>NZ_CP148091.1:282500-3540000 GCF_042140505.1 Rhizobium sp. T1470
TATGATCCAACGTTACGGCGAACGGTCGCCGACGGACTAACGTCCTGTATGGGAAGTTCCTGTACAGCGCGGTAGCGCGTCGCGGTTGTCCGGCGTTAGAACCCGAGTGGTTTCTAAGCATTGTGATAAGGTATCTGCACCTGAATAAAATAGGGTGTAAGAAGCGAACGCAGGGAACTGAAACATCTAAGTACCTGCAGGAAAGGACATCAACCGAGACTCCGCAAGTAGTGGCGAGCGAACGCGGACCAGGCCAGTGGCAATCAAAGTTAAAGCGGAATGATCTGGAAAGTTTGGCCGTAGCGGGTGACAGCCCCGTACGCGTAGATGCTTTGATTGTCCTAGAGTAGGGCGGGACACGAGAAATCCTGTCTGAACATGGGGAGACCACTCTCCAAGCCTAAGTACTCGTGCATGACCGATAGCGAACAAGTACCGTGAGGGAAAGGTGAAAAGCACCCCGACAAGGGGAGTGAAATAGAACCTGAAACCGGATGCCTACAAACAGTCGGAGCCCGCAAGGGTGACGGCGTACCTTTTGTATAATGGGTCAACGACTTAGTGTAACAAGCAAGCTTAAGCCGGTAGGTGTAGGCGAAGCGAAAGCGAGTCTGAATAGGGCGATTTAGTTTGTTGCATTAGACCCGAAACCGAGTGATCTAGCCATGAGCAGGTTGAAGGTTGGGTAACACCAACTGGAGGACCGAACCCGCATCTGTTGCAATAGATTGGGATGACTTGTGGCTAGGGGTGAAAGGCCAATCAAACTCGGAAATAGCTGGTTCTCCGCGAAATCTATTTAGGTAGAGCGTCGACCGAATACCCCCGGGGGTAGAGCACTGGATGGGCTATGGGGACTCACCGTCTTACTGATCCTAACCAAACTCCGAATACCGGGGAGTACTAGTCGGCAGACACACGGCGGGTGCTAACGTCCGTCGTGAAAAGGGCAACAACCCTAACCTCCAGCTAAGGTCCCCAAGTCATGGCTAAGTGGGAAAGGATGTGAGGATCCCAAAACAACCAGGATGTTGGCTTAGAAGCAGCCATCATTTAAAGAAAGCGTAACAGCTCACTGGTCTAAATAAGGGTCTTTGCGCCGAAAATGTAACGGGGCTGAAGCCATGCACCGAAGCTGAGGATGTGTAGCAATACACGTGGTAGCGGAGCGTTCCGTAAGCCTGTGAAGGGATACCTGTGAGGGGTCCTGGAGGTATCGGAAGTGCGAATGTTGACATGAGTAACGATAAAGAGGGTGAGAGACCCTCTCGCCGAAAGACCAAGGGTTCCTGCTTAAAGTTAAGCTGAGCAGGGTTAGCCGGCCCCTAAGGCGAGGCAGAAATGCGTAGTCGATGGGAACCACGTTAATATTCGTGGGCCTGGTGGTAGTGACGGATTGCTCAACTTGTTCAGACTTATTGGATTGTCTGGGCAGGGACGCGGTTCCAGGAAATAGCTCCACCGTATAGACCGTACCCGAAACCGACACAGGTGGTCAGGTAGAGTATACCAAGGCGCTTGAGAGAACTATGTTGAAGGAACTCGGCAAATTGCACGCGTAACTTCGGAAGAAGCGTGACCCCATGATACGCAAGTATGGTGGGGTGGCACAGACCAGGGGGTAGCGACTGTTTATCAAAAACACAGGGCTCTGCGAAGTCGCAAGACGACGTATAGGGTCTGACGCCTGCCCGGTGCTGGAAGGTTAAGAGGAGAGGTGCAAGCTTTGAATCGAAGCCCCAGTAAACGGCGGCCGTAACTATAACGGTCCTAAGGTAGCGAAATTCCTTGTCGGGTAAGTTCCGACCTGCACGAATGGCGTAACGACTTCCCCGCTGTCTCCAACATAGACTCAGTGAAATTGAATTCCCCGTGAAGATGCGGGGTTCCTGCGGTCAGACGGAAAGACCCCGTGCACCTTTACTATAGCTTTACACTGGCATTCGTGTCGGCATGTGTAGGATAGGTGGTAGGCTTTGAAGCGGGGACGCCAGTTTCCGTGGAGCCATCCTTGAAATACCACCCTTATCGTCATGGATGTCTAACCGCGGTCCGTTATCCGGATCCGGGACAGTGTATGGTGGGTAGTTTGACTGGGGCGGTCGCCTCCGAAAGAGTAACGGAGGCGCGCGATGGTGGGCTCAGACCGGTCGGAAATCGGTCGTCGAGTGCAATGGCATAAGCCCGCCTGACTGCGAGACTGACAAGTCGAGCAGAGACGAAAGTCGGTCATAGTGATCCGGTGGTCCCGCGTGGAAGGGCCATCGCTCAACGGATAAAAGGTACGCCGGGGATAACAGGCTGATGACCCCCAAGAGTCCATATCGACGGGGTTGTTTGGCACCTCGATGTCGGCTCATCGCATCCTGGGGCTGGAGCAGGTCCCAAGGGTTTGGCTGTTCGCCAATTAAAGCGGTACGTGAGCTGGGTTCAGAACGTCGTGAGACAGTTCGGTCCCTATCTGCCGTGGGTGTAGGAATATTGACAGGATCTGTCCCTAGTACGAGAGGACCGGGATGGACATATCTCTGGTGGACCTGTTGTCCTGCCAAGGGCATAGCAGGGTAGCTACATATGGAATGGATAACCGCTGAAGGCATCTAAGCGGGAAACCAACCTGAAAACGAGTATTCCCTATCAGAGCCGTGGAAGACGACCACGTTGATAGGCCGGGTGTGGAAGCGCAGCAATGTGTGAAGCTTACCGGTACTAATAGCTCGATTGGCTTGATCGTTCTCATTGACCATGCTCATCACAGGGCGAATGCAAAGCATTCGTCCCGACCCCGGCAAGCGCAAGGCGCTTGTCCGCTCAAGGTGATGTTAAGACGTGTTCACCCGGCGAACATCAAATGTTCGCCCGGAAAAAAGAGGTCGCAAGACCTCTGCCAGCTTCTCAATTGTTGCGCTTCGCTGACCTGGTGGTCATGGCGGGGCGGCTGCACCCGTTCCCATTCCGAACACGGCCGTGAAACGCCCCAGCGCCTATGGTACTTCGTCTTAAGACGCGGGAGAGTCGGTCGCTGCCAGGTCTGCTAAACGCAACATACAATCTTCTCATCACAACAAACGGCCCAAGCCGAAAACAAAGGGCCGCCCAAAGCGGTCCTTTCCGCTTTGAACACCATAACGCAGAGCGTATACTTCCGGGGACAACGTCCCCTTGGCGCGGGGTGGAGCAGCCCGGTAGCTCGTCAGGCTCATAACCTGAAGGCCGCAGGTTCAAATCCTGCCCCCGCAACCAAATCTTCCCAACCAACCAAAATAACCAGACCCAGATGCGCTGGCGATCCTGGCGCATCCGTCGTGCTCGATTCCGACTTCACGACTTCACGGCAGATGACCGTATCGAGGAATTTACGCGGCTGGGGATCAATGTTCCGGCAGACTTCGCCGTCCTCGGCTGCGGCAATGCAGAGGAAGGACTTTACTGCCAGCCACGCCTTTCGACCATCCGACCATCCGACCAGTGTGGCTCGCCTTGGAAGAGGTTGGGCGTTACTTGATCGAAGGGATTGCCTCTACGAAGCCACCCTTCCCAAGCGATTTTACGGAATTATGGATCGGACGGAGACATTTTCCGCTTGCGTCAAGAACGGACGTTCAGGTAATCAACGACCATAGCGGTTCGGTACGCTAGTAGCACTATCCAAATAGAGCATTTAACCCGAACGGGCAGGCAAACCACATAAGTCTGCCGTGTACGCAAAGCTATATTTTATCGGTAGCAAATGCGCCTTTCTCTGCTTTTATCCCTCTGCTTGATAGCTTGGCGATATGCACGATCAAAGGCTCCCCTTGGTTCCGACAAGCCAAATTATACTAGACGTAGCCATTAGAAGCAGAGCGCTGAGGCAAAGAAAAATAGAGAATTCTAGCCGCGGGCAAACGCCGCCAGCGTCTCTCCCGCCATCCGATAGCGGATCCATTCCTTCTGCGGCTCCGCGCCGATCGCCTCATAGACACGGATCGAAGATTCGTTCCAGTCGAGCACACTCCATTCAAAGCGGCCGCAGCTCTTCTCTAGCGCGATCTGTGCAAGACGCCGCAGCAGTGCCTTGCCGGCCCCCGAGCCGCGCGCGTCCGGTGTTACGTAGAGATCTTCCAGATAAAGGCCGTTCTTCGCCTGCCAAGTCGAATAGCTGAAGAAATAGACCGCCATGCCGATCGCTTGGCCTTCGCGTTCGCAGATCAGCGCATGCGTGACAGAACCGTCGCCGAAGATCGCCGCGCGTGTGCTCTCCTCGGTCGCCTCGACCTCGTGGATCGCCTTTTCATAGTCGGCCAATTCGCGGACGAATCGCAGGATCGTTGCCGCGTCTAAAGGCGTCGCGGGGCGTACGGTAACGGTCATGTGAGAAGGCTCCTGATCTGGCGCTCCAGATGAAAGAAACGTCCCGGCCTGTCAACTGCATGAAGTGCAGAGTGCATCTGTAGGCCTGCAGTTTTGTTCCCGCACTGCTCCACGGCAGCTCTGCGGTTCGATTCACGTCGAGGCGGTGTAGCATTCGATTGAAATGCCTTGGCTGGGTTCTCAAGCCACCGGCCAAAAATCGACGACTTCCTGTTCCGTCTTGCCCGCCTCAATGCCACGTACTCGTGCCCACTATCGAGGTTGCGATCAAGTCCCGAACGGCGTGAAGGTCCGTCAAAACGCAATCGCAGCGGCCAAGAACATCTGGAGTAGGCTAAACCAGATCAGGCACCATGATGATCATCGCTCCTGCGCTTGATGCCGAGAGAACCCCATTTCGGGAGTCCTCAAGGCAACGCATTCGGCAATGGGCAGATTGAGCCTGGGGGGCGGGATGATTTCGGAATGCGGGGGCGGATTGCCTCGGAACCTGCATGATGACCTCCCGTGCACTTGGGAGGGCGTGATAGATTGCGCGCTCAGGGTAGGAAATCACCTCTCAAGGAGACGCATAGATAAACCGATTTCTGGCATTTCTAGCGGCTGGAGCGCTGATCGGTCTTTCTACCATCATTTCGGCCTGCACAACGCCTGCAAACCGTGGTCATCAGGGTTTTACTGCAGCATATCAACAGAGATTATCCGCTAAACCCAGCCTGCGCGGATGGATTCAGACCCAGTAACGGCCGCTCCTGCAGCTATTAAGGGCGCTCACCGAGAATTCCGCACGTGAGCGTTCAAGCCGATTTTGGTAACCTCGGACTTTCTGAGAGAACTCGTGCTTGGGCTATGGAAACGCCATAAGATGCTATCAGCCACAGGCTGAGTGCGACCGCACGGGGCACCGGCTGTTCACCCGACGCCCACCGGCGGCTCGTGAGTTCATCGACGCCAAAAAGCTCTGCGGCGACGCTTGCTGTCAGCCCAGTGACAGCAAGCGCCGCCCTGTATTCGGACGGAGTCATTTGATGCGTTCCCGGCGCGATTTGCGCGCGTTTTATTTCGTTACGCCGCACCTTAACTTTCATTTAATTTCGTGATATCTAATAGACGACATTTATTTGTCTTTTTACGACGCGCCGCCTTTAGCTCTGGTTTCGCGCGTCGAGACCCGGAAGACGCAAGAGGAAACGAGCCCGGTCACTAGACATCGATTGCCGCGCGGTTTGAAGGAGACAACCTTCTGCTTCGACATTGATAGTAAGTCATCCACGGATGACCGAAGCGTAATCGACAGGCTACTTTACACAAGTTGGATCCGAAACGAATTTCAGGGGAGCGCGCCATGCGCGCCGGTCCCATAGGAGACCTTTATCACTGTCACCACCACGGCGTGCCCGTCAGCAGACGGCGATTTTCGTCATAAGGCGACCCTGCATTAGGATATTCTTAAATTTTGCCACGCAGGCTAATCGTGTCGCAGAAGTAATAGGTCGCGACAGGCAACATCGACTAGGCTGAAATTGGTCCGTCTCTTTGGAGGCGGACCTTTTGCTTTGACAAGAGATCAAAAAGCCACAAGAGCCATGCCTCCCTCTGCCCAACGTTTCAGACCTATTCCCGCAGGCATAAGTCCCGCTTCCTGGCGGTCTGGGCAAGTTTCCGCAGGAAGCCGGCGTTACCCGCTGCCCGCTGGATGACCGTCCGGCGCTGCGCATGGATGATGGCGAAGTTAACTCGATCTGGCAAAGGTGAGGGCCAGCGACATCATCCCCGATCGCGCTGCCGGGCTCCGCTCTCCAGCGGCGGAGTCCCCAAAGTCAACGATGCTTGCGACCAAATGCGTTTACGTTAGGGGGCGCAGTCCGGCCAAGTCCCATCCCGGAAGCGAGATCTTGCTGCAAGTATGATTTGAGCGAAACGCGGCAGTGAACGCAAGCTGTCCAAGTCGTTGTCGTTTTCCATCCACACTAGCAATTCAGGGCTCATCTTCGGCGCAATGCGCTCGAGTGCATCCAGCGCCGATGCGGCATCACCACTTATTGCCCATGCACAAGCAAGATTTGACTGGAGCTGAATGTTGTCGGGCTCAAGGAGGCTGGCGCGTGACGCCCATTCGCGGGCTCGCTCGCGATCGCCGAGGAGCGCAAGGATACCGGCCCCATGCCCGATTGCGCCGCTATGGTCGGGTTCAGCAGCGACGATGCGCTCGATGCGCACTAGCGCACGGCGACAGGCGTCAAGCGCCGCCTGCTCGTCGCCCTCGCCCTGGTAGCATTGGATGACCATCGCGGCGGCGTTGTAGTCTGCGGGCGCCAGCGCCGCAGCCCGCTCAAAATAGCGAATGGCGTCGTTGAACCGGCGCTGCATGACAAAGGTCCGCCCAGCGGCCAGATTGGCGGCGTAGTCGTCCGGCTCGAGTTGCAGGGCGATCGCACATTGGCGCTCCGCCTCCTCAAACTGTCCCCTGTATAGAAACAGCAGCGCCTTTCCGGCGTGGGCGCTGGCGAGGCCGGCATCGAGTTCGAGGGCGCGGTCGATTTCCGCTTCGCCCGTCTCGGTGCCACCGATGCTGCGCCTGAGGCGATTGAGCGTTTCGCCAAGAAGTGCCCAGGCACGCGCGTTGCCCGGTTCCAAGTCGGTCACGCGGCGGCAGAGCCGGATGATCAGCGGCAAGTGCCGCTCCGATCCCGTGATATTGTATTGCCGTGCCAGAAGAAACAGCTTGTACGCCTCGGGGTCGGTCGGGGCATAACGCTCGAGCGCCTGGCGTTCTGCGGGCAGCAGGCGAAGCCGGAGCGCCTCAACGACGGCCTTTGCGAGGTCTGACTGCAGCGCCAGGACGTCCTTGATATCCCGGTCGAAGCGCTCGGCCCAGACGGTCGCATCGTTTGTCCCGTCGACCAACTGCGCGGAAAGGCGGATTCGTTCACCTGCCTTGCGTACCTTGCCTTCGAGCACATAGGCTACATTCAGCTGCTGCGCGATCGCTCGCGCGCTCTGAGCCTTCATGCTGAAGGACGTCGCGCGGGAGATCACCGTGAGAGACGAGCTGTAACTGGCGACATCGATGCAGAGAACAGCAGCCAGTTTGCGCATGCAACCATTCCTGTGAAGGTGAACGCTTGCGACGAAAGCTCGGATTTGCGTCTGGCCAGACCATCACATTCTGACATCGGAAACAAGCGAGTGAACTTGATTGTCGGCCTGGCCTAGTGCGTGATGAATCCGGCGCTGATCGGTACCTATGATCAGCGAGATCGACCGCCTGCTGGTCAAGCCGATTGAGATCGGGCACGGAGATTTATAAACGGTCAAGTAGTAGATTCCGCTCATATACAGTGCTACGTTCCTGGTTGTATTCCAGGGGCCGCTGGTTCGGAGGACGCCATGTTCCGATTGGGCAAGGATGGGAAGCGCTGCCAATGCCGATGATGTGGGAGAATTGAAGCGACTGTTCTCTCCCGCGTTGACGCCCCGCCAGAACACCATTCTGACCCATCTGGCCAACTGGTACACCAATACCGAGGCATTGTGCATGGCGACGTCGGGCAATGCGGATCTTCTCGAGCTTTCAAGCCTGCGCACGCCGTATGCCGGAAAACTCGGCGTCATCGAAGAAGGCGCGTTCGCCGATATGCTAGTCTGGGACGGCAATCCGCTTGATTACCTTAGGACGATTGAAATCCGCAATGGAAGCTGAGTGTCGTCATCAAGGATGGACGGATCTTCAAGAATACACTCTAGGCGACGAGGAAACGATGCTGGCACGGAGAACGGTTCCTGCAACCCCGGTTCTGATTGCGGTGCTTCTCCTCGTTGCCATGCTCTCTATGGCAAAGACCGTTCTTGCTCCGTTGACATTTGCCCTCCTGGTGATTGCTCTTCTGTGGCCTATGCAGCGGCGCATGCAGAGGATTGTTCCGCGATATGTCGCGCTCCTCGTTAGCCTGTTCGTCGTCGTGATGGCCTTCGTGGTTTTCGCATGGATCGTGGCCTGGTCCTTCGGGCAGGTGGGGCGGTGGGTCATTGCCGACGCGTCGCGCTTCCAGCAGCATTACGAGGAAATCCGTCTATGGCTTGAGGACCACGGCATCGTCGTTGCGGTGCTTTCGGCCGACAGCTTCTCAACGGCTTCCATCCTGCGCGCCGTTCAGACCGTCAGCAGCCGCGTCAACAGCGCCTTCAGCTTCTGGCTGATCGCACTGACATACGTTCTGCTTGGAATAATGGAGGTCGAGGATTTCGAGCGCAGGATTGCCGGAATGCGAAGTCAGGTCGCGAGAAAACTCCTCCTGGACGGCCGCCGCCAAACGGCGCAGAAACTTCGACGCTATATGGCTATCAGGACGGTGATGAGCATCGCAACCGGGCTGCTTGTATGGCTTTTCGCACGCGCGGTCGGTCTGCCCCTCGCCGAGGAATGGGGTGCCATAGCATTCGCCCTGAACTATATCCCGTTTATTGGACCGCTGGTAGCAACGCTGTTCCCCACGATGTTTGCCCTCATTCAGTTCGACAGCTGGCAGTCGGTACTGGCGATCTTCCTGGGACTGAATCTCATACAATTTACGATCGGCAGCTACATCGAGCCACGTGTCTCGGGCAACGCGCTGTCCCTTTCGCCCGTCATCGTGCTGTTTTCCGTATTCGCCTGGGGTTACCTTTGGGGAATATTCGGTGCATTCATCGGCGTCCCGATCTCGATCGCCTTGCTGACGTTTTGCCGTCATCATCCATCCAGCCAATGGGTCGTTGAGCTGTTTGGAGCCGGTGGCGAGGGCGACGCGGCACCACCACCGCCCTAGATCTGCGGCGCGATTCGGGCAGCCTCGACTGCCTTCAGCCTTCCGGAGTTTCCCCCGGGGCTGATAGTTGGGAAGTCGACCGGCCGGCAGCATTGCCAAGAGACCTCGATTTCGTGTTGATACGTAGCGCCTCTGCCCTCCCCTCGGGGTGGCATTTGTGTTCCCGATTACCGTCGCAAGTCGATCATTGCTTCTGACAAAGGTGATGCTATCGAGATTCACCTCGGACTGGATCTCGATCGGCAATGTCGTTTTCTGGCAATTGGCGCACGACTGCCGAACTGAGGAGGCCCACCAGCAACGCCCTGCAACGGCAGTGCCGACATAGGAAATTTTGCAGTCACGAAAAGGGTCTGGAAGTTCCGTACACACTTCTCCCTTACAATCTCGGCAAGCCTGACAGCATTCAACGAATGTTTCTTGTCCTGGTTGTGGGACGATAGTCTCTTAGAGTAGAGTATCCTTTACAACAGGTAAGTGAAATGCCGGAAGGCGGTTCCTCGGTATGGGCAAGCAATCCTGTCTGGGAATGTCGGGATCGCCACATGTTGATCGGGAAAATTAAACCAGGTCGCTTCGCCGATAAGAGGCGGACGCACATTCCGACCCGGGACGAGTAGAGTGGTTCTGCCCCCAACGGAGCTCGACCGATGCCAAACCTGATTGATAATCACCTGTCCCTTTTGCCGACATCGCCCGGCAGGGTTAGTGCGACAAGGCGGCCGCGGCTTTTCCACTACACAACGCTTCAAGGGTTTCTGGGTATTGTCGGCTCGAAAGTGATATGGGCGACAAATATCCATTATCTGAATGATTCAGAGGAGTTCGCCTACGGCCTCGGCTATCTAAGGACAGAAGCGGAAGCCCGCGCAAAAAACGCATCCTCAGGACATCAGGCCATATTGCTTCGGGTTGCCTCTCTCGTTGATTACTTCAAGCAGGGATATGTCTACACAGCGTCGTTTGCGGAGGACGATGACCTCCTGAGCCAGTGGAGGGGCTATGGTGCCGGAGGGGGTGTATGCCTGGGGTTTGTTGTCGGTGACCTGCAAAGGATTGCGAATAGGTCGGGTTTCCGCCTGATTAAGTGCATCTATGAGCAAAGCCAAAAAGCAGCACTCGCTAAGGAATTCATAGTTCATTCTTTGACGACGATCGATGCCACCACCACGTTGGACGATGAGCGGGTCGAGGAGTTTGCAAACCAGATCGTCACCCGCTACCAGCAACTGGCATGTGCCTTTAAGGATCCGTCCTTTCGCGAGGAATGCGAATGGCGCATCATTTCGAAGTTTGTGCCGCTTGACCATCCGTCTGTAAAAGTCCGTGGGACGGTAACGATGCTGGTGCCGTACTTCGAGGTCGACCTCGATCTGGGTCAAGATAGCCAGGGACGGACGAACATTGGGATTGATACCCTGGTCATCGGCCCCAGCCTGCAGAAGGAGCGAATTCTCCAGGCAGCTTCGATCGCCACTAAGCACTTGACCATTGAAGCTTCAAGGCCATCCGAGATCCCATACCGATCGCTATAGCAGCGCCTTTCGGACGGGCGCGAAGCTTGGCGACGAACTGCCGACTTAATGTCCGCCGCGCTGCAGCGGATGGTTTCATTAGGAGACACTCGCGCTCCAAGCACCCGCTGAACGTCCCCTTTTTATGACGGCGGCGACAGGCTCGTTGAGGTTCGCGATGTGGGAGGGCGCGGTTTCGCGATGATTTCAGTAACGAGGAAATTGGTTACACCTGAAATCTGGCGCGCCGGGCAAGCAGTATCGCAGGCTGAGTCGGCCTCAAGGTCTTGCGCTCTGGCATCGGGCTTGCAGCAGCGGTGCCGCCTTCAGTGGAAGGCGGAGGTGTGTGCTTGCCGCAGCGGACGCCGTGAAGGCCTACCCGGCAAGGCGGTGATTGGGTGATCCGTCGGACCCGTCGACGAGAGTAATGTTTCTGCCCTCCGATTTCGCCCGAAGCAGGGCAGCGTCTGCTCTTTGCAGCAGAGTGGCGGCCGGCTTGCCATCTTCCGTCGAGGCAATCCCGATTGACACGGTCACAGTCCCCAGCGGCCGCCCCTGATAGGTGACGGGCGCGGCCTCGACTGCGCTACGAAGCTTCTCTGCAATATCGATGGCAGACCTCCCCGTTGCCTCGGGCAGAACAATCGTGAACTCCTCGCCGCCGAAGCGGTAGACCGAACCTGACTTGCCGGCCGTGTCGGCCATGAGTGTCGCGACCTGCCGCATCACATGATCGCCGGCATCGTGTCCGAACTCGTCATTGAAGCGCTTGAAGTGATCGATGTCGACCATCAAGCAGGCCGTCGGGCGATCCACGGTGTCTCGGCGTAGCCGGTTCATTTCGTCGTCCAGCGAGCGGCGGTTCAGAAGACTTGTGAGGGGATCTCTTATGGCAAGATGTGTCAGTCGGTCTCTAAGCTGCAGATTAGCGATCGCCAGTCCGATATTCTCCGCGATGATTTCGATGTAGAGCCTTGCAGTCACCATGGCCTTGCCGCCATCCGTTCCCTCGAAATAGAGGAGCCCGACCGTATCGCCGTGGGCGGACAGCGGTATGCAGATGCACGCATCGTCCCCCTCCTCCAGATGCTGGCAGGGTACATCGTCGCGAGAATGGTCGCTGACATGGGGTCTGCCGCGTCTCAATCCCCAGCATTCCGCCGGCGCCAACACGTCGTGCGACCGGCTGGGCTGAAGCCAACGGCTGGCGGAGGTCAGTGCCGACCGACCGCCGTTCATGAGGTACAAGTGTCCGGCGAGGTGCGGAAAGATCTGGGGCGCGAAAAGGGAAACGACCTCGGCAAGTTCTTCCTGCTGCTGGCAGGCCTGAAGCCGATGCATCAAGTGAAGGATGTGATCCTTCGTCTTCTGGTCACGCCGCCGCTCGGCATCCAGGCGCTCTCGTTCCAGGCCATTGTCTCGGAAGATCTGGATCGCCTCGTTCATCTCGCCGATTTCGTCGCGGCGACTGTCGGGAAGCACCTCGACGTCGTAATCCTGTTTCGCCAGTCGATTGACGATCCCGGTCATTCGGAGCAGTGGCGTTGCCACCCGACGCTTCAAGACAAAATACAGGACGCCGATGAAGACGGCGGCGGTCAGCCCTAACATGGACTTGGCTATGGTATCCCAGAGATCGGTTCGCGCTCTTGCGCCAGCGAACTCGCCGTCGGCGCGGGTCGCGACAAGATCGATAAAATGCTGAACACTGGCGAGGAGGTCGGTCTGCAAGCGTTCGTGCTCCGGTCCAAAAAGGGTTTGCCGCGCACCGTCGCGATTGCCGTTTGCGTAGTCGGCAATCGCTTTTTCCTCGATCTGGTCCAGTGCTTCCGCATCACTTTCCAGCCGGCGTAGCGCAACGAGCTCCTGTGGCGACAGGTCGGTCGACTTCAAGCCCTTGATTGCGTGTTCGCGAGCGCGTTCCTCTCCTTCAGCGCTGCGAAATGCCTGAAGATGGCGCTCCTCTCCTCGCATCACGAACAAACGAGCGTCTTCGGTGGTCTGTTCGGCTGCTACGGCCAGCTCATCAACAAGCTCGTCGAGCTGCCGGCGGGTCTCGACCGCGGTTCGTTCGCGAACGGCGCTATGGGCGGACAAAATGAACGCTCTGCCTGAGAGAATGGTGAGCATAACCGTGACGGCGTATGCCCAGTTGGTGATCGTACTGATCCGCATCCTGTCTCTACTCCGCGACACATGGTTCGCCTGAGTGGGCGTCCTGCGATGCTAAACTAGGGCGATAAATGAGCACTTAAATCAGACTATCCAGCCGAAACGCAAGGCTGGCACCAACGAAAGCGTCGCTGGCAGTCTATCACGTTGTCAATGGGTGCCGCGGCCCCTTTTGTCTATTTCCCGTGACGTCGTGCCCATTCACTCGCCGGGGTTGCCGGCGCTATTGATCCCGCGCGCGAGAAAAAGTATTCCTTTTGTCGACAAGAGGATTCTAGGATGACTGATACCGACACGAATTCCACTCCCGAACGCAAGCGCGGCTCCGGCGTCAAGATGGTCTACGACCTCTTGCGTGATGAGATCCTTGACTTGGTTTTGCCGCCCGGCAGCCCGATCGATGAGGTGCAACTGGCCGAGCGGTTCAAGATGTCGCGCACGCCGATCCGTGAGGCGCTGGTGCGACTGGCGGGCGAAGGGCTGATCGACACGCTGCCCAATCGTTCGACCATGGTCTCGAGCATTGATTTCCTCAACATGCACACCTTCTTCGATGCCTTGGTACTAATGTATCGCGTGACCACACGCCTGGCCGCCCAGTATCACCGCGCCGAGGATTTGCAGGTGATCCGCGCGCATCAGGCCGACTTCGCCGCCGCCGTGGCGGCGCAGGATGCTTTGGCGATGATTGCCACCAACGCCGCCTTCCATTCGGCCATCGCCGAGGCCGGACGCAACGCCTATTTCACCGGCCTCTTCAATCGCCTTCTCGATGAGGGGCGGCGCATCCTGCGGCTCTACTACCAATCCTATGAGGATCGCCTGCCACAGCGTTTTGTTGATGAGCATGAGGACATTATCGCCGTCATCGCCGCGCGCGACAGCGAAGCCGCCGATCGCTTGGCAACGATCCATGCCGAGCAGATCGTACAGCAAATACAGAAGCTTTTTGCCCGCGGCGGAAAGCTGGATATCACCCTTTGACAGGCTGCATAATTTTTGTCGACAAATAATATGCAAGTGCTATAACGGCTCTCGAAGACGCGGGGACCGGCGCCAGTGGCGCGTCGATCCCTGTCCGTCCGCCAGGCAACAGGAGTTTCGCAATGAAGGCCAAGATTTTCTCCGGTGTGATTCCGGCTCTGATGACCCCCTGCAAGGAGGATCGTACCCCCGACTTCGATGCCCTCGTCCGCAAGGGACAAGAGCTGATTGCGCAGGGTATGTCGGCCGTCGTTTACTGCGGCTCCATGGGTGACTGGCCGCTCCTGACCGACGCGCAGCGCATGGAAGGCGTCGAGCGCCTGGTAAAGGCCGGCATCCCGGTCATCGTTGGTACCGGCGCCGTCAACAGCGCCTCTGCTGTTGCGCACGCGGCCCATGCCCAGAAGGTTGGGGCGCAGGGCCTGATGGTCATCCCACGCGTCCTGTCGCGTGGCTCGGTGATTGCGGCCCAGAAGGCGCATTTCAAGGCGATCCTGTCGGCTGCGCCTGATCTTCCGGCGGTCATCTACAACAGCCCTTACTATGGCTTCGCCACGCGCGCGGATCTGTTTTTCGCGCTGCGTGCCGAGCATCCGAACCTCGTCGGCTTCAAGGAATTCGGCGGCGCCGCTGACATGCGTTATGCCGCAGAAAACATCACCAGCCGAGATGATGGCGTTTCGTTGATGATCGGCGTCGACACGGCCGTCTTCCACGGCTCCGTAAACTGCGGTGCGACGGGTGCCATCACTGGCATCGGCAACGTCCTGCCGAAGGAAGTGCTGCATCTCTGCAACCTCGCCAAAGCCGCCGCTGCCGGCAATGCCGATGCCCGCCAGCGGGCGCTGGAGCTCGAGCAAGCGCTTGCCGTTCTCTCCTCGTTTGACGAAGGTCCGGACCTCGTGCTGTTCTTCAAACACATGATGGTGCTGAAGGGAGACAAGGAATACACACTGCACTTCAACGAAACCGACGTCCTGACGGACAGCCAGCGTGGCTACGTCGAGGCGCAACTCAAGCTCTTCAACACCTGGTATGCTGAATGGAGCAAGCTTTCCGGTGCTGTTGAGAAATACAAGGCCTGATTTCAAAGGCTCTAAACTGAAAGGCCCCGCTTACGCAGTACTGCAGTTCACTTAGGTTTGCTTACGGCTCTTATCGGGTATCTGGCAGGCAGTTTTTTGACGACACGGGGCATGATCGCCCCCGTTTTTCTGTCAGCAGCAAGTCTGCCAATCTGTTTCTCAATCTGGTGAGGTGGGCGGGGATTTTGCCGGGTGCTTCGATCGCCATCCATCCCCATTCGTGACGCAGGTAATGCAGGGCTGTGATAAAGCTTAGTCGGGTTGGCTCGACTTGGGCTTCGGTCGCGACCTCTGCCATTTCGAGCCGCACCAGATTGTAGGCCAGCAACGCGCCCCAGACCTCCTGATAGACAGTCTCCGGCGTGCCGCTTCGCAGGGTCAGTTCGCTACCGAGAAGCTCCTGCTTGAGTTCGCGATAACTTGTCTCGATGCGCCATCGCTCTTCATACTGATGGACCGATTTCGCTTGCCGGATAAGTTTGTCTGTCCATCAGCGATGTCAACAATATGCGCTTTTTGCCATGGCTGGTGGTCGTCTCGATGGCCCTGACCTCCCAGAAGGCCGGCAAGTCCGGTTCTGCCTGCCGCGCCTGGGGCGAGACCTTCATGCGCACCCGATAATCGGTGGGGTGCGGATCCAGTCGTTCCCATGTGCTGTTGGCTTTGGCCGGAATCAGCCAGTGACGCTCATGTCCCTTCGTCTGCAATTGCAAGAGAAGGCTGGCACTGAAGAAGCCCTTGTCGAAGACCGTCAGCGAATGGTCCGGAACCCGGTCGAGCAGGCTTTTGGCATAGAGCATCTCGTTTGTGCCATAGGCTCCGAACACCGCATCACGCACCAGATGCGTCGCCAGCGCCGTCAGCGTCAGCAGCCGCAATTGCGGATAGCTTGCGACAACACCAGACGCGTAGGCCTGCGCTCCAAAATGCGCCCGGTTCTCCGGGCTGTCGGACGTCCGCAGCGTGCTGCCGTCCACGGCATAACGACAAAGACCCCGCCAGGCACGCCCGGATTGGTGGCGTTCATCCCAGCATGATGCACTCATTGCAAACAACTGCGCCAACGGTGCCTGACCCAAGCGCTGCCGTGCCTGTGTCAACGCGCTCTTGGCAATATCCGCGTTGACCTCATCGGGCAAAACCAGATCAAGATGGGCCACCACCTCCGGGATCGACTGATGACGATAAAGGGCCAACGCAATCACCAGCCAGACGACCTGCTCGGCTGGCAGCTTGCGCTTGCGGATGCTCGCCTTGCCTGTCGTGGCGAGAGCCTGAGCGATCCAGTCCGGGTCGATCGCCTGCGAAAGAGCCGATAATTCGGCCGAATGTCCAAGGGTGCGTGACATCACAAACAAAAACAGGATGGGAAAACGAATCCCCATCCTGAACCATCAAACTTGCCCGCAGCTCACTAAGTGAACTGCATTACTCCGTTTGGAGGGCCTTTTTGCATCGTCGGCAGTGTGAAGCCGTGGCTCAGGCCACCGCCTCCAAGCCGAGTGCGAACAACCGCTCGAGCTGCTTGATTTCGGCGTCGGTGAGCGTAATGCCATCGGCTTCGGATTTTGCGCGCGCCACATAGCGGCGCTGCGAGGGCAGGCGGGCGCCCTGGCCGACGATCGCCTCGAACAGTGTCTCTGCCCGCGCAAATGGATTGCCTGGCCGGCCGGCGGCGAAGGCTTCGGGGGAGAAGGCGATGATCAACTCGCCGTGGAAAGGGGCAAGCGTCGTCGTGCCGAGATAGTCGAGCACCTCGGGGCTTGTCAGGTCGCCGATCATGATGCCGGCCAGCAGCTCGATCATCGTGCCGATGGCTGACCCCTTGTGTCCGCCGAAGGGGAGCATGGCGCCGGCCAGTGCGGCTTCCGGATCGGTCGTCGGATTGCCGTCGGCATCGATCGCCCAGCCCTCAGGCAACGGCTTGCCGGCCCGCCGGTGCAGTTCGATCTCCCCGCGTGCGGCGACCGAGGTTGCAAAATCGAAGACATAGGGCGACTGGCCGACGCGCGGCCAGGCAAAGGCGAAGGGGTTGGTGCCAAGCAGCGGTTTGTTGCCGCCGGTCGGTGCAACGGTTGCATAGCTCGGGCACATGACCAGGCCGGCAAGTCCCTGTTCGGTCAGTCCTTCAGCTTCCGACCAGAGCGCGGAGAAATGCGTGCAGTCGTTGATGACGAGTGCTGCAAGTCCGCAGGAGCCGGCACGCTCCACGAGTGCCGGCAGGCCGAGTTCGAAGGCCGGATTGGCAAAGCCGCCCTTAGCATTGACCTTCACAATCGCCGAGCCTTCCTGCAGCAGCAGTTCCGGCACCGCATCCGGCTTCACCTTGCCCGCCTTCACGGTGCGCAGCGCACCCTCGATCCGGTAGATGCCATGCGATTTGCAGGCATCCCGTTCGCCGGCCACGATCACGCGAGCGAGTGCGCCGGCTTGGATCTCGTTGAGGCCGGCCTTGCGGAAGATCGCATCGACCCGCTCCTGCAGTGCCGCGACGGTCAGGGTGGTGTTATCGCTCATCTTGTGTCTCTCATGGATGGCCCGGCCGCCAAAGGCGATCGAGTGTTGATGTTATAAATACATAGAGTATACAAAGATCCGACGCGTGCAATTCGCCTGCGGATGGATTTTCGCGTAAAGCACCCCGGGCTCTCAAGAAAGGAATCGCAGATGGTCTTCACTCCCAATGGAAAACACCTCGTCGCTGGCGAATGGCTCGACGGAGTTGGTACTTTTGCATCCGCGCCGGCGCATGGTCCAGTGCATCGGTTCGCCGTCGGCACGGTAGACCTGGTGAATCGCGCATGTGAAGCTGCCGAAGATGCATTCTGGAGCTACGGCTACTCCACTCGTGCGGAGCGAGCGGCGTTCCTGCGTGCCATTGCTGACGAGATCGAGGCTCGCGCCGAGGCGATCACAGAGATCGGTAGCCAGGAAACCGGTCTGCCGGAAGCGCGCCTGCAGGGCGAACGGGGTCGCACAACCGGCCAGTTACGGCTTTTCGCCGATCATATTGAAAAGGGCGAATATCTCGATCGCCGTCTCGATGCCGCGCTGCCCGACCGACAACCCGCGCCGCGGCCGGAGATCCGGCTCATCCAGCGCCCGATCGGCCCGGTTGGCGTCTTCGGCGCCTCGAACTTCCCGCTCGCCTTTTCAACTGCTGGTGGCGATACCGCGGCCGCGCTGGCGGCAGGTTGCCCTGTCGTCGTCAAGGGCCATTCGGCGCATCCAGGGACCGGTGAGATTGTCGCGCAGGCCATCGAGGTGGCCATCCGCAAGACGGGTGTCCATCCGGGCGTATTCTCGCTGATCCAGGGCGGCAGCCGCGAAGTTGGCCATGCGCTGGTGCAGCACCCACGGATCAAGGCGGTCGGCTTCACCGGCTCACTCGCCGGCGGCCGCGCCCTCTTCAATCTCTGCGCCACGCGACCGGAACCGATCCCGTTCTTTGGCGAGCTCGGTTCTGTCAATCCAATGTTTCTGCTGCCCGAAGCGTTGAGGGCGCGTGCCGAGACGCTCGGCCAGGGCTGGGCGGCGTCGCTGACGATGGGCGCCGGTCAGTTCTGCACCAACCCTGGGATCGCTGTAGTGACCGAGAGTGCCGACGCCGATCGCTTCGTAGCCGCGACGGTCGAGGCACTCGGCAAGGTGGCGCCGCAGACGATGCTGACGGATGGGATCGCGAAGGCCTATCAGGATGGGAAGGCGCGCTTTGCAACCCGCAATACGGTCAAGCCGCTGTTCGTCGGCGAAACCTCCAACCGTTCTGCCGCCCCGAACCTATTCGAGACGACGGGCGCGCAGTTCCTCGCCGATCACGCTCTGGGCGAAGAGGTCTTCGGACCGCTCGGTCTCGTGGTGCGCGTGGAGACAATCGATGAGATGGAGCAGCTTGCGCGCGGCTTCGAAGGCCAGTTGACGGCCACGATCCATATGGATGCGGGCGATCTTGCTGACGCGCGCCGCCTGCGTCCCGTGCTGGAGCGCAAGGCCGGACGCGTGCTGGTTAACGGGTTCCCCACTGGGGTCGAGGTGGTCGATTCCATGGTCCATGGCGGGCCCTATCCGGCGTCGACCAACTTTGGGGCCACCAGCGTCGGCACGATGTCGATCCGGCGTTTCCTGCGACCGGTCTCGTACCAGAACATGTCCGAAGAGCTTCTGCCGGAAGATTTTCTCGGCTGATCCCTACTGCCGATAGAAATAGCAAGGGCGGCCACGATTTGGCCGCCCTTTTTTGTCGACATGAATATCGATAATCTTATACTTTTTGTATACTGCATGTATTTTGATATTGATTTGCGCGCGCTGACGGGGAATAGTGCGCCTCATCCGCCAATGGACAATCCAACTCTGGGAGAGAGAAAAAGATGAAATCCTCGGTCCTCGCCTTCGGCCTTCTGGCCGCCACCACCCTTCTGACCAGCCCGGCCAAGGCTGACAAGTTGGACGATATCATCGGTTCGGGCACGCTGCGTTGCGCTGTCGTGTTGGACTTCCCGCCGATGGGTTCGCGCGACGAGAACAACAATCCGATCGGCTTCGACGTGGACTACTGCAACGATCTGGCCAAGGCGCTGGGCGTAACTGCCGAAATCGTTGAGACCCCGTTCCCTGAACGTATTCCGGCGTTGATGTCCGGCCGCGTCGACGTGGGCGTTGCCTCCACGTCCGACACCCTCGAACGCGCCAAGACCGTCGGCATGACGGTTCCCTACTTTGCTTTCGAGATGGCTGTTACCGCCAATGAGAAGTCGGGCGTGAAGTCCTTCGAAGACATGAAGGGCAAGGTCGTCGGCGCCACGGCCGGCACCTATGAAGCGATCGCACTCGAGCAGCAGGTCAAGGCTTGGGGTACCGGCGAGTTCCGTCCTTACCAGACCCAGGCCGACGTATTCCTGGCGCTGAGCCAAGGTCAGCTCGATGCCACCGTTTCCACCTCGACCGTGGCGCAAGCGAACGTCAAGACCGGCAAGTTCGCGGGTATCTCAGTGGTCGGCAAGGCGCCCTTCGACATCGACTACGTCGCGCTCTTCACCAACCGTGAGGAATACGGCCTCATCAACTACCTGAACCTGTTCGTCAACCAGCAGGTTCGCACCGGCCGCTACGACGAACTCTACAAGAAGTGGGTCGGCGGCGAGGTACCGTCTCTCGCGGTCAATGGCGTATACCGCTGATCTGACCGTTTCTCCCGCGGCGCGAGGCGATCCCTCGCGCCGCAGCTTTACAAAAAGGTGAGACGGTCATGTTCAACTACACCTTCCACTGGAACCAAGCCCTCAAAGCATTGCCGCAGATGCTTGATGGTGCGCTGGTCACGCTGCAGATTGCGCTCTTGTCCATGGTCATCGGACTGGCTTGCGCGATCGCGCTGACCTTGTTCCGGCTATCCGGCAACCGCATCCTTGGCGGCTTCACCATGGCCTGGGTCGAGATCGCCCGAAATACGCCTGCGCTGTTCCAGATTTACATGGCCCATTTTGGCCTTGGCAATTTCGGCATTCACCTCACTCCATCGACCGCGCTCTTGGTGGGCATTGCCTTCAACAACGGCGGCTACCTGGCTGAAAATTTTCGCGGCGCACTGAAGGCGATCCCAGACACGCAGACCCGGGCCGGGCGCTCGCTTGGCATGACGTCGATGCAGACCTTTCGCCTGATCGTCTTGCCACAGATGCTGCGCGTGGCCTTTCTGCCGGCGACCAACCAAATGGTCTGGGCAGTTCTAATGACGTCGCTCGGCGTGACCGTCGGCATGAACACCGACCTTGCCGGCGTGACCCAGGAACTGAATGCGCGCTCCTTCCGCACCTTTGAATTCTTCGCCTTGGCTGCCGTGATCTATTACGTCATCGCCAAGGTTCTGACCCTTGCTACCCGGGCGCTCGCCTGGCGTATGTTTCGCTACTGAGAGAGGTGAGAGATGTTCAATACTGCCCTCACCTGGGGTGATCTGGCCTTCCTGGCGCAAGGCGCGGGGATGACGCTTGCGGTCACAGCCGTTTCGGTCGCTGCCGGCACCCTCCTCGGAATCCTTTTCGGAATGATCCGCGTCGAACTCGGGCCCTACTGGTCCGCACCGCTGACCTTCGCGCTCGACGTCTTCCGCTCGGTGCCTTTGTTGATCCAGCTTGTGCTTGGCAATGCACTCCAGTCGATCATGCGGCTTGGCTGGCCTCCGTTCACGACCTCCTGCGTGGTGCTGTCGCTCTATACCGCCGCCTATTGCACGGAGATCGTGCGCGGCGGCATTTCCTCGGTGCCACCAACCACGCGTCGTGCGGCTCGCTCGCTCGGCATGACCTGGTGGCAGGATATGCGCTATATCGTTACGCCTCTTGCCACCCGCGTTTCGCTGCCGTCCTGGATTGGTCTGACGCTCGGCGTCATGAAGGATTCCGCGCTGGTGCTCTGGCTTGGCCTTATCGAGTTGCTGCGCGCCTCGCAGATTCTCGTTACCCGGCTGCAGGAGCCGCTGTTCATCTTGATGATCTGCGGCGCCGTCTACTTCATCATCAGCTTCCCCATCGCCCGGATTGGCGGGTATCTCGAAAAACGGTGGTCCCCCAATGATTGAGATTGAAAACGTTCGCAAATCCTTTGGCCCGTTGGAGGTTCTGAAAGGCATCGACCTCATCGTCCAAAAAGGCGAAGTGGTCACCGTCATCGGCGGTTCCGGTTCGGGCAAGTCGACGCTGCTCACCTGCATCAACGGGCTGGAGCCTATCGATTCGGGGCGCGTCGTAATCGACGGCACCGAGGTTCATGCCAAGAGCACCGACCTCAACAAGCTTCGTCGCAAGGTCGGGATCGTCTTCCAGCAGTGGAACGCCTTCCCGCATCTGACCGTACTGGAAAACGTCATGCTGGCGCCCCGCAAGGTTCTCGGCCTGTCGAAGGACAAAGCCGAGGAGATTGCCGTCAAGCAGTTGACGCATGTTGGCCTCGGCGAGAAGCTGGAGGTCTATCCGAACCGCATGTCGGGCGGCCAGCAGCAGCGCATGGCGATTGCCCGTGCGCTTGCCATGTCGCCGGAATACATGTTGTTCGACGAGGTGACGTCAGCGCTGGATCCCATGTTCGTTGGCGAAGTGCTGGACACACTGAAGATGCTCGCCGAAGAGGGAATGACGATGATCTGCGTCACCCACGAGATGGCCTTTGCTCGGGACGTATCCAAGCGTGTTGCCTTCTTCCATCAGGGCATTATGACCGAGATCGGTACGCCCGATCAGATTTTCGGCGCGCCGCAGCATCCTGAAACGCAGAAGTTCCTGGCGAGCGTGCGCTGATGGCCGGACCTGATGTCATCGTGGTCGGCGCGGGGGTCGTTGGCCTATCGGCGGCGATCGCAGCACAGGCAAGAGGGCTTTCGGTGGTCGTACTCGACCGAGAGGGTCCCGCTGCTGGAGCATCGGCAGGCAATGCCGGCGCCTTCGCCTTCACCGACATCTTGCCGCTTGCCTCGCCTGGCATTCTGAAGAAAGCGCCGAAGTGGCTTCTCGATCCGCTCGGTCCACTGTCGGTCCCGCCTGCCTATGCCTTGCAGATCGCGCCCTGGATGTTCCGGTTCTGGCGTGCCTGTGCGCCGGGCCGTGTCGCACATTCCACAGCGGCGCAAACCGCGCTGATGGATCTTTCGAAGGCAGAGCTCGAGCCGTTTCTGCAGCAGACCGGCACCGCAGCCATGCTGCGCAAGGACGGCAATCTCCAGGTTTACGAGGGCGAAGCGGAGCTGAACGCATCGCTTCCCGGCTGGAAGGCGCGGGAAGCGCACGGCGTTGAGTTCCATCACCTCGATGCTGTCGGCATGGCTGAGATCCAGCCCGGCCTCGCGCCGCGCTTTACCCATGGCACCTTCACGCCGGGCTGGCACTCCATCGCAGATCCCAAGCTCTATACCCTTGCCTTGGCGGGCCACTTCCGCGCCATGGGCGGCACCATCAAGCGCGCGGAGGTAACGGCGTTGCGTCCCGTAGAGGGCGGCGTCGATGTTGTGAGCACCGGCGGCGGTTCGCGACGTGCCGCGCGCGTGGTCCTGTCGGCAGGCGCCTATTCCCATCAAGTAGCCCGCACCATCGGCGAGAACATTCCGCTGGAAACGGAGAGGGGCTACAACACCACCCTTCCTCCCGAGGCTTTCGACTTGCGCACCCAGGTTACCTTCGGCGGTCACGGCTTCGTCGTTACCCGGCTATCGACGGGTATCCGTATCGGCGGTGCCGTCGAGCTCGGGGGGCTCAAGCTCGCGCCGAACTTCCGTCGCTCGGAAGCGATGCTGGAGAAGGCCGGGAGTTTCCTGCCCGGCCTGAAGCCGCAAGGTGGCGTTCAGTGGATGGGCTTCCGCCCATCCTTGCCCGACAGCTTGCCCGCCATCGGCCATGCCCGCGACAGCCACCGGGTTGTCTATGCTTTCGGTCACGGCCATCTCGGCCTCACTCAGTCGGCAGGGACCGCGCGGATCGTCGCGGATCTGCTGACAGGCAAGAACCCCGCCATCGACATCGCGTTCTTCTCGCCGCAAAGATTCTGATGGAGGCCCACAGCGTGCCAACCGCGATGTTGGTTCGCAACGCCCCCGTTGGTGACCGTCATCTCTCCGCTCAAGGATTCGCGTGAAATGAAAAAATCAGCACTCGATCGCAGCATTCTCGGAGGCTCCGCCAAAGGTCCCGTCATCGCCACCAAGGAGGCCTTGAGCTTCTGGGGTGGGGTCGATCCGGCGACCGGCAGCGTGATCGACGTGCACCACCCGCTTCACGGGACCTGCCTGACGGACGGCATCCTGATGATGCCGTCGAGCCGCGGGTCCTGCACGGGTTCCGGCGTGCTCCTTGACCTCGTCCTGACAGGGCGTGCACCGGCAGCCTTGGTTTTTTCCGAGGCTGAGGATGTGCTGACGCTCGGCGCGCTAATCGCATCCGAAATGTTCGGCAAGCCGTTGCCTGTCCTGAGGCTCGGGCCGGAAGCCTTTGCGGCGCTCTCCCGCGCGAAGACGGCTGAGATCCGCGATACGGCGGTTGTGGCGGACGGGCTGGAGATTTCGATGGCTCCTCCGGCGACCGCTGCGCTCGACCTCACCGAAGCCGATCGCGCCATGCTTGACGGACGGCAAGGTATCGCCGTGCAGCAGGCCATGCGCATCATATGCGCCATGGCGGCGCAGCAAGGTGCGCATGGGCTCGTGGATGTCACGCAGGGCCATATTGACGGCTGTATCTACGCCAGCCCGGCAAATCTCACCTTTGCGGAGAGGATGGCGGATATGGGGGCGCTGGTTTGCGTGCCGACGACCATGAACGCCATTTCCGTGGATCGCGCCAATTGGCAAGCGCAGGGCGTACCGTCGACCTTCGGCGACCCGGCCGCGCGGCTTGCCGATGCCTATGTCCGCATGGGCTGTCGGCCGACGTTCACCTGCTCTCCCTACCTGCTCGACAGCGCGCCAAAGGCAGGCGAATCCATTGCATGGGCGGAATCTAACGCGGTGATCTTCGCCAACACGGTCCTCGGGGCGAGGACGGCAAAGCACCCCGACTTCCTCGATCTCTGCATAGCGCTGACGGCCCGCGCACCGCTATCTGGTGTCTATCTCGACGAGCACCGCAAGGCGCGGCGTATCGTCGATGTCGAACTGCCTGAGAACGTCGATGACGCCTTCTGGCCGCTGATCGGCTATCTCGCCGGTCGCGCAGCACCGGACCGCATTCCGCTTCTGCGCGGTCTCAGTCCCGCGCAGCCTTCGCAGGACGATCTCAAGGCCCTTTGCGCCGCTTTTGGCACCACGTCCGCAGCACCCATGCTGCATGTGGAGGGCGTCACTCCTGAGGCCACCGACGCGGCACCCGATAGCGCCGATCGCGCCTTCATCTCGCGCGCCGACATGGCCGCGGCCTGGACGGTTCTCAATGAAGGGCCGGAGGAAGTAGAACTCGTCGCCATCGGCAGCCCTCATGCCTCTCTGAGCGAATGTCGTGCCTTGGCAGATATGCTTGCTGACCGCATCCGGCACTCCGATGTCACGGTGATCGTCACCGCCGGTCGGCAAGTCATCAGCGCGGCGCGCAACGAAGGCTTACTAAGCAGATTGGAGGACGCAGGCGTACAGGTGTTGCCCGATCTCTGCTGGTGTTCGATTTCCGAGCCGGTGTTCCCGACGCGCACCCGCGCCCTGATGACGAATTCGGGCAAGTATGCCCACTACGGCCCCGGCCTTTCCGGTCGCGCCGTTCGCTTCGGCAGTCTTGCCGATTGCGTTACCGCGGCTCTGACTGGGCGTGTTCCGGCACAGTTGCCAGATTGGCTTTCCTGAGGAGGTATCATGCGCAGTACCAAGACCATCCATGTGATTTCCGCCCATGCCGAAGGTGAGGTGGGAGATGTCATCGTCGGCGGCGTGACGCCGCCGCCCGGCGAAACGATCTGGGAGCAAAGCCGCTGGATCGCCCGTGACCAGACGCTGCGCAATTTCGTGCTGAACGAACCGCGCGGCGGCGTCTTCCGTCACGTCAACCTGTTGGTGCCCCCGAAGCATCCCGATGCCGATGCCGCCTTCATCATCATGGAGCCGGAAGACACGCCACCCATGTCCGGCTCGAATTCGATCTGCGTGTCCACGGTGTTGCTGGACAGCGGAATCCTGCCAATGCGGGAGCCGGTCACTGAAATCACTCTGGAGGCTCCCGGTGGCCTGGTTCGTGTGCGCGCCGAGTGCCGCAACGGCAAGGCCGAGCGCATCTTCGTCCAGAACCTGCCGAGCTTCGCAGAACGGCTGGATGCAAAGCTGGAAGTCGAGGGACTGGGCACATTGACCGTCGATACGGCCTATGGCGGCGATAGTTTCGTTATCGTCGACGCCGCAGCCATGGGCTTCCGCCTGTCACCGGACGAGGCGCATGACATTGCGCGGCTCGGTGTACGGATCACCAACGCGGCCAATGCCGCACTCGGATTCCATCACCCCGAGAACCCGGATTGGAAGCACTTCTCCTTCTGCCTCTTCGCCGGCCCCGTGGAGTTCACAACGGAAGGCCTCCGTGCCGGCGCTGCTGTCGCGATTCAGCCCGGCAAGGTCGACCGCTCGCCCACCGGCACGGCGCTGTCGGCGCGCATGGCGGTGCTGCACGCCCGCGGGCAATTGGCCCTCGAGGACAGACTGACCGCCGTTTCGCTGATCGGCTCCACCTTCACTGGCCGCATTCTCGGCACCACCGAAGTCGGCGGTCATCCGGCGATCCTGCCGGAAATCTCCGGTCGCGCCTGGATCACCGGCACGCACCAGCACATGCTCGACCCCTCCGACCCCTGGCCGGAAGGCTACCGCCTCACCGACACCTGGGGCGCCCGCTGATTGCCCAATCAGCTTTGAGCGGTGCGGATAGGATCCGCTCAAGGCCCCTTCGAGCACCTTTGCTTGTGCGCTAGGAGTGATACGCTCGAAGCACACCCGCCAAGAACTAACAGGTGGCGGTTTTGGTGTGCCGGATAAATGCCGAACGGCCCGCTGGACAATCAGCGGGCCGTTCGGGATTTTCGTTGGTACCGGCTTAGCGGTCCATGTGGTAGCAAGCGGCGGACTGTCCTGGCCGAACCTGTTCGGTCGGCGGCATTTCCGTGCGGCAAACATCCGTGGCCTTCCAGCAGCGCGGAGAAAACACGCAGCCTGGCGGCGGATTGAGCGGCGAGGGTGGGTCGCCCTGCAGCCGGATGCGCTGCCGGTTGCGTGCGAGCTTCGGATCGGGTACCGGCGCGGCCGAAAAAAGGGCCTGCGTGTAGGGATGCGCCGGGCGGTCGAACACGGTGGCGCAATCCCCGGCCTCGACCACCTTGCCGAGATAGAGCACCAGAACGTCGTCAGAGATCAGCCGGACGACCGAAAGATCGTGGCTGATGAAGATCAGCGTCAGCCCGAATTCCTTCCGGAGCTTGCGCAAGAGCGTGATCACCTGCCCCTGGATCGACACGTCGAGCGCCGAGACGGGCTCGTCGCAGATGATCAGCTTCGGTCGCGTCACGACCGCGCGGGCGATGCCGATGCGCTGTGCCTGGCCGCCCGAGAATTCGTGCGGATAGCGGTTGATCATTTCGGGCACCAGGCCGACGGCCGCCATGATCTCCCGGACGCGTGTCAGTCGTTCCGCTTTCGTAAGCTTCGGCTCGAAGACGGTGAGGGGTTCGGCAATGATGTCGCCTACGGTCATGCGCGGATTAAGTGAGGCGATCGGATCCTGGAAGATGATCTGCATGTCGCGGCGGGCCGCACGCATTTCCTCGTCCGATAGGTCGAGCAGATTCCGCCCCTGCCACAGGATGCGGCCTTTCTGCGACTTGAGGAGACGTAAAATCGAACGGCCGAGCGTCGACTTGCCGCAACCCGACTCGCCGACGATGCCTAGCGTGCGGCCTTCTCTCAGGTCGAAGCTGACATTGCTGACGGCAGTCAACAGCATCGGCGGCTTGAAGAAGCCCTTCGACGGCAGCTCGAACTGGGTGGTGAGGTTCTCGACTCTCAAAAGGGATCGCTCAGCCATGGTTCAAAACCTCCTCACGGCGCGGGAAGGGATGGAAGCAGGCTGCGGAATGACGTTCTGCCAGAATCTCGAGCTTCGGTGACACGTCGATGCAATCGTTCTGGACCATGGGACAGCGCGGCGAGAAGCTACAGCCCTTTGGCAGGTGTTGCAGATTGGGTGGGCGACCGGGGATGACGGCGAGCTGATCGACGTCCTGGTCGGGCCGCGGGATGGAGGCGTGCAGCGCCGCTGTATAGGGATGCGCGGGCACTTCGAAGAGTTCGTCGACCGGTGCTTCCTCGACAATCCGCCCGGCATACATGACGGCGACGCGGTCCGCGAGGCCCGCAACGACACCCAAATCATGGGTGATCATGACAAGTGCCGTGTTCATTTCCGCCGTCAGGTCATTGAAGAGATCAAGGATTTGCGCCTGGATCGTCACGTCGAGCGCCGTCGTCGGCTCGTCGGCGATGAGAAGCTTCGGTTTGGTCAGTAGCGCCATGGCGATAACGATGCGCTGGCGCATGCCGCCCGAAAGCTCGTGCGGGTAGAGGTTGAAGCGTCGCGACGGGTCGGGGATGCCGACACGTTTGAGCATGTCCAGGGCCTCGGCAGAGGCTGCCCGCGCCGTGAAGCCTCGGTGGACTTCCAGCTGTTCCGTCAGTTGTCGGGAAATCCGCAGCGACGGATTGAGGGCCGTCATGGGGTCCTGGAACACCATAGCCATGTCCTTTCCGCGGACATGGTCGAGTTCGCGTGACTTCAGCGCCAGCACGTCCCTTCCCTCGAGTAGTGCCTGGCCGCTGGTGCGGCCGTTCTTGGCAAGCAGACCCATAACACCGAGGAAGGTCTGACTCTTGCCGGATCCGGATTCACCGACGATCGCGACGCGCTCGCCGCGCCGGACCGAAAGGCTCATGTTGGAGACGGCCTTCACCTCGCCATCCGGCGTCGCAAAGGTGATCGAATAGTCTCTCAGTTCGAGAAGCGCATCGTTTTTTGTTTCTGGGTGCATTCTATCGATCCTTCGGGTCGAACGCGTCGCGCAGGCCATCGCCGATGAACAGCAGGCTCATCAGCAGGGCAACGAGGAAGCAGGCCGGGAAGGTCAGCAGCCACGGCATGCTTTCCATGGCGTCGGTGCCCTCAGCAATCAGCGTGCCGAGCGAGGTGAGCGGTTCCTGAACGCCGAAGCCAAGGTAGGACAGAAAGCTCTCGGTCGCGATGATTTCCGGGACGGTCAGCGCAGCAAAGATCACCACCGGCCCGACGAGGTTCGGGATAATGTGCTTGAGGATGATCTTGAACGGCTTCTGGCCGGACGCGCGTGCCGCTTCGATGAATTCGCGTTGCTTGATCGAGAGCGTTTGTCCCCGCACGATGCGGGCCATCGTCAGCCATTCCAGCGCACCGATTGCTGCAAACAGCAGGTAGACATTGCGGCCGAACACCACCATCAGCAGGATCACGAAGAGAATGTAGGGCAGGGCATACATAATATCGACAAAGCGCATCATGATCGCATCGAGCCTGCCGCCAATGTAGCCGGAAATCGCGCCATATAGTACGCCGATTACCACGGACACGATGGTCGCCGTCGCGGCGACGGCGAGCGAGACGCGGGTGCCGTAAAGAACACGCGCAAGCAGGTCGCGGCCGTTCGGATCGGTTCCGAAATAGTGGCCGCTCTCCATATCAGGGGGCATCCGGAAAGCCGCCCAATCCGGTTCCTCATAGTCGAACGGAATGAGGTACGGGCCGAGGAATGCGGCCAGGATCAGGAGAAGGAGCACAACGATGGCAACGACGGCTGCCTTGTTGCGGGAAAGACGACGCAGAGCATCGCCGGTCAGCGAGCGGCTCTTGTGCGAAAGCCCTTCAGCCTCCAGAAGTTCAGCCGCGAGCAGCTCTCTCTTTGCGGGATTGAGGATCATCGGTTTCTCACTTTCGGATCGAGCCACGCATAGGCAATGTCGACGAGAAGGTTCAGAAAGACGATCAGGACCATGTAGAAGATGACCGTGCCGAGAACCATGCCGTAGTCGCGGTTCAGCGCCGCGTTGACAAAATAGCGGCCGATGCCGGGCAATCCGAAGATGCTCTCGACAACGAGCGAGCCGGTGAGAAGGTAGCTCGCCGCCGGGCCGAGATAGGAAACGACCGGCATCATGGCAGGCTTCAGCGCGTGGCGCATGACGGTCAGCCGCGGACCGATGCCCTTGGCCTTGGCGGTGCGGATGTAATTCTGGTTCATCACCTCGATCATCGAGCCGCGGGTCATGCGTGAGATGCGGCCCGCATGCGGCAATGCCAGCACGACGATCGGGATGACGAGATACCTGAACGAGCCGTCACCCCATCCCCCGACAGGCAGCCAGCCGAGATGGATGCCGAAAATCAGCTGTAGGATGGGCGCGATCAGAAAGTTCGGAAGAACCAGGCCGACGAGAATGACCAAGCCGAGGAGGTAGTCAGGCGCCTTATTCTGATAAAGCGCCCCAAGACAGCCGACTGTCACACCGATGAGGATGGCAAGGATGAAGGCGAGGCCACCAATCGTGAACGTGTAGGGCAGGCCGATCATGATCTGCTGGCCGACGGTAAAGTCTTCATTGGCGAAGGAAGGACCAAGGTCGCCCTTCAACACGTCGTAGATGTAGATCAGGTATTGGTCGATAAGCGGCTTGTCGAGATTGTAGTGAGCCGCGAGGTTCTTCAGGATCACCGGCGGCAATGGCCGCTCGCCATCGAATGGGCCGCCGGGAGCAAGGCGCAAGACAAAAAAGCTGAGTGTCACGGCGATCCACATGACGGGGATCGTCGACAGCAGGCGACGGAGTGCATATTTGATCATGGTCGTGGATCGGCCCTTCCTGCAGCGGGCGGGAAGGGCCGGTGTTCCTTATTCTTTGATCGAGAGCCAGCGCGTACGGTGGATGTCCTGAATATTGTCTTCGAAGCCCTGGACCTTCGGCGAGACGACGTTCTTCGAGACGTAATAGTACAGCGGAATGGCGGCACTGTCGTCGAGCGCGAGCTGTTCAGCCTTCTTGAAGATTTCCGCGCGCGTCTTCAGGTCGGTCTGGGCGTTCGCTTCCTTGACCAGCTTGTCGTAATCGGCGTTGCTCCAACGGCCGTAGTTCATCGAAACGCCGGAAACGAGCAGGCCGAGGAAGTTGTCCGGATCGTTGTAGTCGGCGATCCAGCCGGCGCGGCCGATTTCGACCTGACCATGCTGCATTTCGTCGTAATGCACCTTGGTTTCGGTGTTGTAGAGCTCGATCTGGACACCGAGCGGCTTCCACATCGAGGCGATGGCGACTGCCACGCGCTTGTGGTTGTCGTTGGTGTTGTAGCGAAGCTGTGCCTTCAGTGGGTGGTCGGGTCCGAAACCTGCTTCCTTGAGCAGCTTCTTCGCCTCTTCCACCTTCTCCTTGTAGGGCATGTCCTTCCAGCTGACATAGGCCGGATCGCCGTAGTTGGCAGTGCCCGGCGGAACCCACGAATAGGCTGGAAGTTCGCCGGTGCCGAGGATCTTCGGACCGATCACGTCGCGGTTGACGGCCATCGACAGCGCCTGGCGGACGCGCTTGTCGTTGAACGGCGGCTTCTGGGCGTTGAGGACGTAGTAGTAGCTGGCCAGGAACGGCGTCACGTGCGCCTGACCCGGCAGGTTCTTCTTCATCCACTCGTATTGATCGGTCGGGAAGTCGGTCATGATGTCGAACTCGCCGGCGCGATAACGCTTGAGAGCCGCTTCCTGGTCTTCGAGCGTGAAGAACTTGACGCCGTCGATCTTCAGGTCCTTCTCGCCGTAGTACTGGTCGTTCTTGACGGTTGTGACGGACGCACCTGGGATCCATTCGGTCGGCTTGTACGGACCGTTGGTGACGATGTTGCCGATCTTGACCCAGTCAGTGCCCTTCGCCTCAACCACATGCTTCGGCAGTGGGTAGGCGGTGTAATGCATCAGCGCGTTAATGAAGTAGGGGGTTGGGTTCTCCAGCGTGATCTCGAGCGTCTTGTCGTCGATCGCCTTGACGCCGAGCTGGCTGAAATCGGTGATCTCGCCCTTGTTGATCTTCTCCGCGTTCTTGATGGTGAACTGCAGATAGGCGTATTCGGCGGCATTCTTCGGATCGAGAAGGCGCTGGAAGGCGAAAACAAAATCCCCTGCGGTCACCGGCTGGCCGTCCGACCACTTGATGCCGTCGCGCAGCTTAAAGGTATAGACCTTGCCATCAGGCGAGACAGTCCAGCTTTCGGCCTGCCCCGGGATCGGATCGTCCTTCGGGTCTTCCGTTACGAGGCCCTCGAAGATGTCGCCTGCAATGCGGTTCTCATAGTCGCTCGATAGCTTCTGTGGGTCGAGCGACTGCGGGTCGCCGCCATTGTGGATGTTGAGCGTCGCTGCGTGCGCCGACACGGCCAGCAGCGAGCCAAACACTGCTGAAGCCAGGAATTTTTTCGTAAGAAAGCTCATATGGGGGCCACCTTTCTAGGCTTTGCGCCTTTTATTAGTCGTTTGTTCCCGTGACCAGTTACGTTCAGGTCAATGCGCAACCTATCGTAAAGGTCTGGCGTTGCAAGCCCCCAAATGAAACAGCGAGCGACGCTTCCTGAGGCCGTGATTTTTTGGCCTCCATTCTATCACCAGGCTACGGAATGGGCGATTTTTTGCGGCTGCGAGGGCGTTTCGATCAAATAGGCATGCCGCGCCACAGTCAATCACTGGTTGAATAAACTGACTCTAGCCGGCTCAAATTTCGACGCGTTTGCGGTGAATTGCGTTGATAAATCAATGGCTCCTGCGTCCGTTTGGTGTCTGTTTGCGACATGTGGTCGCCATCGATTTTTGAAATGTTGCGTTGTCTCCGGAGGTCCCGCGAAGACCGGGCCAGATCACGCAAAGGGACCCAGAGAAGCGCGAAAGGCAGATTGTGGGGGCACATCATGATCCGAACAAAGCACCGCTTGTCTGTGAAACAGGCGCCGCCCGAACGATATCCACACCTGAACTCCACGAGTCCACGACCTCCACGTCGTTGACCGCAGCTTTACCAAGCACCTCCGCAGGACAGGCGTGCGACCCCAGAAAACGGAGCGATGCCAACCAGCATCGCTCTACTTCATCAATCTCAAAGAATCCGTAGCGTCGGGATCGCCACGACGAAACGTCCGTCCCATGCCCGGATATACTGGTTCGACTTGACGATCTCGTCGGTCAGATTCCACGGCAGGATGACGAGATAGTCCGGCTTCGCGGCTTCGATATGGCTCGGCGCATAGACGGGAATATGGCTTCCCGGTAGCAACTTGCCTTGCTTGATGTCGCTGCGGTCGACGACGAAGACGATGTCGTCGGCGTTAACGCGGCAGACGTTCAGGAAGGTGTTGCCCTTGGCTGCGGCGCCATAGGCGGCGACCGTTTTGCCTGCGACCTTGGCTTGACGTAGGAAGGCCTTGAACGCTTCGCACACGCCTTCGATCCGCGTCCCGAACCGTTCGTAGGTCGCCATCTCCTTGAGGCCGAAGGCCTCTTCCTTTGCGCGGAGCGCAAGCAGCCTGTCTGTCACAGCGCGGGCGCCTTCCGCCTTCTGTGCGAAGACGCGCAACGATCCGCCATGCGTCGGAATCTCCTCGACATCGAAGACCTTCAGCCCGCAAGCGCCGAAAATGCGCTCGACCGCGAGCAGCGACATGTAAGAGTAGTGTTCGTGATAGATCGTGTCGAACTGGATGCCATCGATCATCGTCAGAAGATGTGGGAATTCGAATGTCGAAACGCCGTCCGGCTTTAATAGGATGGCAAAGCCACTGACGAAATCGGCGATATCTGGCACATGCGCAAGGACGTTGTTGGCGGCCGTCACGTCGGCGCGCACGCCGCTCTCGACCAGCGCCTGGGCGGTCTGCCTGCCGAAGAACGCCACCTTGGTCGCCACGCCGCGGCTTTGCGCGATCTTTGCTGCATTTGCGGCCGGTTCCACGCCGAGCACCTGGATGCCCTTGGCTGCGAAATATTGCAGGAGATAGCCGTCATTCGAGGCGACTTCGACCACTGTCGAAGCTGCCGAAAGTCCGAAGCCCTCGGTCATCATCTCGGCGTAGCGCTTGGCATGTTCGAGCCAGCTGGTCGAGAACGATGAGAGGTAGGCATAGTCGGCGTTGAAAATTGCGTCCGCCGGCACGTTCTCGGTCGTTTGAACCAGGATGTTGGTTTCCACGCGGAACTGAGCCGGTTTTTCCACCAAGAAGTGAGCCACCTCTAAGTATGGTTTTCTGATCAGGATTTGGTCAAGGGATTGGCTTTTTCTCCTTTCTTCTGTGCTGCGGCAGCCGAGCTGGCTTTGAAGCGGAAGCTGTCGTTACCGGTTTCCAGGATATGGCAACGGTGGGTCAAACGATCGAGCAGAGCGGTCGTCATCTTGGCGTCGCCGAAGACGGTTGCCCACTCGCTGAAGCTGAGGTTGGTGGTAATCACGACGCTGGTCCGCTCGTAGAGCTTGCTTAACAGGTGGAAGAGTAGTGCTCCGCCTGAGGCGCTGAACGGCAGGTATCCCAACTCGTCCAGGATGAGCAGATCGAGGCGGACCAAGGTCTCCGCGATCTGGCCCGCCTTGCCTTTAGCCTTCTCCTGCTCGAGAGCATTGACCAGTTCGATGGTCGAGAAGAAGCGGACCTTTCGGCGATGATGCTCGATGGCTTGGATTCCAAGAGCGGTCGCGACATGCGTTTTTCCAGTGCCAGGGCCACCGATAAGGACAACGTTCTGCGCCCCATCCATGAACTCGCATCGGTGCAGTTGGCGCACGGTGGCCTCGTTGATCTCGCTGGCGGCGAAGTCGTATCCGGAGATGTCTTTGTAGGCTGGGAAGCGAGCAGCCTTCATGTGATAGGCAATCGAGCGGACCTCACGCTCGGCCATCTCGGCTTTCAGCAACTGGGACAAGATTGGCACGGCCGCATCGAAGGCGGGAGCACCTTGCTCGATCAGGTCCGTGACGGCCTGGGCCATGCCATACATCTTCAGGCTACGCAGCATGATGACGACGGCAGCACTTGCGGGGTCATGACGCATGACGACCTCCTACGATCCGGACCCGCAAGCCATCGTAGCGTTCTACATTGGCCTTGGGTTCGCGCAGCAGGGTCAGTGCCTGTGGCGTATCGATGTCGGGACCGTCGGTCGTCTTGCCATCAATCAGCCGATGCAGCAGGTTCAACACATGCGTTTTGGTCGCCACGCCTTGATCCAGAGCCAGTTCCACGGCCCTGACGACGACCTGTTCGTCGTGATGAAGCACCAGAGCGAGGATGTCGGCCATCTCACGATCACCGCCGGGGCGGCGAAGCATCTGATCTTGCAACTGTCTGAAGGCCAGCGGCAATTCCAGGAAGGGCGCACCATTGCGCAAGGCACCGGGTTTGCGCTGGATGACGGCAAGGTAATGTCGCCAGTCGTAAATCGTTCGTGGCGGCTTATCGTGGCTCCGCTCAATGACCCGCTCATGCTCGCATAGGATATTGCCCTCGGCCGCAACGACCAGTCTCTCGGGATAAATGCGCAGGCTGACAGGCCGGTTCGCAAACGATGCTGGCACACTGTAACGATTGCGCTCGAAGGTGATCAGGCATGTCGGTGAGACGCGCTTGCTCTGCTCAACGAAGCCGTCAAATGCGGGTGGCAGTGCCATTAATGCTGCCCGCTCATCAGCCCAAACATCTGCGATTGTGCCGGGCAAGGTGCCATGCGCCGTCTCCCGCCACAGGTCCTGGCAATGCTGTTCCAGCCAAGCATTCAATACCGCCAAATCCGGGAAGTCAGGCATCTGTTGCCACAGTCGTGGGCGAGCATCCTGGACGTTCTTCTCGACCTGCCCCTTCTCCCAGCCGGCAGAGGGATTGCAGAACTCTGGCGCAAAGACGTAGTGGTTCGTCATCGCGAGGAAACGGATGTTGACCTGCCGCTCTTTGCCGCGACCGACACGATCGACCGCCGTCTTCATGTTATCGTAGATGCCGCGACCAGGTACGCCGCCGAACACACGGAAGCCGTGCCAGTGGGCGTCGAAGAGCATCTCGTGCGTTTGCAGCAGGTAGGCCCTGACCAGAAAGGCCCGACTGTGCGACAACTTGATATGTGCGACCTGAAGCTTCGTGCGCTCGCCGCCGATCACGGCATAGTCCTCACTCCAATCGAACTGGAATGCCTCGCCTGGGCGGAAAGACAGCGGAACGAATATGCCGCGGCCCGCTGTCAGCTGCTCAGCCCGCCAGTCGCGGGCGAACGCGGCGACCCGACCATAGGAGCCGGTAAAGCCGAGAACCACCAGATCCGCATGAAGCTGCTTCAGCGTTCGGCGCTGCTTGCGCGACCTCCCGGCCTCGGTCTTCAGCCAGCCAGCAAGTTTGTCGGCAAAAGGATCGAGCTTGCTCGGACGTTCCGGTACCGTGAACGTCGGCTCGATCGTACCAGCGCTCAAATACTTCGCGATCGTGTTGCGTGACAGCCCAGTGCGCCGGCTGATCTCGCGGATCGACTGCTTCTCGCGCAGCGCCATCCGACGGATGATGTTTAAAAGTCCCATGTGGATCACTCCGTGGCCCCCGTCGCTCACCGCGTTGGGGGGAAGGTTCACATGGCTCAATTCTCAATGGAAATTATGCGCCTAACCGGCTCAGTTCTGCGTGGAAACCAACACCAGGAAACACTCCGCGCAAACCATGACCTTCAACGGAAAGGAGCGCTCCTTGGCGATCGCGGCTGCATCTGGTAGAAAGGAGTTCGACCACGGTGTCGATCCAAGATCTGCGACAACGGTCGTCAGCGGCGCTGAGCAGAAACGGCATTGGTGAGACATGCGGTTAGGAGCCTTTCGTGAAAGCATCAATCTGGCCAGCGACGAGCGAGAGCGCATCTTCGCCCCGGCGCCATTGATCGTACCAGCGTGCAGCCCAGTCTATCGCTTCGGTCTGGCTCAGCTTTGCCCGCCAGGAGAGGCAACGATAGGCTTCGCCAGGATCGAGACCAAGCGCGTGCATCTCGCGCGGCTTGTCGACCGCCGACGTATCCTGCCAGGTTTGCCCGAGCCCCATGGCTGCTTGGACCGAGGAGGCAACAAAACCGACGGGAATTTGCGCTTCGTCAGGGGATGGCCCAAAGTTCAGCGCTTCCACCGACGCAGTCCCGTTGTACAGCGCCTCGCAGAACAGGAAATAGCCGTTCAGGCAGTCGAGCACATGCTGCCAGGGACGCGTCGCAAGCGGGTTGCGGATATCAAGAATCTGCCCGGCTATGGCAGCGCGGACGATGTCGGGAACCAGGCGGTCCTCCGAAAAGTCGCCGCCACCGAGCACGTTTCCGCCGCGCGCGGTGCCGACATGCACGCCCTTCGGACGGAAAAAGGAGTCCCTGTAGGTCGCCGTTGCGATCTCGGCTGCGGCCTTCGAGCCGGAGTAGGGGTCATGTCCGCCAAGCCGATCGGTTTCGACGAAATGCCGGCCGCTTTCGTCGTTGCTATAGACCTTATCTGTCGTCACGACGAGAATGGCTTTGAGCGCTTCCAGCGGCCGCGCCGCCTCCAGCAAACGGATCGTCCCCATGACGTTGACATCGAACGTGTCAACCGGTTCGAGATAGCTGCGGCGCACCAGCGACTGCGCCGCCATGTGCAGGATGATATCGGGATCGCACACGCGAAGCGCATCCGCAAGGGCGGACCCGCTGCGGATATCGGCGATCGTCTCGGCAGCCATCCCGGAGGTGCCCGCAAGGGCGTGCAGCGTTGGCGTCGTCGCTGGCGAGAGCGCGTAGCCGGTCACCTCAGCGCCGAGCCGCGAAAGCCATATTCGCGCCCACGTCCCCTTGAAGCCGGTATGGCCTGTCAGGAAGACGCGTTTGCCTGACCAGAAACGCTGATCCGGCAGCTGGCTCATGACCAGACTTTCCACGGTGCATGGCCGCTCTGCCAGAGTTCTTCGAGCTGGTTCTTGTCGCGCAGCGTATCCATCGGACGCCAGAAGCCGTCATGGGGGAAGGCCATCAGCTGGCCGTCGCTGGCAAGTCCTTCCAGTGGTGCTCCCTCGAATGGCGTGGAGTCCCCCTCGATACGATCCAGCACCGACCGGCTGAGCACGAAGAAGCCGCCATTGATGCGTCCGTTGTCGCCCGCCGGTTTCTCGGTAAAGCTCATGACCTGCTGATCTTCGGTCATCAATGCGCCATAGCGCCCGGGCGGTACCACGCTGGTCACCGTCGCCTCGCGTCCATGGCTTTGGTGAAATTCGGTCAACGCCTTGATGTCGACATCGGCAACGCCGTCGCCGTAGGTGAGGCAAAACGTGTCGTCGAGATAGTTCGCGACGCGTTTCAGGCGCCCGCCGGTCATCGAACCTTCGCCCGTTTCGACAAGCGTCACGCGCCACGGCTCCGCTTTCGTGGCATGGTACGTCGTCTCGCCGCGCTCCATGTCGAAGGTGACATCCGCGGAGTGCAGGATGTAGTTGGCGAAATATTCCTTGATCATGTAGCCGCGATAGCCGAGGCAGATCACGAAGTCGTTGAAGCCGAAATGGCTGTAGATCTTCATGATGTGCCAGAGAATCGGACGACCCCCGATCTCGATCATCGGCTTTGGCCGCAGGTGGCTCTCTTCGGAGATGCGGGTGCCGTATCCACCCGCGAGAATGACGATTTTCATATGGTATTTCCCGGGCTAAGAACTCTGATTCCAGAGAGTTCTATCTGTGTCGCTTCAGAAAGCCGTCTGGTGCCACGGTGATCATAAGCTTTTGGTCGATCGATCGGTCGATCTCGAATTCGGGATGCGTTTCGAGATACTTCCACACAGCCGTTTTGGGGTTGTCACCCGGTCCCCACGACCGGTCAGGATAAGCCTCCGCGGGCATGTCTTCGATCAGGGTGTCGAAAACGACGCAATAGCTGCCGACCGAAGTCAGGGGCGCGTAGGCTTCAAGCTCGGCCAGTACATGATCGTGCGTGTGGTTGCTATCCAGGCACACCAGAACGCGTTTGAACGGCTTGGCGATCTGATGGACTTGATCGATGACGCCCCGATCTATACTCGACCCTTGAATCATCTGAATGCGCGACGCCATCGGGTGCGCTTCGATGGCGGCCCTGTTATGCGCCCGGATATCGATATCGATGCCGAGAACACGCCGATTCGAGGTGCGGGGGTCCAAGGTAACGCCAGCTTCCATCGCGTCTGCCATATCAAGGAGAGCAAGCATGGACGCGCTCAGGATCAGTGAGCCGCCATGCGCGATCCCTGTCTCAATGATCAGGTCCGGACGCGTCTCCCAGATGATCTCCTGCATGGCGACCATGTCCTGGGGGTACTGGATAATCGGGCGACCCATCCAGAAGTAGTTGTAGGAGTACTTCGGTTCGACGGACTTGCGCAGGAAATCGGAAGCGCTTCTTTTGAAGTCTTCGTTGCCTTGGATCGCGACAATACGGTCGGCCACTTCGCTCTTGAAATCAACCACGGTCAACCTCGACATAGTTGTAGGCGTTGTTCGACATTTTCTTGATCTCTTCAGAATAATTGCGGTTCATCACGTAGATATCGGAGCCTGGCGGCAGTTCCGGCAGAACCTCGCTCGGGGATTGAACTTTCAATCCAGTCAAAGGCAGGAACTTGCCTTGCTTTGAAGGATTGATGTCAATCACAGCCGTGACGGGACGGCCCTTTCGCTGTCTCAGAAGCGAAAATATGACGCCCTTCGAGGCACCACCCCAGACCACTGCCGTTTGCGTTTCGCCAGGGCTGATGCTTTCCAGCTTCGCGACGAAATCGTCGGGGATATTTACGCGGTCGTTCTGGTCAATCGTCGGATCACGCAATGTCGCCAGATCGGCGACAACGTAGAGGTACTGACCGCCGAAGATCCGACCGCTCGCGACAACCGTCCCGAACATTCGGTGGAAATCCGAAAGTCTGAAATAGTTGACGTGTTCGTAGAAGACGTCAAACCATGCCCGCTGCTCGCAGATCCAATCAAAACAGGGAACTTCGATATAGATGTGTCCACGCCCGCCGTTGGCTTCCTTCAGTTGCCCAAGGAATGCGACTGGGTCCGGAATGTGTTCCAGAACATGCCGGAGGATCAGGCCATCGCTTTCAATCCCGCTGCCAGGTTGGAAATACTCTTGGCGAATTCGGCGGTTTGTTCCCTCATAGGCAGGGTCGAAGCCGGTGATTTCGACACCGCGCTCTTCCAGCATCTCCAGGAAAAGCCCCTTGCCACAGCCAACCTCGACAAGGTTCTTCCGGCCCATGTTCGTCGTGATGATCGCAGCGACCTCGTCCAGATGGCGACGAAACATCGGACTGAGGCCCTGCTCGTTCTGGTAGGAGGTATCATAGATCATCAAATCGGGCTGAAACGCAGCATTGCGAACGAGACCCGTGCGGAGATCTTCCACCAAACATATGTCGCCTCGCGGCGAGGCCAGCGCGTCCTCCAAGGTGTCATACATTCGATTCTGAAAGATCGGCAGGCCCCGCTGCTCGTAAAGCACGCGGACATCCGTTGGTGCTGTATCCAAGACTATGGCACTCCCAAGACGAAGGGCGGATCGACAAGATTATCGGGCCGCGCTCCAAAGTTTAAAAGATCTCGTCGACCATACTGATCGGCGATTCGCTCTGCGAGCTCCCGCACGGTCACAGGAACACCGGAGCAAACGTTGATAGCGCCCGTGGCTTTTCCGAAGGTGACCTCGCATATGCGAGCGGCTGCATCGCGGACGTCCATGAAGTCGCGAACCTGCCTTCCTTCGGTGAGATCGGCCCGTTGCCCCGCTTCCAGCGATTTCCGAAGATACGGCACGAAGCGACGCTCATCTTCGCCTTCGCCATAGAGATAGAAAAGTCGGCACCACGCAAACTCCACGCTTTGCGCCGGCAACCACTGCGACAGGGCGATGAAGGCCGCTGCTTTGGCCGCTGCGTAGGGGTAAGGGGCTTCAATGGGGTTTCTATTGAGAGCTTTCCGAAGCTGACGTCGTATTCGAAGCACGTGCCGACCCCGACAAAGCGGCGTACGCTTACCGTTGCTGCAGCCTTCGCCATCGTCAGCGTGCCGGTGAGGCAGTCCAGATTTTCCGGCGCCGTCAAATATTTTCCAGGTTCCGCGTACCACGCCAGGTGGACGATTGTATCGATCCCGCTAAGAGCATCAGCCCACCAGGTTTCGCTCTCGGAAAAAGGCGAAGGGCTCTCTACAACCTCAATCGCTGCGACGGTCTGCACCTTTTCGACTGCATTCGGCCGAAGGACTGCACGCACATCGGCTCCCTGTGCTACAAGTGCGCGCAGGAGGTGTCGGCCTACAAATCCGGAGGCTCCGGTGATAAGTACTTTGCCCAAATCAGTGCTCTCGAACAGTGGTTGCTAATGAGCCCTTTTTCAATGTCAGGTCAAGTTTGCGTCGACCGAAACAAGTCGATAAAGCGTTCCGCCGGGCTATCTTGAAAACATTCCGATCGAGTTCCATGTCCCGTTTCACCCGCATCCCCACTGCCCTCAGCAACCTCCTCGTCATCGAGCGTCAGCGGCTTGGCGATGAGCGCGGCTTCTTCTCACGCTTCTTCTGCACCGAGGAGCTTGCCGATTTCGGCATCGGCCGCATCGCGCAGATCAATCACACGATGACACAGGCAAAGGGGGCCATTCGCGGCATGCATTTCCAACGGCCCCCGGATGACGAAGCGAAGTTCGTTTCCTGTCTCGCCGGAGCCGTCTTCGACGTCGCCGTCGATCTCAGGCCGCAGTCGTCAACCTATCTCAGGTGGCATGGTGAGGTTCTTTCCGCCGAGAATGCGCGTTCGGTGATGATCCCGCCAGGCTTCGCCCATGGCTTCCAGACGCTGACGGAAAACTGCGAATTGATCTATCTGCACGACAAGCCTTACGCGCCCGGAGCCGAAGGCGGAGTCAACGCGCTCGATCCCAGGATCTCGATCGCCTGGCCGCTGCCCGTCGCGCAGATGTCAGAGCGAGATCGTAACTTCCCGATGCTCTAAGGCCACGCCGCCGCCGGCTTGTGTGCGGTCGGAAGCCGGCGGTTTGACGGCGCGCCGCCCTCCACTAGATTGAGCATGATGAAAGGGAGGCCGTGATGACCGAAGTAGATCTGCCTTGGGAGGGTGGCTGCCGATGCGGACGTGTGCGATTGAAGATCAACGCCAAGCCGCTGCTGACCATGGCCTGCCATTGCACGGGCTGCCAGAAGATGTCGTCGAGCGCCTATTCGCTGAGTGCCGCCATTCCAGCGGAAGGCTTCGAGATCACCGAGGGGGAGCCGGTGATCGGCGGTCTGCACGGTGCTGAGGCGCACCACTATTTTTGCGGCCACTGCATGACCTGGATGTTCACACGGTCCGAGGGGATGGACTGGTTCGTCAATTTGCGTCCGACGATGTTGGACGATCCGCGCTGGTTCCGGCCATTCATCGAGACCTGGACGCGCGAGAAGCTGCCCTTCGCAGAGACCGGCGCAGCCCGCAGCTATGAGGCGCTGCCGGAGATGGACGCCTATGAAGGGCTGGTGAAGGAATATATGGCCTGCAGCTGAAGCAGAGCGGTATCCAGATAGCAGCCCGGCCATGCGTCGCGTGCCGGCCGGGCCAAAATGATGCTTTACTCGTCGCCCATCTTGAGTGCGGCGATGAAGGCTTCCTGCGGAATCTCCACCTTGCCGAACTGGCGCATGCGTTTCTTGCCTTCCTTCTGCTTGTCCAGAAGTTTGCGCTTACGGGTGGCGTCGCCGCCGTAGCACTTCGCCGTTACGTCCTTGCGCAGTGCCGAGATGGTCTCGCGGGCAATGACGTTGCCGCCGATCGCGGCCTGGATCGGGATCTTGAACATGTGCTTCGGGATTAGTTCCTTCAACCGCTCGCACATGTCGCGGCCACGCTTCTCGGCGGCGGCGCGGTGTACCAGCATCGACAGCGCATCGACCGGCTCGCCATTGACGAGGATCGACATTTTCACAAGGTTGCCGGCGCGGTAGCCTTCGAGGTGATAGTCGAAGGAGGCGTAACCCTTCGAAATTGACTTCAGCCGGTCATAGAAATCGAAGACGACTTCGTTCAGTGGCAGTTCGTAGGTCACCATCGCGCGGGTACCGACATAGGTGAGTTCGGTCTGGATACCGCGGCGGTCCTGGCAGAGCTTGAGGATGCCGCCGAGATAGTCGTCCGGGGTCATGATCGTCGCCTTGATCCAGGGCTCGCGGATCTCGTCGATCTTGACGACATCGGGCATATCGGCCGGGTTGTGCAGTTCGCGCTCGCTACCGTCAGTCATCGTCAGCTGGTAGACGACCGAAGGCGCCGTCGCGATCAGATCGAGGTTGAATTCACGCTCCAGACGCTCCTGGATGATTTCGAGATGCAGCAGCCCGAGGAAGCCGCAGCGGAAGCCGAAGCCGAGGGCGGCTGACGATTCCATCTCGAAGGAGAAGGAGGCGTCATTTAGGCGGAGCTTGCCCATCGCAGCGCGCAGATCTTCAAAATCGGCCGCGTCGACCGGGAAGAGGCCGCAGAAAACCACCGGCTGCGCCGGCTTGAAGCCGGGAAGGGCCTGCGCCGTCGGGCGCTTGTCCTCGGTGATCGTATCGCCGACGCGGGTATCGGCGACTTCCTTGATCGAAGCGGTGATGAAGCCGATCTCGCCGGGGCCGAGGCTGTCGGCATTGACCATCTTCGGCGTCAGCACGCCAACGCGCTCCACCTGGTACTTGGCGTCCGTACCCATCATGCGGATCGTCTGACCCTTGGTCAGCACGCCGTCGATGACGCGCACAAGAACCATGACGCCAAGATAGGTGTCGTACCAGCTATCGACGAGCAATGCCTTCAGCGGTGCCTTTTCACCGCCCGGGCTCTTCGGCGCCGGCAGCCTCTGCACGATCGCTTCCAGAACATCGGGAATGCCGAGGCCGGTCTTCGCCGAAATCAGCACCGCTTCGGACGCATCGATGCCGATCACTTCCTCGATCTGTTCCTTGATGCGGTCGGGCTCGGCCGCCGGTAGGTCGATCTTGTTGAGAACGGTGACCAGCTCGTGGTTGTTGTCGATCGCCTGGTAGACATTGGCAAGCGTCTGAGCCTCGACGCCTTGGCTGGCGTCAACGACGAGCAGCGAACCTTCGCAGGCCGAGAGCGAGCGTGAGACTTCATAGGCGAAGTCGACGTGCCCGGGCGTGTCGATCAGGTTCAGGATATAGGTCTCGCCGTCCTTGGCCATGTAGTGCAGGCGCACCGTCTGGGCCTTGATGGTGATGCCCCGCTCGCGCTCGATATCCATGTTGTCAAGCACCTGCTCGGACATCTCGCGCTCGGCCAGCCCGCCGGTCGATTGGATCAGGCGGTCAGCAAGCGTCGATTTGCCGTGGTCGATGTGGGCCACGATCGAGAAGTTGCGGATATGGGAAAGCGGAGTCGTTGGATTGGTGCTCATGCGCGCCATATAGCAGCGCCGCCCCTTGCCGCAAAGCGGAAAAGCAGGGATTCGTTTACGATAAATCGCTGTTTCGTAGGCCTAAACATAGCGCTTGATTCCATCACCAGAGTGTGCATTTTCTATTATAGTGGAATTATTGGATCGGATGATGGAACAGGAACTGGAAACGGCGATTGGCCTTCGCATCCGCAAGCTCCGGATCGAGAAGAATTTGACGCTGGATGATCTTGCCAACGCCTCCGGCGTCAGCCGGGCTATGATTTCGCGGATCGAGCGTGGCGAAGCGAGCCCGACGGCGTCGCTGCTTGCCAGGGTTTGTGCAGCGCTCGGCCTGTCGCTCTCGGCCTTCTTTGCCGAGGAGGGCGAGGTCTCGCCGCTGTCGCGCCGGCACGATCAGCAGGTCTGGCGGGATCCGGAGACGGGTTACATGCGCCGCTCCGTCTCACCGCCCGGAACCGTCTCGGATGTCGATATCGTCGACGTCGAATTCCCGGCCGGTGCCCGCGTCAGTTTCCCTCCGCATGCGGCAAGCAACGGCATGACCCAGCATATCTGGCTTTTCGACGGCGAGATGGAAATGACGACGGGCGACACGGTCCACCGACTCCTGCCGGGTGACTGCTTGTTCATGCCCGTCAGCGAGGGTCACGTTTTTCACAACCCCGGCAACATACCCGCTCGCTACTGCGTCGTGCTCGACCGCCGCGGGCGCTAATTCACTTCAGGAGAGAATGATGATAGCCACGATCCGCCTTCTCGACGCGGCAGAAGCCCGCGCGGCAATTCCCGACCTTTGCGAGGTGCTGACCGATTGCGTGAATGGCGGCGCATCGGTCGGCTTCATGCAGCCCTATGGCAATGCCGATGCCGCGCCTTACTGGTACGTCGTCGCCGATGCCGTCGCATCTGGCGCAACGCTGCTTCTCGTGGCCGAGATTGACGGTCGGGCCGTCGGCACAGTGCAGGTCGGTGCGGCGCAGATGCCGAACCAGCCGCATCGCGGCGATCTGAAGAAGTTGCTGGTGCATCGCTCGGCTCGCGGCAAGGGGCTAGCGCGGTTGCTGATGGATGCCGCCGAGCGCGAAGCTGCCGCCCGCGGCAAGATGATCCTGGTGCTCGACACGGCAACCGGCAGCGACGCCGAGGCGATCTATCCACGGCTTGGCTGGGAGCGGGTCGGTGTGATCCCGGACTACGCGCTGTGGCCGGAAGGCGGCCTCTGCGACACCACGCTTTTCTACAAGCGGGTTGCTTGATGAAATAGCTTAGGCCGGCTTGCGCATCGGATCGTCGAGCGCCGGATTGTAGAAGAGCGACAGCGTCAGGCTCGTGGCAATGCGTTCGGCGGTCGCCATGAACCAAGCCTTGGCTTCCGGGTTCGGGGCGATGTCACTGAGCGTCTCCGAAAACAGCGCCAGCCATTGCGGGAAGAGATCGGGCGACATGTTCGCGACGCCTGTATGCGCCTGTACCGGCTTTCCGCCATAGGCGCCGCTGCGGAAGGCGACTGATGACCAGAAGCTCTTCATCTTCTGCATATGCTCGGGCCAGCGGCCGGAGAGCCGGGCGTCGAACACCGGTCCGAGCGCCGGATGCTGGAGCACGCGACCGTAGAACGTCTCGACCAGTCGATCGATGAACGCCTCGTCGATCCCCATCGCCTTCATTTCGGCTTCAGCGCGCTCGCGAATGGCGGCCACATGCACCGCGCGGCCCTGTATTTCCGTATCCATCGTCAACTCCGGCACGTCGCAATCCGCGACCGTTCTCATATAGGCCGTCAACGCCGCAAGATGAAGCCGCTGCGACGCAGGGCAGCATTGCGCCTCAATAATCGCTTCTGTTTTCGCTTCTGGCGTTATCGACCATCCTCTCGCGATAGATGTCACCCTGTCGGGCCTTCAGTCGCCACGGCCGGGCCTTCTGCAGCGGAATGTCATAGACTGGGTCGTCGCGATCTAGCACCGCGGTTGCCAGGCTTGGTTCGGGTACCGCCGGACATTGCGTCACCCAGTTTCCATCCGGGCCGATAATGCCGGCCGGCCCCTTTGTGGCCTTCTGCACCGGCGTTGCAGCGCCGATCCAGATGCAGTTCAATCCCGCATGCGGACGCCCGTCCGCACCGGCGCTCCTAGTTAGCCAAAAACGTACATGGTGGCGCTCGTCGGCGCTCTTGCCCACTGCCCTTTCAAACGCCAGATCCTGCTTGCGCCCCTCAAACAGCAGGGCGCTCACCGGAGCGTCGAGGTCGGGTCGATCGAGCACGACGCTCAAGCCGATTTCGGCCGACGTACGTAGCGTAATCTTGTCGGCTGGATCCCATCCGGCCGATGCGAATGCCCGGAGCACGTCCTCCTTCGAGCCCACAAGCCCAACATTGATCGGGTCGCCAGGAATGTCCTGTTCGGTGGTTGTGACCATTGGGCCAAATTCCCCAATGCGGCCGGCGTCGCGATGAATCCATATTTCCGGAATGAAGAAATAAGCGACGAGCAGATACGCAACCAACATGGCCGCCACACCGCCTATCGCCATCCGTGTTTTCGTCAAGCGTCGCACCCTACTCGCCCCCCGGTCTCGGCTGTATCATACGATCCTGCTGTGATCGGCGCCAGCTTCCGCCGTTTCTATCGCGTCGATGGCAAGTCGAGGTGTACGCCCATGTGCGTCCTCGGTGTCCGTATCGCGCCTCTCACCCTTGCCATCCGCCCTCGTTGCGCTTAGCTCTCGGGCACCACGAATCCGGATCTCGTATGCCGCACAAGGTCTCCCTGTCCCGTCTAAAGCTGACCGACTTTCGCAACTACGCGTCAGTCTCGCTGTCGCTCGACGGCCGGCATGTGGTGTTGACAGGAGACAATGGTGCCGGCAAGACCAATCTGATGGAAGCCGTTTCCCTGCTGTCGCCGGGCCGCGGTTTGCGCCGCGCCACATATGGCGATATCACTCGCGTCGGTGCGAGCGGCGGGTTTGCGATCTTCGCTGAACTCGACGGAATGGAGGGCGAGGTGGAGATCGGCACCGGCGTCGACACCACCGATGACAGTGCCTCTCGGCGTTTGCGCATCAATGCCACGCCGGCGAAATCGGCCGATGAACTGACCGATCATCTGCGCCTCCTGTGGCTGACGCCGTCGATGGATGGCCTCTTCACCGGTGGCTCGTCCGAGCGCCGTCGTTTTCTCGACCGGCTCGTGCTCTCGCTTGATCCGGCTCATGGTCGCCGCGCCAGCGATTTCGAGCGCGCCATGCGCGGTCGCAACAAGCTGCTCGACGAGCGCCGCTTCGATCCCGCTTGGCTTTCCGGCATCGAGCAGCAGATGGCGAGCCTTGGCATTGCCATGGCAATGGCGCGCCAGGAAATGCTCGGCCTCCTCGCCCGGCTCATCGAGGAAACGCACGATACCTCGCCATTTCCGGCTGCCGCGCTCGAACTCGCTGGCTTTATCGACGGCCAGTTCTCGCGCCCCGCTGTCGATCTCGAGGACGAGTACGCCGCCATGCTTGCCGAAAGCCGTTATCGCGATGCCGCGGCCGGCCGTACGCTCGTCGGTCCGCATCGCGCCGATCTCATCGTCCGCCACCGGCAAAAGCAGATGGAAGCAGCGCGCTGTTCGACGGGCGAGCAGAAGGCGTTGCTGGTCGGACTGATCCTTGCCCATGCCCGGCTGGTCGCCAATCTCACCGGCCACGCGCCGATCCTGCTGCTCGATGAGATTGCCGCGCATCTTGACGAAGGCAGGCGTGCCGCCCTTTTCGACCTCATCGACGCGCTGGGCGGTCAGGCCTTCATGACGGGTACGGACCGCGCCATGTTCTGCGCGCTCGGTGAGCGCGCGCAATTCTTCACCGTTGCCGACGGAAAGGTTTTCGAGTGAGCGATGCCGCTTCCCCCACAACCAAAGGCCGTGGTAGCATCGCGCCCATGGAACCACTGAGCCCGGAAGAAATCGCGCGATATCAGCGTCATATCCTGCTTCCCGAGATCGGCGGTGCAGGCCAGCAGAAGCTGAAGGCCGCGCATGTGCTGGTGATCGGGGCCGGCGGGCTGGGCGCGCCGGTCCTGCAATATCTCGCGGCCGCGGGCGTCGGCACGCTCGGCATTGCCGATGACGACCGCGTTTCGCTTTCCAACCTGCAGCGGCAGGTGATTCACGATTCCGGCACGATCGGCGAGCTGAAGACGGGAAGTGCAGCCTTTGCAATCGCCAGATTGAACCCGCACGTCAATGTGATTCGCTTCGAGGAACGCTTTTCGCCGGACTCGGCCCGCCGTCACCTCTCAGGCTTCGACCTCCTGATCGATGGCTCCGACAATTTCGATACCCGCTATACCGCAGCCGATGCCGCCGAGACGGCGCAAATCCCGTTGGTGACGGGCGCCGTCGGCCGCTTCGATGGCTCCGTCACAGTGCTGAAGCCCTACGAGACGGCGGAAGATGGCACACCGAACCCGACCTATCGCGATCTCTTTCCCGAGAAGCCGCCGGCTGGCCTGATCCCGGCCTGTGCGGAAACCGGCATCATTGGTGCGCTGACCGGCGTGATCGGCACGCTGATGGCGATGGAAGCGATCAAACTGATCACCGGCACCGGTGAACCGCTAATCGGCCGACTGCTGCTCTACGATGCGCTTGCCGCCCGCTTCGATACGATTCGCTACAAGCGACGGCGCCAAAGGCAAAGCCACGCGTCATGAAGATCGTTCGCATCGATGAAGGTTTTCAGCGGTGGGACGAGCTGCTGGCGCTGATCCTGTCGTCCTTCGCCTATATGAACGACCGCATCGATCCACCATCTTCGGCCCTGAAACTGACGCTGCCAAGCCTTGCCGACAAGGCGCGTTTAGAAATCGTTTATGCGGCTACGGAAGGCGAAGTCCTGCGCGGCTGCGTCTTCCTGCGGCCGGAGAATGACTGCCTTTATATCGGCAAGCTGGCGATTTCCCCGGATGCTCAGGGTCGGGGGATCGGCCGCCAGCTCCTGGCGGTTGCGGAAGAGGTGGCGCGGTCTCGCGCGCTAGCGTCGCTGAGGCTCGAGACGCGCGTCGAGCTCGTCGAAAACCATCGCGTCTTCGTGCGCTGGGGATTCGAGAAGACCGCCGAAAACACGCATCCGGGCTTCACACGCACGACGTCGATCGAGATGCGCAAGCCGGTCTCGGTTTAGCGGCCGGGCAGCACGCGGTTCGGCGGGCGATGTCCGTCGATGAATGTGCGGATGTTGATGATCACCTTGTCGCCCATGTCGATACGGCCTTCGATCGTCGCCGAACTCATGTGCGGCAGAAGTACGACCTTACCTTCGTTGGCGAGCTTGACGAGCTTCGGATTGACCGCCGGCTCATTCTCGAAGACGTCGAGACCAGCGCCCGCCAGCTTGCCCTCCCGCAGGCTCTTGATCAGCGCGGCCTCGTCGACCACGTCGCCGCGGGCGGTGTTGACGAGGTAGGCGGTCGGCTGCAGCAGCGCGAGACGGCGGGCCGAAAGCAGATGGAAGGTCGCCGGCGTCGACGGGCAGTTGACCGAAACGATGTCGACACGAGCGAGCATCTGGTCGAGGCTCTCCCAATAGGTCGCCTCCAGCTCGTCTTCGGTCGCCGGGTTCACCCGCTTGCGGTTGTGGTAGTGGATCGAGAGGCCAAAGGCCTTGGCGCGGCGGGCGACGGCGGTGCCGATCCGGCCCATGCCGACGATACCGATGCGTTTGCCGTGGATGCGCCGCCCGAGCATCCAGGTCGGTGACCATCCGGCCCACTCACCCGGTTGATCGGTCAGCACGCGCGCACCTTCCCCCAGCCGGCGCGGCACGGCGAGGATCAGCGCCATGGTCATGTCAGCAGTGTCCTCGGTCAGCACATTCGGCGTGTTCGTGACGGTGATGCCCTTGCGGGCCGCAGCCTCCACGTCGATGTGGTCGGTGCCGTTCGAGAAGCTGGCGATCAGCTTCAGCTGCGGCCCGGCCTCCTCGATCAGGGCTGCGTCGATCCGGTCGGTGACCGTCGGAACCAACACGTCGGCGCTTTTGACGGCGGCAATCAGCTCGGCTTTGGAGCGTGGCATATCGTCGATATTCAGTTCCGCATCGAAGAGTTCGCGCATGCGCGTCTCGACCGCGTCGGGCAGCTTCCGCGTGATGTAGACCTTCGGTTTTTTCTTCGTCGTCATGTGCGCCGGCGCTAACTTGTTCAGAGGTCCTTAACCAAGACGCGGGATAATTTTCCCGTTCCGGGCAATTTCTACCAGACCCGCACGCGAAGACAAACAAAACTCGTCCAGCGTGCGCAGGAATGTCAAATTCCCGGAATCAGGCAGCAGTCCTGCCCTCATCTGAGCAAACGGAAGTCCCATGCATAGCAAAGTCCTGAAATCTTGCCTCGCCCTTGCGATCGGTTTCGTGCTTTCGGCGGGAACGGCCGAAATGGCCTCCGCGCAGGCGGCAAAGGGACCGAGCGGCCTGCCGCTGCCGCGTTTCGTCACGCTGAAGTCCAAGCGCGTCAACCTGCGCATCGGCCCGGGCACGGACTATGCGGCCTCTTGGATGTATCTGAAGGCCGGCCTGCCCGTCGAGATCATCCAGGAATACGACAACTGGCGCCAGATTCGCGATGCCGACGGCACCGAGGGCTGGGTCAACCAATCGCTGCTGTCAGGCTCGCGTGCGGCGATCGCTGCCCCGTGGATGAAGGGCAAGGGCAAGTCCGTCTATGTCAACATGCGCCGTGATGCCCTGCCCTCGGCAAGCATTATTGCCAAGCTGGAGCCCGGCGTCATGATGAACATCGGTGAATGCAATGGCGATTGGTGCTTCGCCAAGAGCGACGGCGCCGAAGGTTGGGTGGCGCAGTCGGAAATCTGGGGCGCGTATCCAGGCGAGGCCTTTAAATAAGCCCAGCCTGCTTGCCGGCTTCAGCCAGCGACTTCATCGGCCGCGGGCCGATTTGCTGGATCACGATGCCGGCCGCGAGGCAGCCAAGCTTGCCGCAATCTTCCAATGTCCGGCCCTGCGTATAGCCGTAGAGGAAGCCGGATGCGAAGAGATCGCCGGCGCCCGTCGTATCGACCAGCTCCCTGATCTTGATGGCATCGACGTAGAAGCGTTCCGTGTCTTTCAGGATCACGGCGCCGTCCTCGCTCATCGTCACGGCTGCGATCTTGCAGTCCTTGGCAATGCTGTTGAGCGCCGCCTCGAAGTCGTCGGTTTCATAGAGCGCCAGCACTTCCTGGCGATTGGCGAAGACGATATCGACAGTGCCGGAGCGCATCAGATCGAGGAATTCGCCGCGGTAGCGGTCGACGCAGAAGCTGTCGGAGAGCGTCATCGACATCTCGCGGCCGTTCTCGTGGGCGATACGGGCGCATTCGCGGATCGCTTCCTTGGCGCGCGGCGGATCCCAGAGGTAGCCCTCGAAATAGGTGACCTTGGACTCGGCGACGACGTCGGCCTCGACGTCCTCGGGCCCGAGCTCGACGCAGGCGCCGAGATAAGTGTTCATCGAGCGTTCGCCGTCGTGGGTCACGAAGATCATTGAGCGCGCGGTTGGCGGGAACGTACCCTTCGGCTGCGTCTGATAGTGAACGCCCTGTGCGCGGATGTCATGGGCGAAGATCTCGCCGAGCTGATCTTCGGCGACCTTGCCGAAATAGGCGGCCTTGCCGCCGAAGCTCGCGACACCGGCTGCCGTATTACCGGCGCTGCCGCCGGAGGCTTCCACCGCCGGCCCCATGCGTGCATAGAGAAGTTCGGCGCGCTCAGCATCGATGAGGTTCATCGCCGCCTTGGTGATCTTATTGTCAATGAGGAACTGGTCGTCGCAACGCGCGATGATATCGACGATAGCGTTGCCGACAGTCAGAACATCGAATTTGGTCATGAAAGGGAAGGTCCCGGTTTTTGGTGATAGCCGGTGATCGGTCTTAGCGAATTTTCGCCGCATGGGAAGCGGAAATGCCGTTTGAGCCTATCTATGCCTTCGCAAAGTGCTCTGCTGCTGCGGATCAAATGCCACGAGGCGTTGGTCAAGACGGTGATGGTTCATCAAGCTGTGCTTCAAGCAACGGCCGCATAGATGAGGTCAGGTACGACAAGCCACTCGTTCTTGCGCAAAGGCGGACACATCGAGCCTGCCGCGTCGATCGCGGCGGGCAATGCCGACGAAACGATAGCGGCTGCCTCGAATGTCGACCACGCGAGCCGGGATCGGTCTGCCATCGATATGGCCGATAACCGGCCCGTCGCAACGGGAGCCGTTGAGGAAAAAATATTCGTGGGGGAGGTTCCTGCTCACCATCCTATTGCCTTTCGTCGTTTGGTCGTGCGCCCAGCGCAAGTTCATTGCGGACGCGCTTCCCATCGCGGTTGGCCTTCTCCAAAGGAACGTCGCTTTTTGATGGCAGCCTTGAAAAACACGGCGCGTTTTCTTGATCTCCGCGACAAATAGCTTCCTTTGAGAACGCATGTATGGGTTCTGGTGGTTGGCGAGACGGTCAGCTGAGTATGCAATCAACCTGACCGAGCGGTCCGAAATCGGCCGCCAAATGTTGACCAGGCAAGCCAAACGACGGCCCCCAGAGGATGTCCAAGAATTGCCGGCGAACACGGTGTCACCGAAAAGGAAGACGTTCACCTCGATATCTGCCAGGCGATCAAGATCAATCGCGTCTACGCAGGGTCCGCAGGGCGTGGCGACATGCGGCCCAAAGTCGACAATGGCCGCAATTGTTCCCGACAAAGCTCTGACCTGTGCGCCGGCCGAGGATGCCGATGGCGGGATGACAGCCCACTACGGCGCTCGCCACCGATGCCCGGTCAACCGCTTCGCCTGCCTCGGGGGAAAGGTCGCAAGTATGCTAAACACAAACTCGCATTGAGCACCGATGGCGCCCGGCGGCAGCCTGAATTGCTTTATTCCCATGATCAGGGCTGACGCCCGAATTTCGGAAACGACCGGCTTGGTCAAACCGAGGATGCGCCTGGATTCGCGACTGCCGACAAGTGCATAGCCTTTGCGCTCGAAGCCCCGAGCGAATCCTCGGCAATTGCCTGAATGCCGTATGCCTCGTCCTCCGAGGAGATTAGATCGAGCGGAAGATCGCACAGTTGCTCCCGTCTCCGGCACCGGGCGAGAACGTCAGCTGTCTTATCCTTGAGTTCGAAGTACATTGCTGTTCTCCGTGCCTTGGTTCCGCGGCGCTCGTGGCGCCTCGTCATAAGGATGGGGGAACGGTGATAGGCATTCCATATCGGACGCCGCGCTTCCGGCGTTAATATCTCATAGCGCCTAAAGGCGCGAGCCGACGGAGCGTCTCGTTTCGCGCCTAATGTTCGATCTGCTGCTCTGCCACGGCACTGGCGATAATCTGATCAGAACCCTTTGCGTAGAGCGGAAGCGTCAGGGTGATCGCTTCGCTGCGCCCGTTGATGCTGGCTGTATATCGCTTGTAGACGCGATCCTGCCCTTGCTCTTCACCTGCCGAGACTGCGTTCACCTTCTCGACCAATGCCTTTTCGAAGACGGCTGCGTCGACGTCGCCCAATGCCACCGTGCAGCCTTCGACGATCTTGCCTCCGACATTCGCCCGGGAGACCACCAGTGCTTGAAAGCTTTCGCTTTCGCCGCCACTGATAATCCACCCTTCCAGCGCTTCCGGGTTTTCCATCGGCGTGAAGGTCAGCGCCAGATCCTGTGCCATCGAAGGCCATTCGTCCGTTTTCGCACGCTCGGACGTGCGCTCGAAGTCTGGGCCGGAGGAAACGCAGCTATCGTAGAAGAACGCAAGCTTGGAGCTCGCGTCATCGGCGAACGACGGCCCGGCGGCCGCAAGCAGGAAGAGCCAGACAGCAAAGCTACGCTTCATATTGTCTCCGAGCGGCAAAGTCAGTGCGGCCTTTCGGCCGCACGGATCACTTCAAACCTGCCGCACATTGTCGGCAGAGGTTCTGCCGGTTCGTCGGTCCTGTGCGACTTCGAACGCTACATCCATGCCTTCCTTCACGGTGTCGATTCCGCCTCTTTGAGCGGCCGTGATGTGCAGAAAGATATCGGTACCTCCGTCATCCGGCGTGATGAACCCAAAGCCCTTGTCCTGGTTGAACCACTTGACTTTACCTGTTGGCAAAATTTACCCCCATGTTGGTCTCCCCAGCCGACATGGGACATCGCATGATTTTGGCGGCGGGCACAAGAGCCGTTGAAGGCAGGGGTGGGGCGGTGGCGCTGACAGCGCGAATCGCCAGTCCGCATTTTCACCGGCCCAAATGCCGGTGACGCTGGTACGATTCGAAACCACATGCGCCACAATCGGCCGCTTGCGGGTTGCCTCGGCTCTTCGCAAAAATGCCGTCCAGACGTCATCCCCGTGTCATTTTCCTGTCCTATAAACAACGTCAACGAGATTGGCATCAGCGGCTCGCGGGCCGCGCCCAATACAGAAGGGAATGATACCCTTCGACGATACCGGAGCGACGCTGACCACGGATGGACTGGCAGCATCGCAAGCCGGCTATCCGGCAAGACCGGATGCGGAAAAGCGGGCGAGGCCCGCTTTTTTTGTTTTTGTGTCGCGCATGTTTGTCATCCCGGCCGATTTGCTGCTACGCATGCATATTCCCTCGCAAGGCAGCCGCACTGAATGTCAGCCATCATCTTCGACGTCCTTCCCATCTTCATCATGATCCTTATCGGCTGGCTGACCGTGAAACTGCGGGTGATGAAGGCGGAGATCGGCGATGCGCTGAGCGAATTCGTCTTCAAGATCGCCGTGCCGCTCTTGTTGTTCCGTACGATCGCGGCGGCAGAGTTTCACGGGGCGTCGCCGTTCAGGCTCTGGATCGCCTACTTCTCCGGTGTTGCAGTGACCTGGATCGCCGCCCATATCGCCGCGACGCGCTTCTTCGGGCGCGATGATCGCATCGGCGTGCTCGCCGGCGTGTCGTCAGCCTTCGCCAACACCATCTTCATCGGCCTGCCGCTCGTGCAGCGAACGGTTGGCGACAAGGGGCTCGTGCCGCTCTCGATCCTGATTGCGGTCCATCTGCCTGTCATGATGATTATCGGTACCATCATGATGGAGCGCGCCGAACACAAGATCTCCGGCAAGCAGGAGCGGAGCATCGCCAAAGTGGCCCGCCAGATTGCCCAGAACCTCGTGCGAAACCCGCTGGTGATCGGCTTGGCCGGAGGCTCTGCCATGCATCTTCTCGGCCTCACGATGCCCGGGCCGGTGGAATCCATCGTCGATCAGATTGCCGGCGTCGCCGGACCGGTTGCGTTGATCTCGCTCGGCATGGCGCTCGAGAAATACGGGATATCCGGCAATGCTTGCATCGCAAGCGTCACCTCGGGCTTCAAGCTCCTGCTGTTGCCGGCCTGCGTCTGGACGGCCAGCCATCTGGTGGGGCTCGCCAGCGACTGGACGGCGGCCCTGGTGCTGATTTCGTCGGTTCCGACGGGCGTCAACGCCTGGCTGATCGCCAATCGTTTCGGCGTCGGCCACAGCCTGGCGGCATCGACGATCACGCTAACGACGGCACTCGGCGCCATCTCCGTGTCGTTCTGGGCCTTGCTGCTTGGCGTCTAGCGCAAAGAAAAAGCCCGGCGCAGGCCGGGCTTCTATTCTCTCAGCAAACGAGCACGCTTACTGCGTCGCGCTATCCGGTGCGTTCGGATCCGGAAGCGGAACCGGCGACTCGGCGAGGGTGTGAAGGTAGAGGATGACGTTGGCGCGGTCCGTGTCCTTCGGAAGACCTGCAAAGCCCATCGCCGTGCCCGCAACATATTTCTTCGGCGCTGCCAGGAAGTGGTTCAGATGATCGAAGGTCCACTTTTCGCTGCCGCCCTTGGAGAAGTCCTTCATGGCCGACGAATAGGCAAAGCCCTCGTGCGTGCCGATCGGACGATCGACGAGACCATAGAGGTTCGGGCCAACTTTGTTCGGCCCCCCCTTGGTCGCGTCATGACAGGCCTGACACTTCTTGAAGACAGCTTCGCCAGCCTTGGCGTCTGCCTTCGAAAGCAGCTGCGCGATCGGAACGGCTGCAGCCGGTGCGGCCTCGCCGCCACCAGAGGCGGGTGCCTCTTCGGCTACGATCGCGAAACCTTCCTTCTCCGGCTTCTCCGAATGAAAGATTCCCTCCGACGCGATGGAGACGGACATCAGAACGAAAACCGTCCCGAGCAGTGCCCCCACAGCCGTATTCACGTATGAATTCATCTGCAATGCTCCCCTTGCAGCCGGCAGACATAAAACCGGACCATCTTGAAATCGCGCGGAACCTATGTCTTTTGGCTATTCGTTGCAACAGTCTAAATGGGCTGCTGCGTGAGACTTTTTGACACCTTTCCGCCCGGATTAGAAGGCCCGAACAATGACCAGTCCAAATTTAGATCACGTGCTCGTGCTGATCCCGGCCCGCATGGCATCGACCCGTCTTCCGGGTAAGCCGCTTGCCGATATTTGCGGTCTGCCGATGATCGTGCAGGTGGCGTTGCGGGCGAAGGAAGCCGAGATTGGCCGCGTCGTCGTCGCCGTCGATGACCAGCGGGTCTTTGATGTCGTTGCCGAGGCGGGCTTCGAGGTCGTCATGACGAGCAAGGATCATCAGTCCGGTTCGGACCGCATTTACGAAGCGCTCAGGAAGGTGGATCCGGAAGGGCAGGCCAAGTTCATCGTCAACGTGCAGGGCGATCTGCCGACGATTGAACCGGAGACGGTTCGCGCCGCACTGCGCCCTCTGGAAGACCCGAGCGTCGATATCGCAACACTAACGATCGCAATCGATAACGAGGCGGACAAGACTGCACCGCATATCGTCAAGGTCGTCGGTTCACCGCTCTCCGAAAGCCGTCTGAAGGCTCTCTACTTCACGCGCGCGACGGCACCTTACGGCGATGGACCACTCTATCACCATATCGGCCTCTATGCTTATCGCCGGTCGGCCCTGGAGCGTTTCGTAACGCTTGGACCATCGGTCCTGGAAAAGCGCGAGTCGCTGGAGCAACTGCGTGCGCTGGAGGCCGGCATGCGCATCGATGTCGAGATCGTTGACACGGTTCCGCTCGGTGTCGATACTCCCGCCGACCTTGAGAAGGCGCGGCACATTCTCTCCGCTAGAACGAAGTGACGGATTTTCCATGAACATCAAGACCAACAGGATCGCCTTCCAGGGCGAGTTCGGCGCGAACTCCGACATGGCGTGCCGCGACATGTTTCCGACCATGGAACCGCTGCCATGCCAGACGTTCGAGGATGCCTTCGTGGCGGTCGAGAACGGCGATGCCGATATCGGGATGATCCCGATCGAGAACACGATCGCCGGTCGCGTCGCCGACATTCATCACCTGCTGCCGGAGTCCCGCCTTCACATCATCGGCGAATATTTCATGCCGATCCGCTTCCAGCTGATGGTGCTTCCTGGCGTGACAAAGGATGAGATCCGCACGGTTCACAGCCATATCCATGCACTTGGCCAGTGCCGCAAGATCGTGCGCTCGCACGGCTGGAAGCCGGTAATCGCCGGCGACACGGCAGGTGCTGCAAGGCTCGTCCAGGAGACCGGTGATCGCTCGATGGCCGCGCTGGCGCCGCGTCTTGCTGCGGATCTCTATGGTCTCGACATCGTGGCGGAGAACGTCGAGGACACCGAGGACAACGTCACCCGCTTCGTCGTCCTCTCGCGCGACGAGGAATGGGCGCATCGCAATTCCGATGAGGAGAAGCTCGTTACGACGTTTGTCTTCAACGTCCGAAACATTCCGGCCGCGCTCTACAAGGCGCTCGGCGGTTTTGCGACGAACACCATCAACATGACCAAACTGGAGAGCTATCAGCTCGGCGGCAAGTTTGTCGCAACGCAGTTCTATGCCGATATCGAGGGACATCCGAACGATCCGAACGTCCGGCGGGCACTGGAGGAACTTCGGTTTTTCTCCGAGAAGGTCCGTATTCTCGGCGTCTACAAGGGCCACCCGATGCGGGGGCAGTTGCAGAAATGAGAAGGGCGCCTCCGGGCGGGCGCTCTTTTCCGTTATAGCTTACTTATCCGGCTCACAGACACGCAAGCGATGGCCGTCCGGGTCGAGAACGACGAAGGTTGGACCGAAATCCATATCCGTCAGATCTTGCGCGATGGGTAGCTGGCGTTTGCGCCAGTCTTCGTAAAGCGTTGACACGCCGTTCTCGCCGGGAACCATGAAGGCGATCTCGGCGCGGCTACCGGTGGCAGAGGGCTGCGGCGCGACCTTGCTCAGCCGCCAGAGGCCGAGCGTGAAGCCGCCGTCGAGCGCGAAAGCGACGAAGTTCGGAGCTTCGGCCACCGGCTCGCGGCCAAGCAGCGATCGGTAGAAACCGGCGCTTTCGGCCGGGTCCTTGACGTAGAGAATGATGAGGTTCGGGCTGTTCATCGATGGTCCTCGTTGTGAGATGGTGGCAGGCGAAGAAACGCCGCTGCGCTCATCGGCAGCGGCGGCGGTCGTTTACGCGTCTTGGGAGTTGCGCTGTCGCGGTCTATCCTTCGTGGCAGGGGCGGCCCCAGTCCACGAAGCCGAGATCGCGTTTCATCGTCTCGGGCATGGTCTCTGGATCGAGGCGCGGATACTTGCTCCGTGCCATGTGGCGCGACGCGTTCAGCATCATCCGCAGGAGCGTGGATTGCGGGTATCCTGCATGAGCGGCGGTGTCCTCGACAGGATGATTGCCACGCGTCGATCGGGTGAGTCTCAGGCTCGTCATCATCGGTCCTCCTGTTGGATTGATACCGATAATAGCGCTAACCACTGTCAGTTTATGGCAGTAGCGTCGAAGTCAGGGTGCAATCTCTTGCTGGTCCCGCCATTCCTTGAGTAGCACTGCGCGCCGGCGCGGATAGCGCCCGTCCTGGGGGGTCATTTCGACGATCCGATCCGTGCGGAAGTGACGGTAATCCCGACGCAATTCGCACCAGGCAACAACAACGCGCACATGCTCGAAATAACTCAGTGCGAAAGGCCAGATATTGCGGACGGAGACGGTTCCACTTTCGTCCGAATAGGTGAGCTTGAGGATTCGTTCGCTGCGGATCGCCTTGCGAATGGCGCTGAGATCGGCCTTGTCGGCAACGGGCGGTCGCAGATGCACGAGCAGCGGCGATGTCTCGATTTCGTCGCGCATCTCTTGCGGCAGCACATCCGCGATCTTCGCCAGCGCGTCGGCGCCGGCGGCGGCAAGTCGCGGATCGGCGGCGCGCGCCACCCAGCGCGAACCGAGAACGAGCGCCTCGATTTCGTCTAGCGAGAACATCATCGGCGGCAGCATGAAGCCCGGCTTCAGTACATAGCCGAGGCCAGGCTCTCCTTCGATCAAAGCCCCTTGTGCCTGCAGGCTGGCGATATCGCGGTAAAGCGTGCGGATGCTGACGCCCGTCTCTGTTGCCAGCACCGCGCCGCTGACCGGCCGGCGATAGCGCCGCAGGGTTTGCAGCAGCGTCAAAAGGCGTTCGGAGCGTGCCATATCAGGGGCCTCGTTCTGTCAGGCCTTATTGCCTTTTCCACTCTACCCAATCGCGCATCAGTCGATGGGCGATCGCGCCCTTGGGTGGCGGGGCTTTGCCGGTCGCGCCGGGGCGTTCGAGCACCTCAAGCGTTTCTGCACGCGTGAACCAGCGGCAGTCCTCCAGCTCCTGGCTGTCGAACTTCACGTGCTCGGACCTGGCTTCGGCGTAGCAGCCGATCATCAGTGAATGCGGCATCGGCCAGGGTTGCGAGGCGTGGTAGCGGATCCTTCCCGTGTGGATTCCGGATTCCTCCAACGTCTCGCGCCGCACGGCGTTCTCGATCGTCTCACCCGGCTCGACGAAACCGGCGAGACAGGAATACATACCCGGCGCAAAATGCGGGCTGCGGCCGAGCAGGCAGAGATCGCGTTCCTCGTCGATCGTCAGCATGATGACGACGGGATCGGTGCGCGGGAAGATTTCGTGTCCGCAGGCCGAGCAGACGCGCTTGTACCCGCCGATATGGATTTCCATGGTCGAGCCGCAGCGGCCGCAGAACTTGTTGTCCCGGTTCCAACGGATGAGGCTTGCGCCCTGGGCGAACTCACCGAGAAGGACTTCATCAAGCAGCATCTCGCGAAATAGCGAGCGCCCGTCCGAGGGCTTGTATTGGCTAGCCAATTCCTCTTCCGCGACGCCGACGGGAACCGCAAGCCGGGGCTCGCCGGTCTTGCGATAGCCGAGCAGCACTGTTTCGTCCCAGTTCGGCTGCAGGTCTTTCAGTTCGTAACGGGCAAACAGCGGATCGAGCACCTGTCCGTCGTGCTTCAATACCAATTTGTCGCCCGCAAAAGCGAAGATATGCGTTCCTTCCTTCGCAAGTGCCTTGTCGACGGAAGTCTCGTCGCGATGTTCGGAATCGCGGATCAGGTCGTTGGCAGCGAAGGCAGTCAGGCTGCTGGGTTCCGGATGCGGAACATCCGAATCGAAAAGCGAACGGCTCATGATGAAAGGGCTTCCCGCAACTTCTCTATAAGGTCGTCTCTCTTATCCGCCGCATAGGGTTCAGCCTTGCCAAATCCCCAAACCGGATTTGGCCAATTGGCATCGCCTTCGAAGCGGGCAATGACATGAACATGCAGCTGACGGACGATGTTGCCAAGGGCCCCGATATTGATTTTTGCGGCGCCGGTGATCTTCTTCAGGGCGGAGGCGACCATCTCCGTCTCGAATGTCAGCAACACCTGATCGAGCGGGGTCAGTTCGAAGACTTCGGTGACATCCGTCCTGCGCGGTACGAGAATCAGCCACGGCCAACGGGCGTCCTTCGACAGCCTGAGATCGCAGAGCCCCGTCTGCATAACTCTGTCGCTATCGCTTTCCAACCGACGGTCGAGCTTGAAATCGTCCAACAGGCATTCGTCCATGTTTTCTTGAGGCTAGCAGTTTTTTTTAAGCTTGGCTTGCTTTTGATGGCGATATTGCCGATATGTGCATCCGGGAGGTTGGTGGTGGACGAGCCACTCGCCAACCGGGTCAGGTCCGGAAGGAAGCAGCCCTAACGAGCCCGGCACGGGTCATCGTGCCAGCCTCCCACCCTTCTCTCCATCCTTTGCCCGATGAGTCCGGGCGCTAAGCAGGGCGATGAGCGACACCGAGCGACAATCAAAAGATGCCGCCTCGACGGGCACCGGATACCGGGTACTGGCACGCAAATACCGCCCCAAGGATTTCACGGATCTGATGGTCGGCCAGGAGCCGATGGTCCAGACCCTGACCAACGCTTTCGAGACCGGCCGCATTGCGCAGGCCTACATGCTGACCGGTGTTCGCGGGGTCGGCAAGACGACGACGGCCCGCATCCTTGCCCGCGCCCTGAACTACAAGACCTCAGAGGTCGACAAGCCGACGATCGATCTGCGCATTCCCGGCGAGCACTGCCAGGCGATCATGGAAGGCCGGCATGTCGACGTCATCGAGATGGACGCCGCCTCTCATACCGGTATCGACGATATCCGCGAGATCATCGAGCAGGTGCGCTACCGTCCGGTTTCGGCGCGCTACAAGGTCTACATCATCGACGAAGTGCACATGCTTTCGACGCAGGCCTTCAACGGCCTGCTGAAGACGCTCGAAGAGCCGCCCGAGCATGTGAAATTCATCTTCGCCACCACCGAAATCCGTAAGGTGCCGATCACGGTCCTGTCGCGCTGCCAGCGCTTTGACCTGCGCCGCATCAGCGCCTCGGATCTCGTTGGCCTCTTCACCACGATCGCATCGAAGGAAGGCATCGAGGCAGAGCCCGATGCGCTGGCGATGATCGCCCGCGCCGCCGAAGGCTCGGCACGTGACGGTCTGTCGCTGCTTGATCAGGCAATCGCCCATGGCGGCGGCGCCGTTTTGACCGAAGCCGTACGCGGCATGCTCGGCCTTGCCGACCGCGCTCGCATCGTCGATCTCTTTCATTACATCGTCAAAGGTGATGTTGCTGCGGCGCTGGGCGAATTCGAAAGCCAGTACGAAGCTGGTGCCAATCCGGTTGCGGTGCTGACCGATCTTGCCGATTTCACGCATCTTGTGACGCGGCTGAAGTATGTGCCGGACGCGGCGAACGACCCTTCGCTCAGCGAGATCGAACGCACAAAGGCTGCGGAATTCGCCCAGGGCGTGGCGGTGACGGCGCTGTCGCGCATCTGGCAGATGCTGTTGAAGGGCATTCCGGAAGCCGAAGGCTCCTCGCGCCCGGCCGGCGCCGCCGAGATGGTGCTGATCCGACTGGCGCATGCCGCGCATCTACCGGCACCTGAGGATGCTGCCCGTCGCCTCGCGGAGTTTTCCGAGACGAACGGTGGAAGCCGTCCGTCTGCGCCGTCGGGCAACAGCGGTGGCGGCGCAACGGTGAACTATCAGGGCAATCTGGCGGCGCGATCGACGGACCCGATACCGCGTCCGCAGCCCGTGGGGCCGACCGCCATGCTGCGTGCGGTTCCCAATCCCGATCCGCATTACGTGCCGGTCGGGCGTGTCGAGACGAAGCCCACCGAGGCGCCGAAGCCATTGGTGCCGGTCAATTCCATCGCCGATCTCGCCAATCTAGCAGGTGACAAGCGCGATGCGAAGATCAAGGCGCTGGTGCGCAACTTCGTCCGTCCCGTTCGCATCGAACCCGGTCGCCTCGACGTCAATCTGACCGAAGGCGCCCCCGGCACGCTTCTCAACGAACTGGCGGTCAAGCTCAAGGACTGGACGGGCATCCATTGGATCGTCAGCCTCAGCCGCGAGCAGGGCCAGCCGACAATCGTCGAGGCCGAAGCCAGCGCCAAGGCGCAGCAGGTGAGCGACGCCCGGCAGGACCCGGATGTGGCGGCGATCCTCGCGCAGTTTCCGGGCGCCAAGATCATCGACGTGCGCGTGCGGGCACCGGAGCCGGACGAGGAAGAGGAGGTCAAGGCGCCCGCCGCTGCCGAATCCGATGAAGGCGACATCCTGCCCGGCGACGACATAATATTCTGAGATATCGAGAAGGAGCGAGACGATGCGCGACATCATGGGCATGATGGGCAAAGTCAAGGAAATGCAGGCCAAGATGGAGAAGATGCAGGCGGAAATCGCCGAACTCCATGCGGAAGGCAAGTCGGGTGGCGGCCTCGTTACCGTGGTCCTCAACGGCAAGGGCGAGATGCAGAGCCTGAAGATCGACCCGTCGCTATTCAAGGAAGACGATGTCGAGATTCTCGAAGACCTGATCGTTGCCGCTCACAAGGATGCCAAGGACAAGGCGGAAGCCGCCGCGGCTGAGAAGACCAAGGCGCTGACCGCTGGCCTGCCGATCCCGCCCGGCTTCAAGATGCCGTTCTGATCGGCCAGTAGACCGAAGGAGCGGTGCCGGCCGAACCTGGCACCGCTTCCGTCATGTGAGGGGGATTCGGATGACATTGACCAGCCTGTTCGTCTTTGCCTGCGCGCTGTTCGTGGCTGCCGGCTCTCCGGGGCCGAGTGTTGCTGCCCTCGTCGCCCGTGTGATCTCCAAGGGCGCGCGTGACGTTCTTCCCTTCCTGGCGGCTATGTGGCTCGGCGAGGCGATCTGGCTGACCTGCGCCGTTGCCGGTCTCGCCGCGATTGCCGAAACCTTCCATTACGCCTTCGTTGCCATGAGGTGGCTCGGCGTCTGCTATCTGCTCTATCTCGCCTGGAAGATGTGGTTTGCCTCGCCGGACCGTGAGGCTGAATCGCTACCCGACACGCAATCGCCGCTAAAGCTTTTCCTCGCTGGCATGACGGTGACGCTCGGCAACCCGAAGATCATGATGTTCTATATGGCGCTGCTGCCCTCGATCATCAACATCCGCGCCGTGACCATGGTCGGCTGGGCCGAACTCGTCGGGACGATGCTTCTGGTGCTGGTCGTCATCGATATCAGTTGGGCGCTGCTCGCGGCGAAGGCGAGAGGCTTCCTGAAAAGCCGCCGCGCTATTCGTGTGGCCAATAGGGCCAGCGCCGGAACGATGGCCGGCGCTGCGGTCGCGATCGCGATGCGCTAGGCTATCGCTGTGAGATATGCCGCTTGGGAGCCCGTGGCGGTGGTGCCGGCGGCACCCAGGTCAGAATCATGTTAGCAACGCCTGCCGCGATATTGAGACCGGACGTGCCCTCCGCCGAGACCGGCTGCAACGCAATCGAGCCTTCGAAACCGCCGATAAGGACATTAGCCCCGACACCGAGGCCGACAGTCGCATTGGCTGCGACGCCGGAGTAGCTTCCCTGCAGAGCGCCGTCCAGCCGGTTGGTCGGTGCATAGACGAGCCAAATCATTCCGCCGCCCGCCAGAGTGCCGATATCAATGCCAAGCTTGGTGATTGTACCGGTATAGCGTTCGCTCGGCCGTCCCGGCGAAGACGGGGTGAATATGCAGTTGAGCGTCCGTTTCGAACCGATGATCACGCCAAATCCGGGAGATATGTCACAGCCAAGCGAGCCGACCTTGACGCGGGCGGCCGCCGGCGTCGCTGATAGGAAGGTGGTGGCCGTTGCGGCGATGACTGCCGCCGCGATAAGTCTTGCGATGGACATGCGAGCCTCCTTCGATCTACACTCCGTGCGTGAAAAACTAGGAGCGTCGGCCTCGTCAGCAAGTGGCAGTGGTTGAAATCACGTCAGAGGTGGTGTCGCGCCAGTTTCACCAGTTCGCGGCCGATCGGCTTCATCGGTTCGCCGCGCAATACGAGGGAGGTCGTCACTGCGCCGTAGCGCGCGATGCTGTCGACGATGATTTCAAGCTCGGACGGCGAGGGGACCAGGACCTTCAACACGAAGCAATCCTCTCCCGTCAGCCTGAGAACCTCGACAATCTGTGGCATTTCCGAGAATTGCTTGAGACAGCTGCGGATATGTTCGTGGCTCGTACGCAGCCGAACGACGGCCATCATGCCCAGCCCGAGGGCCGCGGCATTGACGCGGGCGCCGTAACCCTCGATGATTCCCCGTTCTTCCAGGCGTTTCAGCCGCTCGGACGCAGCCGGTTGCGACAGACCGACCTTGCGCCCGAGTTCGGAAACAGAGATGCGCCCGTCCGCCTGCATGATCTCGACGATCAGCATGTCGGTCGGGTCGAGTTGTCGGCTCATGAAACCAGCCATCATTATTCGCCTTTAATTCATCGGTTGAACGATGATTTTTCCGATGATTTCCTATGTCGTTTGTAGACTATCTCACGCAGCTTATGCGTCGAGCAACAGGAAGGAAGCGATGCGAGATATCATCATGGTGCCGGGCATTGGCGGGTCTGGCGAAGCACACTGGCAGTCCCGATGGGAGGCGGCCGATCCCCGCATGCGGCGGTTTTCGCCCTCAAACTGGGATCAGCCCGACCTCGAGGATTGGATCGCCGCGCTGGACCGGGCTGCCGGACAATCGGAGAACGAACCATTTCTCGTCGCCCATAGCCTCTCCTGCCTTCTGGTTGCCCATTGGGCGCGGCGGGCCACGTATCGCGCCAGCGGCGCCTTGCTGGTCGCGCCACCGGACCCACGCTCGCCGGCTTTCCCCCCGGAGGCTGCCGGCTTTGCCGATCCACCTGTCACGGCCCTTCCGTTCCTGTCGCTTGTCATAGCCAGTAGCGACGACCCTTTCGGTTCGCTCGACTATGCGCGTACCAAGGCCGATGCTTGGGGTAGCGAATTCATGGGTATCGGTGCCCGCGGTCACATCAATGAGAAGAGCGGGCTCGGCGAGTGGCCGGAGGGAAGGGCGGCATTGGCGGCCTTTGAGGCGCGCCTGCGCTAGGCGCCTGAATGCACTGCCAAGATATCGCGCAGTTTATAGTGGATCGGTGCTGCGAGATAGCGGCTGCGATCCTGCGCCGCGAGTGTCTTGCCGAAGGTCGCGATCATCTCCGGCATCGTGACCTTCTCGCCGTCATAGGGCAGATAGTCGACCGTCATTCCGGTTGCGATTGCCCCACCGTGAAGAACGCGGCAATAGATGCCTGGCCGCGCTGCCTGCGTGTAGCGCTTGATGAACAGCGGGTCGCCCATCCGGGCGGCAAAAGTGGCGCAAGGAATGCGTGCGCTGGTGACCTCCAGAACAAGATCGCCGGCTATGAATTTATCGCCCACCGAGACAATGCCGTTATCGAGATCGTCGATCACTATGTTCTCTCCGAACGTGCCCGGCTCGATTGGCCGCCCAAGCTCCTTTGACCACCAGTCGAGCGTCAGCGAACCCTCGAGATAGACGGCCTGGTCGACGCCACCATGGTGTTTCCGGTTACAAATGGCGTCGCCGACAAGCCCCTCGGCATCGACGAGCACGTTGCCGCCGACGGGATGCTTGTAGATGCCGGTCTTGTAGCTCTTGCCGGGTAGCCGCTCGGCACTGCCAATGCAGATGGCGAGGATTTTCATCGAGCGGCGCTCCCAAGCTGTTTCCGTTTTTGCAACATATGGGCTAATAACCGCTCATGGCAAAGCGAGTCACCGGCCCCGAGATCGAAAAACTGATTCAGCTTCTGGCGAAGGTGCCCGGCCTCGGTCCGCGGTCCGCGCGCCGGGCTGCCCTGCACCTCATCAAGAAGAAAGACCAGCTGCTCGGCCCCCTGTCGAATGCGATGGGCGAGGCCTATGACAAGGTCAAGATCTGCTCCCATTGCGGCAATGTCGATACGGTTGATCCTTGCACGGTCTGCACGGACGACCGGCGCGACCAATCCGTCATCATCGTCGTCGAGGATGTCTCTGACCTCTGGGCGCTGGAGCGTGCCGGCGCCTTGAACGCGACCTATCATGTACTCGGCGGCACCCTCTCACCGCTGGATGGCGTCGGGCCTGATGACCTCAACATTCGCGGCCTGATCGAGCGCGCCAGCGCCGGCGGCATCCGCGAACTAATCATCGCGGTCAATGCGACCGTCGAGGGGCAGACGACAGCACACTATATAACCGACCAGCTGAGCGGGCTGGACGTGAAGATCACGCGCCTCGCCCACGGCGTCCCGGTCGGCGGCGAGCTCGACTATCTCGACGAAGGAACACTGCAAGCGGCGCTCCGAGCACGTACGGCAATCTAGGGGGAAGCATGAACAGGAGCATTTTCGGCCGCCTCGTGATCGCAACGGTGGCGCTGCTGACGCTGTCATGCTCGTCGGTTCTTTCCGCTTCGCAAGCAGATGTCGAAGCGCAATTCGAGAGATGGGTGCAGGCTGATCTCTGGCCGGAGGCGCAGAAGAACGGTATTTCGGAGCGGGCGTTTCGCGCGTCCTTCGCGGGCGTCGAACTCAACTGGAGCCTGACCGATCTTGCCCCTCCCGGCTTCCCGCCGCCGAAGCAACAGAAACAGACGCAGGCTGAATTCTCCTCCCCGGCGCCCTATTTCAACGAGGATCGGCTGAAGCGGCTGGGGGGCACCGGCCGCGGTTTTGCATCGCAATATGCCTCGACGCTGAAGAAGATCGAAAGAACCTACGGGGTCCCCGGTTCGATCGTGCTTGCCGTCTGGGGGCGCGAAACGGGTTTCGGGGCGGCCAAGATCCCCAACTCGGCGATCGAGGTGCTGGCAACGAAGGCTTTCATGTCGACACGCAAGGAGATGTTCCGCACTGAACTGCTCGCTGCCCTGCACATCATCGATCGCGGCGACGCGACACCAGCCGAATTCAAAGGCTCATCGGCCGGCGCGCTTGGCCAGCCGCAGTTCATGCCGACCAGTTATCTGAAATATGCCGTCGATTTCGACGGTGACGGCCACCCCAATATCTGGACATCGGTTCCCGACACGCTTGCCTCGATCGCCAATTTCCTCGTCCAGAAGGGCTGGCAGCGCGGTCGTGGCTGGGGATATGAAGTGACGATTCCCGATCAGGTTTCCTGCGCGCAAGAAGGGCCGGATCTCGCCAAGCCCATATCGCACTGGGCCTCGCTCGGCATCGCGCGCATATCCGGCAAGGCCTTCCCTTCCGACGAAGGCAAGGCATCCGGCATAATGCTTGTACCGGCCGGCCGTGACGGGCCGGAATTCGTCGTCACGCCGAACTTCTACGTGATCAAGGAATACAACAACTCCGACCTGTACGCGCTCTATATCGGCAACCTCGCCGATCGCATTGCGTACGGCTCCGGCGCCTTCCAAGGGGCATGGGGCGATGTCGGCAAGATGCTGCGATCCGACGTCGCGGCCATGCAGAAAGCATTGGAGAAGAAGGGATACGATGTCGGCGGCTCCGACGGGCTGCCGGGCTACAAGACGCGCCGGTCCATCGGCCAGTGGCAGGAAAAGAACGGCATGAAGCCGACCTGCTATCCCGAGGCAACGATGATCGGCAAGTTGAAGTAAGCCTAGAGGTTGCGCTTCAAGCCCTCGTGGCTCGCAACGAACCCCAGCTTCGCGTAGAAGCGGATTGAATCCCTCCGCGATTTGTCGCACGTCAATTGCACCAGACCACAGCCGCGTTCGGCGCAGCGCGCAACAGCCCATTCGATGAAATCGGAGCCAAGGCCCAGGCCACGCGCGTCTCTGGCAACACGCACGCTCTCGATCTGCCCGCGCCACATGCCCGTTCGGGACAAGCCGGGTATAAACGTCAGCTGCAGGCAGCCGATGACACGATCGTCCTCGTCCACCGCGACGGCCAGCAGTTGGTTTGCATCGGCTTCGATTGCCTCGAATGCGGTAACATACCTTGTCTCTGGCGGATCCGAGATGATCTCGCGGGTGGCGCCGAGATCGTCATCAGAGAGCAGGACGATGATTGCCGTCAGATCGGAAGGACGGGCGGGGCGAAAGGAATGCATGTCTTGCCTCAATGGTGCAGATCGATCGGTGTCTTGTAGAAGACGTCGCTGTCGGGCGGAATGGCCTGGCGCTCGATCAGCCGGTGGACCTGCGGCAGTTGTTCGCCGTGGTGAAGCGCCCGAAGCCGTTCGATGTTTTCCGCATCGGCCTGCGTTCGGCGCTGATTGTGTCTGATGTATTCGACCCAGGTCGGCGTGTGGTAGGTCTCCGTCCATCGCCCCGGCTTTTCGAGATCGCGCATCAGCGCCCAATTGCGGGCGCCATCGCGAATTCTGATACGCCGCCGCTCGCCCATCAGAGCCAGGAACTCGGGAACATCCGCATCGGCGATTTCGTAATCGATTTGGACGACGATCGGACCGCTGCGCGGCGCAATATCGAGGCCAAGCGCCGGCTCGATGAAGCGGTTGAGCGGGTCGAGATTGAGCGAGGCAAAGGCCGGCATGGCAAAGCGCAGCCCGACGACGATGCCAAAGAGCATGACGACGGCGGAGATCAACAAGGTGTCCGAGACGCCGTAGCGATCGGCCGCCACGCCCCATAGCCGCCGGCGATGCCGCCGAAGGTCACCGTCTGATAGAGCGACAAAGCGCGGCCGACGACCCAGCGCGGCGTCGACAACTGGACGATCGTGTTGAACAGCGAAAGTGCCAGCACCCAGCATGCCCCTGATATCACCAGCCCGGCACAGGTCAGTGCGGCAATCGGGCTGAAAGAGGCAATCGCGGCGCTCAGCGCAAAGCCGGCGAAGGAAATCCGCACGATCGTTTCACTGGAGAAGCGTTCGCGCAGCCGATCATTCAGCATCGCGCCGCCGATCGCACCGATGCCGAAGGAGCCGAGCATGAGACCGTAGGTCAGCGGGCCGCCGACGACGAGGTCGATCGCCACGATCGGCAGCAATGCGAGAATCGAGCTGGCGCTGATCCCGAAGATGAGCCCGCGCAGCAGCACCTTCTGCAGGTTGGGCGACATTGACACATAGCGAAGGCCCGCAAACACTGCGCTGCCAAGCGTTTCCCGTGGCAGGGTGGAGGCCGGGGGGCCCGGCTTCCAGCGAATTAGCGCATAGATCAGCGCGAAGTAGCTCAGCGTGTTGACGGCAAAGGCCGCTGCCGCGCCGGCGGCAGCGACGATAACGCCGCCGATCGCGGGGCCAACGCTGCGGGTGATGTTGAAGCCGACGCTGTTCAACGTGACCGCGCCCGGCAGGTCGCTGCGTGGCACCATGTCGCCGACCGAAGCCTGCCACGACGGATTGTTCAACGCAGTGCCGCAGCCGATCAGGAACGTGAAGAAGAGGAGCAGCCAGGGCGAAAGCCAGTCGAAGTAGGCCGATATGCTGAGCAGCGCCGAAACCGCAAGCATGAAATACTGCGCGGTCAGCATCACCCGGCGGCGGTCAAAGCTGTCGGCAAGGGCGCCCGATACGAGCGAGAAGAGCATGATCGGCAGCGCCGTCGATGTCTGCACCAGCGCGACCATATTTTCCGATGCCGTGATAGTTGTCATCATCCAGGCGGCGCCAACCGCCTGGATCAGCCCGCCGAAGTTCGAAGCGAGGCTTGCAAACCAGATCGTCCGGTAGGTTTCGTGCCGCAACGGCGCAAGTGTCGACGAAGTGTATGGCACGATCCCTCCCGATGCCGGTCCCTCTGAGCCAATATATGGCGAAAGATGCCGCTGGCTAGCGCGGGAGCTCATTGGAAGGTTAGCGACGGAGCTTGCAATTTCGTAAAAACGGGCCTATATGGCTCTCAAATCTTGATCGCATTGATGAAGAGTGGGCCGCAAGGACCCGCTCTTTTTTATTACCGCGATCACCCAAAATGCATGACATTGCTAGGAGCGCATCGCTTGTCGGATCCGACGAAAGCAGACAATGAACTTGAGCCGCGGCTCATCACGGAGACTGGTCTCGATCAGCGCCTTGCCGACATTATCGAGCCCGTGCTTGTTGACCTTGGTTACCGTCTGGTCCGTGTGCGCATGCTCAACCAGAACGGCGCCACCATGCAGATCATGGCCGAGCGCAACGATGGAACGATGGACGTCGAAGGCTGCGAAGAGGTCTCGATGGCCGTTTCTCCGGTTCTCGATGTGGAAGATCCTATCGATAGAGAGTATCATCTGGAAGTGTCTTCGCCGGGTATCGACCGCCCGATGGTGCGGAAGTCCGATTTCGTGCGCTGGCAGGGACATCTTCTGAAGTGCGAAACGTCGATCATGGTCGGCAACCGTAAGCGCTTCCGTGGTAAGATCGTTGCGACCGACGCCGACGGTTTCACGCTCGAGCGTGACCAGGTTTCCGAGGGCGAAGAACAGAATATCGTTATTCCGTTCACGGCCCTCGCTGATGCAAAGCTCATTCTGACCGACGATCTGATCCGTGATGCACTGCGCGCCGACAAGCTGGCGAAGGCAGAGGCCGCGAACCAGAACGAAGCGGAAGACGAAGAATAACCGATCAACTTGTGGCTCCAGGGACGGGAACCCCGGACGCCTAGACGGAGAGAAAAGACAATGGCAGTCAGTGCGAACCGGCTCGAACTTCTGCAGATCGCAGATGCAGTGGCGCGCGAAAAGGTCATCGACCGCGAGATCGTGCTTGCCGCAATGGCAGACGCGATCCAGAAGGCAGCGCGCTCTCGCTACGGCACTGAGTCCAACATTCGGGCCGACATCAACCCGAAGACCGGCGAAATCCGCCTTCAGCGCCTGCTCGAAGTTGTCGACAAGGCCGAAGACTATTCGACCCAGATCCCGCTCGAGCTGGCCCGCGACCGCAACCCGGATGCAGCCCTTGGCGATTTCATCGCCGATCCGCTGCCGCCGATGGATTTCGGCCGTATCGCGGCTCAGTCCGCAAAGCAGGTTATCGTTCAGAAGGTTCGCGAAGCCGAGCGTGATCGCCAGTTCGACGAGTTCAAGGATCGCGTCGGCGAGATCGTCAACGGCACCGTCAAGCGCGTCGAATACGGCAACGTCATCGTCGATCTCGGCCGTGGCGAAGGCATCATCCGTCGCGACGAAATGATCCCGCGCGAAAACGTCCGCTATGGCGATCGCGTCCGTGCCTACGTATATGATGTTCGCAGAGAGCAGCGCGGCCCGCAGATCTTCCTGTCGCGCACACATCCGCAGTTCATGGTGAAGCTGTTCACTATGGAAGTGCCTGAAATTTACGACGGCATTATCCAGGTGAAGTCGGTTGCCCGCGATCCGGGTTCGCGCGCCAAGATTGCCGTGATTTCGAACGACAGCTCGATCGATCCGGTCGGCGCCTGTGTCGGTATGCGCGGTTCGCGCGTTCAGGCCGTTGTCGGCGAGCTTCAGGGCGAAAAGATCGACATCATTCCGTGGTCGCAGGATCCGGCAACCTTCGTCGTCAACGCTCTGCAGCCGGCTGAAGTGGCCAAGGTCGTTCTCGACGAAGATGCAGAGCGCATCGAAGTCGTGGTCCCGGACGAGCAGCTGTCGCTGGCCATCGGCCGCCGCGGCCAGAACGTCCGTCTGGCGTCGCAGCTGACCGGCTGGGACATCGACATCATGACGGAGGCCGAAGAATCCGAGCGCCGCCAGAAGGAATTCAACGAGCGGACCAACCTGTTCATGGACTCGCTCGACGTTGACGAGATGGTCGGCCAGGTACTGGCCTCGGAAGGCTTCGCAGCGGTCGAAGAGCTGGCTTACGTCGATCTCGACGAAATCACCTCGATCGACGGTTTCGACGAAGACACGGCACAGGAAATCCAGACCCGTGCCCGCGAATACCTGGAGCGCCTGGAAGCCGAAATGGACGAAAAGCGCAAGGCGCTTGGCGTTTCCGACGAACTGCGCCAGATCGACGGCATAACCGCTCAGATGATGGTCGCGCTCGGCGAAGACGGCATTAAGACGATCGAGGACTTCGCCGGCTGCGCCGCTGACGATCTCGTCGGCTGGAGCGAACGCAAGAACGGCGAGACCAAGAAGTTCGAAGGTCTGTTCTCCAAGTTCGACGTTTCGCGCGTCGAAGCCGAGCAGATGGTCGTTCAGGCTCGCCTCGCGGCTGGCTGGATCACCGAAGAAGATCTCGCCAAGGACGCGGAAGCTGAAGAAGCTCCCGAGGCCGAGCAGGAAGTATAATGTCCGCGCGGGAGCCGACCGTTTCTCCTGAGGACGACGATCTTGCAGGATATGACGTGAATGGTCGCATGTGCATCGTGACGCGCGAAAGCGGATCGCCGGATGAGCTGATCCGCTTCGTCGCCGCTCCCGATGGGACTGTGGTCGCCGATCTGAAGCGCCAGCTTCCGGGACGCGGCTGTTGGGTCAAGATCGATCGCTCGCTGGTCGACAAGGCCGTGGCGAAGAGGCTCTTCGCCCGCGCTTTGAAAGCGGATGTGAAGGCGGCAGCCGATCTCGGCCAAACCGTTGAGACGCTGCTCGAACAGCAGTTGATGCAGATGATGAACATGGCCCGCAAGGCGGGGCAGTTCGTTACGGGCTCCGCGAAAGTGGACGCCGCAGTCAGGAGTGGAGCGGCGATTGCCGTGTTCCACGCGACGAATGCCGCCGAAGATGGCGTGAGAAAAATCGACCAGGCTCGCAAGGCCTGGCACCTCGGAATGGAGACCGAGGAGGAAATACCTTCCTACCGTCTCTTCTCGGAGAGCGAAATGGAAGGCCTGATGGGCCAGAACGCTTTTATCCATGCTGCAGTGCTTGCAGGGCAGGCGGGTGAGGGTGTAGTGAAGCGCGCAAAGATGCTCGAACAGTACCGCAATGGCGGTCAGTCCCGGGCAGCGGGCGGCGCTGGCCGGCAAAAACAATGATACGGTCACCGGCTTGTCCGGTCCCAACATCATTGATCGACATATTTGATTGACAGGGCCTGATGACGTCATCGCTCCCTGTCCGAAGGAACGGGAACGAATGACCGATAGCAATGACGACAAGACACTGAACGGACCGGGCAAGAAGACTCTGACCCTGAAGCCGTCGGGAATGAGCCAGGGCACCGTGCGCCAGGACATGGGCCGCGGTCGCACCAAGGCGGTCGTTGTCGAGACCCGAAAGCGGCGTCCGATGCGTCCGGAAGACGAACGCCCGATCACATCTGCGGCGCCGGTAGCGCCTCTTCGCGCCGCCGAACCCGCCCGTTCTCCGGCACCCGCGGCACCGGTGCAGGCGCGCGGTCCGCAGGTACCACAGCCGCGCGTCCATCAGCCGGGTGGACAGCAGCAGCGTCCGCAGCAGCCTTCATCGCAATCGTCGCGTCCTCAAGATCGTCCGCGGCCGGTGGTCCTGAACCACCTGTCCCCGGAAGAAATGGACGCCCGTCGTCGTGCGCTTGCCATGGCGCAGGTTCGTGATGCGGAAGATGCCGTTCGCCGCGCCGAGGAAGAAAAGCGCCGTACTGCAGAGGACGCCGCGCGTCAGGCTGCCGAAGCTGAAGAAGCCAAGCAGCGTGCAGAGGAGGAAGCGGTACGCGCGGCTGCAACCGCATCCGCCGCGGTAGAGGCAGAGGCACCAGCTGCGCCGGCAGACGCTCCCCGCGTCCAGCCGGCTACGCCGGCAGTACGTCGTCCAGACGCGGCTGCTTCGCCGACCCAGGCACGTCCGGCCCCGGGCGGCGTCGCTGCCCCGGCCGTTCGCGGCCGCCGTGAAAACGAGGAAGAAGATCGTGGGGCACCCCGTGGCGTTCCCGCTCGTGGTCGCGTCGTGCGCCCCGAGCCGGCAAAGCCGGTCACGACACGTCCGAAGACGGACGACGAACGTCGCCGTGGCAAGCTGACGATCGGCACTGCCGGCGTCGACGACGACGGCACGGCACGCGGTCGCTCTATGGCTGCCATGCGCCGACGCCAGGAAAAATTCCGCCGCAGCCAGATGCAGGAAACCCGCGAAAAGGTTGTTCGCGAAGTCATTCTACCTGAAACCATCACCATTCAGGAACTGTCGCAGCGTATGTCCGAACGTGCGGTCGACGTCATCAAGTACCTGATGAAGGAAGGCCAGATGATGAAGCCGGGCGACGTCATCGACGCCGACCTTGCGGAACTCATTGCCGGCGAATTCGGCCATACCGTCAAGCGTGTCTCCGAATCCGACGTTGAGCTTGGCATCTTCAATGTTGCCGACCAGGAAGGCGATCGCGTTTCGCGTCCGCCGGTTGTGACGATCATGGGTCACGTCGACCATGGCAAGACCTCATTGCTCGACGCAATCCGTCATGCCAACGTGGTTGCCGGCGAAGCCGGTGGTATCACGCAGCATATCGGCGCCTACCAGGTCGAACAGAACGGTCAGAAGATCACCTTCATCGACACCCCCGGCCACGCCGCCTTCACGGCAATGCGTGCCCGTGGTGCGCAGGCGACCGACATCGCGATCCTGGTCGTTGCAGCTGACGACAGTGTCATGCCGCAGACGATTGAATCGATCAACCATGCCAAGGCGGCCGGTGTTCCGATCATTGTGGCGATCAACAAGGTCGACAAGCCGAGCGCCGATCCGCAGAAGGTTCGTACGCAGCTCCTGCAGCACGAAGTCTTCGTAGAATCGATGGGTGGTGAAGTTCTCGACGTCGAAGTTTCGGCGAAGACGGGCTTGAACCTCGACAAGCTGCTGGAAGCCATCCTGCTGCAGTCCGAAATCCTCGACCTCAAGGCCAATCCGAACCGCACGGCGGAAGGTACGGTCATCGAAGCCCAGCTCGACCGCGGCCGCGGTTCGGTTGCCACGGTTCTCGTCCAGAACGGCACGCTGAAGCCCGGCCAGATCATCGTCGCTGGCGATGTCTGGGGTCGTGTTCGCGCGCTCGTCACCGACAAGGGCGAACACGTCAAGGAAGCCCCGCCGGCCATGCCGGTCGAGGTGCTCGGCCTCTCCGGCACGCCGCAGGCGGGTGACAAGTTCGCGGTCGTCGAAAACGAAGGCCGTGCTCGAGAGATCTCGGAATACCGCCAGCGTCTCGCCCGCGACAAGGCTGCCGCCCGCCATTCGGGCCAGCGCGGCTCGCTGGAACAGATGATGACGCAGCTGCAGTCCGCCGGTGTCAAGGAGTTCCCGCTGGTCATCAAGGGCGACGTGCAGGGTTCGATCGAAGCGATCGCCGGTGCTCTCGAAAAGCTCGGTACGGACGAAGTCCGCGCCCGCATCGTTCACTCGGCCGTCGGCGGTGTTACGGAATCGGATATCTCGCTTGCCGAGGCATCGGGCGCCGCGATCATCGGCTTCGACGTCCGTGCAAACGCGCAGGCTCGCACTCTGGCCGAACGTCAGGGCATCGAAATTCGCTACTACAACATTATCTACGACCTCGTGGATGACGTGAAGGCGGCGATGTCGGGTCTGCTCTCGCCGGAGCGCCGCGAAACCTTCCTCGGCAACGCCGAGATCCTCGAGGTGTTCAACATCACGAAGGTCGGCAAGGTCGCGGGCTGCCGCGTCACCGAAGGCAAGGTCGAGCGTGGCGTCGGCGTCCGCCTCATCCGCGACAACGTCGTCATCCACGAAGGCAAGCTCAAGACGCTCAAGCGCTTCAAGGACGAAGTCTCGGAAGTGCATTCCGGCCAGGAATGCGGTATGGCTTTCGAGAACTACGAAGACATCCGCGCCGGCGACACGATCGAGTGCTTCCGCGTCGAACACATCACCCGTACGCTCTGATCGTGTGATATTGGAAATTTGGACGGGCGCCGGATCATGTGAGGCCGGCGCCCGAACCTTTTGAGGCAAAGAAAAATGGCAACAAGACCAACAACCTCCGCACCTTCGCAGCGCATGCTGCGCGTCGGCGAGCAGGTTCGCGCCGCCATCACGCAGGTTCTGCAGCGCGGCGAAGTGCGCGATGACGTGATCGAGAAGACCGTGATTTCCATCTCCGAAGTCCGAATGTCGCCCGACCTGAAGATCGCGACGGCGTTTGTGACGCCGCTCGGCGTGACGGATCATGATGCGGTGATCGGCGCGCTGAACCGCAATGCGAAATACATTCGCGGTCGCCTCGGCCCGCAGCTTCGGCAGATGAAGTACATGCCGGAAGTCCGCTTCCGCGACGATACGAGCTTCGACAATTACAAGAAGATCGACGAGTTGCTGCGCTCGCCCGAGGTCCAGCGCGATCTCGACCAAGGCGATACTGAAGAAGAATAGTAGAAGAGACTGATGTCCAAACCACGTAAACCGAAGGGCCGCCCGATCTCCGGTTGGCTGATCCTTGATAAGCCGGTCGATTTCGGCTCCACCGAAGCCGTTTCCAAGATCAAGTGGCTGTTCAAGGCGCAGAAGTGCGGTCACGCCGGCACGCTTGACCCGCTGGCTTCGGGCATGCTGCCGATTGCGCTCGGTGATGCGACGAAGACCGTTCCCTACGTGATGGACGGCCGCAAGATCTACGAATTCACAGTGACCTGGGGCGAGGAACGCGCAACCGACGATCTCGAGGGCGATGTGACCCAGAGCTCCGATGCGCGCCCGAGCGAGCAACAGATCCGCGATCTCCTGCCGAAGTATACCGGCGTTATCAGTCAGGTTCCGCCGCAGTTCTCCGCGATCAAGATTGCCGGCGAGCGCGCCTATGATCTGGCCCGTGACGGCGAGGCCGTCGACATCCCCTCCCGTGAGGTTGAAATCTTCCGTCTCACGCTGCTTGCCTGCCCGGATGCCAATACAGCGCATTTCGAAGTCGAATGCGGCAAGGGCACCTATGTCCGGGCGCTGGCTCGCGACTTTGGCCGCGAACTCGGCAGCTATGGCCACATCTCCGGCCTGCGCCGCAGTTTTGTTGCGCCCTTTGCCGAAGAAACAATGGTGCCGCTCGCCGATCTCGTCGCGCTCGAGGCAATCGAGGACGCGGACGAGCGACTTGCTGCACTGGACGCCCTTCTGATCGACACGAGCGAAGCGCTTTCTTCGCTGCCGCATCTCGTCGTCAACGACGACCAGGCACACCGGCTGAAGATGGGCAATCCGATCCTCGTGCGTGGCCGGGATGCGCCGGTTGCCGAAAGCGAAGCCTACGCCACAGCCCGTGGCAAGCTGATCGCAATCGGCGAGATTGGCCAGGGCGAGTTCCGTCCGAAGCGCGTCTTCGGCTGAGTTTTCAGTAACCTCTGGTTTCTGCCGGATAAGGGCGGACCTAACTATAGGTCGCAATTGTCAACCTTTGCCATTGGGATATGCTTCCCTGATCTGGGCCGTGGGGCCGTTCAGGTCAGGGAGAAAGTCATGTGCAGAGTTGCAGCCGGCATCCTGATGTTCTTCTCGGCGGTCTTGATGGCCGCCAATGTCCACTCCGCGGAACGCTGGGCGAAGTTGCCAGCCTTTCCGCCGATGCCTCCGGCAAAGACGAGCGGCATGGCTCCCGTCAACGACATCAAAATGTACTATGCAGAGTACGGCGAAGGTGAGCCGATCCTGTTCATCCACGGTGGGCTCGGCAGCGCCGATGTCTGGGGCTATCAGGTCGCCGATTTCGCGAAGGATCACCGGGTGATCGTTGCTGACAGCCGAGGACACGGTCGTTCGACGCGCAGCGAGCAGCCTTTCGGTTATGACCTGATGACCTCAGATTATGTCGCGTTGCTCGATTATCTGAAGCTCGACAAGGTGACACTGGTCGGCTGGTCGGATGGCGGCATCATCGGCATCGATATGGCGATGAAGAACCCGGAAAAGCTGACATACGTCGTTGCGCAGGCCGCGAACGTGACGACCGACGGCGTCAAGTCTGACGCCACGGACAACAAGACGTTCAAGGAGTACATAAAAGCCGCAGGCGAGGCCTACAGGAAGCTGTCGCCGACGCCAAACGGCTATAGCGCCTTCTTCAAGCAGATGATGGCGATGTGGGGGAGCCAACCTGCCTGGACAGCCGACGACCTCGACAAGATCAAGGTGCCCGTCACCCTGGCGATCGGCGATCACGACGAGGCTGTCAAGCGCGACCATACCGAGATGATGGCCAAACAGATTCCAGGGTCGAAGCTGGTGATCCTCAAGGACGCGAGCCACTTCGCCATGTTGCAGGACCCTGAGGGTTATAATGCGATGATCCGGGATGCAATGACCGGAAAGTGACGAATCAGCCGTCTGCGGCCATGCCTCTTTCCATCGCGACACATTTGGTTTATACGCAGCGCCAGCATCAGGCAGGGCTTGAATGCATTCGCGGCCAAAGCTGGACGACATCCCGGCTTTTGGCGACCTTATCTCCTCTCATCGAAAGGATTATCCGATGTCGATTACTGCTGAGCGCAAGACGGCTCTGATCAAGGAATACGCAACGTTCGAAGGCGACACCGGTTCACCGGAAGTACAGGTTGCCATCCTGACCGAGCGTATCAACAACCTGACCGGCCACTTCAAGGACCACAAGAAGGATAACCATTCCCGCCGTGGTCTGCTGACGATGGTTTCCAGCCGCCGCTCGCTTCTTGATTACCTCAAGAAGAAGGACGAAGGCCGCTACACCAAGCTGATCGGCAGCCTGGGTATCCGCCGCTAATGATTTTTTCGGCGGGCGCTCCCATTGGGACGCCCGCCGGATTTTTTCGGGAAGCCTTTTCCCGATTCCGCCACACGTGGCGGATTGCCCGGCAGACCCGGATGGGCCGGTTCTGCCAAACCAACCGTTGACCTGTCATGGGGCAGGATTGCCGGATGCTTTCGGCCAGAGCTTCAGGAGCTTTGGCCCGGTCTCTTCCGGGGCCGTCGATGCAAAGCCTCCCGTTGTCTTGCCCATGATGCGTCACACTGATTGCGGTTGACCGTGCGCGGTGCCTTGGAAGGCGAGGCGCATGTTCCCGCATTGAAGGACAAGACATATGTTCGATACTCACAGTGTTGAAATCGAGTGGGCAGGCCGCCCGCTAAAGCTCGAAACCGGCAAGATCGCCCGCCAGGCTGATGGCGCTGTTCTCGCAACCTACGGCGAGACCGTGGTCCTCGCTACCGTCGTTTCCGCCAAGGCGCCGAAGCCGGGGCAGGACTTCTTCCCGCTCACCGTCAACTACCAGGAAAAGACCTACGCAGCCGGCAAGATCCCCGGCGGCTATTTCAAGCGCGAAGGTCGCCCGTCCGAAAACGAAACCCTCGTTTCCCGCCTGATCGACCGCCCGATCCGCCCGCTCTTCCCGGAGGGCTACAAGAACGACACGCAGGTCGTTGTCACCGTCATCCAGCATGACCTTGAAAACAACCCCGACATCCTGTCGATGGTTGCGACCTCGGCAGCCCTGACGCTCTCCGGCGTTCCCTTCATGGGCCCGGTCGGCGGCGCGCGCGTCGGCTATATCAACGGCGAATACGTCCTCAACCCGCATCTCGACGAGATGGACGAGTCGGTGCTCGACCTCGTCGTTGCCGGTACGCACGACGCCGTTCTGATGGTTGAATCCGAAGCCAAGGAACTCAACGAGGAAGTCATGCTCGGCGCCGTCATGTTCGGCCACCGCGGCTTCCAGCCGGTTCTCGACGCGATCATCAAGCTCGCTGAAGTGGCTGCCAAAGAACCGCGCGACTTCCAGCCGGAAGACTATTCCGAACTCGAAGGCGAAATGCTGAAGCATTTCGAAGCCGAGCTTCGCACCGCCTACAAGAACACGCAGAAGGCTGAGCGCTACGCTGCCGTCGACGCTGTCAAGGCGAAGGTCAAGGCGCACTTCCTGCCTGAGGAAGGCGAAGCCAAGTACACTGCCGAAGAAGTCGGCGCGATCTTTAAGCACCTTCAGGCGAAGATCGTTCGTTGGAACATCCTCGACACCAAGAGCCGCATCGACGGCCGCGACCTCGAAACCGTTCGTCCGATTGTTTCGGAAGTCGGTCTCCTGCCGCGCACGCATGGTTCGGCGCTCTTCACCCGCGGTGAAACGCAGGCGATCGTCGTTGCCACCCTCGGCACCGGCGAAGACGAGCAGTATGTCGACTCGCTCACCGGCATGTACAAGGAGCGCTTCCTGCTCCACTACAACTTCCCTCCTTACTCCGTTGGCGAAACCGGCCGCATGGGCTCCCCGGGCCGCCGCGAAATCGGCCACGGCAAGCTCGCATGGCGCGCTATCCGCCCGATGCTGCCGACTGCCGAGCAATTCCCCTACACGCTGCGCGTCGTCTCCGAGATCACCGAGTCGAACGGCTCCTCCTCGATGGCCACCGTCTGCGGCACGTCGCTTGCTCTGATGGACGCTGGCGTTCCGCTCGCAAAGCCGGTTGCCGGTATTGCCATGGGCCTGATCCTCGAAGGCGATCGCTTCGCGGTCCTCTCCGATATTCTCGGTGACGAAGACCACCTCGGCGACATGGACTTCAAGGTCGCTGGTACGGCCGACGGCATCACCTCGCTGCAGATGGACATCAAGATCGCCGGCATCACCGAAGAGATCATGAAGGTCGCTCTCGGCCAGGCACAGGGCGGCCGCAAGCACATCCTCGGCGAGATGGCAAAGGCCATCACCGAGAGCCGCGGCCAGCTCGGCGAATTCGCACCGCGCATCGAAGTCATGAACATTCCGGTCGACAAGATCCGTGAAGTCATCGGCTCCGGCGGCAAGGTCATCCGCGAAATCGTCGAAAAGACCGGCGCGAAGATCAACATCGAAGACGACGGCACCGTTAAGATCGCCTCTTCCTCGGCCAAGGAAATCGAAGCTGCCCGCAAGTGGATCCACTCGATCGTTGCAGAACCGGAGGTTGGCCAGATCTACGAAGGCACGGTCGTCAAGACCGCCGACTTCGGCGCGTTCGTCAACTTCTTCGGCGCCCGTGATGGTCTCGTCCACATCTCGCAGCTCGCTTCCGAGCGCGTTGCCAAGACGCAGGACGTCGTCAAGGAAGGCCAGAAGGTCTGGGTCAAGCTCCTCGGCTTCGACGAGCGTGGCAAGGTCCGCCTGTCGATGAAGGTTGTCGACCAGGCAACCGGCCAAGAAATCCCTGCTGACAAGAAGAAGGAAGAGGCAGCAGCCGAGTAAGCTGCGCCTTCCCAAGTCTTCATGGGCGCGGGATCTTTTCCGCGCCCTTTTTTGTATCCGAGAATGAGACGAGACCATGAGCCGCGAAACCTTGAAGACCCTGTTCCATCCCTTTGCAAGCGGCACCGTCGAAGCGCCCGGCGAGGGCGAGCGCGTGCTCTTCCTTGGCGCCGAGGCAGGCTTTGCCGTGCCGGAGGGCTTTGCCGCCTCGCTAAGCGCCGTACAGGGCTTCCGGCCGCTGTACCGGCAGCTTCTCTCCCAGCGCATCGAAACCAACCCTGAGATCGAAGGCGTGGACTACGATGCCGCGCTGGTCCTCTGCAACAAGCACAAGGGCGAGAACGAGGCCAACATCGCTGCGGCACTTGAGCGCGTGAAGGCAGGCGGCTTGATCGTAAGCGCTCATTTCCATGCGCCTTTTCGCGTTGAGTTCTCTGCCGCATGAAGTGTCCACTTGAAATAGGTGGACACCAAATATGAATGACGAAGAGCAGAAGCTGCGTGTGCGGTTGGTGGGGCGTGATGGTCGGCGGCGCTATGATCCAGGATCAAAGGCGCGGCTTGTTACGGCTTGCCTCCAGCCTGGTGTTTCTATATCAGGCCTTGCGCTTGGCCATGGGGTCAATGCCAACCTTCTACGCAAGTGGGTCAAGGAGGCCAGGGAGGCTGGCTTGTCGGCGGTATCTGCAAGCTCGCCGTTTATCCCGGTCGTCGCAGCAGACGGCAGCCTGCCTGTCGGGATGCGCTCGCTGGATATACCGGTCGCGTATGGTGAAGAACAACCGGCATCACTGGAGAAGACGGCCCATCTGTCAGGTTTTTCCAAAATCAGCGCGTTGCTGCCGAACGGCGTGAAGCTTTCGCTGGAATGCGGTGATGTGGATGCGTTGACGGCGATCATCGGAGCTCTGGGTCATGTTCAGACTGGGCGCTGATATCAAGGTTTACCTGCACCGCGAGCCGATCGACTTCCGGGCCGGTATCAACAGCCTTGCGGTCCTGGTGCAGGAGGTGATGGAGCTCGATCCGTTTGCGCCTGCGGTCTTTGCCTTTTGCAATCGCCGCCGTGACCGGATGAAGCTCCTGTTCTTCGATCGGTCCGGTTTTGTGATGGTGCTGAAGCGATTGTCGGAAGACCGGTTCCGATGGCCACGTCGGGAGATGATGGTGGTAACGCTGACGACCGAGCAATTACACTGGATTCTCGACGGCATTGATATCGACGCGATGGTCCGCCATCCGGTTCGGCAATACCAGATCGCCGGCTGACAGTTCTCGACGTCTGCGGTTGACGGGGCGAAACGGTTCAGATTCAAGAATCTGATGATCCGACCCGGCGAACCCACTGTTGAGGAGTTGATGGCGCGCATTGCGGCGCTGCAGGCGGAGAACCGTCAGCTCACGGAACGCGTGGTCAAGCTCGAGGAAGAACTGGTGTTGGCGCGGCTTCATCGTTTTGCGCCGAAAAGCGAAAAGCACGTGGACCGCCTCTTCGATGAAGCCGAGCAGGTTGCCGATGAAGACGACGCCGGCGGAGACAATGGGGAGGTCGTCGACCTGCCGGACACGGGCTTTGCGGCGATCGAGAAGCCAGAGGGCAAGAAACGTGGCCGCAAGCCCCTGCCGGAACATCTGCCGCGCGAGCGCGTCGAATATGACCTTGCCGACGACCAGAAGGCCTGTCCTTGCTGCCGTCACCAGATGCATCGCATGGGCGAGGCCGTCACCGAGCAGCTCCACATCGAGGTGAAGGCCAAGGTCCTGCAGAATGTGCGGCTCAAGTATGCCTGCCGCCATTGCGATCGCACCGGGATCAACACGCCTGTTGTCCTTGCGCCAATGCCCGCGCAGCCCTTGCCGGGCAGCATCGCCACGGCCTCGACGCTGGCATTTGCTCTTGTTCACAAATATGTCGATGGCACGCCGCTCTACCGCCTGGCCCAGGCCTTCGAGCGCGCCGGCGTTCCCGTCAGCCGCGGTGCTCTGGGCCATTGGGTGATCGGTTCGAGCGAGAGGCATCTCTCCCGCATCTATGACGCGCTGAAATCGCGGCTCAGGTCTCAAGCCATCATCCATGGCGACGAGACGACGGTCCAGGTGCTGAAGGAAAAGGACAGGGAGGCCACCAGCACATCATTCATGTGGGCGTATCGGAGTGGAGAGGACAGCGACGAGCCGATCGTGCTGCTCGATTATCAACCCGGCCGCGGCCAGATTTATCCGCAGGCCTTCCTCGGCGATTACCACGGCATCCTGATGAGCGATGGCTATTCCGCCTGGCGCACGCTGGCAGGGGCCACCCATCTGGGATGCATGGCGCATTCCAGGCGTCGCTTCGTCGATGCCCTCAAGGCAAGAAAGAAAGGCGGCGGTCCGCCGGAGCAGGCGCTGAAATTCTTCGAGCAGATCTACCGGATTGAAAGCCAGGCGCGCAACGCAAAGCCTGACAAGGGCGAAACGCAAGCCGATTGCATTCGCCGTTTCCGCCAGCAACACAGTGTCCCCATCCTGAATGCTCTCAAGGTATGGCTCAACGACATCGCCCCGAAGGTCTTGCCCGACAGCAAGATCGGCGATGCCGTGTCCTATACCCTAAATCAGTGGGACTACCTGACGCGCTACACAGAAGACGCCAGGATGCCGATCGACAACAACCTACTCGAGCGCGATATCAGAATTTTTGCCACTGGCAGAAAATCCTGGCTGTTCAGCGACACCGTGGACGGAGCGAGGGCCAGTGCCGTCGTCTACAGCCTAATGCTGACCTGCCGAGCTTGCGGCATCGAACCCTTGGCCTACTTGCGCCACGTGCTTACCGAACTGCCGCAGCGCGCAACAGATTCCGACATCACTGATTTGCTGCCCTTCAACTTCGCCAAAACTACCGCTGCCTGATCCGATAGGGCCGTCACAAAGCGACCCACGTCAAATGGGCCACGTCAACGCGCATGGAAATGAGCGCTTACGCTTGATCGTCATCGCCGGCGGCAAGGAGGATGGCATCCAGTCGCTCCGCAAGCGCATGGAGGGCTTCGGCCTCGAGATCGAGCATATGCCGAAGTATCACGGCGTTGCGCTGTGGTTCGCACGGCCGGCCGATGTCAGCGAGATCGTTGCCAAGTTCGCCAAGCCATCCGTGCGCGTCGATGGCCGCTTCTTGGCCGCCGCCGGCATGTTCTCGCATGACCGCATCGATGACGGCTCGGAACTGCTCGCCTCGCGGCTGCCTGCGGATTTCACCGGCGATGTTGCCGATTTCGGCGCTGGCTGGGGCTATCTCTCCGTCGAACTGGCAGAGCGCTCGCCCGGTGTCGGCCGCCTCGACCTTTACGAGGCCAACCACGCGGCCCTGGAGGCAGCCAAGGCAAATCTGGCGGAGAACTGCCCTGATGTGCCTGCGCGCTTCTTCTGGGCCGATCTGGCGGGCGAGCCGGTCAAGGACAAGTACGACCTCGTCATCATGAATCCGCCCTTCCACGAAGGCCATGCGGCGGAACCGTCGCTCGGCCAGGCGATGATCAAGACTGCCGCCTCGGCGCTGCGCGGCGGCGGACGCCTGCTTCTCGTTGCCAATCGCGGATTGCCCTACGAGCCGGTGCTGGCTGCGAACTTCAAGGAAAGCGGCGAAACCTGCCGCAATGCCCGCTTCAAGGTGCTGTGGGCGAAGAAATAGAAAAGGCGGCCATCGGCCTAATGCAGTTCACTTAGGTTTGCTTACGGCTCTTATCGGGTATCTGGCAGGCAGTTTTTTGACGACACGGGGCATGATCGCCCCCGTTTTTCTGTCAGCAGCAAGTCTGCCAATCTGTTTCTCAATCTGGTGAGGTGGGCGGGGATTTTGCCGGGTGCTTCGATCGCCATCCATCCCCATTCGTGACGCAGGTAATGCAGGGCTGTGATAAAGCTTAGTCGGGTTGGCTCGACTTGGGCTTCGGTCGCGACCTCTGCCATTTCGAGCCGCACCAGATTGTAGGCCAGCAACGCGCCCCAGACCTCCTGATAGACAGTCTCCGGCGTGCCGCTTCGCAGGGTCAGTTCGCTACCGAGAAGCTCCTGCTTGAGTTCGCGATAACTTGTCTCGATGCGCCATCGCTCTTCATACTGATGGACGATTTCGCTTGCCGGATAAGTTTGTCTGTCCATCAGCGATGTCAACAATATGCGCTTTTTGCCATGGCTGGTGGTCGTCTCGATGGCCCTGACCTCCCAGAAGGCCGGCAAGTCCGGTTCTGCCTGCCGCGCCTGGGGCGAGACCTTCATGCGCACCCGATAATCGGTGGGGTGCGGATCCAGTCGTTCCCATGTGCTGTTGGCTTTGGCCGGAATCAGCCAGTGACGCTCATGTCCCTTCGTCTGCAATTGCAAGAGAAGGCTGGCACTGAAGAAGCCCTTGTCGAAGACCGTCAGCGAATGGTCCGGAACCCGGTCGAGCAGGCTTTTGGCATAGAGCATCTCGTTTGTGCCATAGGCTCCGAACACCGCATCACGCACCAGATGCGTCGCCAGCGCCGTCAGCGTCAGCAGCCGCAATTGCGGATAGCTTGCGACAACGCCAGACGCGTAGGCCTGCGCTCCAAAATGCGCCCGGTTCTCCGGGCTGTCGGACGTCCGCAGCGTGCTGCCGTCCACGGCATAACGACAAAGACCCCGCCAGGCACGCCCGGATTGGTGGCGTTCATCCCAGCATGATGCACTCATTGCAAACAACTGCGCCAACGGTGCCTGACCCAAGCGCTGCCGTGCCTGTGTCAACGCGCTCTTGGCAATATCCGCGTTGACCTCATCGGGCAAAACCAGATCAAGATGGGCCACCACCTCCGGGATCGACTGATGACGATAAAGGGCCAACGCAATCACCAGCCAGACGACCTGCTCGGCTGGCAGCTTGCGCTTGCGGATGCTCGCCTTGCCTGTCGTGGCGAGAGCCTGAGCGATCCAGTCCGGGTCGATCGCCTGCGAAAGAGCCGATAATTCGGCCGAATGTCCAAGGGTGCGTGACATCACAAACAAAAACAGGATGGGAAAACGAATCCCCATCCTGAACCATCAAACTTGCCCGCAGCTCACTAAGTGAACTGCATTAGGCCATCGGCCGCCTTTTTTGTCGCTTCAGTTGATGCTCACTCGACGTCTGCCCTGCGCAGCGCTTCGAGCGTCGGCATCGACGTGATGTTGAAACCGGCATCGACGAAATGGATTTCGCCGGTAACACCAGCGGCAAGGTCCGACAGGAGGTAAAGGGCGGAATTGCCCACCTGATCGATCGTCACCGTTTTGCGCAGCGGCGAGTTGCGCTGGTTCCAGGAGAGGATCGCGCGCGCATCGGAAATACCGGCACCGGCGAGGGTGCGGATCGGGCCTGCGGAGATCGCGTTGACGCGAACACCCTTGGGACCGTAATCCGCAGCCAGATACCGCACAGACGCCTCGAGAGCCGCCTTGGCGACGCCCATGACGTTGTAGTTCGGGATGACGCGCGTCGAACCGTTATAGGTCAGAGTCAGCATCGAGCCGCCTTCGTTCATCAGCGGCGCACAGCGCTTGGCGATCTCGGTGAAGGAGAAACAGGAGATAACCATCGTGCGGCTGAAGTTTTCGCGCGTGGTGTCGGCGTAGAGGCCCTTCAGCTCGTTCTTGTCCGAGAAGCCGATGGCGTGGACGACGAAGTCGAGCGCGCCCCAGCGCTCCTTGATGGCATCGACGGTGGTGTCGACAGATGCGATATCCTCGACATCGCACGGCAGGACGAAGTCGGAACCGACTTCTGCCGCCAGCGGCTTGACGCGCTTGCCGAGCGCGTCGCCCTGATAGGTGAAGGCGAGCTCAGCTCCCTGCGCTGCCAGTGCTTTCGAAATTCCCCAGGCGATGGAATGGTTGTTCGCGACGCCCATGATGAGGCCGCGCTTACCCTGCATGATTCCCGTCATATTATTGTCCGTTGTAGCGCTGGAAGACGAGCGTGGCGTTGGTGCCGCCGAAGCCGAAGGAGTTGGAAAGCGCGATATCGATCTTGGCGTCGTCGATGCGCTTACGAACGATCGGAACGCCGTCGAATTCGGGATCAAGCTCGGTGATATGTGCGCTTTCACCGATGAAGCCGGCTTGCATCATCAACAGGGAGTAGATCGATTCCTGCACGCCGGCGGCACCCAGCGAGTGGCCCGTCAGCGACTTGGTCGACTGGATGTGCGGGATCTTGTCGCCAAAGACTTCGCGGATCGCGCCGATTTCCTTGCTGTCGCCAACCGGGGTCGAGGTTCCGTGCGTGTTGACGTAGTCGACGTCGCCCTTGACGGTGGCAAGCGCCTGACGCATGCAGCGGATCGCGCCTTCGCCCGATGGTGCAACCATGTCGTAGCCGTCGGACGTCGCGCCGTAGCCGACGATTTCGGCATAGATCTTCGCGCCACGTGCCTTTGCGCGCTCAAGCTCTTCGAGAACGAGGACACCGGCGCCACCGGCGATCACGAAACCGTCGCGGCTGACGTCATAGGCACGCGAGGCCGTTGCCGGCGTGTCGTTGTATTTGGAAGACATGGCGCCCATGGCATCGAAGAGGTTCGACATCGTCCAGTCGAGGTCCTCGTGGCCGCCGGCGAACATGATGTCCTGCTTGCCCCACTGGATCATTTCCGCAGCATTGCCGATGCAGTGCGCCGAGGTTGAGCAGGCCGACGAGATTGAGTAGTTGACGCCGTGGATCTTGAACCAGGTGGCAAGCGTCGCCGATGCGGTCGAGGACATCGCCTTCGGCACGGCAAACGGGCCGATGCGCTTCGGGCTGTTGTTCTTGATGGTGATGTCGGCCGCTTCGATCAGCGTGCGCGTCGACGGGCCGCCGGAGCCCATGATGATGCCGGTGCGCTCGTTACTGCTGATGTCACTCTCTTCCAGACCGGAATCGGCAATCGCCTGCTTCATGGCGACATGGTTCCAGGCGCCGCCCTGCGACAGGAACCGCATGGCGCGACGATCGACCAGGTCGGTCGGATCCAGTGTCGGGCGCCCCCAGACTTGGCACTTGAAGCCGTGTTCTGCGAAATCGTTGGAAAAGGAAATGCCGGACTTGGCATCGCGCAGCGAGGCAGTGACCTCGGCGGCATCATTGCCGATCGAGGAAACAACGCCCAGACCCGTGACAACTACCCGTCTCATGTGTTTCGACCTTTTCGTTTTTTCTAACTTGGAAAGCCGGGCAAGCGTGCCCGGCGCAATCAGGCGGCCTTGTCCTTAGACAGTCCCACGCGCAGGTCGCTTGCCTGATAGATGACCTCGCCGTCGGCCTTGAGCCAGCCGTCGGCGGTGCCGAGTACGAGGCGGCCACGCATGACGCGCTTGAAATCGATGCCGTACTCAAGGAGCTTCGTCGTCGGACGAATCATGCCCTTGAACTTCACCTCGCCGGTCGAAAGGGCCATGCCGCGCCCCTGTTCACCCAGCCAACCCAGAAAGAAGCCAGTCAACTGCCACATGCCGTCGAGGCCAAGGCAGCCTGGCATGATTGGGTTGCCGGCGAAGTGGCAGGGAAAATACCAGTCGTCAGGCTTCACGTCATATTCCGCGCGAATGTAGCCCTTGTCGAAGCTGCCACCCGTTTCGGAAATGTCTGTAATGCGATGAACCATCAACATCGGCGGGAGGGGGAGCTGCGCATTGCCCTGGCCGAACAGTTCGCCGCGGCCGCAGGCCAGAATTTCCTCGTAGTTGAAGCTGGATTGTTTCGTCGCCATGAAAACTCTAATTCCCCCCGCAACTCTGCCGATGGATGTGAACGTTTAGTCCAAGTTCAGCGGAAAATGAAGCATAAGCATGACTGAGCTTCACCCACCTTCGGAGGACCGGCTGCGCGCCTTATTTGGTGGTCGCATACAGGAAGGCCAAGCCCCCGGCCAGCACTAATTGCGCCAAAAGCCCGATTTTGCGGCGCTTTCGCACTCTTTGTCCCCATTGAAACTATTGAAACGCTTTTGCGCAAAAGTTATATGGCTACTGAAACCTGATTACTTGACGCTAGATTAACCGGAGTTTGACGGATGGTGGCAGAGGCCCCGCTTACCATTGAGGTACGGCTGAGAAGCGCCGGCCTGCGTCCGACGCGCCAGCGTGTCGCGCTCGGCGACCTGCTCTTTGCCAAGGGCGATCGGCATCTGACCGTCGAGGAGCTCCACGAGGAGGCGGTGCAGGCGGGCGTGCCGGTGTCGCTGGCAACTGTCTACAACACGCTGCACCAGTTCACCGAAGCGGGCATGATCCGGGTTCTCGCGGTGGAAAGCGCCAAAACCTATTTCGACACCAACGTCTCCGACCACCACCACTTCTTCGTCGAAGGCGAAAATGACGTGCTGGATATTCCGGTCAGCAATCTGACCATCGGCAATCTGCCGGAGCCACCGGAAGGCCTGGAAATCGCGCATGTCGACGTGGTGATCCGCCTGCGCCCGAAGCGGCGCTGATTTCACATCACATCATCAGGGTGCCGGCCGGGCTTGGCTTTGTAAGTTGGAAAGGTCCAGCCAAAATACAGCGCGCCGCCGCGCACTGAGAATGCCGCGGTCACGCCGACCGCAGAGGCCGCATAAAGTGGCAGGTCGAGTGCGTGTGCAGCCGTAAATATGCCGCTGCCGACGAGTGCTGCCGTGATGTAGATTTCAGGCCGCAACAGCACAGACGGTTCATTTGCCAGGAGATCGCGCAGGATGCCGCCGAAGGTCGCCGTCAGTGTCCCGGTGACGATGCCGATCGTTGGCGATCCCGTGGCGGCGAGGCCCTTCGCCGCACCCATCACGCAATAGGCGGAGAGCCCGACGGCGTCCAGCCAGATCAGCAGGCGATAACGCGACTCGACAAGGTGGGCGGTAAAGAACACCAGGATGCCGACGGCGCAGCAGACGATGACGTAGGTGGGATTCAGAACCCAGAATACCGGCACGCGACCAAGGACAATGTCACGCACCGTGCCACCGCCGGTGCCGGTAACGATCGCAAAGAAGAGAAAGCCGATCAGGTCGAGCTGCTTGCGTGAGGCCGCGAGCGCTCCCGTTGCCGCAAAGAGCGCAACGCCGGCATAATCCACGTAGACGAACAGCGGCATGCAGTCCTCCAGAGCCGACACGTATCTTTGCGAAATATGAATCACGGCGGCAAGGGCGGCGCAAGGCGGATCACGCAAACTGTTCGGCCAACAGCGTCCTTATCCGACCAAAAGAGAAGCCCCTCGTGAAAACGCTCCTGATCGCTTTGAACATTGCCGCGCTGCTCGCCGCTCCCGTTGCGGCTTTTGCCCAGCAATCCCTTATCTCGGACCCGGAGATCTATGAGAAGAAGCACTTCCAGGAGCAGTGCACCAAGGCCGAATTCTCGGATGGCTTCGTCATCCGCCAGGATATCAACAATGACGGCCTGATCGATGCCGTCGTGAACGAGGGCGAGCTGACCTGCGACGGCGAGAAGGGCCCACAGTGCAATGACGACGGCTGCACCTACAATTTCTATCTGCAGGTCGCCGAAGGTGGCTACTTCATGATCGCGACCGCCCAGGTCTATGGCTACGACTTCGTGAAGCGCTTCGGCAACATGGTGCTGGCAATGAAAATGCATCCGCGCTTCTGTGATCGGCCGGATGCCGACAAGGGGAAGGAGCCCTGCATCGTCACAGCCCGTGTGCGCGGCACCAAGTTCGTGACGATCTCCAAGAAATAGCTCGTTCAGCCGGGATAGAGCTCTGAGGTACGGCCGGCAAGGTAGTAGCCGACAAGCCCGAACCATTCGCGGATTGCCGTCGCCAGGTTCTGCGAATTCCGGCTCGGTTGCGTGAAGTCGAGGCCAAGCCTCTCCCGCCCGTCGGTGCGGTAGTCTGTCGGCCATGGCATCACGTCGATACCAAGCTTGCGGAAGATGCCGACCGAGCGCGGCATATGATAGCCGGAGGTGATCAGCAGGCAGTTCGAAAGGCCTTGGCTCGCCAGAAGATCCTTGGTGTTCATGGCGTTTTCGAAGGTCGTCCGTGACGTCGTTTCTTCAACCAGGCGTTCCCTAGTGATGCCGAACATCGGGAAGAAACGCGCCGATATCACCGCGTCGCCTTCATAGATGCCGGAGATCGATCCATCGCCGCCTGAAATCAGGATTCGCGCCTGCGGATATTTCTGTGCCAGGCGCTGCGCCTCGACGAAGCGATCGGCGCCGGCATTGAGCTCTATACCATGGCGCGCGGTATTCACTTCATTCTCGAAAGCGCCGCCCAGCACGATCATGCACTGCAGGCTGGCCGGATCCTGCGGTTTTACAAACCGACCCTCCAGACCCTGCAGAAGGTAGTTGCCGACGGTCGTGTAGAGCGTGACGAACAGGATGAAGCCCGCAATCGCGGAGGAAGCGAGGCTTGTCGAGCGCCAGCGGACAAGGCCCGCCACCAAGGCAAGCACGACGAAAAGAAAAGCGAGCGACAAAGGTTGCCCGAACACCCAGACGAACTTTGAAAAGAGAAACAAGGATGCCTTCCTCCAGCGGTTTCCACGCGCCTCTATCTGAACCGGTGGGGCTTTATTGCGACCGTCACTTCATGCGCGTTGCCGAACGTGGCGCGGCGTTGAACCGGCGTTGCGTACGTTTCGGAATCAAGAGGGTAGCGAGCGCAACCAACATCGCAAAAACAGCAATCAGCCACAGCGCCGCTGCCCCCGCGATCTGTGTCAGCAGCGCCCCAACGATAGCTCCAGCCAGCATGCCGACCCAAGGCACGATCTGGATGGTCCAGTCCACTCGCCTGTCGCCGACGATCCAGCGTCCGAGACCGCGTCCGAAACGCGAGAGAGCTCCTGTCACATAAGTCAGTCCGATCGGTAACCCTTCGATCTGCTCTACCGCCGCGTTCACCATCCCCATCGAGGCAACGACGAGATAGAAACGCGGAATCGCCAGGCTCTCGCCCGCCATGAGGGAGGCCGTTGCGAGCACGATGCTGACGCATGAAAGCACAACAAACGTACGACGGTCGGCAAAATAACCGAGCACGATGCCGGCGGCATTTCCAAGCACGAAGACTACGATCGCCAAAAGAAGAATGGTTGCATGTCGCAGGTTGCCATCACCGAGTGACAAGGCAGCGCGCGTCGTGTTGCCCGTCATGAACGACACGAAGTCTCCTGTCAGTGCGAGGCCCGTCGCATCCGTCATACCAGCCAGAAAGGAGATCGCGCCGGCAAGGGTCAGGCCCGTTGCCGTTCTGCGCGTATGAATGATCCGCCGCCGTTTTTCTCGTGTCATTGAACCAAGGCTCCGCTCCGCCGGACAAGGCGGCATCGAAACCATAGCGGGTGTTGCTAAAGAATTGGCAAAGCAATGGGGCGCGAAGCGCTACGGAACCTGTTGTTCAGTTGACGGTGGCTGGCGATCTCGCGACATCCGGCGTGCTCAGCACATAGGTCTGCTCCATCAGGTCGCGATGGCGCTTCGGCCAAGCGAAGCCGGTGGGGGCCGGGAGGTAGGTCTTGGGAAGAAAAATGTCTTCGCTGTCTTTGCGATTCAGCATACCCACCAATTCATCGCCTTCCTCGGCGGTAACCATATCCATGACAAACCCGTCGAGCACGGCTTTTTGGCCGGTGACGTCGTCAAACACTGTCCAATAGATGTTGAGGTTCTTGTGCAGGCTATATCTCTGGGCTTCCATGGGAGAATCCTCCAGCTTACCGAAATCGCCAGGCTTCTGCGCAGAATTGGATGGTGGCGCAGTACCTTTGAACACCCTGATAGAAGACCATGATCGCTCCGCGAAATGAATCGCACAGACATATAGACAGCCTATCCATTCGGATAGGATCTGGTGGACCTTTGCCAGACGCGCATTCCGACACAGGCGTTTCAATGGAATATGACGAGGCGGTACTCGATGTTCGGAAGATTCTGCTGGCTTCTGGGAGATAGCCCACGAGATTGAGGCACTAAAGGAGCCCAGCCTAAGAGGCTTCGCCTTCGAGGCGAGGAAACGCGCCAGCGAGGATCTGGAACATCGGCACCTTTATACTGCTCTCGCTGACTCTGCCGTGGACCGTTTGGAGCTGCTGAAGAGGCAGAAGACAGGGAAGGGCATCTGGTATGCTGTCTTGGAGGTCATCATGACGCGCCCGGAGGGATTTTCGGAAACCATACAAGTCTTGCATGAGCGATGTGATGGACGAGACGCCGCGGTTGTAGTCACTCGAAAACTGCTGGTTCGCCACGCCGAGATATTCAACGACTACACTGATCTGGAAGTCAGCGTGATGACCGACTTAGAGTGGGAAGTGCGCGCCTTTCCGGAGTAAGGCCGCCGTTAGCTCGCCGATTGCTTGGGCTCCGATAATGTAGGTTTTCGGAAGTCAGAAACGTGCCCAGATCACCAACTAGGGATAGAAGGGGTGCGCCTTCTGCGTGGTGTTAGCCTGTGGCCTCGTACAAGGAAGCTGCAATGTCCTTAGTCGGCAGAATGAGACGCCGCTCCATGTTCTTCGTCTCCTGGAAGCCGAATTTTTTATAGAAAGTGACGGCATCATCATCGAGAGCGTGGATTATCACGGCGCGAAAAGCGGCTACTTGCGCGGCGGATACCACACTCATGAGCGCGTTTTTGAGGAGTGCTTTGCCAAGGCCCTTACCGTGATGATCGGCATCAACCGCAAGTCGGGCTAGAACGGCAATCGGAATCTCGGTGGGAGATTTAGACCCTTTCACCGATCGGGAAACATCGTTTCGGTGTATCATGCCTGCACAAACCGAATGGTAACCTACGACTTTGAAGTTTTCGTCCGCAATTACAAATGTACGGGTGTATCCCTGCTCCTGATTATGTAAGGCCATTTCCTTTAGCCACGAATCCAAGGAGGGCTTCCCCGACGAGAAGCCCTCAATGATGTGCTGATTTGTAATAGGGCAAGGCTTCCGATACGGCAAACGTCAGTCCATCCAATCTACTTTGGTCTGAAAAAGCTTGACCAAGTTGTCTCTGGCTACGCCTGGAGCGGCAAGCTGCTCACTTACAGCTTCAAACACGTCAGCGGAAACGCCTATGAATCGTTGATCTAGCAACTCTTCTTGCGCGGTATATACAGAGGCTTCGGTCATGAACGCAGTTATGCTCTTTCCACAAACCTCAGCAGCACGTGCAATTAGATCATGCGTTTCCGGTTCAATCCGAAGATTGACGGTTTTGGTTTTCCTAGGAGCGGACATCATACTTCTCCATCAATCGCACAGTTGATTTTGGTTTGTGCGACGTACTCGATGAATGTTCGAATACGACCGTGTGTAGTCAATGTAAATACGCTTCTATAATTTTCAATTACTGAAAAGGTTGCATTTCCGCTATTGCGCTGAATCCATTTCCGGATTTTTGTCGTTGCGTAGGTTGGTGCGCCGACCCTATGAGCGCAGAGGAGGATACTGATTTCAGAAATCAGCGCTCGTACTTCCCTGGTGCTTCCCCGGAACGAAGTCAATTTCGTCACGACCGAAGCCAATCAATATGAAATTGATTTTGCAGGGAAAATTTGGTGGAGCTAAGCGGGATCGAACCGCTGACCTCTTGCATGCCATGCAAGCGCTCTCCCAGCTGAGCTATAGCCCCATCAAGGCGGTCCGGCGTGGCCGGTCCTGGGATGCTTCGCGAAGGCTTGCCTCGCGGAGTGGCGGCTTATTACTTCCGGTTTTTGGAGATAGCAAGCCAAAAAGATCGGCCCGGCGAAATTTTCTCGTCCGGGCCGAGACTTATCGGATCAGACTTCGTCTTCGTCGCCGGTGACGCCGATGATATCGCTCATGTCGTCATCGTCGTCGTCTTCGTCGGCTTCGAGGAAGGTGTCGTCGTCATCATCGCCTTCGATTTCGACGTCGTCATCGCCCATATCTGGAATGTCGTCGCCAGATGCGCCCTCATCAGCGTCCTCGAGCGAAACCAGTTCGACTTCCGTGGTTTCGGTATCGACTTCCGCCACTTCCTCTTCATCCTGGACTTCAGCCGCTGCGGCAGCAGAGGTTTCCTCGAAGAAGGAGAGGGGATAGGACTTGCCGGTGTAAGGAGAAACAATCGGATCCCGGTTCAGGTCGTAGAACTTCTTGCCGGTTTCCGGGTCGGTACGCTTCGTTCCAAGTTCAGCTTTCGCCACTGTAAGCCTCGTGAGAATGGCCGAATCACGATTCGGCAAATGCCGTGAAAACCGGCGTGCTATTCGGAATTTATAAGCCGGTCCCCATAATCGTTGCAGCACTGCATGTCAAAGCCAAACTTCATGAATCGCTCATGCGCGCCGGATGACCGGCGCCGCCATTTGTGGTAGTGAGCCGGCGATTGTTCATTTGCAGGGCAGATCGGCGTGCGGCCGGCTGCCGGAATGGGTGTCAGACAATGTACCAGCCGCCGCATTTTCGTGAGGAAGACTTAGGTGTTCAGCACGCCTTGATCCGGGCGCATCCGCTCGGCTTGCTGATCACGGCGGGCGCAACGGGCCTGATGGCCAATTCGGTTCCCTTCCATCTGGATGCCGCTACATCCGAGAAGGGGATCTTGCGTCTTCACCTCGCCAAGGCCAATCCGCAGTGGCGCGATATCGAGGCGGGCGCCGATGTGCTTGCCGTCTTCCAGGGCGCCGATGCCTATATTACGCCGTCCTGGTACCAGACGAAGCAGGAGACCGGCAAAGTCGTGCCGACCTGGAATTACGCCATCGTGCAGGTGAGGGGCAAGGCGCGCGTCATCGACGATGCCGCCTGGCTGCTAGCGCAGATCAACGCAATCACCACGCAACAGGAAGGACCGCGTGACAGGCCCTGGGCGGTCGGCGACGCGCCGGATGATTTCATTCGCGCGCAGCTGAAAGGCATCATCGGCGTGGAAATCGAGATTGCCGCGATCGAAGGCAAGTGGAAGGTAAGCCAGAACCGACCGGTTGCCGATCGCGAGGGGGTTGCTGCCGGTCTCGGCGAAGGGGCCGGTCAGGCCGATATGGTCGATCTCGTTCGTCGCTACGGCGGGCTGACGGAGAAATGAACGGACAGATGACCTCTAGACACTTTACGATCGCCATCGATGGGCCGGCCGCTGCAGGCAAGGGTACACTCTCGCGCCGCATAGCGGAGACCTACGATTTCCATCATCTCGATACGGGCCTTACCTACCGCGCCACGGCAAAGGCATTGCTTGACGCCGGCCTGACGCTCGACGACGAGGCGGTGGCGGAAAAGATGGCTCGCGAGGTTGAACTGGCCGGTCTCGATCGCGATATACTCTCGAAGCACGAGATCGGCGAGGCGGCCTCGAAGATCGCGGTGATGCCTGCGGTGCGGCGTGCACTGGTGGAGGCACAGCGGCGATTCTCGAAAAAGGCGCCCGGAACGGTGCTGGACGGCCGTGATATCGGTACCGTCGTGTGCCCGGCGGCACCGGTGAAGCTCTATGTGACGGCAAGTCCCGAGGTTCGGGCGAAGCGCCGCTACGACGAGATAAGAGGCAAGGGAGGCATTGCCGATTTCGATGCCATTTTCGAAGACGTCAAGCGTCGCGACGAACGCGACATGGGGCGGGCCGACAGCCCTTTGAAACCAGCGGAAGACGCGCACTTGCTTGATACGTCGGAAATGAGTATAGAGGCGGCGTTTCAAGCTGCGAAATCGATCATCGATGCAGCTTTGAGCCGAAATACCTGAATTCGAGCGGCTTGCCCAAGCTCTGCCTGGGTCGCCTATGAAGACTAAGCCTGAAATTCCGTCCAAGCGCCGGATTGCCTCCAGACAGGAGGCGGACTGGGTTCAGGCCCGTTCAACACGAACCAACCGGCGCACACGTATCCGGATTCGGATATGCAGGAGATTACATGTCAGTAGCTACTCCCTCTCGCGAAGATTTCGCGGCTCTTCTCGAAGAGTCCTTTGCCAAGCACGACCTGGCTGAAGGCTATGTCACCAAGGGCATCGTAACGGCAATCGAGAAGGATTCTGCCGTTGTCGACGTCGGCCTCAAGGTCGAAGGTCGCATCCTACTCAAGGAATTCGGCGCCAAGGCCAAGGACGGCTCGCTCAAGGTCGGCGACGAAGTCGAAGTTTACGTTGAGCGCATCGAAAACGCTCTCGGCGAAGCTGTTCTGTCGCGCGAGAAGGCTCGCCGCGAAGAAAGCTGGATCAAGCTCGAAGCCAAGTTCGAAGCTGGTGAGCGCGTTGAAGGCGTCATCTTCAACCAGGTCAAGGGCGGCTTCACGGTCGACCTCGACGGCGCGATCGCCTTCCTGCCGCGTTCGCAGGTCGACATCCGTCCGATCCGCGACGTTACCCCGTTGATGCACAACCCGCAGCCCTTCGAAATCCTCAAGATGGACAAGCGCCGCGGCAACATCGTCGTATCGCGTCGTACGGTCCTGGAAGAATCCCGTGCCGAGCAGCGTTCTGAAATCGTTCAGAACCTCGAAGAAGGCCAGGTTGTTGACGGCGTCGTCAAGAACATCACCGATTACGGTGCGTTCGTTGACCTCGGCGGCATCGACGGCCTGCTGCACGTCACCGACATGGCATGGCGCCGTGTGAACCATCCGTCGGAAATCCTGTCCATTGGCCAGCAGGTCAAGGTTCAGATCATCCGCATCAACCAGGAAACCCACCGCATCTCGCTCGGCATGAAGCAGCTCGAGTCGGATCCGTGGGATGGCATCCAGGCCAAGTATCCGGAAGGCAAGAAGATTTCCGGTACCGTCACGAACATCACCGACTACGGTGCGTTCGTCGAGCTGGAGCCGGGTATCGAAGGCCTGATCCACATCTCGGAAATGTCCTGGACCAAGAAGAACGTTCACCCCGGCAAGATCCTGTCCACGAGCCAGGAAGTCGAAGTCGTCGTTCTCGAAGTCGATCCGTCCAAGCGTCGTATTTCGCTCGGCCTCAAGCAGACGCTGGAAAATCCGTGGGCAGCCTTCGCTCGCAATCATCCGGCTGGCACTGAAGTCGAAGGCGAAGTCAAGAACAAGACCGAATTCGGCCTGTTCATCGGCCTTGACGGCGACGTTGACGGCATGGTGCACCTCTCCGACCTCGACTGGAACCGTCCAGGCGAACAGGTCATCGAAGAGTTCAACAAGGGCGACGTCGTCAAGGCTGTCGTTCTCGATGTTGATGTCGAAAAGGAGCGCATCTCGCTCGGCATCAAGCAGCTCGGCAAGGATGCTGTCGGCGAAGCAGCAGCTTCCGGTGACCTGCGCAAGAATGCAGTCGTTTCCTGCGAAGTCATCGCAGTCAACGACGGCGGCATCGAAGTGAAGCTCGTCGACCACGAAGACATCACTTCGTTCATCCGCCGCGCAGACCTGTCGCGCGATCGCGACGAACAGCGTCCGGAACGCTTCTCGGTTGGCCAGGTTGTCGACGCTCGCGTCACCAACTTCTCCAAGAAGGACCGCAAGATCATGCTGTCCATCAAGGCTCTGGAAATCGCGGAAGAGAAGGAAGCTGTCGCTCAGTTCGGTTCGTCCGATTCCGGCGCTTCGCTCGGCGACATCCTCGGCGCGGCTCTGAAGAACCGCGGCGGCGAATAATCACTAGCCTCAGGCTTGAAGACGAAAAGAACCCGCCGGAGCGATCCGGCGGGTTCTTTGCTTTTGTGCTGGTGTTGTCGCGGTCTCTGGTTATTCCCAGTCGACCTTGCGCCGGTAGAGCGTATAGGCTTCGTCCATGCTCGCAGCCATTGGTAGGGCCGGTGCCGGACGGTGAGGCGGTGTCCCAGCCTTGATCTGGCTTTCCCGGGCGGCCATCGCGGCGGCTTCATCATCCGTGACGATATCGGCCTCGCTATCATTCGGGGGATCGCCTTGCTCGGCATCCTCCTCCGACGGCTCGCCGCCGTTGTGGTCTTCGCGATACATCTCACGGGCGCCGCTGTCGTCGGCCTCGTCCCTCGAGAATTCGTAGGGCTGCATCGCGTAAGGCACGCCCTCGACGATCTTCATGAGCACCGGTACATAGGTTTCATCGATCGCCTGCTGCACCATCAATGGCACCGGCACTGCCGGTGCAGAGTGTTTCTTCGCGGCGGTGGCGGCTGTTTCGGTCGCCGGTTGTTCTGCGACAAGTGGCGATTGATGCGCCACGCCATCCAGCGGCGCGTGCCGATCGGGGAGGGTGGCCAATTCCTCCGGGAGATCAGCAGGGACCGTCTCGCCGAGGATGATGTCGATTTCGACTGCGGGATCTGGATCGGCAGCCTCCAGCAACGCTTCCGTTTCCTGGTCCTGAATGATTGCAACGATCAGCCTTGTCGTGTCGTCCGAGAGTGAGGCTGGTATCGCCGGCCAGCTCTTCGGAATGATGGGATCGCCCTTGGACGCTGCCCGCGGTGTGTCCGCTTGTGCGGTTGCGTGCGCAAAATCCGCGGCTTCCTCGGGCGGTATGGCCTCTTGCAAATCCTGGCCGAACTCGGTGCGCGCCTCTTCAGGGGGCACCTCGACAGTCAAGTTCGCGATCGGCTCGTCAACGACTGCAGATTCTTTGATGAGTTGGACCTGCTCGCCGTCGGCATCGATATAGGCAGCTGCAACAAGTGATGCCGGCGGCCGTGGAGCTTCCGGTTCCTGCTTCGTCGTCAGAGGGCGTGCCGCTCCGGCGAGACTGTCGCGCTGGATGCTGATTTCAGTCCGCTGCTCCTGGCGTAGCGGAGAGGCGTCGTTCTGGCCGTAGGAGCGAACAACGGCGCGGGCTGCGAGATCGTGATCCTTGTAGCGGATGGTTTCGAGATAGGTGGCGATGCGGGCGGCTTCCGGTCCGTCCGGATTCCGAAGCGCGGCTGCGAGCAGGCGCACAGGAACCGCTTGGCCTTGCATCGCAAGCCGACGCTCGACTTGCTCTATCTTCGCCGGCGGCAACTTCTGAATTGCAGCGGCCAGCCGGGAGGCAAACGCAAGGGCAGTTTCGTCGTCCTCACGCCGGATTGAAAGCGCCTCGCCCGTGGCATTGAGTACATCGAGAAGGGCGTCGACCATGCGCGCCCGCACAGCCAGCAGGAGAATGTTGAGCTTGCCGGCAACGGCAGAATTGAGATCCGCGCCCTGAATCTGATGCACGGGAGCGACTGCACTGGCAGCACCCACGAGGCCGTCGGCGCTGACCGCCGCAGTCTGGCCCTGGGAGGAAAAGCTCGCATTTGACGCTGAACGAACCGGAGTCAACATGTCATGCTCCTTCTTTCGTAAAGTGTGGTGAAAGCAGGTTACAGGAGGGCCGCGCTCATCCGGCCTTTCGCATTCCCCAGCAGTTCCTCCTGCCTGACTCGGTGCTCCATCGCACCGTCGAATGCATAAAAATTAATGAGTATCCTAGCGAAACGGCGTTAAAGAATCGCTAATGGCCGGCGCGCGGCACGCCGCGCCCGGTCCAAATCGGGCAAGATCCGGGAACGTTTCAGCTGTGCGCGAAGATGTCGGCTTCTTCCCAGCCGAGCAGGTCGAGCTTGGCGCGTGTCGGTAGGAACTCGAAGCAGGCGATGGCGTGGTCGATGCGACCGTCGCGCACCAGCCGCTCGGTCAACTTGTCGCGCAGTGCGTGCAGGTAGAGCACGTCGGAGGCGGCGTATTCCAGCTGCGCCGGCGACAGCGTCGCGGCTGCCCAGTCGGAAGACTGCTGCGCCTTGGAAATATCGACGTCCAACATTTCCTTGAGATTATCCTTTAGGCCGTGCCGATCGGTATATGTGCGGCAAAGGCGCGAGGCGATCTTGGTGCAGAAGACCGGCTGCGTGGTGACGCCGAAGGCGTGGAACAGAACGGCGATATCGAAGCGGCCGTAGTGGAAAATCTTCTGGCGGGAGGTATCGGCGAGCATGGAGACGAGGTTCGGCGCTTCCTTTTGGCCGGCAGCGATGCGGATCACGTCGGCCGAGCCGTCGCCTGCGGAAAGCTGCACGACGCAGAGTCGGTCGCGGCGCGGCACAAGGCCCAGCGTCTCGGTGTCGATGGCAATCGCTCCGGTGTAGCGGGCGGCATCTGCCGCGGAAATATCGCCTTCATGGTAACGTATGGTGGCTGCCATCTGCCTCGTCTCTCATCCGAAGTGTCTGTCAGGGCGCTATAGCGCAAAGACATGGCCGGCGATACCGTTAAGGATCAGAATGTCGGCGGTGTATTGATCCAGATCAGGATCGTCTCGCCATCGTGGCGATTGCGCCAGGAGTGATAGCGGCGGCTTTCGAAATAAAGCGAATCGCCAGGCCCGAGGTCGAAGAACTGGTCGGAATCGAGAATCAGTTCCAGCCGCCCCGAGAGCACATGCATGAACTCCTCGCCATCGTGCCGGTAAGCGCCTTCGCTCGCCGCACCGGGTGCCAGCACGAAACGGTGGCAGTCCATCATCGTACGACCCTCGGCCAAAAGTTGTACGGTGACACCCGGCGTCGTTTCCGGCCAAGTGCGCCAAGCCCCGGCGCGGACGACCTCGGGCACGGCATCGCGTTCCTCGCCGGAAAGCCGGGAAACCGTCGTGCTATAATATTCCGCAAGATCGTGCAGCGTCTTGAAGCTCACACCCTGGGATGTGCGCTCGAGCGTCGACAGCGTCGATGCGGCAATGCCGACATCGCCTGCGACCTGGTCCAGTGTCTTGCCGGCGGCATGGCGCAGACTGCGCAGCCGCCGTCCGAGATCGGAGGCATCCGCTGCATCGGAACTGTCCGAGGGCTCTTCGCTTTCCAACGCCTCGCGAATGGCCGCCGGATTGAGCCCGCGCGCAGTTCGATACCAGGCTATCTTCTTTATCCGTGCCACGTCTTCGGCGCTGTATTGTCGGTGTCCGGTCGCCGACCGATCCGGAACGACGAGGCCCTGGCTTTCCCAAAGGCGCAAGGTCGATGCGGAAACACCTGCCGATTTTGCCGCCTCGGCTACCTTGTAGCGCACGGGCGTCCCATTGCTCATAAGCCAAATATTCCCGGTTCGTTTGAGGCCGTATCGGCCCTCGTTTTCTTGAGCGACCATCGCCGAAAATGGCGACGGTTTGAAGCAGAAAATGGCGCTTGCATTCTTGCAGGAAAAATGTAGGTATTTTCTATACACCTTGCAGAATTTATGCAAGATCGCTTCGATTCATTCCAGAGCGCAGGAGCGCACCGATGACCGCGACCACCCTTACAGACCGGAAGAATGCTGCAATTTCCCGCGGCGTCGGAATGACCACGCAGATCTATGCCGATCGCGCCGAAAACGCCGAGATCTGGGATAAGGAAGGTCGCCGCTATATCGACTTCGCGGCCGGCATCGCCGTCCTCAATACCGGCCATCGCCATCCGCGAGTGATCGCTGCCGTGAAGGATCAGCTCGATCACTTCACCCACACCTGCCATCAGGTCGTTCCCTATGAGAGCTACGTGCATCTGGCGGAGCGGCTGAACGCGCTGACGCCCGGCGATTTCGCCAAGAAGACGATCTTCGTCACAACAGGTGCCGAAGCCGTCGAGAATGCCGTGAAGGTCGCGCGGGCGGCGACCGGCCGTTCTGCCGTCATCGCCTTCGGGGGCGGCTTTCATGGCCGCACCTTCATGGGCATGGCTCTCACCGGCAAGGTCGTGCCTTACAAGGTCGGTTTCGGCGCGATGCCGGGCGATGTCTTCCATGTGCCGTTCCCGGTGGAGCTCCATGGCGTAACGCCTGAGCAATCGCTTGCAGCCTTGAAGAAGCTGTTTGCCGCCGATGTCGATCCGCAACGCGTTGCCGCAATCATCATCGAGCCGGTGCAGGGCGAGGGTGGCTTCTATGCGGCGCCGGTTTCGTTCATGAAGGCACTGCGCGAACTCTGCGACCAGCACGGCATCCTCCTGATCGCCGATGAGGTCCAGACCGGCTTTGCGCGCACCGGCAAGATGTTCGCGATGGATCATCATGAGGTCGCACCCGACCTGATGACCATGGCCAAGAGCCTCGCCGGCGGCTTCCCGCTGGCAGCCGTCACCGGCCGCGCCGACATCATGGATGCGCCGGGACCGGGCGGCCTTGGCGGCACCTATGGCGGTAATCCGCTTGGTATCGCCGCTGCTCACGCGGTTCTCGATGTCATCAAGGACGAAGATCTCTGCAACCGCGCCAATCAGCTTGGTAGCCGCTTGAAGCAGCGTCTGGAATCGTTGCGCGAGAGGGCGCCTGAGATCGTTGATATCCGTGGCCCGGGCTTCATGAATGCCGTCGAATTCAACGACAGAACGACGAAGCTGCCGAGCCCCGAATTCGCCAACAAGGTCCGCCTGACCGCGCTTGAGAAGGGCCTGATCCTGCTGACCTGTGGTGTCCATGGCAACGTCGTCCGCTTCCTTGCCCCGATTACCATCCAGGACAGTGTCTTTGGTGAAGCGCTGGACATTCTGGAAGCCTCGATCCTAGAAGCAAGTGGCAAGTAGGCGCGCCGACCCTCTCTGCCCTGGAGTTACATGACATGGCATTCACGACTGCACTGACAAAGCACGTACCCTTCTCCTCGCCCTTCCTGCGCGATGCCGGTTACATCAACGGCACCTGGACAGCCGGTGGCGCCACCAAGACCTTCGATGTCCTCAATCCTGCGACCGGTGAGGTTCTGGCCTCGCTGCCCGACATGGGTGCCGCCGAAACGCGGGAAGCGATCGATGCCGCCTATGCCGCGCAGCCGGCCTGGGCCGCGCGCCCTGCCAAGGAACGCGCCGGGATCCTGCGCAAATGGTTCGATCTGATGGTCGCCCATGCCGATGAGCTGGCTGCCATCCTCACCGCTGAAATGGGCAAGCCTTTCGCGGAGGCCCGTGGCGAGATTCTTTACGCCGCCGCCTATGTCGAATGGTACGCGGAGGAAGCCAAGCGCATCTATGGCGAAACGATCCCGGCGCCGTCGAACGACAAGCGCATGATCGTCATCAAGCAGCCCGTCGGCGTCGTCGGCACGATCACGCCCTGGAATTTTCCGGCAGCGATGATCACCCGCAAGATCGCACCGGCGCTAGCCGTCGGCTGCGCGGTTGTCTCCAAGCCGGCCGAGCAGACGCCGCTGTCGGCACTGGCACTTGCAGTTCTTGCCGAGCAGGCCGGCATTCCGGCCGGCGTCTTCAACGTCATCGTCGGCGAGGACGGCCCGGCGATCGGCAAGGAACTCTGCGGCAACGAGAAGGTGCGCAAGATCAGCTTCACCGGATCGACCGAGGTTGGCCGCATTCTGATGCGCCAGTGCGCCGATCAGATCAAGAAGATCAGCCTCGAGCTCGGCGGCAACGCGCCGTTCATCGTCTTTGACGATGCCGATCTTGATGCGGCGGTCGAGGGTGCGTTGGCGTCGAAGTATCGCAATGCGGGCCAGACCTGCGTCTGCGCCAACCGCCTCTATGTCCAGTCCGGCGTCTACGACGCCTTTGCCGCCAAGCTTTCGGCGAAGGTCGAGACGATGGCGGTCGGTGACGGCTTCAAGGCAGGCGTGACGATCGGCCCGCTGATTGATGAGCAGGGGCTGGCGAAGGTCGAAAGCCATGTGGCGGATGCCGTCTCGAAGGGGGCCAGTATCCTGACGGGCGGCAAGCGCGTCGAAGGTGCCGGCACCTTCTTCACGCCGACCGTGCTCACCGGCGTTACCCGCGAGATGAAGGTCGCGCGTGAGGAGACGTTCGGTCCCGTCGCGCCGCTCTTCCGCTTCGATACGGTCGAGGATGTCATCGCCCAGGCCAACGACACCGAGTTCGGTCTCGCCGCCTATTTCTTCGCCGGTGACCTCAAGAAAGTCTGGCGCGTCGCCGAGGCGCTCGAATACGGGATGGTGGGCATCAACACTGGTCTGATGTCGACGGAAACGGCGCCTTTCGGTGGCATCAAGCAATCCGGACTTGGCCGCGAGGGCTCGCGTCACGGTGCCGAGGACTATCTCGAGATGAAATATCTCTGCATGGGCAATGTCTGAGCGACATCTGGCTCAGATGCTTTGAGACAATACTCAAGGGATCGCCGGCAGCGGCGGTCCCCTTTTCTTCGGTTGCGTGATGCCTAGCTTTGCGATGCTTGCGCTGCGGGCTGCCAATCCGGCAGCGGGAAGACACGGTCATAGGCCCAGTTGAAGACGAAGGCGTAGACCATGTAGAAAAGCGCGAACGACACGTCCATCATCAGGGCCTGAATGACACTGACACCGAGGTACCAGGCGATCATCGGCAGCAGCGCCAGCAGCAACCCCACCTCGAACATGACCGCGTGCGCCACGCGGATGCCGACGCTCTTGCGCGTACTGCCGGTCAGACGCTGCATCAAATGATCGAAGCCGAGATTGTAAATATAGTTCCACATCGTCGCCAGCGTCGCGCCGGCAACGCCGACCACGCCGATATCGGCAATCGGCATGCCGAAGGCGAACGCGCCGAGCGGCGTGACGAGCGCGAGTCCGATGAGTTCGAAGCTGATGGCGTGACGGATACGATCTGCGGCTTTACGCATATTTACCCCCGGCGGGAATGTTCGGGTCGTCCCGAGGTGATGCCCGTCGAGGGGAGGTCGTCCTCACCGCCCTTTAATAGGTATTCCGGCCGCCGAAAACAAGGGCGGAGCTTGCTCAGTAGTGCGGCGGCTGCGTAATTGCTGGGGCTTCCAACGATTGCTCCTCGAGCGACAGGAAGCGTTCCGTCAACCGGTCAAGCTTGGCGCGCGTCTGTTCCATGACCTTCCATTGCTCGGCCAGCTGCTCGGACAATTCCTCGATCGTCTTTGCCTGATGGGCGACGATTTCCTCGAGTTTCGTCATGCGGCTCGTCTCTTCGGACATGGAACCTCCTTGCCGCAACCGGCCAATGTCATCTGCACCTGAAAAGCGGAAATAGTCCGTGCGGTCAATCATTTCGAGAGGGAAGTGCGATTTTCAAAAGTGAACCGTTTAGTTACTAAAAGCCCTTGCCGCGTTCCAAGTTGTGGGGTAGGCCGGTAACCCTTCAGGGAGGAATTCTCATGGATGTTGGAAACGGCTTTCTTCATCCGGACCGGCTCTTTCCGGCCGATCCGACAACACGCACGATCGCGCGGGACCTTTACGAGACCGTCCGGACGCTGCCGATCGTAAGCCCGCACGGCCATACAGAACCCTCGTGGTTTGCCGACGACAAGCCTTTCGACGATGCATCCTCGCTCCTCGTCATTCCGGATCACTATCTCTTCCGCATGCTGCATAGTGTTGGCGTCAAGCTCGACGATCTCGGCGTACCGCGCCTCGACGGTAAGCCGGTCGCCAAGGGCCGTGACATCTGGCGCGCTTTCGCTGCGCAGTACCATCTCTTCCGCTGCACGCCCTCCAGCCTGTGGGTCGATCACGCGATGTCGGCCGTGCTTGGTTGCGAGGAACCGCTGACGCCTGACAATGCCGATGCGCTCTACGACCACATCAACGCGCAGCTGGCGCTTCCGGAGTTCCGTCCGCGCGCCCTGCATAAACGTTTCGGCATCGAGACGATCGCCACGACCGAAGGCGCACTTGACCCACTGGTTCACCACCAGAAAATGGCGGAAGACGGCTGGATCGGCCGCGTCCGCACCACGTACCGCCCGGATGGCGTCACCGACCCGGATGCCGTCGGCTTCCGCGAAAACCTGGTGCGGCTTGGCGAACTGACCGATTGCGACGTGACGAAGTGGGACGGGCTGATCGAGGCTCACCGCAAACGCCGTGCCTATTTCCGCCAGTACGGCGCAACCGCCACAGACCACGGCGTTCCGGCGGCGTTTACCGCCGACCTGCCACTGGCCGATAAGCAGCGGCTGCTCGACAAGGCGCACAAGGGCACGCTGAGCACTGAGGATGCGGAGCTCTTCCGTGGCCAGATGCTGACCGAAATGGCCGGGCTTTCGGCCGAAGACGGCATGACGATGCAGATCCATGCCGGCTCGCGTCGTAATACCGACCGCGAGCTGTTCCAGACCCGCGGCCCGAACATGGGCGCCGATATCCCGATGCCGACGGATTGGGTCGGCGGGCTCGCTGCGATGCTTGCAAAGTATGGTCACGCCCCTAGCCTGCGCGTGCTCCTGTTCACGCTCGACGAGACGACCTATGCCCGCGAGCTGGCGCCGATGGCGGGCCATTGGCCGTGCCTGATGATCGGTCCGCCCTGGTGGTTCCACGACAGCCCGAACGGCATCCGCCGCTATCTCGACCAGGTGGTCGAGACGGCCGGTTTTGCCAATCTGGCCGGCTTCAACGACGACACACGCGCGCTTCTGTCGATCCCGGCACGCCACGATGTCTGGCGCCGCGAGGTCTGCCGCTTCCTGGCCCAGTTCGTGACGGAACACCGGATGTCCCGAAAGGAAGCAGAAATCGTCGCCGGCGAACTCTCCTATGGAAACGCGAAGAAGGCATACAAGCTGTGACCGAACGACTGACGAGCCTTTCCGGCCTCGCGCCGACAGCCAAGCTTCCCCACTATGATCGCGATGCGTTGAAGCCGGGCATCCTGCATCTCGGTCCCGGCGCATTCTTTCGCGCGCACTTCGCCCCCTTCACCGATGGCGCGATTGCGGCGGCCGGCGGCGACTGGGGCATTGAGGTGGCGAGCCTGCGCACAGCCGACGTTGCCGATCACCTGAACGAGCAGAGCGGGCTCTACACCATGCTCGTGCGAGATACCGCGGGCACGACGGCGCACGTCATCGCCCCGATCCTGCGCGCCCATGTCGCGACCCGCAATCCTGGCGATCTGCTCGCCAAGCTTGAGGATCCCGCCATCCGCATCGTCAGCTTGACGGTCACCGAGAAAGCCTACGGCTTCGATTCCGCCACCGGTGGGTTGGACCTGAAGCATCCCGACATTGCCGCCGACCTCGCCGACCGCCATGCGCCGCGCGGAGTCGTCGGCTATCTGGTCGAAGGTCTTTCTCGCCGCCGCGCCAAGGGCATCCCACCCTTCACGCCGCTTAGCTGCGATAACCTACCAAGCAATGGCGCCGTTTTGAAGCGGCTGGTGCTCGACTTCGCCGAACGAGTCGATCCGGACCTTCGGCAGTGGATCGAGGACAACGTTCCCTTCCCGTCGACTATGGTCGATCGCATCACGCCGGCAAGCACGGATGCCACCTATCGCGATGCCGAAAGGCTGACGGGCAGGCGGGATATGGCAGCGATCGAGACCGAACCTTTCACCCAATGGGTGATCGAGGACCACTTTGCCAATGGCCGCCCGGATTGGGAGCAGGCCGGCGCTCTGATGGTCGAAGACGTCTCCGCTTATGAAAAGATGAAGCTGCGCATGTTGAACGGCGCGCATTCGCTGCTCGCTTATCTCGGCTATATCGGCGGCTATGAATTTATCCGCGACGTCATGGATGATGTCGGCCTGGCAGCCCTTGCGCGCCGTCACATGAACGCCGCTGCCGCAACCTTGGATCCGGTGCCTGGCATCGCTCTTGAGGCCTATGCTGACGAGCTGATTGCACGCTTTGCAAACAAGGCGATCGCCCACCGCACCTACCAGATTGCCATGGACGGCACACAAAAGTTGCCCCAGCGCCTTCTCGAACCCGCCTCCGAAGCTGTGGCTGACGGCGGCAAGGCAGAGACCTATGCGATCGCGGTGGCCGCCTGGATGCGCTACGCACTTGGCGCTGACCGGAACGGTGAAAGCTACGAACTGCGCGACCCGCGCGCCGCCGAGATAGCAGCGCTGCTGGCCGACGTGCCGCGCAATGGGGGCGCTGTATCGAAAGCTCTGTTCGGGCTGCCGGGCCTTTTCCCGGCTGCGCTGACCGACAACCTCGGCTGGACGGAGGATGTGGCGAACAAGCTGGAGATCTTGATCCAGGACAACAGGTTGCCGTTGTTTTGATGGCGCACGTCATCCCTTCGCAGCAGAAGACTCCCCACCGCACAAAAAGAGTCTTTTCGCCTCGCAGACGTGCGTCGGCTGGATTCTTGTGACAAGCACAGCAATTCGAGTCTTAGGCCGTCCTTCTATTGCCTTGTCACGCCTTTGCGCGGGCCATCTCAGGATCGTAGAGGGGCTCGAGCGATGCCCGGCAGGGCACGCGCTCGCGCGCCACGTCAAGTTCGTAGCGGCCGGACAGCACGAAGTCTTCGGTCACGCCTTCCGGATTGCGGACATAGCCGTAGCCGATCGGCTTGCCGATCGTGTAACCGAAGCCGCCGCTGGATAGCCAGCCGACACGCTTGCCGTCGCGATAGATGGTCTCGCGGCCGAGCAGAACGACATCTGTGTCCTCTGGTACGAAGCATGCAAACATCTTCTTGACGCCCGAAGCCAACTGCCGCTCGATCGCCTCGCGGCCGCGAAACGGTGTGGTCTTTCTGGTCTTCACCGCCCAGCCAAGCCCGGCCTCGATGGGCGTATGATCCGGCCCGATATCGGAGCCCCAGGCGCGATAGCCCTTCTCTAGGCGGCAGCTTTCGATGGCGCGGTAGCCGGCATTCATGAGCTGCAACGGACCGCCCGCCGCCATCAGCGCGTCATAGACGGTTGTTGCGTATTCGACCGGCACATGCAGTTCGTAGCCGAGCTCGCCGACATAGGTGATGCGCAGCGCCCGTACCGGGCAGCCGGCGATGCCGATGGTCTTGACGCGGCCGAAGGGGAAGGCAGTGTTGGAAACGTCGTTGCTTGTGACCGTCTCCAGCACTGCGCGAGCGTTTGGTCCCATCAGCGACAACACCGAATAGGCGGAGGTGACGTCAACGAGTTCGGCATGCATTCCATCTGGAATATTGCGTGCGATCCAATCGAAGTCATGCGTCGCGAAACCGGTGCCGGTGACGATGTAGTATTCGTCGTCGGCCATGCGGGCGCAGGTGAGGTCGCACTCAATGCCGCCCTTGTCGTTCAGCATCTGCGTATAGATCAGCGAGCCGACCGGTTTTGTCACATCGTTGGAGGCGATCCACGACAGAGCCGCCTCGGCATCGCGTCCCTTCAGCACGAATTTGGCAAACGATGTCTGGTCGAAGATGACGGCCGCCTCGCGCACTGCCTTGTGCTCGCGGCCAACGGCATCGAACCAGTTCTGGCGGCTATAGGTGTAGATATCCTTCGGCTCCTCGTTGGCGAAGAGATCGGCAAACCAGTTGGGCCGCTCCCATCCAAGCTTTTCACCGAAGCAAGCACCTTGCGCCTTCAGCCGGTCGTAGAGCGGCGATTTACGGCAGGGCCGGCCACTTGAATACTCTTCGAGGGGGAAAGCCAATGTGTAGTGCTTGCCGTAAGCTTCCAGCGTGCGGGTGCGCACCCAATCGGTATCGAAATGCGGGCGGCCGAAGCGGCGAATATCGACCGGCCAGAGATCGTAGGGCGGTTCGCCGTTAGCGACCCATTCGGCGAGGGCCATGCCGGCGCCACCGCCGGACGCGATGCCGAAGGCATTGAAGCCGGCGCCGACGAAGAAGTTCTTCAACTCCGGTGCTTCGCCGAGAATGAAGTTGCCGTCAGGCGTGAAGCTTTCCGGGCCGTTCAGCAGCTGTTTCACGCCGACGTTTTCGAGCGCCGGGACACGTCCGAGAGCCTGTTCCATGATCTGCTCGAAATGCTCGAAATTGCTATCGAGCAGTGTGTAGTGGAAGCCCTCGGGAATCCCGGCTTTCGCCCACGGTATCGGGTTGGGTTCGTAACCTCCCATGACGATGCCGCCGACCTCCTCCTTGTAATAGGTCAGGCGGTCGGGGTCGCGCAGCGTCGGCAGGTTCGACGGCACGCCGAAGGACTCGGTGATGATGTACTGGTGCTCGACAGAGACGAGCGGGACGTTGACGCCGAAGCGGGCGGCGAAAGCGCGCGTCCACTGCCCAGCGCAGACGACGACACGCTCGCATTCGATGCGGCCTTGCGCGGTGATGACGGCGCGGATCTTGCCTTTGTCGATCTCAAGATCGATCACCTCGGTATCCTCGAAAATCGAGACGCCCGCCATGCGCGCACCCTTGGCAAGTGCCTGGGTGATATCAGATGGGCTCGCCTGGCCGTCGGTCGGCAAGAACGCCGCGCCGACGAGATCGTCGATGGTCATCAGCGGCCAGAGATCGAAAGCCTCAAGCGGCGTCAGCAGTTGCATCTCGAGCCCGAAGGATTGAGCCGTGGTCGCCTGTCGCTTGACCTCGGTCCAGCGTTCCTCGTTGCAGGCAAGTCGCAGGCCGCCATTCATTTTCCAGCCGGTGCCAAGTTCCGTCTCGACCTCCAGTCTCTTATAGAGATCGACGGAATAGCCGAGCAGCTGGGTGATGTTGGCACTGGTGCGGAGTTGGCCGACGAGCCCGGCCGCATGGAAAGTGGTGCCGGAGGTGAGCTTCTTGCGCTCCAGGAGCACGGTATCCGTCCAGCCGAGCTTGCCGAGATGATAGGCCGTCGAGCAGCCGATGATCCCGCCACCGATAACGACCGCCTTGGCGGTCTTTGGCAATTCCTTCGTCATATTATCGATCCTGTTCAAAAGCGTCGTAGGCGCGCTCGAAGCGCGCAAGGTTCTCGGCCGTGTAGGCGGCGTAATCGAAGTCGATCGTGGAGTGGCTTTCCGAAACCATGCTCCAAAGTGTCTCGCGCAACAGCGAAGCGCATTTCATCGCTTGGTAGCGCCGCCAGAGATCTCCAGTCAGCGGCATCTGATAATAGGTCTCGAGCATCAACCGCTCAGTCGCCATGGAGAACTCGCTGTTGGAGGCGAGGCCACCCAGATCGAAGAGTGGCGTGTTGAAGCCCGCATAGTCCCAGTCGATCAGCCACAGGCGCTTGCCGTCATCGAGAAAGTTGGCGGCCAGCATGTCGTTATGACCGAAGGCGATCTCGAACGGACCGCCAGCCGCTTCCAGCCGTTCGGCCTTTGCCAGCAGGTCCGGGAAAAGTTGACGATAGGGGCTGTTGGCTGCTTCCAGATTGGCGATGTAATCGCGAATGACATGAAAGACCCAGAAGATCGCCGCCGCGCCGCGAAATTCACGGGCGATATCGTGGTGGCAGGCGCGCACCAGCGGTATGACACGCTCCAACATCTCTGAGCGTCGCAGGTCGTCAGGCAAAAGCGCCTTCGACTCGATGTAGTCGAGAACAAGCACGCCCGGCGCATGATGGATAACAGCCGGCGAAAGCCCCGCTGCATGTGCGGCCTGGCTGGCGGCAAGCTCGTTCTGGCGGCTGATATGGTGAACGGGGATATCTTCCCCCAGCCGGACCACGCGACGCACCGCACGATCCCGCACGAGATAGTTCCGGTTGGTGATGCCGCCGGCGATCGGCACAATTTCAATCGGACCCTGCCAGATGCCGAGCGCATGAATCCGATCTTCAGGCGTCACGCTTTTCCCTTTCGTGGCCTATCCTATTGAAATCATGGCCAGAGCGGGATCGGCTGTCAAGCGCGCTAGATGGCGGCGCCTGATGCGTCGAAGACGTGGCACCGCGCCGGGTCGAAGGAGGCCTTTACGTTCGTCCCGCGCTCCACCTTCTGCTGTCCGTCGAGCGCGATCGTCATCTGCTGGCCGTCCGGCGTCTTCGCGTAGAGCATGGTTGCGCCGCCGAGGTTTTCAACGAGGTCGATATTCACGGTCGCAAGCGTGATGCCGCTGTTCTCGAGGACCGAAAGATGCTCCGGACGAATGCCGAAGGTGACGTTCTGGCCGGCTTCTGCCTTCAGCCGCCGAGGCAGGCGAACGGAGTTGCCGCAGACGTTGATGGTCGTCTCGGCCTCCCCGGGCTGCTCCACGCGCGCCTGTAGGAAGTTCATCTTCGGGCTACCGATGAAGCCTGCCACGAAGCGGTTGGTCGGATTGTTGTAGAGGTCGAGCGGCGCGCCGATCTGCTCGATGCGGCCTGCGTTCAGCACGACGATCTTGTCGGCCATGGTCATGGCCTCCACCTGGTCGTGGGTGACGTAGATCATCGTATTGCCGAGACTGCGGTGCAGACGGGAAATCTCTACGCGCATCTGCACGCGCAATTCCGCGTCGAGGTTGGAAAGTGGCTCGTCGAACAGGAAGATGCGCGGCTCGCGCACGATCGCGCGGCCGATCGCCACGCGCTGGCGTTGGCCACCGGAAAGCGCCTTCGGCTTGCGTTCCAGTAGTTTCTCGATCTGGAGGATTTCAGCCGCGCGTTTCACCTTTGGCTGGATCTCGGTCTTCTTGTAGCCGGCCGTCTCAAGCCCGAAGGCAAGATTCTTGTAGACCGACATATGCGGATAAAGCGCATAGGATTGGAATACCATCGCGATGCCGCGCTTGGCCGGCGCCACCTCGTTCATTCGCTCGTTGTCGAGCAGAAGCGCGCCGCCGGTGATTTCTTCAAGCCCGGCTATCATGCGCAGCAGCGTGGACTTACCGCAGCCGGAGGGGCCGACGAAGACCGCGAACTCACCGGGATCGATCTTCAGGTCGATGCCGTGGATGACGTCCAGGGCGCCGTAGCGCTTCTCGACTTTCTGGAGAACGACGCTTGTTGCCATGATCTCAGGATCCTCCCTGGTCCGTTATTTCGTGCGGGCACGCCAGTCGGCGTACTTGGGGCTGTCCGATCCGATCGGCAGGCTGACTTCGCGGCCGGTATCGGACGATTGATAGATCGCAGTGACGAGTTCCAGTGCGCGGCGCGCATCCTGGGTCGTCACCGGCAGCGGTCCGTTGCCGCTGAGATAGGTATGAAAATGCTCCATCTGCGTGGTGAAGCGCGGTGCGACCGGCTGCCAGTTGCCGATGACGGCGTCGATGCGCGCCTGCACATCATCATTCTGGACGATGATCTTCCAAGGGTCCCTACCCGGCGAGTAGGGCTCGTGATTGCTCTCGAAGGTCACGTTCTCAAAGTGCAGCCGCAAGCGACTGATCTGCTCCTGCGAGCCCAGCGTGCAGGAGAGCGACACGAAGGCGCCGTTCTTCATCAGCAGGCTCGCCGAGGCGCAGTCCTCCACCTCGATGTCGTTGACGCGGGTCGCAACGCGGCCGAACACCTTCGAGACCGGCCCCATCAGATGCAGCAGCATATCGTGCAGGTGCAACGCGTGGGTCACCAGCACGCCACCAAGCTCGGTCGCCCATTTTCCGCGCCATGGAACCGAATAGTATTCGGGCGTGCGCAGCCAGAAGGTTTCGACCGAGCCCATGTAGGGCTTGCCGGCGATGCCGGCGTCGATGATCCGTTTCGCCTTCTCGATGCCGTCGCCATAGCGATATTGGAAGATCGGCATCAGCGTGCCTTTGGCCGTCTTTTCCGCTTCCATGATCGTGTCGACGCCCGAGAGCGAGCCGGTCAGCGGCTTCTCGCAGATGACGTGCTTGCCGGCTGCCAGCGCCGCCACCACTTGCTCGAGGTGGATGCCGGGCGGCGTGCAGATGTCGACGATATCGACGCTCTCGTCGCCAAGCACATCGGCAAACGAGGTCGTGCGCTTGGCGATGTCGAACTCATCGCCGATCTCGCGCAGGCGCTCCTCGTTCAGGTCGCAGATCGCTACGACCTTGAACTTGTCGGGATGCGGCACGTAGCCTTCAACGATGTGGGAGCGGCCGATGCCGCAACCCACGATCGCAACTCTCTTGATACTCATATGACCTGTACCCGTAGCTGCATCAGCGCTTCATGCCTGTCGTGGCGATGCCTTCGATCAGCAGACGCTGGAAGAATAGGAAGAACAAGAACACCGGCACCAGCGTCAGCGTCGACATGGCGAACAATCCGCCCCAGTCCGATGCACTGGTCGAGTCGACGAAGGTGCGCAGGCCGAGCTGGATCGTGTAGGTGTTCATGTCATTGAGGTAGATTAGCGGACCGAAGAAATCGTCCCAGGTCCAGATGAAGGAGAAGATCGCGGCGGTCGCCAGGACCGGCAGCGACAGCGGCAGCATGATCTTCCAGTAGATGCGCCAGGCGCTGCAGCCGTCCATCATCGCCGCTTCATCGAGTTCGCGCGGAATGCCGCGGAAGAACTGCACCATCAGGAAAATGAAGAAGGCGTCGCTTGCCAGGAACTTCGGCACCACGAGCGGCAGGATGGTGTTCACCCAGCCGAGATTGAGAAACAGCACATACTGCGGTATCAGCGTCACGTGGTATGGGATCATCAGCGTGCCGAGCATGATCGCGAACCAGAAGTTCCGGCCAGCAAAGTGCAGGCGCGCAAAGGCATAGGCTGCCAGCGAACAGGCAACGACATTGCCGATGACCGTCAGGACCGAAATGACGAGCGAATTCCAGAAAAAGCGCCCGAAGGTGATGTCGAGCCCCGTCCAACCACGCAGGTAGGGGGAGAAGTCAATCGACGACGGAATGAGCGAGGTCGACGAGAAGATCTCGTTTTCCGGGCGAACCGAGGCGGACACCATCCACAGCAGCGGATAGAGCATCAGCAGCGAGCCTAAGATCAGCAGCGTATGGATCGCAAGCGACGCCGGAAGGCTGCGCTTGGTGATGTCGGATGGCGGCGCCGTGACGGCGGTGGTGATCCCGTTAGTCATCGTAGTGCACCCAGTAACGCGAGGTCAGGAAGGAGAAGGCCGTGAAGATCGCGATGATCAGCACGAGGATCCAGGCAAGCGCCGAAGCGTAGCCCATGCGGAAGTTTCCGAAAGCCTCCTGATAGAGATAAAGCGTGTAGAACAGCGTCGAGTTGATCGGCCCGCCCGTTCCGCCGGATATGATGAAGGCCGGTGTGAAGGCCTTGAAGGCGTCGATCGTCTGGACGACGGCGTTGAAGAAGATCACCGGCGTCAATAGCGGCAGGGTGATCTTGTAGAACTGCCGGAATTTGGATGCGCCATCGAGGCTGGCGGCCTCATACATGTCGGTCGGAATCTGGCGCAGGCCGGCGAGGAAGATGATCATCGGCGAGCCGAACTGCCAGACGCTGAGCGCGACCAGCGTGTAGATCGAGTAGCTCGGGTGAGAGATCCAGCTCGGGCCTTCGATCCCGAAATGCGCAAGCGCGGCATTGACCAGACCGTCGCCGGCAAAGAGCTGTCGCCAGAGGACAGCAATCGCCACGCTGCCGCCGAGCAGCGACGGCAGGTAGAAGATCGCGCGGTAGAGCGGCAGGCCGCGAACGCCTTTATTGAGCGCCATCGCGACCAGCAGCGCGAAGGTGAGCTTGAAGGGCACTGACAACACGACATAAGTCAGGGTGACCTTCATCGCCGCTGCAAATTTCGGGTCGGCGGTTGCAATGCGCACGTAGTTTGCTGCTCCCACCCACTCGGCCGACTGGATCATGTCGAAATCCGTGAACGAGAGGTAGAGCGAGATGACGGCCGGTCCGAGCGTCAGCCCGAAAAAGCCGATCAGCCACGGCAAGAGAAAGAGATAGCCTGGGGCATTGGCGGTCCAGAGGCGTTTGAAACGCCCCTGGGTCGCCGCCCCATATTCGCTCTTGATGGCGTCCGAGGCGGTCGTGCGCATCACTTCACTCATTCGCGTCAGCCTTTGGCGAGCAGGCGGCTGATCTCATCGACCAGCTGCTTGCCGCCGTCGCTGGCAGAAAGCTGGCCGAAAGCGACCTGCTCGGCGATGGTGCGCAGCACCACCTGGCCTTCACCGGCGCCCGAAGGTGGCGGCGGCGGCAGCTTGCCTGCGAGGTCGCCGAGACCGCTGACGTAGTTGAGCGGGACCTTGCCCGTCTCGTCGAGCTTGGCGGCCACGACGTCGCGCATCGCCTTCGATTCGGGAATGCCGCGTTCGACGTCGAGCGCCAGAGCCGCATCGGGGTTGGTGACGAAGAAGTTGACGTAGTCGACCGCCTGGTCGAGCACCTTCGACTGCGAGGACACCGAGAAGAACATCGAAGGCTTGCGATAGTGGCCGCCCTTCGAATCCGGCTTGATGCGCATGTAGTTGGTCAGCGCCAGCTTGTCCTTGCTGATAGCCTGGAAGCCGACAAACTGGTTGCTGTGCGCGTAGTCGGCCGCGGCCTTACCAAGGGTGAGCGGGCTGGAGTCGATCGTGTCCTTGTAGAGCGCCTGAACGTCAGGCGGTACGCAGGCGCTCGCTTCGCGGAATTTGCTCCACATGTCGAACCATTCGGAAGCCTCTTCGGCGCCGAAGGCGATCTTGGAATCGGCCGTATAGAGCGCTTTGCCGCGCTGCCTGAGATAGTTTTCCAGCAGCGGTTCGTTGCCGCTTCCATCGGCAAAACCAAAGAAGCCCTTGCGCTTGCCGGCCTTGGTGATCTCGGCGCCGATCTTGCCAAATTCCTCCCAGGTGGTTGCTTGCGTCGGCAGGTCGACACCGGCTTCCTGGAATGCGGTCGTATTCAAGACCGTTGATGCGGCGTTGGCGCCGAGGCTGACGCCGTAGAAATGCCCGTCGACGCTGCCGCCCTCGATCTGCGCTGGATCGAAATCGCCAAGATTGAGCTTGGACGGCATGTAGGATTCGAGCGGGGCAAGTGCGCCGCGCCGCGCATATTCGACGATATAGCGGTAGTCCATCTGGATGACGTCGGGCGCATTGCGGCCGGCAACCTGTGTTGCCAGGCGGGGCCAATAGTCCCCCCATCCAAGGAATTCGCCGGTGATCGACGTTCCCGCATTCTTCGTCTGGTAGAGTTGCGAGACCTTGTTGGTGCGGTCGGCACGCGGCTGCGAGCCCCACCACAGAAGCCGCAGGCGGGCATCGGCGGCAAAGGCCTTCGATCCAAGTGCGGACATCGAAAGAAGCGTTGCTCCTCCCGCAACGAAATTACGTCTGCTTACCCGAAGTGTCATCTGTTCTCCTCCTCCCTTGGGGAGCGCCTCCACACGCTCCTTGCTGGTTTCTCTTGCAACAAATAACTAATTGGTTACAAGCTATGAAGAAGCGTTGAGGCTGTCAAGCGCTGATATGACGGTGCTCCTCACGCTTCTCGTTTTTTACAATCTGTTCTCAACGTACTATGAGCGCAATGGGGAAATAAGAAAGGTGGGCCGATGGAAGGCACCGGCGGAAATAGGGAAAAGAAGAGAGTAAGGCGTCGATCGCCCGAGCGTGCCTTGCAGCGCGATCCCGAACGAACCCGTGCGGCAATTCTCGAGGCTGCGACCAAGGAATTCGCCGAGAACGGCATGGGCGGCGCAAGAGTTGATGCGATCGCCGAGCGCGCCGGCACCAACAAACGCATGCTCTACCACTATTTCGGCGATAAGGAACAACTGTACCTGCGCGTCCTTGAGGAAGCCTACGTCGGTATTCGCACGGCCGAGCGGGAGCTCCATATCGGTGATCAAACGCCCCAGGAAGGAATTGGCGAGTTGGCGCTGTTTACCTGGCGCTATTTTCTCAAACACCCTGAGTTCCTCAGCCTGCTCGGAACCGAGAACCTTCATCGTGCGCGCTGGCTGCGCCAGTCCGTTCGACTCAAGGAACTGCATTCGCATCTGATCGGAGAACTTTCCGACGTGCTCGAGCGCGGCAAGAAGACGGGCGTTTTCATCGCAAACGCAGATCCGCTGAACGTCTATCTGACGATTGCCTCGCTCGGATACTTCTATCTTTCCAACCAGTATACGCTCTCGACGATTTTCGGCCGCGACTTGATCGAGCCGGGCAATCTCGATGCCTGGGAGCGGCACATCGTCCATGTGACGCTCGCATCGATCGCCGCCTGATCGTCGAAATCCGCGATCGGCTATTGACAGTGGACGGTGTCTTCCATCAGGTAACTGTTTAGTTACAGCCTGATATGGCCCGCGGATTGGGGAGCCGCGACCTTGTTGGGCACCGGACCACTGTTCGTTTCATGACGCATGAAGGAGGACCATACGATGGAGAAACGTCGCTTTGCCTTGATTGGAACGGGAAACCGCGGCACCACCATGTGGGGCAAGGAACTGCTTGCCGGCTGGCGCGAGCATGTGGATCTCGTCGCGATCGTCGACACCAATTCGCTGCGCGCCGAGCGCGCCCGAACGATGATCGGCAGCAATGCGCCGATCTATGAAAACATCGACGCCATGCTCGCCGAACAGCAGGTCGACCTCGTCATCGTCTGCACGCCCGACTATACGCATGACGAGATCGTCGTACGTGCGCTCGAGGCCGGCATCGACGTCATCACGGAAAAGCCGATGACCACAGCGGTCGACAAGATCCGCCGTATCCTCGATGCCGAGAAGCGCACCGGCAAGCGGGTGGATGTCTCCTTCAACTATCGCTATTCGCCGACGGCCGCCAAGATCAAGGAACTGCTGAACGCCGGCGAGATCGGGCGCGTCACGTCAGTCGACTTCCACTGGTATCTCGACACCAAGCATGGTGCCGACTATTTCCGCCGCTGGCACGCCTATACCGAAAATTCCGGCAGCCTCTTCGTGCACAAGGCGACGCACCACTTCGACCTCTTGAACTGGTATCTGGATAGCGACCCGGATGCCGTCACCTCCTTTGCCGATCTCCAGAATTACGGGCGCAAGGGGCCATTCCGCGGCCCGCGCTGCAAGCTCTGTCCGCATACGGGGGAGTGCGACTACTTCCTCGACCTCGAGGCCGATCCATTTCTCGATTCGCTGTACGAGGATCCGTCGAAGATCGACGGCTACTTCCGCGACGGCTGCGTCTATCGCGAGGATATAGATATCCCCGACACCATGGTCGTCAGCATCCGCTTCAAGAACGACGTCCATGTCTCCTATTCGCTGAACACCTTCCAGCCGATCGAAGGCCACCATATCGCGTTCAACGGCACGCACGGGCGTATCGAGCTGCGGCAATACGAGAAGCAACCGTGGGAAACGCCGGATCAGGACACTATCCTGCTCGTTCGCAATTTCCCGAAGGGAAAGGATACCGTCGAGCGGATCGTCGTGCCGCATTCACCGGGCGGCCATTACGGTGGCGACGACCGGATGCGCAACATGATCTTCAAGCAGGGCATGGAAGACAAGCTCGGCCAGCGGGCCGGGACGCGCGCCGGTGCCATGTCTGTGCTGTGCGGCATCGCCGCCCTGAGCAGCTCACGCAGCGGCAAGGTCGTGAAGATCTCCGATCTGATGCCGGAGATCGTCACGGGCGGCGCACCGGCAAGTCTGAAGGCTGGCTAAGCGATGAGTGCCAGATCGCGACGCAGGATCTGATAGAGGAGCGGTTCGCCTTTGACGAACCGCTCTATTTCATCGACTGCCATATCCCCAAGCCGTCCGCGCTCCAGTCCCACGGCACCGGCGATATGCGGCGTCAGGAAGACATTGGGAAGGTCGTAGAAGGCCGAGGCCTCCTCCGGTATCTCGGGGTCCGTCACGTCGATGATGGCGTCAATCCGTCCGGCGCCAACCGTCTTCAGCAGCGCGGCTTCGTCGATCAGTGCACCGCGTGCTGTGTTGATCAGCGTGGCCCCATCTTTCATCAGCGACAGCTCTTCGGCTCCGATCATATGACATGTCGACGGTAGCGACGGTGCGTGCAGCGAGACGATATCGGATTGCTTCATGAGCGTCGGCAGATCCGCCTTCTCGGTTCCAAGACTGCTCGCCTCGGCAATGTCGACGGTGGGATCGAAGAGGAGGATCCGGTATTCGAATGGCCGCAGCAGCTCGATGACCCGTCGACCGATGCGCGAGGCGCCGACAATACCGACCGTGCGGCGATAGTTGCCGATCGCCAACCGCTGCATCGGGTGCGTCCGGTCGCGGTTGCGGTCAGCGACGTAGAGGTCGCGGAAGCGCAACACCTGCTTGCCGGCGAAGATGATCGCCGCAAGCGTAAATTCCGCAACCGGGACAGAATTTGCCTCGGCTGCATGCGTTACGGCAATGCCGGCATCGAAGATCTGCTCATCGACGATCCCCTTGACGGTTCCGGCCGCATGCGCAACCAGGCGCAGCCGTGGAGCCGCTGCAAGGACCTCGCGCCCGACATAGGGCGATCCCCAACCGGTGATGAGAATATCAGTGCCGGCGAGAATGTGCCGGGCGCGATCGTCGTCGAAGCTTTGGAGCGGCTGGGGATCGAGAAGGTGGCCGAGCTCGCCGAGCCGGCGCAGCGTCTCGGCAGTCAGGACATGCTCGGTCCGTGACGGCTGCATCGCAAGCGCGATGGAGAGGCGCGTCATGGCATCTGCCCCGGCGCCTCGATCGCGCTGACCCTGATGCCCTTGCTGGCGACAAGCGCTTCGAGCTCGGCAAGGTCAGGCGCCTGCGGCGGCGTGGTCCAGGCGCCGGTCACGATACCTTTGTCGTTCGCGGCGATAACAGCGGTCATCAGGATCGTCTGGCCTGCCGGTACTGCTGCGCGCAACTGCGGCACGAGCGTCTTGGCGATAATCATGTTGGTATTCGGCGGCGCCTTCTGCGTCAGGCCCGTGCGCGGCACTTGGGAGCCGATGTCGAGAATGCCGCTGAAATCCGCTTCTCCGATCGCATAGGCGCTCGAGCCCTCCGCGACCAGTGTATCGAGCTCGAAATCGCGGCGCGCGATCGCAAAGCCGCCTTCCGCGGTCTGCAGCGGCCGCGGCGTATTGATGCGGTGGACGCGGACGTGCCAGTGCGCTGCCGGCACCAGCCAGGTTTCGACCTCCACGTCACGGAATGGCGACCACTTCGAGTAGAGGACGTCGCCCGCAAGCTTGGCTTCCTGATTTGTCTCGCGAACCCGGTAGTGCAAACCGTCATCGCTGAAGGCGAGGGTCGAATCGAGCGCCGCGCCCGCGAAGTTGCGTTCGTCGGATTCGACGCTGAAACCGTAGCGGCTGGAATAAGCGAATTTCGCGTATTTCTCCGTGCCGAACCGCATCTGCAGGTTCTCCTGGCCCGAGGAGAGTGCCACGACGTCGCCGCCATTGCGCATCAGCACCATACCGGGATGGCGCTGCGGCAGGACTCTTGCCGCTTCCGCAGGTGCCGTTTCCTCGGCGGTCCAGAAGGGGTGGTCTTCAGCGAGTGCCAGCGGCAGGAACGCCTTGAAGGCCCAATAAGGCGAACCGGCCGAATTGTAGTTCTCCGACATCAGCAGGTTGGGATAGCCGAAACCGATCGAAAGGATGCCGTCGCGGTTGGTCATCGGCTTGTCCTTCCACCAGCGCAGGTGCTGCAGGCAAAGGCTTTTGATCTCGCCCCACGGCAGAGCTTCGAGGTCGGCGAAGGCCAGCGCCGACCAGAAGCCGGCACATGCGAAGCGGTAGGTCAGGCTGCGGCCGAACGGGATAGTTGCCCCATCCGCGCCGAACCAGTGCCTGAAGTCGTTTGCAAACAGCAGGGCGCGCTCGCGGTAGCGCTTCGCGTAGTCGTCATCGACGAGCTTGGAATAGATCAGGCCGTAGAAATGCATGGCGAACGGGATGTAATGGTCGATGCGGCGTACGTTGCCGTCACGGTACCATCCGTCGCCGATATAAAAGCCCTCGAGCTCCTCGAGATACTGCCGTGTCAGGCTGCGGTCGAAGTTGGCGCCGACCCGGTCGAGCGCGATGTCGACGAAGATGCGGAAGAATTTCCAGTTGTTGTCGGCATAGTCGAACTGTCGCGCATGCTTGAGATAGGCGACGACGTTGTCGCGCGCCCGTCCGCCAAGCGGCTCCCATACCTTCTCCGGCACGAGCGCCAGCGCAAAGCCGAGCGCCGCAAGCTCCACCATGCGCTGGTCACGGCCGTTGACCGTTCCCCAATATTCCGGATGCTTCGGGTCCGTGCCATTGGCGATGCCTTCGGCAAAGCGATGCCACTCCGCAAACTCGCCGCCGCCGGCCCCGAGCGGCGCCAATCCCCAGAGCGGCCGCGCAAAGCCTTCGAGGTCCGCCGCCGCACGGTCGAAATGGGCCGCCGCGCCGTCGAGGCGTACGCGCGCATTCCCTGCCGAGAAGTAGGGCAGCAGCGGATCGAAGAGATTGTGAAGCGCACGCGACACGTCCTCGCGCGTCTTCAGCGGATTGTCGGAAAGCGGATTTGCACCGGCGGGATCATAGGTCATCGGTATTGCTCGTCATATCAGGAGTGCGGAACGGTGCCGCCGGCAATAGGCACGACGGCGTGGCAAATCTGGCGGGCGGGGGCGGCGCGATCCTTGAAGCGCGCAACCATGAGACCGACCGCCTCCCTGCCGAGCGCCACGCGATCCACGCGCATGGTTGATAGCGGCGGATTCGTCATCAGCGCGCAGGGAAGATCGTCGAAGCCGACGATGGCGAAGTCATCGGGCACGCGCAGCCCGGCCTCGGTCACGGCTTCGAGAACGCCGACGGCGATGAAGTCGTTCATGCAGAAGGCGGCGGTGAAGCCGGCATTCTCTGCAAGCACGGCGGCTGTCAGTTCATGCGCCTCATGGATCGCGCTGCGTTGAAAGGTCATCGACACGAGACGCCCTTCGGCGCCTTCGACCTCGGCAATCGCAGCCCTGAACCCCCGCACCCGCTCGCGGATGGTGTTGCGGTGCGAGCCGGTCAGATGCAGGATCTGGCGGTGGCCGGCATTCAGCAGGCGCGTCGTCGCTTCATAAGCGCCGAAGAAGTTCGAGGGAGAAGCGCCATCGAGCCGCAGCTGCGGATCGGTGCCGTTGACCAGTACCGTCGGGATTGCCGCGTCCTCAAGCCACGCGCACAGTTCGGCGCTCGGATCGATCCCAACCAGGAACAAACCACCGGCGCCGGCCGTCTGCATATACTCGTGGACCACATCGGGTGTGGCTCTATTCTCGCGGATCAGCCGCACCTCGAAGGGAACGCCGGCATCGAGCGCGCCGGCGCGCAACCCGTCGACGATCCCTTCGTAGAAGACGCTGAGCCCGCCCGTTACCCCGTCGCTTGCAATCAGCGCCAGGCTGCCACGCAGCGCACCGTTTGCGGTGCGTGCCGAGTAGCCATTTTCGGCCGCCACCTTGAGAATGTGCTGGCGTACGCTCTCGCTGATGCCGGGCTCGTTGGCGAGCACACGGGACACGGTAGATATAGACACACCCGCCATGGTGGCGATGTCGGCCTGTCTCAGTCTTTTGGTCTTGATCTCGTTCATGGAGAGAAGCTTATGCAAATAGTGCAAATTTGCAAGAAAAAGATAATTTGTTGCATTGGGTGTTGGTTTCCACGCAGAACTGAGCCGGTTAGGCGCATAATTTCCATTGAGAATTGAGCCATGTGAACCTTCCCCCCAACGCGGTGAGCGACGGGGGCCACGGAGTGATCCACATGGGACTTTTAAACATCATCCGTCGGATGGCGCTGCGCGAGAAGCAGTCGATCCGCGAGATCAGCCGGCGCACTGGGCTGTCACGCAACACGATCGCGAAGTATTTGAGCGCTGGTACGATCGAGCCGACGTTCACGGTACCGGAACGTCCGAGCAAGCTCGATCCTTTTGCCGACAAACTTGCTGGCTGGCTGAAGACCGAGGCCGGGAGGTCGCGCAAGCAGCGCCGAACGCTGAAGCAGCTTCATGCGGATCTGGTGGTTCTCGGCTTTACCGGCTCCTATGGTCGGGTCGCCGCGTTCGCCCGCGACTGGCGGGCTGAGCAGCTGACAGCGGGCCGCGGCATATTCGTTCCGCTGTCTTTCCGCCCAGGCGAGGCATTCCAGTTCGATTGGAGTGAGGACTATGCCGTGATCGGCGGCGAGCGCACGAAGCTTCAGGTCGCACATATCAAGTTGTCGCACAGTCGGGCCTTTCTGGTCAGGGCCTACCTGCTGCAAACGCACGAGATGCTCTTCGACGCCCACTGGCACGGCTTCCGTGTGTTCGGCGGCGTACCTGGTCGCGGCATCTACGATAACATGAAGACGGCGGTCGATCGTGTCGGTCGCGGCAAAGAGCGGCAGGTCAACATCCGTTTCCTCGCGATGACGAACCACTACGTCTTTGCGCCAGAGTTCTGCAATCCCTCTGCCGGCTGGGAGAAGGGGCAGGTCGAGAAGAACGTCCAGGATGCTCGCCCACGACTGTGGCAACAGATGCCTGACTTCCCGGATTTGGCGGTATTGAATGCTTGGCTGGAACAGCATTGCCAGGACCTGTGGCGGGAGACGGCGCATGGCACCTTGCCCGGCACAATCGCAGATGTTTGGGCTGATGAGCGGGCAGCATTAATGGCACTGCCACCCGCATTTGACGGCTTCGTTGAGCAGAGCAAGCGCGTCTCACCGACATGCCTGATCACCTTCGAGCGCAATCGTTACAGTGTGCCAGCATCGTTTGCGAACCGGCCTGTCAGCCTGCGCATTTATCCCGAGAGACTGGTCGTTGCGGCCGAGGGCAATATCCTATGCGAGCATGAGCGGGTCATTGAGCGGAGCCACGATAAGCCGCCACGAACGATTTACGACTGGCGACATTACCTTGCCGTCATCCAGCGCAAACCCGGTGCCTTGCGCAATGGTGCGCCCTTCCTGGAATTGCCGCTGGCCTTCAGACAGTTGCAAGATCAGATGCTTCGCCGCCCCGGCGGTGATCGTGAGATGGCCGACATCCTCGCTCTGGTGCTTCATCACGACGAACAGGTCGTCGTCAGGGCCGTGGAACTGGCTCTGGATCAAGGCGTGGCGACCAAAACGCATGTGTTGAACCTGCTGCATCGGCTGATTGATGGCAAGACGACCGACGGTCCCGACATCGATACGCCACAGGCACTGACCCTGCTGCGCGAACCCAAGGCCAATGTAGAACGCTACGATGGCTTGCGGGTCCGGATCGTAGGAGGTCGTCATGCGTCATGACCCCGCAAGTGCTGCCGTCGTCATCATGCTGCGTAGCCTGAAGATGTATGGCATGGCCCAGGCCGTCACGGACCTGATCGAGCAAGGTGCTCCCGCCTTCGATGCGGCCGTGCCAATCTTGTCCCAGTTGCTGAAAGCCGAGATGGCCGAGCGTGAGGTCCGCTCGATTGCCTATCACATGAAGGCTGCTCGCTTCCCAGCCTACAAAGACATCTCCGGATACGACTTCGCCGCCAGCGAGATCAACGAGGCCACCGTGCGCCAACTGCACCGATGCGAGTTCATGGATGGGGCGCAGAACGTTGTCCTTATCGGTGGCCCTGGCACTGGAAAAACGCATGTCGCGACCGCTCTTGGAATCCAAGCCATCGAGCATCATCGCCGAAAGGTCCGCTTCTTCTCGACCATCGAACTGGTCAATGCTCTCGAGCAGGAGAAGGCTAAAGGCAAGGCGGGCCAGATCGCGGAGACCTTGGTCCGCCTCGATCTGCTCATCCTGGACGAGTTGGGATACCTGCCGTTCAGCGCCTCAGGCGGAGCACTACTCTTCCACCTGTTAAGCAAGCTCTACGAGCGGACCAGCGTCGTGATTACCACCAACCTCAGCTTCAGCGAGTGGGCAACCGTCTTCGGCGACGCCAAGATGACGACCGCTCTGCTCGATCGTTTGACCCACCGTTGCCATATCCTGGAAACCGGTAACGACAGCTTCCGCTTCAAAGCCAGCTCGGCTGCCGCAGCACAGAAGAAAGGAGAAAAAGCCAATCCCTTGACCAAATCCTGATCAGAAAACCATACTTAGAGGTGGCTCACTTCTTGGTGGAAAAACCGGCTCAGTTCCGCGTGGAAACCAACAGGCGACCCGCATCAGCATCTCCAATACGATCTTCGACACGGAGAGGAACACCAAGCGCTGCGCGATTGCAATATGGATTGCGCCGCGCCACGACGGTTCGTAAACCGGCATGACGAAAGGAAACCTGACATGAGCGACGAGAAAGCCCGCGTGACGATCCTCTACTGCACCCAATGCAACTGGCTGCTGCGTGCCGGCTGGATGGCGCAGGAGCTTCTGCAGACCTTCACTGACAGTCTCGGCGAAGTGGCACTCATTCCCGGGACGGGCGGAAATTTCGAAATCCGTGTCGATGGCGCCCTGATCTGGGAGCGTAAGCGCGACGGCGGCTTTCCAGGTCCAAAGGAATTGAAGCAGCGCGTCCGCGATATCATCGAGCCCGGCCGCGACCTCGGCCACGTCGATCGCGCCTCGCTGGAAAGCTGAGCCTAGATCAGGATGAATTTTGGCCGATCGGCCTAGAATCTGAATCCCCCTCTAGTCGTACGGCGAATTGCAGGTTTTGTAGATGCCCTCAAACGTCACGAACCGGTCGGTCTTAGGATTGTAGCTCCGATACTGATTTCGGCACCAGTCCACATGGAACTGTCGTCCCTGTGCGTTCGGTTGCACTGTGCGCACGGGCGGCGGATCGTAGTAGAGCGGCGCGCGTCCCCGTGCGCCCGGTCGATAGTAAGTCGGGCCTGTGGCGGTTGGCGGTCGGTAGTTTGGCTGCACATAGGATGGGCGGAACGACTGCACCGGCCCGAAGGTAAAGCAGCCGCGCGCATCGCACATGGTCGACCCCACACGGACGATGTCCGATTCGCCGTCGGGGGCTGAAAATACGCCGAGTGGCATCGCAACCGCTGCGTAGGGCAACAGGGAGAAAAGCGCGATCAGGCAGAGATTGTGAAGACCAGGCATCGGACGATCCTTTCTCACTGCGTATATAGTGCGCCTTGCGCCGATCACTATCGCCTCCTCCTCAGATTGTGTCGTCGTAAGCACACACCGGCATCAAAGAATTTTTTGCTGCCTGTCAGGAAAACTTCAAAAACCCTGTTGACAGCAAGAGGCCACCCCCGTACATGGCTCTCCGTCGCCCAGATGGCGGAATTGGTAGACGCGCCAGCTTCAGGTGCTGGTACCCGAAAGGGTGTGGAGGTTCGAGTCCTCTTCTGGGCACCATTCCATTTTGATCGCTAGCCGGATCGAATACTTAAGCCTTTCCAAGATGATGCGCATTGGATACCTTGTAACAAAGGTCTGTAACAATGCGCCTACGATTGGTAAGTCCGATGGTCTCGAAAGGCTCCTCCAACGCCTACTTTGTGAAGCGCATACCGGCTGACACTAAGGCCCAGCTGGTGGGCCAAACGCTACACATTCCTCTAGGTGATTCGACGGTGTCCTTCATCGTCACGGCGAGCACACAAAGCATACGTTTTTCGCTCGCTACCTCAGATCCCTCTGTTGTTCGGATCAGGCAAGCCCGGGCTCTCGCCTATGTAGAAGAGTTCTTCGTCAAAGTACGTGCGGGCCAGCCGGTTGACCTCACAGCGCGGCAAATTGCCAGTCTCGTCGGGGAGGTTCACGCCTCGTGGGCACAAGGGCCCGATGCTTCTCGAACGCTCACGGTGACGCCAGAGATAGGAACTGTTGCGCGGCGACAAACAAGGTGAGACTCAGCGTCAATCAGGATGAGACTCGGCGGCGGGGGTGTGACGAAGGGAGGGCGTAGCCCGACTGGAGTTACACCCCCGCCGCGGCGCAATTTTTCGGCGTCTCATGATCGCGGTTGGCCCGGTAGCGTCGGTGATTTTCTGAGAATGGAGAATCACCTTTGTGCCGGGTCGCCATGTAACCGATCATCAGACGAGGCTTTTTATGAAGTACCGACAAAACAACCCCATTGAGGTCGCTGCCGCCAAGGCGTCGATCAGCCGGGCGACGGCTTACCGCATCGAGAAGGATGCGCGTCTTCCATCGCAGACCAAGCCGCCGCGCGACCGGCGTCGCCCCGATCCCCTTGAGCACATCTTCGACGCCGAGGTTGTTCCGCTCCTCAAGGCCGCGCCCGGCATCCGAGCGGTCGCCGTTTACAACGAGATGCTGCGGCGTCATCCAGAGCTGTCAGAAGGTGTTCGCCGTACGATTGAGCGTCGTATCCGATCATGGCGGGCTGTTCACGGTCAGGAGCAGGAAGTGATCTTCCGTCAGATGCACGAACCCGGTCGGTTAGGACTGTCGGATTTTACCGACATGGGCAGCCTCGGCGTGACGATCGCCGGCCAATCGCTCGATCATCTGCTTTATCACTTCCGGCTGGTCTGGTCGGGCTTCGAGCATGCCCATGTCATCCTGGGTGGAGAGAGCTTCGTCGCTCTGGCCGAGGGGCTGCAGAACGCCCTGTGGTCGGTTGGCGGTTCGCCGCTCTATCATCGCAGCGACAGCTTATCGGCCGCCTTCCGCAACCTCGATGCCGACGCCAAGGTCGATCTGACGCATCGCTACGACGAACTGTGCGCCCATTATCGCATGACGCCGACGCGCAACAACAAGGGCGTCGCGCACGAGAACGGCTCGATCGAAAGTTCCCACGGCCATCTCAAGAATGCGATCCGCGATGCTCTGCTGATGCGCGGAACCAGGGACTTTGGCGACCTCGGATCCTATCGCGCCTTCATCGATGAGATCGTCAGCCGCCGCAATGCCGCACATGGCAAGCGCATCGATGCCGAGCGCACGCATCTGCAAGCTCTTCCCGATCGTCGCACCACCGACTTCGAAGAGGTCATCGTCACCGTATCGAGCACCGGCGGCTTCGCCTTGCGCAAGGTCTTCTACACCGTGCCTTCCCGTCTGATTGGCCACCGGCTGCGGGTGCGTCTGTTCGACGATCGCCTCGACGTCTTCATCGGCGGCACGCATCTGCTGACATTACCCCGAGGCCGCGCCCATGCGAGTGGCAAGCACGATCAAGTCGTCAACTATCATCACGTCATTCATTCCCTGCGCAAAAAGCCGATGGCGCTTTTGGGGCTCGTCTATCGCGACAAGCTCTTCCCCAGGCCGGAATATCGCAGGACTTTCGACGCGCTCATCGAGCAACTGCCCGAGCGGCAGGCTTGCAAGATCACCGTGGAACTGCTTGCCTTGGCTCACGATCGCAGTTGCGAGCGTGAACTGGCCGAGGAGCTTGCCAAAACGCTCGACGCCCACAAACTGCCTGATCTGGCGGCTTTGAGAGCGGTCTTCAGCCCGGACCCGGATCAGTTGCCGATCGTTCATGTGCAACTCGCGTCGCTCAATGGTTATGAAGCCCTGATCGGCACGGCCTATGCGGGAGAGGTCGCATGAAGAGCAACATCCACACAGTCGATGAAGCCCGCCTCGGCATCATGCTCAACGAACTGAGGCTGCCGACGATCAAGACGTTCTGGCACCAATTTGCCGAGCAGGCCGATCGGGAAGGATGGCCTGCTGCCCGTTTCCTCTCGGCCATCGCCGAGCATGAATTGGCCGAACGCGCCCATCGCAGGATCGAAAGACACCTCGCCGAGGCCCACCTGCCACCCGGAAAGACGCTCGACAGCTTCGCCTTCGACGCTGTTCCCATGGTCTCCAAGGCCCAGGTCATGGCGATTGCAGCCGGCGATAGCTGGCTCGCCAAAGGCGCCAATATCCTGATGTTCGGTCCGCCCGGCGGCGGAAAGAGCCATCTCGCCGCAGCCGTCGGCCTCGCGCTAATCGAGAACGGCTGGCGCGTGCTCTTCACCCGCACGACCGATCTCGTCCAGAAGCTTCAGGTCGCGCGGAGGGAGCTTCAGCTCGAAGCCGCCATCGCAAAGCTCGACAAGTTCGATCTTCTCATCCTCGACGACCTGGCCTACGTCACCAAGGACCAGGCCGAAACGAGCGTGCTCTTCGAACTCATCTCCGCAAGATATGAGCGGCGTTCCATCATGATCACCGCCAATCAGCCCTTCGGAGAATGGAACCGCGTCTTTCCAGACCCGGCCATGACGCTTGCCGCGGTGGACCGACTTGTCCATCACGCAACAATCTTCGAGATGAATGTCGAAAGCTACCGGCGGCGTTCGGCCATGGAAGCCAAACGCCAGCGCGGCAGACCCGCCTCATTCGCGACAATCAAAAGCTCTTCCCAGCTTGTCGCGGAGCGGCAATCAGAACACGATGAAACTCTTGCCAGCGACAATCAACATGATAACTTCGCTCCAACCGCGACATAAGAATCTCATCCAGATTGTCGCTCGCGTCTCATCCTGATCGTCGCGCTATAAACTGTGGACACGGACCACCTCACAGACCCTGAGCTTGTAATGGAGTGGGAGCAAATGGAGCAAGAGCTTGCCGAGCAGGCATCCAAAGACCCAGCAGCATTTCTTTAGCCAGCCACCAGGAGGCCAGAAGCTAGGGCAACTTGCCGAACGCATGGGCAGGCCCAAAGGCATTCCTTGCCTATCCAAGGGGTCTATTGCACAAATCACAGCCAGGATTCCCCAAGCCGTTGCCGAGGGGATGAAGACGGGGGCCAGGAAGCTTGCTGGTGATTATTCCCCCGATCCAAGCTCTCCGGCTACCCACTGTGGGAAAGCTCTCCACAGACCTCTACGCCCGCGCCAACGGCCAAGGTCTCCCTCATGGGTCTTGTTGCGCTATGGTGGAATGAAGCCAAAGCGGTGGGCAAGTCCGAGAGCACACGGGAGAGCTACACGAACACCTTTAAGGCATTCAGCGCTTTCTTGAAGCACGATGATGCCGCACGAGTGACGCCGGAGGATGTGGTGGCTTATAAGGACCACCGGCTCACCACGCCCAACCCAAAAACCGGCAAGCCCGTTTCAGCCAAGACCGTAAAGGCCAGCGATTTGACGGCCTTCAAGTCCGTCTTTGATTGGGCCGTCGCGAACCGCAAGCTTCCCTCGAATCCGGCTACCGGCATCGGCCTAAAGCTGGGCAAGAAGGTAAAGGTCAGGGAGCGCGACTTCACGGAAGCAGAGGCTAGAGCACTGGTAACAGCGGCCAATGAAGTCCTTGTCGGGAAGGCAAAGCCGAACCAGACCCGATTTTGCCAAACGCTGGGTCCCTTGGCTCTGTGTCTACACGGGTGCCCGAGTCGGTGAGCTGGTGCAGCTCCGCAAGGAAGATTTCGCTCAGGACGCTTCTACAGGTGCGTGGATCATGACGCTTACGCCTGAGGCTGGCACCGTGAAGGGTAAGGAGTTCCGCGAGGTGCCGCTTCATGCCCACCTTATCGAAATGGGCTTCATGGAGTTCGTTGACAAAGCACAGAGTGGCTATCTCTTTATGACCATCAAGCCGGGCAAATCGTTCCCGGGTGTCTGGCAAAGCAAAAAGAATCGGCTGGCGGAGTTTGCCCGTGAGTACGTGAAAGACCCCAACGTAGCTCCTAACCACGGCTGGCGACACACCTTCAAGAGTCTCGGCTTCGAGGCGGGGGTACAGGAGAAGGTCGTGGATGCAATATGCGGGCACGCACCGGCTAGCATAGGGCGAGCATACGGTAGTGTAAGCCTGAAGACCAAGGTGGATGCCGTGGGACTCTTCCCGCGCTTCAAACTCGAAGACCGAGAGCAGGCACCATTGGGGCAGGCGTAGGGGTCTCATCAACTTCCACAGCTTCCGCCGCTGGTTCATCACCAAGGTAGAGCAGGCAGGCCAGCCAGAAAGCACCACCGCGACGGTCGTAGGGCACAAGCGCACGGGGATAACATTGGGGTCTATTCTGGTGGGCCGTTGCTAGAGCAGGCGAGAGCTTGCGTAGAGTCCGTTAAGCTTCCTCCGCTGGCGGATGGCGGCTGAGATTTTCCCGATAGCAGGCAGTAAGTGCAGCCAATGCCTACTTACGCACCGAAGCGGCCATTCGCGACTGGCGTTGTCGCCACTACAGCGTCGCTCCTATCAGGATCCAACCAGTTCCCTTCCGGATAACTGATCAATCGAAATGCTGAAGAAAATCGGCACTTCAGGTTCGCCCGAACCGGCTCCCGGTTTGGAGGAGCCGGGCTCCCACCAAAACGAACGTTTCTGCAAAAGGGACCAGGCGTAGAGGCGCTCATTATGCCACTGGGGGGTATCGGGAAGTTCGTGGTATGTGCCCTCCGCGACAACGCTCTTCCAACGGTGATGTTCACCGCTTGCCTCCACCTGCAAGCATGCATTCGGATTGCTGCGCAGCCGATCAATCTTTTGCCCGGTCAGGGAAAAGACATAGAGCTTTTCCGCATCGAACGCATAATGAACGGGCACAACGTAAGGACGGTTATCGTGAACACAAGCAAGATGCCCGACATTGCCTTGTGCTAGGAGTTCTCGGCTCTCCCGCTCGGTCATTTCTCTGACGGCCATTGTCGTGGCCTCCTAGCTATGGAAAATTGGAACAGAGCGGCGCGTTCCCCCACGCTTGGTCAAGAGCGGACCGGTTGCCTGTGCCACCTTGTCATCCATGTTCTCCAATGTTGCGTCGAAAAGCTCCTGTGCATAAGCGATCGCAGAATCGGCGTCAGCGGACGAGAGCTTGATTTCCTCGCATTTTGACCGCATGGCGCTGCGAATGGCTGAGAGCGCCTGCTGCGCCGCGTGCTTGTCACCGGCTTTCATAAGCAGGCTCAGAGAGGTCGCTGCGACAACCTCCAATACCGTTATCCGCCCCTCAATCTCGCCCATTGAAGGAACCGCAAGGTTTGCGCCGTTCCCGTAACCGTCGCGTTTGGCATTGTACATCGCATACTCCTCGTGACACTCGACTGATCCTGTTGGTCGGCAGGTGTCTGCTGCGCGTGGACGGGTCTTAGGGCTGAATATCGATCCCGAGTGATCGCAGGAGCTTGACCAACTGAGCGGTCACGATTGTGCTAGGTCTCGCGGGTTTGAAGGTTGTCGTTTCGGCTGGCCTCAGTGATCGCAGGTGCTGGCTCCGAGATGGTCTTTAACAAAGAACGCACTGCGTCGCGCTCCCGGCTTCTGGCTAGCGTGGCTTTGGCGGGGCGGAACGAGACCCGCAAATGCTGTGGTGACCAGAACGTGTTCCCAACACGCACCGCGTAGTCATAGGACCGTGCCGCCGCCTGAAGGGTGCAGTCACCTGCGTCTAACCCGCACAAGGCGTCGAATTCTGCTCTCAAACCAGCCAAATCGTCTGGTGAGAAAGTTCCGTTATGATCAAGTCTTGGAAGGGACAACAAGTATCTCCCCATGTCGGGGCAAGAGCGGTGTGCTCCCAAGCGGCAACGCCCGTTTCAGTGGCTGCCGACAAGCTATAGTATACCTGTAGTTCATTCATGTAACGCGATTTAATGAGGCCCGAACCACGTCCTGCCCAGATGGCGCACGGCTCGGACATAGAAAGACCCTCGGTTGCAAACTATCGGCAACATGATGGAATTCCTTTGAGTCGTCACCTGCTGCCTTTCATCAGACCACCATCAATTGTCAGGACAAGGCCGGAGTGTGGACATTGGGGAGAAGCTATCGCCCGTAAGCAACAGACCTTTGTAACAACACTTGCCGTTCACTAAAAATAATGCAATAAAATCAATACGAAGAGGGTCGAAATGCGCAGTCCTCTTCTGGGCACCATTCCCTAATAAATGCAAAGTGAAAGCCGATACCAACGGCTTCCTATTTCTTCCCCGAAAGACATCACCAGCGTAGGTAACGACGCCCGGTCAGGCTGCCGATTGTAGTAACGGCCGCGATCGCGATTCACGAAAAGCGGGCCGTCGCCCCGGGGCGATGGGCCGGTCGCCGCCGCGATCCTGCCGGCGTGATCATCGCCGGGTCCGGCGTGGACATCGACCACCTGATTGCGCGCCATCATTGCCGAGCAGCCCAATAAGCTCAGCGGACCGGCTGATAGTGTCCGCGTAGCGGCACCTGCGTGCCGGTGCTCTCCAAGCCGTCACGATCGCAGACGTAGACAAGGGTCGGCAGCCCGCCAGTACGGAAGATCTTGTCGTATCCGCGGCGAAGCGGCCGCGTCTCCGTCCGGCAGTTATATTGTTCCTCGTCCTTTGGATCCGGCTGCGCCTTGACCCCCGGCAGGTTTGCGTAGGGATAGACCGAGTGGGCCTGGGTTTCGCCAGCACGCCGCCAGTCCGTGGCGAAGCTCGCTCCCGGCGCGCCGGCCGCCGTGGCTATCAACAACACGCTTGCGAACCGCATCTCGTCGCCTTGCCGGATTTCTGGACTTCATCTTCTCCCACGGATGTAGGCGCGGCGGCGATCCACATCAAGCAATCGGATCGCTCTGTCGGCCGTCATCTCGAAAGCGTGACTTCGACCAGGCGATTTCCCTGCCGTTGTGTTGTACGGCGGGGATACGCGTCTTGACGACGCAAGCGGAACGGAGTTTTGCGCGCTCTGCCGTAAGTTGGTCGCAACGGGGAGACGCGAGAGCCTGCAAGCTTCTGACGGTTTCTCCTGCAGATAGTTGCACGAATGAAGGCACGGTGCTCTATCCGTGACTTTCGCTATGATCTAAGCAGGCCGGCCAGCAGGCGCCGCAAGAAGGACGGACACATGACGAGCTATGTATTGACGGTGACGTGCAAGTCGACGCGGGGGATCGTGGCAGCGATCGCGAACTATCTGGCGGATCAGGGCTGCAACATCGTCGATTCGTCGCAGTTCGACGACCTCGATACCGGCAGGTTCTTCACCCGTGTCAGCTTCATTTCCGAAGAAGGTGTGGGCCTTGCGGCGCTGAAAGAAGGCTTCAAGCCGGTCGCCGAGAAATTCGAGATGGATGCTGAAATCCATGATGGCGACAGCCGCATGAAGGTGCTTCTGATGGTGTCCCGCTTCGGCCACTGTTTGAATGACCTGCTCTACCGCTGGAAGATCGGTGCGCTGTCGATCGATATCGTCGGCGTGGTGTCCAATCACTTCGACTATCAGAAGGTCGTCGTGAATCATGATATCCCGTTCCACCACATCAAGGTGACGAAGGAAAACAAGCCGCAGGCCGAGGCACAGCTCCTCGATCTCGTGGATCAGACCGGCACCGAGTTGATCGTGCTCGCCCGCTACATGCAGGTTCTTTCTGACGCCATGTGCCGCAAAATGTCGGGCAAGATCATCAACATCCATCACTCCTTCCTGCCGAGCTTCAAGGGTGCCAACCCTTACAAGCAGGCCTATGAGCGCGGCGTGAAGCTCATTGGCGCCACGGCCCATTATGTGACGGCGGATCTCGATGAAGGTCCGATCATCGAGCAGGATACTGCCCGCATCACCCACGCTCAGAGCGCCGACGATTATGTCTCTATCGGCCGCGACGTCGAGAGCCAGGTGCTGGCGCGTGCCATCCATGCCCATATCCATCGCCGCGTTTTCCTGAACGGCAACCGCACCATCGTATTCCCCGCAAGCCCGGGCAGCTATGCTTCCGAGCGCATGGGCTGACAGCCGCGGCGGCTTTGCCGTTGAGCGACTGCGATCTCCTCGCTTGCCGGTGGCAAGGATTCGATTATCTGCTTAGTCTGCAGAATCGAATCATGCCGCGGGGGATGCCATGACTGACGAGACGCTTGCCTATCGCGCGACGTTGCCACGCCCGGACGTGACCGCCGCGGAAGCTGGCGACATTCTTCAGTCGCGATATGGCTTGTCGGGAACGATCACCGAGCTCGGCAGCCAGCAGGATCGCAACTATCGCCTGGATACCGGCGAACAGCGCTATGTGCTCAAGATATGCCACGTGACCTATGAGACGCTGGAACTCGAGGCACAGAACGCAGCGATCCACCACATCGGCACGAAGGAGAATGCGCCGCGCGTTCCGCGGGTTATCCCATCGACGGACGGGCAGGACATCGTGGCCGTCACCGTGGGCGACCAGACCTTTCAGGTTCGGCTGCTGGAGTATCTCGAAGGCGAGGGGCTGTCGCATCGCAAGCACTTGCCGAAGGAATCGGTTTCCGCGCTTGGGGGACTCTGCGCCCGCCTGGCGCAGTCGCTGGCCGATTTCACGCATCCTGGCCTCGATCGCAGCCTGCAATGGGACCTGCGCCGCGCAGGCCCGGTCGCCGTTCAGCTGCTGTCGGCAATCACGGACAGCGCCGCACGCGATCGCATCGCCAAGACGATGGTGGCCGCGGTGCGGCGAATCCAGCCTTTGGCGCCGTCTTTGCGCTTGCAGGCCGTGCATCATGACGTGACGGGTGACAACGTCGTCAGTCATCGCGACAGCCGCGGTCGTCTAGTTCCCGACGGCGTCATCGATTTCGGCGATATCATCCGCGGCTGGCTGATCGGGGATCTCGCGGTCACCTGCGCCTCGCTGCTGCATCAGGCGGATGGCGACCCGCTCTATATTCTTCCGGCGGTGAAGGCCTATCACGAAGTCTATCCGCTCACGGAGGGGGAGCTGCGCGCTCTCTGGCCCCTGGTGGTTGCGCGCGCCGTCATCCTTGTCGCCAGCGGCGAGCAGCAGATTTCGATCGACCCCGAGAACGACTATGTCCGCGGCAATCTCGAGCTCGAGCGCCTGATATTCGACACGGCGGTCTCTGTTCCGTTCGAACTCATGGAGATCGCTGTCCTGAAGGCGGTGGGCATGGAAACGGCCACGCTGCCGACGGAGGACTGGCGTCCGCTGTTTCCCGACATCGACCCGGCGACGATTTCCTTTGTCGATCTCGGTGTCCAGAGCCCGCATTTCGCCGCCGGCAACTGGTCGCAGGCCGACATGGATTGGCGGTTACTTGCCCGCGCGGCGGCCGAGACCGGCACTGCGGCGACACGCTACGGCGAATACAGATTGTCGCGCTCCAAGCTTCACAGCGCCACGCCGTCCGCGACCTTTGCACTGCATTCCGACATTTGCCTCGCCGGTGGCAGCACGGTTGCCGCCCCGTTTGCCGGAAGGGTCAGTTGGAAGAACCACCATTTCATTCTGGCAGGCGAGGGCGTCAACCTTCATCTGGACGGAATTGAGCCCTCGCTTGAGGATGAGGCGGAGGTCGGGCCAGGGCAGCCGCTCGGGACGATCTCCGGTGAAAGCGGATCTCTCGGCGGGCTTCGGGTGCAGCTCTCCACCTTGCAGGGCGCGGAGCCGCCGCTGTTTTGCGGTCCGCAGGAGGCAATGGCCTGGTCGGAACTATGCCCGTCGCCGGCGGCCCTTCTCGGTGCTGGCGTCGATGCGCCGAAGCCGGCGTCGGCGGAATTGTTCGCACTCAGAGAGGCTCATCTCGCAGGGCCGCAGAAGAACTATTACGAGACGCCGCCGCAGATGGAACGCGGTTGGAAGGAGCATATGTTCGATGTCGAGGGGCGCGCCTATCTCGACATGCTCAACAACGTCACCATTCTTGGTCATGGTCATCCGCGCCTGGCCGAGGCGATCAGCGAGCAGTGGCTGCGGCTGAATACCAATTCGCGCTTTCATTATACCGCCATTGCCGAATTTTCAGAGCGTCTGGCCTCACTTGCCCCGGAGGGACTGGAGGCAGTCTTTCTCGTCAACAGCGGATCGGAGGCCAACGACCTCGCCCTTCGGCTTGCCTGGGCCCACACGGGCGCCAAGCCTATGCTCAGCCTTCTTGAGGCCTATCACGGTTGGTCGGTTGCAAGTGATGCAGTCTCCACGTCGATCGCCGACAATCCGCAGGCTTTGACGACGCGGCCCGACTGGGTGCATGCCGTTCTCTCGCCGAATACATATCGGGGTGCCTTCCGTGGTTCGGAATCAACGACCGGCTACCTGGACGCGGTGGTTGAGGTCCTTGAAGCCATCGACGCAAAAGGCGAGGGGCTGGCCGGCTTCATTGCCGAGCCAGTCTATGGAAATGCCGGCGGCATTTCGCTTCCGGACGGTTTCCTTGCAGCGGTTTACGGACAGATCCGGGCCCGTGGCGGCGTCTGCATCGCCGACGAAGTGCAGGTGGGCTACGGACGGCTTGGGCACCATTTCTGGGGCTTCGAGCAGCAGGGTGCCATCCCCGACATCATCACCATCGCGAAGGGTATGGGAGACGGGCATCCGCTCGGCGCTGTGATCACGACCAGGGCCATCGCCGGTTCGCTGGAGAAGGAAGGCTATTTCTTTTCGTCCACCGGCGGCAGCCCGGTCAGTTGTGTGGCCGGTATGACGGTGCTCGATATCATGGCCGATGAAAGGCTGCAGGAGAACGCGCGCGATGTCGGCGATCACCTCAAGGGTCGTCTGGTGGCGCTGATCGAGCGCCATCCGATCGTCGGCGCCGTACATGGCATGGGGCTTTACCTCGGCCTCGAACTGGTCCGCGACCGAACGACGCTGGAGCCGGCGACGGAGGAGACGGCGGCAATCTGCAGCCGCCTCCTCGATCTCGGCATCCTAGTGCAGCCGACCGGCGATCACCTCAATGTGTTGAAGATCAAGCCGCCGCTCTGTCTGACAGTCGACAGTGCCGATTTCTTCGTCGACATGCTGGAAAAGGTGCTCTCGGAGGGGTGGTAGGCCGTTTGTGGCAACGTTAACCATTTCGGTCATTTCGCGGCTTTGCATTTTTTAATCAAATGTCCCATTGCCGGAATCAGCGGTAATTCCTATGTCTGCTCCGTGATCGAAAGAGAGCTTCGGACCGTCACGCGAATTGCACAAAGACTTGATAGGGTTCTTGCAGTCAATTCGAATATGATGGAATGAAATTTTCCGAATGGTCGATTTTTTGACACGTTTCGGAATATGTTTCTGATCGACTGCGACGTATAGTCTACCAATGAAGTAGATTAATAGCGCAGTCATCGCCGACCCTGGAAAGCCAGGGCCTCAAGCAAGCGCAACGCCAGAGAAAGGAACGAGACATGACGAAAATCGATACTCTCGCCGATTTCCTTGGGCGATCCGTGCTTGGCAATGACCGTCCGGGCGCCCTCTCCCGCCCGAACTGTCGAATGTGACCTTCGTCCACCTTTAACGGAATCAGACAAGTCAATTCGCCATCGCCAGCGCATACCGCGCGGCAGGAGTTCTACGCATGAAAAAAGAAGTAATCGAGTACGCAGGCGTTCCCGTCGGGATCGTCATCCCGGATGAGAACCGGTTGAAGTTCATCGCGGTGAAATTTCACGTCCACGATCTGGACGAGCAGCATTTCAGCTCGCCGGCGGAAGTAAAGCTCGCGATCCATGATCTGATGACCCGTCGTCACCCGAAGCCCATTCATGCCTGAGGGCATGAAGCACGGCCTAACCAGCCTTGACAGATTTCAGACCGGTCTTGCCAAAGGTGAGGCCGGTCTTGTCTTTTGATCGCCATTGCGGTCCTATCGCGCGCTCTTGCTCAAACCAGGATGGTGCGGTTGCTGAATCTGATCACCGACATTGAAGGCGTCTCCGTCGGAAACGCGACGGATCTGAAGCTCGGCTCAGGTGTAACCGTCATCGTCTTCGACGAACCGGCCACGGCGTCTGGGGTCGTGCTGGGCGGTGCGCCCGGTGGCCGCGACACAGCGCTTCTCGATCCGTCAATGACGGTCGGCGCGGTTGACGCGTTTGTGCTCTCCGGCGGGTCGGCCTTCGGTCTTGACGCCGCGGGCGGCGTCCAGGCAGGTCTGCGGGAAGTCGGCCGAGGCTTTCCCGTCGGCGATGTGAAGGTGCCGATCGTTCCCCAGGCAATCCTGATGGACCTGCTGAACGGCGGCGACAAAGACTGGGATCTGCAATCGCCCTATCGCGAAATGGGCTATCAAGCTTTCAAGGCGGCGGACAAAGAACAATTCGCGCTCGGCACCGTTGGTGCGGGCGCGGGCGCAACGACCGCGACCTTCAAAGGGGGGCTCGGTTCGGCAAGCGCCGAAACCAGCACCGGCCTGAAGATCGCGGCGATCGTCGCCGTCAATGCGCTTGGCTCGGCGACGGTGGGCGAGGGGCCGCATTTCTGGTCCGCGCCTTTCGAGCAGAACGGAGAGTTCGGCGGCCTCGGCTTGCCCTCGCCAATCTCGCAGGTCGACACGCACATGCGGCTGAAAGGCATGAGCACCACGGCGACGACGATTGGCGCCATCGTCACCGATGCCGAATTGACCAAGCAGGAAGCGCACCGCCTTGCGATCATGGCCCATGACGGCTTCGCCCGCGGTCTTCTGCCGGCGCATCTGCCCCTTGATGGCGACACTGTTTTTGCCGCCTCGACGGGCAGGAAGCCGCGGCCGGATCTGCCTGCCTTTCTGGAGCTCTGCCATCTCGCCACAATGGTGATGGCACGCGCCATCGCGCGCGGTGTCTACGAGGCCACTGCACTTCCGGTCGCCGGCGCGCAGCAGGCCTGGCGAGATCGCTACCCGGATCGCGTAAGATCGCTTAAACAAGGCGACATTGCCTGAAGCGGCGGAGACCACGAAATGCAGATCCGGGCCCTGATGTATTTCGACGAGCTTGTGCGCACCAACTCCATGCGCCAGGCTGCGGAGAATCTGAACGTTGCGCCGACGGCGATCAGCCGGCAGATCGAGAACCTGGAATATCACTTCGGTGCGCCGCTTGTGGAGCGCAGCGCCCGCGGCGTCAAACTGACGGCGGCGGGTGAGTTGCTTGCTGCCCGCGCGGGTCGGACGCTGCGCGAACTCGATCACGTCGGCCAGCTGATCGAGGATCTGAAGGGGCTGCAGCGCGGCCGGGTCAGCATCTATGCCAACGGCGCCACGGTCGCCAATCTGCTCGCTCCGGCGCTGGCGGAGTTCAGCTTGAAGTATCCAAAACTGCGCTTCGAAGTCGCGATCACAAGCGCGCGCCAGGCGATTGAGGCGGTGAACGGCGCTGAAGCCGATATCGCGGTAACGCTGTTTGCGCCGCCGCTCTCCGGCACGAAGGTACGGTTGCGCTCGGAAATCGCCTATGACCTGATCGTCGCGCCAACGCATCCTGCTGCCGATCGGGCCGCGATCCAGCTGAAGGATATCGCCGAGTATTCGCTGGCGCTTCCCGATCAGTCCTTCAGCTTCCGGCAGGCCTTCGATGCACGCATTGAGAAGGAGGGCTTGAATGTCGAGCCTGTGTTCGTCACGAGCTCGCTCGAAATGCTCAAGGAACTGGTTTTGAGCGACGCCGCAGTTACCTTGCTGCCGGCGCTGACCGTCCGCCGCGAAATCGAGGCGGGCCAACTCCGCGCCATTCCGCTGGCCGGAAAAAACGCGATACGCACCCATGTCGATCTCTGCGTCGCTCCTGATCGCCAGCTTGCCTTTGCGGCCACAAAGCTGGTCGATTTCATCGAACGGTTTATGCGCGAGCGCGCAGACGCAAGACCGCGAGCAAAAGATTAGTCCCTGGGCTTGCTCGGACCGCATCTTCGAGTGTAGCACTTTCGGCTACACCGAGAACACATAATCGTCATTGTGTGTGCACTCCGGGAATGACACTTTAGCTCGCAAAGGTCGAAGCTACGGCAGCGGCCAGACAGGGGAACATAATGATGAAGGTTTCGCTCGCGCCGTCGGTACGGCTGGTTCGGCGACTTTCGCTCGGGGCGGCCGTTTCTGTCGGCCTCGTTTTTTTGGGGCTCACCCCGGCGGAAGCGGCCAAAACCACACTGACCCTCGGCATGACCGTGGAACCGACCGGTTTGGATCCGACGATCGCAGCCCCTGTCGCGATCGGGCAGGTGACCTGGCAGAATATCTTCGAAGGCCTTGTCGCGATTGATGAGGCCGGCAAGGTCCAGCCGCAACTCGCCAAGAGCTGGGAAGTCTCCCCTGATGGTCTCGTCTATACCTTCAAGCTACAATCTCCCGTCAAATTTCACGATGGCGAGGCGTTCGATTCTGCTGCCGCGAAGTTCGCGCTTGATCGTGCCCGCGGTGCCGACTCGGTAAACCCGCAGAAGCGTTTCTTCACATCGATCGCTTCCATCGAGACGCCCGACCCGGAAACGCTCGTGCTGCGCCTCTCCGCACCGACAGGCAGTCTCCTTTATTGGCTTGGCTGGCCCGCCTCGGTCATGGTGGCGCCGAATTCCGCCGCCGATGACAAGACGAATCCCATCGGCACAGGCCCGTTCAAGTTTGTGAACTGGGCCAAGGGCGACAAGGTCGAACTCGAAAAGAACGTCGACTATTGGAACAAGGGCGTTGCGGTAAAGCTCGAGAAAGTGACCTTCCGCTTTGTTGCCGATCCTCAAGCCCAGGCCGCGGCGCTGAAGTCTGGGGATGTCGACGCCATTCCCGAGTTCGCGGCGCCCGAGCTGATGAGTTCGTTTGACGGCGATGCGAAGCTTGCGACCAGGATCGGCAATACCGAGCTCAAGGTCGTGGCCGGTATGAACAACGCCAAGAAGCCGTTCGACGACAAGCGCGTGCGACAGGCCCTGATGATGGCGATTGATCGGAAGACGGTGATCGACGGTGCCTGGTCGGGCCTCGGCACGCCGATCGGCAGCCACTACACGCCGAACGACCCCGGCTACGTCGATCTCACCGGCGTTCTGCCTTACGATCCTGAAAAGGCCAAGGCGCTGCTTGCCGAAGCCGGCTATCCCAGTGGTTTCACCTTCACCATCAAGTCGCCGCAAATGGCCTATGCGCCGCGCAGCGCCCAGGTCATGCAGGCGATGCTGGCCGAAATCGGGGTGACGATGAACATCGAGCCGACTGAGTTTCCGGCCAAATGGGTGCAGGATGTCATGAAGGACCGCGCCTACGATATGACGATCGTCGCACATGCCGAGCCGCTCGACATCGACATCTACGCCCGCGATCCGTACTACTTCAATTACAAGAATCCGGTGTTCGACGGCCTGATGAAGATGGTGCAGGAGACCTCGGATCCCGCGGCGCAAGCCCAGATTTATGGGGAGGCCCAAAAGGTTCTGGCCGAGGATGTGCCGGCGCTCTATCTCTTCGTCATGCCCAAGCTCGGCGTCTGGGACAAGAAGCTGAAGGGTCTCTGGGACAACGAGCCGATTCCCTCGAACGTCCTCACGAACGTCTCCTGGGAAGACTGATTGCGGATGGATGACATGGCGGGGCGGCGAACAATACCGGACGTGAAATGATAGCGCTTCTGTTCCGTCGCCTCGCCGGTCTAATCGTCACGCTCGCCGTCGTTTCACTGCTGATCTTTGCAGTGATGGATCTTCTGCCGGGCGATCCGGCCTCCATCATCCTCGGCACGTCGGCTTCACCGGAAACGCTCGCAACCCTCCGTCACGAGCTTGGTGTCGATCAGCCTCTCCTTTGGCGCTATGGCGAGTGGCTCGTCGGCGTATTCCGCGGCAATCTCGGCCAATCCTATACCTATGGGGTGCCGGTTGCCGGCTTGATCCTTGAACGGTTGGCAGTCACGCTGCCTCTGGCGCTGTTGGCGATCGCCCTCTCCGTCGCCGTCGCCATCCCTCTGGGCGTCCTTGCGGCGTCTCATCGAGGCGGGCTGCCGGACGTTGTCGCTTCGATATTTTCGCAGATAGGCATCGCTGTCCCGGGCTTCTGGGTGGCGTTGCTGCTGATCATGCTGTTTTCAACGACCCTCGGCTGGATGCCGGCCGGGGGATTCCCGGGATGGAGTTCCGGCATCTGGTCGGCTCTCAAAGCGCTTATCATGCCCGCAGTGGCGCTTGCATTACCACAGGCGGCCGTCTTGGTACGCGTCACGCGTTCGGCCGTTCTGGAGACCCTGCATGAGGATTTCACGCGCACGGCGCTTGCCAAGGGACTGTCGAAGCAGCGAGTCCTATGGCGCCACTCCGTGCCGAACGCCCTCGTTCCTGTTTTGACGATCCTTGGGCTGCAGTTCACCTTCCTGGTTGCGGGAGCGGTTCTGGTCGAAAACGTCTTCAATCTTCCTGGCCTCGGGCGTCTTGCCTATCAGGCGCTGTCGCAGCGCGACATCATCGTCATGCAGGATGTCGTGCTGTTTTTTGCCGGACTCGTCATCGTCATGAACTTCATCGTCGATCTCTCCTACCTGGCGATCGATCCGCGCCTGCGAAAGGGCGTCTGACATGGCGCCGCTCGTATCCAATCAAGCGATCATTCGGCGCCGGCAATTCGAAATTAGCCGGAGAATGAATCTGATCGTTGGCGGCAGTATCATCGCGCTGCTCATTGCCGTGGCTTTGTTGTCGCTGGTCTGGACGCCGCTGCCACCCGCGAAGATGCAGATCATTCACAAGCTACAGCCGCCTCTTGCCTTCGGCATTCTCGGCACGGACCAGTTTGGGCGGGATATCCTCTCTATGATGATGGTCGGCTGCTGGAACTCGCTTTCGATCGCCATCGCAGCCGTTGCGGTCGGCGGTATGCTCGGTTCGATTGCCGGCATCTCGGCGGCGGCTGTACGGGGGACCTACGAAGCTCTGCTGATGCGCGCCTGCGATGTCGTCTTTGCGCTGCCGCCGATCCTTTCGGCGATGATGCTGGGCGCCTTTCTCGGTCCGGGTCGGCTCACCGCCATCATTGCCATCGCAACCTTCATGATCCCCGTCTTTGCTCGCATCACGCTCGCCACAGCGCTCCAGGCGTGGAGCCGGGACTATGTGCTGGCAGCCCGCGCAATCGGGAACAGCCGCTTTGCGATCTCAGTCCGTCATGTGCTGCCCAACATCATGAGCCAGATCATCGTCCAGGTGACGATCCAACTGGGGTTGGCGGTGTTGACAGAGGCCGGGCTCAGCTTCCTTGGCCTCGGCATTGCGCCGCCTGCGCCGACATGGGGTCGTATGCTTGCCGACGCACAGACCTACCTTGCACTTGCGCCGTGGCTGGCAATCCTGCCTGGCCTTGCCATCGCGCTCTGCGTCCTCGCCTTCAACATGCTTGGCGACGGCCTGCGCGACATCCTCGACCCGCGCGAGGCGAGCCGCGTTCGTCTTAAAAACCACACGCCCGGATGACAATGCCATGTCCGAAACCGATCTAACGATCCGCGAATTGAGGCAGCGCTTCGCCGATCGCAGCCTATCCCCGCTTGAGTACTGGCTGGCGCTGGAGCGACACATCGAAGCGTGGGAGCCCAGCATTTGCGCCCTCTATGCCTATGATCCAGAGGCGGCGCGCAAGCAGGCGCAAGCTTCGACCGACCGATGGATGAAAGGCACGACGCTTGGCATGCTTGATGGTATCCCGGCGACGCTGAAGGAGCTTATTGCCACCAAAGGCCAGCCGGTGCCGCTCGGGACCAGAGCGATTGAGTTGCTGCCTGCGGCCGAGGATGCCCCCGCCGCCGCAAGGCTGCGCGAGGACGGCTCGGTGCTCTTTGCAAAGACCACCTGCCCGGACTATGGGATGCTCTCCTCAGGCCTCTCGAGCTTCCATCCTCTGAGCCGAAATCCCTGGGACATGACGCAGAATCCCGGAGGCTCGAGTGCCGGCGCGTCTGCTGCCGCAGCTGCGGGTTACGGGCCGCTGCACGTCGGTACCGATATCGGCGGCTCGGTGCGTCTGCCGGCAGGCTGGACAGGCATCTTTGGTTTCAAGCCGAGCCATGGCCGCATTCCGGTCGATCCGTTCTATGTCGGCCGCTGTGCGGGGCCGATGACGCGCATGGTTGAGGATGCTGCCTTTGCGATGGCGACACTTTCGCGCCCGGACTGGCGCGATGGCACCAGTCTGCCCCCAAACGATTTCGATTGGATGGATCTTAGGATCGACGTTCGCGGACTGAAGATAGGGCTCATGCTGGACGCCGGATGCGGTCTCGCGGTTGATGACGAGGTGCAGGCGTCGGTCGAGGCGGCGGGTCAGCGATTTGAAGATGCCGGCGCGATTGTCATTCCGGTTCAGCCTGTTCTGACGCGGGAGATGCTGGACGGCCTGGACACGTTCTGGCGTTCCCGCTTCTGGGGCGATATCGAGAATCTGAGCCAAGAGCGTCGAAACAGCATCCTGCCCTACATTTACACGTGGGCCGAGGGCGGCGCGTCGATCAGCGGCGCCGATGCCGTCAGGGGGTTCAATCAGACGATCGAGATGCGCAAGAGCTGCGCCAGGCTGTTCACGAAGGTCGACGCTGTGATTTCGCCGACCAACCCCATCGTTTCCTATCCCGCCGAATGGGCGTCCCCGACGAACGATCCGGAACGCCCCTTTGAACATATTTGCTTCACGGTGCCCTGGAACATGTCCGAGCAGCCCGCTTCATCGATCAATTGCGGCTTTTCGCGATCCGGAATGCCGATCGGATTGCAGATCGTGGGCCCGCGCTTTGACGATATGCTTGTCCTGAGGCTGTCGAGGGCTTTCGAGAGCTGGACAGGCGGGATCAGGTCATGGCCGAAGCTGCCGGCCAGGTGAGCGGGCGACGATAACCTGTCGGCTGCTCGTAAAGCCAGCCGATGCGCTTGATCGCGTCCTCGAGGTTTTCGCGCGCGACCGTCATCGTATGGCCGTTGGCGTGAACGATCGTTTCCGGATCTTCAAGGACGGCAACGTGCCCCTTCCAGAAAACCAGGTCGCCGCGGCGCAGCTCGGACCGGTCGATCGGGCCCCCGAGGGTTGCCGCCTGCATGTCGGTGTCGCGCTGCGCGCTTCGTCCGGTCATCAGCATTGAAAGCTGGACGAGGCCTGAACAGTCGATGCCAAGTCCGGACCGACCGCCCCAGAGATAGGGGGTTTCAAGGAACCGGCTTGCCACCTCGACATAGTCGCCGCCTTCGCCCGCGCCGATCGGCTGCAGATGCTTGGCAAAAATCGCTGTGCCGTCTTCCAGCATCGCATAGCGGTTGCCGCGCGTATCGGCCTCGCCGACAATCCGAACTCTGCTGCCCATGGATAGAATGGCCTTGCATGGTTTGCGCAGCTCCGCCTCCTGATAGAGGAACGTCCGCTGGACCGTGACGATATGTGTCGGCGTCGCAAGCGCGTCTGAAAGCGCGGTCTCCGGCAGATAGCCGACATAGCCATCAGAGGCGGCTTTGACCCAGCACCAGCCGTTTGCGCGGTCGAACACCGTAACGTCCTCGCCAAGGAGCAGTTCGGTATCGATCCCCTTGGCAAGGTCGGGCGCGGGCCTGAGCCCGATGACCGGCACGGTTACCTGCGCCGGCGCACCGGCAACGAAGCGCAGGGCATCGACGCGACCCTCAAGCCCTGCTTCTGCAAGGTCCGCTCGGTAGGCATGCAGGCGGCGGTCGAGCATCGTCATTCTATCCCTTTCACGGTGTCAGGCGGCGACCCTGGTCACGCACGAGATCACCAAGCTTTTCCAGATAGAGCGCACCTCCCACGGTACGCTTTATCACAACGTTTCGCCGGTCTCGTTCGTCGCGCACGCGGTCAACCAGACCCATTTCGCCCATCGTATCCAGTGCCCGGGTGATGACAGGCTTGGTCACGTTGAGCGTCGCCGCCAGACCGCGCACGGCGTGTGGCGGCGGCACGAGATAGATATGCAGCAGGATGGCCATCTGGCGCAACGTCAAATCGCGATCGTCGAGCCTAACCTGATCGAGCGTCACACCATGCCACAGGCCCAATGCCTGCGAAGCCGTCAGTTCGATCGGCATGGGTCCTCCGGGAAACTCGTTACGTCTGCGTTCCATTTTCCGGCAGTGCACCGTGCGACGCAATGGGCGACAGATTCTGCCGCCCGTCACGGTGAATAGAATTTCAATGATCGGCGTTCAACGCACGCTCTGCCGGATGTGATGGTAGAGCGCGCGAATTGCCTGCGCCTCGCCGCCGCCGGGGGAGTGAGGTCTTTCTGAAGGCGCCCAGCCGTAGATATCGAAATGCGCCCAGCTCGTGGTGTTGGAGACGAAGCGCTTGAGAAACAAGGCGGCCGTGATCGCACCAGCCATGCCACCGGCTGGGGCATTGGTAATATCGGCAAACTTGGCGCGGATATCCTTTTCATAGCCGCCATAGAGCGGCAGTCGCCACAATGGGTCGTCTGTCTCAAGGCTTGCTTCGGTCAGGTCCTGAGCAAGTTCGACGTCATCGGTAAAGAAGGGCGGCAAATCGGGACCGAGGGCCACCCGGGCTGCGCCGGTCAGCGTCGCCATGTCGATCAGCAGGTCAGGCGCATCCTCATCCGCATAGGCAAGGGCATCAGCCAGGATCAAGCGGCCTTCGGCGTCGGTATTGTCGATCTGCACCGTCAGCCCCTTGCGGCTCCGGTAGATGTCGCCTGGACGGAAGGCATTGGCTGAGATCGAGTTCTCGACGACAGGAATGATCACCCTGAGATCGACCTTGAGCTTGGCGTCCATGATCATCAACGCGAGGCCCATGACGTTTGCCGCGCCGCCCATGTCCTTCTTCATCAGCAGCATCGAAGATGCCGGCTTGATGTCGAGGCCGCCGGTGTCGAAGCAGACGCCCTTGCCGACGAGCGTGATCTTGCGGTGACCCTTCTTGCCCCAACGCAACTCGAGCAGGCGCGGTGCATCGGCGCTTGCGCGGCCGACGGTGTGGACAAGCGGGAAGTTCTGCCGGAGGTCGTCGCCGCTGACGACATTGATCTCGGCCTTGTAGTGGGCAGCCAGGCCACGGAAGGCGGCTTCCAGCTCGTTCGGCCCCATGTCGTTGGTGGGCGTATTGATCAGGTCGCGTGCCAGGAAGACGCCCGCCAGTTGCCGCTTGATATCCGCTCCGTCCGCATCGCGCGGGATCATCAGCGTCGGAGCCGAAGACTTCTCCGACTTGTACCGGTCGAAGCGATAGCTGCCGAGGCCGAAGCCTAGAGAGAGGCGGTTTGCCGTCAGCGGCGCTGTTTCGATATGCCAGTCGCCGGCCGGCAGCGTGCGGGCAAGCTTGCCGGTGATGTAGGGTTGTTCGGACGGATTGGTGCCGAGCCCGAACAGTGCGCCGCCGAGATGACCTTCCTCAGTTGGAATAAGCAGCAAGGAGCCACTCTCGGCCTTGTAGCCCGCCTTCTTGGCCCAATCGAGTGCGATCGGGTCGATGGTGCCGGTTTCTATGTGGGCCGGGGTGACGGCAAAGATCGGCAAGGTCGAGCCGCCCTTACTGTTGAACGGGGTCGGTCTCTCGATGAACTGATAGGGTGCCATGTTTATCCTTCGGGGCGTCCGGGAATCACGTCTTAACGGTCTGTTAGGGTTAACAGACTATTGCTGGAGTGAAGATTACGTCAAAACCTTTCCCTGTTCTGCTTTGAGGTCTGACGCCAATTCGGATCTCAGGGACGCACGATGCCTGCTTCGGCCAATACTTTTCTCAAAACCCGTGTATTTCAGGGCGTTGCGACCGCGCTCGTCATGCTGGCACTTGCCGGCTGCACGACGACCAAGGATCGGATGACGACGGGATCCGTGCCGACACTCACCAAGCCGGTCGAAACGATGAATGAAGCCGAGCTGCGCAGCTCGACCGAGCGTGCAGGGCAGGCGTACGAAAAGAACCCACGCGATGCCATCAATGGCGTCAACTATGCGAATCTCCTACGGATGCAGGGCCGCGATGCGCAGGCGCTCGCCGTCATGCAGCAGGTTGCAATTGCCAACCCGACCGATCGAAACGTCCTGGCGGCCTACGGAAAGGCGCAGGCGGCGGCCGGTCAATTGCAGCAGGCGCTCGATACGATCGGCCGCGCCCAGACCCCTGACCGTCCGGACTGGAAGCTCACATCGGCGGAAGGCGCGATCCTCGATCAGCTCGGGCGCTCTGCCGAAGCGCGCCAACGCTACCGCGAAGCGCTCGATATCCAGCCGGGCGAGGCCTCGATCCTGTCCAATCTCGGCATGTCCTATGTGCTGACCGGCGATCTCAGGACGGCCGAGACCTATTTGCGCCAGGCCGCAGCGCAGCCCACGGCTGACAGTCGCGTCCGCCAGAATCTCGCACTCGTCGTTGGCCTTCAGGGCCGATTCCCCGAGGCGGAAAAGATTGCGCGCGGAGAGCTTTCGCAGCAGCAGGCCGATGCCAACGTCGCCTATCTTCGCTCGATGCTGTCGCAACAGAATTCCTGGCAAAAGCTCGCGGCCAAGGATAGCGGCAGTAGCGCTCCCACCAGCACAAACTGATCTTAGCGGCCGGCCAGTCCCGAGGTGACGAGCTGCACGCCGAGGCCGGCCATGACCGTCCCGGCCAGGCTATCGATCCAGGTCTTCGCAGCGAGGTATAACCGCCTTGGATGTTTTGCCGAGAATGCGAGCGCCACGACCGTGTACCAACCGGCTTCAACCGCAAAGACGCCAATCGGCAGCGCGAAAATAAGCCAAAGCGGGACCGTCTTCGGCAGCAAGGCTGCAAAAATACTTGCGTAGACGACAATCGCTTTTGGGTTGCTAACCTGTGTCAGGAGAGCCGTGGTAAAGCTTCGGGCGAGTGCCCGATGATCGCTTGCCGCATCACCGACGTGGATCGGCTCGCGTGCGCCACGCCAAATTCTGAAGGCGATGTAAACGAGATAGGCTCCGCCAGCCACCTTCAGAGCCAGATAGAGCCATTCGAATTGCGAAAGCAGCGCCGTCAGCCCTGCCAGCGCCAACACGCTGAAGGCAACGCCGCCGATGCCCATCCCGAGCGCCGCCGCAAGCCCGTCCAGACGTGAACGCGACATCGCAATGCGTGAAACGAGGACGAAGCTCGGACCAGGACTCATCGCCCCGATCGACAGGGCCGCAACGATACTCAGGAAGATGCTTGTGGACGACATCGTCGGGCTCCTGCTTGCTCACGGAGATGGCGGCCAACCTATGCCCGATGCGTTGAGATGGCCAGCCCTACGGAAATGGAAGCTAGAAGCGATCGGCCACCTGAATGCCGGCTGGCCCGAGAATGACAGCGACGAGAACCGGCAGGAAGAACAGGATCATTGGCACCGTGAGCTTCGGCGGCAGGGCAGCAGCCTTTTTCTCGGCCTCGTTCATGCGTTCGTCACGGCCTTCCTGCGCGAGGACGCGCAGCGCCTGCGAAACCGGCGTGCCGTAGCGATCCGCCTGGATCAGGGCCTGGGTGACGGACTGCACCAATGGGATCTGCGTGCGCAGGCCGAGGTTTTCCAGCGCAACGCGCCGATCGGGAAGGAAGGAAAGCTCGGCCGTCGTCAGAATCATTTCTTCCGCCAGCGGCGGGGAAGCCTCGCCTAGCTCTTCCGAGACACGACGCATGGCTGCTTCGATCGAAATGCCCGACTCGACGCAGATCAGCATCAGGTCGAGCGCGTCCGGCCAGGCGCGCTTGATCGAATGCTGGCGTTTCGACATCCGATTGGAGATGAAAATGTTCGGTGCATAAAAGCCCGCATAGGCGATCCCCAGCGTTAGCAGGAAGCGCATCATCGTCGGCTTATCGGTCAGATTATCGAGACCGAAGACCCAGAAAACCGCAAGGCCGAAGAATAGGAATGGCAGCAGGAAACGCGCGACGAGGAACATATTCAGCGCATTTTCCGAGCGAAAGCCGGCGGCGCGCAGTTTGTTCATGGTGTTTTCGTCGACCAGCGCCTCGCGAAGGTTGAACTTCTCCACGATCTGCCGGACCGAACGGTTGTTCTGAGTGCGAAGCGAGCCCTTTCCGGCGGAATCGGCGTTCATGCGTGCGCGTTCACGGGCGCGAATCTGTTCGCGCTCCGTCGATACCGCCTTCATGCGCTTGTTGAGATCGCCGCGCTCGAAGAACGGAACGGCGATCGTATACAGGCTGGCGAACACCGCGATCGCGACGAGCACCGCGATCAGCATGGAGGGGTCTGTCAGTTTGGTCGCGAGATCAGATGACATCGCCCGTCTCCATCAGATGTCGAAATTGACCATGTTGCGCATGACGAAAATGCCGATCGACATCCAGACCGCCGAAACGCCCATGATCAAATGGCCGCGGGGGTCGGTAAACAGGATCAGCATGTATTCGGGCGATGTCAGATAGACGAGCGTCGCAACGATGAACGGCAGCGCACCGATGATGACGGCCGACGCTTTCGCTTCCATCGACAACGCCTTGACCTTCGCCTTCATTTTCTTTCGATCGCGCAGGACCTTTGCCAGATTGCCGATGGCTTCCGAGAGGTTGCCGCCGGCCTGCGATTGAATCGCGATGACGATGGCAAAGAAGCTGACTTCCTGCAGCGGCATGTGATTCACCATGCGCGCGCAGGCGTCCGGCACGCTGAGGCCGACCTGCTGCGATTCGACGACGCGGCGAAACTCGCTCTTCACGGGATCCTTGCCCTCGTTGGCGATGAGCCGGATGGCATCGTTCAATGGCAAGCCGGATTTGATGGAGCGCACAATGACGTCGAGCGCGTTGGGAAACTCGTCGAGAAACTTGTTCTGGCGCCGCTTGATCAGGAAGCCGAGCACCCAGCGCGGCATTCCAAGTCCGGCGATGATGGGAAGACCGAGCACGACCATAAGCGGTGCATCTGCCAGGAAGGCGACGAACATCAGGATGAAGCCGAAGATGGCGCTGAACGTAAAGAAGCGCCCCGGCGTGATCTTAAGACCGGCCTGTGTCAGCCGCGATTTCAAGGACAGCTTCTTCCTGGTATTTTCCTGCTGCCGCTTCTCGAGGTCCTTCAGATTGTCCTGCACCGATTTGCGGCGCTTCGACATTTCCTGGACGCGGTCGCGGGCCGCCTTCACGTTCGCTTTGTCTGCCTCCGCCGAAGCGACGCGGCTGACACGGCTTGCCGATTTCTTTTCGGTTTCCATCCGCGTGAAGAGAAGGCCATAGCAGACGGCGCCGGCCGCAACGGCGGCAAGCACGACAATGGCCAACACAACAGGATCGAACCCGAACATCTCACTAATCCTTGGACTTGGATTCCATTTCGTCGAGCGCGGCAGCAAGGCGCTTTTCTTCGTTGAAGTAGCGGGCGCGGTCCCAGAAATGCGGCTTGCCAATTCCGGTCGACTTGTGCCGGCCGACGAGCTTGCCGGATGCGTCCTCGCCCTCGATCTCATAGCGCATTAGATCCTGGGTGATGATCACGTCGCCTTCCATACCGATCACCTCGGTGATCTGCGTGATACGGCGGGAGCCGTCACGCAGACGGGCAGCCTGAATGATCACGTCGACCGAGCCGGAAATGATTTCGCGCACCGTCTTGGCCGGCAATGTGAAGCCGCCCATTGCGATCATCGACTCGATACGGCTGAGGCATTCGCGCGGCGAGTTCGAGTGGATCGTGCCCATGGAACCGTCGTGGCCGGTGTTCATTGCCTGCAGCAGGTCAAAGACCTCCGGTCCGCGGACTTCACCGACAATGATACGTTCTGGACGCATACGCAGGCAGTTCTTGACGAGATCGCGCATCGTGATCTCGCCTTCGCCTTCGATGTTCGGCGGGCGGGATTCAAGGCGCACCACATGTGGCTGCTGCAGCTGCAGTTCGGCCGTGTCTTCGCAGGTAATGACGCGCTCATCCGCATCGATGTAACGGGTGAGGCAATTGAGAAGCGTCGTCTTGCCAGAGCCGGTACCGCCAGAGATGACGACGTTGCAGCGAACGCGGCCGATGATCTGGAGCAGCGTCGCACCTTCCGGCGTGATGGCGCCAAAACGAACAAGCTGCTCGAGGGTGAGCTTGTCCTTCTTGAACTTACGGATCGTGAGTGCCGGTCCGTCGATGGCGAGTGGTGGCGCAATGACGTTGACACGGGAACCGTCGGGCAGGCGCGCGTCGCAGATCGGGCTCGATTCATCGACGCGGCGCCCGACCTGGCTGACGATGCGCTGGCAGATCGAAAGCAGCTGCGAATTATCGCGGAAGCGAATCTCGGATTCGATCGTCTTGCCGCCGACTTCGATGAAGGTCTGGCCGGCGCCGTTGACCATGATATCGGCGATGTCGTCTCGTGCGAGCAGCGGTTCGAGCGGGCCGTAACCCAGAACGTCGTTGCAGATGTCTTCGAGCAGTTCTTCCTGCTCGGAGATCGACATCGCGAAGTTCTTGATCGTAATGATGTCGTTGACGATGTCGCGGATTTCTTCGCGCGCGCTTTCACCGTCAAGCTTGGCAAGCTGCGAAAGGTCGATTGTATCGATGAGCGCGGAAAACACCTGCGCTTTGGTATCGTAGTATTCGTCGGTACGGGCAGGGCGCTTGCGCTGCGGCGTCTGCATCGACTGCGGCGAAACCTGCTGGCGCGAAGCTTCGCGCTGCGGTTCGACCAGAACCGCAGGTGCCGACGGGGAGGATTGTTGCGCCGGCGGAGGCGGTGCGATCGTGCCACCCGCCTTGCCAAATCCTTCGTTTCCGCGTTTTCCGAACATGCCTTATTCCAATTCACTCTTGGCGGGCGTTATTTACGCTTTAGAAGGCCGAGCAAACCGCCCTTCCGTGCCTTTTTGATAGCTATCCGCCCGGTTACGATGTGCGATATCTGCGAGAACGTCTCGGCCGTCGGCGACTTCGCATCCATTTCAGAGATCATCCGACCGCTGTTGGCGGCGTTGCCGAAGAGGTTGGCGTCGAAGGGGATGATCGCGATCGGGCCGGTTTCCAGCGGCTCGCAGAAATCGGAGGGGCTGATCTCCGGCCGTTTTGGCATACCGACCTGGTTGAGGATCAGATGCGGCATCTTGTCGTTGGGCCGCATCTTGCGCAGCGCATCCACCATGTTCTTGGCGTTGCGCAGGTTGGCGAGATCGGGGGACGCGCAGATGACGACCTCGTCGACGCTGGCCAGCACCGAACGCGTCCATTCCGACCAGGCATGCGGCACGTCGAGAACGGTGATGGGGGCGTTGCGCTGCAACACTTCCAGAACAGGCTGGAACGCCTGTCCTTCGAAATCATAAGCGCGGTCGAGAAGCGAGGGTGCCGCAAGCAGCGACAGATGCTCGGAGCATTTCGTCAGCAGGCGGTCGAGAAACACTTCATCCAGGCGGTCCGGCGCGTAGACGGCCTCGGCGATGCCCTGGGTCGGGTCCTGGTCGAAGTCGATATTGGCCGTGCCATATGGCAGATCGAGATCGGCCAGGATCGTTTCGGTCGAAAACAGATTGGAGATGCCAAAAGCGCAGTTGTGGGCGATCGTCGAGGAGCCGACGCCGCCCTTGGCGCCGATGAAGGCGATGCTGCGGCCAAGCGGCTCCGCATCCGGGTCAACGAAGATCGTAGCCATTGCCATCATGATGTCCGACATGGCAACGGGCTGGACCATATACTCGGAAATCCCATTGCGTACGAGTTCGCGGTAAAGCGCGATGTCGTTGTAGTAACCGACGACAATGACCTTGGTGGAAGGGTCGCAAACTGCGGCAAGCGGCGCCAGCTCGTTCAGCAGATTGGCGGCTCCCGCCTTGGTTTCGAGAATGATCAAGTTCGGTGTCGGCGCAGTCGCGAACATGTTCGCAGCTGCCGCGGTGCCGCCGCTGGTGATCCGCAGGCCGACCTTCGACATGCGACGGTCATGGCTGCAACGCTCCATGACCCGCTGCAATTCTTCGCTCTCACAAAAGGCATGCACCGATATGCGAGGAAGTGGGCGCATGTTCTCGAGTTCGGCCATGCGAATGGCATCCTCGGCGTTGCGCAGCTCCGTCGTATTTTTGATCTCGTAGTCGACTGTACTCATCGTTCGGTCCTAAACTGATCAGAAGGTGCTGGAGCCAATTTCTTCGATCGTGCTTGTTCTTTCGCGATACTCCTTGATCGCGGCGTTGCGACGCGTCGCATCGATCGGAGTCATGCCACGAGGCGCGATCAGGTCTTCCGGGTTCGCCACCTGTGCAGCCAGGTTGTTCTGCGTTGCGCAGCCGAAATTGTAGTAGTTCTGGTTGCTGAAATCGTTGATCATGTCCCGCGGCCACTGACCGCACTGTGACGTCATTGCCGTCGTGCCGACGAAAGTCAGGCGAATGGGCGCTGCGTCGCCCGCACCGGTGGCTGCGTAAGAGCTGTTGACGATCTTGGAGCTCGCGATGCCGCGGGCCGAGAGTTCGGCGCGCACCTGGCCGCGCAGCTGACGTGCGGCTGCCGCATTCGGCGATCCCTCGGGCGTCAGCAGGTAGACCGGTCCGGTCGCCCGCGACGTGTAGTTCTGCGCGAAGCCGCGGATCATGTCGCGCTGGGCGATGTTGAGACGGCGGTCCGTCGAAGCGACCGGGATATCAACCGATTGCTCGGCTTCGGCAACCACGATCGGGTGGCGCTGGCGATAGTCGTCAGGGATGCCGCCGGTCGTCAGTTCGTCGTGGGAGGCGCAGCCGGAAAGCAGGGCGGCCGCCACCGCGACCAGGGTCAGCAGCGATTTCGAAAGGCGGGATTCATGCGCGGTGTTCTGCTTGTGGGCCATCGGCTGATCTCTGTGTTGTGCGATTGCTGATCCTGCCGCGCTCATTTGTAGATGAACCCGATGGAGCCATGGAATTGAGCGTCGGCGACGGGTGTTTCGCGGCCGCCGTAAACCTTGTTGACGCGATTGAGGAGGAAAGCCGCAGCGTCATTTTCCGGGCTGAAGTTGTCGTCCGGACGGTTGAGCTGATTGCGGGCAACCGGGCGAACGAGATAGGGCGTTGCGATGATGACCAGTTCGGTCTCGTCACGCTCGACCGTACGCTGCCGGAACAATGTGCCAAGCAGTGGGATCTTGTTGACGCCGGGCGTACCGTTTGAGGTTTGCGCAACGTTGTCGCGGATCAGGCCGGCAAGCGCGATGGAACCGCCGGAGGGAAGCTCGACGGAGGTCTCGGCAGCACGGCGTTGATAGGTTGGCGTCGAACCGGAAACTGAAGGTGCGGGCTCCGATACGTTCGTCTTGATCTCCAGGCTGATGCGACCGGAGGAAAGCACGACCGGCTTGAAGGCGAGATTGATGCCGTAATTGTACGGAACGATCGTGACGTTGCCGTCATTGTCCGTCGTGGAATAGAGCACCTGACCGCCCGAATTGAAGGTTGCTGCCTGGCCGGAAATCGCCGTGAGCGTTGGCTCGGCCAGCGTCTTGACGACCTTCGCCTGCTCAAGCGCGCTCAAATAGGTCGAAATATCGTATTTTCCGATCGAGCTCTTGAAGAGGGCGGCAAGGCCGCCGCCGATTGTTGCCGCCGCGCCACTAGAAGCGGGCGCGCCCAATTGAGCAACTGAAAGGCCCTTGGAGTTGGAGACCAGATTGTCGAAGCCGAGCTGTTTCAACACCTCTCTTCGGACTTCTGCGATGGTGACCTTCAGCGTGACCTGATCTTCGCCCTGGATCTGCAGGAGATTGACGACCTGCGAGACTTGGCGACCTTCAGCGAACAGTGCCACCGAACCTTCTCCGCCCGAGCCACTGGCCGTTTCCGTGCGCGTCGTCGCTTCGCCACCTTTCAGGAAAACCTGCGCCAGATCCGCGGCCTGGGCAGCGTCCTGTGGCGTGCGTACCGTGCCGGTCAGCACGATGTTGTCTGACACGATCTCGACTTTGATGCAGGAGTCCGGGATGAAGCGCCGGAGATTGGTTTCGAGGCCGGCGACGTCGCGCTCGATCGCGATATCGAGGCTGACGATCTGCTGGCCGTCGGCGCCGAAAATGAAAATGTTCGTCTGGCCCACTGTCTTGCCGAAGAGGTAGATACGGCGGGAGCTGCGGGTGACTGCGTCGGCCATGGAAGGGTCCGAGACGAGGATATCGTGGGCATCGACCGGCAGATCGACGACGATCGCCTTCTTCAGACCGAGTTTCAAGCTGCGATGAGCACCGGGACCCGCCTAGGTTATCGTGACCATGCCGTCGGAATTAGCCCAAGCGGCGCCGGTACCGAGAACAGGAGCAAGAAAACTCGGCGCTACGCCGGAGAACCCAATCGCAAAAGACAAGCACCCTGCCATCAAGGGCTTCATGTGGCGCTTCAAAGTGCCCATTCCCATTTCCTTTACTCGGCCTTTGGCGCGCTGATGCTGTCTGTAACGATTGAGCCTGATTTGATGACCTGAACGATGGCGCTGCCGTTGTCGCCGCTGAGGAGGTAGTCCGCAGCACTGGTGTCCTGCTCCTGGGCGTCGGCCACGGAGCGCAATGCCAGTGACAGCCGGTCGGCGATTTGCTGTGCGACGGCCAGAACCTTGGTTTGATCGGGGGTCAGCTCCAGTGTTGCGGTGGTGCCGACCACGGCTTTTGAGCCGTCATCCTTTTCCTGGATCTGCTGGTCGATCGCGAGTACGCGCACATTGTTGAGCACCGTCTCGGTCAGATACTTATCGGTTTCCTTGGATTTGCGAACCATGATCACGTCGACGCGGTCGTTCGGCAGGATAAAGCCGCCGGCACCTGTGGAGACCGAGATTTCCGTTGCGACCGCGCGTTTGCCGGAAGGCAGGAGCGAGGACATGATTCGGCTGCTCGAATCCGCGACCTTTTCGGCGCGGATCGGCTCGCCTTCGAAGATCCGCAGGCGAACAACGGCACCCTGCATGTTTTTCAGGGCATCGGGCTTGTCAGCCTCGGTGATGAAGCCCTGGACGACTGCGCTCTGCGGCCACCCCATCCAGTGAACCGCCTTGTCATCCAATCGTGCGCCGACCGGCAGATTGGCGCTGGAGACGAGCACGTTGACCGTCGGCTCCTTCTCGACGACCGATTGAACCTGGGTAACGACGGAACCACGTCCCGCGAGGCTCATCGCCAGCACACCGGCAAGGCCGGCTGCAACGACAGCCACTCCAAGTATCAAAAGGCGGGCGGGTCTCATCGAATGTTCCTCGGGGATTCGCGATATTCGCCCGAAGAATGGCCCGCAATTGGTGTAATTATGGTTAATGAAAGCCTTCGATTTTAAGTTAACGGAGACTTAATCTGCCGTTACTTCAGGCTTTCCAACGCCGCGATGAAGAGCGGGGAGGAAGGGAAGGCAATAAAGCCGCCTGCGGCGATAGCAATGCCGTAGGGGATCTTCTTGGCGACAAGGAGCGAATCCGGCACTCGCAACCCGATTGTCGTGATCACGTCGCTCTGCATTCGTACTAAGAGGATGGCCGCGGTCAGAAGACCGCCCATGATGCCGACATAACCAACGAATTCCACCAGCGGCTGTCCAAACCCGAACCAGACGGCCGCGGCAGTTAGCAGCTTGGCGTCCCCCCCACCCATGACATTGAGAGCGAAGAAGACAAAACAGGCACCAAACACAACGACGCCTGCAAGTAGATGGTAGCCGAACGTCTGCCAGTCCATGCCAACGAAGGGGGCCAGCGCAAGGAAAGATAGTAATAGAATTGCTGAGATGCGGTTCGGGATGGTCATCGTCAGCGTGTCCATCACCGCCGCAAATGCTAGGCACATCGGAAAGATGGTAATAATGACGCTTGAAGTCATGACCCGATTTACCTCGCAAAGCCGAACAAAATGCAAAGCCGCCCTGAGCGTGTCAGGACGGCCTCTATCCTTAACGGCGGCTTGGCATCAGCAACCGGTGATGCCGCCGGTGGTGCAGGCGCTGCCCATCTTGACGGATATGCCGTTGAAGAGGTTGTTCAGTTTGGTACCCACTGCGGTCGCGCCGGTGATGAGCGCGACGGAGATCAGCGCTGCGATCAGGCCGTATTCAATTGCGGTCGCGCCGGATTCGTCCTTCAGAAAACGGCTAACAAGCTTGGTCATGGTAACTCCTAACTCCAGTTGAGGTTCAGCACGTCCGCCAACTGTTGCCGTTGATCGGATTGCCACAATTTAACCAGCGCCTGTTTCTATCAACTTAAAGAGTTGGGTTACCACTTTGTAAATGCCGACCGACACTTAAGAATGGTAAGTATTCTCTTTCCTGAATGTCTAGAAATCTAGGAAAGGCCCCGCGTGCCTTGCAGTAATTTAAGTTTCCGTTGCTTGTCGGGGCTCCACCGATGTTCGGGGCGGTCAGCAAACTCACTGCATCTCGAGGGAATTGTCTTTTTATGGGTGCGAGCCGCTGGAATCCTGCGCACGTCAGAAGAGAATTAAAGCTTCGTTCACCAATTTTTCTCATGCTGTTCTGCAAAAATCGCCGCAACCCTTCAGAAGAGAACCAAAATGCCCCTGAGTGGCAAGAGGATTTTCCTAGCCAGCGTTCTTGTCGTTCTCGGCCTTTGTACGTCTGCGCACGCGCAGCAGGATGTTCTGCGGGTCTATATGGACCAGGCGCGTGTATTGAAGCTGGATCGCCCGGTAAGCAAGGTCATCGTCGGAAATGCCAAGGTAGCGGATGCAACCGTCGCTGATTCCAAGACGATCGTGCTGACGGGACGCAGCTTTGGAACGACCAACCTCGTGTTGCTCGATGCTGACGGTAACGCGATCTTGGACGAGAGCATCCTGGTGTCGATCGACGAGGCAAACACCGTCCGCGTCTTTCGACAGACGGAGCGGTCGGTCCTTTCGTGTACCCCGAATTGCGAGCAGCATAGCCAGCAGGGAGCGGAGGCGACAGCGGCAGCTCAATAGTAGCCGCCAAATCGCGTTTGCAATCGTCCGTTAAACTTCTGATCCGGCTTGAAACGGAAAATCAACGATCACCCTTTAAAACGGTGTGGTCGAAGCTGTCCCGGATGCATGCCATGAAGGAAACGGATCAAGCAGCGGACGCGGCCTCCCGCCCCCATCGGCGGAAGCGGCCGCGGCTAACCGCATTTGCGCGCTCTCGCGACGGGTCGGCCGCTATCGAATTTGCACTCCTCGCCATACCCTATTTCCTGGTGGTCTTTGCGATCATCGAGACATTCATTGCCTTTGCCGGCGAGGAGCTCCTGTCCAATGCCGTGGATACGATGAGCCGCAAGATGCGGACCGGCCAGATCACACCCGCGAATACGAATGTGACAGCGTTCAGGACGGCGTTCTGCGATGAGATTTCAATTCTGATAAAATGCTCTACAACGGAAGTGGCCACCCCGAACAAGCTGTTCATCGACGTACAGAATTTCTCCACATTTGCCGCCATTCCGACGACGATACCGAGGACGTCCACCAGCGCCTACGCGGACATCAAGACCTCGGACTTCAAATATCTTCCTGGCGGTTCTGGCACGATCAACATGGTCCGGGCCTATTACCGCTGGCAAGTCATAACCGACCTGATACGGCCCTACATTACGAACGTCCGCCCTACTGACGGCTCTTCCTCATATTTTCTAATGGTCGCCACGACGGCCTTCCAGAACGAGCAGTACCCCTGATGGCAGGTCGCGGCGTATTGATCAGGCTTCATCGGCTCGCAAGACGCTTCATCGGCGACCGGCAGGGCGTGGGCGCGATCGAGTTTGCCATCCTGTTCCCGATCCTGGTGATGCTTTACATCGGTGCATTCGAGATCACGATCGGTCTGAGCATCAGCAAGCGCGCAAGCCGGGCGGCGGGCATGATCACGGATGTTGTGACCCAACAGAAAAGCGTGACCAAAGCTTGGCTCACCGATATGCCCTCGGTGGCCTCTGCGGTGTTCGTCCCCTACGGTTCGACCGGCCTTACGATCAAGATCACGGGCATCGCTCTCGATGGTACTGGAAACCCGACAGTGGCATGGTCGTGGGCGCAGGATGGGAGCCGTCCATACGTGGCTAATTCCGCCACGACGGTTCCGGCCGACATGAAGAAAGCCAATATCTTTTTGGTCCGCACCGAACTCAGCATTCCGTATAAGCTCTTCCTGTTTGCACCAAACTTGGTGCCGAACGACAGCACGATCACCATCAGCCGCAGTTACTTCTATCTCCCCCGTGCGAGCGCTACTGTCACGTGCGGCGATTGCTGACTAAGCCGGATGCAGGTTTGCCAAGCGCGCTCTGCCGTTATAAGGCTTGAGCAGTGGGCCCACTGCGTGGACCGTGAATTCGCTGGGTGGAGCATGGCGCGAGCGTTTCTTTTCGTTCTGGATTCTTTTGGCGTCGGCGGTGCTCCGGATGCTGCGGCCTACGGCGATGAGGGCGCCAACACGCTCGGACACATCGCGGAATTCTGTGCGGCGGGTGTTGGCGATCGCGAAGGGTTGCGCTCCGGCCCGCTGCAGCTTCCGAACATGTCGGCTCTTGGTCTGGTGCATCTGGCAAAGGCCGCGTCGGGGCGCTTCCCGGCCGGGATGCCGGTTCCGGAAAAGGTCTACGCGATGTTCGGCTCCGCCAGCGAAGTTTCGCATGGCAAAGACACCCCGTCCGGCCATTGGGAGATCGCCGGAACGCCGGTAACATTCGACTGGGGCTACTTTCCAACCGAGGGGGAAGCCTTTCCGCCGCAGCTGGTCGAAGCGCTCTGCAGGGCTGCGGACGTTCCGGGGATACTCGGCAACTGCCACGCGTCGGGCACCGACATCATTGCCCGCCACGGCGAAGAGCATATCCGGACTGGAAGGCCGATCTGCTACACCTCGTCCGACTCCGTCTTCCAGGTTGCCGCGCACGAGACGCATTTCGGCCTCGACAGGCTCATGACCTTCTGCACGATCGCGCGGGCGCTGCTGGACCACTACAACATCGGCCGCGTCATCGCGCGGCCGTTTGTTGGGGAAGCCGCCTCCAAGTTCCAGCGCACCGGAAACCGGCGCGACTTCTCTGTGCCGCCGCCGGAGCCGACGCTTCTCGACCGACTGGTCAAGGAAGGTCGCAAGGTGCATGCCATTGGCAAGATCGGCGACATCTTTGCGCATAAGGGGGTATCGCGGGTGGTCAAGGCGAATGGCAATGAGGCGTTGATGGATGCCAGCCTCGCAGCCATGGACACCGCCGAGGATGGCGAACTGGTTTTCACAAACTTTGTCGATTTCGACATGGTCTACGGCCATCGCCGGGATGTGGCAGGCTATGCTGCCGCGCTTAAGGCCTTTGATGCCAGGCTGCCCGAAGTGGGCGGCAAGCTGAAGCCCGGAGATCTCGTGATCCTGACCGCCGACCATGGCTGCGATCCGACGTGGCGCGGCACTGATCACACGCGCGAACGCGTGCCGATCATTGCCTACGGGCCGGGGTTGCGGTCTCGCGATGTCGGCATCCGCGCCACCTATGCGGATATCGGCGAGACGATTGCGCGCCATCTGCGCATTCCGCCGGGGGCGCACGGGAGAAGTTTTCTATGACGTCGCATTTGAAGAAGGTCGAGTTGCACTGCCATCTGGAAGGTGCGGCGCCGCCAACGCTTACCTTGGCACAGGCCCGCAAGTACAACATCGACATCAGCCCCTATCTAGCTGATGGCGCCTATGTCTGGCATGATTTCGCAAGCTTTCTGCAATGCTACGACAAGGTCTCGGAGGTCTACAAGACCGAAGAAGACTATGCGCTGCTGACTGAAACCTATCTTGAGGAACTCGCCGCCATAGGCACGATCTACAGCGAGCTGATCGTGTCTCCTGATCACGGCAAGCGGATAGGGCTTGGTGCGGACGCTCACATCGAGGGTGTGTGCGAAGGTATTCGTCGTGCGAAGGCGAAAAGCGGCATCGAGGCACGTCTGATTGTCACGGGGGAGCGTCATTTCGGCCCCGAAAGTGTCATTGGCGCCGCGGAATATGCTGCTAGGGCGAAAAATCCGCTTATCACCGGATTCAATCTTGCCGGCGAGGAGCGAATGGGTCGGGTTGCCGACTACGCGCGCGCCTTTGACATCGCGCGCCATGCAGGGCTCGGCCTCACCATCCACGCGGGCGAGGTGTGCGGCGCTTTCAGCGTTGCCGAGGCGCTCGACGTCGTCAGGCCCTCGCGCATCGGGCACGGCGTGCGCGCCATAGAAGACATGGATCTCGTCCGGCGGATCGCCGACCTCGGAACGGTGCTCGAAGTCTGTCCCGGCTCCAATATTGCGCTGAGCGTCTTCCCGGATTTCGCCTCTCATCCGCTGCCACGGCTCAAGGAGGCCGGTGTACGCGTGACGATCAGTTCGGACGACCCGCCGTTCTTTCATACGTCGCTGAAGCGCGAGTACGAATTGGCCGCCGAAGCGTTTGGCTTCAGCGATGCCGCAATTGATGAGATGACGCGAACCGGTATCGAGGCAGCCTTCGTCGACGAGCCGACGCGCCAGGCACTTTTTGCCCGGATGTGATCCCTCTCGCCTTGGGGAGCGCATTGCAAAATTGCCTCCGCTCTTGCAGTGGAGGCAATTTCCATGGAAGAAACATCCGATAAGAACAACGATAGGAAGGGCTCGGCCATGGATGGCGTAACGGTCATTGATCACCCGCTTGTGCAGCACAAACTCACGATCATGCGGCGCAAGGAGACCTCTACCGGGAGTTTCCGTCGGCTCCTGCGCGAAATCTCTACGCTGCTCTGCTACGAAGTGACCCGCGATCTGGAGCTCACGATGGAGACCATCGAGACGCCCCTGCAGACGATGGAATCGCCGATCCTCGAAGGCAAGAAGCTCGTCTTCGCCTCGATCCTGCGTGCCGGCAACGGCCTTCTCGAAGGCATGCTCGATCTCGTGCCGTCGGCTCGCGTGTCGCATATCGGCGTCTACCGCGATCACGAGACGCTGCAGCCGGTCGAATATTACTTCAAGGCTCCCGAGGATATTTCGGAGCGCCTGATCATCGTCGTCGACCCGATGCTTGCCACCGGCAATTCGTCGATCGCCGCAATCGACAAGCTCAAGGAACGCGGAGCCCACAACATTCGCTTCCTCTGCCTTCTGGCGGCACCCGAGGGCATCAGAAATTTCCGCGATGCCCATCCGGATGTTCCCGTCTTCACCGCCTCCATCGACAGCCATCTGAACGAGAAGGGCTACATCATGCCTGGTCTCGGCGACGCCGGCGACCGCATGTACGGCACGAAATGATTTGCACTCCGTTTACCAAATAGAGGCAGTTGATGGCCCGGACATGCTTGCCGGGCCATCTGCTTTGCCGGCATTAGCAACTTGTCAGTAATTATGGCGTAGCAGCTAGAAGCATGGCCACGCATGACGCGGGGTTTATACAGGAAGGATTTCTGTCCCGATGCTCCTGCGCACCGTCATTTTTGCAAGCATCGCCGCGGTGCTTGCCACACAAATTCCGTCCCTCATGGGAAAACCCGGCAGCGAAGCGGTTGTTTCGGCCAACTTTGTAACCGGCAGCACCGAACAGCTACCTGCCACGGCGGTTGATGGTGGCACGATGCGCCTGCAGGCCGATGCCCAGGGACATTACTCCGGAGACTTCAGGATCAACGGTCGACAGGTGCAGGGCCTGGTCGACACGGGCGCAACCTATGTCGCTCTGAACGAGAGCTTCGCCCGACGCCTTGGCTATACCGGCAACCAGCTTGATTTCCGCTACTCGGTGGACACGGCCAATGGGCAGACAAAGGCGGCGCACATCACATTGGATCGGGTAGAAATCGGTGGCATTCGTGTGCGCGACGTGGAGGCTTTCGTGCTGAAGGATGACGCCCTTTCCTCGACGCTCGTCGGCATGAGCTTCCTCAGGAAGCTTGCCTCCTACTCCGTTGCAGATGGATCCCTCAGTTTGAAGCAATAGACCGGGGTATCGAGGACTTTCCGCAGCGTACGGGTCATCAAGACCGCACATCATCCCCTCACGGCGCTACGCCGTCGTCGAAAACTTGTCGAGGCAAATCCACACCCGGGCGTAATGCAGGTTGGGCATGACGTCAGGGCGTCGATGGCCGATCAATGTGTCTTGCCTCGTCGGCTGTCAGCGCGTTCTCGCGGGTGCCGGAGACAATTATCTCCAAGACCTCGTGCTCGTCCGTGTTTTTGACGTAGCGGTCGCCGACATACTCTCCGCGCTTGAGGACCATGACGCGATCACCCACGGCAAAAATATCAACAAGGCGGTGCGAGATGATGATTTGGGCAACGCCCTGCTTCTTCAGCTCCAGCATGGTTTCGAGCAGCCGTTCGGTCGCCATCACGGAAAGGTTGGCAGTCGGCTCGTCGAGGATCACGACGCGCGGTTCGAACGAGATCGCGCGGGCAATCGCTACAGATTGCTGTCGACCGCCTGACAGGCTTTCAACCTTTTGATAGACGGAATTCACGTCGACTTTGAGCCGTTTCAGAACACTGTCGGCCTCGGCATACATCTTTCGTCGGTTGACGAAGGGGCCCCTGAGGGGCCAGCGGCCAAGGAAGATGTTCTGACCGACATCCATGTTCCCGCAAAGCGCGAAGTCCTGATAGATCATCTCGATTCCGGCGTCGCGGCTCTCGTGCGGACCCTTGAAATACACCGGTTGCCCAGCAACCAGGATTTCGCCGGAATCGCGCTGATAGGCACCGGTCAGAATCTTCATCAGCGTCGACTTGCCGGCCGAATTGTCGCCGACTAGGCCGAGAATCTCGCCTGGATAAAGCACGAGATCGACTTTGCGGAGTGCCTGCACGGCTCCGAAGGCCTTCTCGATGCTCCGCATTTCCACAATCGGCTGCAAGGGCTGCGCGTCAGCCATGGATGCGTTCTCCCGTTGGCGCAGCTTTCGTGAAAAGGCCTCGCAGGCGCGCGAAGACATTGGCCTGACGCACCCATATGTCGATCAGCACTGCCACAATGAGGATGACCCCAATGAAGACATTGATCCAGTGCTGCGGCATGCTGAAGCCCTGGACGTTGAGCTGCAGGAGTGCCCGGATGAGCGTGATGACGGCCGCACCGGCAAGCGAACCGATCATCGTGCCGTAACCGCCGAAGATCGATCCGCCGCCGATGATAACGGAGGCGATGGCGTCAAGCTCCCGGAACTGGCCGGCAACCGGGTTGAAGCTGCGGAAGTAAGCGACGTTGATGATCCCGGCCACGGCTGCGCACAGAGCGGCCAGCATGAGTGAAATGAAACGCACGCGGTTCGTGTTGATGCCGGCATAAGCGGCGGCGCGGACGTTGCCGCCCGCCGCGCAGACTTTTAGTCCGAATGGTGTGTAGGCAAGCACGATACCAGCGATGACGGCGACCAAAAACATAAAGATCGTCTGGATGCTGACGACCTCGGCCACCGAGCGAATGATCCCCGGCGGCAGCGATAGGCCGAAATGCAGGAGAACGTCATTCACCTTGCGACCAAGCAGGTTGTAGCCTTCAGGCCAGCCGGTCAGTTGCTGGCCGGCGACGAACCAGGCGGCGAGACCTCGGGCAATGTAGAACATGCCGAGCGTGGCAATGAAGGCGGGTAGCTTGAAGCCGACTGTGACGACGGCGTTGACGAGGCCGGCAGCGCTCCCCGCGAGCAGCCCCATCGCTACAGCAGTGAACGGATCGGCGCCCAATACCTTCAAGAAATAGGCTGCGGTGCTGCCTGCAAGCGCAAGCACTGCGCCAACGGAGAGATCGATATCGCCGGCTGCAATGACGTAAGTCAGTCCGACGGTTATGAGTGCCAGTTCTGTGTAGTTGAGCAGGATCGCGAAGGTGTTGGGCAGATTCCACCAGTAATCGGGCCTCAGCGCCAAGCCGGTCAGCCACAGCACCGCGGTCAGGATGATGGCGAGCGCGTCACGGCGCGCGAGGAACTTGCCGAGCCCGGTAGCCGAGAGTGCGATATCGGTCGCCATCGCCCCTTTCGTCTGCGCGCCCTCCAGGGCCACGCCGCCGGTCTCGTAGGCCGGCGGCGGTGGTCTGCCGCGGATCCAGGCCCAGAACCTGGCCGCGATCTGGCGGCGAATGAGGAACGGCTCGATGAGCACGGCCGTGACGAGAAGGAGACCCAGGAAAACCAACACGGCACCGGCGGGTAGGGTGAACCTGGCACCGACGGCAATGCTCTCCCCATCGATAACGACGGTACGCGTGATCGGCCAGCCCTCGCGCAATACCTTGTCGATCAGCACGACGGCTGCGGCACCAAGGCAAGACCCGATTACCCGACCGCGCCCACCCAGGATCGATGCACCGCCTATGACGACCGACGCGATAACGGTGAGTTCCCAACTGACGCCGTAGAGAGGAGTGACACCCTTGTCCTGCGCAGCTGACAGGAGAGCAGAAAGGGTCGCGCAAAGCGATGAGAGCAGGTAAGCGCGAATGCGCACCCAGCGCGTGCGGATGCCGGCATAGGCTGCAGCCTGCTCGTTTCCGCCCGTAGCAAAGGTCTCATAGCCCCAACGGGTCTTGGCAAGCACATAAGCGCCGATGACAGCGATGAGAAGGAAGATCGCGATCTGGTTGTTGAAGCCGAGAGCATTGATCTCGCCGAGATGAAAGAAGAGCGGATAGTCTTTCGCCTTGCTGGAGTAATAGATCGCCTGACCATGCGTAAGCGCAAGAACGAAGCCGCGACCGATGAAAAGCATCGTCAGCGTAGCAATGAAGGCAGGCACTCTCAGGGTCGTCACAAGCACGCCGTTGACGAGGCCAATCACCGTGCCCAGCAGCACACAGAAGATTGCGGACTCCATGACCCCAAAGTCGAGAACGTTCGACGCAAAAAGCCTGGCGAAAACCACGGCGATCAGTCCGTAGGTGGAGCCGACCGAAAGATCGAGATCCTTGTTGGCGATGACAAAGGTCATTCCGACCGCGATGGTCCCGACACGGGATGTATCGCGCAGCAGCGCGTGAAGGGCTTCCGGAGAGCCAAAAAAGGCCGGATTGACGAAAGCGCCGCCGAGATAGAGCAACATGAGGAAGAGCAGCAGCCCAGCCTCCCAGCCGCCGACGAGCTGAGGCGGTGCGCGGCCTAACGATGTTGTCGTGGACGCCATGGTCTCTGCCGATCAACCTTGCCGTCGCGATGCCGGAGGCTTGCGTCCTCCCGCATCGATTTCAGGCGTTTCAGGTGGTTAGTTCTCGAAGCGCTTGCCAACGTTTGCGACGGTCTCCTTCGTCACCAGTTGTGCACGCGTGTCGAGGTTGGCGGCAGCAATGCCGCGATCGATCTGCAGGTAAAGCTGCATGACAGGCCAGAAGCCCTGCAGGAAGGGTTGCTGTCCCAGCGAGCCGGTCAGGTTTCCAGCGGCAATGCCCTCTTGCTGCGCCGGGCCGAGATCGAAACCAAATGCGCAGAACTTGCCGGTCCGCCCCATCTGCGCGACCGCCTTCACGAGCGGTGGCGTGAAGACGTTGTTGGCTGTGAAGGCGCCGACCGCGTCGCCGCGGGACTCGAAGAGCGAAACGAGCGCATTGACCGGATCGTTCGGGTTCGTGTCGATCCCGACATTCTCCGGCCCGGCGTCGACCTTGAAAGCGTCAAGCTTGCCGGCATCCTTCAACGTCTTGACGATGGCGTTGAAAGCGGCAGTCACGCGGTTGTTCACCTCAACGTTGCCCATCGCGGTCGACGACGGCAAGAGAATCGAGCCGCTGGTCGCGCCGCTTGCAAGCACGCAATTGGCGAGTGCCTCGCCGCCGATTGCTGCGGCCGATGCGTCCTGGCCGGTATGACTAATGTTGTTGCGATGGAGGATGGTCCCATCGAACGAGTTGGTCGTCGCGATCGGTATGCCTGCCGCCTCGGCTGCCTTGACGATGTCATTATAGGCGCCAATCTGCGGCGTCGTCATGATAATACCGTCTATTGTCGGGTCCTGGGCAATCTGGTTCAGGATCTCGATCTCACGCGCTGGATCGTCTACCGGTGATTCCGAACCGAGCAGCAGGATCTTGGCGCCGATCATGTTGCCGGCGACGGTCGCGCCGACATAGACAGGATCAAAAAAGCCGTTGCCTGCCGTATGCGTCACGATCGCGAAGGTCAAATGACCGTCAGCCGAATGGAAATCTTTCGTGCCGGGCGCTTCCTTGGCAGCTTCTGCAAAATTGTAGCCGCCAACCGCTTTCTCAACGCTGCCCGACTGCGCAAATGCGTGCGAGACGCCGAGCGATAGTACCGCAGCTGACGCCGCGTACAGCAAAGTCCGCCTCATGATTAATCCTCCCTTGAGCCAAGGGAGGAAAGCCGTTCGGGCGCAATTTATAGACAGTGAGGGCCGAAGGCTTCCTCCCATGCGCTAATATTCTGCGCAATTGTGATGCAAGTAAACGATGAACTCATCGTAAGGGTGAATTTGTTTGCCGTGGACACTTCTTATACTTGTGTTGACCGGCAAATAGCCGTCGAAGTCGTGTTTGGATGCCTCCAGGCAGATCGGAGCGCATTTCGCCAGCGCTGGCGGGCGTCGGTATTCGAAATCCAGGACCGGGCATCACCGGTTACGGCATTTGCAGCCGCGGACCTTCGACCCGGCACAAACCGACGGACACCGGGTATGGCGATGGCTGCGGGATTGACCGCCCGCATCGGGTTGCCACTATCATCTAGCCGCGATGCGCTGGCACACGACTGTGGGAATAGCCGGTTGCCGTTCATCGATCCGGTAGTTTGCGGTCAGGGCTGCCACTGCGGCATCTGCCGAAGCCTCGCTTGCGGCATGCACCAGCGCAATCGGGTCGCCTTGTTCGACAGCCGTGCCAAGCGGAAGAATGTCTGAAATCCCAACGCGATGATCGATCCTGTCGTCGGGATGCCGTCGTCCGCCACCGAGGTCGACAACGGTCATGCCGATCTCGCGAACGTCGCAGCCGCAAAGCCAACCGGGCCGAGGCGCGGGAACCGGCTTCGTGACCGGTGCCTTGACGAGATATTTGTCCGGCGCTTGCAAAAGATCCGATGGGCCGCCGAGAAGGTGGACCATGCGGGCAAACTTCTCGGCGGCGCTGCCTGAAGCAAGGGCGTCTGCGGCCCGCGTTTCACCGTCCCGCAGTGACGAGGCCAGGCCGGATTTCATCAGCATCTCGGCCGCAAAGGCCAGCACGGCCGCCTCGAGGCGTGTGTTCTTCTTGCCGCCTGCCAGAAATTCCAGGCAATTGCGGATCTCGACGGCATTTCCTGCCGCATCCGCGAGCGGCTGGTTCATGTCGGTGATCAGCGCCGACGTCCTGACGCCTGCGCTATTGGCGACATCGACAAGCGCGCGGGCCAGTGTCTCGGCGTCTTTCGGCTCGGCCATAAACGCGCCGCTACCGACCTTGACGTCGAGGACCAGTGTCTGCAGCCCGGCCGCAAGTTTCTTCGAGAGGATCGAGGCGGTGATGAGCGGGATCGAGTCGACGGTCGCCGTCACATCCCGCACGGCGTAGAGCTTGCCATCGGCAGGAGCAAGGGCTCCGGTCTGCCCGATGATAGCGCATCCGACATCCTTCACGACCTTGCGAAAGAGGGTTGCGTCGGGGGTGATGGTGTAGCCGGGAATGGCTTCGAGCTTGTCCAATGTTCCGCCGGTATGGCCAAGGCCACGACCGGAAATCATCGGAACCGCCAGGCCGCATGCTGCGGCGATCGGCGCGAGCATCAGGGAAACGTTGTCGCCGACACCGCCTGTTGAATGCTTGTCGGCGATCGGACGGTCGATGTCGGTCCAGCTCAGCGTGTCGCCCGAGTGCGCCATTGCAAGCGTCAGGGCCACGACCTCTTCGCGCGACATGCCCTTGAACCAGACTGCCATGGCAAAGGCGCCGATCTGCCCCTCCGAGAGCTGGCCGGACGCAAGTGCGGCAATGAACGACTGAATGTCCCCTTCGGAAAGCGTCTCGCCGTTTCGTTTCTGGCGGATGATCTCCTGCGGGATCATTTCAATAGCTCGATGCAGCGGCGGGCGCGGATTGCGTGCCGCTAAGAACGGCAAGGATATCGTCGAGCAATCCGGACGCACCGAAGCGGAAGGTGGATGGCATGGGCCAATCCGGTGCCATGATCGTCTCCGCAAGGCTCAGATAGAGCGCAGCGTCTGCCACCGATCCGATACCACCCGCCGGCTTGAAGCCGACCTTACGGCCACTCTGGCGGATGACCCGCAACATGATGTCGGCAGCTTCCAACGTCGCATTGACGGACACCTTGCCGGTGGACGTCTTGATGAAATCAGCGCCGGCCTCGATGGCGAGTTCGGAGGCGCGACGGATCAGCGCCGCGTCCTTGATTTCGCCAGTCTCGAGAATGACCTTCAGAAGAACCGGATCCTTGCACTCGGCGCGGACGGCCGCAACCATGTCGGTGACGGCCTTGCCGCTACCCGTCATGAACTTGCGATAGGGGATGACGAGGTCGATTTCGTCGGCGCCATCGGCAATCGCCTCGCGAGTTTCGGCGGCGACGTCGGCAACTTCCATCTCGCCGGAGGGGAAGTTGACCACGGTCGCAATGCGCACCGGATGGCCTGTGCCGAGGACGGCGCGGGCGCGGGCAACGAAGCGTGGCCAGATGCAGATCGCTGCCGTGCTGCCAAAAGGGGTCTGAGCCCGGGCGCACAGCGCATCGATCTGCGCCTCGGTGCAATCATCCTTGAGGTTGGTGAGATCGAGGAGGGAAAGGGCGACGGCCGCCGTCTCCTTGCTGGAATGACTGGTCATTGTTCGCGTTCTCCTGCAATCATTTCTTTCAGTATGGCAGCGAGGCGAGCGCCGCCGATCGGAGCCATGTCCTTGGTTTCGTCATGGCTCAGTTCGCCGCCGGTCATGCCGGCTCCATAGTTGGTGATAACGGACGCTGCCGCAACCCTTAAGCCCAGCATTCGCGCGATAATGACCTCCGGCACGGTCGACATGCCAACGGCATCCGCGCCGAGAATGCGGGCCATCCGGATTTCAGCGGGCGTCTCGAAGCTCGGACCAGAAAACCACATATAGACGCCTTGCGACAATGCGATGCCGATCGTCGCTGCAGCCTTACGCATCTTGTCGGCTAGGCTTGCATCGTAAGCGCTTGTCATGCCCACGAAGCGTCGGTCACTTTCCTCGCCGATCAGCGGATTCATGCCGGAATAGTTGATGTGATCGGTGATCTGCATCACCGAGCCGGGCGGCATGTCGTTTCGCAAGGAACCGGCGGAATTAGTCAGGATCAAGGTTTCAATGCCAAGACCCTTGAGTACCTCGATCGGCAGCCGCATCGCGCTCGCATCGCCTTTCTCGTAAAAGTGGACCCGGCCGGACAGCATGACGACCGGGACACCACCAAGCGAACCGGCAACCACCTCGCCGGCATGGCCCGAAACAGCGCTGACCGGAAAGCCGGGCAAATCATGGTACGGAATGCGATGCGCGTCTGTCAGTTGGCCGACCAGCGAACCGAGGCCGGAGCCAAGCACAATGCCGTAGCGCGGCGAAAGGCCGCCGAGCTTGCCGGCAAGCACGTCCAGCGCGGCGCTCATCCGAGTTCGGTCTCGAAGCTGAAGGGCAGGAGCTCGTCCATGGTCATCGTCTTCTTCACGCCGGCTTCGTCGCAGAGATAGATCTTCGTATCCTTGGAAGCGAACTCCGAGATCTTCTGCCGGCAACCGCCACAGGGCGGGCAAAGGGGCAGCTTCTCGGCGATAACAGCCATTTCGACGATTTTCTTGGCACCGCCCATGATCATGGCGCTGATAGCGGTCGGCTCCGCACACCAGCCCTGCGGGAAAGACAGGTTCTCGATATTGGCGCCGGTATAGACCTTGCCATCCTCGGCGCGGATCGCTGCACCGACCGGGAACTTCGAATAGGGGGCATGAGCGAAAGCCATGGCTCCGCGAGCGGCCTCGAAAAGATCGTGGGACATGTTCTCAACGTTCCTTCGTATAGGGGATACCCCCCGCCTTCGGCGGGATTGCCACGCCGATGAAACCGGCGAGCAGAATGCAGGTGAGGATATAGGGCAGCGCCTGGAAGATCTGCACCGGCACTTCGCCGATCAGAGGAACCTGCTTGCCCTGCATGAAGTTCGCCAGCGCATCGAGGAAGCCGAAGAGGAGGCAGGCGAACATGACGGGTACCGGCTTCCACTTCGCAAAGACCAGCGCCGCAAGCGCAATGTAGCCCTTACCGGCCGACATATCCTTGATGAAGGCTGCCGATTGCGCGATCGCCAAGTAGGTTCCGGAGAAACCGCAGAGGATGCCGGCGCACATGACCGCACGATAGCGCAGCCAGCTCACCGAAATGCCCGCCGTATCGACCGCGCCGGGATTCTCGCCCACCGCCCGCAATCGCAAGCCGAAGCGAGTGCGATAGAGGATCCACCAGGAGAGGGGAACGGCAAGGAAGGCAAGGTAAGTCAGGATGTTGTTGCCCGAGATCACGTTGGCATAGAGCGGACCGATGACGGGAACGCCGCGGATTGCATCGGCACCGGGCAGCACGATCGGAGCAAAGCGGGCGTCCGGAAGCAGCTGCGGCGTGCGACCGCCCTGGCCGAACCAGGCGCCGCCGAGAACGATCGTGATACCGGCGATGAAGAAGTTGATCGCCACGCCCGAGATGATCTGGTTGCCGCGATTGGTGATGGAGGCGAAGCCATGCACGAGGCTGAGCGCCATTGAGCAAATGATACCGGCACCAAGACCGAGCCAAGCTGAGCCGGTCAGGTAGGCGACGCACGCCGCCGCGAACGCCGAGCCAAGCATCTTGCCTTCGAGGCCAATGTCGAAGATGCCGGCACGCTCGGAGAACAGACCTGCCAACGCGGTGAAGATCAGCGGGATCGACAAGCGGATCGTGGAGCTCAGGACGCTGATGAAGATGTCATAATAATCCATCGTCCGTTCCCCCTCACGCGGCCTTGAACTGTTGGTAGGCGCGAACCATCGCAGGTCTGAACATGTATTCCAGCGCGCCCGCGAAGAGGATGACGAGACCCTGGATAACCAGGATCATTTCGCGCGTGATGTTCGGCATCTCGAAGGAGATCCAGTCGCCACCCTGATAGAGGATGCCGAAGAGGACCGCCGAGAAGATGATCCCGACAGGATGATTTCTTCCCATCAGCGACACGGCGATGCCAACGAAGCCGGCTCCACCGACAAACTCTACCTGCAGACGGGCCGAGGAGCCCATCACCGGATTAAGCGCCATCATGCCGGCCAGCGCGCCGGAGAGCAGCATCGCGATCATGACGGTACGGGCGTAGGGGATGCCGGCATAGGCTGCCGCGCTTTGGCTGACGCCAAGCGTCCGCATTTCGAAGCCGAGCTTGGTGCGCCAGATCAGCAGCCAGACGAAATAGGCGGCAATGAGCGCGATAAGGAAGGAGACGTTGAACGGTGCGGCGCCAAGCTTGGCGCCGAAAAGGTTCATAAGCCAGCCGAGTTTCGGCAATTGACCGCCTTCAAGGAATGTCCGTGTTTCCGGAGCCATCTTGCCAGGCACGATAAGCACATGCACCAGCAGATACACCATCAATGCTGCGCCGATATAGTTGAACATGATAGTGGTGATGACGATGTGGCTGCCGCGCTTGGCCTGAAGGAAAGCCGGGATGAAGGCCCAGGCGGCACCAAAGAGGCCCGCGCCCACCACCGCCACCGGCATGGTCACATACCATGGCACATAGTGGTCGAGCGCCAGCGCCACCAGCGCGCAGCCGAGGCCGCCGAGATAGGCCTGGCCTTCCGAACCGATGTTGAACAGGCCCGCGTGAATAGCCACCGCTACGGAAAGTCCGGTGAAGATGAAGCTCGTCGCATAGTAGAGCGTAAAGCCGATGCCTTCGCCGCTACCGAGCGCGCCTTCGATCAGCAGCGACAGGGCCGCAAGCGGGCTCTCCCCGATCAGCCAGACGACGAAGCCGGAGATCAGGAAGGCGACGAACAGATTCAACAGCGGGATGAGGCCGTAGTTGATCCAATTTGGAAGTGGAACTGAAGCGGTGCTCATGAAGGCCTCACGCGGCAATGCCGGCCATCATCAGGCCGAGGGTCTGTTCACCGGCATCGGGCGTCTTCTCGCCGACGATATGGCCGGCAAACATGACAAGGATACGGTCTGAAAGGGCGCGGATTTCGTCAAGCTCGACGGAGACAAGCAGGATCGCCTTGCCTTGGTCGCGCATCTCGATGATCCGGCGATGGATGAATTCGATGGCGCCGATATCGACGCCGCGCGTCGGCTGGCCGATGATCAGCGCCGTCGGATCGCGCTCGATCTCGCGCGCCACGACGATCTTCTGCTGGTTGCCGCCGGAGAAGTTCGCGGTCTTCAGCCGCGGGTTCGGCGGACGGATGTCGTATTTCTCGATCTTCTCCATGGCGTCCTTGCGGATCGCGTCGAGATCGAGCAGCGGGCCTTTGCTGTAGTCAGGATTGCGGTGGTAGCCGAGAACGGAGTTCTCGTATTCCTCGAACTTCAGCACCAGCCCCATGTGATGCCGGTCTTCCGGAATATGGGCAAGGCCAAGCTCGCGCAAGCGCGCCGGATCGGCTTTGTCGATCGTTTGCCCGTCGAGGAAGATTTCGCCGGAATGCGGCTTGCGGATGCCGGCAATCGCCTCCAGCAATTCGGACTGCCCGTTGCCGGCGACGCCAGCAATGCCGACAATCTCGCCGGCGCGGACATCGAAGGACACGTTGTCGACCATGATGACGCCGCGATTGTCCTTAACCGTGAGGCTGCGGACCGACAGGATCACCTTGCCAGGATTGGCCTCACCCTTCTGAACACGCAGCAGGACGCGGCGGCCGACCATCAGCTCGGCCAGTTCCTCGACGGTCGTCTCGGATGTCTTGCGGGTCGCCACCATCTCGCCGCGGCGCATGACGGAAACGGTGTCGGTGATCGCCATGATCTCGCGCAGCTTGTGGGTGATCAGAATGACGGTCTTGCCTTGGTCGCGCAGGACGCGAAGGATTTTGAACAGATGGTCGGCTTCGGCCGGCGTCAGCACGCCCGTCGGCTCGTCAAGAATGAGGATCTCGGCGCCGCGGTACATGGCCTTGAGGATTTCCACGCGTTGCTGCAACCCGACCGGAAGCTCTTCGATCAACGCATCGGGATTGACCTCGAGGCCGTAGTCCTTTTCCAGGCGCCGCAGCTCGGCCCGCGCAGAAGAGACTCCCTTGGCGAGCAGCGCACCGCCCTCGGCCCCAAGCATGATGTTTTCGACCACCGTGAAATTGTCGACCAGCATGAAGTGCTGGTGCACCATACCGATCCCGGTGGCGATCGCAGCCTGGCTGTCCTTAATGGTCACGGGATTGCCGTTGACGCGAATCTCACCGCTATCGGCATGGTAGAAACCGTAGATGATCGACATCAAGGTCGATTTCCCGGCACCGTTTTCCCCGATGATGCCGTGAATCGTACCCTTGGCGACGGTAAGATTGATGTCTTTGTTGGCGTGAACGGCACCGAATTTCTTGTCGATGCCCACAAGTTCGATAGCGGGCGTGTCTGTCACAGCAGGCTCCAAATACGAAAAGGGCGTATGACGGAGTAACTCCGCCATACGCCCGTCTCAGTCACGGATCACTTCGGGCAAGCGTTGTCCGTCGTGTAGTCGTGAACCTTGATGGTTCCCGCGATGATGCCTTCCCTGGCCTTGTCGAGCGCAGCCTGCATTTCCGGCGTGATCAGCGCCTTGTTGTTGTCGTCGACGGCAGCGGCAACGCCGTCCTCCTTGACGCCGAGCGCCTGGACGCCGGCCGTGAACTTGTCACCCTTGACATCGCTGAAACCGTTGTAGACTGCGAGGTCAACACGCTTGACCATCGAGGTCAGGACGGAGCCCGGGTGAAGGTGGTTCTGGTTGCTATCGACGCCGATCGAGAGTTTCTTGTTGTCGGCAGCCGTCTGCAAGACGCCGAGGCCGGTTGCGCCCGCTGCCGCGTAGATGACGTCCGCGCCCTGATCAATCTGGTTCTTGGTGAGTTCGCCACCACGTACCGGGTCATTCCAAGCAGCCCCCGTCGTGCCGGTCATGTTCTGGAACACTTCGACATCAGCCTTGACGGAGCGTGCGCCCTGCTCGTAGCCGCATTCGAACTTGCGGATCAGCGGAATGTCCATGCCGCCGACGAAGCCGACCTTGCCGGTCTTCGAAGCGAGGCCAGCAAGTGTGCCAACGAGGAAGGAACCTTCTTCTTCCTTGTAGACGACGGAACGGACGTTCGGTTTGTCGACGACGGCGTCAACGATGACGAACTTTGTGTCGGGAAATTCAGCCGCGACCTTCTCGATGGCCGAGGTCCAGGCGAAGGAGACGGCGATAACCGGGTTGAAGCCACGGCTTGCGAAGTTGCGGATTGCCTGTTCGCCCTGGGTGTCGCCGGTCGGCTCGAAGTCGCGATAAGCGATCCCCGTTTCCTTCTTGAACTTCTCGGCGCCATTATAGGCTGCTTCGTTAAAGGACTTATCGAACTTCCCGCCGGTACCGTAGACGAGCGCCGGCTTGACGTCGGCGGCGAGCGCCGTCGTGGACATGGCAGCCACGGCCAGGAGAGTCAGAAGGGATTTTTTCATGAGTTGCAGCCCTATTGTTTCTAATTGTTTGGGTCCTCCCGCAAGCCTGTTCCAGGCATGTCTGCGGAACCACCGACCTCCCCCCGGAGGCCTGGCTGGCGCATCCTTGCATGGCTCAAAAAAAATTTCACGAGAAATTTTTCGGCTGGTAAAAATTTGCCGCAATTGCCAAAAATCAGCTCATGCGGGCTGATTTTTGCGCAAAATCATCGTTGGGCTGCGATTTTTCTAGCCAAGCGGGCAGCTTGAGCCGGTTTCGCGTAGGACCGCATATCCGTTCGGATTCGAGGCCAACGAGATAGGTAGCGACTTGGATTATGCAGCGAAACGGCCCGCGACCGGCGGCTTTTTGTAGCCCGCCATCCACAACAGAAGCGATAGCACCAGAAATACCGCGAAGGCCGGCTGAAGCATGAGCCACTGGAAGGCAAGTGTGTAGAACCGCGGGTGGATATAGTAGGCAATGCTCGATTGCAGTGCTTCCAACGACGACGGATTCAAATCCTGCCATGCGTCACCCATGGGCGTTATGACCACGGAAGAGGCGGCAACGGACTGGATTGAATCGATCGTTCCGGCAATCACGGCAACAGCCAGGGCAACAAGACTTGCCAAACGCAAAAGGAAACGCATCGATCTCTCCGGCCACTAATGCACCGGGCTCTCGCCCGGCCAGCCGCGCCATTCGCCACCCAAATTAAAGATAGTTACGGGTGGGTGGAACTGCAATGGAGGCCCTGGCCGCACTTTTACCGGAAGAAGTCAAAAAACTGTTAGATTTGGGTTGATCGGCGAAAATTCATCGGTATATATCGCGGCCGTTCCGACGATTTGCATCTTAGCCGATGCAGACCGCCTAAAGGACAGGTGGCCGAGTGGTTTAAGGCGCACGCCTGGAACGCGTGTGTACGTGAAAGCGTACCGTGGGTTCGAATCCCACCCTGTCCGCCATCTCACCTATTGTCCAGTGCGGAGACATAGGTAATAAAACGTGCCTAACACATGGGTGACAACCTCGTGCCGAACGGGTTGTCGATGGTTTGCAAAGTCCGCTGCTCCAGGTCGATATATCCCAGATCATAGTGCATGAAACTGACGAGCCAAATACCGTCGTCGACTTCCGTGATTCCGAGTTCTGGCCGGCCATGACGGTTGAGATATTGATCTTCTTGCGGTGCATGCAGATGCGGCCGCCCGAAAGATCGTGCGACAACTCTTTCAGATTCCACCCTCTCTTGCTTGCGTTCCGTTGGGCATCGGCAAGCGAACTACCCAACTCGAAATTGCGCAAGCCATGAAGTGTTTTGCGCGCACACTATGCCGCTGTTCGACACCGACGCGATCACCGCAAAGAAGAAGCGGCAAACTAAACACAAGGGATGGCGCATCATCAGAAGAGAAATTATGCTCGTCATCACGAATGGAACGCTTATCCGCAAGGGGCCCGATAGCTGACGACGCAGCCGTTTCTTCGGCGAGATCGTAGACACGAGCAATGGAGCATCCTATATTAGCAATTGGTACTACCTTTGACTAAGGAAGCTGGCATGGCATCTCCTACCTCGCTCAAGCTCGATGACGAACTGAAAGGCCGAGTCCAACACTTGGCCGAAGTCCGTCGCCGCTCGTCTCACTGGATCATGCGTGAGGCGATTGAGCAATATGTGGAACGTGAAGAGAAACGGGAGGCGCTGCGGAGTGAAACACTCAACGCCTGGGATGAATTTCAGGAAACCGGCCTGCACGTGACTGGCGATGAGGTCGAAAAATGGCTTTCGACCTGGGGAACCGACGACGAGCGCGCTCCACCTGAATGCCACAAATAATCTTCTCCCCGGCCGCCGTTCGTGACCTTGAAAGACTTCGGGAATTCTTGCGGCCGAAAAATCCCCTGGCGGCAAAGCGAGCGGGTGAAACTATTCTCAAGGGCCTACGGGCACTTGGCGCACATCCTTACATGGGCCGCCTCGTTGAGGATCTGCCTGATCAGTATCGGGAATGGCTCATTGATTTCGGTGACAGCGGATATCTTGCGCGCTACCGTATCGATGAGGATATCTTGACGGTCCTCGCCGTGCGCCATCAGAAAGAGGTTGGCTTTTGATGGCACCGTCGTATCGATTTTCCGGCAAAGCTCGCGTAGCCAAGAGCTTCAGTCGCAACATGGCGGCGGGGATCTCGGTTCGATTCCTATCAAGAGCCCAGAGCTGTCCACCGCATCTTCTTCAACAGCGGACCGCGTTCGAAACGCCAACCCCGGGTTCGCGATGTGTTCCGACCAAGCATCTCCAGACGCTCAGAGCACACCGCCTTAACAATCTGAAGTAGCAAATCGGTTTGCTTGGCAAGCCAGTCAAGAGCCTTCCCGCTGATCTCGAAATGCTTCGAATAACGGGGTTTTACATAGGCCTCGTTCAGGGTGTTGAACCAGGCGCGCTCACGATGCTGCTCGCGAGGAAAGGCTTCTGCCAGACGCCGTCCTGTTCTTCGGCTAGAGAGCGGAGGAATTTGATGTTATGGGAAGGTGGACCGTAGTTGGTTGGCGTCAGCAGGACGCAGGATAGGCCTGCTCGATCGATTGATGAAGCTCAAAAGCGGCCACGCGAAGCTCCTGCTCTGGAACATAGAACCGACATCCCTTCAGAAATGTCCGTGCCAGCGAAAACCGATCCACATAATGCTCACTCGCCACTCGCAATTGATCCGCCGGTGAGAGTGGCTTGGGTTCCGCAAGCGGCTCATCATCCAGTTCATAAAGGACGATACCTTCCTTGCGGATATCGGCGAAGAAATATTGTCCTTCCTTCAGGTAGGCGTTCACCTCGCGCCTGGAATGAACGATGAAGCTCACGGCGTTTCGATCGACCTTTCGTGGATCAACCGGTCGGGGGCCTTGTACCAGTAATCGGCGAACTCGCAGAGTTTGCGATTGTTGACGATGATCAGGAGATCGAAGTCCGACCGATAGCCCTTCATCGTGAAGGGTTCATCCACCCAGCCTCCCTTGGGCATAGGAGCCGAACAGGACGATCTTCAGGATACGACCGCGCTTCTTGAAGTCTGCAGTGCCGTCCGTCAGCGCGTCTTCAAATTCCTCATGGAGGATTTCCAGAATGCGGCCAAGCTCGCGCTGCTTGGGGTAGCGGAATATGATCGACGGACGACTGCATGGAAGACCGATAGGTGAAAGATCCTGCACCGTCCACCCGCAGTTTTAATAGTCTCCACCTTGCTTGAAGGACACGGGCGAGATACCCCGGACGTCGTGACGGGGGCCATAGCCGCAAAAGGCCTTGCCCGGAAGCAAGGCCTCTTTAATTCAGACCCAATCCGGCGCTGAGAAAGGCGCGACGGAAGGATCGCCGATCCTAGCCGACGGCAGCTGCGCTTTGGTCGCGCTTCGGCAACTTCCAACCCGGTCGGACAAAGTGGCAGGTGTAGCCGTTCGGAATGCGCTCCAGATAATCCTGGTGCTCCGGTTCCGCCTCCCAGAAGGCGCTCACCGGAACGACCTGGGTGACGACCTTGCCGGGCCACAGGCCCGACGCGTTCACGTCAGCGATGGTGTCTTCGGCGGTCAACCGCTGTTCCTCGTTGTCGTAGAGTATCGCCGACCTGTAGCTGGCGCCGAGGTCGTTGCCTTGCCGGTTGAGCGTCGTCGGGTCATGGATCTGGAAAAAGAATTCGAGGATGTCGCGGTAGCTGATCTTCGAGGGATCGAACATGATCTCGATTGCCTCGGCATGATTGCCGTGATTGCGATATGTCGCATTCGCCACCTCGCCACCCGTGTAGCCCACGCGAGTTGACACGACGCCGGGATAGCGTCTGATGAGATCCTGCATACCCCAAAAGCAACCGCCCGCCAGTACCGCACGCTCTACAGTCATTGGATCGTCCTTTCAGTCAAACAATGCGCGTCAAACATAGGCAGCCCGCGCCTTGCCCCGTAAATGGGGAGTGGAACCGACTTTTGCCAGTTCATGTCTCCCTCCGGCCGTTTCGTATCTGCCGCTGCGAATTACCGCTTCATGTCGGGGCAGACGTATGGAGCCTTCGCCGCAGCATAGGTGCGCTCGACAACATCCTTTCCTGCGGTGATCTGAAGAGTGAGACCATCCGAGGAAACGGCTTTTATTTTGGCCCGTATCGTCGCTCCGTCCTCGTCCCATGAAAGCTCGTTGGGGGACAATTGCTTCCAAGTCCTGAGAGCATAAGTCTCCCAGCAGGAGTCGATAAGGAGTTTGCCTTTCGGCAGAAAGATCATCATTGGACCGGGCAGGCCGGACTGCGCTTTGGCTTCTATCCACGGCGTGCCGACCAGCAAAGCTGTGACAGCCTTCTCAGCAGCAAGGGTTGGTGTTGAGAGAAGCAATGCGGCGATCGGGCCGGCTGCGCAACTGGGGTTATCCTCAAAGTCGTTCTCCATAGGCCGGAATCGCCGCCCCGAGCGTCAATCACGATTGGGCGAGAATGTGGCCGGACCCTTAGGCGCACTGCGCACTGTAAAATAGGATCGGCATTTCAGGACGAACGTCCAAGCGTGGCGCTTAAACGAGCACCGCCTGATCGACGCGATCTTCCGTTCCAAAGAACTTCAGGTAGCGCTGAACCTCTGCGGGATCGCCCGTTGCCTTCTGCGGATTGTCCGACAGTTTCACGGCGGGGCGGCCATTGGCGTCGATGACCTTGCAAACGATGGAGATCGGGTTGAGCCCGGAGATCTCCGTCGGCGCGCAGCCGACGAAATCGTTGGTGAGGTTGGTGCCCCAGCCGAAGCTCATCCGCACCTTGCCCTCGAAGTGCTTGTAGGTGTCGATGATCGCATCGACGTCGAGCCCGTCCGAGAAGATGAGCAGCTTCTGGCGGGGATCGCGACCCATCTTTTTCCACCACTCGATGATCTTCTCGCCGCCCTCGATCGGCGGGGCGCTATCCGGACGGAAGCCGGTCCAATCGGCGACCCATTCAGGCGCGTCGCGCAGGAAGGCGGCCGTGCCGAACGCATCCGGAAGCACGATCAGCAGGTTGCCGCCGTAAAGCTTGTTCCAGTCCCGCAGAACCTTGTAGGGCGCATTGAGCAGTTCCTTGTCTGTTGCGGCGAGCGCTGCGGCCACCATCGGCAGCTCGTGGGCGTTCGTGCCCACGGCCTCCAGATCGGAATCCATGGCGAGTAGGACGTTGCTGGTGCCGGTGAAGGCAGGGCCAATGCCTTCCTTCAATGCTTCGACGCACCAGCGCTGCCACAGGAAGCTGTGGCGGCGGCGTGTGCCGAAATCCGAGATGCGGAGACCAGGCAGTTCACGCAGCCGCTCTACCTTCTCCCACATCCTTGCCTTCGCGCGGGCATAGAGAACATCGAGCGTGAACGGCCCAAGCGCCTTCATCGCAGAGCGCGACCGCAGCTCATTGACGATGGCGAGCGCCGGGATTTCCCACATGGTCGTCTCCTTCCACGATCCGTGGAAGTCGAGCCCATACTGGCCGTCGCGCTTCGACAGCTCATATTCTGGCAGCTGGAAATGAGAGAGCCAGGCGAGAAACTCAGGCTCGAAGATCTGCGCGCGCCCGTAGAAGCTGTTACCTGCGAGCCAGATCATCTCCTTCTTGGAGAGGCGGAGCGAACGGGCATGGTCGAGTTGCTCGCGCAGTTCGCCCTCGTCGATCTCTTCGGCCAGCAGCACCCGTTTTGTGCGGTTGATGAGCGTGAAAGTCGCGTTGACGTCTGGATAGAGTTTCCAGATCATCTGCAACATGAGCAGCTTGTAGAAGTCGGTGTCGATCAGGCTGCGAACAATCGGATCGAGCTTCCAGGTGTGATTGTAAACGCGCCGTGCGATATCGGTCTTGGCCATGAACTCCGCCCATTTCCGAACCGGACAAATCGCGCCAAAAGCCGACGCACGAAGACCGGCTCGTGTGCTTTCTTATCGAAAAATCGGTCGATAAAGTCCAGCGCAAATAGAAATGTACCCCTGCCGGCAATCCGGCAGGGCTTGCTGGTGACCGCCTTGACCCGCCGCGTTCTTATTGCGCAGGCGCATTCGGGGTTGCCGGTGCCATGTTCGATGCCGGCGGCTGGGACGGTGTCTCGGTTGGTACGGCCTTGCCGTTCTGCAGCGAAGGCGATGGCGCCGGTGACGGCTGCTGCGACTGAAGCTGCTGTCCCGGCTGCTGCGGCGCGACCTCCGCCGACTCCTTCTTGCCCCAGATTTCAACGGGGATCCATACGATGAAGGCAAGCATCAACGCGACGATCAGGACCGTAAGAATACGAGTGCCCATGCGGCCCTGCTTCGCCTTGACTGGCGAAATCGTCTCTTCGGCGTGGAGCTTGCCGTCGGATTGTTCCCAGCGCGTTTCCGTCTGGTGAGCCATGCCTTTCTCCTTCCGGTGTCGCGCGAGCCATGGTCGGCCCGGGCGCTTCATCTGGGAGAAAAACGAATGGCGCGCAGCATGGTTCCTGCGCTCAATAGCCTGCCTGTCGGTCGACAATGAATTGCAGCGGCTCGCCGCTCTCATAGCGCGCGATCTGGTGCTCGACGTGCCGGAAGAGCGCGGTCTCGTCGGATACGGCTGCATCGTGCGGCGTGATGAACACGTTCTCCAGCCCCCAGAGCGGATCGTCGGACGGCAGCGGCTCGACCGCGAATACGTCGAGCGAGGCGCCGCCGAGCACGCCGTTCTGAACCGCGGCGACAATGTCGGCCTGGACCTGGCTTTTGCCGCGGCCGGCATTGATGAACACCGGCTTGCCGAGCGCGCCGCCCTGCCGCAGTTTTGTGAACAGCTTGGCATTGTAGAAGCCGGTGGTCTCAGGGGTCAGCGGCAGCAGGCCGACGAGAAAATCCGTTCGGGACAGGAATTCATCGAGCTCACCGGCGCCGAACGTCTCGACGCCGTCGATCTTCTTGCCGCTGCGCGACCATCCGATGACGTCGAAACCCATGATCATCAGCTTGCGTGCGGCGTCCTGGCCTAGCACGCCCAGTCCCATGATGCCGACGGTGATCTCGGCTGCCTCAGGCGGAACGAGCTTGCCCCAGATGCGCGCGCGCTGGTCCTTGTCGTGCTGGTATTGTTGCCTGAGGTGCATGAGGCACTGCATCACGACCCATTCGCTCATACGGGTCGTCAGGCTCCGATCGACGAAACGGACGATCGGAACGTCGGGCAACCCTGGAAGGTTCATGAAGCTGTCGACGCCGGCGCCGCCGGAGAAGATGGCCTTGAGGTTCGGGGCACGTGTAAAAAGATCCGCGTCCGGCTTCCAGAGTAGCGCATAGTCAATGCCGGTCAGATCACGATCCTTGCTCGCTGGGTCGGCAATATTGATGCTGCCGCGATCCGGAAAGGCCGTCTTGAGGATGCGGGCAACGGTCTCAGGGTCGAACTTGAGGTCGACGAGGATGGGCGGTCTTGCGGTCATGGTGTTCTTTACTGTTGGACGGCGGGTGTCGGAACCGCCTCGATGTTGAAGGCGGCAGCCATCAGGGCCTTGGTATAGTCGTCCTTTGGCGCGCGAAAGATCTCCGCGGACGGACCCTGCTCGACGACCTTCCCGAAACGCATGACGATGACGTCGTTTGCCAGCGCCTTCACCACTTTCAGGTCATGGCTGATGAACAGGTAGGCGAGGTCATGCTTCTTCTGCAGATCGCGCAGCAGGTCCACGACCTGTGCCTGAACGCTCATGTCGAGCGCGGATGTCGGCTCGTCCAACATCACGAAGCGCGGCTTCAGCACCATGGCGCGAGCAATGGCGATGCGCTGGCGCTGGCCGCCGGAAAACTCGTGCGGATAGCGCCAGCGGGTCAGCGGATCGAGGCCGACTTCCTCCAGCGCCCAGCAGACGCGCTGATCGCGCTCCTCGTAGGAGAGTGACCGCTCATGCACCTTGAGGCCTTCCGCGATGATGTCGCCAACCGACATGCGGGCGCTGAGCGAGCCGTAGGGGTCCTGGAAAACGACCTGCAGCTGATTGCGCAGCGGACGCATTTCCGTGAATGAATAGCTGGCTATATCCGTGCCGACGAAGCTGATTTGACCTTGCGAGGAGATCAGCCGCGTCAGCGCCAGGCCCAACGTTGTCTTGCCGGAGCCGGATTCGCCGACGACGCCGAGCGTCTGTCCGGCGCGCAGCTGGAGATCGATGCCGTCCACGGCCTTCACATGATCGACGACCTTGCGCATCAGGCCGGCCTTGATCGGGAACCAAACGCGGATATCGGCCCCCTGCATCACGACCGGCTTGGAGGGATCGGCAAGCGGCGGCTCACCGCGCGGCTCGGATGCCAGCAGATGCCGGGTGTAGTCGTGCTTCGGATTGCGGAAGACCTCTTCCACCGTACCAGTCTCGACGATCTTGCCCTTGGTCATCACGCAGACGCGGTCGGCGAATTTGCGAACGATGCCGAGGTCGTGGGTGATGAAAAGCATGGACATGCCATGCTGGCCCTTCAGTTGCCGCAGCAGCTCCAGAATCTGCGCCTGCACGGTGACGTCGAGCGCGGTCGTCGGCTCGTCGGCAATCAGCAACTCCGGGCGGTTGGCGAGCGCCATGGCGATCATCACGCGTTGTCGCTGCCCACCGGAAAGCTCGTGCGGATAGGCGTTCAGGCGCTTTTCCGGCTCGCGGATGCCAACCTGGTTCAGCAATTCAAGGATCCGCTTGCGGGCAGCCTGCCCGGTCAGGCCCTGGTGCAGTTCGAGGATCTCAGCAATTTGCTTCTCGATCGTGTGCAGCGGGTTGAGCGATGTCATCGGCTCCTGGAAGATCATCGTGATGTCATTGCCGCGCACCGCGCGCAATGCTTTGTCGGATGCCTTCAGCAGGTCCTTGCCCTTGAACAGGATTTCGCCCGAGGGATGGCTTGCCGCCGGGTAGGGAAGCAGGCGCAGGATCGAATTGGCAGAGACCGATTTGCCGGAGCCGGACTCGCCAACCAGCGCCACGACTTCGCCCTTGCGGATATCGAACGACACGTGATCGACAGCCAGCGATGTATCTCCGCCCTGGTGGAAAGCCACCGAAAGATCGCGAACGGAAAGCAGTGTTTCGGCAGCGTCACTCATTGAAACGTCTTCCTGGGATCGAATGCATCACGAACCGCTTCGCCGATGAAGATCAAGAGCGACAGCATGATCGACATGGTGAAGAACGCGGTCAGCCCGAGCCACGGCGCCTGCAGGTTCGCCTTGCCCTGGGCGATCATCTCGCCGAGCGAGGGCGAACCGGGCGGCATGCCGAAACCGAGGAAGTCGAGCGAGGTCAGCGTCGTGATTGAGCCCGACAGGATGAACGGCAGGAAAGTGAGCGTCGCCACCATCGCGTTTGGCAGCAGGTGACGCCACATGATCGTCCGGTTGTTCACCCCGAGCGCGCGGGCAGCGCGCACATATTCGAAGTTGCGGGCCCGCAGGAATTCCGCCCGCACGACGCCGACGAAGCCAACCCACGAGAAGAGCAGCATGATGCCGAGCAGCACGAAGAAGCCGGGCGGCAGGATGGCCGCGATGATCAAGAGGATGTAGAGCACCGGCATCGACGACCAGATCTCGATGAAGCGCTGCAGCAGCAAGTCCGTCCAGCCGCCGAAGTAGCCCTGGATCGCGCCGGCGCTGACGCCGATGATGGCGGAGCAGATCGTCAGGACCAGGCCGAACAAGACCGAGACGCGGAAGCCGTAGATCACACGGGCAAGCACATCGCGTGCCTGATCGTCCGTGCCGAGCCAGTTGAGATTGCCAAAGTTGCAGCCGCGGTCGGCCGCTCCCTGCGGATAGCCGGAGCAGCGCTCCTCCTTGCTCATCAGCCAGAAGGGCGGTGTCGGGGCCGAATGCGGGATGTTCGAATTGACAGAGCGATAGGAGTAGCGGATCGGCGGCCAGATCATCCAGCCGTTGGCATTGATCTCGTCGGTGATGACGTCGGAGCGGTAATCCGTCTCGGCCAGGAAGCCGCCGAACTTCTCCTCGGGATAGTTGACGACTACGGGAAACAGGATCTCGCCCTTGTAGGAGGCGACGATCGGCCGGTCATTGGCGATGAACTCGGCAAACAGGCTGAGCACGAACAGGATGAGGAACAGAAAGAGCGACCAGTAGCCGCGCCGGTTCGCCTTGAAATTCTTCCAGCGGCGGACGTTGGTCGGCGACTGCAGGCCTTTGCGAGGCGGCTTGACCGGCGTCGCGGTCGTCGGATTGGCGGCGGTGTCCATCAGACGTCCCTCCGCTCGAAGTCGATGCGCGGATCGATCCATGTGTAGATCAGGTCGGAGATCAGGCTGACGAACAGCCCGAGCAGCGAGAAGATGTAGAGCGTCGCAAAGACGATCGGATAGTCGCGGTTGACGACCGAGAGATAGCCGAGCCGCCCCAGCCCATCGAGCGAGAAAATGTTCTCGATCAGCAGCGAGCCGGTGAAGAAGGCGGAGATGAACGCGCCGGGGAAGCCGGCGATGATGATCAGCATGGCGTTGCGGAACACATGGCCGTAAAGCATCTGCCGCTCGTTCAGCCCCTTTGCCCGCGCGGTCACGACATATTGCTTCTTGATCTCCTCGATAAAGGAGTTCTTCGTCAGAAGCGTCGTCGTCGCAAACGCCGCCAGCGAGAGCGAGATCAGCGGCAATGTCAGATGCCAGAAGTAGTCGAGCGGCTTCTGCCACCAGGCGAGCTGATCGAAGTTATCTGAGACAAGCCCGCGCAGCGGGAACCAGTCGTAGAACGATCCGCCGGCAAAGAGCACGATCAGCAGGATGCCGAACAGGAAGCTCGGAACGGCATAGCCGATGATGATGATACCTGAGGTCCAGACGTCGAAGGTGGAACCGTCCTTGACCGCCTTGCGGATGCCGAGCGGGATCGAAATGCCATAGGAAAAGATCATGATCCAGACGCCGAGCGAGGCCGAGACCGGCAGCTTTTCCTTGATCAGTTCGAGCACGGATGTGTTGCGGAAGAAGCTCTCGCCGAAATCGAAGCGGATGTAGTTCCACATCATCTCGCCGAAACGCGTCAGCGGTGGCTTGTCGAAGCCGAACTGCTTTTCCAGTTTGGCGATGAGTTCCGGATCGAGGCCCTGGGCGCCGCGATATTTCGAGCTGCCTTCGTCAAGTCCGCTGCCAAGAAGATCACCGCCGCCACCGGAAATGCGCGCGTCTGCGCCCTGCGCATCGCCGGTCAGTTGCGCGATGACCTGCTCGACCGGACCGCCGGGAGCGAACTGAATGACGGTAAAGGAGATGGCCATGATGCCGATGATCGTCGGGATCATCAAAAGCAGACGGCGAAGGATATAGGCTCCCATCAGTGAAGACCCTTCCGGGAAAGCTCGCGTCGTATGCCGTCCAGTCTATCGCCGTTCAATCGGTGCAGTCTCCTTGTGGTGCCGCCCGGCACGCAGTGCCTTGTCCTGATTCGCATTGTTCATTTGGAGCCCAGTCACCTCAGCAATGCAAGTCCGCCCGCCTGCCTGCCTATTTCGCATCTTTCGACCACCAGACATCGGGAAAGCCGATGGAGTAAGTCGGCAGTTCCGCGGGATGGGCCAGCTTGTTCCAATAGGCTATGCGCGAGTTATTGCTGTAGAAAAGCGGGATGACATAGTGATTGGCGAGCAGGACGCGGTCCATTGCCTTAATCGCGGCGACCTGTTCATCACGATTGGGCGCGAAAATGATCATCCGGATCAGGGCGTCGATGGCTGGATTGGCGATGCCGGCGTAGTTGCGCGAACCCTGCTGGTTTGCGGATTGCGAGCCCCAATAATCCATCTGCTCATTGCCCGGGTTCATCGTCTCGGCCCAGACAGACCAGATCATGTCGTAGTCGAAACTTCTGACGCGGTTCGTATATTGGGAAGCGTCAACGGTGCGCAGGCGCGCGTCGACGCCAATCTTCTTGAGGTTGTTGACAAACGGCATCACCGAGCGCTCGAAGGACGGGTTGGACAACAGGATTTCGAAGCTCATCGGCTGGCCGGTCTTGGTATTGACCATACGGTTGCCCTGAAGCTCGTAGCCCGCCTCCTTGAAAAGCCCGATTGCCTTTCGCAGGTTGTCGCGAAGCTTCTCCGGGTCGCCAGCGACCGGATTGGCGTATGGCGTGGTGAAGACTTCAGGAGGAACCTGATCTTTCAGGCTTTGGAGAATTTCGAGTTCGCGCCCTTGCGGCAACCCGGATGACGCAAGTTCCGTGCCCCAGAAGTAGCTGTCGATGCGCTTGAACGCATTGAAAGCGAGGTTGCGGTTGAGATCTTCGAAATCGAGAGCGTAGTTTAGCGCTTCGCGAACGCGTGGATCCTTGAACTGATCGCGTCGCAGATTGGGCGTTAGCGCCTGCATGACGCCGACGGCGCGCAACGCATTCGACACCTCTTCACGGATCACGCGGCCATCCTTAATGGCGGGAAAGTCATAAGCCTTGGCCCAACGGCTCGCCTGCGTTTCCTGGCGGTAATCCACGTTGCCGGCACGGAAGGCCTCGAACTCGACCTCGCGATCTCCGAAGAAGGTGTAATTGACATTGCGGAAGTTGTTCTGGCCGACATTGACGTTGAGGTCCTTGCCCCAATAGTCGTCGCGGAGTTCGTAGCGGACCGTGGATCCGGCGGTGAATGCGGCAATCTTGTATGGACCGGAGCCCAAGATCGGCTCCAGCGTGGTTTTGGTAATATCGCGCGGCTTCCCATCCGAACCCGTCCCTTCCCACCAATGCTTCGGCAGGATCATCAACTGCCCGAGGATGTTCGGAAGCTCCTTGTTGCCCTTCTCATCAAAGATGAAGGTCACGTCGCGGTCGCCGGTCTTTTCGGCGCGAACGACATGCTTGTAATAGTTGGCGTAAAGCGGGTTCAGTTGCTTGAACTTGTCCAGGCTGAAGATGACGTCCTCAGGTGTAACCGGCTGACCGTCCGCCCACTTTGCTTCGGCGCGCAGCCGGAAGGTTGCGCTCGATATATCCGCCGGAAAGGAAATGCCCTCGGCCAAAAGTCCATAGCTGGCGAGCAGCTCATCATCGGCGGACTTGGTCAGCGTCTCGAAAACCAGCGCCGCGCCGTCGGCAAGTTCGCCCTTCGCCGGCAACGGGTTGAACGTGTCGAAGGTGCCGGTCGTCGAAAGATTGAGCGTCCCACCCTTCGGCGCATTCGGGTTAACGTAATCGAAATGCTTGAAGCCGGGCTTATATTTGAGTTCGCCGATGCTCGAAGTTCCAATTTGGAAGTTCTGTTCCTGTGCCTGAACCGGTAGGGCCAACCAGCTCAAAGCGACCAGCGCAACAATCAAACGTCTTTTCGACCACGTACGCGCCATTCGCCAACCCCGATTGCTTTTCGCTTTCATCGACAATAGGCGAAAAGCGGGCGAAAAAAAGATGATATGACAGTTTTTGTCAGGCTCGCGGGATCGGACCCTTTTGTTGCCCGGGTAAGATTGGCTCATTTCCTGCTTATGCAAAACATCGATTCACCAAAATTGCCTTTCACGGTAGATTCGACGCAAATCACTCGGCCGCGGCCACAGACGTTCAGGACATGGCATGGCTCTCCATACCGCTCGGACTTTCCAAACATTCTTGAAATTGGCATTCGCCGGCGTGCTCGGTGCAAGTCTCGTCGCCGGCGATGCCAGCGCCGAGCAGAAGCAGCCAAGTCCCGGGAGCGCCAAGGCCCTCTTCGGCGCCGTCGCCTTGCCAAATCAAGGGGCGGCGCAGCCCTTCGGCTTCTACGCGAAAGGCTGCATGTCCGGCGCCGTCGCACTTCCGACCGATGGCCCCACCTGGCAGACCATGCGGCTGTCGCGCAATCGCCACTGGGGCAATCCCGCCATGATCTCTCTCTTGGAGCGGCTGTCCCGGGATGCGGCAAAGTATGACGGATGGCCAGGCCTTTTGGTCGGCGATATCTCGCAGCCGCGCGGCGGGCCGATGTTCAACGGCCACGCCTCGCACCAGATAGGACTTGATGCCGACGTGTGGCTGACGCCGATGCCCGCTCACCCGATGAGCGTCGAGGCGCGCGAAACCCTGCCCTTCACGACGATGCTGCAGAAGGGTGCCTTCCTCACCATCAATCCGGATGTCTGGACCGAATCGCGCGCCCGGCTTTTGATGCGTGCGGCCAGCTACCCGCAGGTCGAGCGGATCTTCGTTAATCCGGCCATCAAGAAAAAGATGTGCGATACCTGGAGAGGCGATCGCACCAATCTCGGCAAGCTGCGCCCGATCTACGGTCACGATTCCCACTTCCACATCCGCATCAAGTGCCCACCGGGCGCAGCCTCGTGCAAGCCGCAAGCGCCGGTTCCTGCTGACGATGGATGCGGCAAATCGCTGGCATGGTGGTTCACGAAGGAACCATGGGCGCCGCCGAAGCCGCCGAAGCCCGGTACGAAGCCGGCCAAGCCGCGCGAAGTGATGGTCTCCGATCTTCCGAATGCCTGCTCGTCGGTTCTCGCGGCGCCGTCCGTCGGTTCGGTGCAGACGGCCACCTTTGGCGCCGCCGCCGCTGCTGCCCCGGAGGTCGCGCCGATGGCGCTGGTGCCTGCCGCGGCGTCTGACGAGGCGCTGCCGGCCATCGGACCGGTACCGGACGACAAGCCGTCCGACGAATGACGCTGCCGGCCGGGGCGGTGGTCTTTCAAAAGACGGACGCTTCGTATAGAAGCAACCAAATCGATTGAATTTCAGGTGGAGGTTCTGTTCATGGCCGGCGGCAAGTGCCTTGCATTGATTGCGCATGACCAGAAGAAGGACGACATGGCGGAGTTTGCGCGCCGCAACCGCGAGACATTCGCAAGCTGGAAAATCGTCGCCACGGGCACGACCGGCGGTCGGGTGATCGAGGCGGCTCCGGACCTCGATGTGACCCGCTTGAAAAGCGGCCCGCTCGGCGGCGACCAGCAGATCGGGGCTCTTATTGCCACCGGCGAAGTCGATGCGCTGATCTTTTTTGTCGATCCTCTGACGCCGATGCCGCATGATGTCGATGTCAAGGCTTTGATGCGGCTTGCAATCGTCTACGATATTCCGATGGCGCTCAACGAAGCGACCGCCGACAAGCTCATTGCCACCCTTCACGCGTAACCGGCGCTTGAAAAGCGCGCACGCACGGAACCCGCCATGCCACAGCTCGATACCAGCGAAACCGCCATGCCCTTTCCGATCCTGATCGGCGACATTGGCGGCACGAATGCCCGTTTTGCGATTATCCCGGACGCCGCGGCAGAGCAGATCCATTTTCCCAACGTTCGCACCGCCGATTTCGAGACGATCGACGATGCGATCCGCAGCTGCATTCTCGAAAAGAGCAGCTTGCGGCCGCGCTCGGCGATCTTGGCGGTGGCCGGGCCGATCAGCCGGGACGAAATACCGCTGACCAATTGCGACTGGGTCGTCCGCCCGCGAACCATGATCGATGGCCTCGGTATCGAAGACGTCCTCGTCGTCAACGATTTCGAAGCGCAAGCACTGGCAATCGCTAATCTCTCTGATGACAACCGCGAGCGCCTTGGCGATGCGTCGGGCGACATGATTGCATCCCGCGTCGTCCTCGGCCCGGGCACCGGTCTCGGTGTCGGCGGGCTCGTCCACGCGCGAGGCTCCTGGATTCCCGTGCCGGGCGAGGGTGGTCACGTCGATCTCGGGCCGCGTACCGCGCGCGATCTCGAGCTCTTCCCGCACGTGGAGACGATCGAAGGCCGGATTTCGGCAGAGCAGATTCTCTGCGGCCGTGGCATCGTCAACCTCTACCGGGCAATTTGTGCCGCTGATGGCATTGCCCCCGCCTATTCCGATCCGGCGGACATCACGTCGCACGCGCTCGCCGCTTCCGATAAGGTCGCCGTCGAGACGATTAACCTGTTCTCGACCTATCTCGGCCGCGTCGCCGGTGACATGGCGATGATCTTCATGGCCCGCGGTGGCGTCTTCCTGTCGGGCGGCATCTCGCAGAAGATCCTTCCGGCGCTGAGAAGGCCGCAATTCCGCGCTGCGTTCGAGGACAAGGCGCCGCATTCCGAGCTGCTTGCGACGATCCCGACCTATGTCGTCACGCACCCGCTTGCGGCTCTTGCGGGTCTCTCGTCCTATGCCCGCAAGCCCGAGAGCTTCGGGGTCTCGACGGATGGGCGTCGCTGGCGGGCGTAACGGCTCTGGTCAAAAGCCTGCCAACTCTTTATAGAGCCGCGCGAGCGCACGCAGTCATGAGGACATGCGTGTCCTGACACACAGGAAGACGGATTTTTGCAAGCACTGGACACCCAGCAGAAGCCTGTAACGAGCGACAGCATCACCGGCATCTTGAAGCGCATCATCGCAGAAAACGGCCGGGATCATCTCTGGGGCTATGTTTTTGCTATCAGCTGCCTCGTCATCGTTGCCTTGTCGACGGCGTATACCGCCTGGATCATGAAGTCGGTGATCAACGAGGCGTTCGCAAACCGGCGCGCGGATATTGTCTGGGCCATCTGTTTCACCATCTTCATTGCCTTCGTGCTGCGCGGTTTCGCGAGCTATGGCCAGGCGGTGGTCCTCTCCAAGATCGGCAACAACATTGTGGCGCGGTATCAGCAGCGCGCCTATTCGCACCTGATGAAATTGTCGCTCGGCTACTTCAACCAGACGCGCTCGGCCCACGTTGTTGCGCAGCTCAACCAGAACATCAGCGGCATCCGTGATGTGATGAACCTGACGATCACGTCGACAGTGCGCGATCTCCTGACGTTCATCTCTCTGCTGGCCGTGATGATCATCCAGGATCCGCTGCTCAGCCTCGCGGTTTTCGTTCTGGCGCCGCCTCTTCTTTACGCGTTGCGATACGTGTCGAAGCGGCTTCGCACGGCGACCAAAGATGCAATCCACGTCAACAGCCATGTCGCCGGCGCGATGCAGGAAACCATCCAGGGTATCGCCATCGTCAAGGCCTTCACCATGGAAGGCCAGTTGGAGCACAAGGTTGACAGGCTTGTGGAGAGCGCCGAACGGCGTGCGAACCGTATCGCTCGTCTATCCGAACGGACAGCGCCGCTGACGGAAAGCTTTGCCGGCCTCGCGGTCGCCAGCGTCCTTGCCTACGCCGCTTACCGCACGATCTACAACAATATTCCGCCGGGCGCCTTCTTCTCTTTCGTGATGGCCTTGCTACTGGCCTACGATCCCGCACGCCGCCTCGCACGTCTGCAGGTGCAGATGGAGCGTGCCGTCGTCAACGCGCGCATGATCTATGAATTCCTCGATACGGTGCCGCATCAGCGCGATGTGCCTGGCGCGAAGGCGCTTGTGGTCAAGGAAGCCAAGATTGAATTCCGCAACGTCTCCTTCGCCTATGGCGAGGATGATGTGTTGCGCCATGTCAGCTTCCTTGCCGAAGGCGGGAAGACGACGGCGCTTGTCGGGCCATCCGGTGCCGGCAAGTCGACGATCATCACGCTCATTCCGCGCTTCTACGACCCGAAGGCTGGGCAAATCCTGATCGACGGCCAGGACATTGCGCATGTGACGAAACAGTCGCTGCGTGAGCAACTGGCCTATGTCTCCCAGCAGCCGTATCTCTTTGAGGGTACGATCCGCGACAATATCCGCTACGGCCGCCCGGAGGCGACCGATGAGGAGGTCGAGCGCGCCGCGCGCCTTGCCTACGCACACGACTTCATCCTGGCACAGCCCCATGGCTACGACACCCCAGTCGGAGAAAACGGCGTGACGCTTTCCGGCGGTCAACGCCAGCGCCTGTCGATTGCCCGCGCCCTCGTGCGCAACGCTCCGATCTTGCTGCTGGATGAAGCGACCTCGGCGCTGGACACGGAATCGGAGGCGGCGGTCCAGAAGGCACTCGATGGGGCCATGGTTGGCCGCACGGTGGTCGTCATTGCCCACCGCCTTTCGACGGTTGTCCGCGCCGACAAGATCGTGGTTATGCAGCAGGGCCGGATCATGGAGGAAGGCAATCACGAGAGCCTTGCACAGCGCAGCGACGGTCTCTACGCTCGCCTCAACAATCTGCAGAGGCCAGCAGCCTCGGATGCCCGCTGACACATAGGATGATCGACTGACATGAGCGATGCTGCGATGAAACTGGTAGTGGTTGGAGCAGCGGGACGCATGGGGCAGACGCTCATACGGCTTGTCGATTCGATGGATGGGGTCACGCTGCATGCGGCTGTGGCCCGCCCCGGCTCACCGTTCGTCGGCAAGGATGCCGGCGAAATTGCGGGTCTTGGGACGAACGGCATCACTGTCGGGGACGATCCTCTCGCGGCGTTTCTTCATGCCGATGGCGTCCTCGATTTTACGACCCCGGCAACAACGAACGAATTCGCCGCACTTGCCGGTCAGGCGCGCATCGTCCATGTGATCGGGACAACCGGCTGCTCGGCAGAGGACAACGCGAAGATTACGGCGGCCGCCCGTCACGCCCGGGTGGTGAAGTCGGGCAATATGGGCCTCGGCGTGAATCTGCTCAGCGTCCTTGTCGAGCGGGCCGCTCGTGCGCTCGATCCGGCCGACTGGGACATCGAAGTCCTCGAAATGCATCACAAGCGCAAGGTTGACGCGCCCTCGGGCACGGCGCTGCTTCTTGGCGAAGCGGCGGCCAAGGGCAGGGGCATCGATCTCGCATCGAAGTCGGTGCGCTCGCGCGACGGTCACACCGGTCCGCGCGAGGAAGGCACCATCGGCTTTGCGACACTGCGCGGCGGCTCGGTTGTCGGCGAGCACTCCGTGATCTTTGCCGGCGAGGGCGAAACGGTGACGATGTCGCACAGCGCCACCGATCGTTCGATCTTCGGCCGCGGCGCCGTCAAGGCGGCGCTCTGGGCGCGTGACAAGAAGCCCGGTCTCTATTCCATGCTCGACGTGCTCGGGCTCTCTTCAAGGTAATCTTTTTCGGAGGCATTTTTCATGAGCGGCACCCTCGTTCTCGTTCGCCACGGCCAAAGCGACTGGAATCTGAAGAACCTTTTCACCGGCTGGAAGGATCCGGAGCTGACCGAGCTTGGCATCCAGGAGGCCAACACCGGCGGCAAGGCGCTGGCCGACTACGGCATCAAGTTCGATGTCGCCTTCACCTCCGACCTGAAGCGCGCTCAGGACACGCTGACGATCATCCTCGACAATGTCGGCCAGCCGGACCTCGAGACGCTCAAAGATCAGGCGCTCAACGAGCGCGATTACGGCGATCTCTCGGGCCTCAACAAGGACGATGCCCGCGCCAAGTGGGGCGAGGAGCAAGTCCACATCTGGCGCCGCTCTTATGATGTTCCGCCTCCGGGTGGCGAAAGCCTGCGCGACACCGGCGCCCGCGTCTGGCCTTACTACCTGACGGAAATCCTGCCCCGCGTGTTGCGCGGCGAAAAGGTGCTCGTCGCCGCCCACGGCAATTCGTTGCGCTCGCTGGTGATGGTGCTCGACCGCCTGACCAAGGAACAGATCCTGGCGCTCAACCTCGCGACCGGCGTCCCCATGGTCTACAAGCTCAACGCCGATTCCACCGTCGCTTCCAAGGAAGTGCTCGGCGACATGTCCGGCGCGCATTGAGTTCAAAGGCGCCGCGCATCATCGGGCGCGCGGCGTTTTTTGAATTTTGCCCGGTTCTAGCTCTTTGCTGCGTCCGTCGCGCGAGGCGACTGCGCGCGGGCCGCCTCGAAATCCGGCAGACGATTGGCGATCCACTGCCAGAGCGCCACGACTTCTACCAGAAGCTCGCCGCCAAGCGGCGTCAGTTCATATTCCACTCGTGGCGGCACCTGCGGGTAGAGCGTTCGCGTCACCAGACCGTCGCTCTCCAGCGTCCGTAGCGTCTGCGTCAGCACCTTCTGACTGATCCCCTCCACCCGTTCCAGAACGCGCGAAAAGCGCAAGGGGCCGTTGGCCTTAGCCAATATGTGCATGACCCGCAGCGGCCATTTGGCGCTGGCGCGTTCCAGCATCTCGCGAGCAAGCGCGTCCTGCGCGTCCATCAGCGTTTCGCAGAAATCGAATGTACCATCGTCCAGGCCAGTTACCATTGGGTATGTATAGCTCCTGTGGGTACCTTCTTTCAAGATGAGACTGATTTGCCTATATGGCCTTCCGGCGGATCAAGGAGATTTCCATGTCACAGGTTTGGTTGATTACAGGCAGTTCTCGTGGGCTCGGCAGGGCGCTTGCTGAAGGGGTACTGGCGGTGGGGCACAAATTGGTCGCAACGGCGCGCAATCCGTCGCAACTTGAGGATCTCAAGCAACGCTTCGGCGACAACGTCCTGACAGCCACCCTCGATGTCGCCGATGAGCGGTCTGCCGCATCGGCCGTGAAGTCGGCGGTCGACAGGTTCGGCCGGCTGGATGTTCTCGTCAACAATGCAGGTTACGGCGATGTCGGCTCGATTGAGGATACAAGCCTTGCCGACTTCCGTGCCCAGATCGAAACGAACCTCTTCGGAACGATCATCGTCACCAAGGCCGCGCTACCGATAATGCGAGAGCAGGGTTTCGGACACATCATCCAGTTCTCCTCCGTCGGCGGTCGCATCGGCCCGGCGGGGCGTGCGCCTTACGCTGCCGCCAAATGGGGCGTGGAGGGCTTCTCGGAAGTTCTGGCCAAGGAGGTCGGCCCGCTCGGCATCAAGGTGACGATCATCGAGCCGGGCGGCTTCAGGACCGACTTTGCCGGCTCGTCCACTACACTTCGGGAAGGCCGGCCGGAATACGAGGACACCGTCGGAAAGATGGCGCGCTATCAGCGCGATTATAACGGCAGGCAGCCGGGAGATCCGGCAAAGGCAGCCGCCGCCGTCGTCCATGTTGCCGGCCTTGCCGAACCGCCACTGCGCTTGCTGCTCGGCAGCGATGCGTTGCGCGGCGTCGAGCAGAACGACGCTGCACGAGCCAAGGAGCATGCGGCTTGGCGCGAACTTAGTGTCTCAACCGATTTTGAGCCCGGCGGCTGACGAACGGTCAGGCCCGGATCAGCAATCATCGTCACGAGCTGCTCGCGACTGGATGTGACGTTCATGACTTTGCCTCTGATGATACGGTTGATGCAGCACCTTGCCGGAGAAGCCAGGTACACAAGGGATAAGGGCAGCGATCGCGCCAGCAAGGCCGTGAGCCAGCAGGCGACGGTGGGGTGGCGCGTTTCTTCTAGCGCTCTGCCGCGTCCGTTGCGGACTCGAAGTCCGGCAGGCGATTGGCGATCTGCTGCCCAAGCGTCACGACTTGCACGGCAAGCTCGTCGCCACGCGGCGTCGCAAGATGCGGTCGGTCAAGCAGCTGCGCTAGCCGGCCAATCGCGACAAATGCGAGGACGGCTATAGCACCGACGACGGCGGCAACCGCGAGCGACCACGATACGCCGATGTTCTCCATCATGAACGCGAGGACAAATGGGGCGGTCGACGAAATCACCAAGCGGATGGACAACACCTTGCCCTGTCGTCGCCCGTACCCTTCGCTGCCAAAGAGTGCCAGCGGCAAGGTTCCCTGCACGATGCTGCTCAGCCCCGAGCCAAGACCGAAGACGACGGCGAAGACCAATGCGCCTGGTACGGACGGGGCGGTGACGATCAGAGTGACCAGGGCCGCCGGCAGCAACACCGCAGAGATGAGCGCCAGCGTCAGCTGCGACAGTCCGCCCCCGAAGACCATGTTGATGAAGCGGCTCAGCACCTGCGACGGGCCAAACACCGTGCCGACCATCACCGCCAGGGCTCCAAGCCCAAGTCCGGATAGCACCGGAACCATGTGCACGAGGAGTGCTGCGTTGACGAAGCTCTCCAGAGCAAACCCCATGACCATCAGGATGAAGGCCGGCGTTCGCACGGATGGCGGAAGGCTCGGTTCGACGTGCTTTGCCGCTTCGTTCTTCTCCCGTTTGCGGGTTTCGCTGACGCTGCGCGACAACCATGCATGAATGGGAAGGCAGACCAGAAGATTGATAGCAGCGAAGATCAGATACACGTGCTGCCAGGACATGTGCGCGTTGGCCGCCGTGGTGATCGGCCAGAAAATCGTCGAAGCAAAGCCAGCGATCAGTGTCAGATAGGTGATGCTGCGCTGGGCAACCTTCGGCCTGATCTGGACGAGCAAAGCAAAGGCGGCCCCATATTGCACCAGATTGGACGCCGTCTCGATCGCGATCAGTGCGGCGACGAAGGCGATCTTGCCGGGAGCGAAGGCGCACGCGGCAAGCGCTGCGGCCGCAATCGCCGAGCCCGCCGTCATGACACGGCCGGCGCCAAAGCGGTCAATCCACCTGCCCATGGTCGGCGCCGCCAGGCCGCCGATCAGGAGAGCTACGGACAGCGCACCAAAAATCCATTCCGAGGACCAATCGAGATCCCGCGCCATATCCGGCGCAAGGATGCTGAAGCTGTAATAGAGCGTTCCGTAGCCGATGATCTGCGTCAGACCGAGGGCGAGGATTGCCGCGACAGGGGAGCGTTCGGTGCTGGTCGTCGTCATAGGGAATTGAGGCTCACGCGCTGTTCGAGTTTTTCGGCCTCCTCCTTCCGCTCGCTGTAGCGATCGGTGAGATAGGCCGAAGCATCGCGCGTCAGCGAGGTGAACTTCACCAGCTCCTCGCACACATCGACCACGCGGTCGTAATAGGAGGAGGGTTTCATGCGGCCGTCGGCATCGAACTCCTGGAAGGCCTTAGCCACCGACGACTGGTTCGGAATGGTGATCATCCGCATCCAGCGGCCGAGGATGCGCATCTGTCCGACTGCATTGAAGGACTGCGAGCCGCCGGAAACCTGCATGACGGCTAGCGTCTTGCCCTGCGTCGGGCGCACCGAGCCCACCGCCAGCGGGATCCAGTCGATCTGCGCCTTCATGATGCCGGTCATCGCGCCATGACGTTCGGGGCTGACCCACACCTGGCCTTCCGACCATTCAGACAGCGCGCGCAGCTCCTGCACCTTGGGATGCGTCACCGGAGCGCCGTCGGGAAGCGGCAGGCCTTCCGGATTGAAGATCCTAACCTCGCAGCCGAAGTGATCGAGCAGCCGTGCCGCCTCCTGCGCAAGCAGGCGACTGTAGGATACAGTCCTCAGCGAGCCACAAAGGATCAGAATGCGCGGCTTGTGGGTCGAGAAGGGCGGCCGCAACGCCGAGAGATCCGGCTGGCGCAGATGCTGCGGGGATACGGCAGGCAGATCAGACAATGCGCTTGCCCTCGCCGTCGAGCACCTGTTCGCCATCCTCCTTGGTGAAGGCGCCCTTGTGGGTGCCGGGGAGAATATCCAGAACGACTTCGGACGGGCGCGCAAGCCTGGTGCCGAGCGGTGTGATGACGAACGGCCGGTTGATCAGGATCGGGTCTTTCAGCATCGCGTCGAGCAGTTGATCGTCGGTCAGGGCAGGGTTATCGAGACCGAGCTCCGCATAGGGCGTGCCCTTTTCCCGGATTGCTTGGCGCACGGTCAACCCTGCGTCGGCGATCATCTTCACGAGCTGCGCACGCGACGGCGGGTCCTTCAGGTATTCGATGATATCAGGTTCGATGCCGGTGTTGCGGATCATCGCCAGCGTGTTGCGTGACGTGCCGCATTGCGTGTTGTGATAGATGGTAACGTTCATAACTTTGCCTCTGACGATGCGGTTGATGTAGCACCTGGCCGCAGAAGCCAGGTACACAGGATGAGGGCAGCGACCGCGCCAGCAATCTCTGCCAACCAGAACCCCGGTAGATCGACCGGGCGGATCCCGGAGAAGGTGTCGGTCAACGACCGTGCCAAAGCGACGGCGGGATTGGCGAATGAGGTGGAGGCGGTGAACCAGTAAGCGGCCGTGATATAGAGCCCCACAAGCCAAGGCACCGCCCTCTGTTCGAACTTGATGCCGGCAAGGATGACCGCCACCAGCCCGAACGTCGCGACTCCTTCGGAGAACCACTGTGCGCCGCCGGTACGAGCCTTGCTCGACATTTCGACCAGCGGCAGGCCGAACATAAGGTGAGCTGCGATTGTGCCGGCCACGCCGCCGGCAATCTGAGCCAGGATGTATCCCCCAAAGTCACGCTTCGGCAACTTGCGAGAGATAGCGAAAATCAGCGAGACCGCAGGATTGAATTGGGCTCCGGAGATCGGGCCGAGGATGGTGATCAGGACCACCAGGATTGCGCCGGTCGCCAGCGTGTTCCCCAGCAATGTCAGGCCAACATCCTGAGTCAGCGATGCTGCCATGACGCCAGATCCGACCACTGTTGCGACTAGCATGGCTGTCCCAAGTCCCTCTGCGACCAGCCGGCGCGGCAGATCGAACCGGGTCATCGGCTTGCCCTGGATGGCTTTAAGGTCGCACCCTCCAAGGTGCCGATCTGATGGAGATGCGTCTCCAACGCGAGCTTGTCGATCGATGCAAGCGGCAGGCTGACAAAAGCCATGATCCTATTCTTCAGAAAGCGAGCAGCCTGGGCAAAAGCGCGACCCTTTTCGACGTCGCTGCCTTCGACGGCGGCCGGATCCTCCACACCCCAGTGGGCGGTCATGGGATGGCCGATCCAAACCGGACAGGCCTCGCCGGCGGCCCTGTCGCAGACCGTGAAGATGAAGTCCATCTCCGGCGCCCCCGGCTCGGCAAACTCGTCCCAGCTCTTCGAGTGGAAGCCGTTCGTTGGGTAACCAAGCGCCGCAAGCTCCTTCAGCGCCAGAAGGTTAACCTCACCGTTTGGCTGGCTGCCGGCTGAATAGGCTTTGAAGCGGCCATTGCCCTCGGCATTGAGAATGGATTCGGCCAGGATCGAGCGGGCGGAATTGCCCGTGCAGAGAAAGAGCGCATTGTAAACGCGGTCAGCGGTCATTGCAGGTTTTCCTCCATTTTAGGGGTGCAGCAGGCCGCGACCTTAGCGGCGGGCGCGCAGATTTCCGGGTGCCCGGAGCAGCAGTCTTCCATCAGGAACCGAACCAGGCCGCCGAGCGCCTCATAGTTCGCGGTGTAGATGATCGATCGTGATTCGCGCTGCTGCGCGATCAGTCCTGAGCGTTCCAGCTCCTTCAGATGGAAGGAGACGTTGGACGGTGATACCTCCGCTTGTTCTGCGATCGCCCCTGCCGCCATGCCGTTCGGGCCGGCGACCACAAGCATGCGGACGATGTGCAGGCGGGTTTCCTGTGACAGCGCGCCAAATGCGACGAGGGCTTGACGTTGATCCATATTTCAACAATCCTTGAATGATTGAAATGAGGAATAACGCAGATGGACGCGATCGACAATAGCGACGTTCAGGAAGACGATATCAGCCTCGGCCTATTGCTCAGCACACTTGCCGATGCCAAAGATTCTCCGCTGATATTCTACTACGATGGACAACCGGTGAAGCCTGGCTACCACGTCACTGAGGTCAAGGCCGGTCGGTTTTCGGCGCTGGACTGCGGCGCCAACCCGGAAGCATGGACGGAGATTTTCATTCAGCTCTGGGATATCGAGGAGGGCGACCGCACCCATATGCCTGCTGGCAAATTCTCCGCGATCATCCGCAAGGTCACGGAGCACGTGAAGCTCGATGATTCAGCCAAACTGACCTTTGAAGTCAGCGACGGCGTTCAACCGATGCAGCTCTACCGCGCCGCGATGCCAACGCTGCGCGCCGGCACTGTGCACGTCGAGCTATCGCCGCGGCCCGCCAGCTGCAAACCGTGCGATCGGTGGCTTGCGGAACAACAGGCACGATCGTGTTGTGCCCCCACGGCGGGAAGTAACGCCTGTTGCGCTTGACGCCGCACGGCAATGACGCATTACCGTCAGGATAAGGCGTCTAAATCCAATGCCAGCTTTGGAGGGCCGGGTTCTCCAGCGCGCCCGGCCTTTCTCAGTTCTCGATGGTGAACTGCACCCGATCCGCCGAAAACCGACTGATCGCATATTGCACTGGCACACCCTTTAGATCCGTGTTCATCGCCTTGGTGATCAGGACGATCGCCCCCGGCGTCAGTTCCAGTGCCGCCAGATCGGCGGCGTCGGCATGGGCGGCGGTGACCTCCGTCGTCGCGCGTACATAGTCGGATAGGCCGAATTCGGCAAAGGCCCGGGTGATCGATTCCGTCTTCTCGTAGGCCGCCGGCATGCCGGCAAAGCGTTCGGCAGGAAACCAGGCCGTGGCGCAGGAGACCGGCCGATTGTCGGCCTTGCGCACCGTTTCCATGCGGATCACCGGTGCCCCCTGCCGCAGCTTCAACCAGCGGGCCACCTCGTCGTCCGCTCTCTCTTCGCTATGCCCAAGCAGCAGTCCGCGCATTTCGCGCGCCTGCTCACCGATACCGGTCGTGAACCGCGTGCGTCGGGTGATCGGAAAGTTCAGCCGTTCCTTACGTTCGATCAGTGTGCCGCGGCCCTGCACAGCGCGCACGATGCCCTCCTGGGCAAGCGCGGCGATCGCGCTGCGCACCGTATGGCGGTTGACGCCGAACTGCAGCGCCAGAACCGTCTCCGGCGGCACCATACCCGCCTCGTCATAAACCCCGGCGCTGATTGCCTGGCGAATGCGGTCGGCAATCTGGCGCCATAGCGCAACGCCTGTCTGTCTTTGTACCTGTCCAGCCATTTTGCCCCTTGATGTCACACGCTTGTCACGTCGGCGATTTAAGCGTAACTATATCTTGTATAGTTGTCTATATCAATAGACATTTAAAGGATGCGGCAATGAGCTTGGCGGAGACGAATGAGCCGGCGGCGGCAGGCGGACGCAAGCGCGTCATCGACCTGCTCGCACGTGCAGAGCGACCGGAATTGGTTAAAGCATGGAACGGCCTGGCGGAGAAACCGGTGGTCCAGCCGGTGCGCGGGCCGGAAACGGGCCTCGTCATGGTCCGCGGCCGCATGGGCGGCGGTGGCGCACCGTTCAATCTCGGTGAGGTGACCGTGACGCGTGCGACCGTTCGTCTCGCTTCCGGCACCGTCGGCCACGCCCAGGCGCTTGGCACGGACCGCGAGAAGGCGCGGCTTTCCGCCATTTTCGATGCGCTTTGGCAGGAGGCTGCGACGCAGCAGTTTGTCGAGCAGACGCTGCTTGCGCCGATCGCTGCCCGGGTGGCCGCAGAAGAGCGCCGCAGGGCCGACGAGACGGCCGCGACGCGCGTCGATTTCTTCACCATGGTTCGCGGAGACGACTGATGAGCCTCAAGACGGAAGCACTGATCGGCGGCTTTGCTGAACCGGTCTTCCACGCACAGAGCGTGTTCAAGCTGCTGATGGATGCGATGGCGCGTCCCGGCACGATCCAGACGGTCGCCCCCGATGCGACGCCGCCGGCGCCGCTCGGCATTGCCGCCGGCGCGATCGCGCTAACGCTCTGCGATCACGATACGCCCGTATGGCTGTCTGCCGGTCTCGCAAAATCGGCCGTGCCTCAGTGGCTCGGCTTCCACACCGGCGCGACGGTAACGCCTGAGAAGGCCGAAGCGCGCTTCGCCTTTGTCGAAGCGGGTACAACGCTGTCCCCCTTCGGTCTCTTTGCCGCCGGGACGCAGGAATATCCTGATCGCTCGACCACCCTGGTCATCGAGTTGGCGGATCTCGAGGCAGGACGCAGGCTCGCCCTGATGGGGCCGGGCATTGAGACGGTGACGGACCTTGCGCCGATCGGTCTGCCCGATACCTTCCCCCGCCTCTGGACGGAGAACCGTGCGCTCTTCCCGCGCGGCATCGACATCGTGCTGACCTCGGGCAACCGTTTCGTCTGCCTGCCGCGCACCACCAAGATCACCGCAACGGAGATGTGACCCCATGTATGTTGCTGTCAAAGGAGGCGACGCCGCCATTGCCAATGCCCATCGCCTGCTGGCGGATCGCCGCCGCGGCGACCGTTCGCTGCCGGCTATCGGCATCGACCAGATCGTGGCGCAGCTGGCGCTCGCCGTCGACCGCGTCATGGCGGAAGCCTCGCTTTACGATCGCATGCTCGCAGCTCTCGCCGTTCGCCAGTCGCGCGGCGACATGATCGAGGCGATCTTCCTGCTGCGCGCCTATCGCACGACGCTGCCGCGTTTGGGCTATTCCAACCCGATCGACACGGCCCGGATGAAAATCGAGCGCCGTGTTTCGGCAACCTACAAGGATCTCCCGGGCGGCCAGTTGCTCGGCCCGACCTTCGATTATACCCACCGCCTGCTCGACCCGTCGCTCCTGGCAGATGACGCCGTCGACGAGCCGGCGCTGCGCGATGCCGAATCCGGCCGCGTCATGCGCGTTTCGGAAATCCTCGCTCAGGAGGGCCTGATCGAGGGTGATGGCGAAATGCCTGAGGATCACGAGATCGGCGATCTGACGCGCGAGCCGATGGAGTTCCCGATGACGCGCGACCTGCGCCTGCAGGCGCTTGCCCGCGGCGACGAAGGCTTCCTCTTGGCGCTCGGCTATTCGACCCAGCGCGGCTACGGCCGCAACCACCCCTTCACCGGCGAAATCCGCATCGGCGAGGTCGAGGTGGAGTTCGATGTTCCCGAACTCGGCTTTTCTGTTTCCCTCGGCACCATCCAGGTCACGGAATGCCAGATGGTCAACCAGTTCAAGGGCTCGTCCAAGGCGCCACCGCAGTTCACCCGCGGCTACGGCCTGGTCTTCGGCCAGAGCGAGCGCAAGGCGATGTCGATGTCTCTCGTCGACCGGGCGCTGCGTGCCGAAGAGCTCGGCGAGGACATCACCGCTCCGGCGCAGGACGAGGAATTCGTCATTTCGCACGCCGACAACGTCCAGTCGACCGGCTTCGTCGAGCACCTGAAGCTGCCGCACTACGTGGACTTCCAGGCTGAACTCGACCTGGTCCGTCGTATGCGCAGCGAATTTGTAGCCGGCCGCGCCGGTGGCCGCGACACCATCAAGGAGGCGGCCGAATGACGAGATCAGTCGCCGCCTCCACCGTCGTCAGCATCGCAAGTGGCATCGCCGCCACCAGCATGTCTGACATCGCCGCCGCCATCAGCAGCTACACCATTTGTCTTCGGCTTGAAGAGGAAGGGGAGGACGACGAAGCAGGTCATTACAGCCAAGATCACGAGCGCTTCGCTCGAAGTGTCGGCTTCCATTGTGACCTTCCGTCTGTCTGGCCCCTGCAACCACAGGGCAATCAAAGATGACCGATCTAGCCACCTACAATTTCGCTTATCTGGACGAACAGACGAAGCGGATGATCCGTCGCGCCATCCTGAAGGCGATCGCCATTCCCGGCTATCAGGTGCCCTTTGCCTCGCGCGAAATGCCGATGCCTTACGGCTGGGGAACCGGTGGCGTGCAGGTGACGGCCTCGATCATCGGTCCGGACGATGTGCTGAAGGTCATCGATCAGGGCGCTGACGACACCACCAACGCCGTCTCGATCCGCGCTTTCTTCCAGAAGGTCGCCAATGTCGCGGTCACAACGCACACCAAGGATGCGACGATCATCCAGACGCGCCACCGCATTCCGGAAGAGAAGCTTGGACCGAACCAGGTGCTCGTCTATCAGGTGCCGATCCCGGAACCGCTCCGCTTCCTCGAGCCGCGCGAGACCGAAACCCGCAAGATGCATGCGCTGGAAGAATATGGCCTCATGCATGTAAAGCTTTACGAGGACATTGCGCATAACGGCCGCATCTCCAAGACCTATGCCTATCCGGTGAAGGTTGCCGGCCGCTACGTCATGGACCCGTCGCCGACGCCGAAGTTCGACAATCCGAAAATGCACATGTCGGATGCGCTGCAGCTCTTCGGGGCAGGGCGCGAGAAGCGCATCTATGCCGTTCCGCCCTATACCGATGTGGTCAGCCTCGACTTCGACGATTACCCCTTCGAGATTCAGCGCTTCGGCAAGCCCTGCGCGCTGTGCGGAGCCGAAGAGGTTTATCTCGACGAGGTCATCCTCGACGACAAGGGCGGCCGCATGTTCGTCTGCTCCGACACCGACCACTGCGAAGACCGCCGCGCCAAAGGGCATGTCGGCGAGATGTTGGCACCCAATCAGGAGGCCGCCGAATGACTGACGCCCCGCTTCTCAAGGCCAACGACGTCTCAAAGTTCTACGGCAATCGCATCGGGTGCCGGAACGTCTCCTTCGAGCTCTGGCCCGGCGAAGTGCTCGCCATCGTCGGTGAATCCGGCTCGGGCAAGACGACGCTTCTGAACTGCATCTCGACCCGTCTGATGCCGACCACCGGCAGCGTCGAATACCACATGCGTGATGGCGCCTATCGCGATCTCTATCGTATGAGCGAGGCCGAACGCCGCTTTCTGATGCGCACGGACTGGGGTTTCGTGCATCAGAAGCCGGCTGACGGTCTGCGCATGATGGTGTCTGCCGGCGCCAATGTCGGCGAGCGCCTGATGGCGATCGGTGACCGCCACTATGGCAACATCCGCTCGACGGCGGTCGATTGGCTGCAGCGCGTCGAAATCGATGCGGGCCGTATCGACGATCAGCCGCGCGCCTTCTCCGGCGGCATGCGTCAACGCCTGCAGATCGCCCGCAATCTGGTCACCGGTCCACGCCTCGTCTTCATGGATGAGCCGACCGGCGGCCTCGATGTCTCGGTGCAGGCCCGCCTGCTCGACCTCGTGCGCGGTCTTGTCAACGATCTTGGCCTTGCCGCGATCATCGTCACCCACGATCTCGCCGTCGCACGCCTGCTGTCGCATCGCATCATGGTGATGAAGGATGGCCATGTCATCGAGCACGGCCTGACCGATCGCGTCCTGGACGATCCGCGCGAGCCGTACACGCAGCTCCTTGTCTCCTCCATTCTGCAGGTCTGATCGCGCATGCTGTTTGGAAGCCGGCTACCGGCTTCGCGAGTAAGCGAAAACTAAGGAAAGAAATCATGGCAACGCCCCTTGTTGTTTCTGAAGTCGCCAAGAGCTTCACCATGCACCTGCGCGACGGCATCAAACTGCCGGTCGTTTCGGACGTGTCCTTTTCCGTGGCATCCGGTGAATGCGTCGTCCTCGGCGGGCCGTCTGGCATCGGCAAGAGCTCGCTTCTGAAAATGATCTACGGCAATTATGCCGTCGACAGTGGCCAGATCCTGATCAAGCATCAGGACAGGATCGTCGATCTGGCGACCGCGGATCCGCGCACGGTCATCGACGTGCGCCGCCACACACTCGGCTATGTCAGCCAGTTCCTGCGCACTGTGCCGCGTGTCGCGGCGATCGACGTGGTCGCCGAGCCGCTGGTCGCGCGCGGCGAGAAAGCCGACGCCGCGCGGGAAAAGGCCGCCGAACTGCTGTCGAAACTGAACCTGCCGGAAGCGCTCTGGCAACTTCCGCCCGCCACCTTCTCCGGCGGTGAGCAGCAGCGTGTCAACATCGCCCGCGGCTTTATCACCGAGCACACGGTTCTCCTGCTCGACGAGCCGACCGCCTCGCTCGATGCCAAGAACCGTGCCGTGGTCGTCAGCATGATCGAGGAAAAGAAGAAAGCGGGCGTCGCCCTTCTTGGAATTTTCCACGACGAGGAAGTGCGCGAAGCTGTCGCCGACCGCATTCTCGACGTCCAGACGTTCTCGCCGCGAAAGGCAATTGCCGCATGAACCGCAAGATTGGCATCGAGCCCTATTTCCATGAAACGGCATCCGTCACGAACACCACCTTTGGCCGCTTCACGGAAGTCTCGGAGCGCTGCCGCATCGACGAGGTCGAGTTCGGCGACTATTCCTACGTCATGCAGGACGGCTCCATCTGGTGCGCGACGATCGGAAAGTTCGTCAACATCGCCGCATCGGTGCGTATCAATGCCACCAACCACCCGACCTGGCGCGCGACGCTGCACCACTTCACCTACCGCGCTGCTGACTACTGGCCGGACGCCGATATGGAGGCCGATTTCTTCGCATGGCGCCGCTCCAACCGCGTCGTCATCGGCCATGATGTCTGGATCGGTCACGGCGCCACCATTTTACCCGGCGTCAAGATCGGCAATGGTGCGGTCATCGGCGCCGGTGCCGTGGTCTCCAGGGACGTTGCACCCTACACCATCGTCGGTGGCGTGCCGGCAAGGCTCATCCGCGAACGCTTCCCGAAGGAAATCGGCGAGCGGATGGATCGGCTTGCCTGGTGGGATTGGGAACATGACCGCCTGCGGGTCGCCTTGCCTGATTTTCGCAATCTGAGTGCCGAGGATTTCCTCTCGCGCTACGAACAGTGAACGAAGCCCCCTGGGTTCGCTCCGGGGGCCGCTTAACGTCCTGCAGGCCTCCGGGGCGGTTCAAGGCTTGCGGAGACGGTCACTCCGCTGCCCGTCAGGAGAGCCTACGGCCTCGGATTCTTTGCCAATTGCCACTCACCGGTCGCGTCCGCCTCGACGCGCTTGTTGCCGCGGTAGAAGATCGGTAGACCGGTTTTTTTGTCCATCGAGAAACGGCTGGGCGTATATTTTTCGTCTTCATGCCCACGGGTGGCGAGGCCGAGTGCCTCCTTAAATTTGCCGGCGTTGCACAGGCTTTTGAAGAGAGTTTGATCCATCGCTTTTGCTCCAGTATCCTTTCTAAACTGCCTGCCATTGACGGGTGATTGGGTCAACCATCAATGACGGACGCTCTCATCGCCTGCTGTCCGGACTGACCGGGCGTGCAATCGCACAGCAAAGCTTCTGATCGGTAGCTCTCGTCCAATCCTTCACCCGGCACGCAGCGGCAACAGCACGCCGGCCCGGCCGGATTTTCGGCATCAGGGACGCGCCCACCAAGGCCCCGATTGTGACAGTCCTTACATAAAACTGACATTCCCCATTCATGAAGCGGGACTAATGCACTGGCTCATATCGCATCTGGACTATGAGGAAGAGCATGATGTTCGAGCTGAGGAATGTCACCCGCCGTTTCGGAAGCAAGACAGCCGTCGATTCCGTGACGCTCGACATTCCTCAGGGCCAGATGGTCGGCATCATCGGCCGTTCCGGCGCCGGCAAGTCTACGCTGCTTCGCATGATCAACCGCCTGCAGGAGCCGACCTCGGGATCGATCCAGTTCGCGGGTGTCGAGGTTTCCAGCCTCCGCGGCCAGGCGTTGCGCAACTGGCAGCGCGATTGCGCCATGATCTTCCAGCAGTTCAATCTCGTTCCGCGTCTCGACGTGTTGACCAACGTCATGCTCGGCCGTCTGAACCATCGCCCGACCGCAATGAGCCTGCTCGGTGTCTTCACCCGCGAGGAGCGCATTCATGCGATCGCAGCTCTTGAGCGCCTCGGCATCGAGCAGACGGCGCTGCAAATGGCCGGCACGCTCTCCGGCGGCCAGCAGCAGCGCGTCGCCATTGCCCGCGCTCTGATGCAGAACCCGAAGATGGTGCTTGCCGACGAGCCGATTGCCTCGCTCGATCCGCTCAACGCCAAGATCGTCATGGACGCACTGCGCGACATCAACGAGCGCGAAGGCATCACCGTCGTCACCAACCTGCACACGCTGGATACGGCTCGCAACTACTGCGAACGCATCGTCGGCATGGCCGCCGGCCGTGTCGTCTTCGACGGCAAGCCGTCCGAACTGACGGCCGGTGCCGTCAAGCAGATCTACGGCACCGACAGGGACGGCGCCGGCATCGACGAGACGATGACCTCGACCTCGATCAACATTCCCGCGGCCGCGGCCGCGCAACAATCCGCTGGCCTGCAACCGCTGGCGCTGGCCGGTCTCTGATAGGGGCGGCCTCGATCGCAAGCCCGCGTTACGGGCAAACTTCTTCTTAAACAGAGTTGCCGGGGACACCGGTCAATCAGGAGAGAACCATGTTGAAGAAAGCACTTTTTGCCGCGACGGCGCTGTTTGCGCTTGCCGGCGTTTCGCATGCTGCAGACCTCAAGGAATTCCGCGTTGGTATTCTCGGCGGCGAAAACGAAGCTGACCGTCTGCGCAACTACGCTTGCCTTGCAGACCACCTGAAGACCGAATTCGGCTTCGAGAAGGTTTCGCTCTTCCCGGCTGCTGACTATGACGGCGTTATCCAGGGTCTGCTCGGTGGCACGCTCGACTTCGCAGAACTCGGCGCGTCCGGCTACGCTGCTATCGCTATCAAGGACGAAAAGGCTGTGACCCCGATCCTGACGACGGTCCAGAAGGACGGCTCGACCGGCTACCACTCGATCGGTCTTGCTCTCAAGTCCTCGGGCATCAAGGACATCAAGGATGCCAAGGGCAAGAAGCTCGGCTACGCCGATCCGGACTCCACCTCGGGCTACCTCATTCCGCTGACACAGATCCCGAAGGACACGGGCATGCCGAATGACAAGTACTTCGCCTCCACGCAGTTCAACGGCGGCCACGAGAACAACCTTCTCGCTGCCTACGACGGCAAGGTCGACATCGCTGTCGACGACTCTTCGGGCATCGGCGATTTCAAGGACGGTTACACCTCTGGCACCTTCCGCAAGGCTGTCGACAAGGGTACCGTAGACCCGAACAAGCTCGTCGAAGTCTGGCGTTCGCCGTTGATCCCGAACGGTCCGCTCGTCGTTCGCAACGAACTCGGCGCCGATTGGCAGGCAAAGCTCACCGACTTCTTCACGAAGCTGCCGAAGACGGACGCCAAGTGCTTTGCAGCCATCGAAGGCGGCGACTACCAGGGCTACACCAAGGTTCAGCCTGATTTCTACAACGCTATTATCGACGCTCGTAAGGCTGCCATCGGCGGTTGATCGATCCTGATAGCTGGAGGGCGGCCGTTACGGCCGCCCTTTGCCCTGCGAAGAAAGCGGACACCGTTCATGACTTTTGCCGATCCCAACGCCCACGCGCCGGCCACGCCGCAAAGCGCCCGTGAAATCGGTGACGCCTGGGGCAAGATGGTGGCTCGCCGCCGCCTCTATACCGGCCTCGGTCTGGTGATCCTGCTTGCCGCCTTCGTCGCCTCGGTACGCTTTGCCGACGAGAGCAATGCCGGCCATTTCTTCGATCGCCTGCCGCACCTCTTCGATTTTCTGAGCTGGCTCATTCCCAAGGATTGGAACGACGTCTGGCGCGCGTTGTTCGATATCGCAAGCCCGATGCAGAAGACGGGCGAAGAGTATAATTTCGCCGAGGGTCGCGTTCCGGTCTGGGGTGGCTTCTATATCCCCGAATATTTCGAGCTGATGATCATCACGATCAATGTCGCGTTGGTCTCGACCATCATCGGCTTCATCTTCGCCGTACCGCTCAGCTTTCTTGTCGCCCGCAATCTGGCGCCCTCCAATCCGTTGCGCATCGTTGCCAAGCGGCTCACCGAATTCCTGCGCGCCTTTCCCGAGATCGTCATCGCCGGCCTGTTTTCGGCGATTCTGTCGATCGGCCCGGTCGCCGCCATCATCGCCGTCAGCTTGCACACCATCGGCGCGCTCGGCAAACTTTTCTACGAAGTCGTCGAAAACATCGACATGAAGCCGGACGAGGGCATGAAAGCCGTCGGCGCCAGCTGGTCGGAGCGCGTGCGTTTTGCCGCCCTGCCGCAGGTCATGCCGAACTTCGTCTCCTACGCACTGCTGCGCCTTGAGGTCAACGTCCGCGCCTCCACCATCATCGGTGCGGTCGGCGGCGGCGGTATCGGCGAGGAACTGAAGCTCTCGATCTCGCGCGGGTTCGGCGCCAAGACGGTCGCGCTCGTCCTTTTGCTTTTCATCACCATCGTTGCGGTCGACCAGTTCTCCGCATGGCTGCGCCGCCGCCTCGTCGGCGAGCACGCCTTCCTTTTGCAGCATTGAGGTCCGCCATGACGGTGATCGACGCCAACCGGATGCATGAGATCGAGCAGCGCTACCCGGAGTATTTCAAACGCTCCTTCCAGCAGCGCTTCGGCGGTCTGATGGCCGTCATCGCGACGCTCGTCTATGCGCTCTACGCAACCTGGTTCTTCGACCTGCCGAAACTGCTTGCTGATGCCCATTGGGAGCGCGTCGGCCTCTATCTCAGCCAGTGGGTGAGCTACGACGTGCAGCCGGAGTTCCGTATCGGCGACGACGGCATTGCGGTCAAATATCCGCGCTTCTCGCCGCTCGGTGACGACCCGCATCCCAATTGGGTCATCAACAATCCGGATGGCAGCGTCACCGTTTCGGTCAGCGGCACGGGCCGCACTGTTGCCGTCTCCAAGACGGAAACGACGGTGACTGCCCGCGGCGTCAGCGTGCCGGTGGAAGTCTCTAGCGGCGCGCCGAAGGTTATCGGCCCCGTGCCGAGCTGGATGACGGTCTATGACGACAACGTCCTGGCCGATCTCGGCTTTGCCGGCGATGTCAGCATCTCGGTTGATCGCGTCAAGGTGCGCAAGCGCTTCCTCGGCTGGGCGAATTTCGTCTTCGACACCCAGTCCCCCTTCTTCGACAAGCCGGTGGGCGAGGTGCTGAGCCTGATTGTTTCGGGGCCGGAACTGACGCCCGGCCAATCCAACCTGTCGCTCGCCTTCGACAATGTCTGGAACAACAGCGCCTGGCAGCATGGCGACGTCTGGACCAAGCTGTTCCAGACCATCGTCATGGCCTTCCTCGGCACGCTGCTCGGCGCCCTGCTGGCCTTTCCGCTGGCCTTCTTCGCCGCGCGCAACATCACGCCGAACCGCGTGGTCAACCAGGTGCTGAAGCGAGCCTTTGATTTCCTGCGCTCGGTCGACATGCTGATCTGGGCGCTGTTCCTCACCCGTGCCTTCGGGCCCGGTCCGCTCGCCGGCAGCGGCGCCATCTTCCTCACGGAGACTGGCACGCTCGGCAAGCTCTATTCCGAAGGCCTCGAGAATATCGACAACAAGCCGCGCGAAGGCATCAAATCCACGGGCGCCTCCACCGTGCTCACCCATCGCTACGGCATCATCCCGCAGATCGTGCCGGTCTTCGTCAGCCAGACGCTCTACCAGTGGGAATCGAACGTCCGCGGTGCGACCATCATCGGCGCCGTCGGTGCCGGCGGCATCGGCCTCAAGCTCTGGGAAGCGATGCGCACCAACGCCAACTGGGAAAACGTCGCCTACATGGTGCTGTTGATCCTCATCGTCGTCTTCCTGTTCGACATGGCCTCGAACGCGCTGCGCCACCGGCTGATGGGCACCAAGGTCCACTGAAAAAGCGCGGGATCGTTCGGGATCATCATCATTCTGTCACGGAAATCTTTTAGCCGGAAGCCAGCTTGCGGTGGCGGTCAAATCACTGAAGACTGCCATCCGCATTCCGATTGATTCCCAGGATACGAGCCTTGCGCTACGCACTCTATTTCACACCGCCGAAGGACGATCCTTTGAACGGAACGGCTGCGCTCTGGCTCGGCCGTGATGCCTTCACCGGCGAAACTTACCCGGCTCCCGATCATTCGGACCTGCCTGCCGCCGAGCAGTTCGAGTTGACCGCCGAGCCTCGTCGCTACGCCTTCCATGCGACACTCAAAGCCCCCTTCGCGCTCGCCGCCTCGGTCACCGAACAGGACCTGCTTCAAGTCGCCGAGGATTTCGCCGCCCGCACGCCGGCGTTTGAAATCCCCGAGCTGGTCCTGGGGCAGTTGGGCAAGTTTTTCGCTCTCGTGCCGGCTTCGCTGCACCCGCCGCTTCAAGATTTCGCGGCAACGGTGGTAAAATTCTTCGAACCGTTCCGGGCCGCCCTGTCGGAGGTCGACATTGCCCGCCGGAACCCGGAGACGTTGAGCGAGAGCCAGCGTGCCAATCTGTTGCGCTGGGGCTATCCTTATGTGATGGATGACTTCGGTTTCCACATGACGCTGACCGGCCAGGTGCCGGAGGAGCGCGCCGGCGTGATGAAGGCCATTCTGACCGAGCGTTTTGCCGCGTTCACCGGCCGGCCGCTCGCGATCACGGGCCTTGCCGTTTTCGTTGAAGAGGCGCGTGGCGCGCCGTTCAAAGCCCATTCCTGGTGGCCGCTTGCTGGCGCCAAAAACTGAAAGACCTGATCCGATGACCACAGAAACCGTCTTCTCCAACGCCCGCATTGTCCTCGAGGATGAGATCGTCGAAGGATCGGTCCTCGTCCGCGACGGCAAGATCGCCGACATCTCGACGGGCAGCTCCACGGTCGGCGAGGATTTCGAAGGCGATTATCTGATCCCGGGTCTCGTCGAACTGCACACCGATCATCTCGAGGGCCACTATTCGCCGCGCCCCGGCCTGCGCTGGAACATGATCGCGGCGATCCAGGCCCACGACGCCCAGATCGTCACCTCCGGCATCACGACCGTTTTCGACTGCCTGCGCATGGGAGCCGACGAAGACGGCGGCTTCGAGCACGGCGAAATGCGTGGGATGGCCGATGCCATCCAGAAGGCCGAGCAGGAAGGTCGGTTGCGCGCCGAGCACCTGATCCACCTGCGCTGCGAAGTCTCCGCCGACAATGTTTTGGAACATTTCGCCGACTTCGAGAACGATCCCTACGTTCGCCTCGTATCGCTGATGGACCACGCCCCGGGTCAGCGTCAGTTCCAGACCATGGACCAGTACATCTTCTACTACCAGAAGAAGCGCGGCCTCTCCGATGCCGAGTTCGCCCGCTTCATCGAAAAGCGCGTTGGCGAATCCGAGCGCAATTCCACGCCGCACCGCATCGCGATTGCCAAGGTCTGCGCCGAGCGTGGCATCACCGTTGCCAGCCACGACGACGCAACGTTGGCGCATGTCGACGAAGCCATCGAAAACGGTGTTCGCCTGGCGGAATTCCCGACCAGCTTCGATGCCGCCAAGGCCTCGCATGAGCACGGCATGAGCGTGCTGATGGGCGCGCCGAACATCGTGCGCGGCAAGTCGCACTCCGGCAACATCGCCGCCCGCGATCTCGCCGAACGCGGCGTCCTCGACGTGCTGTCCTCGGATTACGTGCCGCTCAGCCTGCTCTACGCGCCGTTCCTCATTGCCGACGAGGTCGAGAGCATTTCGCTGCCGAAGGCGATCGCCATGGTCACCGCGACGCCGGCCCGTACCGTCAGCCTCAATGATCGCGGCCGCATCGCAACCGGTCTGCGCGCCGATGTCGTCCGCGTTTTCCGCGACCACGGCGTTCCCGTCACCCGCTCCGTCTGGCGCGAAGGGCGCCGCGTCGCATGATGCCCTCGCACGAGCCCCACATCGTTCCCGGAACCGAGCGCGGCATCATGGTCGTCGTCGTCGGTCCGAGCGGCGCCGGCAAGGACACGCTGATGGCGCTCGCAGCCAAGTACTTCCGGGGACGCCCGGACGTGCATTTCGTCCGTCGCGTCATCACCCGTGACAGCGAGGCCGGCGGGGAACATCATCTCGCCGTGTCGGACCAGGGCTTCGCCTCCATGGAGCAGGCCGGAAGCTTCTCGGTTTGGTGGGAAGCGCACGGCCTGAAGTATGGCATTCCGGCGGAGGTGTCGGTATCCCTTGCGCAGGGAAATCTGGTCGTCGCCAATGGCTCCCGTTCGGCGCTTCACCATTTCAAGGCCGTTTTTCCGCGGCTAAAGGTTATCAATGTGACGGCGCGTGCCGAGGTGCTGGCAAGCCGCCTGGAGGCTCGCGGCCGCGAGACACATGAAGATATCATGGCAAGGCTCGCCCGCGGCCCGCTCACCGTCCGCGGCGACTACGACGTCGTCGACCTCGACAACAGCGATTCACGCGAAGAGGGCGAACGCCGCATGGTCGAGGCGCTGAGCGCCTGCCTTGCGGAGATCGGCTAAGGGACAACGATGCGGCCGGTCAGGGTGGTCGACTATGACCCGAAATGGCCCGACCTCTTCGAGGCCGCAAGGGCCGAACTCCTCGATCTGGCCGCCGATCGTATTCTCGCGATCGAGCACATCGGCAGCACTTCGGTTCCAGGCCTGGCCGCCAAGCCGAAAATCGATCTCGATGCCGTGCTCGCGAATGAAACGGCGTTGGCCGAGCTCGGCGCGTTGCTTCCATCCGCCGGTTTTCGGGATCACGGCGATCCCCAAGGCGAAGGCCGCTGGACCTTCACCCGCGATCACGATTGCTATGGCCTGCGTCTCTATCTCTGCACATCAGGCAATCCGGCTCACCGCGACCGCCTCCTATTCCGCGATTATCTCAGGCTCGACCCGGACCGGGCGGCAGAGTATCAGTCGCTGAAACGGCACCTTGCCAAAGAGGCCGACGGCGATTGGGACGTCTATACCGATGGCAAAAGCGACTTCGTAGCCGAGACGCTGCGGCTGGCTAAGGCCGAGACCGAGTTGCCGCGCGGATAATTTTCTTGTGCGATAAAAGACTTGGGAGGGATCTCAACCACTTGTCCAGCCGCATATTGATCGCGTCATTGGACAAGGAGCCGGATCGCGAACCGGATTTGACAGAACTGGTCGAAAGTCCGGCGTCCGGTGATGGTTGCGACAGGTGGATCGAAGGCCGTCAGGGTCGACGGTCCATCCGGAAGGGAGGGGCTGTCAGACGCTCCTGTTGGCCCGGAAGCTCCGGAAACCTCGATACGATCGGGCAGGCTATACCGCCTGACAATCCACATCCACCAACACCACCGCCTGCCCATTCCCACCCGAGCCATGCCGTCGTGGAGATCTCTCCGGCGCGAGGTTTTCTGTTGTCTGCGGCAGCCGTATCAGGGGCTGCCGCAAACGAAGCGATCACTCGCTCTCGCCGCTGCGCGCCGTCACGATCTCTCTTTTGCCGACATGATTTGCCGGGCCGACGAGGCCTTCCTTCTCCATGCGTTCGACAAGCGAAGCTGCGCGGTTGTAGCCAATACCGAGACGGCGCTGAATGTAGGAGGTCGAGCACTTCTTATCGCGCAGGACGACCTTGACGGCCTTGTCGTAGAGATCGTTGCCGTCCTCGGCCGCCATGTCGCCCTTGTCGAAGACGGCGCTGTCCTCGTCGTCGACCTCTTCCTCTTCGTCTGCCGTGACGGTGTCGAGATATTCCGGCCGACCCTGCGTCTTCAGATGCGCGACGACCTTCTCCACTTCGGTATCCGAAACGAACGGCCCGTGCACGCGGGCAATACGCCCGCCGCCCTGCATATGAAGCATGTCGCCCTGACCGAGCAGCTGCTCCGCGCCCTGTTCGCCAAGGATAGTGCGGCTGTCGATCTTCGACGTCACCTGGAAGGAGATGCGTGTCGGGAAGTTCGCCTTGATGGTGCCGGTGATGACATCGACGGACGGACGCTGAGTGGCCATGATCAGGTGGATGCCGGCGGCGCGCGCCATCTGCGCCAGGCGCTGGATCGCCCCTTCGATTTCCTTGCCGGCGACCATCATCAGATCGGCCATCTCGTCGACGATGACGACGATGTATGGCATCGGCGTCAGGTCCATTTCCTGTTGCTCTTCGATCGGCGCACCGGTGCTTCTGTCGAAGCCGGTCTGGATCATGACGTGGATGGTCTCGCCCGTGTCGCGTGCCTGCGCCACGCGGCTGTTGTAGCCGTCGATGTTGCGCACGCCGAGGCGCGACATTTTGCGATAGCGATCCTCCATCTCGCGCACCGCCCACTTCAGCGCCATGACCGCCTTCTTGGGGTCGGTGACAACAGGCGTCAGCAAATGCGGGATACCGTCGTAGACGGAGAGTTCGAGCATCTTTGGATCGACCATGATCAGGCGGCATTGCTCCGGCGACATCCGGTAGAGCAGCGACAGGATCATCGTGTTGATGGCGACGGACTTGCCCGAGCCCGTCGTGCCGGCGACGAGCAGGTGTGGCATCTTCGCGAGCTCGGCGATCACGGGCTCGCCGCCGATCGTCTTGCCGAGGCCGAGCGCCAGCTTGTAGCCGCTCTTCTCGAAATCCTGGCTCTCGATCATCTCGCGGAAATAGACGGTTTCGCGCAGCACGTTCGGCAGTTCGATGCCGATGACATTGCGGCCGGGGACCACCGCAACGCGTGCAGAGAGCGCCGACATCGAACGGGCGATATCGTCGGCCAGGCCGATGACGCGTGAGGATTTGACGCCCGGCGCCGGCTCGAACTCATAAAGCGTGACGACGGGACCGGGGCGGACATGGATGATCTCGCCCTTGATGCCGAAATCCTCAAGTACGCTCTCGAGAAGACCGGCATTCTGCTCCAGCGTCTCCTGCGACATGATCTCGCCAACCCGTTCCGGCGGCTCCTGCAGCAGTGAATGCGATGGGAATTCATAACCGGAGGCATCGATCCTGGAGGGGACAATCTTCTGCGCAGCAAAACGCGGTGCGGGCGCAAGCGGCTGCGGCGCCTGTGTGCGGACCGGCACCGGAGCGATGGGCTGCGTTTTCGGCTGGGCCGCCGACGCTTCCTCGACATGGGGCTGCGTTGCGCGGTTGCGTGTCAAAGCAGGGGCTGGCGCAGCCGGGGCCGGGATGATTGGCGACGGAGCTGGCGCCTGTGCAACAGCTGCTGCGGGCCGTTGGCGGCCAGGCTGCCATTCCAAGATCCGGAACCGGCTGATGATCGATTCCGGACTGACCTCGGGCCTCGGCAGGGAAACCTGAGGAAGCAAGATCGGTTCGGCCGGAGCTTCTTCGAAGGCCATGACTTCCCAGAATGCGAAGTCCGAGATGGACGCCAGTTCGGTGGATGCGCGGATATGCGTTTCAGCATCGGGCTCGACCAAAATCGCCGGCGGCGCAGTTGCAGCCTGCGGCATCTCAATCACGGCCGAGGTCTCCGGTTCGTAAACGTCGAACGGAACGTTGACGACGACCGGTACCGGCGGCTGTGCGCTGACACAGATGTCTGCCGCAACGTGTTCCTGTGTCGCAAGAGGCGGCGTGTGAACCGGGAGGACCGGCACGCGTTTAGGATTGATCAGATTCTCGGGCGTGCGGGTGAACCGCACGTTCGGAGCCAGTGAAAAATTGCTCTGCCAGATTGGTGCCGTAGGCTTCTCGCCCGCGTGTTCCTGCAGCTGTTCACCTTCGACTTCCGTGGAAATATCCTCGGCCCCTGTCAGATTGGTTCTAGGAAAGCGCATACGACCGCTACTCACTCATGATTAGCAACTATTACCCGCTTCCGGATTAGGAAAGGAAGGTTAATAAGTTCCTTCTGCCTGCGCGGTGTTCCGGCGGAAAAGTACAAGAAAAATGTTTTATATCAATGGCTTGCAAGGTAATGAAAATTTTAATGGATTTTCGACGAAGCGCTCAGTGCGCTTCGTCCCAGTTGGTCGCCGACCGCGCATCGACCTTCAGCGGCACGCGCATTTCAAGCGCCGGCATAGTGGCATTTTCCATGACCGAAACGATGATCGGCGTTGCCTTTTCGACGTCGGCATCCTCGACCTCGAAGATCAATTCGTCATGCACCTGCAAGAGCATGCGGACGCGGTCGCCAAGTCCCGCCTCCGCCAGCGCCGGCTCCATCTTGATCATCGCCCGGCGGATAATGTCCGCGGCCGATCCCTGGATCGGGGCGTTGATGGCCGCACGTTCGTTGAAGGCGCGCACCGACGGATTGGAAGAGCGAATCTCCGGATAGTTGATTCGCCGCCCGAAGATCGTTTCGACGTAGCCCTTGTCGCGTGCCATTTGCTTGCGGCTGTCCATGTAATCACGGATGCCGGGGAAGCGCTCGAAGTACTTCTTGATATAGTCGCCCGCTTCCGAGCGTTCGATCGACAGCTGATTGGCAAGACCGAAGGCGGAAATGCCGTAGATGATGCCGAAGTTGATTGCCTTCGCTCGACGCCGCACCTCGGACGGCATGCCCTCGACTGGTACGCTGAACATCTCCGATGCGGTCATGGCATGAATATCGACGCCGTCAGCAAAGGCCTGCGTCAGCTGCGGAATCTCGGCGACGTGCGCGAGCACGCGCAGCTCGATTTGGCTATAGTCGGCCGAGATCAGCTTGTGGCCCGGTGTCGAAATGAAGGCGGTGCGGATCTTGCGACCTTCCGCCGTGCGAACGGGGATGTTTTGCAGGTTCGGTTCTGAGGACGAGAGACGGCCGGTCGTCGTCGATGCCAGTGAATACGAGGTGTGAACCCGCTTCGTCTCGGGATGGATGTATCCCGGCAGCGCATCCGTGTAGGTCGACTTCAGCTTGGTCAGCTGGCGCCAGTCGACGATCTTGCGTGGCAACTCGAAGCCTGCGGCTGCGAGGTCTTCCAAGACGCTTGCCGATGTGGACCACTGGCCGGTCTTCGTCTTGCTGCCGCCGGCGAGCCCCATCTTGCCGAACAGGATGTCGCCCAGCTGCTTCGGCGAGCCGATGGTAAAGCGCCCACCTGCAAGCTTGTAAATCTCATCCTCCAATGCGGCGGCGCCCTGTGCGAGGTCGCCGGACAGACGCGACAGAATTTGCCTGTCGACGGTGACGCCGCGCGCTTCCATGTGCGCCAGAACAGGAAGCAACGGCCGCTCAAGGCGCTCGTAGACCGTGGTCAGCTTTTCGGCGGCAAGGCGCGGCTTCAGAACGAGCCAGAGCCGCAATGTGATGTCGGCATCTTCGGCGGCATAGTGCGTGGCGCGGTCGATGTCGACGAGGTCGAATGTAATGTTCGACTTACCACTGCCGGCCACGTCCTTATAGGCAATCGGGGTGTGGCCGAGGAACTTCTCCGACAGCGGATCCATTCCGTGCGCGCCGGTTCCAGCGTCCAGCACGTAGGAAATGAGCATCGTATCGTCAAAGTTCTTCGTTTCGACGCCGTAACGCTTCATCAGCAGGTAGTCGTATTTGAGGTTCTGGGCGACCTTCAGGATCGACTCGTCTTCCAGCAGTGCCTTCAGTCGGGGAAGGGCATCGCGCATCGGAATCTGATTGTCGGCAAGTCCGCCGCCGAGCAGATCGCCGATGCCTGTCTTGTGGCCGATCGGAACATAGGCGGCGCGGATGCTGGTGCCGGTGGGATCCTTGTCGTTTTCGGCAATCGCCATCGAAAATCCGACGAGCTCGGCCTGCATCGCATCGAGCGACGTGGTTTCGGTATCGAAGGCAACCAGTCCCGTGTCGCGCGCATCGGCAATCCATTTGTCGAGCGTCGCGACATCGCGGATGGTGGCGTAGCGCGAATGGTCGAAGGGCAGGGACGCGAACGCTTCGGCGCGCGCCTTGGCAAGATCGCCTGGCAGGAAAGTGCCTTCACGACCGTTTGCGCCATTCGCTTTCGCGGGAACGGGCACCGACTCGCCGGCGACGTCGGGAATGCCGCCGGCAACCGGCTCCGGCTGGGCGATGTCGAGATCGGGGCCGCGTGCCGCGGCACCCCACTCCACCGGAACGTCGATGGCGTCGATGGCGCTGGCATCACAATCGCAGGCGTCAGCCACGCGCCGCGTCAGCGATGTGAACTGCATTGCCTTCAGGAAGCCGATCAGCTTCGGCCCGTTCTGCGGCTCCAGGATGAGCGCTTCCAGCCCGAGCTCCAGCGGCACGTCCGTGCGCAACCGCACCAGCTCACGCGACAGGCGGGCCTTATCGGCGTTTTCGATGATCGCCTGGCGGCGCTTTTCCTGCTTGATCTCCGTCGCACGCTCCAAAAGCGTGTCGAGGTCGCCATACTCAGCCAGAAGCTGCGCAGCTGTCTTAGGGCCGATGCCGGGGATGCCCGGTACGTTGTCGACCGAGTCGCCGGTCATCGCCTGAAGATCGATCATCTTCTCGGGCGCCACGCCCCATTTTTCGATGACATCGGGAACGGCGATCTGCTTGTCCTTCATGCTGTCGTACATGTGGACGTTCGGCGTGACGAGTTGCATCAGATCCTTGTCCGAGGACACGATGGTCACGTCGGCGCCGACCGCTTCGGCCTGGCGAGCATAGGTCGCGATGATGTCGTCGGCCTCGAAACCTTCGGTCTCGATGCACGGCAGGTTGAAGGCGCGCGTCGCGTGGCGGATGAGGCCGAACTGAGGAATGAGTTCATCGGGTGGCGTCGAGCGGTTTGCCTTGTAGGCGTCGTAGAGATCCTTGCGGAACGTCTTTGCCGAATAATCGAAGATGACGGCCAGATGCGTTGGGGTCACGCCAACCGATGTGTCGCGCGCATCGGTCAGGAGTTTCCACAGCATGTTGCAGAATCCCGACACCGCGCCCACCGGCAAACCGTCGGACTTGCGGGTCAGGGGCGGGAGTGCGTGAAAGGCTCGAAAGATGAAACCGGAGCCGTCGACAAGGAAAAGATGATCGCCTTTTTTCATGGCGTCATGGATAGCGCGGCCACCCCGGAAGGTCCATATAAAGTTCCGAGGCGAAAAGATTCTGCCTCACCAAACTGTTACTAATTTGTAATAGTCAATCTTTAGCTTTCCCTTGAAAAGCCACATTCGCGATCACAAATGATTACTACCGGCGTTTGATCGTGTTGATCGCGTCGAGGGTCTGATAGCTGGCTTGTCCCCCGCCGCATCGGACTTGGACAAAGGCCTTATCCCCTCTCCGGGCCTTTGTCCCCATTTTAGAGCCGCCATAGCCACACCTCCAGGCTATGGCGGCTTTGTTTTTCTGCTCTATCTTCCGACCGACAGCCTGCGATGAAAGTATTTGTGGTACATCGCATGCGATTTGTTGAATTGTTTTGTCGAGTATTTTGCGCCTAACTGAGAAAATGGGAATTATACCAGCGTGAGCGATCTCTGACTCTTTTTGAGGTTTCCAAATCAGTTGAGTTCTGAATCAATACCGCAAACGGAGGTTTGCGGATGACATCAGGAATTCCACTGCGCGATGACTTCGACGGCTTCGCTCTTCGGGCGTTGGCCAAAGGCACGAAGGATGCGGCACAGGCTCGGCGGCTTCTTGCCCTTGCCGAAATCTATGATGGCCATTCCCGCAGCGATGCGGCCAGGATCGGAGGCGTGACCCTGCAAATTGTCCGCGACTGGGTTATTCGCTTCAATGCGCGTGGCCCGTCGGGGCTCATCAATGGCAAAGCACCCGGCAATCAAGGAAAGCTTTCCGACGTGCATCGCCAGGCTTTGGCAAAGATCGTCGAAAGTGGCCCGATACCGGCGGTGCATGGCGTTGTGCGCTGGCGGCGCAAGGATCTTGCTCAATGGCTGTTCCAAGAATATCGGATATCCGTCGATGAAACGACCATTGGCCGCGAATTGAAGGCGCTCGGCTTTGCAAAGCTGTCTGCCCGCCCGCGCCATTACGCCCAGAACGAAGGCGACCTGGAGAGTTTTAAAAAAAGTTCCCCGCCACACTGGCAGCCATCAAAGGCAGGCTCCCGAAGAACGTCGAGATTGAGCTCTGGTGGGCCGACGAAGCTCGGATAGGCCAAAAGAACAAGATCACCCGGCGATGGGCACGCAGGGGAACAAGGCCTTCGGCACCACACGATCAACGCACGATGTGGACCTATATCTTCGGCGCTATCTGCCCCAAGAAGGGCAAAGGTGCGGGTCTCGTTCTTCCCTACTGCGACACCAGCGCCATGAACCAGCATTTGATCGAAATCAGCCAGGCCGTCGATGACGGCGCTCATGCCGTGCTGATCGTTGATCAGGCGGGGTGGCATGTCACGCCGAAGCTCGATGTGCCCGACAACATCACACTGCTCTTCCTGCCGCCACGCTCGCCCGAATTAAATCCCGTCGAGAACGTGTGGCAATTTCTGCGTGACAACTGGTTGTCCAACCGGATCTTCAAAGATTACGAGGACATCGTCGCCCATTGCTGCGACGCATGGAACAAGCTGGTCGCTCAGCCGTGGAAGATCATGTCGATTGGAATGCGTGACTGGGCGCACCGGTTTTGATTAGCGCTCGTTGGTATTAATCGTATGGACTCGGGAGCCTATCTTGCCAGCCAGCTGGCCAAGGGCTTCGCTCGTTCGCTGCAGCAGCGCGCGGCGAGGCTCGGCTTTTCGCCAGGGCAATTCCCGGTTCTTCTCGAACTCTGGGCCGAAGACGGGCTCACGCAGAAGCAGTTGCTGGCTCGCGTCGATATCGAACAGGCGACCATGGCGAACACGCTTGCACGCATGGCGCGCGACGGGCTGATCGATCGCCGTCCGCATCCGTCCGACAAGCGCGCCCAGCTGATCTTCCTCACGGACAAGGCCAAGGGCATGGAAGACGACGCGATCGAGGCGGCGCGTGAAGCCGACCTCGCGCTCTTTCAGGGCTTCAAAAGCTTCGAACGCGAATTGACCCTCGAATATATCCGCCGTCTTCTAGACAATGCCAAGAAGCTCAGAGTTGGCGCAATTCCGCTGGTGTTATGGTCGTCGCGTTGCAAGGGCGGTCAAACCCGTCTCCGCGCACTGAAAGAAAGTTCTCGCGCGAGCCAGCTTCACGCTCGGTTCGATATCAGGCTTGCCGAGAAGCAGACCCTGCAACTGTTCGCAGCCTTCCTCGATAACGATCTGGCGCTGGAGTTCCGTTTCGACACCTTCGGTCACGACCTGAATCCCCAGGCTGTGACCAAGGCCGATGATGGCACGTACGATGGAACGGGCGGCCGCATCGTGCTCGAGGATGCCTGTGAAGCTCCGGTCCACCTTGATCTTGTCGAAGGGCAGGGCACGCAGGTTCGAAAGTGACGAGAAGCCCGTTCCGAAGTCGTCCATGACGATGCGTGCCAAGCCCGTGCAGACGCATCAGCGTTGCGATGACATTGCTTCGGTCGCGCACGAATGCAGCCTCGGTCATTTCCGGCTCCAGCCTATGAGGCGCCAGACCGGTCTCCTCGAGGATTGCTGCGACCCGTTCGCAGAGGTTCGGAAGCATGAACTGCACCGGCGAGACGTTGACGGCGATCGACAGCGGCTGCGGCCAGCGCGCCGCTTCGGTACAGGCCTGGCGCAGCACCCATTCACCCAGCTGCACGATCACGCCGCTTTCCTAGGCAATGCTGATGAAAACCTCGGGGTCACTCATGCCGTGCCCCAGCCGGTTCCACCGCATCAGCGCTTCATAGCCGGTGATTGAGCCGGTTCTGCTGTCGAGAATCGGCTGGTCATTCACGGATAGCTGGCTGCGCGTCGTCGCGTGCCGCAACTCGGCCTCGATCTGCCGACGGGCGCGGACTGCCCCGTCCATCTCCGCGTCGAGGAAGCAGGCCTTGCTGCGACCAGCATGCTTGGCGCGGTAAAGTGCAGTGTCGGCATTGTCGCTCAGCTGCTGTGCGGTGCTCCCATCCGTGGGATAGATCGCAATGCCGACGCTGGCGCCGACGGCCGTCGGATCGCGGGCGATGTCCATTTCGGCCGCCAGACCGCCAAGGATGAGATCGGCGAGCCTGCGCGCCGCGTCCGGCTGCTGCTTGCCCGTCTGGATGATCGCAAACTCGTTGCCGCCCAGACGGGCAACGGTATCGCCTTCGCCTGCCACGCGCTGCAGGATCGCCGAGGCCTTGCAGAGGATCCGGTCGCCTTCGGCGTGTCCAAAGATGTCGTTGACGGCATTGAAACGGTCGAGGTCCAAACAGAAAACGGCAATCTGCGTGCGCTTGCGCTGTGCCAATTGAAGCGCATGCCGGATACGTGTGTCGAATAGCGAGCGGTTCGGCAATCCGGTCAAAACATCGTGCTGCGCCAGATGTTCGATCATTTTCTCGGCGCGCTTGCGCTCGGTCAGATCGCGAAGCACGAGAACCTCGCAGTTGCGTCCGCGGTAGACCATACGGGGGGCCATGGTTTCCACCGGAATCTCGCGTTCGTCCCTGGTGGTCAGCAGCGTTTCCTGATGGGAGATCGTTGCACGCCCATCCATGCTCATCAGCAAGGAGGTCGCATCAGTCCCGACCAATTCGACCAGTTGCCAGCCTGACATTTCCTGGAAGCGCTCATTGGCGTCGACGATTCTCCCTTCGCGCAGGATGAACAGTCCTTTCGACGCGTTTGCAAGGCCTCGGAGATCGGTCAGATGGCTCTCCAGGAACGCTCCGACGAGCGCAACCAGGATCAGGGCTGTCGATACTGCCATGATGATTGCGGCGAGTGTCTTTGGCTCAACAACCGTTGCCGTCACGTCTCGCCCAGCCTGCGGAACGAGAGCTATAGTGCTCATGGATGTGAAATGCATCGCGGCGATGGCGAGCACCATGGCGATCGCCGACACGCGCAGTCGCTTCGCGCCGGTCAGTTTCTTGAAAGAGAGAAAGGCAAGGCTGGAAAGCACGGCACCTATCGAGAGAGCAACGAGTGTTGTAGACGATGTCGACCTGTGCCTCGATCGCCTCCATCCCCGTCAGGTGCATCGACCCGATGCCCAGCGCCATCAAGACTCCACCCGAGACGAAAGAATAATCGCTCGCTTCCTCGGAGGCGACAAGAATCGCCAACCAGGAAACGCATATGGCGAACACGACGGAGAGCGCCGTCAGGCCGAGCCCGGAGGTGATCGTAAAGCCACCATCGTAGGCGAGCATTGAGATGAAATGTGTGGCCCAGATGCCGACGCCGCAGGCAAATGCCGAAGCCATGATCCAGTTTCGTTGCTGCCCAAGATCGCATTCACGGGCGCGAGACAGAAGCAGTATCGAGGCAAGGTTGCCGATTAGGCAAACGACGACGGCGGCAATGATCACGCGCCAGTCATGGTTGTCGCCAATGCAGGTGACCACAGAGAACATATCTCACTTCGAACAACGATTGGCGACAGATTATTTAGGCTCTCCTGGATTACTGTAAATTGTATCTGCGATTTCATACCCTCATCTTCCGGTATCCCTGAGCTTTGTTCTTTTTCAACCGACACTTTTTTGCCCGGTCTTTTTCGCCTCGAAAGCGATCGACCTTTGGTCTATCGTCCCGCGGAATTTCGAAAGGAGTCGGAAATGACCGATGTTATGCCAGTGCTTTCGCGCGCGGACCAGAATTTGCCATCAAGCCTCGACAAGCTGTTCGAACTCTTGCGGATCAAATCCATCTCAACCGACCCGGCCTACAGGGCCGAGTGCCGCAAGGCGGCCGAATGGCTGGTTTCCTATCTCAAGACGCTTGGGTTCGATGCTTCTGTGCGCGACACGCCCGGTCATCCCATGGTTGTCGCCCATCACGCCGCTGCGAGCGCCGACGCGCCGCATGTGCTGTTTTATGGTCACTACGACGTGCAGCCGGTCGATCCCATCGAACTCTGGGAGAACGACCCTTTCGAGCCGTCGATCAAAGATCTGGGCAACGGCCGGAAGATCCTCACCGGTCGCGGTACCGCCGACGACAAGGGCCAGTTGATGACCTTCGTAGAGGCCTGCCGTGCATATAAGGAAATCAATGGTGGGTTGCCCTGCCGCATCACCATCCTCTTCGAGGGCGAAGAGGAATCGGGTTCGCCTTCGCTGAAGCCATTCCTTGACGCCAACGCCGTGGAATTGAAGGCGGACTACGCACTCGTTTGCGACACCGGCATGTGGGATCGTGATACACCGGCGATTGCCGCAGCGCTTCGTGGTCTTGTCGGGGAGGAGGTCGTCGTAACCGCGGCCGATCGCGATCTGCATTCCGGCCTCTTCGGCGGTGCGGCGGCAAACCCGATTCACATCCTGACTGCCGCGCTTGCCGGGCTGCATGATGAAACCGGCCGCATCACCCTTGAAGGCTTCTATGACGGCGTCGAGGAAACCCCGGCCAATATCAAGGCATCCTGGGAAACTCTCGGCAAGACGGCGGAGACCTTCCTCGGCGAGGTCGGTCTGTCGATCCCCTCTGGCGAAAAGGGCCGGTCGGTCCTTGAGCTGACATGGGCGCGTCCGACCGCCGAGATCAACGGCATCTGGGGCGGCTATACGGGCGAGGGCTTCAAGACGGTGATTGCAGCCAAGGCCTCTGCCAAGGTTTCCTTTCGCCTCGTCGGCACGCAGGATCCGGATGCTGTCCGGGAAAGCTTCCGCCGCTACATCAGCTCGAAAATCCCCGCGGATTGCTCGGTCGAGTTCCATCCGCATGGCGGCTCGCCGGCCATCCACCTCTCCTACGATTCTCCGGTGCTGACGAAGGCCAAGAATGCGCTTTCTGACGAGTGGCCGAAGCCTGCCGTTGTGATCGGCATGGGCGGATCGATCCCGATCGTCGGCGACTTCCAGAAGATGCTCGGCATGGAGTCGTTGCTCGTCGGCTTCGGTCTCAGCGACGACCGCATCCACTCGCCGAACGAGAAGTACGAACTCGTCTCCTACCATAAGGGTATCCGCTCCTGGATTCGAATCCTGGACGCGCTGGCCAAGTAACGGGCTGGAAAGGCGTTCTCATTCGAACGTCAGAAAAACAAAAAGGCCGGAACAAACCGGCCTTTCGTCATCCGCTCCACTTCGATGCCAGTACATCCGTGGTCAAGGGGGAAGCGAATGTTGCAGCCAAGGTGATCTGGAAAGGTTAACGATTGGTTAACGGCAGCCACGGCCAGATCGATGGAAGCGGCAACGTTGCTTGCGCGCACAGCTTTCCATCAGCTGCAATATGTTGGCCATCATGTCGCAATGCGGCGGCCGTATTTCAAGTAGGGCAATGCATTTCGAGGCTTTCTCTCGTTCAACTCGGGTTCATCCGAGCGAACTACAAATCATTGAAAGAAAAAGGTGATTGAGGTGAGATCGGCGCGAGGCGGCGAATGCCTAAACCATGCGCGAGATACGCTGGCACCCTTTCGGAAAACGCGGGCAGCACGGTTGCCTGCGTCGTCAAAGGAGTTGAAACGTGAAGTCCATACTGATGCAGGCCGCCGCGGCGGCCGCGCTTTTACTCGCACCGGCGATTGCTGAGGCAGCCGAGGGATTTGCGACAGCCAACGTCAACATGCGCGCCGGACCGAGCACGCAATATCCCGCCGTAACTGTGATTCCCGCCGGCGAATCGGTAGAGATCCATGGTTGCCTCGCGGATGTGCCGTGGTGCGATGTGGAATTCCATGGCGGTCGTGGCTGGGTCGCCGGTCGCTATGTCCAGGCACTCTATCAGAGCCGGCGCGTCTACGTCGGGCCAGAATACTACCGCCCCCTCGGAATTCCGACCGTGGTCTTCAGCGTCGGAAACTACTGGGATCGCAACTACCGCAATCGCGATTTCTATCGCGACCGCGATCGTTGGCGCCGTAACCCCGTCTATGATCGCCCGCCGGCTGTCGTTCGCCCAGTACGCCCCCCGGAATTCGACCGAAATCCTGCACCCGGTCGCCCACGGCCTGATTTTGACCGGGGACCCGACCCGCGGCCGGACTTCGGTCGCGGCCCGGATCGCAGGCCCGACGGAAGCCGCAGGCCGGACCGTCGCCCGGAGCAAGGCTTATCACCTGCTCGGCAGCCAGATTTCGACCGCGGCCCCGGCCGTCAGGATTTTCAGGGACGGCCCAATGACAATCGTCGGGACTTCCAGCGACCGCCGCAGCGAAACGATGACGCAAATCAGCGTCGCCGCGGCGATGGCGGTCGTGGGCCGCCTCCTTGCCAGCCGGGTGATCCGGCCTGCGGCAACCAACAGTGATGAATCCGGGCGGTTGCAAGGCCGCCCTTCTTGCAGCCGACATGAGAAGGCCCGGCGCTCTGGGAGAGACGCCGGGCCTGATCGCGATCGGCACGTTTGAGGGGAGACGGCCGACCCGTAGCGAAACGTGTAGGGCGTGTTTCGCTACGGAATTAATTCACTAGTTCGCTAATAGTTCCCTGCTACCAGAGAGAAACGGAGTTCTGCCGATAGACGAGCAGCTCGCGCATCTCTGCGAACGGGCCGTGCAGCATCTTCAGGCGGCTTTCTTCCATCTTTGTCAGCCGGTAGCGGCGCGCAAACTCATGCACGCTCCAGACTTCGCGCAGCTTGAATTCTTCGATATTGCTAATGTCGATGCTCATAAATGCCTACATCTGCGCGCTCTGCGCTAATCCTAGGCGCAATTCGACGTGCTATATGTCAGATTTGTGACGGTAGCAACGAATGGCAGCTATGCCATAAAAGCGTGGCTTGATAAGCTAAATGAAGCAAAGCCCGGGCCGAGTGGGCGCCGGGCTTTGCTTATCTTTATCAGCGCCAATCGCCGTCACGTCCACGATCCCATCCGTAGGATCTCTCATAGCGCCAACCATAGCGGGGCGGGGGACCGCGCCATCCATAGCGGCGGTCGTCGCGCCATCCGTAGCGCGGCGGCGGCGGCCGGTTCCAGTTCGGTCGGCAATTTCCCCACCGAGTGAGATGATAGCCGCGACCGCAAGCATAATCGACAAGCACCGTATTCTCGGCCGCAGCACCGTTTACCGGCGCGACCGGCATCGCTTCAGCCGCGGAAACACCAAATCCACAAATGGCGATCGCGGCTGCAATCATTCTCATACGCATCTCTGCACCTCTGTTATGCAAGTCCCTTGCACGTGGATTAGAGAGCTCGTTGGGTGAACGGGGGCTGAACCAAATTTGACATTGTTGGGGCAATCGTTGGCCCCGTTCTAACCACGTCTTAACCACCCCTTAAATCGCCGCATTTAAAGTTCAACCGACTGGAGAACCGTTTGGCAAAACGCGGTTTCTGCGATGTTGCAGCTTAGAGCGAAGATGGGGTGCACCGGGTACTAGATGGCGGGCGGAGGCAAATCACGCGACAGGATCGAACCGTCTTTCAGCGGCCGCGACGACCGCGACGATGATGACGATTTCTCGCTCGATGCCGACGACCGTGTGGTGCGTGGACGCTCGAGCAAGCGGGTGGCTCCAAAATCGTCTCGCACACGGCAGCCCGAGAGACGCAAGCGCGGCCGCGGGGAACGCGAAGGTGGAAGCTTCTTCGGCTTCATCCGTCGTATTGTCTACTGGTGTATCGTTTTTGGCATCTGGGCCGGCATCGGCATTACCGGCCTCGTCGTCTACTACGGATCGCGCATGCCAAGCGCCAGCACCTGGGCCATTCCCGAGCGCCCCCCGAACGTCAAGATCACTGCGGTCGATGGCAGCGTCATCGCCAATCGCGGCACGACAGGCGGCGAAGCGATCGCGCTCGAAGACATGTCGCCATACATTCCCGAAGCGATCGTGGCCATCGAAGACCGCCGCTTCTATTCGCATTTCGGCGTCGACCCGCTTGGCCTCGCACGCGCCTTCGTCACCAACCTGACGACCGGGCACATGGTCCAGGGCGGCTCGACGCTGACGCAGCAGCTTGCAAAGAACCTCTTCCTGTCACCGGACCGCACGCTCGAGCGCAAGGTGCAGGAAGTCCTGCTCGCGCTTTGGCTCGAGCAGAAATATACCAAGGATCAGATCCTTGCCATGTATCTTAATCGCGTCTTTTTCGGATCGAACGCCTATGGCGTCGAAGCTGCCTCGCGCCGCTACTTCAACAAGTCCGCACGTGATGTGAACCTTGGCGAAGCCGCTCTGCTAGCTGGCCTTGTTAAGGCGCCGTCGCGCCTTTCGCCGGCGCGCGATCCGCAAGCGGCGAACGCCCGTGCGCAGGTCGTGCTGCAGACGATGCGGGATCAGGGCTACATCACCGATGACGAAGTGAAGACCGCGATGTCGCAAACGCCGGCCAAGGCGAAGCGCTATTGGTCGGGCGCCGGGCACTATGTGGCGGATATGGTCATGGACCAGCTGCCCGGCCTGATTGGCGACGTCAAGGAGGACATCGTCGTCGATACGACGATCGACAAGACGCTGGAGAAGCGGGCCGAGCAGTCGCTGAACGACGTGTTGGGCAAGGATGGTGCCAAGCTCGACGCCTCGCAGGCTGCGTTGGTCTCACTCGACGGGACCGGCGCTATCCGCGCGCTCGTCGGCGGCAGGGACTATGCCGACAGCCAGTTCAATCGTGCGGTCACGGCCAAGCGGCAGCCGGGTTCATCCTTCAAGCCTTTCGTGTATGCGGCGGCGCTGGAAAAGGGCCTGACGCCGTTCTCCGTATTCAATGACGCGCCGATCCGCATCGGCGATTGGACGCCCGAGAACTACGAGAAGAAGTATAATGGCGAAGTGACACTTGCGACGGCCCTTGCAAAGTCGCTGAACACCGTCGCCGCCCAGCTCGTCATGTATGATGGGCCGGACCAGGTCATCAAGCTGGCACACCGTCTCGGCATCGAATCGGAACTGCAGCCCAATGCCTCTATTGCGCTCGGCACGTCGGAAGTGTCGTTGACCGAGCTCACAGGCGCCTATGCAGCGTTCATGAACGGCGGCTATAAGGCAACGCCGCACGTGATCCGGCGCGTGACGACGGCTGACGGCAGCAAGGTGCTGTATGAGAACACCTACGACAACCCGCCCCGTGTGCTGTCGGAAGCCATTGCCGCCAACATGAATACGATGATGATGGGCGTCATCAACCAGGGAACGGGAAAAAGTGCCAAGCTTTCCGGTTGGCAGGCAGCCGGCAAGACCGGCACCACCCAGAATTCCCGCGACGCGCTGTTCGTTGGCTTCACCAGCAACCTGACCACCGGCGTGTGGTTCGGCAATGACGATGGCAAGCCGATGAAGAAGGTGACAGGCGGCGGGCTGCCGGCCAAGGCATGGCAGGAGTTCATGGTCGCAGCCCACAAAGGTCTGTCGCCGGCACCGCTGTTCGGCAACGGGCAGTTTATGGCAGACCCGGCCAATTCTGGCTTCGGCGATCAGCCGGTGGCGTCTGCCGAGCCCGGTGTGGCGCCGCCGCTTGAGGAGCCGACGACGATTGGCAGCATCCTTTCTGGTGTCTTTGGCGAATCGGCCGATGTGAGCGGGCGTTATCCACAGGCGCCCGACCGGCCAAAACGGCAGCCGATGGCCCCGACCCATGGCGGCCCGATCCCTCCCGCCGATGTCGCTCAGGATGGTGGCTACGGGGACGGCGATGCGCTTCCGCCGGGCGATATTGGCGAGCCTGAACCATCGCCGGGCGGTCGTCCGAGACGGACGACTCTCCTCGACCTGATTATGGGACAATAGTCAACGAGTTTTGGCCAGGAAAACGCGATCGTCCTATGCCCGTCAAAATTAATTGTTGGGCGCTTGTTTTGCCGGTTTTCTGGCTGGTTCTCGCCTTGCAGTCCCGAAAACCGCTCCTTATATACGCGGCATCACCGCAATCACGATTGCGTTAATCTTAAAGACCCATCCCGTAAGGGGCTGTCAGGGAAATGCCTTCTCGGGGTTCCGACAGCTTGCTTCAAGGAGAGAATGACATGGCAAAAGTAATTGGTATCGACCTCGGAACGACAAATTCCTGCGTCGCGGTCATGGACGGCAAAGACGCAAAGGTCATTGAGAATGCGGAAGGTGCGCGTACGACCCCTTCCATGGTGGCATTTTCTGACGATGGCGAACGCCTCGTCGGCCAGCCGGCCAAGCGCCAGGCGGTCACCAACCCCACGAACACCCTCTTCGCAGTAAAGCGCCTGATTGGCCGCCGCTACGAGGATCCGACCGTTGAGAAGGACAAGAGCCTCGTCCCCTTCCATATCGTCAAGGGCGACAATGGCGACGCATGGGTCGAGGCCCAGAGCAAGTCCTATTCTCCGGCACAAATCTCCGCGATGATCCTTCAGAAGATGAAGGAAACCGCCGAATCCTATCTCGGTGAAAAGGTCGAGAAGGCTGTTATCACCGTTCCCGCATACTTCAACGACGCACAGCGCCAGGCAACCAAGGATGCCGGAAAGATCGCTGGCCTCGAAGTTCTGCGCATCATCAACGAGCCGACGGCGGCTGCACTCGCCTACGGTCTCGACAAGAAGGATGGCAAGACGATTGCCGTTTACGATCTTGGTGGCGGTACCTTCGATATCTCGATCCTCGAAATCGGTGACGGCGTCTTCGAAGTGAAGTCGACCAATGGCGATACCTTCCTCGGCGGTGAAGACTTCGACATGCGTCTCGTCGAATATCTCGTTGCCGAGTTCAAGAAGGACAACGGCATCGACCTCAAGGGCGACAAGCTTGCTCTGCAGCGCCTCAAGGAAGCTGCTGAAAAGGCGAAGATCGAACTGTCGTCGGCCCAGCAGACCGAAATCAACCTGCCGTTCATCACGGCTGATGCGACCGGCCCGAAACACCTGACGCTGAAGCTGACGCGCGCCAAGCTCGAAAGCTTGGTTGATGATCTGGTCCAGCGTACGATCGCACCGTGCAAGGCAGCTCTGAAGGATGCAGGTGTCACGCCTGCTGAAATCGATGAAGTCGTTCTCGTTGGCGGCATGAGCCGCATGCCGAAGGTCCAGGAAGTCGTCAAGCAGCTGTTCGGCAAGGAACCCCACAAGGGCGTCAACCCTGACGAAGTCGTGGCACTCGGCGCAGCCATCCAGGCCGGTGTTCTGCAGGGCGACGTCAAGGACGTTCTGCTTCTCGACGTAACCCCGCTGTCCCTCGGTATCGAGACCCTTGGTGGCGTCTTTACGCGTCTGATCGAGCGTAACACCACGATCCCGACGAAGAAGTCGCAGACCTTCTCGACCGCCGACGACAACCAGCAGGCCGTCACCATCCGCGTTTCGCAGGGCGAGCGTGAAATGGCTGCCGACAACAAGCTGCTCGGCCAGTTCGACCTCGTTGGCCTGCCGCCGGCACCGCGTGGCGTTCCGCAGATCGAAGTCACCTTCGATATCGACGCCAACGGCATCGTCCAGGTTTCGGCCAAGGACAAGGGCACCGGCAAGGAACAGCAGATCCGCATCCAGGCCTCGGGTGGTCTCTCCGACGCCGACATCGAGAAGATGGTCAAGGACGCCGAAGCCAATGCTGAAGCCGACAAGAAGCGTCGCGAAGGCGTAGAAGCCAAGAACCAGGCCGAAAGCCTGATTCACTCCACGGAAAAGTCGCTGAAGGATTACGGCGACAAGGTCTCTGAAGCCGACCGTACTGCGATCTCCGACGCGATCGCTGCTCTGAAGTCTGCCGTCGAAGCAACCGAGCCGGATGCTGAAGACATCAAGGCAAAGACCCAGACCCTCATGGAAGTTTCCATGAAGCTCGGTCAGGCGATCTATGAAGCCCAGCAGGCGGAAGCCGGCTCTGCCGACGCTTCGGCGGAAGGCGGCGATGACAATGTCGTCGATGCCGACTACGAAGAAGTCAAGGACGACGACCGCAAGAAGTCCGCTTAAGCGAGGCGAAGCGGTCAAGCTTGAAACTGACATTCCGGCTGTCTTTGCGGCAGCCGGAAATCCATTTCCGGGGTCTAATCCTTAATGGCAAAAGCCGATTTTTACGAAACGCTGAGTGTCGCCAAGACGGCGGACGAAAAAGAGCTGAAAAGCGCCTTCCGCAAACTCGCCATGAAGTACCATCCGGACAAGAATCCGGGCGACCATGACGCTGAGCGCAAGTTCAAGGAGATCAACGAAGCCTACGAGATGCTCAAGGATCCGCAGAAGCGCGCGGCCTATGACCGTTACGGTCACGCAGCCTTCGAACACGGAGGCATGGGCGGTGGTGGCGGTTTTGGCGGCGGCGGATTCTCCGACATTTTCGAGGATATCTTCGGTGAGATGATGGGCGGCGGCCGTCAGCGCCAGCGCTCTTCCGGCGGCCGCGAGCGTGGCGCCGATCTTCGCTACAACATGGAAATTTCGCTGGAGGAGTCCTTCTCCGGCAAGACGGCGCAAATCCGGGTTCCGACATCGATTACCTGCGACGTCTGTTCCGGCTCGGGCGCAAAGCCCGGCACGCAACCGAAGACCTGCGGCACCTGCCAGGGTTCGGGCCGCGTGCGTGCTGCACAGGGCTTCTTCTCGATCGAGCGCACATGCCCGACCTGCCATGGTCGCGGTACGATCATTCCCGATCCCTGCACGAAGTGCCACGGCCAGGGCCGCGTCACCGAAGAGCGGTCGCTCTCCGTGAATATTCCGGCTGGCATCGAAGACGGCACGCGGATTCGCCTGCAGGGCGAAGGCGAAGCTGGCATGCGCGGCGGTCCGGCGGGTGATCTCTATATCTTTCTGTCGGTCAAGCCGCATGAATTCTACCAGCGTGACGGCGCGGACCTCTACTGCACGATCCCGATCTCGATGACGACGGCCGCTCTCGGCGGTACCTTTGACGTAGCGACGCTCGACGGCACGAAGTCACGCGTGACGGTGCCGGAGGGCACGCAGGCTGGCAAGCAATTCCGCCTGAAGGGCAAGGGTATGCCGGTGCTGCGTTCGCCGCAAACGGGCGACCTCTATATCCAGATCCAGATTGAGACGCCGCAGAAACTGACGAAGCGTCAACGTGAACTTCTTCAGGAGTTCGAGCAGCTTTCCTCGAAGGAGAACAATCCGGAATCGACCGGGTTCTTCGCGCGAATGAAGGAATTCTTCGAGAACTGATCAATCATCGATGAAACGTCGCAAAGGCCCGGTTGTTGTAACCGGGCCTTTGTTATTTGCTGTTCCGGCTCGACTATACACGGTTGTTGCGCTGGCTCGACGTTCACATTCAAAATCGCTTTATTATCCTGGATCAACCAAATGATTGGTGGGACATTGAGATAATAAAAGGTTAAATTGGTGAGCCTAGCAACATCGCAGCGCCGGGGGACACTTGGAACGCCGTCTCGCAGCCATCCTCGCAGCAGACATCGTCGGCTACAGCCGATTGATGGGCTCAGACGAATCCGGGACCCTGAGCGCGGTGAAAAACTGCCGCACGGAGCTTCTCAATCCGAAGATTGCGCAGCATCGCGGCCGCGTCGTCAAGCTGACCGGCGATGGCATGCTGGTCGAATTCTCCAGTATCGTGAATGCCGTCGCCTGCGCCGATGAGGTGCAGCGGGAAGCTGCTCAGCGAAACCTGTCGGTCCTGGAGGAGGACAAGCGCATCGAATTTCGCATCGGCATCCATCTGGGCGATGTGATCGTTGAGGAGGGCGATATCTTCGGGGATGGCGTCAATGTTGCCGCCCGACTGGAAACACTGGCTGAACCCGGTGGCATTGCCGTTTCCGCCTCGGTCAGAGACCATGTCGGTTCACGGCTCGACCTGTCCTTCGAGGATCGCGGTGAACACAGGCTCAAGAACATCAAGGAGCCGGTCCGGGTCTATGCGATCTCCCCGCGGCGGGCATTGCCATTGAAGGTGAACAAGGCCGCGTTGACCGCTGCCAGGGAAAAGCACAAGCAGCTCGTTGCCGTGCTGCCTTTCACCAACATGAGCGGCGACGCCGAGCAGGAGTATTTTTCGGACGGCATCACCGAAGACATCATCACCGATCTCTCCAAGGTTTCGAACCTTTACGTCGTCGCGCGCAATACCGCCTTCACCTACAAGGGCAAATCCGTGCAGGTGAAGCAGGTCGCAGCCGAGCTTGGCGTCGATTTCGTTCTCGAGGGGAGCGTGCGCAAGGTCGGGCAGCGTGTCCGCATCACCGGGCAGCTGATCGATGCGAGGAATGGTGGTCACCTGTGGGCCGATCGGTTTGACCGCGATCTGACCGATATCTTTGCCATCCAGGACGAGATCACCCACGCGATCGTCGATCAACTCAAGATCAAGCTGCTGCCCGAGGAGCGGCGAGCGATCGAAGCCGAACCGACATCCAATGTCGAAGCCTATACCTATTATCTGCGCGGCCGGCAGCTTTCCCACACCTGGACAAGACCTTACCTGCTTCTGGCGCGGCGCATGTTTGCAACGGCGGTCGCGCTGGATCCGGAATATGCGCGTGCCTTTGCCGGCATGGCGGATTGCGAGTCGGCGCTGCGCGACTGGCACGCCGGTGAGTATACGCTGCAGGGGATTCTCAGCCTGAGCGCCAAGGCGCTCGCACTCGATCCAAACCTTGCGGAGGCACATGCCTCGCGAGGCTTGGCCTTGCACCAGGACGGCCGAGACGAGGAGGCGCTTGTCGAGTTCGAGAAGGCTCTCGCTTTGGAACCCGATCTCTATGAGGTCAACTTCCATTACGGACGCTTCCTCTTCATGCAGGGCAAGTTCGAGGGCGCGATCACCTTTTTCACCAGGGCAGCCGAGATACGCCCCGACGACTATCTATCGCCGATCCACCTGATGAGCGCCTGTCGGTCGCTTGGGCTGATGGAGGAACGGGAGCATTGGGCGCGCGTATGCATCGAGCGCGCCGAGCAGGCGTTGGAGCGCCATCCGGAAAATTCGGGACCCGCTCATCGTGGAGCGCTTGCGTTGGCTCACCTGGGCGACGCCGAAGGAGCAAAGGAATGGGTTAAGCGTGCCCAGATGATCGATCCAGACGACATTGTTGCGCAATACAACATCGCGTGCGTCTATGCGCTGCTGAACGAATGCGACGCCGCGCTCGACCTGCTGGAAGCGCTACTGCCGCAGTCGTCTTGCTATCACATCCTGTGGTTCAAGCATGATTCGGACCTCGATTCGGTGCGCGATCATCCGCGATTCGAGAAGATGCTGGATGCGATAGCGGCATGTTCGGCCTCGATGGACTTCAAGGAGGCATCGGAATAGCGTCGTCGCCCGCCGACTGCTCCATAATGAAACAAGCGCGCCCGCGCTTCTGCCTTGCGTTAACGCAGGCAGTGAATGGCGCTTTGCAAAGATACACAAAGCCACCAGTATCTTCCCGGGGATCAACCAAAAAACCGAGGGCAACTTCCATGACGGCAGCAGCCACTTCTTTGTCTTTCCAGTCTGACGATGTCGATGTTCTTGCCGGCGCGCTCTATGCTTGGTGTGCCGAGCGCAACATCAAGCTGCGCAGCCAGCAGGGACTTTCCATCGCCAGCATCGCGATCGATCTCTATCATGCCGGCCATCAGACACAGGACGATCTGCTTGTCGCGCTTCACGAGTGCGAACTGCACTGACTGACTGCAGAACTCAGCCCAAAGCCTCGGCGTAGCTGTCACCGGTCATGATCGACAGGATGGTTTTTACGGCCTCCTTGCCCGCCGTGGAGCGAAGCTTGTCGTAGTGGAGGGCGAGCTCATAGGCTTCGGGACTCAGCCCCGGTCGCGCTAATCCGTCAGTCGGGTTGGCCCCCTCGAACAACTCCGAAATATCCACGCCGAGAAAGACCGCGATCTGGTGAAGTTTGCTTGCAGATACGCGATTGGTGCCTTTCTCGTATTTCTGAATCTGTTGAAAAGTCAGCCCCAGCGCCTCTCCCAGTTCCAGCTGCGATATGCGTCGTTTGGCCCTGAGTGTCCGTACATTTCTGCCGACAATAATATCTACCGGATCTGGCACTGCTGTGTTCCCTTATAATACAATCAAATGCGCTAGTACTATGCCCGCCTTTTGTAATATCGCAACCTGATAGTTGCAAACTTCATCCTGCTTTTGCTGTGGTTTTTGAGCCTGCAGCCATACACTTTCGGCGTAGGCATAGACTGTAACGTGCACGCTATTCCGATGCCAGTTAAGGGCGGCAAGCGCGTGCGAATGGCAGGTCATTTTACTTGTCGTGACCGTCCACTGATTCTCTCTCGCTTCCATGCCCTGGCAAACTTGACCGAAGCGTCGGCGACTCTTATTTTAGAACGGTTCTAAAATCGAGGTTGTCATGCTGCGCAAGCTTTTGAGGTTATCCAAGCGTTCGTTCGATTCTTTGTCCGAACAGGAAATACTCGCACTCGCGATTGGGTCCGAGGAGGAGGATGCGCGCATCTATCTCGCCTACGCCGACATGTTGCGCAGCAACTATCCCGCGTCTGCGAAAGTCTTCGACGAGATGGCCGAGGTCGAAGACACGCATCGCAAGTCCCTGATTGCAATCTATCGCCAGCGGTTCGGCGAGCGCATCACGCTCATTCGTCGAGAGCATGTGCAAGGGTTTTATGAACGCAAGCCCGACTGGCTGCGGCGCAGCCTTCCGCTGGAAAAGATCCGGAGCGAAGCCGAAGCGATGGAGCGGCAGGCCTATCGCTTCTATGTCGAAGCGGCCCGGCGCGTCACGGATGCGCAGACCCGACAGTTGCTCGGTGACCTCGCATTGGCGGAGCAGGGCCACGAGGACATTACCCGCATCCTGGGCGACAAGCACACGCCTGCGCAGGTCAAGGCGGAGGAAGATCACGCCGCTCGCCGCCAACTGGTGCTCACCTATGTGCAGCCCGGCCTTGCCGGCCTGATGGACGGCTCGGTGTCGACGTTGGCCCCGATCTTCGCAGCCGCCTTTGCCACTCACGACACCTGGCAGACCTTTCTTGTCGGCATGTCGGCATCCGTGGGCGCCGGCATCTCGATGGGCTTCACGGAAGCGGCGCACGACGACGGTAAGATTTCAGGCCGCGGTTCCCCGATCAAACGCGGTATCGCCTGCGGTGTCATGACCGCGCTTGGCGGTCTCGGTCATACACTGCCCTACCTGATACCGAATTTCTGGACCGCAACGACGATGGCCGTGGTCATTGCGATCTTCGAGCTCTGGGCGATTGCCTTCATCCAGAACAGGTACATGGAAACGCCATTCCTGCGCGCCGCACTGCAGGTGGTCGTTGGCGGCAGCCTTGTTCTCGGTGCCGGCATTCTGATCGGCAATGGGTGAGGCGAGGTCCGACGCAGCCGGAGCAATTCGATCCAGTGAATCGATTGCTACACCTAGCGCCTGAGCCTTAGCGAAGCCCGGGATATGGTGCTGCGAAGTTCCCAACGAGTAAAGGCCGGCATCTCGCCAGCCTTTATTCCTCAATCCGATATCGTCTACTTCAGAGCACCGACGAGAACGTCGCGGCCATTTTCGATAGTGACCCAGCGGCCGGCATTGTTGCTCGACTGGCGCTTGATAAAGGAATAGGGGGTGTCGAACCACGGCTTGACGTTGGATGCCAGGTTGTCGAGCACGAAGTCGCCGTTGCTGGTGCGCAGCGTCAGCACAGCATGGCCCTCGCCGTCTGGCTTGCGGACCACCGTGAGAAGAAGATTAGCCGGCGAAACTCCGCGCTGGATAAGGATGCGACGCTTCAACAAGGCGAAATCCTCGCAATCGCCGGCGGTCGTCGGATAGGCCCAGACCTCATCCCTGCCGTAGATTTCCTTGTCGGTCATCGGCGTGATGCTGTGGTTGACCATGGAGTTGACCGAGCGCACCATTCCCCATTTCGCATCCGACATCTCGGCCGGCGAGACATTGCGGTTCGGGCCGCATTCATTGCGATGGGTCTGGCAGAAGTCGTAATGGCCGATCGGTTGGGAAGTGGCAGCGCCAGTGACCATCGAAAGGTTGTTGGTGGAAGCCGGCGTCGCGGCTGTCGACATAGCAAACACGGCCATCATGGCCACGACGAAACCCTTGATCCGCACGCCCGCTCTTCCCTTGCATCGCCCATGTATTGTTAACAAAAAGTTAACGGACGGAGGCTCGGAGAGTCAATCGTTACTTCTGGGGAGGGGGCTGCTACCCACCAACATGGTTAAAATCCGTTAGGATTTGGCACAGCTGGTATCGTTTGGCTTAGCGGATCAGCCCTTTGACCGCAGCAAACATGCGCGCGATGTCCTGGGGTCGCGACAGCCGGTGATCGCCATCACGCACCAAGGTCAGCACGACGTCGTCGGCGGGAAGATGTTCCACGAGCTTCATGGCGTGCTGATAGGGAACGTCGGGATCCTTCATGCCTTGCAGGATATGCACCGGGCAGTGGGTCTCGATGATGCCCTTGAGCACGCTGTTATCGCGCCCGTCCTCCATGAGCGCCCGCGTATAGATGTTCGGCTCCGGGCTGTAGGCCGATTGCTCTTCGAAGTATCCGTGCTCGACCAGCGAGGCTTTCTCTTTCTTCGTGAGGTTCGGTTCGATCAGATCGGAGGTAAAGTCGGGAGCCGGCGCAATCAGTACCATACCGTCCACCTTCGGCCCGTCCTGCCGCTTGGCGAGCTCCTGGGCGAGCCGCAAGGCAATCCATCCGCCCATCGACGATCCGACGATGAGAATGCGTTCGGGTGCTTTATGGAGGATCACGGCAAGCGCTTCCTCCAGCCAGCGCGAGATCGTCCCGTCGGTAAATTTGCCGCCGGATAGACCATGACCGGAATAGTCGAGGCGCAGGCATGCGAGGCCATTTTCCGCTGCGAACTTGTCCAATTCGACCGCCTTGCTGCCGCTCATGTCGGAGCGGTATCCGGATAGCCAGACGAGGGTTGGGCCACCTGCTTGGCCAGATTGGCTTCGCGCGAAATATGCGATCTCGCGCGCAGCTTCGCCCTGTCCGACGGTCAGATATTCTTGGTCATGAGTGAGATTTGCGTCAGACATCGCGGAACTCCAGTTGTTTTGGCCTATAAAACAGATTCTTGACAGGCTGACAGCAGATGATTTTTCCGCTAAAGGATGTTACTGACTCCGTTGCAGCGATGGCGAAACTACGTTTGTACGTCCGTTATTGGAGGTGCCAGGCTGCAGCGATCCGAAACAACGCGAGGAGAATACGACCATTCGCAGACCTTTTAAAAACGACGCGCCCGTTAAGGAAGGGCCGCGCTCGAACAGGGAAATTCGCATTCCCAAAGTTCAGCTGATCGATGCTGAAGGACAGAATTTAGGCGTCGTGGCCACAGACCAGGCCCTGAGAATGGCAGAAGAAGCCGGACTCGACCTGGTGGAAATTTCCCCCAATGCTGAACCGCCTGTGTGCAAGATCCTCGATCTGGGCAAGCTGAAATACGCAAACCAGAAGAAGGCGGCTGAGGCGCGCAAGAAGCAGAAGATCGTCGAAGTCAAAGAAATCAAGATGCGCCCGAACATCGACACCCATGACTATGAGGTGAAGATGAAGGCGATGGGCCGCTTCTTTGAGGAAGGCGACAAAGTCAAAGTGACACTGAAGTTCCGCGGCCGTGAAATGGCGCACCAGGAACTCGGCATGAAGCTGCTGCAGCAAGTGAAGGCCGATACGACCGAGTTCGCAAAGGTCGAAGCCGAGCCCAAGCTCGAAGGCCGCCAGATGATGATGGTGCTTGCGCCGAAGTGAAGCGCACGCCACTCTCGTATCAAAGCCGTCCGTGAGGGCGGCTTTTGTATTTTGGGTTGGTGCTTACCCAATCTGACAGGATGTGCTCAACGGCAGGCTCATGGCGGCCGGCTCGATCTGGCTACCTCGCGGCTGGGTGGGCTTGAGGTGAAACTGACGCTCTCCGCCATGCCCGCCCGCCCGCCGGCAATGGCCTAGAAGATTCATCGGCTGCCCCGTTGCACTTTTATGACGCTGCGGTTATAAGCGCGCGTCCGAACTGACCGGCAGGGCATGCCGTGGCAGTTTCGAATGCTTGCGGAACGGTTCGTCACCGGAGCCGCAGATCAACAACAACGCTCCCGCACCTTGTTGCGACGGCCGGTATCGGGCATCGCGAGAAGGCTTCTTTGGTGAAGCAGCCGGGGGTACAGAAACGGAGTAGCAAAATGCCCAAGATGAAGACGAAGTCCTCCGCCAAGAAGCGGTTCAAGATCACCGCGACCGGAAAGGTCAAGGCTGCAGCTGCTGGCAAGCGCCATGGCATGATCAAGCGTACCAACAAGTTCATCCGCGATGCACGTGGCACCATGGTTCTCGCAGAACCGGATGGCCGCAAGGTCGTGAAGAACTACCTGCCGAACGGTCTCTGAGACTATTCCGCGAACGCTTTAGATTAAGGAGATCATGAAATGGCACGTGTAAAAAGAGGCGTTACCGCCCACGCCAAGCACAAGAAGGTTCTGAAGGCCGCCAAGGGCTTTTATGGCCGCCGCAAGAACACCATCCGCGCCGCGAAGGCTGCCGTCGATCGTTCGAAGCAGTACGCTTATCGCGACCGCAAGATCAACAAGCGCAACTTCCGCGCCCTCTGGATCCAGCGCATCAACGCTGCTGTCCGCGAATTCGGCCTGACCTACGGCCGTTTCATCGACGGCCTGAACAAGGCTGGCATCGAAGTCGACCGCAAGGTTCTCTCCGACATGGCTATCCATGAGCCGGAAGCATTCGGTGCACTCGTTGCTGCCTCCAAGAAGGCGCTCGAGTACCTGAAGGACGCTGGTACGAAGAACGAGTTTGAAGCAGCCGTCAACTAAGCCGGCGCCATTCGAACTTTTGTTTCGATGATTTTGAACCCGCGCTGGCAAGGCTTGCGCGGGTTCTTTTGTTTCTACCGAAAGGCTTCGGGAAGGTTCGGCAGAGGCCCAGCGGGGTCCGGTTGGTGATGTGCCGTTCGAGGCCACGGTCGAACTGGGCAAACACACAGGCTTTCTCAGCCGCTTTTTATGGTGTGCCCGGTTGATTGGCCGCGTGCACATGGGTAGTGATCTGCGACGCTTCATCGTGGCAATCCAGCTATCCGATGCATGTTTTCGTGAATTATCGACAAGACTGACGCCCCGTGAGGCAGGAAAAGATGACCGAACTCGAAACCCTGGAAAAGCAACTTCTGTCTGATGTGGCAGCCGCTGCCGACGAGCCGGCGATCGAAGCCGTGCGTGTCGGCGCGCTCGGCAAGAAGGGTTCGGTCTCCGAGCTCCTGAAGACGCTTGGTTCGATGACGCCGCAAGAGCGCCAGACGCGCGGCGCCGCCATCAACGCGCTGAAGAACGCCGTGATGGATGCGATCACGGCCCGCAAGGCGGAGCTCAAGAAGGCAGCGATCGATGCACGCCTGAAGGCAGAAACTGTCGACGTCAGTCTGCCCGTCCGCTCGTCGCCGGCCGAGCGTGGCCGCATCCATCCGATCAGCCAGATCGTCGACGAGATCACCGCGATCTTCGGCGACATGGGCTTCTCGATCGCCGAGGGCCCCGATATCGAGACCGATTACTATAACTTCACGGCACTGAACTTCCCGGAAGGCCATCCGGCCCGCGAGATGCACGACACCTTCTTCTTCAATCCTGATGAGAACGGTGAGCGCAAGGTGTTGCGCACACACACCTCGCCGGTGCAAGTGCGCACCATGGAAGCGCAGAAGCCGCCGATCCGCATCATCATCCCGGGCAAGACCTACCGCCAGGACAGCGATGCCACCCACTCGCCGATGTTCCATCAGGTCGAAGGCCTGGTCGTCGACAAGAAGGCCGACGTTGCCAATATCCGTTGGGTGTTGGAAGAATTCTGCAAGACCTTCTTCGAGGTCGACAGCGTGACGATGCGTTTCCGCCCGTCCTTCTTCCCCTTTACTGAACCGTCCTTCGAGGTCGACATCCAGTGCGACCGCTCCGGCCCGATCGTCAAGTTTGGCGAAGGCACCGACTGGATGGAAATCCTCGGCTGCGGCATGGTGCACCCGAACGTGCTGCGCGCCGGTGGCCTCGATCCAGACGAGTATCAGGGCTTTGCCTGGGGCATGGGTCTCGACCGCATCGCCATGCTGAAGTACGGCATGCCCGACCTGCGCGACTTCTTCAACGCCGACGTCCGCTGGATGACCCATTACGGCTTCCGCCCGCTCGACATGCCGACGCTGTTCGGTGGTCTGAGCGCGTAAGGGAGGATAGAGATTATGAAGTTCACACTTTCCTGGCTGAAGGATCATCTGGAAACGGATGCCACCCTCGATGAAATCTGCACCCGCCTGACCCAGATCGGGCTCGAGGTCGAGGACGTCGACGACAAGGCGGCGTTCAAGCCCTTCGTCATCGCCAAGGTGCTGTCGGCGGAAAAGCATCCGCAGGCCGATCGCTTGAAGGTCCTGTCGGTCGACACAGGCAACGGCGCTCCCGTCCAGGTGGTCTGCGGTGCGCCGAATGCGCGCGCCGGCCTGATCGGCGCCTTCGCGGCACCCGGCACCTATGTTCCAGGCATCGAGGCGATGCTTGCCGTCGGCAACATCCGCGGTGTCGAGAGCCACGGCATGATGTGCTCCGAGAAGGAACTGATGATCTCCGATAATCACGAAGGGATTATCGACCTGCCGGAAGATGCGCCGATTGGCCAAAGCTATGCGGCTTATGCCCATCTCGATGATCCGCTGATCGAGATCAATCTGACGCCGAACCGTCCGGATTGTACCTCGATCTACGGCATCGCCCGCGATCTGGCAGCCTCCGGCCTCGGTACGCTAAAGACGCGTTCCGTGGCATCCTTCGCTGTCGACGGCGAAACACCGGTCAAGCTGACGCTCGATCTCGACGACGCCAAGCTCTGCCCGGGCTTTGCGCTGCGTCTGGTGCGCGGCGTCAACAACGGCCCGAGCCCGAAATGGGTGCAGCAGCGGCTGCTCGCCATCGGCCTTCGCCCGATCAATGCGCTTGTCGACATCACCAACTACATGACCTTCGATCAGGGCCGGCCGATGCACGTCTTCGACGCCGCCAAGGTCAGGGGTAACCTGACCGTGCGCCGCGCCAAAGAAGGCGAGACCGTCCTCGCCCTCGATCAGCGGGAATACACGCTCAATGCCAACAACGTCGTCATATCAGACGAAGAGGGTATCGAGTCGATCGGCGGCATCATGGGCGGCGAGCATTCCGGCTGCGATGAAAACACCACCGATGTGCTGCTCGAATCCGCGCTCTGGGATCCGATGAACATCGCCAAGTCTGGCCGTGGCCTCGGCATCATCACCGATGCCCGCTATCGCTTCGAGCGCGGCGTCGATCCGGAATACATGGTTCCGGGCCTCGAGCGCACCACCGAACTGGTCCTCGAATTCTGCGGCGGCACTGCCGCCAGGGCAGAGGTCGTCGGCTACAAGGGCTACGAGCCGAAAATCGTCGATTTCCCCTTCTCCGAGGTGAGGCGGCTGACGGGCCTCGACGTTTCCACTGAGGAAAGCACCGAGATCCTGACGCGTCTCGGCTTCAAGGTTACGGGCTCCGGCGAGCGTGTCTCGGTCGCCGTTCCCTCCTGGCGTCCCGATGTCGATGGCAAGGCCGATCTCGTCGAAGAGGTCATGCGCATTCACGGCGTCGATAACATCAAGCCGGCGCCGCTGGAAAGCCATGCGGCCGTCAACGGCAAGATCCTGACGGCGCTGCAGATCCGCACCCGCATCGCCAAGCGTGCACTTGCTTCGCGTGGCATGCTGGAAGCGGTCAACTGGTCCTTCATTTCTGAAGATCAGGCGAAACTCTTCGGCGGCGGCTCGCCGGCGCTCAAGCTTGCCAACCCGATTGCGTCAGACATGTCCGACATGCGCCCCTCGCTGCTGCCGGGCCTGCTCAGCGCCGCCCAGCGCAATGCCGACAAGGGCTTTGGCGACGTCGCCATCTTCGAAGTGTCCGGTACCTATGAGAACGACCGGCCGGAAGGCCAGCGCCGCGTCGCTGGCGGCATCCGCCGCGGGAGCGCATCGCTGGCCGGCGCTGGCCGCATGTGGTCGAACAATGTCAAGGGCGGCGGCAAGCCGGTCGATGTCTTCGATGCCAAGGCCGATGCGCTCGCCGTGATCGAAGCCTGCGGCCTGCCGATGGGCAACATCCAGATCGAACAGGGCGGGCCTGAATGGTACCACCCCGGCCGCTCCGGCACGATCAAGATGGGTCCGAAGGTCGTGCTTGGCTATTTCGGCGAATTCCATCCCTCGACGCTTGAGGCGCTCGATGTTTCCGGCGCGCTGTGCGGCTTCGAAGTCTATGTCGACGCCATGCCCGAGCCGAAGAAGAAAGCGACCCGCACCAAGCCGGCGCTGGAGCTTTCGCCGTTCCAGGCCGTCAAGCGCGACTTCGCCTTCGTCGTCGACAAGGCAGTGGAAGCTGGCGCGATCATCAAGGCTGCGAGCGGTGCTGACCGCAAGCTGGTCACATCAGTCAATGTCTTCGACGTCTTCGAAGGTGCGTCGCTCGGCGACGGCAAGAAGTCGGTGGCAATTGAGGTGCAGATCCAGCCGGTCGAGCGCACGCTGACGGACGAGGATTTCGAGGCGCTGACCGAGAAGATCGTCGCCAGCGTGACAAAGTTCACCGGCGGCGTCCTCAGAGGTTGAGCGCATCGCACTTCGTAAGATCAAACGTCGGCGATCGTCTCGCCGGCGTTTCTATGTGTGCAGATAGTAGAGCTTGTTGACGATCATCCAGCGGCCTTCGATCTTCAGCATCGACAGATAGTCGGTAAAGAGCATTCCGGCGAAATTGTCGCTGACCTTCACGCTCGCCGCATCGCCGACGACGTCAAGCATCTGGATGTCCATGTGCGGCTGCGTTCCGGGTGGTGCCGAGCCTTCGGCGACGATTGCGGCAATGAATTCTTCCCGGTTCAGCCACTCGACGGCGTTTTCGTAGTGCCCGATGATGGCGCATTGCGGATGAAAGGCCTTCCGCAATGCGGCTTCGTTGGCGAAGGTCATGCCTTCGACGTAGAGATGAACGACTGCTTCGATTGCTTGCTGGTCCGACATGCATCACCTCGCCAGAACATGTCCATAGCATAGTGCAGGGACTGCTTGCGGCAAGGTCGCCGAAGGATGCGGCATGCGTTTGAGGCTTCAAACCTTTCGGTTAGAGGTTGGTCATCGCGAGTGATGCCTCCGTGTAGCGCTTGCCGGCGATCTGATCGAGCGGAATGGCGTCGCTCAGCTCAGCCAGTTCGGATGCGCTGAGTGCGATGTCCGCTGCCGCGGCGTTCTGCTCGAGATGATGGAACTTGCGGGCGCCGGGGATCGGCACGACGTCGTCTCCCTGGTGCAGCACCCAGGCGAGGGCAAGCTGCGCGGCCGTCACGCCCTTTTCCTCCGCGAGCGTTTCGAGTTTGGCCACGAGGGCGGCGTTCGCGTCGAAATTGCCGGACTGGAAGCGGGGCAGCTGACGCCGGAAGTCGTCGACGCCGAGATCCTCCGGCTTCTTTATCGAGCCTGTCAGAAAGCCGCGGCCGAGCGGGCTATAGGGCACAAAGCCGATGCCCAGTTCGCGGCAGGTGTCGAGAACGCCGTCTTCGGGATCGCGGGACCAAAGCGAATATTCGCTCTGCAGGGCCGCGATCGGGTGGACCGCATGCGCACGACGGATCGTGGCGCTGCCGGCCTCCGAGAGACCGAGTGCGCGAACCTTGCCTTCCCGCACCAGCTCCGCCATGGCGCCCACAGTGTCTTCGATCGGCACATCAGGATCCACCCGATGCTGGTAGAAGAGGTCGATCGTCTCGACGCCGAGGCGCTTCAGCGAAGCCTCGGCGACCCGCTTCACGTTTTCCGGGCGGCTGTCGAGACCCGTCATTGCGGCCGGTCCCGATTTCTCCGAATCGAGCTTGAAGCCGAACTTGGTGGCGATGACGAAGCGGTCGCGCACCGGCTTCAATGCCCGGCCGAGAAGCTGTTCATTGGTATAGGGACCGTACACTTCGGCCGTATCGAAGAAGGTGATGCCGAGTTCGACGGCGCGGTGCAGCGTCTTGATCGCCTCGTTCTCGTCGCTTGCGCCATAGGCGAAGCTCATGCCCATGCAGCCGAGGCCGACGGCAGAGACGGTCAGATCGTTTCCGAGTTTGCGGGTTTTCATGCGAAGGCTCCCTTGTCGAGCGAAGTTCAAACCGCGGTCGATACCGGCGGTACCGAAGTAACGTAGCGCCCGATCAATCATCAAAAAATACGTGCAATATATAACAGGCTGTTCTAACTGTTGGATCAATGAACCGGACACAGCTTGCCCAACTCGCCGTTCTTGCCGCCGTTTCCGAACGGCGAAGCTTTCGCGCAGCCGCCAAGGAATTGCAGATCGCGCCTTCTGCTGTCAGCCATGCGATCTCAAGCCTTGAAGAAAGCCTCGGCGTCCGGCTGCTGGCGCGAACGACACGCAGCGTGGCGCCGACCGAGGAGGGACGCCTTCTGCTGCAGCGCCTGAAGCCGGCGCTGGAGGAGATCGGGATCGCGCTGGAAGCCCTCACCGAGGCCGGCGGAAGACCGGCCGGCAATCTACGCATCACCGCCCCGCGCTTTGCCTCGGACATCCTTCTTGCGCCGCGGCTCGGCGAGTTCCTGAACCGCTATCCCGACATCACCCTGGAGATCGCCAATGAGGATGGCTTCACCGATATTGTCAGGGAAGGTTTCGATGCCGGGATCCGGCTGGAGGAGAGCCTTGAGGCGGATATGATCGCAGTGCGGGCCTCGCCCAGCCTGACGACGGTGATTGCGGGTTCTCCCGAGTATTTCGGGCGACACCCCAAGCCTCTGCATCCTTCCGATCTCGTCCATCATCGCTGCATCAAGCGGCGCTTCACCAATGGCACGATCTATCGCTGGGAGTTCGAGAAGGATGGGCAGGAACTCGTCGTTGCAGTCGACGGGCCGTTGATCGTCGCCGAGGACAGGCTCGCGTTGATGGCAGCACTGAACGGCGCCGGGCTCGCTTATCTCTTCGATCTGCGTGTCGAGAACGAACTGGCAAGCGGCAAGCTCGTCCGCGTGCTCGAAGACTGGTGTTCACCCTATCCCGGGCCGTTCATCTACTATCCCAGCCGACGCCAGATGCGGCCCGCTCTGCGCGCCTTCATCGACTTCTTCCGGTATATTGGCTGACGCGGGAGTGACGCCACGGGCATTCACTCCCACCTGATCGACAATCAGGCGGCGACCTTCTGGTTTGCGGCTGTTGTTGCAAGCTGCGACAGCGTCTTGTCGGTTGCCGTTTCTTCCTGCAGCGTCTTGTCGAGCAGGGCGACGACATCCTTCTTGCCGAGCGTCTGCGCCCAGGTCTTCAGCGTGCCGTAGCGGGCGATGTCGTATTGCTCCACCGCCTGCGCCGAGGAAATGAGACCTGCATCGATAGCCGCCGACCCTTTGAATTCTTCGATGATCTCTTCGCCTTCGGCAATGATGCCTTGGATAGCCTCGCAGGTCTTGCCCTGAGCGCGCCTGCCGACCAGTTCGAAAACCTCCTGCAGGCGCTCGACATGTCCCTCGGTCTGCTCCCGATGCTTTTCGAAGCCGGCCTTCGGCTCCTTCGATTGGGCCGCACGGGCCATTTTCGGCAACGCGCAGAATCTGCCGTTCGGCAAAGTAGATATCTTTCAACGTAGCGTAGAATAGATCGTCGAGGGTCTTTTCGGGTGGTGCCGATCACCAATGAAGGCAGACTGAGGCGCGTTCAACCAACGGGAGCTGTTCGTGAAGAAACCAGGATCGCTGAAGGGCTTGGAAGAGCTGGGACGCGCGCGCCTTTCGAAGAATTTCTTCATGCGCGACTTCCTGCATTCGGAAATTGCTGATTTCTATCGCATTCCAAACATCCCGGATAATCCGGAGCTGGCGATCGAAGCCGGAAGGCGGCTTTGCGAGGAACTGCTGGAACCGCTGCAGGCGACCTTCGGCCGGTTGCATATCCGCTCCGGCTATCGCTCCGCTGAGGTCAACCAGTTCGGCAATCGCAATAATCTCAACTGCTCGTCAAACGCGGCGACGACCGCTGACCATATCTGGGATGTTCGCGACTTCGATGGCTGCATGGGCGCCACCGCCTGCGTCGTCGTACCGTGGATGGTCGACAACTACAGGAATGAAGAGGACTGGCAGCGGCTCGCCTGGTGGATTCACGACCATCTGCCCTATGCATCGCTCTGTTTCTTTCCGAAGCTCTGGGCTTTCAATATCCAGTGGCACGAGCGGCCGCGGCGCGTGATCCAGAGCTATGTCAGACCGCGCGGCATCCTGACCAAGCCCGGCATGGAGAATTGGGAGGGCAGCCACGCGCACTACTATGAGGGCTTTGCACCGCTCAGAAATTGATGCGGTAGCGAATGTGCCCGTCGCTCTCGACGTAGCTGTCGTAAAGCGCCCGCGCTGTCTTGTTCTGCTCGCTCGTGTGCCAGTAGAGGCGCAACCAGCCGTTTTTCCTGCAGAGCGAAACGAGATCGTCCATCAATGCCCGGCCCACGCCCATGCCGCGGGCGTTAGGATCGACAAACAGGTCCTCGAGGTAGCAATCCTTGCCGCGGATCCAGGTGCCTTCGTGCGTCAGGCAGAGCGTGAAGCCCATGACCCGGCCGTCCACGTCAGCTACGCGCATGAAGATCGCGGACGCCGGATCGAAGACCCGGCGCCACGTCGCATCGGTGATGTCGGCATCGACCGTGACTTCATAGAAGGCGAGGTAGCCGGCCCAAAGCTCGCGCCAGCGCGCCTCGTCCTCGGGTCTCGCGTCGCGGATCGTCACGGTCATCGTTTCCTCCCGTCAGGCGCCGGCCTTGTCGAGCAGCGCCATGGCGTCGCCAGACAGCGCAAGCGTCGCCGACCGGGTCAGGCTCTCAAGCTGGGACAGGCTGGTAGCACTGGCGATCGGCGCCGTCACGCCCTTCTTTCTGAGCAGCCAGGCAAGCGCAATCTCGGCCGGCTTGGCGCCCGTCTCCACAGCCACCTTGTCGAGCGCTGCGAGGATCCGCAAGCCCTTGTCGTCGAGGTATTGAGCGACGCGGCCTTCGCGGGCACGGCCTTCCGTGTCGGCCTTCGTGCAATACTTTCCGGAGAGGAAGCCAGCGGCCAGGCTGAAATAGGTGATGACGCCGATGTCTTCCTTGACGCAGAGATCGGCCAGCGGCCCCTCGAAGCTTGCGCGTTCATAGAGATTGTATTCCGGCTGGATGACGTCATAGCGCGGCGCGCCGGACGTCTCGGCCGCATCGAAGGAGGCCCGGAGCTGCGCAGCGTCCAGGTTAGAGCAGCCGATCGCGCGGATCTTGCCCTGCTGCTTCAGCTTGGCGAACGCGCCGAGCGTTTCCTCGTAGGGCGTGTTCTCGTCCGGCCAGTGCGAGAGGTATAGGTCGATATGGTCGGTCCGCAGCCGGCGCAATGAATCCTCGACTGCTTTCAGGATGTAGCTCTCCTTCAGCGTCTTGCCCTGTCCCATGTCGGAGCCGACCTTGGTGATGATGACGGCCTTGTCGCGGGAAACCTTGCCGCGCTTCAGCCACTTGCCGATGATCTCCTCGGAATCGCCGCCCTTGTTGCCGGGCACCCAGGCCGAATAGACATCAGCCGTGTCGATTGTGTTGAGGCCAGCGTCGAAGAAGGCGTCGAGAATGTCAAAGGAGGTCTTCTCATCGGCGGTCCAGCCGAAGACGTTGCCGCCGAAGACGATCGGGGCGATCGAAAGGCCAGTTTTTCCAAGACGGCGCATATCCATGGCGCTCTCCTAAAGTGCTGAATTGATTGAAATCGCTGCCGCGGCAGAACACCGCCGGGGATTAACCTAGCGCGGCGAGGGCCAGATGGAAACCAACTCCGCGAATTGTGATCGCGCCATTGCGCCGCAGTCGTCGCCTCACTAAGGTGCCCGAAAATCGAACCAGGAGAGGACCCAGGCTATGCTGCGTTTTGGTATTCTTTCGACCGCGAAGATCGGCCGCGAACTCGTCGTCCCGGCTATCCAGGATGCGGAAAACTGCGTCGTGACGGCTGTTGCCAGCCGCGATCTGGCGAGAGCGCGCGAGATGGCGGATCGTTTCTCCGTTCCCCACGCCTTCGGCTCCTACGAGGAAATGCTGGCCTCCGACAAGATCGACGCCGTCTATATCCCGCTGCCGACGTCGCAGCACGTCGAGTGGACGATCAAGGCCGCCGATGCCGGCAAGCATGTGCTCTGCGAAAAGCCGATCGCGCTCAAGGCCGATGAGATCGACAGCCTGATCGCCGCCCGCGATCGCAACAAGGTCCTGATCACCGAAGCCTACATGGTCACCTATGCGCCGGTCTGGCGGAAGGTGCGCTCGCTGATCGCAGACGGTGCGATCGGCACGCTTCAGCATGTCCAGGGTGCCTTCACCTATTTCAATCGCGACCCCGGCAACATGCGCAACATTCCGGAGCTCGGCGGCGGCGCGCTTCCCGATATTGGCGTCTACCCGACGATCAGCACGCGCTTCTCGACAGGCAAGGAGCCGCTGCGCGTACAGGCGGTCACCCGACGCGACCCGGAGTTCGGTACAGACATCTATTCCAGCGTCAAGGCCGACTTCGGTGACTTCGAACTGAGCTTCTATATCGCCACCCAGCTTGCCAACCGCCAGGTCATGGTGTTCCACGGCACGGATGGCTTTATCGAGGTCAAGTCGCCGTTCAACGCCGACCGCTGGGGCGCCGAGGAGATCGAGCTCACCAACCGCAGCCACAATGAATCAACGATCTTCCGCTTCCCGGATAGCCGGCAATACAAACGCGAAGCCGAAGCGTTTGCGCGTGCAGCCAAGGGCGAGAAGGAAGAGGTCGTGACGCTGGAGAGCTCGAAGCTCAGCCAAAAATTCATCGACGCGATCTACCGCGCCAGCGAGAAGGACGGCTGGGAAATTGTCTGAGGTTTATTCGCGGCGGAGCACAAATCGCAGGTAGCCGACGCAGCTAAAGCCTAGCGAGGTGACCGAGGCAAATGTCATCGCCGCGAGTGGCTGCAGCGATGGCGAAATCGCGATCAGCGCGGCGAACAGACCGTAGTTCAAGAGGACGGCGATCGTCAGGATGGACGCGACACCAGCGTCACTGACGGCCAATCTGCCGCCAGTGGTCACGTTGCTCCAACGCAAGAGAGTGCGCATTACGATGAGCGCAGCGAGCAGGCTGAGAGCACGCGCGATGAAAGGGCTTAGTGCGGCATGCAGCAAGAGGTAGAGTAGAACGTCGGCTGCCGCGCCGACGATCGACAGTGCAAGGAAGCGCCAAAACAACGCACTGCGCGCGCGCTCAGCCATTGATCGCCAGCATACCCGCAATGATAAAGACTGCACCTATCGCGTAGCGTAGCGTCAGGGCTTCGCCGAGAAAAACCTGCGCCAGCAAAGGCACGAAGCAGAACGTCAATCCCATGAAGGAATAGGCCATGGTCAACGGCACGGCCTTGAGGACATAGATCCAGATGATAGTGCCCAGACCGTAGAGGAGAAGCGCCGCGACCAGCACGGGGTTGAGAAACAGCGCGAGCAGATTGCGTACACTAAGTTCGCCGGCGGTCGCACTTGTCATTTTGAACAGGACCTGGCCGGAGGCGATGAGCAGCGGCGTGCCGATAAGGCCGACCCAGTTGCTGATTGAAAGGTTGGAGAGCATGAGGCCGTCTTTCAATTCGTAGCTTGCCTGTCTTCCATATAGAAGATGTCACGCCCGATATCGTCGCAGACGAATGTCGGGGGGACCGGGTGAACGGCTCTCAGAAACGAGTGCGTATACGGGAAGAAGTTGAAATGCGGGTTGAACGTGTAGCGATATTCGCGCTCCCGCGGCACGACGATGATGAGCTGTCGCTTGGCAATACGGCGCAGTTCGGCGATGGCTTGCCGATAGTCGAGAATATGCTCGATGACGTGAGTGCAGATCACGGTATCGAATTCGCCATCGGCGAAAGGCAATCTCTCCACCTTGGCGGCCACGTATTCGATGCCGGCAAGCGACGATGCATCATCGATCACGAAATCCACCCCGACGAGCCGGGTAAGGTTTGGATGTGCCGACTGGATGCGGCTCAGCAAGGTTCCGGTGCCGCAGCCGACGTCACATATGCTTCCGCCTTCGATCGATCCCACAATCCGGTCAATGCATGCTGCGGAATTGTCGGTCCCTTCGTGAACACGCGGATGATTGCGGTAGAGTTCGGCATATTCCTCCGCGGAAAGGAATGGCGCCCGTTCGCGAAATCTCGCAAGGTGACTGATATGATCACCCCAGACACGCTTCGCCGCCCAGCGAAAGACGCCGGAGTCCCGCAAAAATGGCGGCAGAACGTCTTCAAGAACGAAGCGAATTCGGTTCGTGGTTTCTCTGTTCATGAAAATTATACCATGTCACGCTGAGCAATCATGCGATGCGAGCCGTCTTTTTGTGTGGGGTAGTCGTGCGCTCGGACGTCGTCGATCCGTTGCTTCTGGCCGCGACGTTCAAATAGAAAATGCGCAGCTGTTCTGAACGCGAGCGCGCGACGGAATCGAGAATGAGACCTGCGGTGAAGACCATGAATGAGATCATCATCAGTGCCATGGACAAGACCCAGGTCGGCATCCGATTGACGAGGCCGGTTTGAAAATACTCCATCAGCACGGGTGCCATGAAAGCCATGCTTGCCAGCATGAAAAAACTGCTGATGATGCCAAAGAAGGCGAAGGGACGTGTCTCCTTCATCAGCATCGCGAACATCCAGAGGATCTTGGCGCCGTCCTTGAACGTGGAAAGCTTCGAATGAGAGCCTTCAGGCCGGCGGCCGTAATCCAGCTCCAGTTCGCTGACAGGCAGCTTCAGCCGTGATGCATGAACCGACATTTCCGTCTCGATCTCGAAGCCTGCCGAGACGGCAGGGAAGCTTTTGACAAAACGACGCGAAAAGACGCGATAGCCCGAGAAGATGTCGGTAAAATCCGTGCCGAAGATTGTTCGGTACAGCATGTTGAAGATCTTGTTGCCGAAGGCATGTCCCTGTCTGCCAGCGTCGGCGTGGACGCCGCGTCGCGTGCCCACCACCATGTCGGCGCGCTCGGTCAGCAGCGTCCGGATGAGCTCCTCGGCGTCCTCGGGTGAGTACGTCCCGTCGCCATCCGCCATGATGTAGATGTCGGCGTCGATGTCGGCGAACATGCGCCGGACAACGTGACCTTTGCCCTGCCGCCGTTCGCGCACGACGTGGGCGCCCGCGAGCATCGCGCGGAGCGCGGTACCATCCCGTCGAGTTGTTGTCGTAGACATGAACGGGGGCGCCCGGTAGCGCGGACTTGAAGCCCCGGACAACGGCGCCGATGGTGGCGGCCTCGTTATAGCAGGGTAAGAGCACGGCAATATTCAGATTGTCGATACGCGATCCAGTCATGATCACACCCGTGGCGAAGAAATCCGCACAAGAATAGATGCCGGCCGTTAACAAGTAGCTATGAAGCCCGCGAAAGCCGCCTGTCAGCAAGACTTTTACGGTTTCTTGATAGGACAGCAGTAGGATCTTGCTACTCAAAACGGTGAGATCCGCTTCATGACGAATGTTGCCCAGATGGTCGATGTTTCCACCTCTCCATCGTCGATCGCAAAGCTGCGCGCCTTGATGTCCGGGCTATGGCCGTCGGTGCTTCTTTACAGCGCCCTCCTTGTTGCCGCGATCCTTGCCCTGAAGCTGCCCGGCGCGACCGATTATGTCGGCGCGGACAATGATGACGGCATGCGGCTCGTCGAAGTGCGCGATTTCCTCAACGGGCAGGGCTGGTTCGACCTGATGCAATACCGTATGGGGCTGGGCGACGGCACCCTGATGCACTGGTCCCGCCTGATTGACCTTCCAATCGCGACCCTGATCAGATTTTTCGACTTCTTTCTGCCGCAGGGGCGGGCAGAGGCGCTTGCGCTGGCCGTCTGGCCGCTTTCACTGACCGTCCCCAGCCTGTGGGCCATGGGGCTTGCCGGCCGCCGCGTCGGCGGCGCGTTCGGAATGCACGTCGCGCTGGGACTGACGGCATTTCTGCTGATCCCCAGCAACCGCTTCCTGCCTGGCGCCATCGACCACCACAATGTCCAGTTCGCACTTGTCGCAATTATGACCGCGATGCTACTCGACGAAGACCATCGACCGCTCAGCTATGCGGCCGCCGGATTAGCGGCGGCCACTGCAATTGCGATCGGGGTTGAGACGACGCCCTTCGTGGCGGCAGTGTGTATCGTCGTCGCTGTCTCATGGGCGTGGGAAGGTGAGCCGTTTGCGCACGCGGCCAAGGCTTTCGGGCTTGCATTGGCTCTATCCATCAGCCTGTTTTTCTTTGGCACCGTCCCGCCGCGCCTCTATTCGGCGGTCACCTGTGATAACCTGTCGCTCGGCTATTACAGCCTCGCGGCGATCGGTGGCGGGCTGTTGCTCTTTGCCGCCACTTTCGCAAGCAGAGGAAGGCGGTTGCTGCGTTTTGTCGCTTTGGGCGGGATCGGCGCGCTCGTCCTCGTCTCCGCCATCACGATCGCTCCGCAATGCCTCCATAATCCGCTCGCTGACCTCGATCCCCTTCTTGTCAAGCTCTGGCTGGACGGCGTTGAGGAGGCGCAGTCGATCCTTGCCCTCAATCGGCAGGACCCGTTTACGCTAGGCTTCTACTATGCGACCGGCGTCTTCGCACTTGCCACCTGCGTGTTCCGCCTCGTTTACGGCGACCGGGTGCGGGTCCATCTGGTCCTGCTTTTCCTCCTCACCGTGAGTTGGGCAATCGCCGCTTTTCAGGTGCGCGGGACTATGTTTGCCAATCTTCTCGCAATTCTGCCGCTGACGTCGCTGATTATCGACATGCGCCGGATATCGGCCAGCGACAGCGACGATGTCGCGGCCGCCTTCTGCTACCTTTCCACCGTTCTCATGAGCGTGGCGACGGTTTGGGGGCTCGCAGGAGGGCTGATCGGTATGCAGGTGGAGAACGGCGAAAGCATTCTGAAAGCGGCGCCCGCAAAGCCGTCCTGCTCATCGAAGTCGTCCCTGGCGCCATTGACCGATGTGCCGGTGGGGCTGGTGGTCGCGCCGTCCGACGTGGGTGTCTCGGTTCTCCGCTTTACGGAAAACCGGATCCTGGCAGCGCCGTACCATCGAAACCAGGGTGGCATGCTCACGGAAATGCACATCGGCCTGGCAGAGCCACAGGAAGCCGAGGCTTTCCTGAAGGGAGCTGGCGTCACGGTTCTCGCCTTCTGCGCCGACAATCCGCAGACCAGGGAACTTGCGAAAATGCAGCCGGATGGTCTCTACGCGCAACTCGCGAAAGGCGTCGTTCCGGCTTACCTGAAGCCCATGCCGACGCCCGAGGGCGCGCCTGTTCGGTTCTTTCGCTACGTGCCCATCGGTTCGTAAGATTTACACGAAACGTCGACGATCGCGGATACGATCGAAAGCGTAGAGGCCGAGAAGGCAGATCAGAAGGCCGGCGTCATAGCAGACGATGGCGGCGGCTAGGTCGAGAAAGGATGTCGACGAGACCCCAGCTGCGCCGGCATAGGCGACGCAGACGAGGCAGCCGACCAGCACCATCGAAAAGATCGAGCGCATCGGCGCGGTAACGAAACCCAATGTTGTGGCCGTCAGAGCGATCATCAGCATCTCCTGATTCACTTCAGTATAGCGTGTCTATCTTGTCGAACAATTAATCGAGCGGTTTCTTACCGTTTTCCCCATGTTCGCAATCGGCACAGTTGGGTCCAACGGGCAATCTAAGTCAGCCCGAGAGTGCTGTCGGCGGTGGTGCCGGTGGCATGGACCCGGGAAATCCGCAGCGGCAACAGCGATCCGTCGCGGACGGAGGCAAAGGAAAGAGCCTGCCCCGACGCCATGGTCACGACCAGGTCTCCGCCGATGCCGATTGTGGTCTCCCCGGGGAAAATGGAGAGGTGATCGATTGTCGGCTTTGCTGCTCTGTCAACCTTTGATGTTGAATGAAAAATAGCTTGACCGCCGATTTTCGTTACGGGAAAGCACAAAAAACCGTGCCCCCTTTGGAGGCTGCTCTTTGCTGCCTCATCGGGTAGAACAGGATTATGAGCAACGTCTTTGAGAATGATTCGCCGAGCAATCTTACCGAGTACTCGGTTTCGGAACTTTCCGGCTCGATCAAGCGCACCGTCGAGACTGCCTTCGACCAGGTACGCGTGCGCGGCGAGATTTCCGGATACAGAGGTCCGCACTCTTCCGGGCACGCCTATTTTGCCTTGAAGGATGATCGTGCCCGCATTGACGCCGTCGTCTGGAAGGGCACCTTTTCCAGGCTGAAATTCCGCCCCGAAGAGGGGATGGAGGTGATCGCCACCGGCAAGGTGACGACCTTTCCGGGCTCGTCGAAGTATCAGATTGTCATCGAGACGCTGGAGCCGGCCGGCGCCGGCGCGCTGATGGCGCTGATCGAAGAGCGCAAGCGCAGGCTTGGCGCCGAAGGCCTCTTCGATCAGTCCCGCAAGCGGCGACTGCCGTTCATGCCCAGGGTGATCGGCGTCGTGACCTCGCCGACGGGCGCCGTCATTCGCGACATTCTCCACCGCATATCCGATCGCTTCCCGGTTCATGTCATCGTCTGGCCGGTAAAGGTGCAGGGTGAGGGCTCCGGCGAGGAAGTCGCCAACGCCATCAGAGGCTTCAACAGTTTCGAGCCACGCGGGGAAATGCCGCGTCCGGACGTCCTGATCGTCGCGCGCGGGGGTGGTAGCCTCGAGGATCTCTGGAGCTTCAACGACGAAATCGTGGTGCGCGCCGCCGCCGAGAGTCAGATTCCGGTGATCTCGGCCGTCGGTCACGAAACCGACTGGACGTTGATCGACTATGCCGCCGACGTGCGCGCGCCGACGCCGACCGGTGCGGCCGAGATGGCGGTTCCCGTAAAGGTCGAATTGGAGGCCCAGACGGCGGGGCTCGCGGCGCGCCTGCAGGGTTGCATGAGCCGCCGCATGGATCATCATCGCCAGTCCCTACGGGCCTTGATCCGCGCTCTGCCCTCGCTGGATCAGCTGTTGGCCCTGCCACGTCGCCGGTTTGATGAGGCCGCCGCCGGTCTCGGCCGCGGCCTCGAACTCAACACGATCAACAAGCGCGGCAGCTTGGAGCGGACGGCCGCACATCTGCGGCCCGATGTTCTATCGAACCGCATTGCAGAGCGTCGCCAGTACCTGAACGAACGAATGACGCGTGCCGAGCGGACGATCGAGCGCCTCATCGATCGCTCGAAATCGCGGGTTGGCCGTGCCGATGCAATCTTCACCACGCTGCCGACGCGCCTGAAGACGCAGACCGCTCGCTTGCGCGATCACCTCACCAATCTGTCGCGTCACGCCGACACAGCGGTGAGGCACCAGCTAACGCGGGCACGCGGCGAGCTCACGGCCCAGGACCGCATGCTGCAGTCGTTGTCTTACAAGAACGTGCTGAAGCGTGGTTACGCCGTTATCAGGGACGACGAGAACAGGCCCGTGTCGCAGGCTGCAACGCTCTCATCCGGCATGAGTATTTCGATCGAGTTTGCGGATGGTCACGTTGGCGCGGTGACCACCGAAGGAGGCCCGTCCTCTTCCACGCAGAGGAAGCGGACGGCGAAGCCGCAAGAGGAGCGCGCGCCGCCGAAACAGGGCAGTCTCTTTTAGGTAGCCGCTGGCGTTTCGATTCGGGCGATGACATCATTGAAATGCAACATATGCGTGTTATTCTACCGGTAAATGGGAGGGAGTGACATGAGGCTTGCATCGTTCATGTCGAAAGCCTGTTCGCCGCGCAAAGGCAATCAATCTGGAAACCTGGGCGGAGGGTCGGGCTTGCTCGAGCGCTGTGCCGGACTGGAGAAATTGCTGCGTCAGGTGACCTATAGCGAAGCCGACAAGGCGCGCATTGCGATGCTGATCATCGACCAGGCGTGGAGAAGAGCGATACGGGCCCTTTCGTCATTCTTCGCCGCAACCGGGGCAATCTTCTGAAACGGCCGGGGACCGGCGGTGCGGTCCTGACTGCGAACGGTCGCATCGATTGGGTGGGATCGCTGGAATTGCGTGACGAGCCGATCAACAAAATCGCCATGCAAAACACGGCGCGGGTGATGACCGATCTCGGGGCCGATATCTTGGGCGTCGTGGAGGTCGAAAGCCGGCCTGTCCTTTCCGCTTTCAACAGGCAGGTGTTGCCAGCCGTGGGCGGTACTCCTTCGACCAAGTCATGGTCATCGACGGCAATGATGAGCGTGGGATCGATGTCGGGGTGATGACCCGAAAGAGCTTCCTGCTCGATATCATGCGCAGCCACGTCGATGATCGGGATGCGGCCGGCGATCCGATTTTCTGACGCGATTGCCCTGAATACTACGTGACGACCTCAGCCGGAGCGACGCTGCTCGTCATGGTCAACCATTTTAAGAGCAAAGGCTTCGGCAGCGCCCAGTCCTCGGATGCGCGAGACATCGCCGACAAGCGCATCGCCGAAGGGCTGGAGTATATCGCGCTGATCGGCGACTTGAACGACACGCCCGACAGCGCGCCTCTGGCGCCGCTGAAGGGGAGCACGCTTCGGGATGCTTTTGCTCATCCGGATTTCGACGACGGTGGCTTTCCCGGCACCTTCGGTCTCGGCAATGCTGGAAACAGGGATAGACGACCTGTTTCTGTCGCTGAAGCTTTTGCAGAAAATCGAGCGTGGCGGTGTTTTCGGCAGGGGAGCCTGGCCCGGGAGCCGTCCGAAGCGCTGGGACACCTATCCGCAGCTGAAACACGCGGCATCGGACCATGCTGCAATCTGGGTCGACCTGGACATCTAACGAGGCGTCGCGCAGCCCGAACCATCGGCCGGCGTGCGCGTGGGACATATTCTTCAGCTATTCGAAGGTCGCTAGAAACTTGCGCAGCAGCGCGTCGAGTTCGGCTTTTTCCTCGGCGCTGAAGGCCTGCATCAAACGTTGCTGATTGGCCACGTGGGCGCCGGCGGCGCCCTCCACCGCAACAAGCCCGACCTCGGTCAGGGCGATGAGCACACTTCGCCGATCGTCAGGATTGAGGACGCGTTCGACCAGGCCCGCCTTCTCCAACTGGTCGATCCGGTTCGTCATCGTACCGGAACTGACCATCGTCATCGACAGCAGATCGCCGGGCGAGAGCCGATAGGGCACGCCCGAGCGTCTGAGGGTCGCAAGCACGTCGAAGGCGGAGGAGGAAAGCCCGTGCCGCTGCAACACCTGCTCGACCTCGCGGGCGAGATGCGTCGTCAGCCGTTTCAACCGGCCCATGATGCCCATCGCCTCTGTGTCGAGGTCGGGACGCTCCTTGCGCCATTGCGCAAGTATCTTGTCGACGCGATCCATCCGGCAGCTCGTTCTCCTGAGGAACTGTTATCATCGTGTATCTTGACGTCAAGGTAAATGATGATAAGCTCTATTTATCTTGATATAGAGATTCTTGAGATGAAGAAATATCCTGCGCCTCTGTCCGATGTGCTGATCACTGCGTTGGCTCCGACTATCTGGGGCAGCACATATTTCGTGACCACATCCTTTCTTCCGCACGGATATCCGCTGACGGTGGCTTTCCTGCGTGCTTTCCCGGCCGGGCTGCTGCTACTTGCGATCGTGCGGAAACTGCCGCAGGGCGTCTGGTGGTTCCGCGCCTTCGTGCTTGGCGGCCTCAATTTCTCGTTCTTCTGGGCGATGTTGTTTGTGTCGGCCTATCGGTTGCCGGGCGGTGTCGCCGCGACCGTTGGCGCCATTCAGCCGCTTGTCGTCATCCTGCTGTCGCGCCTCTTCCTCGCCAGGCCGATCCAGGCTCTTGCCGTTAGTGCTGGGCTCTTTGGGATGATGGGTGTCGCGCTATTGGTCCTCACGCCGAATGCGGCGCTGGATCCGATTGGCGTTGCTGCCGGTCTCGCCGGCGCGGTCTCGATGGCCTTCGGCACGGTGCTGACGAGGCGTTGGGTGACGCCCGTTTCGAACCTTGCTTTTACTGCATGGCAGCTGACGGCCGGCGGTATCCTGCTCGCGCCCGTCGCATTTCTCTTCGAACCCGCGTTCCCGGCGCCAACTGCGGCCAATATCCTCGGCATAGCCTATCTCGGCCTGATCGGCGCGGCGTTTACCTATCTGCTGTGGTTCCGGGGGCTCGCGCGCATTGAGCCCTCCGCTGCGGCCCCACTGGGTTTCCTAAGCCCGGTCACCGCCACCCTTCTCGGTTGGCTGGGTCTCGGACAAAGCCTGACGCCCGCGCAGCTTTTCGGCTTTGCAATGGTGCTCGCAAGCGTCTGGCTCAGTCAGCGTACGATGTCCGTCAGGCCCATTCGCCCTGACGCATCACCGGAGCGCGCGAGCCGTCCGGCTTAATGCCGTCGATATCGACTTGGCCCGAGCCGATCATCCAGTCGATGTGGATCAGGCTCGAGTTGCCTCCTTGAGCCTTAATCTGTTCCTGTGTCAGGCTGGCGCCATCGATGAAGCACTTCGAGTAGCACTGGCCGAGCGCGATGTGGCACGAGGCGTTTTCGTCGAACAGCGTGTTGTAGAAGAGAATGCCGCTGGCCGAGATCGGCGACGAATGCGGCACCAGTGCCACCTCGCCGAGCCGGCGCGCACCCTCGTCGGTGTCCAGCACCTTGTTCAGCACTTCCTCGCCGCGCGAGGCCTTCGCCTCGACGATCCGGCCGCCTTCAAAGCGGACCTGGATATTGTCGATCAGCGTGCCCTGATGCGACACCGGCTTGGTGCTCGAGACGTGGCCCTCGACGCGCAGCGCATGCGGCGTCGTGAAGACTTCCTCGGTCGGGATATTCGGATTGCAGGTAATGCCGTTCTTGGCAACAGACGAGCCGCCATGCCACTCGTGACCGTCAGCGAGGCCGACCGTCAAATCGGTGCCGGGACCTGTGAAATGCAGCGAGGCGAAGCGTGCACCATTCAGCCAGCTTGAGCGTTTGGCAAGGTTGGCGTTGTGCTCGGCCCACGCGGCGATCGGGTCTTCGACGTCGACGCGCGATGCGGCGAAGATCGCCTTGGCGAGCTTGGCGACCGCAATCGCCTCCGGATCGTCGGGAAAGACGAGCGCTGCCCAGGACGGGTTGGGATAGGATACGATGTTCCAGTTGATGTCGAAATTCGAGATCTTTTCCAGCGCGGGCTTGTAGGCGGCAGAGTTCGCCCGGTTGGCACGGCCCACCTTGGCGGGATCCTGCTCAGACAGCAGCATCGGGTTGTCGCCGGAAACGGCAAGGCGGGCGGCACCCTTGGCATAGGCCTTCGCCATACCATCGTAAAGCCAGTCGGAGGCGCGGTCGAAGCTCTGGTCGTTGCCGTACCGATAGCGTGCGAGTGTCACTTCCTCGTCGGAATAGAATACCGTCACCAGGCCAGCGCCCGCCATATAGGCATGCTTCGTGATCAGACGGACAAGGGGGAGGGCGACCACAGGAGCTGTGATTACCAGATCCTGACCCGTCTGCAGCTGCAGGCCGACCTTGATGGCCACTTCCGCAAGCTTCTCAAGCTTTGCCGGATCCACGGAGGTCTGGCTTTGGGGCATAAAATTCATGATCGGTCACTCCTCGAACGAAACGGACTGACCGGTAGACTTAGACCCCTTTGCGGCGAAATTGAAGCTCCCTTGTCAGCCGATGGTTGCTCGTTGCCGCCATCGGTTTTGTTGGGACCAGGCCGCCGACGCGGATGGTTGCTGCAGCAGGGCCGCGTCGTGACGTTTCAGAAAGGCCATCAGCCGGTCAGCGTAGTCAGGCGCAACCGCGACCTTGACGCTCGGCCGGTCGGAGAGTGCTGCTCGCCAGGCCTGTACGCGTGATAGGCCGGCGAAAATACCGCTGTCACCGATTGTGTCGAACACGTCGAAGTAGCGGAAAATCGGCGCAAATACGGCATCGACCAGACTGAAGCTGGCGCCCGCGAAATAGGGGCCGCTGTTCAGTTCCGCTTCAATGGTCGCGAATTTCGACGCGACGACTTTCCGTTTGGCCTCGAGCTGCGCTCGATCCTGTGTCGTCTCATAGACCCAGAGATCGGACAGGATCGAAGAGCCGAACTCCATCCAGTCGCGGTGGCGGGCGCGAGTGATGGCATCCGCCAGGTGAAGGCGAGGCCCGTCTTGGGTCTCTTCCAGATATTCGCAAATCACGCTGCTCTCGAAGAGTATCTCTTGGCTGCCGTCGCTGTTGCGAACGCAAAGCAGAGGCACCTTGCCGAGCGGCGAAATCTCGAGAAACCAGTCGGGCTTGTCTGCGAGATCGATGTTGATCCGCTCGAAGGGGACTCCCTTCTCCGCAAGCGCGATCGCGGCGCGCTGTACGTAAGGGCAGAGATGATGGCTGACAAGCAAAAGAACGGAACCGGACGGTTCGGTGCGCAAAGGATCCATGGCGCAGTCTCCATTGTAGATGTAAGTGCATGTAATGTTTCTTGCGTCGCAGTTCAAGATAAATGTAAATGCATCTATGCATGAAGAACGAGATAAAGTGAGTCCGTCGGACGCCGCGATCAATGCCTGGATCAGGCTTATGCGTGCGCAGCAACGGCTGCTCGGCCGGATCGAAGCGGATCTCAAGTCGGCCGGATTGCCCTCGCTTGGTTGGTACGATGTGCTCTGGGAATTGGTGCGGTCGCCGCAAGGCAGATTGCGACCGTTCGAGATCGAAGAGCGCACGCTGCTTGCCCAGTACAATCTCTCGCGCCTGATCGATCGCCTTGAGAAAGAAGGCCTGGTCCAGCGCGAAACCTTCGATCAGGATGGGCGCGGGCGGTGGGTGGTTGTCACCGAAAGCGGCCGCGCGCTGCAGAAGCGCATGTGGCAGGTCTATGCCAAGGCCATCGAAGACAATCTCGGTTCGAAGTTGAGCGAGGCCGATGCCGTCGCGCTTGCGTCTCTGCTGGCACGCTTCAGCTGAGTTCAGGCGATGAGAGGTGCGGCCGAGGCCTTCAGCGTCCTCAACGCGTCCTTCGGATCGAGCCGAACCTGCAGCCCGCGCTGTCCGCCATTGATGTAGACCTGCGTTTCGACAAGTGCCGCCTCTTCGATCGCGGTCGGGACGAACTTCCGCTGCCCGAAAGGGCTGATGCCGCCGACGTGGTAGCCTGTCAGGCGCTCGGCATCGGCGGGCTTCATCATGTTGGCGGACTTGCCGCCGAAGACGTTTGCCACCTTCTTCATACTGACCTCGCGATCGGAGGGAACGACAACGCAGACTGCCTTGCCGTCGACCTCCGCCATTAGCGTCTTCAACACGCGATGCGGCTCCTCGCCAAGCGCCTCGGCAGCCTGCAGGCCGACACGCTCTGCATTCGGGTCGTAGTCATAGGTGTGAACCGTAAAGGTAACCCCTGCCTTGCTGAGGACTTGTGTGGCGCGCGTCGTTTTGGACATCGATCACGCCTCGAAGAAGCTGCCGTAGATCTCGGGCTTGAAGCCGATCAGCAGCCTGCCGTGCGCCTCGATAACGGGACGCTTGATCATTGACTGCTGCGCCAGCATCAACGCGATCGCCTTGCCCTCGTCGAGATTGTCGCGGTCGGCCTCCGGCAGCTTGCGAAAGGTCGTGCCTGCGCGGTTGAGCACGGTCTCCCAGCCTGCGTCCTTCGTCCATGCTTGCAGATGCGCGCGATCGATTCCGACCGCCTTGTAGTCGTGAAACTGGTAGGCGATATCGTGCTCCTCCAGCCAGTTGCGCGCCTTCTTCATCGTGTCGCAGTTCTTGATGCCGTAGATCGTGACGGTCACTTAGTCCTCCAGCGTTCCGGGTTTGCGCATCGCCTTGCTGGCGGTCTTGCAAGCAATCTTCATCAGGTCGGCGCGGCGGCGAACGAGCCGTTCGGAACTGCGCGTAACGATCAGCCCGGCCTGCGGCGCCCGAATCTCGATGCTGCCATCAGCCATACCGGGCCGGGTGATCAACGTGGCAAGAATGTCGCCTTCGACAACCTGCTCGCCGATGTTGCGGTGGAACAGAACCGTACCGGCCTCCGGCGCACGGACCATCTCGATATTGTCGAGCGGTACCGCTGGTCCTTCGAAGGCGGGCAGTGAAACAGCGGCGTCGATGGCGCCGCGGCTTGCCAGAAACGTCCAAAGCCCCTCGGCATCCTTCATCGCCATCCCGGGATAGACATCGCGGCGGCCGCGAAGCTCGACGGTCACAGACAGCTTGCCGGGCAGGCGCGATCGCTTCTCCGGCGTCTCGTACTTCCAGGCAAAACCGACGGCTTCTTCAAACGCCGAACTCTCGCCATCCGATAGAAGAACCGCCTCCATCTCCATCGCCGATGCGAGATCGGCCGCCTCCGGCCAGAAAGCCTCATCGATATAAGCATATTGCAGCGACTCATCATCGCAATGCAGATCGATCACCAGATCGCATCCAAGCGCCATGTGCAGCAACTGGCGTTTCAGTTTGTCGACTGCCGCAAGACGCTCGAGCTTCTCAAGAAGCCCGTCGCGATCCTTCACCGAAATCAGCGGAAATTCCCGATTGAAGTTGGTGCGCGATCCAAGATCGAAGCGGCCCTGAAGTTCGCCGAAATGAGACTGGGCCGCACCGATCGGGTTGGCATGCGGGACGACGATAATGTCGCTCTTGATCTGGCCGGCACTTTCGGACTGGCGCAAACTTTCGCACAGATAATGCACCAAAGCGGTGCCAGGCAGTTCGTCGGCGTGCAGGGCTGCCTGAATATAAACCTTCGGCGCCGCGGGATCGCTGCCCTTGAAGCGAAGAACGGGAAGGCGCCATTCGATACCCGCCGTGTCGCCCGCAATGATGATTTCGGACGTATTCATATCGCTCTCCCCGTCATGCCGTCGTCGCAGGAGCTTTAAGCGACTCTCATAGCCCTCGGCAAGCCGTTATCCTCGCACCTGCAGCGGCCAACGATCGACATACTCGTAGCCACGTTCGCGCGGACGATTGCGGAGCAGTACGAATTCGCGCGGCGACGACCACGGGTCTCAGCAGAGCGACGCGCGGCATCTCGTCGCTGTCGTAGAGTAGTGTGGCATGAGGATGAAGGTTGCGAGTTATTCTGGCGTCTTCGCCGAGATTGTGCATCTCGATGCCGATCTGCACATGCAGTTACCGCAGCAGCTCCCGGTCACCGTTGCCGCTGGGGACGATGGCGTTTCGTGGAGACGTCCTGAAGGTCGCGACATGATCAAATGACAGTTCGAACTGGCAGGCGTCGATGGCACTGGCGGCCCGACGGCTGCGAAGATCACCGCATCTGAAATCCGCGTGCTCTAGTCCACGTTAGCGAGACATGCAGAAGCTCGGGTGGATGCGGTGATGCGAAGGGAAGGTGAGCCAGCTGGAGCCGCCTTTGGGCCTCCAGGGATTCACTGAGCGATTGCCCGTCCGGCAAAATCGCAAAGAAGCGTTTCTCATTGTCGAAGCGTGATGCGCGCGGGCTGATTTTCGGGGAAGTCGAAGGATGCCTGTCGGCTCTGTTCGTGCATGACCAGCTACCGGGGCATCTGCCCGCCTTTCGTTCTCCAGGGAATGCAGGGATCGTAATACCTGATCTTGAAATGAAGAAAAGAAAAAGAGCATTGAATCATGATTCGCGGCATGGCGTTTGGTGCCGCGCAAGAAACGGGTTGAATTCAGCGCTCGGCTACACGATTTTCAGGGTGATCCAGCATGGAGGCAGTGACCATGAAACAGGCAACGCACCACTATCTGATCTTCGAAACCGCCGCCGGCTTTTGCGGTCTTGCCTGGAGCGATGTCGGCGTCACGCGTTTCCAATTGCCGACGTCGAGCGCCGAGGCGACGGAGCGCCTTCTCCTGCGTCGCATCCCAGGCGCCGAACCCACAGCGCCACCTCCTGCAGTCACCGAGGCGGTGGCGGCGGTAAAGCGCTATTTCCACGGAGAGCCGACGGATTTCTCGGCCATCAAGCTTGACCTCACTGGCCAGGATGCCTTCTTCAAACAGATCTACGATGCCGCCCGGCAGGTCGGCTGGGGTCACACGACCACCTATGGCGCACTCGCAAAGCAACTCGGCGCGGGGCCGGAGGCGGCGCGCGATGTCGGCCAGGCGATGGCGAAAAATCCGGTGGCGTTGATCATCCCTTGCCATCGTGTTCTTGCGGCCGGAAACAAGATCGGCGGCTTTTCCGCACCGTGAGGTTCGTCGTCCAAGCAGAAGATGCTCGAACTCGAGGGCGTCAGCCTGGCGCCGCCGAAACCGGCGCAGCAATCCCTCGATTTATGATAGGGTTTGGAAGTCGCATCAGGCGATTGCGACCGGTAATCGTTGCCACTCGATGGTTAAACGGCTTATAACCAATTGAAATTGCTTGCAAATATTTCGTGGTGTCGAGAAAGACCCGACACCGAGGCCGTCAAAAAGTTAGGCTTATGATTTTAAAGGGAAAATGGCCGAAAAACTATTTTTGAGGTGTCGCCGACTATCAGAGCCTATTGACCCTTGGGATAGAATTTTTGACCGGCCATCGCTTCGCCGTTGGCGATAAAAAGTACCGTCGCGTCACATAGCAGACCCGCTATGCCATCCATCGAGGAAAATCTTTCCGCTGACGACGAAGAACCGTATTCCGGATCCGTCAGAAATTCTGGCTCTTGAATTCAAAGGAGAATTTCGGCGATCCGCGATTTGCTCGGTTTCAAAGACGATCGATATCGGTTGGTCTATTTTCCTCGGAGTTCTCCGCAGAAGCGGCGTCTCCAGCCTGCCAAAAAGACCGTCAGCGATGGTGAAGTCCGTCGCCGTCAGTAGTGTGGCTCTCGCGCCGGTTGCGATACGGCGCAATATTCGCAGATTGAACGACGCCGCTTCAAGCGATCGCAGCTCGGCTTCCGACCGGATCACGGCAAGCGTCGCCGGCGACCTGCCGGGCGTCAGTCGCGCGATATGGACAGCCCCGCGAGAAGCGGACCGTACGCGGCGAGCCTGCGGGATACGAACTCCGTGAAGAGCCGCACGCGCTTCGTCTTGCGTGTCTCCCCCTGTGTGAGAAGCCAGAGCGTTCCGTACATGTGCAGGTCGGTGCCCGGCACCCTCACCAGTAGGGGGTCGGCATCTCCGAAGAAGCACGGCAGTGTCGTGATCCCGAGCCCTTGCCGTACAGCAACGATCTGCGCCTCGGCGTCCGTGGTCCTGAATGGAACCCCCGTGGTGCGAACGTCACCCTCGCTGGCCCAATCCGGAATTCCATGAATGCTTATGACGATCCACCGGATGGGATCAGGCGCGCCCGCACGCCATGCGGCTAGTCGATCGCAGGACATGTAGACGCCGCCGAACAGCTCCGGTCCCTTCAGGCCGTGAAGATTGAGCGGCAGGGTTTTGCGGTCGTAGACGACGCGGATCGCCACGTCGGCCTCTCGGTTGGTCAGATTTGCCAGCTCGCCGGACGACAAGATTTCCATCTCGATGTCCGGATGCAGACGCGCGAAATCGGCGAAGTCCGGCATGAGCAGGTGTGTCGCGAGGGTCGGAGCCAACGTCACCCGCAGAAGCCCGCGCACGCTCTGGTCGCGCCCGAAGACGCGCGTCTCCAGCTGGTGCGACGACGCTTCCATCTGGTTCGCGAGCTCGAGGACCTCCTCGCCCGCAGCCGTCAGGCGGTACCCCGAAGGCAGCTTTTCGAACATCTGCGCCCCGAGGCGTTCCTCGAGCTGTGCGATGCGTCGCAGCACGGTCGAGTGATACACCCCGAGGCCCTCGGCGGCGGCTCGGACCGAGCCCCCGCGCGCGACGGCAAGAAAGTAGCGAACGTCATCCCAGTCGATCATGGTGCAATCCCGCACCGTGCGGTGCGCCTTCCAAAGCCCGTATCTAACACATCGAACAGCAGTACTGGCGGTCATCATAGCCTATGTCGACGAGTGCTGCCCAATTCCGAACGGCGGACACCGATCGTCGCGGCTGGCGTCAGTCGTCCAGCCGGATCGATTTCGCACCACCGATGTGCGCGCTTCCGCACTCAACAACTGACGCCCGCGGACCCATTTCGAAGTTCTCGGAGGCAGACGCTGTCCGATACGACGAAAGGAGAAGTCATGGGAAAGCTTGAGGGTAAGGTTGCTGTCATCACGGGTGGATCGAGCGGCATGGCGCTGGCGAGCGCCAAGCGGTTCGTTGAAGAAGGCGCCTATGTTTTCATCACGGGCCGGAGACAGGAGCCGCTCGATGAGGCCGTCAAGCTGATCGGCCGGAACGTGACCGGCGTGCGCGGCGACGCGTCCAATCTCGACGACCTCGACCGCCTGTTCGATACAGTCAACCGGGAAAAGGGCAAGATCGACATCCTGTACGCGAGCGCCGGCATGGGCGAAGCCGTCCCCCTGGGCGAGATTACCGAGCAGCACTTCGATGCGGCCTTCGGCCTGAATGCGCGCGGCACGCTGTTTACGGTTCAGAAGGCGTTGCCGCTGTTCAACGATGGTGGATCGATCTTCATGACCGGGTCAATTGCTTCGATCAAAGGGTTTCCTGGTTTCAGCGTGTATGCGGCGAGCAAGGCGACGTTGCTCGCATTCGCACGCGGGTGGCTCAACGAACTGAAGGGCAGGAAAATCCGGGTGAACGTGCTGAGCCCGGGGCAGATCGCCACACCCATTCAGGAGCAACTCTTCGACGAGGAGACGAAGCGGTATTTCGAATCCCTGGTCCCGCGGGGAAAGATGGGTGGTCCTGAGGAAATTGCGACGGTCGCGCTGTTTCTTGCTTCAGACGATTCGAGCTTCGTGAATGGGGTGGAATTGTATGTCGACGGCGGCACCTCGGCCATCTGAATCGCGCCGGATCGCGGGAAGCGGCTGACCGTCCGGCCGCGCGGAAGTCGTTCACGGCAGGACGTCTACGCGTCAATTCAGGAATTCGAACCGATGACGCGCATCGCTTGGGGTGGTGGTCCGAAGATCTCGCGAAGGTCGCCATGCAGCGAAACGGATAACCCAGCGCCGTTGAGGGCCGGGGAATCAATATCAACACGGATCGGAGAAGTATTATGAGCTATGCGATTGTAGGATTCGGTGCGGTAGGCCAGGCTCTCGCCCACGCCTTCGCCCGTAAAAACATCGACGTGACCGTCGCGAGCCGCCGGCCGCCCGAGGCGTTGGCGCCGCAGGCTCGGGCGATTGGACCCAGGGTCGTCGCCAAGTCGCTGCGGGACGCAGTCGAGGCCGACACGATCATCTTGGCGGTCCCGTTCGGGGAGCATCGTGAGCTTGCGAAGGCCCTGCCGAGCTGGGAAGGCAAGACAGTCATCGACGCGACGAACGCGTTTGGAGTTCTCCTTGAAGAGCTGGACGGCCTCCCGTCCTCCGCCTTCGTCGCGAAGGCGTTCACCGGCGCCAAGCTCGTGAAAGGTTTCAATCACCTGGTTGCGGCCAGCCTGGCTGCCGATCCGATCGTCGAGGGCGGGCACCGGGTCGTCTTTCTGTCGAGCGACGACGAGGACGCGATCGCTCCCGTGGCGGCCTTGGCCAAACAACTCGGGTTCGCACCCGTCAAGCTGGGAAAGCTCAACGAGGGTGGCGCGCTGGTGCACGCACGCGGCCGCACTTGGGGCCAGCTCATCTTCCAGGATTTGTTCAAGAAGGAGCAGTAGTCGATCTACGACCGTGTGATCGACGCCAAGAACTGGTCACGCGCGCTAACTTCTTCGAGCAGCGCGCGACCGAATATTTGAAGGCCGCAAAGTCGCGAAGGTTGGGGTGGGCCTGACGGTCGAAGCTTCCTCCGGGAAATCCCGGACGATGTCTTCGGATCGCTCCGCGGCGATGACGATGGCTCGCTGCGAGAAGATTGATGGTCTCAATCTGTCGCCGATCAGGCTCAGACAGTCGGGACCGTTCCACCGTCAACGACATATTCGGTGCCCGTTATTGAACCGGCGCGATCTGACACGAGGAACGCGATCAAATCCGCCACCTCTTTCGGCTTTGCCGGACGTCCAAGAGGGATGCCGCCAAGCGATTTCATGATGATCTGCTTGCCGCCTTCATAGTCCGTGCCCTCGTGCTCCGCGAGCCGTTTCGCCAAGTTCACCGCCGCCTCAGTCTCGATCCAGCCCGGTGACACACGCACCACACGGATGCCCTTGGGCGTGACCTCTTTCGACAAACTCTTGCTGTAGGTCGAAAGCGCCGCCTTTGCGGCCGCATAGGCGGTCGTGGATTCCGGTAGCGGCAGTTCGCGCTGGATTGAGGTGACGTGAATAATAACGCCCGATCCCCGTTCGATCATCGATGGCAACAGCGCGCGATCGATCCGAACGGCCGCCATCAGATTCTGATCCAACGCCTTTGACCATTGATAGTCATCGAGCGCAGCGAAACCGCCGCCTGGCGCGCTCGACCCGCCGAGCACGTTGACGATGATATCGATCCCGCCAAGTTGCTCCGTGACCGCCTTCGCAACAGCAGAGCATCCATCGGCCGTCGAAAGGTCAGCGGCCACGAAATGGACGCCATCGGACGAGGTTTCGGGGATCGAACGCGCGGTCGTCAGGACCCTGACACCAGCGTCGAGAAGCACCGACACCACCGCTTCGCCGAGGCCCTTTGTGCCGCCCGTTACCAGCGCCCGACGACCTTCAAGTTCTAGGCTGAAGCTCATGGGATGATCTCCAGCGATGCGATCTTGTCGCCGTCAAGCTCGAAAAAATAGCGGAGATCAACTGGGCTTCCGGGGAAGTTTCCGACCAAGTGGCTGGCGATGACGGTCTTTCCATCCTTGTCTTCGGATGCGAACGGCTCGCTCGTATATTGATACTTCGTCGTGGAATTCTCCTTCCACTGCTTGACGGTAACGCGGCCGATGTAGACCTGGCCTTCGTCTTTCACGACGGCATCTTCAGTGAAACACCGTGCGACGGCCTCACGATCAGCTTTGTCCGCGTCCGCGGTGAAATAGTCGGCGATCGGTTTTGCTAGGTCGATAGACATGATTGTTCTCCTTCTCGGAATGACCAGATCGCCCTGGGCGATGCGAATTGATCCCTCAGAAGATTGGGTTTAAGCTTCCCAAATGACAAGAACGCACGAAAAAGTAGGGTACTTACCAGAAAGTAAGGGCGATGGCCTAACACCAACCTCGGCAGCCCATGGGGTCGAACAGGCGCTCAAGATTCTCGAAGGCCGCTGGAAGCTCGTGATCCTCTTCCACTTGTTCGGCGGCAAGCTGCTGAGGTTTTCGGATCTGGAACGCGCCATTCCGGCCATCTCGCAGAAGATGCTGATCCAGCAGCTTCGACAGATGGAGAAGGACGGCATTGTTCGCCGTATCGTGCATCACCAGGTGCCGCCGAAGGTCGAATATGGTCCTACGGCCTGGGGACAGGCGCTGTGTCCGGCGCTCGACGCGCTGCTGACGTGGGCCGCCGAGCGCGAGTTCGCTGATGACACCAAAGATCTGGATGGCACTGCGTCTCGTTGAGAGACTCGTGCAGGCATTCTATTGGATCGATGATGTTGTCCACTTATCGCCGATCAAGTCGGAGCCGATTCCGCCGTTCTCCTGTATTTGCCCGCCAGGCTACTATCTGGCGGCGCGCGGGACCCCCGCGTTCCCGCAGGATCTGCTCGCCCACGAGGCCATTCAGATGTCGAACGTGGCGGGAAGTGACACGCTCGCTTTGCAGGGGCCTGGCGATGAGCGCCATACGGTGCCCTTCGGAGGACGTTTTCGGGTCGACCATGGGATCGCCGCGCGCGAGGCCTCGTCGCCGGGCGCGGCATTGCACCCGCCCATCGGTGGCTTGTCGACGATCTCTTGGTGGTTAGCCGACTCGAGGTGATCCTGCCGGATTATTCCCTGCCACCCGTCCCGCTGAGCATGCTGATTGCCCCCGAGCGCGCGCAAATCGCTCGGGTCCGGCTGCTAGTCGACTTTCCTGCTGAGCAGATTGTCGCTATTCCGGGGATCGAGAAGCCAAAGCCAGATCGCTAGCCACCGAACCTCAGTTCCAAGTCGTTGCGTTGCATGCCCGCTCCTCAGTCGCACGTTCGAGGAGGCCCCAATCCGCTAAGCCGCGCGTCGCTTTCGTCATCGGCCAGGGCAGCCATTTATGTGTGCGCCATCAGCGACGCAATAGCCTCCCGAATCCAGCGTTGGCCGCCGTGTCCGTGACTGCGCTCGTGCCACACCATTCCCACTGCGAAACCTTCGACGGGAAATGGGCAGTCTATTACCATGAGCTTGTCGGCACGGTCGCGTACGAGACGTTCTGGAACAAGGGCAACGAAGTCCGAGTAAGACACGATCTCAGGAACGAACAAGAATGAGGCTGCCGATAACACCGCATTGCGTCTGTGTCCGAGGTCAGCCAAAGCGCTGTCCACTGGCGTCACAAAGCCACCGCCGTCCAAGGAAACAATTACCTGGTCCATCTCAGCAAACTCCTCGACCGTGATTCCCTTTCGTAGTCTCGGATGTTTCCGTCGGCCAATGAGCACATAGCGCTCGTTAAACAGGTGTCGAGTACGAAGACTCGGCGAAGCGGCCTGCGGCGTCATGAGCGCCAGATCCACATCACCCCGCACCATCTGCGCGTCCAACTGCGCCACGTCGAGATTGCGCAGCGCGACACGAACTCCGGGTGCCCGCATCCTGAGTTCCACGACGAGCGGCTTGACCACCGCCGCCTGCAGATAATCTGTACAGGCGATAGAGACGGTTAGCTTGGCTTCAGCCGGGTCGAAGTTCCTATGGGAAACAACCGTGGCTCGAACCTGGTCAAGGGCCTGGCGCAAAGGCTCGAGCAACTCCATTGCTTTAGCGGTCGGTGTCATTCCTCGCTGTGCAGGTATTAGCAGTGGGTCGTCGAACTCATGCCTGAGGCGGTTTAGCTGGGCACTGACCGCTGGTTGGCTCAGATTCAGGCGCGCGGCCGCCTTCGTCACGTTCTGCTCCACGAGCAACGTCTCGAGAGTGACCAGCAGATTGAGATCCAGGCGCTTGGTATCCATTGAATGGATAGTAGCTGAACATTCCTATGATTTCAAACATAGCTCGAAACAGGCGAGACTTCCCGGCCTGAGGTCCGACCTTTCCCGCGGTCGCTGTTCACGAGCACCTGGTGGACAGCGACCGGGCGACTACGGTTCAAGACCTCAAGGTCAGGAATCTCAAGACTAGGAGAAGTTGCATGATCCAAGCCGATACCTCCACACCTCTGATCACTGTTGTCGGTGCCTCGAGCAAGCAAGGCCGCAGTGTCGCCGAGGCCCTGCTCGACAGTGGGCGCTACCGGGTGCGTGCCCTGACGCGCCGCCGCGATAGCCAGCCCGCGCAAATCTTGGCGCAGAAGGGCGCCGAGGTCGTGGTGGCACCCCTTGAACTCGGCATGGAGGCCGAGCTAACCGCGGCCATGAGCGGCTCGTACGGAGCGTTCTTGATGACGCCGCCCATCGTCAAGGTGCCGCCGGAGGAACACGAGCTTACCCTCGGCATGGAATTGGCTAACGCGGCGGTGGCCGCTGGCGTCGAACATGTGGTTTTCAGCGGGCTCGAAAATGTCGAAGCGCGTACCGGCGGCACTAAGTGGGCGCCGCACTTCACCGACAAGGCGAAGGTGGAGGACTACATTCGCAGCTTGCCCGTTCGCAGTTCGTTCGTGTACCTGGCGTTTTACTACACCAATTTCCTAGAATACTATGTGCCGCAGCGCGGGGCGGACGGCATAACGTTCCCCATATACTTGCCGCCACATATTCCCATGCCGTTCTGTGATCCGCTCACTGCCGCCGGACCGGCGGTGCGCGAGATTTTCGATCACCCCACGCAATACGCCGGCAAAACCCTCCCAGTGATCGGCGAATTTCTCTCGGCGCAAGAAATGGTGGACACTTTTGTGCGGGTCACCGGACAGCGGGCGCACTACGCCTCCGCTTTCTCGCGCGAAGAATTGTTGCACCACTTTCCGAGTTTTGCCGCCGACGAGCATCTCGTGCGCGAATTGGTGGGCATGGTGGAATACGCCGTCGAGTATGGCTATTACGCCCCCGACCGCGACCTGACGTGGAGTCGGAAAATCGATCCGCATGCGTTGACTTGGGAGCAGTTCCTGAAACGCAGCAATTGGCAAGGCGACCTGCTGTCCTATGGCGCCACCTCAGAGGCCGACCTTTTGTCGACGTAACAGAGGCGTCAGTCGGAACCGCCTTGCTCCGCTCACCGTCCAACTGGATCGACATGATGTTATTTCCTCGATTACGCCGCGCGGCGGCTCTGTTTCATGGCTTTTGAAATGGCCGCGTCGGTTTAGCCCAGGCAGCGGGATCGGGCCGGCGGTTAGGCCGGGAAACGGTTGCCGAACATAGGCAGACCGCTCTTGGATTCGGCTTGCGTTGCTTCGTCCTGCAGCACGTCCCAATGCTCGGCGAGTTGACCATCCTCGGACCTGACCACATCGGCCGCGACCCAGGCGGCCGGCCGGCCGTTGCCCGAGAAACGCCCGTGCACGATGACGAAATCGCTTTCGGCCAGGATCGGGCCGTGCTCGTAGCGGAGCGTGACGGGTGCACTGCGGATAAGGTTGATAATCCGTCACGACCCGGCTCGATATGGGCGCTGTGCTGGATGTAGTGATCGGACCAGAACGCTTCGGCCGCTTCGTAGTCGCGCTTGCTGAAGAGCGTATCGAATGCTTCCAGCACGAGCACCTTGTTCCGGTCGGGGGTTGTGTCAGTGATCGTATCCCTCCTTTCTTGGGGTAATGGCCGCTACCACATCGTGTCTTCCAGCCACGCGCTCATCAGCGCCGGGGCCCTGCGGACGAGGTCGGGTCGTGGTACCAGCCAAGCGCGGCCTTATGCGTCCAGGAACAGGATCGTGGGGTTACGAACGTCTCGGGGTACTGGAACAGCGATCCGTGGCTGGCGTCCGGGTACAGGATCAGCGTCGCGTTCGGCAGGTTCTGCTGCAAGATGAACGAGTTCACGGTGTAGATAATTACGTCGTACTGGCGTTCACGACCAGAGTCGGCTGCCTGATGTCCTTCAGATAAGCATAGGAGTCGGGCTTCGGCGCGCCGTAGATCGCCAGCGCCGCCACCTGCGCCGGAGCGACCTTCTCGCCGACAAGGGGATCGCGATCCTCGATGCGCCGATGCGTACGCTCAAGAAACGCGCGGCCAGCCGCTTGGCTTGCTTCACTCGGCGTGAAGTGTACCCGCAGCCAGAGTTGGTCGGCGCTGTCATATGTGGCGCCAAAGATCTCGTGCGCTTCGGGCGTCAGCGACGCCATGCCCTCGCCCCCCTGGGACCGGAGCCGACCAGAACGACCTCGGCGTTCCCCACGATAAGTCCCCGGCGCTCAGGGCGGTGACCGATGCCTACGGCGCGAAACTCGGCATCGATCTCACGCCCGACCATTATGTCGACAACCTGTCGATGGCGATGTCGCTGGTCGCGTCAACGGGCCGCTCGCCGGCGTGCCGCCGACGATCGACCTGTCGCTCGGATACAATGAAGCCAACACGTCCTCACTCCTCAAGGCCATCGTGTCGAGGATCGGCAATCTGAAATTCGCTAATTCGTGATCTTCCGCGCCGGTAGAATAGTATTTTGGAGTTGCGCGCGCCCTCAATTGACGGAGCGCTCACTCCGACGAACGAGGCTCTCAAACGTGAACGCCGCATCGAGAATGATGATGGTGCGGGCAGTTTGAATCGAACCGCCACTCCTTTTGGAACCGGATGTAAATGCCGTCACATCTGAGGCTGCGCAGGCATCTACTGGAGTCGGGAGCTGAAGCAATCGTACTCTCCGCGATCCCACCTATGCGGCACCTAGCTGACGCAGAGTGTTATTATCCGATTTGCACGCCAGAGCCCACTCGCCCCCTCGAGCAGTGTGACGCCCGGAGCGGCGGATCTACGGGTTGCTTAGCATCTATCGACTATACGTCGCGGCGGCTCCCAGCTCTCGGCAACGACGATTCAGTTCAACGAACTGAGAAGACGCGATGCCTCGCCTCAACCAGCCGTCGCCGATAACGACTTCCAATGCGTACTTGCCGTACTGCATGCGACGAGCGAGACCTAACCCTGCCGTGATCTCGCCAACCTGCGCTTTGATGAACACGAGTCGAGACGGTTCATTGCCAGATATCTCCAAATTGCTGGCAACTGTGCGTTCAATGATCTCACGCTCCACCACTTCAGGCATCGCTGCTTGCACGTGCTCGCCGGAGAGGATTTCGACCAATCTAGCGCGGTCGACCGACGTCGCGTCGGCAATGCTAATCGACCCGTCACCAAGCATGCACGATAGATCCGTCGCTTCCCACCGTACAATCGCGCCAAGTACGAACCCGATGTTGCGTACCATCTTTGATGCTCGCTTCAACTTCTGGGCTGAGAGCAATAAACGTATTGAGGAACAACAACGACCGCAGCTCAGAAAGATATACGTGGTACGGAAGGCATGAGAGATCCAAGTCTCTGGAATTCATCGAGCTCCGGTAGCCCTCGAGAAATGAATGCCACAACTCGGATTTGCGTTGCGGCGTCTGGTCAATTCCCGTCAACCACCACGCTACATTGGCAATGTCCCTGGTCGGATCCCCGACGGAAGTATGTTCGAAATCGAACAACGTCGCACTAGATGATTGGAACCGTGCATTTCCCGGCCATGCGTCACCATGCAGGATCGCTTTTGCCCCCGAATGTATGGGTGTTTCGTCTGTAATCCATGCGTGAACCGATGTCCGAGCCGTCGAAACTGACTCTGCCAATGGTCCGGTTGCCGCCGCGTCAGATAGCGCTCCGGCGCCCGAGCTTTCCTGAACTTCCAATGCCTCAAGAACAGGAATTGAATGGAGTTTTGCCAGGACCGAGCCGAACAACGACATCTGCTTATTCGAGTTGTCGAACGGACTCCCCATCGCGACCGTTGTTGCAATGCCGTGGTACGTTTCGCCGCTCCATTTGAATGCTGCTCCCGCATGGGAATCCTCGAAGAACGGCCGCGTCGCGACGATGGCGTCATGACCAGCAATAAACGCCAGCGTGCGTGCCTCGGATTTCACCGCGTCAGCCGTATGAAGCTCTGCCGGCGAGAGCCGCAGATAAAAGTCGCCACGCTTACATTGCCCTGTGAGGGTCTTGTTGACCCCGTCGACGACGACCTCGAGCCGCACATCAGTTAGCCCGGTAACGCCCGACAGGGTCCGCTCAGCGGCCTTCAGGTTCAGCGAGTGATCCATTCGCGCTCTCCCTGAGAAAGCCTTCGAGGTGTAGAATTGAGCAAATGTGATGGAGAAGCTCCAGCGACCTAGAGCCGTAGAAGGTTTCGACATCTGTGCGGAATCGTTCGGGCGAAACTATGTCTAGGTCGTAGGCGATCATCTCCTGCGTAAGAGACTTTATGCCGGCCTCGTCCCTCATTAAACCGACTATGTCGCCATCCGAGAAGTTCTCCTTCTCGTAATCGCTGAACATCGAGGCATCCGGCAGCGAATGCTCAATATGGGAAAGGAGCAGCGCCTTTTCGAAACGGAGGGCGAATGGCAAGGATCTGCAAAAACGTACGATCTCCGTGTTGCAGAGCGGGTAAACCGGCCAAAGTCCCTCTTGCAATACGAGTGGTGTGTGACGGGCCATCGCACCGAGTGCGGTTATCCTGCTCGGCGGCACGACCGATGAACTCCAAAGCGGCGCCTCAGCCAGTTCTCTGGCAGAGGGTGTCAGGCACTTCAGAAATTGAGGCGGTCATCCTGCACAGTTTCGTCGAGAAAGGTAGGAAACAATTCGTCTCCACCATGACCCACTGAGAATAGTGTTCGCACCGACCTTCACTGCCTCTCTCCAAAGCGCATGAAACGCCGAATAATAGGACTCGCTTTGATAGTAGAGGCTCTGGAATCGGTTGAGGCTGGTATAGGATGGCAGATGATCTGCCATCGACATGGATCGGCCGCGAGCTCCACACTCCGAAACAGCCGCCGCGTCGAAAAGTCTTTTTATTTCAACGCATTACCGAGAAAAAGTACCGTCACGAGTCTCATTCCTCGTGACGGTACTTTCAAAAATCGGGTCAGACAATATGGGGAAGGTCCGTCCGAGGTACCGCTAGGTCCAATCTCTACGCAGCGAAGGCTACCGATAGATGCTGAGATAATTTTTATTTGATATCAGCAGCTTATGTCGAATCCCGGCGCACTTTTGGATACGTTCGGATGGACCTGAATCATTCCCACTCGATCGTGCCGGGCGGCTTCGAGGTGACGTCGTAGACGACACGATTGATGCCGCGCACCTCGTTGATGATGCGGGTCGCGGCGCGGCCCAGGAATTCCATGTCGTAGTGATAGAAATCCGCGGTCATGCCGTCGACGGAGGTCACGGCACGCAGCGCGCAGACGAATTCGTAGGTGCGCCCGTCGCCCATGACGCCGACGGTCTGCACCGGCAGCAGCACGGCAAACGCCTGCCAGATCGCGTCATAGAGACCGGCCTTACGGATCTCATCGAGATAGATCGCGTCAGCCTCGCGCAGGATCTCCAGCTTCTCGCGGGTAATGCCGCCCGGGCAGCGGATCGCGAGGCCGGGACCCGGGAAGGGGTGGCGGCCAATGAAGCTGTCGGGCAGGCCGAGCTCCTTGCCGAGCACGCGCACCTCGTCCTTGAAGAGTTCGCGCAGCGGCTCGACGAGCTGCATGTTCATGCGCTCGGGAAGACCGCCGACATTGTGGTGCGACTTGATCGTCACCGATGGACCGCCCGTGAAGGAAACGCTTTCGATCACGTCGGGGTAGAGCGTGCCCTGGCCGAGGAATTCGGCGCCGCCGAGCTTCTTGGCCTCTTCCTCGAAGGTCTCGATGAACAGCCGGCCGATGATCTTGCGCTTGGTCTCGGGATCGCTGACGCCTTCAAGTTCGCCGATGAACTTGTCGACGGCATCGACGTGGATCAGGTGCAGATTGTAGTGTTCGCGGAACATGGCGACGACGTTGGCCGCCTCGTCCTTGCGCATCAAGCCGTGATCGACGAGCACGCAGGTGAGCTGCTCGCCGACGGCTTCGTGGATCAGGAGCGCCGCAACCGAGCTGTCGACGCCGCCCGAAAGGGCGCAGATGACGCGCTTGTCGCCCACCTCTTCGCGAATCTGCTCGACCGCCTTCTGGCGATAGGCCGACATCGACCAGTCGCCCTTGATGCCGGCGATGTTGTGAATGAAGTTGCCGATCAGCTTGGCGCCGTCGGGCGTGTGCACGACCTCCGGGTGGAACTGCACGCCGTAATACTTGCGCTTCTCGTCGGCAATGAAGGCGTAAGGCGCGTTCGGTGAGGTCGCCACGACCTCGAAGCCTTCAGGCAGCGCCGTGACGCGGTCGCCGTGGCTCATCCAGACCTGATGGCGCGAGCCCTTCGACCACAGGCCCTCGAACAACTGGCTGTCTTCATCGACTTCGAGAAAGGCGCGGCCGAATTCGCGGTGATGGCCGCTCTCGACCTTGCCGCCGAGCTGCATGCACATTGTCTGCTGTCCATAGCAGATGCCGAAGACGGGCAGGCCGCTGTCGAAGATGATCTGCGGTGCGCGGGGCGAGCCTTCGTCGACTGTCGAGGCCGGGCTGCCGGATAGGATCACGGCCTTCGGCTGCAGGCGCTTGAAGCCGTCTTCGGCGGACTGGAAGGGAACGATCTCGCAGTAGACACCCGTTTCGCGCACACGACGTGCGATCAGCTGGGTTACCTGGCTGCCGAAATCGACGATGAGAACGCTATCTGGATGTGCTGTCTGGGTCATGGCGAGCCTTTAATGAAAAGCACCCGGTCTTGCAATGCGCGAAATCCTTCGCTGGAGGATTTTATTGTCCTGATTGTCCCTGTTTTGCAGGGGCTAGAACCAGAATACGCCATCCTCCAGCGCCGTAAACAGGCTGTCGACGGCATAAGACAGCTTGCGGTCGACGACATGAAGGTATTCCGTCCAGCCGGAAATGTGCTGCAGATCCTCCACGCCGTCGGAAATCCCGCGCAGACCGATCAGCGGCAGCTTGTAGGCCTGGCAGGCACGCAATATCGCGAAGGTCTCCATATCGACCATGTCAGCGGCAATTCCGTTGTAGGCCTGCCCGGATACAACGTTGCCACCGGTCGACAGGCTCGCCTCCGGAATACCAGGGATCCTGAGCGGCAGATCGACGATGGCGGGCAAGTCGAGGAACGGCGTGCGCCCCTTCTCGAAGCCGAGCGGCGATGCGTCCATGTCGCGATACGACACGGAGGTGGCCTGATAGACCTCGGTCTGTTCGAGCTTTGCCGATCCGGCCGAGCCGAGCGAGACGACCAACTGCGGCAACTCGTCGGCCTGTTCCAATTGCGCCAGCGCCCGGGTGAGCACGATGGCTGCCTCAACCGGACCGACGCCCGTCATCAGCGGCTCGAAGCGAGAGCGCAGGAACGGGCCGTACTCGGCCTCCGCCGCCATCACGAAGAGAATGGACTTGCCGGCGACCGATTTCGGCTCAAACTTCATCCCGAAATGCCCTCTCTGCCACGGATGATCATCATGGTGCTTGTCATGGAAGCGATGAGCTTTGCCGGTCCGTCGCCGATCGCGTAGCCGCGCCCGTCCGCAACGATGATGTTCGATCCCGGCTTGGTGATCTCGCCCCGAAACAGGAAGCGATCGCCACGCCCCGGCGACAGCAGATTGACCTTGAATTCGATCGTCAGAATGGATGCCTCGGCGTCGATGACGCTGTAGGCAGCAAAACCGCAGGCGGAATCGAGAGCAGCGGAGATCACGCCGGCATGCAGGATCCCGTGCTGCTGGGTGAGCTTGACGTCGAACGGCAGTTCGATCTCTACCATTGCCCGCTCGATACGGGTCAATTCGGCCCCGAGGGTATGCAGTGCCGCCTGGCGGGCAAAATTCTGGTGGATTCGCTCGTGGAAATCGCCGCTATCGTTGTCAGTCATCGGTTCGCCTTTCTTACGAGCGCGAAAGTGGCATGGTGCGCCGCATCAGACAAGCGGTTCCCGGAAATCAGTTGGCGGAATGCTCCCGCGCGATTTGCCTCCGCCCATCGTTTCACAGCGCGTGCCAGCGCCGGGCGTAAAGATTGGATTCAGTCTTTTTTGGTAAATCTCTGTTAGCCATTGCTTTTCAATGGGTCTTTGGTGGCAGCGACCCTGCCGTCGACAGTTGTTTTGCGTGCGGGTTCTTAATGCGTCTATCGGCTGCGTCAGTTTTCTTCCTTGCCTGCCTTGCTTTGTCAGGCTGCACATCCAGTTTGGGACCGGACAGCCTCGCCGCAGGAGTGCCGTCGCGCGAGACGACAAGCTCGGTCACGCGCCCAAGCGCCCCCGTGCCAGAAACGGCTGTGCCGTCTGCCGATGTGGGTGAGGCCCTGCCGGTCGCGCCGAGACAGGAGGAATTGGCCTGGGCAGGTCCGGTTCCTCAGCCGCAAGCCTTCACGCCGCAGGCAAGCGTGGCCGCAGCCCCGTCACCATCGGAAAGGCCGGTTGCAGCACCAGCGCCGATGGCCCCGGAAATCGATCCGGCGCCGCGCACACGCTCCCAGATCTACGGTCATCGTTTCCGTGACGTCAAACCCATCAACTTCGGATCGTCTTCGCCGCGAAAGCTCGCCGTTCATGGCGTCGACGTTTCGCGCTGGCAGGGTGCCATCGACTGGCAGAAGCTGAGGACGCAGGGCGCGAACTTCGTCTACATCAAGGCAACCGATGGCGGCGATCATCTCGATCCGATGTTCCGAAAGAACTGGCGGGATGCCAAGCAGGCCGGAATAAAGCGCGGCGCCTATCACTTCTTCTATTGGTGCCGCACGGCCGGCGAACAGGCGGACTGGTTCATCCGCAACGTTCCCAGGGAAGCCGGCGCTCTGCCGCCGGTCATCGACGTCGAGTGGAACGGCGAGTCCAGCTGCAAGCGACGGATCTCTCCCGAGAGGGTTCGCGAGAAGATGCAGGTCTTCATGGACAAGCTGGAGAAGCACTACGGGCAGCGGCCGATTATTTACACCGCACCGGACTTCTACCGTGATAACCTCAAGGGCGCGTTCCTGAATTATCCCTTCTGGCTGCGTTCGGTTGCAGCACATCCCTCGAAAGTTTATCCCGGACGCCGGTGGGTATTCTGGCAGTATTCGGGCTCCGGCATCTCGCATGGCGTCGATGGCCGGATCGACCTGAATGTCTTCCACGGCAGCGAGGATGACTGGCACGACTGGGTCAGCAGCGCCGGCTGAGACGCTGCCGGTGCGGCTTGCTTGAAACAATCGGGAGGCTAGCTTAGCTATGGCGGAAGTCGTGCTTTTTCATCATGCACAGGGTTTGACGCAAGGTGTCGTTGCCCTTGCCGCAGACCTGCGAGCCTGCGGACACGTCGTTCATACGCCCGACCTTTTTGCCGGTCGGACGTTCGACACCTTGGAGCAGGGTGTGCAGCATGCTCAGGAGATCGGCTTCGGGGAAATTGTCCAACGCGGAGCGCGCGCAGTGGATGGGCTTATGACCGAGCTCGTCTATGTCGGTTTTTCCCTGGGGGTGCTGCCCGCGCAGTATCTGGCCCAAACGCGTTCCGGCGCGCGGGGCGCGATTTTTCTTCACGCCTGCTTGCCGCGTTCGGAATTCGGTTCGGCCTGGCCGGAGGGGCTGCCGGCGCAGATCCATGCGATGGATGCCGACCCATTCTTCGTCGCAGACGGTGATATCGAGTCAGCTCAGGCGCTCGTTGACGAATCGGCTGACGTCAGGCTTTTCCTCTACCCGGGCGACTCGCATATCTTTTCTGACCGGTCGCTCGCGGCCTACGATCCAGCCGCCGCCGCCGTTTTCGAACGACGGTTGCTCGACTTTCTCGCCGATCGATAGCGGTTCAACCGGGTCGCGCTGTCAGGCTATGCCCTCAGTTCAGATAGACGATCGAGGCGTTGAGCAGCGTCGCGAAACCGACCCAGACGGCATAGGGAACGAAGAGCAGCGCGGAAATGCGGTCCGAGTTCCAGCGGTTTACGGCAAAGGCAAGGATCAGCCCCAGCAACAGGACGATGACGACCAGAGACGCCGACAGCATCCGCAAGCCGAAGAAGAACGGCGACCACAGAAAATTGAGCACCATCTGCCAGGCCCAGATGAGCATGCCGATGGAAAGATGCCCGCGCAGCCACGTCCGCGCCCCGGCAATACCGATCAGGACGTAGAGAGCGAACCAGACGGGCCCGAAGATCCAGTCAGGTGGATTGAATGCCGGTTTTGCAAGAGATTGATACCATTCCCCAGGCAGATTATTGACGCCGATAGCCAGACCCCCGCCCAGCGCGATGGCGACGAAGACGACGTAGGTCAGGGCTTTGCTCATGCGGCGGAGATAGTGCAGCCATACCCTCCAACCAGATCGCTAGCGATCTTTTGCGCACAATTCAGACGGCCGCAACGCGCACGATATGCTGGTCCCAGGCAACATCGCTCTGCGTTGATAAAAATCCGCCTTCATAGGACGACACGGCGAAGCCGTCCTTGGCCGCTGCAATCCCTGCCGCATCAGGCACGACGTCCTCACGAAGCACCCGGCCGCTCTTCGCATCGATCGTCACGGAGGCTCCGCGCTTGGGTGAGGTGACGCCGACCAGCCCTTCTGCTCGATTGATTGCGATCGCACCGACATAGTTGGCAAGCCGGCGTGTCGTCTCTTCCGGCAGTTCGACGAAGCGCAGGTCTTCTCCTTTCGCAAAGGAGCCGACGAGCGGCGGCAGGTCGTTGCGGTGTCCTTCATATTGGCAGGCAAACCAGATGCGGCCGTTCGCATCGACATCGACGTGTCGGGTAGAGAGTTGCGCCCACTGCGATGGCAGGGAGTGTTTCTCGATCAGTATCCCCGTTGCTGCATCGATCAGCGTTAGAGACGGCTGCATGCTGGAGAGATTGAGCTTCGTGCGGCCGAAATCCGGATGCGTTTCGATCCCGCCATTGGCAACGATCAGCATTCGCCCGTCGTCGGATACCGTCATGTCATGCGGACCGACGCCGTAGGTCTCGAACTCGCCGATGCGCTCAAAACGGCTGGTCGCATCGTAAAGGCCGATCACGCCGCGGTTGGTGTCGAAGGCGTTCTCGCTGGCATAGAGCAGCCGGCCGTCAGGCGAGAAGGCGCCATGGCCATAGAAGTGACGACCTTCGGCGGCCGTGACGATGATCGGTTCCTTTTTGCCGCGAGGGTTGAAGATCATCGCATAGGTGCCGGGACGACGGGCAAACGCGACGGTCTTTCCCGTCACTTGGCTGCAGGCCATGCCATGGGCGCGCGCCGGAAGCGTGACTTGGTCAACAATTTCACCGCGCTCAGAGACCGTGGCAACGGCGTACGATCCGTTTGCCGTCCGCATGCCCGATGCATAGACCGCGTCCGCGCGGTCCAGTGCCATGAGCGCTCGCGGCTGGAGCGGGGCCAGGAATGTCAGTCCGGCAGCCTTGACGAAACTGCGCCGGTCGATCGCCGAACTGTTCCACATGGCTTCAATCGCCGTCCGAGAAGGAGAAGCCAGCCGACAGGCCGATCGCGGCGCCGTAGTCATCGCTGATCTTGGTGATCAGTTCGCGCGTGCTGACGAGAAGGGCATCGAGCTTTGCCCTTTCCGCGGTGCTTGTCGCAACCTCGATATCGGGGTTGAGTTTCGGCACGGTGTCGAGCAGCGACTTGAAGCTGGCATCGATCGCGTCGGCGATCGGCTTTTTGTCCGCAGGTAGCAACGCGGCCATGCCGGCCTTTTGCCAGAGCGTCCGCAGTCCCTCTAGGTTGGCCGTCATCGACTTCCAAGTGTTGTTGGAGCGCCAGTAGATCGCCATGCGTGGACGCGGCGTGGTGTCCTTGCCCTTATAGAACTGCTCGAGCCGCTGATCGCGGACGGTTTCCGCGCCGTGAACAAGAATACCAAGCAGGGCGGTCACGGCCTCCTTGTTATCCATGAAGTCTTCGCTTTGCGGGCCGGGATGCTTCCAGCTTGCCTGCACGCCGTCGGGCTTTTCCCAAGCCGCGATGACTTCGCCGGCCTCGCGCTGGATGTTGCCGGCAACCGCCGCGCCATAGAGGCATCGGAAGCTGTTCTTCTGCTTCGTCAGGTCTTCGGAGCCGGTGCCGTGGAGTACGTATTCAAGCGCAGTCAGCCCCTGTAGCGCCACGCTTTTGCCGGCGATCGCGTCGACCGTTGCGTCCTTCGGATCGGCTTTGGCGATCAGAGCCTGAACCTGCTTCAGGCCGACGCCCTTGCGATCAGGATAGAACAGGATGTGCTCGAAGAGATTGTCTCGGATAACTGGTCCGGTCTGAACGATCTCAATGACCGACCAATATCGGATCGTATCGTCGAAGGCCGACTTCGCCTTGTCCAGCGTCTGCTGCGTAGCGTCATCGCAGAGGTCCTTCATCGCCGTCGTCAGGCGCGCTGCCGATTGCTGGGCGTTGCGGTAGCCGGGGCGGATCACCTCATCGACTGCCCGCTGCATGACTGCGGATACCGCTTCCTCGTTCAGGCCGGCCTGCGGTGCAGAGGTCTGGGCGGCAGCGGAAGAAACAAGGGCAAGGGAGAGGAGAAGAGGTTGCCAAAGGCGCATCAAAGGGACTCCAGGAATGTAATCAATGCCTGCCGGTCATCCTTGGGCAGGGATGTAAACGCGTCACGCGCCTTTTGCGCCTCGCCGCCATGCCAGAGAATCGCTTCGGTGAGATTTCTGGCGCGGCCGTCATGGAGGAAAAAGCTGTGCCGGCTGACAGTCTGGGTGAGACCTATACCCCATAGCGGTGGCGTGCGCCATTCACGTCCGCTCGCGCTCCCGACTTGTTGTCCGTCCGCAAGACCCTCGCCCATGTCATGCAGCAGGAAGTCGGAATAGGGCCAGATCAGTTGGAATGATTGGGCCTTGTCGAGGCTGTCGCGGCGCGTGACGAACTTCGGCACGTGGCAGGAAATGCAGCCGCTTTCGTAAAAGATCTTCTTGCCCAGCAGGGTTACCGGAAAGCTCGCCTCACGCCGTGCGGGGACCGCAAGGTTTGCCGAATAGAAAGTGACAAGATCGAGGATCGGACCGGGAGCCTCCTCCCTGCCTAGGCGCTTCTGGACGCCCGTCGGCATCTCCTGGCACTTGGCTTCGGCTTTTGTGCAATCGCCGTGCGGGTCAGGCCGGTCGGGGTTCGAAATGCCAATATCGTTGGAAAAAGCATCGGCGCTCTGATCGCGCACGCTTGCATTCTGGGCCTTCCAGCCGAAGCGCCCGAGCGCAACCTTGCCCGTACGGTGGTCGCGCACGATCGCCGCTTTGCCATGGACGCCGTCGCCGTTCGCATCGTCCGGATCGGCATGCGCGAGGATATCCGCCTCGGGAATAGCCTCGATCAGGCCCAGCCCGATCATTGCCGGCGCAACGCGTGGCGAGAGCGTCGTGGCGGGGTCAAGCGGCCCGTAACCAAGGTCGGTCACCTCGTAGGTCGGCCGACGCAGCAAGACCGTCTCGCCGTCGCCAAGCGCAACAGGTTCCTCGGTGTAACGGATCGCCATCTTCCCTTCGGAGGGAAGGCCGGGCACCGCGAGATCCTGCAGCTGGTGGCCATAGATGAGATCGGGGAAGTTGACGATCTGGGCCTCGGTAATCCCGCGCTGCTCCTCGGGCGTTGCCGCCGGGCGCGATAGGCGCAGGACCATCGAGGTGGCGCTGACGCCGCCCTCCGGCGGCTTTCCGCGACCGTCGTTCAGGTGACAGCTCATGCAGGAGCGGGCATTGAAGAGCGGCCCTAGGCCATCCGAAGCCTGCGTCGAGGACGGCGCGGAGACCCAGAGCTTCTTGAAGAGCGCGTTCCCGAGCCGGAACGGCTGCTCTTCCTCGAAGGGGATCGTCGCAGAGATATGCGAGAAGGAATCCTGGGTGATCGGATCGATCGATGTGGCACCGCCTGCCTGCATCGCTTCGTATTGTTCGGCCTTGGAAAAATCGTTGGTCGGTGGCGTCACATCGGCGACGCGTTTCATATCTGCGTCGGAAAGGTCAGCTCGCTTTGGCGGGAAATCGAAACCAGACGCCAGGGCGACGGAAAATCCGGCGATCGCAGCGCAAAATGCTGCGCTACCGAGAAGACGACGAGCCGGTATGGGAGGCATTTTCGGAGTTCGGGCCGCTCCGCCAGACGAAGCGGCCCGCCTTTTCACTTATTGGAAGACCGCGCCAGGATTATCCAAGCTGTCGGAACCTTCAAGCTTCACCGTGCCGAGATCGAGTGCGGCAATAACGCGCTGTACCGACTTTGTCTGGTCGACGAGGCCATCGATAGCTGCCTGAACGACAGCGTTGCCCTTCTTGTTGCCTTCGCCAATCATCTGGTCGTACTTCTCGACGTTCTGACCACGCTTGGCCATGACCTGCATTGCGTCGAGCGTCTTCTTCAGCTTGGCCTGCATTTCCTTGTCGACCTTCTTGTCCTTGGCTGCGACAAGATCATGCAGCGACGGACCGGCCATCTTCGTGCCGTCAACGCGGGTGTAATCGCCCGTGTAAGCGGCGGCGATGCCGATCGCGTCGTTGAGGTGCGAGTTGTAGGTGTTGTCGGAGAAGCAATCGTGCTCTTCTTCCGGATCATGCAGCAGCAGGCCGAGCTTCATGCGCTCACCGGCCAGCTCGCCGTAGGAGAGCGAACCCATGCCGGTCAGGATCGCAACGAGGCCAGCCTTCGGATCGACTTCCACATGCTTGGTGGCTTCGCCGTCCGGAGCCCAATTGTTGGTCATTTCCTGAAGGTCGGAAACGAGCAGCGTCGAGGCGGACTTCAGATATTCGGCGCGGCGATCGCAATTGCCGTGCGTGCAATTCTTGAGGTCGTAGTCGGTGGCAGGGCGGTTGCCGGCACCGGGGCCGGTTCCGGTCAGATCCTGGCCCCAGAGAAGGAACTCGATGGCGTGGTAGCCCGTTGCGACGTTGGCTTCGACGCCGCCGGCTTCTGCCAGCGTGCCGGACAGGAACTCAGGCGTCAGCTTGGACGCGTCGACATCCTTGCCGTCGATTTTGATGGTCTTGTTGGCAATGACATTGGCGACGTAGAGCGAGTTTTCGTCGCTCTCGGTGCCGTAGGAGGCGTCGACATAATCGATCAGGCCTTCATCGAGTGGCCAGGCGTTAACCTTGCCTTCCCAGTCGTCAACGATCGGGTTGCCGAAACGATAGACTTCCGTCTGCTGATAGGGCACGCGGGCCTTGATCCAGGCGGCGCGAGCGGCCTTCAGCGTTTCGTCTGTCGGATTCTTGAGCATGGCGTCGATTGCAGCGTCGATGGCCTTGGCCGTCGCCAGCGAGTCTTCGTACTTCGCATGCGCAACTTCGGCGTAATGCTTGACGACTGCAGCAGCATCCGGTGCCGCATAGGCGGGAATGGCGAGCAGGGCGGTTGGGGCTACGGCCAGCGCCACGGCTGCGCAGAAATTCTTGTTGAGTTTCATGATCCTCTCCTGTGCGGACATTCCGTCTGAGGTCCGACGAAAAATCTCTTCGCCCAAAAGCAAACTGGTGTCAAACACTCTAGTTTGGAATGATTTTAAGTATATTTCGCCACCATCGCCGACCGGCTGAAGTGAGGGTCAGCCCTTACGCTGCATGCGGCAGAAAAAGAAACCGTCCGTATCCGTGGAGGCGGGCGTGAGGGTGATGGTCTTGTCGTCGGACGAGCGGGGACGCGGTCTGTCCTTTCCGAACAAGCCGTCCCACGCCGGCAGGGCGCTGACGATGTCGTAGTCGCCATTTTCGGCAGTGAACCGCCGAACCTGGTCCTCGTTCTCCTGCGGCAGCACCGAGCAGGTCACATAGATCAGCTCGCCGCCCGGGCGGACAAAGGCGCTGGCCTGTTTGAGAGCGTCTTGCTGTTGGGCAGTGCGCTCGTCGAGATTCTTGGCGGTCAGACGCCATTTGGTATCGGGTCGCCGCCGCCATGTGCCGGTTCCGGTGCAAGGCGCGTCGACAAGCACCTTGTCGCAGCGCTCGCTGAGGCCCTTCAGCGCCTTGGCGTCGTCATGCACTTGGACATTCCGCGTTCCCGCGCGCCTCAGCCGTTCGATGATCGGGGCAAGCCGCTTGCGATCCGCATCATAGGCGTGGACCTGGCCCTTGTTGTGCATGGCCGCCGACATGGCGAGTGTCTTGCCGCCGCCGCCCGCGCAATAGTCGAGAACCTGTTCGCCATCTTTGGGAAGCACGAGATCGGCAACGATCTGCGATCCCTCGTCCTGCACTTCGAACCAGCCTTTTTGGAACGAAAGCTCGGCCGTCACGTTTGGAAGCCGGGAGGCGCCTTCGCCGGCGGGAATCCGGATGCCGTACCGGGCGATCGTCGCCTCCTGTGCGCCGGCTCTTTCGAGCGCCTTGACCGTCTTGTCGCGGGTGGCTTTCAGGATGTTGGCGCGCAAGTCGAGCGTGGGACGCCCGGCAAGCGCCTGCGCCTCGGCAAGCCAGTGATCGCCGAAGGCGCTTTCAAAGGAGGACTGGACCCATTCGGGAATATCGCCCTGAACATGAGCGGGGGCATCGGCCAGCATGCGGTTGTTGAAGGCGGATAGCGCCGCTTCCGAAAGCGGGCTGGGTGCGAACTTGTCGTCCATAAGTTCCGCGGCAAGGGTTTCCGGCGTGAAGCTCCACTGCCGGAACATCACCGCATAGGCGATCGCGGATGCACGGTCATCGTCCATCAGCCAGGCGTGGGAGAGGCGCATACGAAGCGCATCATAGACAATATTGCCGATCGCCGCGCGATCCCCGGATCCGGCAAACCGATGGGCGAGGCCCCAGTCCTTCAATGCATCGGCGACAGGCCGTCTGCGGGCATCGATATCTGCAAGAACCGAAATCGCCCCTTCGAGCCGTCCGCCCAAACGCATTCACACAGCTCCTAGTGGCCTCGGGTCAAAACTCCAGGCTTGTGAACAATCTGCAGGAAGCGCGACAGACGCAGCAGATTGTACACAAGTCTTCAATCGCGTCGTACTCGCGATTGGCGGCAAGAGCAAGCGGACGGCGTCGGGCCGACCGATGTTTTAGCCTATGACCTCGTAGCAGACCTTCGCAGTGCCGCTGCTGACCATACCAATGTTCTGGGCGGCGGCACGGGAGAGATCGAGGACGCGGCCACGAATGAATGGGCCACGATCGTTGACGCGGACGACGACACTGCGTCCGTTTCTGCGGTTGGTAACTTTCAGCTTCGTGCCAAATGCCAGTGAACGATGTGCTGCAGTATTGATGGTCGGGTTCATACGTTCCCCGGAAGCGGTTTTGGAGCGAAGTGCGTACCATGATGCGCCACCGCAACCATTTGCAGCAAATCCTTCAACGGGAAGGATGGTAGAACAGGCTGCAATCGTTGCTGCTGCGATAACAGAACGGCAAATTTTCTTCAAAACGGATTGTCCCCTCAACTGTTGAACTCGCGCCTTGTGGGCGGTGGGAGGGTTGAATCCGGCCAAGTGTGGCGAAAAAGTGCCTCCATATATCACGGAATATTACAAAGTGTAATATTTGTGATGACTGAATGCGCGACATGGAGCCGCAGAAAATCAAGAACATGGGAAAAAAGATAATGAAATCAAGTAAAATTAGAACGATTCTTGCCAGACGAAATCCACGCAACCCATGATCACAAAATCAACGAAAATAATTTTGCGCGATTGCCATAATTAATGCCTCATTTGAGCAAATTCAGGGGCCGTTAACCATAAGCCGGTGCAGGATTATGTGCGCCGAGCAAGCGAGGTAGGAATTTTCTACCCTTCACAGATCCGTTTGTGGCCCCAGGTTAACAACCATAGGAAGTAAATTCTGCCGCCTGCTCTCCCTGGCAGGCAGGGTCGTGATGCGTAGACCGACGCTGACCGCTGCAGCATCATCTAAAATGCGATGGGCGTTGTCGAAAACACGGATAATCAAACGTCTTTACCTTGCAAGCGCGCAAAGCGGTAGCTGTGGGCGCGGCTCGTTCGATTTGGGAAGGGGAGGCTGCGAAGTCATGAGCATATCCTATCGTTGGATTATTGTTGCTGCGGGGGCATTGATGACCTGCGTTGCGCTTGGCGCGATGTTCTCACTGGCGATCTTCCAGGAGCCCATCGCAATCGAGACCGGATGGTCACACGCGGGCATCGCGACTGCGATGACGCTCAATTTCATTGTTATGGGGATTGGCGGCTTTCTCTGGGGCACCGCAAGCGATCGCTTTGGTCCGCGCGTTGTCGTTCTGATCGGCGCCGGAGGCCTCGGGCTGGCGCTTGTGTTGGCGAGCCGCGCCGAAACCCTTCTGCAATTTCAGCTGACCTACGGCATTCTGGTGGGGTTTGCCGCCAGCACGTTCTTTGCACCGATGATTGCGACCACGACAGGTTGGTTCGAGGAGAACCGCAGCCTTGCCGTCTCATTGGTTTCTGCCGGCATGGGTGTCGCGCCGATGACGATCTCGCCCTTCGCGCGCTGGCTCATTTCCGCCTACGATTGGCGAACCGCGATGCTGCTGATCGGTATCGCTGCCTGGGTCCTGTTGATACCGGCAGCCCTGCTCGTTCGGCGTCCGCCGGCGGAAGCCGGCGACGGCGCAGCCACCGCTACCGCCAGCGGCGAGCAACCTTCACTCTCGCGGGTGTTCCGGTCGCCGCAATTCATGGTCCTCGGCCTGACGTTCTTCGCCTGCTGTGCGGCGCATTCCGGCCCGATCTTCCACATGGTCAGCTATGCCACGATCTGCGGCATAGCGCCGATGGCCGCCGTCAGTATCTACAGCGTCGAGGGGCTTGCGGGGCTCGGCGGCCGACTTCTCTATGGTGGGCTTGCCGACAGGATCGGGGTGAAGCCCGTCCTCGTCGCCGGCCTGTTCGTCCAGGCGATCGCGCTGGCAACCTATCTCTTCGTCAGCCGGCTCGGCGAATTCTACGTTCTCGCGATTATCTTCGGCAGTGCCTATGGCGGCGTGATGCCGCTTTATGCCGTGCTTGCTCGGGAATATTTCGGGTCGCGCATCATCGGTACTGTGTTTGGCGCAGCGACGATGCTCTCCAGCCTCGGCATGGCCTTTGGCCCTCTGATCGGTGGCTGGATCTTCGACACGTTCGCCAACTACTCTTGGCTTTTCATCGGATCCGCGCTGGTCGGGCTGGGGGCAGCGGCGATAGCACTGGCATTCCCGCCGCTCGCCCAGGCAAAGGCCGAGCCGGCCCTTGGCATATCCGCATGAAGCGTCAGCTAGCCGCGCCAGCTGTTGCTCTGCATCAGCTGCGCGAGCGAGGCGGGATAGATCGGGAAGGAGAACGTAAAGCCCGCTGCCTTCAGCTTTGCGTTCGAGACCCGTTTGTTCTCGCCGTAGAAGGACCGCGCCATCGACGTCAGTTCAGCCGTCTCGAAGGGCTGCTCCGCCGGCGGCGCGACGCCCATCAGGCGTGCGGCCTCGACAATGACGTCCTGAGGCGGGCCGGGCAGGTCGTCCGTCACATTATATATGCCGCCGAGCCCGCGCTCGGCGAGGAACCGCGTGGCCGCCCCGATATCCTCCACCCGGATCCGGTTGAAGACCTGATCCTTCTTGATCAGCCGTCGGGCCGTGCCGCGTTTCAGATTGCAAAAGGCATTGCGGCCCGGGCCATAGATGCCGGATAGGCGCAGAACTGCCGCCGGGACATGGGCCTCAGCGCCGATCGCCATCCAGCTGTCTTCCGCTTCCAGTCGCTCCTTCGACCGTCCGGAAACTGGCGTGCACGACGTTTCTTCGGTTACCCAACCGCCCTTGTGATCTCCGTAGACGCCCACCGTCGAGAGGTAGCCGATCCACTGAAGCTTAGGCATCATCTCCCGCAAGCGATCGCTCGCCAGCCTGATCAGCGGATCGCCATTCTCCCGCGGCGCAATGGATTGGACGAGGTGGGTCGCGTCCTGCATTGCCTCGCTCAATTCCTTGTCGAGCACCTCGCCGTCGAAAACGAAAGCGTCGATCCCCTGCCCACGCAGGGCAGCTGCCTTGTCGTTCGAGCGTGTCGTACCGGAGACGCGCACGCCGTCAGCCATGAAAGCCTTTGCGATTGCCGTGCCCGAATAGCCGCAGCCGAAAATCATCACATGCATCAAACTGCTCCCGCCAAGCGCCACTCGTCCAGGACATCGCTGTCCGACTCATCCGGCTTTTGTGCCGCAAAGGCAGAAAATTCTCCAGCCTCGAGAAGGCGCGAGAGCGCCCAAACCGCCATGCCACGCACGACGGGCGAGGCATCCCGCGACAATGCCCGACATCGGTCGACAAATCGGCGATCGCCCGAATTGCCGGCGGCGATGAGCACATTCCGGATGAACCGATCGCGGCCAATGCGCTTGACCGGCGAGCCGCTGAAGAAGGCGCGGAAGCTGGCGTCGTCGAGGCTCAGCAGGTCCTCGATTGATGGTTCCTTCAAGTCCTCTCGGGCCTGCAGCTTCATTTCGGAAGCCTCATGGGCAAATTTGTTCCATGGGCACGCGGCAAGGCAATCGTCGCAACCATAGATTCGATTGCCAATCAGTGGCCGCAACGCCGGATCGATCGGTCCCTTGTGTTCTATAGTGAGGTAGGAGATGCAGCGCCGCGCGTCGATCTGGTAGGGACCGGGAAAGGCATTGGTCGGACAGATATCGAGACAGGCGCGGCAGGAGCCGCAGTGATCTATCTCTGGCGCGTCCGTGTTCAGGTCCGCGGTCGTGAACATAGAACCGAGGAAAAGCCAGGAGCCGTGCTCGCGGCTGACGAGGTTCGTGTGCTTGCCCTGCCAGCCGAGGCCGGCCGCGGCCGCTAAGGGCTTCTCCATCACCGGGGCTGTGTCGACAAAGACCTTCACGTCTGCGCCGGCGCGCGCTGCAAAGCGCGTCGCAATCTCCTTCAATCGCCCCTTGATGACATCGTGATAGTCGCGATTGCGCGCGTAGACCGAGATCGCAGCCTTGTCGGACTTTGCCAGAATCTCGCGGGGATCGTCCTCTGGCCCATAATTGAGGCCGAAGACGACGATCGAGCGGACATCGTTCCAGAGAGTGCGCGGATCGCCTCGCCTGTCGCGGGTCTGCGCCATCCACTCCATCGTTCCATGCCGCCCGGCGTCGATGAACTCGCCAAGCCGCTCCTTGGCCTCCGGGATAGCGTCCGGTCGCGTGACGCGACAGAGGTCGAAACCCAACGCCTTTGCCTCCGCCCGAACGAAGGCAGTGAGGGTATCGCGGCGTCTCTGTTCCTTGTTTTCTGTGGCCATCGAAGGCCCTCGTCAGAAATCCAGATCGGCGTAGTGCGAAACCGGTGTCAGACCCCGCACGCGCTCGGTAAGCAGCGGTCGGAAGGATGGACGCGACTTCAGGCGCTGATACCAATCCTTGACAACAGGAGCTTCCGACCAGTCGATTTCGCCGAGATAATCGAGAATGGAAACTGCTGAGGCAGCAGCCAGGTCGGCATAGCTCATTCGGTCACCCGCCAGCCACTGGCGTGAGCCTGCGAGCCATGTCAGGTATTTCATGTGCTGGCGGATATTCGCCCGTGCCGTGCGAAGGATCTTAGAATCCGGCGCACCACCACCCTGATCCGCCGTCATCTGCAGTTTATAAACGCGCTCGCGGGCAAGCGGCTTGGTCACGTCGGTTTCCATCTTCTGCATGAACCACTCTGTCAGCCGACGAATTTCGGCGCGCTGGAATGGATCTTCGGCCAGCAGCCGGCGATCGCGCTTCAGGACGCCGTGCGTCTCGTCGAGATACTCGGAGATCACAGCGGCGCCACACAGTGCCCGCATGCTGTCATCGACGTAGACCGGCAATGTTCCGGCTGGGTTCAGCGCGAGGAAATCCCGGCGCTTCTCCCATGTCTGCTCCTCGATCAGGTCCGTCTGATAGCCGTACTCCGTCAGGATCAACCGAACGAAGCGTGATGCGGATGACATGGGGTGATGGTAGAGCGTGGGCATCGATTCTCGGATTTTTTGATGGGTGTGGTGCGTTGCGGAAGCGCGATAATCATAGCGCCCTAGTCATGACTCATTCGTTGAAGCTATAGGAGCTTGGACCTTCCAATACAAGCGAGTCGGATTGCGGACCGCCTGACAAAGGACGTGGACGTGCCCGAAAAACTGATTTTTGCTTCTCGCCCTGTCTTCGTCACTTCCAGACGCCATAACCCCAACGAAAGCCCGACCAAACTCCACGGAGAGAATTCATGGATCATGTAAACTCTATAATTCTAGGCATAATAGAGGGAATTACCGAGTTTCTGCCGATTTCGAGCACCGGCCACCTCATCATTGCGGAGCAATGGCTCGGCCACCGGTCGGATATGTTCAATATCGTTATTCAGGCAGGCGCCATCCTCGCCGTCACGATCATTTACTGGCGTCGGCTATTGGACCTGGTGCTCGGATGGCGGGATCCGCGGAACCGCACCTACGCCGCCAAGCTGATCGTCGCGTTTCTCATCACGGCGATCCTCGGACTTGTCGTCAAGAAGCTCGGCTTTCAGCTGCCTGAGACTGCGACGCCGATCGCCTGGGCGCTGATCATCGGCGGTGTCTGGATGATGTTTGCCGAATGGGCAGCTGCCCGCCGGCCGCCCCACAAGGAGATAACCTGGCTCGTTGCCATCTTGGTCGGCATTGCCCAGGTGGTTGCCGGCGTCTTCCCGGGAACCTCACGCTCCGGCGCCACGATTTTCGTCGCCATGCTGGCAGGCACGGGCAATCGGGCCGCGGCGACAGAATTCGCTTTTCTCGTCGGTATCCCGACCATGTATGCCGCGAGTGCCTTTGAATTGCTGAAGACGTTCAAGGATGGTGGAGCAGCAAACGAGGATTGGACCGGCCTCGGGATCGCCTTCGTCGTTTCCACGGTGGTCGCGTTCATCGCCGTGAAATGGCTGCTATCCTATATCCGGAGCAACCGGTTTACAGTGTTTGCGATCTACCGCATCATTCTCGGAGTTATTCTGCTCGGCATGGCAGCGTCCGGCATGATTGCCTGATACGATTGCCGCATTCGCGCAATCCATGGCGCGAATGCGGATTTAATCCGCCATCGTTTCCCGCAAGCCGGAAACAGCGAACTCACAGCTTAAAGCGCTATGCTTCAGGCGTTCTGTTCGGGTAATGCCGGCGCCGAGGCGCCGGTCTTTCGTCACCGACTGATGGAGCCGGTCTCGCAGGGATCAACGCCGTAGGCTGGCGAGCACTCGCCCTTCACCGCTGCAACCGAACCGGGTGCGATGAAGGAGCCTGCCAGAATTACCAGCGCCGCACACGCAAACAGGAGCGCGATTGACCTACCCATCGAAGAAAGCCTTTCAAAAGTCGTTGGCGCGCCGTCAAAGGCGCTGAGTCCATTGGGAGACGCGCGGGGTGTGTAGTCAGTGGAGTGACAAATAGCAATAAATGTTCCTGCTAAATTTGGTGTTAATTCCGCTAATTTTTACGTGCGGCTTTTATGCAACTTATGCCCGTTCGGCGCCGGGAAAAAGCGTGCACAACTTGCGCGATTCTGAAAAAACTTTCCACGAAAAACGCCGCCCGCGAAGATCGCGTGCGGCGTGGTATGTTGGGGAGTAGGATGCCCTCAGGCGGCCTTGCCTGATCCGGTATACTGACCGTGCGGACGATACTGCACGAGGTACGAACCAATGACCGAACTCACCAGGGTTGGTGTGACGCCGATGCCCTTCAAGGTACGGTCTTCGGCTTCCGCGTCCTTCGAAACAATATTGTCCTTCTTCAGCAGGCGCACCTGGTCGGCCGTGATCGGCGGTGTGATGAACGGAACGAGCGAGGCGATGCTGCCGATGAGCGACGCGATGCCGAAGGGGATCGAAACCAAACGATTCTTGCGCCAGGTTGCCTTGAGCATGATCTCGAGACATTCACGGAACGTCAGCACTTCAGGTCCGCCAAGCTCATAGACTTCGCCCACGGCGACCTTGCCCTCCACAGCCTTGGCAACGGCTTCGGCAACGTCCACGACGTAGACCGGCTGGAATTTCGTTTTGCCGCCGCCGATCAGTGGCAGAACGGGTGCGATGCGCGCCATGTCGGCAAACTTGTTGAAGAAGCTGTCCTCGGGACCGAAGACGACTGATGGACGGTAGATGATGGCATCCGGCTTGATCGCGTGGATCGCTGCTTCGGCGCGACCCTTGGTGCGGGCGTATCCGGAGTCGGAATGCGCGTGCGCGCCGATCGCCGAGATGTGGATCAGCTTGGCGCCGACGGCGCGGGCCGCTTCAGCGACGGCACGCGCGCCGAATTCCTGAACCGCCTCGAACGAGTTGCGGCCCGCTTCGTGCAGGATGCCGACGCAGTTGACGACGTAGTCGGCGCCTTCGACGGCGCGATCGACGGAGTTGCGGTAGCGCAGGTTCGCCTGGACGAAGGATATCTGCCCGACATTGCCGAGCGGCTGCAGGAAGCCGGCGAGATCCGGGCGGCGAACGGCAACGCGGATGCGGTAGCCGCGCTTTGCGAGCGTGCGCACGATATGCCTGCCGATGAAGCCGGACCCTCCGAACACGGTGACGAGTGGCGGCAGGTTGGCAAGGGTCATGACAGGCTCCTCGAAAGGCTCAGTTGTGTGATCGATCTGGTTTCGTCTTAGACCAATCGCGGCGCGACGAAAAGGGCCATCGCGCCGCAGTTCTCAGGGCCGAAATTTGCCTCAGATGCCTTCGACGACGACCATCTCGGCATCGGCGATTTCCTGGCGGATTTTGGCGGCGATCTGGTATTCGGGCGAATTGTAGCAATCGACGGCGTGCTGCATGGAGGGGAACTCGATTACGACGTTGCGCGCCCGCGCCTTGCCCTCGAGCTCGGTGATCGCGCCGCCGCGGGCGAGAAAGTTGGCGCCATACTTCTCGAAGGCCGGCTTGGCGGCCGCAACATAGTCCTTGTAGCGCTCGGTCTCGCGAACGTCGACGCGTGCGATCCAGTATCCTTTGCCATCTCAACGCTCCCTGGCTTGGTTGATTATTGAAGGGCCGTCGACATTTCGGCGAGGATTGCCCGAGCCGCTTCCTTGGGATCAGCAGCCTTGACGATCGGGCGGGCGACGACGAGATGGGTGGAGCCGGCCTTCACTGCCGCGGCCGGCGTCATCACGCGTTTCTGGTCGCCCTTGTCGCTGCCGGCCGGGCGAATGCCCGGTGTGACGAGCGCCATATCGGGGCCGATGATCTTGCGGACGGCGGACGCTTCCTCGGCGGAGCAGACGATGCCGCCCATGCCGGCAAGGTGCGCTTGTTCGGCGCGGCGCAGTACGAGGGTATGGGGATCATACTCGTAACCAGCCGCGATCAGGTCCTGCTCATCCATCGACGTCAGCACGGTCACGCCGAGCAAGCAGAGGTCGGATCCCTTCGCGGCCTCGACCGCAGCTTTCATCGCCTTCGGATAGGCGTGCAGCGTCAGCATCGACATCCCCATCTTGACGATGTTCTCGACGCCTGAGGCGACTGTGTTGTCGATGTCGAGCAGCTTCATGTCGAGGAAGATCTTCTTGCCGCTCTTGGCAAGGTCGCGCGCAAATTCCAGGCCGCCGGCAAAGGCAAGCTGATAGCCGATCTTGTAGAAAACGACGTCGTCGCCAAGCATAGTGACGATCTTCTCAGCCTCGCCAAGCGTTGGAACATCCAGCCCGACGATCAGCCGCTCGCGTGCATCCATGTCACATCCATCCCTGCCACTCTTCGATAGGCGTCCAGTCGCACGATGGGCGCCGATCCGCAAGGCTGAAACAGTAGAGATTGCCGCCGCCTCCCGGCTGGTCGCCGTCGCGCCGGATCGGGCGGCCCTGCAAATGGCACTTCAGCAAGGTTCCCACGCCTCCGTGGCCCACGAATGCAATGGGCAAGGCGGGATCATGCGAAGCGAGGACATCGGTGACGGCCGAAACGATCCGCCGTTGCGCATCGATCGCCCGTTCCCAACCTCTGAAGCTCTCTTCGGGATGCGCAAAGAGCCAGTCGGCCGCCTTCTCGAATTCCGGCGGCGGCAGGAAACCGGTGGCCGAGCGGTCGTTCTCGTGCATGCCGTGGACGATCTCGACGGGCACCCCTGCAGCGGCGGCAAGGATCTCCGCGGTCTCGATCGCTTTCGTCTCGGCGCTGGAAACGATGCGCCGCAGCTGCCGCACCCAACTGCTTTCGGCTGCCTTGCGGGTGCGCGCGGCACCCGTCTCCGACAATCCCCATTTGGGCACGGGAACGGCTGGATCGATCTTCACTTGCGGATGGGTGATGTAGAGGCCAAACACCGGGTTCAGCTGCGCCGGTAGATCCAGAGCTGCGCCGGCGGGATGTTGCGAACGATGAAGTCGAAGTGCTGGATGTGATAGCGATCCGGCCGGGCAATGATTGGCGACACCGGGCCGTAGGAAATCTGCACGACGGGCCGGCCTGCCGGCAGGCGGTCGAGCAGGCTTTCCAAAAGCGCGATGCGCGCCTGCATCGGGAAGTTCAGGAGCGGAACGGCGGAAACGACGGAATCGAAAGTCTGACCCTTCAGGTCACCGAGCGTCTTGTCGAGGTTGAACGCATCGCCATTGATGAAGTTCACGCCCGGATAGAGCCGGACCAGGTGCTCGTAGAAATCCGTCGAATACTCGACGGCGACCAGATTTTCCGGCTTTACCCCGCGCCCGAGGATTGCCTTGGTGATCGCCCCGGTGCCCGGTCCAAGCTCGAGAACCGGCAAGCCCGAGTGCAGGTTGACGACGCTCGCCATCTTGCGCGCGGTGATGGAGGACGTGGGAACGATCGAACCGACGGTCTTCGGCCCCTGCATCATTCCCTTGAAGAAGCGGATCTCCTCATCGAACTTCTTGCCCAGCCGTTCCTTCAGGCGCAACGCCATGCCGTCCTCCTAGATATGCAACCAGCAGCCCGGTCCCTAATTGCGGCCAGTCGGCACGAAAAACAAGACCCGACGTCGCAATTGACAAAATTTGCGTAGTAAATGCGACGCGCGCCTAGACGCGCATCGGCATCAGCACATAGAGAGCGTCGTCACCGGCCGTGTCGCGAATGAGCGTTGGCGAGCCGGCATCGGCGAGCAGGAAGATCGCTTCGTCGCCCGAAAGCTGCGCCGTGATGTCGAGCAGGTACTTCGCGTTGAAGCCGATTTCCATGGCATCTGTATCGTAGCCGACCGCGACTTCTTCGGTTGCACTGCCGGAATCCGGGTTGTTGACGGTGAGTAGTAGCTGGCCGTCGGAGAGGGCGAGCTTGACCGCGCGGCCACGCTCGGAGGAGATCGTCGAGACGCGGTCGACGGCCTGCGCGAAGGTCGTGCAGTCGACCCGCATTTCCTTGTCATTGTTGGTCGGGATGACGCGTTGGTAGTCCGGGAACGTGCCGTCGATCAGCTTCGAGGTGATGACGATCGAGCCGATGCTGAGACGGATTTTGGCGTCGGAAACTTCGACGGTCACAATCGCGTCGGGTACATCGACAAGCTTCTGCAACTCGCCCACGGTCTTGCGCGGGATGATGATGCCGGGCATGCCTTCCGAGCCTGAGGGCGCATCCACGTCGGCCCGGGCGAGGCGGTGGCCGTCGGTTGCAACGGCGCGCAACTTCAGGTCGCCCTTGCTTTCGATGGTGTGGAAGAAAATGCCGTTCAGATAGTAGCGGGTTTCCTCGGTCGAGATCGCGAACTGCGTGCGATCGATCAGCATCTTGAGGTCGGTCGCCTTCAGCTTGAAGGTATGGCTGAAGGTGCCGGCGGTGAGATCGGGGAAGTCGGATTCCGGCAGGCACTGCAGCGAGAACTTGGAGCGGCCTGACTGAACCGACATCGAGCCGCCATCGGTGCTGGTCGCAAGCAGCACTTCAGAACCGTCCGGCAGCTTGCGCACGATGTCGTAAAGAAGATGCGCGGGAACGGTCGTTGCGCCCGCCTGTTCGACGTTGGCAGGCGTCGCCTCGGTCACCTCGAGGTCTAGGTCGGTTGCCTTCATGTCCAGGTTCTGGCCGTCGGCACGCAGCAGGATGTTTGACAGGATCGGGATTGTGTTCCGGCGTTCGACCACGCGATGCACGTGGTTCAGCGACTTCAAAAGGTTGGACCGCTCAATTGTAATACGCATGGGATGCTACCGCTTTCGACCGTTACTGCTTGGGCGCGCATGTCGCGCGCCGCAAGGAATGCTTTTGCCCAAAAGGGACCGGAGAGTGGACAGGCAAAATGGCAGAATTTTGCGACGGATTGCAAGAGGCGCAAACGGAAGCGTCGATGCAATTGCCGTTTTCCCGCGCAATGCTCACAGAAATTGCAGCGGCCTTGCCGAACTGCAAGGTCTCGCCCATAAAGGCGCGAAGCCAAAGAAAGCAGAAGTACCTTGAGCAACGACGATGTGATGGCCGAAGGCGGCAGGCAACGCAGCTTCCGCCTGCACAATATGTCCATTCCGGCACGGCCATTGGAGTCGGCGCTGTATCTCGTCGCAACGCCGATCGGCAATCTCGGCGACATCACCCTGCGCGCACTGGAAACGCTCGCCGGTGCCGATGTGCTGGCCTGCGAGGACACGCGCGTCACCCGCGTGCTGCTGGACCGCTACGGCATTCAGAACCGCCCCTACGCCTATCACGAGCACAATGCCGAGGAGGCTGGCCCGCGACTGATGCAGGCGCTGGAGGCCGGCAAATCCGTCGCTCTTGTATCTGATGCCGGGACGCCCCTGGTCTCAGACCCCGGCTATCGTCTCGCACAGAGCGCCATCGAGGCAGGTTATCGCGTCGTGCCCATTCCCGGTGCGTCCGCCCCGCTTGCCGCTCTGGTTGGCTCCGGCCTGCCCAACGCTGCCTTTCTCTTCGCCGGTTTTCTGCCGACCAAGGACAAGGCGCGTCGCGATCGTCTGGCTGAGTTCGTAGCCGTTTCCGCAACACTGATGTTCTTTGAATCGCCGCATCGCATAGCGGCAACGCTGGCCGCTGCCGCCGATGTGCTCGGCGGTGATCGCGTGGCCTCCGTCTGTCGCGAATTGACCAAGACGTACGAGGAGTTTCGCCGCGGTACGCTGGCGGAGCTTGCTGCACATTATGCCGATGTCGACAGCGTCAAAGGCGAGATCGTGCTTGTCATTGGTCCGCCGCCGGAGCGCCCGGTCGAAGCCGCGGATGTCGATGCGATCCTGACCGACCTAGCCAGGATCCTTCCGACCTCCAAGGCCGCCGCGGAAGCGTCGCGGCTGACGGGTCTTTCCAAGAAGGGACTCTACCAACGGCTTCTCGACATGAAGGGCGGCGATGGGCGATAGGGCTGCCGCGACCGACCGCCGTAAGGCGCTTGGCGGGTGCCATGTCTCCGAGTATTTGGCTGCTCTCCATCTCATGCTGAAGGGTTGTCGCATCGTCGCCCTGCGCTATCGCACCAAGCTTGGTGAGATCGACATTGTTGCACGCAAGCGCAATCTGGCGATATTCGTGGAAGTGAAGGCGGGTCGCGAGGAGATGAGCGCCATCGACGCCGTGCCGCCCACGGCACAAAATCGGATCAGAGCGGCCAGCGATCTGTGGTTGGCGCGCCAACGCGATTATGCTGTGCTTTCGAAGCGTTACGATATCGTGGCCATCCTGCCGGGCCGCTTGCCTCGCCATCTTCCGAACGCCTTCTGATGTCGATTGCAATCGTGTGCAAAAAGCTATCGATGTAACACTCCTGTCATCAAACCATTAAGGAGGCGTCATGGAAGGCCTCTATTGCACTCCTCACCCCAATAACTGGTGGAGAGGGATTAGCCATGTTCAAGAAAATTTCGATGGCGGCCATGGCCGTAAGCTTTTCGGCATCGTCGTCCTTTGCTGCGACCAACATCACGTGGTGGCACGGCATGGGCGGCCGCAACGGCGAAGTCATCAATGAGGTTGCACAGAAGTTCAACGCTTCGCAGTCTGCCTGCGCCATGACCCCGGTCAGCAAGGGCACCTACGAAGAAGCTCTTGCAGCTGGCATCGCCGCATTCCGCTCGGGCGAGCAGCCGAACATTCTGCAGGTCTTCGACGCAGGTGCTGCCACCATCATCAACGCCAAGGGCGCGGTCGTTCCGGCCGAAGATCTGATCAAGAACGCCGGCTACAAGTTCGACCGCAATGCCTTCATTCCGGGTGTTCGCTATTTCTACGCTGCTGCTGACGGCAAATTCGTCGGCATGCCCTTCAACTCTTCCGCTCCGATCATGTACACCAACCCGGAAGCGCTGAAAAAGGCAGGCGTCGAAGCCCCGAAGACCTGGGAAGAGTTCGAGGCGATCGCGCCGAAGCTCAAGGCCGCCGGCTACATCCCGCTCGTCCAGTCGCAGCTGACCTGGGAGTTCACCGAGAACTTCTTCTCGCGCAACAACATCCAGTTCGCCACCAACAACAACGGCTACGACAGCGTCGTCGACACCAAGCTCAAGGTCACCGACCCGAACCTCATCATGATGTTCGACAAGCTGAAGGCCTGGTCTGACGAAGGCTACTTCAAGTACTACGGCGCCGGCTGGAGCGACAACCAGAAGCCCTTCGAAGAAGGCAAGGTCGCTCTCTGGGTCGGTTCCTCGGGTTCCTTCGGCGGCCTGAAGAAGACGGCAACGATGCCCTTCTCGGCAACCTTCCTGCCGTACTGGGGTTCGATCAAGGGCGCTGGCACCCATAGCTTCATCGGCGGCGCTGCACTCTTTGCCATGTCGGGCAAGTCGGCTGAAGAGAACAAGTGCGTTGCGGACTTCTTCCAGTTCCTGACCTCGCCCGAGATCCAGAAGTTCTACCACCAGGCAACCGGCTACGTCGCAATCACCGAGGCAGCTTACGAGCTCGCCAAGAAGGAAGGCTACTACGACAAGGAGCCGGTGGCTGAAGTCGGCATCAAGCAGCTGAAGATGGAAGACGGCGAATGGTCGAAGGGCTATCGCCTCGGTTTCTACCCGCAGATCCGCGAAATCATGGAACGCGAATATGGCCGTATTTTCTCGGGCGAAACCTCCGTCAAGGACGCTTTCGACACGATCGAGAATGAAGGCAACCAGCTGCTCGAGCGTTTCGCCAAGACCGCCGGCTGATCTCGTTCATCGCTGACAACAACGGTTCCGGAGGCGCTCGCCGTCTCCGGAACCGCTTTGCAAAGGTCCCGCCATGAAGCGCGTGCAGTTTTCGTCGCCAACGCTGCCTTATCTCTTCCTGCTGCCGCAGATGGCGGTCATTTTCGTTTTCTTCTACTGGCCGTCCATTCAGGCGGTGAAGTCGTCGTTCTTCCTCGAAGACCCGTTTGGTTTCGGCTCCAGCTTCGTCGGCCTGGAGAATTATAGAGGTATTCTCGAAAGCGCCGAATACCGCTCGATCGCCGGCTTCACGGCGCTCGTCACTTTCTTCTCGCTGTCGTTCGGCCTGCTCTTGGCGGTCAAGGCGGATGCCGTCATTCGCGGCAATTCAACCTACAAGACATTGCTGATCTCGGTTTATGCGATCGCCCCGCCGGTGGCCGGCCTGATCGGCATGATGTTCTTCGACCAGCATATCGGTCCCTTCGTCCGCTTTGCCGCCCTGTTCGGTTGGGACATGAAGGTCGGTCTCAATTATTTCGATACGGCTTTTGCGATGGTGGTCGTCTCCGTCTGGAAGCAGATCCCCTATAATTTCATCTTCTTTCTGTCGGGCCTCCAGGGGATTTCGGTCTCCGTTCGCGAAGCCGCGGCGCTCGACTGCCGCTCGGGCTTTCGCCGGTTCTGGACGGTCATCTTGCCGCTTCTGGCGCCGACGGCCTTCTTCCTCTTCGTGATCAACGTCACCTATTCGCTCTTCGACACCTTCGGCATTGTCGATGTGATGGTGAAGGACAAGGCGGCTAACAACCCGATCACGCTGGTCTACAAGGTCTATATGGATGGCTTCCGCGGCAACGACCTCGGCGGCTCATCGGCCCAGTCGGTGATATTGATGATCGTCGTTTTCGTGCTGACCGTCTTCCAGTTCCGCTTCATTGAGCGGCGCGTTCACTATAATTGAGGAGCGCGGGAATGTACCGTCTCAAGATAGTCGATCACATCATCCTGCTCCTCGGCGTCTTCGTCATGATGGCGCCCGTCGTCGTTGCCTTCTTCACCTCAACCCACGACGCCGCCGAAATCCACCGGCAAGGTCTGACGCTGACCTGGGGCAATCATTTCGCTGAAACCTACAACACAGTCCTGAACCGCGAGGGAGGCTTTACAGGCCAGGTCACCGGCACGCGCATGCTGATGAACTCGCTGATCCTCGGGATCGGCTTTGCCGTCGGCAAGATCGTTTTGTCGATGCTGGCTGCCTATGCCATCGTCTACTTCCGCTTCCGTCTGGGAACGCTGTTTTTCTGGATGATCTTCACGACGCTGCTGCTGCCGCTCGAAGTCCGCATCCTTCCCTCCTATGAGGTGATGCACCAGTTGCACCTCATCAACACTTATACCGGCATGATCGTGCCGCTGCTGGCGTCGGCGACGGGCACCTTCTATTTTCGGCAGTTCTTCAAATCGATCCCGGACGAGTTGCTGGAAGCCGCGCGCATCGATGGCGCCGGCCCGATCAAGTTCTTCTTCGACGTGATCGTGCCGCTCTCGAAGACGATGGTTGCAGCGATCTTCATCATCATGTTCGTCTACGGCTGGAACCAATATCTCTGGCCGATGCTGATGACCAATGACGAGAGCTTCTACACGCTGGTGCGCGGCATCAAGCAGATCCTGCTGGTCTGGGTCGGCGCGCAGATCCCTGATTACAACGAAGCATTCGCCATCGCGATCCTCGCGATGCTGCCGCCTGTCATCATCGTCGTGGTGTTCCAGCGCTGGTTCATCAAGGGCCTCACGGAAAGCGACAAGTAAAGGAAACGCCGATGGCCGCCATCGAAATCAATCAGGTCTCCAAGATCTATACCGGGGACGTGCATGCGGTGAAGTCCGTGAACATCGACATCAAGGACGGCGAGTTTATCGTTCTTGTCGGCCCGTCCGGCTGCGGGAAGTCGACACTTCTGCGCATGGTCGCCGGCCTAGAGGAAATCTCCAAGGGCGATGTGAAAATCGGCAACCGTGTCGTCAACCGGGTTGATCCCGCCGAGCGCGACATCGCCATGGTCTTCCAGAACTACGCGCTTTACCCGCATATGACGGTCTATGAAAATCTTGCTTACGGCCTGCGCAATCGCAAGACGCCAAAGGCCGAGATCGATGCCCGCGTTGCGGAGGCGGCTCGTATGCTGCAGCTGGAGGCCTATCTCGAGCGTAAGCCGCGCGCCCTTTCGGGCGGCCAGCGTCAGCGCGTCGCAATGGGCCGTGCCATCGTCCGCAAGCCGGCCGCCTTCCTGTTCGATGAGCCCCTGTCGAATCTCGATGCCAAGCTGCGCGTGTCGATGCGCGGCGAAATCAAGCGTTTGCAGCGCCGGCTTGGCACGACGTCGATCTACGTCACTCACGACCAGCTCGAAGCCATGACCTTGGCCGATCGGCTGGTCGTTCTGAATGGCGGCGAAATCGAGCAGATCGGCGCCCCGCTCGACGTCTATCACACGCCAGCCTCGACCTTTGTTGCGAGCTTCATCGGGTCCCCGGCGATGAATCTGCTCCAGGGCGAGCTGCATGGCGACAAGCTTGCACTGGCCACGAACCTGATCGACCTTGGCGGTCATGCACCCACATCCGGGCCCGTCACCGTCGGCATTCGCGCCGAGGACCTGCGCCTCGCCAGGCCCGGCGAACATGCCATGACTGTTGTGGTGGATTATGTGGAAGAGCTCGGCTCGCAGCGTCTCGTGCATGGAAGTCTTGGCGATCAGCCGCTGACGGCAGTCCTGTCTCCGGAGACGGAACTAACGTCCGAACTGCGGCTGGCCGTGGGTGCCGAAAGACTGCATTTCTTCAGTCACGACACCGCAAAGCGTATCGGCGGAACGGCTTTTTCACAGGCCGTGGCGACGAAAACGGAAATTGCCTAGCACCTTGGACGTGGTGATCGTTCAAATTGTAGGCACTGCTTGTACGGTACCTTTACAACTCTCTGCTATCCCGGCAAGGATTTGATAACAACGGGGTTGTTCATGGGTATGCAGATGATGCTGGCGAGCATGGTCGCAATGGCCGCGCGGGTCGTCCCTTTTCCGAGTCTGCCGGAAGCGACGCCTAAGAGGTTCGTGGCGAAATCAGGTGATAATTTTGTCATGCGTTCGACCCCGATCAATCCCGACTGGATCATCAGCGGCAACCCGCAGGCGCGCACAGCAGAGCATTCGCGCAGCGATGACGATGCAGCCGTGAGCGCAATCTGGGACTGCACGGCGGGCGAATTCCGTTGGTTCTTCTACTGGGAAGAGACGGTGATGATCCTCGAAGGCGAAGTTCATATCCTCGCCGGGGACGGCACGGAGCGCACGCTCGGTGCCGGCGATGTCGCCTTCTTTGCCGCCGGCACCTGGGCGAGCTGGCGCGTGGACAATTACGTGCGCAAAGTTGCGTTCCTGAGGAAGCCGTTCCCGAAGCCGGTTGCGCTTGCCTATCGGCTCCGCAGCCTGCTGCGCGGCGACGCTCCCAAGAGCGGCATCGCGGCCTGAAGATTTCGTCTCGCGACGCGAGCACGGCGTTGCTTTCGGGGCATCTGCAGCCTACATCTGTCCGGCATCAGCTAAGGGACGGAAATGGCCAAGATCAAGAATGTAGCGGTCCAGATGGACCATGTTGCCGGCATCAATATTGCGGGCGATTCCACCTTCGCGATGAGCCTCGAAGCGCAGGCTCGCGGCTACAAGCTCTTCCACTACACGCCCGACCGCCTGAGCTTTCGGGACGGAAAGCTCTTCGCTACCGTGGAGCCGATGGTGCTGCGCGACGTCAAGGGCGACCATTTCGAGCTCGGAACGTCGGAACGTGTCGATCTGTCGACGATGGATGTGATCCTGCTGCGCCAGGACCCGCCCTTCGACATGGCCTATATCACCTCAACACACTTGCTGGAGCGGATCCACCCGAAGACGCTCGTCGTCAATGATCCGGCCTGGGTTCGGAACTCCCCCGAGAAGATCTTCGTCACTGAATTTGCCGATCTGATGCCGAAGACGCTGATCACCAAGGACGCGGGCGAAATCCGCCGTTTCCGCGACGAGATGGGCGACATCATCTTGAAGCCGCTCTACGGCAATGGCGGCGCGGGCGTTTTCCACTCGACCAAGGACGACCGCAACCTGTCGTCGCTGCTCGAAATGTTCGGCCAGCTGTTCCGCGAACCCTTCATCGCACAGCAATACCTGCCTGACGTGCGCAAGGGCGACAAGCGCATCCTGCTTGTCGATGGCGAGCCGGCCGGCGCCATAAATCGCGTCCCTGCTGAGCACGACAGTCGTTCCAATATGCATGTCGGCGGACGTGCCGAGGCAACCGAACTGACGGCACGTGAAATCGAAATCTGCAGGCGGATCGGCCCTGCGCTCAAGGAACGCGGTTTCCTCTTCGTCGGCATCGACGTCATCGGCGACTATATGACGGAGATCAATGTGACGTCGCCGACAGGCATTCGTGAGGTGCGCAAGTTCGGCGGCGCCGATATTGCTGCCCTGCTTTGGGACGCGATCGAGCGGAAGCGTTGAACGTCTTGACCGCGTGCGACGAGGCGCGCGGACGCTTGTTCCCGGATGGCAATTTGCCCTCAAGACCACTCCGCCACTGCCCGGTCCGGACAATCCGCTTGCTTTGTTCTCCGCTTACAACCTCATACAACCTGGCGACAGCGCAGGCTTGAATCTGTTCCTTTATTGTTCTTCTTCACTCCGCTTTCTATGCAAGATTGCAATTTGCGACAATGATACGTCGTTAAACTGCGGTGCTATGGTTGCGGCACCGTGGGGCATACTCGCACGCGTCAGCACGGTTGCATTTCAGGGCACCGAGGCTGTTCCGGTCGAGGTTCAGGTCATGGTACGCGCCCGGGCGGGTCGTGACGCAGATCGTCGGACTTCCTGACAAGGCGGTGGCGGAAAGCGGCGAGCGCTGCTGGCGGCAGGCTGCTCTAGCTCCCGCCCTACAGTCCCGACTTCAACACCATCGAAGACGCATATTCAGGGAACCTCTGAAGGAGAGTTTCCGTTGATACCCTATCTTGGCCATAGAGTGTTGATATTGCTGGCCCGATGGATGATTCGTGATGCACCAGAAGCGGACACATATCCGATGGATGGATCTGCCACCAGATCGGCGCCGGAGGCTGGTGGCGCTGATTGCCAGTCTGGTACAGCGACATGTGTCGACGGACCGGGAGGCCAGTCATGAATGCGGAACCGAGTTGTCTCGACTTCGCGTTGACAGAGAAGATCCAGTCCCGCCACCATGATCGCCAGGCTATCGTTTACGTCAGGCAGTCGACGGTACGACAAGTCGAGCACAATCGGGAGTCAACGCGGCTCCAATATGCGTTGACAGATCGTGCCTGCCGACTTGGGTGGCGACGTGAGCAGATTACGGTGATTGACGACGATCTGGGCCGATCAGGTGCGACAACGCTCAATCGACCCGGCTTTCAGCGCCTGGTTGCCGAGGTCGGGCTTGGCCATGTGGGAATGGTCATCGGCATTGAAGTATCCCGTCTCGCGCGCTCGTGCCGCGATTGGCATCAGCTTTTGGAAATGTGCGCGTTGTTCGACACGTTGATTGGCGATGCCGATGGCGTCTACGATCCCAGCACATATAACGACCGTCTGTTGCTCGGCCTGAAGGGCACGATGAGCGAAGCTGAGCTGCATATTCTCAAGAGCCGCATGCACGAAGGCCGCAAGGCCAAGGCGCGCCGTGGCGAACTTATTCTGGGTCTTCCGCGTGGCTATGTTTTGAAGCCGTCCGAGGAGGTTGCCCTGGATCCGGACGAGGAGGTGCAAAGGATTATCCGCCTTGTCTTTGCTGTCTTCGAAAAGCGTCGTTCGATTAGCGGTGTTTTACGTTACCTTGTCGATCATGACATCGCGCTTCCCGACCGTATCCGCAGCGGTCCTGAGAAGGGTGATGTCTGTTGGAGCAGGCCTAACAATACGGCGATCGGCGACATGCTGCGTCACCCCAGTTATGCCGGGGCCTATGTCTACGGGCGCAGTCGCAGCGACGGCCGCCTACGGTTGCCCGGAAAGCCTCACAGTGGCCGGCGCATTATTGGCGATCGGCAAAAGTGGATGGTACTGCACCAAAATGCTCTTCCAGCCTACATTGACTGGAAAACCTACGAGCGAAATCAGGACCAGATGGCGAAAAACCGTGCCCGATATCCAGGCGTCCCAAGAGGTGGTGCGGCGCTGCTCAGCGGACTTGTCTCTTGCGGTGTGTGTGGTCGTAAAATGGTTACGGGCTACAATGACGATGGCCGGGAAGCACGTTACAGCTGCAGCTGGGAGGCGACCACTTATGGAGGTCGTCATTGCCAATCGATCAGTGCTCGTCCCGTGGATGCCCGCGTTAGCGCGCTGGTGCTCGAAGCTATATCGCCATCCGCGATCGAAGTCAGCCTTCAGGTTGCCGAGGATATTGAACTCGAACGACAACAGATACACGATGGATGGAAGCAACGCCTGGAGCGGGCGGACTATGAGATCGCACTCGCCCGCCGGCGATATGAGGCCGTCGACCCTGATAACCGGCTGGTAGCGCGGACCCTGGAAAAGGACTGGGAGGCTGCCCTGGCGAGGGGGCAAACTCTCGCCGATGACCACCAGCGGACATTGTCGCAACAACCCGAGCGGTTAACGGAGGAGGACAAGAAGATTATCCGTTGTCTGGCAGAAGATGTGCCCTCTCTCTGGAAAGCGACGTCCACCACTGCACGAGACCGACAGACTATCGTCCGCATAATGCTAGATCGCGTCGTCATCCAGGTGTTCGGTGAACGTGCGAAATGGCCTTGGGAAAAAGCGGCCGATCTGGTCGGGTCACATCCCGCGTCGCAATGAGGATGAAGTGACGTTGCAAGAACTTTCCGAAAAGCTCGGCATTCATCGACAGACGGCTTACGGTTGGCTCAGGCGCGGAAAGCTCAAAGGGCGTATCGTTGAAGTAGGAACTCAACGTATCTGGCTTGTCAGCCTATCGCATGCCTCAACAGGAACCCGCACTGGAGAGTCATCATGACAAAGCGATTGAAATGGCCTTTTCCAAACTTAAAGCGCTTCTGGGCGCAAGAGCGGAGCGCTCCGGTGACGCCGTGTGGGATACGAGCCGCTGGCGAGCGGCTGACCACCGCCGCTGAAACGAAAAGGGGCGCCGAAGCGCCCCAGGTTCCTTTAGCAGATGAGGCCTTTCAGTTCCCGAGGCCGTCGAACAGTGCGGTCGAGAGATAGCGTTCGGCAAAGGACGGAATGATCACGACGAGATTCTTTCCCGCATTCTCCTCGCGGCTGCCGACCTCGATAGCCGCGGCCAGTGCTGCACCGGAGGAAATGCCCACCGGCACGCCTTCGAGCTTGGCAACCTCGCGGGCAAGTTCCAGCGCCTCCTGGCTGCTCACCGTGATGATTTCGTCGTAGATGTGCGTATCGAGGATTGCCGGCGCAAAGCCGGCGCCGATGCCCTGAATCTTGTGCGGTCCCGGCTGGCCGCCCGAAAGAACCGGGGATTCCGCCGGCTCGACGGCGACCACCTTGATGCCAGGCTTCTTCGACTTCAGCACCTGGCCCGCACCGGTGATGGTGCCGCCGGTGCCGATGCCGGCAACCAGGATGTCGACCGTACCGTCGGTATCGTTCCAGATCTCTTCGGCCGTGGTGCGGCGATGGATTTCCGGGTTGGCCGGGTTTTCGAACTGCTGCGGGATGATGGCATCCGGGAGCGTCGCAGCCAGTTCCTCGGCCTTCGCGATCGCGCCCTTCATGCCCTTCGGGCCTTCGGTCAGGACAAGTTCGGCGCCGAGCAGCGCCAGCATCTTGCGGCGCTCGATGGACATCGTTTCCGGCATCGTCAGGATCAGCTTGTATCCCTTCGCCGCAGCGGCGAAGGCGAGCGCAATACCGGTATTGCCCGATGTCGGCTCGATCAGGGTCGTTTTGCCAGGCGAGATCTTACCCTGCGACTCCAGCGACTCGATCATTGCAACGCCGATACGGTCCTTCACGGAAGCAATCGGATTGAAGAATTCCAGCTTGGCCAGGAGGTTTGCCTTGACGCCCTTCGCCTTGGCGAGCTTGTCGAGCCGCACGATCGGCGTGTCGCCGATGGTTTCGGTGATCGAGGAATAGATGCGGCCACGGCCCGGTTTCTTCGACATTACGCTCTCCCTGGATGAAATGTGCGGAGACAATAGGGTCAAAGGCGGACGGAGACCAGTGTGGCTTCACCCACCCGAAGGGACTAGGATAGAAAAAATCCTTTAAGAACCGAGCTTTGCCGAATGAATTTTTCAGGCCGCGCGGGTGGCGATGAAGGCTGCTGTGCCCGCCAGAATGCCGGCCGCCGTCTTGTTCAGCGCCTGCAGCGCACGCGGTTGCTTGAGCATCACTCGCGCACGTGCGGCAAGCAGCATGTAGGGCACCAGAACAACGAGCAGGACAACGAAGGTGGTTGCGAGCAGAATGCCGTATTCGCGAAGCCCGATGGTGTTGAGGTCGATCAGCGTCGGCACCAGCGCGACGTAGAAAAGCATGGTTTTGGGGTTGCCAAGCGTCACCAGCAGGCCGGACAGGAAGCTCATCCCGACATTGCTCGCCTTCTTCGCGGCGACATCCTGCGGCAGCAGCCCGGCCGTCCAGAGTTTATAGGCGATGTAGCCGAGATAAAGCGCCCCGGCGATCTTGATGACAATGAACACTTCGGTGAAGGTTTGCGCCACGAAGGCCAGCCCGAGGATGACCGCCGTCAGAGAGGTCATGTCGCCCAGCACGAGGCCGAGGCCCATGAAAAACGTCTCGCGAAAGTTCGAGCCGAGCGCGCGGGCAACGATAGCCGTGATGCCCGGTCCGGGGATTACCGCCGCGATGAAGAGTGCCACTGCGTAAGCGAAAAGGGCGGTGAATGACATGCCGTGAGCTCCTGCTGCAATCGCCTTCTACGCCTGCGGCCCGTTGCTTTCAAGGATCTGACGTCTTGTCATCATGCTGCGGTAGGTTGCCGCTATTGACGCTGGCGATCGTGGTTCTAGTTCCAAGGCGGTGATTGATGGCTGGTCGACGCCGGCGTCGCCCCAACCGTCAAATCCGGGAACGACAAGCCACTCCCGCACCTGCCATTGCCTGACCCGCCGCTCGCCAGAGGAGACACCCGATGAGCCCCACCGCAGCCGAAAAGCGCAAACTCGCCCCCCTCGCTACCCCCACGGACCTGAAAAGCAATGCCATTCAGGATATCTCGGCCGCCCTGGCTGCGCTGCTGGCGGATGTCTTTGCGCTCTACATCAAGACCAAGAATTTCCATTGGCATATGTCCGGACCACATTTTCGCGACTATCACCTGATGCTCGACGAGCAGGCCGAGCAGATCTTCGCCACGACCGATGCGATTGCCGAGCGCGCCCGCAAGATCGGCGGCACGACGCTGCGCTCCATCGGCCATATCAGCCGCCTGCAACGCATCAACGACAACGATGCCGAGTACGTCACGCCCGAAGACATGCTGGCGGAACTGCGCGACGACAACAGACAGCTCGTCTCGCTGTTGCGCGAGACCCATGATGTCTGCTCCGAGCATAATGACGTCGCTACGACGAGCCTGCTGGAAGTGTGGATCGACGAGGCCGAGCGCCGCACTTGGTTCCTGTTCGAAACGACCCGGCAGCAGAAGTAGTCTCGTTCGCTTCTCGGATCATCAGCCCGCCCGCGCGCGCAAAAACTGCGCGGGCGTCCAGCCAAGGTTCATGCCGGCCGCGGCGACAAGGATGACGGCTGCGCCAATGAGTTGCAACGGCTGCAATGCGTGTCCGAAGGCCAGTCGATCCACGAGGATCGCGGCGATCGGATAGATGAATGACAACGCCCCGGTCAGATGGATCGGCAGCTTCTGGATCGCGCCGTAGAGCAGCACATACATCAGCCCCGTATGTACGACGCCCATGGTAATCAGGATTGACCACGACTGGCCATCCGTGGGTAGGTCCGAGAAATTCATGGTCGGCAGCAGCATCAGCACGCCGGTCGCGACCTGGATCAGGGCGATAAGATGCGGCGGCGTTCCCTTCAGCGACTTCGCTGCGAGCGCCGCGAGGGCGTAGAAGAACGCGGCTCCGAGTGCCAGCAGGATGCCGAGGCCGTACCCGTCGTGTCCGCCGGCCGTGGCCGGCTTGGCCTCGACGATGGCCGCCATGCCGGCAAAGGCAAGCGTCAGCCAGAACAGCTTTGCGGCGGTTATCTTTTCGCCGAGAAACAGCGCGCCGAGCGCAAGCAGGAGCCAGTTGAGAACAATGGCCACGCCGCCGAAGACAGCGATACCGGTCGACTTCAAGCTGATGATGCCGGGTCGCAGCAATCCCAAGCCGGCGCAGACGGCAAGCAGGCTGATCGCGCCAAAAAAGCAGCGCCAGAACACCACGCCGCTCACCGGCTGGCCTGACATGACCACGAACCAGCCAATTGTTCCCGATATCAGCATTGCTGCGGTCATTTGGGCGGTGCCGGTGCGGATTTCGCTATGCATCTCGTCTCTCCATATCGATGGGTGAAGATTATTGCGGTCCCGCCTTTCGTTATATAGTTTGCATTAGGCTGATTGTGCTACTCTCCTATCATTGTGAGGAATAATGTCTGTTTCGGCTAATGATAATGGGATCGATGATGTCGATCAGAAAATACTGGAGGCGCTGGCGGAAAATGCCCGCATCTCGTTGAAGGAGCTGGCACAGGCTGCCGGGCTTTCTTCGCCCAGCGCCGCCGAACGCCTTCGTCGCCTGGAAGAGCGGGGGATCATCGCCGCTTTCACCATCGACATCGACCCTGCGGCACTCGGATATCCGCTGCAGGCGATCGTGCGCGTTCGGCCGCTGCCCGGGCAGTTGCATGTCGTTCAGCGGATCATCCAGGGCACACCTCAGTTCGTGGAATGCGACAAGGTGACGGGAGACGACTGTTTCATTGCCCGGCTTGTCGTTCGCTCGATGGCGGAGCTCGACACGATCCTGGACAAGGTGGCGGAGAAGGCCGAAACGAGTACCTCGATGGTCAAGGCATCGCCGGTAAAGCGTCGCCTGCCACCGCTCTCGCGGCAGCGATAGATCAGAAGTCGGCCATCGGGGACAGCATGGCCGGTCGATCAAATGCGATCGTGCCAGGCGCACGGACCATGAATTGCGTGTGGCTGTCGAGGGACTTTGCCTGTCCGCTCCACCCGAGCTTGTCGGGGCAAAACAGCACGTCGACAGCTTCAACGTCGATGTCGAGTGCTCCAATGATCGAGGCGAGCGAAGGGATATCGGCGCAAACGACATCGAGCAGCTTGAAATGGCCTGGCACTTCCATCTTCCACGCGACTGCGGTCCGTTCCCGTTCCAGCCAGCTGATCGTGACGCCAGGATCGAGTTGGGTGTTGATGAGAAACATCGCGGCGCTCTCACGAACGGCGAGACCGGCCGAGACCGGCGCACGTGCCTTCAATGCGGTGCTTAAGAGCTTGAGGTCAGCGGGTTCCAAAGGATTCAGGCGCCGGGCCGGCGTTCGCACCTTTAGCGCGGCCGGCGCGTTGCCGGAATAGGTATGCAGCGGCAGGGCGCGAAAGCCGTAAGGCTCATAGAGCGCCGGCTTGTCCGTGTAGAGCACGATCGCTTCGAAGCCCTTCTCCTCGCACCAGGCGAGCGCCTTTTGGGTCAGGTCGCGATACAATCCACGCCCACGCCATGCCGGACGAACGGCACCCGACTGAAACGCGGCGGCATTCACAGTGCGACCGTTGATCATGAGTGGCATTGCGAAAGCCGAAAGATTGGCGGCAAGCCGGCCATTACAGGCAAACCAGCCGAAGGGCATGCTGCTCGCATCAGGCCCGCCCATTTGCTGCAATGGACCGATATCGACATCGAATGTGTCCTTCAGGAGGTCGACCAACGCGCCCCATGCCTTGCGGTCGCCGAAATAGTCTCGGCGAAAGGTGAGGCCGGAATGATCGATACTCTTGGACATCATGCTCCGGTCGATCCGAAACCGCCGGCGCCACGTGCGGTCGCGCTCGCCTCGGAAATCTCGCAGATATGGGCCTGGATCGCCGGCGCAATCACCATCTGGGCGATGCGCATGCCCCTGGTGATCTCAAACGGCTCTTCGCCGAGGTTGATCAGCAGGACCTTAACCTCGCCGCGATAGTCGCTGTCGATTGTTCCGGGCGTGTTCAGGCAGGTAAGGCCGTGCTTGAAGGCGAGGCCGGAGCGTGGGCGCACCTGGCCTTCGAAACCGTCCGGAATCTCGAAGATGAAGCCGGTCGGCACCAGGGCGCGCTTTCCGGGCTCGAGCGTCATCGGTGCGGCGCCATCGACGGCGGCGCGCAGGTCCATGCCTGCCGCCCCCTTGCTTTCGTAGGAGGGCAGATCGAGATCCTGGCCGTTGGCGAGGCGGATGATATTGAGCGTCGGGCGCGTATCTGTATGGATTGTCATGGGTCATTAGTTTGCGCCCGATGCGCCAAGGTCAATTGCAATGCCGGTCTTTAATCGCTAGATACGCCGCAATTCCACAGGATTCACATCATGGCCGAAAGTCTCGCCGAGGCGGTCTCCCGCCGCCGCACATTCGCTATTATCGCGCACCCGGACGCTGGTAAGACCACGCTCACCGAAAAACTGCTGTTGTTCGGCGGCGCCATCCAGCTTGCCGGTGAAGTCAAGGCAAAGAAGGACCGCATGCAGACGCGCTCCGACTGGATGAAGATCGAGCGCGAGCGCGGCATCTCCGTCGTTACCTCTGTGATGACGTTTGAATATAAAGACAACGTCTTCAACATCCTCGATACGCCCGGCCACGAAGACTTTGCGGATGACACCTATCGCACACTGACAGCCGTCGATGCTGCGGTCATGGTTATCGACGCCGCCAAGGGTATCGAGCCGCGGACGCTGAAGCTGTTCGAAGTCTGCCGCATGCGTGACATTCCGATCATGACCTTCATCAACAAGATGGACCGCGAAAGCCGCGACCCGTTCGAAATCCTTGATGAAGTTGAGGAGAAGCTGGCGCTGGATTGTGCGCCGGTGACGTGGCCGATTGGCCGCTCGAAGACCTTCTGCGGCACCTACCATCTGGCGAACAACGAGGTGCGCGCCTCCGATACCCAGGAAATCATGACCAAGGTCACCGATCCTGAAATGGTCGCCCATCGCTTGCCAGAGAACGAGCGTGGCGCTTTTGTCGAGGAGACGACGCTGGCGATAGAGGCTTGCAAACCCTTCGACAAGAAAGCTTTCCTAGAGGGGCATCTGACGCCGGTCTTCTTTGGCTCGGCGCTTCGCAATTTCGGGGTGCGCGATCTTATCGATGCGCTCGGCGAGTTTGCGCCGCCGCCGCGCGATCAGGTCGCCGATATCCGTACCGTGCATGCGACCGACAACAAGATGACGGCCTTCGTGTTCAAGATCCAGGCGAACATGGACCCGAACCATCGCGACCGCATTGCGTTTGCCCGTATCTGCTCTGGCAAGCTCGAGCGCGGCATGAAGGCGCGGCTGTCGCGTACCGGGAAGCAGCTTGGCCTCACTGCGCCGCAGTTCTTCTTCGCCTCGCAGCGGCAGCTTGCCGATACGGCCTATGCCGGCGATGTTGTCGGTATCCCCAACCACGGAACGCTTCGCATCGGCGACACGCTGACGGAGGGCGAGTCCCTCGTGTTCCAAGGCGTGCCGAATTTCTCGCCGGAGATCCTGCGCCGGGTGCGCCTGGAAGACGCCATGAAGGCGAAGAAGCTCAAGGAAGCGCTGCAGCAGATGGCGGAAGAGGGCGTCGTCCAGCTGTTTTCCCCGGAAGATGGTTCGCCGGCTATCGTCGGTGTCGTCGGTGCGCTGCAGCTCGACGTTCTCAAGGAGCGTCTGATGGCCGAATACGGCCTGCCGGTCTCCTTTGAAATGTCGCGCTTCTCCGTCTGCCGTTGGATCTCGGCCGATCAGCCGGGTGAGCTCGAGAAATTCGTCACTGCCCGTCGCGGCGATATCGCGCGAGACCTGGACCATGATCCGGTGTTCCTGGCGCAGGACAGCTTCTCGCTGCGCTATGAATCAGAGCGCTATCCTGCGATCAAGATGGCTGCTCTCAAGGAATATCACGCTGTCAAAGCGGCGTGAAATTGGATCGGATATAACGATCTGCCATGATGCCCGGTGAAGAGGAGCGTGCCATGGTTGGAGAGAATGGAATCAGAGAAAATGAAGTCGCCGTCGAATTGCCGCCGGCGACGGACGCCGGGCTGGTGTTCATCGGGCGCATCGTCACGCCCTGGAGCACGCGCATGGAGACACCGCGCCAGGGACGGCACGACGGTCCGCTCTGCAGGATCGAGATATACGAGCCGTGGCGACAGGCCCTCCAAGGTGTGGAGGCTTTCGAGCGGCTGGAAGTGCTCTATTGGTTGGATCGGTCACGACGCGATCTCGTCCTCCAGAGTCCGGCCAATAGCGGAAAGCTGCATGGCACGTTTTCTCTTCGCTCGCCCGTACGCCCGAACCCGATCGCGACGTCCATCGTCAAGCTGGAGGGGGTTGAAGGTGCCACCTTGATGGTTCGGGGAATGGATTGCCTTGACGGCACACCGCTTCTCGATCTGAAGCCCGATCGCGCGCTGTTCAAGCCGAGCGCGCCGCCGCAACCTAGAGATTTCCAGACCGGCGACGACGTGGCGCATTCTTGCAAGAAGGCCTGGTGATCAGTCGACGGCGATCATGACGTCAGAGGCCTTGACGACCGCATAGGCGTCGCCACCAACGGCGAGCCCCGGTTCGTCGACCGCTTCGTTGGTGATGGAGGCCGTGACGATTGACCCGCCGCCGATATCGATTCGGACATGCGCCGTGGTCGCACCCTTCTTCGGCTCAACGATCTTTCTGTTCAGTCGATTCCGTGCGCTCGCCTCATAGGCTGCCTCCTGGTTCCTGACTGTATCGGCGCAGATCTGCCGCCGCAATCTTACTCGCCGCGCGGATACCGCTGGCTTTCTTCCAGCACGTTCAGGTCCATGTGATTGCGCATGTAGCGTTCGGAAGCTTTCTGCAGCGGCTGATAGTCCCAGGGATAGTACGCCCCGTTCCGAAGCGCCTCGTAGACGACCCACCGACGCGCCTGGCTTTCGCGCACTGCGGCATCGAAGCTCTGCAGGTTCCAGCGTTTGTCGGCCTCAGCCTTCAGTCTCGCCAGGACCTCGGCATGTCCTGCATCGCCCGCAAGGTTGGTCAGTTCCCTGGGATCGGCCTGAAGATCAAACAGCATCGGCGGGTCCTTGTCGCAAAGGGTCAGCTTGAAGCGACCGTCACGCAAGCAGACGAGGGGGGCTTCGGAGCCTTCGGCGGCGTACTCCATCGCCACTGGACCACGCGCCCCGGTCCCTGTCGCGAGTGGCGCAAGGTCTTCGCCATCCGTCCATGGTGCGAGCTTGGTCATGTCGATACCCGCCAGCGCTGCCAGCGTCGGGGTCACATCGAGCGTCGAGACAGGCTGCTGGATGCAGGCGGCATTCCAGCCCGGAGCCGCGATCGTCAACGGCACACGCGAGGAGCCGTCAAAGAAGCACATCTTGAACCAGAGGCCGCGTTCGCCGAGCATGTCGCCGTGATCGGAAACGAATAGAACGATCGTGTTGTCTGCCATCCGCCCGCGCTCGAGGACGTCGAGGAGCTCGCCGATCTTGTCGTCGATATAGGAGATGCTGGCGAAGTAGCCCTGGCGTGCTCGCCTGATTTGTTCTCGCGTGATCTCGAACGCATCGTAATCGCAGGCCTTCAAGAGGCGCTGTGAATGCGGATCCTGCTGGTCGAACGGAAGCGCATCAACATCAGGATCAAGGGCAGGGCAATTCTCGTACAGATCCCAATACTTGCGCCGTGCGACATAGGGATCGTGCGGATGGGTGAAGCTCACGGTCAGGCACCACGGGCGGTCGTCGTGACGGCGCGAGAGATCGTAGAGCTTGCGGGTCGCGTTGTAGGCGACCTCGTCGTCGTATTCCATCTGGTTGGTGATCTCGGCGACGCCTGCACCGGTGACCGAGCCCAGGTTGTGGTACCACCAGTCGATGCGCTCGCCCGGCTTGGTGTAGTCAGGCGTCCAGCCGAAATCGGCAGGATAGATATCGGTCGTCAGGCGCTCCTCGAAACCGTGCAATTGGTCGGGGCCGACGAAATGCATCTTTCCGGAGAGGGCGGTATGGTAGCCTGCCGCACGCAGATGGTGCGCGAACGTCGGGATATCAGACGCGAACTCGGCGGCATTGTCATAGACGCGGGTTCTGCTCGGCAGCTGCCCCGACATGAAGGAAGCCCGCGCTGGCGCACAAAGGGGACTTGCAGTGTATGTGTTGGCGAAGCGCACCGAACGCTTTGCCAGGGCCTTCAGGTGAGGCGCGTGTAGAAATTCGGCCGGCCCGTCGGGAAACAGCGTCCCATTGAGCTGATCGACCATCAGGATGAGGATATTCGGGCGCGCCATGCGTAGTGTGTCCTTCGGTTCTCAGGGAGCGGAAACTTAGCCGCGTCTGCAGAGGTCTTCCAGTCCGCATCGACTGCAATGCACCGCAGAGATTTCGGCATCATCTCTCGTTTGCCATTTGATGGCTTTATAGATTATCAATATCGCATGAGCTGTGAAGCGGGCATTTTCTGATGTCATCTCTAAGGATTTTTTATGAAAAGCCGCCGCGTCGATCTTGGATGGATGCGCATCTTTGCTGAAATCGGCAAGGCGGGAAGTCTGTCGGCGGCGGCGAGCGCCCTTGGCCTGACGCAGCCGGCAGTGAGCTATCAAATTCGCCGTCTGGAGGAGCAGCTCGGCGTCAGCCTGTTGAAGCGGCAGCATCGGGGCGTGGAATTGACGCCGGAAGGCCAGCGTCTCTTCGACGTCGTGGCAAAGAGCGTCAGCGAGATCGACCAGCTGGCGCGACGCTTCCGCAATGAAGCCGATCGGCCAACCATAAGGCTGCGCACGGACTATGCTTTTTCTGCTCTCTGGCTGATCCCGCGCATGCATGTGTTCCGCATGCTTTACCCGAACGTCGATATTCAGATTGTTGCGACGCAGCGAACGCAGGGGAACCGTTCGGACGACGGGGATGTTGCCGTTGTCTTTGGTAGGCAAACGGAGTTCGAGCGCCAAGCAGTTCTGCTCTTGCCGGAGAGGGTTGCACCCGTCTGCACCCAAGGCTTCCTCGATCGCTACGGTGCCATCTCCGCGCCAACGGACCTTGCACGCGCTCGCCTGATCCACCTCGATGCCGCAGAGCCTTCGCCCTGGTTCGACTGGCGGCGCTACCTCGCGGAACTGGGTGTCAGCCGCGATAGTCACGCCGGGCAGGGCGATGTGAGCTTTAATACATACTCGCTGGTCGTGCAGGCCGCGATCGGCGAGCAGGGCGTTGCCATCGGATGGATGGGCCTCGTCGAACCGCTACTCGCGTCGGGGATGCTGAAAACTGCGGGCCCAACGCTGGAGGCGCCGGACCGGGGCTATTGGCTGTTGCCACCGCGAACACGCGACGCCCAAAGCGATCTGCTGGCGGCTTGGCTCACGGCGGAAGCCGGTATCGTCAGTCGACCAGATCCTTGAGAAAATCGTCGCACCAACGCGACACATCGTACTCCAGCAGATAGTCCATCATCCGCTGCCAACGCTCGCGGCGTTCTTCCAGGGGCATATTCAAGGCACGTGCCAGCGCGTTGGCGGTTCCTTCGATGTCATAGGGATTGACCAGCAACGCCCCCCTCTTCAATTCGCGTGCTGCGCCGGCAAAGCGCGAGAGCACCAGCACACCGGGATCCTCGGGATCCTGCGCGGCGACATATTCCTTTGCCACGAGGTTCATGCCGTCGCGAAGCGGCGTGACGAGCCCGACCTTGGCCAGCCGGTAGAGACCGGCAAGGACCGGACGGCTGACGGAGCGGTTGATATAGCGGATCGGCACCCAGTCCACCGTCCCCAACGCGCCGTTGACCCGGCCTGCCTGCTCCGCGACGGTACGCTGCATCTGTTCGTATTCCGGGACTTCCGAGCGTGATTTCGGCGTGATCTGCAGATAGGTGACGTTTCGCTGGTGGGCCGGATTGTTGACGACGAAGCGCTCGAAAGCGTCCAGCCGCTGGGTGATGCCCTTGGAGTAATCCAGCCGGTCGACGCCGATGATAAGGTCGCGGCCCTTAATGCTCTGTCGCGCTCTCTGCACCAGATGGTGGCTGCCGGCCTTCTTGGCGAATTCGGCGAAGGCGGCGGTCTCGATGCTGATGCCGTAGGCTCCGCCCTTGAAAACCTTGTCATTCGCCGTGAAGCGGCCGTCACCGATCGCGTCGCCCATATCCTCGCGGCGAAGGCAGCCGGCAAAGTTTTCGAGATCATGGTCTGTCTGAAAGCCGACGAGATCATAGGCCGCAAGTCCGTGCATGATCTCTTCGTGAACCGGCATGGTATAGAGCACATCGGCCGGCGGCCAGGGAATGTGCAGAAAAAAGCCGATGCGGTTCTTGAAGCCCATTTGCCGCAATTCCGCGGCGAGCGGGATCAGATGGTAGTCATGGACCCAGACGACGTCGTCGGGCCGCAGCAGCGGTGCAAGCCGGTGCGCGAAGAAGCGATTGACGCGGAAATACCCCGCCATTTCCTTGCGGCCGTACTCCGCGAGGTCCAGGCGGTAGTGACAGATCGGCCAGAGCACACGATTGGCGAAGCCGTAATAGTACTCTTCGACATCCTTGCCGGTGAGGTCCGTCAAGGCAAAGGTGATCTTGCCTTCTTCCGTCAGCGCGAGTGCCCCGGGCTCGTCGTTCTCGCTCGACTTGCCGGACCAGCCCATCCAGATGCCACCGCGCTCTTCCAGCGCCGCTTTGAGCGCCACCGCCAACCCGCCGGCGGAGGCCGCGCCCTCCTTCGCGGGAGCTGGCACGCGATTGGAGACGATGACAAGACGGGTCACGGAGGTTCCTTTCATCGGGAGGGCAGCACATCGTGCGTGGATCAAACGGCAAACTGCCCAATCAGTTCCCGTACCGCCGATGCGGAAGGCAGTGCCAGAGCGGCGGCAGTGTCCGAAGACGGTCCGACACGAACGGAATGGCCGCCAAAGCGATTGGCAACACGGAACATCGCCTCGTCCGTGACGTCGTCACCGATGGCAATCGGACGCCTGCCGGCAAAGGGCGGCATCGACAGAAACGCCTCTACGGCGTGACCTTTGTCGGCGCCGGCGGGTCGGATTTCGAGCACCATCTTGCCTCGCTGCAAGGTCCAGTTCGGTCCAGCCTTGGACCGCAGCCTCTCCATGATCGGCTCCACGTCCGCCTGCCTTTGCGGCGCAAGGCGATAGTGCGCGGCAACTGCAGCCCCCTTGTCCTCCACGAGGACGCCTTGCAGATTTTCGGTTGCGGCGCGGAGCTCCGCCTTCAATGCCTCGAATGCGGCGGTGGTCTCGGCTGTCACGATGCTGCCGTCCGGTCGGCGCAGTTCGGCGCCGTGCAGACCGGCGATCGGAAATCGGAAAGGCGTGAACAGCTCGTCGGCATAGGCGAGCGCTCGTCCTGTTACCAAGGCGAGCGCCCCGCCGAGCCTTTGCGACACGGCATCGAGCGCTGTCGGCAGCCACGGTGGCATGACGATCGCATCCGGCTGCTCGGCTAGATCAAGCAATGTGCCATCGATATCGAGAAAAAGAGCGCAATCTTGAGGGGAGGATAGAAGGGCGCTTAGCAATTCCGTCTGCCCTGAGGCCGATTGCGGCATCGTGGCAGGAAATGGCTCACTGGGGTATGACATGGTGACTTACCTATGTCGGCATCCGCCGAAGGCAACCCGTCTTGGCTCAATAATGCGAGGAAATCTCAGATTTTGCCGTGGAATCCGTGCGTTGATCAATCGTTCATTCAGCCGGCATTGCGCCGGAATGCTCGGTGAAGAAGGCTCTGGCATCGGCAGTAAAGGCTGCGCGCTGGTCGGCCCGCGTGTAGAACATGTGGCCGCCTCTATAGACCTTCAGCGCCACCCGCTCGCCTGCGAGCGAAGACGGCAGGTGGTCAACGACATAGCGGCTGACGCCGTAGGGTGTGACGAGATCACTGTAGCCGTGGGCGATCAGCAGGCGGAATTTCGGGTTGGAGGCAAGCAACTGGCGGATGTCGTCGGTAACGCTCGCCTGCAGCCTGGATCCACCGCCGCGCCCGCCCCATTCCCACCTGCGGCTTACATCGCTGTCGAGCAGCGAATAGGTCATCTCGGTCTTGAAGCCGAGCTCATTGCGGGCATAGTCGGCGAAAGCCCCGCCATAGGCGCGTGTGAAGCCGTCGAGAATGGCGTCGGCGCCACGGTCCGAGTCCGACTCCGGGTAAGGATCGGGCGTCGAAAACGCCGCATCATAGGGGCTGACCACTTGGCCGCCTTGCCCGCCTGACCGCTTGACATAGGCATTTCCGAGGAAACCGCGATTCCTCGCCACGACATCTTCGGGAATGCCGGTCATGCCGGCCACCTTCCCATAGAAGGCCTCGGCCGCCTCGCCGGTCGGCGCCGGGCCGGCAAGTGTCGTGAGATAGTCGCCAAGCGCAAATTTCTCCGCATCGCTTTGCTGCGCCTCATCGAAGGCGTTGCGTCTGTCCATGTTCGCTGCCGCAAGCGACGGAAATTCGAGTGCCGCGCCCAGGGCAAACTGATCGGCATTGAACATCAGTTGTCCTTCGAGCAACGGCGAAAGCATGATCGCGCCCGAGACGATGATGCCTTGGCTATCCTTCAGCGCGCCGGCCACCTTGGCGGCGCGGAAGCCGCCGTAGCTCTCGCCGAGAAGGTATTTGGGCGAACCGGACCGACTGTTGTGGGCCACATAGAGAGCGATCGCCTTGGCAATGCTCTCCGCGTCGGAGTTGACGTTGTAGTATTTGGAGGCGTCGTCGGCCTTGGCGGTTCGGCTCCAGCCGGTTCCGATCGGGTCGATGAGAACAAGGTCGGTAAAGTCGAGCCAGGTCTGCAGGTTGTCGGTCAATCTTGCGTCGGCCCCATCGTCGCCCTTCGGGCCGAAGTCCAGGATACGCGGCCCCACGAGGCCGAGATGCAGGAACGCCGATGCGGCGCCGGGGCCGCCGTTGAAGGCAAAGGTCAGGGGCCGGTCGGGCCTCCCGTTCTTGGCGACATAGGCCGTATAGAACACGGCGCCGGCCTTGGTGCCGTCTTGTGCAAAGAGATCCAACGTGCCGGCCGTGGCTACGTAGTCGAGGGTCCGATCGCCGATCGTCATTGAATGCCGGGTGACCGAGTCGCCCGGCAACAGCTTCAACACGCCGTCTCCCGAGGAACCCTGTGTGGCAGCTTCGCCTCGCGTTTCCTGGGAAAAAGCGGGCGTCAGCGGGGCAAGCAAGGCTGTTGTGAGCAGGATGGCGGATAGGAAACGCAAGACTTCTCCTCCGAGGGAAGCGGCATTGGGAGGCGTCAGCCTAGCATCGCCTCGTGGTGGGAGAAATCAACAGATGGTGAGGCGGACATCAGTCCGCCGTCACGATCGTCCGCGCATTCACATATTGCGCCCGACCGGCGTTCCAGCCGTTGACCGCAGCGCCGGCGCCAAGCACGACGAAAAGCACTGCCGACCATGCAAAGCTGCCGGTCCAGCCGCGAATGAGCCCGACCACGAGCGGGCCGATCGCGGCAAGAAGGTAGCCCACGCATTGTGCCATGCCGGAAAGGTGCGCCGCCACGTGCGGATCGCGCGACCGCAGCACGATCGTCGTCATAGCCACAGCGATCAGGCCACCCTGGCCGATGCCCTGCAACACGGCCCAGACCCAGACGGTGGAGAGTGGCGCAAACAGCAGACCGAATAACGGTACGACCGCGACGACGCAGAGCGACACATTGACCAGTCGCTGGTCTTTGCCCCTTACGGCGATCTGCGGAGCTACAAGGCATGCCGCAGCCTGAACCATCACCGATACCGAAACGATCGCTCCGGCGGTGACGCCGTCAAGGCCGCGCTCGCGCAGGATGGGAACAAGCCAACCGAACACGCAGTAAGCCAGAGCCGATTGTAGGCCCATGAAGAGCGTAACCTGCCATGCCAAGCGGTCCCGCCAGAGGCCTTGGACGGAAAAGCCACGGCGCCTGACTTGGTTCGTGGTGGATAGCACTTGCGGCAACCAGATGACGGCGACAATCACCGCAGGTAGCCCCCAGGCGGCCAGTGCGCCGGAGAGCGAGCCACCGAGGATGCGCTCGAGCGGCAGCGTGAAGCCCGCGGCGCTTGCTGCGCCGGCGCATAGCGCCATCGTGTAAAAACCGGTCATCAGCGCGGCTCGATCGGCAAAGTCACGCTTGACCAAGCCAGGCAGCAGCACGTTCCCGACCGCGATGCAGGCGCCCGCAAGCGCAGTGCCGACGAAGAGCAGTGGAACGGATGAAAGGCCGCGCAGGCCCGTCCCGAGCGCCAAAAGGACGAGGACCGCCAGAAGCGTCCGCTCCGCTCCGATCCGCTGGGCAAGCCGCGGCGCCAACGGCGAAAAGGCGCCGAGGCAGACGACGGGCAGGGTGGTCAGCAGGCTGGCGCCGAGGGACGAAATGCCGAGTTCGGTCTTGATTTCGGGCAGCAGTGCCGAGGCGCTGGAGAAGACAGGACGCAAATTGAAGGCGATCAGGACGAGGCTGACCCCGAGGAGAAAGCGTACCGCGGCGCGGCTGCCCGCCGGTGGCTGCGGCTGCGGTACACTGTCCGCTTCGGCATCGATGAGCTGTTCGTCCGCGAGGTCGTAGACGTGTGCGGAATCCTGAAGGGGCGTGGTCATGAAAGGAGCATCCGGTCGAGGGCGCTGATGATCGGGGCCATGAAGCGGCGGACTGCCGCATCGGCCTGTTGCGGATCGCCGGTCGCGATCGCGTCGATGATGTCGGCATGCGCCCGCATGTCCGGCTCGGGAATCTCGTCGTCCAATGTCGCCGCGATCGTCTCTGCAATGGAGGCGGAAAAGAACTGATAGATTTCGATCATCGCGCGGTTGGCGGAAGCGGCAATGATCGCCTTGTGGAAGGCAAGATCGCGTTCGACGAAGATGCTTCTGTCGCCGCCTTCAAAATTGCCCCGCTTGGCGAGAAGCGCCCGCAACTCCGCAATGATCTCAGGGGTTTGCCGTAGCGAGGCAAGCCGCGCCGCTTCGACATCGAGCGCGCACCGAGCTTCGAAGAGATCGCGCAGACCGGCGCGACGCGCCATGGTGAGCGGCAGCCGTGTGTCGGTGGTCGAGAGCACGTAGGTTCCCGAGCCCTGCCGAGTTTCGAGGAGGCCTTGCGACACCAACACCCGGACGGCTTCCCGTATGGTGCCTCGGCTGACGCAGAGCATTGATGACAGCGTTGTCTCGTTTGGCAATTTCTCGCCAACGGCCCATCGCTTTCCCAGTATCTCGGTGCGGATCGCCTCAATGGCCGTGTCCGCAAGTTTCGTTTTTGCAAGTGGTTGCATCGCCAATATTCATAAAGTCATCAGATGACTTTATTCCGAGATCGTCGCCGTCGTCAATCCTGTGATGAAAAATGAAAAGGGCCGCTTGAGGCGACCCTTTCCATGAGTTTTGGCCTGCAATTGGCCGGACCGTCAAAGCGATCCTAGGAAGGTGGGCTTAGAGCGAGGGCTGCCTCGCTTTCATCACCACTTCCATGCCTTTTACGAGGTCCGAAATCTCATTAGACATTGGATCACCTTCCTTTCGTTCTGTTGAAGATGGGTAAAAGGTAGAATGATTCGCCGGAGATGCAAGAAAAAACGAGAGCCCAGGTGCTGCGTATCTTCCTTGGAAGCGGTGTTTAACTTCACGGCCACCGGCAATACGCCAATGTTTACAACGATGCCCTATGCACTGCCGCAGTGCGCAAACATTGCGGCAGGGAGCTGTGGATTAAGCGGCTCAGTGTGCGGCCTTGATGAAGGTGCCGTTCTGCAGCTCTCGCATCGCCTGCATGATCTCCTCTCGGGAGTTCATGACGATCGGCCCATGCCAGGCGACAGGCTCCTCGATCGGCTTGCCCGAAACGAGCAGGAAGCGGATGCCTTCGTCGCCGGCCTGTACGCTGACTTCATCACCGCTGTCGAAGACGACGAGCGTCCGGTTACCGGACATGTCGCGAATGTTGACCTCCTCGCCATTCACTTCCTTCTCGACACGGACGCCGAACGGCTTGGAGGCGTCGCGGAACGTGCCGGAGCCTGCGAAGATATAGGCAAAGGCGTTGCGATAGGTGTTAACGGGCAGGCGCTTCTTCTTCCCGGGCGGCACCGAAACATCGAGATAGATCGGTTCGGCCGCCACGCCGTCGACCGGGCCCGCTTTGCCCCAGAAATCGCCGCAGATCACGCGAACGGCCGTACCGTCGTCATCGACCACGACGGGAATGTCGGCGGATTTGACGTCCTGATAGCGTGGCGCCGTCATCTTCAGCGACGAGGGCAGGTTGGCCCAGAGCTGGAAGCCGTGCATGCGTCCGGCAAAATCGCCCTTCGGCATTTCCTGGTGCATGATGCCACTGCCGGCCGTCATCCACTGGATGTCGCCGGCGCCGAGCAGACCTTGATTGCCGAGGCTGTCGCCGTGCTCGACCGTGCCGGCGAGGACGTAGGTGATCGTCTCGATGCCGCGGTGCGGATGCCAGGGAAAGCCGCGGACATACTCGGCCGGATTGTCGTTGCGGAAATCGTCCATCATCAGGAACGGATCGGTCATAGACGGATCCCCGAAACCGAAGACACGATGCAGCTTGACGCCGGCGCCTTCCATGGTCGGAGTTGCGGTGCTCATATGCTTTACGGGACGGATCGACATGGCATCCTCTCGAGGGGTTCGACTTGCCCGGGACTATAACCGGCGAGCCCGCATCCGCGAAATCAGCCGCCGCGGGAACGCACTGTTCACAAAAGAAGATGTCGCATTGCGCAATTTGATCGCCGTGACCGTCAGAAATTTGTCATCTTCCGCTTGCAAGCCAGAAAACCGTTCAGGTCTTATTAACCATCGGATTCGACAATCAACGTCGCGTTTCAGCATTCTCCCGCCTCCAACAACGCGGGTTCCGGAGTGGAAAGAGCATGTGTCGCTGGGCAGCCTATCGCGGAGACCCCCTCTATCTGGAGGAGCTGGTGTCCTCGCCCGCACACTCACTGATCGAGCAGTCACATTGTGCCACCCGCGCCAAGACGCCGACCAACGGTGACGGCTTCGGCATCGCCTGGTATGGCGACCGTCCGGAGCCGGGGCGCTATCGCGACACCTTGCCGGCTTGGTCGGACTGCAATCTCAAGAGTTTGGCGCGGCAGATCCGCTCGCCGTTGTTTCTCGCGCATGTGCGGGCGGCCACGGGCGGCGGCACCCGGCGCGACAACTGTCATCCCTTCACCTTCGGCAACTGGTCCTTCATGCACAACGGTCAGATCTCAGGCTTCGAACGCCTGCGCCGCCCCATGGAAGCCATGCTTGATGACGAACTCTTCAACGCCCGCGGAGGGACGACCGATTCCGAACTGATGTTCCTGCTTGCCCTGCGGTTCGGCCTGCAGCAGACGCCAATGGCTGCGATGGCGGAGATGATCCGCTTTGTCGAAAGCCTTGCCGAAAAGCTTCTCGGATCGGTGCTGCTGCGCTACACGGCGGCCTTCTCGGATGGGAAGGCGCTCTACGCGATCCGTTATGCGACCGACCGCAAGGCGCCGACGCTCTATGCATCACCCCTTGGCAAGGGCTACTGCCTGGTGTCCGAGCCGCTCAACGACGACGTCGATGCCTGGGCTGAGATCCCGGACGGGAGCGCCATCACGCTCGGCGAAAATGGCCTCGATATCGCGCCGTTTCGTCCGGTGCAGGCAGCCGCAAAAACCGTCCCGGTTGCAATCACTGCTTGAGCCGTTCGGCGACCATCGCCGCGAGCCTCGTCGCAACCTCTTCCTTCGCTAGATCCGGCCACTGCTCGATGCCGCTGTGGGAGACGATCCTCACCCGGTTGCGAACGCCGCCCATGATGCCGGTTGCCGGCGAAACATCGTTGGCGACGATGATGTCGGCACCCTTGCGGTCAAGCTTCGCCTTGGCGTTGCTTTCCACATCCTGCGTCTCTGCCGCGAAGCCGATCACCAGCTTCGGCCGCATCGTATGATGGCCGACCGTCTTCAGAATATCGGGGTTCTCCGTCAGTGCGAGCGTCGGAATGGATTCGCCGGGATGTTTCTTGATTTTCTGGTCGGCAGCGGATGCCACGCGCCAGTCGGCGACGGCCGCAACCATCACGGCGACATCGGCGGGAAGCGCGGCAAGAACGGCGTCCCGCATCTGGTCCGCCCGCTCGACATGAATGACCCTGACGCCAAAAGGATCCGGAATGGAGACCGGCCCGGAAACGAGTGTCACGTCCGCCCCAAGCGCGGCAAGCGCCGCGGCAATCGCGTGTCCCTGGCGGCCGGAGGAGCGATTGGCGATGTAGCGCACCGGGTCGATCGGCTCATGCGTCGGCCCGGAGGTGACGATCGCCTTGCGGCCGGTAAGCGGCTTCGGCCGATCATGGAGCAAGGCTTCCGCGGCCGCGACGATCTCCAGCGGTTCGGCCATCCGCCCGATGCCCGCTTCGCGGCTCTCGGCCATCTCGCCGGACATCGGTCCGATGAAACGGATGCGGTCGCCGCGCAGCGTCTCGATGTTGCGCCTCGTTGCCGGATGCGCCCACATATGCGGGTTCATGGCAGGGGCTGCGAGCACCTGCCGATCGGTCGCAAGCAGCACGGTCGAGGCAAGGTCGTCGGCAAGTCCGTTCGCCATCTTGGCAAGCAGGTCTGCGGTCGCCGGCGCGATCAGGACGAGGTCGCAATCGCGCGCCAGCCGGATATGGCCGACATCCTGCTCGTCCTGACGCGAGAAAAGATCGGTGAACACATGGTCGGCGGCGAGCGCCCCGACGGCAAGCGGCGTTACGAATTCCTGCGCACCCTTGGTCATCAGCGGGCGCACCGATGCGCCTCGCTCCCTGAGCCGTCGGATCAGATCCAGGCTTTTATAGGCAGCGATCCCGCCTGAAATGATGAGGAGGATGCGTTTGCCGCTGAGAACCATGGCGTTCGTCCATCGAATATCTGATTGCAAGAAACCCTAAGCCTTTGGGGAATAATAAGCAATCGGCAGCGCCGGCCGATCGGTCGCAGTGACAACGCCGTGCTGCTGTGGCATGGAGCGAAGCATGGGGACCATGCGTATCATCTTGCGGGATCAGGTGTCGGCCAGCGCTGTCGCGCTGCTGGTTGCCTGTCTGCTGCTGATGCAAGGGCTGCTGACTGGCACTGCGCAGGGCGCCATGGCGGCATCCGCCGTCGATCCCTTCGAGATCATTTGCTCTTCGAGCGGACACGGTTCCGTCGATGACGCCGGACATGGCAATTTGCCGGCCAAGAAAGCGCCGGAGTGCCCGTGCGGCGCGCTCTGCCGTTTGGCATCGGCTTCCACGCCGGCAATTCTTCTTGGGCAGGCGGGACCGCTTTTCGTCGCAGTCGAGACTGCGATCGACACAACGATCCGAACCGATGCTGTCTTTTTGCCTGCCTTACGCGGGCGGATCGCCGAACCCCGTGCACCTCCCGTCACTGCCTGACGTCCTCGTTCCGCCTTCGCGCGTATTGCGCAGAGGCCCGATTTCTTACGTTGGGAGACATTCATGTCCGATCTTACCATCGGTCGCGAGAGCGTCGGCGCTTCGGTGCGCTCCGCCTCCGACCTCTACCGCGCCGTCTGGCGCTGGCATTTCTACGCAGGCCTTCTCGTCCTGCCTTTCATGATCACGCTGGCAATCACTGGTGGCCTCTACCTCTTCAAGGATGAGATCGATGCGGTGATCCATTCCGATCTCAAGCGCGTCGAGGTGCAGCAAGGCGCAAGCCGGGCTGCGCCTTCGGCAATCGTGGCCGCCGCCCTTGCCGCCCACCCGGGAACGCCGATCAAGTTCACCGACCCGGCCACGCCGGATGCCACTGCTGAAATCACGGTCGGCACGGAGAAGGAAGGCAAACTTGTGGTCTACGTCAATCCTTACACGGCGCAGGTGCTGGGCGCGCTGCCGGATCGGGGCACGGTCACGTGGACTATCCGCTACCTTCACAGCCTCAAATACTTCGGCAACTACGCGCGCATGCTGATCGAGGTCGCCGCCGGCTGGTCCATCCTCATCGTCGCCACCGGCATCTATCTCTGGTGGCCGCGCCGGCAGACCGGCGGCGTTCTTTCCGTTCGCGGTACGCCAAAGCGGCGGGTGTTCTGGCGGGACCTGCATGCTGTAACCGGGATCTCTGTCGGCTTCATCATCATCTTCCTGGCCATCACCGGAATGCCCTGGTCCGGTGTCTGGGGTGGCAAGGTCAATGAATGGGCGAACGGCAACAACTTCGGCTATCCCGCAGGTGTGCGGGTTGCCGTGCCGATGTCCGGCGAACATCTCGATCATGTCGCCAAGACCTCCTGGTCGCTGGAACAGGCGCAGGTGCCACAGTCTGCCGCTGGGAACGCGCATCGTTCACAGACGATTGGTCTCGATGATGCCGTCGCCACCTTCGACCGTCTTGGCCTGCATCGAGGCTATGCCGTCAACACACCACCCACGGCGGATGGTGTGTTCTCCGGCTCGGTCTATCCCGACGATCTCTCGCAGCAGCGGGTCGTGCATCTCGACCAATACTCCGGGAAGCCGCTGATCGATATGAGTTATGCCGACTACGGTCCGCTAGGGAAATCGCTTGAGTGGGGCATTAACACCCATCTCGGCCAGCAATTCGGGCTCGCGAACCAGCTGGTGCTGCTCGCCGCCTGCTTGGCGGTCATCCTGCTTGCGGTTTCGGCCGCCGTCATGTGGTGGAAGCGACGCCCGGCGGGATCGCTCGGCGTTCCGCCGATGCCTGTAGACAAGCGCGTGTTCGCCGGCCTGATCGCGATCCTTGCCGTCGGCGGGATCGTTTTCCCGCTGGTCGGCCTGTCGTTGATCGTCATGCTGGCGGTGGATTGGGTCTATCTCAGAACCAGGAAGCAGCGTTCGGTATGAGCCGGCAGAGGCGCTCGCCCGGGCGTCTCTGCTCTATCCGATGATCTCGATGCAGAAGTCGATGAAGGCTCTGACCTTGGCAGGCACATGCCGGCGCGAGGGATAGAAGACATAGAGCGGGAATGTCTCGTCTAACCAGTCGGGAAAGAGGTTCACGAGCTGTCCATTGTTCAGATAGCCCGTCATCCCGAGCGAAAAGACCTGGGCGATGCCGATCCCGGCAAGGCAGGTCGCCAAGGTCGTGCCGGCATCGTTCACCAGAATGCGGCTGCGGGTCTCGATCGAGACGGTTTCGTCACCACGCCGAAGCTCCCATCCGAAAGGCCTACCGGTTGACGGGTCCTGGAACTGGATACAGGTATGCTCGCTCAAATCCTGAGGGCGCTGCGGCCGACCGTAACGCTCGATATAGGCGGGAGCGGCGATCGTGATCACGCGCGTCTGCATCAAAAGGCGCGAGATCAGCGACCTCTGTGCGGGCTCACCGAAGCGCACCGCGACGTCAACGCCGTCAGCGACAAGATCTCCGATTTCATTGCGGGTGATGATCTCGATCTGGATATCCGGGTAACGATCGAGGAAGGCGCCTAGCCGCGGACCAAGTACGAGACGTGAGAAATATGGGTCGACATCGACGCGCAGTCGGCCGCGCACCGCCTGTCGGGCACCAGCAGCCGTCTGCGCGGCCTCTTCGATACCGCTTAAAAGCGGAGCCACCTGTTCGTAGAAGCGCGCGCCGTCGTCCGTCAGCCGCATCGTGCGTGTCGTTCGGTCGAGCAGCCGCAAGCCGATCCGTCCCTCAAGCCGGGCAACGGCGCGGCTGACGCCCGATGGGGACAGGCCCATGGCCTCGGCCGCCCGTGCGAAGCTGCCACTCTCGATTACGGCGGCGAGTACGCTCACGCCGTTCAATAGTCGTCCGTCAAACATCGCCCGTCCGTGATTTTGAGTCACCAATCATGTGACAGAAACGCGCTTCAGTCAAAGACCGTCAAAGGACATGATCAGCGCAAACAGACCACCGGCCAACTGGCGGTGAAGACATCAAAGGAGTTTAGCCATGTTTGTGATCACCGGAGTAACAGGGCAGGTCGGAGGCGTCGTAGCCGCGCATGTCCTGGCGGCCGGGTTGCCGGTACGCGCCGTCGCGCGTAACGCGGAGAAAGCCGCGGAATGGAAGGATAAAGGCGCGGGATTGGCACTGGCCGAGATGACCGACGCCGATACGCTCGCCAAGGCTTTTGCCGGCGCCGACGGCGTCTTCCTGCTCATCCCGCCGACCTTCGATCCGACGCCCGGCTTTGCGGAGGTGCGCGCTGTCATTGCGGCCCTGAAGGCCGCGCTTCTCAGCTCTCGTCCTGCCAAGGTCGTCTGCCTCTCCACCATCGGCGCGCAAGCCACCGAGCCCAACCTCTTGAGCCAGGTCGGTCTCGTCGAACAAGAACTATCCGCTCTGCCAATGCCGATCGCCTTTCTGCGTGCCGGGTGGTTCATGGAGAATGCGGCCTCGGATATCGCGACGGCGCGGGAGACCGGCGTCGTCCCGAGTTTCCTTCAGCCGCTTGATCATCCATATCCGATGGTTTCGGTCTGCGATGTCGGCGCCAAGGCGGCGGAACTGCTGCTGCAGGAGTGGGCGGCAAGCAGGTCATCGAGCTGATGGGGCCAAAGCGCGTCACCGCGAACGATATCGCCGCCGTCTTCTCGTCCGTCCTCGGCAAACCCGTCCGCATGGAGCCGGTCGCCCGCGACACCTGGCAGCAGCTCTTCATCGGACAGGGCATGAAGAACCCCATCCCGCGCATGCGCATGATCGATGGCTTCAACGAAGGCTGGATCCGGTTCGAGGGCGAGCCGGCGAAGGGCACGACGACGCTGGAGATGGCCACCCGCCGCCTCGTTGACGCTGGCCGATGAACAAGCGAAAGGCCGCGGAGGAGAGGATCCGCGGCCTTTCTCATGCATCGTCCGGTGGGTCTCGGTCCTCAGAGGTTGCTCATTCCGCCATCGATGACGAGCTCGCTGCCGACGATATAGGCAGCCTCATCGGAGGCGAGGAAGATGATGGTCTTGGCAACTTCGCCGGCATCGCCGAACCGGCCGACCGGGATCTGCGACTGGATCTGTGCGGCCATCGCCTTGGAATCGGCTTCCGACATGCCAAGCTTGTCGTAAAGCGGGGTTGCGATCGGGCCGGGGCTAACGGCGTTGACGCGAATGCCGCGGCCGATGAGTTCTCCCGAAAGCGTCTTTGCCAGCGTCAGCAGCGCACCCTTGGTAAGGGCGTAGACACTCGAATTCGGCATGCCGATATGGGCGTTGATCGAAGTGTTGAGCACGATCGAAGCCTGCTTCGAAAAGACCGGGAGCAGCGCTTGAATGAGGAAGAACGGACCCTTGACGTTGATCGCGATCGACTTGTCGAAGGCTTCCTCGCTCCACTGCTCGAGCGGGCCGAATTCGGCCACGCCGGCATTGACGAAAAGAATGTCGAGATGGCCGAAGGCGTCCTTGATTGCGTTCGCGACAGCCTTCTGGCCGACGGCATTGCCGGCATCCGCCTGGATGACCAGCACCTTGTCGCCGAACTCGGCGCGGGCTGCCTCGACGCTCTTGGCGCTGCTGCCGGTGATGGCCACACGAGCGCCTTCGGCGATGAATTGACGGGCGGTCTCGAGGCCGATGCCGCTGGTGCCGCCAGTGATGAGGGCTGTCTTGTTCTGTAGGCGTGCCATTGTCGTGGTGTCCTTGTGATCGCGGGTTGGGCCAGCGCCCTTTGATGTCTTGGAGAGTGCGATGAAAAGTCGGCTGCGATAATCGGCTCTTTTCCGGAAAGCTACTTTGGTCAGAGCCGAATGATCTTCGACGTCAGGTGCGGGTGATCGAAGCACCGCCATCGACGAGCGAGGCGGTGCCGGTGACGAAGCTTGAGTCGTCGGATGCGAGGTAGAGCACCGAGCGGGCAAGCTCATTCGGGGCTGCAACGCGCTTCAGCGCATGCAGGTTGGTGATGAAGCTCTGCTTGTCCGAGGTATCGTTCATCTCACGATACATGTCGGTATCGACGGCGCCCGGCAGGACCGCGTTGACGCGGACGTTCTGCTGGCCGAATTCGGCGGCGAGCGCCTGGGTCAGGCCGATGAGGCCGGACTTGCTGGCGGCATAGGCGGCAACACCCGGGAAGGCGAAGCTGTAGCCGACGAAGGTCGAGGTGAAGATCACCGAGCCGCCGCCATTCTTTTCCATCTGGCCGATCTGGTGCTTGGCGGCAAGGAACGAGGCCGTCAGGTTGATCGTCAGTGTTTCGGCAAAACCGGCTTCGGAAACACCGGTGCTCGGGCCAGCCTCGCCAAGCGTGCCGGCATTGTTGAAGGCAACGTCGAGCTTGCCGTAGCGATCGACGGCGGTTGCGACCAGCGCCTTGTGGTAGTCTTCCGAGCGGACATCGCCGGCAACGGCAGTGGCCTGCCCGCCAGCTGCCTTGATCTCTTCGACCAGGCTTTCGAGTTCGGCCTGGCGGCGGGCGCCGACCACCACCTTTGCGCCTTCGGCAGCGAAGAGCTTTGCCGTTGCGCGGCCGATGCCTGAGCTTGCGCCGGTGACGATGGCGACTTTTCCATTCAAGCGGTTCATTGTTCCATCCCCAGTGTTGGTTGGGGTGGCGTTTGCCGCCCCGTTCGATGAGTGGAAGATGGCATTTTCCTTTCGTTCGGATTAGTCTCCAGATAACGGAACTCGAATTCGGAATTGCCGAACGATGATCAGGGTTGAGGGGATAACGGCCTTCGTGGCCGTCGTGGAATCGGGCTCCGTCAGCGAGGCCGCCCGGCCTTGCGGCTCTCAAAGTCGGTTGTCAGCGAACGGCTGGCGGAACTCGAAAGGTCGCTCGGGGGCGTGCTCCTGCATCGCACCACGCGGAAGCTCGCGCTGACCCAAGACGGCGCGGCCTTCCTGCTGCGGGCGACGCGGATCGTTCAGGAGATCGAGGAAGCCACCGCCGAGATGGCCGTGCGCCGCGGCACGCTGTCCGGCCCACTGCGCATCGCCGCCCCGGTCACCTTCGGGCGGATGCATCTTGGTCCGGCCCTATACCCCTTTCTGGCCGAGCATCCGGAGATCCAGCTGGTGCTCGACATTGACGACCGCCGCGTCGATGTCTCCTCGGAAGGCTATGACGCGGTGGTCCGTCATGGGCCGATTGTCGATTCGCGCCTGGTGGTGTGGAAGCTCAGCCGCAGCCGCCGGATTCTGGTCGCTTCTCCAGCCTATCTCGACCGCCATGGCACGCCGAAGACCCTCGCCGATCTCGACGGGCACAAGGGTATCTTCTACACTAATCGCGGCGTCGCCGACTGGCGCTTCCAAACGCCCGATGGTGCGATCGTCGTGCGCGCCAGCCAGGCTGTCGGCATGAACAATGGCGACATGATCCGCGATGCGGCGATTGCGGGCCTTGGCATCGCGCTGCTGCCGGCCTTCATCGCCGGCCCGGCAATTGGCGAGGGAAAGCTTGTAGCGATCGATGTCGGCTACAGGCCGGAGGCGGAGTTCATCTACATGGCCCATCCCGAGGGCCGCAATCCTTCGGCCAAGCTGCGCGCCGTGGCGCAGCATCTGCGCACGACCTTCGGCGATCCTCCTTACTGGGACCCGGCAGACTGATCAGATCATGCTCATCAGGTTGGCCGCGACGAGGGAGCGCTGTGCCTTGAGCATCGCTAGCCCCAGGCGCGCCACCAGCGGTGGCCCCTCAATTGGCCGGTAGGCGACCCCGTCGAGCGCCAGATGGGCAATCGAGGCAGGCACGATCGACACGCCGAGATCGGCGGCAACAAGATTGACGACCGACGGAATCTGCGGCGCCTCCTGCGTCACCACGAGCTCGAAGCCGGCATCCCGGCAACCACGCACGATATCGTCGTAGAGGCTGAGGCCGACCGTGCGTGGAAAAAGGATGAAGGGCTCGCCTGCAAGCGCGCAGAGCGGCACCTTTTCGTATCTCGCAAGCGGATGGTGCGCGGGAAGCGCGATCAGCATCGGCTCGTCCGCCAGCCGTTTCAGCCTGACGTCTTTGGGATCCTCCAGCCCTGGCCTGATGAAGGCGACGTCGATCTCCTGCCGCATCAGCTTCTCCATCAGCCAGTTGCTGTTCATCTCCGTCAGCGACAGGCTGACATCGGGCCATTGCCTGCGAAAGCGGCGGATCGTGCCGCTGACCGCTGTGTTGAAGGCCGAAGATGCCGTGAAACCGAGCGCGAGCCGGCCGGTCTCGCCCCGGGTTGCTCGCTGGGCGGCGAGCTTCGCCTTCTCGGCAGCCGCAACGGCAGCCCGTCCTTCCGGCAAAAAGGCGGTGCCTGCCTCGGTCAGCTCCGCGCCATGCGGCACGCGATGAAACAGCGCCGCCCCGATCTCGTTTTCGAGATCGCGTATCTGCTGGCTGAGCGGCGGCTGGCCGATACCGAGCTTGGCGGCCGCGCGGGTAAAATTCCCCTCTTCGGCCACGGCCAGGAAATAGCGGATATGGCGCAGCTCCATCGGTATCTCCAAAACCTATCAAGAACGTCAGTTTCATATATTGGACAAATGATGATGCGCTGGCTAGATCAAAAGGCGTGAAAGGTTGGTGCCCCATGCCACGCGCCGCAGACAAGCCGCTTGACGCCCCCGAAATCCGCTCTCATCCAAATCTCCATGTCGTGCGAACGACGGCGGAAGCGCAGGACAAGCAGTTCCTGCTGCGTGGCACGTCCTCCTATCGGCGCGCTAGCCTCGCACTTTTCCTCTCGGGCTTTGCAACGTTCTCGCTGCTTTATTGCGTGCAGCCACTGATGCCGATCTTTGCAGAGGATTTCGGCATCAGCCCGGCCGCAAGCTCGCTGTCACTTCCCTATCGACCGGCTTCCTTGCCTTCGCGATCTTCTGTGCCGCGGCCGTCTCCGAAAGCTTTGGCCGCCGCAGCCTGATGTTCGCCTCGCTGCTCGGTGCGGCCATTTGCACCATCGCTTGCGCGCTCGTGCCGAGCTGGCACGCCCTGCTTGTGATCCGTGCTCTGGAAGGTCTGCTGCTTGGCGGCGTGCCCGCCGTCGCCATGGCCTACCTCTCGGAAGAAATCGATCCGCGAGGCCTTGGTGCGTCGATGGGTCTTTACATCGCTGGCAATGCGTTCGGCGGCATGGCCGGACGCGTCGTCACCGGCACGCTTGCCGAGTTCTTGTCCTGGCGCGTCGCGCTGGGCGCGCTTGGCACACTGGGTCTCGCCGCCGCAATCGGCTTCTTCCTACTGTTGCCCGCATCGCGCAATTTCACGCCGCGCAAGGGTTTCGACGCCCGCTTTCACTTGAAGGCCTGGGTCGGCCACATCAGCAATCCGGCCTTGCCATTGCTCTTCGCCATCGGCTTTCTCGCCATGGGCACATTCGTGACGGTTTACAATTACATCGGCTTCCGCCTCGTTCAGGCACCCTACAATCTCAACCAGACCGAACTCGGCCTGATCTTCACCGTCTATCTGTTCGGTATTGCCGCATCCTGGATCGCCGGCTTGCTGGGAGATCGGATTGGGCATTTCGTCGTCCTGCCTGCCGGCATTGCGGTCGCGGCCGCCGGCGTCGCCGTCACTTTGTCATCCTCTTTGCCCTTGATTGTCCTCGGCATCGTGCTGTTGACATCGGGCTTCTTCGTTGCGCACTCCGTGGCGAGCGCCCTTGTCGGTCGTCTTGCCCGTGGCACCAAGGGTCACGCCTCCTCGCTCTATCTGCTATCCTACTACTTCGGCTCCAGCGTTGCCGGTTCCGTAGGCGGCTACTACTGGGGCGCTGATGGCTGGAATGCTGTCGTGCTCTTCGCACTGGCGCTGCTCGCTTTGGGTATGATCGCAGCCCTCGTTGCCGCACGGCTGGCAAAACAGTAGGATTAGCCATGATCGGTATTGATCACCTCGATCACCTGGTTCTGACGGTCGCCGATATCGACGCGACCTGCGGTTTTTACGCGCAGGCGCTCGGCATGACCGTCGAAACCTTCGGCGACGGGCGCAAGGCGTTGACGTTCGGCGGCCAGAAGATCAACCTTCACATGCATGGCCACGAATTCGAGCCCAAGGCGAAGCAGCCGACCCGGGGCTCGGCTGACCTTTGCTTCATCGCCAGCACACCACTGGCCGATGTCATCGCGCATCTTCAATCACAGGGTGTGACAATCGTCGAAGGACCTGTTGATCGCACCGGTGCAGCCGGGCCGATCCGCTCCATCTATATCAGGGATCCGGATGGCAATCTGATCGAAGTGTCGAATCCGAAATCTGAGGCCTGAAAATAATAAGCCGGCTATACGTTTTTCAGCGTGCGCCGCGGCTGATCCCCTCTCATGCCGCTCCACAAATACCAGAAAACGGAGATCAGGATGATCACGCCCCCGATGATCGTCGAGATATCAGGCGTCTCGGAGAAGGCGAGCCAGACCCAGAGCGGGCCGAGCACGACGTCCAACAGCCCGATCAACCCGGCCTCGCTGGATGGAATATAGCGGCCGCCGGTCATGAAGAGCAGATAGGCGATCCCCGATGTCGTCGACCCGAAAACGGCAAGCACAAGGATTTCCTGCAGGCTCGGCATCGCATGAGACATCAAGGGCAGGCAGAGCAGCACGCAGAAGCCGGATCCGAGCGCATTGACCGGCGCCAGCCGCAGCGCTGGGTAGCGTCTTGCCGCAACAAGCAGGATGCTGAAGGTCACCGTCATCAGAAACGCCAGGGCGTTGCCGGCGATGTCCTGAGGTCTCGCGCCGAAGCCCGCGACGATCAGGACGCCGACGAAGGCGATGAGGCTGGCGATGAGTACACGCCTGCTGATCGTCGCCTTCAGCCAGACATAGGCGATGCCCGCCGCGACGAACGGAACGGTTGCGTAAATCGCCAGCACGTTGGCAACGGTCGTCAGCTTCAGTGCGCTGACGTAGCCGTACATCGACGTGGCGGCCATGAGCCCGAAGAGCGGATAGAAATAGAACGGCACCTTGCCCGGCTCAGCGCTGATCCGCTTCTTTGCAAAAATGATGACCGTCAGCGCCAGCCCGCCAAACAGAGAGCGCCAGCCGAGCACGGTCCAGATATCGAGATCGAGCGCCCGGACGAAGAGCCCCGCGGTGCTCCACATGATCGTAGCGATGCCGACGAGGAGCATACCATAGGTGCGTGGCTGCATGGCGAGGTCCGTTCGTTGGATGAGCAGCGTCGAATCGACATCCGATGTCTATCAGACACGCACGACCCGCGATCGATCCGTTGCGCCACGCCATAGCGTAATCCGGCAGGAATACGTCCGACGCCGGCGCCGCAAGCCTATCCCAGCCGAATGTATGGAACGTCCTTCTTCGCCACTTCGTCCAGCGCCTCCTCGTAGCCCGCATCCGCATATCGCATGACGCCGAGCGCCGTGTCGTTGGTGAGCGCATGATCCAGCCGTTCGTCGGCGGCATCAGTGCCGTCGGCAACGACGGTGACGCCGCAGCTCGTCATGTAGCCGGCATAGCCGCCGCCGCCGGAATGAACCGCCACGAGATCCGCCATCGAGGAGCAGAGCATCATCGCATCGATCAGCGGCCAGTCGGCAATCGCGTCGGAGCCATCCTTCATCCGCTCGGTCATGATGTTTGGATGCGCCATTGCCCCCGCGTCGAGATGGTCGCGCGAGAAGGCGACCGGCCCCTTCAGCTCACCGCTTGCAACCAGTTCGTTGACGCGGCGAGCAAGCGTCGTGCGTTCGCCGTGCCCGAGCCAGGCAATGCGCGCCGGCAGTCCCTCGAAGGGCACATGCTCGCGCGCCAGCCGGATCCAGTTGGTGATGATCTTGTTCTCGGGGAACATTTCGAGCAGCAGATCGTCGATGCGGGCGATGTCGCTCTCTTCGCCCGACAGCGCCATCCAGCGGAAGGGGCCGATGGCGCGCGCAAAGAGCGGCCGCAGATAGGCCTCGGTGAAGATCGGAATTTCGAAGGCGTTGGCGACACCACCCTCCTTCGCCTGCGTACGGATCAGGTTGCCGTTGTCGAAGACCTCGGAGCCCTTCTTCTGGAAATCCAGCATCGCCGTCACGTGCTGCACGATCGAGGCGCGGCTTGCCGCCATCAACTGGCCTTGGCCGTCGTCGCGCAGTTCGCGAACCTGCGTAAGGCTCATGCCTTTCGGCACGTAGCCATAGACGAGATCGTGCGCGGAGGTTTGGTCGGTGACGATATCGGGCACGATGCCGCGCCGCGCGATCTCGGGATAGATCTCGGCGGCATTGCCGACGAGGCCGACCGACAGCGCACGTTTCTCCTTCACGGCGGCATCGATCATCGCAAGGGCAGTGTCGAGATCCGGCGCGATCTCCTGCAGGTAGCCGATCTCCTGTCGCTTCTTCGCGCGCTCGGGGTCGATGTCGACGCAGAGGATCGCCGCGCCCGCCATGCGGCCGGCAAGCGGCTGTGCGCCGCCCATACCGCCGAGCCCCGCCGTCAGCACGAAGCGCCCCTGGAGATCGCCGCCGAACCGGCGCTCGGCAATGCGCATGAAGATCTCATAGGTTCCCTGGATGACGCCCTGACTGCCGATGTACTGCCAGGCGCCGGCCGTCAACCCGCCCCAGCAGATCAGTCCCTTGCGCTGTAGCTCGTAAAAGACCTCGGCCTTCGCCCATTGCCCGACGATGTTGCAGTTCGCCATGATGACCAGCGGCGCCTTTGCATGCGTCTTGACGAGGCCGATCGGCTTGCCGGACTGGATGAGCAGGGTCTGGTCCTCGTCCATTTCGGTCAGTGCCTTGACGATGCCCTTGTGCGCCGCCCAGTTGCGGGCCGCCTTGCCGAGTGCTGCATAGACGACGAGATTGTCGGGATCCTCACCGACAGAGAGAACATTCTCCAGAAGCCGCAGCAGCGCCTCCTGCCGCCAGCCCTTGGCGCGCAGCTCCGGGCCGCCCGGGATCGGAAATTTCGGATGGCGTGGATTGGACTTCGGCATCTGCTCGTTCCTCTATCTCAGTCTTCTTCGGGCTTGTGGGCCATCTGTGTCGCGTTCACTTGGCGGGGAGTGAGCGCACAAACGTCATAGCGGCCTCCAGGAGACGGTGCCGCATATCGTCATCGCCATAGACGTCGGCTCCGACCCTGACCCAACCCTGCATGGTGCGGCCGCCGGAGAGCATCTGCGCTGCGCCGGGCAAGCTGAGCGCCCAGCCGTCTTTGCCTTTACCGAGACGGACCAGCATGCCGTCCTTGCGGGCGCCGCAGAGCAGGTTGCCGTCGAGCAGGAAGGCTCGGCCGCCGAACATCGACTTCTCGCTGAGGCCGGAAATAGCGCCCAGTTCCTCCCTCAGCAATTCCTCCAGCCCGAGGTCCCGCGCCATGGCGTCACGCCTTTGCCGCGAGCGCGTAGCGAGCAAGCTCGATGCCCATCGCTTTTTCCACCGGCGGATAGACGGTCGGATCGAGAACGCTGGCCGACAGCGGAATGATGCTCATCGGCACATGCAGGATGAAGACATGCATGCCGTCCTTCAACTGGCCGACGCTCAACGGCTCGCCCTCGGGCGAGAGCGTTGTGATGACCGAGGGGAACGTCGCGATACGCTTGCCTTCGATGTCGTCGACGGCCATGTACTCGTTCATCACATGCATGGTCACCGCCTTGTCGGCGGAGCCGACGACGATCGTGCCGATGTCGAAGGCCTCCTTGGTGTAGACGACGTCCTTCTTGGTGATGATGCCTCCGGCGAGGATATGGCCGCCGGTCGTCTTGCAGATGGCGTCGATCACAGCCGAGCCACCGATCTTCTCGGCTGCGATGATCGCTTCACCCAGCGCCAGCGCCATCGAAATACCGCCGAGCGCTGCATGGGTGCGGACGTAGGAGGCACGCAGCGGATTGCGGCAGCTGGCGATGAAGCCGCCCGACTGGTCGGAAGCCGCCCGCAGGATCGGTGAAATCTTCGCCGTTGCGCCCTTCACGACAAGCTCGATGTAACGGTTCTCGGCGCGGTTCCCGCCGACCGCCGTCTGGATCACCCGTTCCGGCGAGCCTGCCATGCCGATCGAGCCCATATCGCCGGTCGGATGTGCGCGGATATCGCCCACGGCATCCACGACCTTGGTTCCGAGAATGGCGCAGGGCAGCCAGCCGTTCAGCGTCGACGACCTGCCGTTTTGGCCGATGATCAGGCCGGACAGTTTCTCGCCTAGCTCTTCCTGCAGCAACTGCACGGCCTTCACATAATCGATGCCCTGCATTTCCCAAGGGGTCGTGGAGGCCGGTGCACCGATCGCGGCGGCCGTGGCGATCCAGTCGTCGTCCTGCAGTTCGTCGATCGACACGAGTTCCGGCTTGCCGACATTGACGGCGGCATAGCCTAGCATTCGGCCATGGTCGGCCCAGCCGCCGCCGCCGGCGGCATAGACGGAACCGCCCTTGACGGCCGCCTCGACGTCCTTCTCAACGAGTATGCGTCCCATCAGGCATTCTCCTGCTTCAAGCTCTTGTCCATGTCTATGACGGCTTCGAAAAGCACTGCCGCGCCAAGCGCGATGTCGTCGTTTTCCGCCCATTCGTCAGCCGAGTGGCTGCGCCCTTCCTTGCACGGCACGAAGATCATGGCGGCAGGCGCCACCTTTGCAATCCAGGCCGTGTCGTGACCCGCGCCGACGCTCTCGCAGGCCCTTTCGAGCGTTTTCAACAATCCGGCGTCGCTCGGCGTCGGATAATTATCCGAGACCCGCATTGGGCTCCTGATCGAAACTCCGTAAGTAATGGCTAACTTTATGACGTGCGCATCCAGCCATTCGCAGAAGGCTTCCATGTCGTTGCGCACCTCCGCGCGTCCATCGATCAAGAGCACGACCTTCGACGGAACGACATTGGCCGCATTCGGCTCGATCCGGAATTCGCCGACAGTCGCCGCAAAATGACCTGGCGTCTTTGCCCGCGCGGCGGCCGCATTGCGGATATCGAGAACCAATTGCGCGGCAGCGACCAACGCATCCGAACGGCTGTCCATCGGCGTCGTGCCAGCGTGGTCCGCGCGTCCCTCCACGACAATTTCGATCCGGGTGATACCGGCGATCGCGGTCACGATGCCGATATCCTTCTTCTCGTTCTCGAGCACCGGCCCTTGCTCGATATGCAGTTCGAGGAAGCCCTTGAGATCGGGTCGCTCCTGCGACGGCAGTGTCGAGGCGTCGCCACCAACCTGTGCGATTGCCGACGCCAGATCACGCCCTTCCGACACGCGGGAAAGCCAAGCTTCCGGCAACTGTCCCGTCATGCCCCGGCTGCCGATGCAGGAGACGCCGAAGATGCTGACCTCCTCCGCAAGGAAATCGACGATCTCCAGGTCGTGATCGAGCTCGATGCCCTGATCGCCCAGCGCACGGGCGACTTCCAGCGCTGTCACCACCCCTGCAATGCCGTCGAAGCGGCCACCATCCGGTACGGTATCCGAATGCGAACCCACCATGATCGTGCCGAGTCCGCTGTGGGCACCCTGTCGTTTGCCGATCAGGTTGCCGGCGGCATCGATCCGGGTCTCAAGGCCAGCGGCGCGCATGCGCGCTTCGATGTAGGATCGCCCCTCGAGAAAAAGCGGCGAGAAGGCGCGGCGTGTCCAAGGCCGGCCAGGCTTGGTGATCTCGGCCAGAGCGTCGATATCCTCCGCGATACGACCGGCATTGACAGGCAGGTTTCGGCTCATTGTGCCGCTCCGGCGATCACCTGCCTTGAGAGCGGACGTACAAATTGGCCGGTGCCCGGCTCAGCCAGCACGGTTGCACCATCGGTGATCTTCCTGCCGCGCAGATAGGAAGCGGAGACCGTCCAGGGAAGGCGGATGCCGTTGTAAGGGCTCCAGCCGACCACGTTGTTGCCGCTCGCGGCTGCGTCATAAATTGCTTCACGCGGCTCAAGCACCACGATATCGGCATCCTTGCCGGGTGTCAGTGCGCCCTTGACGTGATCGAGGCGGAAGTGCTTTGCCGGGTTTTGCGCCATCAACTTTGCCGCCCAGGTCAGTGGGATACCGCGCTCGCTCGCGCCCTTGATGAAGAGCGGCACCATCACTTCGAGCCCCGGCACGCCGGAGGCGTTTGCCAGCATATCGGGATTGGTCTTGCGGTTTTCGGACCAGCTGACGTGATCCGTCGAGACGAGCCAGACATTGCCCTCGGCGACCTTGCGCCATAGCGCCTCGACTTCGGCACGCGGACGGATTGGCGGGTTGATCTTGGCCTTGCCGCCGAGGCGTTTGACGTCGTTTTCCTCGTCCAGCGTGAGATAGTGGATGCAGCACTCGACGGTCGCTTCGTAGCCGTCGCGGCGATAGGCCCGGGCAATGTCGTAGCCGCGCCCGAGCGAGCAATGCACCACGTGCGAGGGGCATCCCGTATTGGCGCCCGTCTCGAAAATCGTGTGCATGGCAAGCAGTTCGGTGATCGGCGGCCGGGAGAGCCCGTGCGCCCGCCAATCCGTGATCCCGCTCGCCTTCACGCGATCGACATAGGTGCGGACAGCCTCGTCATCCTCGTTGTGCACGCCGGCCGTCAGCCCCGTCGGCGTGATCGCGGCAAAGCACTCGTCCAGCAGGGCAGGGGGAATGCGCGGGAAGCGCTTCGGATCCGTGCCGAACGTCGAAAACTTGAAGGCGGCAACGCCAGCCTCCACCATCTCGGCGATGCGCTTGGCACCGTCCTCAGGATCGACCGTGCCGTAAAGTGCAAAGTCGACGCGCGCCTGCGGGCCAGCATGCGCGATCTTCTTCTTCACGGCTTCCGCCGAGCAGACGAGATTGCCTTCGTCGTAAGGCATGTCGACGATCGTCGTCACGCCGCCGGCGGCGGCCGACCGCGTCGACCAGATGAAGTCTTCCTGACCCTTCTGCGACAGTGAGTGCACCTGCGCGTCGATTGCTCCGGGCAGGATTAATGCCTTGCCGAGGAGATGGCGCTCGCGCGCAGCTGGCGGTACACCGAGGCCGACTTCGGCAATCTTGCCATCGTGGACGGCAACGTAGCCGGCTTCCAGAATGCGTTCCGGCAAAACGACCGTGCCTTGCAGAACGAGATCGAAATCAGCCATGCCGCTTTCTCCGTGGCGAATATTGAAGGGATCAGATGGCGACCTGTTCCTGGGTCAGACGCTGCTCGATGCGCTCCAGCGAGCCGAGTGCAAAGAAATCGTCGAATGATGCGATCGGTACCTCTTCGATGAGCTTGGACATGAAGGCGCCGGAGCCAAGCTCTTCCTCGATCGCTTCCACCTCAGCAGAGAGTGGCCGGTCGACCGTGTAGAACTCCGCATGTTTGCGAACGACATCGTAGAGCATCCCACCGACACCCTTCGGCTTGTCGCCGAGGATATCCACGGCCTGCGCCGAAAGCAGCGCCTCGAGGGCGGCAAGTCGCATCAGAGCGCGCATCTGGCGCTCAAAACGCTCGATCACCAGCGGTAGGAACGCTGCCTCGTCCTCAAGGCCGGCCGCGACCACCAGCGACTGCGCAGACACCGGGTTCGACATCGATAGCACGCGCGAGAAGATCTCGCCGGCCAGTTTGATGATCGGGCCGAAACCTGTTGCGATGCGGCCGGGCGGCACCAGATTGACGGGTAGATCGCGCCGCTGGCCGTTGCCGAGCAGGACACAGCGGTTGAAGGCATTGCGGGCCGCGTGCGCCATGCACAGAGCCGCCGATTCCAGCAGGATCGTCACATCGAGCGGCAGCGACCCGCCCGAGGTCATGACGCGGCCCTCGACGACGACAGGGTTGTCGTCGGAACGTCCGGTGGCGGCAAGGATCTTGTGTCCGGTCGTCAGCAGGTTCTCGATGACCGCACCGAATACCTGCGCGACCATGCGCAGGCTCAAAGGGTCCTGCACGTGGGTCTTGATCGGCCACTGCCAGGCGTCCGAAGCATTGCAGAGCCAGGAGCCGATCAAAGCTTCCCGGGAGGTGCCGACATGGCGAACGGAAAGCCAGGGATCTCGGGAGGCCCCAAGGGCGCCTGACGCCATCATTCCGGAGGCCAGCAGCACGCGAATGGAGGCGGCGGCATTGCGTGTCGCATCCGCTGCAGCTGCGAAGCTCACGGCGTTGACGCTGAGCGAGGCAAGACTGTCGCGCGGGGCCATGGTGAAGGGCTTCATACCAGCTGCCGCGAAGGCGTCGGCAGCCTGCATGCGCTTGCCGCGATAGACGGCTTCCCCGACGCCGGTCAAGACGGCGCCGATCTGTCCCATGAGGCCAATATCGGCGCAACCAATGGACCCGGTGCGGCGGACGACCGGAATGATGTCGACCTCGAGCATGCGCATGTATGCATTGACGAGTTCAGGTGTACAGCCGACCTGCCCCGTCAGAGCGGTGTTGATGCGGATGGCCATTGCGTTGCGCACGACGGAGCATGAAAACGGCGTCCCTGTGCCGAAGTGATGTGCGCGCACGAGGCCGAGACTGAAGGCGTCCAGGTCCTCCGGGGACCACTCGACGTCTTTCATGGCACCGACGCCGGTGGTTGCCCCGTAGACGGGCATCCCAGCCTTGATCGCGTCCTCGACAATTCCACGGGCGATCTCGACGCGGGCCATACCCGTTGCCGAAGCGGAAAGCGCCACCTTGCCCGATCCGATCCTCACCATCTCAGCAAAGCTCAGCGGCTGTCCGGAAAGTTCGATGCGCGGGCGTTCATGCTTCATCTGCCATATCTCCTTGAAAAGTGAGACTATGCGACGGCGCTATTCGATGGGATATCCCAAATATTGAACACAACATGCATTTGCATGCGATGATCAGGTGACCACCCAGGCTATATAGAGAAGGGCGAGCGCGATAATCCAGAGGGCGAACCGACCGGAGCGATTGTGACGCGCTTCGGATTTGCCGATCGCTTCGGCCGTTTCCGCATCGAAACGCAGTCCATGCTCACTCATGTGCAGCAGTTGATGGTGAAACTTCTCGGTCTTGGCCGCAATCTCCGGCGCGGCTTCTGCAAGCTTGACCGCTGCCTTCAACCCGTCCTTGAGGTCGGTGACGATACGCTTCGGGCCGAGATTGTTGCGGATCCAGTCGCCGACGACTGGTTCGGATGCCTTCCACATGTTGAAGCGTGGATTGAGCATGCGCGACACGCCTTCGACGACGACCATGGTCTTCTGCAGCATGACCAGTTCCGGTCGCGTGGCCATGTCGAACAGTTCGGTCACCTCGAACAGCAGCGTCAGCAGCTTGCCCATCGAAATGGTTTCGGCCGGCTGTCCGTGGATCGGCTCGCCGATTGCGCGGATCGCCTGCGCGAAGCTCTCCACATTGTGATGGGCGGGGACATAGCCGGCCTCGAAATGGACTTCCGCGACCCTGACATAATCGCGGGTGATGAACCCGAAGAGAATTTCGGCAAGGAAGCGGCGCTCTTTTTTGCCCAATCGTCCCACGATTCCCATGTCGACGGCGACGATGTCTCCATGCGCATCGACAAAGAGATTCCCCGGATGCATGTCGGCATGGAAGAAGCCATCGCGCAGCGTGTGGCGCAGGAAGGACTGGATCAGTGTATCCGCAAGGCGATTGAGATCGTGGCCGGCGGCGCGCAAGCCGTCGACGTCGGACATCTTCACACCATCGATCCACTCCATGGTGATCACGTCGCGGCCAGTGCGCTCCCAATCCACCTTCGGCACGCGGAATCCTGGGTCCTTTTCGGTGTTCTCGGCGATTTCGGAAAGGGCCGCAGCCTCGAGCCGCAGGTCCATTTCGACCTTGGTGGTCTGCTCCAGGGTCTTCGTCACTTCCACCGGCCTGAGGCGGCGGCTTGAAGGCATGAAGCGCTCTTGCATGTGGGCGACGAGATACATCGCCTCGATGTCGTGCGAGAAGCGCTGACGCACGCCGGGGCGGACCACCTTTACGGCAACCTTCTTGCGACCGGACAGTGTATCGACCTCCGCCGGATGCACCTGGGCAATCGACGCTGCGGCAATCGGCTCGCCGAAGCTTGCGTAAAGGTCTTCGATCGGGCGGCCGAGCGAACTGGCGATGCTCGCCTTGGCCGCCGCCGGCGGGAAGAATGCCATGCGGTCCTGGAGTTGCGATAGGTCGTCTGCAAATTCGACGCCGACGACATCCGGGCGCGTCGCCAGGAACTGGCCGATCTTCACGTAGGAGGGGCCCAACCGTTCGACGGCTTGCGCCAGCCTGTCGCTGCGCTTCTTCGATTTCGAGCGGTTGCGTGCGAATAGGCCAACAAAGGACTTGGCAAGGCCGATCGAGGGCGGAAGATCTTCTGACGGCAAGGCCGAAATGACGCCTTCGCGCACGAGAATCCAGCCGACGCGCCAGAGCCGGAAATATGCTCCGAGAGCACTCATGCCGGATTGCCTGCCTGCCAAAGCGCGCAGGTGAACGGTGTACCTCGAACCATCCGTCAGAGCTTCCAGCCGGAGTGGAGGGCTGCAATGCCGCCGGTATAGTTTGTGAAGCTGACGCGCGAGAAACCGGCGTTGCGGATCATCTCGGCGAAGTTCTCCTGGTTGGGGAATTTGCGGATGGATTCGACGAGATATTGGTAGGGCTCGGCCTCGCCGGTGATCGCCTTACCGAACTTCGGAATGGCGTTGAAGGACCAGCTGTCATAGACGCGGTCGAGCAACGGCATGTCCACTTCCGAGAATTCGAGTACCAGCAATCGGCCGCCGCGCTTCAGCACGCGATGGGCTTCGCTCAGCGCGACATCGATGCGCGGCACGTTGCGGATGCCGAAGGCAATCGTGTAGGCGTCGAAGCTGTTCGGCTCGAACGGCAGATCCTCCGCGTTGGCTTCGACGAAAGTCAGATTGTCGGAGAGCTTCTTTTTGGCGGCGCGCTCGGCGCCGACGGCCAGCATCGAGCCGTTGATGTCGAGTACGGTCGCATGTGCCTGCCGGTTCGAGGCTTCGACGATGCGGAAGGCGATGTCGCCGGTACCGCCGGCAACGTCCAGAACCCGGTAGCCTGGCTCCCTGCGTGGATTGAGCGCCGCAATCATCGCGTCCTTCCACACGCGGTGCATGCCGACCGACATAACGTCGTTCATGATGTCGTAGCGCTTGGCGACTTTGTGAAAGACGTCGTTGACGAGGCCCTGCTTCTCACCACCCGCCACGTCGCGGAAGCCGTAGGATGTTTCCATGCCGCCTTCGGCGGAGGTACGGCTTTCTGACATCGAAAATACTCCATCTATCTGAAATCGGCGCGGCGACCATAGCGAACTGACGCGCGCGACGCTATCTGTGGACCACGGTCAAAGCCGCGGCACCTTGGCGCTATAGCGTACAACGCCCGTGGTGGAAACATGTTAGATATAGATGGGTTAAGATGCCGGAATTGCCAGAAGTCGAAACCGTCAGACGCGGGCTTGCCCCCACCATGGAGGGCGCGCGTATCGCCCGCCTGGAGCTGCGACGCAAAGACCTGCGTTTCCCTTTTCCGGATGGTCTCGAGGCACGGGTGACGGGCCGCAGCATCGTCGCGCTCGGTCGCCGCGCCAAATATCTGCTGATCGATCTCGATGACGGCACGACGATCATTTCGCATCTCGGCATGTCGGGCTCCTTCCGCATCGAGGTGGAACAGCTTTCTGATAGGCCGGGCGAATTCCATCACCCCCGCTCGAAGGATGAAAAGCACGATCACGCCATCTTCCACCTGGAGGGACCGAAAGGCGCCAGCCGCGTCATCTATAATGACCCGCGCCGTTTCGGCTTCATGGATGTGGCACAGCGTTGCGAACTTGATCTCAATCCCTTCCTCTTCGGCTTGGGACCGGAACCGACAGGCAACGAACTCAGTGCCGCCTATCTGGCGGAACGCTTCGCTGGCAAGGCGCAGCCTCTGAAAAGCGCGCTGCTCGATCAGAAGAATATTGCCGGGCTCGGCAATATCTATGTCTGCGAGGCGCTGTGGCGCGCGCACCTGCGGCCGATGCGTGCCGCGGCGTCCATCGTCACGACATCGGGTAAGCCCAACAAGCAGATGGAGTTGCTTGTCGCCTCGATCCGCGACGTCATCGCCGACGCCATCAAGGCCGGTGGCTCGTCGCTGCGCGACCATATCCAGACGGATGGCTCGCTCGGCTATTTCCAGCATTCCTTCGCTGTCTATGACCGCGAAAGTCTACCTTGCGGCAACCCGGGCTGCGGCGGTACCGTCGCCCGCATTGTCCAGGCAGGGCGCTCGACCTTTTATTGCCCTGCCTGTCAAAAGTAACGGGAGGATTGTCCATGGCCTACGAAACGCTGATCGTCGAAACCCGAGGCGCGGTCGGGCTGATCACATTGAATCGCCCGCAGGCGCTGAACGCGCTGAACTCGACGGTGCTGAAGGAACTTCTTCAGGCCTACGAAGCCTTCCAAGCCGATGACGCCGTCGGCGCTATGGTGCTGACTGGTTCCGAGCGCGCATTCGCCGCCGGTGCCGATATCAAGGAAATGCAGCCGCTGGATTATGTCGATGTCTACGACCGCGATCTGATGAGCGGATGGGACGACGTTGCCAAGGTGCGCAAGCCTGTGATCGCCGCTGTCAGCGGCTTTGCGCTCGGCGGCGGCTGCGAGCTTGCAATGATGTGCGATATCATCATCGCGTCGGAGACTGCCAAGTTCGGCCAACCCGAAATCACACTCGGCGTCATTCCTGGTATGGGCGGCTCGCAGCGGCTGACGCGCGCTGTCGGCAGATACAAGGCCATGGATCTGATCCTCACCGGCCGCATGATGGACGCTGCCGAAGCCGAACGCGCAGGACTCGTTTCGCGCGTGGTGGCGCCCGAACGGCTGCTGGACGAGGCTCTGGAGGCTGCCGCCAAGATCGCCTCGCTGTCGCGTCCTTCCGTGCTGATGGCGAAGGAGGCCGTAAACCGCGCACTGGAGACCACCTTGGAGGAAGGTCTGCGCTTCGAGCGTCGCCTTTTCCATAGCCTCTTTTCCACCGAAGACCAGAAAGAAGGGATGACGGCCTTCATCGAAAAGCGTAAGCCTGCCTTCAAGAACCGCTGAGCCTTGGAGAAAGGCGGCGTTTCCTTGAAAATGCGCGTTGACGTGGGTCGGCTTTAGGGTTATATGCCCGCCCACGGTTCGGGAAGCCACTCCGGTTTTCCGATTATGCTCCCGCATTGCTGGATTGAGTGGCCGCAGGGCCCGCGGTGATGACGGAGTTTGTTCGAATTCTTAGAGAGGCATCCATGGCCAATACAACTTCGGCGAAAAAAGCGACCCGCAAGATCGCCCGCCGTACCGACGTCAATAAGGCTCGTCGCTCGCGCGTTCGTACGTTCGTTCGCAAGGTCGAAGAGGCAATCGCATCTGGTGATGCTGCCAAGGCAAAGGAAGCATTCCTCGCCGCGCAGCCGGAACTGGCTCGCGCCGCAGGCAAGGGCGTCCTGCACGCCAACACGGCTTCCCGAAAGGTTTCGCGCCTGGCAGCGCGTGTGAAGGCTCTGTCGGTTTCTGTGACCGCATAATCTTTCGTTAACGGACGCACCATTATGATTAGCCCGGCAACTTTGTCGGGCTTTTTCGATTCCGCCGACTGGCTTCCGTATGGTTAATTCGGCGACGATTTCATGTCGAGCGTGTGACACGAAAAAGGCAATGAAAACAAATACTTGTTGTAGGATACTTCAGGTACGCTCGACTCGGGGCCTACAATCTGCGGTCTGAGCAGAGTCAAGAAGCTTTTTTATTTTTTTCTTTTTATGCGTGTCAAAAATGCCCGCGGGACGAATCTCCTTGATTCAAAAGCGATTCTTTTTTGACGCGGATGTGACGCCCAAAGACTGCCCCCCGAGTCAACGGCCCGCTCTTAATTTTGCGTAAAATTCATCGTTGATTCCCGCATTCGATCCTGCCTAAATGCCGATCAACAAGGGGTCCAGACATCACCTGTGAAGGCTTGGTCTGAAACTGCCACGTCGGCAGGACGATGAACCTGTGCCACTTGTTACGGAGAGCCTAAGCTTCCGGTTTTTCACGCACTTGAGCATTTTTGACCGCGACGTGGCTGTCGCGGAACGGTGATTTTTTGTGTGTTGGTTGCACGCGTTGCGTGAAACCGGAATGGGGAAGAGAAGTCGTGGCAAGACGACTGGACGCCAGCTGACGAGGAGCGGCATCCAGTCCGACAGAAGGCAGTCGACGCCGCATGAGGCGGGCTCGCGCTTTCTCGGAAAGTCTTGTGAGTGGGGCAGTATTTGAGTGAACCGGCAGGCGAGTGGCTCATGAGGGTGCCACTTTCTGGTCATAGCGGGGAAATAATCGGGCGACGAACAAAGTCGGCCGACGAATGGAAGGCGGCATGATGCAGATGAATACAATGACGGCGGATGCCCTGGATAGCGGGGACAACGAACCGCAGGCGTTTGGCTCTATTTGCGCTGGAGCGGCAGGGGAAAAGGGAGACATGAAGCATGGTGTACTTTTCGAGCGTGTCAGCGCCCGCCTGAAGGCGCAAGTCGGTCCGGATGTCTATGCAAGCTGGTTTGCGCGGCTGAAGCTGCATTCGGTTTCCAAGAGCGTCGTGCGCCTGACGGTGCCGACAACTTTTCTGAAGTCCTGGATCAACAACCGGTATCTTGAGTTGATCACCAGCCTGTTTCAGGCCGAAGACTCCGAAATCCTGAAAGTCGAAATTCTCGTGCGCACGGCAACGCGTGGCGTTGGTAAACCGGCTGAAGCGCCGGTTTCCCCAGAGCCTGTTGCCGCCGCGCAGACGCGCCGCCCAGCGGCGCAGCATGCCGGCCAGATTGCGCAGCAGGCGGTATCGTCCGCAGCCGCTGCCCGTCCGGCGACTGCCGGCCAGCCGCTCTTCGGCTCGCCGCTGGACTCCCGCTTCACCTTCGACACCTTTGTTGAGGGTAGCTCCAACCGCGTAGCACTTGCTGCTGCCAGGACGATTGCGGAAGCCGGGCAGGGCGCTGTCCGCTTCAATCCGCTCTTCGTCCATTCCAGCGTCGGTCTCGGCAAATCGCACCTTCTACAGGCGATCGCCAATGCCGCGGTTCAGAACCCGCGCGCCCTGCGCGTCGTCTATCTGACGGCAGAGTATTTCATGTGGCGTTTCGCAACAGCGATCCGTGACAATGATGCTTTGACCTTGAAGGACTCGTTGCGCAACATCGACCTTTTGATCATCGACGACATGCAGTTCCTGCAGGGCAAGATGATCCAGCACGAGTTCTGCCACCTGCTGAACATGCTGCTCGACAGCGCCAAGCAGGTCGTGGTCGCTGCCGACCGCGCTCCCTGGGAGCTGGAATCGCTTGATCCACGCGTCCGCTCGCGGTTGCAGGGCGGTGTGGCCATTGAGCTCGACGCGCCGGACTACGAGATGCGTCTCGAGATCCTGAAGCGTCGCCTTACCGCTGCTCGCGTCGAGGACCCGTCTCTGGAAATCCCGGCCGAACTGCTGAACCATGTTGCGCGCAACATCACTGCAAGCGGCCGCGAGCTGGAAGGTGCTTTCAACCAGCTGCTTTTCCGCCGCTCCTTCGAGCCGAACCTGACGGTCGAGCGCGTCGACGAGCTTCTTGCTCATCTCGTTGGCTCGGGCGAGCCGCGCCGTGTCCGCATCGAGGACATCCAGCGCATCGTCGCACGGCACTATAACGTGTCGCGCCAGGAACTGGTCTCGAACCGCCGCACCCGCGTCATCGTCAAACCGCGCCAGATCGCCATGTATCTGTCGAAGACGCTGACGCCGCGGTCGTTCCCGGAAATCGGCCGTCGCTTCGGCGGTCGCGATCATACGACCGTGCTGCACGCCGTGCGAAAGATCGAGGAGCTGATCGCCGGCGACACCAAGCTTTCGCATGAGATTGAGTTGCTGAAGCGCCTGATCAACGAATAGTCGGGCAATCTTCTGTGCACGTTTGACGGCCGGGCATTGCTCCGGCCGTTTTCTTTTGCGCACAATCTTCTGTACGCTGGAGTGGCCACGTGGCCACAGGGGGAGCCGATGAGTTTCGACAGGATCGCTGTTCTCGGACTGGGCAAGATCGGGCGGTTGGCTGCAACGCTTCTGCATGAGGGAGGGTTCGACGTTCTAGGCGTCGACCTGCAGGCGCCGACGGAAAGCCAGCCATTCGAATGCAGGAGTGGCGACATCTCCGACCCCGCCGTCATCGGTGAACTGTTGTCCAGCGTTGAGGCCGTGCTTTCCTGCCTGCCCTATCACCTCAACATCGGCCTTGCGCGCGCCGCCCACGTCGCAGGGATCCACTACTTCGATCTGACCGAAGACGTGCCGACGACAAACTTCATCATCGAACTGTCCAAGACGGCACGCGGCCTGATGGCGCCGCAATGTGGCCTGGCCCCCGGCTTCGTCGGCATTGTCGGATCGAGCCTTGCGGACGGCTTCGACAAGTGCCGTTCCATTCGAATGCGGGTCGGCGCTCTGCCGCAGCACCCGACCGGTCTCCTCGGCTACGCGTTTAACTGGTCGCCCGAAGGGGTGGTCAACGAGTATCTGAACGACTGTGAAGTGATCGAGGGCGGCGTTCGCAAGCTCGTCTCGCCGATGGAATGGCACGAGACGATCTATGTCGAGGGCGTGAAGCTCGAAGCTTTCACGACGTCAGGAGGCCTCGGAACCATGTGCGATACGCTGCTCGGCAAGGTCGAGAACCTCGACTACAAGACGATGCGCTATCCCGGCCACATGGATCTGATGAACTTCTTCTTCCATGAGCTTTTGATGCGCGACAGGCGCAACCTTGCCGGCGAAATCCTCACCAACGCCAAGCCTCCGGTCGAGGACGATGTTGTCTACGTCCACGTCGCAGCGGAGGGCATGGAGAACGGGAACCTCCGCCGCAAGGAATTTGTGCGCGCCTATTATCCGATCGAGATAGCCGGCGCCCGCCGCACGGCGATCGCCTGGACGACGTCGGCCTCGGTGGTTGCCGTCATCGAGATGGTGCGCGACGACCTTTTGCCATCCACGGGCTTCCTGCATCAGGAATATATTCCGCTGGAGATGTTCCTGAAAACTCCGACAGGCGGCCTCTTCGAGACGAGCGCGCCAGCTCGCTAAGTGGTTAGGCTGGTCCAGTAGGCGCCCTCGAAGGGGACAGCCGCGAAGCGCTCGTTGATCTCGGCGAGGCTGTCGGCCGGATCGACATCGCCAAAGAGGTCGGGCCTTACCCAGGATGCCACGGCTTCGGCGGCGAGCACGTTCAGCGGCACGGCATTGAAGAAGTTCCACATGCCGTGCACATTTCCCTCGCGCACCGCTTTCAGCGGGGCCAGGCTTGGTGCCTTAACGGTCTCCTGGAGCGACTGCCGCGCTTCTGCGGGATCGACCCCGGGACCGATCGAAAAGACGGTGTAGGTGCCGCCCGGCGAGCCGGTGGCGATATAGACGTCCGGTTCCGCGGCGATGATATATTCTGCCGTCACGGGTCCGCCCTGTGGCGGCAGGTTCTTGTCGGCGATGTTGCGCCCGCCGGCAAGCGTGATCAATTCACCAAGGCCGGTGCGACCGACCGCCCAGCTGCCACGCGTTGTGCTTGGAAAGGCATCCATCAGCACGAGCGGTCCATCTTCGCCTTTCCCGACCGCCCTCGCTTTGATGCGGTCCACCCGCTTTTCGAAGAACTGAGCATAGTTTTCCGCTTGCTGGTCGCATTCCAGAACGCGACCGAGGAGCCGAATGTCCCGCGGCGTGCTCTTCAGCGGATCGAGATTGAAATCGACAACGATCACGGGCACGCCGATCGATTGCAGATACTCGATGGCACGTTTGCCCTGCTCGCCTTCTGCCTGCCATATGCCCATGACGGCAAGGTCGGCCTCCAAGGAAAGTGCGGCTTCGAAGGACATGCCATCCGCCTGCCCATTGCTGACAAGCGCCACCTTGTCGAGGGCCGGAAATTTCTTGCGAAAAGCATCGTAGATGAACGGGTTGTCCGTCTTCATGTCGGTCGCCCAGCCTGCCAGCAGACTCACCGGATCCGGGTGGATCAGCGACAGCGCGAAAAGATTGAAACCCGTTCCGAGGATGATTGACTTCGGCTTCTTCGCAATCGTCACCATTCGACCGACGGCATCGGTCACGGTCAGTGGCCAGCGCGTCTGTGCCTTCAACAGAGCCGGCGCGCAAAGCGCAGCAGACGCCGCAGCGAGAAAGCCGCGTCGCGTGATCGTGGACGGGATCATTGCACGTTCCTCTGGCTGGGAAGAGCACAAAGCTTGCCACAGCTCTGGACGCCGGGCAGCATGTAGCGCAGACAGCATATCTTCCGCCGGGCGACGCGCTCGCCGTCGTCCTCGACATATCGGACGCTGCCGCAGAGAGGGTTGACGCCGCCGTCCGGCAGGCAGCCGCGGACGAACACCGCCAGATCGGGGCCTTCGGGTGGCCGTGTCATCCGCAGCGCGTAGTCGAGATACACAGCGGCATTGTTCCAGCACAGCTTGGCCGAAATGCCGGAGGCGTTCAGCTTCGTCACGGCCTCTGGAAGATGCTGTTCCAACAAGGGACCGATGGCTTCGAAACCGTCCTCCTCGCCACCCTCAGCATTCCGGCCCCGGTGCGGCACGCCGAATGCACGCGGCAGGCCATTCTCCTGCACTGCGATGGCCATCCCGTCGAAGGCGACCGGAAGCTCCTGCGCGGCGAGGCGACGGGCCAGCACATAGGGAATGGAAAGGGCGGAGAAGTAATACAACGACCACATCGACACGACGGCGCGCCTGTCGCTGTTGCCGCAGGCCTCGGCGTAGCGATCGATCGCCTGCTTGAACCCGCCGTCGCCGAAGAAGAGCGGCAGCGGTACCGCGTCCGGCAGGTCGGTGGAGAGCGCCATCTTCTCGTTGCACCACGCATGCTCACCGGCAAAGGCCGGCGAGAGGACCGAGGCGCTGTCGACCGGATCAACCACATGGTCCTGCGCGCTCGCCATCAGCTCACCATGTGTAGCGCAGGCTGCCGATCATGGCGCGGCCCTGGTCGCGGTAGCAGAAGCCGGCCGAGCAGATGGGCTCGCGGCGGTCGAACAGGTTGGTGGCGTTCACCTGCAGGCTCAGGCCCTCGTATTTCTTGTCGAGCGCGGCGAAGTCATAGCTCAGGGCAGCGTCGAAGAGGACGCGGGAGCCGTTCTGCGCCGTGTTTTCGTCGCTGGTGTAGCTCTTGCCGAGGTACCGGGCACCGAGGCCGACGCCGAGACCGTAGATCGGACTACCCTCCTGAAACCTGTAGTTTGCCCAGAGCGAAGCCATGTGCCTCGGCACCGACGAGACGTAGTTACCGACTGTACCGATCGTGCCTTCCAGAATCTCGGCGTCGGTGAAGGTGTAGGACGCAACCAGTGACAGGCCGTTGTCGAGACTCGTGTTCGCTTCGATCTCGAAGCCCCGGGAGCGAATCTTGCCGCGCTGCACCTGTATGTTTTCCGGCCCGGTCGGCAGGTTCACAACCTCGTAGGAGAGGCTGTTTTTCTGGTCGATATTGAACAGCGCTGCCGTGATCAGCGTATTGCTATCAGGCAGCAGGTACTTGACGCCGATCTCCTCCTGCTCGCTTTCCGTCGCCTGGAAGGGTTGGCCGGTCTCCTTGTTTATGCCAGCATTTGGTGCGAAAGCGGTCGAGTAGCTGGCATAGGGTACAACGCCGAAATCCGTTTGGTAGGCTAGGCCGATGCGGCCGGAGAATGCCCTGTCCTTTTGCGTGATCGTGGTCAGCGCATTCGTGTTGAGGTCGGTATTGTCGGTGTCCGTGGAGACCCAGTCGTAGCGACCACCGACGGTCAGTATCCACGCGTCATAGCGGATCTGGTCCTGCAGATAGGTGCCGGCCTGCCACTGGTCCTGGACGGAGCGCGTATCGAAGTCGATAGGAGCAACTTGAGCGCCTGCCGTCGGATTGGTGGTGTCGAGCGGTGGCGACACGCCACGGCCATCGAGGGAGCGCCAGCGCAGCCTGGTCAGGTCTAGACCTGCAAGCACTGTATGGTCGACCGCGCCCGTTTCGAACTGAGCTTCCAACTGATTGTCGATGACGAAGGCCATCAGCTGCTCGTCAAACGTGCCGGCGCTGCGGTCAAGCAGGTTCGGATTGACGGCGTTCGGCGCGTAGGCGAAGGCCCAGTCGGCGTCGATGCTGAGCGTCGAAATGCGGGCGTTCTGACGGAAGACGAAGACGTCGTTCAGTCGATGCTCGAATTCGTAGCCGATACGAGCCTGGTTCTGGATCGAATCGTTGAAGGCCGGATTGCCCGCGAAATAGTCCGTTACCTTGCCGGTTGGATCGTTGTAATAGGCCGCCGTGCCGCCGGTCTTGGTTCGGGAATATTCGCCGAGGATGGTAAGTTTCGTGTCCGGTTTCCTTTGGGATTTTTCTTGACTATTAAACTCAACATAAATCCTGAAATGCGTATGACCGGTATGATAAGCCAATGAATAGTCTCCGATTTTCCTCGCGAATCCTGTCCACGTCGGCGTTGACTGGCTTGGCAATCGCCCATTTTCTCACACCGGCCGCAGCGCAGGATGCGGCTGGACAGCAGCAGGATGGCGCGACGGTTCTTGAAGATATTATCGTCAATGGCGGCAGCGGCGGCGTCATCCAGGCGGATGGCTATGTCGGCAAGAGCAGCGCGACGGGCACGAAAACCGACACGCCCTTCATCGAGGTGCCCCAGTCGATTTCCTCAGTGACCGAACAGCAGCTGAAGGATCGCGACCCGCAATCTCTTTTGGATACGGTCGCGTGGTCGTCGGGAACGCTGATCTGCTCCGTATTGGCGTCGCGATAGAGGCCCGTCAGGCGATAGTAGAAGGGGTCCTCATTGTTGACGGGGCCGGAGAGGTCGAACCGGCTCTGATAGCGCTGGTCGGTACCATACTGCAGCTGAACTTCGTGAAAAGGCTCTTCCGTCGGCCGCTTGGTGATGAGGTTGTAGAGACCGCCGGCACCCGTTGCCCCATACAGTGCCGAAGATGGGCCACGCAGGATCGAGACTCCTTCGAGACCGTACGGCTCGGTCTTGAAGAGTGACGAGCCTGCGCCCGGCTGACGAAGGTTGTCGCGGAAAGATCCCGGTATAGGTCACGTCGAAGCCGCGCACCGAGAACGAATCGAAACGCGGGTCGAAGCCATAGGCGCCGACGCGTGTGCCCGGCGTGTCTCGTCCGGCTTCCACATGAAGGCTGGCGCAATATAGACGCGCCGCTTTCATGATTAAAATACTCCACTTTTTGACCGGCATGGCAAATCAGCCACAGTCAGGTCAGGCTTGCGCCTCTGACAGCAGCCACCGGCGGAAGGCGGCCGCCGCCGGCTGTTCGAGCGCAAGCCCGGGATAGACGAGGTGGAAGGCAAGCCGGCTTGCAATGCCAAGCGGGAAGGGCGTGACCACCGCGTCTTCCTTCAGGTCCCGCTCCAGAAACGAGCGCCGCATCAAGGCAAAGCCCAGTCCGGCTTTCATCGCGTCATAGGCTCCGTTGCCATGCATGAAGACCGGTCCACGCGACGGGTCGAGTCCTGTCGCGCCGGCTGCTTCCAGCCAGAGCTGCCAGTCATGGCGATAGACGTCATGGATCAGTTGGAAGCCGGCGAGCGCGTCCGGCGAGGGATTGTCGCCGAGCTCCGCGGCAAGTCTTGGTGTGCAAACCGGCACCAGCTCGTCATCCACGAGGCGTTCGCTGATCAGGCCGTCATAGCCGCCGAGTCCGTGGCGGATTGCAAGGTCGATCCCGTCGCGCTGAAATCGAGCACGCGGTGCGACGCGCTGATGCGGACGTCGATTTCGGGATGCATCGCCTCGAAGCGTCTGAGACGCGGCACGAGCCAGTAGGTTGCAAATCCCGCCGTGCAGGTGACGTTGAGGACGGCGCCGCGTCCGCGCGCCGTGATCGCCGCCGTCGCTTCCCTGACGAGGCGGAATGCTACCCTGAGCGTCGAAAAATAGTCTGCACCCTCCACGGTCAGAGCTAGTGCGCGCGTCTTCCGCTCGAAGAGCTTGACGCCAAGCGAGGATTCCAGATCGCGGATCTGCAGACTGACGGCTCCCGGCGTCACGTTGAGCTCCTTCGCCGCCAACGTCATGCTGAGGTGTCGGGCGGCCGCTTCAAAGGCTCGAAGGGCCGAAAGGGAGGGAAGATAATCGCTCATGGTTTAGCTCAACTATATTATGGATCGAGAAAGACTCGTTTGTCGCACGACTGGCATAGCAATAATATCAGCATGAAAGCCGCCGTAAAAGCTTCGTCGAGCTGAGCGATGAGCGAGAAAAAATCAGGAAAAATGCGTGAGGACCGCCCAACAATCGGGTGGCGGCAGCCTGTACTGACATGTAGACCGGTCGCAGGCTGACCAGGGAGAAGACGATGCAGCAGAAACAGATGGGCTTTGCCGAGTGGGGAATGTTGCTGGTGCTCTCCCTGCTGTGGGGCGGATCCTTCCTCTTCAACGGCATTCTGGTGAAGAGCCTGCCGCCCTTTACGATCGTCACGGGTCGGGTCCTGATCGCAGCGCTGGCACTGAACCTTATTGTGCGTGCGACCGGCCATGCCATGCCGCGTGACGGCAGGTCCTGGGCGGCCTTCTTCGGCATGGGCATCCTCAACAATATGATCCCGTTCTGTCTCATCGTCTGGGGCCAGACGCATATCGCAAGTGGCCTCGCCTCGATCCTGAATGCCACAACGCCGCTCTTTGGCGTCGTCGTCGCGCATTTCCTGACCGCGGATGAAAAAATGACCGGCAATCGCCTGCTTGGCGTTCTCGTCGGCTTTGCGGGCGTCGCCTATATGATCGGCTTCGACGTGCTGCGCGATCTCGGGTCGAACGTGCTGGCGCAGCTCGCGGTGCTCGGTGCTGCGCTCTCCTATTCCTTTGCCGGCATCTTCGGCCGGCGCTTCCGCCAGATGGGCATGGCGCCGCTCATTCCCGCTGCAGGACAGGTCAGCGCCTCCACCGTCCTGATGTTGCCGATCGCGCTCATCGTCGACCAGCCCTGGACATTGGCCGCTCCTTCATTGGAAACCTGGATGGCGCTGTTCGGCCTGGCCTTGCTTTCGACGGCGATCGCCTATGTGCTGTTTTTCCGCATCCTGGCGGCTGCCGGTGCAACGAACCTGATGCTCGTGACCTTCCTGATTCCGGTCAGCGCCATCCTGCTCGGCGCAGCCATTCTCGGCGAGCAATTGCAGGTCAAGCATCTGATCGGCATGGCGATGATCGCGATCGGCCTTGCGGCGATAGACGGGCGATTGTTCGCTCTGCGGAGAAAGCGACCTGCCTAGCAGGCGAGATCGGCGACCACGGAATCGAGGATCAGCATGCCTGACGGCGTGCAGCGCAGGCGAGAATTGCCGATCCGCTCGATAAAGCCATGCTCCAAAAGAAACTCTTCCCGCTTCGGGTCCAGGTCGCGGCCCGAAAGCTGCTGCCAGCGGGAAAGGTCCACGCCTTCCTTGAGACGCAACCCCATCAGCAGCAGTTCGTCGGCCTGTTCCTCATAACCGAGTTGCTCCGTGTCCAGCATGCCGTGTCCATTGCGCTCGACCAGATCCAGCCAGCTCTCTGGCTTCCGCTCTGTCGCAGTGGCAATCTTCATGGAGCCACGTGTCAGTCGCCCATGGGCACCGGGGCCGATGCCAGCGTAATCGCCGTAACGCCAGTAGGTGAGGTTGTGCCGGCTCTCCGCGCCCGGACGCGCATGGTTGGAAACCTCGTAGGCGGGCAGTCCTTCGCCGGTGGTGATTTCCTGCGTCGCTTCATAGAGCAGCGCCGATTGGTCGCCGTCCGGAACCACAAGCTTGCCGGCCGTGTGAAGCCCGAAGAACGGAGTGCCTTCCTCGATCGTCAGTTGATAGAGCGAAAGATGATCGACGGCGTAGGAGAACGCCTCCTTCAACTCGCGTTCCCATTCGTCGACGGTCTGGTTCGGGCGCGCATAGATCAGGTCGAAGGACATGCGCGGGAAGATGTCGCGCGCCAGCTTGATCGCCTTCAGCGCATCGGCAACGTCGTGCAGCCGTCCGAGAAACGTCAGGTGGCGGTCGTTGAGCGCCTGGACGCCGAGCGACACGCGATTGACGCCGGCGGCACGATAGCCGCGGAAGCGTTCCGCCTCGACGCTGGAGGGGTTTGCCTCCATGGTGATCTCGATTCCATCGGGCACATGCCAGTGCTTGGCGATACCGTCGAGAACGGCCGACACCGTGGATGGTTTCATCAACGATGGCGTGCCGCCGCCGAGGAAGATGCTGGTCACCGTCTTTGGCCCGCTCATCTGGCGCACCGTCGCCATCTCCTTCAGGAAGCTCGCGGTAAAGCGTTCCTGATCCACCGGCTGGTGGCGGACATGGCTGTTGAAATCACAGTAAGGGCACTTGGCGGCACAGAACGGCCAATGCACGTAGACGCCGAAGCCGGGTTCGCCGGTATCGGGCAGAAGAGCGGCATAGCGCATCAGATCAGGCTGTTCCAAAGTGTCCACGTTTGCCCTTAGGCTTCCAGGCAGGTTTCGACGAAGATCTTGAAGGCGCGGGCGCGGTGCGACAGTGCTTCTGCGTCGCCGGGCTTCCAGCCGTGCTTTTCTTCCGCGCTCATCTCGCCAAAGGTAGTCTCATAGCCCTCGGGTTGAAAGACCGGATCGTAGCCGAAGCCCTGGCTGCCGCGCGCAGGCCAGACGACGGTGCCTTCGACTTCGCCGCGAAAAAGCTCCGTGTGGCCGTCCGGCCAGGCAAGGCAGAGTACGCTGACGAAACGCGCAGCGCGCTGAGCCGGCTTCGAAGCGCCGGCCGTTTCCAAAGCCGCCTCGACCTTCTCCATCGCCATCGCGAAGTCGCGCGTGCCGTCGGGTTTCTCCGCCCAGTTGGCGGTGTAGACGCCGGGATCGCCGCCGAGTGCATCGATGACGAGGCCGGAATCATCCGACAGCGCCGGCAATCCAGAGGCTTCGGCGGAGGCGAGCGCCTTGATCGTCGCGTTTTCCTCGAAAGTCGTGCCGGTCTCGTCAGGCTCCACGAAATTCAACTCGGCGGCCGATTTCGCCGTGAAGCCGAACGGACCGATGAGGTCCTGGATTTCCCGGATCTTGCCGGCATTATGGCTGGCAACGACGATGGTCTTCGTTTCGAGCTTGCGCATGACTGTCCTATTCGATGCCCCAGATGCGGGCGTCGGCGCATTCGAGGCTGTTGCCCGCCGGGTCGCGGAAATAGATCGATCGGCCGCCCTGCGGCCAGGTGACTTCGGATTCGATGGCGACACCCCCGGACGTCAGCCGGGCTGCAATCGCATCGAGATTTTCCCCGCAAACGCGGAAACAGGCGTGTCCTGCACCGGTCGTGCCGTGCGGCGGAACCTGCAAGGAGGTGGGCGAGGGAGGCTTGATCGTTTCCTGCGGGTTGAAGATCAGCAACACCCCGGCACCGCAGCGAAAGAAGACATGTCGGTTGCCGCCCCGCGAGATCTTCGAAAGGCCGAGAATGCCTTCATAAAAGGCTTCGGCCTTGTCGAGATCGTCCGCATAGAGCGCCGTCTCCAGCATGCCTTCCAGCATGTCGTTCATCCGGCGACGGCCTGCTTCTGCATCGCGACGAGTTCGGCGATACCGACCTTGGCGAGGGCCATCAGCGAGGCGAATTCCTCATCGGTGAACGGCGTGCCTTCAGCGGTGCCCTGGATTTCAACGATGCCGCCGTTGCCGGTCATCACGAAGTTCGCGTCGGTCTCAGCCGAGGAGTCCTCGAGATAGTCGAGGTCAATCACCGACTGGTTGGCGAAGATGCCGCAGGAAATGGCCGCGACGTGGTCCTTGAGGACGCGTTCGACCTTGAGCATGTTGCGGCTTTCCATCCACTTCAGGCAGTCGTAAAGCGCGATCCAGGCGCCGGTAATGGACGCCGTACGCGTTCCGCCATCCGCCTGGATGACGTCGCAGTCGAGCGTGATCTGGCGCTCGCCGAGTTCCTTGAGGTCGACGACAGCGCGCAGCGAACGACCGATCAGGCGCTGGATCTCCTGCGTACGGCCGCCCTGCTTGCCGGATGCGGCTTCGCGCTTCATACGCTCGCCGGTGGCGCGCGGCAGCATGCCGTATTCGGCGGTGACCCAACCCTTGCCGGTGTTGCGCAGCCATGCCGGAGGCTTCTCCTCGATGCTCGCCGTGCATAGCACATGCGTATCGCCGAACTTCACCAGACAGGAGCCTTCCGCGTGCTTGGAGAAATTGCGCTCGAACGAGACCTTGCGCATCTGGTCGGTTTTTCTGCCTGAGGGCCGCATACTATTCTCCTGAATCATGATTTCGAAGACCGCGAGCGGTTTTCGGAAGATCACGCGTGCTTATGTTGTTGAGAGCTTCTACGATCGGCAGCGTCCATTTGCAATTTCCCTTTTGCCGCTGCGGGGAGATTGGCTATATTTTGTCGCATCATCGTCAGCACGGGTACGCAAGGGTTCATGGAGTTCAGATCGACGTCGGTTTCAGATGCAGTGGCTGCGCTGGATGAACGCTCCAAGGAAATCTTTCGCCGCATCGTAGAGGGCTATCTGGAGACGGGTGAACCGCTCGGTTCGCGCAACCTGTCGCGTATCCTACCGATGTCGCTGTCACCGGCCTCCGTGCGCAACGTGATGAGCGATCTGGAAGAACTTGGCCTCATCTATTCGCCGCATGTCAGTGCCGGCCGTCTGCCGACACAAGTCGGCCTGCGCTTCTTCGTCGACGCCTTCATGCAGGTCGGGGATCTCTCGGCCGAGGATCGCGCCAACATCGATCGCCAGGTGCGCGCCGAAAGCCGCGACAATCCGATGGAATTGATGATGAACGAGGCAAGCCGCATGCTCTCGGGCATTTCGCGCGGCGCCGGGCTCGTCATCACCTCGAAGAGCGATCCTGTTCTCAAGCACGTCGAGTTCATCCGCCTTGAGCCGACCAAGGCGCTTGCGGTTCTCGTCGGCGATCACGATCAGGTCGAAAACCGCATTATCGAGCTTCCGGCAGGCGTGACGTCATCGCAATTGACCGAGGCCGCCAACTTCCTCAACGCACACATGACCGGCCAGACGCTGCCGGAACTGCGCAATCAATTAAGTCGACTGAAGGACGATGTCCGCCTCGAACTCGATGCGCTATCGCAGGATCTCGTCGAGCGCGGCATCGCCGTCTGGTCGGGCAGCGCCGACGAGGGCAAACCGGCCCAACTGATCATTCGCGGCCGCGCCAATCTGCTCGCCGATCTCGCTGGCGCCGACGATCTCGACCGCCTGCGCATGCTGTTCGACGACCTCGAGAAGAAGGACAGTCTGCTGGAACTTCTCAACCTCGCCGAAAGCGGGCCGGGCGTGCGCATTTTCATCGGCTCGGAGAACAAGCTCTTTTCACTTTCCGGTTCGTCGCTGATCGTCGCGCCCTATCGTGACGATGACGACCGCATTGTCGGCGCTGTCGGCGTCATCGGGCCGACGCGGCTCAACTACTCGCGCATCGTGCCGATGGTCGACTATACCGCCCAGCTGATGACGCGGTTGTCACGCGGCTCGACGTAGGAGAACTACTCCGGGAGCAGGTCGCCCGAGCCGCCCATCTCCGCAGGCATGTCTTTGTATTTTGGCAGGCCGTCACGGATATGCAGCACGCTTTCCTGATAGTTCACGTGCAGCGCTGGAGCGTAGTCAAGATCGGGCAGAAGTGCCGCGTAAACGTCGGTGACGCCCCAGGTCGGGTGCTCGGTGTAGAGATGCCCACCGCAAAGCTCGCAGAACTTCCGCACGCTGGTATCGGACCTCTGGTAGCCTTCCACGTGCTCTCCGCCTTTGGTGACATGGACGGTTTGCGGCTGCCAGAGCGTGAAGGCGTTGACGGGTCCCGCCGACCAATGCCGACAGGAGGCGCAGTGGCAGTAACCCATAGCCACCGGGTCTCCGGTGACGACGATCTCCACGGCACCGCAGAAGCAGCGCCCCGAATACGTTTTCTGATCGCCCATGGTGGTCGCTCCCTGACCTGGATGAGGTCGAAGCACTATTGATTCAGTTGCGCCTAAAATGAAAGAACTTTAGCACGGCCAAGTCAAGCTAGACCCTGTGGGGTAGACCGGCACGGTTGCCTACAAGTCATGCTTTTCGGTCACGCAGACTTGATTTTTGCCTGTCAAAGCTCGATATCGGGCACATCCTAAAAGACATCAATCACCGGAGAACGTCATGACTGACGAAACGACGAAGAACGGACCCGACGCCGCCGCGGCCGAAGCCGCAGCGGACGCCGCCGCAAACGTCGAGAACGAAGCCGCCGCCGAAGCCAGCGCAAAGCCCGATCCGCTGGAACTGCTAAAGTCCGAGAATACAGAGCTGCGCGACCGCTATCTTCGCCTTGCCGCCGAGATGGATAACCTGCGCCGGCGCACAGAGCGCGAAGTCAAGGATGCGAGGACTTATTCCGCCGCGGGCTTTGCGCGCGACATGCTGGCCGTTTCGGACAACCTGCGCCGCGCCATCGATGCGATCCCTGAGGAAGCCAGGGCTGCCGCCGATGCCGGCCTGACGACGCTGATCGAAGGTGTGGAGATGACGGAGCGCTCGATGTTGTCGGCGCTTGAGCGACACGGCGTCCGCAAACTGGAGCCGGTCGGCCAGAAGTTTGATCCGAACTTTCACCAGGCCATGTTCGAAGTGCCGAACCCCGATGTGCCGAACAACACCGTGGTTCAGGTCGTTCAGGCCGGTTACACCATTGGTGAGCGCGTTCTTCGCCCCGCCATGGTCGGCGTCGCCAAGGGCGGGCCGAAGCTCGTCGAACCCGAAACGAATTCCGTTTTCGACCAGAAGGACGCCTGATCTCTCAGGCGCCTGAAAGCCAATCTGAACATCAGATGCGGGCGAAACGTTCGATCAGCAGATCGAAGAAGCCGTCCGCATCGACATCGCGCATGACCTGCGCATTGCGCTTGCGGTCGGTCACGTGCCACCAGTCGACGACGGTCATGCCGGCCGTCAGCTCAGACGTCACCTCGATCTCGACATTGCAGGTTCGCCCCTTGAAAAGCTCAGGCTTCAAGAGATAGGCGATAACCGTCGGGTCGTGCAACGGACCGCCATCGGAGCCGTACTTCTCGACATCGAAGCGTTCGAAGAATTCCAGCATCTCGACCATGGCGATCGCCGGGCGCGTGCCCAGATCGGCCATGCGCTTGACGCGATCCTTTCGGGTCAGAAGCTTGTGCGTGACGTCGAGCGGCATCATCACGATGGGGATGCCAGAGCACAAGACGATATCGGCTGCCTCGGGATCGACGTAGATGTTGAACTCGGCGGCCGGCGTGATGTTGCCGCCTTCGAAGAAGCCGCCGCCCATCATCACCAGTTCGCGGATGCGCGGGATGATGTCGGGCGCCTTCTGGAAGGCCATGCCGATGTTGGTGAGCGGCCCAAGCGTGCAGAGGGTCACCGTGCCTTCAGGCTCGTTGCGTAGCGTTTCGATGATGAAATCCACGGAATGCTGCGGCTGTAGCTGCATATTGGGCTCATCGAGAACGGGACCATCAAGCCCGGTCTTGCCGTGCACGTGCTCAGCGGTCACCAGCTTTCGCGCGATTGGTTTGGCGGCGCCGGCAAAGACCTTGGTATCGGTCCGGCCACAGAGCTCGCAGACGATGCGCGCATTGCGGCTGGTGTAAGAGAGCGGCACATTGCCGGCGACCGTGGTGATGCCGAGCACTTCGAGCTCTTCCGGGCTGCCGAAGGCCAGCATGATGGCCGCGGCGTCGTCCTGGCCGGGGTCGGTGTCGATGATGATTTTTCTAGGGTCTGCCATTCCGATCGCTCCGTCCTCGTGGTGCGCGTTTTCGTGGCATGCACCATTTGTTTATACTCCCGTCGCAAATCGGCGCAGCCGGTACGGGCAGGGTTTGATGCGAGGCAGCGCTTGCTTTGTCAAGGTCGGACCCCTTGCGGGCTCTCTGGGAGCGGGCGCCGATATCTGCCTTGCGCCCGCGTGAGGCAGTTCCCATATTGGAAGCGTCCGGATGCTGTCTTTCAGGTCTGGCAAGGTCGCTTGAATCAAGGACTTGGAGACGATGAGCCGTATGACGCCTTTCGCGAGCCCTCTGCTTTTGGGCTTTGACGCCATGGAAAAGACGCTGGAGCGCCTTTCCAAGGCCAGCGACGGATACCCCCCCTACAATATCGAGCGCGTCGCCGCTGATCGCGCCTCCGGCGATCCGGAAAGGCTGCGCATAACTCTTGCCGTCGCCGGATTCAGCGAGGAGGAGCTCGACGTTTCTGTCGAGGAAAGCCAGCTTTCGATTCATGGTCGCCAGATCGACCAGGGGGAGCGCGACTACCTCTATCGCGGCATCGCCGCACGTCAATTCCAGCGGACTTTTGTTCTGGCCGATGGGATGCAGGTTTTGGGCGCTTGCCTCAAGAATGGGCTGCTCGCGGTGGATCTCATCCGTCCGGAGCCGAGCCGTATGGTGAAGAAAATTAACATTTCGGTCTCACAGTAGGACAACGGCGCAACTTGAGCCGTTGGTCCCTTCTCGTGGAGGTACAGGAATGTTGATGAAAGAAGCCAATTCGCACCTGACCAAAACCGAACTTGCCGGCATCGGCAACGGCGAGGTCGCCTACATCCGGAAAATGCGGTCTGAGGAAGTATCCAGGTGCTTCCCCGAGGCACCGGATATCGATCCGAGCGTTGACCTCTGGGCGCTGTTCGGCGCCGATGGCACGCCGATCCTTTTGACGGACAACCGCTCCAGCACCTTCTTCAAGGCTGCCGAGGATGAGTTGAAGACGGTGAGCCTGCACTAGGGCAGGCTCAGACCCGCTTGAACGTTAGATAGGCGGAGGATCTGCCCTCGCGCCGCGCCTTGGCCTCGTAGCGTGTGCTCGGCCAGCCCTCATAGGGCGTCAGCCAGTCTGCAGCATTCTGTGCCAGCCATTCGAAACCGCCGTGGTCTCGGCATTTCAGCAGCGTCCAGTTAACGTAAGTGTCGATGTCGGAGGCGAAGCAGAACAGCCCGTCCGGCTTCAGCACGCGGTGAAAGCGATCGAGATTGGTCTTCGACACGAAGCGGCGCTTCCAGTGCTTTCTCTTCGGCCACGGATCCGGGTAAAGCAGATCGATCTGGTCGATCGAGGCGTCAGGCAGCCAGTCCAGCAATTGCGTCGCGTCGTCGTTGTAGACACGGACGTTCTTGGCGCCTGCCTTGTCGACGCTCGTCAGCAGCTTCTGCATGGAATTGATGAAAGGCTCGACACCGATAAAGCTGGTGGAGGGCATTTCCAGCGCACGATGGATCAGATGTTCGCCGCCGCCGAAACCGATTTCCAGGCGCAGCCTGCCTGTCGGCACCGGAAAGAGGGTCTTCAGCGGCTCGGGCGGAGCCGCTGAAAGATCGATGAGGAACGCCGGAAGCAGGGTGTTCAGTCGCTCTGCCTGATGCTCGCGCAGAGCCTTTCCCTTGCGGCGACCGAAGAAGGCTTCGGTCGCGCGTCCGCGGCGTTCCATGTCGGTCATGCCGCTTCCTTGACCTTGACGGCGTCCTTGAGCGCCTTGACGAGGTCCGTGCGCTCCCAGGAGAACGAGCCGTCGCGGCCCGCCTTGCGGCCGAAGTGGCCGTAAGCCGAGGTTTTGGCGTAGATCGGCTTGTTGAGGTCGAGGTGACGGCGGATGCCGGTCGGCGACAGATCCATGTTCTTGCGGATCGCGGCTTCGACCTGGTCTTCCGTCACGCCCTTGCCGGTGCCGTGCAGGTCGACATAGATCGACAGCGGCTGTGCGACGCCGATGGCGTAGGAGAGCTGGATCGTGCAGCGGTCGGAAAGGCCGGCGGCAACGACGTTCTTCGCAAGATAGCGGGCGGCGTAGGCAGCCGAACGGTCGACCTTGGTGGTGTCCTTGCCGGAGAACGCGCCGCCGCCGTGCGGAGCAGCACCGCCGTAGGTGTCGACGATGATCTTGCGCCCGGTCAGACCAGCGTCGCCATCAGGGCCGCCGATCACGAACTTGCCGGTCGGGTTGATGTACCACATACAATCGTCGGCAATCGGCAGCTCGCCGAGAGCCTCGCGGATATAGGGCTCGACGACCGCGCGAACCTTCTTCGAATCCCAGCTTTCGTCGAGATGCTGGGTGGAGAGAACGATCGACGTGACTTCCGCAGGCTTGCCGTTGACGTAACGCACGGTCACCTGGCTCTTGGCATCGGGGCCGAGCTTTGCGACGTCGCCGTCGCCCTTCTTTCGGGCAGTGGCCAGCAGTTGCAGGATCTTGTGGGAGTAGTAGATCGGTGCCGGCATGAGATCCGGCGTTTCCTTGCAGGCGTAGCCGAACATGATGCCCTGGTCGCCGGCGCCTTCGTCGCCCTGCTGGTCGGCAGCGTTGTCGACACCCTGGGCAATGTCGGCGGACTGCGAGTGCAGGAGCACGTCGATCTTGGCCGTCTTCCAGTGGAAGCCGTCCTGCTCGTAGCCGATGTCCTTGATGGCGCGGCGGGCGGCGGCCTTGAACTTCGAAGGGTTGATGACGTCTTTGCCGTCTTTGTCCTTCTTCATCAGGCTCGGCGGCAGGCGCACTTCACCGGCGATCACGACGCGGTTGGTGGTTGCCAGCGTCTCGCAGGCGATACGCACGCCCCAGGGGTTGACGCCGGTCTTGGCGGCTTCGCGGTAGACCAGATCCACGATCTCGTCGGAGATCCGGTCACACACCTTGTCCGGGTGACCTTCGGCAACTGACTCGCTGGTGAAAAGGTAATTCGCGCGCATTCCGGGATTCCCCTCAAAGAACAAAAGCTGCGTAGTAGGTACTCAGTTCGCGCGGGAAAAACAAGCGTAGAAGGACATAAATATATCTTTATATCTACGGCGAAGTGGCAAATTATGCCCATAAAACGCCAAAAAGCGGCCGTTGCGACCGCTTTCGTTTTTCTCCAAATTTTGAAGTGGCTATTATTCGCTGTCAGCCTCGGCAGCGAGTGCCTTCACCAGTTCGACGACTTTACGGCGAACCTTGGGGTCGGTGATCTTCACGAAGGCGCGGTTGAGTTGGAGCCCTTCGGACGACGAAAGAAAGTCGACAACGTAGTTGGAGCTCGAGGCTTCCGCCATGCCGGACAGGCCGGAGGATTGGTCGCCGGGTGCGTCTTCAAAGAAGAAGGAAACCGGAACGTTCAAAATGCTGGAGATGTTCTGGAGGCGGCTGGCACCGACGCGGTTGGTGCCTTTTTCGTATTTCTGGATCTGCTGAAAGGTGATGCCAAGGCTCTCGCCGAGCTTTTCCTGGCTCATTCCGAGCATCGTTCGGCGAAGGCGAATGCGACTACCAACATGGATGTCGATGGGGTTCGGCCTCTTCTTGTTCTCAATCATGGTCCTGCCCTAACAATAATTTTCAACCTTGTTCAAACCGGCATGCCCAAACCCATCCCCAAAACGCCACGTTGCAAAGTCTCTATCAACCACCTTGAAACATACGCTAAGAACGCCGATCCCAACCACTATGCAATTTTAGGGGTTTTCGGTCAATTCTGCTTGAAAACAAAACCTAAACGCGAAACCAGCGCAATTGCAAACAGAAGTATTTCCAGCAACCAGAAGTAAGTTTGGCGTGGGTAGCCTGGATCGCGTTGCGCGCCGAAGCTCTCAATGGTTGCGTCGACGAAGCCCGTTTCGTTGAGGCCGAGACCGGCAATGACCTCGCCGCGGGCGTTCACAATGGCAGAAATACCACTGTTGCCGTTGCGAATCAGCGGCAGGCCGGTCTCCACAGCGCGCAACCTGGCCTGCTGAAAGTGCTGGTAGGGCCCGGGTGTCGCACCAAACCACGCATCGTTGGTGTCATTGAGGATGGCATTGGCCACGCCGAGGTCGCCGGTCATCTCATCCGGGAAAATGATCTCGTAGCAGACGAGCGGATAGAACTTGATCCCGGTCGGCAACGTCAGCAACTGCCGCGTGGCGGCCGGCGAAAAGCCACCCGGCATCTCCACGACGTTCTGGATACCGAAATCGTCTAGTATGCTTTCGAACGGCACATACTCGCCAAACGGCACGAGATGCACCTTGTCCGCGGCGCCGGCGATCTGCCCACGGCCATCGATGACGTAGATCGAATTGTAGTAACGTGGCGGATTGCCGGGCCCCATGTCCTCGACCCGGACGGCGCCGGCAATCAGGATCTGGTTGTCGTCGAGCGTGTCCGCGATCCGGCTGAGCGCATCCTGGTTGTCGGTCAGGATGAAGGGAATGGACGTCTCCGGCCAGACGATGATGTCGGGCTTGCGACCGCCATCCTTCGGCGGCTCGACGGAGAGTTTCAGGTGCTTCTCGAAGATCGCGGCGCGGTCGGCGTCATTGTCCATCTTCGCCGTCTGTTCGATCATCGGCTGAACGAGGCGGATGACCGGGCTCTTGGAGTCCGGCGCCGGCGCAGGCTGTGGGCCAAAGAGGATATAGGCGCCGTAACCGATATGTACTGCGAAAAGCAGGGCTGCCAGTGAGAGGCCGAGCTTCGCGCCCTGGCGGGTGCCGAGGAGCGCGGGAGCCGCGAAGATGAAGACCGAGAGCGAAGTAATGCCCATGATGCCGATGACATGCGCCGATTGCATCATGAGCGGCACGGGCGTCATTCCGTAGCCGACGGCGTTCCAGGGAAAACCGGTGAAAAGTACGCTCCGCAGCCACTCGAGCAATCCGAAGCTCGCGGCAAGCGCCGCAATCCGCCCCATGCCATCGGACCACATGGTGCGCGCCAGGGCGGCAGCAACGCCATAGAAGATGGCGAGCACGGCAGGCAGGCCGAGGATCGCCAGCGGCAGCGCCCAGGCGAAAGCCTCGGCATCGATCATCAAGGCATGGCCAAGCCACCAGAGACCGGCGACGAAATAGCCGAAGCCGAAGAGCCAGCCGACGGCGAAGGAAGGCCACAGCCGGCCGATCAAGCCGCTCTCAGGAGCGGCAGCCGAGCCGTCAATCAGCCAGACGAGCAGCGTGAACGACACGAACATGGCAGCAAAGAAGCCGAATGGAGGCAGGGCCAGAACGCCGAAAGCGCCTGCAAGGGCGGCCAGTGCAACCCTCTTGACCCCCCAGGCCAGGATAACCCTGTCTGCAAGCCGCTCCATGCGCACTCCCATCAAGCTGCGAATCAACCCCAACGCAGTCTTTCAAAAAAGCCGCCGTTTGTCGTGCTTTGCGGCGATCAGTTTGTCGTGGGAGCGTCGGTTTGCCGCTCTTCGCCGTGATCCGCGCCAGAGGTGCCGTCGCCGTCGATCTTGATGCGGCGGCGGATGGCCTGACGCTTGCGGGTGATCCTTACGCGCTTGATACGGCGCGGATCGGCATCGAGAATATGGAACTCGAAACCGGGCAGGGCCTGCACGACCTCGCCACGCACCGGAATGCGCCCGAGCTCGGAGAAGATCAGGCCTCCCAGCGTGTCGACTTCGTCGACCTGCTCAGTGATGTCGAAGTCCGGTCCGATCGCTTCCGCGATCTCCTCCAATTCGACGCGAGCATCCGCGACGAAGATGTCTTCGGATACGCGCTTGAACATGACTTCTTCGTCGTCGTGCTCGTCGTCGATGTCGCCGACGACCATTTCGACGATGTCCTCATGCGACGCCAGCCCATCGGTGCCGCCGTATTCGTCGATGACGAGCGCCATCTGCGTGCGATTGACCTGCATGCGGCGAAGGAGGTCCGAAGCAAGCATCGACGGCGGAACGAACAGGATCTTGCGAATGATGCCGGCCTCTGAAAGCGTCTTCTGCAGGTCAACGCGGCTGAGGTCGAAATTCGGCTTCGCGGAGCGCGTCGGCTTCTGCAGGTGCTCGGGGGAAACCTCGACCAGAGGCTCTGCCGGCTTGAGGGTCTTGGTGCTGCCGCGGCGCTTGTTGCGCGCCTGCTTGGCAACGTAGGACAGAAGATCGCGGATATGCACCATCCCGCGCGGGTCGTCGAGCGTATCCGCATAGACCGGCATGCGCGAACGGCCGGATTCCTCGAACAGGATCATCAGTTCGCCGATGGTGATGTTCTGATCGACGGCCTCGATATCGGCGCGTGGCACCATAACGTCGGCGACACGCACCTCGCGGAAGCGGAGGATATTGTGCAGCATCGCCCGTTCGTCAGGCGAAAAGACGTCGCCGTCGGCCGCGTCGGTCATCAGCGCATCGGCGATGTCCTCGCGAAGCCGCGAGCCCTGCTGTGGTCTCAGGATGCGCGCTGCGCGCGACCAGAAGGATTGGGATCGTCCGGACTGCCTACTACTACTACTACTACTACTACTACCACCCTCGTCGGAAGAGGAGGATTGGTCGGCGTCCTTGGCCTCAGGGGCCGGTCTCGTCGTAAAGTCGCTCATGGTTCCATTTTAAGGTCTTGACCCTCGTATGGGTCAGATAGGCCGAGTACCGCCAAAATGCGAGTCTCGAGCCCCTCCATTATCTCGGCTTCAGTGTTATTATTATGATCGTAGCCGAAGAGATGCAAGAAACCATGCACCATCAGATGCGTTAGATGGTCGTCAAAGCTCTTCTCAAGTTCAGCTGCCTCTCGCTCGACGGTCTCTCTTGCGATGATGATGTCGCCTAGCATCGGCCCCGGCACTTTGCCCGGCTTCACCGGGAAGGCGGGAAACGAAAGCACGTTGGTCGGCTTGTCCTTGCCGCGCCATTCCGCGTTGATGTCCTGGATCGAGGCGTCGTCGGTGAAAACCAGCGAGACTTCTGGGACCATCTTGGGAAACGGCTGCTTCTGGCTCGCGCGAAGGTAGGTCGCGGCCGCTTCCAGTACGCGATCGGCCAATGCATGCAATGCATCTTCGGAGGGCCAATTGCCCTCCTCGATGCTGATCTGGATATCGAGTTCCGCCATCAACCCTGCCGGCTATCCTCTTCGGTATCCGTTGCATAGGTGGAATCGTAGGCCCTGACAATGCGCCCGACGAGCGGATGACGCACAACGTCCGTATCCTTGAAGCGTACGATCGAGATACCCTCGACGCCGTTCAGCAGTTGGAGCGCTTCCACGAGGCCGGATTTGACGCCCCGCGGCAAGTCGATCTGGCTCGGATCGCCGGTGACGATCATCCGCGAATTCTCGCCGAGACGTGTCAGGAACATCTTCATCTGCATCGACGTGGTATTCTGCGCCTCGTCGAGGATGACGGCGGCATTTGCGAGCGTACGGCCACGCATGAAGGCGAGCGGCGCAATTTCGATGACGCCGGCGGTAATGGCGCGATCGACCTTGTCGGCCGGCATCATGTCGTAGAGTGCGTCATAGAGCGGACGAAGATAAGGATCGACCTTTTCCTTCATGTCGCCTGGCAGGAAGCCGAGACGTTCGCCGGCTTCGACCGCGGGGCGCGAAAGAATGATCTTCTCAACGACGCCGCGTTCCAGGAGTTGAGCGGCGTGGGCGACGGCGAGATAGGTCTTGCCGGTACCGGCCGGACCGCAGCCGAATACGAGTTCAGCGCGCTCCAGTGCCCGGAGATAGGCATCCTGGGTCGGCGTGCGGGCGATGATGGTCTTCTTGCGCGTGGAAACTTGGGCCATCGTCAGCTTGGCCTTCTTCTCCATCGTCGGCAGGCTCAGCTGATCGTCGGCGGCCACCGCCATACGGATCGCGCCTTCTACGTCGGAACGTTCGACGCTGCCGCCTTTCTGGAGTTTCTCGTAAAGATAATCGAGCGTGCGCCGCGCCTGGTTGGTGGCGACGATGTCTCCGGAAATAACGACGGAATTGCCCCGCGCTCGGGCGTCGATGTGCAGACGCTCTTCAAGGAGCTTGAGGTTCTGGTCGAACTGACCGAACAGTTCACTGGCGAACCGATTGTTCTCGAACGTCAGAATAAAGTGATTGGCGTCGCTCGCAATGCGTGGGTGGCGCGGTGAAGAAGAAACCAATTCTTGTCCGTTCAAGCGGTCAGGCTCCTTGGGTTAGACCTCAGCCTCTGCAATCTCGGCAAACAGGCTGTTGGTTCCGGTTCCGGTGATTCGCACATTAATAATGTCACCGATTTGCAATTCTTTTGCATCAACATTCACGGACTGAAGCCAGGGAGAACGGCCGATAAGCTGTCCTGGCATGCGACCGGGCTTTTCGAGCAACAGTTCGATCGTTTTTCCGACACAGGAACCGGCAAATTCCTGCTGCTGCTTCAGAAGAAGCGCCTGCAGGCGTTCCAGCCGTTTTGCCTTGATTTCTTCCGGCACCTGGTCCTTCAGTTCCGCGCCGGGCGTGCCCGGCCGTGTCGAGTACTTGAAGGAGAAAGCCTGCGCATAGCGCACCTCCTCCACCAGACGCAGTGTATCTTCAAAATCCTGGTCTGTCTCCCCCGGAAAGCCGACGATAAAGTCGCCGGAGAGAGCGATATCAGGGCGGGCAGTGCGGATGCGCTCGACCAGCATCAGATACTCGGCCGCCGTATGGCGTCGGTTCATCGCCTTCAGGATGCGGTCGGAGCCGGCCTGCACCGGCAGATGCAGGTACGGCATCAGCGCGCGCAGATCCCGGTGCGCCTCGATCAGCCGATCGTCCATGTCTCGCGGATGGCTGGTCGTGTAGCGCAGCCGCGCAAGCCCGGGGATCTCAGCCAACCGATAGAGCAGATCACCGAGGGTCCATTCCTGACCATTGGCGCCGACACCATGCCAGGCGTTGACGTTCTGGCCGAGCAGCGTGATCTCGCGCACGCCCCCTTCGACGAGCTTCTGCGCTTCCTCGACGATCTGGCTGACCGGCCGAGACACTTCCGAACCGCGCGTATAGGGTACGACACAGAAAGTGCAGAACTTGTCGCAACCTTCCTGAACGGTGAGGAAGGACGTTACGCCGCGCGAGCGGATTTTCTTGCTCTCGGCGATCGGCAGATGCTCGAACTTGTCTTCGAGCGCATATTCGGTATCGACGATGCGCTGCCCTTCCTTCGCCTTGCGCAGCGCTTCCGGCAGGCGATGATAGGTCTGCGGCCCGATCACGACATCGACGGCGGGCACACGGCGCAGGATTTCCTCGCCCTCGGCCTGCGCCACGCAGCCGGCAACGCCGATCATGAACTCCCGGCCTTCCCTGTTGCGTTCCTTCTTCATATCGCGCAGACGCCCGAGCGCCGAGTAGACCTTTTCAGCAGCCTTCTCACGGATATGACAGGTATTCAGTAGAACGAGATCGGCCTCTTCCATGTTTTCCGTCGGCTCGTATCCGTCGCGGGCGAGGGCGTCGCTCATGCGCGTCGAGTCATAGACGTTCATCTGACAGCCGTAGGTCTTGATGAATACCTTGCGGTTGTTGCTGCCATCACGGAGATCGGTCTCCGGGGCCTGAAGAAGGGCGCTGTCCTGGGTCATGGGCGGCTATTTAGTGGTTTTTGCTGCACTAGAAAAGGAAATCTTGTCTTACGCGGCGTCGCGGCCGCGCAGTGCCGCGCCAAGCATGGCGCGGATGCGTCGTGCAATCGTCGCGCTGACTTCCTTGCGGTTGCTGTCGCCGCGATATTCGACCGCGTCGCCGAAACAGACGTCCACCTCAAAGGCGCCGCATCGCAGCATATCCTTCAGGTGCGGAAGCATTTCCACGTCGCCGGGCCAGGAGGCGAGCGGGCGATGATAACGCCCCATCGGCAACCCGTGGACGCCGGTATAGGCAACCGCGACCGGTTGGATTACGACAGCGCCTGTTGGCGAAGCTGGAACCGCCATCGCGGCTGCGCCGAACAACGAGGATTTGACCTCCAGGAGCCGGTTCCCGTCCGAGGTCGTGCCCTCCGGAAACAGAACAACGATCTCGCCATTTGCCATGCGGGTCGCAATCTCATTCGCCTGGTGGCCGGTCTTGCGCTTTTCCTCACGCACAACGAAGACGCTCTTCTGCAGCTTCGCCAGCGTGCCGAAAATCGGCCAGTCGCGCACTTCGATCTTGGCGATAAACGCAACGTCGGCGACAGCAGACAGCACCATGATGTCCATCCACGACGAATGGTTGGCGCAAAGCATCAACGGTCTGTGCGTTTCCATCTTGCCATGGACGCGAACGCGGATGCCAAGGCAGAAACAGATAATGCGATGCCAGATGCGGGGCAGCCAGCGTCGCAGCTTCCAGTCGAAGCGCAGCGCCAAGAGCTGCCAGGGCATGAGCAGGATGCTGGCAAGGAGAATGACGATGCCGGCGAGGCCGACGCGCAGCCAGGCGATCAAAGCGAAGACTCCCCAGCTGCGATCATGGCCTCAGCGCTCGTCCTTCTTGAGCGGAATGCCATAAAGTTCCAGCCGATGGTCGACCAGCTTGAAGCCGTGTTCGCGGGCGATGCGTTCCTGCAGTGCCTCGATCTCGGGCGAGTGAAACTCGATGACGACACCCGACTTGAGGTCGATGAGGTGGTCGTGATGCTCTTCCGGCACCGTCTCGTAGCGCGAGCGGCCGTCTCGGAAGTCGTGGCGTTCGATAATGCCGGCGTCCTCGAACAGTTTCACGGTGCGATAGACCGTGGAGATCGAGATCTTGGCGTCGACCTTCACCGAGCGCCGATAGAGTTCTTCGACGTCAGGGTGGTCGGCGGATTCCTCGAGAATGCGCGCGATCACCCGGCGCTGCTCGGTCATGCGCATGCCGCGTTCAGCGCAAAGCTCCTCGAGGGTCTTGGCGACGTCAGTCATGGGCTGCCTTCCGATAGTCAACGTTCAAGCAACGGACTAGCGAAGAACGCGCTTCATGACAAGCGCTGTGGAAACCGCGCCCTTGGCATCCTTGTAGTATCCCCTGCGTTCGCCGACTTTCTCGAAGCCGAGCTTGCGGTAAAGGCCGAGCGCCGCCGCATTGCCGTCATCGACCTCCAGAAAGATGCTCTCGCCGCCGCGCGCGTGTGCTTCGCGCATCGCGGCCTGCATCAGGCGCCAGCCGAGGCCGGCGCGTGCGACCTTCGTCTGCACGGCGATCGCCAGGATTTCCGCCTCGCCGGCGACCTGGCGAGCCAGCACGAAGCCGGGCAACGGCTTCTTGAGGAATGCATTGGTCTGGCGTGCCACGAAGCCGAAAACGGTGTTCTGGCTGAGCAGGCTGTAGAACTCGCCATCGCCCCACGGGCGGGCGAAACGTTCACCGTGCAGAGCCGCGACAGCGCGGCAATCATCGGCATCCATCGCGACGATTTCGAATTCCGGCTTCAGCGTCAAATAGGATTCCAACATGGTCATACTCGCGCAATTGCAAACCCGGCCTGGGGCTTGGCGTCGGGTCCGCGCAGATAAAGAGGCTTCGGCTTTCCGGCAGAAGGATCAGAGGCGGCGCCGAGGCGCGCCACGATGGAAATCGGGAAATGGTTGGCGTGATCGCCGGTCGTGTCCGGCTTCAGGAGAGGCGTGGCCGAACCGATGATTTCGCCTTCGAATGTCGCGGCGAATGCCTGCGCTTCCTCGACGGTGACGGCACGCGCTTCATCAAGCGGCTCGCCGTCGGCATCGAAGGCCTGCAGGTAGATTTCGTTTCGCTTGGCATCCATGGCGGCGAGCACCGGGTGCATCGGCGTCTTCAGCCGCTGCGCTTCGGCCATCACCGCAAGCGTGGTGACGCCGACGGCCGAAACGCCGAGCGACAGCGCAAAGCCGCGCGCGGCGGCAACGCCGACACGAATGCCAGTGAAGGAGCCTGGACCGATGGTGACGGCAATGCGATCGACGGCCGAAAGCGCCGCGCCCGCCTGGTTCAGCGCGCGATCGATGATCCCCATCAGATGCTCTGCGTGCCCCTTGCCGATCATGTCCGATGCCTCCCCCAGCATCGTATCCCTGCCGCTGTCATAAAGAGCGGCAGCGCAATCCACACCTGCGGTGTCGAGCGCCAGTATGATCATGGCATCAATTTCCGAATAAAGCGTTCCCGAGCGTCCATACATTCACCCTGCCGCGCTTGCAAATGCTGCGCCAGAATGAATGCCGGAACGGGCGTGTCGTCGTCAGGCGGCGACCACTTCCTCGACTTCCGGAACGAAATGGCGAAGCAGGTTCTGCACGCCATGCTTCAGCGTCGCCGTCGACGACGGGCAGCCGGAGCAGGAGCCCTTCATGTTGAGATAGACCTTGCCGTCCTTGAAACCACGGAAGGTGATGTCGCCACCATCCTGCGCAACGGCCGGACGCACGCGCGTGTCCAGCAGCTCCTTGATCGTGAGGACAATCGACTCGTCGGCTTCGTCGAAGAACTCGCCGCCGGCATCGAGGTCCTCGGAAAGAACCGAGGCGTCGCCCATGACAGGCTTGCCCGACATGAAATGTTCCATGATCGAACCGAGGATCGCCGGCTTCAGGTGCTGCCACTCGGCATTGTCCTTAGAGACGGAAATGAAGTCGTATCCAAAATAGACGCCGGTGACGCCCGCAATCTCGAACAGCCGAGCAGCAAGCGGCGAAGCCTGCGCTTGGTCGGCGCTACGGAATTCGGCCGTGCCGTTTTCCATCACGACCCGGCCCGGCAGAAACTTCTGCGTGGCGGGATTCGGCGTGGCTTCGGTCTGAATAAACATCTCGCTCTCCTGCGGCGGGCATTGGCCCTCAGCCATCTTTAGAATTCTTCAAAAGAGAAAATAAGCCGATTGGCAACTCTATTCAAGAGACTGGTACTCAAGAAATCGCTTTATGCGAGAGCATCCAGTTCCTCGTCGGTCAATGTATCAGGCAGGACCGTGACGGGGATGGGAAATGTCGCGCCACGCCCGGCGATCGAAGACACCAGCGGTCCTGGACCTTCCTTGGCCGAGCTTGCGGCAAGCACCAGGATCGCAATATCGCGGTCTTCCTCGATCACGGCGTTGATCTGCTCGGTGGCGCTGCCCTCGCGGATGACGATTTCAGGGTCGATGCCGATCGTTTCGCGAACCACATGCGCCGCCTTGGCGACCACAGCCTCGGCCTCCTCGCGCGCCTCGGCGCGCATGATCTCCTCCACCCCCAGCCACTGCTGGAAGTCACCCTCCGGAATCACGTACATCAGCACAAGGCCGCCATTCGAGTTCTTGGCGCGCCGGCCCGCATAATGGACGGCGCGGGAGCATTCGGGCGTATCGTCAATGACCGCCATGAATTTGCGGCGATGACCTTCGAGCCGGGAGAGTCGTTTCGATACCATGGCGCGGACTCTGACACCTGAACCCGAAAATTTGCAAGCCCTCGTTTTTGATCCTGGAAGGATCGTCTGCGCGGGGGCCGCGTCAGGCCGGAACCAGTCCATAGAGGCGCATGATTGCCTTCACATGTTCGATGTCGGGCTTTCCCTGAACGTTGATGGCCAGGGCCATCTCCTCGAAATACCGCCTGCCGATCAAGCCGGGCGTCATGGTGATCAAAGCCTTGGCGGTTTCCCCGTGCAGGTTCTCGTGGGTGTGGACATAGCCGCGCGGAATGAACAGGGTTTGCCCCGGCGCGATCTCGTGTTTGCGCCCGTCCAGCGTCGTCGTCATCGTGCCGGACAGTCCGTGGATCACTTCGTCGACGTCGCGGTGATAATGAGCGGCTGGGACACGCGCTTGAGGCGGGACGATGAATTCGAACATCACCAGACTGCCGGCACTCTGATCCTCGTCGATCAGAAGCCGGATCTCCATGGCGCCGATCTGGATGAGGTTGCGATCTCGCATCGAAGCCCCCTGGTGGTCCGTTCCCAAAAGATTACGCCGCAGGTCCGGGTTCGACAAGTCCGGGGCTGCAAGCCGCCCCGGAAAGGCTGGTGAGGCCGTATCTCAGTACAGGAAGCCGACGATGTCGCGCACTTCCTTCATTGTCACCTCGGCGCGTGCCCGTGCCCGTTCGCCGCCGTTGCGCAGGATCGCGTCGATGTGGCTGGTGTCCGACATCAGGCGGCGCATCTCGGCGGTGATCGGCGAGAGCACGTTGACGGCGAGATCGACGAGCGCCGGCTTGAAGACCGAGAACTGCTGGCCGCCGAATTCGGCAAGCACGTCAGCCTTCGACCTGTCAGCGAGTGCTGCATAGATGCCGACAAGATTGTCGGCTTCCGGCCGACCCTTGAGACCGTCGATCTCGCCAGGCAAGCCTTCCGGATCGGTCTTGGCCTTGCGGATCTTCTTCGAGATCGCGTCCTCGTCGTCCATCAGGTTGATGCGCGAAAGATCGGACGGATCCGACTTCGACATCTTCTTGGTGCCGTCGCGAAGCGACATGACGCGCGGCGCCGGGCCATCGATCAGCGGCTCGACCATCGGGAAATAGGCATGCACCGGCTCATTGCCGACGGTGATGTCAATGCCGTAGCCCGTCTTGCGGATGTGCCCCGCATAGTCGAGGTTGAACTTCATGGCGATGTCACGGGCGAGTTCAAGGTGCTGCTTCTGGTCGTCGCCAACCGGGACATGCGTGCCGCGGTAAACGAGAATGTCAGCGGCCATCAGGCTCGGATAGGCGTAGAGACCGAGCGAGGCCTGCTCGCGATCCTTGCCGGCCTTGTCCTTGAACTGCGTCATACGGTTCATCCAACCGAGGCGCGCGACGCAATTGAAGATCCAGGCGAGCTCGGCGTGCTGCGGCACGGCCGACTGGTTGAAAACGATGTGCCTTTCCGGATCGATGCCGGACGCGATAAAGGCGGCGGCGATCGAACGGATCTGGTTCGGCATGTCCTCATGGACGAGCTGGGCCGTCAACGCGTGCATATCCACGACACAGTAGATGCAGTCGTTGCCTTCCTGCAGCGCCACGAATTTGCGGATCGCACCGAGATAGTTGCCAAGATGGAGATTGCCGGTCGGCTGGACGCCGGAGAAAACGACTTTCTTGAATTCGCTCATTATGTCCTCGATTAGGCTGGTGGAGGGCCCCAGGGTTTGTAACCCATGTTGCTAACGGGCGCGCTTATGCACGCGGAAGACAGGGCAATCAAGGGGTTCAGCCTGTGGCGTGTTCGATCAGGTCGAAGGTGTTGCCGTAAGGATCCGAAAACACGGCGACCGTCCCATAAACCTCATGCCGCGGCGCCTCGAGAAAATGCACGCCCTTGGCCAGCATCGATGCATGGTCGCGGGCAAAATCGTCGCTCTTGAGAAAGAAGCCGACGCGCCCGCCGGTCTGGTTGCCGATCGCCGCCTTCTGCTGGTCGTTGGCAGCCTGCGCGAGCAAAAAGGCTGCGCCGTCGCCGCCCTTCGGCTTGACCACCACCCACCGCTTGCCCTCGGGCTGTCTGTCGTCCTGAAGGCAATCGAAGCCGAGCGCGCCGCAATAGAAATCCTTGGCATGGTCGTAGTCGTCGACGACAAGGGTCACGAGGAAAAGCGATTGAGACATTGTGGCTCCGATTTGTGGCGTCGTGTTGTTACCAAGGGCGAGTGATCGGTCAAGGGGCGCGGTTTGGTGAACACGTCTTTACTTTCACACGGTCGTTCCTGCCCGTGGTTCGATCCTGCATTGCACTCGGACGGGGCGCTGGAAATTGCCTCGCTAGAGGAAAAAGCATATGGCGCTTCCCAACTCCGGATGAAGGAGCTTGCGTCGTTCTCCATCATCCAGCGCCGATCCCGCCTCGCCGCAACGCCTTGCGGTGTATCCGAAGATGGAACGGCACGATTGCAGGAAGAGCGCCGTAGGGCGGGGAGAATCGGCGACGAATTTCCTCTGTGAGTATCTCTCGCAAATTTACGAAAGGAAAGTTTATACTACCTTTGAGGTATCACTAACCTGCCAATTAGCGGTAGAATATGGGGATGCTGCGTAACGGAAGGTAAACAATTTCACAAAAAGGCCATTTTTAGGGAGAGCGTTCCATCCGCCAAAGGCTGCGCCGGCCGCTCCGGCGTATTTCGAGGGGAGGGAACCATGCAGTCCGCATTTTCCATCGCACTCGCCGGCCTGTTCTGTCTGTCGTGTTTCGACAGTGCCGACGCCCAGAATGTCAGAAGAGTGGCAATACCGCCGCTCAAGCATAATGAAACGCTCGCCTACTCTCTGCAGACTGTCAGCGTTCAGGCGAACTGCTTCCCGCCGCAACTCCGCGGCATTCTTGCCTATATCGCCACTAAGACCGGCCGCCGCCCGATGGTAACCTCGGGGTTGCGGGCGCGCGGGCGATCACACTCCCAACATCGCCATTGCGCGGCCGCCGATATCCGGATCCCCGGCGTATCGGAGCGAACGATCATTGCGATCGCGGCGTCGGCGCCAGGGATCGGCGGGATCGGCCGTTACTGCAACGGCATCGTCCATGTGGACATAGGTCCCAAACGACGATGGACCTACTGCTGAGGTCTAGCGCTAGCCGTCGACTTTTGCGGCGGGGTTGCGGTTCAGGTTGCGCCGGATCATGCCGAGGTTTGCGCCGCCGATCAGGAACGCCGTCGCGAAGTAAACGGCCATGGCGATGATGATCAGAAGGCCGAGTGTGCCGACCTTCGTCGCCAGGTGTGCGCCCGAGGCAAGCCACGGCTCCCACCGGTGCTGCAGGTACATGATCACGCCGCCCATCACGGCTGCGGATACGACGAGCAGCGCCGTGCGCCGCGCCAGGGCCCATTCCCAGGTGAGGTGACCGCGGCGCAGCAGCGTGGTGAAGAGAAGCACCGTGCTGATCCAGCCTGCCGTCGCTTCTGCAACCGCAATGCCGGGAGCGCCGAGAAACGGGAAGAGCGTCAGCGCCGTCGCGCAGTTGACGCCAACGGCAACGGCGGAAAAGCGCATCGGCGTCTTGGTGTCCTCGCGCGCATAGAAGCCCGGCTGCAACGCCTTGATCAGCACGAAGGCAGGTAGGCCGATGCCGTAAACGGCGAGGATGGAGCCGACGATCGCGGTGTTTTCCTGATGGAAGGCGCCGCGCTCATAAAGCACGCGGATGATCTCATCGGAGAGAATCCAGAGTGCAAAGGCGGCCGGGATGGTCAGGAATAGCACGAATTCGATCGACCGGTTCTGCAGGTTTCCGGCCTCGCGCAGATGGCCGCCCTTCAAGGCACGCGCCAATTCCGGCAGCAGCACCACGCCGACCGCGACACCGACGACGCCGAGCGGCAGCTGGTAGATGCGGTCCGCATATTGAAGTGCGGCGATCGCGCCTTCGCGCGCAGAAGCGATCGCCTGCCCGATCATCTGGTTGATCTGGGTAATGCCGCCGGTGACGGCGGCAGGGACTGCGAGGATCAGCAGCCGCTTGACGTTTGGCGTGATGCGGGGAAAGCGAAGGCCGATGCTCATGCCGGCATGCAGGACGCCGAGATAGACGACGACGAGTTGCAGGATGCCAGCTACGAGCACGCCCCATGAGAGGTACCAGGCGGTCTGAAGCGGTTCGGCGCCGATATAGAGCGAATAAAACAGCGCGCCGATCATCACCACGTTGAGGAAAATGGGCGCAATGGCTGCGGCGAAGAAATGATGCAGGGAGTTCAGCATCCCACTCATCATTGCCGTCAGCGACATGCACATGAGATAGGGGAACATCACCGCCGCCATGCGGACGGTGATCGAGAATTTTTCCGCATCGTCGGCAAAGCCCGGCGCGATGACGAAGCGCACGAGCAGCGGCATGCAGAGCTCCATGACGATGGTGATGAGCAGCAGCACGGAAAACAGCACGCCGAAGACTTCCTCGGAGAAGCGCTTGGCGCCGTCGATGCCGTGCGCCTCGATCTCCTTGGCAAAGAGCGGCACGAAGGCGGCGTTGAACGCGCCTTCGGCAAACAGGCGACGGAAGAGGTTCGGAAAGCGGAAGGCGGCGTAGAAGACGTCGGCCATCGGGCCCGTGCCGAGTGCGGCCGCCATCAGCGTTTCACGGGCAAAGCCGAAGATGCGGCTGCCGAGCGTGGCGCCGCCGACGGTGGCAAATTTCTTGACGAGGCTCATGCGTTTGGGCTCATGCGGGCGAATCCGCCTTCTTTTCTGTTTGCGTCGCGGCGCGAGCCGTGGTCGGCGGCGCGATGATGCCGGAGGGCATGCGCTCGCGCAGCTCGTCCTGCTCCTCGGCCATCACCGCCTTGAGGCGCGCGGTGATGTTCGAGCGCTTGCTGTCGCCCGAAATCTTCTGGCCGACGAGGTCGGTCACGTAGAAGGTATCGATGACCTTCTCGCCGAAGGTGGTGATGCGGGCCGACTGAATATCGAGCGAAAGATCCGAGAGAACCGCCGTGATTTCCGACAGCAGGCCTGTCCGGTCGAGGCATTCGACCTCGATGACGGTGAATTTGTTCGACAGGCTGTTGGAGATGTTGACCGACGGGGGAATGACGAAGGCCTTGCTCTTTTTGCGGTTCTTGGTGCGGGTCGCGATCACCTCTGGCAGGCGCTTGCGGCCGGAAAGCACGTCCTCGATCATCCGCCCGATGGTGCCGGCGCGACGCAGCTCGTCGGCATCGTCCTTGAATTCGCGGCTGACATGGATTGTGTCGAGCGCGCGGCCGTCCGAGGTCGTGAAGATCTGCGCATCGACGATGTTGGCGCCGGCCGCAGCGCAAGCGCCGGCGATGACGGCGAGCAGCCGCGGGTGGTCAGGCGATAGCACGGTGATCTCGGTGATCGCATGGAAGCTGTCTGTGCGCACCATGGTCGCCAGCGCCTGACCGGCCTTGTCGGCCTGGCGGATAAAGCCGGCATGACGCACCTGGTCCTCCAGGGGAACGGAGAGCAGATAGGGCTGATAGTGCAGCTTGCTGTAGATCTTGCGGTCCTTCTGGCTCCAGTCGGAGAGCGCGTTGAAGAGTGCTTCGGCTGCGAAGTTGGCGCGCTCCTTGCGAGACACCTCCGAGAAGCCGCCGGCAAGCAGCAGTTCGGTTTCATAGTAGAGCGTGCGCAGCAGCTGACCCTTCCAGCCGTTCCACACGCCCGGTCCGACGGCGCGGATGTCGCAGATCGTCAGGATCAGCAGCATCTTCAGGCGTTCGAGCGACTGCACGACATCGGCAAAGTCGATAATCGTCTTGCGGTCGGTGAGGTCGCGGGTCTGGGCGACCATCGACATCGCCAGATGTTCCTGGATCAGCCAGACGACCATCTCCGTCTGCTTCTGCGACAGGCCGAAGCGGGCGCAGAGCTTGCGGGCGACACGGGCGCCGGCGATCGAGTGGTCTTCCTGGCGGCCCTTGGCGATGTCGTGCAGCAGCACGGCGACATAAAGCGCCTCGCGGTCCTCGATGCCGGGCATCAGCTTGTTGGCAAGCGGATGCAGGTCGTCGGCCTTGCCCGTGTCGATCTCTGACAGCACGTCGAGGGTGCGGATCAGATGCTCGTCCACCGTATAGTGGTGGTACATGTTGAACTGCATCATTGCGACGATCTTGCCGAATTCTGGGATGAAGCGGCCGAGCACACCGGCTTCGTTCATCCGGCGAAGGATAAGCGCCGGATCGCGCTTCGAGGTCAGGATCGACATGAAGAGGCGGTTTGCCTCCTCGTTTTCGCGCAGATTGTTGTCGATCAGGCTGAGCGAGCGGGTGACGCGCTTCAGCGCATCGGGATGGAATTCCAGGCCGTTGATGTCGGCGACGTGGAAGAGGCGGATGATGCTGATCGGGTCGCGCTTGAAGACATCGGGGCTGGCAAGTGCGATGCGGCCGCGATCCTCGACGAACTCGGTGCTGCCGGCGATCTTGCGGCTGCGATGCGCAAAGCGGCTGATGACGCCGGTCAGCCCCGGCGTCGACTTCGCCTGCTGGTCTTCGAGTGCCGCGCAGAGAATACGCGTCAGATCGCCGACATCCTTGGCGACGAGGAAGTAGTGTTTCATGAAGCGCTCGACGGCCGAAAGGCCGGGCCGCGAATGATATCCGAGTGCCTCGGCAATCTCGCGCTGGATGTCGAAGGACAGCCGTTCCTCTGCTTTTCCGGTCAGGAAATGCATGTGGCAGCGCACCGCCCAAAGGAAGTCGTCCGCCTTCTGGAAGACGTGGTACTCGTGCTTCGAGAGAACGCCGAGCGGCACAAGTTCGGCGGTGTCGCGGACATGGTAGTAGTATTTCGAGATCCAGAAGAGCGTATGCAGGTCGCGCAGGCCACCCTTGCCCTCCTTGACGTTGGGCTCGACGAGATAGCGCGTGTCGCCGGCCTTGCGATGCCGTTCGTCGCGCTCTGCAAGCTTGGCGGCGATGAATTCCGGGCCGGTGCCGGTGACGATTTCCTTGTCGAAGCGCGTCTCCAGCTGCGTTTCCAGCGCGCGCAGGCCGCAGATATAGCGCATCTCGAGGATCGCCGTGCGAATCGTCATGTCGGACTTCGACAGCGCGATGCACTCTTCCAGGGTACGCGTGGCGTGGCCGACCTTGAGGCCCATGTCCCAGAGGACGTAGAGCATGAATTCGACCGCCTTGTGTGTCTCCTCCCCCGGTTTCGGCTGGAACAGGAACAGGAGGTCGATGTCGGAACCCGGCGCCAGCGTATCGCGGCCATAGCCGCCAACGGCGGTGACGGCGAACTTGTCCTTCTGCTGTGGGAAGACATGGGTGCAGACGAATTCATAGAGAACCGTGATGATTTGGTCCTGTAGCCAGGAGATGCGGCGGGCGCAATTGATGCCGCTGCCGTCGGCCAAGAGCAGGGTGCGTGCCTTCTGGCGACCCTCGCCGCTTGCCTTCTTGAGAATGGCCAACAGATCGGATCGCAAGACGTCAGGCCGCGTTTTGTTGGCCTCCGTTACAGCATCGCACATCTTCAGCAGATAGTCGGTGTCGAGGATATCGGAGAAATCGATGTCGTTCGTCGTCGCCATGCGCGGGGCGGCTTCCTGTTCGCGCGGCGCAGCTGCTTCTTGCTGCGCCTCTCGTTTCGTCTGCATGCGCTATAGCCTCTTTGCCCGCCGATGACACGGGCTTTCATACTGCAGAACCTTTAATTTTGGCGAAAAGGTGTTGCCACGTCCGAAACCGCCTGCATGCGGCAATCAGGCCGCCACCTGCGCCTGCACCGAATAGAGCACCTTGCGCGTCTCGCTGGCGATCTCCTCTAGTGTCTCGCGGTCACATTCTCGGTAGCCAGCCTTTGCGACACAGGAGGAAAGCTCCAGAATACCGGCACAACAGCGGATGATCTGGAGCAGGCCGAAGGGCGAGGCCCAGCCGCGTGGATTGCCACACTCGTCCGCAAGCCGCAATGCTTCGAGTGCGCTGAAAATCGCCGCAAGCCTCTGCGTCTCGTTGAATAGCCGGTCCATGAACATCGGCTAGCTCCGCTTCAGCTTCTTCTTGAGGTCGTAGAGTGCCTCCATCGCCTCGCGCGGGGTCATGTCATCGAGGCTCATGCCCTTCAACGCTTCTTCCACCTTCGACGGGCCGCGACTAGCGTCCTCGCGACGCACCGCCACCTGAAACAATGGCAGGTCGTCGATCAACTGGCTTGCCGGGTTCTTGCGGTCGGCGTCCTCGAGGCGTGTCAGCACGTCGCGGGCGCGCGCCACGACGGAAGCCGGCAGGCCGGCAAGCCGGGCGACCTGGATACCGTAGGAGCGATCGGCAGCACCCGGACCGACCTCGTGCAGGAAGATCACGTCGCCATCCCATTCCTTCACCCGCATCGTCGCGTTCGATAGCCGGGCAAGCTTTTCGGACAGCACGGTCAGCTCATGGAAGTGGGTGGCGAAGAGGCCGCGGCAGCGATTGGCCTCATGCAGATGCTCGACGGCTGCCCAGGCGATGGAAAGACCATCGAACGTTGCCGTGCCGCGGCCGATTTCGTCGAGGATGACAAGCGAGCGGTCGGTCGCCTGATTGAGGATCGCCGCCGTTTCGACCATCTCGACCATGAAGGTCGAGCGGCCGCGGGCAAGGTCGTCGGAGGCGCCGACGCGGGAGAATAGACGGTCGACGATGCCGATATGGGCGGAGGTCGCCGGCACGAAGGAGCCCACCTGCGCGAGGACCGAAATCAACGCGTTCTGGCGCAGGAAGGTCGATTTACCGCCCATGTTCGGGCCGGTCAGCAACCAGATCGCGCCATCCTTGCCGTCGGCGACAGGCGACAGATCGCAATCATTGGCAACAAACGGGCCCGACGATTGGCGTCGCAGGGCCTGCTCGACGACCGGGTGGCGTCCGCCCTCGATCGCAAACATCTTCGAGGCATCAACCAGCGGCCGGCAATAGGCCTGCTCGTCGGCGAGGAGGGCAAGGCCGCTGGCGACGTCGATGATCGCAAGCGCCCGGGCTCCCGCCTTGATCGCTTCCGCTTCGGCGACGACGGCGGATGTCATGTGGTCGAAGGCGGCGAGCTCGATTGCGAGCGCCTTGTCGGCAGCGTTTGCAATCCGACTTTCGAGGTCGGCAAGCTCGGTCGTGGTGAACCGCATCGCATTCGCCATCGTCTGGCGGTGGATGAATCGGCCCTTGGCTTCGGGTGTGTCGGTCATCGGTCCGGCATTGCCGGCGGTGACCTCGATGAAGTAGCCGAGGATGTTGTTGTGCTTGATCTTCAGCGACTTGATGCCGGTTTCCTCGGCATATTGCAGCTGCAGGCCGGCGATGACACGGCGGGACTGGTCACGCAGCGCCCTGACCTCGTCGAGCTCGGCATTGGCGCCGTCGCGCAGGAAGCCGCCGTCGCGCTTCAACAGCGGCAACGCGTCGCCGAGCGTTGCCGAAAGCAGCGCTGCGAGACCGCAGGGGAGGGCCTGGAGGCTCGAAAGCGCAAGTCTCAGCTCTTCCGGCAGCAGCGCTTCGGCCAGCAATCGGGCGAGATCGCCCGCCGCACTCAGCCCCTGGCGGATGGCGGCGAGGTCGCGCGGCCCGCCACGGTCGAGCGCGAGGCGCGAGAGCGCGCGCGGCATATCGGGCACATGCTTGAGGTGGTGGCGCAGGTCGCCACAGAGCGACGGCTCTTCCATCAGGAAGCCGATCGAATCCAGTCGCTCGTTGATGCGCGCGGGGTCGGTCAGCGGCGACATCAGCCGCTCGGCAAGCAGTCGCGCACCGCCGCCGGTCACGGTGCGGTCGATTGCTTTCAACAGAGAACCATTGCGATCGCCTGACAGCGTGCGGGCAAGTTCCAGGTTGGCGCGGGTCGCCGGATCGATGAAGAGCGTGGAAGCGGCGCTCTCGCGCTCCGGCCGCCCAAGCGGCGGCCGTTCGGCGATCTGCGTCTTCTCGACATAGGCGACGGCTGCAGCGGCAGCGGCAAGCTCGGCGCGCGAGAAGGTGCCGAAGCCGTCGAGTGTCGAGACACCAAAATAACGTGCAATCCGCCCTTCCGCTGTGGCGCTGTCGAACAGCACGGCCGGCTGCGGAACGGCGGTGCGGCCGAGCACGTCGAAGACCGGCTTCAGCTCGGGATCGTGAAAGATCGTGTCCGGCACGATGAGTTCGCGTGGATCGATGCGCAGGATATCGGCAAGCAGCCGTGAGCCTTCGGTCTCGGCAAGCCGGAAAATGCCCGTCGAGATATCGATCCAGGCAAGCGCCAGCAACGGCACGGCGCTGCCGCGAATGCGGGTAAGTGCCATCAGATAGTTCGATTCCGACGGCGAAAGCAGTTTTTCCTCGGTGATCGTGCCCGGCGTGACAAGGCGAACGACGTCGCGCTTCACCACCGATTTCGAACCGCGTTTCTTGGCTTCGGCGGGGTCTTCGACTTGCTCGCAGACGGCGACGCGGAAGCCGAGGGCGATCAGCTTCTGCAGGTAGTCGTCGGCTGCATGCACCGGCACGCCGCACATCGCAATATCCTGCCCCATATGCTGGCCGCGCTTGGTGAGCGTGATGCCGAGAGCGCGGGATGCTTCCAGCGCGTCCTCGAAGAACAGCTCATAGAAATCGCCCATGCGGTAGAACAGCAGCGAGTCAGGGTTGTTCGCCTTGATGTCGATGAATTGCTCCATCATCGGCGTCGCCGATGCACGGCTTTCTTCCGTAGCAAGCTCGGCAGCCGAAAAGGCTTCTCTTCCAGTGTCTATTCGTTCGTTCACGGAGATGCAGTTTTTTCCAAAAAAGAGGTGCCAACCCTAGCCGCCCGCCGCTATAGATGACAACCGCGATTGAGGAAGAGCAAGGCGTCACCCACAAGACGTTGGAGGAAAAATGCCCGATACCGAGAAGAAGCAGCGGCCGGTTACATCAGTGACCGACAACGAGGCTCTTGAATTCCATGCCATGGGACGGCCCGGAAAGCTGGAGATCAACGCCACGAAGCCGATGGCGACCCAGCGCGATCTGTCGCTCGCCTATTCGCCGGGCGTTGCCGTTCCGGTGAAGGCGATCGCCGCCGATCCGGCCACGGCCTACGACTACACCACGCGCGGCAACATGGTCGCGGTGATCTCCAACGGTACGGCTATCCTCGGTCTCGGCAATCTCGGCGCATTGGCCTCCAAGCCGGTAATGGAGGGAAAGTCGGTGCTCTTCAAGCGCTTCGCCGACGTCGATTCCATCGATCTTGAAGTCGATACCGAAAATGTCGACGAGTTCATCAACTGCGTGCGCTTCCTCGGCCCGTCCTTTGGCGGCATCAATCTCGAAGACATCAAGGCGCCAGACTGTTTCATCATCGAGCAGCGCCTGCGCGAGCTGATGGACATCCCGGTTTTTCATGACGACCAGCACGGCACGGCGATCATTGCTGCCGCCGGTCTCATCAACGCGCTGGAGTTGACCGGTCGCGACCTGAAGACGACGAAGCTCGTCTGCAATGGCGCGGGTGCGGCCGCGATCGCCTGCGTCGAGCTCATCAAGGCCATGGGCTTCGTGGCTGAGAACATCGTCCTTTGCGACACCAAAGGCGTGATCTACCAGGGCCGCACCGAAGGCATGAACCAGTGGAAGTCGGCGCATGCGGTCAAGACCAAAGCGCGCACGCTCGAAGAGGCCATGAAAGGCGCGGATGTCGTGCTTGGCCTTTCGCAGAAGGGCGCCTTCTCCGAAAAGATGATCCGCTCGATGGCGGACCGGCCGATCATTTTCGCCATGGCCAATCCGGATCCGGAGATCACCCCGGAAGAGGTCGCCCGCATCCGCGACGACGCCATCATGGCGACCGGTCGTTCCGATTATCCGAACCAGGTCAACAACGTCCTGGGCTTCCCCTACATTTTCCGCGGCGCTCTGGATGTTCGCGCCACCACGATCAACGACGCCATGAAAATCGCCGCCGTCCAGGCGCTCGCGAACCTAGCCCGCGAAGACGTTCCGGATGATGTCGTTGCCGCCTACCAGGGGAACCGCCCGCGCTTCGGCGCCCAGTACATCATTCCGGTGCCGTTCGATCCGCGCTTGATCTCTGCGATCCCGGTTGCCGTGGCACAGGCCGCGATTGACAGCGGCGTCGCCCGCAAGCCGATCGCCGACATGGCCACCTACGCCCGCGAACTTTCTGCTCGTCGCGATCCCATCGCCTCGACGCTGGCAAGCCTTTACGAGCGCGTTCGCCGCCGTCCGAAACGGGTGGTCTTTGCCGAAGCCGAAGAAGAACAGGTCATGCGTGCGGCAATGTCCTATGCCAACCAGCAGCTCGGTACAGCGATCCTGCTCGGCCGTGAGGACCTGATTCACGCGACCGCCGAACGCGCCGGCATCGATCTCAACCGGCCGGGGCTGGAAATCGTCAATGCGCGCATTTCCACCCGCGTCGAAGTCTATATCGACTATCTCTATGCGCGCCTGCAGCGTAAGGGCTACCTGCATCGCGACGCCCAGCGCCTGATCCACCAGGATCGCAACCACTTCGCCGCGTGCATGGTGGCGCTTGGCGATGCGGACGGGATGGTCACCGGCATCACCCGCAATTATTCGACCGCGCTCGAAGATGTGCGCCGCTGCATCAACATGAAGCCGGGGCATCAGGTGATCGGTGTCTCGGTTGCACTCTGCCGAGGCCGCACCGTCTTCGTTGCGGATACCGCCGTCCACGATATGCCGTCGGCGGCGGAACTTGCCGACATCGCCGTGGAAGCGGCAGGCTTTGCGCGCCGCATGGGTTATCAGCCGCGCGTCGCCATGCTTGCCTATTCGACCTTCGGCCATCCATCGGGCGAGCGCTCGGAGCGCGTGCGCGAGGCCGTGAAGATCCTCGACAAGCGCCGCGTCGATTTCGAGTATGACGGCGAAATGGCGGCCGATGTGGCGCTGAACCGCAAGGTGATGGAGCAGTATCCGTTCTGCCGCCTATCCGGCCCGGCCAACGTACTCGTCATGCCGGCCTTCCACTCGGCCTCGATCTCCACGAAGATGCTGCAGGAACTCGGCGGTTCGACTGTGATCGGCCCGATCCTCGTCGGCCTCGACAAGGCGGTTCAGATCACCTCGATGGGCGCGAAGGATTCCGACATCGTCAATATGGCCGCGATCGCAGCCTATACGGCAGGATCGTAAGCGAATGTGGAGCGGGAGGCAGCCTCTCGCTCCATCTTTCCGTCGGTGGAAAATCAGCTCGCGAACCGCCCGGCATCGGCGCCGTAATAGTTCAGGTAGCGATCGGAAATGCTGGCGATCGGCAGGACGATCAGAACGTCCGTCGTATTGAAGGCCTCGTCGACCACGGCAGTCGAACCGACCATCGCGCCGAGGCGGAGATAACCCTTGATCAGCGGCGGTAGCGCCATCAGCGCCCGCTTCGGGTTGACCGCTTCTGCCGGCATCAGATCCATGTCACGGGCAAGGTGTGGAAGCGCGCCAACGGCCCACTCATCCTTGGCGGCAACGTTGTGATGTAGGAAGGACAGCGCCAGAGCATGGCTTTCCGGGTGAATGCCCGGGAAGGAGGCGCAGCCGAACATGGCACTCATGCCATGCTTCAGCGCATAGGCCCAGTTCCCCTGCCACAGGAGCTCGACGGTGCGCTTGGTGCGGTAGTCGGGCAGCACGCAGGAGCGGCCGAGTTCCATGAACCGCTTATCCGGGTGGCGGGCAAGCAGCTCGTCGATCGCGAATTCCGAAGCCGAGTAAAAGCCGCCGTTCGCCATCGCGACTTCCTGTCGTAGCAGGCGATAGGTGCCAACGATCTGGTCCTCGCCGTCGCCCTCGATCGAGCGATCGAGCACGAGCAGATGATCGCAGAATGCGTCGTAGGAATCGAAATCGCGCTTGCGGCGCATGGCTTCCGGCGAAAGCTGTGCACCCATTTCTTCGACGAAGACTCGGAAGCGGACGGCCTGGGCGGCATCGATCTCGCTGGCGGTGCGGGCTAGGCGGGTCTCAAGACTGCCGATGCGGCCGAGAATATCACCTTCCTTCGGCGCAAGCGGGCTCGACGGCCGATGGACCTCGGCGACGGCACTATTGAAAGCGTCTACTGACATGGCGATTCTCCCGTTGCCGGCTTTTGACACGCCATAAAACACTTATATGCGACAGGAAAGTGACATCATACAGCCGCCGCACGCAAGAAACGTGCCGGTTGTTTGATGGCTACCGCGCTTCCGCGCGGCGGGCCGAAAGCGCAGCAACAGCTTGGACTTCCGTCAGCAACCTTATCGGGTCAACCGGCTTTACCATGACGCGGTTTGCACCATTCAGCAAGACTTGTCTACGGGATTCGTCGCGCTTGTCGGCGGTCAGTACAATGATCGGGACGGGCGGAACATCGAGTCGGCGCTCATGGCCGCGTAGCCGGCCAAGCATATCGATACCGTCGCCGCCCGGCATGGAAAGATCGCTGATCACGATATCGGGGCGTACGCTTCCCTCTGATAGCGCACGGTCGAGAAGCGTCTCGAAATGTTCGACGTGCTCGACGGTATGGCCGGCCTTTTCGAGCATTGCCCGAATGAGCATAGCGTTGATCGGGTCATCTTCCGCGAGCAGAATGCGCAGCCCGCCCTGGAGCCCGGCTTCGGGGATGGAGACGCTGAACCCGGGCTGGTTGTCGTTCAACGCATCGCGCTTTTCCATCCCGCGCATCCGCCCACGCAGCACGTCGATCAGCGACTGTTCGCGCAGCGGCCGTATCAGCCAGGCGTCGAACAGGTCGAGGGGATGGGCGTTGCGCTCTTCGGGGTTGACCAGGAAGATCTTGCGTAGACCGAGTGCCGCGATCTCGGCACGGTCGGCGAGGTGGTCGGCGAACTCTGCCGACATGCGGTGGTCGACGATGATGTCAGTCGGCCGGCGGCCGCGCGACGCCATGGCGAGCAACATGTCACGCGCGCTCGTGCCATCTGTGACCAGGTGGCAATCGCCGCCGAGCGTTGCGATCGTCTCTGATATCGCCATGCGCGCCGCACCGGCAGGCGCCAGCAGCAGCACGACGCTGCCGGCAAGCACGGCGTTGTGGCGACCGCGGCTTTCCTCCGGAATGTCGATCGGAAACCTGATGCTGAATTCGCTGCCGGTTCCTTTCTCGCTGGCCACCGTAAGCGAGCCGCCGAACTCGCGCATGATGCGGGCGGAAATCGAGAGGCCAAGACCCGTCCCGGCGCTCTTCTCGATCGGCGTTCCACCCTGCTCGAACTCGCCGAAGATGCGGTTCTGTTCTTCCTCGGTCATGCCGGGCCCGGTGTCGGTGACGCTGATCAGGACGTCGTTGCCCTGCAGCGATGCCCGCACGAAAACACCGCCCGCCTGCGTGAATTTCACGGCGTTGCCGATGACGTTGAAGAGGACCTGACGCAGGCGTGCCGGATCGAAGCTCATGAGTTCCGGCAACTCGGAAGAAACCGTCGCCCCGATCTCGATACCTTTTTCATGGGCGCGGTGGGCGAGCATTTCGACGACGCTCTCAAGCAGCTTGCGAAGCGATTCCGCCCGCGGACGCAGCTGGAAACGACCAACCTCGATGGTCGAGAAGTCAAGGAGGTCTTCGACCAGCTGTGTCAAGGCATAGCCGGATTGGCGGATGCCTGTGAGATAGTTCTGCTGTTCCTGCGTCAGTCGGGTTTCGGTCAGCAGATGCGTCATGCCGAGGATGCCGGATAGCGGCGTGCGGATCTCATGGCTGACGGTGGCAAGCAGGCGCGATTTGGCGGCGCTGTTGTATTCGGCTTTCTGCCGGGCCTCCTCGCGGGCTTGTGCCGTCAGCCGTTCTTCGGTGACGTCGCGAGCGATACTCTGGAGCAGCAGCCGTCCGTCGGCCGGGTCGCGGGTAACGACGTCACGCCAGAAGTAGATGCGCTGGCCCTCGGGTGTCGAAATCTCCACCTCGAAGCGATGCGGCGCCGTGCCGGGACGAAAGGCGATGCCGATTTCCTCACAGGTTAGCCCCTCGGGATTGAGCCGGCCCGTCAGCCGACGAAACGCCTCATTCGCGCCGATGATGCGCCGGTCCATGTGGCGCGTGACGGTAATGTCGCCAAGCGCGTCATGGATATCGGCAAAGAGAGCCGCACCCTGGCTCCATGCAGAGGAGACGCCGGTGGGGTACGTCCTCGAACTTCTCTGCCTGGCGGTCGAAAGGATTGCGAGAAGGACGATAAAGGCAAGTGCGGCGACGCCGAGGCCGATCGAAAGCAGCAACGGGCCCCCCGCCTGCGTTGCGGCGACAAGGACAGAGCCGGCAACAAGTCCAAGGCCGCCCAACCACCATGACAGAAGCTTGCGGCCCACGCGGTTGCGTTGGACTTGCGGAGAAACGAACTCGGTTTGATGAGCAGCAGCATCCGAACCCCGCTCACCTTCGCGATGAGCGGTAGGCCGCCCGAACGCGGCGGCAAGTTTTTCGTGCAATTGACCGAGACCTTGCATGGCCGCCGGATAACATAACGGCGGTTCCAAATGCCTTCAGCAAACCGGTAAGATTTTAACGGTCTGCGTTTTTAGGTTGTATCAGCTCATCCAGAATCACGCATCCCGCGCCGATGGTGATAAAACTGTCGGCCAGGTTGAAGACGGCGAACGACCATGTTTCGGTATGAAACAGGATGTAGTCGATCACGTGACCGTAGAGGAAACGATCGATCAGGTTGCCAAGCGCGCCGGCGATAATCAGCGCATAGCCGAGATGGGCGAAGGTGCGTTGCTTGCCGGTGCGATGCCAGAGCCAGATGACGAAAGCGACGATGATCAGGCGCATGCCGACGATAAACCAGCCATCCATGCCCGACAGCATAGAGAAGGCGACACCGAGATTGTAGGTCCGGTAGAGGGCCAACATCGGGATGAGATGCACCGGCTCCTGCAGCGGCAGCGTATGGTCGACGACGATCTTGACGATCTGGTCGAGCACGACGGCGATGATGATGAAGACCAGGATCGGCAACGGGCGGGCAAACAGTGTCGGGCGTTCTAGCGTCTGTTCGGTCATTTGGCCTCGTCGAGTGAGAGGAGATGGCGCCGCGCCTCGAACAGCATGACGGCGCTCGCGACGGCAAGATTGAGCGAGTCGGCGCGGCCCTGCTGCGGAATGCGGGCAAGCGCGTCGGCTTCCTTGGCAAGATGCTCTGGCAGGCCGGACTGCTCGTTGCCCATCAGGATCACGACGGGCCTCTTCTTGTAGTCGATCGTCCGGTAGTCGACCGAGCCTGTCAGGTGCGTAGCGACGACGGAGACGCCGGCATGCTTCTTCCACGAAATGAATTCTTCCGGTGTCGCGCGGGCGACGGGAACGGCAAACACCGAGCCCATGGTGGCGCGCACCGTTTCCAGCGAAAAGGGATCGGTCGTCTCGCCGACAAGGATCACGCCGGAGGCACCGGCAGCATCGGCTGTGCGGATGATCGTGCCGAGATTGCCGGGGTCGCGCACGCGGTCGAGGGCGATCCAGGTCTCGCCCTGCTTCGGGTGGATCTCGCGGAGCGGCTTCCAGCGGCTTTCGAAGATGCCGACTACCATCTGCGGATTGTCGCGGCGGGTGATCGAGGAGATCACCTTCTCGCTGACCTCCAGCACCAGCCCGCCGGAGGCGACGGTCCTTGCCGCCATCTGCTCGACCAGCGGTTTGCCCTTGGCGGCCTTGGCGTAAACCAGCGTGCGGATCGTCCAGCCGAGCTCGATCGCATCGATCACCAGCTTCAGCCCCTCGGCCAAGAAGGTGCCGCTCTCTTCGCGCGACTTCTTGTTCGTCAGCGCCTTAATGTCTTTGATGATCGGATTGGCGAGCGAAGTGACCTCTTTCACGTGCCCGACCTTGTGCGGGCCGTGGCCCCGGTGTTCATGGCTCATTTCGGCACCCAGCGGGAGAAGAGGGAGGTGGAGAGTGCGCGTCCCGGCGCTTTGCCGTCCAGTCCGGCCTCGCGAATGACGAGCTCGCCGGATTCGACGGCCCCGCCGGCGCCGCGCATCGTCTCGCGCATCAGTTCATGGATCGAATAGAAGCTGGCCCGGATCGAATAGGCCGTGAGCACCAGCCCAACCGCCTTCGGAGACAGGATCTCGCGGCAGATATCGAGCATCAGCGGCAGATGCTCGAAGAGATGCCAAACCTCGCCATTCGGTCCGCGGCCGAATTTCGGCGGGTCGGTGAGGATGATGTCGTAGCTGTTGCCACGGCGTTCCTCGCGCAGGATGAACTTCATCGCGTCCTCGCAGATCCAGCGGATCGGCGCCTTCTCCAGCCGGCTCAGCGCCTGGTTTTCGCGCGCCCAACCGATTGCCTTCTTGGAAGCGTCCACATGCGTGACCTCCGCGCCGGCGGCGGCCGCAACCAGGGAGGCGACACCGGTGTAGCCGAAGAGGTTCAGCACCTTCAGCGGCCGCCCGGCGGCCTCGACCTGCTGCTTCATCCAGGTCCAGTGGACGATCTGCTCGGGAAAGACGCCGACGTGGCGGAAAGACGTGAAGCGGCCGTAGAAATCCACACCGAGCAGATTGAGCGGCCAGGTCTCGCCGAGCGCTTCCTTGGGAAAGCGCCAGCGCCCTGTGCCTTCCTCGTCGGTATCGCCGGTGAAGACGGCATCGACCTTTTCCCAGACCTGCTTTGGCAACGATGGCTGCCACAGCGCCTGGCCTTCCGGGCGCACGATCCGGTAGGGCCCGTATTGCTCCAGCTTTTCGCCGTTGCCGCTGTCGATCAGATGGAAGTCGCCTGCGCCAAGGGATTCGAGGATGACGGGCACGCGTTCGGCCGGACGCTCGCCCGTACGCGCCATCAGGGGCCGGTCGATGGCGCCAGGCACGGAGGCCGGTTCGCGCACCTTCTCAAGGCCCGGCGCTGGCTTCGCCGGGCGTGTGCCTCGATCGTCGGCGCGGCGTCCGCCGGAGGGGCCGGCGGCGGATTTCAGGCCCGGCCGGCGTTCTTTCTGTCTCACGTGATCTTCCGCGTGCTTCAATTTTATAGAGCTCGTGCAAATAGCATTCCGTTTCACCTTGGCAAAGCGCTTTCCGGCTGTGATAAATTGAGGCAGGTCGAAATGGGAGGATTTCGGATGGACTTGACCGGCGAAGAACGGATTACCGCTCCTCGGGATGTCGTATGGGCAGCGCTCAACGACCCTGAGGTATTGAAGCAGTGCATTCCGGGCTGTCAGAGCCTGGAGATGAAATCTCCGACCGAGCTGGCAGCGGTGGTGAAGGTCAAAATCGGTCCGGTTTCTGCAACGTTCAACGGCGAGGTCTTGTTATCCAACATCAAGGCGCCCGAAAGCTATACGATCTCGGGCGAGGGCAAGGGCGGTATTGCCGGTTTCGCCAAGGGGGGCGCCGATGTGGTGCTGAAGGACGACGGCGGCGAAACGGTCCTGCAATATGCGGCAAAAGCCCAGGTTGGTGGCAAGATCGCGCAGCTCGGTGCGCGATTGATCGACTCGACGTCCACGAAGCTGGCGCAGCAGTTCTTTTCCAGTTTCAACGCTGCTGTCAGTGCCAAGGCCGCAGAATAAGGGTCCGAATTGACAGATTTCTCCGTCCAGACGAAGCCACAATCCGTAAAGTGGACGATCAGATCGCCACGTCAGTCGGATTTGGAGCGGCTTGCCGACATATATCTGGCTGTCCGCCGCGAGACGTTCGTGTGGGTTGATCCCGCCAGCTTCCGCCACGAGGACTTCAAAGCCCACACGCAGGGCGAACATCTGTGGCTCGCAGAGGCACCGAACGGCGAGGCCGCGGGTTTCATGACACTGTGGGCGCCGGACGATTTCATTCACATGCTTTATGTCAGCAAATTCTGGCGAGGGCAGGGGATCGGCGCTGCCCTGCTTGCGGCGCTGCCGGATTGGCCACATAAAAAGTATCGGCTGAAATGCCTGGTCAAGAACGATCGCGCGAACGCCTTTTATCGCTCCAAGGGGTTCATCGTCACGGGATCGGGCACGTCAGCGGAGGGCGACTATGAAGAGATGAGTTTCTATCCGGCCGTCTAGCACCGTTCTTCGCTTGGCAGGCCTATTGCAGTTGCGGCTTCCTCAGAAAAGCGTTGCGATCGGCGGACCTGATGCGCAGCCACGCCTCACGGCCGTCGCGCAGCACCCGCATCGGGATTTCCGCGCCGGCCGGGCCGCTGCTCCAGACCTTGCGGTAGAAATCGGCAAGTCCATCGACTTCGCCATCGCGGATCTCGGAAATGATGTCGCCTCGCCGCAAGCCGGCCTGAGCCGCCGGGCTTCCGTCAGCCACGCTCATCACAACCACATCGCCGTTGCTCTCTGCGGAAAAGGCTCCGAGCCACGGTCGCGGCGGCTTATTGACGCGGCCGCGTGTCATGAGGTCATCGAGAATTGGCGGAAGCAGGTTGATCGGCACGATCATGTTGATATCGGCAATCTCGTCGTTCTGGCTCATCTGCAGGCGCAGTGAACCGATCCCGAGCAGCTTGCCTTGGGCATCAATGAGTGCGGCGCCGCCCCAGGACGGATGGGCGGGTGTGGTAAAGATCGCCTCATCGAGCAGATATTCCCAATAGCCGGCGAACTCCTGCTTTGCCACGATCCTGGCTTCCACGAACTGGCCGATGCCATCCGCCAGCACGACAGGGTCGCCGAGGCTGGCTCCGGCGCCATCACCGAATTCCAATGCCGGCAGGCCGATATCCCCCAGCGCCTGAAGCAGGCCGAACCCGGTCTCCTGATCATAGGCGAGCGGATGGGCTGCGATGACGCGCCCGTCAAGCGTGGTCAGCCAAACTTCCTCGGCCTCGGTGATCAGGTAGCCGATGGTGAGGACCAGTCCGGATGGCTTGATGACGACGCCGCTGCCTTCCCGGCGGGTACCGAGCGTGCCTGCTGTAAAGGCATCTTCCGGAATTGAGGAGCGAACGGCCACGACTGACCGCAGGATTTCGTCGATATTCATGGTCTCATCCTCGCAAGGCGCGGGCGTGTGTCGCGAAACGACTGTGCCTAGCAGATGTGCAGTGGGTTCTATTTTATATAGCTATGAAGCTGGGTCTATGGCTGCAAGTGCTTGCTCGGCCTTATTTCAGCCTGCGCGCCACGCTCCGGTTTGTCGACGCGCTCTAACCTTTAGGCCCTGGCGAGCGCGTCACCTCGACGGCAGTTGCCCCGCAATTTCCTCGGCTCGGGTCTTGTGGCGGTCCGCCTCGGTCTGCCAGTGAACGGCTTCCTTCGCTTCGGTTCGCGCGCGCTTGCGGTATTTGCCCTGGGTGAGCCAGGTCGCAGCAGAGCCGACCAAAATGCCGATGATCAGCGTTATGAAAATGAACACGAAGAACGGCGCCGACAGGGAAAGGACCTGGTCATCCGGCCGGAACGGATTGAAGGCGAGCGTCACGATCTGCCTGTTGGCGACGCAGAAGATGATCAAGATGATTCCAAGTGGCAGAAAAATCAAAAGGTTGGTGATCTTCTTCGCCATGCTCGGCCTCCATATTTCATCGCGCGCCGTCGTCGACGCGGCGCTTTGATCTGGTCAGCAGGATAGTGGGCCGAGAGCCAAGTTCAAGTGCGGGCTTGCCGCAGGCTGCCACGCAGGCGAGGATCAATCCTCTTCGTCGGCCTGTCCCGGGTTGAGGCGCTCGCGCAGTTCCTTGCCGGTCTTGAAGAAGGGAACCCACTTCTCCTCGACGAAAACGGTATCGCCGGTACGTGGGTTGCGGCCTGAGCGGGACGGGCGGTTCTTTACAGAGAACGCACCGAATCCGCGCAGCTCGACGCGGTTGCCCGCCGCAAGCGCGTCGGTGATCTCGTCGAGCACCGCGTTGACGATATTCTCGACGTCGCGATGGTAAAGATGCGGGTTGCGGGCTGCAACTATCTGCACCAGTTCGGACTTGATCACTTTCGCCCCCTTAAATTATTGATTTCTTATCAGTCATGGCCAACCTGCCAAACTGAAAGGAGCCCGTCAAGGAGCAACTTTTGCGGCAGGATTCCACCGAGATCGCGAGCCTTGGCAAGATCGTCGTAGCCAAGCAGCGTCAGGATCTGAGACGCGCTGTCTGCGAGCAGGAATGACGTGCTGCTCTTCTTGTCCCAATCGACCTCAGGCAAGCTCTTGCTGACCTTGCGTGTCTCAAGATAGGCCCTGATATCGTCATCCCCGCCGATCTGGTCGATCAGCTTGATCTTGAGTGCCTGGCGGCCCGTGAAAATGGTGCCATCGGCAAGCTTCTGCACTTCCTCGCGCGGCAGCTTGCGGCGTTCGGCGACCAGATCGACGAACCAGCCATAGCTGTCAACAATCATATCGTTGATCATGGCCTTGGCCTCTTCGCTCGCTGGATGGAATGGCGAGGGCTCGGCCTTCAACGGTGAGGATTTGATCTCCTCGAGTGAAACGCCGATCTTGTCGAGCAGCGGCTTGACCTGCGGATATTGGAAGATCACCCCGATCGAGCCGGTGATCGAGCTGTCTCCGGCAATAATCATGTCGCCGGCGGTCGCGATCATGTAGCCGGCGGAAGCAGCCAGCGTGCGCACGTCGGATACAACAGGCTTCTTGGCGGCAATGGCGCGGATCGCCTTGAAGACCCTTTCGCCGCCATAGGTCGTGCCGCCGGGTGAGGAAATGGAGACGACGACGGCCTTCACCGCGTCGTTCTTTTCAATCTTTTTCAGCCGCTCCAGCAGCTCGTCATCATCGGTGATCAGCCCGGAAATGGTCACATGGGCGACGTGCGGCCGGCTGGTTGCGATGTCGCCAAGGAATACCCGGTAAGCAGCGAAACCCAATACCATAAGCAGCAATACTGCGACGACGCGCCAGAAACCGACCTTGCGGCGAAGCCTGCGGCGATCCGCGATCATCGAACTGTCCATTCATTCCTCCAGGGGGTGGCGAGCCGCGCGATCCCGTAAATCTAGGGCTCCTGCGCCGTTCGGACACATCGATTTACCACGCGTCGGCGCCTTTGTTGCTTGTTGCAGAAAAAAATCCATATTGGCAAGTCAGTGTAATAATGCGAAACGAACTGTGATCGGGCGCGGCAATGCCTATATGCGCTGCCCGATCACCGACACGGACCAGGTTTATGCTCAATACATTGAACTCCAGCGGAAGGGCTGACTATGTGAGGCCGCAGCGAAGCGCCTATGGCGCTGCGCGCTTCCATTCCGCACGTGTACGCCGCCTGAAGATGATACTTCCGATCGCAGCCGTTGCGGTGTCGCTGGTCTTCATTGGTATTTCCGTAATTCGCACCTACCTGCCGGAGAACATCAAGATCGAGGGTGCCAAGATCGAGAACGGCAAGGTGGTGATGGAGAAACCCGCGATCTCGGGCCGCAATTCGGATGGGATCAACTATTCGATGCTGGCCGAGCGGGCGCTTCAGGATATCAAGAATCCCAACCTGATGACGCTTGAGAAGATCAAGGCTGCAGTGCCGATGAAGGATGATCTGATCGCCCGCGTCGAAGCGACGGCTGCAGACTACGACCGTGCGACCGACAATCTCGATGTCAAATCCCCCTTTGTCATCCTTTTGAGCAACGGGCTGACGGCCAACTTCCAGAGCGCCAAGGTCGACATCAAAGGCGGGAAGCTCACGAGCGAGGATCCCGTAAGTATTCAGAAAGATACCGCTTCTATTGTTGCGCAGTCGATCAAGATGACGGATAAGGGGCGGACGATCACATTCGAGGGGAATGTACGCATGAATGTCGATCCCTCCACCATTCACAAACAGGGCACTTAACAGCCGGGTCACCATGACAAACGATTGTCGCATTTCTACCCGCAAGGCGGGAGCAGTATTCCTCAACGGCGCGGTGGCGCTGCTGCTGTTGGCCGGAGGCGCATTGGCGCAGGCAACGACCAGCCAGATGGACGGCCTGAAGCTGAACAGGGACGAGCCGATCCAGATCGAGAGCGACAAGCTGGAGATCCACGATCAGGAACACACGGCCGATTTCACGGGCAATGTGAAAGTGGTGCAGGGCAAGACGACGCTGCAGGCCGGACATATGACGGTCTACTACAAGCCGAAGGGCGGCGACGCGAATGCGGCCCCGGCAGCCGGCGCCAAGGACGCTTCAGCGTCGATTTCATCGGGCAACACTGATATCGATCACATCATCGTGACGGACAAGGTGTTCCTGAACTCGGGCACGCAGACAGCCACCGCCGATAACGGCTCTTTCGACATGACCAAGCAGCTTTTCATCCTCAAGGGCGAAAAGGTTGTCCTTACCGATGGACCGAACGTCTTTACTGGTTGCCAGCTGACGGTGCACATGGAGACGGGACAGGCACAGCTGGATAGCTGCGGGGGGCGCGTCCAGATCCAGCTTGATCCGAAGTCACAGAAACAGAACTGACCCCGGCCTTACCACGTGAAGTTATTCTCGCTATCGACCATGTCCGGCAGGTCCGGCCCCCAAGCGGCTGCTGAGACCCCGGCCGGTGACAAAAGCCGTTACCAGGGCACGCTGATTGCGCGCGGTCTGACCAAGACCTATAGCACCCGGCGTGTCGTGAACGGCGTGTCGCTGGTCGTTCGACGCGGCGAGGCCGTTGGCCTGCTGGGTCCGAACGGCGCCGGCAAGACGACCTGCTTCTATATGATCACCGGGCTTGTGCCCGTTGACGAGGGTACGATCGAGATCGACGGCAATGACGTTACGACGATGCCGATGTATCGCCGTTCGCGACTGGGCGTTGGCTACCTGCCTCAGGAAGCCTCGATCTTCCGCGGTCTGACTGTTGAAGAAAACATTCGCGCGGTTCTGGAAGTGCATATCAACAACAGGGCTGCGCGCGAGAAGAAGCTCGATGAACTGCTCGACGAGTTTCACATTCGCAAGCTGCGCAAGAGCGCGGCCGTGTCGCTTTCCGGTGGTGAGCGTCGCCGCCTCGAAATCGCCCGCGCACTGGCGACCGATCCTACCTTCATGCTCCTCGACGAGCCGTTTGCGGGCGTCGATCCGATCTCTGTCGCTGACATCCAGCATCTCGTTCATCATCTGACGGCGCGCGGCATCGGCGTGCTGATCACCGACCACAATGTGCGCGAGACGCTGGGGCTGATCGACCGCGCTTATATCATCCATGCTGGCGAAGTCCTGACGCATGGTCGTGCCAACGACATCGTCAACAATCCGGAAGTGCGCCGCCTCTACCTGGGCGACAATTTCAGTCTTTGACGCGCTCCGGCGCTGCGGAAATTCACCTTCTGTGACAGTTCCGCTTGACCAAATAGAATAAAATCCGCTTGACCAAATAGAATAAAAAAGCAATTTTTGGGCCAACTTGGATTTCCGTGGCCTGAGCCCGTGACAGGACGCGGTTTCCCGGAGGAGACGAACGGGAGTTTAGCGTCCGCTATGGCACTGTCGGCCAATCTTTTCCTGCGCCAGAACCAGTCGCTGGTGATGACACCGCAACTGATGCAGTCCATTCAGTTGCTGCAAATGACGCATTTCGAGCTGACGCAGTTCATTGCCCAGGAAGTCGAAAAGAACCCACTATTGGAACTTCCGTCAAATGAAGCGGACGCAATCACCGAGCGCGGAGGCGCGGAGGATGAGGCCTACGCACCGCAGGTGGAAGAACCCGGCGATGGCGGCTACGACAGCCGAACCGAGGTTTTGTCGGGCGACTGGTACGAGAGTGGCAACACCGGCGGTGCAAGCCGCCTCAGCGACGAACTCGATGCCAACTATGCCAACGTCTTTCCCGATGACGGCGTCCCGCAGCGCGCCGACGCTCCAGAGCTGATCAGCCAGTGGAAGTCGATGCCCGGCAACGGCGAAGGGGCAGAAAGCTACGATCTCGATGATTTCGTTGCCGGTCAGATCTCGCTACGCGATCACCTTGCCCAGCAATTGCCCTTTATCTTGCCCGACATGTCCGATCGCCTGATCGCCCAGTACCTCGTCGATCAGCTGGACGAGGCAGGCTATCTCCTGGGCGATGCGACGGAAGCTGCCGATAGGCTGGGCGCGAGCGTCGACGATGTCGAGCGCGTGATCGCCGCCTTGCAGACGCTCGATCCGCCCGGCGTTTTCGCACGCAACCTGGCCGAATGCCTGGCGATCCAGCTTCGGCAGAAGGACCGCTTTGACCCCGCCATGCAGGCGCTGGTCTGCAATCTCGAGCTTTTGGGGCGGCGCGACTTCGCCACGCTGAAGCGGCTTTGTGGCGTGGACGAAGAAGATCTGCTCGATATGTTGGGCGAGATCCGCCAGCTCAATCCGAAGCCGGGCGCGGGCTTCGAAGCCGGAATGTCGGAGGCGATCATGCCCGACGTCGTCGTGCGCGCAGGCTCCGACGGCGGCTGGTTGGTCGAGCTTAATCCCGACACGCTGCCGCGCGTTCTGGTCAATCAAGCGTATTTTTCCAAAGTCACGAAGAGTGGTGACGATTACGCCTTTCTGTCGGAATGTCTGCAGACCGCCAACTGGCTGACCCGGAGCCTCGATCAGCGTGCCAAGACGATCATGAAGGTCGCAAGCGAGATCGTTCGGCAGCAGGATGCCTTCCTGATGGACGGTGTCGATCACCTGCGACCGCTCAACCTTAAGACGGTGGCCGACGCCATCAAGATGCACGAATCCACCGTTAGCCGCGTGACGTCGAACAAGTATATGCTGACGCCGCGGGGTCTCTTCGAGCTCAAATATTTCTTCAGCGTCTCCATCAGTGCTGTCGAAGGCGGCGACAGCCATTCGGCCGAGGCTGTGCGCCATAAGATTCGCGCCCTTATCATGCAGGAAAGCCCGGATGCCGTGCTTTCCGATGACGATATAGTGGATATCCTGAGGAAGGGCGGCGTCGATCTTGCCCGCCGTACGGTCGCGAAGTACCGTGAGGCAATGAATATCGCTTCGTCCGTCCAGCGCAGGCGGGAGAAACGGGCCTTGGCCAAGGTCGCGGGCTTTTGATTGTCGGGTGCGGCGACCAATGCGTGTATTTCCGAGTTCTAATGAATGTGTCTGTTGACATTTTGGTAACTTCTGGCTAGAAGCGCGCCGCAATTGGCGCTGTGGACAGCGTTGGAAGTTATCCCCATCATCCTCAGGGCGCCTGAAGCCGGGAACTTCGGCCGATCTTGCTTGGGATCGCGCGAAGTGCTTGGATGAGGGTGAGCCTTGGCGTAAACTGGTACTCGCAAACCACTATAAGAAGGGAAACTCCATGAGTGTGCGTGTATCCGGTAAACATATGGAAATTGGTGACTCGTTCCGTCAGCGGATTGAGGACCAAATCGGTGTAGCCGTCACGAAATACTTCGACGGAGGGTATTCTGGTCAGGTGATCGTGCAAAAGGCCAACGCCCGGTTTTCCGCCGACTGCAAGCTCCATCTCGATAGCGGAGTTGTATTGCATGCCGCCGGAGAGGCGATGGATCCGCAGTTGGCTTTCGATGCCGCTTCCGAACGGATCGAGAAGCGTCTTCGCCGCTACAAGCGCAAGCTGAAGGATCACCACTCCGGAAATCACCAGAATGGTTCTGCTGAAGTCGCGTACACCGTCATGGATGGGATGTCGGACCAGGACGACGAGATTCCAGACGACTTCGCGCCGGCGATTGTCGCTGAAAGTACCAAGCAACTGAAAACAATGTCGGTAGCGACCGCCGTGATGGCGCTCGACATGACGGACGAGCCGCTGCTGCTGTTCCGTAGCCCCGGCAAGGAACAACTAAACATCGTTTATCGTCGCCATGACGGTAACATTGGCTGGATTGATGCAGCCAGCATCAAAAGCTGAGATCAGGCGATGGGCGGCAGTTAGGCTGCCGCTCTCCCTTTCTTGGCGCAGAAGGAAAATAAAATGGCTTTGGCAGATTTGCTGCAGCAAAATGCGATCATTCCCGCCCTCAGGGTAAATTCCAAGAAACAACTCCTCCAGGAATTGGCTGCAAAGGCGTCGAAAGTCACAGGACTTTCGGAGCGGGAAATTTTCGATGTTGTCCTGCAGCGCGAGCGCCTGGGCTCGACCGGCGTCGGAAACGGCATCGCCATACCGCACGGCAAACTCGCAAGCGTCCACTCCATCGTCGGCATCTTCGCACGTCTCGATCAGCCGGTGGATTTTGAGGCGCTGGACGATCAGCCCGTCGATCTGGTGTTTCTGCTCCTCGCGCCGGAAGGCGCAGGCGCCGATCACCTCAAGGCGCTGTCGCGCATCGCCCGCGTGCTGCGCGACCACGATCTCGTCGCCAAGCTGCGTGCGACCGACTCTGCTTCGGCGATTTATGCCTTCCTCAACGAGGAGCAGACCTCGAACGCAGCTTGAGCATTCAATATTCCAGAAAAAAGGCGCCTGATTGTTCAGGCGCCTTTTTTCGTTTCAAGCCATCGGACTCGGCTTAGAACTCTTCCCAGTTGTCCTGGGCGAGCGCGGCCGAACCGTGCGCCTGAGGAACCGCGCGGCGTGGTGGTGGTGCGGCTGCCGGGCGATAGGCTGGTGCCGCGCTCGGCGCGCGCATCTGCTGAGCCGTGGAGCGCAGCGCCGAAGCGTGGCCCATGCCGGATACGCGGAAGCGCGTCACGAGTTGCTTCAGAGTCTGGGCTTCATCGTTGAGCGTGACGCTGGCGGCCGTCGTCTCCTCGACCATGGCGGCGTTCTGCTGGGTAACCTGGTCCATCTGGTTCATGGCCTGGTTGATCTCCTTCAGGCCAATCGCCTGTTCGCTGGCTGATGCCGAGATCTGGCGGATAAGGCCATTGATGCCCATGACCTGCTCGGAGATCTTGTGCAGCGTATCGCCGGCGCGACCGACCAGATCCACGCCTTCCTTGACCTGCACGGCCGAGGTGTTGATGAGCGTCTTGATCTCTTTGGCGGCATTGGCGGAACGCTGTGCCAGCTCACGGACTTCCTGTGCGACAACGGCGAAGCCCTTGCCGGCTTCACCGGCACGCGCTGCTTCGACGCCGGCATTCAGCGCCAGCAGGTTGGTCTGGAAGGCGATCTCGTCGATGACGCCGATGATACGCGAGACTTCGGTGGACGACTGCTCGATGCCCTGCATCGAAGCGATCGCCTTGCGCACCACTTCGCCCGACTTTTCCGCATCCTCGCAGGCGAGGTTGACGTTGTCGGCAGCTGTGCGGGCGTTCTCCGCGCTGGAATTGACCTGCGCGGTGAGCTCGTTGAGGGCCGCTGCGGTCTCTTCCAGGCTTGCTGCCTGCTGCTCGGTGCGCTTGGCGAGATCGGAGGCGCTGCCACTGATTTCGCTCGTGCCCGAGCCGATGTTCACGACGCTGAGGTTCATCGTGTTGATGGTTTCTTCGAGGCTTTCCAGCGCCGCGTTGAAATCCTGCTTCAGCTTGGCGTATTCGCCCGGGAAGTCCTCGGTGATGCGGTGGCCGAGATTGCCTTGTGACAGCTCCGACAGGCCGGAGCCGACGATCGAGACGATGTGACGCTGCAACGTAATCGACTGATGCCGCTCGGTTTCCGACCGACCGCGCTCGGCTTCGGCTGCATCACGCTGGCTGTTTGCCTCGGCTTGAAGGCGCTGCGTGTCGGCGAGCGCAAAGCGGAAGCCTTCAAGGGCCTTGGCCACGGAGCCGATCTCGTCGGCGCGATCCTGACCGGCGACCGGCTGTTCGTAGCGGCCGTCGCTGAGCGCCTTGACGCTGGCAACGAGACTGCCGATCGGGCGCTGAACGAGGGAGCGGACGGCGAGATAGAGCGCGAGCATGACGGCTGCGAGCACGAGGATGCCGGCGGCGACCATCATGAAGGTCTGATCCTGAACGGGCGCGTTGATGGCCGTGTGCGGCACGTCGACGAGGATGACCCAGGTCGTGTTCACATCGGGCAGGGCGAAGGGATAGACGACGCGGTCGAACGGCTCGTAGCCGTCAAAGGTCAGATTTTTGACGACCGATGGCTGCAGGGTCGAGAGCGCGCTCTTCACCGCATCCGCGCCTTCGCCGTCATAGTCCTTCATGGAAAGCTCGGCGATTGGCGCGACGATCCATTTGCCGGTCTGTGAGAGCAGCGTGACGCGGCCAGAGCCGAAGGGATGAAGTGTCGAGAGCTTGTCCCGGAGCGACTTCAGGGAGATATCGACGCCACTGACGCCGATCAGCTTGCCGCCCGACATGACCGGGTAGGCAATCGAGGTCATGGCCGTATTCTCGCCGGTCGTCGTCTCGGCATAAGGCGGCGACAGCGCGCCCTTCTTGCTTTCCGCGGCGAGCGCGTACCAGGCAGCCTTGTAGTCGGAATCGAAGGTCGAGAAGGTGAAGCCGCCGTCCTTGCTCTTCGTCCAGTACGGGTTGAAGGTGCCATCCTTGGCGGCGCCGAAATCGACCTTGCCGGCCATCGAAGGCGACTGGCCGTCGAAGGCGTTCGGCTCTTCGGCAAACCAACTGCCGAAGGCGAACTGGTTGCGCTCGACGTTTGCCTTCAGCATGTCTAAAACGGCCTTGCGGTCGAGATACTTCCCTTCCTGACCGCGGCCGATGGTGCCGGCCATTGAGCGTGCGGCCCCTGCCAATTCGCCAACGGAGGAGGCGACCTCGTTGGCGATCGCCTTCGCCTCCAGATCGGCCTGATCCATGGTGAGCGTCTGGACACGGTTGCGCGTCTCACCGATGAGGAAGAAGTTCGAAACGAGGAGGACGAGGGCGATGGCAATGCCGGTAATGAGGATAAGCTTGGCTGCAAGCGACTTCATGCGAAAGATGAACATGGATTCCTCGGGGAGCAAGGATGTGCCGAACGGGGCATTCATCGGCACAGGGGACGAAGGCGTCGCCCCCTCATGGAGCAGCCGTTACAGAGGCCGGCCCCTGAGAGGGGTCCGGTGATGGCTGGAACATCGCCGGAAATCTCTTAAATTTGAATGAAATCCAAAGAAAATCGAAGGTATCCGCGCCAAGCGGCCCAAGCATGCCGCCGTGAGAATTGCTTTATAGCTTGTTTGCGACTTCGGCGCTGGACGGTATCGATGGCTGTGCACCTTGCTTGAGGCAGGCGAGCGAACCCGCGATCGCTGCTCGGCGTAGCGATGCCTCGAAATCGAGCCCTTCGTCGAGGCTTGCGGCGAAGTAGCCACAGAAGGTGTCGCCGGCGCCGACCGTATCGACCGGCTCGATCTTCAGCCCCTTGGCGCGCGAGATGACGCCATCGCGGATTGCGATGACCCCGTCTGCACCGAGCGTCACGATCAGGGTTTGCCCGGTTTCGGCATTCAGACGCTTCAGCGCGGCCTCGCGATCGTCGGACCCCATGGTTTCCTGGCCGGCAAGGCGCTCGAACTCTGTTTCATTCGCAATCACGATGTCGGCAAGACGGCCGAGGCGTGCAGCGTCGTCGATCAGCGGCGCAAGGTTGAGCACCGTCGTGACCCCCTTCGCCCGGGCGCCGGCCAACGCGCGCTCCACGGCCGGAACCGGCACCTCGAGCTGCAGCATCAGAATGTCGCCTTTGTTCATCGCTGATATCGCTGCGTCGGCGTCGGCTGGTGTCACCGTGCCGTTCGCACCGGGCACCACCGCAATCATGTTCTCGCCGTCGCCGCCGACGAGGATCAGTGCGGTTCCGGTCGGCTCGTCGGCCTGCTTGACGGTTTCAAGCCCCGTGCCGGCCTCCTTCAGCAATGCGAGCGCCGCCTCGGCAAAGCCGTCCCGACCGACGGCCCCTGCCATGTGAACGGCGCGCCCGGCGCGTCGCGCGGCAAGCGCCTGGTTGGCGCCCTTGCCGCCCGCCGCCGTCGAGAATCCATTGCCGGCGACCGTTTCGCCGGGTTTAGGCAAGCGCGCAGTGGTGGCGATGAGGTCCATATTGATAGAGCCGAAAACTGTGATCATGGGTGTCCCGTCCAATGCTTTCTTGGGCGCGACACTGCCCGAAGGCCTTACTCGTCGTCAACCACCCTGAGCTTGAGAAGCCCACTGCGGCTGTCGACGGATTTCGGCGCGGCGTCATTGTCTCGTGCCGTGGTCTTGCTGTTGCTGTTGTCACCGCCCTCGAACTCCAGAGCCTCGATCTTCACTCCACGCTTGTTCAGCTTGTCGGCGGACGTGACGATCATGTCGACGTCCTTCTGCGCCATCGCGAAATGCCCCTGCAGCTTGCGGACGCGCTCGTCGAGGCGACCGAGATCGTCCATCAGGTTTGCGACTTCACCCTGGATGACGTGTGCCTGGGCCCGCATCCGTTGATCCTTTAGGACGGCCTGAATGACCTGGATGGAGAGCATCAGCAGCGAAGGTGACACGATGACGATTCGCGATCGGTGCGCCTTCTGCACGACTGCTTCGAAATTCTCGTGGATCTCGGCGAAGACCGATTCAGACGGCACGAACATGAAGGCCGTGTCCTGCGTCTCTCCCTGGATCAGGTATTTCTCAGAGATATCGCGGATATGCGTTTCCATGTCGCGACGGAACTGCTGCGAGGCGACCTTGGCTCCATCCGGTCCGCCCGCGTCTCGGATCGCGTTCCAGGCTTCAAGCGGGAATTTCGCATCGATCACCAGGGGCGGCGCGCCGTTGGGCATCCGGATGGTGCAGTCGGGACGCGAGCCGTTGGACAGCGTTTGCTGGAATCCATAGGCGCCCATCGGCAGGCCATCGGCGACAATCGTCTCCATGCGCGATTGGCCGAAAGCGCCGCGTGTCTGTTTATTGGAAAGGATCGCTTGCAGGCCGACGACGTCCTTCGCCAGCGTTTGTATGTTGTTTTGGGCAGCATCGATGACAGCGAGACGCTCCTGCAGCCGTTGTAGGTTCTCGTGCGTCGACTTGGTCTGTTCGGTGATCGTCGTGCTGACGCGCTGCGACATTCCGTCCAGACGCTGGTTGATCGCCTGGTTCAGCTCAGATTGCCTCGAGCCGAACACTTCGGCCATCGTCGACATGCGCCCGTGCATTTCCGCCTGGATCTTCAAAAGCTCGGCCATGCGCGCATCCGCCTCGGCGGCGCGGAAGCTCGCCACCTCTGCCTGCTCTCTTCGCACCTGCCCGCTGTGGGCGACAAGGACGATCAAAAGCAGGATCAGCGCGGCAATTGCGCCTCCGGCGAGCGCCAGCATGGCGGGGCTTATCTGCGACAGGGCGAGGAGAAGCGACTCAGCGTTGGTGTTCATGCTTGCAACAATAGCAAACTCAAATGAGATATCTAGATCAAAACGTGAACATCCCACAGGCGTGGCGGCAGGCGAGATGACCGGAGAGAACAAACGACGGCTGACGAATCGTAAGCGCATTTAACCATTGCTCAACCATATTGCGCAAAAGCTCTGCTCAAATTTCCTTTCAGCATCAATCGCAAAGCAGAGACATCATGACCAGCCAGCAGTCGGACAGCGCGCTCAAGCAACGCCTCGATTTCATCGAGTTGGATGATGGAGCCCGTACGGCGCTGCGCGAGATGCGCCCGGCAATCTCGGAGCTGCTCGGCGGCGCCCTCGACAAGTTCTACGCGAAGCTGGCGAAGACATCGGAGGTTGCGAACTTCTTTGCCGACAAGGCACATATGGGACACGCCAAGAAGCGTCAGGAAGAGCATTGGGCCAAACTGGCGGGCGGCAACTTCGACGAAAGCTACGTGAAGGGCGTGGTCGCGGTTGGCAAGACACACGCCCGCATCGGCCTCGAGCCGCGCTGGTACATCGGCGGCTATGCCTTGCTGATGAGCGAACTCGTGAAGGGCCTGATGGCCAAGCAGTGGCCCTCGATGTTTGCCAAGCAGCAGGGCAAGGTTCTGGCCGAGAAGCTTGCCGCCGTTATCAAGGCGGCGATGTTGGATATGGATTACTCGATCTCGGTTTACCTCGAAGCGCTTGAAGAGAGGCGCCGCAAGCTGGAGGAAGAGAGGGCGAAAGCCGAACAGGATCAGGCAATTGCGCTCGACCATCTTCGCCGCGGCCTGGAGGCCCTCTCGAACGGCGACCTCGAGGCGACCCTACCTCCTGACCTCCCTGGCAACTTCAGGGCGATGGCCGATGATTATAACCGCGCGGTTGCGGCTCTTCGCACCTCCTTCGCCTCGGTGCGGGCAACCTCTGGTGAAATCCTGAGGGGTACGGACGTGATCGCCAAGGCCACAGATGACCTTGCCGTGCGCACGGCCCAGCAAGCCGCCGGCGTCGAGGAAAGCTCGGCGGCGCTGCAGCAGCTCTCGGTCAGCGTCGGTCAGACAGCCGCAAACGCCGAAAAGGCGTCCGGCGCTGTTCGCGAGACGCAACAGAAGGCCAAGAATTCGGGCGAGCTCGTCACCAGCGCCGTTTCAGCGATGGCCGGCATCGAAAAATCGTCGACTGAGATCGCGAAGATCATCGGCGTGATCGATGAGATTGCGTTCCAAACCAATCTGCTGGCGCTGAATGCCGGCGTTGAAGCTGCGCGTGCTGGCGATGCGGGCAAGGGTTTTGCCGTCGTGGCGCAGGAGGTTCGCCAGCTCGCACAGCGCACGGCAGACGCGGCCAAGGCGATCAAGAATCTGATCTCGGAAAGCTCGACACAGGTGAACGAAGGGGTGGACATTGTCAGCAGCACCGGAGAGGCACTAAACGACATGATCAACCGCATCGATATCATCAACCGCTTCGTTGCCGATATCGCCGCTGCCGCACGCGATCAGGCAACCGGGGTTGACGAGGTCAGCGTCGCCATCCGCAACATGGACACGATCACGCAGCAGAACTCAGGAATGGTGGAGAACACCTCTTCCGAGACTCGGCGCCTGCGCGGAGAAGTCGACAATCTGATCGCGCTGCTGCAGCGCTTCCGTACCGGCGTCGAGCATCGTTCGCTGGCCGTTCCGCGCCGCGCCGCCCGATAGGAACGCGGCGAAATTCCGGGCTGGGGCGTAAAAAAGCGCTCCACCTGCCTGCCGGATAATTCCATCCTGGAAAAAGATGCGTTATGGGAACGCCATGACCATCAAGCCACTCATCATTCTTCCCGATCCGCTGCTTCGTCAGGTTTCCAAGCCGATCGAGCGCGTCGATGCCGATTTTCAGCGCCTTGCCGACGACATGCTTGAAACCATGTACGATGCGCCGGGTATCGGCCTTGCTGCCATCCAGATCGGCGTGCCGCGCCGCATGCTGGTCATTGATGTTTCCCGCGAAGGCGAAGAGAAGCAACCGCTGGTTTTCGTCAACCCAGACGTCGTCGCCTCTTCCGATGAACGTTCGGTGTATGAGGAGGGATGCCTCTCCATTCCCGACTATTACGCTGAAGTCGAGCGACCTGCGACCGTGACGGTCAAGTACCTCGACCGCGACGGCAAGGAGCAGATGGTGGAGGCCGACGGCTTGCTCGCCACCTGCCTGCAGCACGAGATCGACCACTTGAACGGCGTGCTTTTCATCGACCACATTTCCCGTCTGAAGCGCGACATGGTCGTCAAGAAGTTCACCAAGGCGGCGAAGTCGACGAAGGCTCTCTAACCCGGACGTCCGTCGGTGCGGCCCTGCTTGCGAGGCGCGCCGATCCGACGAAGGCGGGCAAATGCATGGCGCCCCGCGGGCCAGCAATGTCGCGGGCAGGTGCCTGAAGGGGCTTGATCTCAAGCTCGTAAACCCGTTTGAAGACGGCTGACCGGAAACATGGCGAGATAGAAATGTCGCTTCGCATCATCTTCATGGGTACGCCCGAATTTTCTGTCCCGACCCTGCGACAGCTGGTCGACGCCGGGCACACGATCCTCGCCGTCTACACCCAACCGCCAAGGCCAGGCGGACGGCGCGGGCTGGACCTGCAGAAGTCGCCGGTGCAGCAGGCGGCCGAACTGCTCGCCATTCCGGTCTTTACCCCGGTGAATTTCAAGGATCCGGAAGAACGCGAGCGCTTCAGGGCCCATGATGCGGACGTCGCTGTGGTCGTTGCCTATGGCCTGCTGCTGCCGGAGGCGATCCTGACCGGCACGCGCTACGGCTGCTACAATGGTCATGCCTCGCTACTGCCGCGTTGGCGGGGAGCCGCCCCGATCCAGCGGGCAATCATGGCCGGCGACGAAAAGACCGGCATGATGGTGATGAAGATGGACAAAGGCCTGGATACCGGGCCAGTGGCTCTCACCAGCGAAGTCGAGATCGGTGCCAACATGACGGCCGGAGAGTTGCACGACAAGCTGATGCATCTCGGTGCCAAGGCGATGGCGGAGGCGATGGTCAAGCTCGAGATGGGCGATCTTCCCCTGACGCCGCAGCCGTCGGACGGCGTGCTCTACGCCGCCAAGATCGACAAGGGTGAGACGCGGATCGACTTCTCCAAGGATTTTGCCGAAGTCCATAATCACATTCGCAGTCTGGCGCCGTTTCCCGGCGCATGGTTCGAAGTTGCAATCGGCGGCAAGCCTGAGCGGGTGAAGGTGCTGGCCTCGGAGCTTGCGCAAGGCAGCGGCAGCGCCGGTGAACTGCTGACAGACGATCTGGTCGTTGCCTGCGAAACCGGCGCCGTTCGCCTGACCAAATTGCAAAAGGCTGGTGGCAAGCCGTTGCTGGCTGCCGACTTCCTGCGTGGAACGCCACTTGCATCAGGTACGAGGCTCCCTTGATGCACCGCTACCGCATGATCGTCGAATATGACGGTGGTCCTTACGTCGGCTGGCAGCGGCAGGAAAACGGGCCGTCCGTCCAGGGTGCGATCGAGAAGGCGATCCGATCGGCGAGCGGTGAGACGGTGTCGATCCGTGGGGCAGGCCGCACCGATTCCGGTGTTCATGCCACGGGTCAGGTGGTTCACGCCGATCTCGCCAGGGAATGGTCGGGCTTCAAGCTTCAGAACGCGCTCAACGCCCATCTCAAGCTGGCCGGCGAGCGCGTCGCGATCATCAGCGTGGAAGCGGCGAGTGAGTTCTTCGACGCACGGTTCTCGGCGCTGCGGCGCCACTATCTCTATCGCATCATCAGCCGCCGGGCGCCGCTGGCGCTTGAGGCCGGCAAGGCATGGTGGGTGCCGAAGACCCTTGATCACAAGGCCATGCATGCCGCCGCGCAGACACTTGTCGGCAAGCACGATTTCTCCACGTTCCGCTCCGCCCATTGCCAGGCCAACAGCCCGATCCGCACACTCGATCGGCTGGACGTGACAAGAAGCGGCGAACTGATCGAGATCCGCGCGACGGCCCAAAGCTTCCTGCACAACCAGATCCGGTCATTTGCGGGAACACTGAAGCTCGCCGGTGAGGGCAAATGGACGCCGAACGATGTCCGCGCTGCGTTGGATGCCCGCGACCGCAAGGCTTGTGGCCCCGTTGCGCCGCCCGACGGGCTCTATTTCATGCAGGTCGACTATCCAGACGTCATCACCGACCGCCACCGCAGGCTGGAGGGCAGCGATGACGGTGACGATCTATCATGACCTGGCCTACCGGGCTTGATAGATGGCCGTGCCGATATCGAATGGGAAGGCGCCGAACAACCCTTCGAGCGCCGTGTTCGTAAGCGCCACCACCGTCAGGCTCCTTTCCGGATCGATGAACCACGAGTGGCCGTAGACGCCGCCCCACTGGATCGCTCCCCGCGCCAGCGGCAGCCCGGCGCGGTCGGGATCGGTGACAACAGCCCAGCCGTAGCCGAAACCCAGCCCGGGTCGTTGAAGCCCGGTCAGGCCGTTCGTCTGGTCGCGGATCATCGCGGAAACGGTGCTCGCATCAAGCAGCGGCGCTCCGCCGCGTCTTATGGTTTCCAGTATGGCGAGGATATCGCCGGCTGTGCCTGCCATGCCGCCGCTGGCGGAATGATAGATATCGGGATCGAAGATGCGCCCCGGCGAATAGCCGAACACACCGGAAGGGGTAATGATCGAATCCTCCCATCCCATCGGCTCGGGTTGTGGCGCTGCATTCTTGTAGGGGACGGCAAGGCGGCCGCGGTCGGTTACATGAAACGCAGTGTCGGAAAGTCCAAGCGGCTTCGTGACGAGCGCGGCGACTGCCTCGCCTAGCGGCGCGCTGGTCTCCTTCTCGATGATGCCACCGAGAACATCCATCGAGATCGAATAGCGCCAGCCCTTGCCGGGCTCGTAGAGCAACGGTTCGGTTGCAAGACGGCGAAGCTCTTCTTCGAGCGCGATGCTGGGGTGTCTGCCCGCGATATCGGCGCCGTCGGGCTTCCGCTTGTTTGCATCCCCATTGAAGCCGTCGCCGAGACCTGCCGTATGCGTCAACAGATGATGGATGGTGATGACGGGTGCTGATCCGTCCGCCAGCGGGGGATAAAAATAGGGCAGCCAGCGGGCGACGGGATCGGCCGGATTGATGCGCCCCTGCTCGACAAGCCGCATGGCGGCGATGGCGACGATCGGCTTGGTCACCGAAGAAAGCCGGAAGATCGTGTCTGTGCTCATCGGCTGGCCGCTCTCCCGGTCCGCCATGCCGGCGGCACGGCTGTAGACAACGCGGCCCTCCCGCGCGACCAGGACGACGGTGCCGACGAGCCGCTTCTCGTCCAGCGCGGAGTCGATTGCGCTGTCGAGTAGCCGCGTCATTTTCGGGTCTGGCCTGACGATTGCGAAGGAAGACATGTTTTTCCTCTCGAAGGAACGGCGGGCGCACTCGGCCGCCTCAGGGACGGCTGGAAAATTTGGACGAGCCTTGGTGCCCGGCCCGTTGCATTGACTATGGGAGACCTTAATGCTTGCGTCCGACTGCGATAATCGTCTCTATATCCGCAAGAGCTTTGCGTGGAGGACAAAGATGACGGGTTTCGCGGATCGGCTGGATGTCTTTCTCAGGGTTGTTGCCGGAGGGAGCTTTTCCGCCGCCGGCCGGGATATGAATATGCAGGCATCATCGATATCGCGGCAGATCGACATGCTGGAAGGCGAGCTTGGGGTGGAGCTGTTCTACCGGTCCACACGCCGGCTCGCATTGACATCGGCAGGTGAGACGCTTTGCCACCGCGCCCGGCAGGTACTCGGCCAGCTCGAGGAGACCCGAAGCATCGTCGCGGCGATGGCGAACGAGCCGCAGGGATGGCTGATGATCTCGGCGCCGGTCTGCTTCGGCCAGCGTCACGTTGTTCCGCTGGTGCCGGTCTATCTGGAGCGGTTCCCGAAGGTGCATTTCGAACTGTCGTTGGAGGATCGGGCCGTGAATCCTCTCGAGGATGGCATCGATCTTGCCGTCCGCATTGGCAAGCTGCAGGATTCCGCGCTTCTCGCGACGAAGCTTGCGACAACGGAGAGCGTCGTCTGTGCCGCGCCGTCCTATCTTCAGCGGCACGGTGTTCCCGCGGTACCGGCAGACCTCGTGCATCACGCCTGCCTGACCACACCGAAGCCAATGAAGGCCGGGATGTGGCAGTTCGGCGAAACCAGCTCCGAAGACCGACTTGAGGTTTCGGGTCGTTTTGTTTGCGGCGACATGGACGGGCTTCTTGCAAGCGCCATCGCCGGGCTTGGGATCATCCACCTGCAGACATGGCTGGTGGCCGAGCCATTGAGAGATGGCAGGCTGGTGCGGCTCTTCCCGACAATGCTGCCGAGGCCAGATGGCAGCGGCATCTACGCACTCCGGCCGCCGGGCGCGCTGACGATGAAGGTGAAAGGGATGGTCGACCTCCTGAAGGCGCGCATGATTGCACTGTCGGAATAGGTCGATCCCGGTCGATTTATACCGGATAAATGCCGAGAAAGCGCTGCAGGTATTCCGACAGCATGAGCGATGGCACGAGCAGCAGCAGCGTGAGTGCCCCGATCATCAGGCCCTGGCCGTAGAAGATCATCCTGAGAATGCGTGCGATCGCAAAGACCTGCGCCAGCATGAAGGCAAGCAGCAGCAGCGAGACGACGCCGACAAGTTGGGGCAGGAAGAAGACTAGTGCGAGCAGCAGGCCGTTGATATAGGAGAGCGGGACACCCAGCCAATTGACGCTGACGATAACGGGCGCGAAACGCTCGCCCTTCTTGAAGGCCAGCAGCAGCAAGCCTGCAAAGACCAGCGGCACGAACCAATTGGCGGCTTCGACGAGCCCGAGCCGGAAATAGAAAAGCGCGCCGACATCGGTATGCGGCGGCATCGTCTGCAGGAACGCCTGGCGCCACCAGAGCCACGAGATTCCCATCGGCGGCAGGCACCATAGGATTGCCCAGAACGAGCGGTTGACGCCGCGCTCCGACATGTCGAGGAAGCGGAACCCACGCGGATCCATGCGGATCAGCAGCCAGATCCCCGCCAGATAATATTGAACTTCTCTAAAGCCCGGCATTCGCGAACCAGTGCTCGATGAACGTTTCATAGATTACTGTCAGTCGCTCGAGGTCGGAAACAGCGACGCGTTCATCGACCATGTGCATGGTCTGGCCGACAAGACCGAACTCCACGACGGGGCAGTAGTCCTTGATGAAACGGGCGTCCGACGTGCCGCCTGTGGTGGAGAGTTTCGGCGACTGGCCGGTCACACTCTCGACAGCGGAGGAGAGCGAGGCGATCAGCGCGTTGTTGCGCGTCAGGAAGACGTGGCTCGGCCGCTCTGCCCAGACGATATCGTACTTCAGTGGCGCGCGACCGGGACGGAACACGCTGTCGGCGGCGGCTGCGTCAAGGCGGCGCAGGATCTCCTGCTGCAGGCTCTGGGCCGTCCACGTGTCATTGAAACGGATGTTAAAGCTCGCCGTCGCATTGGCCGGTACGACATTCGTCGCAGGATTGCCGACATCAATGGTCGTCACCTCAAGGTTGGACGGCTGGAAATTGTCGGTACCGCCGTCGAACGGCGGGTCCATCAGCGCCTGAGTCAACTGTACGATACCCCGCACGGCATTGTCGGCCAGATGTGGATAAGCGGCATGGCCCTGTACACCGTGCACCGTGATCTTGCCGGAGAGCGATCCGCGCCGGCCGATCTTGATCATGTCGCCGAGCTTGTCCGGGTTGGTCGGTTCGCCGACGAGGCAGGCATCCCAGCGTTCGCCGCGCTCGGCTGCCCATTGTAGTAGTTTGATCGTGCCGTTGATCGCCGGGCCTTCCTCGTCGCCGGTGATCAGGAAGGAGACCGAACCCTTCGGCGCTCCATGCTTCTCGATATGGCGTGCGATGGCCGCAACGAAGCAGGCAACCCCGCCCTTCATGTCGACGGCACCGCGGCCGAAGAGCTCGCCACCTGATATCTCGGCGGCAAAGGGCGGGTGCGACCATGCCTGCTCGTCGCCAACCGGAACCACGTCGGTATGGCCGGCAAACATCAGATGCGGGCCGTCATCGCCAAGGCGCGCATAGAGGTTCTCGATGTCGGATGTTCCCGGTGCTGTCGCCTTCACCTTGTCCACCTTGAAGCCAAGCGGCGACAGCATGGCATCGAGCGCCGAAAGCGCGCCGCCCTCGGCTGGCGTGACAGACGGGCAGCGAATCAGAACCTGGAGATTGGCGACGGGATCGGTAGCGGTCATGGGTGAGGAACTATCCAGCGGTAGTGGCAAAGAAAAGGCAAGGCGGCGATACCGCCTTGCTGAAATGTGCCGTCCATTTTGCCGGATCGATGTCCGGCGTCAGCGTTCGGGCGGCGCGTATCTCCCAAGACGCGCAGGCCGCCGGAACATCACGACTTGTCAGTCGCGCAACAGTTCGTTGATGCCGGTCTTCGAGCGGGTCTTTTCATCGACGCGTTTGACGATGACGGCGCAATAGAGGTGCGGTGCCGGCAGGCCGTTGGCCATCGTGGCGTTGCCCGACGGCATCGATCCCGCGACAACGACGGAGTAGGGCGGCACTTCGCCGTACATGACTTCGCCTGTCGCGCGGTCGACAATCTTGGTCGACTTGCCGATATAGACGCCCATGCCGAGAACCGAGCCCTCGCGGATGATGCAGCCCTCGACGACTTCCGAACGCGCGCCGATGAAGCAGTTGTCTTCGATGATGGTCGGGCCTGCCTGCATAGGCTCGAGCACGCCGCCGATGCCGACGCCGCCCGACAGGTGAACGTGCTTGCCGATCTGCGCGCAGGAACCGACCGTCGCCCAGGTGTCGACCATCGTGCCCTCATCGACAAAGGCGCCGAGATTGACGAAGGACGGCATCAGCACGACGTTTTTGGCGATGTAGGCCGAGCGGCGCACGACGCAGTTCGGCACGGCGCGGAAGCCCGCGGCGCGATACTGGTTTTCGCCCCATCCCTCGAACTTGGATGGCACCTTGTCCCACCAGGTCGAGTTGCCCGAACCGCCCTTGACGACTTCCATGTCGTTCAGACGGAACGAGAGGAGCACGGCCTTCTTCAGCCACTGATTGACCTTCCAGGCGCCGTCGCTACCGCGCTCGGCAACGCGTGCCTTGCCGCCGTCGAGGAGTTCGAGCGCTGCCTCGACGGCATTGCGGACCTCGCCCTTCGTGGACGTATTGACGTTGTCGCGGTTATCGAAAGCAGCTTCGACGGTCTTTTCGAGGGAAGAAAGGTCGGTGGCGCTCATGGGAATTCCTTAAACTTCGATCTCTATCGTGGAGACCGAAGCCTCCGGGAATTGTGATTGGCGGGATGCGATCTGCTCTATCCCATGCAAGGGTAAAATGGAATGATTTTTCGGGGCATGGTAATTCTCCCGATTCACGCATGAAACGACCTACCGGCAGTGTTTGCCGGCTATACTGAAAGGCATTTCGACATGGCAAAGGCAAGAAACGGCAGGCTGCGGCGCAAGGATGGCGTCTGGGACCCGCTGAAGACGAGCGCAACCGACAAGCACCGCGCCGAGGCCGTGCCGAAGACGCCGCAGACGCTGTCGCCCGCCTACCGTCTTGCTTATGCCGATGAGGACTTTCTGTGCCGCGAGGAGCTGCGGCCGATCCGCCTGCAGCTGGAATTGATGAAGCCGGAAATGTTGCTGACGGAGCGCGGCATCAAGTCGACCGTCGTCATGTTCGGCGGTGCGCGCATTCCGGCTCCCGGCCAGAGCGCCTGGGCGGCGAGAAACGAGACGCAGCGCGCCAATCTGGAAGCAGCGTCGGTGTACTACGACGAAGCACGCAAGTTCGCGCGGCTGTGCTCGAAATATTCGGCAGGCTTCGATTTTCATGAGTATGTCGTCGTCACGGGCGGCGGTCCGGGTGTGATGGAAGCCGGCAATCGCGGCGCGGCCGACGAGGGCGCCCCCTCGATCGGCCTCAACATCGTGCTGCCGCACGAGCAGGCGCCGAACGTCTACGTCACGCCGGAACTGAGCTTCAATTTCCATTATTTCGCGATCCGCAAGATGCACTTCATGGTGCGCGCCAAGGCGATCGCGGTCTTTCCCGGCGGCTTTGGCACGCTCGACGAGTTCTTCGAATGCCTGACGCTGATCCAGACGGGCCGCATGGAAAAGATGCCGCTCATCCTGTTTGGGGAAAAGTTCTGGCGCAGCATTATCGATTTCGAGGCGTTGGCTGAGTTCGGCACGATCGCGCCCGACGATGTCGATCTGATCAGCTTCGTCGACACTGCGGACGCCGCGTGGAAGATCATCGAGGATTTCTACGAGCACCACGAATAGAAAGGCCCGCCGGAGCGGCAGGCCTCGCTATCGGTAAGTCTTTGCTTACGGGAGCGGCCGATCCGGCATGTCGTCGAGCGAGATCACGCCGTTCTTGTCGCGGTCCATCCAGGTAAAGAACTTCTCGAAGGCGGCTTCGGCTTCCTGCTTGGAAATCTGGCCGTTCTCGTCGGTATCGAAGCGCTGCATCATCATCATGCCGCGCATCATCCCGCCATGCATGCCGCGGCGATCGGGGCCGCCGTCGGGTCCGGGCTGCGATGGTGCCGGCTGCGCGTTGTCGGCATCGGTCGGCGGTGCCATCGGTGCAGCATCGTCATCCGCGGCATCGTCGGCTGGAGCTTTCGCCTTGGCCATCTTGGCTTCGTGGTACTTGCGGATCTCGCCCGGCGTCAGCGAGCCGTCCTTGTCGGTATCGATGGCAACGAAGATTGCCTCCATGCCATCCTTGGCTTCCTGCTTGGAAATCTGACCGTCCTTGTTCGTGTCGAACTGCTTCAGCATCCGAACGAAGATGACTTCACGGATCGCGCCCATGCGCGGTCCCATCATCATGCCCATGCGGTGTTGCTGGCGAGGCGGATGATGCTTCTTGTCGTGTGACGCAGCAAAACTGGTGCCGGCTGCGGCACCGACGATCATGACGGAGGAGAGTGCGGCCAGTATCAGCTTGTTCCGAGACATTTCAATTCCTTTCAATCTGCAATCTTAATGGGGATTACAGATGAAAGGGTAGGGCCGGTGCGGCAAACTGCCCAATTAAAGATCGGTAAGCTGGATGAAACTTTGGTAATCTAGCCGGCAATCTTCGCAAGAAAATCAGTAAGATCGTCAGTCACGAAGTCGATGTGATCGTCCTCGCCGCTGGTCTTTTCCCACCATTCGACAACCGTATCCTCGAGGTTGTTCGGCACCAGCAGGACGGTCTGCATGCCAAGCGTCTTTGGAACTTTGAGATTGCGGGGCAGGTCCTCGAACATTGCCGCCTTGCCGGTCTCGATGCGCTTGAGCGCCGCGAACTTGTCATAGGTCGCCTGCGCTGGCTTCGGCACAAAGTCCGCCGCCACAATGTCGAAGATATCGTCGAAATGCTCGAGGATGCCGAGCGCGCCGGCCGCCATCTCGGCATGCTTGACGCTGCCGTTGGTGAAGATGAACTTGCGACCCGGCAGGGCCTTGATTGCCGCACCCAGTTCGGGCTGCGCCGTCAGGCTCGAATAGTCGATCGCATGCGCCTTCTCGAGGAAGTCATTCGGGTCGACGCCGTGGTGGATCATCAAACCCTGCAGCGTCGTGCCATGATCGAGATAGTATTGCTTCTGCAGCTTGCGCGCCTCGTCCCGCTCCATCTGCAGCAGCGTCGAGACGTAGGCCGTCATATTCTTGTCGATCTGCGCGAAAAGGTTGACGTGGTGCGGGTAGAGCGTGTTGTCGAGGTCGAAAACCCACTCGGTCACATGCGAGAAGTCCGCCTTGGTTGGCGTGCGATCTATCTTGGTCATGGGGGCGTTATGGCATGGCCTGCGGCCTGTGCCAAAGTCTTTCGGCGCAAATCTTCGCAAAAATGCCTTCGGAAGTTCTCAACTTTAAGACGATATTCGCTGATTTTTGCCATCGTGTGGGTCTGTTCTGCAGCGTCTGCAACCCGGGGGACAGCCAGTGAAGATCACCCTGATAAATCCGCCGCATACCGCAATCGGCAGCCGTATCCCGGATGATCATCTTCCGCCGCTTGGCCTACTTTCGATCGGCGTCCCGCTGATCGATGCCGGGCATGAGGTCACTTTGATCGACGCCGAGTTCGCGCCAGCGGGTCCAGAAACCACGCCGGCCGCAATAGTTGCAGAGATACGGACAGCCGCGCGAGAACTGCATGACGACCGCGCGCTTGCCGCCCCAATAGCTGTAGCGAGCGTGGTCGATCAGCTCCCAGGCGACACGGTAGCTGTCGAGCGATGCAATCGCTCGGGCGGGTTGGGTCGCGGATGCTTCGCCCCGGCGGTCCCGAAAAGCAATGCCGTGGACCTACGCAGATGGGAAGGCGCGTCTGGTTTCACGAGCTTGTCGAGTTCTTCGTTCGCAGACGGATGGTGAAGAATGGCCCGACGCTGGAGGCCTTCTGGGGAGCACCGCAGGATGCGGAGGAGGAATCAATGCTGCTGCCGGCGCGTTCGCCCAGGCGGTCGATACCAGCCGTCATTGATGCCGCCGAATAAAATAGACGCCCGATTTGCGGCGGACGCGGCCCGCAAGGGATGGTAGAACGCCTCATGCTTTTCGATCTTCCTAGTGACGATGCGCTCTACGATGCGCTGATTGCCCGTAGCCCGGCCTACGAAGGCCTTGCCTACGTTTGCGTCAAGACAACGGGTATCTTCTGCCGGCTGACCTGCCCGGCTCGCAAGCCCAAACGGGAAAACACGCTGTTCTATGATACCGTCGCCACCTGCATGCAATCGGGATTCCGACCCTGCCAACGGTGCCGGCCGCTGGAAGAGGCGGGCCGGGAGCCGCTCGTCGACGAGCTGCTCAATGCACTCGACGGCGATCCGGCAGCGCGTTGGACGGAGGACGACCTGATCGGTCGCGGCTACGATCCCTCGACCGTACGGAGGGCTTTCAAGCGGACGCTCGGCATGACTTTTCTCGATATCGCCCGCTACCGGCGTCTCGGCGAGGCGGCAAAACAACTGGCGAACGGCGCGCGGGTCATCGATGCTCAGATCGAGGCTGGATATGAGTCCGGCAGCGGGTTCCGCGCCGCATTTCAGCGGCTGATCGGCAAAGCGCCTGTCATGTCGCAGAACCGCGATCTTCTGGTTGCCGATTGGTTTGAAACGCCGCTCGGCCCCATGGTGGCGGTGGCCGACAAGACGCATCTGCATCTTCTTGAGTTCCATGACCGCAAGGCGTTGCCAGCAGAACTGGAGAAGCTGCAGCGCAAGACGCGCTCCTCGGTTGCATCCGGCCGCACGCCGGCGATCGAGCAGATCGATGCCGAGCTGAAAGCCTATTTCGGTGGCCGGTCCACGGCGTTCCGGACGCCGCTTGCGCTGGGATTCGGCACGGCTTTCGAGCGCCGGGTCTGGTCGAAGCTGATGGAAATACCCATTGGCGAGACACGCGCCTACGGCGACATTGCACGTGGCATGGAGAACCCGCAGATGGTGCGTGCCGTCGGCCGCGCCAACGGGGCGAACCAGATGGCGATTGTCATCCCCTGCCACCGGCTGATCGGTGCCGACGGGTCGCTGACCGGTTATGGCGGCGGGCTCTGGCGCAAGCAATGGCTTTTGCAACACGAAGAGAAGATGAAGCCCAAGAGGCTGTTTGTGGGGGAAATTCAATGAACCAGGCTGAGAAAGCAAGGGCGTTCGGCGCGCTGCACCAAAAGGGCAATCCGGTCGTCCTTTACAACATATGGGACGCTGGAACGGCGAAGGCCGTGACCGAGGCTGGGGCCAAAGCGCTGGCGACGGGAAGCTGGTCGGTTGCCGCAGCACAAGGCTATGGGGATGGTCAGAAGATTCCGCTGGACGCCTTGGTAGCCACGGCTCGCCAGATCACGGCGGTCAACGACCTGCCGCTTTCCGTCGATTTCGAAGGGGCGTACTCGACCGAGCCTGCCGGAGCGGCCGCCAATGTCGCCACGCTGATCGACGCGGGCGCCGTCGGCATCAATTTCGAAGACCAAGTGGTTGGCGGAGAGGGGCTGCATCCTGTGGATAAGCAGACTGCCCGCATCCGCTTTATTCGCGAGATGGCGCATGGCCGTGGCATTGCCTTCTTCATCAATGCGCGCACCGATCTGTTCCTGCGCGAAGGCGACCAATCCAAGCATGCGGGCCTCGTCGACGAAGCAATCGAGCGCGGCAAGGCTTACGCTGCGTCCGGTGCCAGCGGCTTCTTCGTGCCTTGGCTGATTGATCCAGCGTTGATCGAGAAAATCTGCGGCGCGTCAACACTGCCGGTCAACATCATGATGAGGCCGGGGGCGCCGGATGTGAAGACGCTCGCAAGACTCGGCGTCGCTCGCGTCAGCTACGGACCGGGACCATATCGGGCGATGATGGAGAAGCTGAAGGAAGCTGCCGCGGCGGTCTATGCCGCCGCGGGTTAAATGCGATCAGGGAACGATTAGCGTTCCGGCGCCATGCTCGGTGAAGATCTCGAGCAGCACGGAATGGGCCGTCTTGCCGTTCAGGATGACGACGCCCTGGACGCCTGCCTTGATCGCATCGATGCAGGTCTCGACCTTCGGGATCATGCCGCCTGAGATCGTTCCGTCGGCGATAAGCGCGTGCGCCTGCGCAACGGAAAGTTCTTTGATCAGGTTGCCCTGCTTGTCGAGAACGCCGGGAACATCCGTCAGGAAAAGCAGGCGGGTGGCATTCAGCGCACCGGCGATCGCCCCGGCAAACGTGTCGGCGTTGATGTTGTAGGTTGCGCCGTCGCGACCGGGAGCCACCGGAGCGATGACAGGGATCATCTCGGAGCGGGCAAGCAGGTCGAGCAGCGTGCGGTCCACTTCGACCACCTCACCGACGAAGCCGAGGTCGAGCACGCGCTCGATGTTCGAATCCGGATCCTTGACCTTCTTCTGCGCCTTTTCGGCAAAGACCATGTTGCCGTCCTTGCCGCAAAGGCCGATCGCCCATTCACCGGTCTGGTTGATGAGCGCGACGATCTCCTTGTTGATCGAGCCGGCGAGAACCATCTCGACGATCTCGACGGTCTTGGCGTCGGTGACGCGCAGCCCGCCTTCGAATTTCGATTCGATGCCCATCTTGGTCAGCATCGCGCCGATCTGCGGTCCGCCGCCATGGACGACGATCGGGTTGACACCCGATTGTTTCAGCAGTGCGATATCGCTCGCGAAAGCCTTGCCGAGTTCGGCGTTGCCCATGGCATGGCCGCCGTATTTCACGACGATCGTCTTGTTTTCGTAACGCTGCATGAAGGGCAGGGCCTGTGCAAGGAGGCGTGCCTGGGTTTCGCTTTCGGACTGGTTCATGGGATACCCCGCGGAATTGATCGCGGCCTTTTATCTCAAGTTTTTGACAGATGGAATAATCTAGAGCCCATTAGTTTTCCGTATGTGCTGGCGAGCGGGTTCGAGGAGGCGGGGCGTTTGGCAAGAGGCATGGGATGACCAGCGACGAAATCGCATATTTGATAAGCCTCGTTGCGATCGGCGATCGCAAGGCCTTTGCGACGTTCTATCGCGAGACGAGCCCGAAACTCCTTTCCATCTGCCTGCGTATCTTGAGAGACAGGACCGAGGCCGAGGAGGCGCTGCAGGAAGTCTACGTCAAGATCTGGCAACGCGCCGGCGTCTTTGCCGCCGGCTCCGGGTCGCCGTCCTCCTGGCTTGCGGCAATTGCCCGCAATCAGGCGATCGATATCATGCGCGCGCGCAAGCCGGTCGCCGACGAACTGGACAGCGCATACGACCTCGCGGATGACGATCCTTCCCCAGAGATACAGACTGTGATCAAGGATGAGGGAAGGCGGATTGACACCTGCATGGAAGAGTTGGAAGCTGATCGGGCAATGGCGGTGAAGAAAGCTTACGTCGAAGGACAAAGCTATCAGGAACTGTCCGATCAGTTTGGCGTCCCTTTGAACACGATGCGCACATGGCTGCGTCGCAGCCTTTTGAAACTGAGAGAGTGCATGGAACGATGACATCGCCGGATCAGAGCAAGGGAGGCCGCTCCCGCGACGAGGTACTCGCCGGTGAGTATGTTCTTGGTGTTCTTTCTTTCAAGGATCGGCGGGTCGTGGAGGAGCGGATGCGCCGCGATAGACAGTTCGCAGCCATCGTCAGCCGCTGGGAGACCAACCTCTCCGCTTTCAACGATGATTACGACGTCGTCAGCCCCGGTCAGGAAACGTTCAAGCAGATCGAAGAGCGGCTGTTCGGCTCGCCAGAGGCGACCGCGGCTCCTGCACGCGGTCTGTGGGCCTCCATCGTCTTCTGGCGCTGTCTTGCGCTCGTCTCGCTGCTAATGACGGTGGGCGCACTGACGATTGCGACCGTCCTTGTCGCTCCGCCGCAGACTTCCGCGCCGCTTGTGGCTGAGCTGACCGCCGCCAACAGCCAGGTCAACCTCTTGGCCTCTTATGAGCGGCGGAGCGGAAAACTGAAGATCGTACCCGTGGCGACCGGCAAGCCTGAAGAGAAGTCCTTGGAGCTTTGGCTTGTTCCGGCAAGCGGCGCGCCAAGATCGCTTGGCCTGTTTCCTCCAGATCAGGCAGGCGAGTTGGTCATACCCGCTGAAATGCGTGGCAGTATAGACGAGGGCGCGACCCTCGCCGTTAGCCTCGAACCCTTTGGCGGGTCGCCGACGGGGCAGGTCACGGGGCCGATCGTGGCGAGCGGCACGGCGCATCGCCGCTGATGTTTTTCAGCAAGCGCACTGAAACTCTTCCTACGAGCCTTTCGTAGATCCTCATGTCCGCAACGGAACGCCGGCATTCGGCCGGTCTTGTGCGCGGACGTTAGAGGAGAACAATCATGATGAAGTCCGCACTGCGCTTGAATGTGCTTGCTGCTGCCGTTTCCGCATTTGCTTTCGCTGCGCAGGCCAAGAACCCGATGGTCGGCGGCGCTGCCATGTATCCGACGAAGGACATCGTCCAAAATGCGATGAACTCGAAGGATCACACGACACTGGTTGCCGCCGTCAAGGCAGCCGGCCTCGTATCGACGCTGGAAAGCAAGGGACCTTTCACCGTCTTCGCTCCGACCAACGAAGCCTTCGCGGAATTGCCCGCCGGCACCATCGATACGCTGCTGAAGCCTGAGAACAGGGCCCAGTTGACGAAGGTTCTGACTTGCCACGTCGTCGCCGCTGATGCGATGGCCAAGACGGTTGCCAAGATGATCAAGGCCGACGGCGGCGAACACGACATCACGACGGTCGGCGGCTGTTTGCTGAAGGCCAAGGAAAGCATGGGCAAGATCACGCTCACCGATGAAAACGGCGATGTCGCCCACGTCACGATCGCCGACGTGAAACAGTCCAACGGCGTCATCCACGTCGTTGACAAGGTTCTGCTGCCGAAGATGTAAGCAAGTTCAGGCAGGTTCTAGAGGCGCCCAATTCCACCCCGGGGCGCCTCTTTCATTTCCAGTTGGCGATGCCGACCGTTTGTGCGATCGCCTCGCGCAGGTCATCAAGCCCCTCGCTCTTTTCCGATGACGTGGCAATGATTCCGGGATAAGCGGCTGGCCGCTTCTTGATCTTTTCCGTCGTCTCCGCGAGCAGCTTGGTCACCGCCGGCGGCTTGATCTTGTCCGTCTTGGTGAGAACGATCTGGTAAGAGACGGCCGCTTTGTCGAGCAGATCGAGAACCTCGTCGTCGTTCTTCTTCACTCCGTGGCGGCTGTCGATCAGCACGTAAACGCGTTTCAACGTCGCGCGCCCGCGCAGGTAGTCGAAGACGAGCTTCGTCCAGGCATCGACCTGATCTTTCGGCGCCTGCGCGTAGCCGTAGCCCGGCATGTCGACCAGCGCCATCGGCGGCAGGTCGCCGCCTTCACCCGAATAGCCCTCCGGCACGAAGTAGTTGAGTTCCTGCGTGCGGCCAGGCGTATTGGAGGTGCGCGCCAGCCCCTTGTGACTGACGAGCGCGTTGATCAAAGAAGACTTGCCGACGTTCGAGCGGCCGGCAAAGGCCACTTCCAGCGGCCCTTCCGGCGGCAGGAATTTCAGGGATGGAACGCCCCGGATAAAGGTCCAGGGGCGCCCGAAGAGCGGCTTGTCGTTCTTGTTGTCGGTCATTCGGCCTTTTCCAGTCTAAATCCAGTGAGCCTATGGCATTCAGGTTTCAGGCGATTTTGTCAACCGCCGCTCCGCCAGTCGCCGGGACACGGCGGCAATGTCAGCACAAATGAAAAGCCCCGCCGAAGCGGTAATGCAGTTCACTTAGGTTTGCTTACGGCTCTTATCGGGTATCTGGCAGGCAGTTTTTTGACGACACGGGGCATGATCGCCCCCGTTTTTCTGTCAGCAGCAAGTCTGCCAATCTGTTTCTCAATCTGGTGAGGTGGGCGGGGATTTTGCCGGGTGCTTCGATCGCCATCCATCCCCATTCGTGACGCAGGTAATGCAGGGCTGTGATAAAGCTTAGTCGGGTTGGCTCGACTTGGGCTTCGGTCGCGACCTCTGCCATTTCGAGCCGCACCAGATTGTAGGCCAGCAACGCGCCCCAGACCTCCTGATAGACAGTCTCCGGCGTGCCGCTTCGCAGGGTCAGTTCGCTACCGAGAAGCTCCTGCTTGAGTTCGCGATAACTTGTCTCGATGCGCCATCGCTCTTCATACTGATGGACGATTTCGCTTGCCGGATAAGTTTGTCTGTCTGCGCGGCGACAAACAAGGTGAGACTCAGCGTCAATCAGGATGAGACTCGGCGGCGGGGGTGTGACGAAGGGAGGGCGTAGCCCGACTGGAGTTACACCCCCGCCGCGGCGCAATTTTTCGGCGTCTCATGATCGCGGTTGGCCCGGTAGCGTCGGTGATTTTCTGAGAATGGAGAATCACCTTTGTGCCGGGTCGCCATGTAACCGATCATCAGACGAGGCTTTTTATGAAGTACCGACAAAACAACCCCATTGAGGTCGCTGCCGCCAAGGCGTCGATCAGCCGGGCGACGGCTTACCGCATCGAGAAGGATGCGCGTCTTCCATCGCAGACCAAGCCGCCGCGCGACCGGCGTCGCCCCGATCCCCTTGAGCACATCTTCGACGCCGAGGTTGTTCCGCTCCTCAAGGCCGCGCCCGGCATCCGAGCGGTCGCCGTTTACAACGAGATGCTGCGGCGTCATCCAGAGCTGTCAGAAGGTGTTCGCCGTACGATTGAGCGTCGTATCCGATCATGGCGGGCTGTTCACGGTCAGGAGCAGGAAGTGATCTTCCGTCAGATGCACGAACCCGGTCGGTTAGGACTGTCGGATTTTACCGACATGGGCAGCCTCGGCGTGACGATCGCCGGCCAATCGCTCGATCATCTGCTTTATCACTTCCGGCTGGTCTGGTCGGGCTTCGAGCATGCCCATGTCATCCTGGGTGGAGAGAGCTTCGTCGCTCTGGCCGAGGGGCTGCAGAACGCCCTGTGGTCGGTTGGCGGTTCGCCGCTCTATCATCGCAGCGACAGCTTATCGGCCGCCTTCCGCAACCTCGATGCCGACGCCAAGGTCGATCTGACGCATCGCTACGACGAACTGTGCGCCCATTATCGCATGACGCCGACGCGCAACAACAAGGGCGTCGCGCACGAGAACGGCTCGATCGAAAGTTCCCACGGCCATCTCAAGAATGCGATCCGCGATGCTCTGCTGATGCGCGGAACCAGGGACTTTGGCGACCTCGGATCCTATCGCGCCTTCATCGATGAGATCGTCAGCCGCCGCAATGCCGCACATGGCAAGCGCATCGATGCCGAGCGCACGCATCTGCAAGCTCTTCCCGATCGTCGCACCACCGACTTCGAAGAGGTCATCGTCACCGTATCGAGCACCGGCGGCTTCGCCTTGCGCAAGGTCTTCTACACCGTGCCTTCCCGTCTGATTGGCCACCGGCTGCGGGTGCGTCTGTTCGACGATCGCCTCGACGTCTTCATCGGCGGCACGCATCTGCTGACATTACCCCGAGGCCGCGCCCATGCGAGTGGCAAGCACGATCAAGTCGTCAACTATCATCACGTCATTCATTCCCTGCGCAAAAAGCCGATGGCGCTTTTGGGGCTCGTCTATCGCGACAAGCTCTTCCCCAGGCCGGAATATCGCAGGACTTTCGACGCGCTCATCGAGCAACTGCCCGAGCGGCAGGCTTGCAAGATCACCGTGGAACTGCTTGCCTTGGCTCACGATCGCAGTTGCGAGCGTGAACTGGCCGAGGAGCTTGCCAAAACGCTCGACGCCCACAAACTGCCTGATCTGGCGGCTTTGAGAGCGGTCTTCAGCCCGGACCCGGATCAGTTGCCGATCGTTCATGTGCAACTCGCGTCGCTCAATGGTTATGAAGCCCTGATCGGCACGGCCTATGCGGGAGAGGTCGCATGAAGAGCAACATCCACACAGTCGATGAAGCCCGCCTCGGCATCATGCTCAACGAACTGAGGCTGCCGACGATCAAGACGTTCTGGCACCAATTTGCCGAGCAGGCCGATCGGGAAGGATGGCCTGCTGCCCGTTTCCTCTCGGCCATCGCCGAGCATGAATTGGCCGAACGCGCCCATCGCAGGATCGAAAGACACCTCGCCGAGGCCCACCTGCCACCCGGAAAGACGCTCGACAGCTTCGCCTTCGACGCTGTTCCCATGGTCTCCAAGGCCCAGGTCATGGCGATTGCAGCCGGCGATAGCTGGCTCGCCAAAGGCGCCAATATCCTGATGTTCGGTCCGCCCGGCGGCGGAAAGAGCCATCTCGCCGCAGCCGTCGGCCTCGCGCTAATCGAGAACGGCTGGCGCGTGCTCTTCACCCGCACGACCGATCTCGTCCAGAAGCTTCAGGTCGCGCGGAGGGAGCTTCAGCTCGAAGCCGCCATCGCAAAGCTCGACAAGTTCGATCTTCTCATCCTCGACGACCTGGCCTACGTCACCAAGGACCAGGCCGAAACGAGCGTGCTCTTCGAACTCATCTCCGCAAGATATGAGCGGCGTTCCATCATGATCACCGCCAATCAGCCCTTCGGAGAATGGAACCGCGTCTTTCCAGACCCGGCCATGACGCTTGCCGCGGTGGACCGACTTGTCCATCACGCAACAATCTTCGAGATGAATGTCGAAAGCTACCGGCGGCGTTCGGCCATGGAAGCCAAACGCCAGCGCGGCAGACCCGCCTCATTCGCGACAATCAAAAGCTCTTCCCAGCTTGTCGCGGAGCGGCAATCAGAACACGATGAAACTCTTGCCAGCGACAATCAACATGATAACTTCGCTCCAACCGCGACATAAGAATCTCATCCAGATTGTCGCTCGCGTCGCATCCTGATCGTCGCGCTATAGGCAAGTCCGGTTCTGCCTGCCGCGCCTGGGGCGAGACCTTCATGCGCACCCGATAATCGGTGGGGTGCGGATCCAGTCGTTCCCATGTGCTGTTGGCTTTGGCCGGAATCAGCCAGTGACGCTCATGTCCCTTCGTCTGCAATTGCAAGAGAAGGCTGGCACTGAAGAAGCCCTTGTCGAAGACCGTCAGCGAATGGTCCGGAACCCGGTCGAGCAGGCTTTTGGCATAGAGCATCTCGTTTGTGCCATAGGCTCCGAACACCGCATCACGCACCAGATGCGTCGCCAGCGCCGTCAGCGTCAGCAGCCGCAATTGCGGATAGCTTGCGACAACGCCAGACGCGTAGGCCTGCGCTCCAAAATGCGCCCGGTTCTCCGGGCTGTCGGACGTCCGCAGCGTGCTGCCGTCCACGGCATAACGACAAAGACCCCGCCAGGCACGCCCGGATTGGTGGCGTTCATCCCAGCATGATGCACTCATTGCAAACAACTGCGCCAACGGTGCCTGACCCAAGCGCTGCCGTGCCTGTGTCAACGCGCTCTTGGCAATATCCGCGTTGACCTCATCGGGCAAAACCAGATCAAGATGGGCCACCACCTCCGGGATCGACTGATGACGATAAAGGGCCAACGCAATCACCAGCCAGACGACCTGCTCGGCTGGCAGCTTGCGCTTGCGGATGCTCGCCTTGCCTGTCGTGGCGAGAGCCTGAGCGATCCAGTCCGGGTCGATCGCCTGCGAAAGAGCCGATAATTCGGCCGAATGTCCAAGGGTGCGTGACATCACAAACAAAAACAGGATGGGAAAACGAATCCCCATCCTGAACCATCAAACTTGCCCGCAGCTCACTAAGTGAACTGCATTACCGCCGAAGCGGGGCTTTCGTCATTTTTCTGTCGGTGCCGGCTTTCGTTTGAAGAGGCCCTTCAGATTGCTGAAGAGTTCGATCTTCACGCCGTGGCGGCGCATGATCACCGACTGCTGGATGACCGAAAGCGTGTTGTTCCAGGCCCAGTAGATGACCAGACCGGCCGGGAAACTCGCCAGCATGAACGTGAAGACCAGCGGCATCCAGTTGAAGATCATCGCCTGCGTCGGATCCGGAGGCGTCGGGTTCATGCGCATCTGCAGGAACATCGTCACGCCCATGATCAGCGGCCAGACGCCGAGATGCAGGAAGGTCGGAGCCGCAAACGGCAGCAGGCCGAAAAGGTTGATGAACGAGGTCGGATCGGGCGCTGAAAGATCCTGGATCCAGCCGAAGAACGGGGCGTGGCGCATCTCGATGGTGATGTAGATCACCTTGTAGAGCGAGAAGAAGATCGGGATCTGCAACGCGATCGGCCAGCAACCGGCGATCGGATTGATCTTCTCGTCCTTGTAGAGCTGCATCGTTGCCTGCTGCAGCGCCATGCGGTCGTCGCCCAATTTCGCCTTGAGCTCTTCCATCTTCGGCTGCACGCGCTTCATGTTCGCCATCGAAGCGTACTGCTTGCTGGCGAGTGGGAAGAACAGCGCCTTGACGACGATGGTGGTCATCAGGATGGCGACACCAAAGTTGCCGAAGTAGCGGAAGAAGAAGTCCATCAGCCTGAACATCGGCTTCGTCAGGAAGTAGAACCAGCCCCAGTCGATGAGCCGATCAAATTTCGGGATCTCATAGGTCTTTTCGTAGCCGTCGATAACTGGAACTTCCTTGGCGCCGGCAAAGACGAGGTTCTTCAACTCGAGCGACTGGCCCGGTGCCACCGTGACGGCGTTCTGCTTGTAGTCGGCCTGGAAGCGCGGCTGGCCATCCGTAAAGTGCGTGAAGCGCGCATCGTATGGTGTCTGCTGCGGCGGAATGATCGTCGCTGCCCAGTATTTGTCTGTGATGCCGAGCCAGCCACCAGTTGCCGTTGCCGGCGTGACCGCTTCCTTCTCGACGGCTGCGTATTTGCTTTCGATCAGGCTGTCGCCGATGACGCCGATGAAGCCTTCGTGCAGAACGTAGGTCGAGGCGACTGCCGGCTTGTTGTAGCGCGTGACGCGGCCATAGGATGACAATGCAGCTGCCGCCTGGCCGGCGTTGGTGATCTTGTCGGTGACGGTGAACATATAGTGCTCATCGACCGAGATCGTGCGGGCGAAGGTGATGCCCTTGTCGTTGGTGTAGGTGAGCGTAACCGGCGTCTTCTCGGTCAGTTTTGCGCCTTCCGGTGCCGTCCAGACCGTCGAGGGGCCGGGAACCGCGCCGGTGGCAGCATCGCCGATGTAGCCGAGTTCTGCAAAATAGCCGTCCTTGGTTTCAGACGGGCTGAACAGCGTGATGATCGGGCTCGTGTCGTCGACGGTCTCGTGGTAGCCCTTGAGCTTCAGGTCGTCGAGACGAGCACCAACGAGATTGATCGAGCCTGCGAGAGCGGCGGTATCGATCGTAACGCGCGGCGACTTTGCCAGCGCGTCGATCAGGGACGGGGGCGTCGTTGCGGTCGGAGCCGTCCCATTCGGCTGGGCCGGATTGGCGCCGCCAGCTGCCGGCGTCTGCATCTGTTCGGTCTTCTGCTGCGCCTTTTGAGCGAGTTCTGCCTTGCGCTGCGCTTCGATGCGCGGGTTCATATAGAGGAATTGCCACCCGAGAACGATCAGCACGGAGAGAGCGATCGCAATGAAGTAGTTGCGGTTGTTTTGCATCATGCGTTCCTGGGGCGGCCGTCTCCGGACCGCTTGTGTTTCGGCTTGGTCTCAACGCGAGCTTTGAGCTCTGCGGCTAATTCTCTGAAGGGCGCCTTGAGCACGTCCCTTCGCGCGACAACCACATAGTCGTGTCCGGGCTGCATTGCAAACCCTGCATGAAGTCGCACCGCCTCTTTCAGGCGCCGCCGCATGCGGTTTCGCTCGACTGCATTGCCGTGTTTCTTGGTGACGGTGAAGCCGACGCGGGCTTCGGTCTCGGGTTCCTTCCGGTCGAGCACCTCGAGCAGAAAGAAACCGCCCTTGCGTTTTTCGCCTTGGCGGACAGCAAGAAACTGCGGGCGGCTTTGCAGTCGCCCGGCAGTCATTTTCTTATTATTAGTCGTCAATTCGCCCGCCATCTCTTATCGGGCAATTCCGGCCTTAGGCCGAAAGACGCTTGCGGCCGCGTGCGCGGCGAGCAACGATAACCTTGCGGCCGCCCTTGGTGGCCATACGTGCACGGAAACCGTGGCGGCGCTTGCGAACAAGCTTGGATGGTTGGTACGTACGCTTCATTTATTTAAACACCGCGGAGTGCGGCCCTTCTTGAATTTGCATAATGCAAGGAGCGTTGTTTTTCGAACGGGCGAGGCTAACGAGAGCCTTAAATGACCGGACGTGCGGCGGCTTATACGGATGAAGGCCGCCAAAGTCAATTATCGCCCGGAATTTCCGAATTCGCGGCTGCGATACAAGATTTAGCGAGCCTCATTAATGTTTGTGATGACGTGTTAACGCGGCGCGTGCGTAATATTTTTCTTCGATCGCAACCGCCGCGCGCATTCTTGCGGCAGTCTAGCGTTTCCGGCGCAAAAAAAGAAACGGTGACGAGTAAGTACAGGTAATTTTTTGTAGTGATGCGGCCAAGCATCCGAAAGCTGACGTTAATTTATTTCGGCCAAATTTAGCTAGCGGCCGGGATGCTTTCCCGGCTTGTGATTAGTCTTGGGGGGGCTTCCTTTGAAAATTCGAGGTAAGATCAATCTGCTTGTCTCCGCCATGTGCGGCGTCGCACTGCTGATCGGGGCAACGGCACTTTGGGCCGTGCATCAATACGATGAGAACCTGTCGGCATATGGAGATGCGTCCGATCGCGCTTACGCCGGCGAGCGCCTTAACCGCTTCGTGACGGCAACAGTGATGGAGGCGCGCGGAATCTATAACGCGCAGTCGACAAAGGAGGCCGCAAACTTTGCCAAGGGACTGCTGGCCGACCTCGACCAGATAGACAAGGTCATTGTTTCCTGGGCTCCGCTGGTTCCGGAAAGCCAGAAAGATACCTTCGTGAAAATGACCGAACGCGCGAAGGAATTCCGGACATTCCGCGCCGAAACAGCGCGTCTTGGCACTGACGTGAGCCCCCAGGCTGCGAACGAGCAGGGTAACAACGACGCCAACCGCGCCAACCGCAAGGCTTTCCAGGCGGAGATCGATGCGATCGTCGCCACTGACAAGGCGACGCTGGACGCCGTCAATGCGCAGGTCGAAAGCTCGCGCACCTCCGTTTTGTGGCTGGTGGTTACGATCACCTGCGTCGGCATCATGGCCGGCGTCGGCATGGGCTTCTACATCGGCACCATTCAGCTCAGCCGCCCGATCAAGAAGGTCACGGACGCGATCAAGGAAGTCGCCGATGGCAACTTTGACGCTGAAGTGCCTTTCGCCGGCCGCCAGGATGAAATCGGCGAAATGGCTGCTGCCGTTGCCGTCTTCAAGGAAAATGGGCTCGCTGTACGCCGCATGAATGCGCAGGAAGCCGCCATGCGCGCCAAGAGCGACGATCTGCAGTCCAGCATGTCCGTTGTCGTTGCATCCGCAGCTGCGGGTGATTTCAGCCGCCGCATCGAAAAGGACTATGGCGACGACAACCTCAATCAGTTCGCCAGCAACATCAACCATCTCCTCTCCAGCATCGATGCCGGCGTCGGCGAAACGCGCCGCGTGATTGCAAGCCTGGCGGAAGGCGACCTCACGCAGACGATGCGCGGCAGCTTCCAGGGCGCCTTCGCCGAACTGCAGCAGAACGTCAACAGCACCTTCGCGACGCTGCAGACGACCATGCGCGAAGTGCGCGAGACGGCAGAAGGTTTTCACGGCAACACCAACGAGTTGCGTTCAGCAAGCGACGATCTCTCCAAGCGCACCGAGCAGCAGGCCGCTGCTCTCGAGCAGACCTCGGCCGCCCTCGACGAGATCACGGCGGTGGTCAACAATTCGACCGAGCGCGCTCAGGAAGCCAGCGTCATGGTATCCGAGGCCAAGGACGACGCCGGCAAGTCTGGCGTGGTTGTCCGCAATGCCGTCGACGCCATGGGCCGGATCGAGCAGGCCTCGCGCGAAATCAGCCAGATCATCAACGTCATTGATGAGATCGCCTTCCAGACGAACCTGCTTGCTCTCAACGCCGGTGTCGAGGCCGCGCGTGCCGGCGAGGCAGGCAAGGGCTTCGCCGTCGTCGCCCAAGAGGTTCGCGAACTCTCACAGCGCTCGGCTACGGCCGCCAAGGACATCAAGGGCCTGATCACCAAGTCCGGCGACGAGGTCCAGGTCGGCGTCAAGCTGGTGCAGGCGACCGGCGAGGCGCTGTCCCAGATCGAACGCCGTGTCAACGCGATCAACGACCACATTCACTCGATTGCGACCGCCGCGAAGGAGCAGTCGACCGGCCTTAAGGAGGTCAACACGGCGGTCAACCAGATGGACCAGGTGACTCAGCAGAACGCCGCCATGGTCGAGGAGACTTCGGCTGCAACGCACAAGCTCTCCGGCGAAGCCGACGGCCTCGTCCGTCTCATCTCACGCTTCAAGGTCTCGAACGTGGCGGCTGCGGCCCCGGTTGCCGTTGCCCGCCATCAAGAACATCGTCCCGTCGCCTCTCCGGCCCGTCGTGCCATGGGCACCGTCGCCCGGGCGTTCAGCGGCAATGCCGCCGTCGCCGAGCAGAATTGGGAAGAGTTCTGATCCTTCTTCATCTTTTCGATCGATTGGAAACGCCGCCTCGGGCGGCGTTTCCTTTTGTCGCAAATGGCTTTGCTCGCAAAGATTTGAAAGCGGACCGTCATGGTCTAATATAGAAGGCGCAAAGGGCGCCCGGCGCCGAGCGGACGAAAGACGATAGACGATGCAAGCCCACGATCAAGGCGACAATCTTCCCCAAGGCGGTGCTGCCGGGACCGAGGCCGACAAGGCGGAACAGCGGCCGTCCGGGAAGTTCGGCGGGCTTACTGGCAAGCTGCTGTGGCTGACGGTTGTCTGCATCATGCTCGCCGAGGTGCTGATCTTCTTTCCCTCGGTGGCCACTATGCGCCTGCGATGGCTGGACGAGAGGTTGAACGCCGCGGCTGCGGCCGCGATCGTCATCGACGGACTGCAGCCGGTGGAGCTACCGCGCGCGTTGCAGAAGGAGACGCTGGAGGCGACCGGCACCAAGGCGATCGTGCTGCGCAAAGAGGGCACCTCGCGTCTGCTGGCGACGACCGACATGCCGACCTCCGTCGACGAGCAATACGACCTGACCAATGTGCCGGCCCTGACGGCGATCAGCGATGCGCTCGATACGCTGATCTTCGGCGGCAACCGCATGATCCGCGTTTATGGCCCGGTGCAGGACACCAACACCGGCGTCGAAGTGGTGATGAAGGACAAGCACCTTCGCAATGCGATGCTTGTTTATTCCCGCAACGTTTTTCTGTTGTCGATTTTGATTTCGCTGTTCACCGCGACACTGGTGTTCTTCGCGATCAACCGCATTCTAATCCGGCCGATTCGCAAGCTGACCGGCAGCATGCAGCAATTCTCCTCCGATCCGGAAAATCCGCAGAACGTCTTTGTCGGTGATGGCGGGCGCGATGAACTCGCGGTCGCCGGCCGGCACCTGACCTCGATGCAGATGGAACTGCAAAAGACGTTGAAGCAGCAGAAGAACCTGGCCGCGCTCGGTCTTGCTGTCTCGAAGATCAATCACGACATGCGCAACATCCTGGCCTCGGCACAGTTGATGTCGGACCGTCTCGTGGATGTCGATGATCCGATGGTGAAGGCCTTTGCGCCAAAGCTGTTGCGCACCATCGATCGCGCCGTCGGTTATACGACCGAGGTGTTGTCCTATGGTCAGGCAAGCGAAGCCGCGCCTCGCCGGCGCCGCATTCGGCTTTTTGACCTGACCCAGGACGTGAAGGACATGCTGGCGATTGATGCTCAGAGCGGCATTGAGTTCATTGAACAGATGGGGCCTGAGCTCGAGGTCGATGCAGACAGCGAGCAATTGTTCCGCGTCATCCACAATCTCTGTCGCAACGCCGTGCAGGCGCTGAATGGGCAGGGTGCGGTACGCGGACCAGATGGCAGCAAGCGTATCACGGTTTCGGCCCAGCGCGTCGGCAGCGTCGTCAGCATCATCGTCGACGACACCGGCCCCGGCATGCCGCAGAAGGCCAGACAGAATCTCTTCGCCGCCTTCCGCGGCTCAGCCCGCTCCGGCGGCACGGGCCTCGGGCTGGTGATCGCCCGCGAACTGGTGCTGGCCCACGACGGCACGATCGCGCTTGTGGAAAAGCCCTCGGTCGGAACGCAGTTTCGCATCGAGATTCCAGACCGCCCGGTATCCCTGGACGATTACCGCAGCCGCGCGCTCCACGAAAAGTGATGCATTTCTGCGCATTTCGGTTCTGCACCACCAAAGTCGCGATTTTTTCAGAAAGCCTATTGCAATCCCCGGAAGGACCCTTTAGAGAACCGCCCACGCAAGCGGTTCGGCCGCTTCCGGCACGCACCCGTAGCTCAGCTGGATAGAGCACCAGACTACGAATCTGGGGGTCAGGAGTTCGAATCTCTTCGGGTGCGCCACTTCCGTACAAAACTGGGCACTCCTGCCGCAGCCACCCCGTTCATCACGAGACGTTCTAAAACGTCGCGCCTGCCGTGAATGCGGATTTCCTCGTCATCGACTTCGACCTGGTCAATGACCGCCCGCAGATAGGCGCGGCGGAAGGGGATCGGGCCCTGCGTCACGTTCTCACGCATCAGGCGCGCGAACGCATCAACCTTCTCCTCAGTCAGGCGCGCATCGGGGCGCAATTCCGCGAAGGCGCGCTCCAGCGCGGCCTTGGCATGATCGCGCTCGGCTTTCAGCGCGGCGACGCGGCCCTTTAAAATCTCGTCACTGAAATCAACCACGCCGGACTCGATGGCCTGATACAGGCGCGACAGGCGGCCTTCCGCATCCGCGACCTTGTTCTGCAGCGCCGTCATGCGCTGCGTGTGATCTTCGGTGCGTGCGGCCTGGCGTTCCAGAAGACCGGTCAGGATGGTCTTGACACGTTCGGCTGTGAACAGCGTTTCGGCAAGCTTGCCCGTGACCAGATCGTCAAGGCGGTCCATGGGGACGGAGCGGCCCTTGCACGCCGTCTTCCCCTGCACCGCGCAGGTCGCGCAGGTGTAGTAGCGGTAGCGGCCCGATTTTCCGGTCCGCAGCATCATCCCGCCGCCGCAGCTCGCGCAGGTCGCAAGGCCGGTCAGCAGGATCGGCCCCGACACGACGCGTGGCGGCACCGCTTTCGGGTTGCGGGCTTTGAGGCGCGCCTGCAGCGCGTCGAACACTGACGGCTCGATGATGGGATCGACGGGGACGATGACCTGCTCGGTTTCGGGCTTGTCTTCCTTGGTCTTCCAGACCTTGCGGTTGAACCGGTACTCACCCTTATAGGTGGGGCTCGTCAGCAGCTTGTGCAGCTGGCCGATGCCCCAGCGCGCGCCGCCCCGCGTGCGGTGGCCGCGCTCATTGAGCAGGGAAGTTGCGGCCTTGACCCCGAGCGGGCCGCTGCCGCCGTCGCCTTCGGTCACGAGGCGGAACATAAGCCGCACCACCTCCGCCTCGACAGGGTCGATGGCGAGGCGCTTCTTTGTTTTTGCGCCGCGCTGCTCCGCCGCCACGACTTCATAGCCGTAAGGGGCGGCCGCGCCGTTCCAGAAGCCCTGGCGGGCATTCTCCTTCATCGCGCGCAGAACATGCTTCGCGTTCTCCTTCGACTGGTATTCGTCGAACAGGGCAAAGACCTGCCGGACCATCACGCTCATGGAATCATCGCCCAAATCCTGCGTAATGCTGACAAGGCGCACGCCGTGCTTGCGCAGCCGCCGCACGGCATGCTCCAGCGCGAAATGATCGCGGGCGAAACGGCTGAAGGAATGCACGACAACGGCGTCAAACGGTGAGCCGCCGCCCGTGGCGAGGTCGAGCATTCTTTGCAGCTCAGGCCGGTTGTCGTCGGTGCCGCTAAGGCCCGCATCCACAAACTCGGAGACGACTTCCCAGCCGCGCGCCTTGCAGAACTCCGTAGCCTGCCGCCGCTGGTCGGGAATGGATAAGTCGTTATCCGCCTGTCTGCCCGTGGATACGCGCAGGTAAAGGGCGGCCCGGGACGGCTGCGGAGCCGCGCCGTCAAACAAGGTCTTCGGCAAAGACTTCATCACAGCGCTCCTTCCCCGCAACACACTCTTTTTTTTTCGCGCGAATATGTGGCGCTTCCGAGTCGATGGCGCGCAAATCTTTGTCAAAAAGGCCTGAAATCAGTGCTCCCAGGAAGCTCTCAATGGCATCCAGTTCAGCGGCGCTGACCGGAAATGTCTCCTCTATGTCCGTGAGGATGCGCACGCCTTCCGCTGCCGGTGCGCAAGCAACCGGCAAACGCAAAGCACAGCCGTGGCCGGACTTGCGCCCGCGCATCTCACAAATCCTCTTCGCATTGTTTGGGGGTTCACTTCAGGGTGGCCCTTACCAGGGGTCGCCCTTATCTTTGTCGTCAGGGCTGATCATTCCGCCGCCGGGATCGCAACCCGGATCGTTGCCCGGGTCGCTGCGCGCATCGTGTTCGGCGAGGTCCAGCATCGAATTCGCAAGGCGTATGATGAGCCTGCGGTATTCGCGCGCGCTGTCAGCCGCTTCAAGATCAAGCCCCGCAGACTGCAGAATGAAATCGAACATCAGTTCGTCTTCTTCTGCGAAGGACCGGCCATGCTCGCGGTCGTCGCCAAGGAAATGCGCCGTCGAGACGGCAATCTCCTGCAATTGCTCCTGGTATTCGGCCGCCGCCCTTTCCGGACGGATGTCCACACCCGCCCAGTCGGCGATAAACCGGTAAGTAGCCTGCGCGAGCCACATTCTGTCGGGTAACATGTCCGGACCTCCTTGCCCGATCTTCATTCCGATCCGGCGGATACTCTTCGTATTGTTTAGATAGCAGCAGGAGCGCGGCCGTTTCCACGCGATTTCCGCGTGGTCATCGCGGGCCGAAGCCCGGCGCGCGCGATGCTAGCAGATAGCGGATATGTTGAAGAGCCAGCGTTACTTCAGAATGTTCGGCCGAGTCTTCGCGCAGTGTCGCCAGCTGTTGCTGCAGCTTTGTGTGCAGGACGAAGAGTTCGGGCAGGGAGCGCGTACGCAGATATGCAAGAGTGCAGGAATGTACCATAAGAGCCTTCTTTCGATCTCACGGCCCCGCCATTCGGGGCCTTTGAGCCCCAGACACAGATCATCGGCAGCAAGGACCGATGGCGGGAGGGAGAGTGAAAGAGGGCGCAGTGGTGCGCGCCGGAGCGTCGCGGATTTGCGCATGCGCCCTTGCGGGAACACTGCAAAACCCAGGTAAAAATCAGGCTGCGGAATTTGAAGGAGGCAGAAAGACCATGCTATAATAGGGTTATTATAGTTCGATGATTTTGTTGTGAGATTTGTTTGTCGATTATGATTAGCGTGCGCGGCGATCTGACGATGGCCGAGCTTCGCCAGGCGATATTTGAAGCCATTGGCGAGATGGAAGACGAATACGGCATCTGCCATTCGCGCAATGTCACCCTTTACCTCAACCCCACAGATGAGTTCGGCGACAAGGTCATCGTGCGCAACCGCCTCGGCCGCATCGTTTCGCGCGTCAACAAGAAGGGTCCGTATCGCTCAGCGGCGGAGGAATACAACATTTGAAGGCGTGAGCCTTCAAGGAGAGATTATGAAAGTGCCACCATGCTACATCGGCCTTGACCAGGCCCGTCAGGCGCTCGCCGATGTCGGCGTCGAACTGAACGAGCGCCAGATGAAAAGGGCCGCCGAGCGCGACGGAAGCGGTCGCCGCAAACTGCCGTTTTTTGTCGATCCCATTGAAGGAACCCTGAAGATTGAAAAGGGCGCGCTGATGGAGATTTATAACAATTTGCATGTGCAAGCGATGCGCGATTTCAATGCTAATGCTTGACGCCGGAATCCCAGTTTGTTTTATTACTTAATATAACCTTTTAGTATAAGTATTTCATGGCAGATATCAGGAAACGCACCGGGTCCAAAGGCACGACTTACCAAGTCCGCTATGCGAGCAAGAGCACAAAAACCGGCTACGCGTATGCCTCCTTTAGAACGCTGAAGGAGGCGCGGACCTTTAACGAAAATCTGGGCGGCCTGCAGCACGCAACCGGCGGCAAGGTGACCGTATCGGAGGCCGTGCAGAAGTGGCTCGATATCTGTGAGAAGGTCGGCCGGGACGGCCGCGAGGTTATCGAATACACAACGCTTCTCGGTTACGAGCACCGCGCGGTCGCGATGAAGGCCTATTCTTGGGACAAGTATCTCCACGAACTCACCCCGACCGACCTCATAAAGTTCCGGACCTGGCTGATCGAGAACTACAGCCGCGACTATGCGCGGCGTACCCTGTCGTCGTTCCACTCCGTTCTGATCGAGATGAAGCACCAGGGTCTGATAACCCACGACCCTGCTGCCGGGATCACCGTTCGCAATGACGGGCGGTATGAGGAAGACAGCCGGGAAGTTCAAATCCCCACGGATGACGAAATGCGCGCGCTTCTGGTTGCCGCCGACAAAATGGGTGACGCATCAGAATATTACGCCAAGGTATGGCGGCGCTACCGCCCTTTGATCTACCTCGCCGTCTTTACCGGCATGCGGCCTTCTGAGTATCGTGGGCTGGCGTGGAGCAACGTCTTCCCTGACCGCATCAAGGTTCGGCAGCGCGCTGATCTGTTCAATACGGTCGGGCCGGTCAAATCGAAGGCAGGCAGGCGGGACCTGTTCATTCCCAAAGCCGTCTTCGAAATGCTGCAAGAATGGAAGAAGAAGTGCCCGGCCTCGCCGCTCGGGCTTGTGTTCCCGACCTCGACCGGCAAACCAATGGCGTTGAACAATCTTACCCGGCGCTGCTGGGAGCCCCTGCTGGAGGCCGCAAAGCTCATGGACCCGGACCCGGATTCCAAGGACGGAGCCATGCGCCCGCGCTACACGCCGTACGCCCTGCGCCACTACTTCGCGTCCAAGCTCATTGAAAAGGGGACGGACCTGAAGTTCATCCAGACAGCCATGGGGCACGCCGATATTCAGCTGACCCTCAACACCTACGGCCACCTCATTCGCGGCAAGGACGACGCGCACAAGGAACGCGCCGAGGCCTTCGCTGCAGAACTGATGGCGGCGGAATAGCCTTTTACTGTAAGATAAGCGCTGAACAATCGGGCGATGTGGCAAGTCTGTGGCACGTCGGCTGGAAGCCGCAGAAAACAAAGGCTCTGTAACTGCTTCCCAAGCTGAAAGTCGCGGGTTCGACCCCCGTCGCCCGCTCCACTTTAAAATCAAATACTTAGCAATCGTCTAATTTCCATAGTTGTTGGATATCAGCGAAATTTGCCACAAATTGCCGACCCGCTAGAGCCCGCAGAAACCCTCAGTTCTCTGGCGCGGCCCGCGAGAGCTTGTGGCGAGGTTGTGGCGAAAACGGCTAACGGGACTGACAGTAAGCCTGCCAGGCTGAGTGTCGGCTAACAGCCTCAAGTGCCTGATTACGGCAAAGGCCCGTGGGCCATTGCCGCTCACTTATGTGGAAGGCGGCGCAAGACGTGGCGGCCTTGTCATAGCAACGAGCGTTCGGGTGACCTGCCAGCTATATTCGAGCGCCTGCTCATCATCGCCTTCGATCAGCCGCGAGACCTTCAGGTTAAAGAGGGCCTCAATGATATTCTCGGCGGAGTTCCGGATGGCCCGGGCATCGGCTTCAACATCGAGGTCGATCCGATAGCCGTGTGGCAGGGACCTAATATGCTCGACCAGGGCGTCCAGGGACTCCTCATAAGAGTGACCGCAAATGTCCGCCAGGAACCGTACCATCCGGGCGTAGGACAGATACTCTTTGCCGTCCGGGTACCGCACCATCCCATACTCGGTTCCGAAGGCCTGGCGATCCCGGTCCTCGCGGCCCGGGTCATCCTGATCTGTGTAGTCTGATATGCCGCTCATGGCCTCGTAGCGCATGAGGTCGTCGTAGAGTTCAGTTCTCATAACTTGCTCCTTTCGCAGTTTGCGCCTCCTGCGAGGCTTGCCTGATTTCTTGTCCGGTAAAGTCAGCGCGCAGCCAGGTTCGGCCGTCAGCCGTCTGTCCCTGCCTCACGGGTTTCTCAATCAATGCGGCGATCACGGCCGGGCGCGCCGTCCGGTCAAACCCCGCCCGCACCACTCCTGCGGAAGGGCAGGACCGGGTTAGGGCCTGACCCGCCAGCTTCTCCGCCCGGCCTCCAGCTCCCGCGTCTTGAGAAACCCCGACGCCAAGGAGCAAACCATGTCCGACACCACCCAAACCCAGCGGCAGGACATCTACAGCCGCATCACCGATCAGCTCATCGCCGCGCTGGAGCAGGGCGTGAAACCCTGGACCCAGCCCTGGAACGCCGCTCACGCCGCCGGGCATGTCTCCCGGCCATTGCGCCACAACGGGCAGCCCTACGCCGGGATCAATGTTCTGACCCTCTGGGCCTCCGCGATGACAGGGCACTTCGCCGCGCCCATCTGGATGACCTTCAAGCAGGCTATCGAGCTGGGCGGTTGCGTCCGCAAAGGCGAGAAGGGCTCGCCCGTGGTGTACGCGGACACGATGCGGCGCACCGAAACCGACGAGGCGACGGGTGAGGACGCCGAGCACTTCATCCCGTTCCTCAAGGCCTACACGGTGTTCAACATCGAGCAGATCGAAGGTCTGCCCGCACACTTCTACGCCCGGGCGGAACCTGTCCCGAACCCCGACCAGAAGCTCGCGCATGCCGAGGCGTTCTTCGCCGCCTTGCGCGCCGATATCAGGCACGGCGGGGACAGCGCCTTCTACAGCCCTGGCCTTGACTACATTCAGATGCCGTCCTTCGAGGCCTTCCGCGATGCCCACGGCTATTACGCCACGCTCGCCCACGAGGCCACGCACTGGACCAAGCATCCCGCGCGCCTTGACCGCGATCTGGGTCGCAAGCGCTTCGGCGACGACGGCTATGCCCGCGAGGAGCTTGTCGCTGAACTCGGCGCTGCGTTCCTCTGCGCGGACCTTGGCCTGCGGCTTGAAGACCGTCCGGATCATGCCGCCTATATCGGCCATTGGCTGGGTGTCCTTCGCGATGACAAAAGGGCCGTCTTCGCAGCCGCCGCGCATGCGCAGCGTGCCGCCGACTTCCTCACGGGTTTCAGCAAGGCGGCGGCCGCGTGAGCGGCCGCCAGTCTTCTAGTGAGGAAGGCCCCCGGCGGGGTCGTGCCACTCATCCTGGGGATTGAGCGGATTAGTCTTCCGGCTGTTCGCCAGGTCATCGAGATATTCATCGCAAAGATTGAACCGAGCGATGATCATCTCGGCATCGTGGCGGTTCATGACCTCGGCGATGTTATAGCGCTGACCGAGATATTCGAGGGCAACCACGAAACTGTCGGAATAGTAGCGCACCCAGTTCGTCTTGCCCTTGGCCTTCGCGATCTCGATCTTGTCCCGCTCGATCACCGCCTGGGGGTGCTCGTACATCACGAAGCGATGCCTGTGGTTCCGGTCCAGCCTGAGCTGTCCCTTCTTGCGTTCCAGATAAATCGCCTTCTCGGTGAAGTAGACGGTAGCCGTTTTTGCCGCCGACTCGCGAAAGCTCATCTGCATCAGCGGGCGACCGAACACGCCGCCTGCAAAAAGGCCGCCGACCAGCAGGTTGAGTTCGCCCATCTGGTAGCCGAGAAACCCGCTGCCAATCACCGCAGCGAAAGCGCAGGCGATGCCCATGCTGTCTGCGTCGTCGGCAGCTTGCGGCGAAAGATACTTCGCCTTCACGCAAAACTGCAGGCCCTCCGTCGTCTGACTGACTTCCGTCTGCGGTCCCTGCCTGAATACTTCCAACATGGAGTTGTCCATCTTAGTAATCCTTCCCGGGGAGCCTTGATTGGCTCACTCCTGAGTGTGAATATGCCCAGCCACACGGCGCATTTTCCTCGCTCATTCCTCGCGGGCGGATTCTCGATGGAGCTGACAGAAAGCACTCTCCGGACGGTGCGGGACGCACTGGACACCTTCAAAGCCACACGGCGGAACGGCCGCGAGCTGTCGTGGCATGAGGTTGCCGAAAATCTCTGCGCGGATGGATTCCTGCCGGACCCTGCCGACGATGATGATGACGATGATGATCTTCGCAGCCGATATCCCTACAAGCAGCTCGCCGAGGCGCTGAGACGCTTTGTGTCCGGAACACAGGTACTGGGTTCCGAGCGCCTTCAAGCCGTCACGCGCTACCTGATGGAGAAGAAGTATCTGTCGCCCGAGGTACTTCAGCGGGCCGAGCCGCAGCCTTTGCTGCTGAGCGGGCTGCGATCATTCTTCGGGGGCGAGTTCGGCCCTGCCGAATTCCCGATCCGGATTCCGGGCACCTACTATGCCGTGCGAAAAATAGGCGGACGGGTTGAGGCCTCTGTGTTGACCATCGACGCCGAAAGCGAAGGTGTGTACCCGGCGGTGCAGACCGTTTACAGCCTTCACACCGAGCCCTTGTCCTTCAAGACTGACGCGCTGCTGCGCTTGCTGAAGGTCTCCGGAGGCAGCGCCTTTCGGTATCAGGGATATCTCGTGCGCGCCCGCCGCCAGTACTGCATGTTCCTGCGGGACGATACGGAGCGGGAGTCGAGTGTCGATATTCTGCTGCGCCTGTATGGCGATCCCAAGGGCACTGAAATGACCGTCGCGCGCTCGCGTGATTTCGGGCCGGGCCACGATGGTTACGTGCGGCCCATGACGATCATAACGCAGGGTGACGACATTGCGCTCGCCGGGGTGAAGGACAGGGTCTGGCGTTACAAGGCGAGGGATGGCCATGACCTCTGAAGCCGATGACCCGCAGCGGGCTTTGCTGCACCGTCAGTTCCTGCAGGCTGTGGACTACGGCGACATCGCGAAGGTGCGTGAGTTCCTGAAGGACAAGCGCCTCGACATCAACCATGCGGACCCGCGCGATGGTTTCACCGCGCTGCACCTTGCGGCGGCTCGAAACGCCGTGGCTGTCCTTAAGCTCCTGCTGTCTACCGGCCGCTGCGACGTGTCACGCCTTGACCATCAGGAACGCACGGCGGCGACCGTCGCGTTCGTTCTGGCGAACAACGCGGCTGTCGCCCGTTACCTGCGCCGACTGCAACATGGCAGCGGGCGCAGGATAAGCGCAAACGCGAAGGGCAATGCCCGGCCGGGAACCCTCGAAATCGAGGGCTAACGGACGCCGTACAGCCCCTTGAATTGCCCGTGCACGGGGTCTGCCTGGTCATAGTATTCCGTCCGCTGAATCATCATCGGATGGAAGCCAGCCCACAGCACCAGCTGCCGCCGAAGCCGGTCGCTTCTGGCGAACTGACGACTGACCTCGTCAGGTGTGAGCAGGTCGAACTGCTCCAGCGACTCCGAGCGGCCGCTGACGCCTGCGTTGCGCTGCTCCGCTGCTACCTCGTTCTCACGCGTGACCATGACCACCGTGCGGCCAAGCTTCTTGGAAATGTATTCGGTTGTCATCAGGTCATTGTTGCCAAAGAACTGGAGGATGCCCGCGTTACCAACGAAGGTTTCCCACCGGTCCTTATAAAGGGACTTTCCCTGTCCCCAGTCCTGAATGATCACCCACAGCTTGACCCCGAACGATGCGATCTGACCGGCCGCATCCTCCAGCTGCTTCATGCGGCCCAGCACCGGAAACTCATCAAGGCACACCAGCACCGGCGGCCTTGATGCACCGGTTTCCGCCTGGGGCACCGGCGTGCGTTCCATCGCATTGAGCAGCAAGTTCACGAACATGCGCAGCCAGCGATTGCAAACGTTCATGCGGGTAGCCGGAAGGCAAAGATAGACTGTCATGCCTTCGGGCGCGGTTTTCAGTTCGGACAGGTCGAAATCATTCCCGCCGAGAACCCGCTGCAGCGCGCGCGACTCCAGGAACTTCACATGTCGCCGCGCGGTGGACACGACGCCGCCACGTTCGTTTGCAGGCTTCTCGTAAAGGGATGCTGCAGCTCCTCCGATGGCGTCGGCCAGATGTGTCATGTCTTCACGGCGTCCCAGCTGCGCCGCATGATTAAGCAAAGCTGTTTCGAGGACGAACTCCTCGCTGCCGCTTCTTTTCTGCAGAATCATCCGCATGAGCTGCGCGAGGCTCATCAGGTCCCGGCGCTCCTCGAACTGCGGAGCGGTCGCTATGTAGAGCAGCAGTCCTTCGATGATGCTCTGCGCACTATCATTCCAGTGAGGGTCTTTCTCGCCGCCCTCGCTCGACACCACCATGGCATCGGCCAGCAATCCGGCGTCCTCAATGATGGTATCGCTCTTGATGTCCAGGAAGCCGAGCGGGTTGAAGCTCTTGCGGAACCGCGCCAGCCGCTCAGGCACGACCTGGAAGGGATCGACAATGCAAACCTTCTGGCCGAGCGCCGCCCGGCGTTCTGCCGTCATCGCGGCCAGTTCACCTTTGGGATCGAGCGCAAGGACGCTGCCACGATAGAAGAGCAGGTTGTTGATGAGCGTTACCGACTTGCCAGCCCGGGAACCAGCAACTGTCAGCACATGACGGTTATCCTCGATGCCGATGAGTTTGTCGGCAAGCTGTCCCACCATAATCTTCGCGCCCGGATCAGCCGTGTTGTAGGCGAGCGCCCGACTGGTCATCATGTTGTCGATCTGCATCCACCGCGCTTGCGGTACATGCATCTGCCTCATAGATTTTGACGACACGCCGCGCGCAACGTCAGCGACGAAATTCTCTGCGAATGTACTCATGTGCCTTCTCCTTTTCCGAGAGAGGCTAGCCGCACCCGCAGCGGGGTTTCCTCGCAGGTTCCTCGTGGACAGGGGAGTTCCGCGCTTTACCGGGCCGTTCACCCGTCGGCATCTATTGCCGTCCTTGTTGCCACGACAGGCGGGATACGGGAACGGAAGCCATGATCGGCACTTCCTCCTCATGACCGGGTAAACAATCGTCAAGTATCTCTTGCCGGTTTTTGCGGTTGCTCTTTCCGAGCCTTGCGCGCCACGCGCTCCTTTGCCCGAAAGCAGTTTCCCTCGACTTTCACGCCCCGTCCTGATCGGGCGCGCATCCACTTCAAGGCCGAGCCCTTCGGGTGCCCGCGCGGGTTTCCCCTCCTTTCGGCTTCGCCTGCAAGGGGGTGATCCCCCTCCCGCGCGGCAGCCATGAACCGGCTGCTTCTCCGCCCGCTCCTGAAGATGGCGTGTCGAGCAAAACTTACAGCAAAGGAGCAAACATCATGGCACGCAACGAGAAGACCAATCGCAAGACCCGCGAGAACCAGGCCCCGGCGTTTATCGCCTGGCATGTTGGAGAGAAGGGCGACAAGGCCTTCTGGACCCGCATCGGAGCCGCCTGGCGGCACGAGGACGGCGAAGGGCTGACGCTTCAGCTCGAACTGGTGCCGGTTAATGGCGGCCGCATCGTCCTCCGGTCCCCGAAGGAAGAAACCCAGCAAGGAGCGGGCGCGTAAGCGCCCCTCCATCTGGGAGGTACACCGGCATGAACACAACAATGCACATCGAAGCCACCCGCGCCGCGTTCGCCCGCGCCGCGTACCTCTTCTGTGTCGAAGGAGGGGCTTCGTGAGGAGTTATCACGCAGATTTACATAGTGCTGACACAGGTCTGCACGGTGAATATTGTTGTCTGTCGCCGGGCGCTCGCCTAAAATCCGGCATGGCCAATAAGGATGAATTGCTGACCCCGGAGCAGGTAGAAGTGGCGCGCAAGCGCCGCCTTGAAGCGCAACATCTTCAGCTCATCGAAGGGAACCCACTCGACGCTGAAGACATCGCCATGTTCGAGATGTTCGAGCGGGAACGCTGGTCACATGAGCGCTGCCGCCAATACATTATTGAGCAGGCCCTCGCTTCCAAATCTCAGGACAAATGAGCGGGGGCGATCCCTACGTCTTTCCGGGCACGCAAACGCTGCGGAACAAGCTCGATATACGGGATGCAGCTCTTCTAGATCGTGCCGAGCGACGTATCGCCACCCAGCGGGTTAGAGAGGGTGTGCCTAAAGGCGATTTTGATCTTGCCCATCTGCAGGCGATTCACAAGCACCTGTTCCAGGACGTTTATGAGTGGGCGGGCCAGGTTCGGACCGTGGACATTGCAAAGGATACAGAGCAGTTCCTTGCTTGTAGCAGGATCGAGACGGGCATGGCCGATGTGAAGAGTCGGCTGGAGAAGAAAGGCCATCTCCAGTTCTTAAGGCGGGCCGAGTTTGCCAAGGAAGCGGCCGTTATACTCGGCGATGTCAATTTTGTGCATCCTTTTCGGGAAGGTAATGGCCGTACGCAGATGCAATACCTGAAGCAGCTCGCGGAACACGCTGGCCACAATCTTGACCTCACCCTGATCCCTGAAAGCGCATGGATTGCTGCTTCGCGCGACGCGCACCATGCAAACTACGAGCCGATGGCACGCTGCATCGACGCTGCCATCACGCCCATGCGCAGTTCGGACCTGTCACACGAAAAAGGCGACGCGGGGCGAGAGCGTTAGGTAATCGGGTGAAGGACTATAAAAAAAGGCGCGCAAGCAGACTGGCTTGCGCGCCTTTTTATTGCGGCTTGTTTAGTCCCCGGCGGTCATCAGCGCCTGGTGCTCGGCGCACATGAGGCGAACGTCATGCTTGGCCCAGGCCTTGAGGTCGCATTCCGGGCAGCAATAGCGGACACGTTTTCCGCTCTTAGGAATGGCAACGGGCTCGGCTTCGCCCTCGCCTTGCGTGGGGGCGGGCAGCTCGTCCGGCGTGTTTTTCCAGACGATGGCAAAGCCCCTGGCGATGAGCTTGTCGGCGGCCACGTCGAAGGGACCGCCTTCGACAATATAATGGCCGACATTCTCGCCGATCTCCCTGCCGCCTTCCACCCCCGTGTCAGACGGATGCAGGCCGATGGCTTTCATCCGGTCCGCCCATTCACGGTTATGGTAGCGGCCACGCCCGGCGGTACCGGCATGGTGCTGCTCCTCATGGACCATCTCGTGCACGAGCGTGCCGAGAATGTCCTTCGTGGAGCGGCTCGCGAAGTGCATGGGATTGAGTGCGATTTCGTCCGCTTCACGTCCGTCATCGTTGCGGAATCTTTGACCCGCGAAATACCCGAATGTACCCGTGCGGCGCTGGAGCGTGATCAGGGCGTTTGGAAGCTTTCCTTCGAAAAGCCCCTTGTTGAAATGATCGTACGCCTGCTGGAGCCGTTCATACGTCTCCTTTGTCGGCCTGATCTGGAGGGGAAGGGCGTCAGTTTGCGTCTGAGGGATAGGCGTCAGATCGTTCACGGCGGATCATCCTTTCCACCGGGTGCTCGCTCGCTTTGTGATGTACATTACAGACGAGACGATGAGGCCGGTTGCTGATCCTCTTTAAGTAGATGGCATCATCTTCCCCATTCCGCGCCATTTCCTCGTTTGCCGATCCATTGTAGTGCGATGTACACTCCACTCATCCCGTCATGATGATGGGTGCATATTTCCACTGCGGCCCCTTCTTCTGCTAATATTGTAGTGTGGGGGTTCCGTCGGCACAGAGCAGAGTACAAGGTGTGCGCGGTAGTACCGCGCTCACCTTGCTGGGGGGACCATCCAGTCCCCCGCAGACCCCCCTCGGGCATGGCTAGGGCTCGTCTCCGCTACCGGCGGATTCTTGCCAAGCATGCGTTCAGCCGGTTCGGGCATCGAACCCTTTCCGGCTGAGGGCAACGTTTTCGGCGTTGCATCCCGACCCGGGAGACTGCGCTCTCCCCGGACCCCATCGCGCCAAAGGGCTGCCGCGCCCCTTGGCAATCCACGGCCCGGACTTCCGCGTCCGGGACCACGGCCGGTGTTTCGGCACCGGCTTCGAGCCAGGGAGATTTCGCTCTCCCTTGGCAATTCCCATCGACCGGGGATGGCGCTCCCCGGTCCCTCGCATGAGGTGCGGATGCGCTGCCGAACGCCTGCTCACAATCGCTATCCGCCCGCGTGGAAAGCGCGCGGATTGTGAGCGGCGGATGGCGCTACCTGATGATGCATGACGGAGAAGAAGAAAAGACGAGCCCCGATTTCGTACCGCCCGCCGGAGATCCTCCGGAAGGAGCTCCTGGCGCGCATCGAAAAGTCAGGGCTCTCCGTCAATGCTTTCATCACGCAGGCCATCTTCGGCAACCTGCCGCCCCGCCAGTCCCGTCGGCCGTCAGTCGCCACGCAGGACCTCGCGCGGCTTCTCGCGGAAGCCGCCAAGCTGCGGGGGCAGCTTGAGACGCTCCCCGTGGACGGCGAGCGTCAGGTCCAGCTTCACGAGCAGGCCATGGCGGTGCTGACCGACATCCGCACGCTTCTCATGCAGGCCCTGGGGCGGGAGCGTTGACCCATGATCCCCAAGGCCAGCCAGCGCGGGCTGGGTCAGGACCTCGCCACCCACCTGCTGAACGCGCTCGACAATGAGTATGTCGAGGTGGCCGAGGTCAGCGGGGCGGTCGCGACCGACCTGCATGGCGCTTTCGCCGAGTGGGAAGCCATCGCGAAAGGCCTCACCAAGTGCCGCGAATATCTCTACAGCCTGTCCGTCAATCCCGGCCCCGACTCTGAGCTGAGCCGGGCGCAGTATCTCGACTACGCGCAGCGCGTCGAGAAAAAGCTCGGTCTTGAAGGCCAGCCGCGGGCATTGGTGTTCCATATCAAGGACGGCCGCGAGCATTGCCACATGGTCTGGTCGCGCATCGACTGGCAGAGCGAGAAGGCGATCCATCTCGCTTTTGATCATGAGAAGCTCATGATGGTCAGCCGTGAGTTCGCCCGCGATCACAAGCTGACCCTGCCAGACGGCTACCGGCGCGACGCCTCAGAGCGCGGACGTAGACAGTCCCTGTACGAGACGCAGCAGGAGCGCATGACCGGCCTGTCCAAGCAGGAGCGCATGGACATGATCACCCAGGCCTACCGTCACAGCGACAGCGCGCGCTCCTTCGTGCAGGCGCTCGAAGCCATGGGCTACGTGCTGGCGACGGGTAAGCGACCTTACGTCCTCGTCGATATGTACGGCACCATGAACGCCCTGCCGAAGATGATCGACGACCGCAATGTCCGCACGCTCGATGTCCGCAAGTTCCTGTGGCACGACTTTCCGCCGACCTCTCTGCCGAGCGTCGAAGAAGCGCGCGCGCTCGTCGCCGAGTTGCGCAAGGCGCGGGAGGAATTCGCCAAAGCAGGCGCTTCCGCCGACCGCCTTACCAAGCTGGAAGCCATGCAGGGCAGACGCCGCGCCGAGCTTGTGACCGCCCAGGAGCGGGAGCGCACGCAGCACCGGCACGAGCGCACTGTGCTCGCCGGGGCCCAGCTGGCGGAACGCCAGGCCCACAAGTCCGCGTACCTTGCGCAGGTCCGCGCCGTCCGGGCAGCGCGTGAGGAGGCGCGCCCGACCGGGCTTGCGGCCTTCCTTGGTAAGGTCACGGGCGTCTCGCTCGTCATCGGGAAACTGCACCGGCATCGCGATGCGAAGGCATACCGTGCGTTTGTCGCCGAACGGCAGGACCTCATCGCTGGCCAGAAGCAGGCGGCGTCGATGCTCCAGCGGCAGCAGGAAGTGCATGGACTTGACGGTGCGCGGCAGTTGCGGGCGTTGGTGAAAGTCGAGCTACGCGAGAGACAGGCGCTGGAGGTCAAGCGCGTGCGCGAGCAGCGGACGGTGGAGCGGCAGGGGCGCGCCCAGATGCCCGGGCTTGATCTTGACCTGCGGCCGCGCGGGCGCGGCCCGTCGGTGCGTAAGGCCAAAAATCGTTATCAGGACCCGCTGCGCACGCCGGAGGAGCGGCTGCCCCAGCATCAGACCGCCCCGAAAAAGCGGTTGTCGGATGCGGAGCTTCTCAGCCAGCTGGAAGAGTCCCTGCCGCCCCCGATTGAGTCGGATATCGACCTGCGGGCGAGCTTTGAGCGCGCGGCAGAGGATACGCGCGGTGAAGGCGAGCGCGGCGAGGAAGGTGGCGAAGGCGGGGGACCGAGCGGGCGGGCGCGCCGTTCTGATCGCGATGATTTTGAGCGGGAGCGCTAGGGCGCGAAAAAGCCGCCCGCATCGGTGATGGGGCGGCTTCGTAAAGTGCGTTGGTAAGTTTAACGTTCGTGACCGGGATCATCTTTCTCGCGGCTCCTGGAGTCGTTGCTCCGTTCGCTGCCGTGCTCCCGGAAGGATGAGACAATCGTATCGACAGCGCGGCGATCTTCTGCAGTGGCAGGCCGTTCGAGCCAGCCCCGGTTGAAGTGACAGACGGTCTCACCCTCGCGCCAGACCTCCAGCTTGGAAATCTGGCCGAAATTGATGCCGTACATGCTTCCGACGTTAAAAACCTGCGCTTTGAACGTGTAGCCGGGCTGGTCGTTGATCTCGCCTGCGACCCACAAGTCGTGTTCGATATCGCCATCGTTTATGGCGATGCGGTCTGTATCGACCACCGGCGGTTTGGTGTTGTCCATGGGATGCTCCTTTCTCAAGGAGCCGAATCTGATGCCGGGCGGAGCTGATATTCCTCGCCGGTTCCGCGCAGACGTGTTGCTACATTCGTTTTGGCTATTTCCAGTCGCCTTCTGACAGGGGGCGTCCGAGAACGCAGCGGGCTATCGAAGCGCATGCCTGCTGGGCAGCCTGTTCGCGTTCATAGGGATCGGGAAGTTCGAGCGCTTTGCGAAAGCTCAGCACGCCCGCGCGGGCGATGCTTTCGCCGAGATAAGAGAGGGCCGCCTGCGTATCCTTGGAGGCGCGCATATCCTGATCGAAGCAGCGACAGGCGGCTTCAATGCAAAGGCGCAGGGCTTCGCGTCGCAGGCGGTAGTCACCGGCGGCGTCCGCCCAGACGCCGAAATAGGCGACCTTGTCGTTTTTGTTGTCTGAGAACATTTAAAGAACATGACAGACGCGGGACAGGTATGGGAATAGGGAACGTATTCTCATGCGGGACGCCGGATTTCCGCGTAGTGGTCGATGGCGGCATGCGCAATTTCAATATTGCCGAGCGTCCACCAGTGTGAGCCGTCGGCACGGGTCCCGTTATAGAAGGCGACATCGCAGGTCTGAATACCGCCGAAACTGGCGCAGATCAGGTAGGACCGGCCCGGTTGGGGCCGGTCACGGATCGGCTGCCAGGGCCCCGTTGCCATGTTCATCCGGCGTGCTCCCGTTAGGCTTTCGGCACACTATTCTCTTGGTCGTAGGTAGGTCCAGCCGGGCGCGTCCCTGCCGGGAGCACGCTCTAGGCTTTGCCCCGAGCCGGTCGTCTCGGCCCATGCGGGTGACGATCCTTTGCGCGGGAAAAGGCTCTGGAATACACCACCAAAGCAGGACCCTGGGCCTGTCCGCTGTCGCCGCCGTCACCCGCCGCCTGTGAGGCGACGGACGGCTCCAGACGGAGCAGGCCCAAAAGCCGGGGACGAATCTCGGATTAGGGAAAACATCGCCGCATCGGTTGTTGCTGGAAGTGTCCGAAATAGCCATTATGGACAGAATCTTCGGCGGGATATCAGCCATGAAAACAATGTCGGCCAAGGACGCCAAGAACGCGTTTGGTATGTTGATCGACCATGCCCGGGCGGAACCGGTTGCGGTAGAAAAGCACGGCCGAAAGGTCGTTGTTGTCTTGGCGGTAGAGGAGTTCGAGCGGCTTACGTCGTTGGCGCAGATGAAAACCGACGAAGACGAAAACGTGAGGAAAAAGGCCGTCAAATGAACGCCGTCGAAATCGAAGAAGCAATTACAGCTCTTTCAGAACAGGCGTTCGACCCTGCTGAATTTCCGTACTCTTTTCTTCGGGCCTTTGGAAATAAAGAGACCACGATAAAGCGCCTGCGCGCAGGCGAGACAAACAAATCGGACCTTGGCGGCGTTCTCCAGCGAGACAAGATTCACATCTGCGTTTGTGATGTCGGCAAAGTGACCAGAACGCTGGCCGCGTTGAAAGCCAGCCCAGCCACCTCCCGGGTGAAAGCCCGCTTTATCCTCGCGACTGACGGTACTGACTTCGAGGCGGAGGAGCTGGATTCCGGCGAGACAGTTGCCTGCGCATTTCGGGATTTTCCGGATCACTTTGGCTTTTTCCTGGTTTTGGCCGGTATCACAACCGTAAAGCAGGTCCGTGAAAGCTCGTTCGATATCCGGGCGACCAGCCGCCTGAACCGGCTTTATGTTGAGCTGCTGCAAGACAATCCCGAATGGGGAACCGCCGAACGCCGACGCGACATGAATCACTTCATGGCCCGGTTGATCTTCTGCTTTTTCGCGGAGGATACCGACATTTTCAACGGTTCTGGCCTGTTTACCTCGACCATCGAACAGATGAGCGCAAGAGACTCGTCGAACACTCACGAGGTGATCAGCGAACTGTTCCGCGCAATGAACACCAAGATAGGCGAACGGACGGCCGTCAACCTGCCCCGATGGGCTAACGTCTTTCCTTATGTGAACGGAGGACTCTTTTCCGGCGGCGTGGATGTGCCACGCTTCAGCAAGATTGCGCGCTCTTACCTTCTGCACATTGGCAGCCTCGACTGGACAAAGATCAACCCGGACATTTTTGGTTCGATGATCCAGGCCGTTGCGGATGATGATGAGCGCGGCGCGCTCGGGATGCACTACACCAGCGTGCCGAACATTCTGAAGGTCTTGAATCCGCTCTTCCTAGATAACTTGCGGGAACAGCTTGAACAGGCGGGTGACAATTCCCGAATGCTACTAAACCTGCGCAAGCGAATGTCGAAGATCAGAGTCTTCGATCCCGCTTGCGGCTCCGGCAACTTCCTCGTGATTGCTTACAAGGAAATGCGAGCTATCGAGGCAGAAATCAACCGGTTGCGCGGCGAGCCCGAGAATCGAACTGAAATCCCTCTCACGAATTTTCGCGGTATCGAACTCCGAGATTTTCCGGCTGAGGTCGCTCGGCTGGCGCTTATTATCGCAGAGTATCAGTGTGATGTCCTTTATCTCGGCCAGAAGGAAGCACTTGCCGAGTTTCTACCGTTGGACGCCATGAATTGGATCACCTGCGGCAACGCCCTCCGCTTGGATTGGCTGAGCATCTGTCCACCGACCGGAACGGGCGTTAGACATCATGCGGAAGACCTGTTCCATACCCCCTTAGATCAGGCGCAAATTGATTTTGAAAATGAGGGAGGCGAAACGTACATCTGTGGAAACCCGCCCTACGTTGGCGACAAATTCCAATCCGAAAGTCAAAAGAGCGATCTCGCCTTTGTAAGCAAAGGTAAAAAAAACGCAAAGGCCGTAGATTATATAACAGGATGGCTTTGGAAGGCCTCGGACTACATCACTAAAGAAGGCGCTTTCGCTTTTGTGTCAACCAATTCCATATGCCAAGGAGTTCAAGTTCCTGTTATTTGGCCATATATATTTGCGAATGGTCAGGAAATATTTTTTGCGCATCAGAGTTTCTACTGGTCCAATAACGCCAGTCACAATGCGAATGTAATTTGTGTCATTGTTGGTGTTAGAATAAAGGGCGGGGGCGGAAAATATATATATTTTGATACTCAGCGAAAGCATGTGAGTAACGTGAACGCCTACCTGGTGGATGGGCCAAGCATAATCATAGAAAAGCACCCATTTTCGATCTCTGGGCTTCCAACGATGTTTGCAGGGAACATTCCCAGAGATAAGGAGGGCTTTATGCTCGACCGGGATGAGAGTGATCGCCTGATCGCCGATTATCCTCAAGCCAAAATTATGATCAGAAAGATCATGGGGTCGAAGGAGTTCATAAACGGTCTCGAACGCAACTGCCTTTGGATCGCTGACGTCAACGCATCTCTTGCAAACTCGATCCCCCCAATTCGGGAGAGGCTCGAAAGCATACGACGCTACCGCGAATCTGGCAGTGAAAGGGGGAAGCTAGGCGTCGGTTCACCTCATAGATTTGAAAGAACCATTACAGGAACTAAGCATGAGATAATCGTCCCTCGCGTATCGTCAGAACGACGAGAGTACCTACCGGTAGGATATGTGGATAGCGATGTGATCGTATCGGATGCCGCGCAGGCGATATACGACGCGCCGCTGTATGTGTTGGCTATTCTTGCCTCAAAATTGCATATTACGTGGGTTTCCCTGACAGCTGGCCGTATGAAATCCGATTTCCGCTATTCTACTGGCGTTTGTTACAACAGTTTTCCAATTCCCACGCTGACTGAAAAGAACCGAGCCGACCTAACCCGTTGTGCCGAGAATATTTTGTTGTCTCGGGAAGCGCATTTTCCAGCGACAATTGCTGATCTTTATGACCCAGAGAGGATGCCAGCTGACTTGCGGGAAGCCCATGATCAAAACGATGAGGTACTTGAGCGCATCTATATCGGCCGCCGTTTCAGGAACGACACCGAAAGACTTGAAAAGCTCTTCGAGCTTTATACGAAAATGACCGCCGGAACGGGCGCAACGAAAAAGAAGAAAGCGGAGGCAAGTGCGTGACCGAGAAAATGAAATCAGTTCCATCCGTCTCGGTTTCCTACACCCGAAATGGTAGCTCGACAAAGGCCAACGCACTCGGAATGCGGCCAATGCAGGAGCGCGCTTACGACCGTCGCGGCGAGCAGTACCTGTTGATCAAGTCACCGCCCGCGTCTGGTAAGAGCCGTGCTCTCATGTTCGTGGCTTTGGACAAGCTCCATAATCAGGGTTTGAAGCAGGCCATAATCGTCGTGCCGGAGAAGTCCATCGGCGCGAGCTTCAACGACGAGCCCCTCTCAAAGTTCGGATTTTGGACGGATTGGACCGTCCAACCGAAATGGAATCTCTGCAACGCGCCCGGCGAAGATGGGGGCAAAGTCAATTCTGTCGGCGCATTTCTCGACAGCGATGACAGGGTGCTGGTTTGCACCCATGCAACCTTCCGCTTTGCGGTGGAAAAGTTCGGTATCGAGAGATTCGATGACCGGCTCATTGCCGTAGACGAGTTTCATCACGTCTCCTCGAATCCTGATAACAAGCTTGGCCTACACCTTGCCAATTTCATTGCGCGGGATCGCGTTCACATCGTGGCAATGACCGGGTCGTATTTCAGGGGTGACGCGGAGGCAGTGTTAGGACCGCAGGACGAGTCGAAGTTCGATACCGTCACCTACACCTACTATGAGCAGTTGAACGGTTACGAGTTTTTGAAGCAGCTCGATATCGGATATTTCTTCTATTCCGGCTCCTACAGCGACGACATTCTCCACGTGCTCGACGCTTCTGAGAAAACCATCATCCACATTCCGAACGTCAATTCGCGCGAAAGCACGAAGGATAAGATCAGGGAAGTAGAACATATCATCGAGGAGTTGGGGGAGTGGCAGGGTACGGACCCGGTCACCGGCTTCCAGCTTGTCAGGACGCCAGATGGCCGTACCCTCAAGATCGCTGACCTGGTCGATGACGACATCGCCAAGCGGGATCGCGTATCGTCGGCACTCAAGGACCCGGCGCAGAAGAACAACCGCGATCATGTCGATATCATCATCGCCTTGGGGATGGCTAAGGAGGGCTTCGACTGGATTTGGTGCGAGCATGCCCTGACTGTCGGTTATCGCTCTAGCCTCACGGAAATAGTTCAGATCATCGGCCGCGCCACGCGTGATGCTCCCGGCAAAGTACGAGCCCGTTTCACTAACCTGATTGCGGAGCCAGATGCCTCCGAGGATGCCGTCACCGAAGCGGTGAACGACACGCTTAAGGCCATCGCTGCCAGTCTTTTGATGGAGCAGGTTCTCGCGCCTCGCTTCAATTTCACGCCCAAGAACGCGGGTAGCGGTCCGGTAGAAGGTTTCGACTACGGTGAAGATGGGTACAACCCCGAGAAGTGTAACGTCGGCTTTAACGAGCAGACCGGGCAGTTCCAGATCGAGATCAAGGGTCTTGCGGAGCCTAAGAGCAAGGAGGCGACCCGCATCTGCCAGGAAGACCTAAATGAGGTGATTGCGGCGTTTGTCCAGGACAAGACGGCGATTGAACGCGGGCTCTTCGATGAAGAGCTGGTACCCGAAGAGCTGACTCAGGTCCGCATGGGTAAGATTATCAAGGACCGATATCCCGAACTGGATGAAGAGGATCAGGAGGCGGTTCGGCAGCACGCCATTACAGCGCTCAACCTCACGCAACAAGCAAAACACATAGCGCTTGGCGGGGGCACCGATCCCGAACAAAGCGCAAATACGGCCTTGATCGACGGCGTTCGCCGGTTTGCGATGGACGTACGCGAACTCGATATAGACCTGATTGATCGCATCAATCCGTTCGGCGAAGCGTACGCAATCCTTGCCAAGACGATGAGCGAAGAAAGCCTGAAGCAGGTCGCGGCAGCGATAGCGGCTAAGCGCACAACTCTGACCATGGAAGAGGCCAAAGAGCTTGCCGTGCGGGCTGTGAAATTCAAGAAGGAGCGGGGCCGTCTTCCTTTGATCAGCTCCACAGATGCATGGGAAAAACGTATGGCCGAAGGCGCCGCCGCCTTTGTGCGCTTCAAGGATGAGGGTCGCTATGAGTGACCTGGACCTTGATGAGCTGCGATCCGAACTCGACGACTTTGCCCAGCCCGAGAAGAAGGGCGGGCGCTCAGCGCGTGAGGAGCGCATCATTGCCGGTTTCGAGGAAATACAGCGCTTCTATGAAGAGCATCGTCGTACCCCCCAGCATGGTGAGGATCGGGACATTTTCGAGCGGCTGTATGCAGTCCGTCTGGACCGGTTACGCTTACTTGAAGAATGCCGGTCGCTTCTCTCGGCTCTTGACCATCAGGGATTACTAGCAGGAGTGTCGGACGTGCACGCCGCACCGGTAGAGTCGATGGATGATGACGAGCTTCTCGCCGAACTGGCGGGGGCCGCTGGTTCTTCCGACATCACCAATCTTCGTCATGTTCGCGGCAGCGTAGAGAAGCGCGCCGCAGAGGAGATTGCCAACCGCGAAAAGTGCGAGGACTTCGACCGCTTCAAGCCACTCTTCACGCAAATGCAGAGCGATTTGACCAGTGGATTGCGCGAGACGCGTCCTTTCAAAGACGATGCCCGCATCGAGGAAGGCAATTGGTTTATCCTCACTGGTCAGAAGGCATATGTCGCTGAGGCTGGTGAAGAGTTTGTGGCGGACTATGGCCGTAAAGATCGCCGTCTTCGCGTGATTTTCGACAACGGCACCGAGATTAGTATGTTGAAACGCTCCCTTGAGCGCGCCCTGCAGAAAGACGATGCAGGCCGCCGAATTACTGATCCCACAGCCGGACCCTTATTTGCTGATCGAACGGCTAATGGCGATGAGGCCAGTGGGACGATCTACGTCCTTCGCAGCAAGTCCGACCACCCGATAGTCGCGGCCAACCGTGGTGTTCTTCACAAAATTGGCGTTACAGGGGGCGACGTGAATCGCCGCCTCATTAACGCGAAGCTTGACCCAACCTTTTTGATGGCCGACGTGGAAATCGTCGCAACGTACGAACTCTACAACATCGGGCGGACGCGGCTGGAAAATCTCATTCACCGCATCTTTGAACCGGCACGTCTGGACATTGAGATCAAGGACCGCTTCGGGAATCCTATAACGCCTCGTGAGTGGTTCCTCGTCCCGCTTTTTGTAGTGGACGAAGCAGTTGATCGGATTAGGGACGGCACCATTACTGGCTACATTTATGACCCCCGGTCTGCGGCGCTGATGCGCACTGTCTGAGCTTAATCTTTCATCGTGGAAGATGCCGCCAAAATAGGGAACGGCTCTGTCCGCTGCCCGCCATCGGCCGCCATTCTGGGTGGGTGGCGGAGGGATGCAAGCGAAGCTGACCAAGAAAGCCCGTTGGATCAGCGGTTTGAGGAAGAGCGGAAATATAGCCTGAAGGTTTATAAATCAGGGATAATTCAAACTTGACGTCGGTTTGCAAAATGCCTATAATATAAACCATGAGTGAAGAATTCTCTGGAAAGCTAAACCAGCTTCAGCGCGACCTGCCCGAAGGACTGGTGGTGGATTCGGCGTGGCTGAAGGCGCGCGGCTACTCCGCGCAGCTCTGCCGCAAGTACGTCACCAACGGCTGGCTGGAGCGGCTTGCTCACGGCGTGTACCGCAAGCCCGGCGGAAAGCTGCTGTGGGAGCATGTCGTCATATCCCTGCAGGTCCTGCTCAAGAAGCCGCTGCTGGTCGGCGGCGCGACGGCGCTCTCGCTGCACGGGTTTTCGCACTACCTGCGGCGCGAGGAGAAAGAGGTTCATCTTTATGGTCCGGAAGAAGCGCCGACCTGGCTCGGCAAGCTGCCGCTGCCGGTCGCGTTCGTTTCTCACAACAGCGCGGCCCTGTTCCGGAACGAGCCGATACATTTCGGGCTGACGAGCCTTGGCTGGAATCTCAAAGACAACAGCCATGTCAGTGATGACAGCGTGCATGGCAATTCGTTTCGCGTCCTGCCGTGGGGACAGTGGGACTGGCCGCTGACGCTTTCGACGCCCGAGCGCGCCGTCCTTGAAATGCTGGATGGGCTGCCCACCCGTGAGAGTTTCGATCAGGCCGACAAGATAATGGAAGGGCTTACGACCCTCAGCCCCCGGCGGCTGCAAAAGCTGCTGCTTGATTGCAAGAGCATCAAGGTCAAACGCCTGTTCTTCTTCTTCGCAGACCGCCATAACCACCAGTGGCGCAAGCACCTCAACAAGGAGGCCGTCAATCTCGGCACCGGCAAGCGCATGCTGGTACAGGGGGGCCGCCTTGATCCCACGTACCTGATAACAGTGCCGGAGGACTTATATGCCGGTCAGTGAACGGTACCGGGCGCAGGTCGCCCTTCTGGTGCAGACGATCCCCGCCGTGGCGGAAGAGAAGGATTTCGCCCTTAAGGGCGGTACCGCCATCAACCTGTTCGTCCGCGACATGCCGCGCCTGTCGGTCGATATCGACCTGACATTCCTGCCGGTCATGCCGCGCGATGAGTCATTGGCCGCCATCGAGGCGGCGCTGCTGCGCATCAAGGAGCGGATCGAACAGACCCTGAACGATGGTCGCGTTCACGAGAGCCGCCAGAACGACGGCACCCTCACGCGCCTCGTCGTACAGGACAAAAACAAGACGCAGATCAAGATTGAAGTGACGCCGGTACTGCGCGGCTGCGTGTTCGCGCCCGAGGTTATGAGCGTTTCCGAGGCTGTCGAAGGAGAGTTCGGCTTCGCGGAGATGCAGGTGGTGTCATTTGCCGACCTGTATGCCGGGAAGATCATGGCGGCCCTTGACCGGCAGCATCCGCGCGACCTTTTCGACATAAGGGATTTGCTTGCCAATGAAGGCATCACCGACGAGCTGCGCCAGGCCTTTATTGTTTACCTGATCAGCCACGGCCGGACGATCAGCGACGTGATCGGCTCAGGTCAGAAAGACATCGGAGGCGAGTACGAAAGGAATTTTGACGGTATGACCGAAGTCGAAGTCCCGCTCGCCGAACTTCATGCCGCTCGGGCGCAGCTCGTGGAAAACCTGATCGGAGGCATGCCGCAGGCGCACCGGGAGTTTCTGGTGGGATTCAAAAAGGGAGAGCCGGACTGGGAAAAGCTGGGAGTCGCCGGAGCGGCAGAGCTTCCGGCGGTGAGATTTAAGCAAGAGAATCTTGAGAAAATCAGGCCCGACAGGCGGGCCGACTTGGCGGCGAGGCTGGAAACGGCATTAAAAATGAAGGATGCCTAGCTCTAAAGAGCTTATCCGGAGATATAGCAAGGAGTCTGCATTAGGGGGACTGAGTGCTTCAAAAGATAACTAAAATAAAGAATCTAGGGGTTTTCTCCGAGTTTGGGTGGGATGCCGCATTGCCCGCATTCGAACGGTTCAACGTCATTTATGGCGAAAACGGTACGGGCAAGACGACGCTCTCACGTCTCTTTGACTGCCTAAAGACGGGGGCCCACGAAGAATATCCCTCCCTGGAATTCAAGATTGAGTCTGAGTCTGGTGAGCTGGTTCACGGACGTTCTGCAACCAGAAAAGTCCGGGTATTTAATGCGGATTATGTGCAGCTGAATATCGGGCAGGTAGATGGCAGCTTAAAGCCCATCCTGGTCATCGGTGAAGAAAACAAGACCGTTGCGGATTTACTCGCTGCGGACGAGTTGGAGCTGGAGAGACGACGCGCCGCGATCAATGCTGCGCAGGGGCGTATCACTAGCCATGAGGCAGCGCGCGGTAAGATTTTTTCGCAGGTGGCAGGCACCATCAGCGAGGCGACAATCGGCACGACGCAGCGCACCTACCGCAAGCCTAACGCCGAAGCTGCATTCGCAGCGCTATCGGCGCAAAGGGCTCTGACGGATGACGAACTTACGGCGCATCGTACAACGGTAAAACAGGACGTTATGGCGTGCATTGACGCCCTGCCAGTCATCACATTTCGCAGGAACGACTCCGACTTGTCGCTGGACGAGTGTGCCAAAATCATAGAGGCAACTGCAACAGAGCTTTGCGGACGGGCAGTAATAAGCGATGCAGTCGCTCGGCTGCGAGATAATGCAGACATAGCAAAGTGGGTGGAAGAAGGTCACGAGCTGCACCAAAAGCACAGAACCGCCGACTGTGAATTCTGCGGTCAGGCTGTTCCGGCAAACCGGTGGATGCAGCTTGAGGCCCATTTCAACAAAGCCGATCACCAGCTGAAGGAGGAAGTCGAAAGCGCGTTGGCTGAAATCAGCAGGGTGAAACACTCGCTGACTTCATTTTCACTGCCGGACCGCCTCGCTCTCTACAGCGACTTTCGCGATCAGTACGACGCGGGTAGCTCCAGCTGCACGCAAGCTTTGGATAAAGCCATGGAGCAACTCCGGGCCGTCGAAAGTCGTCTCACAGAAAAGCTCGCGTTGCGAACCGTTGCGCTTGAGCTGAATTGCGCTGTGTCCTTCGCCGAATTGGCAAACGCGATGAAGGCAGTAGCGGCGGCTATCGAGGCGCACAACGCAAAGACAGCTGGCTTCGATGCCGCAAAAGAAACCGCGCGCGGCGCGCTCGAAGGGCATTTTCTCTATGGGATCAAAGGTGACGTATCTGCGCTCGACACTAAGATCCAGGACGAGAAGTTGGCCATCGATCTAAACACTATCGGGAACGAGGTCGAAAGCAAGCCTGCGCTCGCCGCTCTGCAGGCCGCCATCGCGGAGAAGAAGGCGCAAATTTCCAACGCTCATAAGGCCGGGGAGGAGCTCACAGGACTGCTACAAACCTTTTTAGGCCGGAGCGAGCTCGTGTTTCATTCCCGGGACGATGGGTACCGCGTACTGCGCAATGGGAAGGATGCTAAGCGCCTGAGCGAAGGTGAGCGGACAGCCATCGCCTTCATCTATTTCATCGTCCAGCTGAAGGATCAGGATTTCAATCTTGCAGATGGCGTCGTCGTGATTGATGACCCCGTATCGAGCCTTGATTCAAGCTCAGTTTACCAAGCGTTCGCCTTTCTCAAAAACGCGGTGAAGGACGCAAAGCAGGTCTTCCTGCTGACTCACAATTTTTCGTTCCTTCGTCTCCTGATCAACTGGCTCCAGAACGATCCCGCGTCGAGAAAGCAGAACCGTTTGTACATGCTCCTCTGCCGTACTAACGCGGCAGGACGGCAATCCACAATCGTGGGCCTCGACAAGGCCCTCGTCGAGCACCCGACCGAATACCACTTCCTCTTCAAGACGCTGTCGAGCTTTAAGGGTGATGGGACCATCGGTGGCTGCTACCACATCCCCAACGTTACCCGGAAAGTCCTTGAGACCTTCCTCGACTTTTTTGTGCCGGGAAAGAGCAGCCTCTACAACAAGTTGTTGGAGGTTAAGTTCGACGAGAACAAGAAGACCGCGATCTATAAATTTGCCAACGACCTGTCGCACTTCACGGGTCAAGGCTTCGAGCCGGGACTCGTGCAGGAAAGCCAGAAGAACGTTGCCTACCTACTGGAAATGATACAGGCGCTTGCGCCCCAACATTACGACGGCATGTTGGCAGCAACGTCATGATCGCAAACACGGCCAAAGCGCTGCCGCACCGGAGCGCATCATGACATATGACTTCCAGAGTCTCGCGCATGCTGATTTCGAAGACTTGGTCCGTGACCTCCTTGGACTGGAACTGAAGGCGCGCTTCGAAGCGTTTGGCCCCGGTCCTGACGGCGGCATTGACGGTCGTCATTCGAAAGGGAAAGCAAAGACTATTCTGCAGGCCAAGCATTACGCCAAATCGACAGTCCGCGCGCTTGTGGCAACGATGAAACGTGAGCGTGCGTCCATCGATAAGATTCAGCCGAACAGATATCTGCTCGCAACTTCACGGACGCTTTCGCCGGGCAACAAAAGCGAACTCGCTCAGGTAATCGGGCCGTCCTTGAATTCAGAATCTGACATTTTTTCTGCGGGCGACCTGAATGCTTTGTTGCGCAAATTCCCTGAGGTAGAGAAGGCGCACATCAAGCTGTGGCTATCGAGTGCCGCCATCCTTGAGCGCGTAACGCGAGCGGCTTCCCATGCCTACGCTGACATCACCAAGGCTGAGATTGAAGCGAAGGTCCGAGTCTATGCGCAGAATCCGAGCTTTAAAGCCTCAAGGGATACACTTGAGGCACAACATATCCTCATAGTCTCAGGTCCTCCCGGCGTGGGTAAGACTACCCTTGCTGAAATGCTGGCTTACGCATACGTCGGCGAGGAATGGGAGCTAGTTCCCATCAGAAGCCTGGACGACGGGTTCGCTGCAATTGTTGATACAAAAAAGCAAATCTTCTTCTTTGATGATTTTCTAGGAAGGGTTGCTCTCGATCGCAACGCGCTCGCCTCAAAAGATTCTGACCTTGCGCGGTTTATGAAACGCATCAGGTATTCTCAGAATGCCCGGTTCATACTGACAACACGCGCCTACATCTTTGAGGAAGCGCGACGGATTTCGGAGCATTTTGCAGATCAGCGTCTTGATATAAGCAAATACGTCCTCGACGTGGGCGTTTACACGAGGCGAATTCGCGCACGCATTCTATACAATCACCTGCTGGTGGCCGGGACGCCACCTGAACATATCCGGGCTCTCATTGAGAGCGGAAAAATCTCAAAAATCGTTGATCACGCGAATTATAACCCGCGCGTAATCGAATGGATGACTGACGCATTTCACCTGCGTTCAATTTCGCCCGCGCAATACGCCGACGAATTCATCAATGCTTTAGCAAACCCGAAGCAGCTCTGGGATACTGCGTTTCGTACACACATCCCTCAAAATTGCAGGCATCTGCTTTTCTCGCTATTTTTCGCTTCGCAGTATGGCGAGGAAATGAACTCTCTTCGCGCTGCGTTTCAGTCTCTTCATCCCCGGCTTTGCGCCCGATTTGGACACTCCTACGATCCGAAAGATTTTGAAGAGGCGCTTCGCATTTTGGAAGGTGGCTTCGTCACAATCAGGGACGCTTCGGTCTCGTTTGTGAACCCCTCCTTCAGGGACTACTTGACCGACTATTTGAACGACCTGTCGCTGCTTAAGGAGTTCGCCTTGTCCGCGCGGCAGGGGAAGTGGGCCAGTCAGCTTTGGGAGCACGGCAAAAAGCTGACGGCCGAGAAAGATGAGCTCACCGATTTCGCACGAGCCTTTACGGCTGTTGCAGAGCAGTTTTTGCACATACCGATCTGGAAGAAATCTGCTCGCTATCCCCATTCCTACAGTATCAACGACCTTCCTAATTCCGACCGAATACAGTTGGTACTCAAATGGTGGGAGCTAACCGGGGATCAATTATTTGCCGCCGTTGGAATGTCGCTCGCGCGCAACCCCGTAGGCGGATTTAGCGCGGACAAAGATGGGAGCGATCTCGTCGAGCTGATCGAAAATATTCGGTTCGGCTACTACGAGGGATTTCCCTCAAGCGAGGAATTTGTAGCGGCTCTGGAGGAGGGAGTCATCGGACTGCTTGAGGGCGGCATGGACTCCGAAGACCTTGACCGAATGTCGAGTTCAATTATCGGGGCTGTCTATGAATTCCATCCCGATGTGGTTGATGCCGCAAAGGGTGCAATTAGGCGTGAGTTTGCTGAGATTGAGCGCAACACCTCAGAGATCGATTCAGAGTCTACCCTTACCGATCTCTTGGAGAATTTGGACAGATTGGCAGCCCGAGGTGATGTCGAGGAAGCGACGCTCGCAACAGCGAAGCGTACTGTGAAGCGTAGGATGGAAGAATTGGCCGACGAAACAGAAGAGGCTGAGTCGCCGTCTTTTTCTGGCGCGACCAAGCCGGAACGCGATAAATTCGATGATGAGGATTTGGCGAATTTGTTCGCCCCGCTTTTGGAAACCAATGCCCACTAAGTGCGGCGTTGACGATTGCGCTGCGTCATCGTCCAAAGCCCAACCGTGCAGGCAACGTTGACGAGGGCGACAGCCGCCAGGACGGCAAGCATCAGGCTGCCGTCGCCGACCAGCAGCCATGTTCCGATGGATGGAGCCAAGGCCTGAATTACGAGACTGGGGAAGGCCAGGCGGCCCATGAACAGGGCGTAGTGCGCAGGGTCGAAGAGCACGAGGGGGAGAGCGCCGCGCGCAATCGTGTGAAGGCCGTTGCCAGCGCCGTAGGCGATCAGGGCAAGGGCGGGCAGCGGGAAACCCGATCAGCAAGAGAATGACGCCGGTGGCGATCAGGAGGACTGATGCGAGCATCGTCCAGACCGGATGGTAGTGACGGCCTGCCAGCATTTCGACGACGCGCGCGCCGACCTGTGAAGGGCCGATCAATGCGCCGAAGCCGACGGCGGCGGCGAGGTCATAGCCGCGCATCTGAAACAAGCTGAGAAGGTGAACCGACAGCATCGAGGAGATCAGGGCCGCCATCGTCAGGATCAGCGCCAGCAGCAGGAACGTCAGGGGACGGGCCGGGACATCGGCGGGCCGTTCGGGAATGTGGACGCCGTCTGAAGTTGATTGGGGCGTTGATGCGCGGGAAAGTTTGGGCACCAGGAACAGGTGAAGGGGCAGGCAGATGAGAAGGTGTATGGCGGCGTAAACCAGAGAAGAGGCTCTGGATTCACCACCAAAGCAGCACTGCTCGCTGGAGCGCCGTCGCCCTCCTTGGGTGAGGCGACGGACGGCTCCAGACGAAGCAGAATTTCATGCATGCTGCCATGCGAAGCAGCCGGAAAAACAGTGTTCCCGTGGACACTCGTTTTCACACTCCAAAAAATCATAGTGGAAATTCAATAACATAAGAGTGCCCAGTTTCATCTCGTCCGGCGCGCCATTTTCTCTATAGCTACTGTGGGTGGCAAATGAGAGCCGGTATGAGACACGTCAGAGTGACGCTCATTGCCTTCATGGACCACAGTCCTCAAGAAATACCCAATCTGCTTGACGTTTCGCACTCTTCCGCTCTTCTGGTGTCTGTCAGCGCCGGAGTGGCAATCTCCGCGTCTTGACCCATCACTTTCTCGGCAATCCGGGGGGCGATGTCTGCGATAACCGAGCGGGCATGCTAAAAGGATGATCTAGCTCGCGGACCGTGCACCCTTGACTGCATCGAACGCCCTGCAACGGGCGGCATGTACTGGGAAATTCATTCTGCCGAAAACATATAGAAACGGGACGCAGCGATGAGGCTGCGCGCCGCTAATGGCGCTGCGGGTGGCGCATATCATAGAGCGCCAGCAATAAGATATTGGTTTCCAGTTTCATCCTCTCCAGTGCGCCGTTTCACGCCATTCCAGACGAAGAATCGCTCATACGGGATCACTCGGGATAAGACTCAACGCCCTCCGGCGCCGCCTTGTGGAAGAGGATGAATACCAGGGGGTTGCCGGGCTCGGACATTGCATCGCTGCGCTGGCCCGTTATCTCTCCGGCCACGCCGCTCGTATACTCCGCGACCACTTCGCCGAAGCTATTGCGCTGGATGGCCACCTTCTGTCCGGGTTCGACCTTGTCGTTGAGCTTGACCAAATGCTCGACGATCCCGCCCTGGGTTGCCAGGATCGGCAACGCACTGTTGCCGACGAAGACATTCGCGTCCTTGGCTGTCCGGCCCATCGGCCCGGCAACGATGCCGTGATGCTTGAGGACGTTCATCGTGCCTTCCACGAACAGCGAGATCATCTCGATGTCCAGAACGCGAGCAGCGCCAATCTCCGGCGTAAAGGACGGTATGCCCGCGTCCATAAACGCGTTGTGCAAGACACCGGGATAGACATGGTTGTCGAAGATCTGGCCGACGGGATAGAGCTCCACCATCGCCTTGACCTCGGGCACATCCATGCCGCCAATATTAAATGCGGTGACTTCGAATCCGGTTGTTCCGGTGTGGAAGTCGATCGCGAAGTCGGCGTTCGGCCGCAGCAGCCGGTTGAACAGCAGCCCGGCGTGTCGGCTAGGCGCGGCGGCACCGTTCTCGTTCCCGGGCCATTCCCGATTCATATCGATCAGATCTAGGCCCCTGCCGTGATTGGGCCACCTGCGCTGCATGTTTTCAATGGCCGGGCGTGCCACGTCGGTGACCGCCATGACCGTGCCCGACATCTGCGCCGGATCGAGCTGGTTCATCACGGTCTGGACCGTGTGAATGTTACTCATTTCGTCGCCATGCACACCACTGGTCAGGACGCCGCGCTTACCCGGCCTTGCCCCCTTGGCGACCGTCACAGACACATACCAGTGCTGACCCGTGGGCATCTGCGCACCCTGAAAATATAAGAAGTGCTTCTGCCCCGGCTCCAGGTCGTTGACGTCGAGCGTGCTGACGACTTTTTTCCCCTGGATAACATCGCCGGTATAGGCCGTTCCTGATGCCGGATGGGCAGCGGGTGTCGCTGTGTCCTGGGCATTCGCAGCACCAGCGTTGACGGCGAGGGTAGCCGACGCGCCGACCGTGGCAATAGATGCAATCAACAGATCGCGGCGATCGATGCCTTTCTTCGATTTGTCCGACATGATGGAGGCCCTTTGTGATTTGAAAAGCTACGTTAGAACAACGGCGTGCACATCGGTCGCGAAAATCCCGCGCGACTTCAAACTAGGGTATGCTGCTGAACTGACAAGGTTGCGTAATTTCTGCGAAGCTATGCCGGGGCTGAATCTTGCGGTGTCGTTCGGCAAGATCCGGAGATAGCGCGACGTAGGCCTGCCGCTTAAAAATCGACAGCGATAACAATTATATACGAGTTCGCAGTCTCATCTCGTCCGGTGCGCCATTTCTTTCCGAGGCCTGCCAAAAAAGAGATGGCAGCGAGCGTCGCGTCCGGTATGCGCCCCTTAACGTACCAGCCGGCAGGATTGGCCGACTTTTCGGGCCGTATCGAGTCCAGCGTCGGTAGCCCCTGCAATCACAACATTACGGCCGGTGACTGAAGCGGGCGATTTGCGCATTCTTCATGAGGTTGCGAAAGTTGGGTCCGCTGACATGCACCAGCGTCGTGTGGTCGCCGCCCTCGAAATAGACGTCGCTGGCGTTGCCGAGGCTTTCGTCGAGGATAACAGGCACGTTGTAGGCCGATCCGATCGGCGGAACTGCGCCAATGTCGCAATCGGCGAAAAGTGAGCTGACCTCATCTTCTGAGGCGAGGCCGAGACGCTTGTTCATCAGATCCTGCAAAGTACTGAGCTCGATCCGGTGTGTGCTCGGAACAACGGCCAGGACGTATCCCATTTCATGATGTACGACGACGGACTTAGCCAGCCGGCTGCCCGGAACATGGGCGGCTTGTGCCGATTGGCTGGTTGTCGCTGTTCGATGATGAGGGACGGTGTCGTAGGCGATACCTTCACCGTCGATATAATCCTGAAGTTTCCTTGCGATAGTCATCTTGGGCACCCCTTATATTGCGCGGGGAAGCATAGAAGGCATTCTCCTCTCATCGCCTGCGAAGTCAACGGCGAATGGCCGCAGCTGCCTGCGGCGGGTTCCGTTGGCCGATGACCGCCACGGGCAAGGGCGGTCACCTCGTCACTCCAGTGCTCCGCAGGCAGTCGACACGCGTCAGTTATCGCCGGCTTCAGCAGAGGCTCTCGGCTCGCCGCGCATGGCCAGCGCCTCGTTCGTCGAGAGTACAGAGGCATAGGCAAAGGCGAGCCCCGCCATGAATGCCGCGTGCGCCTGAGCGGCAGGGACCAGCGTGCCGTTGAATTCGAGGTCGCGCATTGCGCAGGCATCATGGATGACGGTTACCCGATAGCCGAAATCGCTGGCCGCCCGCGTCACGGCATCGATGCACATGTGGCTCATGCTGCCGACGACCGTGACGTCCTCGATGCCATCGCGGTCGAGTGTCGCCTTTAGATCCGTTTCACGGAACGAGTTGACATGGTTCTTGACAATGACCGTCTCGCCGGGCCGGTTTAGCACCTTCGGGTGGATCTGCGCGCCCTCCGAACCGGCCAGGAAAAAGGCGGCATTCTCGCCGACGGACTCATGTCTGATGTGGATGACAAGTTCGCCTGCATCGCGGGCTGCCGCGATGATCCGGGCGGCATTGTCGGCGGCCGTTTCGGCGCCGCTCAACGGCCACTTGCCGTTCGGAAAATAATCGTTCTGAATGTCGACGACGATGAGGGCTCGCTTGTGCATGTCCTTGTATCCTTTCATTCCTTCGGGGGACGACCCCCGTCCGTTGATGGACAAACTATGTCTGAAGCGGCATGGTGTGGATTGGCGAAATTGACATTATCAAGGTCAAAACTGACAAATGAGCCCGACCGACCTGCCGGCCGAGATCGGTATCCTGCTTTATCCGAACGTCCAGCTCGCAGCCGTCTACGGCCTGACCGATCTCTTCAACCTGGCCAATCGGTTCGCAACGGCCCGGCAATCGTCGCGAAGCCCCGCCCTGCGTGTAAGTCATTGGCGAGGGACAGAAGCCTCGGTGGCTGTCGAGCGCGTATTCGATACCGCACCCGGTACCCCGCCAGGATCGCCGACCGCACTCATCCTGCCTCCAACCTTCGGCGAGCCGATGACATCGGAGGAAGCCGTTCCGTTGGCGCGTTGGCTTTGTGAGCGGCATGCCGAGGGAACGACGCTTAGTTCCGTCTGCATCGGCGCCTTCCTGCTTGCCGAAACGGGTCTCCTGGCGCACCGCATGGCCACGACCCACTGGGTCTATGCGGAATTGCTGGCGCAGCGTTTTCCTAAGGTGCGGGTCGACACCGACAAGCTCATCATCGATGACGGCGATGTCATTACGGCCGGCGGCCTGATGGCCTGGACCGATCTCGGCCTCAAACTCGTCGACAGATTGTTAGGATCGACCATCATGCTTGAGATCGCGCGCTACCTTCTCGCCGATCCGCCGGGCAGAGAACAGCGCTGCTACAGCAGTTTCTCGCCGCGCCTGAACCATGGCGACGAGCAGATCCTCAAGGTGCAGCACTGGCTGCACGCGAGCGGTGCGCGCGAGGTGACGCTTGCGGCGATGGCGGAGCGCGCCCGCCTGGAGGAGCGCACTTTCCTGCGTCGTTTCCGTAAGGCGACCGGCCTTCGACCGACTGAATATTGTCAGCACCTGCGGGTCGGCAAGGCGCGGGAAATGCTGGAGTTCTCGAACCGCACGGTTGAGCAGATAGCCGTTGCAGCCGGTTACGAGGACACGGGCGCTTTTCGGAAGGTGTTCCAGAGGATCACCGGGCTGCCACCGGGAGACTACCGCAGCCGCTTCGGGGTGAGTGGGCGAACATAGTCTGAGGTCCGCCACCAGGGCCGGCTGGCTAGCTTGGCGCAATATTGCGAAGCGATGGTGAGGTCGGCGCTGCGCGCGTGCAGCGATTCATGGCGCATGGCCGGAGGGAATATGCTGAGGAGTACGGTGCAAGCGTTGGCGTTGTGCGCGGTTGTTGCGGCGCTTGCCGGCTGCGTCGATGCCAATGCGCCGATCCTGGTGCCAGTCGCCGCGCCCTTTGACCCACCGCTCAACCTGCCGGGCATCGCGCATCACATCTGCACCGCCGATGGCAATTTCATGTACCGCGAGGCGAAGAAGCAATACGAACTGCGCGCCGGCATGACTGGCTATCCGATCGATCCGGCCGAGGAGGAAGCGAACGCGACCGCTGCCGCACACCGGCAGTATGTCACATGCCTGTCGAGCCAGGGATACCGTATCTACGACAGATAAGTTCGGCTCGGTGAGTTTACCTTCGAGGGGCACTGGATCGCTCGATGCGCCATCTCGGCGTCGAGTGCGCAGTTGCGTGCGACCAAGGACCTACACATCACGCGCAGTCGCTGTCGATCACGACCGCAGGAGGCTGCGTGTGATCGCGGAACTTTACTACGACAGAACGCATTTTTCTCAGGTAAATCCGAAAGGAGGGTTTATCATGAAAATGTCCAGATTCGCTTCCGCCCTGTTGGCTGGAACTCTTCTCGCGCTGGCATCCATCACTCCCGTTCAGGCGGCACCTGTGCAGCAGGTTCCTCTCCCACGTGCCTCGAATATCGAAATGGTGCAATACAATCAGCAGCGGGCAGGCTATTTGAACGGCTATCGTGGTTCGCGCACTGAGCGTGCCGGTACCCGCCGCGGTCCGGATGGCTATTGGTATCCGCTGGCAGCCTTCGGTGTCGAGGGCGGCACCACAGGTTCGATCGGCAATCAGCAGGTGCGGCCGATGCAACGGCAAACCTACTGCCAAAACTCGTTCGGCGGCACCAATGGCGATGGCAGCATGCCATGCGATAGCGGCTATTGATCGCGTTGGGCCAAAGGGAAAGGCGGGACGATCTCCCGCCTCTCCCATCATCGATTTTTTTCAATTTCTGGTGATATTTTCGCGGCGGCATGGCGCGCCAGCGGCCCGGGCGCCATCTGGTAGAATGTGAGCCGCCCTCTGAGCAGATTTGGCCTGCTTCGCCTAGGAAATTGACTAACTGATCAAAAATGCCGCAAAAAGAGGCTGCATGGCCAGCTAAGCTATGCGCAAAATGCATTGCTGCATTGCGGTAATCTCCCTATTCCTGATCGAAACAATGGGCTATCTATTATCTCGAAGGCAGCGCACTCCTCCTCCCAGCGCTCCTTCATCGGACTGACAACACTCCTCCTCCCAGTTGTCAGTCAGGATCAAGAGCCCGGTGCACCTCCTCCCGCGCCGGGCTCTTTTCTATTTCAGCCCCCATGAATCCTCTTCGTCGGTGAAGCTCCGACGCTTGCCGCGATCCGATCTGCTGAAGGCTGCCGCAGACCGCCAGGATGCCACGAGGCATGGCGGCGTCGGGAAGTTTGTGCTCCGCGAAAAATTCCCGTAGGCAATCGTCAGCGATCTGATATATCAGGCCTATCGAGCTGTATCGACAATCCACGCCGGAAACGGCAAACAAGAACTGGATGAAGCACGTCGGCAAGACGACCGCGTCGCTGCTGTCGGAGGCCTCGATACATCGCCGGACAGACTTTCGCGTTGATGGCGGCATCACGCGGCACGCTTGAGAGGAGTTGACTGATGAGATGGAAGCGCACGATCCAGCTTCTGGACGTTCACGCCGAGGGTGAAATCGGCAAGGTCGCGATCGGCGGTGTGCCGAAGATTCCTGGCGATACCGTCGCCGAGCAGCTGAACTGGCTGAACACCGATCCGAAGGGCCAGGAACTGCGCCGCTTCCTCTGCCTCGAGCCGCGCGGCGCGCCGATCGGCTCCGTCAATCTGCTGCTGCCGCCGAAGCATCCGGATGCCGACGCGGCCTTCATCATCCTGCAGCCGGACCAGGCGCATGCAAGCTCGGGCTCGAACTCCATCTGCGTCACCACCGCATTGCTGGAATCCGGTATCGTCGAGATGAAGGAGCCGGAAACCGTCATCACGCTGGAGACGGCCGCCGGTCTCGTCAAGGCGACGGCATCCTGCCGCGACGGGCGCTGCGAGAAGGTGAAGCTCACCATGGTCCCGTCTTTCGTGCACGAGCTGGATGTGGAGGTCGACACGCCGCACTGGGGCAAGATTAAGGTCGATCTCTGCTACGGCGGGATCTTCTACGCGCTGGTCGACGTGGGTCAGATCAACCTGACAATCGAGAAGGGCAATGCCGCTTCCCTGGTGCAGGCAGGCATGGTGTTGAAGGAGCTGATCAACCGCAGTATTGCGGTTGTCCATCCTGAAATCCCCGCAATCTCGGGCGTTGCCTATGTCATGTTCCGCGACCTCGAGGCGGACGGTACCGTTCGTACATGTACCACCATGTGGCCGGGCCGGGCCGATCGTTCGCCTTGTGGCACCGGCAACTCTGCCAATCTCGCGGCGCGGCATGCGCGCGGCAAGGCAAAGGTCGGCGATGTCTTCAAGTCGCGCTCGATCATCGGCTCGGAGTTCGAAGTTGGACTGCTGGCGGAAACCGAGGTCGCCGGTCGTCCCGCGATCGTTCCCACCATCACAGGCCGTGGTTTCACCTTCGGCCTTTCGCAGGTCGCGCTCGATCCCTTCGATCCGCATCCGGGCGGCTTTGCCCTGACAGACGTGTGGGGGCCATTGGCCGGCGAGATCTAACGCTTAGTAGGTGAACGGGTCGACCTCTGCCTTCTCAACGGCATGATCGGCCGCCTGCTCTGGGTAGATGACGCCCTTGCGCAGGATGATATTGGCATAAAGTCGGGGCTCGCTGGTCTGGATCACGGCATGAGCGGCCCGCACACGATTGTAAAAATCAGCACCGACGAGCGGCACGACCTGCCGATGCGGCTCGTGGCGAGTACAGCAGTCGATCATTTCCTCATGAACCGGGTCGAGCTTGTCGCGCTCGGCCTTGACGGTTGACCGGAAGATCGCGTCCTGGACGAAGTCGTCAATCGGCAGGACGCTCAGAACGGCATCGAGAACGGGCACGATGCCGTGGCCATCGAGGCGGATTAATCGGCGGGCATGTTCGATGCCGGGATAATTGCCGTCGACGATGGCGATTTCGTCACCATGCCCCATGGCACGCAGCGTCGAAAGCAATTCCGGGCTCAGAAGCGGGTTAAGTCCCTTCAGCATTTTCGACCTCCTTGAATAGAACGTTCTGGTCGGTGAGATAGCGCGCGAAGATCGGTAGGCTGGCACCACCGATGGCGCGTGCATGGGCGCCGACCGCGCCTTCGATGATGTCGGGCATGACGACGCCCTGAAGATCGAGCATGGCTGCCTCGTGGATCGTTGCCTGCACAATCCGTTCTCGCACCCATCCGGGAAAGCCGCCGTCAATCACGGCAGCACTGAAGTCAATGATCGAGGCGGCTGCGACGATTGCCTGCGCGAGCGCTCGAGCAGTATCCTGGATCCACATCTCCAGAGGCTCGCCGAAGTCGATCCAGTCGTCGGCCGAATACCAGAGAGGCTGCGGGTCGAGCCCGCGCTCGCGCAGCATGTTTTCCAGAACAAAGATTGACGCGACTTCGAGCAATTGCAGCGTTTCGCCGTTCTTGCCGCGGACGGGGAGGGGGCCGATGGCACCGGCGGTACCCGTGCGCCCGGAAAAGATAGCGGAATTGAGGACAATGCCGCCGCCGATGAAGGAGCCGATGAAGAAATAGACGAAATCGGGATAGGAAGGGCCGATACCGAACACGAGTTCCGCGCCGCAGGCACTTGTCGCGTCGTTCTGCAGGTAGACGGGGTAGGGCACGCGGGCAGCAATCTCGGCGTGAAGATCGAAATCGCGCCACACATCCATCGCGCCCTTGGGCGAACCCACTTCCTCTTCCCAGTTCCAAAGCTCGAAAGGTGCTGCAATGCCGATGCCGGCAATGCGGCTACGCTGCTTCTCGTCGAGCCGGCTCTCAAGTTCGCGGATGCCTGATGTGATGAAATCCAGGAAAACGTCGGGCAGCGGATAGGCATAGGTCTGGTGAAGCTGCAGGCGGATCTTGCCCAGGAAATCCATCAGCACCAGGTCCGCGCTGCGTCGGCCCATCTTCACGCCGAAGGAGTAAACCGCGTCGGGATTGAGTCGCATCGGGATAGACGGTTGGCCAACCCGGCCACGCACCGGCTCTCCGCGCGAGAGCAGCCCTTCCTTCTCCAACGCGCGCATGATGACGGATACCGTCTGCGCCGAAAGCCCGGTTCGGCGGGCGATATCGGCCTTGGACTGGGAGCTGTAGAGGCGCACCAGCGACAGCACAAGCCGCTCGTTATAGGCGCGCACCCTGATCTGGTTCGCGCCTCCTGCCGGACTCAAAATAGGCAGTTGAGCCGGCGTATGTACCGGACCGTCCAAAGACGACATTGGCCATCCTCCCGTCTCTTGGCCTATGCCCTATTTTCATCAAGCATGCCATATCGAATTAATAATTCAATTGGATTTATTTATTGACAAGGCAATTTCTTTCGCTCTTAATTGCCATCGTCAACGGCGCGGAACGGCTTGGAGGAGGCCGCCGGCGAGACTGCAGCGTTTCTCGCGCCTGTCAATCCGGCACCGCCAAGGGGTGGGTCGGCTAATCTCGGGAGGACTAAATGAAGAAATCAGTGCTTTCTGCCGCGCTTGGCGCGCTCGCCCTCGGTGTCGCCTTTTCGGCGCCGGCAATGGCCGCGGATGTTTCCGCCTGCCTCATCACCAAGACCGACACCAATCCCTTTTTCGTCAAGATGAAGGAAGGCGCGACGGCCAAGGCCAAGGAACTGGGTGTGACGCTCAAGTCCTACGCCGGCAAGATCGACGGTGACAGCGAAAGCCAGGTTGCCGCGATCGAAAGCTGCATTGCCGACGGCGCGAAGGGCATCCTGATCACAGCGTCGGACACGAAGGGCATCGTCCCCTCGGTCAAGAAGGCCCGCGATGCAGGTCTCCTGGTGATCGCCCTCGACACGCCGCTCGATCCGGCCGACGCTGCCGACGCAACCTTCGCAACCGATAACCTGCTCGCCGGCAAGCTGATCGGCCAATGGGCCAAGGAAACGCTCGGCGACAAGGCAAAGGATGCCAAGGTTGGCTTCCTCGACCTGACGCCGTCGCAGCCGACCGTCGACGTTCTGCGTGACCAGGGCTTCATGATGGGCTTCGGCATCGACACCAAGGACCCGAACAAGATCGGCGACGAAGACGATGCGCGCATCGTCGGTCATGACGTGACGAACGGCAACGAAGAAGGCGGCCGCAAGGCGATGGAGAACCTTCTGCAGAAGGATCCGAGCATCAACGTCATTCACACGATCAACGAGCCGGCCGCCGTCGGCGCTTACCAGGCCCTCAAGGCTGTCGGCATGGAAAAGAACGTTCTGATCGTCTCGGTTGACGGCGGTTGCCCAGGCGTCAAGTCCGTCAAGGAAGGCGTCATCGGCGCCACCTCCCAGCAGTATCCGCTGCTGATGGCTTCGCTCGGTATCGAGGCGATCAAGAAGTTCGCCGATAGCGGCGAAAAGCCGAAGCCGACCGAAGGCAAGTCCTTCTTCGATACGGGTGTTTCGCTCGTCACCGACAAGCCGGTCTCTGGCCTTGAGTCGATCGACACCAAGGTCGGCACCGACAAGTGCTGGGGCTAAGTCTCACGATATGAATCTAGCGCCGGCCGGGGCTTGATCCTCGGCCGGTTTCGACCGACCATAGCTGCTGTCTCAGGAACCGGCGAACAAAGACCGGTGTCATATGGGGCACGGCTTCCGCGCGCGGTTTGGCGCGAAAGCGGAGGAGGAACAATGACCGGAGCACAGGACTTCGAACGGGTGCTTGACGGCAGCGACAAGAATGTCGCGTCGTTCGAACATCAAGCCGTACCATTTGTGAAGCGTGCGCAGCATTTTCTGCACTCGACGCCGGCCGCCGTGCCGCTGATCGTGCTGGTGCTGGCGATCATCATCTTCGGCATCGCGCTCGGCGGGCGGTTCTTCTCGTCCTACACGCTGACGCTCATCCTGCAGCAGATCGCCATCGTCGGTATTCTCGGCGCCGCGCAGACGCTGGTCATCCTGACCGCGGGCATCGATCTCTCGATCGGCGTCATCATGGTGATATCAGCCGTGATCATGGGCAATTGTGCCATCACCTATGGCATCCCGACGCCGATTGCCGTGCTTGCCGGCATGCTTGTCGGCGGTCTCTGCGGCCTCCTCAACGGTTTCCTCGTTGCTTACATGAAGCTGCCGCCGTTCATCGTCACGCTCGGCACGTGGAACATCGTGATGGCCACGAACTTCATCTACTCGGCGAACGAGACGATCCGCGACACCGACGTCGACGCGCAGGCGCCGCTGCTGCACTTCTTCGCGCTCAGCTTCAAGCTCGGCAGTGCGGTGTTGACGCTTGGCGTTATTGCCATGGTGCTGCTGGTGCTCGTGCTCTGGTACATCCTCAATCACACCGCCTGGGGCCGCCACGTCTATGCCGTCGGCGACGATCCGGAAGCAGCCAAGCTCTCTGGCATCCAGACCAAAAAGGTCCTGCTCACGGTCTACACCGTCTCCGGCGTCATCGCCGCCTTCGCGGCCTGGGTATCGATTGGCCGCAACGGCTCCATCTCGCCGTCGTCGGCTGTCACCGACTACAATCTTCAGGCCATTACGGCGACTGTGATCGGCGGCATCTCGCTCTTTGGCGGTCGCGGCTCGATCCTCGGCACCCTGTTCGGCGCGATGATCGTCGGCGTGGTGTCGATGGGTCTCAACATGCTCGGCGCGGATCCGCAGTGGAAGGTGCTGCTCACCGGCGTACTCATCATCGCCGCCGTCGCAATCGACCAGTGGATCAGAAAGGTGTCGGTGTAACATGGCAAACGAACCCATTCTTTCGGCTCGGGGCCTCGTCAAGCGCTATGGACGCGTCACCGCGCTCGACAACGCCGACTTCGACCTCTACCCCGGCGAAATCCTTGCGGTGATCGGCGATAACGGTGCTGGCAAGTCGTCGCTGATCAAGGCGATCTCAGGCGCGGTCACCCCCGATGAGGGCGAGATCACGCTGGAGGGAAAGCAGGTCCACTTCAAGTCTCCGATGGAGGCGCGCGAAGCGGGCATCGAGACCGTCTATCAGAACCTCGCGCTTTCCCCGGCGCTGTCGATTGCCGACAACATGTTCCTTGGTCGCGAGATCAGGAAGCCGGGCGTGCTCGGCAAATGGTTCCGCATGCTCGACCGTCCGGCGATGGAAAAGCGGGCCCGCGACAAGCTCACCGAACTCGGCCTGATGACCATCCAGAACATCAACCAGGCCGTCGAAACGCTTTCGGGCGGTCAGCGCCAGGGCGTGGCGGTGGCGCGTGCCGCTGCCTTCGGCTCCAAGGTCGTCATCATGGACGAGCCGACGGCTGCGCTCGGCGTCAAGGAAAGCCGCAAGGTCCTGGAACTGATCCTCGACGTGCGGTCGCGCGGCCTGCCGATCGTGCTGATCTCACACAACATGCCGCATGTTTTCGAGGTCGCCGACCGCATCCATATTCATCGGCTTGGCCGCCGTCTGACGGTGATCAATCCGAAGGAATACACGATGTCCGATGCCGTGGCCTTCATGACCGGCGCCAAGTCCGTACCGACGGAGCCGGTCGCCGCATGAGCATCACCATCGAAGACATCGCCGGCGAGGTCATCGGCCGCGCCGGCGACACCAAGCGTTTCCTGATCGCCATTGCCGGTCCGCCCGGTGCCGGCAAATCCACCATGGCGGACAATCTCGCCGAGGCGCTGAGAGCGAATGGCCAAACCGCGGAAGTCCTGCCGATGGATGGCTTCCATATGGACAATGCCATTCTGATCGAACGCGGCCTGCTGGCCCGCAAGGGTATTCCGGAAACGTTCGATGTCCGCGGCTTTCTCGATATTATCCGGGCCGTGCGTCCGGCCGACCAGGAAGTATTGATCCCTGTCTTCGACCGGTCCCGCGAGATTGCCATCGCCTCGGCGCGCGTCGTCTCGCCGGAGCATCGCTTTATCATCGTCGAGGGAAACTACCTGCTTTTCAGCCAGGGCAAGTGGGCCGAACTCGAAGACATCTTCGACTACTCGGTCATGCTGGCGCCGCCGATCGAGGTGCTCGAGGAACGGCTGTGGGCGCGCTGGCGCGGCTACAAGCTGAGTGAGGAAGAAGCGAACGCCAAGGTCTACGGCAATGATCTGCCCAATGGCCGGCTAATTCTCGGCAATCGCCGCCGCGCGGATGTGACGCTCGACATAGCCTGATCAGCCCGCCTTCGGGCTGGAGCGCAGGACTTGCGGCTCCCGATGGCATCGTTGCAGGTTCACCTTCATGCAACTTTTGCTCTAAAGCAAACCTGTGCGGTATGGAGGGAGCGCGCATGAGCTTTATGGACGCCGTCTTGTCAGTCTTCTCGAAATACGCCGTCGTCAGCGGCCGCGCCGGCCGACCGGAATTCTGGTGGTTTGCACCCTTCAACGTCATCGCCTCCCTGATCCTGGCCGTCATCGACAAGTTCCTCTTCGGCTACGAAATACTTGGCGCCATCTACGGCCTTGCCCATGCTGCTTCCCGGCCTCGGCGTGGCGGTGCGCCGTCTCCATGATATCGGCCGTTCTGGTTGGTGGCTTCTGGTTGGCATCATTCCGCTGGTGGGCTGGATCGTCCTGCTCGTCTGGTATCTCGGCCGCGGCACGCCCGGCTCCAACGAATACGGCGCGCCTGCCTGAAAAACCGCCGGCAAAGTGTTTGCCATGCAGCGCATCGGGGTGATAATGCGCAGGGCTGAACCTTATAGGCCAGCCCGCGGAGTTTCAGCGCATGCAATCGATCACCATCCGTCGCCCCGATGATTGGCACCTGCACCTGCGTGACGGGGCCATGTTGGAAGGCGTGATCGGCGATACGAGCCGCGACTTCGCCCGCGCGATCATCATGCCGAACCTGGTACCGCCGGTGGTTACAACTGCCGATGCGGAGGCCTATCGCGGCCGCATCATGGCGGCGCTGCCGAAGGGCGACAAGTTCCAGCCGCTGATGACGCTCTACCTGACGGAGCATACGAATCCCGATGACGTCGAGGCGGGCAAGACGAGCGGGCTGATCACGGCGGTCAAGCTCTACCCGGCCGGCGCCACCACCAACTCCCACGGCGGCGTGCGCGATATCGAAAAGGCGATGCCGGTGCTGGAGCGTATGGCAAAGATCGGCCTGCCGCTTTGCGTCCACGGCGAGGTGACTGCGCCAGAGGTCGACATTTTCGACCGCGAGGCTGTGTTCATCGAAACCGTGCTCGATCCGCTCCGCAAGCGTCTGCCTGAACTCAAGGTAACGATGGAGCACGTCACCACCAAGGACGGCATCGACTACATCAAGTCCGCGAAGAGCAATCTCGCAGGCTCGATCACGACGCACCACCTGATCATCAATCGCAACGCCATCCTCGTTGGCGGCATCCGCCCGCACTACTACTGCCTGCCGGTCGCCAAGCGCGAGAACCACCGCCTCGCCCTCCGTGCCGCCGCAACGAGCGGCGATCTGCGCTTCTTTCTCGGCACGGATTCAGCCCCGCACGTCGACCCATTGAAGGAATGCGCCTGCGGCTGCGCCGGCATCTACACCTCGATCAATACGATGAGCTGCCTTGCGCACGTCTTCGAACAGGAAAATGGGCTCGACAGGCTCGAGGCCTTCGCATCGCTGAACGGACCTGCTTGGTATGGCCTGCCGGTCAACGAAGAAAGAATAACGCTGGTCAAGCGCGACGAACCCGTCAGGTTTCCGGCGAAAGTTGAAACCGGCGCCGGCCTTGTTACCGTTTTCGATCCAATGTTCCCGCTTTACTGGGACGTTGATCGCTAAGGATCGTCTACCATTCACGCAATTTTTACTCGCCTCTTCTTCGAGGGCGGCGCAGCTATGCTATTCGCGTAATGATACTGATTTAAATGCATGATTTTTTAACGAAATAAGTAAGACATTCGTCATAGCAAACCCGTAGGCTTCGCACGAATGAGGGACGCGGCAGCCGTCGCGATTTTTGAAGCATGACGCTTGATTACAATTCCCTTTTGATGGCGCTTGCAGTCTCGGCCACGTGCCTTGCCGTGACGCTGCTGGGCAGCTGGTTTGCGCGCCGCTCCGAGACTTTCCTATTGAGCTGCACGCTGGGGCTCGTCTTTATCGTCAGCGGCATCGTTGCGTATGGTCTGTATGTCGACAATCTGGTTGTGGCGTTTGGTGTTGTCTCGTTCGTACTCTACGCACGCGGGCTTTGCAACCGTCTGGGGGGCCGGCTATCAGTTCCGTACCGGCAGGCTGCCGCGTGTTGCCGTCGTCGCCTGCGCCCTCGCGGCAATGGTCGTTTCCATACCACCGCTGCTGATCGGTTATGACGGGCTCGCATTTATGGCCGACAACGCGGCGATCGCTGCTATGCTCTTCGCTACCGCCTATCAGTATTGGCGGGCGCGGTCAGTGGCGCCGGCGCCCCCCTGACCGGAATTACCGCCCTGTATTGCCTGACGGCGATCTCCTTCGTCCTGTGTGCCGCCGTCCTGATCGCCGATGGAAAAATGGTGCTGGGCGTTGCTCCGAGCAATTGGGCCGAGGATCTCAGCCTTGCAATCTGTATCGCCAGCATGACCGGCATCGGCGCCCTGTCGCTGGCGCTTCACCAGTGGCGGCTCGCTGCACGGCACCGCTTGGATGCCATGACGGATCCGCTGACCGGGCTCGTGAACCGTCGCGCGCTTTTCGATTGCTACGGACAGGGGCTGATGGGACCGGCCACCGCGGTGCTGATCTTCGATCTCGACCACTTCAAGTCCATCAACGACACCTTCGGGCATGCTGGGGGCGACCGTGTGCTGAAGGTTTTCGCCGCCGAGCTCGCGGCGAACTGCCGAACCGGCGATACCGCCGCGCGCCTTGGCGGCGAGGAGTTTGCGCTGGTTCTGAAGGAGATCATGCCGGGCCGCGCCGAAACGGTGGCCGAGCGCATTCGCAAGGCCTTTGCCGGCCGCGAGATCTACCTCGACGATGAAACCCTCGCATGCACGGTCAGTGTCGGTGTCGCGCCGGGGCGCTCCACACCGATGGATTTCGACGCCATGCTGAGTGCGGCCGACAAGGCGCTCTACGCGGCCAAGCGCGCGGGCCGGAACCGGATCGAACTCGCAAGCCATCTCCATGCCGTGCCGGCGGGTGCGGCTCGCACCGGCTCTTGATCGGAAACCTCAGCTCGCCTATTGTCGCCGTCGGCCGGATGCGGCCAGCCGCCCCGCGGCGCGAAAGCGCGATGGTGAATGCATCCAGATACATCCTTCACATCCTTGCCGTTTGGCGATTGATGGCGAACGGGTCAGCAATCGCGGGCACTGATCATCCTGTTTGCCGCCAACGGAAAGAATGAACCATGCGCGATTTTCGCGACGCCAAGCTGATGGCGAAAGCTCTGCGGCAGGCTCTGGCTGCCCGCGACATAGACTTCACCCATAGCGAAACCCTGGAGATCGTTGCCCGCCAGTTCGGGTTCGAGCAGTGGAATATCCTCTCGGCCAAGCTTGAAGAGCAGGAAGCGGCAACGCCCGCGATTGCCATTCAGCCGCCGATCCCGATTTTCCGCATCTTCGACGTCGCCAAGGCGAAGGAGTTCTATTGTGGCTTTCTCGGCTTCGCGCTGGATTGGGAGCACCGCTTCGGCGATCATTTCCCGCTCTACTGCCAGGTGTCGAGAAGCGGCATGATCCTGCATCTCAGCGAACATTCCGGCGATGCCAGCCCCGGCGCTCGCGCCTTCGTGCCCGTCACGGGCGTTCGTGCCTTGCAGTCCGAGCTCTCGGCCAAGCAATATCGCTACATGAAGCCAGGCCTGCAGGAGGTGCCTTGGGGCCTCGAAATGGAGGTCATCGACCCCTTCAACAACCGGCTCACCTTCTGCGAACGGACGTAATGCCGCCAGGCGGGAGGTATCCCCTCCCGCCTTATTTCACACGAGCATCAAGGCGCGCACGAAGGCGATTGAGGCGAGCAGTGAGGCGATCGTCCTCACATGGTTCCACCATGTCCAATCCTTGAGATAGGCCGTCCAGAGCGCGGTGGCCTCGGCGCCGCTGCCGCTGGCTTTCATCAGCGCGTCGTTCATCGGCACGTTGAAGACGATCGTCGAGAGGAACGATGCAAACACGTAAAGCACTGCTCCGGCCAGCATCCAGACGCTGACGCCACCGCGCCAGTTGAAGAACGCGAAGGCAGCGATCACGAGGCACAGGACCACGGTCGGTACGAAAAGCAGCATGAAGGGCGAGCGCACGATCGTGACATTGATGGAGTTCATCGCCGCTATGCCTTGCTCAGTGGGAATGCGGGCGAACGACGTCATGATAAAGGTCGAGAACGCAAAGAAGATGCCAGCAACCAGGCCGCTGCCGATCGCAGCGGCCGCCAAAGCGATACTGAGTACAAGCGTCATTATCCTACCCTCCATGTCCCATTGGCAGCAGCTTCGCGTGCATAGTCACCGAAATCCTTGGCGGGGCGGCCGAGAATTTCTGCGACTCCATTCGCAACCCCGGAATTTCTGCCATCGAGCACCTGCGTGAAGAGCTCTTCGAGCAGGTCGATCATGCCTTTCGGCAGCCCGGCGGCAGCAAGTCCCTCTTTGAACTCTGCCATGGATATCTGCTGATAGGCGATATCCCTGCCGCATGCTTCCGCGATCTCGGCGACCGCTTCGCAAAAGGTCAGCGCGCGCGGGCCGGTCAGTTCGTAGGTCTTGTCAACATGGCTGGCATCGGTCAACGCCGCAACGGCCGCATCGGCGATGTCGTCGGCATGGATGAAAGGCTCCTTCACAACACCTGTTGGAAGAGCCAGTTTGCCTGCAGCGACCTGCTCGGCAAAGGCGCCTTCGCTGAAATTCTGGCAGAACCATGATGCCCGCAGGATGGTGTAGCCGATGCCGGACGCCTTGAGCGCTTCCTCGGCGTGTTGCGCGCCTTCCTCGCCGCGGCCCGATAACAGGACGATATGGGTGAGACCGCAGTCGATGGCGGTGCGGGCGAGCACACCGATCGCATCAGCTGCCCAGGAGACGGCAAGGTCGGGCTGGAAGCTCACGTAGGCGCGCTTTGCGCCGGTAAGGGTTGCTGCCCAGTCCGCCCGCTTCTCCCAATCGAATGGGCGAGCACTGGAGCGCGAGGCAACGCGGAAGCCAAGACCTCTCTTCGCCAGCCGGTCTGCGATGCGGCCGCCTGTCTTGCCTGAGCCGCCGATGAGGACGATTTCGGAATTCTGCATGGGACCACTCCTCCGATCTAAATACGAGAAAGTCTCTCATTTGCAAAATGAGATAAACTCTCTTATTTTGTTCGTCAAGTGAAAAACGGAGGATGGAATGGGCGAAGAGGTTGCCGTCAGACGTAGAAGACAGCCGGAACCGACCGGCCAGCCGCGCCGGATTCCGCAGCAGAAGCGCGGCCGGGAGCGCTTCGAAAAGATCCTGTCGGTGGCGCTGGCGCTGATCGAGAAGAATGGCAGCGATGCGCTGAAAATGAGCGAGATCGTTGAAAAGGCTGAGCTATCCTTTGGTGCGCTCTACCAGTATTTCCCGGACAAAAGCTCGATCATCCGCACGCTTGCCGAACGCTTCAACGGGCAGGGCAGGGCTTGCGTCAAGGCCGAGCTTGCAACGGTGACGGATGCCGCAACACTACGGCAGGCGCTTTGCAACATTGCCGACCAATATTACGACTTCTTCCGTCAGGAGCCCGTGATGCGTGACATATGGGTCGCCACCCAGGCCGATCGGCTGCTGCAGGAGATCGATGCCGACGACATGGAGTTTCACGCTCAGGCGTTGTTTTCCGTTCTTGCAAAGCTGGAGCCGGAGCGGCGCAAGGCCGAGCTGCTTGCCATCGCCAGGCTTACTATGCAGCTTCTTGCAGCGGCCGTTCGTTACGCGATTTCGCTGGATGATGTGGACGGACGGGCCGCGATTGCGCTTTACCAGCGGATGCTGCCCACCGCTATCGCCCGGCTGTCGTAGTCGCTACAGCGATTCATTCCCGTGTGGATTTGGTCGCGTTGGCGCAATCGGCTCAGGTCGGCAGAAAGCTGCGCATCGCAAAATACCCGACGGCTCCGAGCACGACTGCCGCCGCCGATGCCTCACCGAGTGCCATCGCGTACTCCCGGCGCCCCGCGGTGAAGGCAAGCACCACCTTCGTCACCGTGTTGACCGCGACGGCGATCAGGATGACATCGGCTGCCGTCGTCACGTCGATCGTCGAGCCGACGAGGCGTGCGGTGGAAAGCGTGATGGCATCGACGTCGACGAGGCCGGAGATCGCAGCCACGACGAAGAGCGCGGATGGCCCGACATAATCGATCGCCATCTTCGAGACGAGGCTGATGAGGCCGAGCAGCAACGCAAAGGAGATGACGGTTCTGAGCTCGAAGGGGTTTTTTAGATCGATCTCCGGTGCCTCAGTCGCTGTCTTGGAACGCCACACCGAAAACAGGCCGGCCGCCAGGAAACCGATGATCGCCGGGACGAGCGCGGAAGCGAGCGGCATCAGCATGGCGAAGGAGAGCGCGCTGGCGATGACGAGAACACGCGCGAAGGAGAGGGCGCCGGCAATGCCTGCCCCGGCCGCAAGGTGCCGTGCGCCCTCGGGGGCTTCCGCCGAATAGCGGGCGAAGGAGAGTGTCAAGGCGGTCGACGAGACAAGTCCGCCCGCGGCCCCCGCCAGCAGAACGCCACGGCCCGTGCCCATCAATCGAATCGCGGCATAGCCGGCGAAGGACAAAGCTGCGATGGTGATCGTCAGCAGCCAGAGCGAGTGGGGATTGAGCGCGTCCCAGGGATCGAGCGCCCCGTCTGGCAGCAGCGGCAGCGCGATCACGGTCATTGCAAGCAGCATAAGGGCGGAGCGGAGTTCAACCCAGGTCAACCCTCTAAGAAAGCCATGCAGGCTGTGGCGGGCTGCAAGAATTGCTGTCGTTGCGACGCCGCCGGCGGCCGCAGTAACAATGTCGCCGACGGCAGCCAGAACGCCGAGCCCGAACACCACAAGGGCGGCCACGACCGATGTGATGCTGTAGTCTTCGTTCTCCTTCGTCTCCTGCCACTTGCCGGCAATGTAGACGAGACCCAGAAGCACAGCGATTGTCGCCGGCAGAAGGGGACCGGTCATGGACTGAAGTGTTCCGGCTATTCCGCCGAGAAAGCCGGTCAGGCCGAAAGTGCGGATACCCGCAGTCCTGCCTCCCGCGCGAATATCACGCTCCTGCCAACCTCGCTCGACGCCGACGAGCAGGCCGATGGCAAGTGCGACGCCGAGGCGCTGGAAAACTTCGATATGGTCCATCGCATGACGATATCGCCGCCGCGCGGGTGCGCAAGCGCAAATATCTGAAAGAATTGATGCATTGCGGATCTGCGTGCCGCGAACATGGCTTTCGTCAGCGTTTCTTGAGCGGGGGGCACCCTATCTTCCTCGATCATCAAGGCGTTTTTGCCGTCATTCTCGGTATGGAACCACTCGCTGTTCTGGAAACTTGCCGCGCTTGCTGCTATTGGCCCATAAATTTGACCAAAGGAGAGAGCGATGATCCAGACGACATTCACCGACCGCGCAGTCATGGCGGAACTCGTGGCGAAGATGCTCTGGGAGATCAAGGCGGTGCACTTCAACGCGGCGCAGCCTTACAAGTTCGCCTCCGGTATGGCGAGCCCCGTCTACATCGATTGCCGCAAGCTGCTGTCCTTCCCGCGCGTCCGCTCGACCGTCATGGATTTTGCCGCCAGCGTCGTGTTGCGCGAGGCCGGTTTCGAGCAGTTCGATTGCGTGGCCGGCGGCGAGACAGCAGGCATTCCCTTTGCGGCATTGCTCGCCGATCGCCTCAGCCTGCCGATGATCTATGTCCGCAAGCAGCCGAAGGGTCACGGCCGCAATGCGCAGATTGAAGGCAATATGCCGGAAGGCTCGCGCGTGCTTGTCATCGAGGACCTGACGACCGCCGGCGGCAGCATGTTCAAGTTCATCGATGCCGTTCGCGCTGCCGGCGGCGTGGTCGATCACGGCATAGCGCTCTTTTACTACGGCATTTTCGACGAAGGCGCGCTGCGCTTTGCCGATGGCAAGGTGAAGCTGCACTACATCGCGACTTGGCGCGATGTGCTGGCGGTCGCAAAGGCTCTAAAGCTGTTCGACGAGAACACGTTGAGCGAAGTGGAAGCCTTCCTTGATGCGCCGCTTGCCTGGTCGGGACGCAACGGGGGCATTTCATCACTTTGAATGAAGAATTGCGTCGCGGTGCTTTGCTTTTGCCACGAAATTATCTAATCGATTTGAATACCGATGGATCGTAATGCATGGGAGGCCGGAATGATTTTGTGCTGTGGTGAAGCGCTGATTGATATGTTGCCGCGGGAGACGACTCTCGGCGAGAAGGGCTTTGCCCCTTATGCCGGCGGTGCAATCTTCAACACGGCGATCGCGCTCGGCCGCCTCGGAATTCCGACGGCTTTCTTCACCGGCCTCGCCGATGACATGATGGGCGAGATTTTGCGCGATACGCTGAAGGCGAGCAACGTCGATTTCGGCCTCTGCGCCATCACGCCGCGCCCGTCCACGGTCGCTTTCGTCAAGCTGGTCAACGGCCAGGCAACCTACGCCTTCTACGACGAAGGCACGGCCGGCCGCATGATCACCACCGACGATCTGCCTGTCCTCGGCGACGATTGCGAAGCGCTGCATTTCGGCGCGATCAGCCTCATCCCGAGCCCTTGCGGCGAAACCTACGAGGCGCTGCTCGACCGCGAATGCGATAAGCGCGTCATTTCGCTGGACCCCAACATTCGCCCCGGCTTCATCAAGAACAAGGAAGTCCACATGGCGCGTATCAAGCGCATGGCGTCCAAGTCGGATATCCTGAAGTTCTCAGATGAGGATCTGGATTGGTTTGGCCTCGAAGGCAGCCACGACGATCTGGCCGCCTACTGGCTGCAGCAGGGCGCCAAGCTCGTCGTCATCACCAAGGGTGCGGAAGGCGCTTCCGGTTACACCAAGGAGCGCAAGGTCACCGTGCCGAGCCAGCGCGTCACCGTCGTCGATACGGTCGGCGCGGGCGACACCTTCGATGCCGGCGTACTTGCTTCTCTGAAGATCGGCGATCTGCTGACCAAGGTGAAGGTCGCCTCGCTCAGCGAGAAAGCCCTGCACAACGCCCTCTCGCTCGGTGCGAAGGCCGCTGCCGTTACGGTCTCGCGCGCCGGCGCCAATCCACCTTGGGCGAAAGAAATCGGCATCTGAGACAGGCTATAGCCGGTCGAGGAAGCTGAGCACTTCGCGGTTGAAGTGCTCAGGTCGCTGCAGCGGCGCGAAATGGCTTACGTCTGGAATGAGGATCAGTTCGGCATCGGGAATGCTGCGCGCAAGATAGTCGGCGTGCTCGCGCTTGATGAATTCGTCATTCTCTCCGAGAACGACCGCCACCGGCACCTTGATGCCGGCAAGGTCAGCAGCCGTGTAGTTCGGCTCGGTCTGCATCATCTGCGACACATCGGTCACGAAGCTATCGAAGGCGTCGGGTGTGGCCGACAGTGCCTGGTAGTCTTTCCTGTGGCGGCTGAAGCAACGATCGATGACCGGCGTCGGCCGGAACTCCAGCGTGCCGCTCGGATCCATGTTGCAGGCAAAGAAGAAGACACCGGAGACACGGTCCGGCCGCCTGTCGGCAAGTATCAGCGCCGTGCAGGCGCCGTCGCTCCAGCCGACGAGGGCGGTCCTTGCGAGGTCCAAATGATCCATGACGGCGAGCACGTCTTCGGCCATCTGAGCATAGTGGAACGGCCGGTCGTCGCGGGTGCTGCGGCCGTGCCCGCGGCTGTCGATGACGACCGCCTGCCGGCCCGAAGCGACCAATGCCGGCACCTGATAACCCCAGTTCCTGGCATTGCCGAGCCCGCCATGCAGCAGCATGACGGCGGGGCCGGAACCGTAGGTCGCGTACCAGATGCGAGCCCCGTCGTTCTCGACGAAGCCTTCATCCTTGGGTTTTGCTAACGGTGCCGCGCCATGTGCGTCGAAATCTACAAGTTCGTCGTCCGTCACGTACATTCAACCTCTCCTGAAGCGTATACTAAGAACGCGTTGTGAGGTCGAATTTCGACACTGCCAATAAAAAAATTGGTCGCAATGATCGGCGCTGCTGCTTTTGGGCTGAGCAGCCTTCTGATCTCCGGCATTCGCCCGCCCCCAACCGAAGAGATTCTATGCCCGCATGGGGCAGGAGAGGGCTGTGGCCAGGAAGACACCCTGGCATGTCATACTTAATAGACGGCTAATATTCATATCCGTAGGTTCGACGTTTAACGTTGGAGGAGAAAATGATTCTACGGTTGGACGGTCAAGGCTGGTCACTCGGCAGCGTCGAAGCGGGACATTGCTCGGCGGCAACCAAGGCTGCAGTCAAATGTGCGCTGGAGGTGGCATCGGAGTTCGATAGCACGCAGATCATTGTTTCAATGCTTGGCGACTTCGTCGTGCTTGAAGGGTTCGTCCGATGTCGCGGCGATGACGAACTTGCGGTGGATGTTGCCGCCTCAATCGTCGGGTCGGAACATGTTCACAATCGGCTGATATGCCGCGGCTTCCCGAAGCGGCCGAGCTAGAGGGCGGTCGAGACTGCGTTCCTTGCTTTCGGCCTCGAGGCCGATTGCCGTCGGGGCCGTTGTCGGCGCGAAGCGGCCAGGGAGCCTCATCCACAGCCACGATCGAGGTTGGCCGAAGCGGCTCGTGCGCATGAGAGTGTCCCGCTGCGCGAGCCGCGGGAGCACTCGATGTCGGTCGCTGTTACTTGGTGAGCTTCGCCAGCGCGGCAACGAGCCCCTGCGTCGAGGAATCGTGGCCGGAAGGGCTTTCCTTACCTTCCACGACGGGCAGCAGGCCGGTCGCCAGTTCCTTGCCGAGCTCGACGCCCCATTGGTCGAAAGAGTTGATGCGGAAGAGCACGCCTTCAACAAAGACGCGGTGTTCGTAGAGAGCGATCAGGCGGCCAAGCGCATAGGGCGTCAGCTTATCGTAAACAAAGGTGATCGACGGACGGTTGCCTGTGAAGACGCGGTGCGGCGCGATGAAGTCCGCCTTCTTGTCGTCCATGCCCTTATCGGTCAGCTGCTTCTTCGCTTCCTCGAAGGTGCGGCCTTTCATAAGCGCCTCGGACTGGGCGAGCACATTTGCCATCAGAAGCTGGTGCTGGTGGCGCAGATTTGGCTCGAAAGCGTTTGCCGCGATCATGAACTCGGCCGGGATGACGCTGGTGCCCTGGTGGATCAGCTGGTAGAAGGCGTGCTGGCCGTTGGTGCCTGGCTCGCCCCAGACGACCGGGCCGGAATTGCCCTCGACCGGCGTACCGTCGACCGTCACGCCCTTGCCGTTCGATTCCATGTCAAGCTGCTGCAGGTAGGCCGGGAAGCGCGACAGGCGCTGGTCGTAGGGCAGGATCGCGCGGGTCGAATAGCCGAGCACGGTGCGATGATAGAAGCCGATCAGACCGAGCAGCATGGGCAGGTTCTTGGCAATCGGCGCCTGACGGAAGTGATTGTCGACAGCATGCGCGCCGTCGAGGAACTTGCCGAAATTTTCCGGCCCGACAGCGATCATCAGCGGCAGGCCGATCGCCGACCAGATCGAGTAGCGGCCGCCGACCCAATCCCAGAAGCCGAAGACGCGTTCGCTCCCGATGCCGAAGGCGGCGACCTTGTCGAGTGCCGTCGAAACGGCAGCGAAATGATGCTGGACGGCCGCCTCGCCGAGCGCGTCGGCAATGAACTTGCGCGCCGTCTGCGCGTTGGTCATCGTTTCCACGGTCGTGAATGTCTTGGAGGCGACGATGAAAAGCGTCGTTTCAGGCTGAACGAGCTTCAGCGTGTCGGCGATATGGGCGCCGTCGATGTTGGAAACGAAGTGCGCGCGGGGGCCATCATGGAAAGGCGCCAACGCCAGCGTCGCCATGACGGGGCCGAGGTCGGAACCGCCGATGCCAATGTTGATGACGTCGGTGATCGCCTTGCCGGTCGCCCCCTTCAGGCTGCCCGAACGGATTCCGTCGGCAAACTTGCCCATGGCGGCAAGCACGGCATTGACGTCAGGCATGACATCCTTGCCATCGACGATAACGGGCGTATTGGAGCGGTTGCGCAGCGCGGTGTGCAGGACGGCGCGGCTTTCCGTGAAGTTGATCGCCTTGCCGGAGAACATCTCGTCACGCTTGGCTTCGACGCCGCCCGTTTCGGCGAGCTTGACCAGCAGGGCCAGGATATCGTCGTTCACGGACGTCTTGGAATAGTCCATCAACAGGTCGTCGAGTGACACGCTGAAGCGCGAGAAACGCTGCGGGTCGGCGACGAAGGCGGCGCGCAGATCCGTTGCCTTGGAGGCGGTCGCCGTGCTCTTCAATTGTTCGACGATGGCATTCATGGGAGGCTCCTTTTCAGGGCGAGAGGGTCGCGGAAACTATTCGCTTTGTAGGGCGCAAATCAAGTTCGGCGACGTGTCGAAGCGCAAAAAAGCCACCCGCGGCGGCGGATGGCCCGTAATTTCACGCAACCGTCAAAATCAGCCGCGCAGATCCTTGCGCAGGATCTTTCCGACCGGCGTCTTCGGCAGTTCGGTGCGGAATTCCACGAAGCGCGGCCGCTTGTAGTTGGTGAGGTTTGCTGCGCAATGGGCCTTCACGTCCGCCTCCGTCAATGCCGGATCCTTGCGCACCACGAAGAGCTTGACCGCCTCGCCGGAATGGCCGTCGGCAATGCCGACGGCTGCCGCTTCGAGAATGCCTGGATGCATTGCCGCCACTTCCTCGATCTCGTTCGGATAGACGTTGAAGCCCGACACGAGGATCATGTCCTTCTTGCGGTCGACGATCTTGGTGTAGCCGCGCGCATCCATGAAGCCCATGTCGCCGGTGCGGAAATAGCCGTCCGGCGTCATCACCCGCGCCGTCTCCTCCGGCTTGTTCCAGTAGCGGGCCATCACCTGCGGACCGCGGATGCAGATCTCTCCTATGTCGCCAAGCGGCAGCGAGTTGCCGTCCTCGTCGCGAATATCAAGTTCGGTGGACGGGATCGGCAGCCCGATCGAGCCGGTGAACTCCGCCGAATCGAAGCGGTTTGCCGTTGCCACCGGCGATGTCTCAGAGAGACCATAGCCTTCGGTAATATGCGAGCCGGTGATCTTCAGCCAGCGCTCCGCAACCGGCCGCTGTACCGCCATACCGCCGCCAAGCGACATCACCATGGAGGAGAAGTCGACCTTGGCGAAATCGGCATTGTTCATCAACGCGTTGAAGAGCGTGTTGAGGCCGGGGAATATGTGGACCTTGACCTTCCCGAACTCCTTGACCAGCGCCGGAATATCGCGTGGGTTGGCGACGAGGATGTTGTGGGCGCCGAGCGACATGCCCATCAGCGAATTCACTGTCAGCGCGAAGATATGGTAGAGCGGCAACGCGCAGAGGAAATTCAGCACCTCGGGGCGCGGCTTCCCGTCAAAGGCCGATTGCAGCCAGAGTTCAAGCTGCAGCTTGTTGGACAGCAGATTCTTGTGCGTGAGCACCGCGCCCTTGGCGATGCCCGTCGTGCCACCAGTGTATTGCAGGAAGGCGATATCGTCACCCTTGAGGCCTGCGGGCTTCAGGGCCTTACTCGCGCCTTCGCCCAGCACCTGCTTGAAGGTCTTATGCTGCGGGATGGACCAGGAGGGAACGAGCTTCTTCACCTTGCGCACGAGCAGATTGACGATCAGACCCTTGGCGCCCAGCATTTCGCCGAGTGAGGTGACGACGACATGGCGCACGTCGGTCTTGACCAACACCCGCTCCACCGTGCGCGCGAAATTCTCCAGCACGAAGATCGCCTTGGCGCCGGAGTCCCGCAACTGATGTTCGAGTTCGCGCGGCGTGTAGAGCGGATTGACGTTCACCGCGACAAAGCCGGCGCGCAGGATGCCGTAGACGGCGACCGGGTTCTGCAGCACGTTCGGCATCATGACGGCGACACGGTCGCCCTTCTCGAGGCCGAGGGCCTGAAGCCATGCCGCGATCTTGCGCGTCTGGTGTTCAAGCTCGCCGTAGGTCAGCGTCCTGCCCATGCTGGAGAAGGCGGTGCGATTGGCATAGCGCGCGCAGGATTTCTCAAGCAGTTCCGCCAATGATTGGTATTCCAGCGGGGGAAGCTGCGCCGGCACGCTGTCAGGATAGGTGGCAAGCCAGGGTTTTTCGGGCTTCGCACCGCCTGGATGGACGGAAATGCTGTTCATCTTGTCTCTCTCCCTCTCGCTGCCGGCCGGTCCCACCGGCAAGCCGATTGGACGATCCTCCATCTTCCAACACGGCAGCTTATGTCATCGCCTGAATGGTTCAAGCTGAGATTAGAGTTACACTAACCTTGACGTAAACGTCAATATTGCCGTGTCGACGATGAGGTTCATTGAATCGGGAACCTTGAGTTCAGGGCGGCGTTGTCAAACCGTGGACCAACCACGAGGAAACAAGAAGGAGGTGCACGATGCTGCACCAGGACGCCGACAACACGCGCCGTGACCCGAATGTGAAGGATACGCCGACGTTGATTGCCAGCGACCGCGTGGAAGGCACCCGCGTATATGGCGCCGATGGCAAGCATATCGGCTCGATTGAACGATTAATCCTCGGCAAGCAGGATGGCCGCGTTGCCCACGCCGTGCTCGAGTTCGGCGGCTTCATGGGCATCGGCCACGATCACTATCCGCTGCCGTGGGAAAAGCTGTCCTACGATACCCAGCTTGACGGCTACCGCATCGACCTGACCAAGGAGCAGATCGAAGGCGCGCCGAGCTATGCGGATGATGACGACACCTGGTACAACGATAGTGGCCGCCGAGTTTATGACTATTATGGCGTGCCACCCTACTGGATGTAACGTCGTCCGCATACGCGCGGTCCATTGATCGCGGGTACATGCGCTGCGCCACAAGAACTCTTTGGGCGCGGGGCGTGGTAAAACGACTTGGATGGGCCCCGTCGCAGACGGGGCCTTTTCAGTTTGCGTTGACGAGATCGTTGGCCGACCGCAGTACAATGCCGATGGTGATATCGCCCGCCGACAGCGGGTTTGCAGTCTGCAGCTGGAACACGTGGCTTTCGCCAGGCAGCAGCGTCACCAGCATGGAATCGACGACAGCAGTCGGGTCGAGACGATCCGCCATCAGGCAGAGATCCTTCAGGAACGTTTCGGCTGTTACCTTCACCGCATAACCACCCACGCTGGGGCTCGTCTCGACCGACAGTTTCGGCTGCGGAAGCTTGAGGTCGACATCCTCCACGAAATAGTGGAACGCACGCCGGTCGAGCATCTGCACGACGATGACCTCGCTGTCAGCATTGCCCGGCGTTGCGATATCAGCCGGTAGCGGAAATTCCTTTGCCTCGAAGCGGTCGCAGAGCAGCCGCCAGAACTCGAATTCGGCAAGCACCGTTCCGTCCAGCCGCAGGCGATTGCCTGATATCTTCGCCCGCCAGAACAGCGTCCGCTCGTTGACGGCTACGGCCGCCAGTCCGCCGGCGTGTGGCTGGATCGTGAGGAGCCGCGGGTCGAAAGCCTGCTGCATGGCGTACCAGAGCGGCTTGCGGCGTCCGGCCGAATCGAGTGCCGCCCAGGAGGTCACCGGCCAGCAATCATTGAACTGCCAGACGACGGCGCCCTTGCAGACGGCGCGGTGCGAGCGCATGTGCTCGATCGCGAAACGGATGGCGCGCGCCTGGTTGAGTTGCGTGGCGAAGTGCCAGTCATCCATGGTCTGTGGGACCGGAAGATGCCCGGCAAGGCCGCGGATCAGCTTGTCGTTGCCCTGGGTCGCCTTCTGATGGTGGAAGACGCCATTCGAGGTCGGCGTGAGCGGCGCGTCATGCACACTTTCCTCGATCGTCGCCCAGTTTGGCGGCGCCTGCCAGCCGAACTCCGAGCAGAAGCGCGGTATGTAGTTGCGATAGACCTCGTAGCCGACATCGTTCCACACGTCCCAGATGTGCTTGCACCCATGCTCGTCGGCATTGGGATCGATCTCCATCGTGCCGGAATAGGGGCTACCGGGATAGTACGGCCGATCGGGGTCGAGCCCTGCGCAAAGCTTCGGCAGAATGTCGAGATAATAGCCGAGCCCCCAGCTCTCGCCCTCCTTGATGATCGGTCGCCAGCCCCACTCGTCGAAGCCCCAGATATTCTCGTTGTTGCCGTTCCAGACGATCAGCGACGGGTGTGGCATCAGGCGCACGACGTTGTCGCGCACCTCCGCCTCGACCTCGCTGCGCAGCGGCTCTTCCTCGGGGTAGGAGGCGCAGGCGAAAAGGAAATCCTGCCAGACGAGCATGCCGGCGCGGTCGCAGGCCTCGTAGAACTCGTCGCGTTCGAAGATGCCGCCGCCCCAGACGCGCAGCAGATTGACGTTGGCCTTCTTGGCTTCCTCGATCCGGGATGCATAGCGCTCCGCCGTGACGCGAGAGGGAAAGCAGTCGTCCGGAATCCAATTGGCGCCGCAGAGGAAGAGCGGAACATCGTTGATAACGAAAGTGAAGGCGGAGCCGTGCTCGTCGGGTGCGGTATCGAGCCTGACGGAGCGGAAGCCGATCTCCTTGACGTAGGCATCGAGTAAGTCATCGCTTACGCTATCACGCAATTCGATCCGCAGCGCATAGAGCGGTTGCGCACCAAGATGATGCGGCCACCAGATCTGCGGTGCAGGAACGGTCAGCTGGAACTCGACTTCGTCCGATCCCTCCACGAGCTCCGCAACATGGCTGATGCCGGCAATGCTTGCGACGAGCCTTGCACCCACGCCGTCTTGCCGCTCGATGCGCGCGCGAACCGTCACACGCCCGTCGCCGCCAGCCAGCGTTGTCGAAACCCGCGTCTCCGCGAGCCTCGCTTGGTCCCAGCTTTCCAGCCGCACAGGCTTCCAGACACCCGCCGTCACCAGCGTCGGCCCCCAGTCCCAGCCGAAGTTGCAGGCCATCTTGCGCATCAGATTGCCGGGGCCGGGATAGTTGTTCGGCCGGTAGCCGTAATGCGCTTCCATCTCTGCGCCATAGGCATAGGCGGAGCGGAAGGTCACAACGAGCTCGTTCGAGCCTCGTTTCAGCCGCTCCGAGACATCGAAGCGATAGGTGCGGTGCATATTGGAGGTGCGGCCGAGTTCCTCGCCGTTCAGCGCGATCGTCGCGACCGTATCAAGACCGTCGAACACCAGCTCGCGGACTTTTCCGGCGTCCGGCGATGCATCGAAGACGCAGCGGTAACTCCAGTCTTGCTTCCCGACCCAGTCGTTGGTGATCTCGTTGACGTCGAGATAAGGATCCGGGATCAGCCGGTTGGCCAGAAGGTCGAGATGCACGCAGCCCGGCACTTTGGCCGGAATTTCGGTTGGCAGGTCGTGTCGGCCTGCAACGTTGCAGATAAGAGTCCAGCCCCGGTTCAGTTCGATCTTTTCGATCATGGGGAACTCTTAGAGGTAGCGGCCGTGGCGCTGCAGGACTTCGATCTTGTAGCCGTCAGGATCGGTGATGAAGAAGAACAGCGCCAAGAGCTTGCCGTCGCGATTGAGCTCGACGATCTTGCCGGGGTTCAATCCCGCTTCCGTCAGATGCTTGTGCTCGACTTCGACTTCCTGGACGGAGAGAGCAAGATGCCCATAGCCGTTGCCAAGATCGTAGGGCTCGGTGCGCCCCTTGTTGACCGTCAGCTCCAGCTCGAAGCCGGTCTCGTCATTGCTCATGTAGATCAGCGTGAAGGTGTCGAAGTCGATGCGATCGGCGACTTTGAGGCCGAAGACCTTGCCGTAGAACTCGACGGAGCGCGCCTCGTCGAGAACGCGGATCATGGAGTGAATCATCTTGGCCAAGGCTGCCTCCCATTGCCGATATCAAGGCAGTCTTGGTAGCCGCCGCCTCATGCCGGGCGCAAGCCAATTCTTTGCGTGATCGCTTTTTCGATAAGCCCCAGCGCATCATAGATCAGCACCGCCATCAGGCCGACGATCAGACCGCCTTGCAGGATGAAGGCGGTGTTGTCGGAGATCAGTCCGGCAATGATGACTTCGCCAAGCCCCTTGGCCGCCACCGTCGAGCCGATCGTCGCGGTGCCGATGTTGATGACCGTCGCAACCTTTAAGCCCTCCAGAATCAGCGGCAGGGCGAGCGGCAGTTCCACCCGAAAGAGCCGCTGCGTGCCATTCATTCCCATGCCGTCGGCGGCATCCAGCACGGAGGGAGAGACTTGCTTCAGGCCGGAGACAGTATTCTCGAAGATCGGCAGCAGGCCATAGAGAAAGAGGGCGATCAATGTCGGTCCGGCACCGAATCCGGTCGCCGGCACGGCCAAGGCGAGCACCGCGACTGGCGGGAAGGTCTGGCCGGCATTGGCGATCGCCCGCGACAACGGCAGGAAGTCTTCGCCGCTCTTGCGGGTAACGAAAATGCCGCCGAGGATCGCGAGGACCGCGCTGCCCGCGATCGAGATCGCCACAAGGAAGAGATGCGAAGCGGCAAGCTGAGGAAGGCTGTTTTGCGTGTAGACGGCCGGCGCATTGTTGCTCGTCAACGGCACCAGCAGAAAGGACAGCCACTCTGTCCTGAACAGCAGGATCAGGAGCAATAGCAGAGCGCCAACACGGAATAGGTTCGCAAAGACGAGCTTCATGCCTTGCGGCCCAGCTCGAGCAGCCGTGTCATCGAGATCGAGCCGACCGGCGCCTTGTCGGCGTCCTGGACGGCGGCTTCGCCGACCCCTTGCCAGATCATCTCGGCCAGAGCATCGCGCAGGCTGAGCGATTGCGGCAATGCGTAAGCCAGACCCGACTTTGCCGGCTCCATGCTTTCCTTCAGCGGCAGCAGCGACATCAGTTTCAGCGCCCGGTCGGAGGTGCCGGTCAGTTGCTGCACGAAGGGGTCGGCCGGTTCGGTCAGGATTTTCTCCGGTGTCGAGCATTGCAGCAGCTTGCCGGCGCTCATGACGGCGATCTGGTTGCCGAGGTGGAAGGCCTCGTCCATATCGTGCGTGACAAGGACCACCGTCGTGCCGAATTGTTTCTGGATCGCGAGGAGATCGTCTTGCGCCTTGCCGCGGATGACAGGATCGAGCGCGCCGAACGGCTCGTCCATCAGCAGCAGTTCCGGCTCCGCCGCCAGCGCTCGCGCAACGCCGACGCGCTGCTGCTGGCCGCCGGAAAGCTGGTGCGGATACTTTTCGGCAAAGGTCGCCGGATCGAGGTTGAAGAGGCCAAGCAGTTCTTCGACGCGGCTGTTGATCTTTGTCGTGTCCCAGCCGAGAAGCTGCGGCACCGTGGCGATATTCTGTGCGACTGTCCGATGCGGAAAGAGACCGTGGCCCTGGATGGCGTAGCCGATCTTGCGGCGAAGTTCCGTCACCGGCACGTCCATGATGTTCTGGCCGCCAACAAAAATCTCACCCGCTGTGATCGGCACGAGACGGTTGATCATCCGCATCAGCGTCGATTTACCCGAGCCCGAGGTGCCGACAATGACGGTGATCGAGCCTTTCTCGACATCCATCGAGACATTGTCGACGACGGTTGCCGCGCCGTAGCGCTTGGTAACGTTCCTGATCTCGATCATGCTCATGCGGCGGATCCCCGTATGCTGTCGATGACCGCATCGAGGATGACGGCCGAAGAGAAGGCGAAGAAAACGGTCGGCACGGCGCCGAGCAGAACGAGGTCCATGGCCGTCTGACCAAGCCCCTGGAAGATGAAGATACCGAACCCGCCGCCACCGATCAGCGCCGCCACCGTTACCAGGCCGATCGCCTGCACAAGGACGATGCGGATGCCCGTGAGAATGACGGGAAAGGCAAGCGGCAGGTCGATGCCGGTGAGGACCTGTCGGCGCGTTAATCCCATCCCCGCGGCGGCATCGCGGACTGAGGGATCAACACCCTGAAGACCGACGACCGTGTTGGCAACGATCGGCAGCAGCGAATAGAGGATGAGCGCGATCAGCGCCGGCGCAGCGCCGATGCCGCGAATGCCAATGGAGGCTGCAGCAGGAACGTGCGTCGCGAGATAGCCGAGCGGCAGCATCAGGATACCGAAAAGCGCAAGGCTCGGGATCGTCTGGATCAGGCTCAGTGCCTGCAAGACGGCAGCGCGCAGTTTTGGTACCCAGAAACAGATGATGCCGAGCGGCAGGGCGATGACGACGGCGATCGCCAGCGAGCCGAGTGCCAGAAGCAGATGGGTCACCGCCTCGGTCCAGAATTGCGCGGACCGGGTCGCGAATTCCTTCATGATCGAGAGATTGTCGAGCAGACCCGAGGTGAGGAAGATGCCGAGCAGGCCGGTGTAGGCGGCAAGGGCTGCGATCCGCATCCACGGGGTAAGCCTGATCTTTACGAGCGCGTCCGAGATGATGAGGCCGATGACCGCGAACAGCACCCAGAATCCGCCGCCAGGCGTCATGCGTGCGGCATTGCTGTTCGGCGGTGTGAATGCTGCAGCCGCAAGCCCGATCGTCGCAAGCAGCGCCGCAAAGCAGAGGGTCGCAATCACCAGCCGCAGCAGCGCATTTTGCAGAAATAGAACGGACAGAGCGGTGACGATGAGGAGGATTGTCAGGATGACGGCGGACGGCTGGTCCAGAAGCTGCATCAGCAGCATGGGCTTTCCGGCGGCGATGCGGTTTGCCTTCACATAGATGAAAGGCAGGAGCGCAGTTGCGACGACACCGGCCGTCACAAGCACCACGCCGAGCCGGTCCAGCTTGCGGACCGCTAAGGTTTCTTCCATCGATCCATCCCTGTCCGGTCAGAAAGGCTGCTCCGCCCGCGGGCAGGGCGGAGCTTCGGGCGACGAGATTACTTCAGGAAGCCTTTTTCCTTCAGGTAGCCCTCAGCAACGGACTTCGCCGGTTCGCCATCCACCTGGATCTTGCCGTTCAGCTTGCGCAGTTCATCGGCGCTCAGGCTCTTGAAGATTGGTGCAAGGACTTCCTCGATCTTCGGGTTTGCCTTCAGCACTTCCTCGCGAATGATCGCGGTCGGCGCATAGACCTGCTGCACGTTCTTGTCGTCTTCGAGAACCGTCAGCTCGGCGGCCTGAATTGCGCCGTCCGTGCCATAGACCATGGCGGTGTTGGCACCGTTCGTCTGGTCGGCTGCCGCCTTGATGGTAGCGGCCGTGTCACCGCCCGACAGAACGATTTCCTGATCCGGCTTCAGCGCGAAGCCATAGGTCGTCTGGAACGCCGGAAGCGCGCCGGCCGAGTTGACGAACTCGGCGGAAGCCACAAGCTTGGCAGCGCCGCCACCGGCGACCCACTTGCCGAAATCGGACATGGTCTTCAGGTTGTTCGGACCGGCGACGTCGTTGCGTACGGCGAGCGCCCAGGTGTTGTTGGCCGGAGATGGAGTCAGCCAGACGATCTTGTTGGCGTCGTAGTCGAGCTTCTTCGCAAGCTCGTAGCCCTGCTCGAGGTTCTTCCAGGCTGCGTCATCAGCCTTGTTGAAGAAGAAACCGGCATTGCCGGTATATTCCGGATAGATGTCGATCTCGCCGGCGGTGATCGCCTTGCGAAGAACCGGCGTCGTGCCGAGCGCAACGCGGTCCTGCGTCTTGATGCCGCTTGCATTGAGCGCCAGCACGATCACGTTGCCGAGCAGCGTGCCCTCAGTATCGATCTTCGATGAAACGACGACGTCTGCAGCGTGGGCCGCGCCTGCCGCAAAAGCGGAGAGCGAAACGGCAAGAGCGAATTTCTTCAGCATGGATTGTCCCCTTGATTTACACCGTTTGACTGCATGGAAAGCCCCGGCGGAAGGCTCCCACGTATAAAATACCGGCGAAAGCAGCCCCGCTGCGATCATGCCGGAAATACGTGCGTGATGGAAATAGCGTTCGCGTTCAAAAAATCGATGCAAGCCTCTCCAGTTTTGCGGTCGCGGCGTGATTATGGCGGTGAATGCAAACGCTTGCGCGAAAATGCATTTCCTTTTCCATCGCCGCCGCGATTTGTTTTTGTTCCCTTGGGCGTTTCCGCAGATGTCCGGTGCTCTTTTGTGGTTCTACTGTCACGCCCGGTTTTGTTCTTGGCAAGAACGATAGCCTTCTGATTTCGCGACAGGGATATCTTTTTTGGCGAACACATCATATCGTTCGATTTTTCATATCGTTACGGAGAAAGCGGTTGCAGCTCGGCACGTTGTTTGTTGCTAGTCACGTGCTCTCGTCCGGCTCGGTCAGAGAAACGGCACGAAACCTTTCACTTTCGGCATCGACCGTCTCGACAGCAGTCCGCAACCTTGAGACCGAATTGGCGCTCAAACTGACCGAGCGCAGTTCCGGCGAGCTTGCGACGTTGCTTGCCAGCGACGACGTGCGTGAAAAGCTCCGGCCGATTGTGCAGTCGGCCGAGGCGCTGGCGGGATGGATGGGAACTGACAGGCCATCGCGCCTGCCCTTCAAGATCGCCACCATGGAGCGTTTTCTCGAGGTCGCCGATCAGGGCAGCATCAACCGTGCGGCGCGGCGGCTGAAGCTTGGTCAGCCGCAGCTTTCGCTTCAGATCGCGACTTTGGAGAAGGCGCTGGGTCATCGCCTGTTCGAGCGGCAGGCTCAAGGCTCTGCGCTGACCGAGCAGGGCAACCAGGTCTATGCCATCTTCCAGGCAATCGCTCAGGGATGGAATGAACTGAAGGCATCCGCCGACGAGCGCTATCAGCGCACGGCGCGGGCGCTGCGCATCGGTTCGATCATTCCAACGGGATCGGAAAGTTGGGTTGCGCGATGCCTTGGCGCGCTCGTCGCCGAATGGAATGCCGGCCGCAATAAGAACGCGATCTCGCTGGTGTTGATGACCGCGGATGATTTGCGCGAAGCCCTCAAAGCTGGCCGTATCGATGTTGCAATTCTCGATTCCGTCTTCGGCCTTGAGCGTTTCCAGCACCGCGAACTGCTGCAGACGAATATGGTTCTTATCGCGCCGCCGCAGAGCCGCGAGCGGACGGTGGCCGAACTTGTCGAAAGGCACGCGATCTGCACGCCGAGTTCGCGCACCGGTCTCGGACACGCCACGATGTCGCTGAGCCATGAGCGCACCAACAATCGCCGATACCGAAACCAGGATATCACGGCCGCCGACTCGCTACCGGTCATCGTCGACCTTGTCGCCAACCACGGCTACATCTCGTTTCTCGGCCGCGTCAGCGCCATGCCTATTGCGGGCAAGGTTCGGATCGTCGAGCTCGACGAGTATATTCCGATGTCCTATCACATCGCCTTCAACCATCGGAAAGCCTCAGCGGATGCAAGCGCCATGATCCTCGACGCCGTCGCCAAAATAATTGCCGAGCCCGTCGCGCAAGAGACTGCCTTCGCTTAAAGAGACAGTGGCGGAGAAGGAGATTCGAGCGTGGCCGTTTTGCTGGAAGTATGCGTGGACAGCCCACAGGGCCTTGCGGCTGCAATCTTGGGCGGCGCCGGTCGCATCGAACTCTGCTCGGCTCTGGAGCTTGGTGGACTGACGCCGCTTGCAGGGCTCATGAAGGCTGCTTCCGCAGCACCTATTCCCGTCTATGCGATGATCCGGCCGCATCCCGGGCCCTTCGTATTCGATGCGGCTGACGAGGAGGCGATGACGGCCGATATCGATGCCGTGCGCGCCTTTGGCCTCGCCGGAGTTGTCATCGGCGCCAATCGCGTGGACGGCACATTGGATATGCCTCTGATCAGCCGGCTAAAGGCTCGCGCCGAGGGACTTGGATCGACCTTCCACCGGGCCTTCGACCTCGTCCCGGATGCCGATGCGGCGCTGGAACAGGCGATCGAGCTTGGCTGCGAGCGCATCCTGACATCAGGTTGCGTGCCGAAGGCAATCGACGGCCTCGAGACGTTGAGCCGTCTTTCCAGCAAGGCGGCTGGCCGTATCTCGATCATGCCCGGCAGTGGCTTAAGACCGGGCAACGTCGCCGATATACTGCGAGCCACAGGGGCGAGCGAGGTTCACGCCTCTTGCAGCTCACGGGTCGACAGCATCGATCCACGGGCCGTTGCCTTCGGCTTCGAAGCAGCGACGACGAGCCGGACGGATGCTGACGTCGTCCGTCAGATGCGGGCGGCGATCGAGGCCATTTAGGCGCTGACCTTGATAACAGCTTTGATCAGACCACTTTTTTCGTGCGCCCAGCGTGCCAAGTCGCGCGGTGCATCCGCCAGGGTCGTTCGGTGAGTGATCAACTGTTCGACGGGCACGAGGCCCTTGGCCATCGAATCCGCGACATGTTCGAAATCGACGCGGGTCGCATTGCGGCTGCCGACCACCATCATTTCGCGCTTATGAAACTCCGGGTCGGAAAACCGGATGTCGTCTTTCACGACGCTGACCAGAACCAGCGCGCCGCCATGGGCGACGAAGCCGAAGGCCTTCTCCATCGAGGGGCCATAGCCGGTGGCATCGAAGACGACGTCGAAACCATCGCCGCCGGTTTTGGCCTTGACTGCCTCGGAAGTATTTTCGTCGGCAACGATGCCTGAAGAAAAGCCAAACCGATCGGCAGCCATCTGCAACCGCTCCCGGCTGGTGTCGAGCAGTGTCACGTCATGCCCGGCAATCCGCGAGAAGATCGCGGCCCCGGTCCCGATCGGACCTGCACCGATGACGAGTGAGCGTGATCCGGTCGGCGCCATCGAACGGCGAACGGCATGGGCGCCGATTGCCAGGAACTCGGTCGTCGCTGCGGCCTCCAGGCTCACGCCCTTTGCTGCATAGAGATTGCCAGCCGGCACCGTGATCTCATCACAAAAAGCTCCGTCGGTGTGCACGCCGAGTACCTTGATGTCTGTGCAGCAATTCGGCTTGCCCTGGCGGCAGGCGACGCAGTTGCCGCACGAAAGATAGGGGTTGACGATGACAGGCGTGCCAACTGCCATGGCGACGCCGTCACCGGCTTCCAGAACCGTCGCCGAGATCTCGTGCCCCATCACGCGCGGATATTCGAGGAACGGATGCTTGCCCTCGAAGATGTGGTAGTCAGTGCCACAGATGCCGACATGGCTGACCGCAAGGCGGACCCAGCCGGCTGACGGCGTGCCGGGGGAAAGGCGCTCCACGAGTTCGAGGACGCCGGGTTCTTGGCAGAGCACTGCTTTCATGATGGTCTCGCATTCCTGAAGTTGAAGAAGCCAGCCTCTGGGCCGGCTTCGTGTCCCCACGCCGGGCTTACGGGTTGCGGCGGCGGCGCAGCTGATCGAAGTAGACGATCACGATGATCAGCAGACCGGTGATGATGCGCTGCCAGAACGAGTTGACGTTGAGCAGGTTCGCACCGTTGTTGATGGTCGCCAGAATAAAGGCGCCGATGAGCGGCCCGTGAACCGAACCGACAGCGCCGAACAGGCTGGTGCCGCCGATCACCGAGGAGGCGATCGCCTGCAGCTCCCATCCGTCCGCCTGCGTCGCATTACCGATCGCGATGCGCGAGGCAAGCAGAACGCCGACGAACGCAGCGAACGTCGCCGAGAGAATGTAGGCGAGATAGATGATGCCGTTCACCCGGACGCCCGACAGGCGGGCGGCTTCGCGGTTCGAGCCGACGGCAAAGAGATAGCGCCCCCAACGGCTCAGATGCAGGAAGACGTAGGAGGGGACTGCGACCAGAATGACCATCCAGAACAGGCTAGGCACGCCGAGAAAATCGGCGCGAGCAAAGTTGGTGAAGGGCTCGTTGACGATATTGATCGTGGAACCGTTGGTGATCAAAAGCCCGATGCCGCGCAGCGACGTGAGTGTCGCCAGCGTGATGATAAAGGGCGGCAGTCCCATCTTGACGATGCCGAAGCCATGGAACGCGCCGATGGCGACGCCGATCATCAGTGTTATCAGGATGGACGCCCAGACCGGCACGCCCGCCTGCAGCAGCCAGGCGAGGATGACGCTGGTGAAGCCGACGATCGCGCCGACCGAAAGGTCGATGCCTGCGGTGATGATCACGAAGGTCTGGCCGAGCGCCAGGATCGCCGTCATTGCGCCTTGGCGCAACAGGTTGGAGATGTTCAGCGGCGTCCAGAAGCTGGCGGTCACGAAGCCGAGTAGAATCCAGAGGAAGGCCAGCAGACCGATAAGGGTCAGGCCGAAGAGGATGTTCACTTTCCGGCGCGGCGGCGGCGCAGCGATTTCGGTCGGGGCTACGGTCATTGGTTCTCTCTCCCTCTTGTTCTTTTAGACGCCGATCGCTTCGCTGAGCACTTCTTCGTGCGTTGCCGCGTGGAAGTCGTGACTGGCGACAAGCTGGCCCCGACGGAAAACGTGCAACCTGTCGGCAAGTTCGTAAACCTCCGGCAGATAGGACGAGATCAGGATGATCCCGGCCCCCTGCTTCAGAAGCTTGGCAAACAGCCGGTAGATTTCCGCCTTCGTGCCAACGTCGACGCCCACGGTCGGTTCATCGAAGATAAAGAGGCGTGCGCCGTAGCTCAGCCACTTGCCGATAACGACCTTCTGCTGATTGCCGCCCGACATCGCGGAAACGAGGACGCGCCGGCTTGGCGTCTTGATCGAAAGGTCTCGGATCTGCTGGTCGGCGTTCTGCGATTCCTCCCTGTGGCTGATAACCGGGCCCTTACTCATCCGCTTGAAGACGGGGAGATTGATGTTCAGCCCGATCGGCAGGTTGAGGCAAAGACCCTGGTCGCGGCGGCTCTCCGGCGCCAGCGCAATCCCGAGCTCCATCGCCGTGCGCTCGTTTTTGATATCGACCTTCCTGCCCATCCAGTGGATCTCACCGGCCGTTGTCTTTTCCCGGCCGAAAAGGCCCAGCGCGAATTCGCTTCGTCCCGCACCGATCAGGCCGTAGAGGCCGACGATCTGCCCGGCCTTTACCGAGAGCGACACGTTCTCGAAGCCAGGCCCGGAAAGGCCCTGCACGTCGAGGATCGTTTCTCCGATCGGGATCTCTTCCTTGTGATAGATCTGCTCGATCGAGCGGTTGATCATGAGGGCGATCAGCTCGGCCTCGTTCGTCTCGCCGATGGCGCGCGTGCCGACATGCGTGCCGTCGCGCAGCACTGAGACACGATCCGCGAGCTCGAACACTTCCTCCATGCGGTGGCTGATGTAGACGATCGTCACGCCTTCGCCCTGAAGGCGACGGATCAGCTTGAAAAGTTGCGCCGATTCCTGACGCGTGAGGTAAGCGGTCGGTTCGTCGAAGATCAGAAACTGGGTGCCGCGCATCGCCGCACGCGCCGTCGCGACGAGCTGCTGCTGGCCGATCGTCAGATCGGCGAGCGGGATGCCGGCCGGTAGCCCGAAGCCGAGATCGTCGAGCACGGCTTGCGCCATCTTCTCCATCTCTCGCTTGCGCATCAGGCCATATTGATTGACCTCGTCGCCAAGGAAGAGGTTGGCCGCGACCGTCAGATGCGGGCAGAGCACCACTTCCTGGTGGACGGCGTTGATGCCGCGCACGATCGCCTCATTTGGCGTCGCCAGGGCGACGGGATGACCGCACCATAAAATCTCGCCTGCCGTTCTGGTGATAACGCCGGTCAGCAGCTTGATCAGCGTCGACTTGCCAGCGCCGTTCTCACCGACGATCGCATGAATCTCGCCGGCCAGGAACGTCACCGTCGCCGGTTTCAGCGCCTGCACGTAGCCGTAATTCTTCTGCAATCCCTTGAGTTCGAGGATCGGGGCGCCCGCGGGAATGCGGTTTGCCTCCGTCAGTGTGGCGCTGTCATCGTGGCGATGACTGACCTCTTCCAGGCTCATTGGCGCGTCTCCTCCTCGCGAATTGCCGTCTTTCCACCGGCCGTCCGCGCTCCTGATGCGGACGATAACACAGGTGAAGCAAAGGCCGCGCGGGATTTGTCTCGCGCGGCCACCGTCACATGACTTACTTGATCTTCGGGTTCAGCAGAGCGTCGATCTTCGGGTCGCTCATGTTCGCCTTCGTGACCAGGTTGGCGCCCGTATCGACCTTCTCTTCGACCTTCTCGCCCTTGGATACGGCGAGTGCCGTCTTCACGCCGTCATAGCCCATGCGGTAGGGATCTTGAACAACAAGACCGGCAAGCGAGCCGTCCTTGAGGAAGCCAACCGTCTTGTCGTCGCTGTCGAAGGCGATGACCTTGATCTTCTCGCCGAGCTTGTTTTCCGCAATCGCTTGGCCGACACCCTGTCCCAAGATGAGGTTCGAGGCGAAAACACCGACAAGGTTAGGATTGGCCGTGATCAGATCGGTCATCATGTTGAGGCCGGTTGTCGCCTGGCCATCACCGTATTTGTCGGCAATGACCTTAAGGCCGGGATGCTTCGTCTTCACTTGATCCAGGAAACCTTCGCGGCGCTGCTCGAGCGAGCCGACGCCGGGAAGGTTGGTGAGGATGACGACTTCGCCCTCTTCCTTTCCGGTCATTTCCTTGACGGCCGCGGCAAGGCCGTCGGCTGCGATGCGCCCGCCCTGAACGTTGTCGGTCGTCAGGAACGACTTAAACGCCTGGGAGTCCGCACCCGAGTCGATGCCGATGATCGGAACGGACTTGGCGGCTTCATCGATCGGCTTGCCGAGCGCCTTGAACTCCGTCGGCGAGATCACGATTGCAGCCGGCTTGCCGGCAACCGCGTTCTCAAGAATGCTGATCTGGCCGTTAATGTCGGATTCGGCCTGTGCACCGAGTTCCGGCACCTTGACGCCGAGATCCTTGCCGGCAGCGCGGGCGCCGGCCAAAACGATCTGCCAGTAGAAGGACGTCGTGTCCTTGACGATGATCGGGATCGTCACGTCAGCCGCGAACGACGTCATCGGCATTGCGGTGGCGATGACGGCGGCGCCCGCGAGAGCCGTGAAGGCTCGGCGGGAGAGAATGGATTTCATGCGCATGTAGTTCTCCTCCAAGATGCGTTCTCCTCCTGACAAACCGTACCGCTGAACGCATGCGGACGATTTTTATCGATAAAAAACATTTACCACGAGAAGCTAGCCGAGCGAAAGTCAAATTGCAAGTAGCTTGGCAGGCTCAATTGACGTTTCTTCGTTCGCCGCAAGTGGTTGTTTTTACGTTTATTCAACCGCAGTCTGAAGTTCTATCAGCCGCGATATACTTCATACGGGTGAACAACGCCTTTCTTCAAAATCAAGTTGCCGTAGAGCCGGAATTCGGTCGTCGCCACGATATAGGCAGCGTGCGAGCGCGCTCGTAAAAGGCAAAGCGTTCGAGGGAGGCGATCCTGAAGTCGCCAGCCCGCCTCGCCACGATTTCCTGAAATTCGGCACAAACTTCGGGCACGGCCTTGGGATCGCCGACCACCTCCATGCGCCACGCCGTTTCCGGCACGAACGTATCGAGCGGAAAATGTGTCAGGATGGCCTCGGCCATGTCGGTCGCGCTGACGCCGTCGGCGCGAATGACCTCCGGTCCCATCGTGCTCGACGGGAAATTGGCGTCGGCAATGACGATGTCGTCGCCATGCCCCATGCGGGCGATCGCGCGCAGCAGGTCGGGATTGAGGATGGGATGGATACCTTTGAGCATGGTCGGTCCTTAAACACGTACGGCGTCTTCGCCGAGCGGCGGCGCGACGAGCGTCAGAGCTTCGAATTCCGGGAAGATGGAGTCTGGCAAGGTCGGCTCGAAAAGCTCCATGTTGCGCTGCAGGCTCGATGCCTTGGCCGTGCCGATCAGCACGGACGCGACGAGCGGATCGCGGAGCGGAAATTGCAGGGCAGGGGCGGCCAGCGGCACACCGTGCTTAACGGCAATCTTTTCCATGCTCGCGACCTTGGCGAGCACTTCATCTGTCGCGGGCATGTAGTCGAAATGCGAGCCGGGCACGGGTCCGGTTGCAAGGATGCCCGAATTGAAGACGCCGCCGACCACGAGCGATGTGCCCTTCTTCCTGCAGAGCGGCAGCAGCTCAGCAACCGCCGACCGATCGAGTAGGGTGTAGCGACCGGCCATCAGGATGCAGTCGATGTCGGCATTGCGCATCACGTCGAGGCAGACCGGGACCTCGTTGACGCCGAGCCCGAAGGCCTTGATCGCACCGGAGGATTTCAGCTCCTCCAACGCCTTGATGCCGCTATCCAGGAATTGCTTCTGAAGGACGGCGTTCTTCGCCCCGCCATGCGTATACCCACCGATATCATGCACATAGAGGATATCGATCCGGTTCAGTCCAAGACGGGCGTAGCTGAACTCCACCGAACGCATGATGCCATCGTAGGAATAGTCGTAGTCGGCATCGAAGGAGAGCGGATCGACATAGCTGTAGTCTGGAACCGTCCCCGTCGCTACTGGGCGCAGCAGCCGGCCAACTTTGGTCGAGAGCACCCACTCCTTCTCCGGCTTGTCGCGCAGGAAGTCGCCGAAGCGACGCTCGGCAAGGCCGAGGCCGTACCACGGCGCGACATCGAAGTAGCGAATGCCGCTGTCCCATGCAGCCTCCAGCGTCCCCATGGCCTGCTCGCGCGGGCAGGCGCGGTACAGGCCGCCGAGAGCGGCGCCACCGAAGCTCACTTCGGTCACCTCCAGCTCAGTCCTGCCGATTCTCCTCGTCCTCATCATTCCTCCTCTGAAGACTTGATATCCGTCTGATTTAGAGCGTTGCTCCCAGATGCCACGGCACGAACTCATTGTCACCGTAGCCGAACTCTTCGCTCTTCGTCTTCTTGCCCGATGCCGTGTCGATGATCAGGTCGAAGATCTCGCGGCCCTTGGCGCTGATCGTCGCATCGCCCGTCGCGATCGTGCCGCAGTCGATATCCATGTCCTCTTCCATCGAGGCATAGAGAGCCGAATTGCTGGAAAGCTTGATCGAAGGCGCCGGACGACAGCCGAAGCAGCTGCCGCGACCGGTGGTGAAGGCGATCATGTTCGCACCGCCGGCCACCTGGCCGGTCGCGGAGACCGGATCGTAGCCTGGGGTGTCCATGAAGACGAGACCCGGCGCGCTGACGCGCTCGGCATAGCCATAGACGGCCGTCAACGGTGAACGACCGCCCTTGGCGACGGCGCCGAGCGATTTTTCCAGGATGGTCGTCAGGCCGCCGCGCTTGTTGCCCGGCGAGGGATTGTTGTCGAGCGATGCCCCGTGCAACGCCACGTACTTCTCCCACCACGCGATCTTGTCGTCGAGCTTCCTGGCAACCTCGTCGTTGACGGCACGGCTGCGCAGCAGGTGCTCCGCACCGTAGATCTCGGAGGTTTCGGAAAGTATTGCCGTGCCGCCGGCAGCCGCCAGCAAGTCGGCGGCAACTCCAAGCGCCGGGTTGGCCGTGATGCCGGAAAAGCCATCAGAACCGCCGCACTGCAGACCGATGATGATGTCGCTGATCGGCAGCGACACCCGCTTTTCCTTGCCGACATCCTGTGCGATCTCGCGAAGCATGCCCATGGCGCGCTCGACCGCACGGCGCGAGCCGCCAGCATCCTGGATGTTGAAATGGCGCTTGGAATTGCCTGCGCCGCTTTGGCCGTAGAGCGTGAGCTGGTTGACTTCGCAGCCGAGGCCGATCATCAGCACGCCGCCGAAGTTCACATGCCTGGTATAGCCGGCAAGGGTGCGGTGCAGCACCGCCATGCCGTCGCCGGTGGCGCTCATGCCGCAGCCCTGGTCATGCACGATCGGCACGAAACCGTCGATGCCATCGAAATGCGGAAGTATCGACCGGTTGGCCTCCTCGGCGATCGCGCGACAGACCGTGGTGGAACAGTTCACACTGGCAATGATGCCGATGTAGTTGCGTGTCGCCGAACGACCGTCGGCACGACGATAGCCCATGAAAGTGCGAGCCCGGTCGGCGGCACTTGCTTCCTCGGGCGCCGAGTTGGCGGTTGCAGCGAGGCGATCGTTTTCGAAATGGAGATTGTGGCTGTGAATATGGTCGCCGGCCTTCACATCGGCCGTCGTCCGCCCGATCGCCTGCCCGTATTTGACAACGGGCTGGCCGAGCGGAATATCGGCCAGTGCGATCTTGTGGCCGGGGTCGATCTTCTCGCGTGTCTGGACGCCGGCGACCGTGGTGCCGGAGGGGATTGTCGCCGTCGCGACCGCAACGTTATCGCCAGCAGACAAGATGATCCAGGGGTCTTTGGTCAACATTCTTCTCCCTAGGGAAACACTCGCTGCGTCGGCGAATGTTCATTGATTTTGTTTTTTATCTACAATAAACATTTTCAAGTCAACGGGATTATTGATCCTGTGGACGAGGGAGGCAAACAGCCGCATGCGATCCAAAATAAGATAAGGATTGCTGAGAGATAAGCTTCTGCCACGCTTCGCGCCGCGCCCTGCGGCCGGCCGATCCGTGTTGCCGAGGCAAGAGGGCGGGCGCGTATGGCAAGGCAGAATACAGTCTTCAAGGAAGCATACAACCGCTATGCTGCGGCCCTGCATACGGATGCGGCATTGCCCTCCGAGCCGGAAATTGCAGCCCAGCTCGGCATCAGCCGCAGCACCGCGCGAGCCATCCTGACACGGCTCAGCGATGCCGGCATCATTCGCTGGAACAAGCGTCAGAAGGTCGTCCTGCGGCAGCCGACCGAGGCCGATTTCTTTCCATCGGAAGAGACGAACTCGCTGCACGACATCATCGAGCGCAGCTTCATGCGCCGCATTCTGTCGGACGATGCTGCTCCTGGCATGCAGATCAATGAACTGGAACTTGCGCGCGAAATCGGCACCGGGACCACGAGCGTTCGCGAGTTCCTGATCCGCTTCTCGCGGTTCGGCCTGATCGAGAAGCGCCCGAACAGCCACTGGATCCTCAAGGGATTCACACGCGATTTTGCGCTGGAGTTGGCCGACGTGCGCGAGATGTTCGAGCTGCATTCGGCGGCTGAATTCGGCAAGCTTCCACCTGAGAGCGACGCATGGCGCGCGCTGGCGGACATCAAGGCCGAGCATCAGTCGATGCTGCACGATCTCGACTCGCGCTACAAGGAGTTCTCCACCCTCGACGAACGCTTCCATCTGCTCATCCACGGGGCCTCGAAGAATCGCTTCATCGCCGATTTCTACGATGCGATCGCGATCATCTTCCACTATCACTACCAGTGGAACAAAGCTTTCGCGCGCGAGCGCAACGAACGCGCCATTCACGAGCACTTGGATTATATCGCCGCACTGGAATCGCGCGATCAAGGGGCGATCGATTTCTCCTGTCGCCTGCATTTGCGCTCGGCGCGGCAGACGTTGCTACAATCGATTCCGCAGGTGCCTTCCGACGAGTTTCTGGCACAGAGTTAATCTAAAACCCGGCCGAGGCCGGGTTATCGGCACGCCTGCTGCGTGTCGGGCGAAGTCATCGTAGTGCTTAGCGTTGGGTTCGATGTGCCGTTGGAGTCGCGGCGCTCCACAGTCGTTCAGGTCGCCGCCCGAGATGCCCGACTGCCCGTTCGGGCTCGTCACGCTATTGGTAGCGTTCGGATCCATCGGCATGCCGGTGCCATTGCCGTTATTTTTGATGCCAGGCGAGTTGTTGTTTCATGCCCAGCGTCGCTGCAGAGCCGCTGCCGGTTGCATTTGCTCCGCCGCTTGCGGTGGCACCACCGGTGCCACCGCAAGATGCGCCATGGCGCTGGTTGCAAGTCCGATTGCACGAACGGGCGCTCCTATCGCTTTTAGGAGCATGGAAGGTTCTCCTTTGGCTTCGTAGGCTTCGTGACCGACAATAGTCCTCTCCCCTCGGTCGAGGCGCTTCATCGCGTCGCATTTCGGGATTGGGAGCTTTGCGCGAGAGGCCGGCCATCATTCGCGGTTATCTGCAGCGGCGTACCGTCTTGGTGACCTCGTCGCCATCATCGGTCATTGTTGTGACCGTCTTGGTGTAGCAGCGATCGCGATAATAGCGGTCACGATCTCGGAGGGCGCCAACTCTGATGCCGTGCTCGTTGATGGTAATTCCGGGACGCACACGATCATAATCGTCGTCGCTGTGTTCGCGCGTCACGGTCACGCTGTCAGCCATGGCAGGAGCGACGACCGAACAGAGCGCCATCGCCGCAACAGTACAGTTCATAAGGGTCTTTCGCATGTCGATTCTCCTTCATTCATGAGAAGACCAACGAAGGAGAAAAGAACTGGTTCCTCGAAAAATGACGCGCCGACCCGTCGGATTGCCCTCTTTCGAGGACCAAACGGGGCGGCGGCGAGGATCTATTGCGACGCTTCGCTGGCCGCTGCGGCAACCGGCGTCCGGCCGTGTTCACGTCCCACTGGAATGAGCCAAGCCGACAGGAACGTCAGTACGGCAACCACGGCCACACCCCAGAACGTCCAGTGAAGCGAGGCATCGAAGACCGCGCGGATCGTGGGATCGGCGGCCAATTCGGAAAGCCCGGTTGGCTGGTTCAGTACATCATGCAGCGAGCTTGCTGCATCGCCGGCGGCATAATGGCTGATGCCGGCATTGAGAATGGCGCCGAGCACGGTTGCGCCGAGCGTATTGCCGAGGCTGCGGGCGAAGATGATCGAGGCAGTGGCGCTGCCGCGCATCGACCATTCGACGCTGTCCTGCACGAGTGCGATGCTGGTGAGGCTGATCAGCCCCATGCCGAAGCCCATGAAGAAGGAGCCTGCTCCGGCAAGCGCCGGATGGCTGTCGGGCGTCAGAAAGAGCAGGAAACTTGCGCCGAAGGGAACATCAGGCTGCCGACCCGCAGCGTCCGGCGGATGCCGAACGCCTTGAAGAAGCGGCTGGAGAGCATTACCGCCAGCGGCCAGCCGACGACCAGCATGGTCAAGGTAAAGCCGGCCACGATCGACGATCGCCCGAGGACGCCCTGGACGTACATGGGCAATACCGTCGATAGACCGATCAGCACCATTCCGGCCAACAGCGTGGCGGCGTTGCTGGTCGCAACCAGCCGGCGGCTCCACAGCGCGATGGAAATGATCGGCTCTGCCGCCCGCTTCTCCTGCCGCAGGAAAAGGACGGCGGCAACGACGAACACCAGGGCGAGCAATGCCAATACCCACGCTTTGGCATCCGCGGCCTCCGTGAGGATGACGAGCAATGCGACGACGGCGATCGAAAACAGAATGGCGCCGAGATAATCGATCTTTGCCTGCTTATGTGCGACCGATTCCTTGAGGAAGAAGGCAAAGGCGGCGATCGACACGATGCCGATCGGCAGGTTGATCCAGAAGATCCAGGCCCAGGAAATGGTGTCAACGATCACACCGCCGGCGAGCGGCCCGACGACCGCCGATGTGGCCCATACCGTTGCCATGATCCCTTGCACGCGACCCGCTCCTCCAGCGTGAAGAGGTCGCCGATGATCGTCATCGTTACCGGCTGGATCGCCCCGGCGCCGAGCCCCTGCAGCAGACGGAAGACGATCAGCGACGCCATCGACCATGCGAGGCCGCAGAACAGGGAGCCGACGAGAAAGATCAGAATGCCGGCGATCAGCACCGGCTTGCGCCCGAAGATGTCCGAAAGCTTGCCATAGATGACGGTTGTCGTCGACTGCGCCAGAAGAAACGCCGAGAAGACCCAGCTGTAGTAGGTAAAACCGCCTAACTGCCCGACGATCTTCGGCATTGCGGTCGCGACGATCGTTGCCTCGATGGCGACCATGAAGGTCGCGAGCATGATGATGGCGACGACGAGCGCACGGTTCGAGCGCTGAGCTGTAGTGGACATGACATCTTCTCCGGGTACTCCGCGAAGTGCCGGAAATGCTCGGCAGGTCGGCAGGCGGGAAACGCGCCGGCGCGAAGTGTTGCACCGTTCTATGCCGCCAACGAAAACCCGTCAATTATTATCCGTTTGGTTACGAGTGCAGTTTTCCTGCGTCGCGGCGAAGGTGGCTAGGGGCGCGGCATTCTGGACCGGACCTCGACGACACCGTCGAGGTCGCCGCCGCCGCAACCACCCTCGACCGCGCCACCGGCCAGCTCTTCTAGCTCCCGTCGCTCTCGCTTGCTGACAAAATCCTCATCAAGGACAACAAGCTCATCCTCGGAATGCCCGTCGAGGTCTTGTCCAACCGCCGAGCGAACCGCCCTCGCATCGTTCATCAAACCATTCACCGACCAAACGATGAAGGCATTAGAGAGGAATGAGGCACGTAGAAGGGGAGTGGCGTGCGCATCGCGCGACACCTGTTTCAGGCGCCGCAAAATTCAATTACCGGCTGTCGGCGGCTTTTACCAGATTGCAATAATATATACCCCTATTGTCGTAAGAAGTGGATAGATGTTAGGCATTTTACAACAGGAAGGCGCATGCTATTCATAGAAAGCTCTAGGTTTTTAGAGTTGATGTTGGGATTATTCTCGACATGGTAGCTGCTTCTATGGCTCGGTTTGGTCTTTGACCAAATGAGCGCGTTGCTTGTTGTCGGCGTGGCCGTACGACTTGAAGATATAAAAACAATCTGGAGGAGATATCCGATGTTTCATATGGAGATTTTGCTTCCCTTCGGCCTTTCCTAAAGGCCGCCGAGGCATTGAGCCATCAGGCGAGTGGCTGGGAACCACCTTCGACCGCACGGTCGGACCGCGATGAAGGTAGCCTGAAACATTCATAAAGGTGAAAGCGCGGCAATTGTGCTGCTGTATGCAATATCGGGCGGACGGCGTCATGAAACGACGCGGGCCGTACGTGAAACTCTGGAAATTCGCCACAGCATTGGAGTGGGTCCGATGATCAATAGCTTTGGTGAAGACATCTGCTTGCCCCTGGTACAGTTGATCTACGAAACCGTCGTGAGTCCGCCCGAATGGGAAAAGGTCATAGCGGAGTTGATCGACATCACCAAGGCTGCCGCAGGTGCAGTTGTGGGCTTCAAAGGGGCGGAGGATCGGCGTGCGAGCGTGTTTGCAAAGGGCGTTCCGAAAGCCTCCCTCTGCAATCCGCAGATGATCGCCGCATTGCATGCAGCGACGCTCACCCTGGGGCAAGGGGCGTTCCTGACGATCGATTTGAAGGCCAAGCTCAATCCGCAATGGGACGTGCCCGTGCACGAATGTTTTGGTGCCGAGGGCAGCCTTCTTATACTCGTCCTCGTCAAGGAAGGCGGGCGCCGCATTGCACTCGTGCTTCATTTCGATCGGGGAGGTCGAAGCGATACGGACAGAGCGGCCGAAACGCTGATGAAATTGCTGCCGCACTTTCAGACGGCCTTTGCAATACAGAAAACGACACTTCTGGAGCGGGAGAAATCCGCGCACATGGAGAGTGCCTTCTTCAGTTCCTCGGCACCCTCTGCAATCATCACGGAAGACTATCAGGTGCGCCTGGCGAATGGCAGTTTCGAGAAATTTGTCGAAGCGTCGCATCTGCTCGTCGAATACAGCGACTCGGTGATCGATTTTGTCGATACCACTCTTCAGGATGAGGTTGCTCGACTGATCGGCATGGCGGCGTCGCATGGACGCGTTCGCCATGTTGCCTGGGTCGAGGACAAAGTGAAGAACATCAAATGGCTCGTCAGCGTCGATGCGCTGTCGGGACGCGTTGGCCTAGGATCGCAATTCAAGAACGTCTTTGCCACCAACGAGCGTGTTTACATGCTCACGATACGCGAACTTGGTGGAAACAGCCTGTTGGCGCCAGACACCATCAAGTCCATCTTTGGCCTGACACCGACAGAGGCCGATCTTGCGTATTGCCTTTTGAGGGGAGAAACGGCATCGGAGATCGCGCGGCAACGCGGGGTCTCAAAGAACACGGTCCACAACCAGCTTGCCTCCGCGATGGCCCGCGTCGGGGTGAACCGGCAGACGCAATTTCTCCACTGCCTGTCGATGCTTTCCGCGATGTGCTGACGTGTTGCTCAGAACCGCCAGGTAATGCTGACGGAAACGTTGTAGTCGATCGCGTGACTCATTCCGATCGTGGGCGATACACCACCACCGGCATCCGCGACATAGTTGATCGTCGGTACTTTGTTGACGAAGTTCACGCCGGCGTCCAAGCCGACCACCAGGTTCTCGCTTGGCGCGTAGCGCAGCCCGGCGCCCACGCCGGCAAGCAGGCTGGCGTCATCGCGCGTTTCGGAGACAAAGTCGAAAGCGCCAGTCGATACGCTCGGCAGAATCGCAGAGTAATGGCTTCGATAGTGGGAATGGAGGTAGGCGCCGCCAAATCTCGCATCGAACGAGACACTGAGATCCGGCTGCAGCGCCCTGCTTATGCCCAGTTCCGCGAGGGCGCCGACATAGCGCGCATCAAGTTCGTCGGTCTGCCCGACGCCGATCTCGGGGACTACCGTGCCAGGAATGCTGGCCCCTATGACGAGTGTCCTGCGAAAATCCACGTCGCGATCGATGGAGCGATACATCGGGCCGAATTTGGGCGTAATCGTCCAGCCGCCTTGGAGATCGATCGGAGCGCCGAGTAGCAGTGTCTGATCGATGACAGTGGCATCCTCGCTGCGCTCATCGATGATTGCGCTGTTGCTGAGGTCGCCGATTGCTCGCAGAGTGATACCGGTATTGTCGGCATAGGCAGCATAGGCTGCGGCACTTGGGGTGCCGCCATTGGTCACGAGCGCGGTAAATACGCCGCCGGCAACCGAACTGCTCGAAGCAAATTGTGTAATCCGGCCATCTGCAAGCGCCGATGACGCGGCCGAGTGGATGTGCGCCGTCCCCCCCGCGCTGTCGTTTACCGTGACATCTGCCACCGCGGCCGCAGGCAGCGTACCCGTAGGTGATGCCGTCAGAGTATTGATGCTGCCGTTCGCCGAGTTCCCGAAGCTCAGGTTCAGCGAATTTTGCCCGGCAAGGCTCGTTCGGTCCGTGGAACCGGAAGAAAGGTCTGCGATGCTGCCGTTCCACTCCAGGATAAACGGCTGCGATCCAATCTGCCCAAGCGGCAGATCCAGGCTGATGCCGAGGTTGAGGCCATCGTCAACGACCCTGCTGTCTCCGCTTCCGAAGAAATCGGGCCGGCGCGAACCCCAGCTTGGCAGGCTCAACCAGTTGATCCCCGTCCCGATCTGCAAGCTTGCTACGGGTTCCTCATTCTGCGCCGTTGGCGTCAGTTTGATGTCGTCCGCAACTGCAATGGAGGTGGTGCTTGCAAGGCTTGCCAGAGCCGCAACCATGATCGCAGCCAGTTTGTGCGACTGAACGGCAAGGCAGATCCGCATTCTCTCGTCACCCCAATATGGCCGCCGAAGCACGCCGGCACGACACACCGAGGTCTATTACTATTATAATTTAGTATACAATCAATTAGCCGCGGTTTCCTCCGCCGGGAAGATCATGCGAACGGTGCATAAATGTCACGGCACCGACACAACGCAGAGCTTCTCGCCGTTCGGACCAAAGACGGTGAGCCGGGCGCTCCATCCGTTCGGCGACACGGAGACGGTCGATCGCGAAAGCGCAAGCCGTCCTGGGTCAGCCTTCTGGAAATCACCGCCTTGAACATTGCTTGAGGTGTTGCCATTGGAATTCGAGAAGATCTCGAACTGGTAGCTTCCTTCACCGCGACCATCGCTTTCGATCGTCGGGACCAGGGTCATGGCGCCGCCAGTCTCCTTATGGTGCTCGATGATGCAATGTACGGGTGGGAGGGCCGCAATCATTGTAGGACTCCGTAGCGAAAGAGGTCAGCGGCATCGCCGCTGACCTTCAACTGAACTCGACTAGTGTTGAATGGTGATGGATTTGTTGCCGACGCCGGACTGATAGGTCTGAGAGTCATTGCCAACGCCAAACTGACCGGTAAAAGACATGTTTCCTCTGCCCGATTGTTCGGTATACGATTCGTTACCGAAACCTCTTTGTAGGGTTACGGATTCGTTGTATCTGCCATGTTGAACAGTTGATGCGTCATTCCAGCCGCCGCGCTGGCCAGTGAAGCTGAAGTTGCCCCTGCCACTCTGGGCCGTGCCAGCGAAGTTGCCCCAGCCGCTCTGATCCGTGATGGACTGATTATCCGCAGCGAATACGCCGGAGATCGACGAAAGCGCAAACACGGTTGCAATTACTAGACCCTTGATTTTCATTGTATCTCTCCTCTTCCCCCGTCGGAATTGACGGTTGAGAGACACTACCGCATCGCCACTCGCGCGCGGGTTTCAAAGCTTACCTAATGGAATGGATGAATTCCCCGTTTGCGGCAAGGAATGTGGTGTCGCTTAGTGATGATGGGGGCTGCAATCGTTTCCGTGACTATGCCATTAGTGACATTTGCCAGACAGGTAGGCTGGAGCTCTAGAGTTCCTGAAGGTCGCTTCAACGACACATTGGGCGACTGCGATACGCTTCCACACGATTTTGAAAAGAGATGGTGCCGCTTACGTGACTCGAACACGTGACCCCATCATTACGAATGATGTGCTCTACCGACTGAGCTAAAGCGGCAATCCCTGCGGCCGAACGATGCGGCCCGCGATTTGCATGGGGCTGATACAGGCATTGTTTGAAGATTTCAAGCGCCCTGTCATCTCTTCGGCAAAAAAGAACGACGCTGTGGAAATCTGTTGCCGGTCTCTAGAGCGACAGTCGCGCCCGGGCAGCCGCGTATTCCGCTTCGAGCCGATCGACAAGCGTGTTGACCGGTTCGATCGCCTTGATGGCGGCGATGCCTTGTCCGCTGCCCCAAATGTCCTTCCATGCCTTGGCGCCGCCGACGGCCTGTTCGAAATCCATTTTCGAGGGATCGGCGACCGGTAGGTTGTCGGGGTCGAGGCCGACTGCCCTGACCGACGGTTTGAGGTAGTTGCCGTGCACGCCGGTGAAGTAGTTGGAGTAGACGATGTCGTTCGCCATGCCATCGACGATGGCCTGCTTGTAGGCTTCAGAGGCGCGTGCCTCTTCGGTTGCGACGAAAGGCGTGCCGATATAGGCCATGTCGGCTCCCATGGCCTGCGCCGCGAGGATCGCGCCGCCATTGGCGATCGCGCCGGCAAGCAGCAGCGGCCCGTCGAACCATTCGCGGATTTCCTGGACGAGGGCAAAGGGCGAAAGCGTGCCGGCGTGACCGCCGGCACCGGCCGCGACGGCGATCAGCCCGTCCGCGCCCTTGCGAATGGCCGAGTGTGCATGCCGGTTGTTGATGACGTCGTGGAGCACGATGCCGCCGTAGGAATGCACCGCGGCATTCACCTCCGGCACGGCGCCGAGCGACGAGATGACAACAGGCACCTTGTATTTGACGCAGAGCCTGAGATCGTGCTCCAGCCGCTTGTTCGACATATGGACGATCTGGTTGACGGCAAACGGAGCCGCCGGCCGTTTAGGGTTTGCAGCGTTGTAGGCGGCCAGCTCCTCGGTGATCATGGCGAGCCATTCGTCGAGCTGGCTCTCCGGCCGTGCGTTCAGCGCCGGAAAGGCGCCAACGATCCCAGCCTTGCACTGCGCCAGCGTCAGCGCCGGATGCGAAATGATGAAAAGCGGGGAGGCGACGATCGGCAATCTGAGATTCTGGGTTAGGATCGGAGGCAGAGCCATGAGACACCGTGAGAATTGACGTTTACGAAAACGTCAATGTGATACCAGAGACTTTGGCAGAGGAAAAGCTCGCTCTATCGATTCCACAAATATCGGCTATTCTTGCAGGGACATAAGAGGTGTGCGGCAACCGTGCGTTATCCCCTGCCGATGCGATCCGGAGGCCCGGTGAGGCTTGCGATTTGCTGTGGCAGTGGTTACCGCATTTACGAACTGTTAGGGATAAGGCCCAGTCTCAGAGTAAAGGACCGGATGTGAGCGGATTAGAAACGGCTATCAGAACGGCGCTCAGCAATGCCGATCGCGACAATCCCGAAGTCCGTGCAAAAATCTATCAGTCCGCGCGTCAGGCGCTCGAAGCCGGTCTTCGCAAACAGGACATCACTGACGCGGAAGCGGTTGCCTATCACCGCCACAGGCTCGAAACGACGATTCATATGATCGAAGCGGAGGAGCGCGAGCGCCTTCATCCGCGCCAGGGACCGCCGGAAATTCCTGTTCCACCAGTCGTGGAAATGCCGAAGCCCGCTGCCCACGTGGCAGAGGAAGAGGTAGCGAACGTCTCGATCGGCGGCGAGACTCGCGAGCATTCCGTCACGGATCCGCGCTTCGACGACGAATCCAGCCTCGCCGGCGTGCATGCCGGTAGCGGTGACCATCTCGGCGTTGCGCCGGTTGCTGAGACGCCGGCTGCGGAACGAAAGCCGGCTCAGATGGACTTCCGGCCGGAGCGCGCGGCGGTTCGGCGCAAGCCGCGCAAGTTCTTCTCCCGGCTGCTCGTCGCCTGCGTGCTTCTTGCCTTCATCGGCATGGGCGCCTGGTGGGTATATTCATCGGGCTTGCTGATGACCGCTGCAGAACGAGATACAAGCGTTGCCAATCCGCCGGCGAGCACGCAACCGGAAGACTTCGACGGCGCCGACAGCGGCAGCGATAACGCTGCTGCGGGCGATAATGCGGCGCCCGTCGCGATCGACCCGCAGAATTCGTTCTCTGCCGATTGGATCGAGGTTTTCAAGCCGTCCGACGCCGACAAGATCAAAACCGGCGCACAATCTCAAACCCAAAATGTCGCGGAAAATGACGGCCCGGCTGTGCGCCTGATTTCGCAGAGCAATGGCAGTGACGGCAATGTCAGTATCAGCGTTCCGGCCGATGTGCTGCAGCAGCTGGCCGGCAAGTCCTCGACGATTGCGATCACGCTGCAATCGACGTCCGACGAACCGACGCAGATTACCGTGGAATGCGATTTCCAGTCGCTCGGCGACTGCGCCCGCCATCGCTTCTCCGTCACCCGGCAGAAGTCGGATGTGCTGCTCCAGGTCCGCTTCGATCGATCGCTGGCGCCGAACTCTGCGGGAAGCCTTATGATCAACAGCGACGTCGACGGCAAGGCGCGGGGCATCAACCTCTACGCCGTGCGAATCCTGCCTGGGCAATAGGCTATTTCAGGAAATGGGGACCTGCGCCGATGATTTTATCGTCGAGCTTGCCGATGGCGTCCTTCTCCTTGCCGTCGTAATCCATCGTCTTCAGCATGTGACGGATCAGGTTCAATCGAGCGCGACGCTTGTCGTTGGCATGAATGACCGTCCATGGCGCGAATTCCGTATGCGTCTCCTTCAGCATGCGGTCGCGTTTCTCGCTGTAGTCGCCCCATTTCGTCAGGGCCGCTATATCCATCGACGACAGTTTCCAGACCTTGAGAGGATCGTGGCGCCGATCATGGAAGCGCTTCAGTTGCATCTCGCGGCCGATATCGAGATAGAATTTGAAGAAGAAGATGCCCTCATGGGCGATGATCTTCTCGAGCTGAGGCGCCTGGTTCAGGAAATCTTCATATTGTTTCGGCGTACAGAAACCCATGACGGGCTCGACGCCGGCACGGTTGTACCAGGACCGGTCAAAGAGCACGAACTCGCCGGCAGTCGGGAATTGCGCAACGTAGCGCTGGAAATACCATTGCCCGGCTTCGCGTTCGGTGGGTTTCGTCAAGGCGACAACGCGGGCGAGGCGAGGATTCATATGAGCCGATGAGGCGGAAATCGCGCCACCCTTGCCCGCCGCATCTCGCCCCTCGAAAAGGGCCAACACCCGCCTGCCAGTGGCCTGCAGCCAGAACTGCACCTTGACCAGCTCGATCTGCAGCTTCTCCAGGTCCTCAAGGTATTCCTCTTCCTGGAGCTTTTTGTTGTAGGGGTAGTCGCCCGATTGCAAGGCAGCCTCGTCAACCCATTCCGGCAGCACGGGATCGTCGACGTCGAAGACACGTTTCTTTCCGCGGATGTCCAGTTCGACGGCTCTACGTTCGACATCATCGGCCATGGCTTCTCCCCCCACTGTGAGCTTCGAATGCAGGCGACCATATTTCTCGTTGAAAATCAAATGTCTTGCAGTTTGCGGAAATTCCTGTGCGTTCCCGTCACGGCTTTTCCGTCTGCCGGTTGCAGCCGAAAACTTCTGTCATGATTCACGGCTATCAGGCAGAGTTTGAAGATAGAAGTACGAGTCGAGATCGCGAGGGGCAGTTGGAAAACGAGACGCCATGGACACGAAGCCTGATTTTGCGCATTCGGCAGGAGCGCCCCGTCCTGCTTGTGGCGCTGCTGATCGCACTGATCGCGCTTGCCGCAGGCACGAACAAGTGGGTTGTGCTCGGCCTTCTGCTACTGATGATCATTACGGCCTTGTGGCACGCGGTTCCGATCATCCCGGAAGTCCCGCTGGAACCCATTCCCGAGACTGTCGAAACTGCCGGCAACCGCTTGGCCGAGGTTACCGCGACGCTGGAGGCGCTCGATGTGCCGGTCATGGTGCTCTCCGGCGACGCCTCGGTGCTTTACCAGAATCGCGCCGCCGAAAAGGCTTTTGGCGAGGTCACCACTGGTGCACATATTTCCGCTCGCCTGCGCTCGCCTGGCGTCCTCGACATGATTAGTGAAACGATTGCGACCAATGCACCGAACCAGATCGAGCATTCCGAACGTCTGCCATCCGAGCGCGTTTACATCGTCCGCAGCGCGCCGGTGATCCTTGATGGGCAGCAGCCTGCCGATGAGCGGTTCTTTGTGGTTTCTTTTCGGGATATTTCCGAAGTCCGTCGCATCGACCGCATGCGCTCCGATTTTGTCGCCAATGCCAGCCATGAATTGCGCACGCCGCTCGCGTCCCTGCGCGGTTTCATCGAGACCATCCAGGGACCGGCAAAGAATGATGCGAAAGCGCAGGAGCGCTTTCTCGGCATCATGCTGGATCAGACCACCCGCATGAGCCGTCTTGTCGACGACCTGCTGTCCCTTTCGCGCCTCGAGCTCAAGTCACATATCGCCCCGGATCATAAGGTCGACCTCGTTCCCCTTCTCGGCCACGTGAGGGACTCGCTGGTACCGTTGGCAAATGACGTCGGCGTTGAGATCGCCCTGCATCTTCCGCAAGGCAAAGCAGAGGTGCTCGGCGACCGCGACGAGCTGGTGCAGGTCTTTGAAAACCTGATAGAAAATGCCTGCAAATACGGGCAGGAGGGAAAGGCGGTCGATGTGTTCCTGAAGAACGGTCGGGGCGAGCCGGTGGAGGTCGCCGTCGTCGACAAGGGGCCGGGTATTCCGGCCGAGCACGTGCCGCGTCTGACGGAGCGATTCTACCGCGTGAGCATCGAGGATAGCCGCTCGAAGAAGGGCACGGGGTTGGGCCTTGCCATCGTCAAGCACATCCTGACGCGGCACCGGGCGCGCCTGATCGTCAAGTCTGAAGTCGGCAAGGGAACGAGTTTCACCGTGCGTTTTTGACATAAAACCGCAGGCGTTCGTCCGTGCACACGAATTTTATCAAATAAATTCAATAGTATAATACGTCACAAATGTTTCATCAAAATGACATAAAAGCTCTGGTCATCAGGGGCTAAAGAGAGCGGGCCGCTGATGAAGACGGCACCGCCAAGGGCCACTCAAGGCCGCACTCAGACCGCTATATGCCCGGGAGATTGTTATGAACGCCTTTAAATTTACGGTCGCTGCACTCGCCGCTTCCGCCGCTTTTGCCGGCGCGGCTGTTGCTCGCGACCAGGTTCAGGTTGCTGGTTCGTCCACCGTCCTGCCTTACGCCAAGATCGTTGCCGAAACCTTCGGCGAAACCTTCAAGGACTTCAAGACGCCGGTCGTCGAATCCGGCGGCACGGGCGCGGGCCTCAAGGAATTCTGCAAGGGCGTAGGCCCGGACACCATCGACGTTGCCAACGCTTCGCGTCCGATCAACGCCAAGGAACTGGATGCCTGCAAGGCGGCCGGCGTAACCGACATCCAGGAAGTGAAGATCGGCTATGACGGCATTGTCTTCGCAACCGACTCGTCCAACCCGGACGTTGCCTACGTTCCGGCCGACATCTACAAGGCTCTGGCTGCTCAGGTCGTTGTTGACGGCAAGCTCGTCAACAACCCGTACAAGAAGTGGTCGGAAGTTAATCCGAAGCTCCCGGCCGTTGACATCGCTGCCTACATCCCGGGCGAAAAGCACGGCACCCGCGAAGTCTTCGAACAGAACGTTCTCGCAGCTGGCTGCAAGGCCTCCGGCGCTCTGGATGTCATCAAGGCTGCGGTTTCCGAGGCTGCTGCTCAGACCAAGGCTTGCGTCGCAGTCCGCAAGGACGGCGCTGCTGTCGACATCGACGGCGACTATCCGGAAACCCTGGCACGCATCGCTGCCAACAAGACCGGCGTTGGGATCTTCGGCCTTTCCTTCTATGAAAACAACGCCGACAAGCTGAAGGTTGCAACCGTCAACGGTATCGTTCCGTCGACCGAAACCATCTCCGACGGCACGTACCCGGTTTCCCGCCCGCTGTTCTTCTATGTCAAGAAGGCACACCTCGGCGTTATCCCGGGCCTGAAGGAATATGTCAACTTCTTCGTTTCGGAGCCGATGATCGGCCCGGATAGCCCGCTCGTCGAGTACGGCCTCGTTGCTGCTCCTGATGCAGAGCGCGACGCGATCCGCAAGTCGGTCGAAGATGGCAAGACCATGTAATGACCTTGCCGGCGCGATCGCCAAGATCGCGCCGGCATTGCCTTGTCCCGCCAGTTGGTACGGGGTTTGAACTTCTCCAAGTTTGAGAGCCGGATCGGTCCGCCTGCCGTTTCCGCTTTTTGGGGTCAAAGGGCCTGGGGACCTTACGAATGAGTACATCCGTCATACTCCTGTGCCTCGTGGTGCTGGGCGCCGTTGCCTTTCTGGCAGCCAGCAGCCGCGCTACGGCACTTGCGGGAGGCAAGTCCTCCGCGCTGCATTCGCGACCGGGCTATTATGGCGCCTATGCCGCTATCTGGACGATACTTCCGGCACTGATCGTGCTGTGCGCTTGGCTGGCAATCAGCCCTTCAATCATTGAATCTTCCGTCCGTGGCGCCTTCCCGGATGACGTCAAGGCGCAGCCTGCTGCGCAGCAGAACCTGAACTACGGGATGGTCAGCGCGATCGCACGCGGCCTGCCGCTGCTCACCCCGGAGGCGATCAGCGGTGCTGCCAGCGATCCGGCGGGCCTCCAGGCAAAGCTTGCTGCGAAGGGTGTTCCCCTTGCCGGTCAGCCGCAGCCCTACATGATCGACGCAGCGCAGAAGCTGAATGCTGAATCCGGCTCCAGCCGTCTCGTCATGACGGCGCTCGTTCTCGTCCTTGCCGTTGCCGGCGCGTTCTATGCGCTTCGCGAAGTCGCTCCGCGGTTCCGTGCACGAAACCGCGTCGAACGCGTCATGCTCTGGGGCCTGCTCCTGGCGTCGTCGATCGCCATCCTGACGACGATCGGTATCGTTCTGTCGATGCTGACGGAAGCCGCACATTTCTTCGCGGCAGTTCCTGCCGCAGACTTCTTCTTTGGTACTGTCTGGGATCCGCGCTTTGCCGGTGCCGGCAGCTCGTCCTTCGGGCAATTCGGCTTGATCCCGCTGTTGCTCGGCACGCTCTACATCGGTTTCGTTGCAATGCTGGTGGCAGTGCCTGTCGGTCTCTTCGCGGCGATCTACATGGCTGAATATGCTGCCCCCAGGGTCCGGTCTATTGCAAAGCCGCTGCTCGAGGTCCTCGCCGGTATTCCGACGATCGTTTACGGCTTCTTCGCCCTCGTCACCGTCGGCCCCTTCCTGCGCGACCTGTCTTCGCAGGTGAGCGGCCTCCTGTCTGGCAATTATACGAACTTCATTCAGGCGCAGAGCGTTTTGACGGCGGGTATCGTCATGGGCATCATGCTGATCCCGTACGTTTCGTCGCTGTCGGACGATATCATCACCGCAGTGCCGCGTGCGCTGCGCGACGGTTCCCTCGGGCTCGGTGCGACTCGCTCGGAGACGATCAAGAAGGTCGTGCTTCCCGCAGCGCTGCCCGGCATCGTCGGCGCGCTTCTGATGACAGCCTCGCGCGCCATCGGCGAAACCATGATCGTGGTGCTGGCGGCGGGCGTCGCAGCGCGCATCCAGCTCAATCCTTTCGAGCCGATGACGACAGTGACGGTCAAGATCGTCAACCAGCTGACCGGCGACCTAGAGTTTACCTCGCCGCAGACGCTGGTCGCCTTCGCCCTCGGCATCACGCTGTTCTTCATCACGCTTTGCCTCAACATCTACGCGCTCTACATCGTGCGCAAATACCGGGAGCAGTACGAATGACGGATATTGTTTCTCCGGTTCAAGGCGTTGTCGTTTCGAAGGCGCCTGAACGTCGCGACATCGGTCTGAAGGGCCGCTATGCCGCCGAACGCCGGTTCCGTGCCTATGGCATAGCCGCGATCTCCTTTGGCTTGATCTTCCTGGCAATCCTTCTGACAACCGTCATCAGCAAGGGCTACACGGCCTTTCAGCAGACGGCGATCACGTTGCCGATCGAATTCAGCGAGAAAACGATCGACCCGAACAACAAGCGGGCGACCGATCCGTCCGTGCTGATTGCCGCGAACTACCCGGTTCTCATCCGCGACGCGATGATCAAGACGCTGAACCTGAACGCATCGAGCCGTCCTGATGTGCGTGATGCGACAGCGATGATCTCCAAGGGTGCGCCGATCCAGTTGCGCGACATGGTCGTTGCCGATCCGTCGCTCATCGGCAAGACGGTCAATGTGACGCTGCTTGCCGACGCCAACATCGACTCCGCCAACAAGGGTCAGATCGACCTCAAGGTGGACGAAAAGAACCGCAAGGTGAACGACAAGCAGGTTGGCTGGATGAACCAGCTGGCTGCCACCGGTACCCTGCACAAGCAGTTCAACACCGGGCTCTTTGTCAACGGCAACTCCAGCCGTCCGGAAGCCGCGGGCCTTGGCGTTGCGCTGATCGGCTCGCTCTACCTGATGCTGATCGTGCTTGCCCTCGCACTGCCGATCGGCGTTGCCGCTTCGATCTACCTCGAAGAATTCGCCCCGAAAAACAAGCTGACGGACCTGATCGAGGTGAACATCAATAACCTCGCAGCCGTTCCCTCGATCGTCTATGGTCTGCTCGGTCTTGCCGTCTTCATCAACTTCGCTGGCCTGCCGCGCTCGGCGTCGCTGGTCGGCGGTCTGGTGTTGACGCTGATGACCTTGCCGACGATCATCATCGCGACCCGCGCAGCACTTCGCGCCGTGCCGCCGTCGATCCGGGCGGCTGCTCTTGGCCTCGGCGCTTCCAAGATGCAGATGGTCTTTCACCACGTACTGCCGCTTGCGATGCCCGGCATCCTGACCGGCACCATCATTGGCCTGGCGCACGCGCTCGGCGAGACCGCACCGCTCCTCCTGATCGGCATGGTCGCGTTCGTAGCCAACGCTCCGGCAACGCCGATGGATCCTTCGACGGCCCTGCCGGTGCAGGTCTATATGTGGGCCAACGAAGCCGAACGGGCGTTCGTCGAACGCACGTCGGGTGCCATCATCGTCCTGCTCCTGTTCCTGATCGTCATGAACTTCGGAGCCATCCTCTTGCGTCGTCGCTTTGAGCGCCGCTGGTAAACGGAGTAGACATTATGAACATGTTGACGGAAGCAGCAGTTGAGAAGGCGCTGGATCAGAAGATGAATACCGTTCCCTATAAGATGATCGGCCAGGACGTCTCGGTTTACTACGGCGAGAAGCGCGCGCTCTTCGACGTAAAACTGAACATTCGCGAAAACACCGTGACGGCGCTCATCGGCCCTTCGGGCTGCGGCAAGTCCACCTTCCTGCGCAGCCTGAACCGTATGAACGACACGATCGACGGTTGCCGCGTCACCGGCAAGATCACGCTCGACGGCGAAGATATCTACGATCCGGATATCGACGTCGTGGAACTGCGGGCCCGCGTCGGCATGGTGTTCCAGAAGCCGAACCCGTTCCCGAAGACGATCTACGAAAACGTCGCCTACGGCCCGCGCATCCACGGTCTCGCCAAGTCGAAGGCCGACATGGATCAGATCGTCGAACTCAGCCTGCAGCGCGCCGGCCTGTGGAACGAAGTGAAGGATCGTGTTCATGAAGCCGGCACCGGCCTTTCCGGTGGCCAGCAGCAGCGCCTCTGCATCGCCCGCGCCGTTGCCGTGAGCCCTGAAGTGATCCTGATGGACGAGCCGTGCTCTGCGCTCGATCCGATTGCGACGGCAAAGGTCGAGGAGCTGATCCACGAGCTTCGCGAGAACTACACGATCGTCATCGTGACGCACTCGATGCAGCAGGCTGCCCGTGTTTCGCAGCGCACCGCCATGTTCCACCTCGGCAACCTCGTCGAGGAGAACGATACCGACAAGATGTTCACCAACCCGGACGATCCGCGCACCCAGGACTACATCATGGGGCGCTTCGGTTGATCGCCGGCGTCGGTAACACTCACGATATTCAAGGATGATCCCTATGGCATCGACACATATCTTTTCTGCCTACGACGATGATTTGAAGTTCCTGTCCCGCCGTATCTCGGAAATGGGCGGCCTGGCCGAGCAGATGGTCTCGGATGCCGTTCGCGCTCTTGTAAACGGCGATACTGCCCTGGCCCAGAAGGTCATTTCTGACGACGTGATCCTCGACCACGCTGAACGCGAGATCGGTGACAAGGCAATCGTTACGATCGCCCGTCGCCAGCCGATGGCGGCCGACCTCCGCGAGATCATGGGTTCGATCCGCATCGCGGCCGATCTTGAGCGCGTCGGCGATCTCGGCAAGAACACCGCCAAGCGCGTCATTGCTGTCCAGAGTGCCGGCGTGCCGCGCAAGCTCGCCCGCGGCCTCGAGCACCTTTCCGAACTGGCGCTCGTCCAGCTCAAGGAAGTCCTCGACGTCTATACCAGCCGTGCTGCCGACAAGGCAAAGTCGATCCGCGAGCGCGACGAGGAAATCGACGCGATGTACACCTCGCTGTTCCGCGAGATGCTCACCTACATGATGGAAGATCCGCGCAACATCACCAGCTGCACGCATCTTCTGTTCTGCGCCAAGAACATCGAGCGCATCGGCGACCACGCCACCAACATTGCCGAGACCATCTATTACATGGCCACCGGTGCTCAGCCGGAAGGCGAACGTCCGAAGGACGATACCGCCAACACCGTCGGCGCCGTCACGGAATAGTCGTTCTGCGACCGCGCCCCCAGGAGACCGAAACGAATGATCCCTAAAGTAGCTGTCGTTGAAGACGAAGAAGCACTGAGCGTGCTTCTTCGCTATAACCTTGAAGCTGAAGGTTTTGAGGTCGATACCATCCTGCGCGGCGACGAGGCCGAGATCCGGCTGCAGGAACGCACGCCAGACCTTTTGATCCTGGATTGGATGCTGCCGGGTGTGTCCGGCATCGAGCTCTGCCGGCGTCTGCGTATGCGACCGGAAACCGAGCGCCTTCCCATCATCATGCTGACGGCTCGCGGCGAGGAAAGCGAACGCGTTCGCGGTCTCTCCACCGGCGCCGACGACTACGTCGTCAAGCCGTTTTCGACGCCGGAGCTTGTCGCGCGCGTCAAGGCAATGCTTCGTCGCGCCAAGCCGGAGGTGCTCTCCACGCTGCTGAAGTGCGGCGACATCGAGCTCGACCGCGAGACGCATCGCGTTCATCGCAAGAGCCGTGAAGTCCGCCTCGGCCCAACCGAGTTCCGGCTCCTCGAGTTCCTGATGGCGTCCCCCGGACGCGTCTTCTCGCGTTCACAGCTCCTCGACGGCGTCTGGGGTCACGATATCTATGTGGACGAACGCACCGTCGACGTCCATGTCGGTCGCCTGCGCAAGGCGCTGAACTTCTCCAACATGCAGGATGTCATCCGCACCGTGCGCGGCGCCGGATATTCCATGGAAGCATAAGGCTTCGATGGGGACCGAGCGGCTTTCATCTCGGAAACAAAAAAACGGGCCCGCGCGGGCCCGTTTTCTTTATTCCTTATCCGGCTTGCGCATCAGGCGACCCGGTTAGCGGCCTTGCGGCGCTCATTGACCGGCTGGTAGGCCATGCGCTGATGGTACGTGCAATACGGGGAGGAATCCGGGGACTCGCAGCCGCAGAAGTGGAAGTCGTCCTTCAGCGGATCGCCGACCGGCCACTTGCAGGTGCGCTCGGTCAGTTCCGTCAGGCCGAGGCGACGCGAAATCGGGACGACCACATTTGCGGCCGGGCGGAAGCGGACTTCCTCGACCGTGTCGATCTCGATCTCTTCCTTGAGCATCGTTGCACCCTGCTGGCGGGTGACGGTACGCGTGGTGATCCGCGATGCGTAGTTCGGTGCGCGCGGCGCCGATGTGGTGCGCTTGGGCGTTCTGACGGTGGTCGTCGAGCCGCCGGCCTTGGCACGACCGGGCAAACTCAAACGGTGAACTTTGCCAATGACGGCGTTACGGCTTACACCGCCAAGTTGCGCTGCGATCTGGCTGGCGCTCAGGCCCTCTGACCAAAGCTTCTTCAGTTTTTCAACGCGCTCGTCTGTCCAGTTCATGCCCCTGTCTCCGCCTTATTAGCGTTGGTGTAGGCAGAATCCCTCACCGTTGCCCCGGACGTATCCGAAGCAAGAAACGCTTGCTCGATTTTGGTGACTAGTTCCGCCGCATGCAGTCTAGTAATTGAGTTTTAACCTAGTGTGAGGCTGACTCCGTGACAAGAGTCGGTTGAATCTCGGCGAATCGATTCTCAGGTTTTCCCCAACTTGCTGGGCGCGAGAGTCATTTCTGCAACATTAATTGTTGATAGATCCGGAGCCTCCCGATCGCCGCTTGACGCATGCATCAAAACCTCAGTTTTGTTGACATTGCAGTGCGAAAAGTAAATAGTGCTGCTCGCCGCCGAAAGGCGGCATTTTTAATTTCCGGACCTGCATTCCTTAGCCGGCGTCCGGCTGCTGATGGTTATTGACAGGAGATCGCGCCATGGCTGAAGCCGCGCTTTACGACACCTACTCTCGTGCCCCGCTGCGGTTCGAGCGAGGGGAAGGCGTGTGGCTGATCACCGAAACGGGCGAGCGATATCTTGACTTCGGCGCAGGCGTTGCCGTTACCTCCGTCGGCCACAGCCATCCGCATGTGGTGGGTGCGCTGAAGGAGCAGGCCGACAAGGTCTGGCACCTGTCCAATATCTACGAAATCCCGGGTCAGGAAGTGCTCGCGAAGCGGCTGACCGAGGCTACATTCGCCGAAAAGGTGTTCTTTACGAACTCCGGCGCGGAAGCCCTGGAATGCGCGATCAAGACGGCGCGCCGCTATCAGTTTTCGAAGGGCCACCCCGAGCGGTTTCATATCATCACGTTCGAAGGTGCCTTCCATGGCCGCACGCTGGCGACGATCGCTGCGGGTGGCCAGGAGAAGTACCTCGAAGGCTTCGGTCCGAAGGCGCCCGGCTTCGATCAGGTTCCTTTTGGCGATCTCGATGCCGTCCGCAGCGCCATCACAAACGAGACGGCCGCGATCCTCATCGAGCCTGTCCAGGGGGAGGGTGGCGTCCGTGCGGCGACCAACCAGTTCCTGAAGGCACTTCGTGAGATCTGCGACGAGCACGGTCTGCTGCTGGTCTTCGACGAAGTGCAGACCGGCATGGGCCGCACGGGCAAGCTGTTTGCACATGAATGGTCCGGCGCCACCCCTGACATCATGGCAGTGGCCAAGGGCATCGGTGGCGGCTTCCCGCTCGGCGCCTGCCTTGCGACTGCAGAGGCAGCGTCCGGCATGAAGGCCGGCACGCATGGCTCCACTTATGGCGGCAATCCGCTTGCCATGGCTGTAGGCAGTGCCGTGCTCGACGTGATCCTCGCGGACGGCTTCCTGCAGCAGGTGCGCGACGTCTCGCTGGTTTTCCGCCAAGGGCTCGCCTCGCTCAAGGATCGCTATCCTGATATCATCGAGGACGTTCGCGGCGAGGGACTACTGCTCGGCGTCAAGGCAGCCGTGCCGTCTTCCGAGCTGCTGCAGGCAATCCGTGACGCTCATCTGCTCGGCGTTCCCGCTGGCGACAACGTCATCCGTCTTCTGCCGCCTCTGGTCGTCACACCGGACGAAGCTCGTGAGGGCCTCGCCCGCCTTGAGCGTGCCGCCGAAAGCGTGCGCGCTTCGAAGGTCAAGAAGACGGCTTAATGGATAATGCCTGCCGCAAGGCGGGCCTGATAGGTAAAGACAATGGCTTCCACCAAACACTTTCTCGATCTCTCCGTCGTTGCGGCATCAGACCTGCGGCTCATCATGGATGACGCCATGTCCCGCAAGCAGGCCTTCAAGGCTGGGCAAGGCGACAAGCCGCTCGCCGGCAAGATGCTCGCGATGATCTTCGAGAAGCCTTCGACCCGTACCCGCGTCTCCTTCGACGTCGGCATGCGCCAGCTGGGCGGCGAGACGCTCTTCCTCTCGGGCACCGAAATGCAGCTTGGTCGCGCCGAGACCATTGGCGACACGGCGAAGGTGCTCTCACGTTACGTCGATGCGATCATGATCCGCACCACCGATCATGCCCGCATGCTGGAGCTGGCCGAGCACGCCACGGTTCCCGTCATCAACGCGCTGACGGACGATACCCATCCCTGCCAGATCATGGCCGATATCATGACCTTCGAGGAGCATCGCGGCCCCATCAAGGGCAAGACGATCGCCTGGACCGGCGACGGCAACAACGTTCTGCATTCGCTGGTCGAAGGGGCTGCCCGTTTTGGCTATCGTATGAATATGGCTGTCCCCCTTGGTTCCGAGCCGAAGGATCACTATCTGAACTGGGCCCGCAATGAGGGCGCCGAAATCATGCTCTGCCATGATGCCGACCGTGCGGTCGCCGGCGTCGATTGCGTGGTGACCGATACCTGGGTCTCCATGAATCAGGAACATCGGGCCCGGGGTCACAACGTCTTCCAGCCTTATCAGGTCAATTCGGCTTTGATGGCACAGGCCGACAAGGATGCATTGTTCATGCATTGCCTGCCCGCCCATCGTGGTGAGGAAGTCACGGACGAGGTGATCGACGGCCCGCAATCCGTCGTCTTCGATGAAGCGGAAAACCGTCTTCATGCGCAGAAGTCGATTCTTGCTTGGTGCCTGGGCGCGATCTGAACCATACTTGACGCCACGTTTGGCCGGAAGGCCCGTTGGCCGCGCGAGCGGATGGACACTCTCGTCTGCCGCTCTCAGACTAGGAGAAGACCATGGCAGAACCTGCAGCCGCCCTCGGCGAATTCAATTTCGCCGGCGATGATCACGTCGTTCCGTTTCAGGTTGAAGGGCTGGATGTGCGCGGTCGCGCCGTCCAACTCGGGCCGATGCTGGACGCGATCCTCGAGCGTCATCGCTATCCTGCGCCTGTCGCGAGGCTTCTTGCCGAAGTCGTCGTGTTGACGGTGCTGCTCGGCACGTCGCTGAAATTTGACGGCAAGTTCACGGTGCAGACCAAAGGCGACGGCCCGGTGGACCTGCTTGTTTGCGATTTCTCGACGCCCGAAAACGTGCGTGCTTATGCGCGCTTCGACCAGGGCCTCCTCGACAAGGCCATCGCCGCTGGGCAAATCGAGCCTGAACAGCTGCTCGGCAAGGGTATGCTGGCGTTTACGATCGATCAGGGGAAGTTTAGCCAACCCTATCAGGGCATCGTTGCGCTCGACGGAGCGACCCTCGAGGAAATCGCCGGCGCCTATTTCCGCCAGTCGGAGCAAATTCCGACGCGAGTGCGTCTTGCCGCTGCCGAGCTCTTCGATCGCGACGACGTGGGCAAGCCGCGTCACCGTTGGCGGGCAGGGGGGCTCGTGGCCCAGTTCCTGCCGGTAGCGCCGGAGCGCATGCGCCAGCCGGATCTTCATGGGGGCGACGGTGACACGGCCGGCGGTTCCCACAAGGAAGACGATGCATGGATGGAAGCCCGCTCGCTCGTTGAAACGATCGACGCCGACGAGTTGACGGATCCGCAGGTGGGCACAGAGAGGCTGCTGTACCGCCTGTTCCACGAACGCGGCGTTCGCGTCTACGAACCGCGCGAGGTCTTCGATCGCTGCAGCTGTTCGCGCGAAAAGATCAAGGGCGTGCTGAAGGGTTTCTCTGCCGAGGAAATCGATGACAGCCAGGAAGACGGCGCGATCTCGGTCACCTGCGAGTTCTGCTCGACAACCTACCGCTTCGAAGTGGAAGAGGTGGCTGAGGCTGCCGAGTGATCAGTTCAGGACTCTGAGCAGCCCTGGCGAATCCAGCGAGAAGGCGGGTATTTCGACATCGAAAAGCTCGCCTTCATCCGTTTCCATCTGGTAGTGGCCGAACATCAGCCCTGATGGCGTATCCAGTGGGCAGCCCGAGGAATATTCATAGGTATCGCCCGGAGCAAGCCGCGGCTGTTCGCCGACAACGCCGGCGCCCGTGACCTCATCGACGATCCCGTTCTGGTCTGTGATGTTCCAGTAGCGGTTCACCAATCGCACGGTCGTGTCGGAATTGTTGCTGATGACGATCTTGTAGCCCCAGACATAACGATCGTCCTCCGGATCGGATTGCTCCTCCAGATAAAAGGGTTCGAAGACGACTTCAATGTCGCGTGTAAGGGCGCGGTACATGCCTACACCATAGTCAACATACGTTACCGGTATCTTATACGGCGGCCCATCCGTCAATAAACCGATAGGCGATCAAGTCCCGAATGCCTGCAATGGCAAGAGGTTTCGCGTGCTAAGCCTAATTTTAGCCCGCCTCGCGTGTGGCGGAAGCGCATGGCGGTCGGCCGGATCGCAGGTGATCCGGCCGATATGGGCTGATCAGGCGTTCACCTTGGCGAGCGCCTGGGCAAAATCCTCGATCAGATCGTCCGTGTCCTCGATGCCCGCAGAGAGACGAACGGTGCCGCCGGAGATGCCGAGCTCTGCGCGCGCCTCGTCGGTCAGGTTCTTGTGCGTCGTCGTCGCCGGGTGCGTGATCAGGCTCTTGGCGTCGCCCAGATTGTTGGAGATCTTGACGATATCAAGCGCGTTTTGAAGCGCAAAGGCTGCGTCCTTGCCACCCTTCAATTCGATGGCAACAAGCGTTGAGCCGCCCTTCATCTGCTTGGCGACGATGTCGGCCTGCGGATGATCCTTGCGGCCGGGATAGATTACCTTGGCGACCTTCGGCTGATCAGCCAGGAAGTCGGCGATCTTCGACGCATTTTCGGTCTGCTGCTTGACGCGCAGTGGCAGTGTCTCGAGGCCCTTCAGCAGCGTCCACGCCGTGAACGGCGACATCGCCGGGCCGGTGTGGCGGTAGTAGTCCTGCAGGTTCTCGTTGACCCATTCCGTGTCGGAGAGGATCACGCCGCCGAGGCTGCGGCCCTGACCATCGATGTGCTTGGTGGCCGAGTAGACGACGATATGCGCGCCGAGCTCGAGTGGCTTCTGGAAGATCGGGGTTGCAAAGACGTTATCGACCACGACCTTGGCGCCGATCTGGTTGGCGAGCCTGGCAACACCGGCGATGTCGATCACTTCCAGCGTCGGGTTCGTCGGGCTTTCCAGGAAGAACACCTTCGTGTTCGGACGGATCGCCTTTTCCCAGTTCTCGAGATGGCGACCATCGACCAGCGTGCATTCGATGCCGTATTTCGGCGCAAGCGTCTCGACGACCCAACGGCAGGAGCCGAAGAGGGCGCGGGCTGCGACGATGTGGTCGCCTGCCTGCACCTGGCAGAGGATCGCCGCGGTGACGGCTGCCATGCCCGAGGCCGTGGCACGGGCCTCCTCGGCACCTTCGAGCGCGCACATGCGCTTCTCGAACATGTCGTTGGTCGGGCTGCCGTAGCGAGCGTAAATATAGCCTTCGGTCTCGCCCTTGAAGCGTGCTTCGGCCGCTTCCGCGCTTTCATAGACGAAGCCCTGCGTGAGGTAGATTGCTTCGGAGGTCTCGCCATATTGCGAGCGCAGCGAACCGCCGTGGACGAGTTGGGTTGCCGGGCGCCAAGTCTTGCTCATGAATCACCACTTTCAAACAACAAAAAAACCGGCCGCGAAAGCAGACCGGTTTTGCACCCGGTCCTTTTAGCCACTTGTTTAACGTGGCTGCAAGCCGACCGGCCAAATCACCACGGGATAAAGCTGCAATACTGCCGTTCTATGCTTGCGTCAATTCCTTGAGTTTGGTTTTGTCTGCGACAAATATGGATGAGGCATGATGGCTCGCGTAACAGGAATTTTGGCAGATCGTGCGATTGCCGCGCTCTTTGAGGCCGGGCGTCTCACCTCTGAGCGCGATTTAGATCACGACCAGATCCAGCCGGCAAGCCTCGACCTCAGGCTTGGCGCCAAGGCGTTCCGCGTTCGCGCGAGTTTCATGCCGGGCCCATCCCATCTCGTGTCCGACAAGCTCGATCGCCTAAGCCTTCACGTCGTCGACCTCTCCGAAGGTGCCGTGCTGGAGACAGGCTGTGTCTATATCGTTCCGCTGATGGAGCGCCTCGACCTGCCGACCGATATGTCGGCCTCGGCCAACCCGAAGAGCTCGACGGGGCGTTTGGATATCTTCACGCGTGTCATCACCGACTATGCGCAGGAGTTCGATAAGATCCCGGCCGGCTATTCCGGCCCTCTCTACCTCGAAATCAGCCCGCGCACTTTCCCGATTGTCGTGCGCCGGGGCTCGCGCCTGTCGCAGATCCGCTTCCGTGTCGGGCATTCTCTGCTCGGCGAGCCCGAACTTCTGGCGCTGCACGATGCCGAAACGCTGGTTGCCAGCAAGCAGCCGAACGTCTCGGGCGGCGGTATTGCGCTGTCGATCGATCTTGCGGGCGACAAGGACGGCCTGATCGGCTACCGCGGCAAGCATCACACCGCCGTCGTCGATGTCGACAAGAAGGCGCAGCACGACATCTATGATTTCTGGGAGCCTCTCTATAGTCGCGGCCGCAACGAGCTGATCCTGGATCCTGACGAGTTCTACATCCTCGTCTCCCGCGAAGCCATCCATGTGCCGCCGCACTACGCGGCCGAGATGACCCCCTTCGATCCGCTGGTCGGCGAATTCCGCGTGCACTATGCCGGCTTCTTCGACCCAGGCTTCGGCCACGCGCCCGCTGGCGGCCGCGGCAGCCGCGCCGTGCTCGAGGTCCGCAGCCACGAGGTTCCCTTCATCCTCGAAGACGGCCAGATCGTCGGCCGCCTCGTCTACGAACATATGCGGGAGCACCCGGAAAGCCTCTACGGCTCCGGCCTCGGCTCGAACTATCAGGCGCAGGGCCTGAAGCTTTCCAAGCACTTCCGCATTTGAGCGTCCTGGTGTGCTCGGTCGCTGGTTGTCGCTTTCGCGTCGGCCGCCAGAGGGCGCCGTTCGCCATCATTCGGCCAGAGGTGGGGCAATGTTTCTGCCGTCGATTTGAAGGAGCGGCGCGTGATAAGGTCCGGCCGGTAGAATCTTCTTGAGCCTTGTGGTGTTCGTGCTGTGACGGTGTGGGGTCCTAGATCGGGACAAGGACCGATGGGCGCGCGAACACACGCTTAATCCTGACATTGTCATGAGTCAGATGAATTGAAGGGCGGTTCGCGCGTGCTTTTGTTTTGTTCGTGAGAGCGCTTATAACGTTCGGGTTATTTGCCGCCAAAGGTATTTTACTATGAAAAGGAAGTATTGATCCGCAGTTGTGACCCCACCTACCAAACCGCGCGGTGGCTGCAATATCAGAAGTGCCTTGTTACGGTTGTCGGTGTTTGACCGCTTGACAGCGGCCATCATCTGTAGAAAGTCTCGCTCTAGTGCGGGTGTAGCTCAATGGCAGAGCAGCAGCTTCCCAAGCTGAATACGAGGGTTCGATTCCCTTCACCCGCTCCACTTAAGCGCTTCACCCGCTCCGCGAAGGCCACAGGGCGCATCGCCGACAACGCAGAAAGCAAAAAGATCCTGATCGCTACCTGACGGAGCGAAGCGGCGGAACACTCTTATGCCGCGGCCGTTTAGTCTCCAGTCCAACAAAGCAAGGAGAAACGTTATGGATTGGAACCGCGTCGAAGGAAACTGGAAGCAGATGAAGGGCAAGATCAAGGAGCAGTGGGGCAAACTCACTGATGACGACCTTGATCAGATTGCCGGCAAGCGCGACCAGTTGGAAGGCAAAATCCAGGAACGCTACGGTATCGCCCGCGATCGCGCGCGGCGAGACATCGACGATTGGTACGGCAATCAGACTTGGCATTGACCATGACGAGCCCGGAGCCAACCCTCCGGGCTTTCCGCGTCATGCCAGCTTCACGATGGGAAGTTGATCTTGGTCATGAAGCCGCGATCGATCAGTTGCTGCGGCCCGTCATAGCGAATCGACTGACCGTAGCTGAAGTCGATTTCCCCTTCGCGATGAAGGACATCCATCATCTTCTGGTAGTGCTCGGAAGAATTATAGTGCTGCTTGCCCTCAGCTGCTTCGGTTATCTTGGCCTTGTAATTGGTAAAGAATTTGAAGTGCAGGATAGCGCCCCAGACAGACGGGAAATTGCGGCCATAAGGCAACGGCTGGTGGAGGCTGCTTCCGAAAAGGCATGTTCTGTCCCAGTAGATCAACGGGTATTTGATAAGCTCGTTGCCCTCTCCGAATTTTCTGCCCCGCGGCCCGCCCCTGACACTGACGCCTCGCTTCTTGATTGTTGACGCATAGCTGTCACCATCAAAATAACGCGAGAACTGCCACGGCTTGTCGACAGAAGATGGGCGCGCGCAGACTTCGCTCAGCTTGGGATACATATCCAGCATAGGCGCCGCCATTCGCTTGAGGTTTTGAGCTTCAAGCGTGCGGATAGTGATGGCAACGGTTGGCTGAGGCAATCATCATAGACGAGGAATTCATCGGAATCGACATTCAGATACCATCGATCGAGACCATACCTGGAGAACAGGCTTTCCCTCCAATTTCGTCCCCGCCGTGCTTCGCCAAATCTTACTGGCGAGGTCCAAACGTCAACGTCCGGCTCATCTAAGAGAGCCTCCCTTGTACCGTCAGTCGAAACGTCGTCAACGCAGATGAACCGCGTCACGCCCAGCTCGCGATAGTGTTGAAGGAATGCGTTTAAAAGAACAGCGTCGTTGTGGGTAACAAAGACAAGGGGCACATCTGCTGACGTGAGGGGCTTGATCTCGCGAACTGGCTGGATGGTCACATCGGCTCGATTGCGCCTCTCGCGGCGCGTTACCCGAAATGTGTCATAGCCCGTCTGGAGACGATCGAGGAAAGAGCGCGCAAGATCGGGCGCGCCGGAGGGAAATGGGTAGTTCATGAGCGGGACACAGGACTCCTAGAATATCCAAAGCAGCTTATAGCGCGTTTTCCGGCGTGCATCGTTCCAACACATCCTGAAAAACTTCGCTTTCGTCAAAAGACCCGTCGGTGGCAGTTTGTCGACCAGGCGGTAGCAGCCAAGCGTGTATGTCAGTCGTTGGGAGAGCTTATCACGAAACCCCTTCGCCCCATACCTTTGCTCGGAACCCGATCCTTCCCTGAAGTCCAAGGTGGGGCCGGGGACATAGGCGACCAGATCGCGAACGACAAATTCCGAGAGGACATAAGAGGCGAAGCCCCAAGGATTGCCCAGTTCGTACCAGCGCGCCATCAATATATCGACTGACCGCGATCTGAACATGCCGTAGATCCACTCGGACGGAAATGTCAGATTGCGTGGTACGCGACCTTTTGCATACGACTCCTGAAAGTTGAATATGTTGGCTGCCGGATTCTTGAGCTTGAAGCCTTGGGCATTGAAGCTCTTTGTCGAGCAGGCGGCGAGCAACTTTGCGTCGTCGGCATCGAGCGCCTCGACCAGCTTTCCCAAGAAATCTCGAGATGAAAGATCGTCGGCTGCCCGAAGGCAAAAATAGCCTGCCGCCTCAGCGCCGAGCTTCATGGCCTTGGCGAAGTTAGCTTCTGCACTCAGATGGGTTTCGTTTGATATGACGGAAAAGCGGGCATCTTCCTCGCAGAAGCGCTGCGCCACCTGCAATGTCTCATCTGTTGAGCAGTTATTGAGGATAATGGCGCGGAAATCGCCGAAGTCCTGACCGGCGATTGACTGCAAGCTCTCTCGCAGGGTCGTTGCGCCGTTGTAGACCGGAAACATCACCACAACTCTGGCATTCATCGGCAAGACACCACGACAGAACCATTAATCGAAAAAAAGCGGCCGATATCCACGCGCGGCACCGGCTTCCCAGCTTTGGGTCCCCGCTGATTTATCCCCTTGCCACGGAAATGCAACGACCACGTAGCCAGCCTGCCTTGATCGCCTTGCAAACACCGCGAAGGATGCCCTTAAGACGTAGGCTCGCAGGAAATTTCGATAGTTGACAATCCTCTAATAAACATAGTTAATTTTTAACTATTCTCCGATATCACGGGAACGCAGACGACCCCTTGGTCGTTGTCGGCATGATCAGGAGGAGTGGCAGCATGCTTTTGAAGATTTTCACGGCAAAGCGCGAAATCCGGGACAATGGCGATACCGGCACCTATGCGGATGGCTACCATGCGCCGGAAGCGCCTCCTGCGTCGGCGCGCGATGACGATCGTGCTTCCTATGAGCGCGATTATGGTCGCGGCCGCAAGGTAGAACAGATTCCGCTCGGGTTTGCCTGAGTTCTCTTTTTGAGTTGCCTCTCGGCGCGAGCTTGCGTGCCCTGCAGCGAAGCCATGGCTTGCTGCTTGAAGTCAGAAGACGATAATCAAAGGGTGGCAATGAGCCGCCCTTCGTCTTTTGTGTCTTTTGGTTGGATCAGAATTCCGTCCAGTCGGCGTCGTCGCGCGCGCTGGAAGGAGCGCTGCCAGCACTGAAGGCGCTTGCAAGCTTCTGCCCGAGCGCCCGAGCCGGCGAGTTGGACGGGCGTGTGATCCCTGAAGTGGCGATGCGGACCGGCGCCTTTCTGGCTGCGGTCGGCGGCACGGCCGGACGTGGCGCGGAATGGATCGGAGTGCCCTGGAGTGGAACGCCGGCGACGGTCGCGCTGAACCCGCCGGTGCCGGTGAGCTTGAACTGGTCGAGCAGATTGTTCAGTGTCGCCGCTTCCGTCGCGAGCTTGTGGCTCGCCGCCGTGCTTTCCTCCACCATGGCCGCATTCTTCTGCGTTCCCTGGTCCATCGTGTTCACGGCCGTGTTGATCTCGTGCAAGCCGGTCGATTGCTCGCGGGCGGCTTCGGCGATCGCGTCGACGTGCTTGTTGATCTCCTGGACTTCATGAACGATGGCATCCAGCGCCTTGCCGGTTTCGCCGACAAGCGACACGCCCGTCTGCACATGACCGCCTGACGCGGTGATCAGCGACTTGATCTCCCTGGCGGCGTTGGCCGAGCGCTGCGCGAGTTCGCGCACTTCCTGAGCAACGACGGCAAAGCCCTTGCCGGCTTCACCAGCGCGGGCGGCCTCGACGCCGGCGTTGAGTGCGAGAAGGTTCGTCTGGAAGGCGATGTCGTCGATGACGCCGATGATGTTGCCGATCTCCGCCGAGGACTGCTCGATCTGCTGCATGGCGTTGACTGCCTTGCGCACGACCTGGCCGGACTTTTCGGCACCCGCCCGCGTGCGCGCCACGAGGCCGCGTGCTTCATCGGCGCGTCTGGCGGCATCCTTCACCGTGGTGGTGATCTCCTCAAGTGCGGCCGCCGTCTCCTCGACGGAGGCGGCCTGCTGCTCCGTGCGCTTTGAAAGCTCGTCTGCGGAGGCGCGGATCTCGCTTGCGCCGGCAGTGATGGAGCGGGCGTTGGCGCCGACCGTCTGCATGGTGTCGTTCAGCCGCAGGATCGAGTTGTTGAAATCTTGCCGCAGCGTGTCGAGATCGCCAACAAAAGCTGTGTCGATCCGTGATGCGAGGTCCCCGGCGGCCAGTCGGCGCAAGCCGTCGCCAACCGCGCGTGAGAGGTCTGCGGCGTCGGTCGCGCGCTGCGCCTCGCGCTCGCGGCGTTCGCTGTCGCTGAGATTGCGGTTCCTCTCGGCCTCGCTCTCGAGCCGGAGGCGCTCGACGGCGTTGTCGCGGAAGACGGCAACGGCGCCGGCCATTTGGCCGATTTCGTCGCGACGATCAAGGCCGTCGATGGCGCTCTGCGTATCGCCCCGCGCGAGCTGTGTCGTCCGATCACGCAGACGGGCCATCGGGGCGGTGATCCCCGCTTGAGCGACCCATACGCTAAGGCCGAGCGCGCCTAGTACAGCAAGGCCGATCAGCGCGAAACAGAAGGTTATACGCTGGTTGACCGTGGAGGAGAGCGCATCGCCGCCGTCGTTCAGCAACGCCATCAGCGCGTCGTTGTTGGCGATCATTTTCGGGGTGACCGTGTTCAACTTGGCGTTCAGCATGCTGGCCGCAAGCTGCGCGCCCGCGCTGTCCTTTGCCTTGGCAAGGGCGACGACCTTGCTGGAAAGCGCTTCCATCTCGCCAATGCCGACAAGAATGTCGTCGATTGCCTGCGTGCGGCTTGGAACCAAGGCGGCGGCCTGTTCGAGACGTTCGCGCGCCTGAGGCATCTTACTTGGCGTTGCGAGCGCCGTATTGAAAGCGGGCGTGTCCGGCTTGAGGCCGGCGATCAGCGTCACCTGAAGCACGGCGGCTGTTGCCGAAGCGCTGGCGCGCGATGCCTGCATGGCAGCCATCGCCTCGTGGTCGATGAAGGCACTGTAGGCGGCGTCGGCACCGCGAAATTCCGTGATGACGTAAACGAGGCCTCCGAGCGCGATCGCTCCAAGAAGCGCGACGACAGATATGATCTTCGTCGGGATTTTGAAATTCTTCAGCATGGATATGTCCAGTCGTTTCATCCGGCCAATGGCGGGCCGGCTATGAAAGCATTTTAAGAGGCAGGGCATGACGCATGACACGGCATGGTGGGATGCCTTGAAGGCTCGACATGCGCATCATGCATTCGGCCCGCGAGCCGGCGTCGTCCCGGCGAATAGAATGGGACATTGTTTAATGCGCCCCTAACGCTTACTGCCTGTCCCAGGAAAAATTTGGACCGTGCCGCCTAGTGCCGAGCGGCGCTAAGCGCGACGCAACCTCTTAGGCGTGGTGACGGGTGCACGAGGCGTCCTGTCCCAGAAGAAGGGTCTTCTCGGCAGCTCGAAAAGCGCGCGCCATGCCGCGACCGAAATCATGCGGGACATGGATCCATCGCCAGCCGACGCTGCGCCTTTCGTCTCGCAGCATCACCACCCTGCCGAGCAGCAGAACGAGCCCGAAGCTTGCCCCCATGCAAAGGAAGCCGAATCCCGCGCGAGCGACGCGTAGTAGCTCTCGGTATCGATGGAGCCGCTTGCAAGGAGTTCCTGCTCGATACTGGTGCTGTTGCGGCGGGCGAGCTGCATCGCACGGGCGCTTGTCGGGTTGCCGATGCCGAGTTGCAGCAGGACCTCTGCTTCCCGTTGGTAGGAAGCGGTCGCGACGCGCGCCGGTGGCGTCGGCGCGTCATGGCGTATTGTATGATCATCCAAAGAGCGCGCGGTCGTCGATCCCGCTCGGCGCATATTCCCCGACACACATGACTCTGATACACCGTTTCCAGAATGGCAGTGCGTGCTTCCCCGAGGCGGAGCATCATGGTGCAATTTAAACTGGCATCCCTGAATCTTAAGGGTCTATGCAGCTTTCTGCTATGTATGGTTGTATTTTTTTGCCCGCTCTCGCTGTTCGCCCAGCAGGCGGCGCCGAGCTTGCCGCTGCTTTTCGATTCCAGGGAGCGCCTTGCAAAGCCGGACCTTTCGTCGCTCGTGCGCCTGCGGTTCCTGACGACGATCGATTTTCCGCCGTTCAACTTTACGGATCAGAACGGCAAGCTTGCCGGCTTCAACATCGATCTCGCCCGCGAGATCTGCGATGAACTAGAGATTGCAAGCAAATGCCAGATCCAGGCACTGCCGTTCGTTGACCTGAATGCTGCGCTGGCAGCATCGCAAGGCGATGCCGTCATCGCCGGCATTGCCGTCAGCGAGGAGTTGCGGCGGCAATTCGCCTTTTCTCGCCCGTATCTGATGCTGCCCGCCCGCTTTGTTCGAAACTTGAAGGCTCCCATCAAGGGTGAAGATGCCAGTGTTTTGGCCGACCATTCGGTCGGCGTCGTCAAGAAGACGGCGCACGAGGCCATGCTGTCCGCCTATTTCCCGAAGGTGAAGGTCGTATCCTTCGACAGCAAGGATGCCCTTTTGGTGGCATTGAGAGAGGGCAAGGTGGAGGCTGCCTTCGCAGATTCCCTCCAGCTTTCGTTCTGGGTTTCGTCACAGGCTTCGGCGAAATGCTGCACGCTCTTCGACGGCCCCTATCTCTCCGAGCAGTTTCTTGGCGAAGGCATGACGATTATGCTGCGTCAGAAGGACGATGTTCTGACGGCAGCGCTCGACCATGCGCTGGCAGCGTTGTCGCGCAGTGGCCGCCTGCAGGAAATCTACCTGCGCTATTTCCCTTACGGCTTGTACTAAAGGCGCATGTCTTTATCTCGAAACCGGTTCCCATTTTCGGGAGACACGCGTTAGCCCTTGCGGAAGCGGGCGATCGCGCTGCGCTCGATGGCGGCGCAGGTCAGCTTGTCGAGGCCGAGGCGATCGCGCAGCAGGCTGAGCAGGCGCAATTCTTCCGCCTTGACCGAGAGATCGGCCGAGGCAACTTCGACAGCTAGGGCGTAGGCCGTGTCGTAGAGGCGCGAAGGCAGCGTGTCCTTGACGGTTTCAAGCACGATGTCGAGACCCTCGGGGCCGGCCAGCAGCGCTGCGCAGTCGCGCGCAACAGAAATCAGCTTCTCGTCGTCGAAATCATGGAAGACCGGCAGGAAGCCGATCAGTTGGCCGATGCGCTCCATCTCGCGATCGTTCATCGTGCTGTCGACGGCGGATGCCATCACCATCACGTAGATCAATGCGTCGTGGGCGGAAAGCGGCTTGTTCATATCTCGATGATTCCTCTGGAACGAGCTCAGAGTCTAGGAACTGGCCAGCGATATTACAAGCCGTCAAGCGGTCGATCGGAAGGCGGATTCTCGGGGATGCTGGTTTCTGCGGCGCTGCGAGGGTCGTCACCATAGAGGCCTTTGCCTGTCTGCCTTGCCTTCTCGCCGACTTCGGCAAGCGCAGATCCCTTTTCAGCCTCTGCCCAGCCGTTTTCGACGAGCCACTGCGAAATGTCCTGCGTGCCGATCCTGCAGGCGGCGGTAACTGTGCCGGTCCACTCACTGCTATCGAGATCGCAGCGGACGGTTCTGAGGCGCAGAAACAGCCGCACATTGGTTTTCGCCAGCATTCCGCATGGCCATTCCCGGCCTTTGCTGTCGGTGCATATCTTGTCTGCTGGCGTAGGATTGATGCCGGCAAGTTGCAGGCGGCGTTCGCCAAACGCCAGCACGCCCGCACTTTCGGCGACGGGGCGAACGAGGTTCACGTCCTTGTCTTCGGCGATTCTTGCCGGTTGCGCCGGCTCCGCTGCCGCAATGCGCTCCAGTGGCTTGCCGTCGACGACGGCTGGGTAAAACTGGCTGACGTCGTCGACGTGCCGCGCATTCATGCTGGCTTCGGGACTTGTCGTTGGTCGCGCTGCGGCGGCGGGAGGCGGCACATGCAAATCCGTCGGAGCTGCAGTCTCCTCCGGATCAAGGGCCGAGCCAAGCCGCTCTCCACCCGCCGCGATCAGGCCGGCAACAGTTCCGATCCCTGCAACAGCCGTCAGAATTGCCGCGGGACGCATGGAATATCTTCCTACTGGCTAGCCCAGATGATGCGGGCGATCCAATCCACGTCTGAAAGCTCGATCGTCCGGTTCGGATGCTCGGGGTTGAGCGACATCAATTCGATCGATCGCGGGCTCTGGCGCAACAGTACCTTGGCCATAACCTCGCCCTCGCGCGTCTTGACGACGACGCGATCGTTGCGGCGAACTTGCGCGCCAGGCTCGACGATCAGAACGTCGCCGTCGCGGTAGAGCGGCATCATGCTCTCGCCCTGAACCTCGAGCGCATAGACGCCCACCTTCTGCGAAGGCGCCGTTGGGAATTCCACGACGTCCCAGCCTTGCCCGGCCGGAAAGCCGCCATCATCGAAGAAACCGCCGGCGCCGGCCTGCGCAAAGCCGAGAAGCGGGATCGAGCTGCCCTGCGGCGGGAAGGCGCCCTCCGGAAGGCTGGAAAAGCTGCCTGCCGGGCGCATGAAGGTCAGGAATTGCTCCATGCTGGCGCCGGTTGCATCCAGCACCTTGGCGATCGATTCCGTCGAGGGCCAGCGCAGCCGTCCATCGGCAGACAGTCGCTTGGACTTGTTGAAGGAGGTCGGATCGAGCCCCGCGCGTCGGGCAAGGCCGGACGGCGTCAGGTCATGCCGTTCGGCAAGCCTGTCGATCGCTCCCCAGATTTGCTCGTGTGACAGCATGTCGCCTGATTCCTGCGCGCGTGCGCGATCCTTCAACGGCGAAATATTAACCGCAAGCCCAGCGGGAGTAAAGAGATGAAAGGAATAAAATCCTGTCCCGAGGCCTCAGGCCACCATTGCCATGTTGATCTTGCCGAGCTGGATCACCGCTTGCGTGCGGCTATCGACATTGAGCTTGAGCAGGATGGCCGAGACATGCGCCTTGATCGTCGCCTCGGAAACGCCGAGCTCGTAGGCGATCTGCTTGTTGAGAAGGCCTTCCGCCAGCATCGTCAAGACACGGCTCTGCTGTGGTGTCAGCGTATGCAGACGGTGGATCAAGTCTGCGACGTCAGGGTCCAGTTCCTGTCCGTCCCGGTAGGTCTCTGGCGTGGCGATATCGCCGGCCAGAACCGTCTGGATGCCGCGGCGGATGTCGTCGATCCCTGAGGATTTGGAGATGAAGCCGGATGCGCCGAGTTCCAGCGCGCGGCGGATCGTGGTCGCATCATCGGTCGCGGAGATGATGACGATCGGCAGCCCGGCGAATTCGGAGCGCAGCGCCATCAGGCCGGAGAAGCCGCTGACGCCAGGCATCGAAAGATCGAGCAGCATCAGGTCCGCTTCCGGGTGTTCCCCGGCGGCCATCCGCGCTGCGGCGAAATCGCCGGCTTCGACGATCTCAGGATGGCCTTCCATGCCGATCACCGCCTGACGAAGCGCATCACGGAAAAGCGGATGGTCGTCGGCAATGATGATTGTCTGTTCCTGCATCGATCGCTCCCTCCCAAGGGCCCGATTGCCTGGTCATGGCTCGTGCTCCCCACACGATACATGCCTTCATTCTGATATGACTATACCAAATCATGTCTTTTGCGGAAGGGTATTGCGCTCCTCCTCGCTTTGGAATTCCTTGACTATCCCCATGAAGCTGCGCATCCAACGCTCCATGATGCCGATCGAGCGGTCGATTTCCGCGTCTGAGGGCAGGGCCTTGTTGACGATGCTCTTGTTCTCCAGCGCCGTGACGCGGGCCGAAAGTCGGTCGAGTTCCTGCTCGTAGGCGGCGCGCTCGTCGGCGGCCATTCGGCAGGCGAGAGTACCGTCCTTCTCCTCGCAGAGCGACATGGCGCCAGTCTTCCGGTCGAGGCGCACGAAGTGGTCGCCGCTGCGTTCCAGCTGGAATCGGGACGTGTCTGTTTCTGCCGCGTGGCCACCGAGCGGCAACAGAAGCGCAAAAAGGCCGATTGCGATATGTCTCATGATTTCCTCCGGAAATCTCGGTGGCCGCCGCATTTTTCGCAGCGAGGCGTGGACATCGCCTTCGCTTTGCGGCAAAGCCCGGGAAAGACCAGTCATTCCGAGGCCATCATGACCCTGACACCCACGCTTTACAAGATCGTGACGGAAACGCTCTGGCAGGAGACGAAGGCGGCCGGCATTTTCCGGGGTGCCGGGATTGACCTCCAGGACGGTTATATCCACTTCTCGACAGCCGCCCAGGTCAAGCAGACGGCGGCACTGTATTTCGCGGGTCAGACGGGGCTTCTGCTCGTTGCCGTCGATGGCAGCAAGTTCGGCGAGGAGCTCGTTTTCGAACCGTCACGCGGCGGCGATCTCTTCCCGCATCTCTATGCCGATCTGCCGTTCTCGGCCGTATTGTGGGAAAAGCCGCTGCCGCTCGATGCCGCCGGCCAGCATATATTTCCGGACCTTCAGCCATGATCGATCTGTTCAAGCATGCCGCCCGCAAGGGGCTCTTCCTCTTCGACCCAGAGACTGCGCACGGCATGTCGATCGCCGCGCTGAAGGCAGGTGCCGTTCCAGCCTGCCGGATCGCGCCCGATCCGCGCTTGAGGCAGAGTATTGCCGGCCTCGATTTCGTCAATCCGATCGGTATGGCCGCCGGCTATGACAAGAATGGCGAAGTGCCGGAAGCGCTGCTGAAGATCGGCTTCGGCTTTACCGAGATCGGCACCGTGACGCCGAAGCCGCAATCCGGAAATCCGCGACCGCGTATCTTCCGGCTGGTCGAGGATGAAGGCGTCATCAACCGCCTCGGCTTCAACAACGAGGGACACGACGCCGCCTTCGCGCGGCTATCGGCCGTGCGCGGCAACGGCATGATCGGCGTCAACATCGGCGCCAATAAGGACAGCGAAGACCGCATCGGTGACTATGTTCTCGGCATCCGCCGTTTCTATTCCGTCGCGCGCTATTTCACCGCCAACATCTCCTCGCCGAACACGCCGGGCCTGCGCGATCTGCAGGCGCGCGAAAGCCTCGCTGCGCTCTTGTCGGCGGTGCTTTCCGCCCGCGATGCCGAGGCCGCTAAGTCTGGCAGGAAGATCCCGGTCTTTCTGAAGATCGCGCCCGATCTGACGGAGGAGGGGCTGGATGACATCGCGGCCGAGGCATTGTCGCACGCGCTGGATGGCCTGATCGTCTCGAACACCACGCTTTCCCGCGATGGCCTTAGGGATCAGCGCCAGGCGAAGGAAGCGGGCGGGCTCTCCGGCAAGCCGCTGTTCGACAAATCGACCGCCGTTCTGGCAAAGATCCGCAGGCGTGTCGGCGGGGCGATGCCGATCATCGGCGTCGGAGGCGTGTCGTCGGCGGAAACGGCGCTGGAGAAGATCAAGGCCGGCGCCGATCTCGTACAGCTCTATTCCTGCATGGTCTATGAAGGGCCGGGACTGCCGGGCACGATCGTCCGCGGCCTGTCGAAGCTGCTGGATCGCGAGCAGGTGAAATCGATCCGCGACCTCAGGGACAGCAGGACGGATCACTGGGCAACGCGGAACGTCTGATCCGCCCGCCGCCGGACGAGCATCGCCAGGAATACCCCGCGAACTAGCAGGAAGCCGTTCATCGCCAACCACAGGCCGTGGTTGGCAAAGAGCGGCACGAAAACGGCGAGCGCGACGAGGCAGCCGGCAAACGACATCAGCATGCGGTTGCGCATGTCCGTCGACCACGTGGCGCCAATGAACACCCCGTCCATCAGGAAGGCGAGGGCGCCGGTAAGGCCGGTGACGGCGGCCCAGGGCAGGTAGGTCTCGGCCGCCTGCTGGACTTCCGGCGATGTGGTCAGCACCGAAATCAGCCAGGGACCGGCCAGCAGGAAGAACACCGAGATGATGCCGGCAAGTCCGAAAGACCAGAGCGCCGACAGCTTCAGTCCGCGGTCGAAGGCCGGCCGGTAGCGTGCACCGATGGCACGTCCGGTGATCTGTTCGGCCGCGTTGGCAAGTCCGTCGAGATAATATCCCGAGAGCAGGAAGAAGTTCATCAGCACGGCGTTGGCAGCGAGCGTCACCGCCCCGAAGCTGGTGCCGATCCGCGTCATCAGCGTGAAGGCGGCAAGCAGCACGAAGGTGCGGATCAGGATGTCGCGGTTCAATGCGAAGAGTTCGGCCAACTGATGCCGCGAGAAGATCTGCGCACGCGTCGGTCGGTCGGCGTGGTCGAAGCCGCGGAGGACGATCAGCAGGCCGACGACTGCACCAGCCGTCTCGCCGACCATCGTTCCCCAGGCGACACCGGCGACACCCCAGTCGCGCCAAAGGCCCAGGTAAATCGCGAGCACGATGTTGGTGCCGTTGATGATCGTCTGCAGCAGGAGCCCGACACCGCCCTGCCCGCGGCCGAGCACGAAGCCGAGGATCGCGTAGTTGGCGAGCGCTGCCGGTCCGGCGAGAATGCGGATGGAGAAATAGATGCTGGTCGCAGCCGCAACGGCGTTCTCCGGTCCCATCAGCTTCAGCCCCGCTGCGAGAAGCAGCGGCGACAGACAGAGAAGCGCCACGCCGCAGCCGAGCGCCGAGATCAGCGCCCGCCAGAAAACGCCCTGCTCAGCATGCCGGTCGTGCCGCCCGAAGGCCTGGGCGGTCAGCCCGGTGGTGGAGGCGCGCAGGAAGTTGAAGCTGCCGAGGATCAGGTCGAACAGCATGGCCCCGATCGCAAGCCCGGCGAGCGCGTCCGGCTGGCCCGTATGCCCGACGACGCCGGTGCCGACGAGACCGAGCAGCGGCGTCGTGATGAAGCCGAGCGTCATCGGAATCGCGATGGAGAGCACCAGCCGGTGCGTCACGTCGAATGCCAGCCTGTTTCCGTGACCGTGGGTATCCATGCTTGCCTCTGAAAGCTGAGGCAGAATCGCCTCAGCCGGAAAGCACCATTGCCCAGTAGGGCACGTTTCTGGAAGCGGAATTGTGGGCGACCGCAACGCCCAAGCCATTATATCGGCCGAGCATGTTCTCCAGATGGTGCGGCGAGTTGATCCAGGCGGTCACAACCGAGGGAACCGACTGCTGACCGGCCGCGATGTTTTCAGCGGCCGGCATCTGCACGCCGCTTGCCTTGACGCGCGGGGCAAAGCCGTCACCGATGCCCATGACGTGCTTCATCTTGCCGGCAGATGCCATGCGCTTTGCCTGAAACATCGCCGCAGCCTTTGCCGCTGGATCAGCCGAGAGCGGCGGCAGCCCGTTCTTGCTGCGCAACTGGTTGACAAGCGGCAATGCGTCCGCCGTCTCGTCGTCGCCGTTCGAAGGAATGGAGGATAGCTGGGGTGCCGTGGTGCAACTGGCGACGCCAGCGATGAGTACAAGCCCAGACATGTGCAGCAGGCCGCGTCGCGAAAGGATGAGAGAAGTCATGTTAGCGCCGATAGCTGAAGAGACGGATGAGAAGGAAGACGGGAATGACAATGGTCGCGCCAAGCAGCAGATAGTCGCCGACGCGTCCGAGAGCGGAAAAGCCGCGATGCCAGACTTCCAGAACGAAATTGCGGAAGCCGTAGATGAAATCGAGCGGCGCCCAGCCGAACACGGCCATGATGAAGCCGACGATCAACGATACGACCAAAAGCTTGACCAATGTGCGGCCGACGGAATCGCCGAGAAACTTGTTCACCTGATCGGACATGCGCCATCTCCTGTTTATCCCTGAAATACGGACGCGAATCGCTGCTCGCAAGCCTTTTTCAGGTCTGGCGTCCTCGCCTCTGAAATAGGACTTGAGTTTTTTTGTGGCCGCGGCCAAATGCGGGCCGATGCCAACAGGTCTTCACCATGCAGTCCAACCAGCTCACTTCAGGCGACGTCATCGCCGACCGCCGTGCCGACTACGCCAAGATGCTCGACGAAAGCGGCGAGCCGCATGCCGCCGCCGAACTGATGGAGCAGGCGCTGGAGCTGGTACCGCGCTGGGCTGCCGGCTGGTATCGCCTTGCCGGCTACCGTGAGAAATCAGGCAACACGGCCGGCGCGATCGAGGCCTACAGGCAGACCTTGGATGCGAGCCCGGACGATATTTTCGGTGCGAAGCTCAAGCTTGCTCTGCTCGGCGAGGTCACGACACCCGACCAGCCACCGAGCAGCTATGTCGAACGCCTGTTCGACGACTATGCGGATCGCTTCGAGACGTCGCTGGTGGAGAAACTGGACTACAGCGTTCCGGGGAAGCTTGCCGCACTCGTTGCCACGACTGGCAGGCACTATTCGCTGGCCGTGGATCTTGGCTGCGGCACCGGGCTGCTGGGGCCTGAGATCCGCGATCGCGTTGCGCGCCTCGAGGGCTTCGATCTGTCGCGGAACATGCTTGCCAAGGCGGCCGAAAAGCATGTCTACGATCACCTGGAACAGGCCGATCTGTCGTTGGCTCCGGAGGCCACGGGCCTCTTTGCGGAGGGTGCGAGGCATCGTGCCGACCTCGTCACGGCGGCTGACGTCCTGATGTATCTCGGCAATCTCGAGAGCGTGTTCGAGGCTGTTTCAGCGCTTGTCGTGCCGGGTGCCGATTTTGCATTTTCGGTCGAGGATGCCGGCGGAGACGATGGGTTCCATCTCGCGCCGTCGTTGCGCTACTCCCATTCCGAAGCCTACGTCCGCGCGCTCTGCGCCCGCTATGGCCTTGATGTCAGCGCCGTCAGCAAGACGGCCATTCGCAAAGATGGCGCAAACATTATTTCAGGCATTCTGTTCCTTACGCATAAGGCGGTATAGCGGGACGATTCTTGCGAAGTGATAATAGGTCAGTATTGCTTACGTATTTCGCTTGATTGCAGTGCAAAATCGCCTGATAACCCTACGTCATTCGCCACAGCACGGGGGCGCTCGCAAGAGCCCGAAAACGCTCGGCATCATTCATCATCCACATTTTGTCCCGCTCGGGCCTTCCCCCGGGTGCGCTTGGACTCTGCCGTTTGGGGATCAACGACATGGCACAGCTCTTCAATGCCCTCGGCTTCTGGAACACCAGTGCCACCCGCCATACCCCGATCGAGGACGTTCAGGGCATTTTCTCGGGCAGCCTCATTGCGGCATTAGGACTCTTCATGCTGGCCAGCGCCGGCCTGCTGACCGGCAGCACCGCCGGCATCGCGTTCCTGCTCCACTATGCCTTCGGCGTGAACTTTGGTCTCGCCTTCTTCCTGCTCAACCTGCCGTTCTTCTATCTGTCGTGGACGCGGCTCGGCATGGCCTTCACGGTAAAAACTTTCATCGCCATCGGCCTGACGTCCGTCATGACCAGCCTGCAGCCGAAGGTGATGGACATTTCGGCCATTCATCCTGCTTGGGCGGCCCTGCTCGGCGGTCTTTTGCTGGGGTTCGGCCTTCTGGCCCTCTATCGCCACCGCGCCAGCCTCGGCGGCGTCGGCATTCTCGGCATCTACATGCAAGAGCGTTTCGGGATCCGCGCGGGCCTTGTGCAGATGGCGATCGACCTCTGCGTGCTGGCCGTCGCCTTCTTCGTCACCACGCCACCGGTGGTGTTTTATTCGGTTCTCGGCGCGGTGGTGTTGAACCTCTTCGTGGCCATCAACCACCGCGCCGATCGCTATATCGCGCTTTAGGCGGCCTGTGCCGGCTTGTCGATCGGGTGCTGTGACCGGAAGCCGACAGCGAGCCGGTTCCAGACGTTGATCGCGCCGATCGCCACCGTGATCTTGGTGATGGCTTCTTCCGTAAACTGCGCCTTCAGGGCTTCGAAATCGGCGTCCGGTGCGCCGGTTTCGGCGATGCGGGTGACTGCATCGACCCAGCCGAGCAGGGCGCGTTCCTTGGCGTCATAGACCGGCGATTCCCGCCAGACGCACATCAGGTTGATCCACTGCTCGCTCAGGCCGTCATGGCGGGCTTCCTTGACGTGCATGTCGACGCAATAGGCGCAGCCGTTGATCTGCGAGGCGCGAAGCTTGATCAGATGGATGAAGCGGCGCTCGAGGCCCGATCCCTGAACATATTGCTCCAGTGCGGCAACAGCCTTGTAAGCTTCCGGCGATGCCTTGGCGAAGTTGAAACGTGCTTGCATGGTTCATTCTCCTTTGGGTTTTGCGGCTCAGCGAGCCGCTCTTCGTTCATTCAATTCAAGGAAAGCGCAGCCGCGGGCGGCGATCCCGCCGTCATCGTCAGCAGTCAGCTGCGCAAGGATGTCGGTGATGCTGGTCTTGGCGAGCTCGGCGCGGTAGGCGCGCTCGGCCCGGAGCATCGCCGCGCTGATCTGGCACGGCTTGGCGAAATAGCGTTGCGGTAGTTGGTTCGGTCCACGCTGGCGGATCTCGCTGCAACGGAAGGCCGGCTCCGGCCCTTCGACCGCGAGGACGATATCGAGGAGGCTGATGTCATCGGTCTGTTTCGCCAGCCGATACCCGCCCTTCGGGCCCGGAACCGTATTTAGGATGCCGGCGCCGGAGAGCGCCTGCAGGTGCTTCAGAAGATAGCTCGTCGAGACGCCGTGAAACTCCGCAAGTGCGGCGGCCGAAAGCACGCCCCCTTCGGAAAGGCCGGCCAGCATAGCAACGCTGTGTATCGCCTGCTCGACGCCATCGCCCAATTTCATCGGAAAGCCTCCTCAATTCGTGGATAAAATATATCTATGATTAGGCGACGCGTCAAGTCGGCATATGAGCGAGATAGAATACAAGGGGTGCCGTGCTCGTGCGGGGTTGTGAAGCGGCAAGGAACCGCTAAAGTCAGCCCTGTTGGGCAAAAACAATTCCAATAAGGGAACAGCAATGAGAAAGACCATCTTCCTGGCGGCCGCTGCCTTGCTTGCGGCGACGCATCTCGCCTCCGCCGAGGACACGATCCGCATCGCAACGGAGGGCGCCTATCCTCCCTTCAACTACGTCGAATCCGACGGCAGCCTCAAGGGTCTCGACGTCGACATGGCCAATGCGCTCTGCGAGGAGATGAAGGCCAAATGCACGATCGTCGCACAGGACTGGGACGGCATCATTCCGGGGCTTCTTGCCAAGAAGTACGATGCCATCATCGCGTCGATGAGCATCACCGAGGAGCGCAAGAAGCAGATCGACTTCACGAACAAGTACTACACGACGCCGCTCGCGGTCGCCGTGCCGAAGGATAGCGCGCTGAAGGGCGTCAGCGTCGAGGACATGAAGGGCAAGGTCGTCGGCGCGCAGGCTTCGACCACGCAGGCCGACTACGCCAACGACGTCTACGCGAAGGGCGGCGCCGAGGCGAAGATGTATCCGACGCAGGACGAGGCCGTCGCCGACCTCCAGAACGGCCGTATGGACGCGTTGATCTCCGACAAGTTTGTGGTGGTCGATTGGCTGAACAAGGCCGGCAAGGATTGCTGCAAGCTGCTCGGCGACGTGCCCGGCACCGAAACGCAGGCCGGCATCGGTATCCGTCAGGGCGAGACCGAGCTGAAGGAGCGCTTCAACAAGGCCATCGACGCGCTCGTCGCCAACGGGAAGTATCAGGAAATCACCAAGAAATACTTCCCGTTCGACATCTACTGATCGGTTGCCGATCCAATCGCGCGGAGGCCCAAAGCCTCCGCGCCCTTTGACCAAGTCCATCCGATGAAAACAGATATCCTCGTTCTCGGTGCCGGCATTGTCGGCGTCAGTGCGGCCATTCATTTGCTTGATCGCGGCCGGTCCGTCATCCTTGCCGATCGCGGCGAGCCGGGCGGCGGCACCAGCTACGGCAATGCCGGGCTGATCGAGCGCTCCTCCGTTATTCCCTACGCCTTCCCGCGGCAGCTCGGCGCCATTGCCAAATATGCGCTGAACGGTTCATCGGACGTGCGTTACGATCCGGCCTATCTGCCGCGCATTGCCACATGGCTGGCGCGCTACTGGTGGCATTCCTCGCGGACCAATCTGGAGAAGGCGACGCGGGCGTTGCTGCCCTTGATCGAGGCGAGCGTCTCCGAGCATGACAAACTGATTACCCGCGCCGGTGCCTCCGAGCTCATCCGCGAACGCGGCTGGGTGTCGTTCTACAAGAATCCGCGCCGTTTCGAGGCCGCTCGTGCGGAGGCCGAAAGTCTGTCTGCCCACGGTCTGGCGATCCGCATTCTTGATGGAAGCGAGTTTCTGGCGCTGGAGCCCGCCTTTGCCGCCGCCGGCAGCCGCATCGCCGGCGGCGTGCACTGGCTCGACCCCAAGACCGTGACCGACCCGCAGGCGCTGACGGCTGCCTATGCGACGCTATTTGCGACGGCCGGCGGCCAGATCGTCCGCGCAGATGCCTCCGCATTGTGCGAGGAGAAGAACGGCTGGTCGATCACCACGGCCGAAGGCGAGATCATCGAAGCCGGCGAGATTGTCGTCGCCCTCGGCCCGCAATCCGGCCTGATCTTCCGCAAGCTCGGCTACCCCTTACCGCTGGCAATCAAGCGCGGCTATCACCGCCACTATGCGCAGCGCGAAGGTCAGCCACTTGGCCATTCGGTCGTCGACGAGGAGGCGGGCTACGTGCTGGCGCCGATGGCGCGCGGCATCCGGCTGACGACGGGCATCGAATTCGCTGCGCCCGATGCGCCGCCGAATACCATCCAGCTACGCCGCGACGAGGCTCATGCCCGCGCGCTGTTGCCGCTCGGCGAGCCGGTGGAGGCGACGCCCTGGCTCGGTCTGCGGCCATGCCTGCCCGACATGCGTCCAGTGATCGGTCCAGCGCCACGCCATCGCGGCCTCTGGTTTAATTTCGGCCACGCCCATCACGGCTTGACGCTCGGCCCCGCCAGCGGCCGGCTGCTGGCAGAGCAGATGGCCGGCAACGATACCTTCGCCGATCCCAAGCCGTTCCATCCGCATCGCTTCCTCTAGATCAGGATGATTTAGGCCGATCGGGCCGAACATCTGAATCCTGATCTACTTCAAAGAGATAGCGCGGGATTTCGGCCGAAAACCAGTTACACTTTTCGGCATCCCGCTCTAGATCCGCCATTCTATTTCGACGGTCGGTGCGCTACCTTTAGCGCCGTGGACCAGATCGATTCCGAAGCCCGCATTGTCCTGCCTCCGCCTTTCGCCCGCTGGTTCGCGGAGAAGGGGTGGCGTCCACGTGCCCATCAGCTGGAATTGCTGGCTCGCGCCGAGGCCGGCGAAAGCACGCTGTTGATCGCGCCGACCGGCGCCGGCAAGACGCTCGCGGGCTTCCTGCCCTCGCTGACGGACCTGACCCGCCGCGGCAGGATCCCGCCGGGCTCCCGCTTCACCGGCATCCACACGCTCTACATCTCGCCGCTGAAGGCGCTCGCCGTCGATATCGAGCGGAACCTGATGAAGCCGGTGGAGGAGATGCGGCTGCCGGTGACGGTTGAGAACCGCACCGGCGACACACCGAACGCCAAGCGCCAGCGCCAGAAGTTGAGCCCGCCCGATATTCTGCTGACGACGCCCGAGCAGGTGGCCTTGCTGCTTGCCAATCGCGAGGCGGAGCGCTTCTTCAAAGACCTGAAATACGTCATTTTCGACGAGCTGCACTCGCTCGTCACCTCCAAGCGCGGCCACATGCTCTCGCTCGGCCTTGCCCGCCTGCGCCGGCTCGCCCCGTCTCTACAGACGATCGGCCTGTCCGCCACCGTCGCCGAGCCGCTGGACCTGCAGAAATGGCTGGTCGCGCAAGAGGGGGGCGAGGAGCGGCACGCCGGGCTGGTGATCGTCGAAGGCGGCGCCAAACCTGATATATCGATCCTCACCACCGAGGAACATATCCCCTGGTCAGGTCATTCGGCGAAATACGCGATCCCCGATGTCTACCGGCAACTTCTCGAACACCGCACGACGCTGCTCTTCGTCAATACCCGCTCGCAGGCCGAAACGCTGTTTCAGGAGCTCTGGACTGCGAACGAGGAAAACCTGCCGATCGCACTGCATCACGGCTCCCTCGATGTCGCCCAGCGGCGAAAGGTGGAAGCTGCGATGGCGGCCAACCGGCTGCGCGCCGTCGTCGCCACCTCCACGCTCGACCTCGGCATCGACTGGGGCGATGTCGACCTCGTCGTGCATGTCGGCGCGCCGAAGGGTGCCTCTCGTCTCGCCCAACGCATCGGTCGTGCGAACCACCGCATGGACGAGCCCTCGAAGGCGATCCTTGTGCCCGCCAATCGCTTCGAGGTGATGGAATGCCAGGCCGCACTCGACGCGAACTATATCGGCGCGCAGGACACACCGCCGGTCGGCAGAGGCGCGCTTGATGCGCTCGCACAGCATGTGCTCGGTATGGCCTGCGCCGAGCCGTTCGAGATGCTGGAACTTTACGACGAGATCAGGAGTGCCTCACCTTACGCCGATCTCTCCTGGGAGACCTTCGAGCGCGTCGTCGAATTCGTCGCGACGGGCGGCTATGCGTTGCGCACCTATGAGCGCTATGCCCGTATCCGCAAGACCAAGGAAGGCCGCTGGCGCGTCTCCAATCCGCAGGTCGCCCAGCAATACCGGCTGAACCTCGGCACCATTGTCGAAAGCCCGATGCTCAATCTGCGCATGGTCAAGCGCGGCGAAGGCGGCCGGCTCGGCCGCGGCGGCGCGCCGTTGGGAAAGGTCGAGGAATACTTCCTCGAACAGCTGTCGCCCGGCGATACCTTCATCTTCGCCGGCAAGGTGCTACGCTTCGAGGGCATCCGCGAAAATGAGGCGCTCGCCTCGCAGGCCTTCTCAATGGATCCGAAGATCCCGTCCTATGCCGGCGGCAAGTTTCCGCTTTCCACCTATCTGGCCGATCAGGTGCGCTCGATGATCGCGGACCCGGAGCGCTGGCGTCACCTGCCGGATCAGGTACGGGACTGGCTGGCGATCCAGCAGGAAAAATCGATGCTGCCGAAGCGCGACGAGCTACTGATCGAAACTTTCCCGCGCGGCAGCCGCTGCTACATGGTCATCTATCCCTTCGAGGGGCGACTGGCGCACCAGACGCTCGGCATGCTGCTGACACGGCGATTGGAGCGCGCCGGCGCCAAACCGCTCGGCTTCGTCGCAACGGACTATTCGCTCGGCATCTGGGGCTTCGAGGACATGGGGCTGATGATCCGCAACGGCAGGCTCAGCCTCGCTGATCTCTTCGACGAAGACATGCTGGGCGATGATCTCGAAAGCTGGCTCGACGAATCCTTCCTTTTGAAACGTACCTTCCGCAATTGCGCCGTGATTGCAGGCTTGATCGAGCGCCGTCACCCGGGCAAGGAAAAGACCGGGCGGCAGGTCACGGTCTCGGCCGATCTGATTTACGACGTGCTCCGGACGCACGAACCGGATCATATCCTGCTGCAGGCGACGCGGCAGGATGCCGCAAGCGGGCTTTTGGATATTTCCCGGCTTGGCGATATGCTGAGGCGAATCAAGGGCCACATCACGCATCGCGCGTTGGACCATATCTCGCCGCTAGCGGTGCCCGTCATGCTGGAGATCGGCAAGGAGCCGGTGCATGGCGAGGCTCACGACGCGGTGCTGGCCGAAGCCGCCGACGACCTGATTGCCGAGGCGCTGGCCTAGAGAAAGTCCCGGAAAGGTTCGCGCCGGCTTACCATCCGGAATTGCATGAGACGAAGAGATGAGCGTCTGCCTGAAGGTAGCGCTTCCATGACAAAGGACTGACAGGATTGATGAACCGCCTGGCGCTCGCGCGTGAACTCAACGGACTGACCGCACTGCCAGGCGTCGAGACGTCTGTGCATGGCGTTGCTGCCGTTTGCGATCCGCTCGGCGCGCTCTACGTGCCCGATGCCGGTATCCTCGTCGTTTCCGACCTACACCTCGAGAAGGGCGCGGCTTTTGCCCGTCGCGGGATGCTCCTGCCGCCCTACGACACGCTGGCGACGCTGACAGTGCTTTCGGCCGTCGTCAGCCGCTACGATCCGAAGCTGGTTGTGTCGCTCGGCGACAATTTCCATGACCGCGTCGGCTCGGCGCATCTCCCCGAGGCGTTCCGCAACCTGATATCGGAAATGGCCCGTGGCCGCGAATGGATTTGGATCAACGGCAACCACGATCCCGACGGGACCGTCGATCTGCCGGGCGCTTCGGTCGATGAAATGCATTTCGGCGGCCTGACCTTTCGCCACGAGCCGAAGGGCGGCCTGCAGAAGGGCGAGATCGCCGGACACCTGCATCCCGCCGCGACGGTGCGCCGCCGCGAAAAGTCGGTCCGCCGTCCGTGTTTCGCCACTGACGGCGCCCGCTTGCTGATGCCGGCTTTCGGCGTGATGACCGGCGGCCTTGATCTTCGCCACAAGGCGATGAAGGGGCTGTTCGATCAGGCCTCGTTGATTGCCCACCTTCTTGGGCGCGACCGGATCTACTCCGTCAGGTTTGGCAACCTCGTGGGGTGAGCGCCACTGGGCGGCAGGCGGGGAGCTATCCAGCCGTCTTCGCCTTAGTCGCCGAAATAGTAGAGAGGCTGGCGTGTCAGCTCGCCGCGGCCGAGATGGCCGTAGACGTCCTTTCCCAGAATCCAGAACGAAATCGCCTGGGTCTTCATGCAGAAAATATAGTCGCCGGAAATCCAGTGCTCTGCCTTGCTGCCGGAGAGCGGATAGAGATGGTCGCCAACGCCATACATGACCGCCCGGTGCGAGCTGTAATCGTATAAGTAGCGCTCTGCCATCTATTCTCCTGATTCTATTTCAGAAAGAATCCCATGGGCGCGAATGTATTGTCAAACAATACTGTCGCGACATGCCGACCAACCCAAATTTGTTTCGTTCTTCAGGGTTGTGTATGAATTCTACTAGGTTTTTTCGGTGAATGCGAAGAACTCAATTGCACTCCTGCAACTGCCGCTGATAGGTCGTCGCCATGTTGGAAAAACGCTGCGCCGTCTTCTGTAGCTGCGCGTTCGAGCGCCAGTCGCCGCGCATGTAGCCTTTCGGGCCGGAATAGTAGGCGAGGTATAGACCGTAGGCATCGTTCACGGGGATGCCGGTCATCTGGCTGTTTTGCGAATGGTACCAGCCGATGAAGTCGATGGCATCGGCGAAGTTGGTGCGGCGCGCGGCCCAGCTGCCGGTCGCGGATTGATAGTGATCCCAGGTGCCGTCGAGCGCTTGCGAATAGCCGTAGGCGGTGGACGGTCGCGTCCAGGGAATGAAGCCGAACAGCTTGGTGCGCGGCGGTCGCGCATAGGGTTGGAAGCCGGACTCGGTATACATCGTCGCCATCAGGATCGGGACCGGAACCCCATATTTGCGCTCCGTCTTTTCGGCCGCGCGCTGCCAGCTCGTAAACATCCCGTCGCGCTGCTCGAAGACGGCGCAGATGTTTCGGGTCTGTCGGGGAGTCGTGGCGCAGCCGGCAACAAGTGCCAGAAGCACGAGGGCGAGGAAGGCACGGATACGCATTACAGGGAACCTCTCGTTACCGAGAGATTACTAACTCGTAAATATTAACGAGCGGTTTTTAGTCGAATGCGAGTTGCCACTGGTGAAATGGCGACGGTGCTCGCCCGATCTATGGGAGCAATTTTCCCATCCGGAAGTTGGCCAGCGCCTGTCCCCGCTTTTCGACGCTTTGGCGCGTCAGCACGACGAAACCTCGCCGTTCGAAGAAAGGCCTGGCCGTCAGGCTTGCTTCCGTAAAGATGCGGCTGAGCCCGAGTGCCCGGGCTTCCTCTTCTATTGTCCGCAGCAGCGCAGTCGCCGCCCCGATCCCTTGATGGCCGGGATACACGAACATCATGTCCAGATGCCCGTCGGACCCCAGATCGGCAAAGCCGATCGGCAGGTCTGCGGCCTCGGCAATCCAGGTCGGCCGGTTTGACCGGCGCTCCGCCCAGGCCTGCCGGTCGGCCACCTGGGCCCAGGCTTCTATCTGCGCCGGCGTATAGTCTTTGGACGCGACTTCGCGGATCGCCCGCAGGAAAATCTCCACCGTCGCATCGCAATCTGCCGGTACGTAGCGTCGCAAAGTCACCATGGTCGCAAGCATCCGTTTCGCTGTCTGGATGGTCTATACTCTTTGCGGCGCGGGTCACCGGCTGATAGCCAAACTGCCTGGCCCGAAAGAGCTAAAGGAACGCGTGTCGCGTCTTTTCCGCGGCGCACCGTCCCCGTTGCGCTTGGCCTCAGGGCATCTATTCTGAGAAAATGCCTGGTCAGTTCGTGGAGTATTGAATGTCGGCAGTGCCTTTCTCGAAGATCTCTTCGCCACTCAATGCGCTGCTGACCGCGATTGGTCTTTTGTCGGTGGCAACGCTCACGACCCCCGATCTCGCCGGAGAGACAAGGCTCGTCGTGGAAGCCGTGCTTGCAGCAATCTGGGTCGTCTATGTCCTACAGCTGAGTGGCACGCTTCTTGTGCGGCGTCGCAGTCGCCTATCGGGTGGGAACGCCGCCCTCGTGATCGACCTGCTGGCGGTTTTCGTCCCCATGGCGGCCTTCCTTTTGATCGCCTCGCGCGATTGGAGTCTGTACTGCGCCGTCTGGCTCCTCAAGCCGATGCGCGATTCGACGTTTTTCAGGCTGATGGCAAAGGTCGTTGCGAATGAATCGCGCAATCTGCTTGGCGTGACATCTGTCTTCGGCATCGTTCTTTTTGGCGCTGCGTTGGCTGGTTATGTCATCGAGCGTGACGTCCAGCCGGATAAGTTCGGCAGCATTCCGCAGGCGATGTGGTGGGCGGTCGTGACGCTGTCGACGACCGGCTACGGCGACGAGATCCCACAAAGCCTGGCAGGCCGGGTGCTGGCCGGATTGGTGATGATGAGCGGCATCGGCATTTTTGCGCTTTGGGCCGGTATCCTCGCCACCGGCTTCTACGAAGAGATCCGTCGCCGGGACTTCGTTCGCAACTGGCAGCTGGTCGCCGCCGTGCCCCTGTTCCAAAAGCTTGGCTCCGCGGCACTGATCGAGATCGTGCGGGCGCTGCGGCCGCGTATCGTGCCCGCCGGTGCAGTGATCTGCCGCAAAGGCGATGTTGGCGACCAGATGTTCTTCATCGTCGAAGGCCGGGTCAGTGTAGCGACGCCCGATCATCCGGTAGAGCTTGGTACAGGAAGCTTTTTTGGCGAGATGGCGCTCATCAGCGGCGAACCGCGCTCAGCGACCGTCAGCGCAGCAACCGAGGTCTCCCTGCTGTCGCTCTATGCGGTTGACTTCCAGATGTTGTCGAGCAGCAGTCCCGAGATTGCGGAGATCATCCGCAAGACGGCACTCGAGCGACGGGGCGCCATACCAAAGAGCTGATCGCTGCTGCGGCCTCTCATCCGCTGTCTTATACATCCTGTTCCGGCCAGGGATTGATGCCATCGCGCAGCCAGAGAAGCGTATCCAGCCAGAATCCAGCGGCATGGCGGGTATGAAACAGACCGAAATGCCCGACCGATTCAAAGCCGAGCCTCTCTGGCGTCATCAAGACTTCTCTCCTGACGGCATTTCTGTAATAGCCAAGCGATCGGCGAATGGCTGGCACTGTGCCCAACTCGTCATCGGAAAGGGCGACTGCAAGGATCGGCGCCGTGACGGCATCGAAACGGCCGAGCACGTCTGCGCGCTCCACGCGCGGATAAGACATCTCCATCTTCGCGCGGCGGAAACTCCATTCGTTGGCGACACCGGCGGGTAAGTCCTCCAGCCACCCCAGGCGCTTGCCGGGGAAGTAGCCGAAGAGCGCAGTCAGTAGTGGCATCACCAGGTGCCATTTGACGAAGAGCCTCGCTCGCCTATCCGGCGCATAGTCGCACCAGTAAGCATATTGCGCGCCAACCGTCAGCATCCGGCTAATCAGATGCGCGTTGGCCGACTGGCCGGGCAGGTGGCCGCCGATGCTGTGGCCCACGACCATCACCGGTGCCTCGGGGTAGCGGCCATGCATGAAACGCAGTGCCGCGTCGAAGTCCTTTTCGCCCCAATCGCGCCAGCGGTAGCCGATGCCCCGAAGGCATTCCGGTCGTGATTGGCCGATACCGCGGTAGTCGTAGGTGAGCACGTCGAAGCCGTGCCGCGCGAGAAACTGGGCGTAGTAGTGATAGTAGTGAGCAAGGACGCCCGTTGCCGGATTGATGATGACGCTGGCCAGCGGCGCTTGCCTGTTGGCATGCCAGAGATGGCCTCCAAGCGGCACGGCATCGCCAGCGACGATTACGATGGGCGTTGCACCCGTTGCCGGGTGGCGTCTTTCCGTTCGCAAATTCTGGTTGTCGACCTCATCGTCAAGCATGCTCTGCCTCGATCTTCCTCTTGGCAGAAGCTACACGCGAAGCAGTGTTGTTGACACTCACTGGTCGGTATACATTGCCCTATGGCCTTATCTGTATCGAACACTCGAGAACGTCTGGTTGCTGCTGCCGCCAAGCTCTTCTATGCCGAGGGGATCAAAAGCGTCGGCGTCGACGCTGTTGCCGAGGCAGCCGGGGTTACGAAACGAACGCTTTATTATCACTTTGACAGCAAGGACGCCCTGATCGCGGCCTATCTGGAAGAGCGAGATCAGCCGAACCTGGCATTGTTTCAACGTTGGTTTGGCGAGGCTGAGGGCGACGTCGCCATCAAAATCAAGGCAATCTTCGATAGGTTGGCAAGATCCACGCGGCATCCCAAGTGGAGAGGCTGCGGCTTTCTTCGCACGGCAGCAGAGCTTGCCAATATGCCGGGGCATCCGGCTATGAGGGCTGCTGCCTTGCACAAGCGCCGCGTGGAGGACTGGTTGGCAGGTATTTTCGAACAAGAGGGTGTGAAGGACGCTCGGCAGCTGGCTCGCCAGGTCATTCTTCTGCTCGACGGTGCCTTCTCCGTCGTGCTGCTTCATCGCGATTCGACTTATCTGGAGACGGCGGGAGGCGCGGCGGCGGCGCTCATCGCGACGGCTCCTCGAAGGTAGCTTCAGCCTGCCTTGACCGGTTCGTATCGCAGGATTACCGCGCCGCCCTCAGTCGTCGTGCTTTCGAGCAGTTTCAGGGGAAGCTGCTGACTGGCCGGTTTGAAATGCGGGTTGCCGCCGCCGAGGATAACCGGCACGAGGTAGATGCGGATCTCGTCCACCAGCCCCGCCTTCAGCAGCGAATCCGCGAGCTCCGCACTTCCGAAAATGAAGATCGTCTTGCCCGCCTCGGCCGTCAGCTTTTTCAATTCTGCGACGGGGTCGCTGACGACGCGTGTGTTGTTCCAGTTCGCCGCCGTCATCGTCTTTGATACGGCAATCTTGGCGATGTCGTTCATGTATGCCTTGATCTTCTCTTCGCTCTCGGCTGTCGGCCAGTAGGCGGCCATACCCTCATATGTCTTGCGGCCGAAGACGAGCAGGTCGCCTTCCTCGCCAAACTGCTCGGCGTAGCGCTCCAGCTCGGGACCCCAGGCAAGATTGTGAAATTCGATACCCCACGGTTTCGTGCCTTCGAAATAGCCGTCAAGCGTCATCAGATTCCAAACAACAAGCTTCCTCATGGATTCGTCCTCCTCGAGACTGATTGCAATTAGCAATTGGTTGAAAATTAGGTTGACTGGTGGCAAAGTGCAAGCAGTTTATTTGGAGGAACCTATGGACGATGCTCACCGCTCCGGCTGCCCGATCAATCTGACGCTAGAAGTGCTCGGCGATCGCTGGAGCCTGCTCGTCATTCGCGACATCATGTTCGGCAATCGGCGCCACTTCCGCGAATTGCTGCAGCATTCCGAAGAGCGGATTGCGTCGAACATCCTGGCCGACCGCCTGCGTCGCCTGGTCGACAGAGGCCTGCTGACGCGTGAGGCCGATCCGACGCACAAGCAGAAGGCAATCTACAGTCTGACGGAAATGGCGATCCAGCTGGTGCCGATCTTTGCGCATATGGGTGCCTGGGGACGCAGGCATCTTCCGGTTTCCGAGGAGCTCTCCATTCGGGCCGAACTTCTGGAGACCGGAGGTGCGGAACTCTGGGAGGAATTCATGGACGAGTTGCGCGCCAAGCATTGCGGCAAGAAGCTGCCTGCTGGAACGCCGTCCGTGCTCGCACGCCTGACCGAAGCCTATCTCGATGTCGTCGCCGGAAATCGGCCTGATCAATCCTTGCGGAACACCACGCTGGCGCCCCAGCCCGTGACGAGCGCGAGGAAGACGGAGAGCAAGCCATAGGCGATCGGTTGGGCGTGCGCCGCGTCCGTAATCATCTGCTCGATCCCTGTCTTGATGACGCGCAGCGGAACGGACTTCTCGGTGACGAAGCTGCCGCTCTTGAAGAGATAGGCGCGCACGGTGTGCACGCCGTTCGGAATGTTTGCCGGCAACCGCAGGCTTGCCTTGAAAAGGCTGGAGCTTACGAAACGCACGCCGCTCGGGTCGCGATCATAGAGGCCGCCGTTCTCCTGCAGCCGGCGAAAGGCCTGCCGGAACTCGCCGAGATTGCTGGCATCGCCGACGAAGCCGACCGGCGTCAGCGGAATGTGATCGATCCCGATTCCCCTGTCCGTAAGGTCGAGCGGCGTGGTGATGTCATCCAGCATGCGCGAACTCGACATGGAATAGGAGTGCGGCACCGCCTCGAAGGTCATCGAGCGCGTATTGATCCAGATGCCGAACACACGCTCCTTCCGGCGCACGGTTGCGTCTTCGCGCGGCCCCTCAAGAACGACCACCACATCATACTGGCCAATCGCCAGCAGCAGGCTGTCGGTGTTGGTCACGGCCCCGAAAATCGTCAGGTCTGCGCCGCGAAAATCCGAGGTGATGGCGATCTCGCTGGTGGACGTGCCGATCTCAAGTCCTTCGGCCGTCGTTTGGCTCGCCTGGCCCGGGAGCAGCATTTGCGCGGTCGCGACACCATGAAGCATCATGGCGCAAAATAGCAGAGCAGCGAGGAAGCGGCGCATCAATTCGCCCCCATGACCACGGAGTAGACATCCGCTGGCGTTACGACCAGCGCAACGGCAAGGCGAAGGCCGACGGCGAGCACCAGAAGCCCGAGCAGCGCACGCAGCTGCTCGCCGCGCAGCTTTTGTCCGACGCGCACGCCATATTGTGCGCCGATCACACCGGCGATCATCAGGATAAAGGCGAGCACGATATCGACCGAGAAGTTGGTCGCAGCCTGCACGACAGTCGTGTAGGCGGTCACGAAAATGATCTGGAACAGAGACGTGCCGACAACCACGTTGGTCGGGATGCGCAGGAGATAGATCATCGCCGGCACCATGATGAAGCCGCCGCCGACGCCCATGATCGATGTCAGGATGCCGATGCCGAAGCCGAGCGCGATGACCGGGATCACGCTCAGAAAGATCTTCGATTTCTTGAACCGCATTTTCAGCGGCAGCTTGTGCACCCAATGGTGATGGCCGGGTCGTCGTGGTGTTGGCGGCACGTTCTTTGCCGCGCGGCGCATGGCATTGACGCTTTCGAGCAGCATAAGCCCACCGACCGTGCCGAGGAAGACGACGTAGAGCAGCGAGATGATGAGATCGAGCTGGCCGATCTGCCTCAGCAGCGAGAAGATCCATATGCCGAGGGTCGCGCCGGAAAGGCCGCCGACGAGCAGCACGGTTCCGAGCTTCACATCGAGCGTTCCACGTCGGAAGTGAGTGATGGCACCAGAGATAGAGGAGGCAACAACCTGGTTGGCGCCGGTGGCGACGGCCACGACCGGCGGGATGTTGTAGAAGATCAGGAGCGGTGTGATCAGGAAGCCGCCGCCGACACCGAACATTCCGGAGAGAAAGCCGACGGCCGCCCCCATGCCGAGAATGATGAAGATGTTCACCGACAATTCTGCGATAGGCAGATAGATTGTCACAGCAGACCCCGATCTATGAACTGCCCCCACAGGCAGGCGTTCTTACATCCTGTTCGAATGGCGCATCCTACGGTGAAATCGTTGCCAGAGGATTTCGATAAGCGACATGCGATCCGCTCGATAGCGTGATCACTCTCGAATAATCAGGCTTTTTTTGGGTTTTATGACAGACCTTTAGAGGACGAGCCCGCAGGATCCATCGTTGTGCTCGATCCGTCGCGGTTGAACGCGACGCACCTGCCGACTAGGGTCGACACTGCATGATGGGGGATTCGCGTGAAGGCAGGATTGGTTCGTTGGTTATTGGTTGCTTGGGTCTTGCAGCCGATTGCCGCAAAGGCGGAATGGCAGCCGGTTGAACAAGTGCGGACCTATGCGGTGACTGGCAGTTCAGGCGCAGCACTCTACGATTCAATCGGCGAGAAAGGTCCCGAGCTTGGCGGCAGTCGCGCGGTGGCGCATACGACGTTCAAACTGACCTGGACCAGAAAATACGAGCGCCGAGGAAACGCCTGCGTCCTGGCTGCGGCGCGGCCAAAGCTGATCATCACCTATACGCTGCCGAAGCCTGCGGTAGAGCTTTCCGCGGTCACTCAGGCAAGCTGGGCCACCTTCATTGCCGGCATCGAAACGCATGAGCGGGTGCATGGCGACCACATCAAGGAAATGGTCAGGGATATCGAGGCGACGAGCGTCGGGCTGTCTGCCGACGATGATCCCGACTGCAGGAAGATCCGGATCGAGCTGACGAAGCGGCTCGGCGAACTCTCCGCGCGGCAGCGACAGCGCGGCCGCGATTTCGACAAGGCCGAGATGAGCGAGGGCGGCAATATCCGCCGCCTCATCCTGCAGCTCGTGAACGGCCCTTGAGGACCGTTCGAACGCCATGCCGGATCAGCCCAAAGCGGCGGCGGCGACCGGGGCCAAATGCGGCCAGACCTCAAGCGCCCCGCGATAGATCATGCTCAGCGCCACGTAGATGATGATGGCCAGACCGAGGTAAGCGATCCAGTGGTAGCGGTTGAGCAGGCGCGCGATGAAGTTCGCCGCGATACCCATCATCGCGATCGACAGGATCAGGCCGATGACGAGGATCGTCGGATGCTCACGGGCCGCGCCGGCAACGGCAAGCACGTTGTCGAGCGACATCGACACGTCGGCGATCACGATCTGGCTGGCCGCCTGGTAGAAGGTCTTCTTTGGCGCCGCGCCGCCTTCGGCTCCTTCCGCTTCATTGCCGCTGCCGTTGCGCAGATCGCGCCACATCTTCCAGCAGACCCAGAGCAGGAGGATGCCGCCGGCCAGCAGCAGGCCGATGATCTCGAGAAGCTGGACGGTGACGCTGGCAAGCGCGATCCGCAGTACGGTGGCGGCAAGAATGCCGACGAGGATCGCCTTCTTGCGTTGGTCGGTCGGCAGCCCCGCCGCGGCAAGACCGATGACAACGGCGTTGTCGCCAGCAAGCACGAGGTCGATGAGGATGACCTGCAGAAGCGCCAGCAAGCCGGCAGAAGTGAAAATTTCCATGACGTGACAATCCCTGACATATGCGAAACGCCTGCCGGCGCGCTGCTAACGCATAAATGATCGCTGATCTGCTTATCAAGTGGCTGAAGGACATTGTGGAAAAGTTCTCACGCCTGTTGATGTTCCGCCCCGTCGATTGAGTACCCTTCATGCACCGTTGTCCGGGCGCTTTCCGGATGCATCGAATTCTTTGCATCGCCCGGGATTGGCCATGACGTTCTGAACATGCTAGCGAGAGCCGCAAAAGGCCCCGGTACGCATGACGGAGGGGCGCCGCAACTCTTTCGGACTCCACGCAAACATGATTCGTATCGAGAATATCAGCAAGCAGAACAGCCACCGGATCCTCTTCATCGAGGCTTCCGCGGCGCTTAACAGAGGCGAGAAGATTGGCCTTGTCGGCCCGAACGGCGCAGGCAAGACGACGCTCTTCCGCATGATCACCGGGCAGGAGCAGGCCGACGAAGGCCAGGTCTCCGCCGAGAAGGGCGTGACCATCGGCTACTTCAATCAGGACGTCGGCGAGATGGAGGGCCGCAGCGCGGTGGCTGAGGTCATGGAAGGCGCCGGCCCGGTCAGCGTCGTTGCGGCCGAGCTGCGCGAGCTCGAAGCGGAGATGATCGATCCCGACAAGCTCGACGAGATGGACCGGATCATCGAGCGCTACGGCGAAGTCCAGGCGCGCTACGAGGAACTGGACGGCTACGCACTCGAGGGCCGTGCGCGCGAAGTGCTGGCCGGTCTCAGCTTCACCCAGGAGATGATGGACGGCGACGTCGGAGCGCTTTCGGGCGGGTGGAAAATGCGCGTGGCGCTTGCCCGCATCCTCCTGATGCGCCCGGACGTCATGCTGCTCGACGAACCGAGCAACCACCTGGACCTCGAGAGCCTGATCTGGCTGGAAGAATTCCTGAAGACCTACGACGGCGCGCTGCTGATGACCTCACACGACCGCGAGTTCATGAACCGCATCGTCAGCAAGATCATCGAGATCGACGGCGGCTCGTTGAATAGCTATTCCGGCGATTACGGGTTCTATGAGCAGCAGCGGGCGCAGAACGAGAAGCAGCAGCAGGCGCAGTTCGAGCGCCAGCAGGCAATGCTTGCCAAGGAAATCAAGTTCATCGAGCGCTTCAAGGCACGCGCCTCGCACGCTTCGCAGGTGCAAAGCCGCGTCAAGAAGCTGGAGAAAATCGATCGGGTCGAGCCGCCGAAGCGACGCCAGACCGTCGCCTTCGACTTCCTGCCCGCACCACGGTCGGGCGAAGACGTGATCAACCTGAAGAACGTCCACAAGAAGTACGGCAGCCGGGCCATCTATGAAGGCCTGGACTTCATGGTCCGCCGCAAGGAGCGTTGGTGCATCATGGGCATCAATGGCGCCGGCAAGTCGACCCTGCTGAAACTGGTGGCGGGTTCCACCGAACCGGATCAGGGCAGCGTCGCCCTCGGTGCCAGCGTCAAGTTGGGCTACTTCGCCCAACACGCTATGGATCTGCTCGACGGAGATCGAACTGTGCTGGAATGGCTGGAGGACTCCTTCCCCCAGGCGCGCCAGGCGCCGCTCAGGGCGCTCGCAGGATGCTTCGGTTTTTCCGGTGACGATGTCGAGAAGAAATGCCGCGTTCTTTCCGGCGGCGAAAAAGCCCGGCTCGTGATGGCCAAGATGCTCTTCGATCCGCCGAACCTGCTGGTGCTGGACGAGCCGACGAACCATCTGGATCTCGATACCAAGGAGATGCTGATCAAGGCGCTGTCGCAATACGAGGGCACCATGCTGTTCGTCTCGCACGACCGGCATTTCCTTGCCGCTTTGTCCAACCGCGTGCTGGAACTGACGCCCGACGGTATCCACCAATATGGCGGCGGCTATACGGAATATGTCGCCCGCACCGGCCAGGAAGCCCCCGGTCTGCGGAGCTGACGACATCACGACGAATGCCGTGGCTGGCCCCCGCGAGCGCCTCTCCCGGGCGCTAGGGTTCGCCGGAGCCCGGACTTCGTTCACCATCAGCATTTCGGTGCGGCCGGCAGGCCGTACCGGCCAGGAAAGGCGCTGAGCCGTGACCTGAGTTCCGGCTGGTGCCGTGCCGCCTCCGCAAGGCGTCGTTCCAGATCCCCGAACTCCTCCGTGTCGTCGGCCGCCGTCCCGGCGCCGGCAAGTTCGAAATGCCGAAATGGGATCAGAAAAGCCAGAAGGCTGTCCGCGATGCCCTTCTGATCTTGGGCGCTACAATTCCGGACTTCAAAGGCGCCTTCGGCACAAGGAAGCCGTCGATCCGGCGCGTCATCTGATCGGTACGGCGACGGGATGGGGAGGAAACCCTGAAAAGGATGCAACCTATCTCAATGTGACACCCGAAAAGAACGACGGCAAGACAGTCTACGAGCTCACCGTCAAGGACGTGCTGGTAGATGGCTTCTGGTCCATCAGCGTCTAAAATGCAAAGGGCCACTTCCAGAAAAACAAGCGCAACGCGTACACGCTCAACAACATCACCGCCGCAAAGGCTGCCGACGGTTCTCGACGTGCAATTCGGCGGCTGCAATGGGAAGGTCGCAAACTGCCTGCCCGTCGTCAAAGGCTGGAACACTGTTCACCTGTATCGACCTCGGGCGGATATACTCGACGGAAATGGAGTTCCCTCCGCCACAGAATGCCGAGTAGTGTCGTCGGGTCGTTGCGAGCGTTTGGCGGAAGCTCGTGGCGAGGTAATCGCGGGTGGGCAGTGGGTTTTAACGGCAGCATCGCTTCCTTGTCCTTCGCACAAGCGCGGCGCGGCCCTAGAACGCCTCGTCCTGCGCGGCCATATCCTTCGGAACGGCCGCTGCATATCGTACTTCGGATCAGCAAGAGGCCTCCATGACGGATGCAGAGACGATCATCATCGGCGCGGGACCGGCAGGATTGGCCTGCGCAGCGGCGCTGCGGGCGCGCGGACGCTCGTTCCTGGTGCTTGAGAAAGGGCATACGCTCGCCGCCTCCTGGCATCGCCACTATGACCGCCTTCGGCTGCATACCCACAAGATGCACTCGGCCCTGCCGGGAAAGCCGATGCCGCGGCATTTTCCGAAGTATCCGTCGCGGCTGCAGGTGATCGAGTATCTCGAAGTCTATAGCTCTTCGAACGACATCGAGGTCAGATTTGGTGTGCGCGCGACGACGATCCGCAAGGACAAGACGTGGACCGTGGAGACCTCCTACGGAGTTTTCGAGGCGAGCAACGTCATTGTCGCGACCGGCCTCGCAAACGCGCCGATAAGGCCGACCTGGGAAGGACAGGAGCTGTTTGCGGGCAAGCTTCTCCACTCCTCGGAGTTCAGGAATGCCGCGGCGCTTGCGGCTAAGCGCGTCCTTGTCGTCGGCTTCGGCAATTCGGCAGGCGAGATCGCGCTCGAATGCGCTGAGGCCGGCCTTGATGTCGCCATGTCCGTGCGCGGCCCGGTCAGTGTCGTGCCGCTCGAACTGTTCGGACTGACGAGCGCCAGCATTGCCATAGCCCAGCGGTTCCTTCCCTATCGCCTGGTCGATGCGGCGAACGCTCCGATCCTGCGCCTGCGGTTCGGGGACCTCGGGAAGTTCGGACTGGAACGAGCGAGAAATGGCCCGCTGACCGGCATCATCGAAAGGGGCCGTACGCCTCTGATCAATATCGGAACGATCGAGCGGATCCGGTCAGGGGATATCCGGGTGTTCCCCGCAATCTCGACATCCGAGGATCGGCGGGTGCATTTCTCCGACGGCCGATCCGATATATTCGACGCAATCATTCTGGCGACCGGCTACCGGCCGGGGCTTGATGCGCTTCTGCCCGATTTCGCGCAGCGATTTGGCGGCGCCGACGGTCCCCTCCGCGGGCAGATTCAACCGGCAAATGACGGCCTCTACTTTTGCGGCTTCACTGCCGTGCCGACCGGCCTTCTCCGGGAAATCGGAATTGAGGCCGAGAGGATCGCGGCCTCCATCGATAGGTAGCACCTCCACGAGGCCGCAACACGGTCTGGCCACGCAACCGCGTGATACCCAGAGGCGGCTCACGCCGCCTCCTTCTCCTTCGCGTACGGGTCGAAGCGCCCGTAGAAGGTCTCGCCCTGGGCGGCCATGTCCTTCAGCAGTGCCGTCGGCTTGAAGTGCGCCCCATAGGCTGCCGAGAGTCTATCACAGAGCGCCACGAAGGCCTTCACGCCCATGCCGTCGATATAGGAGAGCACCCCGCCGGTGTAGGGGGCGAAGCCGAAGCCGAGGATGGAGCCGACGTCTGCTTCGCGCGGATCGGTGACGATGCCTTCCTCGATGGTGCGGGCGGCTTCCAGCGCGATGGTGACGAGGAAGCGCTGCTTCAGCACCTCGACATCGACCTCTTCGGCCTTCTTCTGCGGGTAGAAGGTCTTCAGCTCCGGCCAAAGCGACTTCTTGGCCGGTTTTGCCGGATAGTCGTAGAAGCCCTTGCCGTTCTTGCGGCCACGGCGATCGAACTCGTCAACCATTTTATTGATCAGCGCCATGTGCTTCGCATCGACGGCGGCTTCGCCGAGATCGGCGACGGTGGCTTTCAGGATCTTCTGCGAGAGGTCGATCGCCACCTCGTCGTTCAAGGACAGCGGACCGACCGGCATGCCGGCCATCTTGGCGGCATTCTCGATCATGACGGGCGGCACGCCCTCGATCAGCATGTCATAGGCTTCGTGGATATAGCGGAAGACGCAGCGGTTGACGAAGAAGCCGCGCGTGTCGTTGACGACCACAGGCGTTTTCTTGATGGCGGCAACGTAGTCGAGCGCGACGGCCAGCGCCTTGTCGCCGGTCTCCTTGCCGAGAATGACTTCCGTCAGCATCATCTTCTCGACCGGCGAGAAGAAATGCACGCCGAGGAAATCAGCCGGTCGTTTGGAGTTTTTGGCAAGGCCCGTGATCGGTAGGGTCGAGGTGTTGGAGGCGAAGATGGCGCCATCAGGCAATACCGCTTCAACGGCCTCGATGACGGCCTTCTTGACCTCGCGGTCCTCGAACACGGCTTCGATGACGAGATCAGCGTCCTTCAGGTCGGCATAGTCGGCGGAGGGCGTGATGCGGGAAAGCAGTGCCGCGCCCTCGTCTTGCGTAAGACGTCCCTTACCGATTGAGTCTTTCACGAGGCCTTCGCCGACGTTTTTGCCCTTTGTCGCCGCTTCGATGTCGCGGTCGATCAGGGTGACGGGGATGCCGGCGGCGGCGGTCACATAGGCGATCGAGGCTCCCATGAAACCGGCGCCGACGACACCCACCTTCTTCAACTCCGTCTTTGCAACGCCAGTGGGGCGGCGGGCCCCTTTGGCGAGCTCCTGCATGGAGATGAAGAGCGAGCGGATCATCGAAAAAGCTTCGTTGGTCTGCAGTATCTCGGTGAAATAGCGCTGTTCGATCTTCAGACCCGTATCGAAGGGCACCTGCAGGCCCTCGTAGACGCATTTGAGGATGGCGAGCGCCGCCGGATAGTTGCCTGACGTCTCGCGGCGCAGGATGGCGGGAGCAGCAGGCCAGAGCTGGGCCGCCGCTGGCGTCCAGATGCCGCCGCCCGGAGCCTTGAAGCCCTTCTCGTCCCAGGGTGCGACGGGCTTCAGGCCGTCCTTGATCATCTGCTTGGCGGCGGGGATCAGTTGATCCGGCTCGACCACTTGATGGACGAGGTTCATCGCCCTGGCGCGGGCGGCCGTCAGCGACTGGCCTGTCGTCATCATCTGTAGGGCCGACTGCGCATCCGCCAGTCGAGAAACGCGCTGCGTGCCGCCCGCACCCGGGAAGATGCCGACCTTGACCTCGGGCAGCGCGATCTTCACTGACTTGGCATTCGAGGCGATGCGGCCATGGCAGGCGAGCGACATCTCGAAAGCGCCGCCCATGCAGGTGCCGTTGATCGCCGAAACCCACGGCTTCCCCGATGTTTCGATCTTGCGGAAGAGGCCGGTCATGCGGCCGACGAGATCGAAGAGTTTTTGCGCGGCGCCATCGGGGTTGGCGGCCTTCTCCTGCTGGTAGAGGGAGAACATCGACTTGATCATCGAGAGGTCCGCGCCACCTGAGAAGCTCGACTTGCCCGAGGTGATGACCGCGCCCTTGACGGCGCCATCGGCGACCACGGCGTCGACGATGGCGTTAAGCTCGTCCATCACCGCCTCGGTGAAGACGTTCATGGATTTGCCGGGCATGTCCCAGGTGACAAGGGCGATGCCGTCCGCGTCGGTTTCGACGGTGAAATTGGTGTAGGTGCTCATTGGGGATTTCCTCTTCCCTAAATTTCCCAGGCTTTCAGAAGACGCCGAGCGGATAGCAGCTCACGCCAAGGACCAGGACGAGGAACAGCAGCAGGAAGCGGTTTTCGCCCCGCAGTCGCCGTGCGTGCTCCTTCGGATTGACATGGGATGCCTCGGCCGAAGCTTTTTCCATGTCCTTATCCAGATTTCGAAGTTCGAAGTGGCGTTCTGTCTCGTTCTGGCTCATTGGGTGCTCTCCGCTCGGCAGCCCCTTAGACGCGTTCGATGATGGTCGCCGTGCCCATGCCGGCACCGATGCAGAGGGTGACGAGCGCGGTGTTGAGGTCGCGCCGCTCCAGTTCGTCCAGCACCGTGCCGAGGATCATCGCGCCGGTGGCGCCGAGCGGATGGCCCATCGCGATGGCGCCGCCGTTGACGTTGATCTTGTCATGCGCGATGTCGAAGGCCTGCATGTAGCGCAGCACGACGGCGGCGAAGGCTTCATTGAGTTCGAAGAGATCGATGTCGGCAAGTGTCATGCCTGATCGTTTCAGGAGCTTCTCGGTGACGTCGACAGGGCCGGTCAGCATCAGCGCCGGGTCGGAGCCGATATTGGCGAAGGCCTTGATGCGACAGCGGGGCTTCAGCCCCATGCTCTCGCCGCCCGCCTTCGAGCCAAGGAGCACGGCGGCCGCGCCGTCGACGATGCCGGAAGAATTGCCGGCGTGGTGGACGTAGGTGAGGCGCTCGACCTCCGGATGAGCCTGGATCGCGACGGCCTCGAAGCCGCCCATTTCGCCCGGCATCTGGAAGGACGGGTTGAGGCTTGCCAGCGCCTGCATGTCCGTGCCTGGGCGCATGTGCTCGTCATGATCAAGGATCATCAGGCCGTTCTGGTCCTTGACCGGGATGACGGAATTCTTGAAATAGCCCTTATCCCAGGCGTTGGCCGCGCGCTTCTGGCTCTCGACCGCATAGGCATCGACGTCGTCGCGCGAAAAACCGTACTTGGTGGCGATGAGATCGGCCGAGACGCCCTGCGGCATGAAATAGGCCGGGAAGTTCACCGACGGATCCATGAACCAGGCGCCGCCCGACATGCCGAGGCCGACGCGCGACATGATTTCGACGCCGCCGGCAATGACGATGTCGTCGGCGCCTTGCGCGATCTTGGCGGCGCCGAAATTCACAGCATCGAGGCCGGATGCGCAGAAGCGCGAGATCTGCATGCCCGGCGCCTTGGTGGAATAGCCGGCCTCGAAGGCAGCGCCGCGCGGGATGACCGCGCCGGCTTCCATGACAGGATCGACGCAGCCCATGATGATGTCGTCTACCTCAGACGTATCGAGTCCATTGCGGTCGCGGATCGCCTCGAGCGTCTTGGCGGCAAGCCGCACCGACGGTACCTCGTGCAGCGAACCGTCCTTCTTGCCACGGCCGCGCGGGGTGCGCACGTGGTCGTAAATGAAAACCTCGGTCATTCCTCTATCTCCCTATCGGCGTCGGGCGCCGTTGAACTCAAAAGGCCTCGGCGGCCAAGGTCATCATCGTCTCTGCGCCGGTCTCGATGCGGGCCTTACGCAGGGCCGTTTCCGGCATGATACGCTCCATGAAGAAGCGGGCTGTGACGAGCTTGTTGCGAAGGTAGCTTTCGCGCGGGCTGTCGCCGTTCGCAAGGCCATCCTCGGCGGCCTTCGCCATCTTCGCCCACATGTAGCCGAGCACCACGATGCCGAAGAGGTGCATGTAGTCGGTCGAACCGGCGCCGGCATTGTCGGGCTTGGCCATGGCGTGCTGCATGAACCACATGGTCGCCGCCTGCACGTCGTTCAACCCCTTCTTCAGGTTCTTGGTGAAGAAGGTCATCTGCTCGTCGTTGCGGTTCTCCTCGCAGAAATCACCGATTTCCTTGAAGAGGGCCATGACGGCGCGACCGCCGTTCTGGCCGAGCTTGCGGCCGACGAGATCGAGCGCCTGAATGCCATTGGCGCCTTCGTAGATCATGGCGATGCGGGCATCGCGCACATACTGGCTCATGCCATGCTCTTCGATATAGCCGTGGCCGCCGAAGACCTGCTGGGCCATGACGGCGTGGTCGAAGCCCTTGTCGGTCAGAACCCCCTTTAGGATCGGGGTGACGAGGCCGAGAATGTCATCGGCCGTCTGGCGGTCCTTCTCGTCCGCCGAGCGGTGGGCGATGTCGGATTTCAGCGCCGTCCAGAGCAGGAAGGCGCGGCCCGCCTCGTTGAAGGCGCGGATCGTCATCAGCGAGCGACGAATGTCGGGATGCACGATGATCGGGTCGGCTTTCTTGTCCGGCGCCTTCGGGCCGGAGAGCGAGCGCCCCTGGATTCGCTCGCGGGCATAGTTGACCGCGTTCTGATAGGCAATTTCAGAGATTGCCAGTCCCTGCAGGCCGACGCTGAGACGCGCCTCGTTCATCATCACGAACATGGCGCTAAGGCCCTTGTTCTCGGCGCCGATGAGGAAGCCGGTCGCCTCGTCATAGTTCATGACGCAGGTGGCGTTGCCGTGAATGCCCATCTTGTGCTCGATCGCACCGCAGGAGACAGCGTTGCGCTCGCCGGGCGTGCCATCGGCCGTGACCATGAACTTCGGCACGATGAATAGCGAAATGCCCTTGGTGCCCTCGGGCGCGCCTTCGATGCGCGCAAGTACCAGATGCACGATATTGTCCGTCATACCGTGCTCGCCGGCGGAGATGAAGATCTTCTGGCCCGATAGCTTATAGCTGCCATCGGCCTGCGGCACGGCCTTGGTGCGCAAGAGGCCGAGATCGGTGCCGCAATGGGGCTCGGTCAGGTTCATGGTGCCGGACCATTCGCCAGAAACCATCTTCGGCAGATAGGTCTGCTTCTGCTCGTCCGAGCCATGGACAAGGATCGCGGCGATTGCACCCTGGGTTAGCCCTGGATACATCATCAGCGACATGTTGGCGGCAGAGGTATATTCGCCGACGGCAGCATGCAGTGCATATGGAAGGCCCTGGCCGCCAAATTCCTCGGGAACGGCAAGCCCGGTCCAGCCGCCCTGGCAATAGGCGTCATAGCCGTCCTTGAAGCCCTTTGGAACGGAAACCGAGCCGTCCTCGTGGCGCACGCAGCCTTCTTGGTCACCGGAGTGGTTCAGCGGGAAGAGCACTTCCTCTGCAACCTTCGCTGCCTCGCCGAGGATCGCTTCGACCATGTCAGGCGTCGCATCGGCAAACCCCGGGAGATTGTTGTAGCGTTCCAGGCCGAGCACGTCGTTCAGCACGAAGAGCGTGTCGTTAACCGGGGCCTTGTAGACTGGCATCGTTCGAATTCCTCCAATTCGGCACGCCGGACCAGACCAGCATTTGAGAGTCTCTTACAAAATATTGACGTTTGCGTAAACGTCAAATTTCGTCGGTCCTCGAATTTGTGATGATGATCGTGTGACTGCAGTGTCGGGAATGGCCGGTCGGGAACGTCCTGGGGCTGTCGAACATTTCGTCAGAGCAGCAACGAGGAGGACATCCATGCTCAAGGTCAGTTCGAATCTGTGGTTCGAGAAGGAAGTGCAGGAAGCCGTCGAATTCTATGTGGCGACGATTCCAAATTCGTCCATGGGGGGCATAACCATCCTTCCGGCCGAAACGCCGAGCGGCCCCCCGGGCAGCGTCAAGATCATCGACTTCAAGCTCGGAGATCAGGATTTCGTGGCAATGCAGGCGGGACCACTCGATGCCTTCAACCACGCCTTCTCGATCTCGGTCGAATGCGAAACGCAGGCGGAGATCGACAGGATATGGAACGCGTTCCTCGATAACGGCGGGGTGGAAGAGCAGTGCGGCTGGCTGAAGGATCGCTGGGGCCTCTCCTGGCAGATCGTTCCGCGGGTGCTGATCGAGATGATTTCCGGTCCGGACCGCGAGCGCGCCAAGCGCGTCACCGAAGTCATGCTCGACATGGTCAAACTCGATATCGCGAAGCTCGAGCAAGCGTATCGGTGAGATGCGGGTCGCGGGCTGAAAAGCAATGCGCAGCCGTCGCTCCGTCATCCTTGCAATCACCCGCCCTCGTCCCTCGAGGCACCTCAGGATGAGGGCGGCGATTTCCTCTATTGCGCTGCACCGCTCCGTCCCCATCCCGGGGTGCTCCGCCGAAGCCTCGAAGGGTCAGGGCGGCCACCGGCCGGGCCGCTGATGTCGTACAGTTGTCGCATCTGGGTTGCGTCCGAACGAAGACGCGCTAGACTTCATATGCAGACTGACGAAAAGAGCCTGGGAGGAGCGAATTTATGAGACGGATGTGGCCGGAAGAGTTCAATTCCATTCTCGACGGAGCCGAGGAAGTCACGCTGGAACTGCCGGCGGTGGAGCATGAGGACGGCACGCGCAGCGAAGCGGTCAGCCGCAAGGCCCTGAAGGTCTGCATTCCGATGGAAGACTACGAGCGCATCTGGCCGCTGGCGGAAATGCGCTACCGGCTCGACGGCAGGATGGCGGGCAAGGCGATCACGCTGATCACCACCAGTCCGCACTACCATCGCTGGCACCCCGCCGACGGCGGCAGCGTCGACAATGTTTCCGAGAGTGGCCGCCACTACACGACGAAATATATCGTCGTGCATTTCCTGCTCGACGATGTGAGGGAAACGGCGGCCGCCTGAGCCGCCGCCAAATTCACGCCGCGTCCAGCGCCTGTTGCAGATCGGCGACGAGATCGTCCGGATGCTCGATGCCGATTGACAGGCGGATGGTCGATTCCAGCACGCCGATCCGCTGGCGGACGTCGGCCGGCACGCCGGAGTGCGTCATCGTTGCGGGATGGCTGGCGAGCGATTCCGTGCCGCCCAGGCTGACCGCCAGCTTGAAGATCTGCAAGGCATTCAGGAATTTGAAGGACGCCGGTTGGCCGCCGACGATATCGAACGAGAAGGTCGATCCCGCACCGCTGCACTGCGCCGCGAAGGTGCGCCCGACTGGCGAATTGGCGTCGTGATAGGGCAGGTAGTGAATCCCCGCGACCTTGGGATGCTCGCGCAGGAAGTCGGCGACGACGCGGGCGTTGTTGTTGGCCCGCTCCATGCGGATCTGCAGCGTTTCCAGCGAACGGCCAAGCATCCAGCAGGAGTGCGGGTCAAGCTGCGTGCCGATGGCACCGCGCAGCGCCTTGACCTGCTTCATGACGGCCTTCGAGCCGAGGGCCGCGCCTGCGATCAGATCGGAATGGCCGCCCACATATTTGGTCAGCGAGTAAAGCGAGATGTCAGCGCCGTGTTCGATTGGCCGCTGAAAGACCGGGCCGAGCAGCGTGTTGTCGCAGGCGATAATGGGCGTGTGTCCCTGTTTCCTACCGATCATATCGGCGACGCGACGGATCATCGCGACGTCGACGAGGCTGTTTGTCGGATTGGCAGGCGTCTCGACAAGGATCACCGACACCCGGCCCTTGGCCATGGCTTCTTCGGCGGCAGCCTGGACCGACGCTTCGCTGACGCCATCGGCGAAGCCGACAGCCGCAACGCCGAGATTGAGGAACGTCTTTGCCAGCAGTGTCTCCGTTCCGCCGTACAGCGGCTGGGAATGCAGGATCGCGTCGCCCGGGCGCACGAAGGCCAGCAGCGTCGTGGCGATTGCCGACATGCCGGATGAGAAGAGGGCTGAGCTTTCAGTACGTTCATAGACGGCAAGCCGGTCTTCGACGATTTCGCTGTTGGGATGATTGAACCGGGAATAGACGAGCCCCGCACCCTTACCGGCGGGTGGTTCCTTTCGGCCGGACACGTAGTCGAAGAAATCCCGACCGTCCTCGGCGGATTTGAAGACGAATGTTGATGTCAGGAACACCGGCGGCTTCACCGCCCCTTCCGACAGTTCCGGGTCGTAGCCATAGTTCAGCATCTGCGTTTCGGGATGCAGGGCATGGTTGCCGATATGCGTCTTGGAGGGGTGCGGTGCGGTCATTGTCGTCTCCTCAAGAGGTGCGCGTGATGCCCGCAAATTATATCAGAACGCGAGGACTGTTCTTGCTATTTGCTGCGCGCCTATGCTCTCTAAAGCAACTTATTGCGGAGAATGTGGAATTATGACGCAGAAAATTGCTGACGATATGGATCGGAAAATCCTCAAGGAATTGATAGGCGATGCCCGGCTTGCGAACAACGAGCTCGCCGAACGCGTCGGGCTTTCCGCCTCTGCCTGTCTTCGTCGCCTGCGCCGACTGGAGGATGCGGAGATTATCCAGGGATACACGACGCTCGTCGATCCAGCCGTCGACGGCTGGACGATGACGGCGCTGGCATCCATTCGGCTCAGCCGCCAGCATGAGGACGAGATTGAGATGTTCGAGAGCGCTGTTCGCGGATGGGACGAGGTGATCGAATGCCATCTGGTGACCGGGTCGCGCGACTATGTGCTGAAGGTGATGAGTTCTGGCCTCGAGGACTATGAGCGTTTCATCAAGGAAAAGATTGCCCGGCTGAAATGCGTCGATACGATCGAGACCAGCTTCGTGATGAACACTATCAAGGCGCGGCGGGTGTAGTATCGGCAGGCAAACTTGAGGCGTATTCTGCGGCTTAGGTTTCGGCGACATCGATCCGGAGGACGACAGGCATGACCCAGTTTCCTTACAGCTCGGCTCTTATCGTCGGTGCAGGCCCTGGCGGCGCGCAACGTCGACAAGCTGAGCGAACTCGCCGGCGAAACCGGTGCAAGGACCTTTGCCGCGGATGCCGCGCAGCCGGCTTCCGTCGCTGCGCTCTTTGACGACGTCGCGAGTGTCATCGGTGATCCTGAGGTCGTCGTCTATAACGCCAGTGGCCGCCTGCGCGGTCCTTTGACCGAGCTCGACCCCGGGGCTGTCGAACAGGCAATTGCAATTAGCGCCTATGGCGGCTTCCTGGTCAGCCAGCAGGCCGCAAAGCGCATGATTCCGCATGGGCGTGGCGCGATCCTGTTTACCGGGGCGACGGCGAGCATCAAGGGATATGCTCAGTCCGCCGCCTTTGCCATGGGCAAGTTCGCGCTTCGCGGCCTTGCCCAGAGCGCTGCCCGCGAGCTGGGGCCGAAGGGAATTCACGTCGCTCACGTCATCATCGACGGCGCCATCCGTTCGAAGACGCGTCGGGAAGAGCCGGCCAAGCCGGATTCGACGCTCGATCCCGATGCCATTGCGCAGAGCTACATCGATGTGCTGTTGCAGCACAGGAGCGCCTGGTCGCAGGAAATCGAGGTGCGGCCGTGGACGGAATCGTTCTGATATTGGCCTAACATGCAGTTGCCGCCTGCGGTTGCACGCGGAGCGGTGTCGGCCGGTTTCAGCACGGAAACCGGCTGAAAATCCTGAAAAGTTAAAAAAATCTCACACCGGTTAACGGGTTGTTTACCACGTTTCGCGAAAGGTACCGACTGAGCATTGGCGACTTGCATTCCTTTTTTCAGTCTCGCGTTTCATGGGATGCCGCTACGCCGTACAGGTTGCGGAAAGTCTAGTTGATTATCCCTTCATGAACGGTGCTCTCGTCCGCATCCCAATGCGGCGCTGACGGAAAAGCCAATGATCGGCCCTGACGAGGGTTCGGACAGACGAAGCGAGCAAGAAGATGAACGGATCGCGATCAAATTCCCCACGGCATTCCGACAGGGCGTCGCTCGATGCGCTGAACCGCACCATCGAAGGTCTGGAGGCGAGGATCGAGGGGCTGATCGGCACTGGTGCCCGCGACCAGCGCCAGCGCCCCCCGGCGCCGGAGCGCGAGAGCTACGCTGATCCTTATGCCGCCCGCGCACCTCATGGCGCCGAAGCGCGGCCGGATCCCTTCGCTGAAATTCGCCAGCGCCAGCGCATTCTGGAGGCGAGCCGCGAACGCCCGCCGCTGCGCGAGCCCGCATCCTACACGCGCGAGCAGCCAGCCTCTTCGCGTGCGCCGCTCCCGGTTGGCGAACACGCGCCGCGTTCCGCCGCTGCGCAGCCGGCCGCGCCACAACCGGCCTACCGCGTTGCTGAAGACACCATGACCGAGATCGCGCAGGCGCTCGTCAATCTTCGCCAGGACCTGAAGCGCGACATCTCTGAGGGCGTGACGCGCGAAATGAACGCGCTGCGCGAAGAGATCCGCAGCATCAAGGTCGGGGCGGAGGACCGCCGCTTCGCCGATGACATCCGCGCCGACATGAGCCGCCTTGCGAGTAGCATCGATCAGCTTGCCGGTCACTCCAATGTGCCTGAGGTGCAAGGGTTGCGCGGCGAGTTCGAAGAGCTGCGCTCGCTGATGGACGGGCTCGCACGCGAAGATTCAATTCGTCACATGGAGACCCGCTGGGACGGTTTCGAGCACCAGCTGCATGCACTCGACACGGCCGGCCTGCAGGAAGAGCTCGTGGCGTTTGCCTACCGGCTCGACGACATCAAGCGCCATATCGGCGGCATGGGCGAAAGCCCGGCCGTGCGGGCGCTGGAAGACAAGCTTATCTCCATCGCGACGGCGATGGAGCAGTTCGGCAGCATGATCCAGCCGCACGACCGAGCGATGGCCGAGCAGTTTGCGGCGATGGATAGCCGCCTCGACGAAATCAGCCGCGCCATCGCGGCAACCGGTCGCACCGCCGCCAGCGGCGATCCGGCCATGATGCATCGCCTCGAAGGCCGCCTCAACGCCCTGGGCGAACAGATCGATATGATGGGCCACAGCGTCGCGAGCCGCGCGGCGCCGGCCGATGGCCTGGCGGACCGGCTTGAAACCCTGACGCTGCGCGTCGAGGAACTCGCGAATGCCGAGGCCACCTCGCGCCTCGACGAGCGCCTGGAGCACCTGTCCTTTCTGCTCGAGCGGAGCCACAAGGCTGCGCCGCAGCCGGAGTTGACGGGCGCGCTTGCCGACATCTCGCGCAAGATCGACGCGCTCGAGGTCGGCTCGGTCAACGACGCCCTCGCGCAGCGCCTTGACTATCTGGCGCGCCGCATCGACGAGATGGATTTCCAGCCGCTTCAGCCCGTCGCCGCTCCCGTGGACGATAGCGCTTTCCGCCGCATCGAAAGTCGGCTCGGCGATATCGTCGCGCGCCTGGAGGAAAGCACCGCGGCATCGGCGGCCGATCCATATGCGCTGAAGAACCTCGAAGACCAGATCGCAAACCTGTCGGCGCTGATGAGCGAACCGCGGCCCGCGGCCGAGCTGCCGGCGGAGTTCGACCGCCGCATGGGCGCGATCGAAGACTACATGGCGACCAGCGACGAATATATCATCGAGGCTGCCCGCCAGGCGGCCGAAGCGGTGGTGGAGGCCTATGCGAGAAGCGGCGCTCTGCAGGGCGGTGCGCCGGCTGCGGCTGATATGTCGGCGCTCAATGCGCTTGCCGAAGACTTGCGCCAGCTCGAGGACCTCAGCCGCAGCAGCGACGAGCGCACGCACAGGACCTTTCAGGCCCTGCACGAAACGCTGGTCCAGATCGCCGAGCGGTTGGACACTATGGAAGACCGCGCTGTCGCAAGGCCGGCGCCGAGGATGCCGGCCGCCGATGTCGAATTCGCAGTCGATACCTATGCGATGATGCAGGCCGGCGCCGACGACGCGCAGAAGCCGGCGGTGTTTGGAACCCGCGCCCCGGCGAGCCGTCAGCTCGAGGTCGCCGAAGAGGCGCCCGCCGTGCCAGTCATGGCCGCAACCGACACCAGTGCGATCGCAATCGAGGCGGCGACGAAGCCGGCATCTTCTGCAGGTCCCTCGAAGGGCAGCCTGCTTGCGGGCCTCGGCAAGCGTCTACTGCCGAGCAAGAAGGCAAAGGTGGAGACCGCTGCCGCTGAACGCACGCTTATTGATCCTGCTCCTTCCATCGATCCCGTCGACGTGATGCCGCCAGAAGCCGCCAATGAGCCGCTTGAGCCGGGCTCGGGTGCGCCGGACATCAAGAAGATCCTGGAGCGTGTGCGTGCCAGCCAGAACTCTGTGCGGACGAACGTCAAACCGGCGACCGAAAACGAGCGCGCCGACTACATTGCTGCTGCCCGCCGCGCCGCACAAGCCGCGGCGCTGGAAACCGAACCGAGCGCAAAGCCGCAGCCCGTCAAGGCCGAGAAGAAGGCAAAGGACAAGGATGCGGTGAAGGGTAGTGCTTTCTCGCGCTTCCGCCGTCCGATCCTGCTTGCCGTCGGTGCCGTGCTGCTGGCGATCATGGCGTTCCCGCTTGCCCGCACGCTGACAAGCGGCCAACCGGCGCCGTCCGCCGAAGTTGCTGTACTAACGGATTCGTCCAGCAATGCCTTGCCGCCCGACAGCGAAACGGCACCGGATCAGGCCGAAGCGACCGCTCCGGAAGTCCCTGCCGCAAAAGCCCCGATCGCGCCGCTTGCAAGCGCCGATCCGATACCCGCGCCGGCAGCGCCCGACCACTTGACGGCAACCGCACCACTGAATGGCGATGCGGCCGCCCCGCTCGCGCCGTCCGGCACCTCGCAGGACGCATCCGGCTTCGTCGCAAAGGATACGGCCCCGGTGACCGCCGCCATGGCCACTGCGCCCGCCGCCCCGGCCACGGAAACAGCAGGTATTGCCATTCCCGATGTCGTGCAGCCGAAGTCGCTCGCCGATGCCGCCAAGAGCGGCGATGCGTTGGCGCTCTTTGAGATCGGCGCGCGCTATAGCGAAGGCCGCGCCGGCATCACCGTCGATCCAAAGGAGGCGATAAGCTGGTATCAGCTCGCTGCGGATAAGGGCTTCGCGCAGGCCGAATACCGTCTCGGCAACATTTACGAGAAGGGCACAGGTATCGATCGCGATATCGCCAAAGCGAAGCAGTATTACGAGCAGGCGGCAAACCAGGGCAACGCCAGCGCGATGCACAATCTCGCCGTGCTCTACGCCTCCGGCGCGCTTGGCCAGCAGGACTACAAGGCGGCTGCAGACTGGTTCGTCAAGGCGGCCAATCTCGGCATCACCGACAGCCAGTTCAATCTGGCGATCCTTTGCGCCCGCGGCAATGGCGTCGCGCAGGATCTGACCGAGTCCTACAGGTGGTTCGCGATTGCCGCCAAGGGCGGTGACAAGGACGCGTCACAGAAGCGTGACGAGGTCGCCAACGCCATGAAGCCGGATCAGTTGCAGACGGCGCGCGCCAAGGCCGATCTCTGGAAGGCTGCACCGCTCGATAGCAAGGCGAATGGCGTGGACGTCCCCGATGAATGGGTCGGCAATGCCACCAAGACCTCGACCGTCGACATGAAGAAGGCGATCCGCAACATCCAGGCTATCCTCAACAACAACGGCTTCGACGCCGGCCAGCCGGACGGCGAGATGGGCGCGAAGACCGTCGCGGCGATCAAGAACTTCCAGAAGTCGATCGGCCAGGAGCCCAGCGGCAAGATCAACGACGTTACGGTGAAGGCTTTGCTGGAGCGCAACAAGGGGCCTGCCACCAAGGTCTGATCAGAGCTTGTTGCGATCTCCCATGCCGCGCGTGGGGATCGATGTGCAGTCCTGCAGGGGTCCGTCGGATGTCCCTTGAGGCAGCGTAAGCGGCCGAAAGCTCGAGTCTCCCGCGCGCGGGACTCAAGCAGAATAAATTTCGCACCGGGCGGGCGTTTTTCCGAAAATCCTATTTGCAAAATATTGCAACTATGATTCTTCTTGCTGCGTGAGTGCTCTGCGTGTCGTGATTCGTGAATGTCTTTGATGCTGAATGATTTGGCGGAGATTCCGAATGATAGGTCTTGATATTGAGAGTTGGGCGCTGACGCGAGCGCACCATATAGTCCTCAATGAGGGATTGAATCTTGCGAAGGCGGCGCAGGATCTGGATCGCAAGCGGTCGCGCACATTGGTTTACGAGCTTCAGAAAGTCATAGCCGCTGCCATCCTTGAAGCGCATGCAGCCTCGATGAACGCCGGCAGCCTGCAGGCCGGCCAGGAGACCTAGTTCACATTGGTTTGCACGCAGTGGCCGGCGTGAAGGATAAACCCGGCGACTGCTCGCGTCTTTTCCAGCAGATCTCCATAGGCAAATTGCTTCAGGCCGATTGGACGGTGAAGCGGGCCTATGCCTTGCCGGTTTCCGCATCGAGGGTTTCGATCAGTCGGGTCATCACGGCTCGGGCTGCCTCGAGCTCCGCGGGGGTGAAAGACTGTCCGAGCCTGTCGGCCCAGTCTGCCTGCGCTGCCTCGATCGCGGCGAGGCGGGCATCGCCTTCATTCGTCAATTTTACCAGCTTGGCGCGCCGATGCTGCGGATTGTCGACGTAGCTGATCAGCCTGTCAGCCTCCAGCGTATCCGCCAGCCGTTGTACGCCCTGCCGGGCAACCCCAAGCAGCCGGGCGATCTGTGCGACGGAATGCGTTCCGCTTTGAGCACCCGCAAGCACCTGCCAGCGGGCGCTCGTCTGCCCGGCCGGCCTCGCCAAGTCGTCGCCGGCGGCGGTCAGCCGGCCGGCGAGCCGCAATGCGGTGATAGCGAACAGCGAGAAGGCATCGCCTTCGGCGCTCCGCTTCGGGCGATTTTGGTTGACAACATGTTGTCGCTTATGTATTTCGTCGAGCATGACAACATATTGTCATAGTCGAGCGGCCTTGCAAAGAGCTGGAGGAGGAATTTCCATGAAGAAAACCTACACGGGCAGCTGCCATTGCGGCAAAATCCGCTACGAGGTCGATGCCGATCTCCAAGCGGGCACCGGCCGCTGCAATTGCTCGGTCTGCGGCAAGCGGCGCTATTGGGGCGCAATCGTGAAACCCGAAGACTTTCGCCTGCTGTGTGAGGAGACGGCGGCGGGCGACTATCAGTTCGCATCGATGAGCGGCCATCACCGCTTCTGCACGACATGCGGCCTGCATGCCTACGGGCACGGGCATATTCCCGAGATCGGCGGCGACTACTTTTCGATCAATATCGCTTGCCTCGACGACATACCGCCGGAGGAGCTGGCCGCGCTGCCCATCCGCTACATGGATGGGCGTCACGACAACTGGTGGAACGAGCCGGCGGTGACGAGCTACCTCTAGCCGCAGGCCGGCAGTCTCGCAGCTCTTTTGCGCTCGGCGCGGAGACCCAGCAGCCCGGCGCCCGTCACCAGAATGATCGCCGTTGCATAGAGGTCGGTGGTCAGTTGGTAGCCAAGCGATTTGACCAGGAAGCCGGCGAGGATGGCTGGGAGGCTGAAAGCCAGATAGCTCTGGATATAAAAAGCGGACAGCAGACCGGCGCGCTCGTCGGCCTTGGCGAGCGGCATGATCGTGCCGATTGAACCAAGGAAGTTTGTGCCGAACCCGGCTCCCGTCAGGAACGTGCCGATTAGCAGCAACGGCACGGCGCCGAGGTGGACGCCGCCGACCACTGTCAGAATGCCAAGCGTGGTCGCGGCCGTGCCGAAACCGAGGTTGGCCGTGCCGGACTTGCTGCGCCTGAGATAGACAGCAACCGCACCGGACGCCATCAGCGCTGTCACGATCGCCCCGCCCGTCAGCGGGGCCCGGCTGCCCGTCGTGCTGGCGACCAGCGAGGGAACCAGGGAGAGGTAGAAGCCGCCGAGCGTCCAATTGCCGATGTTGATCGGCGTCACCAAGGCGAGCGGGCGCTGGACCTGCGGCGGAATCGAGATCGTCGGCTTCAGAGAGTTCCAGAAGCCCGGCCGCCGGCCACCGCTCTCGCTCGTCGCCCAGATGGCGCCGGCCTGCCCGACGAAGGCAGCGAGCAGGATGGCGTAGACGAGGTGAAGCGGGAAAGGTCCGTATTGGATCAAGGCGCTGGTGCCGATGGCGCCAACGGCCATGCCGGAGAGCGGCGCGATGGAGTTGACGAGCTGTCCCTTCGCCCGGTCGATGTCCACAAGTGCGGCGCCGATCGAAGCGCCGGCGATGCCCGTTGCTAGGCCCTGCACGATCCGCGCTGCAATCAACCAGCCGGGGCCGCTGGCAACGACGAACAGCGCCATGGCGATGATTTCCAAAACGAGCGCGGTGAAGATCACCGGCTTGCGGCCAAGGTGGTCGGAGATCGAGCCGGCAATCAGCAGCGCCACAAGAAGCGCGAAGGCATAGACCGCGAAGATCACCGTGATCAGCACCGGAGAGAGGGCGAGGTTTTCTTGATAGATCCGGTAGAGCGGCGTAGGTGCTGCCGAAGCGCCGAAGAAGGTCGCCAGCGTGATCGCGTGGAAAGGGATTGGATTGCGCGAGGTCGTTGTGGAATCGGCGGCGCGGAACATATATAAGCCCCTTAAAGCTAATTCGTTGCGTTAGCCACGTAGGTCGATCTGACGCTAAAAGCAAATGATTTGCGTTAATGAATCGGTCAAAGATTTTGAACCATGCGCCGGGGCAGGAAGACAGGACGTTAGAAATGGCAGCAAAGGAAAATCTCCGACCGGGTGGTCGCAGTGCCAGGGTGCAGGCTTCGGTGCACCAGGCGGTGCGCGCACTGCTTGCCGGCATGGACCGTGCCGATGTCACGATCCCATTGATTGCCGCAAAGGCCGGCGTCACCCCATCGACGATCTACCGTCGCTGGGGTGACCTGCAGGAGTTGCTGGCGGACGTCGCGGTCGAGCGCCTGCGCCCCGATATGCAGCCGATCGACAGCGGCGGCGGCAGGGGAGACCTGGAAGCCTGGGCGGAGCAATATGCCGAGGAGATGTCCTCCGGCGTCGGACGTGAGATGATCCGCGACGTGCTGGCCGCGCAAGACAATGCCAACGCCTGCAAGTGCTGTGCTTTCACCCGCGAGCAGATGGAACTGCTGAGCGAGCGGGCGCTTGCACGCGGCGAGAGCTTTCCGCCGGTCGATGCGGTGATGGATCAGGTTGTTGCGCCGATTATCTACCGAATTCTTTTCGGCGATGTGCCGAGCGCAGAACGGGTGCGCAGCCTCGTGGCCGACGTGATGACGAAGGACATGGACGTCACTCAGCCGCCGTGCGCTTCTGCGCAGAAATCTGCGTGATATAGGCCCTCAGCGCTGCCGGACGCACCGGCTTGTGCTGGATGCCGATGCCGTGCCGCTCCGCTTCGGCGCGAACCTCGGGCGTGCGGTCTGCAGTAACGATAAGAGCCGGGATAAACGCCGTGAACCGTTCCCTGAGTGTGATGATGGCCGAAATGCCGGTGCCGTCGCCAAGGTGATAATCGGCGATAATCACGTCGGGCGGTACCTGGCGCGCATCGACTGCACGGACCGCCCCTAGCGAGTCCAGGCATCGCACTTCGCAGCCCCAGCCGCTGATCAGCAGTTGCATGCCTTCCAGAATATGCGGTTCGTTGTCGATGCAGAGAATGCGCAGTCCCTTGAGGCTCTGCGCCGAATGCTCCACCGGTTGGGCTGCGCCGACACGCTCGGCAAGCCGTGAGGCATCACGTGGCATGACGATCCGGAAATCCGTGCCCTTGCCGTGTGTCGAGTGCAGTTCCACCGGATGGTTGAGGACGCGCGCGATACGATCGACGATCGAGAGGCCGAGCCCCAAACCGGAGGCAGTTTTGGCGCCTTCGTCGAGCCGGGCGAATTCCTTGAAGACGGTCCGGAACTTCGACGGCGGAATGCCGATCCCAGAATCCATGACCTGGATGACGACCTGACTTCCGCGGCGGCGCGCGCCGACCAGCACCTTGCCGTCGATCGTGTACTTGATTGCGTTGGAGACGAGGTTCTGCACGAGGCGGCGAAGCAAAGTTGGGGTCGGAGCGGACCCGCAGCGAGGTTGGCATCACCACCAGCTTCAGCTGCTTCTCGCGGGCGATCGGCGCGAAGTCGGTCTGAATCCGCTCCAGCAGATCGGAAAGGGGCACGGAGGCGAGGCGCGGCCGCATGGCGCCGGTGTCAAGCCGCGAAATATCGAGTACCGCGCCAAGGATGGTCTCGACCGATTCCAGCGCGGAATCGATGTTGCGAACGATCGCGCTGCTTTCAGATTGGCCCATGCGCTCGACCAGCGCCGAAGAATAGAGCCGGGCGGCATTGAGAGGCTGAAGGATGTCGTGGCCGGCAGCAGCGAAGAAGCGCGTCTTCCCAAGATTGGCTTCATCTGCCGCAGCTCTCGCCTCACCGAGTTCGTGATTGACGCGGGTCAGTTCCGCCGTCCGCTCGGCCACCCGCTGTTCCAGCGTTTCGTTCGCCTGCTTCAGGGCTCGGTCGGCAGCGACCCGCTGGCTGATGTCGGTCAAGGTTGCGACGATGCCCTTATCCGGCATGGCATTGGAGCGGACTTCGATGATGCGCTCGCCGCTGCCAAGCACCAGCGCGAAGGGCTTGTCGAGCGTCAGGAAGTGGCGAACGGTCTGGTTGACGTCGCCGGCAGGAACATCGCCGCGCTGGCTAAGGATTGCCACGATGTCGGCCAGCGGGAAGCCCACTTGTCCGGCATTCTCCGGCAGATCAAGCAACTGCCGGAAACGCCGGTTCCAGATCGTCAGGTTGTTCGAGCTGTCGAAGACCGCGATGCCCTGGTCCATTTGCGAAAGCGCCGTCTGCAGCATGTCCTGGTTATATTGCAGCGCCTCGCTTGCCTGGTCGAGCAGCCAAGCGGTATCGGCGGAGGCGTCTTCTACCTTCTGAAGGATCAGCGACAACACGAGCCTGGCGGACGAAGAGCCGATGGCGCTGCCGAGCAGCTGTTCGGTAAAGTGAATGAGCGCCATGTCGGCCGGCTGGTCATCGTCCAGATTGCGGCCTGAATTTTGCTGGTAGGTCTGGAACGACCGCTCCATGCGCTCTTCGCCGAGATAGCGCGAGACCGTCGCCTTCAGGTCGCCGACGCTGATGCGGGTCTTCCAGCCACGCGTGGCAAATTGCGAGCGGGACTGCCGTTTGATGAAGATACCGGCCTGGATGCGTTCAAGCGGTCGCCCATTGCGGGTCACCGAACCGATGACAAAGAAGGCCGTGTTGACGAGCAGGCTCATCACCGTGGCATTGACCAGCGGATCGGCAGCGTTACCGGTGAAGATCGTCGTGCCGGGGAAGATGAAGCCGAGGACCGCGCTTGCGACCCCCGAATAGTCCGGTCCGCCAAGCGAGGGCAGGAACAGCAGATAGACCCAGATCACAAAGCCCGACGTCAGCCCGAGGATGGCGCCGCGGGCATTGGCCCGTCGCCAGACGAGGCCGCCGAAAAGGGCAGGGGCCATCTGCGCGATCGCGGCAAAGGAGAGGAGGCCGATCGAGGCCAGTCCCGTCGTGCTGTCGGTCGAGCGGTAATAGGCGTAGCCGAGCAGCAGCACGGCGAAGATCGCGCTGCGCCTTATGTTGAGCAGCGTCTTTGCGAAGTTGTTGCGCTGTCCTGTGCGGTCGGTCAGCTTCCGGTGCAGGAAGATCGGCATGATGATGTCGTTCGACACCATGATTGACAGTGCGACCGAAGCAACGATCACCATGGCAGTCGCCGCTGAAAAGCCGCCGATGAAGGTGATCAGCGAGACGACAGGCATCTGCCCGGCAAGCGGCAGCGAAAGCATGTACAGGTCGGCATTGCCGTTGCCGCCGAACGTCAGCAGGCCGCCGATCGCCACCGGCAGGACGAAGAGATTGATGACGACGAGATAGAGCGGGAACAGGAAGCCGGCGAACCGGAGCTCCCGGGCGGTCCTGTTCTCGACAACCGTGACGTGGAATTGCCGCGGCAGCATGATGATGGCGAAGGCCGACAGCAGGATCAGCGTGATCCAGCGACTGATCGGCGTCTGGTAATGCAGCGCCGAGAGCACGAGCTGGTTCTCGCTGGCCTTCTGCCAAAGGTCGGATGGACCGTCGAACAGGAACCAGATCACACAGACGCCGGCCGTGAGGAAGGCGAAAAGCTTGACGACGGACTCCATGGCAATGGCGAGGATCAATCCGTCCTGGTGTTCGGTCGCATCCGTGTGGCGCGTGCCGAACATGATCGCAAAGCAGGCGAGCACGAGCGTTACGAGTAGCGGCAGGTCGAGAAAATAAAGGTTGCCGCTGCCGATGCCGTAGTCCGACGGATCGAGCATCGCCGTCACGGTGCTCGATACCGATTTGAGCTGCAACGCGATGTAGGGGATGGCGCCGACGAGCGAAATGAGCGCCACGATGGTCGCGACCGTCGGGTTCTTGCCGTAGCGCGCGGAAATGAAGTCGGCGACCGATGTCAGCTTCTCGGCCTTGGCAAGCTCGATAATCCGTCGCAGCACGGGCATGCCGAGCGTGAAGACGAGAATCGGGCCAATGTAGATGCCGAGGAACTCCAGCCCGCGCTGGGATGCAAGGCCGACGCTGCCGAAATAGGTCCAGGAGGTGCAGTAGATCGCGAGGCTGAGTGCATAGACGGCCGGCCGGCCGCCAACTGGCGTTCCGTACATACGCCGCCTGCGGTCGCCATGGCTCGCCACGGCAAACAAGAGCAGCAGATAGCCGAATGCAGATGCAAGTATGACCCAGCCTGGCAGCATCGAACCTCCACCGGCGCACCACGGTTCTCCCGGAGCACCGAGATTAAGGCAATTCAAAAGCTTTGAACATCGGGTGGGCTCTAGGCCTTAAGTCAAAGACCGTTGGAGCGGCGAAATTTGTAATTAGCAATTGAATAATTGCATCGAAGATGTAGCTAATAAAAACAATGACCTGTCAGTGAGACTGTATCAGAGGGAGACGGATCGGATGCTCAATGAGTTCAAAGCATTTATCGCTCGCGGCAACGTCATGGACCTTGCTGTCGGTGTTATCATCGGTGGTGCCTTTGGGGGTATCGTGAGGTCAGTGGTGGACGACATCATCATGCCGATCGTCGGTGCTATCTTCGGTGGCTTCGACTTTTCGAACTATTTTGTCGGCCTGTCCTCCAACGTGAACGCGCCGACACTGACTGCTGCGCGCCAGCAGGGCGCGGTTCTTGCCTATGGCAGCTTCATCACGGTTCTGATCAACTTCCTCATACTTGCATGGATCATCTTCCTGATGGTCAAAGGTGTGAATAAATTGCAGGCTCAGGTGGAGCGGCAGAAGAAGGTTGCTCCCGAGGAGGCGCCTCCTCCGCCAGCCGACGTTGCGCTTCTGACCGAGATCCGTGACCTGCTCGCCAAACGCCCAGCCGTCTGATCAAATCATGAGCCTTCGCCGGCTCATCCATCATGAAAATCGACATCGCATCACCGATTGTCATGGGATTTGCCGCCGCATTTGCTTTATGTAGGCGGAAACCGGAGTGATGCATGTCGATTGTAAGCAGCCTTAGCCCGCGCGCAGTCCAGGCGCCCGAAAGCGGGATCGTCGAAGTCGTCAACTATGCCCGTGGCCGCGATGGCCTTCTGCCGCTTTGGGTCGGCGAGGGGGATTTGCCGACGCCTGAATTCATCAGCAGGGCAGCGATGGACGCGCTCTCCGGCGGCGAGACCTTCTATACCTATCAGCGCGGCATCCCGGAGCTGCGCCAGGCGCTCTCGGACTACTACGCAAGGCATTTCGACATAACCCTGCCGGTCGAGCATTTCTATGTCACCGGTTCCGGCATGCAGGCGATCCAGATCGCCGTGCAGGCATTGACCTCGCCTTGCGACGAGCTCGTCTACCTGACACCCGCCTGGCCGAACATCGCGGCCGCCCTGGAAATTGCCGGCACGCGTTCGGTCGGCGTCCAGCTGACTTTCGAGGGCGGCAAATGGGCGGTTGATCTCGACCGCATCGCGGCGGCGATCACGCCGAAGACGACGGCCTTCTTCATAAACACGCCGTCCAATCCGACCGGCTGGACCGCAAGCAAGGACGACCTCGTGGCCATCCTGGCGCTGGCGCGCAAGCATGATCTCTGGATCATGGCGGACGAGATTTATGCGCGCTATTACTTCGCCGGCGGCCGCGCACCGTCCTTCCTCGATGTGATGGAGCCGGACGACAAGGTGATGTTCGTCAACTCCTTCTCGAAGAACTGGTCGATGACCGGCTGGCGCGTCGGCTGGATCGTTGCCCCGCCGCAAACCGGCCAGGTGCTCGAGAACCTCATCCAGTATTCGACCTCAGGTGTCGCCCAGTTTATCCAGCGCGGAGCGGTCGCTGCCCTGAACGACGGCGACGAGTTCGTCCAATCCAACATCGACAAGGCCAAACGCTCCCGCGACATCCTTTGCGACGCGCTGATCGCAACGAACCGCGTCGAGACATTGAAGCCGGATGGCGCTCTTTATGCATTCCTGAAGATCGACGGGGTGACCGACAGCCGCAGGGCGGCCATCGACATCGTCGACAAGACCGGTGTCGGGCTTGCGCCGGGAACGGCCTTCGGGTCGGGCGGAGAACTCTTCCTGCGGGCCTGCTTCCTGCGCGATCCGACCCAGATCCAGACGGCCGCTGACCGGCTGTGCGACTATATCCTCAAGCTCTGACAGGATGAAAGGCCCGGCTCAAGCCGGGCTTTCGCGGGATTGTGCAGTTGATGCCACCGCGCGAACCGTGATGATCCGCGAGAGGCAAGTTTGCGCCGATATTGTTGAAAGTCCGTTTTCTGCAAACCTTCATTGTTTTAACGGCCGCAGAGGCCGGCACAGAAAATTGAGCAGGGGGACCTGCCAATTTTGCGTTCAAGCAGTGTGTGCCGCGTAGCGGAAGTGAAACAGCATCGAGCGGCAATATTCGCTCAAATCGCGAATTGGCTGACCTTTCGGTAATACCAACGAGCGCTAATCAAAACCGGTGCGCCCAGTCACGCATTCCAATCGACATGATCTTCCACGGCTGAGCGACCAGCTTGTTCCATGCGTCGCAGCAATGGGCGACGATGTCCTCGTAATCTTTGAAGATCCGGTTGGACAACCAGTTGTCACGCAGAAATTGCCACACGTTCTCGACGGGATTTAATTCGGGCGAGCGTGGCGGCAGGAAGAGCAGTGTGATGTTGTCGGGCACATCGAGCTTCGGCGTGACATGCCACCCCGCCTGATCAACGATCAGCACGGCATGAGCGCCGTCATCGACGGCCTGGCTGATTTCGATCAAATGCTGGTTCATGGCGCTGGTGTCGCAGTAGGGAAGAACGAGACCCGCACCTTTGCCCTTCTTGGGGCAGATAGCGCCGAAGATATAGGTCCACATCGTGCGTTGATCGTGTGGTGCCGAAGGCCTTGTTCCCCTGCGTGCCCATCGCCGGGTGATCTTGTTCTTTTGGCCTATCCGAGCTTCGTCGGCCCACCAGAGCTCAATCTCGACGTTCTTCGGGAGCCTGCCTTTGATGGCTGCCAGTGTGGCGGGGAACTTTTTTTAAAACTCTCCAGGTCGCCTTCGTTCTGGGCGTAATGGCGCGGGCGGGCAGACAGCTTTGCAAAGCCGAGCGCCTTCAATTCGCGGCCAATGGTCGTTTCATCGACGGATATCCGATATTCTTGGAACAGCCATTGAGCAAGATCCTTGCGCCGCCAGCGCACAACGCCATGCACCGCCGGTATCGGGCCACTTTCGACGATCTTTGCCAAAGCCTGGCGATGCACGTCGGAAAGCTTTCCTTGATTGCCGGGTGCTTTGCCATTGATGAGCCCCGACGGGCCACGCGCATTGAAGCGAATAACCCAGTCGCGGACAATTTGCAGGGTCACGCCTCCGATCCTGGCCGCATCGCTGCGGGAATGGCCATCATAGATTTCGGCAAGGGCAAGAAGCCGCCGAGCCTGTGCCGCATCCTTCGTGCCTTTGGCCAACGCCCGAAGAGCGAAGCCGTCGAAGTCATCGCGCAGTGGAATTCCTGATGTCATCCGCAAACCTCCGTTTGCGGTATTGATTCAGAACTCAACTGATTTGGAAACCTCAAAAAGAGTCAGAGATCGCTCACGCTGGTATAAGCCCGGATTTTGGACTTTTTCAACACTGTCAGCCAATTGCGGTTAGACAACATGCAGAGAGCAGCCAGCCTCTTTGCATGCTTCGGTCGCGAGGATTGCATCCTGCGGTCGGGCATTCTTCTCCTTTGAGGCGACCCTTCCCTTAGATGCGGCCAACAATAGCCAGGACGACCAGAAGGCCAGTGAGGCAGCTATACAGCTTGGCCATGTTTGGTGTAGCAATTCCCTTAGAGGTTTAGCGTGGGGGTGGGTCTTGGTGAGGAAGATAATTTCCCTCGTTTTGGGTACGGTGCTGGTAGTCGCGGGAGCCTACGGCTTCCTGTACCTGCTGTTCTTCACCGTTGATCCCGTCAAAATCCTGTACTTCATGGTTCCCGGAGGGCTGTTCGCCATCGGGATAGCGATCCTGTGGGAAGACATCACGGAATTCCTTCGACGGAATTGAACGTCTGGCGATAGTCCGTGTGGCCGGTCCCAGTATGTTCCGTGGACGTCTGGTATCAGCGTATAAAATCATAAATGCGCAACCCCTTCGGAGGAATGTCGGCGTGGCTCGGGCTTTGGAATGGCTTTTACGTCTGGAAAGGTCTGGATCGCGCATCGCTGCGTCCACCGTTTTTGCCCGAAATGGCACATCGATAGAATTGTAGCAAAGCTAGAAAGCCGCATCTAACCACATCGGCAAACTTACCCGGCCGGAGGCCTCCGCACCGGCCGTTTATACGAAATTCTGAAAGGAAAACGGCTTCAGATCTCCCCGCGTATGAAAACGGGGATTCAGGACATGGCAATTTTGGTCACGGGCGGGGCGGGCTATATCGGCAGCCACATGGTCTGGACATTGCTGGATGCAGGCGAGGACGTCGTTGTCCTGGATAACCTTTCGACAGGCTTTCGCTGGACGGTCTCGCAGCGCGCACGCTTCTATCTCGGCGATGTTGCCGATGCACAGGTTCTGAAGACGATCTTTATCGAGAACGACATCGAAGCCATCATCCACTTTGCCGGCTCGGCGATCGTGCCCGCATCCGTTGCCGATCCGCTTGCCTATTACGATAACAACTCCGGCAAGACGCGTGCGCTGTTGAGCGCTGCGATCACCGCCGGCATTCGCCATTTCGTCTTCTCCTCCACCGCCGCCGTCTACGGGCCGCAGAAGACGTCCGAACCGGTAAAGGAGACCGCGCCGCTCAATCCGGAAAATCCTTACGGCCAATCCAAGCTGATGACGGAATTCATGCTGCGGGACGCCGCGGCCGCCTATGACTTCGATTATGTCGCGCTGTGCTATTTTAACGTTGCCGGTGCCGATCCGCTGGGACGCACAGGCCAATCGACCTCCGGCGCCACCCACCTGATCAAGGTCGCCTGCGAGGCCGCGCTCGGCAAACGCGGCAGCGTTCAAGTCTACGGCATCGATTACGCGACCCATGACGGCACCGGTGTGCGCGACTATATTCATGTCAGCGACCTGACGGCGGTTCACCTGGAGGCGCTGCAGCATCTACGCCGTGGCAATCGCTCGCTGGTTGCCAATTGCGGCTACGGCACCGGCTATTCCGTCCTCGACGTGCTCAACATGGTGACGCGCCTCCACGGCCACTCCTTCAAGGTCGATATGGCTCCGAGACGTCCGGGCGATGCTGCAAGCGTTGTCGCGGACTCGGCGCTTGCCCAGCGTGTTCTCGACTGGAAGCCGAAGCACGATTCGCTGGAGACGGTCGTTCAAAGTGCGCTTGACTGGGAACTGTTCCTGATGAATCGCAACGTCGACGATCTGCAGACTATCCAGAAGGCGCTCGCCGCCGCGTCGTTCTGAGGAACGAAACCAATCCTCGGCCTTGCCGGCAACCATCGACTATGCCGCCGAGTACGGTAAGGTGCCGTAAGGGCGACAGCCCCGGTTCACTCCAAGGCGCGGTGCCGGGATTGCGAGAAACGATGGCCATGGGAGCGAGGAGATCAGCATGCGGGACGAGGCTCAGCAGAGTGAGGTGATTGTCGAACGACGCGCCTCGGCCGGGATCATCCGCCTCAATCGACCGCGTGCGCTGAACAGTCTGACGCTTGAGATGGTCCGTGCGGTTGCGGCTGCGTTGGACGACTTCGCGGCAGACGCCACTATCGCCACCGTGGTCGTATCGGGGCAGGGGGAACGCGGCTTCTGCGCCGGCGGCGACATCCGCGCATTGCACGAAAGCGGCCGTGCCGGCACGGATTTGGCCATGACCTTCTGGCGCGACGAGTTCCGCCTGAACTATCGCATCGCCACCTATCCGAAGCCCTATGTGGCGCTGATGGACGGGATCACCATGGGCGGAGGCGTCGGTCTGTCTTCACATGGCCGCCATCGCGTCGTGACCGAACGGACCAGGCTTGCCATGCCGGAAACCGGGATCGGCTATTTTCCGGATGTGGGGGCGACGTGGCTGCTGTCGCGCACGCCGGGCGAGGTCGGCACCTGGATGGGCCTGACTGGGCTGACCATCGACGCGGCAGACGTCATCTATGCTGGTCTGGCCGACCACCACATCGCCTCCTTTCGGCTGCCGGATCTTGTCGATACGCTGGCCGAGCTCCCGCGCAACGCCGCATCGCGCGATGTCGAAGCGGTGTTGAAGAATCTGTCCAGCGATCCGGGAACGAGCGCCGTCAAAAGCAATAGAGACCTGATCGAGCGCAGCTTTCATTTCGGCGCTGTCGAGGAGATCATCCATGCGCTTGAGAACGAGCCTGATGATTTTGCCGCCGAGATGCTGCGCATTCTCCATACGCGCTCCCCGACCAGTCTGAAGCTGGCGCTTCGTTTGTTGCGCCAGGGCAGGCAAAGTCGGAACCTCGCCGAATGCCTCAACCGCGAACTCGGTGCTTGCGTGCAGATATTGAAAAGCCCGGATTTTTATGAGGGCATTCGTGCTGCCATCATCGACAAGGATCGCAATCCGCGCTGGATGCCAGCGACCGTCGAAACGGTCGACCCGGCGGTCATCGATGCCTTCTTCCGGCCTGCCGAGCCGCCGTTGGCGCTGTAATCTCTTGTTTGACGCATGTCTTTGGCCCGAAACCGGCTCCCTGTTTCAGAAGACAGCTCTAGCGCCACATGCCGCGCATGCGCGCCCCGACATCGACGCGTACCTGCCGCGCCTGGTGCGATGCTCCGCCATCGGTCCTGGCCTGCGGCCAGCCCACCACCTCGAAGAACTGCAGCAGCGTCGCCGGAATGAAGCGTGTGCGTGACGCGTAGACATGCCGGTCGCCCTGCGCGTTCTGGCCGTGCGTGAAGAAGCGCTGCGGCACGACGAGGTCGAGATTGTCCTTGGCGCGGGTCATCGCGACGTAGAGCAGCCGCCGCTCTTCCTCGATCTCGGCGCTGGTTCCGACCGCGAGGTCGGAAGGGATGCAGCCATCGACAACGTTTAGCATGAACACTCTGGTCCACTCCTGCCCCTTGGCGGAATGGATCGTGGAGAGGATCAGATAGTCCTCGTCCAGCAGCGGCACGCCGGCCTGGTCGCTGGTCGCATCCGGCGGGTCGAGCGTCAGCTCGGTCAGGAAACGCTCTCGCGAAGGATAGCCGCCGGCGATCTGTTCCAGTTGCAACAGGTCGGCCTGGCGGGTCGAGGCATCCTCGTGCAGGCGTTCCAGATGCGGGCAATACCACTCGCGAACGAGACCAATCTCGGCCGGCCATCCGGCCTTGCCCGTCTTGACTTCCTGCAGCATCGAAACGAAGGCGGTCCAATTCTCGCCGGAACGGGGCGGGGCCGGCAGTTCGGCGAGCGCCTGCAGCGGGCTGGCATCGGCAGCCATTTGGTCGATGACGCGCTGTGCGGTCGAAGGCCCGACGCCCGGAAGCAACTGCATCAGCCGGAAGCCGGCGACGCGATCGCGCGGGTTCTGGGCGAAGCGCAGGGCGGAGAGCATGTCCTTCACATGCGCGCTGTCAAGGAACTTCAGTCCACCGAATTTCACGAACGGAATGTTGCGCCGGGTCAGTTCGACCTCCAGCGCGCCGCTGTGATGGGAGGCGCGGAACAGCACCGACTGCTGCTTCAGCCTCACGCCCTCTTCGCGGTTTTCCAGCACCTTGTCCACAACGTATCGCGCTTGATCGGCTTCGTCGCGCACCGTGACGAGACGTGGACGTTGGGCGGATTGCCGTTCTGTCCAGAGGTTCTTGGTGAAGCGCTCCGAGCCAAGGTCGATCACCGCATTGGCCGCTGCGAGAATCGGCTGTGTCGAGCGATAGTTGCGATCGAGCGTGACAATATTCGCGGCAGGACTGAATGCCGCCGGGAAGTCGAGGATGTTGCGCACAGTGGCGGCGCGGAAGGAATAGATCGACTGCGCGTCGTCGCCAACGACCGTCAGGCCTTGTCCGCCGGGCTTCAATGCCAGCAGGATTGATGCCTGCAGGCGGTTCGTATCCTGATACTCGTCGACGAGGACATGATCGAAACGGCGGCCTATATCGTCCGCGATGATTGGCTCGCTGACCATCTGCGCCCAGTAGAGAAGCAGATCGTCATAATCGAGAATGTTCTGGTTCTGCTTGGCTTCGACATAGGCGCCAAAGAGCTCCTGCAGCTGATTTTCCCAAGCCGAACACCAGGGAAAGGCGTCGCGCAGCACCAGGCTGAGCTCGCTTTCCGAATTGACCACGCGCGAATAGATCGCAAGACAGGTGCCCTTCGTCGGGAATCGGCTCTCCATCTTCGAGAAGCCCAGCTCGTGCCGGATGAGGTTCATCAGATCGGCGCTGTCTTCGCGATCGTGGATGGTGAAGGCCGGGTCGATGCCGATCTGCTCCGCATAATCGCGCAAGAGCCTCGCCCCGATACCGTGAAACGTTCCGCTCCAGGCGAGCGCGTCCGCCATGATGCCGGAATTGCTACCGAGCACCTGGGCGCAGATGCGCTCAACGCGGCGCGCCATCTCGGCGGCCGCGCGACGGGAAAATGTCATCAGGAGGATACGGCGCGGATCGGCGCCTTTGACGATCAGATGCGCGACGCGGTGCGCGAGCGTGTTCGTCTTTCCCGAGCCGGCTCCGGCGATCACGAGCAGCGGACCGGCAATGTGGGCGCCATCAGCGAGCGTGCCGTATTCGACGGCCGCGCGCTGCTGGGGATTGAGCTTTTCAAGATACATTCAGCCGTCCGGTTGCTTCGGCGGAGAATCGCACCGCGGAAATGTTGAACGTTCCTTGAATGTTCTCGAACGGCGTCGCTGTCAAGCGGCAGCATGTCAGGGGAAATCGGGAACGATGACACGCCTGGTCAACTTCAGGGTGCGATCCGGCTGGAGGATATAGGTTTCCCTAACCCTGGTGCCGGTGGAATCGTAGAAGGAATTATAGATGGCACTGCCGGGCGGCGATTTGGTCAACTTCGTGCGCGGCTGCCCGCCGTAGGTAATACTGCCCGGAATCGGCTGAACCTCGGTCGAACTATCCGTGGTGCAGCCCGATAGCATCACGACCGATAGAACCGTCGGAAGCAGTACCTTCATCGTTGCAACCCCGCCTAAACCCCAAGGATATATGGCTCGGCAGGTCGAAACGCCAAGTGCGAGCGCCGGCCTCGGCGAGCTTCTTCGGAGTATAGATTGGTGCAGTGCAACTAAAATTGCCCTCCGGCGTTAGCCAGTAACTGGCCTGGTCATTCGGAGGCGGTCATGGTGTTTCGATTTCAGACAACGGAAGGTCACTGCAGTACCTGCGAGCAAGGCCATGGCCTCGCATCGACCCGTGCCTCGGTCGAAAGCGCCCTCAGTGCCGCCTATGACGTTGATAGCAGCGAAATTGTCGTGTCGATCCTCGGACCTTACGTCGTTCTTGAGGGATTCGTTCGGCAGAAGGGCCATTTCAAGCGGGCGGTTGAGATAGCTGAAGGGGTGGTAGGAAAGGACTATGTCCGCAGCCGGATGTTGCGACGTTAGTCAGGCTACCCAAATATAATACTGTAAACTCATCAGTTTTGGCGCTCACATCCAGCATATAGCTGTGCACATGGATGCCAGTACCTACCATCATGTAAAATCATACAATTTAGCTTGATCGAAAATACGACGAATTCACTGTGCGAAAGTAGTAGCGGCAGCACTGGAACTAAAAACGCTTTTCATTAGTTAATGCTTGTAATCAAAACACAGGAGAAGCGCATGCAAAGACTTCTTCGACTGGGAGTGCCGGCTTTTGCGCTGGCAATAGGGACCTTTATCACGCCAGCTTCGGCTTCGCTCGAGATCACGAGCGACTATTCCGCTATGCCGCAGGATGAGATGGCAATGAACGAATATAGTGGCTCGGTGTCCTGCACCGCGCCGACGACGCATTATGTTCCATCCTTCATTCGGTCTTTTGACGGCGCCATTATCGGCGTCGGCTACCTCGAGGTGCAGAGTGACGGTCGCTGTTGATCGTCCCCGTTTCGTTTTGGAATTCCTGACATAGGGTCGCCAAGATCGCGCTCTCCCACGCAGGGCCGATCAACTTTTCTGGTTGCGCGTTGTGCATTGCAGCACATTGCGTTAGCTTCCGCGAAGCTGAGCCTCAACCGGAAGGATACCCGATGATCATTGAGAGCAAGCGGATCGGATGCCTTGACGGGCTGCGCGGCCTTGCTGCGCTTTGGGTCCTCTTAGGTCATAGCCTGCAACTGACAGGTTGGCATCTTCCGATCCTGTCGTCGCCGGATCTGGGCGTCGATCTTTTTATTATGCTGTCCGGCTTTCTGATGGTCTTTCACTATCGGTTACGCGAGACCGCCAATCCTTGGGAAAAGCCGACCACTTGGTTCGGTTTCTGGCTCAAGCGCTTCTTCCGTATTGCGCCGCTCTATTACGTGATGCTGTGCATCGCGCTGTTGCTGGGGCCGCAGCTCTATGAGAGCCGGATGGTCATCGACACCTTCCTCGCGCATGGCCCGCAATTGCCGGAGCGCTATCTGGACGGCAGCCTGCGCAACCTTCTCATCCACGCAAGTTTCCTCTTCGGGCTGCATCCGACCTATGCGTTTCGCACGCCGCTGCCTGACTGGAGCCTCGGCCTGGAGATGCAGTTCTATGTGGTTTTTCCGCTCGCGATGCTGCTTTTGAGGAAAACCAGATGGTTGCCCGGCGCCGCCTTGATTGCGCTTGCCGCCTTCATCGTCGCCAAGGCTGTCCAGGCCGCACATATCGATTTCCCGATGCCGTCTTTCCTGCCGCTGAAGATGCACGTCTTCCTGTGCGGCATGCTGATTGCCAATGGGTTGTTCGTGACGCAGCGGCAAACCGTGATGAACGGCTTGCTTGCCGTCATCCTGGTGATGATTCCGATCGGCGGCGACATGACCTCGACGAAGGTTTCCGTCCGCCTGCTACTCGTGGTCGCCTTCTTCGCGCTGGTGCACTATCATCTGTTGCCCGGCCTGGTCGGAAGGCTCGGCGACCGCGTCTCTTCTCTCATGGGAAATCGCTTCTGCCATTGGCTAGGCGAGCTTTCGTTCGGGGTCTACCTGATCCATCTGCTGCTGCTACAGCCGATCGCCGCATTCATCATCAGGCATTTCGGGTCTGAGATTTCGGCGCCGGTACGCTTTGCGATCGTGGTGACCGCTCTCCTGCCGCTAGCCTATGCGCTGGCTTACCTGGGTTTCACCCGCATCGAAGGGCCGGGCCAGAAGCTCGGGCGCAAAGTGTTGGACAAGATCGGGAGAAGGCGTCTGAAGCCGGCGTGAGACTGCTTATCGCAATCGAGGCTCGTCTGCTTTCGCAGAGGGTGACGAGCCTCTGACCATCATCATGATGGCTGCCAATGTTTTATTGAGGGACGTGCCTGAATGGCAATGAGGTTCGTCGCGATCCCAACAGCAAGCGCCGCCGAGGGTTAAGTAAAAATAAATCATTGCCCTGTTCCGGGACAGGTTATCGACAATCTGCCGGTAGTCAGCGGACCGAATGCCCGATCAATTGACCTTCAGCTTTGCTTCTTCCGCGGCGGCAACAAACTCCGCTCGAGCCTCTTCGACCGTCTTGCGACCGTCAAGGGCAGCTCTGCAGGTGCTTCTTGCCTTAAGATAACGCAACCCGCGAGCGCTCGGCCAAAGGTCTGCCAGGCACTTCAACGCGTCCAGCGGACCGAGGATGGTGCGCGCGCCGGTATTTTCGAACCCCACATGAATTGGATCATTCCATTTCTCTATGGCCATCGGCGTATTCCTCCATTGCTTACGCCAAAACATGCGAATCAGCCTCCACGTTCCTCCAGAAGGCCGCAAGCAAAGGATATTTTAGCGATATTTTCGGGGCTCGCAAACGGGAAAACCGGTGCGCTGCTTGATCCCGTATTCATCGGCATGCGCGTTTCCGATCTTTTTGCCGCGCAAGACGTTGTTCCCTCTGAGCGGCGGCAGATCGCTGCTTTTAACAGGCTGAAGACGACACTTTGTGCAACCATGGAAGGCTCAACGTCAGTCGCCCCTGTCAGCGTTGGAGATCGGTGATGCAGAACCTCAAGCATGTGCTGACTGCGGAGTGCCAGAAGTATGTTTCTCTGGTCGTCTTCATGCGGCGTGGCGAGCAGCGATGGCTCGAAATCGATGACGCCACGGGTAGGAACGTGGACGTTACCGATGCGAAGCTTGCTACATTTGAGGAGACTGTCCTAACGCTCAGACGGATGATCGAGGATCTCGACGCATCCGACTATCTGTCGTGCCGTCCGACGAAGGATTGGCACTTCGACGCCTGACCAAGACATTTCGTCTTCGAGCCAACGACTTCGCGGGGCCCGCGAACCCGAACTGAGGTTATAAAGCGATTCCGAATCGTAGACGCAGGCGCAGTCGAACAGGCACTGCCGCTTACAAGCCGCCTGTTGATGTGAGCGCACGCGCGCGACGGTTCACGAGTTTCGGCGTTCGCCCTGCCGGTTCTGAAGAGCGGTTTCAGCGACTTTCCGGAGCTCAATATCCGCGTTGCTTTCGAGGGCATACGAGACCTCTTGATTGCTAAGCTTGGTGTCATACCAACGAGCGCTAATCAAAACCGGTGCGCCCAGTCACGCATTCCAATCGACATGATCTTCCACGGCTGAGCGACCAGCTTGTTCCATGCGTCGCAGCAATGGGCGACGATGTCCTCGTAATCTTTGAAGATCCGGTTGGACAACCAGTTGTCACGCAGAAATTGCCACACGTTCTCGACGGGATTTAATTCGGGCGAGCGTGGCGGCAGGAAGAGCAGTGTGATGTTGTCGGGCACATCGAGCTTCGGCGTGACATGCCACCCCGCCTGATCAACGATCAGCACGGCATGAGCGCCGTCATCGACGGCCTGGCTGATTTCGATCAAATGCTGGTTCATGGCGCTGGTGTCGCAGTAGGGAAGAACGAGACCCGCACCTTTGCCCTTCTTGGGGCAGATAGCGCCGAAGATATAGGTCCACATCGTGCGTTGATCGTGTGGTGCCGAAGGCCTTGTTCCCCTGCGTGCCCATCGCCGGGTGATCTTGTTCTTCTGCCCTATCCGAGCTTCGTCGGCCCACCAGAGCTCAATCTCGATGTTCTTGGGGAGCCTGCTTTTGATGGTTGCCAGTGTGGCGGGGAAGTTTTTTTAAAACTCTCCAGGTCGCCTTCGTTCTGGGCGTAATGGCGCGGGCGGGCAGACAGCTTTGCAAAGCCGAGCGCCTTCAATTCGCGGCCAATGGTCGTTTCATCGACGGATATCCGATATTCTTGGAACAGCCATTGAGCAAGATCCTTGCGCCGCCAGCGCACAACGCCATGCACCGCCGGTATCGGGCCACTTTCGACGATCTTTGCCAAAGCCTGGCGATGCACGTCGGAAAGCTTTCCTTGATTGCCGGGTGCTTTGCCATTGATGAGCCCCGACGGGCCACGCGCATTGAAGCGAATAACCAGTCGCGGACAATTTGCAGGGTCACGCCTCCGATCCTGGCCGCATCGCTGCGGGAATGGCCATCATAGATTTCGGCAAGGGCAAGAAGCCGCCGAGCCTGTGCCGCATCCTTCGTGCCTTTGGCCAACGCCCGAAGAGCGAAGCCGTCGAAGTCATCGCGCAGTGGAATTCCTGATGTCATCCGCAAACCTCCGTTTGCGGTATTGATTCAGAACTCAACTGATTTGGAAACCTCAAAAAGAGTCAGAGATCGCTCACGCTGGTATCAGAACTGATCTTTAACCACGGGATCGCTGCCGTATCGACGTAGTCGGGGATCGGCTCCAGTAGCTCTGGCTGTGTCAGAATACGCTTCAAGAGAATAGGACCCTTTGACGCGAGTTTCGGGGTGGCTTGCCAAATAGCGAGCGCTTTGCGGTCAGTCCTTATGATGTACTCAAAAAGATACATGACCCAAAAGTAATGAAGGGGCTTCCCGCGCTTTGTATAGTATTTCACCATCAACCGGAACCACTTGCACACAAGGTAATTTTGCGGCTCCGCAGCAAGAAAAGAAATCCCCATTGTCCGGCCGGGATAACTGTCGGGAAATGCGAAAAATCCGCTCTCCATCAACGGTGGCAGCCATTCGTCCAGTGGTTTGACACAAAAAGTCGTCGCATCCACCCAAACCCCGCCAAAGTCCCGCAGCAGGGCGACCCTGATTAAGTCCGCCCGCCACTGAATTTTGCGGTTGCTTTTGGGAGGTGGTACGTTAACGAATTCGGCTACGTTTGCATCGCTCAGGACGTTCACATCCCAGGAGGGATTTTTCCTGATCCAAGAATCGACAGCATAGCGGACAACTGGCGGCGCTTGCTCCAGAGGTTTGTCCCAATACATCCACACTGCGCGAGGAAGTTTTTTAGGCATCGTTTCGAATGCATAGCGAGCATTCTCTGAATGGGACTTCTTCTTTCCAACAAAGCTGCGTCGTATCGAATGGGCTACTTTCTTCCAGATCAGAAATGCGTCAAATAAAAACATTGATAATCCCGCTGTCTCTTACAAAGGCAGGCTGCCCAGCAAAGCCGGAAAGGTGGCGCTCTATTGATTTCTTTAAGGAAAACTGGTGCTGCCGAGTGGGATTGAACCACCGACCTCACCCTTACCAAGGGTGTGCTCTACCACTGAGCTACGGCAGCAAGGACCAGACGCGCAACCGAACCGGCTGCATTGCGTGAACGGGGGGCTATTGCCACAGCTTCATGATAAGCGCAAGCCGCAATTTCCATCTTTGTAGAGATTAAGGTCGGGCCACTTTTGAATTGGCGCAAATTCGGGTAAGCCTGCGGCATGACTGAGAACACCGAAAAAGGCCAGCACAGCCGCAAGGCGGAGATCGAACGACAGGCGACACTGCGCCGCGAGCGCGCCGCCGAAAAGCTCCGTGAAAATCTGTCCCGCCGCAAACAGCAGACCCGTGCCCGTCGATCGGGGCAGGCGGATGAGACGAATGGGCTGCCTGCCGCAAAAATGGACGAATCGTAATGTTCGGTTCACAGCGAATTGAAGCCCCCGCTAATTTCGTCTAAACACCCGCATCTTTTTTTACAGACAGCCTTTCAGAAAGGCGGGCATCGCCCGTAAGCGCACATGGATCGTATTAGAATTGTCGGCGGTAATGAGCTTAACGGCATCATTCCGATTTCCGGCGCAAAGAATGCCGCCCTGCCGCTGATGATCGCCTCGCTGCTCACCAGCGATACACTGACGCTCGAAAACGTGCCGCATCTGGCCGATGTCGAGCTTCTGATGCGCATCCTTGGCAATCACGGCGTCGATGTTGCCGTCAACGGCCGCCGCGAGCGCCAGGAAGATTCCTACTCGCGCACCATCCACTTCACCTGCCGCACCATCGTCGATACCACCGCTCCCTACGAGCTTGTATCCAAGATGCGCGCTTCCTTCTGGGTCATTGGCCCGCTTCTGGCGCGCGAAGGCCAGTGCCGCGTCTCGTTGCCGGGTGGTTGCGCCATCGGCACGCGCCCCGTCGATCTGTTCCTCGATGGCCTGACCGCGCTTGGCGCGAACCTCGAGATCGACAGCGGCTATATCAATGCGACCGCTCCGAAGGGTGGCCTAATCGGCGCCCGCTACACCTTCCCGAAGGTATCGGTCGGCGCGACGCACGTGATGATGATGGCAGCGACGCTCGCCCGCGGCACAACCGTCATCGGCAACGCCGCCCGCGAGCCTGAGGTCGTCGACCTCGCCAACTGCCTGAACGCCATGGGCGCCAAGATTTCCGGCGCCGGCACGAGCACGATCACAATCGAAGGCGTCACCTCGCTCTCCGGCGCGCGTCACCGCGTCCTGCCGGACCGCATCGAGACCGGGACCTACGCCATGGCCGTTGCCATGGCCGGCGGCGATGTGACGCTTGAGAACACCGATGCCGCGCTCCTCGACACGGCGCTTGAAACGCTCCGCCGCGCCGGAGCCGAGATTTCGCCGACCAACAACGGCATGCGCATTCGCCGCAATGGCGCAGGCATCAAGCCGGTCGATATCGTCACCGATCCCTTCCCGGGCTTCCCGACCGATCTGCAGGCGCAGTTCATGGCGCTGATGACGCGCTCGACCGGCATCTCGCATGTCACCGAGACGATCTTCGAAAACCGCTTCATGCACGTGCAGGAACTGGCGCGTCTCGGTGCGAAGATTTCGCTGTCTGGCCAGACGGCGAAGATCGAGGGCGTTCCGCGGCTGAAGGGTGCGCCAGTCATGGCGACCGATCTGCGCGCTTCCGTTTCGCTCGTCATCGCCGGCCTTGCTGCCGAAGGCGAGACGATGGTGTCGCGGGTTTATCACCTCGATCGCGGCTTCGAGCGCTTGGAAGAAAAGCTCACCCGCTGCGGCGCCATCGTCGAGCGCGTCAGCGAGTAGTTAAAAGGGCGTCACTTCGCCCTTTGTGCCGGTTGCGCATTGCGTTGCCGCGCCTTATGTCCGTTGTCAGACGCATCGCCATTCCGGCGATGCATTGGCGATGGGGTATTGCCTGCATGACCGATCTGAGGCTTGTTGCGCTCGATAGCGAGGATCTTGCCGTCGTCTCTGCGCATTTGCAGGATAGCGTCTTCAAGATCGCCGATATCGCCTGGTCGCCGCGCGAGGGTCAGGTCTCGGTCGCCGTCAACCGCTTCGTGTGGGAGGAAGCCGGCAAGAAGCGCAAGGGCTTCGAACGCCGTCGCGCAGCTGTCGTCTTCAAGCGCGTGCTTGCGGTGCGTTCGACCGGCATCGATCGCAAGAATGGCGACGAAGTCTTGTCGCTGCTGGCCATCCGCTTCGAACAGAAAGGCGAGGGGCCGGAAGGCATGGTTGAGCTGGTACTATCGGGCACGGCAACGATTGCGCTGGATGTCGAGTGCATCGAGGTTCAGCTTGCGGATGTCGGCGGGGCGTGGGAAACCGCATCCAAACCGCGTCATCCCGGCGCTTGAGATCTGGTTCGTCTGTTATCAAAGAGGAATATCGCATTGGCAATCTGGCTGGAGCAGGCATCGGAAGGCTTCGAGCAACGGTTTGCCGCCTTCCTGACGACCAAGCGCGAAGTTTCAGAAGACGTGAACGCGGTCGTTCGCGCCATCATCGATGATGTCAGGGCGCGCGGCGACGTGGCGCTTGCGGAATATTCGAAGAAGTTCGACGGGATCGATTTTGCCGTGACGCCGATGCGCGTGACCGAGGCCGAGATCGACGCCGCCATTGAGGCGGTTCCTCCCGAAGTTCTGGGTGCGTTGAAGGTCGCGGCCCTGCGCATTGAATCGCATCACCGTCGGCAGCTCCCGAAGGACGATATCTACGAGGACGACATGGGCGTCGGGCTCGGCTCCCGCTGGACGGCTATCGAGGCGGTCGGCCTCTATGTGCCGGGCGGCACTGCGAGCTATCCGAGCTCGGTGCTGATGAATGCCGTGCCGGCGAAGGTCGCCGGCGTCGATCGCATTGTCATTGCCGTTCCCGCAACAGGCGGTGCCGTCAACCCGGCCGTGCTTGCTGCCGCCAAGCTCGCGGGCGTCACCGAAATCTACCGGCTCGGAGGCGCGCAGGCCATCGCTGCACTTGCCTATGGCACAGAAACCATCACGCCTGTCGCCAAGATCACTGGTCCCGGCAATGCCTATGTTGCCGCCGCCAAGCGCCAGGTCTTCGGCACCGTCGGCATCGACATGATCGCCGGTCCCTCGGAAGTGCTGGTGATTGCCGACAAGGACAACAATCCGGATTGGATCGCCGCCGATCTCATGGCGCAGGCCGAGCACGATACGAGCGCGCAGGCGATCCTCGCCACCGATGATGCCGAGTTCGCAAAGTCGGTAGAAGCAGCCGTCGAACGGCAGCTGAAGACGCTCAATCGCGCCGAGACCGCTGCCGCAAGCTGGCGGGACTTTGGCGCGATCATTCTCGTGAAGTCCCTGGAGGGCGCTATTCCGTTGGCAAACAGGATCGCGCCTGAACACCTCGAGCTTGCCGTTGCCGATCCGGATGCACTGCTGTCTCGTATCCGCAATGCTGGCGCGATCTTCCTCGGGGCCCACACGCCCGAAGTGATCGGCGACTATGTCGGGGGCTCGAACCACGTTTTGCCGACGGCACGTTCGGCGCGGTTCTCCTCCGGTCTTTCCGTGCTCGATTTCGTCAAGCGCACCTCGCTCCTACGTCTCGGTCCCGAGCAACTCCGCACGCTAGGCCCCGCTGCCATTGCGCTCGCCGTGTCCGAAGGGCTGGACGCGCATGCGCAATCGGTTGCGATCCGCCTCAATCTGGAAAGGTGAGAGATGGCAGCGGGCGACTTCCGGCTTTGCGACGTCGTCCTTGACGACACCATCGGCCGAGCGACGCCCGACGTCGAGCACGAGCGCGCGGTCGCTATTTTCGACCTCGTCGAGGAAAACAGCTTCACCCCTATCGGCCATCACGGTGGCCCGTACCGACTGAATATCTCGCTGGTCGATTCCAAGCTGGTTTTCGCGATCACGACCGAGGACGGAGGTGCCGTCGCGACCCACATCCTATCGCTGACCCCGTTTCGCCGCATCGTGAAGGATTATTTCCTGATCTGCGAAAGCTACTACGAGGCAATCCGCTCGGCGTCGCCGAGCCGCATCGAGGCGATAGACATGGGACGGCGCGGCATTCACAACGAGGGCTCGCAGACGCTGAGGGACCGTCTGAACGGCAAAATCGAGGTCGATTTCGACACTGCCCGGCGGCTGTTTACGCTGGTCTGCGTGCTCTACTGGCGCGGCTGACGGCGATGGAACCCGCGGTCGAGGCAGGCGAGGGGACAAGGCCGGGCGCCATCCTGTTCATGTGCGGAATGAACGCCATCCGCTCCCCCATGGCCGAGGTGATCGCCCGCAGCATGCTACCGGCGAACGTCTACATCAAGTCTGCAGGCGTTCGCGCCGGGGAGCGGGATCCCTTCGTCGACGTAGCACTGGAGGAGATCGGACTTTCTCTCGGTCGGCATCATCCGCACACGCTGGAGGAGCTCGAGGACGACTACTTCGATCTCATCATCACGCTCTCGCCGCCAGCGCACCACGCCGCGCTGGAGCTGACACGGTCAAATGCCATCGAAGTCGTTTACTGGCCGACCAAGGATCCGACCGTCGTTCAGGGCACACGAGAGCAGATTCTGGACAGCTATCGGGAAGTCCGTGATCATCTGACCGAACTCATCGAGAGCCGGCTGGTTAGAAGAAATACCATCGCCGCGCAATCGGCGTGAAACAAATGACAGAAACGCGATCAATTAGGTTCACAAACCTCCGTTGATTGTGTAGTTTCCGCGCAAAATTTGGGGCGGCTGCCGCCGTCATCTCAACCGACAGGAAGAAAACCACTATATGCCTAAAGAAGAAGTCCTCGAATTTCCGGGTATCGTGACCGAGCTTTTGCCGAACGCGACGTTCCGCGTAAAGCTCGAAAACGAACACGAGATCATCGCCCACACGGCCGGCCGTATGCGCAAGAACCGCATCCGCGTTCTGGCAGGCGACAAGGTTCTCGTTGAAATGACTCCCTACGACCTGACCAAGGGCCGCATCACCTACCGCTTCAAGTAGGCCTGGCCTCAAAGGCTCGAAAGGCTATTTTCTTCGTCTTCCGGTGGTCGAGGTTCCATGGCGCTGAAATACAAGCTCATTCTGGCTTCCGGCTCGCCCCGCCGCGTCGATCTGCTCAACCAGGCAGGGATCGAGCCTTCGCGTCTGATGCCGATGGATATCGACGAGACGCCGAAGAAGTCGGAACACCCGCGCTCGCTTGCGCGGCGTCTGTCGACGGAAAAGGCCGAGGCGGCGCTCGCTGCCATCAAGGGCGACATGATGTGGAAGGGCAGCTATATTCTGTCCGCCGATACCGTGGTCGCCGTCGGCCGCCGCATTTTGGGGAAGGCCGAGTTTGCGGATGAGGCATCGGCCTCGCTGTATCTCTTGTCTGGCCGCAGCCACTGGGTCTACACCGGCGTGTGCCTGGTGACGCCCGACCGCAAGATCCGCCAGAAGATTGTCGAGACCAAGGTTCGCTTCAAGCGGCTCTCCGGTTTCGAGATCGAGAACTACCTTGCCTCCGGGCAATGGCGCGGCAAGGCCGGCGCCTATGGCATCCAGGGCCTGGCCGGCACATTTGTGCAGAAGATGGTTGGCTCCTACTCCAATGTCGTCGGTCTGCCACTTTATGAAACCATCCTTCTGCTGACCGGCGAAGGCTTTGACGTGCATAGCCGGTGGCCCGAGGGCTGATCCTCGAAGGGACCGCTTATGTCTGACGAAAAGAAAGCAGCTGCCAAGGTGGAACCGCTGCGCAAGACGCACCCTTGCCCGGAATGCGGCAAGCCATCCCACCGCGAACACTACCCGTTTTGCTCGAACCGCTGCCGCGAAGTCGATCTTTCGCGCTGGCTCTCCGGCTCCTATGCCATCCCCGTTGCCGACGACGAGGCGAAGGCGGATTACGAGGACGAGGAATAGGCTCGTTTTCCACGGGCGAAGCCCTTAAATTCGTTGATGAATCCGGAAAATTCAAAGGGTTCTCAAAAAACTGTCATTTGGCGCTTGCCATGTCCCGACAAGATGCTATAACCCCGCTCGCTTCCGGGGCGAACCAAGGCCCCCGGTACTTTCTCGGGAAAGAACATCTGCGAAGCGGGTTAGCCCAGATAGCTCAGTTGGTAGAGCAGCGGATTGAAAATCCGCGTGTCGCTGGTTCGATTCCGGCTCTGGGCACCAAATCACCATTGATTTTATTGTGTTTTATTTTGCTAGGTGTCCAGAATCTCGTAGGGCTGGATACCACTATCTCTCAATGACCGTTCTCGGCCCCATTGCGGACACTCCGGTGACCGGAGTTCCGCGATAGCATGGGCTCCAGACCTGACGCGACGATTGGGATTTCGAACATGGTTGGGCGGCTGACTTAGCGTTGGTTTGCCGCTCAAGCGGGACACACGTTGCAACTCCTCTCGAGCTTTTCCAAAGCGGCAGCACCGGCCCAGCCCTCAAAGCCATATGCCTTGACGCGCTGCTTTATGAGGCAGCAGTCGGCACGACCGGCCAGGGCCGGCTCAAGCGGATCATCGGTCCAAAACCTTTCAGCAGGCTTCCAGTAGCCTAGAACATCGAGCAGCGACACGCCGAAATAATATTCGTCGGCATAGGAGTCCCCGTAGCCGGGATCGTGCCGATAGGTACCATCGGGGTTCAGGGTGTTCCCGATTGACCAGCGCAACATCTGGCGGATCTCATCGCGGGCCGTCCTGCGCTCCTCCTCGCTCATGTGCGGCCAGCCGAACTTGAAGATCGTCGCGACATCGTAGAGGTTGTGATTGTTAAACTTCCCGCCACTGCGCCACCCGAACGGATAAGGATCGTCTTTGATGGCGAGGGTCGTCCTGATGATCTGCGGCCAATGATCCACTTTATAGCGCGGCGATCTGGATGAGAGGCCGCATTGCCTCGCCAAAAATGCTCCTTGATTATTGGCCGTTGCCTCATCTGATTTGCTCCCAGCATTTGTGGGTGCGGAGCAAATCAGATGAGGCACATCAGCGTGACGACCAAGAAAGAATTGATTGCAGCTTTAGCAAAGCGCTACCTCCAAGGCAGCCGAGAGGAAAAATCGCGCATTCTCGATCAGTTCGTTGCGATCAGCGGCATGCACCGGAAACATGCGATGCGGTTACTCCGCGGCACACATAATCAAGTCGCGTCTCGACCACGTCCTCGGATCTATGACGAAGCCGCCCGCCAAGCGCTTATCGTGTTGTGGGAGTCGTCCGACCGTGTTTGTGGAAAGCGGCTAAAGGCGCTGCTCCCGACGCTGGTCATCTCCATGGAGCGGCACGGACACCTCAACCTGGATGACCGGGTTCGGGCTCTGTTATTGCAGATGAGCGCCGCGACGATTGATCGCGCTCTGAAAGACATTCGCGAAACAGCGGGCGGCCGGCGACGCCGGCATTCGGTGGCTTCGTCTGCGTTAAGGCGTAGCGTCCCCGTCCGGACATTCTCTGACTGGGATGATCCCGCGCCTGGGTTTGTTGAAGCAGATCTTGTCTCCCACTCCGGCCCCGTTGCGCGGGGCAGCTTCGTCCAAACGCTAGTCCTCACCGATATTGCCAGTGGCTGGACGGAATGTGCGCCTCTGCTTGTGCGTGAGCAGAAGCTTCTGACGGAAGTGTTGAGTGAGTTGCGGCGTCTGATGCCGTTTCCGCTGCTCGGCTTCGATACGGACAATGACAGCGTGTTCATCAACGAAACGATCAGGGATTACTGCCTTGATTCCAATATCGAGTTCACGCGTTGCCGTCCCTACCGCAAGAATGATCAGGCTTTCGTCGAGCAGAAGAATGGGTCGATCGTTCGCCGCATTGTTGGTTATCATCGCTATGAGGGGGTCGAGGCCGCTGCGACCCTGGCCGATCTATACCGATCGGTGCGCTTGTTCATAAACTTCTTTCAGCCATCCTTTAAGCTGCGGGAGAAGCGTCGCGATGGCGCGGTGGTCAAAAAGATCTATCATCCTCCTGCGACACCCTATCAGAGGCTCTTGGCAGATCCGAGAACACCGACCGAAGTCCGAAATCGGCTATCGCACATCGGCGATCAGTTGGATCCTGTGAAACTATTGCGCGATATTCGAACAGCGCAGCAGCGTCTTGTCGAGGTTGCCAGCAATGCCTCGCTGTCAACAGCCACGCCGGATATCGAAACGTTCTTGCAGAACCTGCGCCACGCCTGGACGGAAGGCGAAGTCCGTCCGACGGCCAAAGCGAAACCAAAACTGCGCCGAGAGCGACGTAGACCAGACCCGCTCATCCGCGTGACCGACGATCTCCGCTCTTGGTTTGAGGAGGAACCTTGGCGGACAGGCCGCGAGTTGCTCGAGCGGCTTCAAGAGCGTTATCCGAATGAGTACCCCGACGGACTCCTGCGAACAGTGCAACGGCGCGTCAAAGAGTGGCGTCGAAATAAAGCCCATGCCATGATCTTCGGCGCAAATTCCGAAACAGCTCAACTCTCCGCGACTTGAACGCTCGCAGCAGAAAGGAGCAATCTTGTGAGGCAATGATCAAGTGCATCAGGAACATTCACAGGCGAGGCAATACGATTCTCATCCTGATTGTCGCGCCGCACCACTTCGCCCTTGCTGTACCGCACGACATGAAATGTCATGCTGAGATCGGCGGTCTTGCGTATCTTACCATCGATGACGTACCAGGCTCCCCAATAGCCAGTTCCGATATCCTGTGAGCCGTGGATAAAAAACCAGGCAGCCTCGCGCATTGCATCCCAGTCAATGTTCTCGTCAAGCGCTACAAAGCCGGCAAGGACATCCTGGAGATCGCGCTTGTAGGCTGCCGTTGAATAGCTCGTCATCACGCTGCTGAGTTCGCCGCGGTGGTCGATGCCTGTGTTTTCGATATCCGAGATGAGCAGGCCCTGCAAATAGTTGATGAGGTCGCGTCCGGTGGTGAGCCGCGGGCGCAAGCGATACCGAGGGGGTTGCCCCTGGCTTGTGAGAAGGCCAAAGGCCGTCGCTGTCGCGCCTACTCGCATGAACCATTGATCGTAGCAGAGTCCCCAGAAACCATCCACCGGCGATTGCTCGGTGGCAAAGTCCTGGGTTTTGTCCTGCAAGCTCCGCTCGATGCGGTCCAGCTTGTCCTTGAGTGCATCCCAGTTTGCCGTATAGCCGAGCAGCCACTTTGCCTCGAGATACATTTGCTCCGAGCATTGCAGCGTGTTACCCGCAGCTTGCTCGGCTGCGATCCTGGCGGCGAGCGCCCCGAGGCGCTCCGCATACTGCTGACGCCGTTCCCGATAATTGGGGTCGAACGCCTCGAACTCGCGAACAACGACGTCGCGCATGTCGACCGTGTCCGCGAACGCGGCTGACGGGGAGCCGCTGAATATCACGACCCCCGCAAGCGCCAGCAGCGTCGGCCGAAAACCTGCAACAATGCGGCGACCGCAAAGCGAGTGTGCCATTGTCTCCTCCACATCCATCAAGGCTTGTTCGTTTGCGGGACTGTTACATATGCAGCGCGTCTATCAGCTTTGCGTCTTTGTGAGCCTCGCGGGCGTTATTGATCGCCATGAGCAGGTTGGCCTGGCTGAGCTTGCCCAGCTTGGGATCGTTCTTCAACGCCTCACGCACCGTAGAACCGATCTTTACCACGCCCTGGTGGCTGGCTGCATTATGATCCTTGCAGGTCACCGTGGCCGGTCGATCTGAACCGCGCCGAGAGCTGGCAGAGCGGCGGCGGCGAAGACGAGCGAAGGTGGAAGGTGGCGAACCATCGATTTCCTCCCTGGTTAAACTCGCCCCCGCAACAAGGCGAGGCCGAGGCAGTCTAGCAGAAATTGAAAACCCAATCGCGCATGATGTGCGCTTACGCTTCTATCGCTCTCACTCCCAGGGTTGTATCATTCGCCAGGAAAACGAGCGTCATGTGCGCAGAGCACACTGTCCAAAGGGAGGATGCCTTGCCTAGATCGTTGTTCCTCTCACTAGCGCTGGCTGCCGGTCTGTCCCTCGCGTCAATCTCCCTGCCGACCTGGGCAAGCGCACAGACCAATATCACCATCAACATTGGCACCGATCTCAATAGAGGCAGAGGGATCAGTTGCAGTGAGGGCGAGAGGCTGCTCCGCAACCGCGGTTTATCCGGCGGATCGACTGCCGCGGTAGGGGCAGTAGCCGGTTCGAGATTGCCGTGCCGCAGCACGATGGCCGCGTTGTAGACATGCGCCGCATCAGTAGTAGAAGGCGATAGTGCCTGCCGCAAAATTTGCCGACTGTGTTTCTGGAGGTCACGTCCCGGTAGTATGGCAGATCGCATCGTGCCAGATGATCAGCTGCGCCCGGTTTTGAACGCTTTCCGGCCGAGCTGTTCGTCTGCTTGGCGCAAAGCGGACCAAAATAGGCTGGACACTTTTCCAAAAAACCTAATGATTGCGTAGCACGATCCGGTGTCCAGCGGCGTGCTAACTATATTGTTTTTGTTGAATTTCCGTGTCTCGGCTCTGGGCACCACTCCTTTTCGAAGCAGATACAATCTAGTCGCTCTTCGCTTCGGTTATTTCAGCCAATTCGCGTCGCGTTGCGTTGCACGGCCATTGCCGCATTTCCCAGCGACTGAATACTGCGACAGCCGAACCGTTTTCGTCCAGGATAGCTGCGGGGTCTCCCCGGTTTGTCAGGGCCCTCCAAAAATTCATAAAGGTGCTACGAGATGCGGGAGCAACGACCAAGATCGTTGGCGACGAGCAACAAGTTGCGCTTGGATTAGAGGACGTCGTTCGCCTATCCGGGCGTTTCGCCGAGGTGAACGTCACTGACGAAGAACTCGTTCTGGACGGCGTACTGCTCGGCATCTACCAGACCCATGAGTTGCAACTACCAGAGGGCGGCACTCTAAAAGGAACAGTCGTAGAAGGTCTGGCTTTCAACGATCTCCCCGATCAGGCGTTTGAAGAACAGTTCCTCCTCAAGCCGGCGCTCGCGTATGTCACGGTAACGAAGACATTGCAGCGCGGTTTCTTGAGCGCCTCGAGAAGCCCTCCGCTTGAGGGCGCGGCCGATCAGATCAGCCGGCTTCACCCACCCTGTCTAAGCGGGTGCCGCTACGCCATCCGTCGTAGCACATCGAGCAGCGTCTTGGCGTCGTCATTGGCGCCGATCCGCCCGAGGCTGTCGTCTGCAAGCGTGATAATGGCCTCGAGCGCTTCGTCCTCGCTCCAGCCCGCTTCGACCGATGCCGCGACGAGATCGCGAAATGCGAACTGCAGGGCGTCCTGGCAGCGGATGTCCCGGTCGGGGTCATCGCTGGCGACAAAGGGCTTGTAGATCTCTCTCATCTCGCTCTCCGCGAATGTGCCGGCGAGGCAGAATAGTCGAGATGAGTTTAAGGAAGTGCTTAAAAATGCGCTACTGTTCAGAAGCTGCGTCGCCTCCGCGACGAGCCGGCAATGCCGCTTCGCGGATGGGGTCGCCGGATGGTAACATGATAGTTTGGCGAAGGTTAAATCTCCGAAGGTAGGCCGTTCTCAATTGAATTGCGCAATGATAATACTATCGGAGCAAACGGAAGGGGATACTCTATGCCACGCATCTCGCAGTTATACTTCAAGACCGCAGTCATATTTCTGATCGTCGGCGTCGTCATGGGTCTGAACATGGCAATTTCGCAGGATCACAGCGTCATCGGCGCGCATGCGCACTGTAATCTGCTGGGGTGGGTGACCATGGCAATCTTTCTCGGTTACCATGCGCTCAATCCCCAGAAGGCCGAGAAGCGCCTCGCGATGATCCAGTACTACGTGTACACGGCTGGCATCGCCCTGATGGTGCCGTCGCTCTACCTCATGCTTCAGGGCAACCCCGCCATGGAGCCGCTTGTCGCTCTTGCGTCGATTATCACTTTGGCAGGCGTCTTGCTCTTCGCCTTCATCATCGTCTCCAACGGCAAGGTGGTGGTCACACCGTCGGCGCCGTCTTACCGCTGATGCCAGCCCAATGCGACGTTTGGCAGGGCGTGATCGCCTTGCCGGACGGTCTCCCTTAGCACAATTTTCGTGCTGGGTGCGATGCCGGTTCGTGCCAGGCGTCACGTTGCGCGGACATCGCGCAGAGATTCAATGGATGATCTGTATGCGGATCTGTTCCTTCGCCGCATAGGTGTGGCAATCACTGGCCGCATCGCCGACGAAGATCACGTCGCCATCGGAATCGAACAAGCCCCAGCAGGCCTCGTCGTCGACGTAGACCTTTCTGATATAGCCGAACGGTTCGGCATCGATGATGACGCTGGGTGCAACAGGAACAGCCGCAAGTGCTCGCATGGATAACTCCAATGAGTCGTTTCTGTTTTAGTGCACTCTTATATTGCCATTTGAAGCTGACGTGGGGCTATCCTCAGAAATCGGGATGGGAAACTGAGGTTGACGTGCGGGCGAATTGAAGCCGACCGAATCACCTGGGGTGGTTTGTTTTCCTCCCGCCGCTGGAACAGAAGCGCGTTGCCGTGAACACTCAAAATGCCTATCTAGTACCGCGCCACAGAGATTATGACGGGTTGGGTTATCGTAGAATGGGCAAGTCTTCTGGTGGGATGAGAAGTTGGATGCTGCGTGCTGCGCCTGGCACGCGGGATATAAATCCTGCCTTCTCGAGGGTCAGCACCATCTGGTGAACAGACGGAGCCGTAACGGCGAAGTGGCGACGCATGTCGGCTTCGGCCGGAGGCTGTTTGAAGATGCGGCTGTAGGCGTAGATGAAGGCCAGGTACTGGCCTTGGACTTGCGTAAGGCCATGTCTTGCCGTTGCGGCTTGCGGGTCAAGTGAGGGACTCATTTTCGGATTCATCTGCGTCTCCGCGCTGAAGGAGGTGTCGATGAATATAAAGTTTCACGTAGAGCTTAGCCAATCGGAACGTGATCAACTGGCCGTTTTGTTGAGCGGGGGACGCCATGCGTCGCGCAAGATCAAGCGCGCCCAGATCCTGGTGGCGGCGGACGAAGGCTTCAGCGACGAGGTGATCGCGGCAACCTTGAACGTCAGCGGATCGACGATTTACCGGACCAAGCGCCGGTTTGTGGAAGCCAATCTGGAAGGCGCGCTCAGTGAAGAACCGCGCCCGGGTGTTGAGCGCAAGCTATCGAGCAAGGAGGAGGCGCTGTTGGTGGCGACCGCCTGCTCAAAGCCGCCGCCCGGGCGAGCCCGCTGGACCCTGGAGCTTCTGGCCGATGAGATGGTCCGACTCACCGATCATGACGAGTTGTCCTCGGAGACCGTACGTCGCCGGCTGGCTGAGAATCATCTCAAACCTTGGCGCAAAGACATGTGGTGCATCCCAAAGCTCGATGGGGAATACGTCGCGCGCATGGAGGATGTTCTCGACCTCTACGCAGAGACGCCTGATCCACAAAGGCCCGTGGTCTGCTTCGACGAGAGCCCGACCCAACTCATCGGCGAAGTGCGCGAGCCCATTGCGGCCAAGCCTGGCCAGCTTGAACGCTACGACTGCGAGTATCGCCGAAACGGCACGGTCAATCTGTTTGTCTTCATGGACGCCCACCAGCCCTGGCGCAGGGTGAAGGTCACCGATCGGCGAACCAACCAAGACTTCGCCCAGTGCATGCGCGAACTGGTCGACGTCGATTATCCCGACGCCCCGATCATCCGCGTGGTGATGGACAACCTCTCCACCCATTCCGCCGGGGCGCTTTACGACGCATTTCCAGCCCCGGAGGCTCGAAGGGTGCTGAAGCGACTGGAGTTCCACCACACGCCCAAGCACGCCAGTTGGCTCAACATGGTCGAGATCGAGATCGGTGTCCTGCGCAGCCAATGCCTCGACCGTCGTATCGACAATAAAGACACCATAATCGCCGAAGTCGCAGCCTGGGAGCAGCAACGCAACGCTAATGGCGCAAAGATCCAATGGATGTTCACAACCGAAAAAGCCCGCCAAAAGCTCCGCAAAGCTTACCCCGTCAAAGAGTCATAATCTCTGTGGCGCGGCACTAGTGCCCGTCCATAAACGGTAAACTGCTGAAATTATTGTAGGAATCGCGATATCTCCGCGGGCAAAGCCCGGCGGTTTCAGGTATACTTTAGATCAAGCGACTGATTCTAAAGACAAACCCGTAACCGCCGGAGCCGACAATGCGCCAAGAACGCACCGTCCAATCCAGTATATTCGATCTTTTTGCCGGGCACGAGATCGGCCGTGAATTGAAGGCGATGTCGCAATGGCTGGATGAGCATCGCGATCTGCTCGGGCTGGTGACGCGGGACCTGCGCCGGCATGGTCTCAAGGAGACCGGTCGCGAGGGGCTGCCGGCCGAGGCTGTGCTGCGCTGCGCGCTGCTCAAGCAGCATCGCCAGCTGAGTTATCAGGAACTGGCCTTCCATCTCGAAGACTCCGCCTCGTTCCGGGCCTTTGCCCGGCTGCCGTGGGGATGGAACCCGAAGAAGTCGGTCTTGCACAAGACGATCAGCGCGATCCGGGCGCAAACCTTTGAAGAGATCAACCGGGTGCTGCTGGCGAGCGCCAAGCGGGAGAAGCTGGAAAATGGCAAGGTCGTGCGTGTGGACAGCACCGTCACCGCGGCACTGATCCATGAGCCGAGCGACAGCAGCCTGTTATGGGACGCCGTGCGGGTGATGGTGCGACTGTTGCAGCAGGCCGAGGCACTGGGTAGCGCCATTCCATGGCACGACCATCGCCGCGCGGCAAAGAAGCGGGCTCGGGCGATCGAATATACCCGCGGCCGTCCCAAACGGGTGAAGCACTACCGCGCACTGCTCAAGATCACGCGCACGACCTTGAGTTATCTGCAGCAGGCGAGCGAACAGTTGCCCCAGACGGCGGGCCCGGCCGGCGAACTGTGGCAGGCCCAGCTCCGCCACTACCGGCCACTGATCGCACGGATCCTCGCCCAGACCGAACGGCGGGTCCTGGCCGGGCAGCCGGTCCCGGCCGGCGAGAAGCTGGTGAGCCTGTTCGAGCCGCATGCCGACATCATCGTCAAGGGCAGCCGCGACGTCGACTACGGCCACAAACTCAATCTGACGACCGGCAGAAGCGGACTGGTCCTCGACCTCGTCGTCGAAACCGGCAACCCGGCCGACAGCGAGCGCTTGCTGCCGATGCTGGAACGCCACATCGCCTTTTATGGCCAGGCGCCGCGTCAGTCGGCAGCCGACGGCGGCTATGCCAGCCGCGCCAATCTGCGCGGAGCCAAAGCCTGCGGCGTCCGCGACATGGCCTTCCACAAGAAGTCCGGCCTCCGCATCGAAGACATGGTCACAAGCCGCTGGGTCTATCGCAGGCTGCGCAACTTCCGCGCCGGCATCGAGGCCGGCATCTCTTGTCTGAAACGCGCTTATGGCTTGGGGCGCTGCACCTGGCGCGGGCTCGACCACTTTAAGGCTTATGTCTGGTCCTCGGTGGTCGCTTACAATCTCGCCCTCTTCGCCCGCCTCAGGCCGACCTGACACCCCTCATCCGGCAGCGTTCAGAGCACACCCGGCGAGCGGTGGCCGATACCTCATGACCCCATTGCCACCAGATCGCGCTTCGCGCCATAACCTGCAGGGTTCTGTGCCATCACCCGTCCCAACAAACATCCTTCAGTGGACAAGCAACCTTGAAAACCCCAGAAAAACAGGCGTTTATGGACGGGCACTATCTAGGATCGGCTATCATCACCAAAGGATTTACCCATGGCCGATCTCAAGGCCCGTCCCCGTCCTGTTGGCGCAACCGCCGTTCTTAGCCGTACAGGTTTTCCGCATGTCACCTCGGCCACCAAGGGTGAGCTCGATATCGTCACCGGCGCCTCGCAGCCCGGCTTCAATCCGCTGGATCTCCTCTATGCGTCGTTGTCGGCCTGTCTCGTACTGAGCGCGCGCATTGCTGCGAGCCAGATGGGCATTCTCGACCGGGTCACCGAGATTACCGCCGACGTCACCGGCGAGAAGGCGAGTGAGGGGCCGTCTCGCGTCCAGGTATTCAACATCGCCTTCTCGATCAAGGGCGACCTCGACGAGGAAACGCGCCTGAAGATCGCGCATGCGGCGGAGGAGATCTGTACGGTCAGCAACACCATCCGTGGCACGCCGGAATTTTCGACCATCATCACCGGCTGATTGGCGGTGCTGCAAATTCGCATCGGCGGACAATAAGATTGCGCTTTTGCCTGCGCTCGTCGTTCATTGGCTATCCGCCCGCCACAGCTTCTGATAGGTCCGATGCTCGCCGCCAGCCTTGAGGCGGTGAGAAAGCATCGAGAGTCATGTCGCAGGCCGCTTCCGCCATCGCCGAAACCCCCAGGTCCAACCGATTTGCGCTTGCCGCCCTGATCCTCGGCGGCGCGGCGATCGGCGGCTCGCCAATCTTCGTGCGGCTGTCGGACGTCGGGCCGATGGCCACGGCTTTCTGGCGGGTTGCCCTGGCCTTGATTCCGATCTTCATCTCCTCGCTTGCCAAGGGCAAGGATGCCGGGCCGAAGCCTGAAAAGGCCTCGGATTATGCCCTGCTGATCCTGCCTGGTGTCGTCCTCGCCATGGATCTTGCCGCCTGGCATCTCTCCATCACCATGACGTCGGTGGCCAATGCAACGCTGCTCGCCAATCTTGCCCCCGTCTTCGTCACGATAATCGGACTTCTGTTTTTCGGCGCAGTGGTCACCCGCGTCTTCGTTCTCGGCCTCGTATTGGCGCTCGCCGGCGTGGTCATCCTGAAGGGCGGCCCCGCGGCGCTCGGCAATGGCGACCTGCGCGGCGATGGTGTGGCGGTGGTCGCAGCCGTGTTCTATGCGGGTTACATCCTGGCGATTGGCAAGCTGCGCAGCCGCTTCGATACGGTCCGCATCATGCTCTGGAGCACCGCGTCGGCCGCTGTCTGCATCTTCCCGCTCGGATTCTTCTACGAAGACCAAATGCTGCCGCCGACAGCCTATGGTTGGGCGATCGTCTTCGGCCTCGCCTTCGTCAGTCATGCTAGTGGACAGGTGGCCATCGCCTATGCGCTTGCCTACCTGCCGGCGGCCTTCTCGTCACTGACGCTGCTGCTGCAGCCCATCGTGGCGGCAATTCTCGCCTGGGTTCTGCTCAGCGAGCCGATCGGGCCAATGCAGGCGATCGGCGGCGGCGTTGTGCTCGCCGGGATTCTGGTTGCCCGGCGAGGCTGATTTCAATCAGGCGACCGCTGCCGGGGCGACCCTGCGTGCATCGAGAATGGCGAGTGCCTCGTCGACCGTCGAGGCAAGCTCTGCCTTGTCGCTGTTGCAGGTGCCCCACGCCTCGATGAAGCTGCTCGTCTTGCCGTAGCTGTTGTCGAGAACGCAATGATCGGCGCCCAAGAGCACGCACATGATATGACCGTGCATGCGGTCGGTGATGACCTGGCGCGCCGAGCTGAGCAGGGCGACGCCACGGTCGAAGCGCTGCTGCGCCCGTTCACGATAGGCAAGCTCGGTCATCCGCGCCCGACCGCCGATGCGGCCGGTCAGCAGGCCTTTCAAAATTGCGGCACGCTTTGTCTGGCACTGGAAATCGGCGGGCTCGTCGGGCCAGTCCGACTTTACCGTGCCCGGACGCAATGTTGCAGCGGTCAGGTCCTGTGCAGCGCCGACTTCCTGGTCTTCGCGCAGATTGAGCAGCAGCTCATGTTGCGCCGCCGGGCGAGCGACCGGCCCGATGCAGAAAGCCATGTCGGGGCAAAGGCGTGTTTCGCATGGGAACCAGCGCCGGGCAAATTCCAGGCTTCGCTGGTCGCGGACGAGAAGCGTGAACTGGCCGTGGCGCTCGATCGCGCGCGCGGTGCTGTCGATGTTGGCCTGCTCCTTGAAGTGGATCGTCTGCGGCATCTGCACGATCGGGCGGCCCTTGTGCTTGTTGAGCAGACCTTCACGGAACTGGCGATAGCCGGCCCAGATGTCGCCGAAATTGCCGCCGCCGTGCAGGAAGATGCGACCGCTGCCGATCGTGCCCAGCATGCGACCTTCATCATACGTCGGAATTTCTGTCACAAAGGACGGGCGCGTGCGTTTGCCGTCGAAATAGGCAAGTTCGCCGAGCCAGATTGCGCTGTCGCCGATGTTGTAGTGGTTCGGAAAGTCGAGAAGCGCAAAACGCTCGGAGGGATCAAAGAGATCGGAAAGGCAATTGGCGATCACGCCCTGAAGGCGGTTGATGATCGTAATATTGGATTCCATTAAATGCTCCTTGTTTGCGGACAAGTGGTCCATGCAAGCGGCTATGCTTCGGCCTGTTTGCGGAATGGGTTGAGGGACATGGCGAGTGCGATATAGGGGCGGATGACCGAGCGGCCGAAGATCGGCAGGAAGGCAAGGTAGATCGCTCCGCCAAGGCCGATGCTAAGGCCGAGCGCCAGCCAGCGGTTGTGAACGTGCGCCAGGATGACGGGATTCGCAAACCAGACGCAAACGGCCATGAGTGCAGCGCCGCAGAACGGCAGGGCGACGGCCTTCAGTGTGCTCTTGGCGTCGATGTGCGCATATCGTGCCAGGACATATTGCTGATAGGGCATCGTCAGCCAGGCACGCAGCGTATAGCCCGCCGCGACTGCAACGACGCCGTAGGGAACGAGCAGCCAGGTCAGGATCAGCGTCGTCACGAGCTGCAAGGCGGCGACGGAAAGGATCGATTCCGCCCGGTTGACCGCAGAGAGCGCGGATGAGGCGAAGAAGTTCATGACGAAGGGAACCGCCATCAGCACCAGCACGGTCGCGATGTCTCCGGCATTGCCCCACTTGTTGCCGAAGAGCAGCGCGATCATGTCGTTGGACAAGGCGCCGAAGCCGAGCAGCAGCGGAATGGTGCCAAGCGCGGCTGCACCGACGATCTTGTTGTAGGCATTGCGGAAGGCGGTGGCGTCATTCTGCAGGCGCGACAGCGTGACGAGCGACACGCTGCCGATCGGCGCAAGCACCGCCTGGCCGATCAGCTCGATCAGCCGCCAGGCAATGCGATAACGGCCGACTTCGACCGGGCCGAACCAGCGCGAAATGAAGATGTCCTGTACGCGGGCAAGCAACATCCACATCAGCTGGGTGACGACGAGGCTGATGCTGAAGAGGAAGACGGAGCGGAACATCGTGACGTTGAAGCGAAACTTCGGCATCCAGGGGTAGTAGTACCACCCGAGCAGCACGGTCACGGCGGCGTTGACTGCGGTCTGCGCGACGAGCGCCCATACGCCCCAGCCGAGAAAGGCGCAGACGACGGCGGTGATGCCGGATAGCAGGCTCGCGGCAATTGCCTGCCCGGCGAGGCTCTTGTGGCCAAATTCACGGGCGAGGCGAGCATTGTGGATGACCGCCAGCGAGGAAATCGGAAGCAGCGGCGCGAGCCAGCGAAGAATGCCGGAAACGGACGGATCGCGCACCAGATCGCCGTAATAGGGCGCAAAGAAGAACACCAGCGAGGCAACGATGCCGCTAAAGGCGATCGTCGCCCAGAAGGTCGTGTCGGCAAGCTCCTCGTCGAGATCGAGCTGGCGTGTAACAGCATCGCCGAGGCCCGCATAGGCAAGCACGCGGCCGATTTCCACGAACAGGCTTGCAAGCGCAAAGGTGCCGAAATCGCCGGGGCCGAGAATGCGCGCAAGGATGACGAAGATCACAAAGGTTGCGATCGTGCTCCAGGCCACCCGGATGACCGACCACAGGACGGAGAGCGCGGTTTTCTTCTTAAGCTCGGCGTGGGCAATTGCCGTATCGGCCATGCATTATCCCATCGAATTTGGTTCGCAAAGGCTTGCGCGTTGGTTCTGTTGGCGGCGTGCGGCTGCCTCAGGCGGGCTGCCTTGCCTTTGGAGCCCGCCAATAGGCGAGCATGCCGGTAATTGTCACGAAGCTGGCTGCGGTAGCTCAGGCCGAGTTCCTCGTTGAGTTTTTGGCGCCCCATGGCTTCCATGACCGCCTGGCGGATTTCCCAGCGCAGCATGCCGCGCATGTTTGAGCGGCGATCGAAGAGATATTTGGCATACAGTGCTCCGTTGCCGAAGGCGTAGCCGGTCTGGAGGCGCTTGATGTCCGCGAGCTCGCGACGCCCATGGAAGTGCTTGACAGCAAAATCCGGCAGATATTCGACACGCACACCGGCATTGAAGGCGCGGTGCACATAGTCGGTATCCTCTCCGGAGCGGAACGGCGATCCGGCCCCGAAGCGAGTATCGAAGAGGCCGATCTTCTCGACCAGCGCATAGGGAAACGCCATGTTGGCGCCATGAACGAAGCCGCCGGCATGCAGGTCGCTGGTCAGTACCGCAGGTTCCATCTCGGGCTTGATCGTCACCGGCAGGTCGCGTGTATCGCCAAGCTCGATCCGGCCGCCGCGCATGACCATCTCCGTATCCGAGCTGAAAAGCGCCGCAAGCGTGCTGAAATAGTCGGGGAAGATCTCGCAATCGTCGTCGGTAAAGGCGAGGATGCGTCCCCTGGCGGCTTTGAGCCCCACATTGCGTGCGACGGCGAGGCCCGGTTTGACCTCGTAGATCAGGTTGGTCTTGATCGGAGCGGTCGACGCCCACTGGCGAACGACCTCGGACGTCTCGTCTGTGGACCCATTGTCCACGAAGACCAGTTCAAGTCTCAAATAGTCTGCCTGGCGGGCGGCTTCAGAAACGGCATCCAGGCAGTTTGTCAGTCCATAGGCCCGATTTCTCGACGAGATGATCGGGCTGATGTCCACGGGCCGAGGAGGCATTCAATTTCCCCTTCTGCGATCGATGTCGAAGCGAGGATAGGGCTGGGATCCCGCTTCGGCAAGGAGCATTTTTGCGGTGCAGCAAAATAGAACAGATGGAGCAGTTCGCAGACGAATGTGGTAATTTCTTGCCTTAAATAGATATGAAGTTAATATAAATATAGATCTTATGTTAAGTCGCAGCCTTATATGAAAAGAATAGTCAAAAGTAATCTATTAAAATTCTATATCACGCACTGCCAAATTTTGTATTGGTTTATCAATGGAGAGTTTATGTAAGAGTGTTAAGATATATAGTATAGATTTTAGAACGCTGGTGGTGATTTATTTCAATAATCGATGCGTTGTAATAGATGATACAGGCTCCTTCAGATCTATGGAGAAATAAACAGAAGCATCCTTCTGGGTGGCAATAATTGATAGCTCCAGCGCCCGGCGATCACTGTTCAGATACGAGATGAAATAGGATTTCGCCCCCTGAAGGGTCGTTTGGCCTTTGTTCACTGCCCGCTTCAGATAAATCAATAGACGGTTGTTCGCCGAGGACGTCGCGCAGACCGAGTTGCTACTCTGGGGCAACGCGAAGACGTGGGTTTGCGCAAGGGCTTGAGCGTCCGGGGCGTGCTTGAAAGGCAAGCGACCGCTGGTGCTCGCACCCGGCGAAGATGCTTAAGTTGATGCTGCCTGGCGAATCGCACGCCATGCCCGCCTCGCTTGAAGGCGCCTCCAAGTCAGTTGATTTGCTGTGACAGCCATTTCTGGATGATCGAAACGTCGGCGTCGCCGAGATCGTGTCCGCCCGAGATGACGTCCGAATCGACGGTCGCTCCCGATTGCTTCAGGCGTGTTTCGAGCTCGCTGGCATACTTGCCGTAAGCATCCGTCTTGCCGCTGATGACCAGAAGATCGGTGCCCTTGAGATCGGCGTGTGGAAACGTCTTCAGGACCGGCATGGAGCGCAACAGAACCGCTTTGTGCACCAGATTCGGATGCAGATAGAGGAGCGAGTTGAGCAGGTTCGCGCCGTTGGAATAGCCGACATAGACGATCCTCTTCGGATCCAGGCCGTATGACGACACGGCCCCTTCGATGAAGGCGGCGAAGGCTTCGGCTTCGCTCTTGATATCGTCCTGATCGAAGGAGAACGGCGTGATGCGCTTGTACCAGCGCGGAATACCTTCCTCGGTCGCGCGTCCGCGCACGCCCAGCAGCGTGGCACGCGGGGCAGCCTCGTGCAGCAGGGGCATCAGCGTCGTCTCGTTCCCGCCCGAGCCGTGCAACAGCACGAAGACGCTGCCGTCAGGGTCCGGCGGCGTATAGAAGCGGTGCACGAAGGGCAGGTCGCGATAGTTGACACGGGGCTCGCCGGGCATCGAAAACTGCGGCAGCAAGACCTTTAGGTCCTTGAGGTCGGTGATCGGATCCTTGGGAACGAAGAGCTTGGTGCCGAGCGTGGGCTGCGGCTCGTCCACCGTCATGCCGGGCTTGTCTGTCGCCAGTTCGATCAGCGTGCCACCCGGCTCGCGGGCATAGAGCGATTCGAAGTATTTGCGATCGTGCAGGTTCGTCGCCGCCGCGCCGTCCTCCTTCAGTGCATCGTGGACCTTGTGAAGTTGCTTTTCGTCGGCGGCGCGGAACGCGACGTGATCGGCCGTCCCGGTGCCCGGCGCGCCAGACCAGAAGCCCTGGGCATCCCTGATGTCGACAATATCGCCTGATTGCGAGACAAGCCGGTCGATGTTGCCGTGGTTGGCCTGGAAACGGTAGCCGAAATGGCGCTCCACGAAGTCACGGCTTTCGGCCGGTTTCTCCGTCAGCATGGTAACGCCGCGCACCCGTTGAACGGCGTGCTCGACCGGCACGCCAGCGCCATCCCAGGCGGCCGGTGATTTCAGATCGCGGGCACCGGCGAGCTTGACGATGATGTTATCGGGGTCTTTCAGGCGCAGAACGGGTTCGCCAAACTCATCGGCCGGACCTTCCGAGCGAAGCCCGAAACTCATGCAGCGGGTGAGCCAATAGCCGATGCTGGCAGGATCGATCGCCAGTGACAACTCACCGATCTGGCTGTGGCCGACGCGGCCGGGTGAACCGTCCTCCCATACCAGGAACGTCACGAGCGACCCCGGGCTGCCTACGGTGTCCCCATAGAAGAGATGAAGCTGTGTAGCATCTTCAAAACCGGCGGTCTGCTTGACCAGCCGCATGCCAAGAAACCCCGCGTAGAAGTCCACGTTTGCCTGCACCTTTCGGGTAAGGAGGGTGACGTGATGGATGCCAGATACCATTGAGTACAGTCCGGATGGGTTGGAAGGCGTCGTGAGCGCCAGAATCAGTGCGAGTATAAACGTCATGCCGTCATAATTGGAGTTTGCCTCGAATGTTCCGCATAAAGAACTAGGCCATCTCCGCGCCGCTGCAAATCCAAATGGTCCAGTCCGTCCAAAACCTCCCGGAATTGCTGGAGGGTTGGCGGCTTGATCATGTAGGCGCTTGCGCCGAGGTTCTTGGCGCGCTGCATGTCATCTTCGTCGCTGGAGGTGCTCAGGATGCAAACCGGGATGCTCTTCAGCTGCGTGTCTGCCGAAAGCGCATCGAGAACCTCGAAACCGTCCATGATCGGCATGTTGATGTCGAGCAGCATCAGGTCGATCCCGGGCCCGCCATCGGCGGTCGCGCGCTCCTGCAGAAGCCGCATCGCATCGCGGCCGTTGGCGGCGACGTGAAGGTTGAAGCTGACCTTGGCGCGTTGCATCAGCTTAATCTTCAGGAGTTGGACGTCCGCCGGACTATCCTCGACGAGAAGAACCTCGGCCAGCCTGGACGATCCTTCGGGCGGGGGCGATACCGCCTTGGCGCCCTGCCCATCCGGCGCAGTCGTCGAAGCAGTGGCAGCAGGCCGGGCAAGCGGCAGCTCGACGATGAAGGTGGATCCGACAGGCTCCTTGCCTTCACACCAGATCGCGCCGCCGTGCAGTTGCACAATGCGCCGGCAGATGGCAAGTCCAAGCCCGGTGCCTTCGACGCCGCGGCCCACCAGCCGTTTGAACGGCTGGAAGATGACCTCCCGGTGTTCGGGGTCGACACCGGGACCGTTGTCCTGCAGGGCAAGGCGGCATATGGCGCCATCGCTTTCGGCGGAGACAAGGACTTCGGGACGGTCGGCGCAATAACGGATTGCATTCGAAACGAGGTTCTGCAGCAATTGCACCAGTAAGGTGGCATCGCCCATCACGTCCGGCAGATCGCCATAGGAGATCGACGCCCTCGAACTGGCGATCTGTTCGCGAAGATTGCTCTCCACCCGTTCGATCGCTGTCGAAAGCGCGACGGGCTTCAATTCGAGCTCGCCCGAAACCTCCAGTTTCGTGAAGCCGGAAACCTTGACGATGAGGTCTTCCATGTGGTCGGCGGCGCCGAGGACATAGTCCAGCAGTTCGCGGTCCTCGTCGGATAGCGTCGGGGAAACCTGGAGGATCTTGCTGAATGATTTGATCGTGCGCAGCGGCTCTTTAAGATCGTGGGCCATGGCGCGCGTGAAGATTTCGAGCGACTGGCGCTTCTGCTCCAGCTTGGCTTCGAGGTTGCCGTGCATGATGGCGTTCTGAATGCACCAGTGGAGCGCTTGCGGGGAGAGTGCGTCCTTCGTCAGATAGTCGCGAGCGCCGGCCTTCATCACCTCGACGGCGACGGTCTCGCTCCCCTGGCCGGTCAGCATGACGACATTGGCGGTCGGATCCTGCTTCAGCATGTCCTCCAGCACGCCGACGCCGTTGCGGCCGGGCAGGGAATAATCCAGCAGGATGCAGTCCGGACGTTGCTGTTTGCTCAGTGCAAGGCCTTCGTCGCCATTCCCGGCCTCGCGGACGCTGTAGCCAGCTTCGGGCACGCGCGCGAGCATGCGCCGATAGAATTCGCGGTCGTCGACATTGTCGTCGACGATGAGTATGGCGCAGTCGTCAGCCACGGCCGTCCCCATCCACGGGCAGGATCGCGATCTCGAACCAGTATTCCTTCAGCCGCTGTATGGCGGCGAACAGGCCGTCGAGGTCCACCGGCTTCTGCACATAGGTATTGGCGCCGAGCGCGTAGCATCCCTCGATATCCCGCTCGTCATCGGAGGTCGTCAGGATCACGACCGGAATCTTACGCCAGTCCGGATTGGATTTGATCGCCTCCAGCGTCTTGCGACCGTCGAGGCCGGGCATGTTGAGGTCAAGCAGGATCAGGCCCGGCCGCGGCGTCATGACCGCCAAAGCTTCCAGTGCCTCGTGGCCGGACGCCGCCCAGCGGACGGGATTCTTCAATTTAGCGCGCTGAAAGGCCCGAAGCGTCGCCTCGAAATCGTCCTCGCTGTCTTCGACAATGAGGATCGGCTGTGTCTCACGCTGTGACATGCTGGTCCTCTCGGTTGTGGCCCAGTGTGAAATAGAAGGTCGTTCCCTGGCCGAGCTCGGATTCGAGCCAGATATCGCCCTCGTGTCGCGCAATGATCTTGCGCACGAATGTCAGGCCTGCGCCCGTTCCGTCATCGGAATCCTTAGGCTTTTCCAGCCGTTTGAAAATACGAAAAATGTCCTCGTGGAACTCCGCCGGAATGCCTTTGCCATTGTCCCTGACGAAAAAGACGTCGCGCGCTGAGGTTCCGCCGTTGCCGGTGAAGTGCTCGATATGCCCGATCGTCACGAGCGGCTCGGGCTTGTCATTGTATTTGACAGCATTGGTGATCAGATTGCGGTAGACCTCGGTCAGCCGCAGCGCATCGCAGACGATTTCGGGCAGGCGACCCTCGACCTTAACCTGCGCATGCCGCTCTTCGAGATAGAGCTCCATCGTCGAAACGACGTCCCTGACGATCGCATTGACATCGCTGCGCTTGACCGCCAGCTGCTGTCGGCCGATGCGCGAGAAATAGAGCAGGTCGTTGACGAGCTTTTCCATCCGCTGGCTGAGGAGAACGAGGCGGTTGAGGCGCCGCACGCCGTCCTCGTCGAGCTGCTTTTCATAGTCTTCCAGCAGAAATCGCGAGTGGTTGTGCAGGCCGCGCAGCGGTTCCTTCAGATCGTGCGAGGCAATGTAGGCGAATTCATCGAGGTCGGCGTTGCTGCGCTCGAGATCCACGGTATAGGCCTGTAGTCGACCGAACATCGTTTTGAGCTGCTCTTCGTGTGCGACGCGATCGGTGATGTCACGGAGGATGCCGACGAAGGTGATGGTGGTGTCCGTGGCGAGCCTGCTGACGGAGAGATCGAGAGGAAATACCTCGCCGTTCTTGCGTCTGCCGGAAACCGACCGCGTCGTCCCGAGGATATGCTTTTCGCCGGTCCGGGCGTACCGATCGAGATAGTCGTCATGCTGGGAGTGAGAGGGCTCCGGCATCAGCAGTCGCACGTTCTGGCCGATTGCCTCCTTTGCGGCATAGCCAAAGATCACTCCTTGCGCGTTTGTGGCGATGACAGCGTTGGGCGTGTTTCGAGTGACGCTGTCGAAGCGAATGCGCTCCGCGTTCAGGCTGCTGCTGTTGCGGAGGAAATAGAAGACCAGCAGGGCGACCAACCAGAGCGTCGCTATTGTGATCGCCCGGTTGGTGGCCTCGTACCAGTAGCCGACACCCTCCCGATCGACCGCAAAGAATCCCAGAGACACGAGGACCGAGCAGGCGAACGCGAAGGAGAAGGGCGCATTCTTGTTGCCGAACCACAGTGAGGCCAGCACGAGGGGCACGTAGAGAATGCCGTTTGCCACGCCAAGCGGCGTGTAGAGATCGACGAAAAGGCCGGTAAGGCAAATGACAGCCGGCAGCCAGATCGGCATGCGGCCGCTGCTCTCCGGCTTCACCCACCAGGAGCGCGCGAGCGTCGCGGAGCCGAGCAGCACCAGTCCGGCCGCCGTATGGACGGCCATGCCGATACTGGCGCCCCATTGATAGCCGTGCTCGGACCGCGTCGCATAGCCGGCAAGCGCTGCCATACCGAGGCCGATGACGACATAGCCGACGAGCTCCTGCACGAGCTGCGCTCGTTCCTCGCGGCCGGACAGCGCGAAGGCGAGCGAGAGATTGGCAACGAAGAAGACGACCGCTGTATTCGGCGCCATGCCGCTGTCAATCCTTGCAGTGAAGGCCGGCTCGACAATCAACCCGGTGAGAAAGTGCTCGATGATCTGTGTCTGATCTCCAACGAAGACGATCTCGATCAGCCGCTGCCCGCTCATTGCTGCTGCCAGGCTGAAGAGGAGGAATGCCAGCATGTGGCTGCGCTGACCCGTTTGAACGGAGCAGATGAGGCCGAGCCCGGAGAGCGCAAAGCAGAGAGCCGTATTCAAGGCCATTCCCGAAAAGCCGGGCAGCACGGAGAGAATGGGTTGGATCTGTCTGATCCATACGACGATCACGATCACCCCGAGCGCAACGAGGAGGGCACCGATCGCCACGACGACGAACCGGTACTGCCGTTGTCGGCGAAGGATATCGGCACTCGCAGCCTGGATCGGCTCTGGCACGCGGTCTCTCCCGTTTTTGTGCGCTCATCTAGGTCTGGAAATTGCAAACTTTCAATACGGTTCGTTGAGATCGGGAGAGCTTTCCCCGTGCGCGTGCACGGATGCGTATTTGGATTTTCGCGCTGCCCGATCCTGGGGCATAGTGGAAGCTCGATGGTTCGAACGGATCAATATGCCGACAATATTTTACGTGGACGACAATGGAGATGACCTCTTCTACGCCGACTATGTGCGCAAGAAGCAGCAGATCGACGTCACACTGCTGTGTTTCTCCAAGGCAGAGAGTGCCATGCAGGCGTTGGAGGAAGCATGCGTGAAGGGCGAAGGATTGCCGGATGCACTGATCGTGGACCTCTACATGCCGCTCGATAGCGGCCTCGATCTGATCGCGCGGTTGCGGGCTGACTCACGGTTTTCTCGCATCCGGCTTGGCGTCTGCACCGGCTCTGATGCAGAGGAGGATCGCAGGCGCGCGCTGGCAGCGGGCGCAGACTTCTATGCCGAGAAACCCATCGATCTCCCGGCCGTGATCGCGCAGATGAGCTGACGTTGAGAGAAAAAGCCGAGAGCGCCGAGCAACCTTAAGTTTGCCGCCACAAACACAGTCAACCCCTTGACTGAAAGGCTGGTCGGCTCTCTCCGATGCCGCGAGGGCATCGCCTTCCACATACAAGGGGTGTTGCATGCGGAAAGACAAAAGACTTGGAAGGAAATCGCGCAGCCCCTAATCCGGGAGATCGAGGTCTTGCTTCACGCTCTTCCTGCAATAGTCTTGCTAGTGGTAATAATTGTGCCGGTCCAAGACGTGTATCCTTAGATCTTGGGATACCGCCAAATCTGAGAGGCAGCAGGAGGTGCAATGAGTAGTGTCGCCGCCATTCCTTTCCATCTTGGACCGGAACTCGGTCGGGCGATCAATCGTACCGATTTCTTTCGCTTGCTGAGGGCTGCAGCGCAGCACTACCACTTTGAGTGCTTTGCTCTTGCGCGTGTTTCGGAAGCTTCACCGCCATTCAGCAGTAAGCGCTCATTTCCATGCGCCTTTTCGCGTTGAGTTCTCTGCCGCATGAAGTGTCCACTTGAAATAGGTGGACACCAAATATGAATGACGAAGAGCAGAAGCTGCGTGTGCGGTTGGTGGGGCGTGATGGTCGGCGGCGCTATGATCCAGGATCAAAGGCGCGGCTTGTTACGGCTTGCCTCCAGCCTGGTGTTTCTATATCAGGCCTTGCGCTTGGCCATGGGGTCAATGCCAACCTTCTACGCAAGTGGGTCAAGGAGGCCAGGGAGGCTGGCTTGTCGGCGGTATCTGCAAGCTCGCCGTTTATCCCGGTCGTCGCAGCAGACGGCAGCCTGCCTGTCGGGATGCGCTCGCTGGATATACCGGTCGCGTATGGTGAAGAACAACCGGCATCACTGGAGAAGACGGCCCATCTGTCAGGTTTTTCCAAAATCAGCGCGTTGCTGCCGAACGGCGTGAAGCTTTCGCTGGAATGCGGTGATGTGGATGCGTTGACGGCGATCATCGGAGCTCTGGGTCATGTTCAGACTGGGCGCTGATATCAAGGTTTACCTGCACCGCGAGCCGATCGACTTCCGGGCCGGTATCAACAGCCTTGCGGTCCTGGTGCAGGAGGTGATGGAGCTCGATCCGTTTGCGCCTGCGGTCTTTGCCTTTTGCAATCGCCGCCGTGACCGGATGAAGCTCCTGTTCTTCGATCGGTCCGGTTTTGTGATGGTGCTGAAGCGATTGTCGGAAGACCGGTTCCGATGGCCACGTCGGGAGATGATGGTGGTAACGCTGACGACCGAGCAATTACACTGGATTCTCGACGGCATTGATATCGACGCGATGGTCCGCCATCCGGTTCGGCAATACCAGATCGCCGGCTGACAGTTCTCGACGTCTGCGGTTGACGGGGCGAAACGGTTCAGATTCAAGAATCTGATGATCCGACCCGGCGAACCCACTGTTGAGGAGTTGATGGCGCGCATTGCGGCGCTGCAGGCGGAGAACCGTCAGCTCACGGAACGCGTGGTCAAGCTCGAGGAAGAACTGGTGTTGGCGCGGCTTCATCGTTTTGCGCCGAAAAGCGAAAAGCACGTGGACCGCCTCTTCGATGAAGCCGAGCAGGTTGCCGATGAAGACGACGCCGGCGGAGACAATGGGGAGGTCGTCGACCTGCCGGACACGGGCTTTGCGGCGATCGAGAAGCCAGAGGGCAAGAAACGTGGCCGCAAGCCCCTGCCGGAACATCTGCCGCGCGAGCGCGTCGAATATGACCTTGCCGACGACCAGAAGGCCTGTCCTTGCTGCCGTCACCAGATGCATCGCATGGGCGAGGCCGTCACCGAGCAGCTCCACATCGAGGTGAAGGCCAAGGTCCTGCAGAATGTGCGGCTCAAGTATGCCTGCCGCCATTGCGATCGCACCGGGATCAACACGCCTGTTGTCCTTGCGCCAATGCCCGCGCAGCCCTTGCCGGGCAGCATCGCCACGGCCTCGACGCTGGCATTTGCTCTTGTTCACAAATATGTCGATGGCACGCCGCTCTACCGCCTGGCCCAGGCCTTCGAGCGCGCCGGCGTTCCCGTCAGCCGCGGTGCTCTGGGCCATTGGGTGATCGGTTCGAGCGAGAGGCATCTCTCCCGCATCTATGACGCGCTGAAATCGCGGCTCAGGTCTCAAGCCATCATCCATGGCGACGAGACGACGGTCCAGGTGCTGAAGGAAAAGGACAGGGAGGCCACCAGCACATCATTCATGTGGGCGTATCGGAGTGGAGAGGACAGCGACGAGCCGATCGTGCTGCTCGATTATCAACCCGGCCGCGGCCAGATTTATCCGCAGGCCTTCCTCGGCGATTACCACGGCATCCTGATGAGCGATGGCTATTCCGCCTGGCGCACGCTGGCAGGGGCCACCCATCTGGGATGCATGGCGCATTCCAGGCGTCGCTTCGTCGATGCCCTCAAGGCAAGAAAGAAAGGCGGCGGTCCGCCGGAGCAGGCGCTGAAATTCTTCGAGCAGATCTACCGGATTGAAAGCCAGGCGCGCAACGCAAAGCCTGACAAGGGCGAAACGCAAGCCGATTGCATTCGCCGTTTCCGCCAGCAACACAGTGTCCCCATCCTGAATGCTCTCAAGGTATGGCTCAACGACATCGCCCCGAAGGTCTTGCCCGACAGCAAGATCGGCGATGCCGTGTCCTATACCCTAAATCAGTGGGACTACCTGACGCGCTACACAGAAGACGCCAGGATGCCGATCGACAACAACCTACTCGAGCGCGATATCAGAATTTTTGCCACTGGCAGAAAATCCTGGCTGTTCAGCGACACCGTGGACGGAGCGAGGGCCAGTGCCGTCGTCTACAGCCTAATGCTGACCTGCCGAGCTTGCGGCATCGAACCCTTGGCCTACTTGCGCCACGTGCTTACCGAACTGCCGCAGCGCGCAACAGATTCCGACATCACTGATTTGCTGCCCTTCAACTTCGCCAAAACTACCGCTGCCTGATCCGATAGGGCCGTCACAAAGCGACCCACGTCAAATGGGCCACGTCAACGCGCATGGAAATGAGCGCTTACATTCAGCACGCGCGAGATCATCATCACCAACGTTGCCGAAAGGCGCACAGCCTTGTTTCTCTACGGCATGCGTCAGGCTCTCGGACTTTTGAAGACAAAAGCCTCGCAATTTCTCGCCACGCCGCTGACCGGAAGCGGCAGTCTGCCGGAAGACTATCCGCGCGACCTCGTCCTCAACGAATTTGACAGCAACTCCTTCCTCCTCGTTCCCCTGTTCACGCCGGAGGGCAAGCGTTACTGCGTCGCTTTCAGCGGCAAGCGTGCCGAACCGGATCAGGGAGAGGTCGCCGAAGTCCTTCTCGACACGATGCGGATATTCGATAAGTTCTACGAGGAGATACTGGCGCACGAAATCTCGGGGCGCCTCACTCAACGCGAGACCGAAGTCGTGAAGTGGACGAGTGAGGGCAAAACCTCCGCGGACATCGCGATCATCCTCGGCCTTTCGGAACATACCGTCAATTCCCACATAGCGGCCGCCGTCAGGAAGCTCGACGCCGTCAACCGCGTCCACATGGTCGCGATCGCGCTCAGGATGGGGCTGGTATCGTGACTGAAGAAAGTGGAATGGCAGTCGAAACCGGCCGTAAGGCCGTCAAGGTTCTCTTCGTCGACGACGAGGTCATCGAGTTTCGATCGCTGAAAAAGAAACTCGCCACGCTGACCGAGCCGCCAGTCGCCATCGAGTATGCGCAATCGATCGACGATGCTCTAGAGAAGCTTGGCGCCGACAAGTTCGATCTGATCCTGCTCGACAATCGCCTGTTGCCGAACGCCGATTTCCGTGAGACCGTGCCGAAGCTGCGCGGCAGCGGCTATACCGGGCCGATCGGCGTCGTCTCCATGGATATCTCGGACGGTTACTTCCAGCACTTCCCGGATTATGGCGTGGATTTCCGGATCGGCAAGGACGAGATGGACGTCGAAGCCCTGCAATACATCATCCGTGAATACGTCACCTACAATGTGCCAGACGTCTGGAAAGACGACTACACGAGATGAAATTTATGTTCGCGGGGAGGGGAGGCGAATAGCAAATCGGCTTCCGCCCGCGTCCGAGCGCTCGAGACGAATGCCGCCGCCGAGCGCCCGCAACATCTCGCGCGCGGCCGTGAGGCCGAGCCCCGGACCGGCCGTCCTTCCATCCTGCGGTCGTTTCCAGAACGCGTCGAAGATCTTGTCCTGATGGGTCGGGTCGATGCCAGGGCCGTTGTCGGAAATGCGTATTGTTACATCAGCAGAATCCTGCTCCGCTTCGATCGTCACGACAGGAGGCGATGCGCTGCGATAGGCCAGCGCATTGGCGATCACGTTCGTGAGCGCGATCCTGACGATCGCGGCATCCGAAATAATTGTTGGCAAGCTGTCGTGCTGCAATGTCGCGCCTGATGCGGCGACTTCGCTCGCCATGTCGACCCAGATCTCGCGGACAAGACCATCGAGATCGATCTCGGTTGCAGTCACCTGCGGCGCGCTGCTCGCAAAGCCCATCAGAGCTTTTGTCAGCCGCTGCGCCGTCTCGGCTTTATGGAGGATGGTTTGCAGGCTTTTCAACTGGTCGCCGTCGAGCCTGTCGGCCAGGTCGTCGAGCAGGATTTCCGCGTACATCGCGATGTGGCGCAGCGGCGATTGCAGATCGTGCGAAGCGATCGCCAGGAAGCGGCGAATGCGCTCCTCGTTTTCATTTGATGCAGCCGGTTGTTCGGACGACATGCTGAAACCTCCCACCCCGCGAGAATAGAAAGAGGGCGCCGGCTGTGCAACCGGCGCCCTCGTTTCGTTTCATCTCGGCATGGTACTCAGCCAGCGGTCTTGCGCGGCTGGCCCTCTTCCGGAGGGATGATCTCCGCCGCGGCTTCCGTCGTGGCGACAGCCGCCCGGTGGCGGCGGCGCCAGTCGCCGAGGAAGAGCAGGATCGGAGCTGCAATGAAGACCGACGAAGCACCGGCAACGAGGATGCCGAAGACCATCGGAACAGCGAAGCTCTCGACCGCGCTGCCGCCCCAGATTGCCATCGGCAGCAGGGCGAGGAAGGCGGTCGCGTTGGTGTAGAGGCTTCGGGCCAGCGTCTCGTTGATCGACCGGTCGATGATCTCGCGCAGAGGCATCGACTTGTAGAGCCGCATGTTCTCACGCATGCGGTCGTAGACCACGACCTTGTCGTTCACCGAATAACCGACCAGGGTCAGGATTGCGGCGATGGCGGTGAGGTTGAAATCGAGGCCAGTCAGCGCGAAGAAGCCGATCGCCTTGGTCACGTCGAGGACGAGCGTGACGATGGCGCCGACCGCGAACGGCCATTCGAAGCGCCACCAGATGTAAAACAGCATCGCCAAGCTGGCGATGACGACCGACAGGATGCCGGCCCAGGCGAGCTCGCCGCTGACCTTCGGACCGATGACGTCGGTGCCGGTGACGGTTGCCGATGGGTCGATCTTGAGGATTTCCGCCTTCAGCTTCTCGACTGCCGCCGTCTGGGCTTCTTCACCGCCGTCCTGCCTCTGCGCGCGCACCGCCATCGTGTTGTTGTCGCCGTAGGATTGGAGGGAGACTTCGCCGAGGCCAAGGCTGTTCAAGCCCTCACGGAAGCGACCGAGATCGCTGGCGTCCTGCGTCTTCACCGACATCTGGATGCCGCCGCGGAAGTCGACGCCATAGTTGAGGCCGGGATGGATGAAGAGAACGATCGAGGCGATCGACAGGAGTGCCGAGACCGTCACGCCGAAGAATCGAGCCTTCATGAACTGGATGTGGCGGCCATAAGGGTTGAACATCATCGGTATCAGGGGACGGATGTTCAGGACCTTGAGCTTACGGCGGCGGGTGATCTCGATCATCGTCACGCGAACGAAGGCGACGGACGTGAACATCGAGATGATCAGGCCAAGCGCCATGGTCACGGCAAATCCGCGGACCGGTCCAGAGCCGAACCAGAACAGGATCGCGGCCGCGATCAGCGCCGTCATGTTGCCGTCGATGATCGTCGAATAGGCGCGGCGGAAGCCGGTGTCGATCGCGGCAAAGGCGCTCTTGCCCTTGCGTGTTTCTTCGCGGATGCGCTCGTTGATGAGAACGTTGGCGTCGACCGCAAGGCCGATGCCGAGGACGACGCCGGCGATGCCGGGCAGCGTCAGGGTCGCTCCGACAAGCGTCAGCGCCGAGAAGGTCAGGATGGTGTGGATCAGCAGCGCGAAGTTCGCGAGAAAGCCCCACGTGCCATACAGGATGAAGATGAAGGCGGCGACCAGCACGAAGCCGACGACGCCGGAATAGATGCCCTTGTTGATGGCGTCCGCGCCGAGATCGGCACCGACGGTGCGTTCTTCGATGACGGTGAGCTTGGCGGGCAGGGCGCCGGCGCGCAGCATGGCGGCAAGCGTGGTTGCGCTGTCGGCAGAGAAGCTGCCCGAGATCTGGCCGGAGCCGCCGGTGATCGGCTCGCGGATGACAGGCGCGCTCAACACGGTGTCGTCGAGAACGATGGCAAACGGATTGCCGACGTTCTGGCGGGTGATGTCCGCGAAGCGGGTTGCGCCGGCGCTGTCAAAGCGGAAGCTGACGACCGGCTCATGCGTATTCGGATCGAAGCTGACGCGGGCATCCGAGAGACGGTCGCCGGAGATTTCCACGCGGTCGAGAACCGGATAGGTGTTGCCCTTCTCGTCCTTCAGCATCGTCACGCCCGGCCCCGGAGCATTGTTCGGAGACAGCATGTGGAACGACATTTTCGCGGTCGAGCCGAGAAGCTGGCGCAGACGGGACGGGTCCTGTGCGCCCGGGAGCTGCACGAGCACGCGGTTACCGCCGATGCGCTGGATCGTCGGTTCCGCAACGCCCACCTGGTCGACGCGCTGGCGAATGACCTCGAGGCTCTGCTGGACGGCAGAATCGACGTTGCTGGCGATACCGGCCGGCGAGAAGGCGATGAGGATGTTGCCGCCGTTCGTCGTGACCGAAAGATCCGACTGGGCGGCGCTGAGGCCGGTGGCAATCGCGTTACCGAGCGTCTTCAGCTGTGCAACCGCATCATCGCTCTGTGCCGGATCGGTGAGCGTAACGACGATCTGGTTCTGGTTGCGAACGATCGACTTCGTCTGGATGTTCTTTTCACGAAGCACGCGACGGGCATCCTGCAAGAGCGATTGCAGGCGCTCGCGGGTCAGGTCCGCTTCGTCGACTTCGAGAACGAGATGCGAGCCGCCGCGAAGGTCGAGACCGAGCGAAACACGGTTGTGCGGCAACCACGAGGGCAGACGATCGAGGGTGGATTGCGGCAGTGCGTTCGGCAAAGCAATCAGAATGCCGAGGAGAATGATCACCGTATAGGTGAACACCAGCCATGGTGAATTACGCATGTTGTTGTTTATCCTTGATAACGCTTGAGCCTGCGCTCCTCGCGCAGGCGGCGTGTCTTAAAAGCGATGGAAAGCGCCGGACAGGCGCACGTTCATGCCGCGGCCGCCGGCGGGCCATGTGAATCGTAAGCCTTGGCATCGGCCGCGCGGAGCGCGGCATGGAAGGCTTCCAGCCGCTGTGGCTCGCCGGCCAAGGGCAGTTCGATGCTCGGAGCCGCGCCAAGGGCTGCGACGCCGGAATCAAACGGCGCGTATTTTGGAGCCGCCTTGCGTTCGGCCGTCAGGATGCCGCGGACGGCATCTCGGGCGCTCAACTGCAGCGGCTGGCCGTCCTTGCTGGACGAGGAAATGGAGTTCGCGCCGCGCGTGGGACCGATGACGAGGTTGCCGCCGAGCAGCAGGCCGAGATAGGCGAAAACGGCAACGAGCAGCGAGATCGCAACGCGACTGCTCATGCGGCGCGCGTCGAGCCTCATCTCGTGATCGTTGGGATTTTCAACCTCGTACCGGCTCAACGGCGCAAAAGTCTCTCATTCTTTGTCGGGAGAAGGCGTTTCCTCGGCTGCGATTGTAGCAGTGTCGGCTTCGCCTTCATAGGGCACACTGTCATGATGCACTTGGGCGAGCCGGTCAACCATGCCCATGGCGATTTCCCGTTCGCCCATGATGACGGTGTCTGCACCATATTCCTTCAGCTCGTCGACCTCGGCGTCCGAATGCGCGCGTGCGACGATCAGGATGGAAGGGTTGATGGCGCGACCCTGTTCGGCGACGCGGCAGGCCTCGAAGGCGTTGGGGATGGCCACGACAAGACTGCGGGCCCCGGCGATGTTGGCAAGGTCGAGCACCTCGCGCGACACCGCATTGCCGCTGATCGCTTCGATGCCCTGATCCCGAAGCTCGCCAATGCGCTTGTCCGAGTCCTCGATCACAAGGAAAGGGGTGCTGGACGATTTGAGGTTCTGGCCAACGATGCTGCCCACACGGCCGTAACCGACAAGGATCGCATGCCCGCGAAGCGCCGTCGGGTGTACGTCGTCCTCCTCGGCCACCGGCTCGTCAGCTGGTTCGGGTAGCTTCTCTGCCATCGGTTCGGCGACAGGCTCGTCGCGCTTGGTCCGCTCCAGCATCGGGCGCAGATGATCGCAGACGTAGAAAAGTAGCGGGTTGAGGATGATCGAGATGATCGCGCCTGCGAGGATGAGGTCGCGTCCCTCCTCAGGCAGCAGGCCAAGCGCGACACCGAGCGTTGCCAAGATGAAGGAAAATTCGCCGATCTGTCCGAGGCTTGCCGAAATCGTCAGCGCCGTGCCGACAGGCTTGCGGAATAGCAGAACGATCAGGAAGGCGGCGATCGATTTGCCGATAACGATAATGAAAACGGTGGCGAGCAGCGGCAGCGGCTTCTCGACTAGGATGTTCGGATCGAACAGCATACCGACCGAGACGAAGAAGAGAACCGCGAAGGCATCGCGAAGCGGAAGGCTTTCCTGGGCGGCACGGTGGCTGAGCTCGCTCTCGGCCAGTACCATGCCGGCAAAGAAGGCGCCGAGCGCCAGCGACACGCCGAACATCTTGGAGGCGCCAAAGGCAACGCCGAGAGCGATCGCAAGGACGCCAAGGCGGAAGAGTTCACGGGATCCGGTGTGAGCGATGCGGTGCATCGTCCAGGGAATGATACGCCGCCCGAAAACCAGCATCAGCCCGACGAACACTGCGACCTTGATCAGGGTCATGACGATGATGCCGCCGATGCCGAGGTCGAGGCCGAAGAGCCGGCCCACTGCGGCGGAAAGAGGCTCGACCGTCGCGTGCTCCCCGCCGCCGAGGCTGGCAGCCGCCGGGATGAGGACGAGCGCCAGAACCATGGCGAGGTCCTCGACGATCAGCCAGCCGACCGCGATCTTGCCGCGATCGGTCTCGACCAGCCGCCGCTCCTGCAGTGCCTTCAAGAGGACGACTGTCGAAGCGACGGAGAGAGCGAGTCCGAAGACGAGGCTCCCTCCCGTCGGCCATCCCATGAGCGCACCCAGTCCCCAACCGAGCAGCGTCGCAAATGCAATCTGCGCAACGGCGCCCGGAACCGCGATGCCACGGACGGAGAGCAGGTCTTTCAGAGAGAAGTGCAGCCCGACACCGAACATGAGAAGGATGACGCCGATTTCGGCGAGTTCAGGTGCAAGGCTCTGATCGGCAACGTAGCCGGGCGTATGCGGACCGACGAGCACGCCAGCGACGAGGTATCCGACCAAGGGGGGCATTCGAAGCCTGTTGGCAAGCGCGCCGAGGATGAACGCAAGCACGAGGCCTCCGACGATTGTCGAAATCAAAGGCGTATCGTGCGGCATCACTTTCTCCCGAACTGGAAATCCCGTTTAAAACATGACATATATGACCTATATCAACCAATATGGGTGGTTTGGCAGTATGGGTCAAGGCGCAAAGGAAACAATTCTGACCCCGGCATTGTGCCGGGCCGCTCGCGGATTGCTTGACTGGACGCAGCTCGAGCTCGCCGAGCATGCGGCCGTGTCGCGCAGTACCATCCGTGACTATGAAGGAAAACACCACGAAATTCATCGAGCAACCGAGGCGCAGCTGCGTCTCGCGTTCGAAAAAGGCGGTGTCGTATTTGTGGAGGTTGAAGGGATGGGAACATGTCTTGGCCTCCCATCCGCGACGAGGTGACGGTCTACTTACCGGCGAGGCAGGCCGGCGAAATCCTGTAGGAAAAGATCGTCTTGCCGCGGTAGTAGCCTTCCGTTGGCCGCCAGCTCTGGACTAGTGCCGCGCCACAGAGATTATGACTCTTTGACGGGGTAAGCTTTGCGGAGCTTTTGGCGGGCTTTTTCGGTTGTGAACATCCATTGGATCTTTGCGCCATTAGCGTTGCGTTGCTGCTCCCAGGCTGCGACTTCGGCGATTATGGTGTCTTTATTGTCGATACGACGGTCGAGGCATTGGCTGCGCAGGACACCGATCTCGATCTCGACCATGTTGAGCCAACTGGCGTGCTTGGGCGTGTGGTGGAACTCCAGTCGCTTCAGCACCCTTCGAGCCTCCGGGGCTGGAAATGCGTCGTAAAGCGCCCCGGCGGAATGGGTGGAGAGGTTGTCCATCACCACGCGGATGATCGGGGCGTCGGGATAATCGACGTCGACCAGTTCGCGCATGCACTGGGCGAAGTCTTGGTTGGTTCGCCGATCGGTGACCTTCACCCTGCGCCAGGGCTGGTGGGCGTCCATGAAGACAAACAGATTGACCGTGCCGTTTCGGCGATACTCGCAGTCGTAGCGTTCAAGCTGGCCAGGCTTGGCCGCAATGGGCTCGCGCACTTCGCCGATGAGTTGGGTCGGGCTCTCGTCGAAGCAGACCACGGGCCTTTGTGGATCAGGCGTCTCTGCGTAGAGGTCGAGAACATCCTCCATGCGCGCGACGTATTCCCCATCGAGCTTTGGGATGCACCACATGTCTTTGCGCCAAGGTTTGAGATGATTCTCAGCCAGCCGGCGACGTACGGTCTCCGAGGACAACTCGTCATGATCGGTGAGTCGGACCATCTCATCGGCCAGAAGCTCCAGGGTCCAGCGGGCTCGCCCGGGCGGCGGCTTTGAGCAGGCGGTCGCCACCAACAGCGCCTCCTCCTTGCTCGATAGCTTGCGCTCAACACCCGGGCGCGGTTCTTCACTGAGCGCGCCTTCCAGATTGGCTTCCACAAACCGGCGCTTGGTCCGGTAAATCGTCGATCCGCTGACGTTCAAGGTTGCCGCGATCACCTCGTCGCTGAAGCCTTCGTCCGCCGCCACCAGGATCTGGGCGCGCTTGATCTTGCGCGACGCATGGCGTCCCCCGCTCAACAAAACGGCCAGTTGATCACGTTCCGATTGGCTAAGCTCTACGTGAAACTTTATATTCATCGACACCTCCTTCAGCGCGGAGACGCAGATGAATCCGAAAATGAGTCCCTCACTTGACCCGCAAGCCGCAACGGCAAGACATGGCCTTACGCAAGTCCAAGGCCAGTACCTGGCCTTCATCTACGCCTACAGCCGCATCTTCAAACAGCCTCCGGCCGAAGCCGACATGCGTCGCCACTTCGCCGTTACGGCTCCGTCTGTTCACCAGATGGTGCTGACCCTCGAGAAGGCAGGATTTATATCCCGCGTGCCAGGCGCAGCACGCAGCATCCAACTTCTCATCCCACCAGAAGACTTGCCCATTCTACGATAACCCAACCCGTCATAATCTCTGTGGCGCGGTACTAGCTCAGGCGATTGCACGCAGTCTACCGGATGCATCGTCACAAAAAGGACGCTGTCTGTGATATCGCCCGGCAGGGAAAACGTCTGCTCGTAATAGTTGTCGGGCGCGCCGGCAGGCGGCTTGGCATAGATCCGGACAGGATCGTTTCGCAGCGTGTGGAACATGTCAGCCAGGAGATCGCGGCTGTCGCTGACGATGATCGAGGTGGCCGACCGCCGTGCGAGCTCACCTGCCTCGCGACTGATCGCGCTGCGACCAAGATAGCGCTTCATGATCTCGTTTCCGTTCGGCAGAACGAGCTGGTGCGCAAAGACCGCAGCCAGAGGAAACAGGAAGCTGGCCGTACCATTTATAGCAAGCGAAAGGCGCAAGCCTTTTGGCCAGAGGCGGTGAAGCAGCCATACGGCGAGAATCGTTCCCGCACTATAGGCGGTCACACCCCAATTGGCATAGGCTTTGGCGACCAGCGCCTGAAGCGTGATCAGCAGAACGACGGGGATTGACAGCCAGATCAGCAGCGCCTCTCGTTCATTGTTCTTACCCTTGAAGGCGCGCGCGACGGCCCAGAGCATCGCAAAGAAAACGATTGGCCCGACGACGCCGAATTGCGCCGCGAAGAATTCGAGACCCCCGGCGACGTCGATACCGAGCTTGCTCCAATGTGCAATGTTCGTGGTGTGACGGATGGTCGTGCCGTCGTGGGCAAGATTCCACCAGAAATTCGGCGCAGCGACGGCAAGTGCGACGATGACGGATATGAAAAAATGGCGCCAGGCTATGCGCGCGCTTGGAAGCAGAATGAGCGCGATCAGCCCACCGGGGACGACGAAGAGGATCGCGTATTTCGAGAGGAACGCGCAGCCGAAGGCAAATCCCATGAGGATGGCGAGACTTGCAGAGGGCTTCGCTATCAGGCCGAAATAGGCCCATAGCGCAACAGTCAGGAAAAAGAGAAGCACGACATCGGTGGAAAAGAACGCCGATGACAGCGCAACGCCCGGCAGTGTGATGAAGGTGACGCCGGTCCACCCTTCGATGTCAGGCCCGACAAAGCGCTTGGCCGTCTTCATGAGCATGATCGAAGTCGCCATGTGGATCAGCGGTCCGCCAACCCTGATCCAATAGATCGATGTCGATCCCGCGAGCTCCGTCATCGCCCGAATGACCCAGGCGATCATCGGCGGCTTTGAATAGTAGCCGAAATCAAGATTCTGCGACCAGAACCAGTATTGCGCCTCATCGACGAACAGATCGGTCGTGTCGAAATGAAGGGTGATGACTCGCCAGAGTGTCACGCCAAGGATGATGAAGAGGCCAAGTCTGGCAGACATGAACGGAAATTCCGCTGAACTCAAACGCTGTAGAGCCGAAGGTTAGCGCCCTGGCGAACCGGGCGTGTTATTGCCTGGTTGCGAAGAATCAAAGAACGCGCAGGGCAACCTGGCCGCGGGTCGCTTCGATCTGGTCAAGCAGCGTAACGGCTACGAGAACAGCAATTGCGAGGAAGCACGACCCCAATCCAAGAACAATCATTGCCCAATCCTTCTGACGTCATGTCACGGTTATTTCTGGGCGTATAACACAAAGCTTGCGTCGGACTTGTAGCAGCGCTGCAACGCAAGCCCAGTAATTCGTAGATGGTTATTAGGGCCTGCTGGAAAGTCGGCATTCATAAAATACGCATTAACCTTCAGGCAAGGAATTAACCATAAACATTGCATGACACGTCGGAATGGGAAAACTCACTCGTTCCCACCAGGCATGACGCCGCCCCGCCGTACCGGTCGATCCGGAATCCATCTCATCAAGCAGCTCCGAAGCAGAATCTACTGATCGGGAGGCTTCAGGCCGCCGGCTGCCGCCGGAGGCAAGCCACCCATCGGCAGCATGCCTGCCGCGCGGAGCAACAGATTTAATGACGGGCATACGCCCGGCATGTGGTTGGGGACAGGCGTTGGGGCAGGAAATGCCATCAGATCAGGCTCGAGGAGCGCAGGCAGGCAGCTTGCGTGACCGGTTGCGCTTTGCCGGGCTCGACGCCGAGCACTGTGATTTGGTCCGGCGCCACCGTGTCGATCTTCAGCAGCATCTCGCCGCCGGCCTGCGCGATCTTTTCCAGCGTTTTCAATCGTTTCCCGACGCAGCGCGCAACTTCGAGAGTGAGCGTCAGGTCGAGCGGCTTCACGACTTGCAGGCCTCGCACTGGGACGTTTTGACCGATGCGCGTTTCGACAGCCTCTATGCCGAGCGCGTCAAGGTTCTCTCAGATTCCGAAAGCAAGATGGGCCTCGACCCGCGCTGGCATGTCGCGGGTCACGGGTCGTTCTCGAGCACGTCATCGGCGGCCTTGCGACCGAACTGGCGGGTCGCTCCTTCCTGCCGAGCAGTCGTCGTCGGGCCAATGAAATCTCCGACCTGATGTCGGCGATCATTCGTCTCGTGATGGTGGATGTCGAGATTGCCGTCTCTTTGCGTTTCAATGCCTTGCGTGCTGCCCAGCAGCGCGCGCTCGCCGATCGGCGCAACAATGACAAGGCGGACATCGCGCACGTTTTCGCCGATGTGATCAACGGTCTTGCCGCCCGCGACCTCACTGTTCGAGCAGCCGTTGAGGAAGACGGCGCCCACCGGGACATCGCGCAGGCGCTGAACGGCGCGCTCGATGTCGTCCAGTCCGAATTTCAGGCGATCGCCGAAAAGACAGCGGCGGCTGGAACGTCCGTGCAGACGCTTGGTGATGCCTCGAAGCAATTTGCCGGCAATGCATCCATCCATGCCCAGCAGCTGCTCTCCTCCGCCGCCGCCCTTGCCGACCTCTCGCAAAGCGTCCGCCACGGTGCCGCAGGCAGCCGTGCTGCAGAGCAGGCTGCCGCCTCGACGCGCACCGCGGCGGAAGAAAGCGGCCAGGTGGTTGGACGCGCGATTGCCGCCATGGCGGATATCGAGCAGTCCGCCGAAAGAATCGGCCAAATCATCGGGGCGATCGACGAGATCGCCTTCCAGACCAATCTCTTAGCGCTCAACGCCGGCATTGAAGCCGCCCGCGCAGGTGATTCGGGACGTGGATTTGCCGTCGTGGCACAAGAGGTGCGCGCCTTGGCGCAGCGTTCCGCTGACGCTGCGCGCGAGATCAAGACGCTTGTGAGCGCCACCAAATCGCAGGTGGATGCCGGCGTGCAGATGGTTGGACGTACTCAGGATTCGATCGGCAGCATCGTTCGTCAGGTCAGTGAGATCAACACGGCGATCGCGGCGGTCGCAACTCAGGCAAGCCAGCATGCCGCGAACCTCGATGTCGTGACGGCCGAGGTCAAGGGCCTTGGCGTGCAGATGACCGACAACGCCGCTTGCGCATCGCGTTCTGCCGAAGGTGTGGACGACCTGCACGCCGTCATCGTCGAACTTGGCCAGACGATCCGCGAATTTCGCGTTGCCCGGCTGAACGCCGAGACCGCGCGCCCCGCGCAGCTGTTGTCCCCGGCCGTCGATGTCAGGCGCTCTGCCGATGTCGTGGTTGACGACGAGGATTTCGGATTTGTGCAGCCCGTCGCCTCGGTCGGAGGGCGGATTGTTTACTAACGAACCGGTATATGAGCCATGCTCACATTCGTTGAGCGGGAACTAAGAGACAAGGAAGAGCTGATGGCGGCAAGGAAAACTGGGAAGACGCTGAACCTGTCAGCGGTGCTTGATCTGAACGAAGCGACCGCGCTTCGCGACAAGCTTGCTTCGTTGCGCGGCAACGATCTGGCCATCGATGCCTCTGCAGTCGAACGCGTTGGTGCACTGAGCGCGCAGGTCCTTATGGCCGCGGCCAAGACCTGGGACCAGGACAAGCTCGCCTTTACGTTCAGCAAGGCTTCGGACGCATTTCAGAAAACCATGCAACTGATTGGTGTCGATATCCACCATCTGCTCGCTAAGGAGATCCGGCAATGAAGAAAAAAGTGCTTACCGTGGACGATTCACGGACCATTCGGAACATGCTTCTCGTGACGCTCAACAATGCGGGCTTCGAGACGATCCAGGCCGAAGACGGCGTCGAAGGCCTCGAGGTTCTGGAAGAATCCAATCCCGACGTCATCGTCACCGACATCAACATGCCGCGCCTCGACGGTTTCGGCTTCATCGAAGGCGTTCGCCGCAACGACAAATATCGCGCGATCCCGATTCTGGTCCTGACAACCGAAAGCGATGCGGAAAAGAAGAACCGCGCGCGCCAGGCAGGTGCCACCGGCTGGATCGTCAAGCCTTTCGACCCTGCCAAGCTGATCGATGCCATTGAGCGCGTAACCGCTTAAACCCAGGATTTTCGCCTATGGATATGAACGAAATCAAAGAGATCTTTTTCCAGGAGTGCGAGGAGCAGCTCGCCGAACTGGAATCCGGTCTTCTGAAAATGAATGATGGCGATCGCGATCCGGAAACCGTCAACGCGGTGTTCCGTGCCGCCCATTCGATCAAGGGCGGCGCTGGCGCCTTCGGTCTGGATGATCTTGTCGCTTTCGCGCATGTCTTTGAGACCACACTTGATTGCGTTCGTTCCAACAAGCTTGAGCCGACACAGGATGTCCTGAAGGTCATGCTGAAGTCGGCAGACGTGCTGGCCGACCTGACCAACGCCGCCCGCGATGGCGTCAGCGTCGATGAAAGCCGCAGCCGCGGCCTGGTCAAGGAACTGGAAGCGCTCGCCAACGGCGAGCTGCCCAAACAGTCGGCTGCCGTGGAAGCACCGGCCGCGAAGCCGGCGACGGTCGCCGCCGCTCCGGCGCCTAAGCCCACCGATGACAGCGGCTTCCAGCCGATCCCCTTCTCCTTCGACGACTTCAGCGGTGAGGAAGAGGCTGGCTCCGATCTGCCCACATACGAAATTACCTTCAAGCCGCGCTCTGACCTCTATTCCAAGGGCAACGACGCGACGCTGCTGCTGCGCGATCTAAGCCGTCTTGGCGAGATGAGCTGCTACTGCAACATGGATGCGTTGCCCGGTCTCGACGAGGTCGATCCGGAAGCGGCGTATTTCTACTGGAACGTGACTCTCAAGACCGACAGGGGCGAGGACGCGGTCCGTACGGTCTTCGAATTTGCCGAGTGGGATTGCGACCTGGATGTCCTCGCCACTGAGACAAACGCCGTGGCTTCTGCCTCCGAAGAACTGCCGATGATCCCGGTTCCTTTCGATCTGTCGATCCTCGATGACGGTGCTGCGGAAGCGCCAGCAGAGCAGCCAAAGTCCGATGCGGCAGCTGCCGTTGCTGCTGCCGAAACCGCGTCCAACGTCACGCAGATGGCTGCCGCCGCTGCCCGCGTCGAAAAGAAGGAATCCGCTGCCGCCGCTGCTGCGAGCGCTGCCGCTGCCGCCCAGAACAATGCCGCCGCCGGCCAGACGATCCGTGTCGATCTCGACCGCGTCGACCGCCTCATCAACCTCGTTGGCGAGCTCGTCATCAACCAGGCGATGCTGTCGCAAAGCGTCATCGAAAACGACACGACCGGCACGTCGTCGATCAATATGGGCCTCGAAGAGCTGCAGCAGCTCACCCGCGAGATCCAGGATTCGGTCATGGCGATCCGCGCGCAGCCGGTGAAGCCGGTCTTCCAGCGCATGTCGCGTATTGTTCGCGAAATCGCCGACATGACCGGCAAGACAATCCGCCTGATCACCGAAGGCGAGAACACCGAAGTCGACAAGACGGTCATCGACAAGCTGGCCGAACCGCTGACGCACATGATCCGCAACGCAGTCGACCACGGCATCGAAACGCCCGAGAAGCGCGCCGCCGCCGGCAAGAACGTCGAGGGCACGGTTCGCCTGACGGCCAAGCATCGCTCCGGCCGCATCCTGATCGAGCTGGCCGACGACGGCGCCGGCATCAACCGCGAGAAGGTGAAGCAGAAAGCGATCGCCAACGAGCTGATCCCGTCCGACGCAAATCTGACGGATGAGGAAATCGACAACCTGATCTTCCTGCCGGGTTTCTCCACGGCTGACAAGATCTCTGACATCTCCGGTCGCGGCGTCGGCATGGACGTCGTCAAGCGTTCGATCCAGGCGCTCGGCGGCCGCATCAACATCACCTCGAGGCCGGGGCAGGGCTCTGTCTTCACGATGAGCTTGCCGCTGACACTCGCCGTTCTCGATGGCATGGTCGTCACGGTGGCCGGCCAGACGCTGGTCGTGCCGTTGACGGCGATCGTCGAAACGCTGCAGCCGGAAGCTGCCGCGATCCACTCCTTCGGCGCCAGCCATCGCCTGATCTCGATCCGCAACAGCTTCTGCCCGCTGGTCGATGTCGGTCGCATCCTGAACTTCCGTGCCACCCAGGCCAACCCGGTCGAAGGCGTTGCTCTTCTCGTGGAGTCCGAAGGCGGCGGTCAGCGCGCCCTCATGGTCGATGCGATCCAGGGCCAGCGCCAGGTGGTTATCAAGAGCCTTGAGGCGAACTACACGCACGTTCCGGGCATCGCTGCGGCAACCATCCTCGGCGATGGCCGCGTGGCGCTGATCCTGGATGTCGACGCGGTCGTGGGAGCTTCCCGCGGTCAAGCGCTGAGGCAGGAAGTGTCGCTGGCGGCGGTGGGGTAAGCGATGTCATATGCCGTAAAAAGTCTGAAGGATGGGGACCGCGAGTTGATCGCGTTCCGCATCGGGGATCAGGAATTTTGCGTGAATGTCATGTCGGTGCGCGAGATCCGCGGTTGGACGCCGGCAACGGCGATGCCGCACTCGCCTGGCTACATGAAGGGCGTCATCAATCTGCGCGGTGCGGTGCTGCCGATTATCGATCTGTCGGCTCGCCTCGGTATGCCGCCAACCGTGCCGACAGCGCGACACGTCATTATCGTGGCTCAGGTGCACCGCAAGGTCGTGGGTCTGCTGGTTGATGCCGTATCCGATATTCTGACCGTTACCGAAGATAACGTTCAGCCGACGCCGGAAATCGCATCTGAACTGCAGCGTCAGTTCGCTCGCGGTATCCTGGCGATCGACAAGCGCATGATCTGCCTGCTCGAACTCGAAGCCATTTTCCCCGAAACGGAAAGCGAAGCCGCATGAATGTCCTGAGTGCAAAAGACACGCGGCAGGGAAGCCCTGACGAGGTGCTGGCGAGCGGAGAATATCCGCTGACGCGCCGCGACCTCATGGAAATTGCTGCGATGATCTACTCGGATGCGGGGATCTTCCTGAACGAGACAAAGGCGTCGCTGGTCTACTCGCGTCTTTCGAAGCACATCCGCAACCTCGGCCTCTCCGGATTTCGGGAATATTGCGCGCTCGTTTCTTCACCGGCAGGCGCCGCGCCGCGCCGCGAGATGCTGTCGCATCTGACGACGAACTTCACCCGCTTCTTTCGCGAGAACCATCACTTCGAGCATCTGCGTGAGCATGTGCTGCCGGAGCTGCTGGTTCGCGCCAAGATGGGCGGCCGGGTCCGTATCTGGTCTGCTGCCTCCTCGGACGGTCAGGAGCCATATTCGATCGCGCTGACCGTTCTGTCGATGATGCCCAACGTCGCCGACTACGACTTTAAGATCCTGGCGACCGACATCGACCCGAAGATCCTGGCGATCGCCCGAGCGGGCGCCTATGAGGAAGGCGCGCTGGAGACGGTATCGCCCGCCATGCGCAAGCAGTGGTTCAGCGAAGTCGAGGTTCAAGGACGGCGGAAGTTCCAGGTCGATGATCGCGTCAAGCGTCTGATCACTTACAATGAACTGAACCTGATGGCCCAGTGGCCGTTCAAGGGCAAGTTCGACGTCATCTTCTGCCGAAATGTGGTGATCTACTTTGATGAGCCGACGCAAATGAAGATCTGGGCGCGCTTTGCCGAACTGCTGCCGGAAGGCGGTCATCTCTATATCGGCCATTCCGAGCGCGTCTCCGGCGACGCCAAGCATGTCTTCGACAATATCGGCATCACGACCTACCGCTACACGACCAAGGGCGTGGGGAGGAAGGCATGAGCGCGGCAGCCCGAGTTCTCGTCGTCGATGACTCCGCCACCATGCGCGGCCTCATCACAGCTGTGCTGAGCGCCGATCCGGAGGTCAGCGTCATCGGTCAGGCAGGCGATGCGCTTGAGGCGCGCGAGGCCATCAAAAAGCTCAACCCCGATGTCGTGACGCTCGATATCGAGATGCCCAACATGAATGGCCTCGACTTCCTCGAGAAGATCATGCGGCTGCGTCCGATGCCTGTCATCATGGTTTCGACGCTGACCCATCGCGGCGCCGATGCCTCGCTGGCGGCGCTTGAAATCGGCGCATTCGACTGCGTCGGCAAGCCGCTTCCCGGTGATGCGCGCCCCTTCGGCGATCTTGCCGAGAAGGTAAAGGCCGCTGCCCGTTCGCAGCGGCGCCAGTACACCCAGCCTGCACCGGCTACCCCGCCACCTGCAGTTGCCGACTTCCGCGTCGGCCGCAAGATCGTCGCGATCGGTTCGTCGACCGGCGGCGTCGAGGCGTTGATTGCGGTGCTTCAGAAATTCCCGGCAAACTGCCCGCCGACTGTTATCACGCAGCATATGCCGCCGACGTTCACCAGGAGCTTTGCCGAACGCCTCAACCGGCTCTGTGCGCCGGTCGTGCAGGAAGCAACCGACGGCGCGCGTCTGGAGATCGGCAAGATCTACCTTGCGCCAGGTGGCGAACGCCATCTGCAGGTTGCCAACGCCCATGCGCCTTGCTGCCGTCTCATCGAACGTGATCCCGTGAACGGCCACAGGCCGTCCGTCGATGTGCTGTTCGATTCGGTGGCCGAACTGGCTGGCCGCAATGCGGTCGGCGTGATTTTGACCGGCATGGGCCGCGACGGCGCCGCCGGTCTATTGAAGATGCGCCATGCCGGCGCGCGCACCCTCGGTCAGAACGAAAAGACAAGCGTGGTCTATGGCATGCCGAGAGTTGCTTACGAACTCGGTGCCGTCGAGCAACAGTTGCCGCTGAATGGCATCGGCGAAGAAATCTTGAAAATGACAGCCGCCCGAAAGGAAGGAACCGACTAATGTCAATAGCAGAGAAAATCAAAGTTTTGATCGTCGACGATCAGGTCACCAGTCGACTGCTGCTCAGCGACGCGCTGACCCAGCTCGGCTTCAAGCAGATCACCGCTGCCGGCGACGGCGAGCAGGGCTTGAAGATCATGACCCAGCAGCCGCACCATCTTGTCATCTCCGACTTCAACATGCCGAAGATGGACGGCCTCGGCTTCCTTCAGGCCGTGCGTGCCAACCCGGCGACGAAGAAGGCGGCTTTCATCATCCTGACGGCCCAGGGAGACCGTGCGCTGGTCACGAAGGCGGCGCAGCTCGGGGCCAACAACGTTCTCGCCAAGCCCTTCACGATCGAGAAGATGAAGGCGGCTATCGAAGCCGTATTTGGAGCATTGAAATGAATCTCGACGTTGCAGCCCGCCGCGTCAATATCATCCAGGGCGAATGGAAGGTCCTGAATGATCCGAATGCGGTACTGACGACCATCCTTGGATCGTGTGTGGCTGCATGCCTGCGAGATCCCGTGGCAGGCGTTGGAGGAATGAATCATTTCCTCCTGCCGGGAACAGGAAACACGCCGATGACGGGCGGAGATGCCACGCGTTACGGCGTCCACTTGATGGAACTGCTGATCAACGGTCTCCTGAAGCAGGGCGCGCGCCGCGACCGTCTGGAGGCGAAGATCTTCGGTGGGGCGAAGACGATCTCGACATTCTCGAATGTCGGCGAACAGAACGCCGCCTTTGCTGTGCAGTTCCTGAAGGATGAAGGCATTCCCGTCGTCAGCTCAAGCACCGGTGGTGAGCACGGGCGCAAGCTCGAATACTGGCCAGTCTCAGGACGCGCTCGACAGTATCCGCTCACCGGTGCGGAAACGCAGAGAACGGTTGCGCTTGAGCAGCGTCCGGTCGCTCCGCAGAAACCTGTCGAAACCAGCATCGAATTCTTCTGAGGGCGAGGACGTTATTAATGACTGTGAATGCAATGACAGAGCAGCCGTCGCCCGCCGAGGCCCTGCCCGATGTCCTGATGCGCATCGTCTCGGAACTGCATGACGTCGCCTATCTGATCGAGCGGATCGAGCCACAGCTCCTCGAAGTCGGGGGCGGTGCCGAACTGCTGAACTCGCCGGAAAGCATGAAAGTCATGCAGGGAATTGATCTTGCCGTGCAGAAGACGCGCGGACTTGCCGAGTTCATCGACACCATCACCGGCGAAATCCCGCCGGACTGGGCAGTCGATGTCGCGACGGCATTGAGCCTTGTCAAGCTCAGCGAAATGCAGCGGGCGCTAGGCGGCGCCATGCATCATGGCAACGTTCAGCCTCTGGCGAAGGCGGCCGGAGACTTCGACTTCTTCTGATCCGGGTTTCACTCGCACGTCCCACGAAACGTTCGCACAAGTTTCGGCATCTATCGTCGAAATGAGGCAATAAGCCTGCTTTGTCTGTGACGGTCGTGCGAGAACAGAATGAATCTGTTAAATCAATTAGTTCAAATTTTTAAGAACTTCAGTTCGCTAGGACGGAATCGCCTGCTGGCGCTGACTGGCGTGGGTGTCGTTTCAGTCGTGCTGATCCTGGGGGCAGCCTTTTTGGTCAACAAGCCGGCTCAGGAAACACTTTACGTCGGGCTTGATACGCCGGATCTGAACCAGATCAGCATGGCGCTCGCCGAGGCGAATATCGGATTTCAGGTCGGAAGCGACGGCACCAGCATCACGGTTCCTGCCGGCATGACCGGCAAGGCGCGGCTCCTGCTCGCCGAGCGGGGCCTCCCGAACAGCGCCAACGCAGGCTATGAACTCTTCGACAACGTGGGTTCGCTCGGCCTCACCTCGTTCATGCAGGAAGTCACGCGGGTTCGCGCGCTTGAAGGCGAAATCGGGCGCACGATCCAATCGATTTCGGGCATCACCGCTGCACGCGTCCACATCGTCATGCCCGAGGTCGGCAACTTCCGCAAAGCCGAACAGAAGCCCACTGCCTCTGTCATGATCCGCGCCAGTGCCGCGGCCGGCCGCAATGCGGCGACATCGATCCGCCACCTTGTTGCATCGGCCGTTCCCGGCCTCGATGTCGGCGATGTCACAATCCTCGATTCCGCGGGTCAGTTGCTCGCTTCCGGCGACGAGGCCAGCAATAGTTCGTTGAACCGTTCGCTGAACATCGTTCAGAATGTCCAGGGCGAAGTTGAATCCAACATCGACAAGGCGCTCGCCCCCTTCCTCGGCATGGACAACTTCCGCTCCAGCGTCACGGCCGAATTAAACACCGACAGCCAGCAGATCCAGGAAACAACCTACGATCCGGAATCGAAGGTCGAGCGCTCGATCCGGACGACCAAGGAAGCCTCTCAGTCGCAGCAGAAACAGTCCGACAACGCCACGACCGTTGAGCAGAACATTCCGCAGGCAGCGCCCGACTCCGGCGGCGCCACCGGTCCGGAATCGCAAGACAAGTCTGACAAGAAAGAAGAGCAGACCAACTACGAAATCAACAGCAAGACGACTGCAACGACGCGCAACAGCTACAAGATCGACAAGCTCTCTATCGCCGTTGTCGTCAACAAGGGCCGCATTGCTCAGATGGTCGGCGAACCGGCCGATCAGGCGAAGGTCGATGCCTATCTCGCCGAGATGCAGAAGATCGTCGCATCGGCAGCCGGCATCAGCACCAACCGCGGCGACGTCGTGACCGTCACGGCCATGGACTTCCTGGAGAACCAGCTTCTGGAGGAGACGGGTAGCAGCGTCCGTGTGATGGATATGCTGAGCCGCAACCTTGCAGGCATCATCAACTCGCTCGCCTTCGTCGCAGTCGCCTTCCTGGTGATCTGGATGGGCGTCCGCCCGATGATCCGCAGTGTGACGGGCAATGGCGCGGCGGCTATCGGCGACACGTCGCCAGAAAGCGCCGGTCTCGAACTTCCCGACTTCGCCCCGGCGGCAGGCGCGGGCGCAGGTGGCGCGCTCATGGATGGCTTCGGCTCCGACTTCGGCTTCGACAGCACCGAGGACCTGCTCAGCCTTGGTGACGACGACGGCAACTTCAACCGCCGCGTCAAGGAAGGCCCGGAACGCAAACTGGCGCGCATGGTCGAGATCAACGAGGAGCGCGCCGCGAAAATCCTCAGAAAATGGGCGGTCGATAACGCAGCATAGTAAACGGCCGGGCAACCGGCCTTTACTTTGCCCATTTGCTGCATGGCGATCCGGTCGGATTTTGCTGTTGCTCGGGCGCGCGCATGAAGATTTCTGAGGATAGACGTGACACAGGGCCGATCTGGCCACGCGTTTTACGCGAATCGTATTGTCAGAGTTCCCCGAATCACTTTACTTTAAGAACTCCTTAACAAGCGGAATTTGCGTGCGAATCAGCGCACGAAATGCAGAGCATGTAAATCCCAAGAACTCGGAGATGGTGGATTTTGCCACCTATCGTAATCTTGGGTGATTCGCGGAGAGGTCGTAGTTTGTTCAGGAGCGTGCGGATCAAGCTTCTGTCTTAGTGGTTCACAGCCGCAGGGTTTTGCCAATGGACATGCATATATTGCAGGCTCTCAAGAGCGATGCGCACAAGGCAAACTTCGTTGGCATCGCAGCGATAAACCTTTCCTCGCGTGACGAGTTGATCGCGCAGCTCTGCGAGATTTCGAACACGGGACGGTTGCAGCCGGGGCTCCGCGCGTTGACGGATTATGTCGGCGCTTCGCATTATCTGTTGGCGCGAGCGGACCTGGTGCAGGAGGCGGGCCTCGATTTCGTGGTCTCCTCGGACTGGCCGTTCGATCTCGTCACCAATCTGGCGCATGCCTTCGTCGGCGGCTTCGCCCGTGCGACGGAACTCGAAAAGTGCATGCAGCTATTCAAGCCGCATTTCGCCCTCCTGCCGGATACGGCGGACGCCCCTGATGGCGCCAGCCGCCAATTCTGTTCGCTGATGTTCAATATCGGCCGCTCCCGTCTCGTGCTGATGTTCCTGTTTGATGATGGGTTCATCCTGTCGCAGGAGCGCTTGCGGGATGTGGGGCTTCTGGCCGCCTATTTCGCCAGCTTCCTGCAATGCGGTGCTACCAAGACTGACCGGGACTTCGAATTGACCGATCGGGAACTGGAGTGCCTTTTCTGGATCGCCGAGGGAAAGACGAGCGACGAGATTGCGATGATTCTCGGCATCTCCCGCAACACCATCAACAACTACATCACCAGTGTCATGCGAAAGACGGCTACGAAGACTCGTTCTGAAGCCATCGCATTCGCGGTGAGGAACAATCTCGTCTAAGGGGACGGCGTTATGGGGCAGCCATCCGGTAGGTCGATAGGCAATTCGGAAACGATGCGCGGCGTGCGAACCAACAAGGTGGCGAGCCGGTCTGACCTGTTCCCGCGCCTGATCGGCATGCAGAAGCTCGCCTATGCCCAGAATTTCGCGGTCTACCGTGTCAGCGCCGCCGGCGTCCCGGCAAAGCAGCGCCTGGTTTGCGAACTGGAGAATTGGGGTTCTGTCAACAGTGGCTTCAGCCGGGCATTCATCGACGCCCATGGCGAAGCGCTGCTTGATCATATCGAGAAGTCGCTTCTGCCCGTTGTGTGGGCTGGGGGCCTCGATCGCGCCCCTCCGCGGCCTGCAAGCATCGCTCCCTTCATGGCGCGCCTGACGGGCGGTGTGGTTCCGTTCTCCGGAATGGCGTTTCCGGTGCGCCTAGGCGCCATTGGCAACGGCTTCGTTGTCTTCACCGGCGACGATCTTGAACCGGCGAGCGACATGATCGTTGAGCTGCACGCGAGGTCCTGCCAGATCATGATCGACCTGCTCTCGCTCGACGAGCGCCGTGTGGCGGCCGCCGAAGCACTCAGCGAACGCGAGATTGCCTGCCTGCAGCTTGCCGGCGACGGACGCATCAGCGAAGAGATTGCAGAAAAGCTTGGCCTCTCCGTGCATACCGTCAACGCCTATCTCGGCTCGGCAACGGTCAAGCTGGATTCGGTCAACCGAATCCAGGCGATCGCGAAGGCCATTCGCCTCGGATACATAAGCTGACGAGAAGGCGCGCGGGCGCTTTAGCCCGCCAATGCCTGCAATGGCTCGACGTTATAGCGTGCGTCGCGCAGGCTCTGCTCGAGGACAGCGGTGTTTTCGTCCGGGTCCGTCGACGGACTTTGGAAGGCGATGTGGTTGATCTCGATACCGGCATGCTCCTCGGCAAGCGTGAGCTGCGCATAGATCGTGACGCCGCGCGGCTTGATTTCGAGATCGATCACCACTTCGGGCTTGCCGCCCCACTCGAGCGTATAGCTGCCGCCATGGCCGAAATTGACCGTGCCGGGATGGAAGAAAAGTTCGGCGGCTGACGATACCAGGTCGGAAAGATTGCCGTAGTACTCGAAGCGCAGAAGAGAGATGAGGTCCGAAGCGTCCAGAAGCCGCAATTCCGTGGCCACAGGGCTGATTGCTTCGGCCAGGATTTTTTCACGCTGGGTAGAGTAGGGGCATTTTTTCATTCGGCTATCTTACCCGTTTGTTCTTGGCTTGCGTCGCGTAAACCCGATGGATGAGTTCCGCGACTGCCTTGTAGAATACAGACGGTATGACACTATCGACCGAGACTTGCGCAAACATGGAGCGCGCGAGAGGCGGGTCTTCGAAAACCGGAATGCCGTTCTTTTCCGCGATCTCTCTGATTTTCAACGCAATTAGATCCTGACCCTTGGCGACGACGACAGGTGCGTCATTTTCCTCTCGCACATAGCGCAGGGCGACGGCAAAGTGCGTCGGGTTGGCGATCACAAGCGTGGCGCGATCGACGTTGGCGATCATGCGGCGGCGGGCACGGTCGCGCATCACCGAGCGCTGGCGGCTCTTGACGAATGGATCGCCCTGCGACTGCTTGTTTTCTTCCTTGATCTCGTGTCGCGTCATCTTCAGTTCGGTGAACCAGTGATAGCGCGTCCAGAAGACGTCGGCGATCGCCACGACCCCGGTGGCAATCAGGACGACGATAGTGATCTTCTGCATCGACGTCATCATGCGCGTGAAGATCGTCTGCGGATCGGAGAACATTGCGTCGATCGCGTTGAAGTATTCGCTTTTCAGCACAAAGAACATGACGACGCCGACGATCACGATCTTCGTTAGCGACTTGCCGAACTCAACGAGGCCGGGCAGGCTGAACAGCCGCGACCATCCCTTGGCGATCGAAATACGCGAGACCTGCGGCCGTATGCGCTCGAGCACCGGCGTCGGCAGGTTCTGCGAGATGGACGCGGCGACGCCAAACACCATGAACAGGATGAAGGCAGGTGCGAGCAATGCTGCCGAAACCCAGCCCAGGTGAACGAATAGCGAAAGCGCATCCGGCCCGGTTTCGAGCTTCCATTGGTCGGGCTGTTCGAAAATGTCCTTCAGCGCCTCGCCGACCTTGCTGAGCCCGTCCGGCAGGAAGAAGATGATGTAGACGTAGGTGGCAAGTACGGTGGCAAAAAGCGGCACCTCGCGCGAAAACGGCACGTTGCCTTTCTCGGCAGCGTCGCTTTTCTTTTTCGCTGTCGGGTCTTCTGTCTTGCTATCCTTGTCGTCGTCGGCCAAGGCCGAGGCCCTCCATCAAAAGAAACGGCCGCGCCAGGGCGCGGCCTTTCCGGAAGGGTATCTCCCTTTCGCCGCCGCGATCAACCACGGCGGTCGCGAGGGCGCGCTTCGTGCACAACAACAGCGGTTTAGGCCGCTGCGGAGCCTTCGCCCTCGGTCTCCTTGAGCTGGATTTGTCCGGAATTTGCCAGGCGAATCGCTTCCTGGGCAATAGCGCGCCGCGCGATGGCGATTTCGCGCGGATTGATGCCGGCCGTTCCGCTCTGCAGATCCGATTCGATCATGCGGCGCTGGCGCGGGCTGATCGAGGCGAGCACCGCCTCGCGCATTTCGGCCGCCGAGCCGCGCAACGCCATGGTGAGGATGTCGGACGAGATGTCGTTCAGCAGCATCACGCGGCTGCGCTGCGGCATGAGCATGAGGTCGTCGAAGAGGAAGATCTTCGGACGGACCTTGTTGACCGATTCGCGGCTGATCGATTCGAGCGAGGTGAGCAGGGTATCGACCTGCGGCTTGTCCATCTCATTCATCAGCTCGGCAACCTTCGTCGAGCCGATCGAATTCTTCTCTGCGTCGATCTCGGTCAACAGGGTCATCACCTGCTTCTCGATGATCTGCGCGGCCTTGGGGCTGACGGACTTGAGGTTGACGGTACGGTTCATGATGTCTGCGCGGCGACCGTCCGGAATCTGCATCAGGACCTTGGCGCCGAACGAGGAGGGCATCATGGAGAGAATATAGGCAACCGTCTGCGGATGTTCGCGCAGGAGGAACTTGCCGATGAAAGCCGGGTCGCCTTCGCCGAGACGGTCCCAGATCGACGTCTCGTAGGCCTGGAAGGTGGTGCGACGGCCGAGGAGGCTGTCGACTTCGTCGGGGGTCAGGCCCTCTTCGAGGATGCTCTCGATTGCCTTGGCGTTGTCCATGAGACCCGCACCCTCGGTGAACAGGTCCTCGAATTCGGCCACAAGCCCAAGCAGTTCATCAGGCGGGATCGCACGCAGCGTTTGCGCCGATCCGATGATCGTCTGCAGCTCGGCCTGCGTGAAGTACTTCAAGAGCCTGCCGGCGACCCCTTTCCCCATAGCGAGGAGAACGGCCGCCGCCTTTTCAGCCTGGGTCAACGGTTTCTCGGCAAGAGCGCCGCCGAAATCGTCAAAGTCCGTCATGGTCTAACCTCTCCGTCCCTGCACCGGGATCAGGCTTTTTTCGTACTCAAAACTTCTATCAGCTTGACGCCGAAACGCGTGTCGTCGTTTTCCAGAACGGTGATCTCGCCGCGAGCAATCTTGCGGCCGTTCACCATGATTTCGACCGGCTCACCGATCTTCTTGTCGAGCGCGATGGTTGCGCCTTCGTTCAGGTTCATCAGGCCGGCGACCTGCATGCGGCTGCTGCCGAGCATGATCTGGACGTCGATCGGGATGTCCATGATCAGGTCGAGGTTCGACTGCATGGCGCTGCCGAGCGGCGCCGGTTCGGAACCGACCGCACCAAAGGAGGCGTCACCGAAATCGGAAGAGCCGCCAAAGTCGGAGGTTGTGCCGAAATCGCTGCCATCGAACGCAGGCTCCTCGGCCGCGTCATCGAAATCGCCGCCAAAGGTGGATAGATCGGTGCTGCCGCTGAAGGCGTCACTCTCGTCGGCGAAGTCCGGCAGGCCGCCTTCCGCGTCGGTCTTCAGGACGCCGCGCAGGTCATCGATGGCCTGATCAAGCTCGGCCTCGTTGCCCGGGAGCTCCATTGAAAGGTCGCTGTTCTTGGGTGTCTTCTTCGTCGCCATGAAATCACTATTCCAGTTGAAACTTGCCTCAAGCTGCCGTGCGGCAGCCCGGTTGGAAAATGGGCTAATTCATCAAGTGGCGGATGAGATCGTCATCCGAGTTAATCGTATCCTTCACCCGGACGGTATAATTCTCGCCCGAACGTCCAAACTCGCAGATGTACAATTCTTTGCTGTTGGCGCTCACTTCGACGCGGACGTCGCCGCGATCGTAGAAGGGGATGACATCGCCAGCCGCAAGCTTCGAAATGGTCCGCAGCGTCAAGTCTTGCAGACGGATCTTGGCGTTGAGCGTTACCTGCGAGCGGCGCACCTGCTCGCTGAGTTGATCGCTCCATTCAGACGATTTTGCTGACAGCCCCTTGGCCTTCGGAGCCGTCACGCTCGTCTTCAGCAGAGCAGCTTGGGGAACGATCAGCGAGACATCCGAGGTAATGCCGGAAAGCGTGATCGACATGTTGATCGCGGCCGCAAACTCGTCGGGCTTGTCTTCGGCCGGCTTGGCACGCGTTTCGAACGCGTAGGGAAATTCCAGGGCCGGCTCGAAGCCGCCAGGCGCGTTCACCGCCGAGCGAAGAACATTGGCGATCTTGTCGAAGACCATGACCGCAAGCTCGAGCTCGATCACGGACAGCAGGCGGTCGGCCGGCTGCTCGACCATCTCGGCGGACGCACCCAGCAGATGCTCCATGAGCGTGATGACGAAGCTGTTACCGAAGGCGAGCGTAATGTTCTGCGACCAGTTGCGGAGCGTCGCGTCGACAAGCGTCGTGTTGCCGCCAAGATCGGCGACGAGGTCGTTCTTGTGTCCGCGGTCACAGCCGAGATAGGCCACTTCGACGTCGAGGTTGGTCTCGCTTTTGATGATGTCGGGCAGGAAGGCCGTATAGACATCGCCGAATGCGCTGCAGATCTTCTCGATGGTGGCCTTGTCGCCGAGTCTACCGGTCAGCTTGGCAAGAAGGGCTTCGTCCATAAGGGGTTTCTTGAGGGTAGCGTTCATGACCGTTTACGCCGCCTTGTTCTCGCCGCCGGGGTTCATCATTTCCTGCTCGACTGCGTCGATCGAAGGACGCTCATAGGCCGAGATCGTCTTGCGACCGTACTCGAGGGCAACTTGCGGCACGGAGCCGTTCATGTAGGCAAGCAACGTCTGCTTGACGATGACATAGAGGCGATGCTGCTTGTTGCGGACGATCTTGATCTGGGAAACGATCGGCGAACACACGCAATAGGACAGGAGAATGCCGAGGAAGGTGCCGACGAGCGCCGAGCCGATCAGGTGGCCGAGAACTTCAGGCGAATCGTTGATGTGTGCCATCGCCTTGATGACGCCGAGAACGGCCGCGACGATACCGATTGCGGGGAAGGCGTCGCCCATGATCTGGATGGCGTGATAGGGCTTCATCTTGTCGTGCAGGATCGTGTTGATCTCTTCGTCCATCAACGCCTCGATCTCATGCGAACGAGCATTGCCGATGATGATCAGGCGGACGTAATCACAGATGAATGCCGTCAGTTCCTTGTTCTTGAGGATCGTCGGAGCGGATTGGAAGATCGAGGATTCGGCCGGATTGTCGATATGTGCCTCGATCTCGTTGCGCGACTTTGTACGAAGGTCGCGCATCAGGGAATAGAGTACACCAAGCGTATCGAGATAATTCCGTTCCTTCGGGACCGTGTGCTTGAAGGCTTCCCCAAGCGCCTTGCCGGAATCCTTCACGACCTTCATCGGGTTGCCCATGACGAAGCTGCCCAGGCCGGCACCGCCGATGATGACGAGCTCGAAAGGCTGCCAAAGCGCCTCCACATGGCCGCCCATCGCCATGAAGCTGCCGATGATGCAGCCGCAGGTAATCACAAATCCGATAATGATATTCATCGTCAGTCCAAACCTGATCGTTATTTTCAACCCAAGGGATAGGGCTGCTGGCTTGCGTGAGGCTGATGATTGCCCCTGCAAATCAAGCTTTTCCATGCCAGCTTCGCGCAAGCATTTGCTGTCAGCTTGTCGGTGACGAATGGGCATCCGTGCCTGTTTCTGAGATGCCGCCTCAGCGAGATCCGTAGTCCAACCGACTGCAAACACCCGGATTTCGTACCGTTCATCGCCAATGTAGGAGCCTATCGGGATGCAATCCGGTCTTTATGTTTCGTTGTCGTCGCAGATAGCACTCGAACGTCGCCTCACCACCATCGCCGACAATATGGCGAACGTGAACACGACTGGCTTCCGCGCAACGGAGGTGAAGTTCGACGAGATGCTCGGTGAGACCGGCAACAAGATCAACGCCAAGGTCGCCTATGTTTCACAGGGCAACGACTATCTGTCGGGTGACAGCGGCGAGCTCGAGCACACCGGGAACATGCTCGACTTCGCGATCAAGGGCGATGCCTGGTTCTCGGTGGATACGCCGGCCGGCAAGGTTCTGACCAAGGATGGCCGCTTCACGATGAAGGAAAACGGCGAGCTGGTTTCGGTCCGCGGTTATCCGGTTCTCGATGCCGGCGGCGCGCCGATCACGCTCAGCAAGGCCGCGGGCGAACCGAAAGTCGGCGCTGACGGATTGATCTATCAAGACGGCAAGCAGGTTGGTTCGTTGGGTCTCTTCGAGGCGGATATCAGCAAGGGCTATCTGCGCTATGAGAACAGCGGCATCATGACGACCGAGCAGCCGCGTGCTGTCACCGATCGCTTCAATGTCGGCGTCCAGCAGGGCTACCTCGAAAATTCCAACGTCAACGCCATGCGCGAAATCACGCAGCTGATCGAAGTCAATCGCGCCTTCGAGAGCATGACGTCGCTCTCGAAGGACAGCGAGGCCTCGTTCAGCGAAGCGATCAAGACGCTCGGCGGCAGCCGCTAGCCGAGGTCTGACACATGGGCAACACGCCGCTCACCGAAACCGATCTCTCGCCGAAGCTCGCGCACCTCGCCGGGCTCGTCTCGCGCTATTCTAACCCCGAGTTCCTGGTCGCCCCTGGCGGCCATGTGCAGACGATCGCCGCCGGCCACTACACCGTGACCGGCCTCTCGCGCCATGTGCGGCTCGGCGAATTCGTGGCGCACAAGTCGTCGACCGGCATCCACCTCGGCGAGGTCGTCCGCGTCGAGCCTGAATTGACCTACGTTTGCCCGATCGAGCCGGGCGAGCCGATCGGCATCCATGATACGGTCAGATACGCTTGGGGCCAACATGAGGAACGCGATCGCCGTTGTTGCGACGAGTGATGAGAGCCCGATGCTGCGCAAGATGGCTCCGCTGACTGCCGTCACCATCGCCGAGCATTTCCGCGACCAGGGCGACAACGTCCTACTGATCGTCGATAGCGTCACCCGATTTGCCCATGCCATCCGCGAAGTCGCGACCGCATCCGGTGAGCCGCCGATCGCGCGCGGCTATCCCGCTTCCGTTTTCATCGAGCTGCCGCGGCTGCTGGAGCGTGCGGGTCCGGGCCCCGAAGGCACGGGGACGATCACCGCGATCATCTCGATCCTGGTCGATGGCGACAACCACAACGACCCGATCGCCGATTCGACGCGCGGCATTCTGGACGGTCACATCGTCCTGCAGCGTAGTCTCGCGGAGGAGGGACGCTACCCACCGATCGATCCGCTCGCCTCGATCTCGCGCCTGGCGCGCAAGGCCTGGACCCCGGATCAGGAAAAGCTTGTGTCGCGCCTCAAGACGCTCATCCACCGCTTCGAGGAGACACGCGACCTTCGCCTGATTGGCGGTTACCGACCGGGCGCCGACCCTGATCTTGATATGGCGGTCAAGCAGGTACCGATTATTTACGATGTTTTGAAACAGTCGCCGGGCGACGTCGGACCGCAGGATGCCTTTGCCGATCTGGCTGGCGCCCTGAAGGCCGCGGCCGGCATCGGCGGCCAGCCGAATATCCGCAGGTAGAAAGGCGCGAAGTGACCGATTTCGACGACGATGAGAAGATCGCCCCGCTGAAGCCTCTGCGGCGCAAAACCGTCTTTCTCGACCGCGTTCTGACGATCGCCGGCCTTATCCTGGCGGGAGCGTCCGCGTTCTTTCCGTGGTACGTTTTCTTCAACGAAGACAAGTTCGGCATCAATGTTGCACAGGGTGACCGGACGCGCGACCTTCCGGACTGGCCGGCGCGGAACGTCTTCAGCGTCTCGCCCCTTGCGATGGCCAACAAGAACCAACACGAAAAGAAGCCCGAGATCCCGGTCGATCCGCTGACGACGGCGACGGTTACCAATATCGGCAGGGAAGACGACAAGGGCGCGCCGGCTGAAGACCAGCCGTTTCCCGGAAAATCGGGTTTTCGCCTCCTTCACGTCGCAAATGGCCGCGCCCTGATCGAAGACACATCAGGAATGTACGTCGTGCGTGTCGGATCCATCCTGCCGGACGAAAGCCGGCTGGCGACACTGGAGGAGCGCGATGGCAAATGGGTCATCATCACCTCCAAGGGCGATGTCTACCAGCACAATTGAACGCGGGCCGGCCGCGCAGCGAATCAGTCGAAGGCTCCGCCGGATACGGTCGGAGCCTTCTCTGCATTCTGGAGGCAGGACCCGACGACGTCCGGATTTCCGCGCCGCATTCTCCGTAAGTCTGACGCAAGATTACCGCCGTAGGTTCGCCTCAGTAAAAACGGAGAGTTCCCATGCAACCGATTCAACTTTTCGACTTGGCCTCGCGGCAGGCCGAATGGCTGACGATCCGTCAGGAGGTTGTGGCCGGCAACATCGCGAACGCGAACACGCCGAAATACCGCGCCAAGGACATCACGCCCTTCCAGGCCGCCCTCGACAAGTCGGACATTAACATGGCGCGTACCAATGCTGCGCACCTGACCGGCAACGATCTGGGCACGAAGAGTGAGATCGACGTCAAGGATGCGGCTCTCGATCAGGAGATCGGCGTCCAGGAATCCGGCAACACGGTCGGCCTTGCCGAAGAACTTTCCAAGTCCGGTGAAATCAAGCGTCAATACGATTTGAACACCTCGCTGGTGAGCTCGTTCAACCGGATGATGCTGATGACGGTGAAGAGCTAAGATCATGGATCCTCTGTCAGCAGCACTCAAAATCGCGGGATCGGGGCTCGAGGCGCAATCGACGCGCCTGCGCATCGTGTCCGAAAACATTGCCAACGCCCGCTCGACCGGCGACACACCCGGCGCCGATCCCTACCGCCGCAAGACGGTCACCTTCGGGGAAGCCGTGGATCGCGCCAACGGCGTCACCACGGTCAACGTCAAGAAGCTCGGGGAGGATGAATCGAAGTTCATCACCGAATACGACCCCAGCAATCCGGCTGCGGATGAAAAGGGCGTGGTCAAGCTTCCGAACGTCAACATGCTGGTCGAGATGGCCGACATGCGGGAAGCCAACCGCTCCTACGACGCCAACCTGCAGACCATCAAGCAATCCCGCGACCTGATCTCGGCAACGATCGATCTCTTGAAGAGCCAATAATAATGATCAACAACGTCAATAGTGTCAGCTCCCTGTCGATGACCCGCGGCCTCGCCGCCATCGATCAAGACAACTCCACGGCCTCCTCCGCTGCAGAAAGCGCGGCAAATGACGGTGGCTTCGGTGCGGTTCTCAGCAACGTTGCCACCGGCGCCCTGAATACCCTGAAGAATGCGGAAGGCATGTCCTTTGCCGGCATCAAGGGCACAGCCACGACGCGTGAAGTCGTCGATGCCGTCATGCAGGCGCAGCAGACCCTTCAGACCGCAATCGCCATTCGCGACAAGGTCGTTACAGCCTTTCTCGACGTCACCCGGATGCAGATGTAATTGATTTAAGGACAAAGCCATGAGAGCGCTTGCCATTGCTGCAACGGGTATGGACGCCCAGCAGACCAATCTTGAAGTCATCGCCAACAACATCGCGAACATCAACACGACGGGCTACAAGCGCGCTCGTGCTGAATTCACGGATCTGCTGTATCAAACCGAGCGGGCAAAGGGCGTCTCCAACCGCGCGAACCAGTCGATCGTACCGGAAGGTGCAAACATCGGTCTCGGCGTTCAGACGTCGGCAGTCCGCAATCTGCACATTCAAGGCGAGCTCGCGCAAACCGGCAACGACCTCGACGTGGCACTTATCGGCCGCGGCTTCTTCCAGATCCAGGCGCCTGACGGCACGACGCTCTACACCCGCGCCGGCGCCTTCAACAAAAACGAGACCGGCCAGATCGTCACCGTGGACGGCTATCTGGTGGCGCCGAACATCACGATCCCGCAGGGTTCGACGCAGGTGACAATCAGCCGTTCGGGCGAAGTTTCGGCGAAGCTGCCGGGCAACACCGATCCGACCGTGCTCGGCCAGCTACAGATCGCCGACTTCGTCAACGAAGCCGGTCTTCAGCCCCTCGGCGACAACCTGTTTCAGCAGACGCCCGCTTCGGGCGATGCCGTCGTCGGCACCCCCGACGAAGAGGGCTTCGGCTACATGAAGCAGGGTTACCTCGAATCGTCGAACGTCGATCCGGTGAAGGAAATCACCGAGCTGATATCTGTTGGTTTCCACGCAGAACTGAGCCGGTTAGGCGCATAATTTCCATTGAGAATTGAGCCATGTGAACCTTCCCCCCCAACGCGGTGAGCGACGGGGGCCACGGAGTGATCCACATGGGACTTTTAAACATCATCCGTCGGATGGCGCTGCGCGAGAAGCAGTCGATCCGCGAGATCAGCCGGCGCACTGGGCTGTCACGCAACACGATCGCGAAGTATTTGAGCGCTGGTACGATCGAGCCGACGTTCACGGTACCGGAACGTCCGAGCAAGCTCGATCCTTTTGCCGACAAACTTGCTGGCTGGCTGAAGACCGAGGCCGGGAGGTCGCGCAAGCAGCGCCGAACGCTGAAGCAGCTTCATGCGGATCTGGTGGTTCTCGGCTTTACCGGCTCCTATGGTCGGGTCGCCGCGTTCGCCCGCGACTGGCGGGCTGAGCAGCTGACAGCGGGCCGCGGCATATTCGTTCCGCTGTCTTTCCGCCCAGGCGAGGCATTCCAGTTCGATTGGAGTGAGGACTATGCCGTGATCGGCGGCGAGCGCACGAAGCTTCAGGTCGCACATATCAAGTTGTCGCACAGTCGGGCCTTTCTGGTCAGGGCCTACCTGCTGCAAACGCACGAGATGCTCTTCGACGCCCACTGGCACGGCTTCCGTGTGTTCGGCGGCGTACCTGGTCGCGGCATCTACGATAACATGAAGACGGCGGTCGATCGTGTCGGTCGCGGCAAAGAGCGGCAGGTCAACATCCGTTTCCTCGCGATGACGAACCACTACGTCTTTGCGCCAGAGTTCTGCAATCCCTCTGCCGGCTGGGAGAAGGGGCAGGTCGAGAAGAACGTCCAGGATGCTCGCCCACGACTGTGGCAACAGATGCCTGACTTCCCGGATTTGGCGGTATTGAATGCTTGGCTGGAACAGCATTGCCAGGACCTGTGGCGGGAGACGGCGCATGGCACCTTGCCCGGCACAATCGCAGATGTTTGGGCTGATGAGCGGGCAGCATTAATGGCACTGCCACCCGCATTTGACGGCTTCGTTGAGCAGAGCAAGCGCGTCTCACCGACATGCCTGATCACCTTCGAGCGCAATCGTTACAGTGTGCCAGCATCGTTTGCGAACCGGCCTGTCAGCCTGCGCATTTATCCCGAGAGACTGGTCGTTGCGGCCGAGGGCAATATCCTATGCGAGCATGAGCGGGTCATTGAGCGGAGCCACGATAAGCCGCCACGAACGATTTACGACTGGCGACATTACCTTGCCGTCATCCAGCGCAAACCCGGTGCCTTGCGCAATGGTGCGCCCTTCCTGGAATTGCCGCTGGCCTTCAGACAGTTGCAAGATCAGATGCTTCGCCGCCCCGGCGGTGATCGTGAGATGGCCGACATCCTCGCTCTGGTGCTTCATCACGACGAACAGGTCGTCGTCAGGGCCGTGGAACTGGCTCTGGATCAAGGCGTGGCGACCAAAACGCATGTGTTGAACCTGCTGCATCGGCTGATTGATGGCAAGACGACCGACGGTCCCGACATCGATACGCCACAGGCACTGACCCTGCTGCGCGAACCCAAGGCCAATGTAGAACGCTACGATGGCTTGCGGGTCCGGATCGTAGGAGGTCGTCATGCGTCATGACCCCGCAAGTGCTGCCGTCGTCATCATGCTGCGTAGCCTGAAGATGTATGGCATGGCCCAGGCCGTCACGGACCTGATCGAGCAAGGTGCTCCCGCCTTCGATGCGGCCGTGCCAATCTTGTCCCAGTTGCTGAAAGCCGAGATGGCCGAGCGTGAGGTCCGCTCGATTGCCTATCACATGAAGGCTGCTCGCTTCCCAGCCTACAAAGACATCTCCGGATACGACTTCGCCGCCAGCGAGATCAACGAGGCCACCGTGCGCCAACTGCACCGATGCGAGTTCATGGATGGGGCGCAGAACGTTGTCCTTATCGGTGGCCCTGGCACTGGAAAAACGCATGTCGCGACCGCTCTTGGAATCCAAGCCATCGAGCATCATCGCCGAAAGGTCCGCTTCTTCTCGACCATCGAACTGGTCAATGCTCTCGAGCAGGAGAAGGCTAAAGGCAAGGCGGGCCAGATCGCGGAGACCTTGGTCCGCCTCGATCTGCTCATCCTGGACGAGTTGGGATACCTGCCGTTCAGCGCCTCAGGCGGAGCACTACTCTTCCACCTGTTAAGCAAGCTCTACGAGCGGACCAGCGTCGTGATTACCACCAACCTCAGCTTCAGCGAGTGGGCAACCGTCTTCGGCGACGCCAAGATGACGACCGCTCTGCTCGATCGTTTGACCCACCGTTGCCATATCCTGGAAACCGGTAACGACAGCTTCCGCTTCAAAGCCAGCTCGGCTGCCGCAGCACAGAAGAAAGGAGAAAAAGCCAATCCCTTGACCAAATCCTGATCAGAAAACCATACTTAGAGGTGGCTCACTTCTTGGTGGAAAAACCGGCTCAGTTCCGCGTGGAAACCAACAGCGGCCTGACCGACCTGAAATCGATCATGGGTGGCAACGACTACGAAACGTCGCCGGCAAATTATCTCTCGACGTTTCGCGAAAAGCTGCAGGCCTTTCGCACGTCGCCGAGCAGCACGATTGCCGCGCAGAGCGCGGTCACGGCCGCGCAGGACGTCGCCAATTCACTGAACGATGCAACGAAATCCGTGCAGGCCGTCCGTCAGGGTGCGGACAAGGAGATCGCAACCCAGGTTTCGACACTGAACACCCTGCTTGCGCAGTTCAAGACGGCGAACGATGCCGTCAAGAGCGCTACCGCGACCGGCGGCAATCCAGCCGATGCACTGGATGAGCGCGACAAGCTGCTGAAGCAGATCTCCTCGATCGTCGGCGTCAACGCAGTCGATCGCGACAACGGCGATATGGCGCTCTACACCACAGACGGCACCGTTGTTTTCGACACGATTCCCCGCACAGTCACCTTCGTCGCGCAGGACACCTACACTACCCAGACCAAAGGCAATGCGATCTACATCGATGGCGTAGCACTTGCGAGCGGCAAGGGCTCGACGAGCACGGCCCAGGGAAGCCTGCAGGCGCTCCTGCAGGTTCGCGACGACATCGCGCCCACATTCCAGTCGCAGCTCGACGAGATCGCGAAGTCGCTCGTCACCATGTTCTCGGAAACCGGCGGCGCGCCCGCCACGACGCAGCCAGGCCTTTTCGTCTGGAAGACCGCGGTGGGAACGCCGGGCGGCACGCCGACCGCAGCAGGCGTCATCGACGGCATCGCCGGCACCATCACTGTAAACGCCGCCGTCATCACCAGCCAGGGCGGCGACCCGATGAAGTTGCGCGATGGGTCAATCTCCGGCCTCACCAACCTCAATCCGACCGGCAAAAGCGGCTTCTCCGACAATCTCGACGCGCTCTACACGGCGATGGGCACGGCTCAGACCTTTTCAGCGACCGCTGGTCTTTCGTCCAACGTCAACATCATGGATTACGCCTCGAATTCGATCGGCTGGCTCGAGCAGTATCGAAGCGATGCGACGACGGCGTCCGAGAATACCTCGGCAGCACTCTCGCGTTCGACGGAAGCCTATTCCAACGAGACCGGCGTGAACCTCGACGAGGAACTGACGCTGCTCCTCGACATAGAGCAGTCCTACAAGGCGGCCACGAAGATCCTCAACGCTGTTGACGAAATGTTGAAGTCATTGCTGGATATAGCGAGTTAAGCCATGAAAAGTTCATTAATTTCTAGTTCAGCCATTCAGAACGCGATGCGATTGACGATCCGCCAGTCGCAGAAGCAATTGGTCAGCGCTTCTCTCGAAGCAACGACGGGCGTTTACGCCGACATCGGCGCCTCCCTGGGTTCTGGCGCAGCCAAGAGTGTGAACTTCACGTCCGAGGTCAGCCGCATCAAGGCTCTCAAGGGCAGCAATTCCGTCGTATCGGCACGTCTCGAAGCGTCGCAGCTCGGCCTCAACAGCATGAAGAAGGCCGGCGATGCGCTGGTCTCCAAGTTGACAGCGCTTCAGGGCAGTCAGGACAAGACCAGCATCACGGTGGCGATGCAGTCTGCCGGCGACGCGCTGTCGCAGCTCATGGATACGGGCAATTCCATGCTCAACGGCGAGTACCTGTTCTCCGGTATCAACACCGATGTGCAACCGCTCACCAACCAGCAGAATGCCGCGACGACCGCCATTCAGACGAACCTCACGGCCTATGCAAGCGGCCTCGGCAAACCAGTGAGTTCTCTGACCGGCGCCGAGATGGGTAAGTTCATTACTGACTTCGTTGAGCCGATGTTCTCGCAGGACACGTTCAACGGCACCTCCACGCCGATCGCGTTCCCGCCACCTGGCGCCCCGACCCCGCTTGCGCCTGCGGCCTATGTGACGCCGCCGGCCTGGAGCGACTGGTCGGCTGCATCGAACCAGAACATGACGAGCCGTATCAGTAACTCGGAAGTCGTAACATCGTCGACCAACGCCAACTCGGACGGCATGCGCTACTTCGCGCTCGCTTCGATCACCGTTTCGGCGCTGGCCAGCCAGAATGTCAGCGCTGACGCATTGAGCACGGTTACCTCCAAGGCGATCGGCTATGCGGCGCAGGCAACGACCGGCATCGTGACGCAGGCAAGCCAGCTCGGTCTTTCGCAGGAGCGCGTCGAGAAGGCCAACGATGCCCTCGATGCACAATCAAGCATCATTCAGAACAAGCTCGTCGATCTCCAGGGCGTCGATACCTCGGAAGCATCGACACTCGTCAACACGCTCCAGACGCAGCTGGAGACGGCCTACACCATCGTATCGAAAATCCAGCAGTTGAGTCTCGTGAACTACCTTTGATGATCAAGGGTACGAAAGACAAAGAAGGATGCATGAATGTATCAGTTCTCTTACTCCGAGGTCATGGAGGACTCGGTGGCCGATGCGAAGGAGCGGGAACGTCAAGTTCTCGACCGGTCCATCGAGCTGCTGTCGATTGCGCGGGACAAAGAGAAATACAGCCGGGAAGCCATTGATGCATTGTTCTACACCCGGCGTGTTTGGGTGAGTTTCATCGAGGATCTCAAGCATCCGGACAACCAGCTTGAGATCCAGCTGCGGGCCAACCTCATCTCCATCGCGATCTGGATCTTGAAGGAGTGCGATCGGATCAGGCGCCGGCAGTCGACGAACTACCAAGGCATTATCGACGTTACCACCATCATCAGGGATGGACTAAAATGAAAAGCACACTTCGTATCTCGCTAAAAGCCGGGGAAAAGATCTTCATCAACGGTGCGGTCTTGCGCGTCGATCGCAAGGTCGCGCTGGAATTCCTGAACGATGTAACGTTCCTTCTCGAAAACCACGTTCTCCAGCCGGAAGAGGCGACGACGCCTCTGCGCCAGCTCTATTTCATTGCGCAGATGATCCTCATCAATCCTGAGGGCAAGGAGCAATCGACGGCGATGTTCCGCAAGTCGGTCACCATGCTGCTGACCTGCTTCAAGAACGAGGAAGTTCTGGCCGAGCTGAAGCGCATCGATGGTCTCGTTTCGACCGGACGTGCATTCGACGCCCTGAAGGCGATCCGCGGTCTGTATGCGATCGAAGACAGCATACTCAACAACCACGAAATGCCGCCGACGATGGTCGAGCAGATTCGTAAGGAGATCGCACCATGGCGGTAAGTGGCGTTTCGAGCACGTCGAGCACCTCGTCCTCGTCGAGCACATCAACCGCGCAGCAGAAGGCAACGCTCAACTACGACAACTTCCTGCAGCTGCTCATCGCGCAGATGAAGAACCAGGATCCGACAGATCCGGTGGATGCTAGCGAGCAGATGTCGCAGCTGGCGAGCTTCTCGCAGGTCGAACAGACGATCCAGACGAACAGCAAGCTGGACACGCTGCTTGCCAGCTCCAGCCTGACGCAGGCCGGCAGCTATATCGGCAAGTACATGACCAGCGCTGACGGTTCCGTCAAAGGCACGGTCGCTTCGGTCAAGGTCTATTCCGACGGAATTGTCGCGACGACGACCGACGGGAAGAGTATCCTTGTGCAGGCGGGAATCACCCTGGCGGACAAGGCGCCAACGACGTCGAGCTAAGTGTAATTATGAGGCGGTTCGGCCATATCGGGCGGACCGCAAGGCGATATGAGGTTGCCTGACAATGAATGAAGCTGATGCTCTTGACCTTTTCCAGGCCGCGATCTGGACCGTTCTCGTTTCTGCAGGCCCGGCGGTTGCGGCAGCCATGGTGGTCGGTCTGATCATTGCGTTGTTCCAGGCGCTGACGCAGGTTCAGGAAGCAACCCTCACCTTCGTTCCGAAAATCGTGGCGGTCCTCGTCACTATCGGCATCTCGGCTCCGTTTGTCGGATCGCAGATTTCGATTTTCACCAATCTGGTGTTTTCGCGCATTCAGTCGGGTTTCTGAGCCACCTTCGCGCAAGCTTCGCCATTTAATTCTCGTTCCGAATTGGTGGGCATCATGCCCGCACCTCTCATGAAGAGACGGAATCGAAATGGCGCAACCTCCCGCACTCCCCCTCCCGAAAGCTGGACTTAGCGTACGCGATATCGGTTTTGCCATGGGCATCATCCTTATCATCTGCGTCCTCTTTCTGCCGATCCCGCCGTTCTTGATCGACATGGGTTTGGCCTTCTCGATCGCTTTCTCGGTGCTGATCCTGATGGTGGCGCTGTGGATCCAGAAGCCGCTCGATTTCTCATCATTCCCGACCATTCTTCTGATCGCGACCATGACGCGCTTGGCGCTGAACATCGCGACGACGCGCGTCATCCTTTCGCACGGTAACGAGGGTCATGATGCAGCCGGCGGCGTCATCGCAGGCTTTGCCAGCCTCGTCATGTCCGGCGACTTCGTGATCGGTCTGATCGTCTTTCTGATCCTGATCACCATCAACTTCATCGTCATCACCAAGGGCGCGACACGTATCGCGGAAGTCGGCGCGCGCTTCACTCTCGATGCGATCCCCGGCAAGCAGATGTCGATCGACGCCGACCTTTCGGCCGGCATCATCGACGAGAAGGAAGCCCAGCGTCGCCGTAAGGAACTGGAAGAGGAAAGCTCCTTCTTCGGTGCCATGGATGGCGCGTCCAAGTTCGTTCGTGGCGATGCGATTGCCGGTCTTCTGATTACCTGCATCAACATTTTTGGCGGCATCATCATCGGTTATTTCCGTCACGGTATGCCGATCGGCGAAGCCGCCGACGTCTTCGTCAAGCTCTCCGTCGGCGACGGCCTCGTCTCGCAGATGCCGGCCCTCATCGTTTCGCTCGCAGCCGGCCTTCTCGTGTCGCGCGGCGGCACCGTCGGTTCCACTGAACAGGCAGTCGTCAACCAGCTCAGCGGCTATCCGCGCGCCCTTTCGGTATCCGCGGTTCTGATGGCAATCCTCGGGCTCATGCCGGGCCTGCCGTTTTTCCCTTTCATGTTTCTGTCCGGTCTTCTGGCCTTCGGCGCCTGGTTCATTCCTCGTCAGGTCGAGGCCGAGAACAAGGCGCGGCGCGAGCAGGAAGAGAAGAAGGTCGTCCAGAACAAGGAGCTCGAAAAGGACTCCGTCAAGTCGGTGCTGCGCACCTCGGAAATCGAACTCGCGCTCGGCAAGATGGTGTCGACGCGTCTGCTTGGTGCTCACCAGGAGCTCGCTTTCCGCGTCGGCAAGATGCGCAAGAAATTCGCGACGCAGTACGGCTTCGTTGTTCCGGAAATCAAGGTCACCGACGATATCGGCATCGCCGAGAAGTCCTATCAGATCCGCATCCACGGTACGACGGTTGCTTCCAACCTGCTGCGCGTGGGCGAGGTTCTGGTCGTCACCGGCTCTGGCCGTAAGCCAAGCATTCCGGGCGACGAGATTCGCGAACCAGCGTTCGGCATGCCGGCGGTTTCCATTCTTGAAGCCTTTGCCGAAGACTTGAAGCGCGAAGGTTTCCAGCCGATCGACAATGTCTCGGTCGTGCTGACGCATATGAGCGAAGTCATCCGCAACAATCTGCCGGCGCTTCTGTCCTATAAGGACGTGAAGGTGCTGATCGACAGGCTCGATCCCGAATACAAGAAGCTGGCCGACGAGATCTGCTCGTCGCACATGTCCTATTCTGGCCTGCAGGCTGTGTTGAAGCTGCTTCTCGCCGAGCGCGTGTCGATCCGCAACCTGCACCTCATCCTGGAAGCCGTCGCCGAACTTGCGCCGCATGTCCGCAAGACCGAGCAGATTGTCGAGCACGTCCGCGTGCGCATGGCACAGCAGCTATGCGGCGATCTCGCCGACAATGGTGTGCTTCGCGTACTGCGGCTCGGCAGCAAGTGGGATCTGGCTTTCCATCAGGCGCTGAAGCGTGACAACAAGGGCGAGATCGTCGAATTCGACATCGACCCGCGCATGCTGGAGGAGTTCAGCGAGCAGGCGACGAAGGTTGTCCGTGAATTCATGGATCGCGGCCTGCCATTCGCCCTTGTCACCTCGCCGGAAACACGCTCCTATGTGCGTATGATCATCGAACGATTGTTCGCAACGCTCCCGGTTCTATCGCATGTCGAGCTGGCCAAGGGCATCGAGATAAAGATTCTGGGCTCGATTTCATGATAACTGACCCGCAAGGGACCGTCCTGGCGCTGTTCCTGATCTTCTGCAGGATCGGCGGCTGCGTCCTGGCGATGCCTGGCTTTTCGTCGGCCCGTGTGCCTGCGCAATTGCGGGTTTTCATCGCCGCCGCCCTGTCGCTTGCGATCCTGCCTGTGCTTTGGGATACTGTCTATCCGATCGTCCACACATCGAACGCCACCTATATCGGTTATATTTTCAGCGAATCGCTGATTGGCGTCATGTACGGCATGCTCGCCCGTGTCTACACGCTCGGCCTGCAGTTCGCGGCCAGCGTCATTGCGATGATGATCGGATACACCCAACCGAGCGCGGGCGATATTTTCGAAGATACCCCCGAAACCAGCCTTTCTGGCTTCATCACCCTTGCCGGCATGATGATCCTGTTCATGATGGACTTTCATCACATCGTGTTCCGGGCATTGATCGATTCTTACACGTCGATGCCTTTCGGCGGCATCATGCAGCTGCGCAGTACGCTCATCTCGTTCACCGACACGCTGTCATCGACGTTCATGATCATGCTGCGGCTCTCTAGCCCGTTCCTGATCTACGGCCTGATATTCAACATCGCCATCGGCTTCATCAACAAGCTGGCGCCGCAGATCCCGGTGTATTTCATATCGACGCCCTACCTGCTTCTCGGCGGGCTCTTCCTTTTCTACTTCTCCGTGGCGGCGCTGGTCAGCCAGTTCGGCCAATCCTTCGCCAGCGTTTTCATCGGCAGGTAGTGGTATGGCGGACAAGACACGCTCCCAGAAACTGAAACGCCTCGTAGCGGTTCAACGGCATCTGGAGCAGATGGCCGAGTTCGATCTTGCCGAAACGAGCCGTCAGCGCGCGGAAGTCAACGACCAGATGGACAGCGTCATTCTGGCGCTCGGCTCCATGGACCCCGTCCATCATGCCTTTTCGCAGGGCTATGCGGATCGATTCAACCGGCTTGGGATCAAGGACAAGCAGCTGACCGGCATGCAGCAGATTCACGAAATGCGCGTCGTTCAGGAGCGCGCCAAGGGCGATCGGCTGGAAGACGGCATGCGCGAAGCGCTTGAGTCCGAGCGTCGGGAAGCCGACGACAATGCAGTCTATGATCTCATCGATCAAAAGTTCGGTACGCCAGCCTCCAGCAAGCTTCAAAAATCATAATCGTCACAATCTTAATCAAGAGGATTGTGACTTGGCTATTTCACCTCCGAGTGATCTGGTCCTGGATGTTGTCAAAGCTGCGGACCCGCTCGAGGTTCAGGCAGCCCAGGAAAAACTGAAGGCAAACCAGGCGGCTTTTGCCGCAAACAGTCTCGCCGAAGCCGGCAACGGCTTCACGTCGGCCGTCGATATTCTCGATCGCGCAGTGGGCAAGACCGGTTTGAGCGACAGCAAGAACCGCAGCACCAAGACGGAAGAGGTGCCGGAAACCTACCGCAAGTTCGAGGCGATGGTCCTGCAGAACTTCATCAAGAACATGCTGCCAAGCGAAAGCGAAGAAGTCTACGGCAAGGGTGCCACCGGTGATATCTGGAAGGGCATGATGGCTGAACAGCTCGGCAACGAGATTTCGAAGGGTGACGGCATCGGCATTGCCAAGCAGCTTTATCAGGATGCGCTGAAGAAGCAGGAAGGCAAGGTCGCCAACGCTTCCACCGATCAGGACGATCGCAATATGGCGATGAGCATGATCGACGAGTTCCAGCGCAAGACCTTCGGTACAACAACTGCGGACAACAAGTCCGCCAATGACGCCTGAGAGAATCGAGGACAAAAATGGAAATAATCTCGAACGACTACCGTATCAAATCGGTTCTTGGACGCCTTGAAATGATCATCGACAACGAGAATACGCGTATCGGCAACGATCCGCAGTTCGATCTCAAAGTGTCGAATGCACACAAGAGCCGCTGCCTTTATGAGCTGTCGATGCTCTTCCGCGACACCGATCCGAAGGAGCTGGCCGCCACGCATCTCGATCAGCTGCACGGGTTGAAGAAGAAGCTCGTGCTGAACGCACGACGCGTCGAGGCGCATCTGGAAGCGGTCCGTACCGTTGCTGATCTCCTGAAGAATGCAGTCCAGGATGCGGATGCCGACGGCACCTATTCCCAAGAGCAATTCGTAGCACGTGACGCTTGATGATTAAGCTCGTTCTGACAGGTGTCTGGGTTTGCGCGATCACGCTGGCATCGGTCTATTTCTCGGTGCACATGGCAACGGCTCCTGCGCCGGCTCCCGATGATTCCAAGCAAAGCCAGCTCGAGCTTGTAAAGGGCGAGACGATCACCGTGCCGATCATTGCCGACGGCGCCGTCACCGGCTACTTCCTCGGAAAGGTGTCTTTCATGATGAACAGGGACACGGTGAAAAACCTGTCCTTGCCGCTGACGGAAATGACGACCGACGAGCTCTTTACCTTGCTCGTCGGCAACAAGATGGTCGACATCTCCAACATGAAATCCTTCGATGCGAATGCTTTCCGGGAGATGATCAAGAAGGACATCAACCAGCATCTCGGTGGAGACTATATCGATCAGGTGATGCTGGAGCAGCTCGACTACCTCTCGAAGGAAGAAGTCAAGGCGAATGCATCCGGACAGCAGAAGAAAACGGTCAAACCCGTGAAGGTCGTAGCCCCGGCACCGGTGTCGGACAAGGCTGCAACAGAGTAGACCTAGTCATTGGCCCGAAGCGGCGCCTCTGGCGCCGTCGTGCGTTTATCCCGGGTTGCGAGGGTTAACAATTCCTTCGCTTGAAGCGAGGAATTCAAGCGATTTTCCTAAGAGATAGTTGAAGTCGCGTTGCTACAAGTGCTGGTGATGGGCTGACTGTGCACCGGCATTCCGGTTCTTGGAATTCTTTCATGCGCTCCCAGGCGAACGCCATTGGTCGATGCTGAATCGTCTGGTGCGGCTATGTGATCTGTTTCGGGATGCAAGCAGCATGAAACACTATCGTCAGGAAGCCGGCATGAACCTGATCGCGAATTTCGCGGTCCTGTCGTCGCGTCGCGCAATCTTCGATCTACCGGTCTGCGATCTTGGCTGGGATGACGCGCTGGTGTTCATCAATGAACTCCTGTCGATACCGGTCGGGCAGACATCGATCTCATTTGTCAATGCGCGCAATATGCTGGTGACGTTGCGCGATAGCGACTACCGCGCTGTTCTCGCGCAAAATCTGCTGCTCCCCGAGGGTCCGGGTCTCGATATTGCATCGAAGGTGGCGCACGGATCGCCGTTCCCCGCCAGCCTGAAGGCCGCCGATTTCGTACCGGCGCTGCTGACATTCATGGAGATCCCGCGGCGTATCGGCCTCATCGGTAGCACGCCTGAGGCGGTCAGGAAGGCCGCTGCGAAGTTCCGGTGGCACGCTCCGTGGCATGAATTCGTCATCATTTCGGACAGCTTCGCCGAGACGGAAGACCGAGCGGCGATCGTCAAGGAGATCGACCGGCAATGGCTCGACATACTCATCGTCGGAACGGACACGCCATCCCAGGAAAAATGGATCCATAAAAACATCCGGGCGGATCACGCCCGGCTTGTGCTTGCTGTCGGCGACCTATTCGGTGTCGTGGCGGGGACCGACCATCGCACACCAAAGCTCGTACGGATGATGGGAATTGCACGCGCCTACCGCTGGATGCGGAAGCCGAAGCGCGCAGGCGTGCGGTATGGCTTCGCCTTTGCAGTTTTCCTGTACTCTGTGGTCCAGTACGGTGGGACGCGTCGCAAACGGATACTGAACCGATCCAGGTGAGGCGCAGCTCCGCAGCACGCTGCGAGTTGGCGCCAGTTAACCATTTCTTTGCCATGAACATTTAATGTTGGTTAACCATCCGCAGTCGCGGGCGGCTCGACCGTTCATACGCATGAGATGTGGCGATGTACGACAGCAATCCGAGAAGCCAAGCCTTCCGCTCCCCGACGGCAATCGCCAGGCCATCCGAAGCCGCGGCGACGATGCCGGCGCCGGAAGCAAAATTGCTCGGCGTGATCGAGCGCGCGCTTGAGCAACAGCGGGCCAGCCGCGATGCTGTGCCTGAAGCGCGGCCGCTTGTCGGCCGCATCGAAACGATCCTGGGCAAGCGGCTCGAAGCTGCAAACGACGTCAAGGCAGCTGCAGCCGACCCGCTGCCGGCCGCGCCGGAAGTCACGGGTTCCACGAAAGCGGCCGCAAGCCTCAATCAGGCGACACCCGCCGTCGGCAAAGGCGCGCCGAAATCCAGGCGTTTGAAACCTCTTGCCATGGTTGGTCTCATCTGTGCGCTGGGTGCAGCGAGCGGTACTCTGATTTCCGCTCAACCGACGCGCTATAGCGCGAAAGGGATACTCGCGGTCCAAGGTGCCGGCGAAAGTCGCACTGCAGTCACGAGCGCGACCGAAAGGACGCTTTCCTCTTCCCGTACGATGGCAGCAACGGTTGCGGCATTGAAACTCGACCGCGATCCGGAGTTCTCCGGCGTCTCCTCGGATGCATTAGCGGTGGCTATCGACCTGCTATCGACCGATGGCGCGGCTGCCGACCCTGTTTCGCGCGCAGAGACATCGCTCGTTTCCGCGATCCGCACCGCGACAAATCCTCACGCCGGCACGATCGATTTCAAGGTGACAACGGGCAGCGCGGAAAAATCCGCGCGCATCGCCGGCTACCTTGCGTCCGTCGTGACGGGCTCAGGGGCGGCAACTGGGCCGGCCGAAGGCGGATCGCTGAAAAACGCGGACGATGCGGCGCAGCTCGAGCTTAAATCTTTCACGCAGAAGAGCGGCGAAGGCAACGTCAAGGTTGCGGCTGGTCTGCAGCAACAGATCGGAAGCATTGATGCAGAGCTGAAGGCCGCCGAGCAGCGCATCGTTGCAGCGCAAGAGAAGGCGGGCCGGCTGAAGGTGGCCAAGGTCGCTGATGTCCTTGCCGGCACGCTGGATGCGGACCTCATGTCGCCGACACTCATCGACCGTCGAGACAGATATGTGGCCGCACACCTGTCTCTGTCACAGCTGTCGGCCAATCTCGGCCCTCGCCATCCGCGGCTGCAGGCGCAGCAGGCGGAGGTTGACGGCTTGCGAGACGCGATTGGCGAGGATCTCGCTCGGCTACTGCGCGATGCGAATGACGAGATGAAGTCAGTCACCGTCGACAAACGGCAGCTGAGTGATCGCCGCAATGCGCTGATCGCGCAGAGCAAGGATACGGGTGTCGATCTGGCGAAGCTGACCGAGCTGCGCGACAAGGCAAGTGCGGCGCGCTTGCGCCTCGAGGATGCGATCACCACCGGAGCCGTTCCGCCAGGTATTGGCAGCGTGCAGCTGCAGAAGAGCGTGCAGATCGCGGCTGTGCCGGCGGACCAGCGCTGGCTTGCGCCGCTGCTCGGCGCTCTTGCAGGGCTCGCATTCGGCCTGGCTGTCGTCTCTGCCAGGGTGCGCTCCACGCTTGCGGCGTCCGCAAGAAAGGAGCCATCGCTACGCACTCCGGCACCGGAGCCAAATGTCGGTACGCCATCACCGGCCGAACCCGCCAAAGGGCCGCAGGAAGTCGACATCATTCGCGCGGAACTCGCCACCATGCGCGATAGGCTGCGCACCCGGTCGATAGCGTCCTGACCTCGCTGCGACACGATTGTTCTTGCATTTGCCATTTTAGGCAGGATAGGGCGTGGACAGGCAAATCGCGCTGAGCGCCATCCGCTACAATGAGCGAAAGCAAGGGCAGGAGACAGTCTTGACGACAGTGATTGATGGCAAACAGGTCGCCGCTTCCGTAATCGAAACGGTGAAGGCAGCGACATCGGCGCTGGACAAGCAAAGCGGCGTCAAGACGGGCCTTGCCGTCGTGATCGTCGGCGACGACCCGGCCAGCCATGCCTATGTCAACTCCAAGGGCAAGATGGCGAAGGAATGCGGATTCAAATCCGTTCAGCACACGCTGCCGGCCGAGACCACGCAGGAGGAACTGGCGGCACTCGTCGCTACGCTGAACAGCGATCCGTCGATTCACGGCATTCTCGTCCAATTGCCGCTGCCGAAGCATCTAAAGTCAGAATTGATCATCCAATCGATCTTGCCCGAAAAGGATGTCGACGGTCTGCACGTCGTCAATGCCGGCAAGCTTGCGACTGGTGACCTCGAAACGGGCCTCGTGTCCTGCACCCCGGCGGGCGCGATGGTCTTCGTGCGACGCACGCATGGCGAAGATCTTTCCGGCCTGAATGCGGTGGTCATCGGCCGCTCAAACCTGTTCGGCAAGCCGATGGCGCAACTGCTGCTCAATGCAAACGCCACGGTGACCATCGCGCATTCACGCACTAAGGATCTGCCGGCCGTCTGCCGCAATGCGGATATTCTGGTGGCCGCCGTCGGCCGCCCGGAGATGGTCAGGAGTGATTGGGTGAAGCCGGGCGCCACCGTCATCGATGTTGGGATCAATCGCATTCCTGCCCCGGAAAAGGGCGAAGGCAAAACGCGCCTTGTTGGCGACGTCGCCTTTGAAGATGCCGCCAAGGTTGCCGCCGTTATCACGCCGGTTCCCGGTGGCGTGGGCCCGATGACCATCGCGATGCTGATGGCCAACACCGTCATCGCCGCCCATCGCGCGGCCGGTCAGACACCGCCGACGTTCTGAGCCTGCCGCGGAACGGGGCCTGTCGAGGCCCTGACAATCAGTTCGGTTTTCCAGAGTTCCTGCTCTGGGAATGGCCCGTCCTGCTTCACCGTTCCGATGAGCCGTTGGGCGATGCGCACGCCTGCGGCGCGCAGCGATGACCGCGTTGTCGTCAACGGCACAGAGAAGTTCTCGGGCTTGAGATGGGGCAAAACGTCGTCGTGCGCGATCAGCGAGATATCCTCGCCGAGCTTGAGCCCCGCCTGATTGACGGCGCGGATGGCGCCGAGCGCCAGCACCGTACTGGAACAGAGGATCGCCGTCGGCGGCTCCGGCATCTGTAGAAATCGTTCCATCGCGGACTGGCCAAGTTCGTCCGTCATCGATGTGTGGCTCATGCAGTCTTCCGGAAGCGACAGTCCCCGCTCGGAAAGCGCAGCGACAAGTCCGTTCTTGCGACGGATCGCAAAGTCGAGATGTCCCGGCCCGTTGAGCAGGGCAAAGCGCGTATGCCCGAGCTGAAGCAGCAGCCGCGCCGCGTCGTAGAAGGCCGCCTCGTTGTCGATGTCGAGATAGGGGTAGTCGGGCTCGGAACCGAAGGAGCGGCCATGCACGAGGAATGGCATGGAAAGCGACTTCAGCATCGGCAGCCGTGGGTCGTGGCCGCGCATATAGGCCACGAACAGCGCATCGACATTGCCGCTGATCGCAAGCCGCCGCAGTGCGCCGACCTCGTCGTTCGGATCGGCGGGCATGATGACGAAATGAAAGTCGTGGCGTACGGCTTCCTCGCCAAGACCCGTCAGGAACTCACCGAAGTGCACATCGGAATAGTGATCGGGAGCTGTCGGCATCACGAGGCCGATCGACCCGGCCTTGCCGGTCGCAAGCCGTTGTGCCGCCTTGTTCGGGCGGTAGCCTGTCTCCTTCACGGCTTGCAGGACCCGCTCGCGCGTCGCCTCATTGACTTCGGGATAGCCGTTCAATGCACGGCTTACCGTTGTCTGCGACAGGCCAAGCAATTCCGATAGCTGTTTCAGGTTCACGTGCTATTCTTCCTCCGCTCGCACTGGTCGCCAGCTCCCAATGGCATCCAAAGCGCTTTCAATTATGTAGCAGTTGTGCTGCTTGACTCAAGAAAAATCGCTCCATATTCCCAAGGTATGGCGTCGAAACCTTGATGTAAAAGGCCGCATCTTTTGCGCCTTTCGCGAAATAGCTTGACTCTTTTCCGCCGGAAGTGACATGAGTGCTTTTGTCAAAGCGCTTTGGAACGGCGTCAAAATGGTTTCAAAAGTGCGGTTGGGATTGTGATGGGAGGTTGATCACATGAGAAAGACGTTTTTGATGAGCGTCGCTGCGGCGGCGCTTCTTGCCGGTGCCGCGTCTGCTGCCGATCTGAAGTTTGCTCCGGGACAGGATGCGAAGTTCAACTGGAAGAGCTACGACGATTTCAAAGCTGCGCACGCCGATCTCAAGGGCGAGCAGATGACGATCTTCGGGCCCTGGCGCGGCGAAGACGAAGCCTTCTTCCGCAGCATTCTGGCCTACTTCACCGAAGCAACCGGTGTAGACGCCAAATACTCGTCTTCGGAAAACTACGAACAGCAGATCGTCATCGACACACAAGCCGGTTCGCCGCCGAATATCGCGGTCCTGCCGCAGCCGGGCCTTCTGGCCGATCTCGCCAGCAAGGGCTTCCTGACGCCGCTCGGCGATGAGAATGCCCAGTGGATCAAGGACAACTACGGCGCCGGCGATAGCTGGGTCGGTTACGGCACCTACAAGGGCAAGGACGGCAAGGAAGCCTTCTATGCGTTCCCTTATAAGGCCGACGTGAAATCGCTCGTCTGGTACGTGCCCGAGAATTTCAAGGAAGCGGGCTACAAGGTCCCGACGTCCATGGAGGAGCTGCATGCTCTGACGGAGCAGATCGTCAAGGATGGCGGCGTGCCGTGGTGCATCGGCCTTGGTTCCGGTGGCGCAACTGGCTGGCCGGCAACGGACTGGATCGAAGACATCATGCTGCGTCAGCAGAAGCCTGACGTCTACGACAAGTGGACCACCAACGAAGTCAAGTTCACCGATCCGGCCGTCGTTGCTGCGATCGAGGAATTCGGCTCGTTCGCCAAGAACGAGAAGTATGTCAGTGGTGGCGTTGCCGCCGTGGCAGCAACGGACTTCCGGGATAGCCCGAAGGGTCTCTTCGGCGTGCCGCCGAAGTGCTATCTGCACCATCAGGCGTCGTTCATCCCGTCGTTCTTCCCGGAGGGGACGAAACTCGGTCAGGATGCCGACTTCTTCTATATGCCGACCTACGCGGCGCATGCCGACCTCGGCAAGCCGGTTCTGGGCGCTGGCACGCTTGTTACCGTCACCAAGGACTCCAAGGCGGCCCGTGCCTTCGTCGAGTTCCTGAAGACTCCGATCGCGCACGAAGTCTGGATGGCACAGTCGAGCTTCCTGACGCCGTACAAGGGCGTCAACACGGCAGCCTATGCCAACGACCAGATGAAGAGGGAAGGCGAGATCTTGACGACCGCGACGACCTTCCGCTTCGACGGTTCCGACCTGATGCCGGGCAAGATCGGCGCGGGTGCATTCTGGACCGGCATGGTCGATTTCGTTGGCGGCAAGTCGGCCGAAGACACCGCCAAGGAAATCCAGAGCTCCTGGGATGGCATCAAGTAATCTCACCTGACATCCGTGCCGCCGGCTGCGGCGGCATGGCTGAAATGCATGGCCGGATACTGGGAGTGTCCGGCCATCGTTGCCTGTCGCGTTGAAAGCGGTGGGCGATGTGACGACGATCAGCGCACAAACCCGTCAGGATGGACAGGGTAGCAGGGGAGGGACGAATGCTGTCGCAGATAGTTTCCGCTTTGGGGGTCGTGGTCGTGGCAGTCTTCGCCTGCTCGGCCTATTTCTATTTCTCGAACAAGATCCTGGATTGGTCGCTGCCAGTGAAGGATGGCGACATCCATTCCGCGGCGCGCAACCTGAACCGCCGGGCGATGATCCGGCCGTGGCTGTTCATCGGGCCAGCGCTTTTCCTTCTTGTCGTCTACCTTGTTTATCCTGTGATCGCCACTCTGATCCTGTCCTTCTACGACCGCTCCGGCGAGCAATTCGTCGGCTTCGCGAACTATCGGTGGGCTCTCACAGACCGCGAATTCCGCCAGTCGATCTTCAACAACATCCTGTGGCTGGCCGTCGTGCCGGCGGCCTGCACCTTCTTCGGCCTCGTCATCGCCGTGATGACCGACCGCATCTGGTGGGGCAACATCGCCAAGAGCATCGTCTTCATGCCGATGGCGATCTCCTTCGTCGGCGCATCCGTCATTTGGAAGTTCATCTACGAATATCGTGGCGGCAACGATGTGCAGATCGGCCTGCTGAATGCGATCGTCCAGCTGTTCGGCGGGACGCCGCAGGTGTGGATCTCGGTGCCCTTGTGGAACAATTTCTTCCTGATGGTCATCCTCATCTGGATCCAGACCGGCTTTGCGATGGTGATTCTGTCGGCGGCGCTGCGCGGCATTCCTGAGGAAACCATCGAGGCCGCCGTCATCGATGGCGCCAACGGCTGGCAGATCTTCTGGCGCATCATGGTGCCGCAGGTCTGGGGCTCGATCGCGGTTGTCTGGACGACGATCACCATTCTCGTGCTCAAGGTGTTCGACATCGTGCTGACCATGACCAACGGCCAGTGGAATTCGATGGTGCTTGCCAACCTGATGTTCAACTGGCTCTTCCGGGGGGGCGGCGATTCCGGCCGAAGCGCGGTCATCGCGCTGATCATCATGCTGGCCGTGACGCCGATCATGGTCTGGAACGTCCGCCGTGCCAATCGCGAGCTGGGAGGCCACTGAGATGACCTTGTCAGGAAGTTTCTTCAAGATCGGCCCGGCCCGCCTCTTCGTTCACTTCGCGGTGCTCGTCATTGTCATCATCTGGCTGATACCGACGCTCGGGATCTTCGTCAGTGCTCTGCGAGACAAGGATCAGCTCGTTTCTTCCGGCTGGTGGACGGCCTTCGCCGGCTCCTCCCGAACAGTGGCGGCTCGCCTTGGGCAGCCGGACCAGCAGAAGCAGGACGGGACAGTTTACGTCATCGCCGGCAATGTTCTGGAGGGGCAGCAGGGCCGCTCCATCAGGGCGTTCGGCACGCGTGTCCAGCAACCGGCCGCATACAAGGCCGGCGAAACAGCCGACCTTGGCGACGGTCTCTCACTCACCGTCAACGATGACGGCAGTTATCGCTACACGAAGACTGCCGCCTTTGGTCCGGATGACGGTGGCCGGCGCGTCTACATTTCGGTCGCGACGCCGCCGGAATTCACCTTGCAGAACTATAAGAACGTTCTCACCAGCGAGGGGATCGGCCAGTCCTTCATCAACTCGCTGACCGTCACCATCCCGGCGACGATCATCCCGATCCTCATCGCGGCCTTTGCGGCCTACGCGCTGAGCTGGATGGAGTTCCCGGGCCGGGCCCTGCTGATCGCGCTTGTCGTCGGCCTCATCGTCGTGCCGCTGCAGATGTCGCTCATCCCGCTTCTGCGGCTTTACAACGGCATTGGGTCGCTGCTCGACGCGCCGTCGAAAACCTATCCCGGCATCTGGTTTGCGCACACTGCCTTCGGCATGCCGCTCGCCATTTATCTGCTGCGGGCCTATATCGCCGGCCTCCCGAAGGAGATCATCGAATCGGCGCGCGTCGACGGCGCCAGCGACTTCGAAATCTTCACCCGTATTGTACTGCCCTTGTCCTTCCCTGCGCTCGCATCCTTCGCGATCTTCCAGTTTCTGTGGGTGTGGAACGACCTGCTTGTCGCCATGGTCTTCCTTGGCACCGACAGGGATCATCTCGTGCTCACCGGCGCGTTGAACGCGCTGCTCGGCTCGCGGGGGGGCAATTGGGAAATCCTGACGGCCTCGGCCTTCGTCACCATTGTCGTACCGCTGCTCGTGTTCTTTGGCTTGCAGCGCTACCTAGTGCGTGGTCTGCTTGCGGGCTCGGTCAAGGGCGGTTAGCAACCCAAGAGCATCCAACAGGAAACATGAGCATGGCATCCCAATCCATTTTGACGGCCGACAAGGACTGGTGGCGTGGCGCGGTGATCTATCAGATCTACCCACGCTCCTACCAGGACTCCAATGGTGACGGCATCGGCGACCTGAAGGGCATCACCGCCCGCCTGCCGCATGTCGCCGCCCTCGGCGCCGACGCGATCTGGATCTCGCCCTTCTTCACCTCGCCGATGCGCGATTTCGGCTATGACGTTTCCGACTACGAGAACGTCGATCAGATCTTCGGCACGCTGGTGGATTTCGACACGCTGATCGCTGAGGCCCATCGCCTCGGCATTCGCGTGATGATCGATCTTGTCATCTCGCACAGCTCCACCAGCATCCCTGGTTCGTCGAAAGCCGCACCAGTAAGACGAACGCCAAGGCGGATTGGTATGTTTGGGCCGATGCCAAGCCGGATGGCACGCCGCCGAACAACTGGCTGTCGATCTTCGGCGGTTCCGCATGGGCGTGGACCCGACGCGCATGCAGTATTACATGCACAACTTCCTGACGTCGCAGCCGGATATGAACCTGCACAATCCCGAGGTTCAGGACCGGCTGCTGGATGTCGTCCGCTTCTGGTTGAAGCGCGGCGTCGATGGCTTCCGTCTCGATACGATCAACTTCTACTTCCACGACAAGGAACTGCGCGACAATCCGGCGCTTGTTCCCGAACGCCGCAACGCGTCGACGGCTCCGGCGGTCAATCCCTATAACTTCCAGGAACACGTCTACGACAAGAACCGGCCGGAGAATCTGGCGTTCCTGAAGCGATTCCGCGCCGTGCTCGAAGAGTTTCCGGCAATTGCTGCCGTCGGCGAAGTGGGCGATAGCCAGCGTGGGCTGGAGATCGTCGGCGAATACACCTCCGGCAACGACAAGATGCATATGTGCTATGCCTTCGAGTTCCTGGCGCCGGATCCCTTGTCTCCCGAACGTGTCGAGGAGGTCATGGAAGACTTCGCGGCGGCCGCGCCGGATGGCTGGGCCTGCTGGGCCTTCTCCAACCATGATGTCATGCGCCATGTCAGCCGCTGGGGATCACTGGTCGCCGATCACGACGCTTTTGCCAAGCAGTATGCATCACTGCTGATGACGCTGCGCGGTTCGGTCTGCCTCTATCAGGGCGAGGAACTCGGCCTGACCGAAGCCGATCTTGCCTATCAGGACCTGCAGGATCCCTACGGCATCCAGTTCTGGCCGGAATTCAAGGGCCGTGATGGTTGCCGCACGCCGATGGTATGGGACAGTCAGGTCGCCCAGGGCGGCTTCTCGACCGTCACGCCATGGCTGCCGGTTCCGGTCGAGCACATCCTGCGCGCTGTCAGCGTCCAGCAGGGCGACGAGACCTCTGTGCTCGAGCACTATCGTCGCTTCCTTGCCTTCCGCAAGCAGTACCCGGCCTTCGCCAAGGGCGAGATCGAGTTCATGGAGCCGCAGGACGACGTGCTGCTCTTCGTGCGCGAGTATGGCAACGAAAAGCTGCTCTGCGTCTTCAACATGAGCGCTGCCGAAGGCGCGGTCGTTTTGCCTGCCGGTGATTGGCAGGCGTTGACGGGCCACGGTTTCGTCAGCAATAACTACGGTGAGAAGATCGATATTCCGGCGTGGGGAGCATACTTCGCTCGTCTCGCCTGACGATTCAGGAGGAGGAACTAATGACTGGACTGACGCTCAAGGATATTCGCAAATCCTACGGTTCCGTGGATGTTCTCCACGGGATCGATCTGGAGATCAAGGAGGGCGAGTTCGTTGTGTTCGTCGGTCCTTCGGGCTGCGGCAAATCCACTCTGTTGCGCATGATTGCCGGCTTGGAGAACATTACCGGCGGCGACATGTATATCGACGGCCAGCTGGTCAACGATGTCCCGCCTTCCAAGCGCGGCATCGCCATGGTGTTCCAGTCCTATGCGCTCTATCCGCATATGACCGTCTACGACAACATGGCGTTCGGCATGAAGATCGCCGGTGAAAGCAAGCAGGAGATCGATCGCCGCGTTCGTGCCGCGGCCGAAAGCCTGCAGCTCACCAGGTATCTCGATCGCCTGCCGAAGGCGCTCTCCGGCGGGCAGCGTCAGCGCGTCGCAATCGGCCGCGCCATCTGCCGCAACCCCAAGGTTTTCCTCTTCGACGAGCCGCTGTCGAACCTCGACGCAGCGCTTCGTGTCGCGACCCGCATCGAGATCGCCCGCCTCAACGAGCAGATGGCGGACACGACGATGATCTATGTCACGCATGACCAGGTGGAGGCGATGACGCTTGCTGACCGCATCGTCGTCCTCTCCGCCGGCAATATCGAGCAGGTGGGCGCGCCGCTGGAACTCTATGAGCGTCCGGCAAACCTCTTCGTTGCCAAGTTCATCGGCTCTCCGGCCATGAATGTCATTCCGTCTACCATCACCGAGGCTGGCAATACGACGACGGTGACCCTGACAGGCGGCAAATCGGTGACATTAGACCTTCCGACGGCCGCCTCCGAGAAGGGCAAGACCGCAAGCTTCGGCGTTCGTCCTGAAGATCTGCGCATTGCCGGTGCCGGCGATGACTACCTCTTCGAGGGCGAAGTTTCGATTGTTGAGGCGCTCGGCGAAGTCACGCTTCTCTACATCGAGGGCCTCGTTCCGGGCGAACCGATCATCGTCAAGCTGCCAGGCATTTACGACGTCAAGAAGGGCCAGAAGATGCACTTCTCGGCCGACCGTTCCAAGCTGCATCTCTTTGATGCGGACGGTCGCACGTACCGTAAATAAAATCGCTTTGCGGCGAACAACAAAAAAGGCCCGGACAGCGTATCATGTTGCCCGGGCTTGTTTTGTGCATTTGATCGCAAGCGGAATTCTTCTCGAAAATCCGCTGTGTCTTTTTGAGTGTATCGCGGTCGAAATCGAGACCATTCTCACCTTCTGTTAAGCATCGCCCGCTAGTATTTCCTCATTGAGTATCGAGGGGAATACGGCGGTGGCGCCATCCAGTCCAATGCCTTCCGGGCACTTTCTGAACAAAGAGGAATCCTTCATGTACGACCGCGAAGTGCGGTTCAAGATGGAGGATACGATGAACGCCGCACGCATCGAGTATACCGAGAAGGGCGTCATGAACATGGCGTCCCGGCGATGCGACATCATTCGCATTTCGAAGAGCACCGCGGTCCTTGCACTGCTCACGCAATACGCCCTTCCGAAGCAGTTCTATCTCGATATCCCGGATGCCCGCATCACCAAGGTCGGCTGTATGCTGATGCGGGTGAATGCCAACAACACGATCGAAGTCCGCTTTCTGCGGATGCTGAATGACAAGGAGCTCAACAAGATCTTTGTCTACAGCACTCACCCGGCGCACCGCGATCGCGTGCTCGACATTCGCGCCTGATTTCTCGACGCATCGAACGACAAAGCCCGCGAGTCATCTCCTCGCGGGCTTTGCTGTTTTTTAGCGCCACTCGTTGCGGCTCAGTGGAACAGCACGCTTGCACCGCGATCCGAAGGGCCAACGGCGCGGCGGAAGGGAGCAAACAGCTCGCGGCCCATGCCGAACTCGTTCTCGGAAAGATCGGCGACCACGGACTCGCGCTCGGCCATGTCGGCGGCATCGACCAGAACTTCCAGGGTGCCCGCGATCGCATCGAGGCGGATGATGTCGCCATCCTTGATCCGCGCGATCGGGCCGCCATCGACAGCCTCCGGCGTGACGTGGATTGCTGCCGGCACCTTTCCTGAGGCGCCCGACATGCGGCCGTCGGTCAGCAGCGCGACGCGGAAGCCGCGGTCCTGCAGCACGCCGAGCGGCGGCGTCAGCTTGTGCAGTTCGGGCATGCCGTTCGCCTTCGGACCCTGGAAGCGCACGACGGCGACGAAGTCCTTGTTGAGCTTGCCTTCCTTGAAGGCGTCCTGCAGTTCCTGCTGGCTATGGAAGACGACGGCCGGTGCTTCAATGACGTGCCGGTCCTGCTTGACCGCCGAGATCTTGATGACCGCCTTGCCGAGATTGCCGCGGAGCATCTTCAGGCCGCCATTGGCCTGGAACGGCGCCTCGATGCTGGCGAGCACCTTGGGGTCGACGCTCTTTTCCGGCGCCGGTTCGCGCACGATCGTGCCGTCGTCGCCGAGGCGGGGATCGATGGCGTAGGCCTGTAGGCCATGGCCGAAGACGGTGCGCACGTCGTCGTGCAGCATGCCGTGCTTGAGCAGTTCCTTGATGAGGAAGCCCATGCCGCCGGCCGCGTGGAAGTGGTTCACATCAGCAAGGCCGTTCGGATAGACCCGCGCCAGCAGCGGTACCACTTCGGAAAGCTCCGCGATATCCTGCCAGGTCAGCTGGATGCCCGCTGCGCGCGCCATGGCGACAAGATGCAGCGTGTGGTTCGTAGAGCCACCGGTGGCATGAAGGCCGACCACGCCGTTGACGATCGAGCGTTCGTCGATCATCTCGCCAGCTGGTGTGAATTCGTTGCCCTGTGCGGTGATCGCCAGCGCCCGCTTGGCCGCCTCGCGCGTAAAGGCTTCGCGCAGCGGCGTGCCCGGATTGATGAAGGAGGAGCCGGGCATATGGAAGCCCATGATCTCCATCAGCATCTGGTTCGAATTGGCAGTGCCGTAGAACGTGCAGGTGCCTGGGCCGTGGTACGACTTCGATTCCGCCTGCAGCAGTTCGGCGCGTCCGACCTTGCCTTCGGCATAGAGCTGTCGCACGCGCGACTTCTCGTCGTTCGGAAGCCCGGTCGTCATCGGGCCGGCAGGCACGAAGACGGCCGGCAGATGGCCGAAGGAGAGGGCCGCAATGACGAGACCCGGTACGATCTTGTCGCAGACCCCGAGGAAGAGCGCAGCATCGAACATATTATGGGAGAGGCCGACGCCGGCAGCCATGGCGATCAGGTCGCGGGAAAACAGCGAGAGCTCCATGCCCGGCTGTCCCTGGGTGACGCCGTCGCACATGGCAGGAACACCGCCGGCCACCTGCGCGATGCCGCCGGCTTCCGCCGCTGCCTTGCGAATGATCGCCGGATAGTGCTCGAACGGCTGGTGCGCGGAGAGCATATCATTGTAGGAGGTGATGATACCGAGATTGGGTACGCGGTCGCCCGCTAGTGCGTCCTTCTCGGCGGGGGAACAGACCGCGAAGCCGTGTGCGAGATTGGCGCAACCAAGGATCGAGCGGCTTACGCCCTTGGATGTCGCGTTGCGCAGGCGCTCCAGATAGAGTCCGCGCGTCGGTTTCGATCGTTCGACAATGCGGGCGGTGATCGCAGAAATGCGTGCATTAGCGGACATGGGAGGTATCCTGCCTTGGTTGCTCTTCAATGTTCGTTCGCGGCTTGCTGCCCGAAGGCCTATGGAGCCCAGTAGACTTCGACCGAGCTCGTTGCTCGCCGCAGAATGGCGCGGATCGGCATGTCTGCCTCTTCGCCGGCGCCCTCGGCCTTCGTCAGGACGCCGTTCTTGCTCTCGCCTTCGATATGAAGCACGAGCAGCCTTGCATCCTGAAGGCTGGAGAAGGTGAAGGTGAGCCGCGGCTCGCCCGCGCCGTCCGCCTCCATGGTAATGATACCACGCGGCGTCGTAGCGTCGAGTGCGACGTTCAGATTGCTGCCACCCGGGAAGAACGAGGCCGTGTGGCCGTCACCCCCCATCCCGAGGATCGCAACGTCAAAGGGATTGCTGATCGAAGCGGTCGCCACCGTCGCAAGCTTCGCCGCGTCCTCGACCGACGCGGCCGCCTGATAGAGCGGCAGGAAGCGCGCGGCCTTCGCCTTGTTCTGCAGCAGGTTTTCGACCACCAGCAGATGGTTCGAGCGCGGATTGTCCGCAGGCACGAAACGTTCGTCGACCAACGTGATGGTCACTTTGGTCCAGTCGAGATCACGCGCCGAAAGCTCCTGGAAGAAGAGCTTCGGCGTCGAGCCACCGGAAACGGCAAACGTCGCCGCCCCGCGTGCGTCGATGGCCGCGGAAAGCGACGCAGCGACTTTGTCTGCTAGGTTGCGAGCCAGTTCTGCGCCGTTGGCAAAAGCATGCATCGTCGCTGCCATCGTCTTTGATCCTACAGGTTGTCGTGCCAGGTGCGGCCGTCACGCTCGATGAGCGCGATCGATTGGCTGGGCCCCCAGGTGCCGGCGGTATAGCCCTGAACCTTCTGCCCGGTCGTTTCCCAACCCTTGAGGATCGGGTCCACCCACTGCCATGCGGCCTCCACTTCGTCGCGGCGCATGAACAGCGTCTGGTTGGAACGGATGACGTCCATCAGCAAGCGCTCATAGGCATCCGGGTTCCGCACCGAGAAGGACTCGGCAAAGCTCATGTCGAGCGAGACGTTGCGAAGACGCATGCCGCCCGGACCTGGATCCTTGATCATCAGTGACTGCTTGACGCCTTCGTCCGGCTGCAGGCGAATGATGAGCTGGTTCTGGTTGATACGGCCGGCGGATTGGTCGAAGACCGAGTGCGGGATCGGCTTGAAGGTGATGACGATCTCCGACATGCGACCGGAAAGACGCTTGCCGGTGCGGATGTAGAAGGGAACGCCGGCCCAGCGCCAGTTGCCGATCTCGGCCTTGATGGCAACGAAAGTTTCGGTGTTCGAAACGCCGCCTTCGAGCTCTTCCAGGTAGCCCTTGACTGGACCACTGCCGGAAGCGCCCGCGCGATACTGGCCGCGAACGGTGCTGGTCTCGACGTTCGATGCGTTGATCGGCTTCAATGCGCGCAACACCTTCAGCTTCTCGTCGCGGACGGCTTCGGAGTCCATCGAGGAAGGAACTTCCATCGCGACGAGGCAGACGAGTTGCATGATGTGGTTCTGCACCATGTCGCGCAGTGCGCCTGCTGTGTCGTAGTAGCCAGCGCGTCCCTCGAGGCCGACGGACTCCGCAACCGTGATCTGCACGTGGTCGATATGGTTGGCGTTCCACAGCGGCTCGTAGAGCGCGTTGGCAAAGCGCAGCGCCATCAGGTTCTGCACCGTTTCCTTGCCGAGGTAGTGGTCGATACGGAAGATCTGTTCTTCCTTGAACACCTTGCCGATGGTGTCGTTCAGCTGCAGGGCGGAAGCGAGATCGCGGCCGATCGGCTTCTCGACAACGATGCGCGCCGACTTGGTGATCAGCTTGTGGTCATGGATCTTCTGCGAGATGTCGCCGAAGATGCCCGGCGCGACAGCGAGGTAGAAGGCGCGCACGCGATCCTTGCCCTCATCCAGAAGCTTCTTCAGTTGATCCCAGCCGGCGTCCGAACGCGCATCGACAGGCACATAGTACAGGCGCTGCAGGAATTTCGCGACCTCGGCCTCGTCGTATTCACCCTTCTTGAGATGCTCCTTCAGGGCGTCCTGGGCGAACTTGCGGTATTCCTCGTTCGTAAGCGGGCTGCGCGAAGCGCCGATGATACGGGTTGGCTCGGAGAATTGCCCCTCGATCTGGCGATGGTAAAGGGCCGGCAGCAACTTGCGTTCTGCAAGGTCGCCGCTGCCGCCGAAAACGACATAATCAAAGGGTTCAACGGGGATGATTTGGCTGCTCATGAGGATGTCTCTCAATCAGACGGGTTATTGGCTCTTTAATCTAATCGATTTAAAAAAGCCAGTGTGCGACGCAATGAATCTCTCGGAAAGAGGTTTTAGTTCGAATTGCCGCGCGATGAAATCCGCAATCTGACTAAAACTTGTCGCGCAGCGCAAACCACGAGAGCGCCAGGAAAAGCAGCGGAGCACGCATGGCCGCACCTCCCGGAAATGCCGGAATATCCAGCGACTTGAAGAGCTCTAAATCCGCCGATCGTCCAAGCAGCGCTTCAGCATAGAGCTTTCCGCAATAATTGGACAGCATCACGCCATGCCCGGAATAGCCGCCGATGGACGTCACTCCAGGCATGACCTCGCGCACGAAGGGCTGCCGCGGCATAGTGATGCCGACCGAGCCCCCCCAGGCGTGCGTGATCTCGATATCCCGCAGCGCGGGGTAGATCTCCGCAATCTGTCGGCGGATGTGCTGCGTCATGTCGCGCGGGTTGTCGGCCGTATAGGCTTCCCGGCCGCCGAAGAGCAGCCGCCCGTCCTTGGACTTGCGGAAGTAGCGCACGACGAAGCGTGAGTCGGCCACGGCTTCGCCTCCCGACAGCACCTCCCGATAGCGGTCGAGCGGAGCGGTGGCGCCGATGAAGGAGCGAATGGGCATCACGTGGCTTGCCGTCACCGGCTCGAGATTGCCGATGTAGCCGTCGCAGGCGATCAGCGCCCTGTCGGCGGTGATCGTGCCTCTCGGCGTCTCGATCACCACCTTGCCGCTGCTCTGACGAATCGCTGTCGCCGTCGTCATCTCGAAAACGTGCGCGCCGGCATTGGCCGCAACGCGGGCAAGGCCGATCAGCAGTTTCAGTGGGTGGATATGGCCCGTGCCGGTGTCGCGAACGCCGCAATAGTAGCGCGTCGAGCCAAGCCGTTCCTGGGTTTCGGCTTTGTCCATGAAGCGCACATGCGGGTAGTTATAGCGCATAGCCGCGATCTCGGCATTTTCGTAGTAGTCCGGCTTGTAGCTCTCCTTGTGCGCCACGTTCATCTGCCCCGGCATGTAGTCCATGTCGATCTGATGGTCGGTGGCAAAATCCATGAGATGTTGTTTGGCGGCTTCGGCGAGATCGAACAGCGCGCGCGAACGCTCGTAGCCGATCTTTTCCTCAAGCTCTTCCGGCCACCAGCGCTGTCCGGTGCCGAGCTGGCCGCCATTGCGCCCGGAAGCGCCGTCGCCAAACCGGCACGCCTCGATGAGAACCACCGAGACGCCAGACTTGGCAAGGCTGTAGGCCGCCTGCAGCCCGGTATAGCCGCCGCCGATGATGGCGACGTCACAGCTCTTCGAGCCGTCCATTTCGGGGTAAGTCGGCCGCTCGCCGATCGTTGTTTGATACCACGAAATGCCGGGCGCAATGGGGCTCTGCCATCTCTCTTGCGATGTCACGACGGAGCCCTCCTTACACGTTCAGCAGAAGGAATTCGCGCTCCCAGGGACTGATCACCTGCATGAAGGTCTCGAACTCTCCGCGCTTCACGCCGGCATAGATGCCGAGGAACTCCTTGCCGAACACTTCCTCGAAAGCTTCCTCGTCTTCCATCAGCGCGACCGCTTCCAGAAGACCGCGCGGCAGATCGATCGAGCCTTCGTTCGCCGTATCTTCCGTCGGCGCGGTCGGCTCGATGCCCTTCATGATGCCGAGCAGGCCCGAGGCGAGCGACGCGGCGAGCGCGAGATAAGGATTGGCGTCCGAACTCGGCAGGCGGTTTTCGACACGCCTTGCCTGCGGATCAGATACCGGCACGCGGAAAGCCGTCGTCCGGTTGTCGTAGCCCCAGGCATTGTTGACGGGCGCGGACATATCGGGCGTCAGCCGGCGATAGGAGTTCACGTAAGGTGCCAGCATCACCATGGAACTCGGCACGTATTTCTGCAGGCCGCCGATGAAGTGGAAAAATTCGCGCGACGCAGAACCGTCGGGGTTGGAGAAGATGTTCTTGCCGGTTTCCTGGTTCACGACCGATTGGTGGATGTGCATGGCCGAACCGGGCTGCCCCTGCATCGGCTTGGCCATGAAGGTCGCGTAGATGCCGTGCTTCATCGCGGCTTCGCGGATCGTGCGCTTGAACAGGAAGACCTGGTCGGCAAGCTCTATAGGGTTGCCGTGGCGCAGATTGATTTCCATCTGCGCCGGTCCTTCCTCGTGGATCAGCGTATCGATCTCGAGGCCCTGCTTTTCCGAGAAGTGGTAGATGTCGTCGATCAGTTCGTCGAACTCGTTGATGCCGGCGATCGAATAGCCCTGACCGCCGAGGATCGCGCGGCCGGAGCGGCCCTTCGGCGGATGCAGCGGGTCGTTCTTGGCAACGAGATAAAACTCGATCTCAGGCGCGACGATCGGCTTCCAGCCGCGGTCGCCATAGAGCTTCAGTACGCGCTTAAGAACGTTGCGAGGCGTGTAGGGAACCTCTTTACCATCCGAACTAACGATGTCGCAGATCACCTGCGCCGTCGGATCGGTTTCCCAGGGAACCACCGAAAGCGTCGAGAGATCCGGAACCAGCTTCAGGTCGCTGTCGCGCGGCTCGTAGCGGAAGCTTTCCGTCTCATCCGGATACTCGCCGGAGATGGTGTGACGGTAGATCGCCGAGGGCAGGGCAAGCGAGGTGTTCGAGGTGAATTTGGAGCTCGGCATCATCTTGCCGCGCGGTACGCCGGCAAGGTCCGGGGTGATGCATTCGATGTCTTCGATGCCGCGTGCCCGCAAGAACTGCGCTGCTTCCTTCCAGTTTGTCACGCCACGCAGGTGTCCGGGGTCCGAGGGGGTCTTCTTCGAGGCAGGTACGTTTCTGGCAGGCTTCAGCGTCGTCTTTTTTGGGGACATGACACACCGGTTTGTGTTGATCGTGAAGGCATCATAGCTGGAGTTTGGCAATTGGCGAGGGGGAGGGCACGTTGACTTTCGCCTCTTGATCGAAAAGAAGACGGCTTTCGACAAGGGAAGTGGTTTTGCAGCGAAACAGCGATGTGATCGTCATCGGCGCAGGCGCCGCCGGCATGATGTGCGCCATTGGCGCCGCCCAGCGCGGCCGCACGGTCATTGTTCTGGACCATGCGAAATCGCCGGGCGAAAAGATCCGCATCTCCGGCGGCGGCCGCTGCAACTTCACCAACATAAACACCGGTCCGAAGAGCTTCCTCTCCGCCAACCCGCATTTCTGCAAATCGGCCCTGGCGCGGTTTACGCCGTCGGATCTCATCGCCATGGTCGATCGCCACCGGATCGCGTGGCACGAGAAGACGCTTGGTCAATTGTTCTGCGACGACAGCGCCAAGGACATCATCCGCATGCTGCTCGACGAGATGCAAGCCGCAGGCGCCGCCCTGCATCTGCGCACGGAGATCGGCGACGTTGAGAAAAGCGGCGAAGGCTTCCGCATCTCGACGTCGGAGGGCGCTTACGAATGCCGCTCGCTGGTCATGGCAACCGGCGGCAAGTCGATTCCGAAGATGGGAGCGACCGGCTTTGCCTATCGCGTCGCCGAGCAGTTCGGCCTGCCCATGGTGGAGACGCGGCCCGGCCTCGTACCGCTCACACTGGATCAGGCCACGCTCGAAAGCCTTTCCGAACTGTCGGGCATTTCGGCGCCTGCCGAAATCCGCCACGGCAAGACCGCATTCCGCGAAGCCCTGCTTTTCACGCACCGCGGTCTCAGCGGCCCGGCGATCCTCCAGATCTCCTCCTATTGGCGTGAGGGCGATGACATTGCCGTCGATATCGAGCCTGATGTCGATCTGTTGGAACACCTGAAGGCCGCGAAAAAGGCGAATGGCAGGCAATCCGCGCAGACCGCACTGGCCGAGATTCTGCCGAAGCGGCTGGCGCAATACCTGACCGAGCGGGAAGGCATCGCGGGTCACATGGCCGATCTTTCCGACAAGGTTTTGCTGCGCCTGGTCGACGCCGTGCAGAACTGGAAGATCAAGCCGTCGGGCTCGGAGGGTTATCGGACCGCCGAAGTGACGCTCGGCGGCGTCGATACGGCCGCACTCGATTCCCGCACCATGGCGGCGAAGGGCGTCCCGGGTCTCTATTTCATCGGCGAATGCGTCGATGTGACCGGCTGGCTCGGCGGCTATAATTTCCAGTGGGCGTGGGCTTCCGGCTTCGTTGCCGGTGAATCTTTGTAGGCACGAAACAACCCGCTCGATTCAAGAGTTCTTAAGGAGGGTGCGCCATCCTGCCTCAATGACGGATGGAAAAGCACTTACTAAATAGAGCTTTACCAACAAGTCGTTTTGTTGGATTGTTATGCCAGAGATGAAGTGAGGTTCTGCAGATGAACAAGAACACTCGACGCGCCCGCGCCATTGCAATCGCTCAAGCCAAGCCCGACAACAAGCTCGTCGCCGTACGCTATTTCGCCATCTCTGCCAGTGCACTGGCCGCCGTCGTCGCTCTCCTCCTCGCACGTTGGTTCTGACATTCGCGATCCATAGGTCAGTATGAGGCGCATTTGCGCGCTGGCCATCTCGCGGATAAATCGATTTGAACGCGGCTGTCCGTCTTTTTCGCTTATCCGAAAATTAAGACATCCTCTGCAAAACTCACTCGATGATTTTTGGGCGCTTCCGCGTTGGCGTGAGGCGAGCTGGCAATGACTGCCGCCCGGACCTCGTGTCCGGGATTCCAATAGTTCCAATAAAGCAGCTCGATGCACTCGGTCGACGCCCCGCCAGGCGGCCGGCGGGAGGAGTGGTGTATGGAAGGCCGGAACCGCCATGTTGATTGATAAGATTCTTTCCCGTTTCAAGATCAAGACCAAGGTCCTGATCTTCGTATTGCCCTTCGTCGTGAGCATCTCTGCCGTCGGCCTGACCGGCCTATATGCTTCCGGCTTGCTGCAGGGGCGTATGGAAATCTCCAACAGCGTCCTGCAGTCGCTGAGCGGGTTCAAGGATCTCTACGGCTCCATGGACGACTTCCTGCAGATCACCAGCCAGGAAGCACGTGACAAGCTTTACGGGGACATCAAGACACAGCAAAGCACGCTGAACGCCACGCTCAAGCAGATCGGTGACAATGGCGGCCGCGACAACCTTGTGGCCGCGACAGACGGCACTTCGGGGATCGCCGACACCGTGGGCAAACTCTGGACCCTGCATGAGCAGGAGCTCGCTCTCCGCAAGTCGATCGACGACGCGCAGAAGGTGATGATCACAAGCCGCTTCAACGTGAACTACGATGCCCAGCAGCTTGAAGAAAACATCCGCAAGGACGAAGGCAACGCCACGGCAACGCTGCGCGCCGCCGATCGCCTGCTGAAGGGTGGCGATACCCTTGCTACCGTTATGAGCGACTTCAACAAGGCCCAGTTGCCGGCCGACAAGCTGAAGGTCGTCACCGCCGCCATTCCTGCGATCACGAAGGCACAGCGGCTGATCGAGATTTCTGTGCCGCAGAACCAGAAGAGCATGACGCAGTCGCTGTCGCAGACGATCAGCGACGTGAAGGCGCAGGCAACTGCCGCCGACGCCGGCACCGATGAAGCGATCGCCAATCTCGGGCGGCTTGTCTCCCGCTTCCGTCAGATGTCGACCTATACGCAGCTGACAGCAACGCAGATGATGCGCGAGGCGACCACCACGTTCGTCGCGCTTGATAGCCGCATCGCCCAGACGAACTCAGTTCTCGAGGATACGCGTCGTTTGGAGAGCGCAATCTATTCACTGCAGCTCGTCTTGGGTGAATTCGCTGCCAAGCCGGGCAAGGAAAACCGCGTCCGCCTGCATCAGGAGATCGCGACGCTCGGCACCAACCTGAACACGCTGCTCGCCAGCGCGAAGGGTATGAACTTCGCGGAAGATATCGTCGCGGCGATGTCTCCAGCTCTTGCCTCGATGGACAAGGATGCCCAGAGCCTCGTCGACACGATTAACCAGCGCGTTGCCGATTACGCTTCCGCCCGCCAGCAGCTCGATGCCGTCTGGGGTCAGCTGACGACCTTTGCCGAACTGCAGAAGCAGAGCGCGGGCGCCGAGCGCACGCAGGCGAACGGCATTTCGGTACTGACGACCGGCCTTGGCATTCTGGTCTCGATCATCGGTGGTATCGCCCTGGTTCTGACGCTGCAGCGTCCGATCGGTCAGATCACCGCCGCGATGCGCCGCATTGCCGACGGCGCGCTCGATACCAACATCTCGGGCGATCAGCGCCATGATGAAATCGGCGACATGGCTCGCGCACTCGGCATCTTCAAGGAGAATGCAATCTCCAAAATTCGCATCGAGGAACAGAGCGATGAAGAGCGCGCCGCGGCCGAGCAAGAGCGCCATCGCAACGATGCCGAGAAGCGGGAGATGGATCGCCAGATCGAGTTTGCGGTCAACGCGCTTGCCTCCGGTCTCGAGCGGATGTCGCAGGGTGACATTTCGACAACGATCGATTCGCCGTTCATCGGGCGTCTCGAGCAGCTCCGCCAGGACTTCAACGGTTCGATGATGCGTCTCCAGGCAACCATGAGCCAGATCCGCGACAACGTCGAGATGATCCAGGGTAACGGCAACCAGATGGCTCAGTCCGCCGACGATCTCTCCAAGCGTACCGAGCAGCAGGCTGCGTCGCTTGAGGAGACCGCCGCTGCGGTTGAACAGATCACGGTGACGGTCCGCTCCTCCGCAGAGCGTGCCAAGGACGCCGATCAGATCGTTCGACAAGCCAAGCGCAGTGCCGACGACTCGGCAGTCGTCGTCAGCAACGCCATCGACGCGATGGGCCGTATCGAAGATGCATCCCGCCAAATCGAGCAGATCATCGGCGTCATCGACGAGATCGCATTCCAAACCAATCTGCTGGCATTGAACGCCGGCATCGAAGCGGCGCGCGCCGGTGAAGCCGGCAAGGGCTTTGCTGTCGTCGCCATGGAGGTGCGCGAACTTGCGCAGCGCTCCGCCGCCGCCGCACAGGAGATCAAGGGCCTCATCAACAAGTCGACGACAGAGGTCAGCTCCGGCTCGCAGTTCGTACAGGAAACCGGCACGGTGCTCGCAAAGATCAGCGCCCAGATCGTCACGATCAGCCAGCACGTCGAGACGATCGCGCGTGCAAGCCACGACCAATCGAGCGCGCTGCAGGAGGTCAATGCGACCGTCAACCAGATGGATCAGATGACGCAGCAGAATGCCGCGATGGTCGAAGAGACCACAGCCGCGAGCCGCGAGCTTGCAACAGAAGCGGATCTGCTCCGGCGACTGATCCAGCAGTTCAAGATCGACGGCGACACGCAAGGCACGATCTTTCGCGCCGCATAAGACGATCAAAAGTTATCGCCGAGCAAGGCTCCGGATCGTTCGGGGTCTTTTTTTTCCGCGTTCCGCGCCTTGGCGGCGGCGGCCGGCGTGGGGCGCCATTTCAAATTTTTGACGATTGTCAACATTTTGAAGATTTTCTTTAAATTTTTCGAATTAGCCTGCGAGGCTCATGTCTCGGGGGATATCTATGCTGCGCCTGTTCTCGGCTTCCATCGTTCGCCAGATCGTTGCCATCACGCTCGTACTACTCGTCTTCAGCACCGCGGCGATCGTCTGCGTCACCTACTACAATCTGAGCGCCTATGTGATGACAAGCGCCGTGTCCGACGCCAAGGATGCGAGCCGGACAATGGCCGTCCTCTACGGCGCCAGCGATCCGGCGGTGAAGATCGAGGTCAGCAACAACGCGCTTGCCGGCGTAACGGAAGAGAAGCTTCCCTCGCTTGGCGATCATGTTCTGGTCGATCGCACCGCGCAGTCGATTGCCGGGGTTGCCACCGTATTTGAACGCCAGGGCAGCGACTACGTCCGCGTTTCGACGAACGTGAAGAAGGAAAACGGTGACCGTGCCGTTGGCACGAAGCTCGCGGCGGATCATCCGGCGCAGGCGGCATTGGCGAAGGGACACGCCTACTACGGCCCGGCCGAGCTGTTCGGTCGCAAATTCATGACCGGTTATTTCCCGGTCAAGAATACGGCCGGTTCGAGCGTTGGCATCCTCTTCATCGGCATCCCGATGGAGGTCTACTACAACAGCCTGCAGCAGCTGCTGATGCTGGTGGCCGGCGCTGGCGCGGCGGTATTGCTGCTCGTCGGCGTGATCGCTTACTTTTCCATCCGGGCGTCCGTCAGGCCGCTGGAAGCGCTAACCGCTACCATCCATACGATCTCTGCCGGAAATCTCGACGGGCCGATCCCCTGCGTGGAGAAGCAGAACGAGTTCGGCGCGATCGGACGCGCTCTTGCGCTCTTCCGCGACAATGCTCGCGCCCACCAGGCATTGGAAACGCAGGCTGCCGAACAGCGGCAGTTCAGCGATGACGAGCGTGCCCGCAACGATGCCGAGAAGCGCGCGCTAGACGGTCAGATCGACTTCGCCGTCAATCAGCTCGCCGCCGGCCTGGGGCGTCTGGCGCAGGGCGACGTCTCTCAGACGATCCAGACGCCGTTCGTCGGTCGTCTGGAGCAGCTTCGTGTCGATTTCAATGCGTCGCTCGTTCGCCTGCAGGAAACGCTAGCGCGCATTCGTGACAACACCGCTTCGATTCAGAGCAATTCCGGCGCCATGCTGGCTTCCGCCGATGAGCTTTCAAAGCGCACGGAAGCACAGGCTGCCAATCTCGAAGAAACGGCGGCCGCCGTTGAGGAAATCACCGTAACAGTCAAATCCTCTGCGGTGCGCGCGCGCGAGGCGAACGACGCCGTATCCGTGACGAAGAAGAACGCCGATAGCTCCGGCGTCGTGGTCAGCGACGCGGTCGCGGCGATGGACCGCATCGAGGAGGCCTCGAGGCAGATCGAACAAATCATCGAAGTCATCGATGAGATCGCGTTTCAGACGAACCTTCTGGCGTTGAACGCCGGTATCGAGGCGGCGCGCGCCGGTGAGGCAGGCAAGGGCTTCGCCGTCGTTGCGCAGGAGGTGCGCGAGCTTGCGCAGCGTTGCGCAGGAGGTGCGCGAGCTTGCGCAGCGCTCCGCAGACGCCGCGCGCGAAATCAAGAGCTTGATCGAGAAGTCGACGCGGGAGGTCGTGACCGGGTCCAGCCTCGTGCAGAAGACCGGCTCGGTGCTCGCCGCGATCAGCCAGGAGATTATCGCGATCAGCAGTCACGTCGAAACGATCGCGACGGCAAGCCAGGACCAATCGGCCGCTCTGCAGGAGGTCAATGGGGCCGTCAATGCGATGGACCAGATGACGCAGCAGAACGCCGCGATGGTCGAGGAAACGACCGAGGCGAGCCGCCAGCTCGCCACCGAAGCCGATGCGTTGATGGCGCTGGTTCAGCAGTTCCGCTTCGAAGCCACTCCCGATTATGACCGGGCGAGACACGCGGCCTGATCGCTGCGCGCGGATGGGCAAGGCTTCGCTGTTCGCGAGCGAAGCGTTTTGGCGCTTAGCCGGGGAGCCGTGAGGAGGGTCGCAAAGCGGACCAAGCGGGAGCTGCCGACGTTCTCGTAGAATTCCTTTTCGGCTCTTGGCGTATACTTGTCGCGGCGGTGGTTCAGCAGATCCGCAATCTGTGCAATGGCGATTAGAGTAATCATGGCGATGTCCTTCTCTTTCGGGCATCGCTTTAGTTATTCCTCAAAATATGCTTTATAAACGCGAATTATCCCACTATGTTTTTCGCCAATGAAAAACACTCAGTGGGACTCTTTTCAGCTTTTTCTTCAGGTCTCCCGGTTTGGTGGGCTGACCGGTGCCAGCGCATCGAGCGGGCTGAGCCCTGCTACGATCGGCCGTCGCATGCTCGATCTGGAGCATGAGATCGGCAAGGCTCTCTTTGTCCGCAGTCAGACGGGCTACAGCCTCACGGTCGACGGCCAGGTGCTTCTGGATTATCTGCAGGATATGGAGGCGGCGGCGCGCAAGGTCGACGGCTGGCGGCAGGCCGGAAGTGTCGGCGCAACGGTGAGGATCGCCGCCGGCACTTGGGTCGCGTGGCTTCTGACAGAGAATTTCGCTGCGATCCGCAAGCCCGGCGATGCCTTCGCCGTCTCCTTAACCATCGGCGAAGCGCGCGCCAATCTCAATTACCGGGAAAGCGACATCGGTATCCGCGCCTTCGAACCGGAAGAAGGTAATCTTGCCGCCCGCCTGCTCGGCGAGGTGGCCTATGCGGTCTATACCAGACGCAATGTCGACTCGACCGAGGATCGATGGGTGGCGGTCGCCGAAGAAGATGCGATTTCGAACTATCTCCGCTGGCCGCATCGCAACGCGGCCGGCTCGATCGTTGCGACCGTGAACCGGCCGCGCTCGCTGCCGGAGCTGGTGAGGGCATCTGCCGGCAAGGCGGTGTTACCGTGCTTCGTCGGCGACCTCGATCCCGACCTGCAGCGCCTCGGCGGCGAGCTGCCGGAATTGCGCCACCGGCAGTGGATCGTCATGAACAACGAAGATCGGCACCGGCCGGAAATCCGGACCGTTGCCGATCGCATGACGAAATTGCTGAAGAGCTTTGTCGATCTCTTCGCGGGCAAGCGCTCCAGCCGAAGCTGAGAGCGCCGCCCGATCTCGCTCAGTTGCGCCCGGCGACGATGACGGGGATCAAAAGGTCTCCCCAGTTCCCATCGCCGCCATGGTGTCTTGCCGAGCGGACAAGCTCGACCGATACGCCGGCATCGACCGCCTTCATGACCGACTGGTTCAGCCGGTGCAGGTCGTTGGCCAGCATGCGGATCGTCGTCTGCTGGTCCGGCGTCATGCAGGTGGACTGTTCTTCAGCGCGTTCCTTGACGCGTGCAAGCGTAGGCATGGCATTCTCCTCCTTGGTGCAATCATTCTGCTGCTGGTTTGAACTGTGCGTGTTCGGTGGATTCCTTCATCGCCGTGGTCGACGAACGTCCGCCGGTGATGGCCATCGAAACGGCATCGAAGTAACCGGTGCCGACCTCGCGCTGATGCTTGGTCGCAGTGTAGCCGTTGATCTCGGCCGCGAACTCGGCCTCCTGCAGTTCGGAATAGGCCGCCATCTGTCGCTCCTTGTAGCCTCGGGCGAGCTCGTACATGCCGAAGTTCAACTGGTGGAATCCGGCAAGCGTGATGAACTGGAACTTGTAGCCCATCGCACCGAGTTCGCACTGGAACTTGGCGATCGTCGCGTCGTCCAGGTTCTTCTTCCAGTTGAACGACGGCGAGCAATTGTATGCGAGCAGCTTGCCGGGATACACCTTGTGCACGCCTTCGGCAAAGCGGCGGGCCTGCTCCAGATCTGGCTTCGAGGTTTCGCACCAGATGAGGTCGCAGTGCGGCGCGTAGGCGACGGCGCGAGCGATGCAGGGTTCGAGCCCGTTGCGAACCTGATAGAAGCCTTCGACCGTGCGGCCGGCATCATAATCGACAAAGGGTTGGTCGCGTTCGTCGATATCAGATGTCAGCAGCTTGGCGGCCTCGGCGTCCGTGCGGGCGATGACGAGCGTTGGGACCCCCATCACATCTGCGGCGAGACGAGCCGCATCGAGATTGCGGATATGTGCCGCGGTCGGGATCAGGACCTTGCCGCCGAGGTGGCCGCACTTCTTCTCCGACGCCAGCTGATCCTCGAAGTGAACCCCAGCCACACCCGCTTCGATATAGGCCTTCATGATCTCGAAGGCGTTCAACGGGCCGCCAAAGCCTGCCTCCGCATCAGCGACGATCGGCGCAAACCAGGTCTCGACCGACAGGCCGTTCTGCTCGGACGTCTCGATCTGATCGGCGCGCTGCAGGGTCCGGTTGATTCGCTTGGCGAGTTCCGGGCCGGCGTTTGCCGGGTAGAGTGATTGATCCGGATACATGGCCGAGGCGGTATTGCTATCCGCGGCGACCTGCCAGCCCGAGAGGTAGATTGCCTTCAATCCGGCACGGACCATCTGCATCGCCTGATTGCCCGAGAGCGCGCCGAGCGCGTTGACGAAATCATCCTGATGTAGAAGCTGCCACAGCCGCTTGGCGGCCATTTCCGCAAGCGTGTGACGCAGTTCCACGGAGCCACGCAGCCGCCGGACGTCGTCGACCGAGTAAGGCCGCTCGATCCCGTTGAAGCGCCCTGTTGGAACGTCTCGGTGCAGCTTGTCAAATTCTGTCATGTCGTGCTCCTTGCAGATTGTTTGGTCAGTTTGGATGATTGACAGAATTTACAAAACGCGGAAAAAAACCAGAGATATCTATGGAAAGTCGATCAGAAACGAGTTACGATGCAAACCGTTGACAAAGCTATTCTGTAAATTTGTAAATTATTGTAAATTCCCGTTCGCAGAGTTTTGTAAAGGGTTGTCACATGGCGGAGCGCAAGATTTTTGCGGGACCGAAGGTCCGGCGCATTCGCAACGGCCTCGGCTTGACGCAATCTGCGATGGCCGAGGAGCTTGGCATCTCTCCTTCCTATCTCAATCTTATCGAGCGCAATCAGCGGCCGCTGACGGTGCAACTGCTCCTGAAGCTGTCGTCGGTCTACAAGGTTGATCTGGAGGAGCTGAGGGACGAGAGCGGCGGCAGCCTCAATCAGCTAAGGGAGATTTTTGCGGATCCACTCCTGGCCGGCGAACTTCCCGGCGATCAGGAACTCGTGGAGGTCGCAGAAGCGGCGCCCAACGCGGCAAGCGGCATCGTCAAACTTTACCGCGCCTATCGCGAGCAGGCGGCCCGCTTGTCGGATCTGACGTCGCTGACGGCAGGTGCGGGACATATGCCGCTCGCCGGTGCGCGGCTTCCGGCCGACGAGGTCCGCGATGTCCTGGAGCGGCGCTCGGCGTATTTCCCCGAGCTTGAAGATGCGGCCGAGGCCTTCTCGGCACGCTTTGCCGAGACGCGCGATCTCCCGACCGCGTTCAAGGAGTGGCTGCAGGCGGAGCGCGGCATCAGCGTGCGCGTCCTTCCGGTGCACGTGATGCCGGGTCTGCGGCGCCGCTTCGATCGGCACTCGATGCGGCTCTTCGTTTCCGAACGCCTGTCGCCGACCGATCAGGCGCATGAGATCGCCATCGAGGTTGCAACGCTCGCCTTGCGCGATGCGATCCTCGCGGAACTGGATGGGCTGGCGCTGTCGACGCCGGAGGCAAAGCGGATAGCGCGCTTCGAACTCTGTCGTCATGGCGCGTTGGCGCTTGCCATGCCATACGCGCCCTTTCTCGCTGCAGCCCAGGGCAGCCGATATGATGTCGATACCCTTCGCTCCCGCTTCGGCGTTTCCTATGCGCAGGCGGCAACCCGGCTGGTCATGCTGCAGAGACCCGGCGCATCTGGCATTCCGTTCTTCATGATTGAAATCGATGCCGCCGGTCACCGGCTGCGGCGTGCCGGAGCTCAAGGGTTCCCGCATTCGCGTTTCGGCGGCGGCTGTCCTAAGCTGAACATTCATGCCGCCTTCCTGCAGCCGGGCCAGATTCTTGCCGAAACGGTCGAAATGCCAGATGGCGCCAGCTATCTCACAGTCTCCCGGACGCTCGAGGGGCCGAACGTGGCGTTTTGCGAGCGCGTCAGGCGCACCGCTCTGCTGATCGGCTGCGAAGCTGCTGCCGGCGAAGCATCGGTCTACGGCCAGGTTGCAACGGCTCAGCGGCCGGTCGCGATCGGACCTGCTTGCCGCCTTTGCGAACGGCGCGGTTGCCTTGCGCGCGCCGAGCCGCCCGTCACACGGCCGTTGGGCCTCGATGAGATGGTTGCGGGCCTCAGCAGCTTCGATTTTCAATGACTGTGAAATGATTGAGACTGCTGGTTTTTGCGCTTGTCGGCTCCCGAAAACCTTTCTAGTCTGCCTCCAAAACCAGAGGGCAGGGCGTCCGCAGAAGCGGCGCCGAACAAGAACAATACAGGAGATATCATGAGGGCAACAATCGCAAGACTTGCAGCAAGCGCCTTTGTATTCGCGTTCGCCGCTGCGCCGTCCCTTGCGCAGGAGCGTGTCGTCAACGTCTACAACTGGTCGGATTACATCGACAGCTCAATCCTCGAGGACTTCACCAAGGAAACCGGCATCAAGGTCATCTACGACACCTTCGATTCCAACGAGACGGTTGAAACCAAGCTGCTTGCCGGCGGCACCGGCTACGATGTGGTCGTGCCGAGCGGCGACTTCCTGCAGCGCCAGATCCAGGCCGGCGTCTTCCAGAAACTCGACAAATCCAAGCTGCCGAACCTCTCCAATATGTGGGACATGATCCAGCAGCGCACCGCCATGTACGACCCCGGTAACGAATACGCGGTCGACTACATGTGGGGCACCAACGGGATAGGCTACAACAAGAAGAAGCTCGCCGAAATCCTCGGACCAGACGCAAAGGAACCTGGCCTTGAAGCAATCTTCGATCCGAAGGTTGCGGAAAAGTTCAAGGATTGCGGCATCTATGTCCTCGATGCACCGAAGGACGTCATGCCGTCGGCCTTGACCTATATCGGACTTGACCCCAATTCGAGCAAGCCGGCCGATCTGCAAAAGGCCGGCGAACTGCTGGAAAAGGTACGGCCCTTCGTTCGCAAGTTCCATTCCTCGGAATATATCAACGCCTTGGCTAACGGCGACATCTGCATCGCGTTCGGTTACTCCGGCGACATCTTCCAGGCTGCCAACCGTGCGACCGAAGCCAAGAACGGCGTGGAGATCGGCTATTCCATTCCGCCACAGGGCGCGCAGATGTGGTTCGACATGATGGCGATCCCTGCTGATGCCAAGCATGTTGCTGAGGCGCATGAATTCCTCAACTACATGATGAAGCCGGAAGTCATCGCTAAGGCCAGCAACTACGTCTACTATGCCAACGGCAACAAAGCGTCGCAGCAGTTCATCGACAAGGCAGTCTTCGAAGACCCGTCGGTCTATCCGAGCGAGGACGTGATGAAGAAGCTCTATAGCGTCACTCCATGGGATCCGAAAACGCAACGCACCGCGACCCGGATCTGGACGAAAGTCGTCACCGGCCAGTAATTAAAATCAGGCCCGGTCGGCAACGTCCGGGCCTTTTCTTGCGCCGATCGCAGGGGACCGTCGGCTTCCAAAATAATACTTCGGGGCACAATATGAAGTCACTCGGCAATATCCGCCGCTCCTTCGCACCGTGGGCAGACCCTGTGTCGAAGCCCTTCATATCGTTCAACAACGTCACGAAGCGGTTCGGCGATTTCACGGCGGTCGACGACCTGTCGCTGAACATCTATCATCGCGAATTCTTTGCCCTGCTGGGGGCCTCGGGATGCGGAAAATCGACATTGCTGCGCATGCTTGCAGGCTTCGAACAGCTGACCTCGGGCGAAATCGTCCTCGACGGCACCGACCTCGCCGGAACGCCGCCGTACAAGCGACCCGTCAACATGATGTTCCAATCCTATGCGCTTTTTCCGCACATGACGGTGGAGAAGAATATCGCCTTCGGTCTGCGCCAGGATGGCATGCCGAAGGAGGAGATCGCCGAGCGCGTCCTGCAGATGCTCAAGATGGTGAAGCTGGAGAAATTCGCTGCGCGCAAGCCGAACCAGCTATCCGGCGGCCAGCGCCAACGTGTGGCCCTGGCGCGTTCGCTCGCCAAGCGGCCGAAGGTGCTGCTGCTCGACGAACCGCTCGGCGCGCTCGACAAGAAGCTGCGCGAAGAAACGCAATTCGAGCTCATGGATCTGCAGCAAAACCTCGGCATGACCTTTGTCGTTGTGACACACGACCAGGAAGAGGCGATGACCATGGCCGATCGCATTGCGGTCATGAGCCACGGAAAGGTGATCCAGGTCGCGACGCCGGCCGAGATTTACGAGGCGCCGAATTCCCGCTTCGTCGCGGACTTCATCGGCGACGTCAACATCTTCGACGGCAAGGTCGCCAGCGCGAACGACAGCACCGTCGAGATCGCCGTCGACGAGGATTTCTCGATCAGCGTCATCACCCCCGAAAAGCCGGCCATGGGCTCGTCGGTCGGTTTTGCGATCCGCCCGGAAAAGCTGAAAGTCTCACGCAAGCCGCCAGCCAATCCAAAGGTGAACGCGGCGTCTGGGGAGCTATGGGACATCGCCTATCTCGGCGATATGACGGTCTTCCACGTGAAGCTGAAGAACCGCAAGGTGGTGAAAGCCTCGCTCCTGAATGCCCAGCGCGCCGTCGACGACCCGTTCACCTACGACCAGGAAGTCTGGATCACTTTCGCAGAGGATGCCGGCGTCCTCCTCAAGGATTGAAAATGGGCAAGCTCGGTTCCGCCTTCTACAATCGCCTGGTCATAGTCATTCCATATGTCTGGCTGCTGCTGTTCTTCCTGGCGCCGTTCTTCATCGTCTTCCGTATCTCGCTGTCGACCACGGCAATCGCCATGCCGCCCTACGAGCCGGTTTTTTTCCTCGGCGACGGCTGGGCCGGATTCTGGGAGAAGGTGAGCAGCTTCTCCTTCGAGAACTACAGCTATCTGATCGATGATCCGCTCTATATGAACGCCTACATATCGAGTCTGGTGATCGCCGGGATATCGACCTTTCTTACGCTGCTGATTGCCTATCCGATCGCCTATGGCATGGCAAAGGCTCCACGCACCATCCGCCCGACACTGCTGATGCTCGTCATCCTACCGTTCTGGACGAGTTTCCTGATCCGTGTCTACGCCTGGATCGCAATCCTGAAGCCGGAGGGGTTGTTCAATCAGCTGCTGCTGTCGCTGCATGTCATCGACAGCCCGTTGATCATCCTGAACACGAATGTCGCGGTCTATATAGGCATCGTCTATTCCTATCTGCCGTTCATGGTCCTGCCGCTCTATTCCTCGCTGGAGAAGATGGACGGTACCCTGATCGAAGCCGCGCAGGATCTCGGCTGCACGCCGATCACCGCGTTCTGGCGCGTGACCTTCCCGCTGTCGCTGCCCGGCGTCGTGGCCGGCTGCATGCTGGTGTTTATCCCGGCGGTCGGCGAATTCGTTATCCCCGACCTGCTTGGCGGATCGCAGACGCTGATGATCGGCAAGACGCTGTGGAACGAGTTCAACGCCAACCGCGATTGGCCGGTGTCCTCGGCGGTGGCGACGATCCTGCTGCTGATCCTGGTGATCCCGATCGTGTTCTTCCAGAACGCGCAGGCCAAAGCCGACGAGCAAGGGAGATAGACATGTTGAGATGGACCCGCTTCAACGTCGCCTCCGTCGTGCTCGGCTTTGCGTTTCTCTATCTGCCGATCGTTCTTCTGGTCGTGTTTTCCTTCAACGAGTCGAAGCTCGTGACTGTCTGGGGCGGCTTTTCGACCAAATGGTACGCCTCGCTCCTGCACAATCAGGCTTTGCTCGATGCCGCCTGGGTAACTGTTCGCGTCGGCATACTCTCGGCCACCGCGGCGACGATCCTTGGAACGCTCGCTGCAATCACGCTGGTGCGCTACACGCGCTTCCGCGGGCGGATGTTGTTTTCCGGCATGGTCTACGCGCCGCTGGTCATGCCTGAAGTGATCACCGGCCTGTCGCTTCTGCTGCTGTTCGTGGCGATCGGCCTCGACCGCGGCTTCTGGACGATCACACTGGCGCATACGACGCTGACCATGTGCTTCGTTGCCGTCGTCGTGCAGTCGCGACTGCTGAGCTTCGACAGTTCGATCGAGGAAGCGGCACAGGATCTCGGCGCACCGCCGGTGAGGACCTTCTTCGAAGTGACGCTGCCGATCATTGCGCCTGCGGTGTTCTCCGGTTGGATTCTCGCCTTCACATTGTCGCTGGATGACCTCGTCATCGCGAGCTTCACCTCCGGTCCCGGGGCGACGACGCTGCCGATGAAGATCTACAGCCAGGTCCGCCTCGGGGTAACGCCCGAAATCAACGCGGTCTGCACCATTCTGATCGGGATCGTGGCGATCGGCGTCATCTGCGCCTCTTTGATCACGAAACGCCGCGAACTGCAGCGCGAGCGCGATGAGCGTGCAGCGGCAAACGCGCCGTGATTACTTGGTCGATCCCTGCTGCGTGACGGGAGCCGGCGAGATGACTGGCTCCGGCCAGGCGCCGCCAACGAAGAACGGCAGAGGCGGGAAGCTCGTTGACGCCGTCGGGTCCGTCGCTTCGATCGTTCCCGACAATGCCAATCCATTCGATTGGTACGGGATGACGCCGGAAAGGATTAACGTCTGCTGCGGTCCCTCGATCCGTCCGCCGTGGATTGTCGCCGCGCCATCCGCGAGATCGGCGGCGATGTCGAAATTGTCGAAGGCGAAGGCTCGGTGGGATACCGCGTTCAAAGGGAAGAAGTCGGCCCGTGCGGCCTCTTCGCGTACGGCCTCCGCATCGAAGCCCGGAAGCGAGCCCGAGCGCGCGCGGAAGGCGACCCTGCCGGTCACGTCGCCCGCGCCGGCCTTCCAGAGCGGCATTGTTGTCTTGAGCGACATGTCGAGAGAGCCGGTGGCAAGGGGCAGCGGTCCCTTTAGCTGAAGCCGCTCGATCAAGCCGGCAAAGTCGGCGCCGCGGATCGACAGTTGCAGCTTGCCGCCGCCGTCGAAATCCCCGCGCATCGCCTCCAGATGAGCGGACAGCGCGCCACCTTCAAACTGGCTGTCGCCGATGTCGAACTTCGCCTCGTTGCTGGAAACGATGATGCTCGCGCCGACATCCGAAAGCGTGAAAGGCTCGATCAGCGCTTGTTTCGCGGAAAGCCGGAGGTCGAGATCCAGCTTCTGCAGCGCACCGCCATCCGCTGGCCCATTTGCTTCCCCGGCCGCCAGGCGAAGTATGAACGCATCGAAGAGCGATCTGAAGTTCATCTGGTCGAAAGCCAGCGTGCCGCCAAGCTTGGCGCGTTTGCCTGGCGGAAAGGCCACGTCCATCACACCCCTCGCATTCGATCCGTTCATGCTCATGGTGACATTGTCGAAGCGAAATCCGTTCGGAACCGAAGCGACATCGGTCTCGATCGCGAAGGTCTTTAGAGTCGCGAGACCGGGCAGTGAACGGTCGGCCCATGTTAGAAGAGCAGGAAGATCGCCGATGCTGAGGGACATGTTGCCGGCAAGGTCGAAGAAGTGCGAAATGTTCGCCAATCCCTGGAACCGTGCCGTGAGCAGGCTCGAGGTCAGCGATGCGCTCATTTCGGCCTTGCTGCCGCCGAAGATGAGCAGCGGACTGGGGGATGAGAAATCGAGTTTGAGGTCCTGTCCGCTCGTCCGCGCGATCAGCACGGCAGTGATTGGACTCGATAGTTTGCGCCAGCTGACGTCGGCGGTCACGCCGTCGAAACGGTAGGTCCGGCCGCTTGCGACATCGGCGACATTGACCGTCCCGTCCTCAACGGTAATGGCGCCGACGCTGGCATCCAGTTTTTTGTCGAGGACCTCTCTCCCACCTTCTTCGCGTGCGCCTGCAATCGCCCGCGCCAGAAGCCCCTCATTGGTCCAGTCGATCACGCCGCTGCTTTCGCGGGTAAGCTGCAAGTTGGGGCGGAGAAGGTGGAACTCGTGGAAGCTCGCACGCCCCCTGATCGCATCAATCAGGCTGAACTCGGCGGATAGGCTTTCGATCGTTCCCAGGAGCTTGTTGCCGTTGCCTTGCTGATGAACCGAAATCTTGCTGAGGGTGATGCGAGGCGTCGGCCAGAATTCGATCACCGGCTTGCCGGCGATCTCCGCACGATAGCCGGCCCAATTGGAGAGCGCATCCTCAATGCCAGAGCGAACGAGGCCGGTGGAAATCAGATAGGGGGCGGCGACACGAAGTGCCACGAAGATCGACAGCACGACAAGCAGCGTGACCGTGGCCAGCCTCGCAAAGCTCGGCAGCCAGCGGATCACCGGCCTGATTTTTCTCCGCCATCGCGGTTGTCGTGACGTCCCCATACAATCCGCCAGTCTCTTCGGCCACTGCGCTTAATGCTCTGAAAGGCCGGATATATCAAATGCCGCCTGCTTGCAAATGCACGCCGCTGGCTATGCTCGTCACTCCCTTTATAAGCTGATATTGCATGGTATATAGGCGAACGAACAGGAGGAGTGTCGAATGCACGACGATAAGCCACTTTGGGTGCCCTCGCGAGCATCGATCGAGGCAAGTCCGATGTATGCCTTCATGCAGAAGTGCAATCGCGACTTTGGGCTCTCACTGGCAGGCTATGACGATTTGCACGCCTTTTCGGTCGCTGACAGGCAGCGGTTCTGGACATCAGTCTGGGAATTCTGCGGCGTCAAGGGCGAGCGAGGAACGTCTGCGCTCCTCAACGGCGATGCCATGCTCGATGCACGCTTCTTCCCCGACGCCACCCTGAATTTTGCTGAGAACCTGCTTTCCGGAGAAGGTGCAGGTGATGCACTGATCTTTCGGGGGGAGGACAAGGTTGCCGATCGCTGGAGCTGGGACAGGCTCCGTAGTCTGGTTTCCAGGCTGCAGCAAGCATTCAAGGCAATGGGTATAGGTGCCGGAGATCGGATTGCGGCGATGATGCCGAACATGCCGGAAACGGTGGCCTGCATGCTGGCGGCCGCTTCGATCGGCGCAATCTGGTCGTCCTGTTCGCCAGACTTCGGGGAGCAGGGTGTACTTGATCGTTTTGGTCAGATCGAGCCGAAGCTTTTCATCACCTGCGACGCTTATTGGTATGGCGGCAAGCTGCAGGACGTGAAGGCCAAGGTGGCGACTGTGACAAAGCAACTTGGCGCCCCATGCCTCGTCATTCGCTATGCCGGCGATGCCTCTGCCGTCGTCAACGAGACGCCCGGCGCGAAGACACTGGAAGACTTCATCGCGCCGTTCGAACCGCGTTCTATCGAGTTTGTACGCCTGCCATTCTCGCACCCTCTCTATATTCTCTTCTCGTCGGGAACGACCGGCGTTCCGAAGTGTATCGTTCATTCCGCCGGCGGCACATTGTTGCAGCATCTCAAGGAACACCGGCTGCATTGCGGAATTCAGCCTGGGGAGAAGCTTTTCTATTTCACCACATGTGGCTGGATGATGTGGAACTGGCTGGTGAGCGGTTTGGCGGCCGGCGCCACGCTTTGCCTGTTCGACGGTTCACCTTTCGCGCCAGACGGTAACGTCCTCTTCGATTTTGCGGCAGCCGAGAAGTTTGCCGTCTTCGGCACGTCGGCGAAATATATCGACGCGGTTCGCAAGAGCGGGCTGACACCGCGCACCAGCCACGACCTCTCCAGTCTTCGGCTGATGACGTCCACAGGGTCGCCACTCTCGCCTGAGGGCTTCACCTTTGTCTACGAAGGCATCAAGCAAGACGTGCAGCTCGCCTCCATTTCGGGTGGCACCGATATCGTCTCCTGCTTCGTTCTCGGCAATCCCTTGCAGCCGGTATGGCGTGGCGAAATCCAAGGGGCAGGCCTCGGCCTGGCAATGGATGTGTGGGACGACGAGGGCCAGCCGGTGTGCCAGGAGAAAGGCGAGCTCGTCTGTACAAAGGCCTTTCCGTCGATGCCTGTGATGTTCTGGAACGATCCCGACGGCGCGAAGTACAAGGCGGCTTACTTCGAGCGTTTCGACAACGTGTGGTGCCACGGCGACTTCGCCGAATGGACCGAGCACGGTGGCATCGTCATCCATGGACGGTCCGACGCTACGCTCAATCCTGGCGGCGTTCGCATTGGAACCGCGGAGATCTACAACCAGGTCGAACAGATGGGCGAGGTCGCGGAGGCGCTCTGCATCGGCCAGGAATGGGATGACGATGTCCGCGTGGTCCTCTTCGTGCGTCTGGCGCCCGGCGCAGCCCTTACCGACGAGTTGGTGAAGGCGATCAAGAACCGTGTTCGCACCGGCGCCTCGCCACGTCACGTTCCCGCAAAGATCATCGCCGTCAGCGATATTCCCCGCACCAAGTCCGGAAAGATCGTCGAGCTTGCGGTTCGCGAGGTCGTCCACGGCCGGGCGGTAAAGAACAAGGAGGCCCTCGCCAATCCGGAGGCGCTGGAACTCTTTGCGGGGCTTGCGGAATTGCGCGTGTGACCGACGGACCGCACCGGCTGATTACAAGCTTTCACCTTTGAGAGATTGAAGGCTGCGGCAACCTTTCGTTAATAAACGTTGGTCAGAAGTAAATCTAACTTGGGGCTGCATATGAACGAGGCAGCCGGAGCCTGTGGCTCCCAAAACATGATGTTAGATTGACTAAGCCCTTGTTGAACAGCACCCGAACTCTCAGGCAGCCTTTTGGCTGCCTTTTTTCGTGTGCGCTTAGTATGGGCGCACTCTTGCGGGTGCAAGTCTCACCGCCCGCAACAGGACAAACCGAATGCAGGGAAACCTCAACTCCTCGAACCGCCCGGTGCGGACGCGCATGCCGGGTGGTGTGGGAGGGGTGAAGCCGAGAGGCTTCCCCCTATCCCGATTCAGCCTGCCAGGACCCGCTGCGACGGGAAGGCGATCTCGACCAGCGTGCCTTCGTTGGGTGCGGAGCTGATCGCGAAGATTGCCCGGTTCGCGTCGACCATCGCCTTGGTCAGCGGCAGGCCGAGCCCCGTGCCGTCGCCACGGTGGCGCGACTGTGCGGAAACCTGACGGAACGGCTTCATGGCCTGGTCGAGTTCGCTCCGGGTCATTCCGACGCCGGTATCACGCAGTCGCAATACGACGCTGCCGTTTGCCTCGTAGGAGGTGGAAACGACAATTTGCCCACCCGCCGGCGTGAAGCGTATCGAGTTGGAGAGGATGTTGAGCGCGATCTGCTTGATCGAACGAAGGTCGGCAACGACATCAGGCACGGCTTGGGAGAGAGCGGTGCGGATGATCACGCGCTGGCTGTTGGCCTGCGGCTGGAGCAGCGAAACCGCCTCGGAAACCGCCTCGTTAAGATCAATGGCGCTGAAATCCAGGTCCATTTCGCCGGCCTCGATCTTCGAGATATCGAGCAGATCGTTGACGATATCGAGGACATGGCGTCCGGACCGACCGATGTCGTTGGCATATTCGACATAGCGCGGATGCCCGATCGGACCGAAACGCTCGGTTGCCATCATGTCGGAGAAGCCGATGATCGCATTGAGCGGCGTGCGGATCTCGTGGCTGACCCGCGCGAGGAAATCGGTCTTGTGTTCGTTGGCGGTCTCGGCTGCGCTCTTGGCGCTGCGCAGTTCGTCCTCCGTGCGTTTCCACTGGGTGATGTCGCGAATGACCGCGCAATAGCCGCTCGAGGAGGTGAGACGTCCCATCGTCATGAAGAGCGGCACGAAGCCGCCGCCGGCCTCGCGGCCGATGACTTCCCGGCCGTCGTTGAGCACGCTTGCGACACCGTGATCTGACAGACCGCCGAGGTAATCAAGCACAGCCTTCTGGCTCTCATGCGCAAAGAGCATGACGAACGGCTTCCCGCGGGTCTCTTCTTCGTCGTAGTTGAACAGCGCGCTCGCCGAGCGGTTCATCGAGCGGATGTCGCCCTCGGCGCCAATTGTGACGACCCCGTCGGTTGCCGTTTCCAGGATCGAACGCAGTTCTTCGACTTCCACCTGCAGCTTGGCGACCTTCTCCAGCATCCTGTCGAAGGAGCGGGGCTCTGCCGGCGGTGCGGGGCGCGCGGGAACCGCCGCGTCGATTGCTGCCGGCATCAGCGCGAGCATCAAGGCACTGCTTTCCTCCCAGCGAATGGACTGCAGCCGCGCCGTAACCGGAACGAGACTATCATCGACCGTTACCAGCATCATCGAGCCGGCACGGCTGGCACTTCCTTCGAGCTCGGAGCGCTGCAGCAGTGCATCGATACCGCCGACCTCGCTCAGTTCCTCCAGCGTCTTGTAGCCGGTCAGTCGCATGAATTCCGGGTTGGCGTGGATCAACTGGTCGCCCGCATGCACGAGGACGGCGACGGGCAACTGGTCGATCGTGGCGGCGGATAGCCCGGTGGCCATTTTGGCGCGCGGCGGGATGAAGCTCGCCAGCATGTCCATTTGGCTGACGGTTTCTTCCAGCCCTTCGGTCACACCGTCGTCGGACGCGGAGGTCGCATCGATCGTCTCGGGTTCGTCAGCTACAGCCTGTGCCTCGTCGGTTTGTTCCACTTCGGACGAGGCGTCGATGATGTCGTCTTGGAACCCGGGCGAATCATCATCGTGCGTGCCGACCGTCGGCATCTCCATCGCCGGGAGGTCGCGGTCTTCGGTCTCGCTCACCGCAGGCTCGTCGTCGCGCGGTTCCGGCTCGCGGACGCCAAAGGCTTCGAGACGCTTGGCGATCTCGCGGAAATTTGCCTGCTCGGCCGAGGTGAGCTGCGGTCCGGCGCCGTGGAGTTGCACGATCTTGTCGGTCAGGCGGCGGCTTGGATTTTCGACCATCCGCAGGGCCGGAGGCTCTGCAGGTGGTTGTGGCTTTGTCGGCTCGGTCGTCGTCTCGATGTCAGTTTCGGCGGTTGCAGCCTCTTCTGCAGGCGGCTCGGAAGCGGGGGCGACCGTCTCCGCCACTGTCGGGTCGCTGGTCGCCACTTCATCGGCGAGCGCTGACAACGCGGTGTCTTCGGAGGCCTCGACCGGCTGATCGAGTGCTGCCACGTCATTGATGATGCCGTTCGGGCCAAGTGTCAGTCCGAGCGCCAAGGGATCTTCGGCGGCATCGGACAGGCGCACGACGCCGAAGCCGCGAAAGCCGTCGAATTCCCGGCTTCGGGTGTAAGTGGGTAGAGCCGCGAGGTCGACCGGCACAGCCAGGCTGGTTCCTTCGATCGGCCAGTTGATCGTCTTGCCCGACCAGGTGTCGCGGCGCGCCAGGGCTTCGCTGATCTTGCCTTCCGGATCGAGGTTGAAGAGGGCCGAAATATCGCTGAACGGCGTGCCGATAATGTCAGCCGCATGCGGCCCCACCGCCTCGGCAAATTCATTCGACACTTCGCTGAACCGTCCTGCCGCGTCGATCTTCCAGACGAAACGGGTCGCGCGACTGTTCGGATTGAAAACGAAGACGCCCGCCTTGGCGACCGTTTCCGGCTCCGACTGCTCTGTGCCAAGGGCGACGACGGCATCCTGATCGGCTGCCGCGACATTTCCGGCAGCTGGTGCCTCCGCTGGACTATCTTCGACTGCGGCGGCCACTGCTTCATCGTCTAGGGCGGTCACAGCCGGTTCATCCGTCAGGCCGTCCGGCGTGGTCTCGATTGCATGTGCCTCCGTGTGTTCTGGGGAGGGCTGTTTGCCTGCGTCGTCCGTCGCCACCGCCGGCAGCTGTCCGTCTTCCTGGCTGACCTCCTCAGGTGCTGGCTCAGCGTCCATCGCTGCTTCGGCGATTGCGACAGCTTCCGTGGTCATCGCTTCGGCTGCATCGCTCTCATGGATGTCCTCTTCGGGAGGCTCTTCCATGTCTTCGATGCCGGCGATGGCATCGATTGCGTCGACGAAGCTTGCGGCTTGTGGCGCCCCGTTATGGTTAACGGCGGCTGTGGATAAGTCGTCTGCGGGGGCCGGCGCGTCGATCGGGTCGAGATGCCCGATGACGGTTTCAACGGCGAAAAGCAGATTGAGCACCGGCTCGTCACTGAGTCGTCCAACGGCGGCCGGAAGGTAGCCTTTGCCGGTGGCGACGGGTCGTTTCACCAATCGGTCGGCATGATCGCTGGCGAGCGTCGTCATGGCCTTGGCGGTCTGCTGCGTGACGCCGAGCGCGGCAAAGCCGGGCGAGGCGGCGATGATCTCGCCGTTAGCGCCAATCACGGCCATATGCGTATCGGGGTCGTCCAGTCCCTTGAGCATCTGTTCTGCGGAAGCTTTGATCGAGAGGGTGCGGGTCGCAATCGGCAGGGACAGAAGAACAGCACGCTCGCCCGAGGAAAGGCGGATCAGTTCGACTGTCGCCTGTGCGGCAACGCGCTGGAAGCCCCTGGCAATACGGATCACGAAGTTGCGGCTGTCGCCGACATCTGCAAGCTGCCGTGCCGTTGCCTCGAGCTGGCGAAAGGTGATGTTGGCTGCGTCTATGCCTTGGTCAAGCAGGTCGTAGACTGCCGATTGCCCGAAGAGTTCGGCGCCGGCGCCGTTTGCCCAGAGCGCGCGGCCGAGATCTGCCGACAGCAGGACCATAGCTTCGCCACGCGAAAAACGTTCCCGCACGCGTGGATGCACGGCGATGTCGATGAACGGATATTGGACTGTGGGCATGATCGAACCTTCAGCTTCGGTCATTGTGAAATTAATAGTCTATTAATAACGATAGGCCGGAATTGGGTCCAGAACAGCGCCCGGTTTTCGGCTGGAAAGGTTAACGCGTTGTGCGCCGCACAAACATGTTGCAATGCACAAAAATCTGCGCTATATAATGAACACCTAACCTACGAGGCAATCACGCATGCCGAGGCAAAAGGAGCGCAAACCAATGGCTAGCATAAAGATGGACGACGTTTTTTCAATGTCGTCTTTTGATCCTTCCAAGTTCACTGAATCCTTCCGCGATTTCGCGGAAAAGGGCGCGCAGCAGTCGCGTGAAGCCTACACGAAGATGAAGACCGCTGGCGAAGAAGCGAGCAAGACGCTTGAAGCGACTGTTCAGACCGCCCAGGCAGGCGCCATTGAGATCGGCCACAAGGCGATCGACGCTCTGCGCACGAACGCTGAAAACTCGCTGACGCATATGGAAGCGCTGCTTGCAGTCAAGTCGGTCGCCGAACTCGTCGAGCTGCAGACCACCTTCCTGCGCAAGCAGGTCGAGCTGACGATCGAGCAGGCCAAGACCATGCAGGAAACCTCCAAGCAGGTTGCCGAAAAGCTCGCGAAGCCTTCCAAGGAAGCAGCTGAAAAGGTCATGGCCTCCTTCAAGACGGCCTGATTTTTCGACACGATACACGAAGGGGCTGGACCATTTGTCCGGCCTTTTTGTATATTGGGGAGAGATAGGGCTTGAATTAATTTGCAAGTCCTCGTATGTGACCCCCGTCGCGTCGGACGCGATTTGTGCGGTTGTAGCTCAGTTGGTTAGAGCGCAGGTTTGTGGCACCTGAGGTCGGAGGTTCGAGACCCCCCAACCGTACCATTCTACTCCTCTCGTAAATATCTGAATTCCCAATGCGAAGTTCATCGCGTTTGTTCGCACAAGCGGACCGGGCGCGGAGTGAGACGTACCCGGCCGGAACGATGGACGGCTCAGTCTGCGACCGGGACCACCAGCTCGAATTCGACAGGCAGGCCGAGCGGAATGCTGACGACACCGAGGACCACTCGGCCGGAAAGCATGTCCGACCCCGAAGACCTTGGCGAGGATGTCGGAGGCACCGTCCGCGACCTTCGCATGGTCGCGGAAATCACCTACCGTCGCAATGCAGAGCCAAGCTTTGCCACCGCACTCACTTTGTCGAACGATCCGAGATGCGCCCGAATCGCCGCAACAGCGCTCAGGGCGGCAATTTCGACCGTCTTTCGTCCATCCTCCGCCGATAGCTCGGCGCCAACGCGGCCGATGACTTGCGGCTCGTGGCCGACGACGGACACCATTGCGCTCAGACAGGGGAGATTGCCGATCTTCACGCTCTCACGTAATTGCCAAAGGGCGTTGGCGCCGGAGGTAGCGTAATTCCGAGATCTTTCAGCCGCCGTTCTGCGCCAGCGGTGGACGCTTTGCCAGGGGTTACCATTTGCCCAAATGTGCGCCGCCGTCGACGTTCAGCACCTTCCCGGTTGTGCCGGAGCCTTCGTCAGAAACAGCACCGCGTCGACGATTTCGTCGACGCTGGAGATGCCCGCCATGGGTGACCGCGTCTTCAGGAAGTCTTTTGGGTTATCCTTGTGAAGCGGCGTCTCGACAACACCGGGCGCCACCGCACGCGGATCCCATTCTTGGCATATTCCATTGCGACGTTCGTCGAGATCGCCTGGATGCCGCCCTCGGTGAGCATCGCAACCGAGGCATTCATGCCGGCAATAGGATGATCGAGCAGCGGTGTGGGTGATGCTGACGATACTGCCGCGGGTCTTCTGCGCCAGCATCTGCCGGACAACGAGCTGCGTCAGATGGAGAAAGCCCTCGAGGTGTCCACGACCTCCAGTCCATCAGGGCTTTTGCCTGCAGGGGACACGGGATCAGTCTGCTGCCTTCAAACTATTGCGAGGATCAGATTGCCAGCGGCGATCTCGTCCGCGTCCTTCCGGAATGGTCGCCGCCGACGGTTTTCGTGCACCTCGTCTATCCCACCCGACGGTTTCTTCCGTCGAAGCTGCAGGTCTGCCTGGAGGAGCTGAAGCGCTGGAAAAGCCGGGCGGGACGCCGCTTCGATGACCGCGCTCGGGACTGACGGACGGACGCATGGACCGTCCGCCAGGAGGCGTTTATCGATCAATACTTCGATGGAACATAAAGCTGCGGCGGCAATACCTTACGCTCGTAGTCGGGATTGAAGACGCGGTCCGGCAGCGTGATTTCCTCGTGCGGAACGTCACCATAGGGGATCTGCTGCAGCAGGTGATCGATGCAGTTCAACCGCGCCCGCTTCTTGTCGTTGCCTTCGACGATATGCCAGGGCGCTTCGGGAATGTTGGTGCGCGCGAAGGTCTCTTCTTTTGCCTTGGTATAGCCTTCCCAGCGGACGCGCGATTGCAAGTCCATCGGCGAAAGCTTCCACTGCTTCAGCGGGTCGTGGATGCGCACAAGGAAGCGCATCTGCTGTTCTTCGTCGGTAATGGAGAACCAGTATTTAACGAGCCTGATGCCCGAGCGGACGAGCATGCGCTCAAACTCCGGCACGTCGTTGAAGAATTGGTCGACCTGATCCTCGGTCGCAAAACCCATGACCCGCTCGACGCCGGAGCGATTGTACCAGGAGCGGTCGAAGAGAACGATTTCGCCGCCGGCAGGCAAATGCGGCACGTAGCGCTGGAAGTACCACTGCGTCTTCTCGCGGTCAGAAGGGGCGGGCAATGCGACGGCACGAACGACGCGCGGATTGAGGCGCTGCGTGATGCGTTTGATCACGCCGCCCTTTCCTGCGGAATCGCGGCCCTCGAAGATCACGACGACCTTCTCCTTGTTGTAGACCACCCAATCCTGAAGCTTGATCAGCTCTGCCTGCAGCGACAGCAGCGCACGAAAATAATCGAGCCGCGGAATCGATGCCGGGTGCGCGGTGCGGTAGATTTTGCGGATCGCGTCGGAGAGCGCCGGCTCCGAGAGCTCCAGCTCATAATCCTCGTCGAGGGTGTCGGCCAGTTCGGCCTCGAGCCAATCGGACTGGTTGTTGTCGGATATGTTGTTCATGGACGTTTCCCCTCGATGCATTCGTGGCAAGATTTGAAATACAGGTACCTAGCCGGCGTCAGAACAACTGGCGCAAGACGACAAATAGAAGAAAGGCGATCAGGATCGAGGCTGGCAGCGTCAGAATCCAGGCCATCAGCATGTTCCTCACCGTCGACCACTGAAGCCCCGAGCCGTTCGCGGCCATCGTGCCGGCAACGCCTGATGAGAGTACATGGGTCGTGGACACCGGCAGGCCCAGAGGGTCTGCCGCGCCGATCGTCGCCATCGCCACGACCTCAGCCGCGGCACCCTGGTCATAAGTGAGATGCGTCTTGCCGATCTTCTCGCCAACGGTGACGACGATCCGCTTCCAGCCGACCATCGTGCCGAGCGCGAGCGCCAGGGCAACCGCGATCTTGACCCAAAGCGGAATGAACTTCGTCGCGTTGTCGACGGCCTTGTGATAGTTCGTCACTGCCTGCAAATCTGCGACATCCATGGGAAGAAGCTTTTTCTTGTCAATGAGTTTCGGCGCTTCGCCGATGAGATAGATGTCGTTGCGGACGTTACTGACAAGGCTGGTCGGAACCGCCTCGAGGCTCGGGAAGGCAGCAACCTCGGCGCTGGTGGCATGTATGAACTCTTGCAACGCAGGGGTGGTTTCATCCGTCCAGGTCTTGTTCTTGACGGCATTGCTCACTTCGGCTCGGTAGTCGGGGACCTGCACGCCGGGTCTGATGTACTTGCCAAGGGCCGTCTCGACCTGCACGGAAGCAGACTTGTAAGCCTCGAGATAGTTGACATCAGGCGTGCGGTTCAGGGCGAAGGCCGTCGGAACGAGACCGATCAGGATCAGCATGATCAGCCCCATTCCTTTCTGACCGTCGTTGGAGCCATGCGCAAAGCTGACGCCAGTGCATGTGAAGATGAGAAGGGCGCGGATCCACAGTGGCGGCGGGTTATTGCCTCTGGGCTCCTCGTAAAGGGCCTTGTTGCGGATCACGAACTTCATGACCAACAACAACAGCGCCGCCATACCGAAGCCGATGAGCGGAGAAATCAGCAGGGAAAGGCCGATATTCGTGGCCTGCGACCAGTCGACGCCACTCGTGGCGCTGCCGGTAGGCGCGAGGAACTGTTTGCGAGCCCGACACCGATGATCGAGCCGACGAGTGTATGCGAGCTCGATGAGGGAAGGCCGAGATACCAGGTGCCGAGATTCCAGACGATCGCTGCCAGAAGCAGCGCAAAGACCACGGCAAGGCCCGATCCCGAGCCGACCTGCAGGATCAATTCCACCGGCAGAAGCGCCAGGATGCCAAAGGCGACGGCGCCGCTCGACATCAGGACGCCGAGGAAATTGAAGACGCCCGACCAGACGACGGCCAGTTCCGCCGGCATCGAGCGGGTATAGATGACGGTGGCAACCGCGTTGGCGGTGTCATGGAAGCCGTTTACAAATTCGAAGCCAAGGGCAATTAACAGCGCTATCCCGAGCAGGATCCAGGGAACGGCAACTGCGCTCGTTAGGTCCCGGCCGAGAGCATAGGCAACATAGCCAAGTCCTACGAGAAGCAGGATCAAGAATACGGGGACGAACCATCGTCCTGAGCTTGTCCCCTCAAGTGGATGGCTGGGACGATCATGACGATGTTCTTCACCCTGAACTATTGTCATCTTCCGGCTCGCTCCCATCTCGCCTGGTCCTTAGTCGGGTCTATTCCCTTAGAATGAACCTCCTGTGACATTGGGTGCGTGGCTCGTGCATTGAGTTTGAAGAATTGCTCGCTTTATACGTGCGTTCGTCAATGGATCAGACATAGATAAATTGCGATATCGCTAACTGGACGCGGTTCGGCCACGTTCTTGCCGCGCTTTGTTCATTCTTTGCTAATAAATCGGTCCGCCGGGGCGGGTGATCTTCGCGCCGCGCGCTCGCATGATCCTCTGGCCTGGCGGTATCGTTGGATCCGACCTATATCCGCTGCTGCCAGACTTGCTTCGGGAAATGCCTCGCGCTTTCGAAGCAAATCCGGCGATGCTTCGGCTTTCGCCGATGCGCTTTGACGGAGGCCTCATCGCCCGAACCTTGTGGTCTCATTTGCCCAATTTCGATCGCAATGATTCGTCCTCAAGCCCATGCGGACGCCTAAAAATAGGTGACAAATCGCCGCGTGCGAGACGTTATTTGGACACATGGCTGCCTCTACGCGCAGGACGAGGCGGTCAGGCAAATGTGCTTTGCTTACAAAGGACAACGAAGTTTTGCGAACTTAACCGCGCTCCTGTCGCCGGGCTCTCGTCGATCACGGATTAACCATACTGCATTGCAATTCGTGATCGAGAGTGCCATTTTCCCGCCGGGGGCTAATTCAGAGTGATTTCAGAAGGAGACTTAAATGTCCATTTCGCTCAGCAATCTGGATGCATCCAAGGCTACCGCCGTTTCGGCCATGAATGTAGCCGCTGCTGTACGTGCCGCTCGTGAGGCGGTCGGCTATAGCGTCGATGACCTCGCAGTGACCTGCGGCCTGGTCGTCAATGAGATTGAGGAAATCGAGGGTGGCGAGGATGCTGATCCCGCCAAGCTCAAGCGGATCGCCGCTGCTTTGCAGGTGCCGCTCTCATCGTTGGTTCCGATGTGATCATGACCTCAGGGCCGGGCAGGCATTTGCCCGCCTGGCCTTGCCTTCCCTTCAAACTGCCTGAAACGACCTCCTTCATTTCTTTTTAACTATCCCCTCCGAACAGGCTGAATGCTTTTGCCCGCAAAGGGTAGTTTTACCGTCGCTGATTGTGCGGTGCGTTAGCAACTTCATAGCAAATGTCCCTCGAAGAGCCGAGCGCCTGTGCGCTGCGGCGGATTCCTGTATCGGGGAGATAGAATGAGCCGGGTTCGTCGCATTGGCGCCACGCGGATTGATTTGAACGAATTTATCAAGCGCAGCGCGCTTGCCGTCCTTTCCATTCTCGCGGTTTTGCTGCCGATCCTGAAGGTCAGCTTCACGAGCGAGTCGGACGAGATGGTTCTCGGGGATTTTCAGCTGCTCGGCGGGGCGGCTTATCTCTTGCCGGTGGCATTTCTCTGCGGTCTTGCGACCGTTGTCATCGATGGCATGCGGGCACACGCTCGCTTCATCGACATGGCCGGATTGATCATTGCGCTGGTGGCTGTCTCGCGCGGCGCATATGCTCTCGGCTCAAGCCTTATGCAGGACGTGGCGCCAGTTGATGAACCTTCGCAAAGGCTCGATCAATTGGCGCAAGTCTCCTTGTCCTACGGCAGCATTCCCTTGCTGCTGGTGCTCTTCGGCGCCTTTTGGCAATTGCGGAAGTCCTGGCGCAACTGAGCTGCATGCCTGCGGATGGAACCGCTCCCGCTCCCTAGACGTTTCGTCGATAGGAGAAATATACATGTCTAAAGCGCTTCTATATGGTGCGACCAAGGTGGACGAAGACAATAGCGCTTATTCCGCCATAGCAAGCCTCGAGCAATTCCAGTGGCGCAACCGCGTCCTAGTCGTCTTTGCCGACAAGAAAAACGCGCGAGCCGCGCGCCAGGAAAATCAGCTTCTCGCCAATCGCGATGCCTTGCAGGAACGCGATATCGTCATTCTCAAGATTACCGGCGGCAGTGTGAGGGTCCTCTTCGGAGCCGGCGAAAATCTCGATGCTGCGGCGATTGCAGGCGAGGTGGGCGATCCCACTGTCGGAGAGTTCGCGGCCTTTCTCGTGGGCAAGGACGGGACGGTGAAGCTCAAGGTCAGCGAACCGATCACCAGCGGCGAACTGTTCGCCATCATCGATGGCATGCCAGTGCGCGCAGCAGAAGTTGCCGCAGAGAAGCAGCAGACGAGCGAAGAGCCTGAGAAGCGCGGCTGATCCTTGTGCTGCTGAGCCTACATCACAGGAATATGTGGCGCTCGGCGGCGACGAGTTCCTGCAGGAAATCGGAAACGGTGCGTACCCGCACGAGTTCACGCGCACTTTCGTGAAACGTCGTCCAGTATGCCCGCCGGATCGAAATATCCGGCAGGATGCGCACCAGTTGGGGATGCTGCCGGGCAATATAATCGTGCAGGATCCCGATCCCGGCGCCCGAAAGTACAGCTTCAGTCTGCCCGGTCGCCGAGGAAATCTCGAAGGCCGCGTTCCAGTTGCGCATCACCTCGCCGGTGAAGTTCAGCGATTGGGAAAAGATCAGATCCTCGACATAGCCGATCCGCCGGTGCTGCTTCAGGCCCTCTGCGTCAGCAGGCAGGCCGTTGAGCTCGGCATAGCGTTGCGAGGCGTAGAGACCGAGCGTGTAGTCGGTAAGCTTGGCCGAGACGAGGCGGCCCTGTTCGGGCCGCTCCAGCGTGATGGCGATATCCGCCTCACGCTGCGACAGCGAGAAGGACCGCGGTACCGGCACGAGCTGGATCTTCAGTTCCGGATGGCGTTCGATCAGGCGGCCCATGCGGGGCGCGAGAAAGGAAACGCCGAAACCGTCAGGCGCGCCGACACGCACCGTCCCCGCGATCGCCGTATCGGTGCGGCCGAGATTGGCCTGCACGGACAGCATTTCGGTTTCCATCCGCTCCGCAGATGCGAGGAAAACTTCGCCCTCGGCCGTCAGCTCGCAGCCGTTTGTGCGGCGGACGAAAAGGCGGCTCTTCAGCGCCTCTTCCAACGAGGTGAGCCGCCGTGAGAGCGTGGCGTGGTTGAGCCCCAACCTTTTTGACGCGGCAAGGATTTGCCCAGTACGAGCAACCGCGAGGAAGATGCGGACGTCGTCCCAGTTCATGGCTTTGCTCGCATCATGACGGGTTCGACATCGACCAATGTCAGCGACGTCACCATCCCAGCAGTTCCGCTCTTATATTTGAGGAAATGCGGCGTCCTCAGATGCACCTCGTACGCCTTCGAGCTGGCATAGACCTCAAGGATGCGGATTTTGTGCGGACTATCCTTGATGGAGACCACATGCAGGGAAAGGACGCCGTCCTCCAATGTGACAGATGCCTCGATCTCCTCAGCCAATAGAGCGCGATAGGCTTCAAGCTGGTCCGGATCGATCTCGAGCTCCGCCATTCTGACGACAAGTTTGCCGCTCATTGAAGTACTGCCTCCTCTTGAGTTCGGTTTGCCCGCTGCGTGCCGGGCCAAGCCTCGGAATAGAACTTGGGAGAAGCATCGGCTCTCGGCTGAGCTTCAATTCATGCACAACGGTTGCTTATCTTAGCTTATTGATTTGTGCAAATTGAAGTGCGATTGTTGGTCATCCAAAAAAACAGGAGGAGCATCCTATGCGTGAGATTGGTCATTTCATCGGCGGTAAGCATGTCGCTGGCACCAGCGGCCGCACCAGCAACATCTTTAATCCGGCAACCGGCGAAGTTCAGGCGACTGTGGCGCTGGCAAGCGTCGAGGATTTGCGCGCCGCCGTCGAGAACGCCAAGGCCGCTCAGCCGAAGTGGGCAGCCACGAACCCGCAGCGCCGCGCCCGCGTCTTCTTCAAGTTCGTCGAGCTGCTGAACAAGCACATGGATGAACTCGCGACACTTCTGTCCACCGAGCACGGCAAGACTGTCGAAGATTCCAAGGGCGACATCGTCCGTGGTCTTGAAGTCTGCGAATTCGTCTGCGGTATTCCGCATCTGCAGAAGGGTGAATTCACGGAAGGCGCCGGTCCTGCTATCGACATGTATTCGATGCGTCAGGCGGTCGGTATCGGTGCGGGCATCACCCCGTTCAACTTCCCGGCCATGATCCCGATGTGGATGTTTGCGCCGGCAATTGCCTGCGGCAACGCTTTCATCCTGAAGCCGTCCGAGCGCGATCCGTCCGTACCGCTGCGTCTTGCAGAACTGATGATTGAGGCTGGCCTCCCGGCAGGCATCCTGAACGTGGTCAACGGCGATAAGGCTGCGGTTGACGCCATCCTGACGGATCCGGATATCGGCGCGGTCTCCTTCGTCGGTTCCACGCCGATTGCCCGCTACGTCTATGGAACGGCTGCCATGAACGGCAAGCGCGCACAGTGCTTCGGCGGCGCGAAGAACCACATGATCATCATGCCCGACGCCGACATGGACCAGGCCGTCAACGCTCTGATGGGCGCAGGCTACGGCTCTGCCGGCGAGCGCTGCATGGCGATCTCGGTCGCCGTCCCGGTCGGTGAGGATACCGCCAATCGCCTGGTGGAGAAGCTGGCGCCGAAGATCGAGTCGCTCCGCATCGGTCCTTACACCGACGAGAAGGCCGACATGGGTCCGCTCGTCACCAAGGAAGCCTATACCCGTGTCAACGGGCTTATCGACCGTGGCGTGGAGCAGGGTGCAAAGCTCGTCGTCGATGGCCGCGGCTTCAAGCTGCAGGGCTACGAGGACGGCTATTTCGTCGGTGGCACGCTGTTCGACCATGTCACGCCTGACATGGATATCTACAAGACCGAGATCTTCGGGCCGGTCCTCTCCGTCGTTCGCGCCAAGAACTACGAGGAAGCCCTGGATCTGCCGATGAAGCACGAATATGGCAATGGTGTCGCGATCTACACCCGTGATGGCGATGCCGCCCGTGACTTCGCCTCGCGCATCAATATCGGCATGATCGGCATCAACGTTCCGATCCCGGTTCCGCTTGCCTACCATTCCTTCGGCGGTTGGAAGGCATCGAGCTTCGGCGACCTCAACCAGCACGGTTCGGACTCGATCAAGTTCTGGACCAAGACGAAGACGATCACCGCCCGCTGGCCCTCGGGTATCAAGGACGGCGCCGAATTCGTCATGCCGACGATGAAGTAAGCGAACAACGATGTAATTGAATTGGGGGGCTTAGGCCCCCAATTTGCTCTTTTAAGTTGCTGAATTCGAGCGTGCGCGCTTCTCAATCCGCGACCGAATAGCTAGGTCCGACCTCGAGCCGTCAGTACGACTGGCCGAGGGGTAGGGAAAACACATGCTCTTTACGAATCAAATGCTGGCGGAAGCCCCAGCAAACCCGTTTGTACGCGCGAAATTCACCGGCAGCGCGTCTAAATATTTCGGCATCTGGATCGTCAACGTACTTCTGACAATCGCGAGAGAGCGGTCTTGTCGAGCGTGCTGAGTGCGATCAGTCGATCTCATGCGCAACGTAGGAATGGACCCGGTTGCGCTCGTTCGCTTCTTCGGCGCGCTCGAAGAGAAGCTCGCGGATCATTCCAGAACAAGCATGCTATCCACCCATCCTGGAACGCCGGACCGCAAGGACGCCATCCTGAAGTATCGGGCGGTTCGGACTGAAATAACCGTCGCGGCAATCCGTCTCACATAAGGTGAATATGAATTTCATATTTTGGAATTGTTCAAAACTACCAAAGCCACTATATAGACCACTTGCAACTGACGATTCTGGAGATCGGCATGCGTTTGACCAAGCAGACCAACTATGCGGTTCGCATGTTGATGTATTGCGCTGCCAATGATGGGCAGCTGAGCCGGATTCCGGAGATTGCCAGGGCATATGGCGTTTCTGAACTCTTTCTGTTCAAGATCTTGCAGCCTCTCAACAAGGCCGGCCTGGTCGAGACGGTTCGCGGCCGCAACGGCGGTGTGCGGCTCGGCAAACCGGCGAAGGACATTAGCCTCTTCGACGTGGTTCGCGTCACGGAAGATAGCTTTGCGATGGCGGAGTGCTTCGAGGACGACGGCATGGTCGAATGCCCGCTTGTCGACAGCTGCGGCTTGAACTCCGCCTTGCGCAAGGCGCTCAACGCCTTTTTCGACGTGCTGGCGCAATATTCGATCGACGATCTCGTCAAGGCGCGGCCGCAGATCAACTTCCTGCTGGGCCTGACGGGCGATCGTGAACCTCGTCGCAAGCCGACGATTGCCGCTCCGGCGGCCTAACCCGCGATGACGAATTTTTGATGCGACCGTGGCAGAGTTTCGTGCCGCGGTTGTTCTGTTTTAGGGGAGTTTGGGCTAAAAATTCGCGCGTGGCGTGTGCAGCAATGCTCTTGCCGACGCGAAATTATACCAAATGCGACAGGAATCGAGTTTATCCAGTCCGTTTATTTCTAAATGCGGCCCATTTTTGGCGGAAAATTACTAAAGTTGTCCATCTGGAAAAATTTTCCACTTCGGTCGTTGATTTCAGCAAATAAATGTCGTTCCATCTGCCGTCATTCCGGAGGGTTTCCGGGATCTCAAAGAAAAGAACAAACCTGGGAAACGATATCATGAAAAAGATGTCTGTCTTGTTGGCCGCGACGGTCCTGGCTTCGGCCATGGCATCCGCAGCCTGGTCCAAAACGCTCGTTTACTGCTCCGAGGGCTCGCCGGAAGGCTTCGATCCCGGCATTTACACTGCAGGCACCACTTTCGACGCTTCCTCGCGCACGGTCTACAGCCGTCTCGTCGAGTTCCAGCACGGCAAGACCGAAATCGAGCCGGGCCTGGCCGAAAGCTGGACGGTTTCCGACGACGGCATGGTCTACACCTTCAAGCTCCGTCCGGGCGCCAAGTTCCAGACGACCGAGTTCTTCACGCCAAGCCGCGATCTGAACGCTGATGACATCGTCTTCTCATTCGAGCGCCAGTTGAAGGCTGATAGCCCGTGGGCGAAGTATGTCGCTGGCGTTTCCTACGAATATGCGGCAGGCATGGGCTTCCCCGACCTCATCAAGTCGGTCGAGAAGGTCGACGACCTGACCGTCAAGTTCACGCTGAACCATCCGGAAGCACCGTTCCTCGCTGACCTCGCAATGGACTTCGCCTCCGTTCTGTCGAAGGAATATGCCGACAAGCTGCAGGCTGACGGCAAGATGGAGCAGATGAACCAGATGCCGCTCGGCACCGGTCCGTACACCTTCGTCGCCTACCAACCGGATGCCGTCATCCGCTACAAGGCCAACGAAACCTACTTCAAGGGCAAGGAAAAGATCGACGATCTCGTTTTCGCGATCACCCCGGACGCTTCCGTCCGTGCCCAGAAGCTGAAGGCCGGCGAATGCCACATCATGCCGTACCCGAACGCGGCTGACATCAAGGATCTGCAGACCGACTCGAGCCTGAAGGTTCTGGAACAGCCGGGCCTGAACGTCTCCTACCTCGCCTACAACACGCTTCAGGCTCCGTTCGACAAGGCCGAAGTGCGCAAGGCGCTGAACATGGCGATCAACAAGCAGGCGATCGTCGAGGCCGTCTTCCAGGGCGCCGGCCAGGTTGCCAAGAACCCGATCCCGCCGACGATGTGGTCGTATAACGACGCCATCAAGGACGACGCCTACAACCCGACCGAGGCCAAGGCCCTGCTCGAAAAGGCTGGCGTCAAGGATCTCAGCATGAAGATCTGGGCAATGCCGGTTTCGCGTCCGTACATGCTGAACGCACGTCGCGCCGCTGAACTGATGCAGGCTGACCTCGCCAAGGTCGGCGTCAAGGTCGACATCGTTACCCACGAATGGGCTGAATACCTGAAGCTCTCCAAGGACAAGGCCCGCGACGGTGCTGCGATCCTCGGCTGGACGGGTGACAACGGCGACCCGGACAACTTCCTTGATACCCTGCTCGGCTGCGAAGCCGTCGGCGGAAACAACCGCGCGCAGTGGTGCAACAAGGAATTCGACGACCTCGTGAAGAAGGCCAAGAAAACCGCTGACGTCGCTGAGCGCACCAAGCTCTACGAACAAGCTCAGGTCGTCTTCAAGAAGGAAGCTCCGTGGGCGACGATCGATCACTCCACGGAATTCGTACCGATGAGCGCCAAGGTTTCCGGCTACGTGCAGGATCCGGTTGGTGTTCACCGCTTCGACGGCGTTGATATCGCCGAGTAATCAAAATTATGCAAAGATGCCCGGCAATCCCGGGCTTGGCCGGCGGTCAGGTTTGATACCTGACCGCCGGAACACTATGGACACTTGCCAATGTTGCGATTTCTCATCGGACGCCTCGCGATCCTGATCCCAACCTTCATCGGCGTTTCGCTCATCGCCTTCTCGTTCATCCGTCTGCTGCCCGGCGATCCGGTCATGCTGATGTCGGGCGAACGTGTGATGGCGCCGGAACGTCATGCCCAGGTCATGCATGATCTCGGCCTCGATCGTCCGGTCTACGTGCAATACCTGGATTACCTCGGCAATGTGGTGCAGGGTGATCTCGGTTCGTCGATCGTCACCAAGCGCCCGGTTCTGCAGGAGTTCGGTTCGCTGTTTCCGGCGACGCTCGAGCTCTCGCTCTGCGCCATCCTGTTTGCCATCGTGCTTGGCATCCCCGCTGGCATCTTCGCAGCCGTCAAGCGGGGAACATGGTTCGACCAGGGTGTGATGGGCGTGGCCCTTGTCGGCTATTCGATGCCGATCTTCTGGTGGGGGCTGCTGCTCATCGTTCTCTTCTCGAATACGCTGCACTGGACCCCTGTGTCTGGCCGCATCTCGCTGATGTATTTCTTCAAGCCGGTCACCGGCTTCATGCTGATCGACAGCCTGCTGTCCGGCCAGGCCGGCGCATTCAAGTCCGCGTTCGTTTCGTTGATCCTGCCGACGATCGTTCTCGGAACCATCCCGCTTGCCGTCATCGCGCGGCAGACACGCTCGGCCATGCTTGAAGTGCTGGGAGAAGACTATGTTCGCACCGCACGCTCCAAGGGCCTCGCACCGATACGCGTCGTCGGCCTGCATGCGCTGCGCAACGCCATGATACCGGTTGTGACTTCGATCGGTCTGCAGGTCGGCGTCCTGCTCGGCGGCGCAATCCTGACGGAAACGATCTTCTCCTGGCCGGGTATTGGCAAATGGATGGTCGATGCCGTCTTCAAGCGCGACTACACCGTCGTTCAAGGCGGGCTGCTGCTGATCGCCGGCATCATCATGATCGTCAATCTGATCGTCGACCTCATGTACGGTCTCATCAACCCACGTATTCGTCACTAGGAGCGGCTTATGAGTGTGATAACCACCAAGTCGACCCAACCGTCGGGGCTCTCTGAGTTCTGGTACTACTTCTCTCGCAACAAGGGCGCCGTCATCGGCCTCGGCATCTTTCTGCTGGTCCTTTTTATGGCGATCTTCGCGCCGTTGATTGCCCCGCATGATCCGAACGTTCCTTTCGACGGCATGCAGCGCGTGCCGCCGGTGTGGTCGGAAAAGGGCAATTCGATGTTCCTGCTCGGAACGGATGCCGTCGGTCGCGATATGCTTTCGCGTCTGATTTATGGCACGCGCTTCTCGCTGTTCATCGGCCTCGTCGTCGCATCGCTGTCTGCTGTCGCCGGCGTCCTGCTCGGCCTCGTTGCCGGCTATTTCCGCGGTCGCGTCGACACCTTTATCATGCGCGTCATGGATATCATCCTGGCCTTCCCGTCGTTGCTGCTGGCCCTCGTGCTGGTCGCCGTCCTGGGTCCCGGCCTGCTGAACGCCATGATCGCCATCTCGATCGTCAATCAGCCGCATTTCGTGCGCCTGACGCGCGCTGCTGTGATCAGCGAGCGCGAGAAGGAATATGTCGTAGCATCACGCGTGGCGGGCGCCGGTACGTTCCGTCTCATGTTCAAGACCATTCTGCCGAATTGCTTGGCGCCGCTGATCGTCCAGGCGACGCTCGCATTCTCTGCCGCGATCCTGGATGCCGCGGCTCTCGGCTTCCTCGGCATGGGTGCCCAGCCCCCGACATCAGAGTGGGGCACAATGCTTGCCGACGCGCGTGAATTCTTCCAAAGCTCGCCATGGCTCGTTACTTTCCCGGGTCTCTGCATCCTCATCACCGTTCTCGCCATCAACCTGATGGGCGACGGTCTGCGCGATGCGCTTGATCCCAAACTGAAGAGGTCCTGAGATGGCACTTCTTGAAATTGAAAATCTCGCCGTCGAATTCCAGACGTCTACGGGTCCGTTTCGCGCCGTTGATGGTGTGTCGCTGAAGGTAGATGCTGGTGAAGTTCTTGCAATCGTTGGGGAGTCTGGCTCCGGTAAGTCGGTCTCGATGCTCGCAGCGATGGGGCTTCTGCCGTGGACGGCAAAGGTGACGGCCGACAAGATGGTCTTCGACGGCCGTAATCTGCTTGGCATGTCGGCAAGCGAACGACGCAAGATCATCGGCAAGGATATGTCGATGATCTTCCAGGAGCCGATCGCCAGCCTCAATCCCTGCTTCACGGTCGGCTTTCAGATCGAAGAGGTTCTGCGAATCCATCTGGGTCTCGACAAGGCTGCGCGGCGCAAGCGCGCGATCGAGCTGTTCGAGGCCGTTGGCATTCCCAACCCTGCCGAGCGGCTCGGCCATTACCCGCATCAGATGTCGGGTGGCCAGTGCCAGCGCGTCATGATCGCCATTGCGATCGCCTGCAATCCCAAGCTTCTGATCGCCGACGAACCGACGACTGCGCTCGACGTGACCATTCAGAAGCAGATCCTCGATCTCCTGATGCGGCTGCAGACGGAGCATCGGATGGGCCTCATCATGATTACGCACAATATGGGCGTCGTCGCCGAGACGGCCGATCGGGTGATCGTTCAATACAAGGGCCGCAAGATGGAAGAGGCCGACGTTCTGTCGCTCTTCGAGTCCCCCAAGAGCGATTATACCCGGGCACTGCTTGCCGCCCTGCCGGAGAATGCCACCGGCGACCGGCTGCCGACCATCGGCGAGATTTTCAAGGGAGCGGCCCAATGACGCCAGTCCTCGAAGCAAAGAACATTGTCCGCAACTATTATCTGCCGGGCGGCCTCTTCAAGAAGGAGAGAACCGTACATGCCGTCAAGGGCGTCAGCTTCAAGGTGGAGCAGGGCAAGACGCTGGCGATCGTCGGCGAAAGCGGTTGCGGCAAGTCTACCCTTGCCCGCATCGTCACGATGATCGATCCGGCGAGTGGCGGAGACCTGTTCATCGATGGAACGAAGGTCGATATCGCTGCGGGCGATATGACACCGGAAATTCGCCGCAAGGTCCAGATCGTCTTCCAGAACCCATACGGTTCGCTCAACCCGCGCAAGAAGATCGGCGACATCCTGATGGAGCCGCTGATCATCAACACCGATACGCCCGCCGCTGAGCGGCGCGAATTGGCGATGGCGATGCTCAAGAAGGTCGGCCTCCAGGAGATCCATTTCAACCGCTATCCGCATATGTTCTCCGGCGGCCAGCGTCAGCGCATCGCGATCGCCCGCGCTCTGATGTTGAAGCCGAGGCTCCTGGTTCTCGACGAGCCGGTGTCCGCGCTTGATCTCTCGGTCCAGGCACAGGTGCTCAATCTGCTCGCAGACCTGCAGGACGAACTGAACCTCACCTATGTCTTCATCAGCCACGACCTGTCGGTCGTCCGCTATATGGCCGACGATGTCATGGTGATGTATTTCGGAGAGGCTGTGGAATACGGCACGCGGGATCAGGTTTTCAATGATCCGCAGCACAGCTACACGAAGACATTGTTTGCGGCCACGCCGCGCGCCGATGTCGAAACCATCAGGGCGCGTATTGCCCGTAAGAATGCCGCCCTGGTAGCTTCGTAGGCAGGGTTCGCCAGCGTTGGCGGCACCGGTGCCGGAGTGATGAGCGAGATGAGCGATGCCAGAGACTAATGGGACCCCTTACGCCATCATCGTCATGGGTGTCAGTGGTTGCGGCAAATCGTCCATTGGCCTGAGAATTTCGGAAGCCCTCGGCATGCAATTTGTCGAGGGCGACCAGCTTCATCCGGCATCGAATGTCGAGAAGATGTCGAAGGGCATTCCGCTGACGGACGACGACCGCATGCCTTGGCTCGATCTGATCGGTCAAACGATGAAAGCGTCGCTTGATCGCGGACAGGGCGTTGTCGTTTCCTGCTCGGCGTTGAAGCGCACTTATCGCGACCGGCTGCGCAAGGCGGTGAATGGCAATCTGTTTTTCGTCTATCTGTCGGGCTCGAAGGAGCTGTTGACGAAACGAATGGGCGAGCGCAAGGGCCACTTCATGCCCCCATCGTTGCTGGAAAGCCAACTCGCGACACTCGAAGTGCCAACCGGTGAGCCCGGCGTCGTGACCGTCGATATCGACGATACGATCGGAGGGATCGCGGAGACAGCGCTCCGCGATCTCAATATCTTAAGCCGATGGCCTAAAATCTGAATCCTGATTTAGATAAAGAGATAGAGCAGGATTTCAGCGGAAAACCGCTCACACTTTCGGCATCCCGCTCTCGCCGTCGGTCCGTAGCAGGACTGTCTTCTCGAAGAAGAAATGCGGCCGCAGGCGGACCCCGATGACGTTGCCGGCAAATGCCGCCACTGCATAGCGGCTGCCCGCTATGCGTTGAAGCGCTGCGGCGAATAGGCAGAAATGTCGATGAACGGCGCCCCACCGGTGATCACTTCCGCTAGGACGCGGCCGGTGACCGGCCCGAGCGTCAACCCGTGATGTGCGTGGCCGAATGCGAACCATAATCCGTCGTGTCGGGGCGCCTTTCCAATGATGGGCAACATATCAGGCGTGCAGGGGCGGGCGCCCATCCATGGCTCCGGATCAAGCCTTTCGCCGAGCGGAAAGACCGTTCGTGCCACCTTCTCGGCACGGTCGAGCTGCACGGGTGTCTTCGGCGCATCCAGCGCGGCGAATTCAGCACCAGTCGTCAGCCGGATACCGCGGCTCATCGGTGCAAGGAAGTAACCCCGCTCAGCATCGAGCGTCCAGTTGTTGAGGGTCGCATTGTTTGCCGCGGCATAGTGCATGTGATAGCCGCGCTTGACGCCGAGCGGGAAGGCGTAGCCGAGCCGACGTGTCGCAACCGCGGCCCAGGGGCCGAGCGCCAGGACCACATCCTCCGCGTCCAGCGGGCCTTCGCTGGTCACCACCCGCCAGCTCGCGCCGGAGCGACCAAGGGAGTTGGCGTCACCGCTGACACACCTGCCGCCGAGGCTCTCGAAATAGGAGCGATAGGCTATCGTCAAGCCGTGCGGGTCGAGCACCGACCATGGATCACGCCACCGCAGGCCGCCGAGGAAATCTCCCTTGATATGGGGTTCGAGCCGCGCCACGGCGGCGGCGTCCAACTGCTCGTGCATGACCCCGAACTCGGCCCGCAGCCGCTCGGCCTCGGCGAATTCGGCATCGCGCCGGCCGGCCGTGCGGAAGATTTCCATCCAGCCATCCTTGCGGATCAGATGCTGCGCATTGGACGCTTCGATCAGATCGTTGTGCTCGGAAATCGAGTGCTCGATGAGCGGGGCATAGGCGCGGGAGATCATCTCGTGGCGCTTGGCATTGGAATTCCACCAGTAGCGGGCGAGGAAGGCAAGCTGCCCGGGCAACGCCGTGAGGTGATAGTGGGCGTCGATACGGTTGTTGAAGGCGTAGCGTATCAAAAGGCCGAACTGCTGCGGAAAGCCATATGGCACGACGCCTTCGCGCTGAATGAGACCGGCGTTGCCGAACGAGGTTTCATTGCCTGGCGCCTTGCGGTCGATCAACGTCACCTGCAGCCCCCGGCGCTGCATGTGAATGGCCGTCGATACGCCGACGATGCCGGCGCCAAGTACAATTGCGTTCTTTGTCATTGCAGGGCAGTCCACTTATTGCAAGCAATGAAAATGCCGCTCCGACGCGCTGCAAGCAAACGAAAAATCTCGTTTCATTTCAAAAACATTGTCGTTTTCAGCGCCTCGTTTTCGGCTTTGATGCGGACATAAAGCACTGCCGCGTTGAGCACCGAGAATATCGCCGCGTAGACGGGCATCCCGAAGGCTAGAGGAAGCACGGCGATCTCGCCTACCACGACAGCATAATTCGGATGGGCCATGAACCGGTAGGGACCGCTGCTGACAAGTGGAGCGCTCGGCAGCACGATAATGCGTGTCGTCCATCGCCCCTTGAGCGTGCCGATGACCCAGAGCCGGCCTGCCTGTAGAACGATGAAAATGGCAAACCATATCGGGTCGACCGGGCGGCCCATCGCCAGCAACCACAATCCGGCTATCCAGCAGCTATGCAGGGCCACCATGTAAGGATAGTGCTGCGGCGCGACCTCCTTCGCACCGCTGCTCAGAAGCAACTGCGTATTGTGACGGGCAAGGGCAAGTTCCGCGAGGCGCTGTGCCGTCACGAAGGCGAGGAGTGCAACGGAGGGCCACATCATGCAACCCTCTTCAAGGTCACACAGCTTGCGGTAAAACCCGGCCCCATGGCGACCATCGCGCTGCGCTCCGGTAGCCCTGCCTTCAGGGCACGCTCGAGCACGAAGAGAATCGTGGGCGACGACATGTTGCCATATTCGGCAAGTACCGCGCGCTCGTGATCCAGAGTTCCCGATTCAAGCGACAGCGCGCTTTCCAGGGCTGCAAGCACCCTTGTGCCGCCGGGATGGCAGATGAAGCGATCTATATCCCGTCGCGAGAGGCCGTTGCGCGCTAATATCCCGTCAACGGCCGGGCCGAGTTCCGCCTCGGCAAAGGGCGGCAGCGATTGGGCAAGAACCACGCCGAAGCCGGTGTCGTCGATCTTCCAGCCCATGATGCCAAGCGTATCGGGGAAAAGATGTTCGCCCGTCGACTCAACCTCAGCCTTGCCCTCCGGTCCCGCCCGGAGAATGCAGGCGGCGGCGCCGTCGCCGAAAAGCGCCGTGGCGATGATGTTCGCGCGCGTCAGCTCGTCCAGCCGAAACGCCAGCGTGCAAAGTTCGACTGTTACGAAAAGCACTGTCTTGCCTGGCCGATCCTGGGCAAACCGCGAGGCAATGGCGAAGCCGGAAACGCCCGCGGCGCAGCCGAGCCCGAACACGGGAACGCGTTCGATGTCCGAGCGAAAGCCCATCCTCTGTGCGAGCTGTGCATCGAGGCTCGGTGTCGCAATCCCGGTGGACGAGATGGTGACGATGCAGTCGACGTCGCGTCCCTGCAGGCCCGCCTGCTTCAGTGCATTGGTGGTTGTCTCGAAAAACAGGCTGCGCGCCACCTCGCCATAGGCTTCCATCCGGTCCTGCCAGCCATGCGGCTCGATGAACCATTCCAGGGGACGGGCGGCATAGCGTTTCCGGATGCCCGCATTGTCAAAGACGCTGGCGAGATGCGAAAAGTCCCTGAAGCGGGACGAGAACAGGCGAGCGGAGGTCTCCGCTGCTTCCTTTTGTGTAATGACATGCTCGGGCGTCGCGACGGCAAGGCTCAGTAATTTTACGGTATCGCTCACGGAATACTCCTTCTGGCCGGCGCGTGAGCGGCTAACACCTCAGCCCTGCATTTATTCGGTGGCGCCGGGACCGCGCGACGAGAAAAAGAAGAGCCGCCATCGAATAAAGTTCCGGGCAACAGTGTTCATTCGGCGCCAACGTCATTTTCCTAGGAGATATCCCATGACGATCGCGACTGTTCGTATTGCTTCCATCCTCGTCGGCGGCTGCATTGCCGCTTTTGCGCTTTCGGCCCCTGCTTTCGCGATAGGCGGCGGTGGCAGCGGCAGTGGTAGTGGCTCAAGTGGCGCCGGTAGTTCTGGCGGCAGCAGCGACACGATGCCGACCTGCAAGAAGGGCCAGATGTACGACAAGAGGACGAAGAGGTGCGTCAAGCAGAGCAGCGCCAACGTGACGGAAGAAAACCGCACGGACTATGCCTATTCGCTGGCGAAGGCCGGACGCTATGAAGAAGCGCTTGCCATGCTCGATACGTTGAAGAACCCGAATACTGCCGAGGCCCTGAATTATCGCGGCTACGCCACCCGCAAGCTTGGCCGCACGGATGAAGGAATTTCCTACTACCTGAAGTCTGTCGAACTTGATCCCAAGTATGCGCAGGTGCGCGAATATCTCGGCGAAGCGTACGTCATCAAGGGGCGCCTCGATCTCGCCAAGGAGCAGCTCGAAACGATCAAGGCGATCTGCGGCACAGAATGCGAGGCGTATCGCGATCTCAACGAAGCGATCCTCAAGCCCTAGAAGCTGTGACCCTGACGAAATGCGGGAACGTGCAATCTCGGTTGAACGGGAACTACCAAATGCCGGTCGCGTACACCACATTTCCTGCCTATAGTCACGCAATACCGAAGCCGCCGGTGCAACCGGCGGCTTTGGAAGGAAAACCCGTGGCGGAGGTTCTCATCGCAAGCGAAGCCGATATCAGAAGCGGCCTGGCGGACAATCTGTTGCGGCTTTGGCGCTATGGCCTTGTGCTCTCGCATCGCCGCGACGTTGCCGACGATCTCGTGCAACAGACCTGCCTGCGCGCCCTCGAGCGCGTCGAGCAGTTCGAGGCAGGAACGCGGCTGGACCGCTGGCTGTTCTCCATCCTGCATTCCATCTGGCTGAATGAGATCCGGTCACAACGTGTGCGCCTCGGTCAGGGCTTCGTCGATGCAGACGAGGCCTTGGTCGTCGATGGCGCCCGCGACACGGAAATGCATGTCATGGCGAACCAGGTTCTGCGGCTGGTCAATGCGCTGCCGGATGCGCAACGGGCCGCGGTCTTCCTCGCCTATGTGGAGGGTCTTTCCTACAAGGAGGTGGCAAGCGTTTTGGATATCCCGATTGGTACCGTGATGAGCCGCCTTGCCGCCGCGCGCGCCAAGATCGCAGCCAGCGTCTCGGGAGAGGGGGCCACATGAACGACAAGAACCCAATCCCCACCGATGAGGAATTGACGGCCTATATCGACGGTGAACTGTCGGGGATCGAAGTATCGCGCATCGAAGCGCTTCTCGGTTCGAACGAGCGTGTGGCCGCAAGATTGGAGTTCCTGTCGCAGAGCAGCCTTGCGTTCAAGCAAGCCTTCGAGTCGCTGCTTGCCGCAGCACCCAAAGCAGAGCTCGATGCCATGCTTGGCATTGTGCCGGTCGCCGCAAAGCCCGCGCGCTCCAGTCGCCGCGGCTTCCTTGGCGCGCTTGCTGCCTGCCTCGTCGCCGGTGTCGTGGCCGACCGGGCCTTGATCGGGATTCGCAATCGCGTTCATGCCCCTGATGAAAGCAGCGAATGGCGCGCTGTCGTTGCAGGATACATCGCCCTCTATACAGCGGATACTTTGGCCGGCCCGTCGCCGTCCGATGACGCGCAGGCTGAACAACTTGCCCGCTTCGACGATAAGCTTGGGCTTTCCCTGTCACCCGAAGCTGTGTCGCTGCCGGGCATCGAGTTCAAGCGCGCCCAGCTGTTGCAGTATGACGACAAGCCGCTGGCGCAGATTGCCTATCTGGACCCGGAGACGGGCCCGTTGGCACTCTGCATCGTGCGCTCGGATGTTGGCACGAAGGAGCCTGACGTCGAAGGCCGGCACGGCATGAACGTTGTCTACTGGTCAAACACAACGCACGCCTTCATGTTGATCGGCCGCATTCCGATCGACCTCATGCAGGAACTTGCGGAGGATGTCAGGAAAAAGACCTCGGCATGAAGCGATGAGGGAGGCGGCGAAAAAGGGACTGCCCAAACCCGCCATTATTTGAGACAATTGCCTGGGGAGGACTGCCTCTACGGCTCGCTCAGCCGGTTTCGAAACGGTATCTCGTCGAAACATCCTTGGATCCTGCCCCGTCCGCAGCGGTCAGTCGGCTGTCGGCAAGCATCGAGCGAACATTTTTCATTGTTCAGCAAACGCGAGCCAGGAGCACTGCACATGGTAACGTGGAAACCCGATCCAAGCTTTTATCCGTCACCGCGAATGGCCATGAAGGCCGCGCCGGAGACACTCGCCTACGTTGTCGCCTTCGATCCGGCGCGAGCGGTTCCCGACGAGCTCGCGGTCGTCGATGTCGATCCGAAATCGCCCTCTTACGGACAGATCGTAAATACTCTCGCGATGCCCAATGTCGGCGACGAATTGCATCATTTCGGCTGGAACGCCTGCTCGTCCTGCTTATGCCCGAACGCACCACATCCGCACGCCGAGCGCCGTTATCTGGTCGTGCCGGGACTGAAATCCTCGCGCATCCATATCATTGACACCAAGCCGGATGGCAGGAATCCGTCCATCGTCAAGGTGATCGAGCCCGGCGACGTGGCCGAACGGACCGGTTACTCCAGGCCGCATACCGTTCATTGCGGACCGGAAGGGATCTATGTTGCCGCACTTGGCAATGCCGAAGGCAAAGCCCCAGGCGGCGTTTTTCTGATGGATCACGAGACCTTCGAGGTCCGCGGCCAGTGGGAAATGGATCGGGGGCCACAACAGCTTTCGTATGACGTCTGGTGGCATCTTGGCCACGATACGCTCGTCACCAGCGAGTGGGGCACGCCGGATACCTTCGAAAATGGTCTAGTCCCCGAAATCCTACTCGGCGCGAAATACGGCCGCCGTCTGCATTTCTGGGATTTGCACAAGCGCAAGCACCTGCAGACGATCGATTTCGGCGACAAGTATCAGCTCGTATTCGAACTCAGACCCGCGCACGACCCGACCAAAGCCTATGGGTTCGTCAACTGCGTGCTCAGTCTGGAGGACCTCTCCTCCTCGATCTGGGTCTGGCACCGCGACGGCGAGAAATGGGGGGTGACAAAGGTGATCGACATTCCGGCGGAGCCGGCCGATGCTGACCAATTGCCGCCGATGCTCAAGGGTTTCAATGCCGTGCCGCCGCTGGTCACCGACATCGATCTTTCAATGGATGACAGATTTCTCTACGTGTCCTGTTGGGGAACCGGCGACCTTCATCAATACGATGTCTCCGACCCGTTCAAGCCGCAGCTGACAGGCAAGGTCCGGATCGGCGGCATCGTTTCGCGTGCGTCGCACCCAGGTGCGAAGAATGGCGCGCTGAACGGCGGCCCGCAGATGGTCGAGATCAGCCGCGACGGTCGCCGCGTCTACTTCACCAACTCGCTCTATGGCGCGATCGACGAGCAGTTCTATCCCGATGGCGTCTCTGGCTGGATGGTGAAGCTTGACGCGCAACCGGACGGCGGCATCGCCTTCGACGAGAAATTCTTCGTCGAATGGCCGAAGTCGCATCGCCCGCACCAGGTCCGTCTCCAAGGTGGCGATTGCTCGTCAGATTCCTATTGTTATCCGTAGGGAGCGAGGAGCAGGCGATGAGGCGCCGATGAACGAGCTCTGGCCCTGGATACTGCTGGCGGGACTAGGCGCCTTTCATGGTCTCAATCCGGCGATGGGATGGCTGTTCGCCGTCGCGCTTGGCGTTCACCGGCAGAGCTCCGCCGCGGTGGTTCAGGCAGTGCCAGCGATCGCTGTCGGACACGCCGTATCCATCGCACTGGTGGCAGGAGCCGTGGTCGCGGCCGGTCTTTTCGTGAACCAAGATGCGGTGCGCACGGCCACCGGAGGGGCGCTGATTGCATGGGCTATCTGGCATCATGCTTTCGGGCACCGGCACCGCGTTCGCATCGGCTTGCGCACGGGGCTCGCCGGTCTTGCGTTCTGGTCGTTCCTGATGGCGACGGCCCACGGTGCGGGGCTCATGGTCCTGCCGGCCTTGATACCCCTCTGTCTCACCCAGTCGCCATTAGGCGAAATCGGCAGCGTTGGGTCCGCGGCGATGGCGCTCGCAGCGGTCGGCGTCCACACTCTTGCCATGTTGGCGGTCACAAGCCTCGTTGCCCTGGCGGTCTATCGCTGGGTCGGGCTCGAGATATTGCGCAGCGCCTGGATCAACGTGGATCTCGTATGGACGCTGGTTCTGCTTGTCACCGGTGTCGTGCTGCTGATCGTCGGGTGAAGGGGCCTCCTAACCCGTCGATGTGATCACCTCGGTCGCTGTGCGTTTCCATGCCAACTGCCCCACGCGACAAATGAGGTTCTCGACGTCGTGGCGGACCGTCATGGATAACTGCCCTTGCTCGCCACCGGCGGCGCCCTGCGTGCCCATCACCTGTGGGCGACACTTCTGGGCATCAAGTCGCCATTGACGTCAAAACGGGATCCGCACGTCCGAAAAAACGAGGAACTAAGGGAATTTTGCGAAAATTGCCTGTGGAACCTTTGATTCTCAAATGATTTCAAAGGCTTATCGAAATCGCCTTTGAATTCCCTCTGTTTTTCCGTCGTGAGCGACCGTGGATGCCACCTTTGTGCCCTGGGTTAGGGCGTCAATCAACAAGAGGATTGAGCGGCTTGATGGGCAATCGTCCCGTCACGGTCCAAAACACAGATGTGCGTCTCGTCCATCGAGACGTCCAATCCGGAACGGGTGGCAAGCGGAAGGTCTCATCCAGCACCTGAACGGGAAAACGTGCACCTGGTCTAAGTCAAATTCCGTTTCTTCTTTGAAGCTGACATTTGCATGGCGAGAAATGTCGGCTGAACTCGATCCTTTAGCTGTCCGCGCCTTTCTGCCTTCAAATCTCTTTCGAAGCGACATAAACTCCCACCGGTGGAGGGGCTTTGGCAAAACACGCACTCTTACGCCAGAATTCCGGGGGCCGGGGAGCGGATCGGACGGGTGGTGGCATGAGCGAGGCGACGGGGAATTTGCGCGACAGTTCAGGCGCGGCAGTACGGCCGCCGATCGCCTGGGCGCTCGCGGCGATCGCCGGGCTCGCGCTCGACTGGCTCTATCCGCTGCCGTTCCTGCCGGCGGCAGTGCCGGGCGGCTGGCTCGGCGGCATCGTGTTCCTCGCCGGCCTGGCGCTGCTGATCTGGGCGGCGGCGACCTTCCGCCGCGCCGGGACGCAGGTCCCGACCACCCAGCCGACAACGACGATCGTCGACGCGGGCCCCTACCGCTTCACGCGCAACGCGATCTATATCGGCATGTTCCTCGGCCTCATCGGCCTCGCCGTCGCCTTCGACAGCCTGTGGCTCATCGCCCTATTGGTGCCGTTCTATCTCGTCATCCGCTACGGCGTGGTCGCCCGCGAGGAGGCCTATCTCGAGCGGAAGTTCGGTGACGTCTATCTCGCCTACAAGGCCCGCGTCGGACGGTGGCTGTAGCGAGACGAAGAGCGGTCAACCTGCTGGAATGTTAGACCGTTTCGAGCAGACCAAACTGAACCGGGATAAGTTTGCGGATCTTGAGTTGCCCTGCCGCATTTTTGTCAATGACAGTCAGGAGCTGTGCTTTTTCAGATCCCAACGGCATAACCAGGCGTCCGTCGGGCTTGAGCTGCTCAAGTAATGCCGGCGGCAACCGCTCGGCCGCCACCGTGACCAGTATCTTGTCGAACGGGGCGTGCTCAGGCCAGCCGCGAGATCCGTCTCCGACACGAATGCCGACATTAATATAGCCCAGGCCCCGCAGCAGAGCCTCGGCACGGCTTGCAAATTCCTCGATGATTTCGGCGCTCCAGACCTGCCCGGCGAGCTCGGCGAGGATTGCGGATTGGTAGCCCAGGCCGGTGCCGATCTCGAGCACTGCCTCGTGCGGTTGGGGCGCGAGGAGATCGGTCATGAGAGCGACGATGAAGGGCTGCGAGATGGTTTTATCGAAGCCGATCGGCAGCGGCGTGTCCTGGTAGGCATACGGCGCAAGCGGGGCTGGCACGAAGAGATGCCGCGGCACCCGCTGCATCGCAGCCAAGACCCGCTCATCGAGCGACGCCCTGCCAAGCTCTTCGCTCGCAAGGTCGACGTGGATTGCAATCAACTCGACCATGTGCCTGCGCAGGACCGCGAGGTGCTCTTCATTCATTGGTTTCATGATCACGGGCTTTCCTCAGACAGTTTATTCCCAGATAGCTCTATGATCAAACTCAGGAATGATCGGAATGGAGTCCACTTGTGCCATAGCGCGAGCAAACCCCAGTGGCCGCAACGGGTCGATACGCGGGACTTTGGAAACATCATTAGCGAAGGTCCCGATGTGGTGCATTTGAGCAGTGACGGCATTCGGCCCCAAAGCGAACCTCGTCTCCTATCCAGTTTTCCAATCGGTAACCGAATTCCAAACGTGGATTCATGAAATCACGCGATCGACGCGGACAGCTTCTGAAGTCGAGGAACCTTCGAGAAAGCGGCGGTTCGACCCCAATTGACCGAGTGAGCGCTGGCGAATCCGGGAAAGCCAGCGCCCCCTCGATCAAGGATTTTTCTGCCAGAACGCGAGAACCGCCGTCGTGAACTCATCGGGGGCCTCCTCCGGCAGGAAGTGCCCGCTACCCGGAGTCGCAACGCCCTCGACATGATCTCCGATCTTCGCGACAGCCGCGCGCAGCCCGTCGCCAAGTCGATCGCCGCCGCCGAGCGCGAGCACCGGCATCGTCAACCTGAGCTTTCGCGCGCTCTTCCTCCTGAGCGATCCCTTCGGGACTGAAAGCGGCGCGGTGCCATTCGATCCCGGCGCGGGCCGCGCCGGGAGCAGAGAACATCCGGACAATTCATCGACAGCGGCGGGGTCGATCGCATAGTTGCGCGTGCTTTTGGTCTGGAATAGCCAAGTGAGATATGCGCGTTCATGCCCTTGAACGAGCACCTCGGGGAGGTCGTGCAGCCGGTTGAAACCGAACTGCCAGAGCTTCAGGTTGACCGCCTCGCCCGGAATGCCGGAAGGCAAGGGAGAGACGCCCAGGGTAGTCAGCACAGCCTTTGACGTCGCCGGGATAGTTTACAGCATACGGATGTGCGTCCATGGGCCGACATCATGCGCCACGATATCGACGCCACCGGGACGGTTCAGCCCCGTCGCCACCAGGAAATCGTGCAGGTCGCGAGCCGCAGTATCGAGTCATAGCCCGTCTGAGGCTTGTCGCTGTCGCCGAAGCTGCGTGGCTCTAGCACATAAACCTGCCGCCCAGTGGCGGTGAGGAGCGGAATCATCTTCCGCCACGAAATCCCACTTTCCGGCCAGCCAGGGAGTAGCACCACCGGTTCGCCCGACCCAGCGACCACATAGTGTACATGCACGCTGTTCACACGCACAACGTGACGCAGGACATCGGCAAAGGGATCGGTTTTTGGCGCATGGGGTGTGCCCTTGCCTGCCACCTGCGACGCCGCCCATTCCTTTGCGTGGGCATCACCTGCGGGCTACGGTCCTGGGCATCAGGTCGATATTAACGCCGAAACGGGATCCGGCACGTCCGAAAAACTAAGGGAATTTAACGAAAATTGGCTGGGGAACCTGGACTCGAACCAAGATTAACGGAGTCAGAGTCCGTCGTTCTACCATTGAACTATTCCCCAGCAGAAGCTGCCGAAGCATGGCTTGGCTGCTGTGCGGCGCTTATAACCAAAACATCACGGATTGCAAATACCCGTTTCGAAAAAAATCCACAGCGACTTGGTGATGTGTTTTTGATGCGCGCCAAAAGGTCCGTTCTCCCCCCGTGGCAAAAAGAATTTGGCGATTTCGCCATGCGCTGGTATCTTCGCGGCAACGCAAAATCGAATGAGCGCCTGCTGCATACCTTTGGACTTGCGCGGCGCGATGGAAAAAGAACGTGGAAGACCCCGAAGGCGGCTCAAAGCCGCAAGGTAACGGGGCGTTGGCGGCAGGGCGCAAGGACGGCAAGAAGTCCAGGCGCCGCAAGGGCAAGCGTGGCGGGCAATCCCGCAATGCGAACCAGGCCGCTCAGCATGTCCTCTCCGGCGATACCGGAGAGGCGGCACGCCCAATCGAAGCCGGCAACGCGGCGCACAAGCGAAAGCGTCGCCGTCGTGGTGCGAGCGCCTCCGGCGAAGCCGGGCAGCAGCCGCAACGGACAAGCAACGAAATCTCCGCAACCGCCGGACAAGGCGTTTGCAGCGACAGCGAATCCGTGCCGAGCCGCCGCAATCGCCGCAAGCATCGCGGCAAGCGCGGCCTCCAGGGACGTCCGCTGGTGCATGAAAAGCCGGTGGGACATCCGGCCCAGCCGCAGCAGCCAGCGCCAACCGGGCGGAACGGGGTCGCTGAATCGCGAACCGGCCAGAACGACAATCGTGCGGCACGCCAGTCCGACGGCGGGCAGCGCAGCCAAGGCGAACATCCATGGCCGGATGAGCTTTATGCTGCTCTCGATCTCGGCACTAACAATTGCCGTCTGCTGATCGCCCAGCCAACGCGGCCGGGCCAGTTTCGCGTTGTTGACGCCTTCTCCCGAATCGTCCGCCTTGGTGAGGGATTGGCGGCAAGCGGTCGCCTCTCCGACGACGCCATGGATCGCGCCGTCGATGCGCTGCGCGTCTGCGCCTCCAAGTTGAAGAACCGCGAAATCCGCCGCATGCGGCTGATCGCGACCGAAGCCTGCCGGCAAGCGAGCAATGGGGCGCAATTCCTCGAGCGCGTGGTTGCCGAGACCGGCCTTGAACTCGAGATTATCGATCGGGAAACCGAAGCGCGGCTCGCCGTTTCCGGCTGCTCGTCGCTCGTCGGACGGGAGACGCGCTCGGTCGTCCTCTTCGATATCGGCGGCGGCTCCTCTGAAATCGCGGTCATCCGCATCGGCGACAACCGTTTCAATCGCCTCGCCAATCACATCACCCACTGGACCTCGCTTCCCGTTGGCGTTGTCACGCTTTCGGAGCGCCATGGCGGACGCGATGTCACGCCGGATGTCTTTGAAGGCATGGTCGTGGAGGTGGAAGGCATGCTTGGCAGCTTCGATTGCCCTGCAATCGATATCGGTCATGCGGATGACTTCCATCTCATCGGCACCTCGGGAACCGTGACGACGCTTGCCGGTGTTCATCTGGACCTACCGCGCTACGACCGGCGCAAGGTCGACGGCATCTGGCTTTCAGATGACGAGGTCTCGGCGATGCAGGCAAAGCTGCTGTCGTGGGATTTCGCCAGCCGCGCCGCCAATCCCTGTATTGGGCCCGATCGCGCCGATCTGGTGCTGGCCGGCTGCGCCATTCTGGAGGCGATCCGCCGCCGCTGGCCGAGCCCGCGCATGCGTGTTGCCGATCGCGGCTTGAGGGAAGGCCTGCTCACGGACATGATGGCGGATGACGGCGTCTGGCGGCGCCATCGCAACCGCCGCGGCCAGCGCGGCAAATAGGGGACAAGCATGGCGAAGCCAACGATTGCGGGTAACCGCACCGGCCGCAAACTCGGCCAGCGCGTCAAGAATAAGAAGATGAAGGCGTCGTCGCGGCAATGGCTGCAGCGCCACATCAACGATCCCTATGTGCAGCGTGCACAGCTGGAGGGGTATCGCGCGCGCGCCGCTTTCAAGCTGCTCGAGATCGACGAGAAGCACAGCATCCTGAAGGGCGCTCGTCGCATCATCGATCTAGGTGCTGCACCCGGAAGCTGGTCGCAGATCGCTGCCAAGGTAACAGGCTCCACCGATGATGATATCCGCGTCGCAGCGATTGACTTTTTGGAGATGACTCAACTGCCGGGCGTGAAGATCCTGCAGTTGGACTTCCTGGATCCCTCAGCGCCGGCTCAGTTGATCGAAGCCGTCGGCGGCACCCCGGATCTGGTCATCTCAGACATGGCGGCGCCCACCACGGGCCACCATCGCACGGACCATCTGCGCACCATGCACCTCTGCGAAGTGGCGGCCCAGTTTGCCGTCGAAGTGCTGGGTGAGGGCGGTCACTTCCTGGCAAAGACCTTTCAGGGCGGCACCGAACGCGATCTGCTCAATATGCTGAAGCGACATTTCAAGCAGGTCGTCCACGTCAAGCCAGCGTCGTCGCGCGCCGAATCCGTCGAGATGTTCCTGCTGGCGAAAGGCTTCAAGGGCCGCCAAGCGGAGCCCGACGTCACGGAAGCTTGATCTTTGGGCTGGTCTTGAGTGATGATCGGCCTCCCAAGACTTGGAACGCCCCGGTACCATGCTCTTATACGTCACCCTCGGAACCAACGACATCGATCAGGCGCGGCGGTTTTACGACATCGTCCTGCCGCTGCTCGGCTACCGCCGCCAACGCTACTCCGAAGAGGAAATCGGCTACGCGGCAGATGGTGACACCCGCTGCCGACTCTGGATCGTCACCCCATTCAACCGCCGACGGGCGTCGAGCGGAAATGGTTCGATGGTCGCGCTTCATGCCGCGCGCCGCGCGGATGTGGATGCATTCCATGCCGCAGCGCTTGCCGCCGGCGGTGTCGATGAAGGCGAGCCGGGATTGCGGCCGTTCCATGCCAATTTCTATGCCGCCTATGTTCGCGATCCGGACGGCAACAAGCTCAGCGCCGTCTGCGAGACTCCCGAATAGCCCTTACTTCACGGCCTGTTGCTCTGCCTCGATCGTCGCCGGGGCGAGGCGCTTTGCCTGGTGGCCAGAGACCAGCGCGCCAGCGCTCGTGTCCATCCGGATGAAGGGGATAGTCGCCACGACGGTCAGGATCGCGATCACGTAAAAGGCGATGTGGAAGTCGGCAACCTGCAGCGCCTCGCCGCGGAAGTAGATCGACGTCTCCAGGATCGCGGCGGCAACCGCGACGCCGAGCGCCAGGCTGATCTGCTGCATCACCGAACTCATCGACGTTGCCTGGCTCGCCTGCGCATCATCGATATCGGCAAAAGCCAGGGCATTGACGCCGGTAAAGAAGAACGAGCGCGAGAAGCCGCCGACGAGAAGGATGGCGATGATGACGAGGTGCGGCGTCTGTGGCGTGAACAACCCGGTCGCGACAGTCACGATCGTCGTCACTCCTGCTGCCGAAAGCAGCGTGGTGCGGAAGCCGGCCGCGGCAAAGACGCGGCGCGCCATGAACTTGGTGGTGATCGCACCGATCGCGCCCGCAAAGGTGATCATGCCCGATTGGAACGGTGTCAGACCGAAGCCGAGCTGCAGCATCAGCGGGGTCAGGAAGGGCATCGCGCCGATACAAATGCGAAACAGCGTGCCGCCGGTTGTCGATGCGCGGAAGGTCGGATTGCGGAACAGGTTCAGGTTGAGGATCGGCGCCGGATGTCGTTTGGCGTGGCGCACGTAGACAAAGCCGCAGACGAGACCGATTGCCGTCGCGGTGATGCCGATAACGGGCGGCAAGGCCGGCAGGCTGACGACGGAAAGGCCGAAGACGACGCCGGCGGCCGAAAACGATGTCAGCAAGAAGCCGATGAAATCCAGCCTCGGCGGCGCTGTCGCTTCAACCTCAGGCAGGAAGATCGTTGCGAGCCAGACACCGATGATGCCAACCGGCACGTTGATCAAAAAGATCCAATGCCAGGTGAAATAGGTTGTGATGAAGCCGCCGAGCGGCGGGCCGGCCAACGGACCGACGAGTGCCGGAATAGTCAGCAGCGCCATCGCCGAGACAAGCTCGCTTCGTTTCGTCGTTCTTAGAAGCACGAGGCGCCCGACCGGCGTCATCATCGCGCCGCCCATGCCCTGCAGGAAACGCGCGACGACGAACTCGATCAGGCCGGATGAGATCGCGCAGAAGATGGAGCCGATGACGAAGACGCAGATGGCCAGGCGGAAGATGCGCTTGGCGCCGAACCTGTCCGCCATCCAGCCGCTGATCGGAATGAAGACCGCGAGTGACACCATGTAGGAGGTCAGCGCCAGCTTCAGCGTGATCGGCCCGACGTGGAGGTCGTTGGCGATTGCGGGCAGGGCGGTCGATATGACGGTGGAGTCCATCTGCTCCATGAAGAGAGCGACGGCGAGGATCAGCGGAACGATGCGGTTCATGCGCGAAATGCCTTGGAGGTCGTGCGAAGGCGGCTCGGGAAGCCAGTGCTCTGTATTCCTAGGGAAAGGCTCTGCCAACCCCTCATTCCGCTTCTGAAAGACGTTTGCATCACGTCTGCGTGAGGCCGTTTGCTCAGCAATTTCAACGATCGGGATTGACCTATGTTTGTTTGGGGCTGTGCGACAAAGATGCCGCGCGTTATCAGAAGGATGGGAAATGCGAGTAGCGTCGGGGATGACGCGGCGTGCGTTGTTTACAGTGGGCATCGGCCTGCTGGCGGCGCCGATGATTTTGAAAGAGACGGCCGCAATGGCCGCAAGTGGAGAAAGACCAAGATGGATGCGACGACGCAGCCCCAATTTAATCAATTCAAGCTCGGCTCTTATAGATTTACTGTCTTCAAGGACGGCGCCAGCATTGGTGAAAAGGCCTATGAGACCTTTGGGGCCAACCAGAAGCCAGAGACTGTCCAGGAACTGCTCGCGAGGAATTTCCTGCCGACCGATAAATTCGTCAATTCCTATGCGCCGACACTGATCGATACCGGATCGGATGTCATCCTCGTCGATACCGGCTTTGGTGAGGGCGGCCGTGCCCGCGGCAGCGGCCAGCTTCGCGATGGGCTTAAGGCTGCCGGCTATTCGGCAGACGACATCACGCTGGTGGCGCTGACCCACCTGCATGGCGATCATATCGGCGGCCTGATGGAAGCTGGCACTCCAGCTTTCAAGAATGCGCGGTATGTCATCGGCCAGATTGAATACGATTTCTGGACTGACAAGGTCCGCGAGGCCACGCCAGCCGAAGGCGGCCACAAAGCAGTTCTGGCCAATGTCGTGCCTCTTGCCGAGAAAGCGACCTTCATCGGTGACGGCGGCAAAGTTGCAGGCGGCATCACGGCGATGCTGGCGCCAGGCCACACGCCCGGACACATGGTTTTCCATGTCGAATCGGAAGGCAAGCGCCTGATCGCGACGGGCGATACCGCCAATCACTACATCGTGTCGCTGCAGAAGCCCGACTGGGAGGTTCGCTTCGACGCGGACAAGACACAGGCAGCAGCCACGCGGCGGAAGGTATTCGACATGATCGCCACCGATAGGATCGCTTTCCTGGGCTACCACATGCCGTTCCCGGCGGTCGGCTTTGTCGAGACGTACGAGGATGGATATCGCTTCGTTCCGAAGACCTACCAGTTCGACCTGTGAGGTCGCTGCATGGCAGCCATACCAAGCCCGGCGGACACCTCGGGCTTTTTGCTATTCCCTTCCTGTCATAGACGTGTTACCAGCCCTCGCCAACTTCCAAAGCAACCCTTGCACACCGCCGGTGCGGACGATTCGTTCCGGGAGGCGTTGCATTTTTCTTAATTGAAGGAAATTGGCCATGGCTCGCATCATAGAAACGCCAACCGGTTTGGACGCACTCACCTTCGATGACGTGCTCCTGCAGCCCGGTCATTCCGAGGTCTTGCCCGGTCAGACGAGCGTCGCAACGCGGATTGCGACCGACTTCGAGTTGAACATCCCGATCATCTCCTCGGCGATGGACACCGTCACGGAAAGCCGCCTTGCCATCGCCATGGCGCAGGCGGGCGGGCTTGGCGTCATCCATAAGAACCTGACGCCTGCCGAGCAGGCCGAGCAGGTCCGCCAGGTCAAGAAGTTCGAAAGCGGCATGGTGGTCAACCCGGTGACAATCGGTCCCGATGCGACGCTGGCCGATGCGCTCGGGCTGATGAAGACCTACAGCATCTCTGGCATTCCGGTCGTCGAAAAGTCCGGCCGTCTCGTCGGCATCCTGACCAACCGCGACGTCCGCTTCGCCTCGGACCCGAAGCAGAAGATCCACGAGCTGATGACCCATCAGGGCCTCATCACCGTCAAGGAGAACGTCGATCAGCAGGAAGCCAAGCGCCTGTTGCACGCGCACCGGATCGAAAAGCTGCTGGTGATCGACGGCGAAGGTCGTTGCGTCGGTCTCATCACCGTCAAGGACATTGAAAAGTCGCAGCTGAACCCGAATGCATCCAAGGATGCGCAGGGCCGCCTGCGCGCCGCTGCCGCCGTCGGCGTCGGTGATGATGGTTTCGAGCGGGCTGAACGCTTGATCGAGGCAGGCGTTGATCTCCTCGTCGTCGATACCGCGCATGGCCATTCGGCCCGCGTTCTCGAGGCTGTCACCCGCGTGAAGAAGCTTTCCAACTCCGTGCGCGTCATGGCCGGCAACGTGGCAACATCGGAGGGCACCAGGGCATTGATCGATGCCGGTGCGGATGCCGTCAAGGTCGGTATTGGTCCGGGCTCGATCTGCACGACGCGCATCGTGGCCGGTGTCGGCGTTCCCCAGCTCGCCGCCATCATGTCGGCCGTCGAGGCTGCGCAAGCGCAGGATGTTCCCGTCATCGCAGACGGCGGCATCAAGTTCTCGGGTGACGTCGCCAAGGCGATTGCATCAGGCGCCTCCGCTGTCATGATCGGTTCGCTGCTCGCCGGCACCGATGAAAGCCCCGGCGAAGTGTACCTTTACCAGGGCCGTTCCTTCAAAGCATACCGCGGCATGGGCTCGGTCGGTGCCATGGCGCGCGGCTCGGCAGACCGCTATTTCCAGGCTGAAGTGCGCGACACGCTGAAGCTCGTGCCTGAGGGCATCGAAGGCCAGGTTCCCTACAAGGGCCCGGTCTCTGGCGTCCTGCACCAGCTTGCAGGCGGCCTCAAGGCCGCCATGGGTTATGTCGGCGGCAAGGATATCAAGGACTTCCAGGAGCGCGCGACCTTCGTGCGCATCTCCGGCGCCGGCCTTCGCGAAAGCCATCCCCACGACGTGACGATCACCCGCGAGAGCCCCAACTATCCGAGCTCCGGCGGCTGAAAATGAACCCGGGCAGCCGTATTCCGCTCTGGATTATCGCGCTGCTCGCAGCCATCTGCCTCGGCGCGCTTGCGTGGACGACATTCGGCTTTGTCGTCCCCTTTAAACATGAGACCGGGCAGGCCGTTCTCGATGTCTATTTCGGCGGTTATGACGAATTGACCGTCGGCCGGATGCGCCAGCTTCTCGACCACAACGAGATCGCCAGCAATTTGCTGCAGGCGATGTATGCCGGTCCGGAGATGATCTTCCCGGCGCTTCTGACCGCACTCCTGCTGCTGGTGTTGATGAGGTTGAGACCTAGCGGCCCCCACTTCAATCGCCCGATCCGTCCTTCCCTGATCGCGCTCGTCTATGCGCTTCCCTTCATTTATGGCCTTGCCGACTACGGCGAAAACATCTCCAGCCTGATTGCTTTTGGAGACAGCGCCTGGACGGATCATGCCGCTCGCCTGTTGCCGTGGATGACGCGAGTGAAGTTCGCGAGCCTCGCCATCTGCCTGATCGTCATTGCCCGCTTCGGCATCGTTCGCGCGATGCATCGCGAAGAAGGCGAGACATAGTCTCACTGCCACCGCAATGCCCGGCCCGGCGGAAACAACCGCCTGGTCGACTTCGCCGGCAAGGACAAGGCGCAACAGCAGGGCCTCCTTGGTTACCTCAGTTCGCAGGTACCGATCGGTCGCGTCGACGAGATAGCCGCCGCATTTTTTCTAGCGTCGGACGAACCAAGCTTCCTCACGGGTGCCGAGATCTTCGCCAATGGTGGCATCGCCAAGGTCTGATGCAGCCTTGCCCGCCGCTGAGTTGCGGCGAGCATTTGCGGCGCCGACGCTTTTCCTCTACAGCACGGAAACCAAACGGAAAGCGGCAGGAAGAGACAGCATGACCGGCTACGAAATGTTCTGGCCCATCATTGCCCACGTAGCCCTAGTCTATTTCCTCTACGTGCTTCTCGGCTTTCGCCGCCGGAAACTGGTTCAGGCGGGAAAGGTTCGCCGGTCGAACTACCGCGAAAACCGCGATGAACCGCCGGAAGGCCTCTTCGTCAAGAATTGCCTCGCCAATCAGTTCGAGTTGCCGGTGCTGTTTTACGCCTGCTGCGTCCTCCTCTACATCACGCAAGCCGACAACCTCGTTGCTGTCGTGCTTGCCTGGGTCTTCGTGGCGCTGCGCTATCTGCATGCCTTCGTGCATGTCACCAGCAACAACCTCCGTTACCGCAGCCCGCTCTTTGCAGCCGGCTATGTGGTGCTCGGTGCAATGTGGCTGTGGCTTGCCGTCTGGATAGTCTTCCCGAACGGCTGAGCGACTTGAAGTAACGCAGTTTTGTTCCTGCGTTACCGGCCACTGACCTATCTTCCCTCGCAGGTGAAAGCCGACAGGTAGGGAACAGGAGGACTCCAATGGACAGGCCGGAAATCACGCAGGCGATGATCAACGCCTACGACGAATACACGCATCTGACACTCGACCGCCGCGGCTTCATGGACAAGCTGACGAAGTTGGCCGGTTCCGCCGGCGCCGCCGTCGCCATCGCGCCGATGCTCGCTGCCAACAAGGCAAGTGCGGAAATGATCGCCGCCGACGACCAGCGACTGGTGGGGAAGGACGTAACCTATCCCGGCGGTGCCGGTGAGATGAAAGGCTATCTGGTCGAACCGAAGGGTGCTTCGGGCAAACTTGGCGCGGTGATCGTCATCCACGAAAACCGCGGCCTCAACCCGCATATCCGTGATGTCGCGCGCCGCATGGCACTGGAGGGCTTCATCGCGCTGGCGCCGGATTTCCTTTCGCCCCAGGGCGGCACACCGCAAAATGAGGACAAGGCCCGCGAGATGTTCAGCACGCTCGATCGGGCCGCCACCGTGGCGAACGCCGAGGCGACGCTCGCCTATCTGACCAAGCTCGACAACTCCAATGGCAAGGTCGGCGTGATCGGATTTTGCTGGGGTGGTGGGCTGGTAAACGACTTCGCCACCAAATCGCCGGAGCTGAAGGCCGGCGTCGCCTATTATGGGGCGCAGCCGCAGGCGGCCGACGTGCCGAATATCAAGGCAGCGCTGATGCTGCACTATGCCGGTCTCGACGACCGCATCAATGCCGGCATCGACGCCTACAAGAAGGCGCTGCAGGAGAACGACAAGGACTTCCAGATCTTCGTTTATGACGGCGTCAATCATGCCTTCAACAACGATACATCGTCGGCCCGCTACGACAAGAAGGCCGCCGATCTGGCCTGGAGCAGGACGGTCGAATTCCTGAAGAAGAATCTCGCCTGATCAGGCAGCCAGTTCGTGCGGGGCAGGGGCGACGGCGATGATCGCCTCTGCCAGCGCCTCCATCTCCTTGCCGCGATGATTGCTGCGCCGCCAGGCAAGGCCGATTTCGCGCGACGGCTGCGGATCGGTGAACGGCAGTATGCGAATGGAATTGCGGCTGGTTTCCGTGGGAATGGCCATTTCAGGAATGAGCGTCATGCCCATGTCGTGCGACACCATCTGCAGGAGCGTTGCCATCGACGTCGCGCCGAAATTCACAAGGCTGCGCTTGCCGGCGCTGCAGACGGCGAGCGCCTGATCGCGTAGGCAATGTCCTTCCTCGAGTAACAGGAGCCGGTCGACGTTCACCTCATGCTCGGTCAGCGGCGACATCAGCACTGCCTCTCCGTTGTCGGCCACCGCCATGAAGAAGCGGTCGGTGAAGAGCGGCCGCGTCTGGATGCCTTCGATGTCGAGCGGCAACGCCGCGATCACGGCATCCAGTTTCCCTGTCAGAAGATCTGCCATCAGTCGATCGGTCACCGCCTCCCGCAGTTCCACCTCGACGCTGGGGTATGTCCTGCGCAGATGTGGAACGAACTGCGGGACCAGGTAAGGTGCGACGGTGGGAATAATTCCGATGCGGATCAGACCTTCGAGTGTTCCGCCGCCTTTTCGTGCCGTCTGCTCGAGCAGGTCGACTTGATGCAGGATGGCGCGGACGTAGTGCAGCACCTCTTCGCCCTTCGGCGTCAGAAAGGTGTTCTGCCGCGTGCGCTCGACGAGCTTGGCGCCGAGATATTCTTCCATCTCCATGATCTGGGTCGACAGCGCGGGCTGGCTGATGTGGACCATTTCGGCGGCCCGGCCGAAATGGCGCGTCGTTGCCAGCGCATCGAAGTAGCGCATCTGTCGAAGTGTCAGCATGATAATTTCTTCCAATCGAATGTCTCAATAAATACGACTGGAGATTATCGAAGGTCAATGGACAACTCCGGTGGTGCTGGGCGGACAATCATCAATGGCCGACTTCAAGCGCGCCCACGCGGATGCGAACCGCGCCTGCGTCGAGGACGGCTATAAGATCGATACGATCAGCGCTGAGCCGGAGGCAGCCGGGTAAATTCGCGACCTGAAGATGACAAAATCGGGGCGTATCACCCCGATTTTTTTATACTTTTCCCGATTCAGACAATCCGATCTATCTCGTTTACGAGTCGTGAAGACCTGCATGTCATATCGGCCAAATGGCGCCGGCATGAACCACCTCCGTCGCTCCAAATAGAACAAATGGGAACGACATGAAGGTCGGAAGTTTGGATCGTATTGGCCTCCGCCGGAAGCCGAAGCAGGAACGCAGTATTCAGAGGCTCGACCTCATCTTGGCGGCCGCGGCGGCAATCATTGCCGAAAAGGGTGTGAGCGCCATGCGGATGACGGAACTGGCCGTCGCCGCCAAGGTGCCGATCGGCTCCGTCTATCAGTATTTTCCCGAGAAGGCCGCGATCGTCAAAGCTCTCTTCGACCGCCATGCGTTGACGATCCAGACGCGGATAGCCGATGCCTTTGCATCCGTGCACTCCGTCGATCATGCGCTCGATGTGCTCACCGCAACGATTGACTGGCACTATGACGACTATCGCAGAGACGCTGCCTATCTCGGCATCTGGATGGGCACCGAGACCGACCACGACCTGCTGCGGCTTAACATCGAGCACAGTAAGCGGATTGCGGACATTTTCCAGGACGCCGTCCGCCGCGTCGCACCGGAACTGTCCACAGCTGACATGCAGGCCCGCACCTACCTGTTCAGCCACCTGCTTGGGGCCTCGATCCGCCTTGCGGTCGTCAGCGAGGATTCCCTTGCCAGGCGCATTCTGGACGAGTGGAAGCGCGTGATCCGCACGGCCTTCCTCTCGCCTGTTGCTGCCTGAGCGCGCCTACCAGCTGGGTACGGCGTTGGCGATCTTGAGGCGGGGTTGCACCCGCCCATAGGCGTTCTTCACATCAGGCTCGAGATTGTCGTCGACAACGGCGGGCGTGATGTTGTCGAGGCAGGCGGTGATATGCGCGGTAATGGCGTTCATCAGCGAGATCGAGACACCGGGCCGCTTCATGATGCCGATCTGAACCGGGGGCAGGGCGGGGAAACCATCCGCCTGGCTCAGTACCTTCATTCCCGTGCGCAGCGCCGATTCCGGCATGACGGAAACGGCCATGCCGGCGAGGACTGCGGCCGCAACCACGGTGCATGACCAACTGGTGAACAGGATCTGGTGCTCGCGTCCGACCGCATCGAGCGCCGAGCAGGCGAGCTGGCGCCACTGGCAGTCGCGGCGACCGACGGCAAGTGGCACCGGCCCATCGTCACGGATCGGATGGTTGGCCGAACCAACCCAGCAGAGCGGTTCGGTCCGCACGACGTCTGACATGCGCTCGCGCGGGTTATGCGTCACCAGCGCCATATCGAGCTCGCCGCGATGAATGCGCTCGGCAAGGTCCACCGAGGGCTCGCAGACGATGTAAAGCTCGACATTCGGATGCGTCTTGGCGAAGCGGCCGATGATCTCCGGCATGTAGCGGTCGGCGTAGTCATCGGGCGTACCGATGCGCAGCGTGCCCTCGAGACGGTTGTCGTCAAAGGCTGCGATCGCCTCGTTGTTCAGCCGAATCATGCGCCGCGCATAGTTCAACAGCTTTTCGCCCTCGGCGGTCAGGCGGTTGCCGCGACCGTCCTTGATGAAAAGCTGCTTGCCGATGCGTTCTTCCAGCCGCCGCATCTGCATGGAAACGGCCGACTGCGTCTTGTAGACCCTGTCGGCAGCCTTGGTGAAGCTGCCGGAATCGACAATCGCGATAAAGGTCTGCAACTGATCAATATCAAGAGGTGCGGACATGAGTTCACCTATAACAATCTCTGATGCTAATCATTAGAAACATTCGTTGGACTGATCAATAGGTGTTTGGCATCTTCGGGGTGCAAATCAAACAAAGTGAAGGACAGACACCCTGCCTGTCCGCTCCGATTTCAACCCGATGCCTTCCCGCTCGACCTCGCGGGAGGGGTGGGTTGTTGCGCGCCAATGAAAGGATCAACCATGCGCACGACAGACCGGATAATCGAACTCGACTGCAGCCAGACTACGCTGACGTTTTCCCAGCGTCTCGCAAATGGCTTTGCAACGTTGTCATCCGTACTGCGCGTGTTCCGCAACCGTATGGAGATCAACCGGCTGCACGAGCTCGATGACAATCAATTGAAGGATATCGGCCTTAGCAGAGCCGATCTCACCTCGGCGTTCCTGGCGTCCACCTTCTTTGAAGATCCGTCGGAACATCTGACGCGTTCCGCGCACAATCGCGGACCAAAGTCGCTCTTCCGGTCCCGAAAGGATTAAGGCCGGCTCAGTTTTTCCCCGCAGGGTGATAGCCAATAGCCCTGCCTCTTGCCCGGTGACCGGCCTCCCAGCCGTCTCCGGGTTTTTTTATGCCTTTGGGGGAGTGGAAGGAGGTGTCTTCGGCATATAGGTCTCAAATATGGTTTCCATGCTTTTCTGGTAGCTCTTCTGCACCTCGAGCCCGCTGTCGAACATGCTGTTCAGCATGTCCATATAGGTTTCAGTCTCTGCCTTTGCCTGCTCCTTCGGAGCGTCCGCGGGTTTCGGCTCGACCGGCTTTCCGAGCGAGCCCATCATTTCCTGAAAGGCTTTTGCGAAAGGGTTGTCGAAAAACGGGTTGGTGACCGTCCTCTCTGCCTCCGGTTTCCGCATGCCGAACATCAGTTGCATGGCCTGAGTGAAGGGGTTATCGAAGATGCTGGGCTCGGGACTGGGCTTCTGCTTCGGTGCAAAGCCGGTGTTTTCGAGCCATTTCTGGATGGTTTCGCCCATCGCCGTGTCGACGAACGGGTTGACCGGGGTCGTCATCTGTCCCATCGACTGCTTGAACAGGCCGCCCATCAGCGTATCGGCCATCACCGGCAGCATCTGCTTGTAGATTTCCTGTCCGATACCCGTCATCTGGGCCGCCTGCGCCGCCACCGCGCGCGAGACCTCCTTGGAGCCGAACAGCTGTCCAAGGATGTTGTTGCCGTCCGATATCCCCTGCGGCGTGAAGGCCTTGCTCATGTCCTCGAAATATTTGGCATAGTTGCCGGAGGCGACCGCCTGCATCAGACCCATGAAGTCGTAAGGGTTGCTGGTGCTGCGCTTCAGGCCGGCGGAAAACGCCGGCATGAGCGCTGCCATCGCCTTGGCGGCCTGCTCCTGAGCAAGATTGAACTGCTTGGAGACAGCATCCATCGCCGCGCCGTTTTGTGCCTGCATCATCATGTCGAAGAGTGGCAGCATGGAAATCCCCTTCCCGGTTCGCAACGCGCAATTGCGTCACTATAGCCGGAAAAAGGAATGCGCAAACCGCTTTTTGCAGAAGCGCTTAGTATTGATATTCTTCGAAGACCGGCTCCACGGAACCGTTCCAGCGGCCGTGGTAAAGCGCCAGCAGATCCTCGGCCAAAGTCGCCTTCTTGGCCATGACTTCGTCGAGCGGCGCAAGGAAGATGGTTTCGTCCTGGCCTTCCCTGTTGAGCTTGTTGCGCGTCCTGAGACCCGCCTTCGAAACGGCGATGACCTCACGCGCGGTCTCATAGAGTTCATGCCCGCGGAACTTTGCCCTCAAACCCTGCGCCGGCACGGCATCGCGCAAGGCGTTGACCTCCTCGAACGTCCAGTCCTTGGTCAGCATATCCGCATCTTCGAGCGCTGCGTCGTCATAGAGAAGCCCGACCCAGAAGGCCGGCAACCCGCAGATGCGCCGCCAGGGGCCGCCATCCGCGCCACGCATCTCGAGGAAGCGCTTCAGCCGCACATCCGGGAAGAGCGTCGAGAGATGGTTCGTCCAGTCTCCCATCGTCGGCTCCCAGGCGGCGATTTCGCCCTTCAGTGCGCCGTTCATGAACTGCCGGAAGGTAACATGGGTACAGTCGTGATAATGCCCGTCGCGCACCACGAAATACATCGGCACGTCGAGGGCCCATTCGGCATAGTCGTGAAAACCGAAGTCGTCGCGGAAGGTGAAGTCCAGCAGACCGGAGCGATTGTTGTCGGTATCGCGCCAGATATCGCCGCGCCATGAAAGCAGGCCGTTGAGCTTGCCTTCGGTAAAGGGCGAGGAGGCAAAGAGGGCGGTTGCCAGAGATTGAAGCTTCATCGAGACGCGCATCTTCTTGCGCATGTCGGCTTCCGAGGAGAAGTCGAGGTTCACCTGGATCGTGCAGGTGCGGTACATCATGTCGAGACCCTTGGCTCCGACCTTCGGCATGTAGCGGGTCATGATCTCGTAGCGTGATTTCGGCATCGCGGGCGTTTCGGCCAGCGTCCATTTGGGGCTGCCGCCGATGCCGAGGAAGCGGATGCCCATGGGCTCGGCGATTTCGCGCAGCGTCGCCAGGTGCGTGTTCGATTCCTTACAGGTCTCGTGGATCGTTTCCAGCGGTGCGCCGGACAGTTCGAACTGGCCGCCGGGCTCGATCGATATCGCGCCCATTCCCTTCGGCTCGCCAAGGCCGATGATGTTGTCGCCGTCCGTGATCGGGTCCCAGCCGGATTTCTTCTGAAGGCCTTGCAGCAGCGCCGAAATGCTGGCCTCGCCGAAGTACGGCACGGGGCTGTTGTCGGCCCGGAAGAAGGCAAACTTCTCATGCTCGGTGCCGATGCGGAATTTTTCCCTCGGCTTGTTTCCCGCGGCGAGATAATCGGTCAGCTCCTGAACCGAAGAGAGCGGGGTCTGGTCGGTGGTATCGCGAGCCATTCAAGTCTACCTGCAATGGGAGAGCGCCTGGGAAAACCCGGGCAATTGGAAGGGTGATTAGGACCGCTCCCACGTATGTTGCAAGTGAAATTGTTTCAACGGCCCATCAAAAAAATAGCAGCATATTTCGGCCGCAAGCGATCCTAAGGTTAATTCCAGTCGCCGATCGACGCCTGAATGACTGCCATGGCAGCAACCGCAGCTGTATCCGCCCGCAGGATCCGCGGCCCAAGCGGGATTGCGGTGATGAAATCGAGGCTGCGCAGCCGCCCGCGTTCCTCCTCGGAAAAACCGCCCTCGGGGCCGACGAGCAGCGCCAGCTTGCGTTCGCTGATTCCGGACAGCAAAGGCAGCGGGTTCTGCCCTGCGTCGCCCTCGTCGCAATAGATGATGCGGCGGTCGCCCGGCCAGGTATCCAGGAGGTCGAACAGCTTCACAGGCTCGGCAACATCAGGGATGTCAAGTATGCCGCATTGCTCCGCCGCCTCGATGACATTTGCCTTCAGCTTGTCGCGATTGGTGATCTTGCCCTGCACATGCTGGGTCATCACTGGGCGCAGAATGCCTGCTCCCATCTCCACCGCCTTCTGCACAAGGTAGTCGAGGCGCCCGACCTTCAGGGGGGCAAAGAGATAGTGCAGATCGGACGGCGCGGGTTGCGGCCGCGTCTGCTCCTCGGCAATCAGCACAATGCGCTTTCGCGTCGGAAAGGAGAGACGCGCCTTCCACTCGCCATCGCGGCCGTTGAAGACAAGCAGCTCGGCGCCCTCGGCCATACGCAGCACGTTGGCGAGATAGTTGAAGTGATCTGCCGTCGTCTCGACCGTCGCCCCGGCACCGAGGGGAGCCTCCACGAACAGCCGTTGCATCCGAAAATTGGCGCGCATTGAGAAGTCCTGCTCAAACAAAGAGCGCGAACATAGCCCAATAGATGACGGCTGCAAGCGCTGCCGAGGCCGGCACAGTGATGATCCAGGCGGCGATGATCGTCATGAAATGCGACCGGCGGACGAGATAGCGCCGGCGAACTTCGTGCGTGTTCGGATCTTCCGGTTCGTCGAGCGCCCAGCTCTCGGCCCTGCGGTGCATGTATTCGATACGACGCTTTGAATGCCGCGTGTACCACTCGCGGAAGAAGCCGACACCAAACACGGAACCTACAGCGATATGCGTTGTGCTGACCGGCATGCCAAGCCATGAGGCGACGATAACGGTGAAGGCCGTTGACAGCGCCACGCAATAGGCGCGCATGGGGTTGAGCTTGGTAATCTGCTCACCGACAAGCCGGATCAGGCGCGGCCCGAAAAGCAGAAGGCCGACGGAGATACCGAAGGCACCGATCAAGAGCACCCAGACAGGGGGATTGCCGTGCGCATCTCCGGCGGACGCGCCGACCGCACGCACGATTGCCGAGAGCGGGCCGACGGCATTGGATACGTCGTTCGCGCCGTGCGCAAAGGAAAGCAGTGCTGCCGAACCGATCAAGGGGATTTGAAAGAGAACGCGCAGCGAGCTGTTGCGGTTTTCCAGTCGCACAGCCTGCCTGCGGACGAACGATCGTGCGGCAAGCCATCCGAGGCAGCCGACCGCGATGCCGAAGAGAATGATTGTAAACGGCGAAAACTCGTTGGTCGCTTCGATCTGCAGGACCATGTACGACGCGAAGCCGCCGATCATCATAGCGATCAGCACGGGCACCCAACGCCGCGCCGCAGCGATCTTGTCATCACGGTAGATGATGAAGGTCTTGACTATGAAAAGCAGACCAGCCGCGATCACGCCGCCAAGCAGGGGCGATGTCACCCAGGCCGACGTGATCTCGATCATGACGCGCCAGTTCACCGGGTCGGGGCCGACCGCGCCGACACCCGCTCCTATCACCGCTCCGACGATCGCATGCGTGGTCGAGACCGGCGCATTCAGCCAGGTGGCGAGGTTGATCCACAAGGCGGCGGCCATCAGCGCCGCCATCATGATCCAGCTGAGCGTCCCCGGCGGAACCTGCACCGTATCGACGATGCTTGACGAAATCGTCTTGACGACCTCGCCGCCGGCAACCGCCGCACCGAGAATTTCGAAGATTGCGGCGATGACAAGCGCTTGGCCCATGGTCATCGCGCGCGCACCGACCGCGGCGCCCACGTTGTTGGTGACGTCATTTGCGCCGATGTTCATGGCCATGTAGGCGGCAAGTGCTGCTGCGGCGATCACGAGGACGGCGCTTGGCCGGTCGAAGACGTACACGCCCGCAAAAAGCATGGCCAGTCCGAGGAAGATCAGCCCGAGGCCCGGGGCCACCAGTTTGCGCGACACAAACTTCGTCGCGTCCTCAACATGCGTAAGCTTGTCGAGATCCTTGTCGAGAGTTCGTTTCGTGAGGACGGCTGGTCGGTCGGGCATGCTATTCCTTGGCGTTCAATCCCTTTAACGTCGCCAAGGTTAGCAGCGCAAGATGGCAGCATCATTCCGCGGGAATTTGCTTCGGCATCCTTGCCGAAAGCTGCTCCGCCATACGGCGCTTGAAGAGCAATAAGATCTCCCGCAGCTCGGGCTCGTAAACCCGCTTCGCGGCTTCGGCACAGGAAACCCACTCGGTCTTGCGCTCGCCTTTCTCCTTGAAATTCTTGGCGATGTTGACGACCTCAAGTGCATAGACCTGAACCTTGCAGGTTACGCTGAGCCCATTCTTCAAAGCCTTCGGATACGAGTAAGTGCCAAGGATTTCGTTCTCGACCGTCCCGCGCACGCCCGCCTCCTCAAAGGCTTCGCGGGCGGCAACCTCGTAGGCTGTACGCCCATCCATCGGCCAGCCCTTGGGAATGACCCACCGGCCGGTATCGCGGCTCGTCAGCAAAAGCACCTCAAGCTCGCTTGTCTTCTTCTTCACTCGATAGCAAAGCGCAGCATATTGTTGACGCGGTGGGCGTCGAAACATCAGCTGTACGTCTGAAGCGAGGCGGGCAAGAAGAGTCAACGGTCGGGTCACCTTTTTAGGTCGGCTCCTTGAAGCGGCTATATTAGTATCCACTCGAAAGCTTGCGCAATCCATACGTGTTTCAAGTTTTCCAGTGGGATTTGATACTTATCAATAGGCGGCTTCCGTTTCGCCACGGTTCGGAAAACCCGCCAAATACCATCCTGATTCCGCCATTGCACAGGCGTTCAATATGGGCCTGTCTTGCATTTCAATCAATGACGGCGTCATGTCGTGCACTGTTATGTCAATACTATGGTACCCATGCGTCTTCCTCCCTTAAAAGCGGTCCGGGCCTTCGAAGCCGTCTGCCGCCACGGCAGCATTCTCGGCGCTGCCGCAGAACTTGGTGTCGTGCGCGGCGCCGTGCGCCAGCAGCTTGCCATCCTGGAGAGCTATTTCTGCGAGAAACTGTTCGAGCGCGATGGACGGAAATTGACTGCTACGGCGAAAGCGGCACGGTTCGCGGAGGCAGCCAACGCGGCCTTGGTTGCGCTCGAGCGCGCCGCGGCCGAATTTGCGGGCGGTGAGCATCGCCGCATCCGCCTCGGCGTGCCCTCGGCCTTTGCTATATGGTGGCTTGTGCCGCGACTTGCAAATATGCAGGCTGCACTCGGCAGCGTCGATGTCGATATCGTGCCGATGTCGATCGTCGAGCCGTTGTCGCTGCATCCGGAGCTTGATGCGGTCATCATGGGCGGTGAATACCGACCGGCGGCGGGCGTGACGGCGGTCAAATTCATGGAGGATGAATTCGGACCCGTTGCCACGCCGGATCTTGCCGACGGAATCGCCGACGATCCCGCGCACATGGCGGAGATCACCGCTGTCGTCAGCCGTAGCGCGCTAAGTCTCTGGCAGCAATGGTTTGCAGAAAGCGGCACTCAGGCCGTGACGTTCCGGCGCAAGCAGGAGTTCGAGGATTTGCCGCTCGCACTCGGGGCGGCGCGATCGGGTGTGGGTGTCGTGCTCGCGCCCCGCGCCGCCATTGAGGATGATTTGCAGCGCAATCTGCTTGCGGCGCCCTATGGCTTCGTTCGCCGTCCGGCGGGCTATAGCCTGACTTGTCGCAACGCCGACGCCAAGATGCCCGCGTTCACCGCTCTTCGCGACTGGCTGCTCCGTTCCGGCGTGTCGACGCAATAGGGCAGATTTTCTGCCCTATTGCGAAGAATTATCTCCATGGCCGAAAGTCGCTGCCGGGTCTAACACTGCGTTGAGAGCAGAAGGACACGGATATGCACAGAGACGCAACCCGCATCGAATGGATCGGCAACAGCTGCCGTTTGCTGAAGGCAACGGCGGCAGAGTTCGCGAAAACCCAGCCGTTCGGCGGCTTGACCATCGGTACGGGTATCCATCTGGAGCCGAAGACCGTGGCGCTTCTGATGACGCTGAGGGCCGGCGGTGCACGGCTCGTCTGCACCGGCAATCTGAACAGCACGCAGCCCTCGACCGTCGCGTTCCTCCGTTCGCAGCGGATCACCGTGTTTGCAACCCAGACGACGGACCCGGTCGCCCATCACAAGTGCCTGGAGGCGGTTGTTGCCGAAAGGCCGGATCTGCTGCTCGACAATGGCGGCGACCTCTTTACCATCGCGGCCGAGTCTCCTTACGCCGGCCTTCTCGGTGGCACCGAGGAGACGACATCAGGCCGCACGCGCCTGTTGCCGCTGCGCGAGAAGCTCGGCATGCCGATCTTGATCATCAATGATAGCCCTATCAAGCAGTTCGCTGAAAACAGGCATGCGGTGGGGCAGAGCCTTTTCGAAAGCTACATGCGCTTCACCAACCGCTCCACCAACGGCAAACGCGTGACCGTCTTCGGCTACGGCGCCTGTGGGAAGGGGACCGCAGCCTGCTTCCGCAACGCGTTTTCAAGCGTCAGCGTCGTCGATATCGACCCCGTGACAGCGCTGGAAGCAAATCTCGACGGCTTCTCCACGCCGCTGCGCGGTGCGGCGATCTCCTCCGCCGACGTGCTCGTCACGGTTACGGGCGTCGCCGGCATCGTCACTGCAGCCGACCTTCCTTTGATCAAGGATGGTGCCATCCTGATGAACGGCGGGCATTTCCCGCATGAAATCGACGTTGCCGCGTTCCGGCAGCACCCCGATGTGGTGCGGATCGATCGCTACGAGGCTGATCGTATCGAGAGCTTGCACCTGAAGGATGGTCGCTGCTTCCATATTCTCGGTGGTGGGCATATGGCGAACCTTGCTGGTCCGCGCCCGCTTGGCAATTCCGTGGAGTCGATGGACCTCGGCTTCACGCTGCAGGCGCGCTGCCTCGAGCGTGTCGCCAGGCGCGAAGTCGGCGCCGAGAGCTGCATTGTTCCGGTGCCGAAGGATATCGATGCCATGGTGGCAAGCGCCTATCTCGATCTGGCGCGGTAGGAAAGTGCGGCAAACTTAGGCCGCACTTTGTGTACTCAAGCGATCTCAACCACCAGCTTGCCGTTTGCCTTGCGGGTTTCGATCAGCGCATGTGCCTCGGCCACATCGGAAAGTCCGAAGCGGTGCGCGTCCAGCCTCGGCATCACCTTTCCGGCCTCGACGAGCTTGCTCACCTCCCGCAGGATTTCGCCGTGATGGCTGCGCCCTTCGCCGGTCAGAAGCGGCAGCAGCGTGAACACGCCCGAATAGGTCGCCGCCTTGAACGACAGAGGGGCGAGGGCATGGGTCCCCCATCCGAGCGCGCTGACGACGTGACCGAACCGACCGACAGCCTGGAAGGCTGTATCGAGGCCGGTGCCGCCGACGGTGTCGTAGACGACATCGAAGCCTTTGACGCCCGCATGATTGCGGACATAGTCCTCGACGGTCGCTGCCTTGTAGTCGATCGGCGTTGCTCCAAGGCGTGCGAGGTAGTCAGCCTTGGAAGCGCTGTCGACAGCAAAGACATCGGCGCCTGCGGCTTTTGCGATCTGCACGGCAATGTGCCCCACACCGCCGCCAGCGCCGAGGACAAGAACCTGCCAGCCAGTCCGGACATTGGCGCGATCGACCAGCCCTTCCCAAGCTGTAATTGCGATCAGCGGCAGGGCCGCTGCCTCACGCATCGAGAGGTTGTGGGGCTTCGGCGCGATCAGTCGAGCGTCGACGGCCGGCTTTCGGCGCGTCAATCAGCAGCGCCTTCACCGTAGTCGTCGCAGACATGCAACTCTCCTTTCGTCCGTGTGGGAAGGAGAATGCACCGTTGAAATTCGAATGGGAATGAAAGAGATTGCATGAAGTCCATGCGCTTGTGTTTGGGAGATGGGTCATGGAATGGAGCGATCTCAAGCTGTTCCTGGCGATTGCGCGCCAGGGCACTCTGGGTGCGGCCGCTCGCAGCCTTGGCCTGACGCAGCCGACGATGGGCCGCCGTCTGCGTGCTTTGGAAGTCTCGCTGGGCCAGACCCTGTTTCAGCGGACGGCGGACGGCTTCGTGCTGACGGATGAGGGCGCAGCCGTCTTTGCGCACGCCCAGCGCATGGAAGAAGAAGCACTCGGCCTTGAGCGGGAACTCGCCGGGCAGAACCGGCAGTTGAGCGGCTTTCTGCGCTTGTCCTCTTCGGATTGGTTTGGTGCGCATGTGCTTGCGCCGGTGCTTGCGGAATTCTCGCTGAGCTATCCGAAGATCGTCGTCGAATTGCTCACCGATAGCCGCCTGCTGAGCCTTTCGCGCCGAGAGGCGGATATCGTTTTTCGGATCGCGCCCTTCACCGAGCCGGAGGTGATATCGCGCAAGCTGTTCCACATCGACTATCGGCTCTACACTAGCCGTGGCGAGGAGCATCCCAAAGCAGGCGATGGCACAGGCGCGCGTCTGGTAACGATGGACGAGGCCTTTGGCGGCATGCCGGATGTCGCATGGCTGACGCGCCTGCTGCCAAAGGCCGAGATTGCCATGCGTAGCAACAATCGCGATGTGCAGGCGACGCTTTGCAGGAATGGCGCCGGCCTGGCCGTTTTGCCGCGCCCTCTTGGCGATTCAATCGCTGACATCGAGCCGGTCGACCTCGGCGAGGCTCCGCCCGGGCGCGACACCTGGGTCGGTTATCACCGGGACATGAAGCGGCAGGCGCGCTTGCGGGCACTTCTCGATCTCGCAATCGGGAGGCTGGCGAATTGAGCGTCTTCTGTAACGGGTTCTCCCGAGTCAATCCCTTGTGAGCTTAATCCCTCGCCGAGTGCTTGCTTCTGTGTCCGCAGTCGCCGCTTCCGCGACACCATCATTGTGAGGGACGACCACCAGCCATTCGAATCTAGCTGGCTGGGCTGCGTCCGTTACACCATTGAGCGTTCCCAATAGGGAACCGGTCCGTAAACCTCGGCGAGATAATCGATGAACAGCCGCACCTTTGCCGGCAGGAACTGGCGGCTCGGGTAAACCGCGGAAAGCGTCACGTTGCGCGATCCTTCGTAGGCCGTAAGGATGTGTACGAGCCGGCCATCCTTCAGTTCCCGGCTGATGTCCCAGGTGGAGCGCAGCGCGATGCCAAGCCCTGATATGACAGCCTCCCGGACGACCTCGCTTGAATTCGTGACAAGCATCCCTTCCGGCCGCAGGGAAAGCGGGCCTTCGGGCCCTTCCAGCCGCCAGGCGTCGTTGTTGTGCGCGGGCAGGCAACGATGTTGCTTCAGGTCTTCGATCGTCTGCGGTGTACCGTTGGTTGCGAGATAGTCTGGCGAAGCGCAAAGCAGGCGGCGCACAGGCGCAAGTCGCCGCGCGACCAGGCTCGAGTCCGTCAGTTCCGCGATGCGGATCGCAAGGTCGAAGCCTTCGCCCACGATGTCGGTGAATTCGTCACTGAGTACGAGATGAATCGCAAGCCCAGGATGCATATCCATGAAGGACTTCAGGTGCGGGGCGACATGCGTGCGTCCGAACGAGGTCGGTGCCGTCACCTTCAGGGTTCCGTGCATTTGCGCTGAGCGTCCGGAAATGTAGTATTCTGCCTCCTCGATGCCGGCGAGAATGCCGAGCACGCGGTCGTAGAAGCCCTGGCCCGCCTCGGTCAGCGAAATCTGCCGGGTCGTGCGCTGCAGGAGCCGCGTGCCCAGCCGATCCTCAAGCCTTTTGATCCGCTTCGAGACAACTGCCGGCGAAAAGCCGAGGGCCCGGCCGGCGAGCGACATGCTTCCCGTCGAAACGACTTTTGCGAAAATTTCGAGGTCACCGAGATTGGTCATGCGCCTGATTGTTTATCCTTTTGGAATAAGTGCTTAGCATTTGCGCCACAATCGGGAAAGTGCTAAGCCCGATTGAGCCGGAAGCGTGGAGGATGCGTCCGGTTTCGCTGTCGCGAGCGAAGGGAGAGAGCCATGTCCAACACCATTTCGTTTCTCGCCCCGCGTGCCGATGTGCTTGCCCGCCGCCGGCAGATCGTTGCTGATCTCATCGACCTATTACCGCCGGAATGCCTTGTGCACGAGGCTCGCGAACTGATGCCGTTCGAGACGGATGCCTTCGTTTCCTATCGCCGGATGCCGCTGGCGGTTGCCTTGCCGCGGACGACCGCCGAGGTGGCCGCAGTCATGAAGTACTGTCATCGCTATGGGGTTCCCGTTGTCCCGCGCGGCGCGGGGACCTCGCTCTCGGGCGGAGCGATCCCGCAGGAAGATGCAGTCGTGGTTTGCGTCTCCAAGATGAACCGCATTCTCGAAATCGATCTCCCCAACCGTGCGGCGGTCGTCGAAGCCGGCGTCACCAATCTGAATATTTCCGAATCCGTCTCGGCGGACGGTTTTTTCTATGCTCCTGACCCGAGCTCGCAGCTGGCTTGTACGATCGGCGGCAATGTCGGCATGAATTCGGGCGGCGCGCATTGCCTGAAATATGGGGTGACAACCAACAATCTGCTCGGCGTAAAGATGGTCCTCATCGACGGCACCGTCATCGATCTCGGAGGCAAGGCACTGGATGCCGCAGGCTACGACTTGCTTGGCCTCGTGTGCGGGCACGAAGGCCAGCTCGGGATCGTCACGGAGGCGACGGTCCGGCTGATCGCCAAGCCGGAGGGCGCGCGACCGGTCCTTTTCGGCTTCGATACCTCGGAAGAGGCGGGATCCTGTGTCGCCGATATCATTGCATCAGGCATCATCCCCGTCGCCATCGAATTCATGGACAAGCCGGCGATCGAAATCTGCGAAGCCTTTGCCAAGGCCGGCTATCCCCTTGATGTCGGCGCGCTGCTGATCGTGGAGGTCGAAGGATCGGAAGCAGAAATGGACGACATGCTGAAGAGCATCGTCGAAATCTCGCGCAGGCATGGCGTGAAAACTGTCCGTGAGTGCCAGTCGGCAACCGAGGCGGCGTTGATCTGGAAGGGCCGGAAGTCTGCCTTCGGTGCAACCGGCCGCATTGCCGACTATATCTGCATGGATGGAACCGTGCCGCTCAGCCAGCTTTCGTATGTACTGAGGAAGACGTCCGAGATCGTCGATCGCTATGGGCTTCGGGTCGCGAATGTTTTCCATGCCGGCGATGGCAACATGCATCCGCTCATCCTCTTCAATGCCAACGATCCTGAAGATGCCGCCCGCGCAGAAGCTGCGGGGATGGAAATCCTGAAGCTCTGTGTCGATGCTGGCGGTTGTCTGACAGGCGAACATGGCGTCGGCATCGAAAAGCGCGATCTGATGCGCCACCAGTATTCCGAGGCGGATCTCGCACAGCAGATGGCAGCACGCGCTGCATTCGATCCGGCCTGGCTCCTTAATCCGTCCAAGGTCTTCCCGCTCGAGGGACGTCCGGCCGCATGATCGATCTATCGCCTATGACGGACGAAGAGGCTGCGGCAATCGTCCGCAGTCATGCGCGGGAAGGCAAGCCGCTTGCGGTCTGCGGCGGCAACACCCGCTCCGGTTTCGGAAATGCCGTCGCCGCGGAAAACCGCCTGCGTTCGTCCAATCTCAGCGGCATCACTGCCTACAATCCCGGAGAGATGGTTTTGACCGCCCGTTCCGGAACGCCGCTCGCCGAAATCGAGGCTGCCCTGGCAGAGAATGGTCAGATGATGGCCTTCGAGCCCATGGACCATCGTCCGATCATGGGCACATCAGGTGAGCCGACGATCGGCGGTGTCTTTGCCGCCAATGTCTCCGGCCCGCGCCGTTTCGTGGCCGGAGCCGCGCGCGATAGCTTGCTTGGCGTGAGCTTCATCAATGGCAAGGGCGAGGTGATCAAGGCCGGCGGCCGCGTCATGAAGAACGTCACCGGGCTGGACCTCGTCAAGCTGATGGCCGGCTCGCACGGCACGCTGGGCTTCCTCACCGAAGTGACCTTTCGCGTGCCGCCGCGCCCGAGAACCGAAGCAACGATCGTCATCTCCGGCCTGAACGACGCCGAGGCTGCGAACGCCATGGCGGCGGCGATGGCACTGCCCGCTGAAGTCTCCGGTGCCGCGCATTTGCCGATGACCGTCGCCTGGAAATTTCTCGACAGCACGCTCTCCGAAGGCGAGGGGACCTGTCTGCGGATCGAAGGCCTACCCGGCTCCGTCGATGCCAGGGCAACCAAACTCGCTGCCGCCATGGGGGCGTTCGGATCCGTCACGCGCCTCGAGCAAGAAGAGAGTGTCCGTCTCTGGAGAGATATCCGGGATGTCGCTCCTTATGCCGACCGTACGCCGCGACCGGTCTGGCGCGTCTCCGTCGCCCCAGGCACCGGCCATCAGCTGGTCGCCGCGCTTCGCCTCGAAGCCGGAGTCGATGCATTCTACGACTGGCAGGGCGGCCTGATCTGGATGCGGATGGAGGCCGACGCGGATGCTGACCTCCTGCGCCGTTTCATCAAGGCGGTGGGCGGCGGCCACGCGACGCTCATCCGCGCATCTGAACAGATGCGGGCAATGACCGCCGCCTTTCAGCCACAGCAGGAGGCGGTGGCCTTGCTGTCGCAGCGGCTGAAACTGAAATTCGATCCAGCCGGCATCTTCAATCCTGGGAAGATGGCAGGAGCCTGAGGCAATGCAGACCAATTTCACGCCGGCCCAGCTTACCGATCCGCACGTCGCCGAATCTGAAAAGATCCTGCGCAAATGTGTGCATTGCGGCTTCTGCACCGCGACTTGTCCGACCTATGTGACGCTCGGCAATGAGCTCGACAGCCCGCGCGGGCGCATCTACCTGATCAAGGATATGCTGGAAAATGGGCGCCCGGCAGACACTGAAGTCGTCACGCATATCGACCGCTGCCTCTCATGTCTGGCCTGCGTAACGACCTGTCCCTCCGGCGTCGACTACACGCACCTCGTCGACCATGCGCGGGCGCATATCGAGAAAACCTACAAGCGTCCTTTCATGAACAGGCTCGTGCGCGCCATCCTCGCTGCTGTTCTGCCTTATCCCGATCGATTTCGCCTGGCGCTCAAGCTGTCGTCGGCGGGCCGTCCGTTCGCAGGCCTTCTGCGGCGCACGCCCGCATTGAAACCATTTGCCGCGATGTTGGCGCTCGCGCCGCGTCGCATTCCTCCGGCTTCCGTCTATGCCGTGCCGGCGAGCCACCCGGCGGTCGGTGAGAAGCGTGGCCGCGTGGCGATCCTGACCGGTTGCGCGCAACCGGTGCTGGATCCCGGCATCAACGAAGCGACGATCAGCCTGCTCACGCGGTTCGGAGTCGAAGTCGTCGTTCCCGACGGAGAGGTTTGCTGCGGCTCGCTCGTCCATCACATGGGACGCGAGGAGCAGGCATTGGCGAGCGCCCGTGCCAACGTTGACGTGTGGACGCGGGAAATCGAGAGGGGCGGCCTCGACGCGATCATCATCACCGCCTCCGGCTGCGGCACGACCATCAAGGACTACGGCCATATGCTGCGGCTGGATGCGGCCTATGCCGAAAAAGCGGCGCGCGTCTCGTCCCTGGCGAAGGACATCACCGAATATCTCGTATCGCTCGAGCTGCCCGTGCAGATGCCGAAGGGCATCACCGTGGCCTATCATTCGGCTTGCTCGATGCAGCACGGCCAGAAGATCACAATGGCGCCGAAGCAGCTGTTGAAGGCTGCGGGCTTCAATGTCCGTGACCCTTCCGAAGGTCACCTCTGTTGTGGCTCCGCCGGCACCTACAACATCCTGCAATCGGATATTTCCGATGCGCTCAGGGCCCGCAAGGTGAAGAACCTCGAAGCGACGAAGCCGCATGTGATCGCAAGCGGCAATATCGGCTGCATGATGCAGATCGCGACGGGGACGGCCGTTCCGATCGTTCACACAGTCCAACTGCTGGATTGGGCTTATGGCGGCGATGTATCGGAAAAATTAAAGGGTTTGCCCCTAGCTTAGCGGCGCCGGATCGTCCGGCGATCTCGGGAGCCCGATATGCATCGCACAATCCTCGCGCTTACGGCTTTCTGCAGCGCGGCTGGAGCCGCCCACGCAGACACTCGCTTTTTCTGCTCGGCGGATGACAAGGATGTGCGCTTCACGGTGGAAAGCGGCTTCGAGGCTGGTGGCGGCCACAAGCTCAATCATTTTCGCGGCGCCCTGGTGATGAAGAGCGGCGATATCCCGCAAGCGCTCAAGAAGATTGCCGTCAATTCGGAAAACCTGACGCACCATTGGTCACATGATGGCGAACTGCGGCTGGAGGTGTTCTATGACGGCGGCGACGATGCGAAAGGCCAAGGTCTCAGCCTGATCGTAACGGCCGGCCAGCGCGGCAAATCCATGACCGCGTTCTCAGGGACCTATGAACTGGCTGTCGAGGGCGGTGCGAAGCCGCTTGCGGCCAGCGGCAAGGTTAGCTGCGGATCGAAATAGGCGACCGGTTGCCCGGCCGCCTTGTCGCTTGCCTCAGCCGCCGAACAGCGTCCGTAGCACGTCGATGCCGCGATCCTCGAAGCTGACCTCGCCCTGCTTGTTGCCGGGGCCGATGACGATGACCTTCGTGCCGACAGGGGCACGGTCGTAGAGATCGATGACATCCTTGTTCATCATGCGGATGCAGCCGGACGACATGTTGAGGCCGATCGTCCAGGGTTGGGTCGTTCCGTGAATGCGAAAGATCGTATCGCGGCCGCCCTGGTAGAGGTACATGGCGCGCGCGCCGAGCGGATTGTCCTCGCCGCCTTCTTGGAAGGCCGGGATGATATGACCCTTCGCCGCCTCGCGAACGCGCATCTCAGCCGGCGGCGTCCAGGTCGGCCACTCTGCCTTGCGGCCAATCTTGACCACACCGGACCAGCCGAAGCCTTCACGGCCGACGCCGATGCCGTAGCGCGTCGCGCGGTTCTTGCTTTCGACCAGGTATAGGAACTTGTTGTTGGTATCGATGATGATCGTTCCGGGCGCTTCATTCGTGACGAGGTGCACGCGCTGGCGCTTGAACTGCGGCTTGACCGACTTCGGCGGCGAGGCGACCCGCACGACAGGGGCGCCATCGTGAGCAGGCGTGATCGGCTGCGCAAAAGCCGATGCGGACATGGAAGAGACCAGAAGGCCGGCGGCTGTAAGAGCCGTCGCGAATTTCAGCATGGTTGATTCCCTCAAAGCAAAACCGGACCGAAGCTACCCGAACTTCGATCCGATTCAAGATATTAGACGTCGAATGAAGCAGTGGAGATGTTTAATTGCAACTGTTCTTGACGACGCGCCTGTATTGATGAGCCTTTACATGACGATGACGCGGGTTCCGACGTTTACGCGTTCGTAAAGGTCAACGACGTCTTCATTGCGCAGCCGGATGCAGCCGGAGGAAACGGCGTTGCCGATCGTCCACGGCGCATTGGTTCCATGAATGCGATAGAGCGTCGAACCGAGATACATGGCGCGCGCGCCAAGCGGGTTCCCAGGACCACCGTCCATGCGCGCCGGGAGATAATGGCCCTTGGCGGCTTCGCGGCCGATCATTTCCGACGGCGGCGTCCAGTCCGGCCATTCGGACTTGCGGGTGATCTTGTGCACGCCGGCCCACTCGAAGCCTGGCTTGCCGACGCCGACGCCGTAACGCCGCGCTTTGCCGCCGTCCATCACCAGATAGAGGAAGCGGTTGTTGGTATCGATGACGATCGTGCCAGGCCGCTCCTTGGTGTCGTAGGTGACGATCTGCGGCAGGTATTGCGGCTCAAGCTGGCGACGGATGACGGGAACGCCAGGGTTGATGGCGGATACCGGCTGCGCCGTGGCGGCGGGAGCGCGGCGGAAGGCGCCGGACGTGAACAGCCCGCGCTGCGCGACGACCGGCCGCTGGTAGACGACGGGGCGAACCTTGCCGCCGAGCTGCATGATCCAGGGAGCTGCAAGGTCTGGGCTCAAGACGACCGGCGGGCGCGTTGCGTAACGGTCGTCGCCAAGCGCGGCCGTGGAAAAGACGCCGAGCATCGCTGCGGCGAGCAGAAGGGATTTGATCATCGGACGGACTCTCTACAAATGGCCGAACATGTGCGGACGGCGGCGGCCGCCTGCCTTCAAGCTGCCATCGTTCCCGCCAGCGAATGGTAAATTTGAATTCATTCAAGTCAGAAGCGAGAGATAAACTTTTCGTCAGGGTTATCGTTCGGTTTGGAAACAGAGTTTGCAAATGGTAAAGCCGGATTCGGAGCAAGAAAGCGAAGCGGGATCATGAGCGATACGGGCATCATCATCGGCGAAGACGGCAAGGGCCGCTGTCACTGGCACGCCAACCTCCCGGATTATCTCAGATATCATGACGAGGAATGGGGACGGCCGGTAACGGATGATCTCCGCCTGTTCGAAAAGATCTGCCTGGAAGGGTTCCAGTCCGGCTTGTCCTGGCTCACCATCTTGCGCAAGCGCGACAATTTTCGCGCTGCCTTTGCCGGCTTCGATTTCGAGAAGGTTGCGCTCTTCGAAGACAAAGATATCGACCGTTGCCTTGCCGATCCCGGCATCGTCCGGCATCGCGGCAAGATCGTCTCGACGATCAACAACGCCCGGCGTGCGATCGAACTCCGCGCGGAATTCGGGTCGCTGGCGCATTATTTCTGGAGCTTCGAACCCGGTCACAACGAACGGCCGAAGGTGGTCGATCGTGCCGCTGTCATGGCGAACCCGACGACACCGACATCGGTCGTCATTTCCAAGAATTTGAAGAAACGCGGCTGGACGTTTGTCGGGCCGACCACAGTTTATGCCTTCATGCAAGCAATGGGACTTGTCAACGATCACATCGAAGGTTGCTTCTGCCGCGCCGAGGTTGAGGCGATGCGCGACGCGTTGGTGCGCCCATGAAGCGGCTCGCGGTCACCGTTGCCTTCTGCGCCCTTATGGCGTCTGTGTCATTTGCTCAACAACAACCAGAGCTGCAGCCAGGAGAGCGACTGGAGAAGCTGCAATTCCCGGCCGCGACCATGGAACTCAAGGGATGGACAAAGTTCGGCAACGGCCGCGTCTACACGCTGCCCGTCAAGGCGGGCCAGCATGTGAAGGTCAGCTTCGCGACAAAGAGCAAGTTTGCCTTTCTCTCGATATTCGATCTCGCGATGCCTGATGAGGAGGCAATCTTCGGTACCGACGAGGATGGCAGCAGCTACACTATCACTGTCAAGGACAGCACAACCTGGCTGCTGCGGCCTTACTATTCCAAGGTATCGCCGCGCCGCGGCCTCGGCGCACCCTACAGCATTCTCGTCGAGCCGCAGGCAACGCCGCCGCAACCCACCGCTCCGACCGAAAAGCAATCGCCGTCGCCGCTCTTTCCCTCAAGGCAGTGACAACGGGTTAGTCTATCCCCTCGATCAGGCCGCGCAGCTCTCCGAGATGTTCGATCTTGCGAAAGCGCGGTGCGTCCTTCGGTTCCTCGACATGCTCGACGACCCAGGTGAGTTCATGCGGCACGAAGACCCCGTAGCTGCCGGCGGCGATTGCGGGGACAATGTCTGATTTCAGCGAGTTGCCGACCATCATAGCCCGTTCCGGACCGCCGCCGACTTTGGAGAAGATCCGGCGGTACGTTACCGCGGTCTTGTCGGAGACAATCTCGACGGCGTGAAAGAAGTCGCCGAGCCCGGATTGCGCAAGCTTGCGCTCCTGATCGAACAGGTCACCCTTGGTGATCATCACCAGCAGGTAGCTTTCCGAGAGCGCCGCCAGGGTCTCCTGTACGTGCGGTAGGGTCTCGACCGGGTGGGAAAGCAGGTCGCGGCCGGTGTCGAGAATACCGGCAATGACGCTGGCAGGAACCTTGCCCTCGGTGATCTCGATCGCTGTCTCGATCATCGACAGGGTAAATCCCTTGATGCCGAAGCCGTAGTGGCGGAGATTGCGCTTCTCTGCCTCCAGCAAGCGCTCCGAGATCCTAGGGCCGTCTGCAAAATCGGCGAGCAATTCGGTGAAATGCGCCTCGGTAAGCCGGTAGTATTGCTCATTCTGCCAGAGCGTGTCGTCGGCATCGAAGCCGATGGTCGTCAGCGTACGGGTCGTCATCGCCCACCTCCGAGTGATCTGATTGGAATCTATTGAAAGATGGCTGCGAAACAAGGGGATCGCAAAGCCGTGAGGCGTGTACACGGTGTGTTGAAATGCCGCTGTCTCGCCTTACATCGATAGTGCCTCCCGCGCAGCCGCATTCCGGCTGTTCCTGTCATGGGCAGGCCAATAACCAAAAAATGAATTCATCTGTCCGTGGACAAGCCCGCGGCCGTCACAAGGAAATGTTCGATCATGCGTTACAACCAACTTGGAAATACGGGCCTATTCGTCTCCGAAATCTGCCTTGGCACGATGACGTTCGGTGCCGCAGGCGAAGGCAATATCTGGGGCGCGATTGCCGACGTCGATCAGAAGGTAGCCGACCGGATCGTCGAAAGATCGCTTGCCGCCGGCGTGAATTTCATCGACACGGCTGACGTTTATTCCTTCGGGGAATCCGAAAAGCTGCTCGGCCAAGCCCTGACGAACCTGGGTGTTCCTCGCAAGGACGTCGTCGTTGCCACGAAGGTCTACGGCCTCATGGGCGACAAGCCGAACGATCGCGGCGCCTCGCGTGGCCACATCATGGATTCGGTCGAGGCAAGCCTGGAGCGCTTGCAGACCGATCATGTCGATCTCTATCAGATCCACGCCACCGATACGGTTACGCCGATCGACGAGACGTTGCGCGCGCTCGACGATCTCGTGTCCCGTGGTCTTGTGCGCTATGTCGGCGTCTCGAACTGGCAGGCATGGCGCATCGCCAAGGCGCTCGGTATTTCGGAGCGCCGCGGCTTCGCGCGGTTCGAGGCCGTGCAGGCCTACTATTCGATTGCCGGCCGCGACCTCGAGCGCGACATCGTGCCGATGATGCAGGAAGAAAAACTTGGTCTGATGGTCTGGTCGCCGCTGGCTGGCGGCCTCCTTTCCGGCAAATACGGGCCGGGAGCACCCGGCAACGGGGAAGGTCGCCGTGCCTCGTTCGATTTTCCGCCGGTCGACAAGGATCGCGCTTGGGCCTGCGTTGCCGTCATGCGCGAGATTGCCGAGAAGCACGGCACGAGCGTCGCGACCGTGGCGCTTGCGTATATTCTGGCCAAGCCTTTCGTGACGACGGTCATCATCGGTGCCAAGCGCGTCGAGCAGCTCGACCAGAACCTGGCGGCTGTCAATCTGAAACTCGATACCGCCGACCTGACGAAGCTGGACGAGGTCAGCGCGCTGGCGCCTGAATATCCGGGCTGGATGCTTGCGCGGCAGGAAGCCGGCCGCCGGCCAGAGCCATTCCAGCCGAAGGCCTGATCTGCCGTCTTGTGGATGCGGACGCCGGGGCTTGCTGCTCCGGCGTCCTTCGCATGCTACTTGCCGTGTGCCTTCAGCCAGGCCAGCATGTCGGTGATCTCCGCCTCCTGGGCCTTGATCACGGCTTCTGCTAGCTTGCGAATTTCAGGATCCTTGCCGTATTGCAGCTCGATCTTCGCCATGTCGATTGCGCCCTGATGGTGCGGGATCATGCCGCGGACGAAGTCGACGTCGGTGTCGCCGGTATACTCCAGCGTCATGTCCTTGTGCATCTTTGCGTTCGCCTCCGCAAAGGCGTGGCTTGCTGCGCTGTGGTCGCCCGTCGGCTTGCTCATGTCCATCTGCATATCTTCCGCGAAGGCAGACGCGGTGGAGAGTGCAAGAGTTGCAGCAATGGCGAGAACTTTCAGAGACATGGGATTTCCTTCCTCTGTCTGATATTGGAATTCAATGCGCGGCCTTGGACCGCAGCTGTTCATGAAAACCGTCAGACAAGCCGGGGAGGCGGCGCCAGCGGCGCAGGGCGCGCATCCCGCATGGCATGAGCCGGTCCGGGAGCAGGATAGGAAAACACTTGCTTGCCGGCCGCGGCGACAACGCTCGACGGCGGAATGACAAGACAGGCCGAACAGAAGGGCATGTGCACCATGCCACTGGCTGAGCAGGGATCCTGTTGTGGGGGCGGCGATTTGGCTTTCTCGTCCACATCCATCCCGGTCATGTGCTGATGCTCACCGCTGACATTCGAAGCGACCGTCTGCATGGATAGGCATGTCGGACAGCCAGCCCAGGCTGACATGGTGCCGTAAGCGAGCCAGGCGAATACCATCGCTATGATTGCAAGAAAGCGCATTCGGTCAAGATAGGAACACGACGCGAGGATGCCAAGGTGCTTTTTGCGGATTTGGCAGACGCTCCCAGTGCGGCGGCGGCATTCGGCCCCCAAGCGGCCATCCCATTGGGCGATGGGCAGAGGATGATAAAAAATATCAAGAGTTGTCGGCAAGACAGCCGTGGAACGGCCTCTGAGGTGCCGGGGTTGACGTCGGGCGGTTCTAACGGGGCCAGCCAGATAGCAGCTTCGAAAGCACGTGGTTCAGGGAAAGGTACGGACGCACGGTGTTGTAGTTGGAGCTCATTGGGGAGTATTATTCAAAGCTAAAATAGAAGCTCGTGAGCGGGATGCGAGCGGAGAGCTGCAGAACCCTTTTCCGCATCTCGCCATAAGCGCGAGGAAGCCCATGCTTCGGGAGGAAAAGATGAAACATACGGAGACCAGAGGGAGACCGTCGCGCCGCAAATTTCTAATGGGGACAGCCATGGCCGGTGCGGCGATGATCGCGGCACCAAGCGTCGTCAAGGCGCAGGGACCGGTCAACATGCGTTGGCAGAGCACATGGCCGTCCAAGGACATCTTTCACGAATTCGCGCTTGATTTCGCAAAAAAGGTCACCGACATGACTGGCGGCGATCTCAAAATTGAAGTGCTGCCGGCGGGTGCCGTGGTGCCCGCATTCGGTCTGCTCGACGCGGTCTCCCAGGGGACGCTCGACGGAGGGCACGGCGTCGTCGCATATCACTACGGCAAACAAGCGGCGCTGGCATTGTGGGGCTCGGGGCCGGGATTTGCCATGGATGCCAACATGTTGCTCGCCTGGCACAAATACGGCGGCGGCAGGGAGCTCCTCGTAAAGCTCTATGAATCGATCGGGGCCAATGTGGTTTCGTTCCTCTATGGGCCGATGCCGACACAGCCGCTCGGCTGGTTCAAGAAGCCGGTCGCCAAGGTCGAGGATATTCAGGGACTTAAATTCCGCACCGTCGGCATTTCCATTGATGTGTTCACCGGCCTCGGTGCCGCGGTCAATGCGCTGCCGGGTGGCGAGATCGTGGCGGCATTGGACCGCGGCCTGCTTGACGCGGCCGAGTTCAACAACGCGTCGTCCGACCGGGCTCTCGGTTTCCCGGACGTCTCCAAGATCTGCATGCTGCAAAGCTATCACCAGAATGCCGAGCAGTTCGAGGTGCTGTTCAACAAGGCGAAATATGATGCATTGCCTGACCAGATGAAGGCGATCATCTCCAACGCCGCGGAGGCGGCCTCCCAGGACATGGCCTGGAAGGCGATCGACCGCTATTCGACTGACTACGCCGAGATGCAGACCACCGAAAAGGTCAAGTTCTACAAAACGCCGGAAGCGATCCTCAAAAGGCAACTGGAAGTCTACGACGAGGTCGTGAAGAAGAAGGCGGCGGAAAACCCGCTGTTCAAGGAGGTCATCCAGTCGCAAATAGCTTTTGCGGCGCGGGCAACGCGGTGGGAACAGGATACCGTCGTCAACCGCCGACTGGCCTTCGATCACTACTTCGGCCCGAACGGGGTTGCGAAGGAACTATAACGTCATCACCGGACAACGATGCTTCTGACGAAGGTATGGGCTATCTCGGGGGGCACCCGTGGACGTTCAGCAGTTTCTCATCAGGATCGATGCGATCAGCGTGTGGGTCGGCAAGGCTGCGGCGTGGCTGATCATCGGCCTGATGACACTCGTCTGCATCGAAGTCTTCAAGCGCTACATCATGAACATGCCGACGGCGTGGATCTTCGATGTCAGCAACATGTTCTATGGCACCCTGTTCATGCTCGCCGGAGCCTATGCTCTGGCGCAGAATGCCCATGTACGCGGCGACTTTCTCTACAGCTCGCTGCGGCCTCGCATACAGGCGACGCTCGATCTCCTCCTTTATGTCCTATTCTTCCTGCCGGGCGTCGCCGCGCTCATCTATGCCGGTTACCACTATGCGGCGCTATCCTGGCGGATCGGCGAGCATTCGACTGTCACGGCGGAAGGCCCGCCGATCTACTACTTCAAGACCGTCATTCCGGCAGCGGGCGTGCTCGTCATGCTTCAGGGGCTTGCCGAGATAGCGCGCTGCATCATCTGCCTGAAGACCGGAGAATGGCCGCGCCGGCTCAAGGATGTGGAGGAAATCGACGTTGTCGCCGAACAGCTTGCGCATAGCGAGCACATAGACGCGCAGACGCGCGAGGACGCGATCGAGCGCGCCCAGGATATCGATAGGGCGGCGCGGCAACGGGGCCGGGGGGGAGACATCGAGACGTGAGCGATCCGTTCCTCGGACTGACGATGCTAATTCTCATCGTGGTCGTCATCGTCATGGGATTCCCGACAGCTTTCACGCTGATGGGGCTCGGCATGCTGTTCGGGTTCTATGCATTCTACAATCCGGCCGAGCACTGGATCGACAACCGCGTCTTCGACCTGATGGTTCAGCGCACCTATGGGGCGATGACCAACGATGTCCTGATCTCCATCCCGCTGTTCGTGCTGATGGGCTACGTCATGGAGCGCGGTGCGCTGGTGGACAAGATGTTCTACAGCATCCAGCTTTCCTTCCGGCGGGTCCCCGCCTCGCTTGCCGTTGCAACACTCATCGTCTGCACCTTCTGGGGCATTGCCAGCGGCCTTGTCGGCGCCGTGGTGGTGCTGATGGGTGTCATTGCAATGAACCCGATGCTGCGCGCCGGCTATGACGTCAGGCTTGCCTCCGGGGTGATTACCGCCGGCGGCACGCTGGGCATTCTGATCCCGCCATCCGTGATGATCATCGTCTATGCGGCGGTTGCTGGACAATCGGTCGTCAAACTCTACGCCGCCGCGATGTTTCCCGGCTTCTTCCTCGCGCTTCTCTACCTTGCCTACATCCTCGGTTGGGCGACGATCAGTCCGAAGATCGCGCCCGCATTGCCCGAGCAACAGACGAGAGTCCCCGTGCCCACCTGGATGAAGAGCTTTCAGGCGCTCTATTCCCACAACATGCTGGTCGGGCTTCTCCGCGCATTGCTCTCGCCATCAAAGGCGATGGCGCTCGAGACTGGCGAGGGGCGACTCAGCTACTGGGAGCTGGTCAAGAATGCTTGCGCCGCGCTCGTGCCCTTCTTGCTGACGGCATTCACCCTGGCGCTCGTTTGGTGGTATGTCGTCATCTATCCTCAGGCATCGGCGGAGGCGGAAGCACCGGAAGGGCTGGAACAACTCGGCGCACCCGCATCCGACGCCGCACCGGTGGCGGTGAACGGGCCAGCTACCACTTTCTACGTGGCCTTCGGGATCATCGCCGTAATCGCAGCGGCGGTGCTCGTGCGCTACTACAGGAATATGAGTGCGGAGCGGCTGCAGGTTGTGAAACTGCTGGTTTCCTCGGTCATGCCGCTCGGGATCCTGACCGTCGTCGTGCTCGCCGTCATTCTGTTCGGCATCACGACGGCGACCGAGTCCGCCGCGGTCGGTGCCGCCGGAGCCTTTCTGCTGGCGTTCCAGGCCCGGACGCTCGACTGGAAACGCACGAAGGAGGCGGTCTTCCTGACAGCGAAGACCACGGCCATGGTTTGCTGGCTCTTCGTCGGTTCGGCGCTCTTCTCCGCTGTCTTCGCCATCCTCGGCGGCCAGGCGCTGGTTGAAGAGTGGGTGCTGGCGCTCGATCTCACGCCTGTGCAATTCATGATCCTGTCGCAGGCGATCATCTTCATTCTCGGCTGGCCGCTCGAATGGACCGAGATCATCGTCATCTTCGTGCCGATCTTCCTTCCGATGCTGAGGCACTTCGATATAGATCCGATCCTCTGGGGCGTGCTCGTCTTCGTCAATCTGCAGGCGGCGTTCCTGTCGCCGCCGGTGGCAATGTCGGCCTATTATCTCAAGGGGGTCTCACCACCGCACGTCACCCTCAACCAGATCTTCGCCGGCATGATGCCCTACATGCTGATCGTCATCCTCTGCATGATTATCATGTATGTGTGGCCGGGCATGACACTCTGGCTTCCGGAATATCTTTACGGCTAAGAGACATTGCCGTTCACGGCGGCCCGTGCCGCAACCTTCACGACAATGCCCTGTGCTCTGAGGTTGCTCGGACTTCACCGACCGTGCCCAGCTGTCGGATGGCTATCCGGGCGTAGCCGCTTTTGGCGCGTTCCGACCGTCTGCGACTTTTGGCGGAGAGTGGTTGCATTTGCCAACTCGGCCGCAGATTTGGCGAGGAACCTCGTGGCCGCCGAGGTGGGGACACCAACCTCAATAAGCAGCAACGACCTCGTGGACGATCTGATAGTCCGCGCTCTCTTCTCCGAGCGGCGCCACGGGCCATTTCCAGTTGGCTTGAACCGATGACAGCGACACGCCGTGCAGCAAGTCAGGCTCCTCATGAACCTTCCCATTGCGGTCGATGACGGCATAGGAGATATCGGTAATCAGGCAAGTTCTGCAGGGCGCTGCCTTCAACGCCGACCGGTGCGCCTCGATCAGTTGCGTGACGGTATCGGCGGGCATGGCGCCTTTCTCTTCCGCCTCGTAGCGGCGTTTTGCGCCGCGACCGATCTGGGAGAGGAGGTTGGCCGAGACGACGAAGTCGAGATACGGAATTGTTCTGAGAAAGGCGAGCGGCTCCGGCTGCCTACCCGCGGCGAGCTCGTCATAGCCCGAGAGATCGCGCTCGATCAGCCGAACATTGCTGTAGCCTTTAAGCCGGAGCCACAGGCGCACCGAGGCAAGATGCACGAGGTCGACGAGCACAACGGTGTCGAAGTTCTCGCACAGTTCCTCGATCGGGACGTCGCGTAGCAGGCCTGACCCCAGGACGAGCGCGGTCCTTTTCTGCCGCAGGCCCGCCATGGCGCTCGTTACAGCGTTTCGGCTCCGCTCCTCGTGCTCCGCCCATTGCCGGCTGCAGCGGCCGGCGCGGGACCATAGATTAACGGAGTATCGGATGAACCGGCGATGCTCCTTCAATGTCATCGGAACGGTCGCAGCATAGAGAAGCGCCTCGGCGATCATGATAGAGCTCCTGCCATTCGATCCATTCTCTCTCGTTCAATCGATTCTGTGTTCCGGATCAAGGGCCTTCGCCCTTGCCGCACCGGGCCCAATCCGCTAGGAAACCGCCACTGTCACAGTGAGCGGAAGACGTTGGAAATGAACGACAAGCAGAAGAAACCACAAAAGCTCAAGGCCAGACTTCCCCGCGGCTTCGTCGATCGTTCGGCAAACGATATTCGCGCCGTCAACGAGATGACCGCGAAGATCCGGGAAGTTTATGAGCATTATGGTTTCGATCCTGTCGAAACGCCCCTGTTCGAATACACCGATGCACTTGGCAAGTTCCTGCCGGATGCCGACCGGCCGAACGAAGGCGTTTTCTCGCTGCAGGACGACGATGAGCAGTGGATGTCATTGCGTTACGACCTGACGGCGCCGCTCGCCCGTCACGTCGCCGAAAACTTCAACGAGATCCAGCTTCCATACCGCACCTATCGCGCTGGCTATGTCTTCCGCAACGAAAAGCCAGGCCCGGGCCGCTTCCGCCAGTTCATGCAGTTCGACGCCGATACCGTCGGCGCGCCCGGCGTTCAGGCCGACGCGGAAATGTGCATGATGATGGCCGATACGCTGGAAGCCCTCGGCATCAAGCGCGGCGACTACGTCATCCGCGTCAACAACCGCAAGGTTCTCGACGGCGTGCTGGAAGCGGTCGGCCTCGGCGGCGACGACAAGGCAGGCCAGCGTCTCAACGTGCTGCGCGCCATCGACAAGCTCGACAAGTTCGGGCCGGAAGGTGTGCGTTTGCTTCTGGGCCCTGGCCGTAAAGATGATAGCGGCGACTTCACCAAGGGCGTTGGACTAGACACCACAAACATTGAGTTTGTCATGTCGGTTGTTGAAAAGCAGCCATACGTGGCTGTTGGCAATCGTTCAGCAGAACAAGTTACGAAATTGAATGAGCTTACCGAAAGAAGCTTCTCCGCGAAGGAAGGCTTCTCGGAACTCGATATGATTCATGGGCTCGTTACTGCGGCGGGCTATCAGTCCGATCGCATCAAGATCGACCCATCGGTCGTCCGCGGCCTCGAATACTACACCGGCCCGGTCTATGAAGCCGAACTTCTGTTCGACGTTACCAATGAAAAGGGCGAAAAGGTCGTGTTCGGCTCCGTCGGTGGCGGCGGGCGCTATGATGGTCTCGTCTCCCGCTTCATGGGCCAGCCGGTTCCGGCCACCGGCTTCTCGATCGGCGTCTCGCGCCTGATGACGGCGCTGAAAAACCTTGGCAAGCTCGGCCAGGCCGATGTCATCGAGCCTGTTCTGGTCACGGTCATGGATGGCGACGTCGTTTCCATGGGCCGCTACCAGCGCATGACACAGGAACTACGCAAGGCCGGTATCCGGGCCGAAATGTATCAGGGCAACTGGAAGAAGTTCGGCAATCAGCTGAAATACGCCGATCGCCGCGGCTGCCCCGTTGCCATCATCCAGGGCGGCGACGAGCGCGCCGAGGGCGTCGTGCAGATCAAGGACCTGATCGAGGGCAAGCGCCTGTCGGGCGAGATCGAGGACAACGCCAGCTGGCGCGAGGCACGCGTCGCCCAGGAGACCGTTGCGGAAAGCGACCTCGTCGCGAAGGTGAAGGAAATTCTGGCGGCGCAGGCCGAAGACCGGAAGAGGGCGGGCTGAGATGGCCCTGATCAACCTGCCGGACTTCTCCGGCGAACTTCTGTCAGAGTTTGCGGCGCGAAAGACGGAGCGGGTCGATACGCCCGTCATCCAGCCGGCCGAACCGTTTCTCGATATCGCCGGTGAAGATCTTCGCCGGCGGATCTTCATGACCGAGAGCGAGACGGGCGTCAGCCTTTGCCTGCGTCCCGAGTTCACGATCCCGGTCTGTCTGCGGCACATCGAGAGCGCGACCGGCACGCCGAAACGCTATTCCTATCTCGGCGAAGTCTTCCGCCAGCGGCGCGAAGGCGGCAACGAGTTCTATCAGGCCGGGATCGAGGATCTCGGCGATATCAACATCGCCGCTGCCGATGCGCGTGCGATCGGCGATGCAATCGGTGTGCTGGAGTGCGTCGTTCCTGGCAAGCACCTTTCAGTCACGCTCGGTGACCAAGCGGTCTTCGAAGCGGTCGTGCAGGCACTTGGCCTGCCGCTTGGCTGGCAGAAGCGGCTCATCCACGCCTTCGGCAACATGAGCCAGCTCGAGGCTCTGCTGGCGAGCCTTGTCAGCCCTCAGTTCGTCACCGGACTGAGTGACGAGATCGCGCATCTGATTGCCGCCGACGACGAAGCCGCGCTGGTCACGCACATCGACGCGACGATGCAGGCGACGGGCTATTCGACGAATGCAAGCCGCTCGCCGCTGGAAATCGCGCGTCGCTTGAAGGAGAAGCTCATTCTCTCCGAAACGCGCCTCGATGATGCAGCCTTCCGCGTGCTGGAGGAATTCCTGTCGCTGAATGTGCCGCTCATCAATGCTTCGGCGGCGCTGGCCGGCTTTGCCGATGCCGCGGGCCTCAAGCTCGGCAACGCGCTTGCGCGTTTCGACGGTCGCGTCGCCGCTCTGGCGAATGCCGGCGTCGATCTCTCGCTGATCGACTACCGCGCAGCCTTCGGACGCCCGCTGGATTACTACACCGGTCTGGTTTTCGAGATCGGGGTCAAGGGCATGTCGCCCGTTCTGGCCGGTGGCGGCCGTTTCGATCGGTTGATGACCTTGCTTGGCGCCAAGGACCGCATTCCGGCAGTCGGTTTCTCGCTGTGGCTGGATCGCATCGAAGCTGAGAGGGCTGCCTGATGACGATCACCATTGCACTGCCCTCAAAGGGCCGCATGAAAGACGATGCCTCGGCGATCTTTGAACGCGCCGGGATCAGGATCACCGCTGTTGGCAACGACCGCTCCTATCGCGGACGCGTCGAAGGCTGGGACGACGTCGAAGTCGCCTTCCTCTCCGCTTCCGAGATTTCCCGCGAGCTTGGCAACGGCACGGTCGATTTTGGCGTCACCGGCGAGGACCTTGTCCGCGAGGGCCTGGCGGATGCGGACAAGCGTGTCGAGTTCTGCGCGCGTCTCGGCTTCGGTCATGCCAATGTCGTGGTTGCCGTTCCTGAAATCTGGCTCGATGTCGACACCATGGCCGATCTTGGCGATGTCGCGTCCGACTTTCGCGCCCGCCACGGCCGACGCCTGGCGATCGCCACGAAATACTGGCGGCTGACGCAGCAGTTCTTCTCCAGCCAGCATGGCATCCAGCTCTACCGCATCGTCGAAAGCCTTGGGGCAACGGAAGGGGCGCCGGCCTCAGGCTCGGCCGACATCATCGTCGATATCACCTCCACCGGCTCGACCCTTCGTGCAAACAACCTGAAGATCCTGTCCGATGGTGTCATTCTTCGCTCCGAGGCGTGCTTCGTCAGGGCGCGCAAGGAAAGCCATGTGAACGACCCCACAGTCCAGCGACTGGTAGACGCCGTTCGTTCGGCGCTCTGACCATCGCTAAAATCGACGCACGAAAAACCCGCCGTCTGATGTGACGGCGGGTTTTTCGAGCTTGGGAGGATGCTTGATCGCTTAGGCTGCTGCGTAGGCGCCGCGGCGTGCGTCGAGCGAGTAGACGCCCGGGCCGAAAGTGGCGAGGAAGATGTAGGCGCCAGCCAGCGTGAAGTTCTTCATGACCATGATCTGGTTCAGAATGTTAACCAGTTCGGTGCCGCTGGCGTACGGCAGGTGGAAGAGGATGGCCGTAAAGACACAAAAGCCAGCCAGCAGCCAACCGACGATCTTCGTCTGGAAGCCGGCGAGAACGGCAAGGCCAGCCACGAGTTCGAAGGCACCTGCGAAATAGGCGAGGGCGGTGGACGCCGGAAGACCAGCACCGGCGATCATGCCAGCGGTGCCGGCGGCGTCGGCGAGCTTGCCGAAGCCGGCAAGGATGAACATGAAGGAAAGGAGGACGCGAGCGACAAGAATGATGGCGTTGTTGGTATTCGACATGGGACATTGTCTCCGTTTGAATGGCATTTGAGGTCTTTGTGCCCCCCGGCACGGTTTCAACCTCGTTGCCGCTTTGTCGCCTTTTTTTGCCGTTGTGGAAAGATAGACGGGAGGGGACGCTTCGTTCGCTAATATTGAACGACGGATCTCTGGCGAAGTCGGCTTGCCATCGGCGACGCCCCTCTCTTATGTTGGCCGCCCAAGATGGAGACCCCTATGGCAGATCTTTCCGCTTTTCCGATCACGACGCGCTGGCCAGCAGCGAACCCGAACATTATCCAGCTCTACTCGTTACCGACGCCGAACGGCGTGAAGATATCGATCGCGCTTGAAGAACTCGGCTTGGCCTACGAGCCGCACCCCATCTCGTTCAGCACAAATGACCAGAAATCTCCGGAATTCGTGTCGCTCAACCCGAACGGCCGCATTCCGGCGATCATCGATCCCAATGGCCCGGATGGAAAGCCGATCGGTATTTTCGAATCCGGTGCAATCCTGCTCTACCTCGCGGAGAAGACGGGCAAGCTCATTCCGACCGACGCGGCGGGGCGCTACGAGACGATCCAGTGGGTCTTCTTCCAGATGGCCGGTGTCGGACCGATGTTCGGGCAGTTCGGGCATTTCTACAAGTTCGCAGCCGACAAGGTCGCCAACAACTCCTACCCGATGGAGCGCTATCGCGACGAATCCAAGCGGCTGCTCAGTGTGCTGGAAGGGCGGCTGCAGGATCGCCAGTGGATCATGGGCGACCTTTACACGATCGCCGATATCGCCACCTTCCCGTGGCTCCGCGGCGCCGACGTGTTCTATGGCGGCCGCGAAGTGCTGGACTATAAAAGCTTCCCGGCAGTGATGGCCTGGCTCGAGCGTTGCATCGCCCGGCCGGCATCCGAAAAAGGATTGAATATACCTCAGCGCCCCGCGTGATACCGAGGCGGCCAATGAAAAAAGCCGGTCCTGAGAGGCCGGCCTTTTTGGTTGGGGGCGGAGCTTCTATTGGCGCCGCGCAAATTCGCCGCCGGCATTCGTCTTGAATCGAGGAAAGACGAAGACCCCAAGCATGCTGCCGTTATAAGCATCGTCCTGACCGTTCGACTCTCCCATGCAGAACAATGGCTGACGGAAGCCGTTCGGCATCATGATCGTGGTCGAGAAGCAGAAGGATGAAGAGAGCGTCGCAGCCTGCTCGAAGAGTTCCAGGATGTGGTCGTGATCCTTCGGATCGTAGCAGCGCATGAGGCTGAGAAGGCCGCAGTCGCGGGCCGGCAGCCCGTGCAGCATGGCGCTCCATTCCTTGAGGCAGATCACGCCGCTGCAAAAATCTCCGACCCAGGTTTCCGAAAAAAAAAACTGCGCCAGCATTTCAGGATCATGGTTGCTAACATCCAATGAGCCCGGCATCAGCGGTGCGGCGGGTTGGTTTTTGCGATTTTGAACAAATTTTTCCCCAGCTTAGGTGCAGCTTCCCCCGCTGCACGTCCGGCAAAAATGAACAGGTTCATGCTGCGCCGCGCATCATGCTCGGGCGACCGAGAAATGGGGTTTGGTGTGCTGGTCCCTCTAGCGGAACCGCGTCCAATTTCTTGGCAGGTTACACAACTTATGATGTATTTCGGGAGGGGTTTTTCCCGAACTCGGTCTCGCGCTCTCGTGGTCAGGATCGATATGGGACCGCGACCGTCGGCTGATGAACGCGCGCCGAATGCAGCGCGGATTTACAGGGATTTTTACGAAACGGCAATCGGCTTTTTGCGTGCCGCAGACCTCTACTGTGAGTGGAAAATCCATCGCCAAGCTCTGCTTGATAACACGAAATGGCAAAAAAGCGCCAAATCTTGAAGTGGAAGCGGTTTCACCGCGGTTATTTGCGACCAGATGTGCAGAAAATTGCACTGCGAGAGAAATCAGCCTGTGAAAGAAAAAATACAACACCACAAGTTTTGCGAAAGCTTCGCTCAATGCGAGGGTTGCTCACAACTCTGATTAAACGTTTCAGCTGCCGATTGAAATACCCTCGAAGCCGAGGTCTGGCGAATCAGTCGCGAGAGACAAAAAAGGGCGGTCCGAAGACCGCCCTTCCTATTCCGGGATACCGGAAGTGGACTAGTGAAGGCTTTCGCCTATCACATCATGTCCATTCCGCCCATTCCGCCCATTCCGCCCATGCCGCCAGGCATGCCGCCAGGAGCATCCTTCTTCGGCAGTTCAGCGATCATGGCTTCGGTGGTGATCAGCAGCGAAGCAACCGAAGCTGCGTTCTGCAGAGCCGTGCGCACAACCTTGACCGGGTCGACGATGCCCATGGCGATCATGTCGCCATACTCGGACGTCTGGGCGTTGTAGCCATAGTTGTCTTCGTTCTTTTCGAGGATCTTGCCGACAACGATCGAGGCTTCGTCGCCTGCGTTTTCAGCAATCTGACGCACCAGCGACTGCAGCGCCCTGCGAACGATGTTCACGCCGGCTTCCTGATCCTGATTTTCACCCTTGGAGGTGATCTTCGTGGACGAACGCAGCAGAGCGACGCCGCCGCCCGGTACAATGCCTTCCTGAACAGCAGCGCGCGTCGCATTGAGCGCGTCGTCGATGCGGTCCTTCTTTTCCTTCACTTCGACTTCCGTCGAACCGCCGACGCGGATCACGGCAACGCCGCCAGCCAGCTTGGCAAGGCGCTCCTGCAGCTTTTCGCGGTCATAGTCCGAAGTGGTTTCTTCGATCTGAGCCTTGATCTGTGCAACGCGGCCTTCGATGTCGGACTTGGCGCCAGCGCCGTCGACGATCGTCGTATTTTCCTTGGAGATCGAAACCTTCTTCGAACGGCCGAGCATGTCGAGCGTTACGGATTCGAGCTTGATGCCGAGGTCTTCGGAGATGACCGTACCACCGGTCAGGATCGCGATGTCTTCGAGCATGGCCTTGCGGCGATCGCCGAAGCCCGGAGCCTTGACGGCAGCAATCTTCAGGCCGCCGCGCAGCTTGTTGACGACGAGCGTAGCAAGCGCTTCGCCTTCGACATCTTCAGCAATGATGAGGAGCGGCTTGCCGGTCTGAACGACAGCTTCGAGAACCGGAAGCATTGCCTGCAGGTTCGACAGCTTCTTTTCGTGCAGCAGGATGAAGGCGTCTTCGAGGTCGGCAATCATCTTTTCCGGGTTGGTGACGAAGTAGGGGCTGAGGTAGCCGCGGTCGAACTGCATGCCTTCGACGACTTCGAGTTCGGTTTCGGCGGTCTTGGCTTCTTCAACCGTGATGACGCCTTCATTGCCGACCTTCTGCATGGCTTCGGCAATGTCGAGACCGACCTGCTTTTCGCCGTTTGCCGAGATCGTCCCGACCTGGGCAATCTCTCCAGACGTGTTGATCTTCTTGGCCTTGGCCTGGAGATCCTTGACGACTTCGGCAACGGCGAGATCGATGCCGCGCTTCAGGTCCATCGGGTTCATGCCAGCTGCGACCGCCTTGCCGCCTTCGCGAACGATCGCCTGGGCGAGAACCGTTGCAGTCGTGGTGCCGTCGCCGGCGATGTCGTTGGTCTTCGAAGCAACTTCGCGGACCATTTGGGCGCCCATGTTTTCGAACTTGTCTTCAAGTTCGATTTCCTTGGCGACCGAAACGCCGTCCTTGGTGATGCGCGGAGCGCCGAAGGACTTGTCGATGATGACGTTACGACCCTTCGGGCCGAGTGTTACCTTCACTGCGTCAGCGAGAATGTCGACGCCCTTGAGCATCTTTTCGCGCGCGGTGCGGCCAAACTTGATTTCTTTAGCTGCCATGATTGAAACTCCTGAATTCGAGTTGTCCGGGCTTTAGGGCCCGTGGCTAAAATCGGAAAGGGAACCGGCTGGATCAGCCGATGATGCCCATGATGTCGGCTTCCTTCATGATCAGAAGGTCTTCGCCGTTGATCTTGACTTCGGTGCCGGACCACTTGCCGAACAGGACGCGGTCGCCAGCCTTGACGTCGAGAGCGACGACCTTGCCGGACTCGTCACGAGCGCCGGAACCGACGGCGACGATTTCGCCTTCCTGCGGCTTTTCCTTGGCGGTGTCGGGAATGATGATGCCGCCCTTGGTCTTTTCTTCGGACTCAACGCGGCGAACAACGACGCGATCGTGAAGGGGGCGGAAGTTGGTGCTTGCCATTGTCTAATCCCTCGATCAAATGACACTCGCAGGCCGGGAGCGGCCCGCACGGATGGGTGTTAGCACTCGTCCTTGGTGAGTGCTAGCGAGGCAGCATTTAGGAGTGGCCCGGCGGGGAGTCAAGAACGGCCGCAATTTTTCTTCGCCGGACTTCGCGACAGCCTTAACGGCATATCCTTGATGGAAGTAAGACGGGCTGCGCTGTCGCCGAGGTTTCCGAACGTCCTGGCGCTGGAAAGCCGTGTACTCTTTGAACGCTTTCAGCGCCTCGCTTGATGGCGGCAGGATTGCCGCGCATGCACGCAGATGGTATCGAGCCGCTTGGAGCGGGAGGGGCAGCAACCGTGGACAAGGCGATCGCGGCAGGCGACATCGTGGCGACACCGACGCCGCGAGAGGCGGTTCGCGTCTGGGCGCGCATCGGCTGTCTGAGCTTCGGCGGGCCAGCCGGTCAGATCGCCCTCATGCATAAGACCATTGTCGACGAGAAGCGCTGGATTTCCGAGGACCGCTTCCTGCACGCGCTGAATTTCTGCATGTTGCTGCCGGGCCCGGAGGCCCAGCAACTGGCAATCTATATCGGCTGGCTCATGCATGGCGTCCGCGGCGGCTTCATTGCTGGTCTCCTGTTCATTCTGCCGGGCTTCCTTGTCATCCTGATACTGTCGAGCCTCTACGCCGTCTTTCAGGCGGCAGCATGGCTTCCCGCCCTTTTCTTTGGGGTGAAGGCTGCGGTTCTGGCCATCGTCATCGAGACACTGCTTAGGGTAGGGCGCCGAGCGCTCAAGAGGCGCTTTCACTACTGCGTGGCGGGCGCGTCGTTTCTGGCGCTCTTTTTGCTGAACCTGCCGTTTCCTCTGGTTGTCGTCCTGGCCGGAGCAGCCGGGCTGCTATGGATGAAGCATCGCCAAAGTCGATTGGCAGCGCCATCCGTGCCGCAAGCCCCTCCGCCCCGGTTTGTTCCTGCGGTCACGACGCATGCGATCGCAAGGCCGCTTGTGGTGCTCGTGTTCTGGATCCTCGTCTGGCAGTCGCCGCTTCTTTTCATTCGTGGCCTTGACGCGCCGACGGACCTGATCGCTGAAACGTTGAGCGGCGAAACCAATGTTTTCGGTGCGGTCTTCATCTTCTTCTCCAAGATGGCCGTCATTACCTTCGAAGGCGCCTACGCCGTCCTTTCCTACGTCGCTCAGGTCGCCATCGGCCACTACGCCTGGCTCCAGCCCGGCGAGATGCTCGACGGGCTGGCACTTGCCGAAACGACGCCCGGGCCGTTGGTCCTTGTCCTCTGTTTTGTCGGTTTTCTCGCCGGCTATCGCAACCCCGTCCTGATGGCGCCGCTTGCCGGCGGCGTTCTCGGCGCCTTCCTCGCCGCATGGGCGACCTTTGTGCCGAGCTTCATCTGGATCTTCGCCGGAGCTCCCTACATCGAGACGCTGCGCAACAACGAGAACCTCGCGGCCGCCGTTTCGGCGATCACCGCGGCAGTCGTCGGCGTCATTCTCAATCTTGCACTGTGGTTCGGCCTGCACGTGCTCTTTGCCGAGGTTGGGCGCGTGGGGCTCCTCTCCGGGAAGACCGGTCTGCCGATCGCCAGCTTCGCCTGGCCGCAGTGGTGGACGCTCGATATCGCGGCACTCGGGATCTTCGTGCTGGCATCCGTCCTGCTCTTTCGCTTCAAGGCGGGCATTCTCACGGTCTTCGGTGTCTCCACCGCCGCGGGTCTGTTGGTCAAGGCTGCCGCCGCCGTGCTCTAGTCGGCGGCTTCCGGTTTTTTGCAGCAGGCCACCGCAAAATGCCTTGCCATCCCGGCATGCCTTTGCGATGTCACCCGTGACTTAACGAGATCGGGAAATCGGAATGGCCAAGCGGATCGAGAACTTTGCGGAAATCACCAGCCAATATGATGCGGTGTTTTGCGATGTCTGGGGTGTCTTGCACAATGGCGTCGATCCTTTCCCGAAGGCGGCTGCAGCGCTGGAGGCAGCGCGCGGGGAGGGGCTGACGGTCGTTTTGATCACCAATTCGCCGCGCATCGCTCCGCAGGTCGTGACTCAGCTTCGCCAGATCGGCATCCAGGATGGCGCCTACGACCGTATCGTCACATCGGGCGACGTCACGCGGGGCCTGATTGCAGAGGGGCCAAAGAAGGTATTTCTGCTTGGACCGGATCGCGACCTAGCGATTATCGAGGGGCTTGGTGTGGAGCGCGTCGGCGCCAAGGATGCCGACTCCGTCGTCTGCACCGGTTTCTTCGACGACGAAACCGAGACCCCGGAAGATTACACCGAGATGCTGAAGACGTTCCAGACGCGTGGCGTGCCGATGATCTGCGCCAACCCCGATCTGGTTGTCGAGCGCGGCCATAAGATCATCCCTTGCGCCGGCGCGATGGCCGCCTACTACAATCAGCTCGGTGGTGAGACGCGCATTGCCGGCAAGCCGCACAAGCCGATCTACGAGGCCGTCTTGTCGGTCGCCCGCGAGGCCCACGGCGACTTTCCGCCGAGCCGCGTCCTTGCAATCGGGGACGGCATGCCGACAGATGTTCGTGGCGCTCTCGATTACGGCCTGGACCTCCTCTATATCAGCGGCGGCATCCACGCGAAGGAATACACGCTGAACGGAAAGACCGACGAGGCGATCCTCACGGCATATCTGGACCGCGAAAAAGCGACACCGAAGTGGTGGATGCCTCGTCTCGCATAAAGAGCCTCGCATAAGAAAAGCCAGCCGATGACCGTTTTTCACCGCAACGAAACCCGTGAACCCCTGCCGGCCCGCCTGCGTGGCGGCGTAATTGCCATCGGCAACTTCGACGGTGTGCATCGGGGTCACCAGTCCGTCCTGAACCGGGCCTTGGAGATATCGAGGCAGCGCGGCATTCCGGCGCTGGTCCTGACATTTGAACCACATCCCCGCACGGTCTTTCGCCCTGACCAGCCGGTCTTTCGCCTGACGCCGGCACCGCTCAAGGCGCGTATCATCGAAGCGATCGGCTTCAACGCAGTCATCGAATATCCCTTCGACAGGGAGTTTTCGCAGCGCTCGGCGGACGATTTCATCCATTCGATCCTGAAGGATTGGCTAGGTGCATCCGAAGTCGTAACGGGCTTCAACTTTCATTTCGGCCGTGGCCGGGAAGGCGGTCCGGCCTTCCTGATGGATGCCGGTCAGAAATATGGCTTCGGCGTGACGTTGATCGACGCCTTTCGCGACGAGAATACAGACGTGGTGTCCTCGAGCCACATTCGCGAACTGCTGAAGGACGGCAATGTCAGCGAGGCGGCTGCCATGCTCGGCTATCACTATACGGTGGAAGCGGAGGTGATCGGCGGCGAGAAGCTTGGCCGCCAGCTCGGCTTTCCGACCGCGAATATGCAGTTGCCCGCTGAAGCCGACCTCAGGGCGGGTATCTATGCCGTTCGCTTCCGTCGTGTCGATGGCACTCTCCGCGATGGTGTCGCCAGCTATGGCCGCCGACCGACGGTAACCGACAACGGCGCGCCACTGCTAGAGACCTACGTCTTCGATTTCAGCGGCGACCTCTACGGGCAGACCTGTTCTGTATCCTTCTTCGGCCACCTGCGGCCGGAACTGAAGTTTGACGGCCTCGATCCTCTTGTGGAGCAGATGCATCGGGACAAGGAAGAGGCGAGGGCGCTGCTTGCGGGCGTGCAGTCGCTCGGCGAGCTCGACCGGAAGATCTGCTTCACCTGACGTTCAGCCGCTTTCGAAAATTGTGGCTCTTTCAGGGCGGCGGCGCTGCCGCGCTCGCTCATGGGGATATGTCATCTATTTGATAAGACGCGGATTCGCTGCGCCCCAGCGCCGAAAGGCAATCATCACATGGATAAAAGGTTTGGAACGGCAGCCTGCTGGCTGCCGGGTGCCTCTGGGTACCCGTCCGTAACTTTCACGACCTTTTTCTCTTCTACCCGCATTGGCGCTGAACATCATCGTCGCTGTCGTCGTCAATGTGCTGACCCCGGCAAAGGTGCCGGCGCGCGCCTGATCGTCGCTCGAAAACGGAAGCTGCGGATGAAAATGCCCGCGGTTTTCCATGCGACGACGTCATGGAATCCCTCTTCCTTTTCACTGCAAAAGCGCCTATGAACCGGCGCGATGAACACGTTCCGGCTGGCGATCACGATACGAATTATCGGCCCGGCCTTCCGCGCGCGCTAAGCGGCCGGAAGGTCCGGGTTTTCGGCGCTTGGACGACGAGCGCCTCCGTCACCAATTTTCAAGCCCGTTGCGCCCGCTCCCGTGGCGCCTAGAGACGATTGCTAGACATGACCGATACAGCCGAAAAAATCGACTACTCGAAGACCCTCTATCTGCCGGAAACAGACTTCCCGATGCGCGCCGGCCTGCCGCAGAAGGAGCCGGAAACCGTTGCCCGCTGGCAGCAGATGGGTCTCTACAAGAAGCTTCGGGCGTCCGCAGCCGGCCGCGAGAAGTTCGTGCTCCACGACGGCCCTCCCTATGCCAACGGCAACATCCACATCGGCCACGCGCTGAACAAGATCCTCAAGGACGTCATCAACCGCTCGTTCCAGATGCGCGGCTTCGACGCCAACTACGTTCCCGGCTGGGACTGCCACGGCCTCCCGATCGAATGGAAGATCGAGGAGAAGTACCGCGAGAAGGGCAAGAACAAGGACGAGGTTCCGGTCAACGAATTCCGCCAGGAATGCCGTGACTTTGCGGCTGGCTGGATCAAGGTGCAGTCGGAGGAGTTCAAGCGCCTCGGCATCGAGGGCGACTTCGAAAACCCCTACACGACGATGAACTTCCACGCGGAATCGCGCATCGCCGGCGAACTGCTGAAGATCGCGAAATCTGGCCAGCTTTATCGCGGCTCGAAGCCGATCATGTGGTCGGTCGTCGAGCGCACGGCGCTCGCTGAAGCCGAGGTCGAATACGCCGATGTCGAAAGCGATATGATCTGGGTGAAGTTCCCGATCGCGGAAGGCCCCAGCGAACTCAAGGGCGTCTTCGTGGTAATCTGGACGACCACGCCGTGGACAATCCCAGGCAACCGCGCGATCGCCTATTCCTCGCGCTATGGTTACGGCCTCTACGAGGTCGAAACGGCTGAGAACGACTTCGGACCGCAGCCCGGCGAGAAGCTGATTTTTGCCAAGCGCCTCGCCGAGGAGTCAGCTGCCAAGGCGAAGGTGACCCTCAAGTTCGTCCGCGATGTCGCGGCGGTGGAATTTGCGGCGATCACCTGCGCGCACCCGCTGCACGGGCTCGGCGGCGGCTACCACTTTGGGGTGCCCCTCCTCGACGGCGACCATGTCACCGATGAGACGGGAACCGGCTTCGTCCATACCGCGCCGAGCCATGGCCGCGAAGACTTTGACGCCTGGATGGACAACGCCCGGGCCCTCGAAGCACGCGGCATCTCCTCTGCGATCCCGTTCCCGGTCGACGACGCGGGCTTCTTCACTGTCGACGCACCCGGCTTCGGCCCGGATGCGGAAGGCGGTGCGGCGCGCGTCATCGACGACAGCGGCAAGAAGGGCGATGCCAACGAGCGTGTCATCAAGGCGCTGATCGGCCGTCATGCCCTGTTCGCGCGCGGCCGTCTCAAGCATTCCTATCCGCACTCGTGGCGGTCGAAGAAGCCGGTCATCTTCCGCAACACGCCGCAGTGGTTTGTCTACATGGACAAGGAGCTTGGCGACGGAACGACGTTGCGTTCCCGTGCGCTGAACGCGATCGACGAGACCCGCTTCGTGCCTGCTGCCGGCCAGAACCGTCTACGCGCCATGATCGAGCAGCGTCCGGACTGGGTGCTTTCGCGTCAGCGCGCTTGGGGTGTGCCGATCTGCGTCTTCGTCGATGAGCAGGGCGAAATCCTGCAGGACGATGGGGTCAATGCGCGCATCCTCGATGCCTTCGAAAGGGAAGGCGCCGATGCCTGGTTCGCGGACGGCGCACGTGAGCGCTTCCTCGGCGAGAAGGCAAACGAGCCCTGGACGCAGGTCATGGACATCCTCGACGTCTGGTTCGACTCGGGCTCGACCCACACGTTCACGCTCGAAGACCGTCCGGATCTCAAGTGGCCGGCCGACGTCTATCTGGAAGGCTCGGACCAGCATCGGGGCTGGTTCCATTCGTCTCTGCTGGAATCGGCCGCTACGCGCGGCCGCGCGCCTTACAATGCCGTCATCACCCATGGCTTCACCATGGATGAGAAGGGCGAGAAGATGTCGAAGTCCAAGGGTAACGTCACATCGCCCCAAGAGGTGATGAAGGACGCCGGCGCGGATATTCTGCGCCTTTGGGTGATGACCTCGGACTACGCGGAAGATCTGCGCGTCGGCAAGACGATCATCCAGACCAACATCGATGCCTATCGCAAGCTGCGCAACACGATCCGCTGGATGCTCGGCACGCTGGCACATGATAAGGGCGAAGTCATTGCGCTTGCCGAACTGCCCGAGCTCGAGCAGCTGATGCTGCATCGCCTGTCGGAACTCGACCAGCTCGTCCGCGAAAGCTACGACGCCTTCGAATTCAAGAAGATTGCCCGTGCGCTGATCGACTTTGCCAACGTTGAACTCTCGGCTTTCTACTTCGACGTCCGCAAGGATGCGCTCTACTGCGATGCGCCGTCGAGCCGGCGCCGTCGTTCGGCCCTCCATGTCATCCGCAATATCTTCGAATGCATGGTGACTTGGCTGGCGCCGATGCTGCCCTTCACGGCGGAAGAGGCTTGGCTGTCGCGCAATCCTTCGGTTGTCTCGATTCACCTCGAGCAGTTCCCCGCCATTCCGGCGGAATGGAAGAACGACGCTCTTGCCGAGAAGTGGAAGAAGATCCGGGCCGTCCGCACCGTGGTCACCGGTGCACTTGAAATTGAGCGCAAGGACAAGCGCATCGGATCCTCGCTGGAGGCAGCCCCCGTCGTCCACGTCGCCGATGCGGAGCTTCTGAAAGCACTGGAGGGTCAGGACTTCGAGGAGATCTGCATCACCTCTGCAATCGTTATCGATAGCGCCGAAGGTCCGGCCAATGCCTTCCGTCTCCCCGAGGTATCGGGTGTCAGCGTCGAGCCGAAACTGGCCGAAGGCACCAAGTGCGCCCGCTCCTGGCGGATCACGACGGATGTCGGCTTGGATCCGGCCTATCCCGATGTCTCGGCGCGCGATGCGGCCGCTCTGCATGAACTTGCGGTGCAAAACTGAAGAATATTACCGGGTGAATTGCCTAAACGTGGTTCATCCGGTAAAAGCTGCCTGAAAATGGCCGGATTTTTACGTCAGGGGGACGATTGTCCGGGTGGGCGATGATTGCACCGGCATGGCTGGAAGGGTTTTCATGTTTTCAACGCGTTGGTTCCGTGTCGGCGTCTGCCTGACGGTTGCTGTGGCAGGCGGCTCGATGATCACCGGCTGCATGGGGAGCCCCCGCTACGGAACGGACAAGACCGCAATGGAGCAGTTGACCGACGATCTTGGTCAGTCCGTTTCCCTGACCGGCGACGGACCGAAGAACAAGGGCGTCAAGTACAGCGCGCGCCCGGGCCTCGTTCTGCCGTCTGACACCGCCAAGGAAGCTCTCGTCGAGCCGCAGCAGAGCATCGCCAGCAAGGAAAATCCGCAGTGGATCGAATCCCCGGAAGAAACCCGCGCGCGTCTCGTCAAGGAAGCTGACGAAAACAGCGACAACCCGGGCTACCGCTCGCCGCTCGCAAGCAACCAGGTCGAGGGAGGCCGAGGCACGACCGAAGCCCAGACCAAGGCCTATCGCGAAGCCCGCGCCATCCAGAAGGGCGCCTATATCGATCAGCGCCGCTACATCTCGGATCCGCCGACCGAGTATCGTCAGGTCGATGATGCCACGAAGCTGGACGATCTCGGCGAACCGGAGCTGAAGAAGCAGAAGAAGCGGAAGAAGGAAGCTGCGATTGCCGGTTCCGGCAAGCAGTGGTGGAACCTCCTTCAGTAGAGTTTCGAGCGGGGCCCATCAGCCCCGCTTTGCTTTTGACCACCTGTCAACCGGCAAGACGTGTAGGATCTGGCAGGCGAGGAAGATCCCGCCCGCCAAGCCGAGGGCTGACGGATCGATCGTTCCGCTTGATGGCATCGCCGCAAGAGCAAGTATCGGTATGAAGGTAAAGGCGAGCAGCCGAGGCGCCGACCAGTTTCCATTTACCGTAAGCGACCATCGCATCGGGATCGATCCGCTATCGGGGGCGATCTTCCGATGGGCATAGATGGCGACGGCGACCATGAGAACGAATTCGCCGGCGAGCACGTCATGGCACATCCCGTTTTCGCGCGAAGAACGTCCGCAGGATATCGGCGGATGTCGTCTCCTGCAAACCGGAATACACGTCCGGCGCGTGATGGCATGTCGGTTGCGTGTAGAAGCGTACGCCGTTGTCGACGGCCCCGCCCTTCGGGTCCTCCGCACCGTAGTAGAGCCTGCGAATGCGGGCGAAGGAAATGGCCGCGGCACACATCGTGCACGGCTCCAGCGTCACATAGAGATCGGCGCCGGTCAGGCGCTCTTGGCCAAGCTCGTCGCAAGCCATGCGAATGACGGCGACTTCGGCATGCGCGGTCACATCGTTGAGCTCGCGCGTACGATTGCCGGATGCCGCGATCACGGCCCCGTCAATCACCAGAACCGCTCCGATCGGCACCTCGCCGCGCTCTCCGGCGGCGCGGGCCTGGTCGAGCGCCAGCTCCATAAATTGATTTGTCTTCACGATCCGACAATTTCCACTTAACCGCAGGGGCGCGACCTGATAGGAAGGCCCGAAAAGGCAGGCAAACAACAAATGACATTCAAAGACAAGCCAAAACGGCCGGGCGGCAAGCCATCTCCGCGCAATGCCGGCCCGAAATCCGGCGAAAAGCCGGCAAAGGCGCTCGTCAAGACCGAGGCGAGCGACGTTGCCGAGGGCGACTCCAAGGCCGAGCGCATCTCGAAAGTGATGGCGCGCGCTGGCGTTGCATCCCGCCGCGACATCGAGCGCATGATCATGGACGGCCGCGTCAAGCTGAACGGCAAGCTCCTCGACAGCCCGGTCGTCAACGTGACGCTGGCAGACAAGATCGAAGTGGACGGCGTTCCGATCCGCGGAATCGAGCGCACGAGGCTGTGGCTCTATCACAAGCCGGCCGGCCTCGTGACCACGAATGTGGACCCGGAAGGGCGCCCCACGGTTTTCGACAATCTGCCGGACGACCTGCCGCGCGTCATGTCGATCGGTCGCCTCGACATCAACACCGAAGGCCTGCTGCTGCTGACCAACGATGGCGGCCTGGCCCGCGCGCTGGAATTGCCGACGACAGGCTGGCTGCGCCGCTACCGTGTGCGCGCCCACGGCGAGATCGATCAGGAGGCTTTGGACAAGCTCAAGGACGGCATTGCCGTCGATGGTGTCCTCTACGGCTCGATCGAAGCAACGCTCGATCGCACTCAAGGGTCGAATGTCTGGCTCACGATGGGCCTGCGCGAAGGCAAGAACCGCGAAATCAAAAACGTGTTGGGTGCACTCGGTCTCGACGTCAATCGTCTGATCCGCATCTCTTACGGCCCCTTCCAGCTCGGCGACCTGCCGGAGCGGGATGTGGTCGAAGTCCGCGGACGCACCTTGCGCGACCAGCTCGGCCCACGCCTGATCGAGGATGCGAAGGCTAATTTCGACGCGCCGATCTACAACTCGCCGGCCGTTGCCGCCGACGAGGAGGTCGAAGCGAAGCCGGAGCGACGCGAGCGCTCGTGGAAGCCGGAAGACAAGCGCGAGCGTGCACTGAGCCGCCTCGACACCAAGCGTGACGATCGCCGCGATGACCGCCGCGACGGCGGCCGCAAGGAAGATGACCGCCCGAAGCGCCCTGCGCTCGGCAGCCGCCGCAATGCGAATGTCTGGATGGCTCCCGGCGCGCGCCCGCTTGGCGAAAAGGCAGCCGCCAAGGCCGAAAAGAACGCCCAGACCGCGCTTAGGCGCGGCGAGAAGCCCGGCCGCTCCAAGCCGCAGCCGACCCGCTACGACGACACCGGTCCGCGCGTCCAGATCAACCGCGCCCGCGATGACGAAGGGGAGTGGATCCGTTCCAGCGAAGTGACGAGCAAGGATGAAGGCGGCCGCAAGCGCTCTGGCAACCGTCCCGGCGGCGACCGCACGGAGCGTGGTGACAGATCTTATGGCGACCGTCCTCCCCGTGGTGACAGGCCAGCCGGTGATCGCCCCTCGCGAGGCGACCGTCCGTTCGGCGATGGGCCCCGCGGTGATCGCAAGCCGCGCGAAGAAGGGGCCGAACGCCCGCGCTCCTACGGCGACCGTCCGGCGCGCAGTGACCGACCTTACGGTGACCGCCCAGCGCGCAGCGATAGGCCATCCGGCGATCGTCCTGCACGGGGTGACCGCCCGTTCGGTGCAAAGCCTCGCGCAGACCGCAAGCCGCGCGAAGAGGGCGACGAGCGTCCCCGCTCTTTCGGGGATCGTCCTGCACGCGGAGACCGTCCGTTCGGCGACAAGCCGCGCGGCGATCGCCGGCCACGTGCAGAGGGGGACGAGCGTCCGCGCACCAAAAGCTTCTCCGGCGAAACGCGGTCCGAGCGTCCAGCTGGTGACCGACCCTTTGGCGATAAGCCGCGCGGCAAGAGCTTCGGCGGCAAGCCCGGCGGCGGCAAGAATTTCTCCGGCAAGCCCAAGGGCGACAGGCCGGGCGGCGGCAAGCCTTCCGGCGGGCCGTCGCGGGGTGGACCGAAGGGAAAGGGAATGACGCGCGGTGCGGATCGTCGGCGGTGAGTTTCGCGGACGGCCGCTTGCCGTACCGAAGTCAAACGACATCCGGCCGACTGCCGACCGGACGCGTGAGAGCCTGTTCAACATTCTAAGCCACGCCTATCCGGAATGCGTCGATGGCACCCGGATACTGGATCTTTTTGCCGGTACGGGCGCCGTCGGCCTGGAAGCCGTTTCTCGCGGCTGTCGCCACGCGCTGTTCGTTGAAAACAGTGTCGAGGGCAGGGGGCTCCTCTGGGAAAACATCGATGCGCTCGGCTTGCATGGTAGGACCCGCATCCTGAGGCGCGATGCGACCGATCTTGGCAGCGTCGGCAACCTCGAGCCTTTCCAGATGCTATTTGCCGACCCGCCTTACGGTAGGGGTCTTGGCGAAAAGGCGATGGCAGCCGCCGCCAAGGGCGGCTGGTTGCAACCGGGTGCGATTGCGGTTCTTGAAGAACGCGCGGATGTTGCTGTTTCGGTCGACCCTTCCTATCTGTTTCTGGAAAACCGGACGTTCGGCGATACCAAGGTTCATTTCTTCCGCTATCAGCCTGAGTAAGGCCGCGGAAATCGGGGGCAGCGGTGCAGCAGGCAGAGAAGATCGAAACCGAGTTGCCTGCCCCCTGCGAGACGTCACGGCGACAGACGCCAACTGTCGCGGTTGCCTTCGGCGGCGGCGGCGCGCGGGGCCTGTCCCACATCCACATCATCGAAACGCTGGATGAGCTCGGCATTCGCCCCGTGGCGATTGCCGGTTCCTCGATCGGCTCGATCATGGGAGCGGGAATGGCGGCCGGAATGACGGGCGAAGCCATTCGTGAGCATGTCATGATGACGGTCGGCAACAAGGCCGCGGTGGTCAGTCGCCTGTGGGGCTTGCGTCCGCAGACAGTGCGCGATGCCGTCGCCAATGGCGTGCGCATCGGCCAGTTCAATCTCGAGCGTATCTTGAAAGCCTTCCTGCCCGCCGATTTGCCGGATCGCTTCGAGGATCTGCCGATCCCGATGACCGTGACCGCGACCGACTATTACGGTCAGTGCGAGGTGCTGACGAGCGAGGGCGCGCTGTTCCCGGCGCTGGCCGCTTCCTCGGCCATTCCCGCCGTGTTCATGCCGGTACGGTTGCACGGCCGCGTGATGATCGATGGTGGCATCAGCAATCCCGTGCCTTACGAATGCCTGATGGATCGCGCCGACATTGTCATCGGCATCGACGTCGTCGGTGCGCCAGAAGGCGACGGGACCCACATTCCAAACCGAATGGAGAGCATCTTCGGCTCCGGCCAGTTGATGATGCAGACCGCGATCTCGCTGAAACTGCGGTTGCAGGCGCCGCATATCTTCCTGCGCCCCGCGGTCGGGCGCATCGGTGTAATGGACTTCCTCAAGGCGCGCGCGGTCCTGTCCATGTCGGTCGGCATCAAGGACGAACTCAAATTCGCGCTCGATCGCGAGATCGAAGCGCGCATCACGTCTTAGAGCGGGATGCCGAAACGTGTGAGCGGTCTTTCGGCTGAAATCCTGATCTACGCATCGGCGGTTACCTCTGCCGTGCCCGCCAACGGATCCTCGTCGAAGTTCGCGGCGCGCTTTGGTTTGACGAGAGGTTCGGGTCGAACCGGCTTGGAGAAAAGCATGTCGCGACCGGCCTGCAGTCCTTCCGAGACCTGAAGCACAAGGCGCTGCTCGTCGCGCTTGCGGATATCCTCGCCGATTTCATAAGCGTCCGCTTCGCTGACGCCCAATGCCTCGAGCGTTCGCCGGCCGAAGAGCAGACCGGACTCCAGTGTTTCGCGCAGTTCATAGTCGACGTTGAGGTTGCGCAGCGCGATCGAATGGATGCGGTCATAGGAGCGCACGAAGATCTTGGCGTGTGGATAGTCCGCCTGCACCAGTTCGATGATCTTGTCGGTGATCTCGCGCTTCTGCGTGCTCACGACGACGATCTTCGCACGATCGATGCCGGCCGCCCTCAGCACGTCCTTGCGGGTGCCATCGCCAAAATAAATCCGGAAGCCAAAGGACGAAGCCTGCCGGATGCGATCGGCTGAAAAGTCGATGACGGTCACGTCGCGACCGCCCGCAAGCAGGATCTGAGCGGCGATCTGCCCGAAACGCGAGAAGCCGACCATCAGCACGTCGGCGCCCGCTCCCTCGAAATCCTCATCCAGCGTTTCCTGCTCTTTGCCCGACAACAGCCGCTTGGCCAGCATCGTTCCGATCGGGGTGAGCGCCATGGAAAGAGTGACGATCGCTATCAGCAGCGAGGCCGTGCTCGTTGGCATCAGGCCCGCAATACCGGCGGCCGAAAACAGGACGAAGCCGAATTCGCCGCCTTGCGGCAGTAGGAAAGCGATGCGAATGGCGTCGTCATGAGGCGAGCCGGTTGCGCGGCAGAGAAAGTAGATAACCAGCGCCTTCGCGGCCATGACGACCGGTACGGCGACGATGATGAAGAGCGCGTTGTCGCGCAGCACCTGCAGCTCGATCGACAACCCCACCGCAATGAAGAAGATAGCGAGTAACACGCCGCGGAAGGGCTCGATATCGGCTTCCAGTTCGTGCCGATACGAGGACTCGGCCAGCATCACGCCGGAAAGAAAGGCGCCCATCGCCATCGAAAGTCCGGCAAGTTGCATCAGACTTGCCGACCCCATCACCACGAAAAGGGCAGCGGCGATCATTGCCTCGCGGGCCCCCGTACGGGCAATGATCTGAAAGAGCGGGGTGAGCAGATAGCGCCCCATGACGATCATCGCGGCAACGGCGGCGATCGCAATCGCGAAGTCCAGCAAAGGCGTTCCGCTGCTTTTGCCGCCGTCGAGGATGCTGACAAGGGCAAGCAATGGTACGATCGCAAGATCCTGGAACAGCAGCATCGAGAACGAACGCTGCCCGTAACGGGTATTCACGTCGCCTTCATCCTCGAGAATCTGCATGGCAAACGCGGTGGAGGAGAGTGCAAGCCCGAGACCTGCGACGATGCTGCCGCGCCAGTCGAGAACGCCGGAGAGATAGGTCAGCAGCGTTAGCAACAGGCCTGTCGTCACCACCTGGGCGGTTCCGAGCCCGAAAATGTCGCGTCGCATCTGCCAGAGACGCCTAGGTTTCAGCTCCAGTCCGATGATGAACAGCAGGAAGACGACGCCGAGTTCGGCAACGTCCAAGATTTGCTCGCCATCCGTCAGCCCGTGGAAGATCGGGCCGATCACGACGCCGGCGGCCAGATAGCCGAGCACTGTGCCGAGCCCGAGGCGCTTGAAGATCGGCGCTGAAACGACGGCGCCACCGAGCAGCAGGATAGTCTCTGTAAAAAGAGTGTTGGGCTCTGACATGCGGCGAGTTTCTTTCAACGCGGGGAGGCATTCAAGCGGCGGGCAAAAGAATCGGCGCACGCGGCCTTGATGCTTTTCGTAGTGCACAATAAATGGAACGCGAAGGAAAGGCCAAATCATGTCCTCAGAAATCGACTCCTCGACGCTTCTTTCCCGCGCCAGCCAACTGATCGACCTGGCAAAGAAGGCTGGTGCCGACGCCGCAGATGCGGTGGTCGTGCGCTCACGATCGCAATCGGTCAGCGTGCGCCTCGGCAAGGTCGACGGCACGGAATCGTCCGAAAGCGACGATTTCTCCCTGCGCGTCTTCATCGGCAAGCGCGTTGCAAGCGTGTCCGCAAATCCCGGCTTCGATCTCTCCGCTCTCGCCGAACGCGCCGTGGCGATGGCCAAGGTGTCGCCGGAAGACCCGTTCGCCGGCCTGGCGGATGCGGACAAGCTCGCGAAGTCCTATGCGGACCTTGAGCTTCTCGATACGACCGAGGTCTCCTCCGATCAATTGCGCGACGCCGCCCTTGAGGCGGAAGCTGCGGCACTTGCGGTCAAGGGCGTGACCAATTCGTCCGGTGCCGGGGCTTCTGCCGGCACGGGCGGCCTTGTGCTCGTTACCTCCCACGGTTTCGAAGGCAGCTACATGGCCTCGCGCTTCGGCCGATCCGTCAGCGTTATCGCTGGCGAAGGCACGGCCATGGAGCGTGACTATGATTTCGACAGCCGCATCTATTTCGGCGAGCTGGATGATGCCGCGGAGATCGGCCGCAGAGCAGGTGAGCGCACGGTCAAGCGCATCAACCCGCGCCAGGTGGATACGGGCAAAGATGTCACGGTTGTTTTCGATCCGCGGGTTGCGCGCGGCTTTGTCGGACACATTGCCGGGGCCATCAACGGCGCTTCCGTCGCGCGCAAGACGAGCTTCCTGCGCGACAAGATGGGCCAGCTGGTCTTGAAAGCGGGGCTTTCGATCTCGGACGATCCGCTTATCGTCCGGGGCCCGTCGTCGCGACCATTCGACGGCGAAGGCGTATCCGGTGAACGATTGTTGATGATCGAGGACGGTATCCTCAAGCACTGGTTCCTTTCCACTTCGACTGCCCGCGAGATCGGAATGGAAACCAACGGCCGCGGCGTGCGCGGCGGCAATTCAGTGACGCCATCGGCGACGAACCTTGCTCTCGAGCCAGGCGACATCTCCCCGGAGGACTTGATCCGCAGTGTCGGCAGCGGCTTCTACGTGACCGAGTTGATCGGTCAGGGAGTCAACATGATCACTGGTGAATACAGCCGCGGTGCAACCGGCTTCTGGATCGAGAATGGCGAACTGACCTTTGCCGTGTCTGAGGTGACGATCGCTTCGAACCTCAAGGACATGTTCATGCGGGTTACGCCTGCAAACGACATCGACCGCAAGTTCGGTGTCGCCGCTCCGACGCTTGCGATCGAAGGAATGACGCTCGCCGGGCGCTGATGGATTGGATTGCCGAAATGACTGACGAGGACACAGCCCTCTGGCGGAGCGATCTGGGACTGATCGCAGATGCTGCCAGGCAAGCCGGCGATGTCGCACTCGGTTACTTCAATCAATCGCCGGAAGTCTGGTGGAAGAACGAGGGGCGATCGCCCGTCAGCGCCGCCGATTTCGCAGCCAATCAGAAGCTCGAATCCATCCTCCGTGCAGCCCGGCCGGATTATGGCTGGCTCTCCGAAGAAACCGATGACGATGGCGATCGCCTGTCACGGGAAACACTCTTCATCATTGATCCGATCGATGGCACGCGGGCATTCCTGGCCGGCCAGGATCTATGGTGCGTCAGTGTCGCGGTGGTGCGCCATGGCCGGCCTGTCGCCGGAGTTCTCTACGCTCCGGCTTTGGAAGAATTTTATGAGGCGGTCGAAGGTGGCGTGGCGTTGAAGAACGGTCGACCGATAACCGTATCGACAACACCGCTTGATGCACCGGGGCGCTTTGCGATCGCCGAAGACGTGCTCAAGGCATTTCCGGAAGCGCTCAAGCATCGTATCGAGCGCGTCAGGCACGTACCGTCCTTGGCGTATCGCATCGCCATGGTTGCCGACGGGCAGATCGACGGAACCTTCGTCAAGCACAATTCACACGATTGGGATCTCGCCGCCGCCGATTTGATCTTGGAGCGCGCCGGCGGCCGGCTTGTCGACCTCCAGGGTGAGGCGCCGCTCTATAACCGCATTCAGGTCAGCCACGGCGAACTCTGCGCCGCCACCGCCCCGCGACTCGCCGATCTCTTGAGGGGGATCGGTGAACGACGAGGCAGTTGACGTTTCCGTCAAAATCCCTCAGATGAAGCGGCGGAGGAGAATAGAGCAGAAAGAGAAGAAAATGACGGAATCCGGCGGCAAAAAGCAGCTCTTGCATCTCGTGTTCGGCGGCGAACTGGAAAGCTTGGACGAAGTTCAGTTCCGCGATCTGAAGGACCTCGATATCGTCGGCATTTTTCCGGACTATGCCAGCGCACTGACGGCCTGGAAGGCCAAGGCGCAGTCGACCGTGGATAACGCGCACATGCGCTACTTCATCGTCCACATGCACCGTTTGCTGGACCCGGAAAGCAAGTCTGCGCAGTAACCTGGTGGCGGCTCATCGAGAGCCGCGAACCGACCGACTGCCTGACGCATTCTGGACAAACTGATCGGCCATTGCGGCCGCAACAATAATTGGGAATGGGTGATGTCGATCATTTGTGATCGGAGAATTGGCAGATGAGCGGTCGCATGGCGCGTTTTGCGCTGGGCGCCTATCAGGCAACGGGAACGTTGCTGACGCCGTTCGTCGGGGGATACCTCGCCTATCGGGCGGCCAAGGGCAAGGAAGACCATGCGCGCCGGCTGGAGCGCTCAGGCTACGCCAGCGCCGACCGCCCGGCCGGACCGCTGGTCTGGTTTCATGCCGCAAGCGTCGGTGAAACGAACGCCGTCATTCCGCTGATCCGGGAAATTCGCCGCCGCGACATCCACGTCATTCTGACGACGGGAACGATCACCTCCGCCAAGTTGGCCGCTGAGCGTATCGGCAACGACGCGATCCACCAGTATGTGCCGCTCGACCTGAAGCCGGCCGTCAGCCGCTTCCTCGAATACTGGCAGCCGGACTGCGCGCTGATCGCCGAATCCGAAATTTGGCCAGCGACCCTGATGGAACTCGGCCGCCGCCGTATCCCGCAGATACTCGTCAACGCTCGCATGTCCGATCGCTCCTTCGAGCGATGGGGCAGGCGTCCGGCACTTGCCGAGGCCTTGTTCGAAAACCTTGCGCTCGTCATTGCGCAGTCAGATGTCGACGCCGAGCGCTTCCACGATCTTGGCGCGCGCCACGTCATGATGTCGGGCAATCTCAAGGTCGATACCGACGCTCCGCCTTATGATGCTGAAGTATTCGCCGACTACAAGAAGCAGCTCGGCGGCCGCAAGACCTGGGCGGCAATCTCCACCTTCGACGGTGAGGAAAAGGCCGCAGGCATCGTTCATCGGGCGCTGAAGGAACGAAATGGGCAATTGACGATCATCGTTCCCCGCCATCCGGAGCGCGCCGAGGAGATTGAAGCCGAGCTCGTCAAGCTGGGTCTCAAGGTGGCCCGCCGCACCCGCGGCGATGCGCTTGCGCCTGATGTCGATGTGTTCCTCGGAGATACGATCGGCGAAATGGGCCTCTACCTGCGCTTGACGGAGGTTGCCTTCGTCGGCCGTTCGCTTTTTGCCGAGGGTGGGCAAAATCCGCTGGAGCCGGCGATGCTGGGTTGCGCGGTCCTGTCGGGCAGCAATGTGCAGAATTTCCGAGAAGCCTATCAGAAGCTGGCGCGCCGTGGCAGCGCGCGCATGGTCCGCGATACGGAGATGCTCGCCAAGGGTGTCCATTATTTGCTCACCAACGACGACGCACGCCGCAACATGATCGAGGCCGGGATCGGCGCCGTGCAAGAAATGCGTGGCGCGCTGACAGCGACGGTCAAGGGCCTTGAGCCCTATATCAATCCGCTGACGGTGAAGGCGAGGCTGTTGCCGAAGGCGGCTGTGCAGCGCTGAGGGCGGGGCGGACATGAAAGCGATCAAAGGGATTCTCTTCGACAAGGACGGCACGCTTCTCGACTACGACGAGAGCTGGCTGCCGGTAAACCGCGAACTGGCGCGCATCGCTTCAGAAGGCGATCCCGAACTTGCGGACCGGCTGCTCCTGGCTTGCGGGATGGATCCGGTCACTGGCCACATCGTCCCCGACAGCCTGCTTGCTGCCGGCAACACGCGTCAGATTTCGGAAGGGTTGATCGCTGCCGGTTCGAAGCTCGACGCAATAGAGCTCACGATCAAGCTGGACGATCTCTTTTCTCACGCCGCCGAGTTTTCCGTCGCGGTCACCGATCTTGCCGCTTTTTTTGGTCGCCTGCATGCGCGTGGCTTTCGCCTTGGCGTTGCCTCGAGCGACAACGAGCGCTCGATCAGGCAGACCGCCCAGCGTTTTGGTTTTCCGCCGTTCATCGATTACGTGGCCGGATACGACAGTGGCTTCGGCACCAAGCCGGAGCCGGGCATGGTGCTTGGTTTCTGCGCGGCGACCGACCTTGACCCCTCCGCGGTCGCCGTCGTCGGTGACAACAACCACGATCTGCATATGGGCCGCAACGCCAAGGTCGGCGTCACCGTGGCCGTGCTGACGGGCACCGGCTCGCGCGAATCGCTCGCCGCCGCATCCGACTACTGTCTAAACGACATCACCGAGCTCGAAGGCTTGCTGCCCGATCTTCAGCCTGCCTGATGGACCAAGGGCTTGCTTTTTCTTGAAAATTACCTTCTCTTTCCGCCCGGTCGAGGACGTAGCCCGTCAGCATGATGCTCGGGGTCCGAAAGGCAGGACGGGGAAAATGGTATCCGAAGCGCCACCCTTCTGGTGGTCGAAAGCCGATTGGCGTGCCTGGACGCTTTATCCGATTTCCTTCCTGTATGGGCGCATTGCCGGCTATCGCATGGCCAACGCCAAGCGCGCCTCAGTTCCGGTGCCCGTCATCTGCGTCGGCAATTTCACCGTCGGCGGTGCTGGCAAGACGCCGACGGCGCTGACCATCGCCCGCGCGGCAAAGGCGAAAGGGCTGAACCCCGGTTTCCTGAGCCGCGGCTATGGCGGTTCGCTCGACGTCACAACGGTCGTCGATCCGGCGCATCACCGTGCACTAGCGGTCGGTGACGAACCCCTGCTGCTTGCCCGCGAAGCTCTGACCGTGATCTCCCGCCGCCGCGTGGAAGGCGCCCAGCGCCTCGTCAAGGAGGGTGCGGACCTGATCATCATGGATGATGGCTTCCAAAGTGCGCGGCTGGCGATCGACTACGCGCTGTTGGTCATCGATGCGACGCGCGGGCTGGGCAACGGCCACATCGTTCCGGGCGGCCCTGTGCGCGCGCCCATCCGCCAGCAGTTGCGCTATGCCACGGCGCTCCTCAAGGTTGGCGTGGGCGAGGCCGCCGACAACATCGTTCGGATCGCCGCGCGCGCCGCCAAGCCGTATTTTACGGCCTCGCTGAACGTTTGCGACAGCGCCGATCTCTCAGGCCGCAGCGTGCTGGCCTTCGCAGGTATTGCCGATCCGTCGAAATTCTTCCGCACGGCCGAATCCGTCGGCGCGCAGATCGTCGCTCGCCGCTCGTTCGGCGATCACGAGCATCTGACTGATGATGAGATCGACGACATACTTTCAACGGCAGAACGCGATGGCCTTCAGATCGTTACGACCGCAAAGGATTTCGTTCGCCTCGCCGGCCATCATGGCAAAGCCGCGGAGCTTGCTTCAAAATGCCGGGTGATCGAGGTGGAGATGGCGTTCGCGGACACCCTGGCGCCAGGGCTTATCATCGACCGGGCGATCAACGCATGCCGCGACCGGCGTTTGAGGGAAGGGCGGAAGGCCTAAACAGCATGTCTTTTCGAAGGCGTGGCAAGCGAATCTGCCGCCGCGCTGCGCTCAACGCTTCTGGTTGGGCAAAACGCCAGCGCGCTTGTCTGCCTCCAGCGAAGCCACGGCATCGGCATAGGGTTCCTGGCGCGCGACACTCCAGTAGCGCAGTTCATCAAGCGGGATCTGCCTGCCGGTAATCGCGCAGACGACGTAGGAGCCCGGCGACAGGATCTGAAAATCCGCATCGAGATAGCGTATCTGCGCTTCGCGGTTTCCATTCCCTTCGAACAAATTCATGCGCTCCGTTTCCTTACAGGCTGTCACATCCCTGCCATAACGCGCCGCCGCGGCCTTTTCCAGCTTTTTCAACTGCGGCCGAACAACCGCTCGATATCCGAAAGCTTGAGCTCAATATAAGTCGGGCGTCCGTGATTGCACTGTCCGGAACCGGGGGTGACTTCCATCTGGCGCAGAAGCGCGTTCATTTCTTCCGGGCGCAGTCGCCGTCCTGAGCGCACGGATCCGTGGCAGGCCATGGTCGCGGCCACATATTCGAGCTTTGCCGACAGGCCGGAGGCCGTATCCCATTCGGCGATCTCGTCCGCCAACTGCCGGATGAGCCCCGTGGCGTCCACTTCGCCGAGCATGGCGGGTGTCTCGCGCACTGCGATCGCGCCTGGGCCGAAGCGTTCGATCGCCAGCCCCAGCTCGCCGAGCTCCGTGGCAAACTGCATCAGCCGATCGCAATCCTCTTCAGGCAGATCGACGATTTCAGGAATGAGAAGCACCTGCGAGACAAGCCGCTTCGAGTGCAGTGCCTTGCGCATCGCCTCGAACACCAGGCGTTCATGCGCAGCGTGCTGGTCGACGATGACGAGACCATCATCCGTCTGCGCCACAATGTAGTTTTCGTGGATCTGCGCCCGGGCGGCACCCAGCGGATAGCGCTGCGGCGGCTCTTCTGGCGCGGGCATTCTCGGAGGCGTCGCGGCGTCGCTGCGTGCGGTGGGCGTCGCCAGTCCGTCGAAGGAAGCCTGCGGGCGTTCCCCGAAGCCGCTGTTCGCGGCCTGGTCAAATGGGCGCGAGGGGGATGTCGCGGCCGACCAGGGCTGTTGCGGCCGTTGGACGCCTGCGTGGAACCCGGGCCGGAAGGAACGCAGCATCCCGTCTGCGCCCGTTGTCGCTGCTCGACTGCCGCCACGTGCCAGCGCTTCGCGCACGGCCCCGACGATTAGGCCACGCACCAGTTGCGGGTCGCGGAAGCGCACGTCCGATTTGGCCGGATGCACGTTGACGTCGACAAGCACCGGATCGAGTGCGATCGACAGCACGGCGACCGGATAGCGGCCAGCCGGGATCGTCTCGGCATAGGCGCCGCGGATCGCCGACAGGATCAGCTTGTCCTGCACCGGGCGGCCGTTGACGAAGGCGTATTGGTGGGCCGAGTTGCCGCGGTTGAAGGTCGGTACGCCGGTAAAGCCGGTCAGCGATATGCCTTCCCGCTCGGCATCGATCTCGATGGCATTGTCGCGGAAGTCCTTGCCCAGGATCTGCGCCATGCGCGCCAGGTGGTCGTCGCCCGTCGCCGGTAATTCCAGCGTCGTGCGGTCAGTCCCGGAGAGCACGAAACGCACTCCTGGAAAGGCGATCGCCATGCGCTTGACGACTTCCGTGATCGCCGCAGCCTCTGCCTTCTCGGTCTTGAGGAATTTCAGGCGGGCGGGTGTGGCGAAGAAGAGATCGCGAACCTCGACGATCGTGCCCGGATTGCCGGGCGATGGTCGCAGATACGCAATCCTGCCGCCCTCAACGGCTATCTCGTTGCCACCTGCGCTGTCGCGGCGGCGGCTGGAAATGCTGAGCCGGGCCACCGAGCCGATCGATGGCAGCGCCTCGCCGCGAAAGCCGAGCGTGCGGATGTCGTTGAGCGTATCGGAGATCTTGGAGGTGCAGTGCCGCCGTACGGCAAGCTCCAGATCGGCAACATCCATGCCGGAGCCGTTGTCTGAAACCCGCAGCAGGCTCTTGCCGCCGCCGGATGTCGCAATCTCGATGCGCGTCGCCCCTGCGTCAAGGGCGTTTTCGATCAGTTCCTTGGCAGCGCTCGCCGGCCGCTCGATGACTTCGCCGGCGGCGATTTGGTTGATGAGGGTCTCTGAAAGCTGTCTGATGGCCATCCGCCTATTGTCTTGGATTCGCGGCGCCGAGGGAAGTGTGAAAGCGTCGGCGATCACTGTTCTGCACGCTCCAATTCCGGCTGCTTAACGTTAAGCGCGCCTTAAGACAAAGGTGCCATTTTGCGACTTAATTCCGAGGACTGGGTTTAAATCGGACAGATGTGGGACGCGTAAGAATGAGTGCCGGCTTCGAAAAAGCGGACACATCATCTGTGGGCAGCGAAATGCCGGCTGGCACCAGCCTGCAGACGGCGTTATTTGACGCGGTTTGCGAGAGCCTCGACGCCGCTTTCATCGTCTACGACAAGACCGACCACATGATCTTTGCGAGCCGTCAGGTCCTCATTTCTTTCCGATATCGGCGACCATGCTGAGGCCGGGGACGCGGTTGCGAGACTTCCTGGGCGCGATCTACGACACCGGCATCCGCACGCCGTCGGCCAGCAATCAGGGTGCGCTGAGCCGTGAGGATTGGTTGTCCCAGAAGATCGCCTCGCATTGGCGCGAACGCTTCGAAGCCGTCGAACGGCACGGTACCGATCGCTGGATTCGGTTTGGCAAGCGACGCCTTGCAAGCGGCTATGGCGTCTGCGTCATCCAGGACATCTCCGAGGACAAGAAGCGCGAGGAACAGTGGCGCTCCGATCTCGAGCGCGTGCAGCTTACCGAGGATATCCTCGACAATTTGCCGTTCCCGCTCTTCGTCAAGGACCGCAATCTGAATTACGTCGCTATCAACATCGCCTTCTGCGAGAAGTACCAGACGACGGTCGATGAAGTGCTCGGCCGTAAGAGCGGCGACCTGTTCTCCAAGGAGGTGGCCCAGCGCTTCGAGGAAAGCGACTGCCATGTTCTGGAGACCGGTGAGATGTCGGTTTCCCGCCAGCGGCAGGTCTCCCGCGACGGCGTGGAACGCGATATCGTCACGCGCAAGCACCGCATCGGCAAGCCAGGCCGCTATTTCCTCGTCTCGACAATGCAGGACCTGCCGCGCGACGGCGCCGATCTCGATGAATTCCGGTTCGCATCGACGGTCATAACGTCGAGCAAGAATTCCTATCGGCGCGCCTACGTTCCCATGAACGGCAGCGGCGAGCGTCGCGAACCGGCGGCCATGGAGGCGATCGTCCCGGAGAACTTCTCGGGCCGCAAGATCCTGGTGGTGACGTCGGATGTCGTGGCTGAAGCAGCGGCGCTACGAACCCTCGCCAAATACGGTTTCGAGGCCTGTTCGGTCCGTGGCGAGGACGAGGAGGAGCACTTCCTGGAAATCGCGAGCTCTTCCGGCATCTCGCTCGACCTGCTCGTGATCGACAATCAGCTTGGCATGCGTTGCCTGGAGCTCGCCAAGCAATACGGCCTCCCGGTGCTGGTGATGGATGGCTTCCAGCTCGCGAATGAGCTCACCTTCCAGATCGCGCGCCATTTCAATCGCAGCAATCACGGCCAAGTCGCCGAGAGCGTCGACGCCGATTGGGAATTCACGACCGTCGAGGAGATGAACACGCTCGACGTGCTCGTCGCCGAAGACAACGACATCAACCAGATCGTTTTCTCGCAGATCCTCGAGGGTCTCGGCTACCGATATCTGATCGCTCCAAGCGGCGATGAAGCGGTCCGCCTATGGACCGAGCATCAGCCGAAAATCATCCTGATGGACATATCGTTGCCAGGCTTCAACGGTTTCGAAGCGGCGCGGTTGATCCGCCAGACAGAGGAAGGTGGCAGTTCAAGAACGCCGATTATCGGCGTTATTACTCAGGCTTTCGAGCGTGATCGAGCCGAGTGCGCAAAGGCCGGAATGGACGATGTGATCATGAAACCGGTGAGCCCCGATATTCTTCAGGGGATCTTTCAGAAATACCTTGCCGGGGATATCAGACAGGCCAATCTGTGACGAACAAAGCGCGTCAACTCCCTAAATCTTGGGACAGAACACGGTTTCAACGCGGCCGCTCCACTATCGAATTCTTAAGACTTGCCCGCCATCCTTTCCCGCATTGGTGCAGTCTGGGTCTGAATAATGATGTCGGCTGAAATGCCTTTGGTGCCCGTAAGTCAGAATGAACTTCAGACGATGGCCTATACCGATCCGCTGACCGGGCTCGGCAACCGTTACCGCATGCGCGACCGGATTGCCCAGATCGCCGCGGAACGCGCGAGCGATCCGGCACCCTTTACGATCGGCATCGCCAATCTTGATTCCTTCAAACCGATCAACGATCTCTTCGGCTCATCGGCGGGCGACGAGATTCTCTGCCAGGTCGCCCATCGCCTGAAGGCCTGCATTCCGGATGGCGCCCTGGTCACGCGTCACGACGGCGACGAATTTGCCTTTGTCCTGCCGCTTGTGTTCGAGCGGGCCAGCGCCGAGAAGTTCGGCCAGATGATCCGCGAGGTGCTATCGGCGCCATACGATCTTGGCGACCGCAATGTGAGGCTGTCGGCATCTTTCGGGTTTTCGATCTATCCCTTTGCCGGCGAGGAGTTCGAGGAATTGCTGAAAAGCGCTGAGACCGCACTCTACCGGTCAAAGCGGCGCGGCCGTGGCCAGATCACCGTCTATTCCCGCGAGATCGCCCAGGAAATGAAGCGCGCGACGCAATTGGAACAGGCGCTGCGCAACGCCATCATCTCCGACGCGATCGACGTGCATTTTCAGCCGATCGTCGCACTCGGCAACAGCCAGGTCGTGGGCTTCGAAGCTCTGGCGCGATGGAACGATCCGGATCTGGGCTTCGTTTCACCGGGTGTCTTCGTCCCGCTCGCGGAAGAACGCGGTTTCATCGACGCTTTGTCTGAGGCGCTGTTACGCAAGGCGGCGGAAGCGGCACTTTCCTGGCCGCGCGAACTCTTCCTCTCCTTCAATCTCTCCTCGGCGCAGTTGATGGATCCGGGCACGAGCAGCAGTGTCCTGTCGATCCTCGGCCGGGTCGGTTTCGACCCCCACCGGCTCGAACTGGAGATCACCGAAACTGCGGTGATGGGCTCGGCCGATACGGCAAATCGGATCATCGCCGATCTGCGCCAGGCGGGTGTGCGCATCTCGCTGGATGATTTCGGGACCGGCCAGTCGAGCCTCGGTCGCCTGCGTGATTTCATGTTCGACAAGATCAAGATCGATCGTGCCTTCGTGTCGCGGATCACTCCGACCGCGCGTCCGAGCACATCATCAAGGCCATCCTCACGATGTGCGAGGGGCTTGACCTGGAAGTGGTCGCGGAAGGAATTGAGGATTATTCCGAGGCCGTCAAGCTACGCTCGCTCGGCTGCGGGATGGGGCAGGGCTATCACTTCGGCAAACCCGCCGATGGCATAGCGACGCTGCGGTTCCTGCACGAAAATTACTACGATACGTCAGATCGCGTCAGCGCCTGAAATGGCGATGGCGCCCTTCCGGACGCCACCTGGTCCTCACTGCGCATATCTTACTTGTTCGTTGTCGAGCCTGTGGCCGTCGTGTCTGTTGTGCCGGCTGGCGCAGGGGCCTTCTCGGCTGCCAGCATCTGAAGCGTCTTGAACTGCGGAGCGGCCTTCAGCGATTCGGCGGTCTCAGAGGTGGTCAGCTTGACGCTGCCGTCCTGCGTGTTCTGGGCGATCGTGATCTTATCCATCGGAACGGCCACGTCCTTCTCGCCGATTCCGAGGAAGCCGCCGACACCGACGATCGCTGCTACCAAGCCGCCGTCCTTCTTCATGATCAGGTCGTTGACGCTACCGATGCTTTCGTTCTGACCATTATAGACCGACTGACCGATATAAGTGTTGGCACTCACTTGGTCGGCAGCCTGCTCGGTCAGGTATGAGCCGCCACCCGCTTTCGCAGTGTCGGTCGTGGCAGCCGGTGCCGGAGCCTGAGCGTCACCAGCCGGTGCCGGAGCCGTGGCACCTGGAACCTTCGGCGGAGCTGCCGGATCGCTTGGCGCCACCTGTGTGGCCGGAGCGTTCGGATCAGCCGGCTGGGTTGCGCTCTGTGAGAATGCCGCCGGTGCGAAAGCCGTGGCAAACAGGGCACCAGCGGCAACGGTTGTGAGAAGTTTGCGGGTCATTTCGAACCTACCTTTCAGTTCAATAATGTTCTCTGGCCAGTTCAGCCGTCCTTCGCAGTCGGGCGTCCACATTGGCCAGTTCCTATCGAAATGAATGAGAATTCTATTGGTTCCCGAAAAAAATCGCGCAAAAATTGCTAATTTCGCGGAACTTTTAGCGCAGCTGCTGCACAGGGCTTTAAACTCAACCATACCGGGGAACAGTAAGGGCGCCGCAGGCAGGCGCCCTTACTATTGTGCCCGGTGTCGCTTCAGATCAGATAAACGGGGTCAAAAACGCCCTTCACCGTGACGTCAAGCTCAAGCAGGGATCCAGCCTGCGGTTGCATGGACCGCGCGTCGTCATCCAGTCCTTCCCACGCCGTAGTGACTGCGAGGCGGTCGCCGTTCGTTCCGATGAAGGCAGGGCAGGATGGCTGGGCCGCCGGCACCTTGTAACGTGATATGCGCAGTCCGTCCGGGCTGTAGCGATCGACCGTGCCGGCACCCCAGCGCGCGTTCCAGATGTATCCGTCGGCGTCGACGACAGAACCGTCGATGCCGCCCGGCTCATCCATGGTATCCACGAGGACGATCGGTTCACCGGTCGGCAGACCGGTCTGCGCATCGACCATCACCCGCATCAGGCGGCTGAGGCGGGTGTCGGTGAAGTATCCCATCGTTCCATCCGGCGAGAAGCAGATCGAGTTCGGAATGCTGATGCCGTCGAAGATCTTTGTCACGCGACCGCTGGCGACATGATAGATGGCGCCTGCGCGGGTTTCCGCCCGCTTGCTCATCGTGCCAATCCACAGTGCGCCAGATGGATGCGTGCGGCCGTCGTTCGAGCGGTTTTCCGGCTTGTCACTTTCGACTGCCGCATAGAAGGTGAGGTTGCCGCTCTTCGTGTCGCGGACGAAGAGGCCCTGTTCGGTCGCAAGCAGCTGGCGCCCCGCATCGATGCGGGCGAGCACGCTCGCCATCATCGGCAGTGCGTGCACCTTCTTTTCTTCCGTCGAAAGGTTCAGCTCGTGCAGCTCCTTGCCGAGAATATTGAACCACCAGACCGTGTTCGTGTCCGGATCGTAGGTGGGGCCTTCACCCAGCACGGAGTTGGTGTTGCAGAGTGTCCTGCCCGCGAACTCATGAATTTCCGTCATAGGCCTTAAGCTCCTACCGCTGCGTCATAGGCGTAAATGGTCGCCTTGGCACGCTCGGCAACCTCTGCGGCGGTCATTCCCGGCTTGTACAGGCTGGTGCCGAGGCCGAAGGCATGAATGCCGGCCTTGGTGTAATCAGCGAAATTCTTGTCCGAGACACCGCCGACGGCTGCGATCACGAGCTCCGGCGGCAGAATTGCGCGGATTGCCGTGATGCCGGACGGTCCCAGAACGCTGGCCGGGAAAAATTTCAACCCCGTCGCGCCGGCGCGGGCTGCAGCCAGCGCTTCCGTCGGCGTGAAGACGCCGGGCATCGTGACCATGCCGTAGTTGCGGGCGAGCACGATGACCTCAGGCTCGACGTTCGGCGTAACCAGCAGCTTGCCACCCGCGGAGTGGAGGCTGTCGACGGCTTCGGTGGTCAGTACGGTTCCGGCGCCAATCAGACAATCGGCAGGCGCCATTTTCGCGGCGATCTCGATAGACCTGAAGGGCTCGGGCGAGTTCAGCGGGATTTCGATCGCGGTCACCCCGTTTTCGATCAGTGCGCCGACCACGCTTTCGGTTTCTTCGGGTTTAATCCCGCGTAGAATGGCAATCAGCGGGCGCTTCATCGTGGGGAAAGGGATGCGGTTCATCGCTTTGGTGCTTTCTTCAGTTCGGCCAAATGGCTTTGGCGGCGGCAGTAAGGCCGCCACGGACGGCCGTATCAGCGTCGATCGTGTTAAAGGATAGAGATAGTGCCTTGAAGGCCGCTTCATAAAGGCCCTGCAACCGCCCGGCGGCGACAAGGGTGATATTGACGCCGGTCCCGGCATTTGACATGGCGCCCGCAATTTCGAGGCCGATCAGGGTTCCGGAGATCTTGGCCTGTGCGGCCGCGGCGGTCAGACCGTGCAGCAGCTGGCCCGAGCGCGCCGTAAAGAAGAGGTTGGTCGCCATTGCGGGATGCTCATAGGCTACCCTGATCGCCGTTTCGAAAGCTGCCTCATCTGCCAGCGTCTGATCGGCGCCGGCTACGGCATGTGACAGGATCGTATACTTGGAGATCGCATCGAAAAGCTCGCCGGTCATGAAACTGGAGAAGCCCGTGACCCGCCCATCCTTGACATGCACCCATTTCGAGTGCGTACCGGGCATGCAGACCGCCTGTGATCCGGTGCTTGCGGGGCCAAGCGCGCCGAGAAGCTGCGTTTCCTCGCCACGCATGACATCGGGCCTTTCCTGATCCCTCTGGGCTAATCCCGGAAGGATACGCACGTCCCGGCTCTGACCGGGAACGGATACCGCGCCGGTCAAGATAGAAGGAAGCGATGCCGGGACGTCGACATAGCCTGCCTCGACCCATCCCTGCTTTGCGCCTGCCATGCCGCAGATGATGACCGGAAGATTTTCCGGCGCATTCACCTTGGCCAAGTGCGAGGCCAGAACGTCGGCAAAGCCGGTCTTCGCAGCCGTGGTCATGCCTTCGTTGCTGCGGCTTTCGCCAAGGATGCTGTCATCCTTGCCCATCAGCCAGAGCCGGAAACTGCTCGTTCCCCAATCCACCGCGACATAAGCGGGGTTCGCCATCAGAAAATGCCTCCATCGACAATAAGGGATTGTGCGCTGATCGCTGCCGCGCAGCTGGACGCCAGAAACAGGCACGGACCAACGATGGCGTCTGCGTGCAGAACCTTCTTGATGCACTGGCGCTGCACGGTCCGAGCAATGCCTTCCTCGGTGAGCCAGAGTTTCATTTGACGATCTGTCACGATCATCCCCGGCAGAATGCAATTGACGCGGATGTTGTCAGGTCCGAGCTTGCCGGCCATGCTCTTGGTCAGCCCGATCACACCCGCTTTTGCTGTTGAATAGGCAGGGAATTCGGGCATGTTAAGGAGAAAGGCGATCGACGACATGTTGATCACCGCGCCGCCGCCGGCGGCGCGCATAGAGGGCGCAACAGCCTGTGTGGTGAAAAAGACGTGGCGCAGATTGATCGCCTGGTTGTCGTTCCAATATTCCTCGGTCACCGCCTCGAAATCGTGCCGGTCGTCGCGCGCGGCATTGTTGACGAGTACGCTGATCGGGCCGGAGTGAGCGACAACCTCATCGACCGTCCTGCGGATGGCTGCAACATCCCGCAAATCCGCCTTGTGGAAGCGAACGGGGTGGAGCGTGTCGCGCGACAGCCTCTCGACAAGGTCATGGCTTTCCGTTTCATCGATGTCGATGAAGGAAACCTTGGCGCCCTGCCTGGCAAAGCCCCCAACAATCGCTGCCCCGATGCCTGACGCGCCGCCCGTGATCAGGACCGTGCGATCCCTGAATTCCGGAAACTGCGCAACAATGTCCACCACTATTTCCTCCCGGCCGTAGTTCTATTATTTGGAACTCAATTTGACTATGTGGAATTATCCAATTACCCTGGCGTCTCTGTCAAGGCGTTTGGGGCAAGGATGAGTGCGGCAAAAGAGAGTGCATCCGAGGCGCGCGACACGGGCACCCTCGGTAAGCTGATGGTCCTTCTCGACCGGGTGACCCACGCAGACGAGCCTATGCGCTTCACCGACATACTGGCGGGCGCCAATCAGCCCCGTGGTACGGTTCACCGTCAGCTGGGCCATCTCGTGGAGGAGGGCCTGCTTGAGATCGATGCAGACGGCCGCTACTCGCCGGGCTTGCGGTTATTGGATCTCGCCTCTCGCAGCTGGGCGCGCAACGAGTTCCGTCTCATTGCGGAGCCGCATCTTAAAGCTCTGCAGGATCTGACCGGCGAAACCGTTCACCTCGGCGTGCTGCGCGGAACCTCGATCATCTATCTCGACAAATTCGAAGGGCAGCAGCCTGTCAGAATGTACTCGCAGATCGGCAACGCCTCACCGGTCTATTGCACCGGTGTAGGCAAGGCTGCCCTGTCCATCCTGCCCAGAGAGCGGGTTAAGGCGTTGGTGGCGGACCTCGCCTTCCATCGGTTCACGGCCAACACCCATACGGCCGAGTCGCTTCTTGCCGAGATTGAGGAGATACGAAGGCAGGGTCATGCCTTCGACCGTGAGGAGCACGAGGTCGGGATCCGGTGCATTGCTGCCCCGATTTGGTCGGAAAACCTGTCGCTTGTCGGCGGCGTTTCCGTAACTGGCCCGGCTTACCGGCTCACCGTGGAAAGGCTTTCGGAATGGGCGGCTGCGATCCAGCAGTCGGCCGAACGGATCATGGAGGCGATGCGCATCGGGCTTGGTCCTCGTCGCTGACGATGTCCCACGATCGGCAGGTACCCACCTAAAGCATAATATTGAGATTTTCTGACGAATCATCACAATTGACGCTCGTCAATCCCCCGTCCTGGGGTGTATGTGCTGGTAAATCGTCACCGGCGATACAAATTAGCGACGGCGCGGACGAGACGTCGCCTCCTTCAGCAATCCATCTTTCGAGTCGAATAAGTAAATGACCCCATCGCAGCCAGGATCTTCCGTGGACGTCCACGTTAGTGAGATCGCCGCACTGAAAACGCAGTTCGATATTTTCCGCTTCATGAAGAAAGTAACGGAAGCCTATCGTGCGCGGGCCTTCATGGTCTTCAATATCCCCTCCGTGACGGCACGTGATCTGCAGAGTAACGCAGTCATCTCGAGTTGGCCGGTGGAACTTCTTGCCGCCTACGATCACGAAGGACTGGTGGCCAACAGCCCAGTCATGAAGCGGCTCCGGACCTCGACCACGCCGTTCTTCAACGACGTGTCACAGGCAAAGCTGGATCGGCCTGATGGAAAGGCTGGCATCGTCAAGGCGCTCTTTGAACGCTTTCGCATGATGCGTTGCGCTTATTTTCCAACCCACGAGGCCTCCGGTGGCCGCGGTGCCGTTTCATTTTCAGGCGATCGCGAGGCATTCACCGCCGAGGAAATGCGCGAACTCCACTATATTTCCATCCACGTCTTCGACCGGCTGGCAGAGATCCGCAGCTATGACAATCGGGTCACGGGCACCTTGACCGATCGCGAGATCGACTGTCTGAACTGGACTGCCGCCGGTAAGACCAGCGTTGAGATTGCCGAAATCCTCAGCCTGTCCGAACACACGGTGAACCACTACCTCAACCGCGCGACCAAGAAGCTCGATACGGTGAACCGCACACAAGCAGTCGCCAAGGCACTGCGGATCGGCCTCATAAAGTAAGGGTTGCGCAAATTGTGGGCTCCACTGGCATTCGCGCCTAAATCTTCGCCAATGCCGACCACTTTGTCACAAGGTCACATCGGCATTTGCGAATGTTTGCCAATTGGCACGCTTTCTGCTTCCTTATCTCCAGCGGTCCAGAGGGGACCTGGGAACGACGCCGGATAAACGGCGCGACCGCACACCGCCAGCCGACGCCACGGTGCCTGATCTCGGGCTTGGGCGTCGGCGGCGGTTGTTGCTTTTGGGACACGCCGTTGACGGCATTCCCCTGCGCCTGGTCTTCCAATGGGCGTTTTGTGCTGGCCTTTTGCCGCGCCTGCTCTAGTTCGCAAGGCTTACCTCGGTATCCTGGAAGGCCGTTGCGACCATCAGGGCGAAAGCCCGGCGGACTTGGTGGACGCAGTGGCCTTTCGGTTGGCCTCGTTTCCCTCAATTGCCATCTGATCAACGATTTTGTTTGGCGAAGGCGCGGCGCTCCTCTATCTAGAATGCCAACATGGGCAGTGAGGATGGAATGACCGGCGTCACGAAGGAACAAGTTCTCGAAACGCTGAAGACGGTCCGCGGCCCCGATCTCGAACACGATATCGTCGAGCTCGGCATGGTGTCTGATGTCTTCATTTCCGATGGCAAGGTCTATTTCTCCATTACCGTTCCGGCGGAGAGTGCCAAGGAGCTGGAACCGCTTCGCCTCGCGGCCGAACGGGTCATCAAGGAGATGCCGGGCGTCAAGGGAGCGCTGGTTGCGCTGACGGCAGACAAGAAGGCCGGTTCAGGCGCGGCGCCCGTTTCGCGCCCTCAACCCCAGGCGGGACATGACCACCATGGCCATGCACACGCGCCGCCACAGCAGCCCCGCGCGGGCAAGCTCGGCGTTCCCGGTATCAACGCCATCATCGCCATTGCCTCGGGTAAAGGAGGCGTGGGCAAGTCCACGACCGCCGTCAATGTTGCGCTCGGTCTCCAGGCAAATGGTCTGCGTGTCGGCATTCTCGATGCCGATATCTACGGCCCGTCGATGCCGCGGCTGCTGAAGATCTCCGGCCGCCCCACCCAGATCGATGGCCGTATCATCAATCCGATGGAAAATTACGGGCTGAAGGTCATGTCGATGGGCTTCCTCGTCGACGAGGACACGGCCATGATCTGGCGCGGCCCGATGGTGCAATCGGCGCTGATGCAGATGCTGCGCGAGGTTGCCTGGGGCGAGCTCGATGTGCTTGTCGTCGATATGCCGCCCGGCACCGGCGATGCGCAACTGACGATGGCACAGCAGGTGCCGCTCGCCGGCGCCGTCATCGTTTCGACTCCGCAGGATCTCGCCCTCGTCGATGCCCGCAAGGGGTTGAACATGTTCAAGAAGGTCGAGGTTCCCGTGCTCGGCATCGTTGAGAACATGAGCTATTTTATCGCGCCCGATACCGGCACGCGTTATGATATCTTTGGTCATGGCGGCGCTCGCAAGGAAGCCGAACGCATTGGCGTTCCTTTCCTCGGCGAAGTGCCGCTGACGATGAACATCCGCGAGACGTCGGACGCCGGAACGCCACTTGTTGCCACCGAACCGAACGGCATTGTCGCCGGCATCTATCGAGAGATCGCCGCCAAGGTCTGGCAGCAGCTCGGTGGGCAGCCGCAGAGGGCCGCGCCGGCGATTGTTTTCGAGTGAACGCTTCGCCGCCGCTAGACTCCCAATTGCGGAGGAAATGTGGTCAAACGGCGCCGCGCACGTAAGATGTCTTGATTCTTTCGCAGCTTTCCGTCATATGGCGCGCCGTCGCCATGAGGCGGCTTTTTGCGAATGCTCGATGATGGCCACCCCGATTGGGACCGGTCACCTGCATGTTCGGAGTTATCTTGGTCGAAGGATTGGTGACTGCGATGCGATTGAGCACGTTGCATATCTCGGCGGTTGCCGGATGTGCCAGGAGTCGTATGAATTTTCGTCAATCGCTTTCGTTAAGATCGGGAACGTGCATCCCGCGCGCGCTCGCAGGCGGCGCGCCGTGGAAGGGCTTTCGATGAAAGCAGTGATGTGCGCAACACGTCCGGATTGCCGGAGGTCCAGCTGGTGATCACGGCCTACTGTTCCGATTGTAAGCCGGTTGAAATCGGCGATCTGTCGCAAGGTTCGTTGCGTGACGATGTGATGTGGATCGACATGATCGAGCCTTCGCGCGAGGAGGAACTCTTCGTCGAAAGAACCCTGGGTGTCGAGGTTCCGACGCGAGACGATCTCAAGGACATCGAGCCGTCGGCCCGCCTCTACATGGAAAACGATGCCGTGTTCATGACCGCATCCCTCGTCTGGAAGGTTGAAACGGACGCGCCGACGCTGACCGACGTTGCGTTCATCCTGGCTGGCAAGCGGATGATCACGATTCGCTACGCGCAACCAAAGTCCTTTTCGCTGTTCATCGCCGCTCTTCACCGCGTGCCGCAACAGTGGCGAAGTGGCGCCGCGTTGCTGGCAAAACTCTTTGAAACCGTGATCGATCGGACTGCCGAAATCCTGGAGCTGTCGGTCGCGCGTATCGACATCCTGTCGACGCATGTGTTTGGCGACCGCGCCAGGAAAGTTCGCAAGCCGTCGAACTATCTGGAAGAAAAGCTCAGGGACATCGCAGGCCATCATCGACTCGTCAGCAAGGTCCGGGACAGCCTCGCATCGCTGTCGCGGCTGATGACGTTTTTCTACACCGTCCCGGCCGTCCAGCAGGATCGTGACACCAAGGAACTCTGCAAGACGGTTTCGCGTGACATCCAGTCGCTCAATGAGCATGCGTCCTTCATCGCCGGCAATATCACCTTCCTGCTCGACGCCTCGCTCGGCCTGATCAACATCGAGCAGAACTCGATCATTAAGATTTTTTCGATCGCGTCCGTGGTGTTCTTGCCGCCGACGCTGGTCGCCTCCATCTACGGTATGAATTTCGAATTCATGCCGGAACTGCACTTTGCCCAGGGATATCCGTATTCGCTTGGGCTCATGGTGCTGTCCGCCGTCATTCCCTTCTTCTTTTTCCGATGGAAAGGCTGGCTCTGAAGAGCCTGTTTTCATTTCATGCACGAAGGCAGCCATTCACACGAACGAAAAATGAAGCCGCGCAAGCTGTTCTATCTGGCGCTGGGCTCCGTCGGCGTCGTCTATGGCGATATCGGAACCAGCCCGCTCTACGCGTTCCGCGAAGCATTGAAGCCCGTCGCGATCGACGGCCTCACACGTTTCGAGGTGATCAGCCTCATCTCGCTGATGATTTGGGCTCTGACCATTATCGTCACCATCAAGTACGTGCTCTTCCTGCTGCGCGCCGACAACGAAGGCGAAGGCGGTACGCTCTCCCTGCTGGCGTTGCTGATGAAGACCGCCAACGGGCATACCGCGCTACTGATGCTGCTTGGTCTCGTCGGTGCAGCATTGTTCCTCGGCGATGCGATGATCACACCGGCGCTGTCGGTTCTGTCGGCCGTTGAAGGTCTGAAGCTCGTGGCACCTAGCCTAACGAGCTATATTGTGCCGATTTCGGTCTTCATCCTGGCCTTGTTGTTTGCTGTGCAGTCGCGCGGAACCGGCGCCATGGCCCGTTTTTTCGGGCCGATCACGGCGCTCTGGTTCATCGTGATGGCCGCCGCCGGCATTTCGCACATCTCGGATGACTTCGGCATCCTTGCCGCCTTCAACCCCTATTATGCGATCAGCTTCCTGCTGCATGAGGGATTTTACGGTGTCGTCGTGCTCGGCGCAGTCTTCCTGACGGTGACGGGCGCGGAAGCGCTTTATGCCGATCTTGGCCACTTTGGCCGTCGGCCGATTCAGTGGGCGTGGTTTGCGCTGGTTTTCCCGGCATTGACGCTGAACTATTTGGGGCAGGGCGCTCTCGTGCTCGGCAATCCGATGGCGATGTCTGATCCTTTCTACCTGATGTATCCGCAATGGGCGCTGCTGCCGGTCGTCATCCTCGCGACCGCTGCGACGATCATCGCCAGCCAGGCCGTCATTACCGGCGCTTTTTCGCTTGTTCGACAGGGCATCAACCTCGGCTTCCTGCCGCGCATGGAAATCCTCTTCACGTCGGAGACGAATACGGGACAGATCTTCGTACCCTCCGTCAACGTCGTGCTCTTCTTCGGCGTCATATTCCTCGTCATCAGCTTCAAGACGTCGGATGCACTGGCAACCGCCTACGGTATCTCGGTGACGGGCGCGATGGTCGTCACTTCGATCATGGCCTTCGAGTTCGTGCGCGTTCGCTGGAACTGGTCTATCCCGGTCGCAACACTCGCCCTGGCGCCGCTCGTCGGTCTTGAACTCATCTTCCTTGGCGCGAACCTGCTGAAGATCCACGACGGTGGCTACATTCCGATCATGATTGCCACGGCGTTCACCGTGATCATGTGGACCTGGCGACGCGGCTCGGCTCTGCTGATGGAGAAGACGCGCCATACCGATATCCCGCTGGCATCTTTCGTCAGCTCGATCGAGCGCAAGAGCGACCATTCCCCCGCCCAGGTGCCCGGCACCGCGATCTTCCTGACCAGCGATCCGGAATCGGCGCCTGCCGCGCTGTTGCACAATCTGAAGCACAACCACGTTTTGCATGACAAGAACGTGATTTTGACGATCCGCACGATCAACAAGCCGCGTGTTTCGAGCGCCGATCGCTACAAGGTCGAGCAGATCTCGGAGCGGTTCTCGCGCGTCGAACTGCTGTTCGGATTCATGGAATCGCAGAACGTCTCGCAAGCCTTGGCGACGCTGCGCAAGTCCGGCCTGAAGTTCGACATCATGTCGACCTCCTTCTACCTCGGCCGCCGCAAGCTGGTTCCCGATGCCAAGTCCGGAATGCCTTACTGGCAGGATCGCCTTTACATTGCACTTGCCAATGCTGCAGCAAATCCGTCGGATTACTTCCGCCTGCCGGCAAATCGCGTGGTGGAACTCGGCTCGCACGTCATTATCTAGCCGAACCAGTGCCCTTCAAAAGCCCGGCCCCGCCGTCGGCCCCGCCGGGCTTTTATTTTTGCTGCCGCTAATGCTTTCGTCTCTGGAAGGCGCCCGCATTAACCATGCATCAAGGTTAATGAGACATTTTCAACGGCATGTTCATGCGTCTCATGCCGGAGTCTCGCGTTGCGTCGAAATAGCCGTTCCCGTGGCAAGCTGCGCCGCTTGCTTCAAAACTGGAGTTCACCCGCGCTCTTCGGCGTTTGCGGGGGGCTGATGTCGCCGACGATGGTGTCCCATGCGGACCTCGCCGCTCTGCTTGCCGGCCTCGACCAGGAACGGGAAAACTGGCGTATGGTATTGACCAATTCGCCGGCAGGGTCGATCCATCAGGCGGAACTGGCCTTTGCCGATCCTGTCGTGACAGGCACGATCGCCGCAGGTGCAGGCATGGTTCTGCCTGACGGGCGCAAGGTCGCCTTTATGGCGAAGGAAAAGGGACATGAGGCGACGCCGGACGAAGACCGGGTCAATCGCCCGTCTAAAAAGGGCCGCGTCGTTGCCGTCGAAAAGGTGCGGCCGCCAAAGGATTTCTCTGCCGGGTCTATCCTCCACAGAACACGCCTGCTTTTTCAGCCCGCCTTCGACGTGAAGGATAAGTCGGCCTTCGTGAAGCCGAAGATCAAGGGCAAGGAAATCCAGATCGCCTCGAATTTCTATAAGAAGGAGCCGCCGAAGCCCGATCGCGGCGTCTCGCCCATGCTAGCCGACCTCGTGACCAACACAAAGGCCGACGTGCTGGCGACGGCCTATGCGCCGGCCACTCCTGATTATTCCCGTCAGTCGCCGTTCGATTCGATTCTGACCGACAAGGCCGACGACGGCCGCTTCGTGCCGCAGATCGGCCCGCGTGACCACGCCTGGGCTGCAAGCATCCTGTCGCCCTCCGTATTCTCGGCGGCCGAGCAGCAGTGCCTGGCATCCGGCATCTATTTCGAAGCGCGTGGCGAAACGGTGAAGGGGCAGGCCGCCGTCGCCCAGGTCATTCTCAACCGCGTCCGCAATCCGGCCTACCCGAAGACGATTTGCGGCGTCGTCTACCAGAACGAGGATTGGCGCAACCGATGCCAGTTCTCCTTTGCCTGCGACAACATCAAGGATCGCGTGAACTCGCAGTATCATTGGAGAATCGCCCGCGACGTCGCCATGGCCGTGACCGCAGGCAAGATCTGGCTCCCGCAGGTCGGTTCCGCCACGCACTATCATGCTGTCTACGTTCGTCCGAAATGGGCCAAGACGATGGAAAAGGTCGGCCGCATCGGCCTGCATGTCTTCTATCGCACCTACGGCGGCGGCTGGAGCTGAGGAAAAAGCTGATCCTGACGCGATTTCGCGTCTCATCGCCGCACACAAAAGCGGATTCTTTCGGTCGATTTTGGCTAAGCTCGTCGAGATCGGCCTAAGCATATGTTTTTTATCGCCTATTTTATGGCTGGACATCGACCTCCTACGCCTTGACTATGCTTTTTGCTAAAACTATGTTGCGCGCGACTTCAGAACGGGCCGAAAGGTTCTCAAACCTTGGGGTCGTTGTCGGAAAACCGGGGTAGCGGGCGGACAGCGACTGGCGGAGGAGAGCACCATGGCGGATGACCGCGAGGAAAGTCTTGAGAAGCGCCGGGCGCAATTGGAAGCGAAGCTCGCAACCAAGCGCGTAGAGGTGGGGAAGGAAGAGGCTATCGAAGCGAGCGCCGAGGCGAGCCGCAAGGGCTATGCCGAGGCGATGAAGCTTTCGAGCGAATTCATCTCCGCAATCGTCGTCGGCGCCGTTCTTGGCTATGTCCTCGACCGTTTTGTCGGCACGGCGCCTTGGGGATTGATTGTTCTTCTTCTTCTTGGATTTTGTGCCGGCGTATTGAACGTTCTGCGTACCGCGGGGAAGGTTGCAAAGCCCGATCCTGCTAAGGGCGAGAATGGCGGAAAATAGGGCAGGGCGCTCCAGCGTTCGATCCAGTGCAATGATCCCGTTTCGCGCGGGCTAAAGATAGAGAGAACAAGCGGTGTCTAACGATCCGACCCATCAGTTCCTGATCCAGAAGATTGTGCCGATCGAAGTCGGCGGAATTGATTTCTCGTTTACGAACGCATCGCTCTTTATGGTAGCGTCCGCTGCCGTCGCCGCTGGCTTTTTGTATTTCTCGACGTCGAACCGGGCGATCGTGCCTGGCCGTTCCCAGTCGGTTGCGGAGATGTCCTACGAGTTCATCGCCAACATGCTGAAGGAAGGCGCTGGATCCAAGGGAATGAAGTTCTTCCCGTTGGTCTTCTCGCTCTTCATGTTCGTGTTGACGGCAAACCTGCTCGGCATGTTCCCGTACTTCTTCACGGTCACCAGCCAGATCATCGTCACCCTCGCGCTGGCGCTGCTCGTGATCGGTACCGTTCTCGTCTACGGTTTCTACAAGCACGGCTTCCACTTCCTGAATATCTTCGTGCCGCAGGGCGTTCCGGGCATTCTTCTGCCGCTCGTCGTGGCGATCGAAATCATCTCCTTCCTCTCCCGTCCGATTTCGCTCTCCGTTCGTCTCTTCGCCAACATGCTGGCGGGTCACATCACCCTTAAAGTGTTCGCAGGCTTCGTCGCCTCGCTTGGAGCGCTGGGTGCACTCGGCGTCGGCGGTGCCATTCTTCCCCTCATCATGACGGTCGCCCTGACCGGTCTCGAGTTCCTCGTTGCCTTCCTCCAGGCTTACGTCTTTGCGGTGCTGACTTGCATGTACCTCAATGACGCGATCCATCCGGGCGGCCACTAAGGATACCGATATTGACGTCCATGGGCGTCAGTCAATTCGCCGTAACAACCATTTCAAAGGAGTGAAAATATGGATCCCATCGCAGCAAAGTACATCGGCGCAGGTCTGGCTTGCCTCGGTATGGCCGGTACGGCTCTCGGCCTCGGCAACATCTTCGGCAGCTACCTGTCCGGCGCGCTGCGCAACCCGTCGGCTGCTGACAGCCAGTTCGGCCGTCTGGTTTTCGGCTTTGCCGTTACGGAAGCTCTGGGCATCTTCTCGCTGCTCGTCGCTCTCCTCCTGCTCTTCGCCGTCTAAGACAGGCGCATTGAAGGATCACGGCCTGCGACCCGCAAGCCGTGATCCTTTGCATTTGCCGTACACCTGGAGGTGAGCATGTTTTTTGTGACCCCGGCTTACGCCGAAGAGGCCCCGGCGGGAACCGCAGAAACTGGCGCAGCGACCGGTACAGACACGCATGCCGCTCCGGCAGCAGGCGAGGTCCACACCGAGACCGGCGTACCAGCCGAGCATCACGGCGGCGGCGTATTCCCGCCTTTCGATTCGACGACCTACGCCTCGCAGCTTCTGTGGCTGGCGATCACGTTCGTTGTCTTCTTCGTGCTCATGCAAAAGGTCATCACGCCGCGCATCGGTGGTATTCTCGAGCAGCGCCACAATCGCATCTCGCAGGACCTCGATGAGGCGGGCCGCCTGAAGGCGGAAGCCGACGCCGACGTTGCTGCTTACGAAGCCGAATTGGCCGCTGCTCGCGCCAAGTCAAACTCGATCGGCACTGCCGCTCGCGATGCCGCCAAACTGAAGGCGGAGGCCGACCGCAAGGCCGTTGAAGCAAGCCTGGCTGAAAAGCTGAAGGCTGCGGAAGGTCGCATCGCCGACATCAAGGCGAAGGCATTCGCTGACGTCGGTTCCATCGCCGAAGAAACCGCAACGGCTGTTGTAGAACAGCTGATCGGCACCACAGCAACGGCAGAGGTTGCTGCTGCGGTTGCTGACATCAAGAAGGGGGCTTGATCGATGGAATTTGCATTGGACGCAACATTCTTCGCATTCGTCGGTCTTGTGCTGTTCCTGGCGCTGGTCGTCTACCTCAAGGTTCCGGGCATGATGGCCAAGTCGCTCGACGACCGAGCCGATCAGATCCGCAACGAGCTGTCGGAAGCCAAGCGCCTGCGCGAAGAGGCCCAGCATCTGCTGGCCGAGTATCAGCGCAAACGCAAGGAAGCTGAAGCAGAAGCTGCACACATTGTCGCCGCTGCTGAGCGTGAAGCCGAAATGCTGACGGTGGAAGCCAAGAAGAAGACGGAAGAATTCGTCGCAAACCGCACCGCGGTTTCCGAGCAGAAGATCAAGCAGGCGGAAGTCGATGCGATGAAGGCGGTTCGTTCCGCTGCTGTCGATCTGGCGATCGCCGCTGCCGAAAACGTTCTGGCGAAAAAGGCCGACACGAAGGTGCAGGCCGATCTCTTCAAGGGGGCGGTCGGCGAAGTGAAGACGCGTTTGAACTGAGCGCTCGGTTCGTTTCAAGTGAAAAGCCCCGTTCAGCGACGGGGCTTTTTTGCTATTGGCGGCACGGCCGTCAAGGTGAAGGTGCCAATGCTGACGGATGAGACGCATCGCGGACCGATCTGTCAAACGATCAGCGCGCCGCCATGTCCGATCTCGTTGTCGAGCGTTTGATGCGCTCGTCGCCTTCATGGAAGAGGAGGCGCTGCGGGGACCGGAAAAATATTGCAGGGATATCGAGCAGGGCCATCACAGGCTTTATTGCGAGGACATCGACTGCATCCGCGCACATCGATCAAATCCTGGCCGGGCGCATGGCCGCCTGATCTGCGGAAAGGCAGCCGCCTGCCATAATGCCGCCATTCAATGGTCGGCGGATCGCCCCGCTATTGCCGCACCAAAAACGTCTCGCAATCACATTGTCGCCGGATCGTTCCTCAACCCTAACCAAGGCCAAGGCAGCGCGCTGCCGTTCACGCCGTATCATCACGGAGGAATGAAATATATGACCACTCGTTACATTGCTGCTGCGTTGTTAACTGCCGCAGCCTTCGGCTTGGTGCCTCTCAGCACGCCTGCGTCCGCACAGCAGGCAGCTCCGGAGACGCAACCGATCCAAGCGCAGCCAGAAAGCAAAGGCGAGGCCGCCGTCAGTGATCAGAAGATCGAGGCCTTTGCGGTTGCCTACCTGCAGGTCGACAAGATCAGGCAGGAATACGCGGCCAAGCTCCAAGCAACGCAGGATGCTGGGGCAAAGCAACAACTGCAGACCGAGGGCAGTAAGCAAATGGTTCAGGCCGTGGAAGGCTCTCCAGGGATATCGGTAGAGGAATACAATTCAATTCTGACAGCCGCGCAGAACGATCCGGCGCTCGTCAAGAGAGTTCAGGAAAAGCTCCAGGAATCGGCACCTACGCAGCAGCCCGCGACGCAGCAGTAGGCGGTCTCCGGGACTGCGCGCTTGAATTCTGGTTCAGGCATGCGAAGCGGCCCGATGGCCGCTTCGCATGCGATCTGTCATGGCTACGACAAAGACGGCCACGCAAGGCCCCATTCTCATAGGCGGGCGACACGGCCAGACGCTACTCCTGCAGCATCTCTTCCGTCGCGCCGCCCTCGATTGCGTCCTTTTTCAACGGCCTGAAACTCATGCGGTGAAGCGGGCATGGGCCATGCCGCTCAATGCCGGCGCGGTGCTGCGCTGTCCCATAACCCACATGTGCGGCAAAGCCATAGGCGGGGAAGACGGCGTGTGCACGCGCCATCATTCGGTCGCGTGTCACCTTGGCGACAATGGAGGCGGCAGCGATGGAAACAGAGCGCGCATCACCCTTGACGACCGCTTGGCCGGGACAGGCGAGACCGGGTGGAACGTCGAGTCCATCGGTCAGCACATAGCTTGCAGGTATCGACAAGCCGCAGATGGCGCGGCGCATGGCGTCTAGGCTGGCCTTGCGGATATCCGTCTCGTCGATGCGCGTCGAGCTCGAGGAGGCGATCGATACGGTCGCCGTCGCAAGAATCTGAACGAAAAGCTCCTCGCGCTTTTGTGCCGAAAGCTGCTTCGAATCGTTCAAGCCATCGGGAATGCGCTTTGGATCGAGAATGACGGCTGCTGCCACCACCGGGCCGGCCAGCGGACCGCGTCCCGCCTCATCAGCCCCCGCGACCGGCCAATGACCGGCCTTGCGCGCCTTCAGCTCCAGCCGGAAATCCGGCACGAGGGGGACATCTTCGAAAAGCATAGGAGAATCGGGTGACGTGCGAGGTTTCATGCGGCTGAACCTCGCACGCCAACCCGATTTCCTGCAAGTCCCCGGATCAGGGCGGCGGGCCGGGGACTTGGGCGCGGACGGGCAGGGCGACCATCCGCAAAGCTCGAATATCAAAGCAGCGACAACTGCACGCCGCTGCCATCAGGCGGAACGAAGAGGTCGTCGCGCAACGGCATGCTGCGCCGGGTCATGCCAAGCCGTTTCGTGGCCATCTCGAAACGACGCGCAATCTGCCAGGCATAGGGGCCAGCTCCCTTCATCCGCTTACCGAAATCTGCGTCATAATCCTTGCCGCCGCGCATCGAACGGACAAGCGACATGACGTGCCGGTAACGTTCGGGGTAGTTTTGCAGCAGCCAGTCGCGAAACAGCGGCGATACTTCGAATGGCAGGCGCAGGATGACGTAACCCGCTTCCTTCGCGCCCGCGGCATGGGCGGAGTCGAGAATGCGCTCCAGTTCGTGATCGTTGAGCGCCGGAATGATAGGCGCTGCCATCACCGATGTCTGGACACCCGCATCGGAGAGTGCGCGGATAGCCTCCAGCCGACGCGTCGGCGTCGAGGCACGCGGCTCCATTGTCCGCGCGAGCTTGCGCTCGAGCGTCGTCACCGACAGCGAAACACGAACAAGGTTCCTCTCGGCCATCGCCGAGAGAATATCGAGATCGCGCAGGATCATTGCCGACTTCGTAACAACCGAGACCGGATGGTTGGCCTTCTCAAGCACCTCGAGAATCTGCCGCATGATGCGCCATTCCTTCTCGATCGGCTGGTAGGGATCGGTGTTGGTCCCGATCGCGATGACGCGCGGCTTGTAACCGGGCTTCGCCAACTCTCGCTCCAGAAGCTTGGCTGCATCCGGCTTGGCAAAGAGCTTGGCTTCGAAGTCTAGACCGGCGGAAAGGCCCATATAGGCATGCGTCGGCCGCGCGAAGCAGTAGATGCAGCCATGCTCGCAGCCGCGATAAGGATTGATCGAGCGGTCGAAGGGAATGTCTGGCGATTCGTTGCGCGTGATGGCCGTCCGCGGCTTTTCGATCTGCACCTCGGTCTTGAACGGCGGAAGATCCTCAAGGTTCTGCCAGCCATCGTCGAAAGTCTCACGGTGCAGAGGCTCGAAGCGACCACTCGGATTGAGTCCGGCCGCACGCCCGCGGCGACGGTCGACATCGATCCGCAGACCGGCAGATACGATCATCGCATCGGCAATATCTGCCGTATTGGCAGGCGCAAATGCGGCCTGCCCGGCAAGGGACTGCTCGTTCATCGGATTCTCCGCTGGCGGAAGCTTTGCTTCCATCCGTTTTGATGATTAAATTCCTATCGGCAAAAATAGAACAATGCAAGAACAAAATGAGGAAAGTGCCGCTGGCAAAATTTTGTGCGGCGCTCTATGAATAGGCAATGTTGACTGTTGTACTTGAATGCCAGGATCAGGAGCCTGAGCTGGCGCAGACGTTATCGGTGTTGGTGGCAGGCGCAGTGGAGGGGCTCGTCAGTGACGTTGTGGTGCTTGACCATGACTCGCGGGACGGGACGTCGAGGGTGGCTGATGCTGCCGGCTGCCGGTTTCATTCGCAATGGGATATCAAAGATATAGTGCGCTCGGCGCGAGGCGAGTGGCTTCTTTTCGTCGAGCCCGGTGCGCGTCCGCAGACCGGCTGGAGCGACGAGATTGCCGAGTACATGGCGCTGAATAAGCTGCCTGCACGGTTCACCGCTTCGCGCGGATATCGGCGTCCTTTTCTGCAGCGCATCCGCCGGGCGTCGTCGCCGCTGGAACTCGGGCTTCTCCTTCCCAAGAAACAGGCGATCGCCGCAGCACGAAGCGGAATGAGCCTCCTCGAATTCGCAAAAGGGCAGAAGCTGCGCAAGCTTTCCAGCGAACTCATTCCCTCTTGGGTTGCGCGCGCGGCGCGGTAGCTGCGCGTGCTCTCTTCGACGCCCCCGCAAATGATGGCGCCCGATACAATTTTGCGCTATAATTCCCGCATGGCGCCGCCCGAGCGCCTCGCTTCGTGACGGTCGACCATGAATGCCGGCAGACGGCAGAACAGGTCAGCGGAAGTCTCCTCTTCTGCCGGTTTCCGGCAAAAGGAGGTGCGTCATGAAACGCAATATGATCCGCGGCCTGTTGTCGGCCGTCATATTGACGACATCGATGATCGCGCATCCGCATTCGGCAGCATCGCAGATGATGCGCAGTTGCGCAGGCCGATCCGAGATCGTCGATTTTCTCGACAAGAACTTTGCCGAGAGGCTGACGGCAGTTGGGTTGGTCAACCAGAACGCAATGCTTGAGATCTACGCCGCGCAGAGCGGCACGTGGACGCTGCTCATCACGGATGTTCGCGGCGTAAGCTGCATCCTGCTGTCCGGTGATAGCTGGGAGACAATGCCTGCACTACCCGGCATAGGGATATAGAACGGCGGCCTGTCTTCGTCTGCCGGGGCAGTCCGTTACTTGCCTGTCCCGCGCTTTAGATGCTCGTCGAGACGCGGCATGATCTCCACGAAATTGCAAGGCATGTGGCGGTAGTCGAGTTGGGATTTGAGGATGCCATCCCAGGCGTCCTTGCAGGCCCCGGGCGAGCCCGGCAGCGCGAAGATGAAAGTTGCGTTGGCAACGCCCGCCGTGGCGCGCGACTGGATCGTCGAGGTGCCGATCTTGTCGTAGGAGATACGGTGGAACACCTCCGAAAAGCCATCCATCCTCTTTTCGAAAAGCGGCTCCAGAGCTTCCGGCGTGACATCGCGGCCGGTAAAGCCGGTTCCCCCGGTGGTGATGACGACGTCGATATCATCGCGTTCGGTCCATGCCTTCACACGCGAAGCTATCGCCTGTGGGTCATCAGGGACGATTCCCCGGTCGACCAAGCGGTGACCTGCCTCCTTGATCCTAGCAGCCAGCGTATCGCCGGAGCGGTCGTCGGCGAGCGTGCGGGTATCCGAGACCGTCAGCACGGCAATACCGACAGGAATGAAGGGACGCATTTCATCCAGCCCTGGCATCGTGTCCTCCAGCAGTCGTTTCCGTTGCTTCGAAATACCAGTCCTGCCGTTCGCTGTGAAGCGCGGCGGCCGCCGTCTCTGCCGCTACACGTGTATCAAAGATGCCGTAGCACGTGGCGCCGGAACCGGACATGCGAACGAGGGAGGCGCCCTGCTTCTTCAGCATCGCCGAGATCTCGGCAATTTCGGGCAGCAGGTCTCGAGCGACCGGCTCAAGGTCATTGCGCATCGAGCCTATCGTCTCGATCCAGGTGGAACGCAGCGTCATGTCGAGTGCCGGATTGGTCTTGCTTGTCAGCCTTCGGAAAACCTCGGGCGTCGATATGCCTTTCAACGGGTTCGCCAGCACCATGGCAAAGGCCGGCATGTCGTCGACAGGGATGATCTGCTCGCCAATGCCGCGCGCGATCAGTGGTCTGCTCGCCAGGCACATGGGCACGTCGGCCCCTAGCCGGAGGGCGACCGCCTCGATGGTCGCATTCGGAAGCGACACGTTCCAGAGCCGCGTCAGGCCGCGAAGCGTCGCTGCCGCATCGGCCGACCCACCGCCGATTCCGGACGCAATCGGCAGGTTCTTCTGGAGATCGATGCGAACCGCGGGAGCGATGCCGCTCTCGTGAGAGATCGCACTGCGCAGGAAATCCCGGGCCTTCAGGACAAGATTGTCGTGGCGGTCGTCGACGAGCGCTTCGGCAAAGCGTCCTGATATCACGAACTCGTCTCGCTCAGCCGGCGTAAATTCAAGCCGGTCGCCATGCCGGGTGAAGGTCACCAGCATATCGAGCAGGTGGTAGCCGTCGGATCTCTGGCCCGTCACATGCAGGGCCAGATTGATTTTTGCCGGAGCGTCCTCGATGACGGTCAGGTCATCGCCCATACTCGCCTCGGGCATCGCCTATCAGGACTTCTTGTCCGTGGGCTTCGGTTCGACCGGCGCCGGATCCGGCTGCTTCTTGTCAGCCGCCTTGGAGCTGTCCGTATCCTGCGGCAAGCCGTTGGCGATCTTTTCCTTGATCTTCGGGATCGCGGATGCCTCGGGTTCGGAGCCGAGCGCCCGGTTCCACTGGTAGACGGCTTCGAGCTTGCGGCCGACACGCCAGTAGGCATCACCCAGATGGTCGTTGATCGTCGCGTCGCCGGCCTTGATCTGTGCTGCTTTCTCCAATTCCTCGACCGCGTCGTCGAAGCGGTTCAGCCGGAAATAGGCCCAGCCAAGCGAGTCGATGATGTAGCCATCGTCCGGACGCAGATCGACCGCCTTCTTGATCATCGCCAGGCCCTCGTCGAGGTTCCGGTTCATGTCGATCCAGGAGTAGCCGAGGTAGTTCAGAACCTGCGGCTGGTCGGGGTTGAGTTCCAGTGCCTTGCGGAAATTCGGCTCTGCCTGGTCCCATTTCTTCAGGCGTTCATAGGCGATGCCGCGCTGGAAGAAGACCGTCCATGCGCCCCTGCCCGGCAACGGGCCGAGGACTTCGACGGCCTTGTCGTAATTGTCGGCCATGGCGGCGTAGTCCTTCGCATCCGACAGCACGCTGCCATAGGCGAGGTAGCTGCGAACGTCCTTCGGATCAGAGGCGATCAGGCTCTGAAGGTGCTTGCGCGCCTCTTCCACCTTGCCGCCCTGCGCAAGGGCAAGGCCGAGCTGCAGCTCGGAGATGCGGCGCATCGGCGAGTTCTCCGGCACCTGCTTGTAGAGCGCGATCGCGCGGTCCATCTGCTCCTGCTTCTCGGCAATGCCGCCGAGCATGACGAGCGTATCGGCGCTATCCGGATCCAGCGTCTTGGCGGTCTGCAGGTAGAGCGAAACGATATCCTCGGCGCCGTCGCGGTTCAGCGCCCCGCCGATGGAGAAAAGTACGCCGGCAGCGCCCTGCTTTGCGGTCTGAATCTGCTGCTCCTGCTTCTCGCCCTTTTCGATGCTCTGGCGCAGCGCATTGAGCGGAGCGTAGTTCGGCAGCAGGTTGTCGCCGACGGAAATCGCGTCGAGCGCCTTCTGCTTGTTGCCCTGCGAGGCTTCCAGTCGGGCGAGAGCCATGACGGCGCGCATGAAGGTATCGGGAGCCGTCGCACCGCCGTCCTTGTCGAGTACGGCGTCGTTGAGGTTCTGGCGGGCGGCCCTTATGTCGCCGTTCACGATCGCGATCGCGCCGGCGTTGTAGGATTTGAAGATGCCGACCCAATCCGGCCCCTTCATCCTCTGAACCATGGAGAGAGCTTCCTTGCCACGGCCGGCGCCGACGCGGGCCCAGGCGGCGAGCAGATCGTTCATCATTCGGTCGAGATCGTTCGGGCCGGTATATTTCAGAAGCGATTCAGCCGTCTTGTATTCGCCGCGTCGAATGGCATCCATGCTGCGCACGACCGTCGTGATGCGTTCGACCGTTGGATCGCCTTTCAGGTCGTTGGCATACTTCACGCCATCCTTGATGTCGCCGTTCAAAAGCAGCGAGATCATCAGGCGCTGGCGGATTTCCGGATTTCCCGGCTCGATCTGCAGCGCCTTCTTGTAGAGTTCAATCGCCGTCTCGTAGTCGTGATCGACATCGGCAGTCCGGGCGGCCAAAAATGCGCCGGAGAAGCTCGTGACGCTATCCGGATCGAAGATCACCGTGGCGGCATCGTCCTTCTTGGCCGTCTCTTCGGCATTCACGCCGCCGAGCGCTGCCAGCGATAGGACCGCTGCCATGGCTGCGCTCGAAAGAAGACGGATGGCAAGTTTTTGCCGCATTAGAAAACCTCTCTTGTCGGGCAGCCGGCCTCGTCCGACTGCAAAATCAGTTGAAATGACTGACTCACAACAGGATGGCTTTTTTGGAGCGGCCCTGCAATAAATTCAGCCCGCGATCAGTGACCGTCGATTAATTGACGCGCTCGATGCAGAAGTCGATGACTTCCAGCAGGGCTGACTTCCATCCCGTTTCGGGAAGCGGCGCGAGCGCATCGCGTGCGATCGTGCCGTAGTGAACCGCCCGGGCAATGGTGTCGTTCAGCGTGCCATACTTGGTAATCAGGCCAAGCGCCTTTTCGAGATTCTGGTCGCTGCTCTCGCCGCCTTCAATGGCCTGTCGCCAAAAAGCGCGCTCTTCCTCGGTTCCGCGGCGATAGGCCAAGATGACCGGAAGCGTGATCTTGCCTTCCCGGAAGTCGTCGCCGACATTCTTGCCGAGATCGGCCGCCTTGCCGCCGTAGTCCAGCGCATCGTCGACGAGCTGGAAAGCGAGACCAAGGTTCATGCCATAGGACTTCAGTGCGTTGCGGCCGGATTTGCCGGCATCGGCGACGATCGGGCCGACTTCGGCGGCTGCGGCAAACAACGCTGCCGTCTTCGCGCGGATGACGGCGAGGTAGTCGTCTTCTGTCGTTTCCATGTTCTTGGCGACGGAAAGCTGCAGCACTTCGCCTTCGGCGATCACGCAAGCCGCCGAGGAGAGCACGTCGAGCGCATCGAGCGAGCCGACATCGACCATCATGCGGAACGCCTGGCCGAGCAGGAAGTCACCGACAAGCACGCTCGCCTGGTTGCCCCAGATCATGCGGGCGGTGGATTTGCCGCGGCGAAGGTCGCTCTCATCGACGACGTCGTCATGCAGCAGCGTCGCCGTGTGCATGAACTCGACTGATGTCGCAAGCTTAATGTGGTTCTCGCCCTTGTAGCCGAATAGCGCAGCAGACGCCAAAGTCAGCATCGGACGAAGGCGCTTGCCGCCGGACGAGATGAGATGGTTGGCCACTTCGGGAATCATCTGGACGTCGGAACCGGCCTTGGAGAGGATAAGCTGGTTCACCCGTTGCATGTCCGCTTTGGTCAAATCGACCAGCGGCTTGACAGATGCCAGTTTGTTTTTGCTTTCTTCAAGCGGTATGACCACGCCCAACGACCCGGACTCCTGTTAAATTATTGAGTTCGACAATAGAAAGGGGCGATTGGCGCGGCAAGGGGTGAATTGTCGCGTCGCGCAAATTTGAAAGGGATTTTCCGGCAAATGCATGAACTTATTCGCGCCAATGATCCCGTGTTGCTCTCCTACGCGGAGAGCCTGCTGAAGGATGCGGGGATCCACTGCTTCATTGCCGATCAAGGGATGAGCATTCTGGAAGGGTCGCTCGGCATGCTGCCGCGCCGGCTCCTCGTCGATGACGAACAAGCCGACCAGGCGCGGCGCATTCTCGTGGATGCCGGGCTCGGTGGCGAATTGCGCGCTCCGAAGTGAGCCTGAGATGACGGGAGATCTTGCCGAGACGATTGACGCCTTTCACCGGGGGCTGTTCCATGTGGTGCAGCCGAAGGGCAGGGGGCATCGCTCCGGCATGGATGCAATGCTGCTTGCTGCGCTCGTCGCCGACGACCGCCCGATCACGGTCGCGGATCTCGGTGCCGGCGCAGGCGCCGCCGGCTTGGCCGTCGCGTCACGGCTGCCGGCCGCCGAAGTCGTCCTCTTTGAGCGTTCCGGCCAGATGGCCGACTATGCGCGCCGCAGCATCCTCCTGCCTGAAAATGCGCATGTGGCGGGCCGCGTTTCGGTCGTCGAGGCGGATGTGACGCTAAGGGCGAAGGCGCGAAACGAGGCTGGTCTCCCCGACGAGAGTTTCCATCATGTGATCATGAACCCGCCGTTCAACGATGCGGGCGATCGCCGGACGCCCGATGCCTTGAAGGCGGAGGCACATGCGATGACGGAGGGGCTGTTCGAAAGCTGGGTGCGGACGGCCGGGGCGATCATGATCCCCGGCGGGCAATTGTCGCTCATCGCACGGCCAGAATCGATTGCCGAGATCATCGACGCTTGCGGACGCCGCTTCGGCGGCATCGAGGTGACCGCGATCCATCCGCGCGACGGTGAGAGCGCCGTGCGTATCCTGGTCACGGCGATCAAAGGATCGCGCGCGCGGCTTTCGCTGCGCGCGCCACTTATCATGCACGAGGAGGGAACGCATAAATTCTCCCCCTTCGTGGATGATCTCAACAATGGCCGGGCGGCCTACAGCAGGCGCTAGCCGACGACGAAGTCGAACAGCAGCTTGACATTGAGACCCGCAATCAGGACCGCGATCACGTAGGCAATCGCACTCAACCAGCGGGGGGCGACCAGCGCGCCCATCTTCGCCCTGCTTGCCGTAAACATCACGAGCGGGAAGACGGCGAAGGAAAGCTGTAGGCTGAGCACGACCTGCGTCAGGATCAGCAGTTCCGCCGTGCCCTTGTCGCCATACCAAATGGTGACGAAGGCGGCCGGAACGATGGCGATCGCACGGGTGATCAGGCGGCGAACCCACGGCTGAAGCCGGATCTTCAGGAAGCCTTCCATGACGATCTGACCCGCAAGCGTTGCCGTAACCGTCGAATTCAGGCCGCAGCACAGGAGCGCGATGCCGAAGAGCGTTGGAGCGATTGCCAGTCCAAGCAGCGGTGCGAGCAACGAAGATGCCTCGCCCAGTTCCACGACATCCGTTTTGCCGTTCGCATGGAAGGCAGCAGCGGCCAGGATCAGGATCGATGCGTTGATCAGGAGCGCGAAGCACAGCGCTACGGTCGAGTCGATCGTCGCGTAGGTCAGCGCCTGGCGCTTTTCCGGCACCGTGTGGCCATAGGCGCGGGTCTGGACGATGCCGGAGTGCAGGTAGAGATTGTGCGGCATCACGGTGGCGCCGAGAATGCCGAGCGCGAGGTAGAGCATCTCGGGGTTGGAAACGATCTCGGTCGTCGGGAAGAAGCCCCGGATCACCGCACCCCATTCCGGGTCCGCCAGGAAGATCTGCACGCCGAAGCACACGGCGATGATGGCGAGCAGGGCGATGACAAAGGCTTCCACCCAGCGGAAGCCGATCTTCTGCAGATAGAGGATGAGGAACACATCGAGCGATGTGATGAGCACGCCGAGTTCGAGCGGGATGCCGAAGAGAAGGTTGAGGCCGATCGCCGTGCCGATCACCTCGGCGATGTCGGTCGCGATGATGGCGATTTCGGCAAAGGCCCACAGCGGAACCGAGACGTATTTCGGGTATGCGTCACGGCACGCCTGGGCAAGGTCGCGGCCGGAAGCGATCGCAAGGCGCGCACAGAGCGACTGCAGGACGATCGCCATCAGGTTGGACAGCAAGGCGACGGTCAGCAGGGCATAGCCGAACTTCGAACCGCCGGCGAGCGAGGTCGCCCAGTTGCCGGGGTCCATATAGCCGACGGCCACCATGTAGCCGGGCCCGAGGAACGCGGCGATGCGGCGCCAGCGTGTGCCATGTGCATGCGTCTGGACGGACCGGTAGACATCGGAAAGCGATGCCTCTTCACGTGCGTGTCGCCAGCCGGCCTTCGCGTTCGGATTTACGATGTCCATGCAGTGTCCGCCTATTATCAATCCGACCAGTATGTCTAATTGGAATGATAATGCAAGTCATTCGCAACAAGATTTGTGAACGACAGATGTTTTCTGCTGCGACCATTGCGTTTGTCGCTCCGTTGCATACATGGAAGACGTTCGCTCACATCGTCGCAAAGGATGGAAAATGGCCGGATTTTTGAAGAGGTTGCTGCCGAAGCGTTTCCGTAAGGAAGGCATGGTGATCCCCGTCGTTCGACTTCACGGCCCGATCATGAGCGGCGGGAGCCAGTTCCGGCCCACCCTCAATCTCGCCTCAACGGCGCAAGTCCTCGAAAAGGCCTTCAGTTTCAAGGATGCGCCGGCGGTTGCCATCTCGCTCAATTCGCCCGGCGGCTCCCCGGTGCAGTCGCGCCTCGTCTTCACCCGCATCCGCGAACTCGCGCGCGAGAAGCAGAAGAAGGTTCTCGTCTTCGTCGAAGATGTTGCCGCATCCGGCGGCTACATGATCGCGCTTGCCGGCGACGAGATCATTGCCGATCCCACCTCTATCGTCGGCTCGATCGGCGTCGTCTCTGGTGGCTTCGGCTTTCCCGAGCTCTTGAAGAAGATCGGCGTGGAGCGCCGGGTCTATACGGCCGGAGAAAACAAGGTGATCCTCGATCCCTTCCAGCCGGAGAAGGAAAAGGACATCGAATACCTGAAGACCCTGCAATTGGAGATCCATCAGGTTTTCATCTCCATGGTTCGCGAGCGGCGTGCCGGCAAGCTGAAGAACGACGACGTAGTCTTCTCCGGGCTTTTCTGGACCGGTATGCGCGCACTTGAGCTGGGTCTGGTCGATGGGCTCGGCGACATGCGGCAGGAATTGAAGCGCCGCTATGGGGCCAAAAGCAAGCTCGAGCTGGTGATGCCAGCGCGTGGTCTTTTCGGACGACGCATTCCGGGTATATCGTCAGCCAGCTTGGAGGGCGCCGGCGCCGGTCTTGCAACCGGACTTGTCGAGGCCGCCGAGGAGAAGGCATTGTGGAGCCGATTCGGGCTCTGAGGGAGTGAAGGCTGGCATCATGCCGCAACTGATAATTATCGTCGTGCTGGTCGTCGGCGCCTGGCTTCTCTACCGCCGCTTCATCGCTGATGCAAAGCGGCTCGCCGAGCGATCCCGTCGTGCCGAGAAGGAGCGCCAGACGGGCGCCATCGGCACGCTGGTCAAGGATCCGGTTACCGGCGAATACCATCTGAAGAAGGACGAGGACGAGTAGGGCCGCAAAAGCCTTGACCCGTTTGGCGCGGCATGGCACCTGTCCGCGCACTTTTGTACGAATTCGGAAGCCGTTCCATGTCTGCAGCCGCAATCCCCGACCATATGAACCCCAAGCGCTCGTTTCAGGCGCTGATCCTCACGCTTCACAACTACTGGGCGGACAAGGGGTGCGCGGTTCTGCAGCCTTACGACATGGAAGTCGGTGCCGGTACGTTCCACCCGGCAACGACGCTGCGTGCGCTCGGGCCCAAGCCGTGGAAGGCTGCCTATGTGCAGCCGTCGCGCCGCCCGTCCGACGGCCGCTACGGCGAGAACCCGAACCGCCTGCAGCATTATTATCAGTATCAGGTCATCCTGAAGCCGAACCCGCCAAACCTGCAGGAACTCTATCTCGCCTCGCTCGCAGCGATCGGTCTCGACCCGCTGCTGCACGACATCCGTTTCGTCGAGGATGACTGGGAAAGCCCGACGCTCGGCGCCTGGGGTCTCGGCTGGGAGTGCTGGTGCGACGGCATGGAAGTGTCGCAGTTCACCTATTTCCAGCAGGTCTGCGGCATCGAATGCTCGCCTGTCGCGGGCGAGTTGACCTATGGTCTGGAGCGCCTCGCCATGTACGTCCAGGGCGTAGACAACGTCTATGACCTGAACTTCAACGGCCGCGAGGGCGACCAGAAGATCAGCTACGGCGACGTCTTCCTGCAGGCTGAGCAGGAATATTCACGCCACAATTTCGAATACGCCAATACGGAGATGCTGCACCGTCACTTCGTTGACGCCGAGAAGGAGTGTCAGGCGCTTCTCGCCGCCGGCGCGCCGGGCGACAATGCGAACCAGCTGCTGCACAAGTGCGTGTTCCCGGCCTATGACCAGTGCATCAAGGCAAGCCACGTGTTCAATCTTTTGGATGCGCGCGGCGTGATCTCGGTCACCGAGCGCCAGAGCTACATTCTGCGGGTGCGCACGCTGGCCAAGGCCTGCGGCGAAGCCTTCCTGCTGACGGACGCGGGTGGGGTAAATCTGGCGAAAACCGCCGCTTGAGGGTGGCGGTCAGCGGCGTTCGTCGCTTCTGACCTCGACACGGCGTTCCACCGGACGCGCCATTTTCTGGACAAAGAAGTACGAAGCGATGGCCAGCGTGTTGAGCAGGAAAAGTACTGCGCTCATACTGAGTGATCCTCGTCGCAAGTTTCTCACGCACGTCTATCTCGATCGTGCAGAATGAAAATATGGTGTCCGCGCACCCTGCGGTATCGTGATTTTTCACTACCCCTTGCAATCGATCGCCCGAAAGAGGCCGGAAATGCGGGATGACAATCTGCAGTAACGCGCATAGTCTCCCGGCATATTTTTTGTCGTTGCGGGGGATTCGCGATGTATTTCGTTCTTGGTCTTGTCGTTCTGGCCGCGCTCTATGCCGTCTTTATTTATAACGGCCTTGTTCGTGCCCGGCAGATGGCTGAGGAAGCCTGGTCCGGCATCGATGTGCAACTGAAGCGCCGCGCCGACCTGATCCCCAACCTGATCGAGACCGTCAAGGGTTACGCGGCGCACGAAAAGACGACTCTCGAAGAGGTCGTTGCGCTCCGCAACAAGGCCCAATCAGTTCCAGCAGGCGATGTCGCCGGCCGCGCCCAGGCGGAAGGTCTGCTCGGTCAGGCACTTGGCCGCGTGCTGGCGCTGGCCGAAGCCTATCCCGACCTGAAGGCGAACGAGAATTTCCGCGAGTTGCAGACCTCGCTCGAAACGATGGAAAGCGAAATCCAGATGGCGCGCCGCTACTACAATGGCGCGGCCCGTGATCTGAACGTCAAAGTCGAGAGTTTCCCATCCAATCTGGTCGCCGGCCAGTTCGGCTTCCAGAAGCGCGAGTATTTCGAGATCGCCAACGAAGCGGATCGCGCCGTTCCGACGGTAAAGTTCTGATATCCGCCATTTGCCTTTGCGCAAAAGCTGCTATGAGCAGGACATGATCGTTGGCTGGAGACGGCCTTCGCGCAAAGACGGAAAAGACAAGGAAATGAGTAAAGACAAGCTCACCATCATCCCGCCGGGCAAGCCGCTGACAGGCCGCGCCATCCCGCCCGGGTCGAAATCGATCACCAATCGCGCGCTGCTGCTGGCTGGTCTTGCCAAGGGCACCAGCCGCTTGACCGGTGCGTTGAAGAGCGACGACACGCGTTATATGGCCGACGCTCTGCGCGCCATGGGAGTGATTATCGACGAGCCTGATGATACGAGCTTCGTCGTCACCGGCAGCGGTAAACTGCTGCCGCCGCAGGTGCCACTCTTCCTCGGCAATGCCGGAACGGCGACCCGCTTCCTGACAGCTGCTGCCGCCCTGGTGGATGGCACGGTTGTCGTCGATGGCGATCAGCATATGCGCAAGCGCCCGATCGGCCCGCTCGTCGATGCGCTGCGGTCACTTTGCATCGACGCATCGACCGAAACCGGCTGCCCACCCGTCACCGTCAACGGCACCGGTCGTTTTGTGGCGAGCCGCATCCAGATCGATGGCGGCCTGTCCAGCCAGTATGTCTCGGCGCTCCTGATGATGGCCGCTGGCGGCGACAAGCCGGTGACGATCGAGCTGCTTGGCGAGGATATCGGTGCGCTCGGCTATATCGATCTGACGACCGCGGCGATGCGCGCCTTTGGCGCCAAGGTCGAGAAGACGAGCCCGGTGACCTGGCGCGTCGAGCCGACCGGTTACACGGCAAGCGACTTTGTGGTCGAGCCGGACGCCTCGGCCGCAACCTACCTCTGGGTGGCGGAGGTGCTGACATCGGGCAAGATCGATCTCGGTGTCGCGAACACCGCGTTTACGCAGCCGGATGCGAAGGCCTACGATCTGATCGCCAAGTTCCCGCATCTTCCTGCCGTCATCGACGGTTCGCAGATGCAGGACGCCGTCCCGACGCTTGCCGTTCTGGCCGCTTTCAACGAGACGCCCGTGCGTTTCGTCGGTATCGCCAATCTGCGCGTCAAGGAATGCGATCGCATCCGCGCAGTCTCGACCGGCCTCATGCAGATCCGTCCGGATCTGGCACGCGAGGAAGGCGACGACCTGATCGTCCAGTCCGATCCGGCTCTCGCGGGCCAGCGCCTGCCGGCCAAGATCGACACCTTCGCCGATCATCGCATCGCCATGAGCTTCGCGCTTGCCGGCCTGAGGATCGCCGGCATCACGATCCTCGATCCGGATTGCGTCGGCAAGACCTTCCCGACCTACTGGCGGACGCTGGCAGGGCTTGGCGTGACCTATGCCGACGCGGGCTGACGTTATCTGATGCGGCCGGGACGCCGCAGGCGAGGGGTATGATGATCCGACGGCTTTTCGGCCTTTGCTTCGTTCTGTTTCTGATGCTTGCGGCGCGTGGCGCCACCGCTGCGGAGGTGATTAACGCATTCGCCTCCGACATCGTGCTGGAAAAGGGCGGCGCGTTGACGGTGACGGAGACGATCACCGTCAACGCCGAAGGCAACCGGATCAGGCGCGGCATCTTCCGCGATTTTCCGCTGACCTATCAGGACGCGAAAGGCCGCCTCCGCCGCGTCGATTTCGACGTGGTCTCGGTCAAGCGCGACGGCCGCGACGAGCCCTGGCACACCGAGTCCATCAGCGGCGGCATCCGCATCTATGCCGGCTCGGAAGATGTGTCGTTAAGCTCTGGCCGCCACCAATACGTCTTCACATACCGCACCAATCGCCAGATCCGCTACTTCGACGATCACGACGAGTTCTATTGGAACGTGACCGGCAACGGCTGGATCTTCCCGATCCTGAGTGCCACGGCGATGGTGAACCTTCCGGATGGGGTCAGCGCGACGGATACCGCCTTCTTCACCGGCCCGCAGGGCGCGACGGACAGGAATGCAAGCGTTTCCGGAGACGGTAATCGACTGCTGTTCTCGACGACCCGGCCGCTCAACGCCGGTGAAGGGCTGACGATCGCCGTCAAGATGCCCAAAGGTTCTATCAATCCGCCGAGCGCCGACGACGAGCGGCGCTGGTGGCTGAGCGACAACCGCGACTACTTCCTCGGTTTCGGTGGCCTCATCCTCGTCTTCCTCTATTACACGCGCTCCTGGCTGAAGGTCGGCCGCGATCCGGCCCGCGGCGTGCTGGTGCCGCGCTGGGATCCGCCCGACGGCATCTCGCCGGCGCTGGTGAACTATGTCGACAATCGCGGCTTCTCGGGGCAGGGCTGGACGGCGCTGTCGGCCACGGCCCTCAACCTGGCTGTGCGCGGATACGTGGTGCTGGAAGACCTGAAGAACGCGATCATCATCCGCCGCACCGACAAGCCGGTCGGCAAGGAGAAGCTGGAAGCCGGCGAAGCGAGCTTGCTCAACGCCGTCGGAGCCAAGGGCTCCCTGACGATCGACGAGGCCAACGGAACGAAGGTGAAGTCGGCGGGGGACAGTTTCCGGGCCGCCATCGAGCGCGAGCACCGCGGCAAATACTACAATGCGAATACTGGATACACGACGGGCGGTATCGCACTCAGCGCCGTCTCGTTGGTGGCCCTCTTCGTCTTTGGAACGTTGGAGCCGGAGACCATCGCTTTGATGATCATTCCGATCGTCGTCGTCGTCTTCATTTCTGTCTTCGTTGCCGGCTTTGCCAAGTCGTTTCGCCCCGGCAGAGCGCTCGGCGCCAAGATCATGTCCGTGATCGCCATCGGTATCGCCGCCTTTATCGGCTTCAGCGTCGTGTCGTCGCTGGCATTGGCGCTGTTCTCCTCGCTGGTCGAGTTCCACGAGACGCCGATGCTGTTTGCCATCGGCGGCATCATCCTGCTGAACCTGCTCTACGTCTTCATCATGGGCGCGCCGACCCCGCTCGGGGCCAAGCTGACCGATGGCATCGATGGTTTGCGTCAGTACATGACGCTGGCCGAGAAGGACCGCATGAATATGGAGGGGGCGCCCGAGATGTCGCCCCGGCATTTCGAGAAACTCTTGCCCTACGCTGTGGCGCTCGGCGTCGAAAAACCCTGGTCGCGCGCCTTCGAGACCTGGCTTGCTGCAGCGGCGGCGGGCGCCGCTGCCGCGGCCTATGCCCCCTCGTGGTATTCCGGCAATTTCGGCAGCGGCAACTTCTCCGATCGCATCGGCGGCTTCTCCTCGTCGATGGCTTCGACGATCGCTTCCACCATTCCGGCACCGCCCTCCAGTTCGTCTTCCGGTTTTTCCGGTGGCGGCTCCTCGGGAGGCTTTTCCGGTGGCGGCGGTGGCGGTGGTGGCGGCGGCGGCTGGTGAGCTTGACCCCGGGGCAAGCATTCTCGCTTGACCTTTCGGCGCTCTCCCCTTAACCGCCAGACGGAAACGCGAAAGGGACGGGCATGAAGGTTCTGTTGATCGGATCGGGCGGACGCGAACACGCATTGGCCTGGAAGCTGGCGCAATCGCCGTTGATGACGGAATTTTACGCCGCGCCCGGCAATCCGGGCATTGCCGAACACGCGACGCTCGTCGCCGTCAATGTCGATGACCACGATGCGTTGATCGCCTTCTGCAAGGACAAGGCGATCGATTTCGTCGTCGTCGGCCCCGAAGCCCCGCTGGTGGCCGGCATTGCCGACAAGCTGCGCGCAGAAGGATTTGCCGTCTTCGGCCCGTCGGCTGCTGCGGCCCAGCTCGAAGGCTCCAAGGGCTTCACCAAGGATATCTGCGCCCGCTACGACATCCCGACTGGTGCCTACCAGCGCTTCAACAATGCGCCGAAGGCCAAGGCCTATATCCGCCTGCAGGGCGCCCCGATCGTCGTCAAGGCCGATGGCCTTGCTGCCGGCAAGGGCGTGACCGTCGCGATGACCGTCGATGAAGCACTCGCCGCCGTCGACGATTGCTTCGAGGGCGCCTTCGGTGCTGCGGGCGCCGAGGTCGTTATTGAGGCCTATCTCGATGGCGAGGAGGCGAGCTTCTTCTGCCTCTGCGACGGCAAGCACGTCCTGCCGCTCGCAACCGCCCAGGACCACAAGCGGGTGGGCGAGGGTGACACCGGCCCGAACACCGGCGGCATGGGCGCCTATTCGCCGGCGCCCGTGATGACGGCCGACATGGTCGAGCGCACCATGAAGGAAATCATCGAGCCGACCATGCGCGGCATGGCCGAAAGCGGCTATCCCTTCTCGGGCGTCTTCTTCGCCGGCCTGATGATCACCGCCAAGGGGCCGGAACTCATCGAATACAATGTCCGCTTCGGCGATCCGGAGTGCCAAGTGCTGATGATGCGGCTGGAGAGCGATCTGCTGCCGCTTCTCTTTGCCACCGCCAACGGCACACTCGATCAGGTGTCCGCCGAATGGACCGACGACCCGGCCCTGACTGTCGTCATGGCGTCGAAGGGTTATCCGGGCTCCTACGACAAGGGGACGCCGATCCGCCATATCCCGGAAGCGGGTGATGGCGCCAAGGTGTTTCATGCCGGCACAGCCCTGACGGACGGCGCGCTGGTCGCGACCGGCGGGCGGGTGCTCAACGTCACGGCCACGGGCAAGACGGTTGGCGAAGCACAGGCGCGCGCCTGTGCGTTGCTCGACAAGGTCGATTGGGACAACGGCTTCTGCCGCCACGACATCGGCTGGCGCGCGATCGAACGCGAAAAAAGCGCTGTTCGGTAGACCTGCCACCAACTTGCTTCTGTGTCTCGATACGCCCTGGCGGGCAGCCTGGAACGACCTAGCACCCTTGATGTGAATAGGAACTCAAGCCAGCGGGGTGATGTTCTGATTGAGGCGGAACATATTGTGCGGATCGAGCCGCGTCTTTAGGCGTGCAAGCCGCTGGTACTTGTCCGGACCATATGCATCTAAAGCTACGACCGTGCCGGCATCGGCCTGCTCGTTGACGTAATTCCCAGCCATCGAGAATGTGGAAAGCGATTTGCCGGTGATCCGCCCCCAGGCAATGCATCGATCGTCATCGGCAGCCTCGTCCCAAACCGGCTCTGCAAGCCAGTAGTAGCTTGCGCCTCTTCCCGTATACGCAGTTGCCTCGTCCGCTACATCGGCAACCGCTCCTCCGAGCTGCAACACGTAAATTTCGGAATCTGGCGTTGGTGCATCGGCGATGGAAAGCAGTAAGGCGTCGATTGCTTCATCGGTGATATCGGACCAGAATCCTCCCTTGCAATAATACCGTCGCGACCAGCAAAGATGCTCGTCGTTGCGGCTCTGCAGGCTGAGATAGGGCAGCTTGTCGACGCTCCCGATGCCGCCATCAGCCAGCGCTCCGAATGGTGACAGAACCGCGTGAGCGAGGGCAGCATCCCCCGACCAAACTGCCGTAACGCTGAGACCCGTGGCTGTCGCGGTGAAGTTGAGGGTAAAGTCGCGCGGTTGGCCATGCGCGCGGTCGCGCAGCGCCTGTAGGGCTTGCCGCATGTTGGCCGCCGGATAGTTCCATTCGCCGACTATGATGGAACCCAGCGGATGCATCCTGAACTTAAATCGGGTGACGACGCCAAAGTTGCCACCGCCGCCGCGGATGCCCCAGAAGAGTTCAGGTTCAGATGTTGCGCTTGCCCAAATGATGTCGCCAGCCGCGGTCACGATCTCCGCGCCCAGCAAGCTGTCGATGGTAAGGCCATATCTCCTGCTGGCCCATCCCATGCCGCCACCCAGGGTCAAACCTGCCACACCGGTATGCGAAATCACGCCCGCCGGTACCACGTAATCTTCAGGAACTGTCGCGCGATCGAGATCGCCTAGTAGTGCCCCGCCGCCGACCTCGATCGTGCGCGTATCTCGATCGACGGCGACGGCAGCTAGGTCCGATAGATCGAGAACAAGTCCCCCATCGCAGGTTGAGAATCCCGCAAGACTGTGGCCGCCGCCGCGCACCGCAAGCAGGGCGCGAGATGCAGCCGCTGCATGCACGGCCTTCCGGACGTCATCTACACTCTGCGGGCGGACGATCGCAGCAGGCCGCCGATCGGCGACACCATTCCATATTTTGCGATAGCGATCATAATCCTGATGGTCCGCCGTGATGACAGGGCAGCGGTGCCCTGCTAAAGAAAGTTCCTTCAGCAATAAGTTGGACATGTTGCGTCCCCCGACCCTCGCACAACCTCTAGCACATCCTGATCCGATCCAGAAACATCCTCCGATCGAAAAAATGAGAGGCAGGCAGTATATTTATCGAGATGGTTTCGCGTCGCATCGTGTTACGCTTCATGTGAGCCAATGGAGCGTTCAGCCGCTTTTGAGCGCAGAAGCGGTCAGAGGTTGGCATGTGCTACCGAACAGTGCAAAAAAGCGTGAGCAAGACGCGAAATCGGGTCAGTTCCCTAAATTTTTACCCTTTCCCCTGACGGGATGGAAACAAAGGCGCGCTAGTCTCTTCTCAACGTGAGACGGAGTGTTCCATGCGTCAGGTCTTCTTTGCTGCGATAGCTGTGTTTGCCGCGGGATCCGCCTGCGCCTCTTCGATCGAGGTGGTCGGCAAGGACACGCGCACCAATGGCGGGAGCATCAGCCAAGAAAGCTGCCCAAGCTGCCCGGCGCTCGAACCCGTCGAGCGCAGGAGGGACTACGTTGTCCCGACGCTCACACCCGGCTCGCTGCAATCCTCGGAAATCCGCGACGTCGATGGCGAGAAGAAGCTCTATCGCACCGAGGGCTGGATGGGCGGCTCGCCCGTCGTGTTCGTCACGAAGGCTCCGCCCGAGCCGATGACGGCATCCGCACCGCCTGCCGACAATATCGACCGCGCTTCGACGACGGCCGCTGTGATCGGTGGTGACGTCAAGCCGATCGCTGCAAGCGTGATAGGTGCGCCGAAGGAACAAACGGTCCCGCTGGACGTTTCCACCTTCGAGCTTCGGCTCTGATCTCCAGTTCCCTGCCCCAGCCTGACCAAAGTTTCGGTCGACCGGGCTCCACCCCCGCGGTGGATGAAATGCGTCCCTGAGAGAAGCAGGGACGCATTTTTCGTATCTCGTTGGCCTTGCCGGCGGGCACACCCGCTAATCTCATCCCGTCGAGGACGGCAGCGATGCGGTCTGGATACTTACCCGCTTGACCGGCGCGGACGCGCTCAATCGTGATATCAGGCGTCAGGCGTCAGGCGTCTGAGCGCGGCAAGGTGGCGATGGGCTTCCTCCATGCGCCCGAGATGCGCGCTCGCAGCAATGAGCACCCACAGCGTTGCCTCGAAATTCGGATTGCTGGCAAGCGCTCTTGATGCCCAGGCCACGGCCTGGTCGTACTCTCCGAGGATCACATGGGCGTGCGCTATGCCGCAAAGCGAGAAATGCGCGCCGCGATCTCCCGGCGTCAAGCGATTGGCTCTGTGGAAGTGCCTGAACGCATCCCTGATGTCACCGCAATGAAGATGCCCGACGCCGGCCCTGACGACGGCCATCGGATTGTTGGGATTGGATTCAGCCGCCGCCTAAAGGACGGCGAGGCCCCAGTCGTAATCCTTTGCCATCTGCATCAAGGCGACGCCGCAATGGGCCATGACCATCGCGTCGCCGGCGCCGTGCTCCAATGCTCGCCGCGCCAGTGCGGCACATGCCTGCACATCGTCGTCGGTGAGCGCCGGCCAGCCCATCGTGTAGCGATGCTCGAGCGCCCCATGTAGCATGGGCAAGCAGCTGTGCATTGTCCGGCTCGGCGGCAAATCCCTGCATGAGAAGCGCATAGGCGGCCGCGTTGTCGCTTTCGGTTTCGCTCGAGATCTTGGCCAGTGCCTGCAGGTAGATGTCGTAGGTCGCCACGCTTCCGGGACGTTCGCGTCGCGATCGCTCGATCTCGGCCGTCTGGATCAACGGCTCGATCAGCGTCGCGACGCGCTCGGTGATTTGATCCTGAAAGTCGAATATCTCGTCCAGAGCGCCATCGAAGGTCTGCGCCCACATATGCGTGCCGCTTTGGCCCTCGACAAGCTCGGCCACGATGCGCAGCCGAGTGCCCGACTGCCGGATGCTGCCTTCGAGCACGTAGCTGACGCCAAGTTCCGCGGCGATCTTGCGCACATCCGTTGCATTGCCCTTGTAGGCAAAGGAGCAGTCCCGGGCGATCACGGCAAAGCTCCGGAAGCGGCTGAGTGCCGCGATGATCTCGTCAGCGATCCCATCGGCAAAGGAGTCCTGCCTTGGATCGCCGCTAAGATTGCTGAAGGGGAGGACCGCGAGGGCAGGCCTCACCTCCGGCGCTGGCAGAGCGGCTTTCGTGTCCGCATCGACGCGGATGAACCGGTAACCGACGCGCGGTACCTGGCGATCCACTCCTGTCCCCCGGGCGCTGGGCCGAGCGCCTTGCGTGGTGCTGCGACCTGGATGGTGAGGTTGCTTTCCTCGACCGCGATTCCGGGCCAGACGCGCTCCATCAGCGCAGCCTTGGAAACGACAGTCCCTCGGGCTTCAAGCAATGCCTCAAGAAGCGCGATGCCGCGGTGGCCGAGCGCCACCGACCGCCCGTTGCGCAGGAGGCCGCAGCCGGGATCGAGGACAAATTCGCCGAAGGCATGCGAAGGCTGCACCATGTGGGAAATATAGCCTAACGACCATGGTCGGAAAACGAGACAACGTGCCTTTGCTAAATCACTTCAACCTATGGAGGCGAATTGGTTCAAAATTTCCGCCAACTGCAAGAATGCGCTGATTACATTTGACAATCCTGGGAGGCTCGCCACTTGGCAAATGTTAATCCCTCCACTCTAATTCTAACAACGAAGGCCGGAAGACGCATGATTGTCGTCGCCAAGCGCGGTTCAGCGCAGAGGTCGGGAGTTCACCGATCCGGAATTGCCGAACCCACCGATTTTGCGAGACATTCAATGAAAAAGCTTAAGATCGCCCATCAACTTTTTGCCCTCGTGGGGGTGCTCATGGCGGCTTTCGCCATTGCCACCTACTTTCAGATCAAGACGACGTCGCAGGTGATCTACGACGATCGCTTCGACCTTCTGCGCACGCAGGTCGAGTCCGGGATCTCAGTTCTCGATTCCTACTACCAGCGCGAAAAATCAGGCGAGATGACGCACGAAGCAGCGCAGGCCGAAGCGTTCAAGGTTCTCTCGAAGGTCAAGTTCGAGCCAACAGGCTATCTATTCGGCTATGACTACAACGTCGTTCAGCGCTTCCACCCGAAGCCGGATAACATCGGCAAGGACATGAGCGGTCAGGTGGACCAGAACGGCACCTATTTGAGCAAGGACATGGTCGCCAAGGGTAGAGCCGGCGGCGGCCGGACGATTTACTACTGGAGCAAGCCCGGCCAGCCAGCAGACAAGCTGTTCGAGAAGGGCTCGTACTCGGCAGCCTTCGAACCCTGGCAGCTGGTCGTTTCCAGCGGCGTCTATCTCGACGATCTGCAGGCGCAAATCAATGCCGCTGTCTGGAAGGCGCTTATTGCCTGCGTTATCGTCGGCGTCGCCGGCATCGCTGCCGCCTACTACTTCATCCGCGGCATCTCCAAGCCCCTGCAAGATGTCCATCAGGCATTGAAGGCCGTGGCCGACGAGAACGTGACGCTCGCCATTCCGCATGCCGACATGAGCAACGAAGTCGGAATGATGGCCAAGGCGACGCAGTCTTTGCAGCAGAAGGTGAAGGAGCGCCACGCCATGTCCGAGCGCGAGGCCGCCCAGCAGATGGCGCTTGAAGGCGAGCGCGAGAATAGCCAGCGCCTGCAGCGCGACGAAACGACCGCCCAGAACCATGTCGTCACGACAATCGGCCGGGCGTTGGAACAGATCGCGCGCGGCGACCTGACGGTTCGCTGCGCCGATCTCGGCCAGAAATACGCGGCCCTCCGCGACAATTTCAACGATGCTCTGTCGCATCTCGAAGCCGCGATGGCCAAGGTCAGTGCCAAGGGCGGCGACATTGCCGTCAGCAAGGAAGAGATCCGTCGCGCCTCCAACGATCTGTCGCAGCGTACCGAGCGCCAAGCCGCGAGCCTGGAAGAAACCTCCGCAGCACTTGATGAGCTGACCGTCGCGGTCCGCCAGACCGCTGACGGCGCCCATGAGGCAAGCAAGCGCGTCGAGGCCATCAGCGGCGAGGCGAGCCGCAGCGATGCCGTTGTCTCCGAAGCGATCGAAGCGATGAGCGGCATCGAAAAGTCGTCTGCCGAAATCGGCAAGATCATCGGCGTCATCGACGACATCGCCTTCCAGACGAACCTTCTAGCGTTGAATGCCGGCGTTGAGGCTGCACGTGCCGGCGAATCCGGCAAGGGCTTCGCTGTCGTCGCTCAGGAAGTTCGCGAACTTGCACAGCGCTCGGCCGCCGCTGCCAAGGAGATCAAGGATCAGATCGCCCGCTCGTCCGGTCAGGTCGATCACGGCGTCCGCCTGGTCGGCGAAACGGGCGAGGCGCTAAAGCGCATCTCCGATCAGATCAAGGCTGCCAACGAGATCGTTGCCAAGATCGCCCACAGCGCCTCCGAGCAGGACACGACGCTGCGTTCGATCTCGTCCTCGATGAACCAACTCGATGCCGCAACCCAGCAGAACGCCGCGATGGCGGAGGAAACGACCGCTTCGGCAGAGTCGCTGGCGAGCGATACCGACGAGCTCTTGAACCTAATCCGCAGCTTCCGCGTCGGCGGCAGCAACGACCATGCCGTGCAGGCTCGTCGCGCCGCCTGAGGTTGGGCATCGAGACAAAAGAACGGCCGCCGGAGCGATCCGGCGGTCGTTTTGCATGGAGGAGGCCAAGCAGAAGCGCTCAGGCGGCGTGGTGGGCCTCGTCGGCGGCGAGCCCTGCAACAAGCTGCTCGACTTCGCGATCGGAGTAGACGGCGATACCAGCCTGCTTCAGAAGCGCGGCAGTCACGCCATTCCCCGCTTGCCTGTGTCCGGAGAACGTCCCGTCATAGACAAAGCCCGAGCCGCAGGAGGGGCTGCCGTCGATCAGCAGCGCATAGCGGCAGCCGGTTTCGGTCGCGAGCGCCAGCGCATTTTCGGCCGCCTGCCCGAACTCTTCCGTCACATCGCCGCCAGTGATGTCGACGACGCGCGCACGGCCAGCGAGCACATCCTCGCCCGTGGCGCCGCCTTCGATTTCGGCGGGCGGACGCGGCACCGGCATTCCGGCCGACATCTCAGGACAGATGGTTACCAGCCTGCCTTCCTCGATCCACCGCGCGATCGCGGGGTGGGCAAGGGGCTTCGACTGCCCGTCATAGCGGACAGCATGGCCCATGAGGCAGGCGCTGACGAGAATCTTGTTCATGGCTTTGGCATAGCCTCAAGGACGTGATAGTGCCAGCCCGCAGTCAGGCGTAATGAAGGGGAACAGAGTGCAGCGAAGCATTGGCGTGGACAAGACATGACCGATCTTGCGGTCTATGCCGGTCTTTTCCTGGTGGCCTTTGCGGCAGCCACGATATTGCCGATGCAGTCGGAAGCCGGACTGGTCGTGCTCATCCTGGCGAAGCAGTATCCGGTCCTTGCGCTGATCGCGGTGGCGACCGTTGGCAACGTCCTCGGCTCGGCCGTCAACTGGCTGCTCGGCGTCGGCATCGAGCGCCTTCGCGGCAAACGCTGGTTTCCAGTAAGCCAACCCGCGCTCGACACGGCACAACGCTGGTATCGCCGCTACGGCAAGTGGTCGTTGCTTCTGAGTTGGATGCCCGTGGTCGGCGATCCCATCACCGTCGTTGCCGGTGTGCTGCGCGAACCGTTTCCGATATTCCTGTTGCTCGTCACCATCGCGAAAACAGCGCGCTACGGCGTCCTCGCTGCCGCTACTCTCGGCGTGATGAGCTGACGCAGGTTCCAATTCCATCCTTCAATCAATTCTGAGCAAGGATGGAATTAGATAGAAAGCGCAAGATGTTACGGCGTTGCAGCTTAGCCCGAGATCTTCGAGAAGTCGGCGACGGTGCCGGTTGCCTCGCGGATCAGGCGCAGCAGGGCAAGACGATTGGCGCGAATGGCGGCCTCTTCGTCATTGACCAACACGTCGTCGAAGAAGCGGTCGACCGGTGCGCGCAGCCTGGAGAGTGCTTCCATCGCCGAGCGGAAGTCTTCCTTTGCAACGGCCGTTGAGGCTTCCGCGGAAGCCGTGGTGATGGCGGCAAAGAGCTCCTTCTCGGCGTCGAGGCGGAAGAGGTTTTCGGAGACGCCGTCGGCGATCACCGTACCCTTCTTCTCCTCGGCAGCCAGAATTTGCGTGGCGCGCTTGGTGCCGACCAGGAGATTTTTACCGTCCTCCGAGGTAATGAACGCCGTCAGCGCCTCGACACGGCGGGCAATCATCAGAAGATCGTCGGCTTCGGGCGTAACCACGGCGTCAATCAGGTCGTAGCGCGCGCCTTGGTCGCGCAGATAGACCTTGAGGCGGTCGTGGAAGAAGGAGAGGAGGTCGAGTTGACGTGACATCCCATCGCCGACGATAGCACTGCTTGTCATGTAGTCGCCACCTTGGAGCTTCTTTTCGGCGGATGCTCTGTCTAGGAGATCTGCATCGATCCGCGCCATGTGCGAGGCAATCGGCGTTAGCAGCGGGATACGAACCTTGCGCTCGAGCAGGATGCGGATGACGCCGAGTGCTGCGCGGCGAAGCGCGAAGGGATCCTTGGAGCCGGTGGGCTTCTCGTCGATAGCCCAGAAGCCGGTCAGCGTATCGAGCTTGTCGGCGAGCGCGACGGTGATCGCAATCTTGTCCTCCGGAACGCGGTCGTTCGGCCCCATCGGCTTCCAGTGATCCTCGATCGCTGCTGCGACCGAGGCGTCCTCGCCCTGGAGCGCGGCATAGCGGCGGCCCATCAGGCCCTGCAGTTCCGGAAACTCGCCGACGGCCTCGGTGCGAAGATCCGCCTTGGCCAGAACCACGGCCCGGTCGACAAGCTTGTAGTCTGCGCCGATCTGCATGACGAGCTTGGCCGCAAGCGCGCGGATGCGCTCCACGCGTGCGCCCTGCGTTCCGAGCCTGGCGTGGAAGGTCACGTTGAGCGCGTTGAGCTTGGCCATGCGCTGGTCAAGCGGCTTGGAGAGGTCGAGGTCGAATTTCTTCGCCGAAGCTTCCAGCGTTTCGAGGTCCGGCAGATTGCCCTGGTCGCGCTTCCAGAAGTGTAGCGCGTCGGAAAGACGGGCCCGCACGACCTTGCCGTTGCCGTGGATGATCTCCTTGCCGCCATCGCTCGCCTGGATGTTCGAAACGAGGATGAACTTGCTGGAAAGCGTGTCGCTGCCGATCGGGCGCGTCACGAAGCACTTCTGGTTCGTCTTGATCGTCAGGCGGATGATGTCGGCCGGGATCGAGAGGTAGTCTTCCTCGAAGCTTCCCATCAGCACCTGCGGCCATTCGACGAGACCGGAGACCTCTTCCAACAGGCCCTCGTCCTCGACCAGGTCAAGGCCGCTCGCAAACGCGATGTCGCGGGCGTCGTGCAGGATGATGTCCTTGCGCCGATCGGCATCAAGAATGACCTTCGCCTTTTCGAGATTGGCGACATAATCGTCGAAGCGCTTGACGGTGATGGCATCAGGCGCATGGAAGCGGTGGCCGCAGGTCACGTTGGAGGCGACGATGCCGTCGATCGAAAACGGAATGACAACCGTTTCCTCATGCTCGGTGCCGAATGTGCAGACGATCGACTGCAGCGGCCGCACCCAGCGCAGCGAACCGGGCTTGGCGGATGCAGCACCCCAGCGCATCGGCTTCGGCCAGGGGAAATCGCGGATGATGCCGGGCATCACGTCACTGATGATCGCTTCGGCGGCGCGGCCCGGCTTGGAGATGACGGCGATGTAGAAGTCGCCCTTCTTCGGGTCGCTCTGGATCTGCGCCTCGGAAATGGAGGACAGGCCGGCGCCGCGCAGGAAGCCTTCGATCGCCTTCTCGTTGGCGTCGGTGCGGGGGCCCTTCTTCTCTTCGCGCACGTCGGCGGAGCGCGCCGTCAGGCCACGAATGTCGAGTGTCAGCCGGCGCGGCGTCCAGTATTCGCGCGCACCCTCGTAGGACAGTCCTGCTTCAACAAGCGCATCGGTGACGAGCTTCTTCAGGTCGCCGGCAGCCTTGCGCTGCAAACGGGCCGGGATCTCTTCGGAGCGGAGTTCTAGGAGCAGATCTGGCATGTCACTTTCCTTGCCTTCGGTGGGGAAGGCGCCACTAAGGCGGGTCTGAAAACGGTCGCCTCTGCTAGCAAAGAATGCCGCGTCAGCACAACCGCAAAAACAGCCACCGGCCGTGCTATGTTGCTGTGGATAGGGACGTCGGGCATTGCCTTGCCGCTTTTCGCCGCTATGGTCCCGCAACTTTCGTGAAACGCAGGAACTCTCATGGCCGCTGACCTTCGCTCGCTTGCCGCTGTCATCTCTTCCGAAATCAACGTCCGGCCCGATCAGGCCAAGGCGGCGATCGAGCTGCTGGACGAGGGAGCAACGGTGCCCTTCATCGCCCGTTATCGCAAGGAAGTGACCGGCGGCCTGGACGATACGCAGCTGCGCAATCTCGCCGAGCGCCTGGTCTATCTGCGCGAACTGGAAGCTCGCCGCGACACCATCGTCCAATCCATCACCGGCCAGGGCAAGATGACCGACGAGTTGATGGCAAAGATCGCCAAGGCGGGCACCAAGGCCGAGCTCGAAGATCTTTATCTCCCCTACAAGCCGAAGCGCCGCACCCGCGCCGAGATCGCCCGTGAGCGTGGCCTCGGGCCGCTGGCAGAAGCCATCCTAACCGATCGCTCGAAGGAGCCTGCGATGCTGGCGGAAGGCTACATCACCGCCGATGTGCCGGATGTGAAGGCGGCACTCGAAGGCGCGCGCGACATCGTCGCTGAAGGCATTGCCGAAAATGCCGATCTGCTTGGCAAGTTGCGCGCCCATATGCGCAACGCGGCCCTGCTGAAGGCCAAGGTGGTCGACGGCAAGCAGGCATCGGGCGAGAAGTTCTCCGACTATTTCGACCATTCCGAACGTTGGGCAACCGCCCCCGGTCACCGCGCGCTGGCCATGCTGCGCGGCTGGAACGAGGAGGTGCTGACGCTGACGATCGACGCGGATGTCGAGACCGCATCGCCCAACAAGCCGGTCGAGCGCATGATTGCAGCGGCCTACGAAATCGGCAACAGTCGCCCATGCGACCGTTGGCTGATGGAGGTCGCGAGCTGGACCTGGCGCGTCAAGCTCTCAATGTCGCTGTCGCTCGACTTGATGCGCGAGCTTCGCGAGCGCGCCGAGGAAGAGGCTATCCACGTCTTCGCCCGCAATCTCAAGGATCTGTTGCTGGCAGCGCCCGCCGGTTCGCGCCCGACCATGGGCCTTGATCCGGGCATCCGCACCGGCGTCAAGGTCGCCGTCACGGATGCGACCGGCAAGGTGGTCGCGACGTCCACCGTCTATCCCTTCCAGCCGAGAAATGACGTGCGCGGTGCGCAGGTCGAACTTGCCTCGCTGATCCGCAAGCACAATGTCGAGCTGATCTCGATCGGCAACGGCACCGGCAGCCGCGAGACGGAAAAGCTGGTGGCCGACATGCTCGCCGAACTGCCAGGCGCCAAGCCGACCAAGGTGATCGTCTCGGAGGCCGGTGCTTCGGTCTATTCCGCCTCGGAAACAGCGGCACTGGAGTTCCCGAACCTCGACGTATCGCTGCGCGGTGCCGTTTCCATCGCGCGCCGCCTGCAGGATCCGCTGGCCGAACTCGTCAAGATCGAGCCCAAATCGATCGGCGTCGGCCAGTATCAGCACGATGTCGACCAACAGAAGCTGTCACGCTCGCTGGATGCCGTCGTCGAAGACGCGGTGAATGCCGTCGGCGTCGATCTCAACACCGCCTCCGCGCCGCTGCTCTCCCGCGTCTCCGGCGTTGGCGCCTCGATCGCCGAGGCGATCGTCAAGCACCGCGACAGCGAAGGCCGCTTCGAGACCCGCCGCGATCTCCTGAAAGTCGCGCGCCTCGGCCAGCGCACATTCGAGCAATGCGCTGGCTTCCTGCGCATTCGCGATGGCAAGGAGCCGCTCGACGCCTCCTCGGTCCACCCGGAAGCCTACGGCGTTGCCAAGAAGATCGTTGCCGCCTGCGGTCGCGACCTGCGCTCGCTGATGGGCGACAGCGCTGTCCTAAAGGCGGTCGATGCGGGTAGGTTCATCGATGAGAAATTCGGCCTGCCGACGGTGAAGGACATTCTCGCCGAACTGGAAAAACCCGGCCGCGACCCGCGCCCGAGCTTCAAGACCGCGACCTTCGCCGAAGGCGTTCACGAGGTCTCTGATCTCAAGCCCGGCATGATGCTGGAAGGCACGGTCACCAACGTCGCGGCCTTTGGCGCTTTTGTCGACATAGGCGTACATCAGGACGGATTGGTTCACGTTTCCCAGCTCGCCGATCGCTTCGTCAAAGATCCTCACGAGGTTGTGAAAGCCGGCGACGTCGTCAAGGTTCGCGTCGTGGAGGTCGATGCCAAGCGTAAACGCATCGGTCTGTCGATGAGAAAGGACGACGGTTCGCAGCCTTCGGCGCCGCGTGGTGAGTCGCGTGGAAACCAGCCGGTGCGCAGCCAGAACGACCGACGCGCGGCCCCTTCAAAGCCGGAGAGCCATGGCGCCTTTGGAGCTGCGTTGGCCGAAGCGATGAAGCGAAAATAAGCGCTTAGCAGACGCATTTGCAAAAATGTCACACATCGGCGACCATGTTGCCGAGGTGCGAAATACGGCGCTTGTAAGGCGGATGATAGATACTAAGTTGATCGGACTGTCCTGTCACATTGCGAGGCCTTATCAATGGCGTCGGCTTTCTTATCGATTGTCAAAAAACTTATCCGCAAGGGTAACCTGAAGCTCACACTCGCCAATGGCGAGAGGCATATGATTGGCGACGGTACTGGTGATCTGGTCGTCGTTCGCGTTGCCGACGAGGAGGCGGAGAAGTTGATCCGCCGCGACCCCACCCTCAAGCTCGGCGAAATGTACATGGAGGGCCGGTTCATACTTGAACACGGCAGCATCTACGATTTCCTGGAGATGGTGAAACAGAACACCACCAACGAAATCTTCGATATCCCGATGGCGGCCCTTCTGATCAGCCGCATCGCTCTTCAACAGCTGAAAAGCCGTCTGCCGGTCAATCGCAACAAGCGCAACGTCGCACACCACTACGATCTGTCCGAAAGGCTGTTCGAACTCTTCCTCGACCAGGATTGGCAGTATTCCTGCGCCTACTACGACCCGCCGGGCATCAGCCTGGAGGAGGCGCAGGTTGCCAAGAAGCGCCACATTGCCGCCAAGCTCCTGCTGGAACCGAACCAGCGCGTGCTTGAGATCGGCTCCGGCTGGGGCGGCATGGGCATGTATCTGGCGGAAGCCGCGCCCGGCCTCGATGTCACCGGCATCACGCTCAGCGAAGAGCAGCTGAAGATCTCGCGCGAGCGTTCGAAACAGCGCGGTCTGGCCGACCGTGTCCGCTTCGAGTTGCAGGACTACCGGACGATGACCGGTCAGAAGTTCGATCGTATCGTCTCGGTTGGCATGTTCGAGCATGTCGGCATCGGCAACTTCGACAAGTACTTCAAGAAGGTGCACGCGTTGCTGGCCGATGACGGCGTCATGGTCCTGCATTCCATTGCCCGACCGAAGCCGAGCTTCGCGACCAACGCCTTCATCGAAAAGTATATCTTCCCGCAAGGCTACATCCCCTCGATCGGAGAGACGATCCCTGCGATCGAGAAGGCCGGTCTTCTGGTGCGCGACGTGGAAGTGCTGCCGCTTCACTACGCCCAAACGCTCCGCCATTGGCGCGAGCGCTTCGTGGTGAACAAGGCCGCGGCTGTCGCCCTTTACGACGAGCGCTTCTTCCGCATGTGGGAGTTTTATCTGGCCGGCTCGGAAATTGGCTTCCGCTGGGACGAACTCTTCGTCATGCAGATCCAGATTTCCAAGAACCAGTTTTCCACGCCGGATAATCGCAACTACATCGCGCAGAACGAGGCGAAGTTGAAGGAATTCGAGGCGACGCGTCCGCCGCTCGAAAAGGTTATATTGTGATCACCAGGAAGGCGCGGCACCCACCGCGCCTTTTCTTTTCTGGAAAGGGGCCGACACATGAGCATTGCGTTTCCCGAGATCTATCTCGTCCGGCACGGCGAAACGGAATGGAGCCTTTCCGGAAGACACACCGGCCGCAGCGATATTCCTCTGACAGAAAATGGTGAAGCGGCGGCGCGCCAGGTCGGTCCGCGCCTTGCGGACAAGCGCTTCACCGCTGTGTGGTCCAGCCCGTCGCAGCGCGCCCGCAAAACCTGCGAACTCTCCGGCTTTGGCGCCAGCGCGATCGTCAAGGACGATCTCGCCGAATGGGACTACGGCGCCTATGAGGGCATCACGACCAAGGAAATCCTTGCAACCCGACCCGGCTGGCAGCTGTTTCGCGATGGCTGCCCGAAAGGCGAGGCGGCGCAGGACGTCGGCGCAAGAGCCGACCGGATCATATCGGAACTGCAGCAGGCCAATGCCCCGATCCTGATCTTCTCCAGCTCGCATTTCCTTCGCGTGCTTGGCGCTCGCTGGCTAGGACTGTCGCCGACGGACGGCGCGCGCTTCATCCTCGACACGTCAAGCATCAGCGTTCTCGGCTACGAGCACGACCTGGCGGAGCCGGTGATCCGGCGTTGGAATGGCATTTAGCAATACGACTTTGACGCGCAGTTCCGACTCAGATTGAGTGTCGACAGTTGAGGCGCGAGGGGAGCGTGGGATGCTACGCGAGACTTTCAGCATTATCGGTAGAAACCGGGCTATGTACGTGACGGTGGTCATCGCTACGATCGCGCTTGTCGACGGCTCTCCAGTAGAACGACGTCCAGCGGAGCGACAACCTTCATGTGGAGCTATCTCGCAATGTGTGTTCAAGGAGCGGTGCTCTACGCCGGACCGTTCGGTGAGGTTGGAAAGCGCGCAGGCTTCGCCAAAACAATTCCTTACTTTCTGAAGACGGCAGCGCTCCTGGTAGGCGCGCTCGTCATCTCGCTGCCGGTGTTCATGTTTTTGCCCTCGCAGATAGGTGTGTCGGCAAGCGTGCTGATCTTTGCTTCCGCTACGTTGATTGTTTACGCACTGGTACTGTCGCTATTGGGAACCTGGCCGACCTCGAGCATCACCGGTCTTGGGACATCGCTTGTAGATGCTCTCCGGCGTGGCATAGCTCGATTTTTCCCAACGTTCGGTCGGCTCATCGCGGGGATCATTTTGCCGGTGGTCCTTTCGATGCTGCTCATCGTGGTTGCGTACCGGTTTGCGACCTCGCCATTGCTGTTGGTCGATGGAAAACCGAACATCCTTATCCTCGCCGTCTCGGCGACTGCTGCATTCCATCAGGCAGTTGGCGTGAGCTATGCCGCGGTTGTTCTTGCCCGCGTTTACATTTCCGCGGAGCAGGGCTCTAAGGAGTTTAGCGGTGCGGCCGCATGACGGCTTGACCCGTGCTTCAACCGATCGCTAGATGGCGGCATGCAACAGATCGGCGGAATAAACGGGCGCGTTGCGGATGCGCCTTCGAACAACTGGGTTTATCGGGTCCTGCCTCCCTGGCTCTGGCCCTATGCGCAGCTTGCGCGCTGGGATCGGCCGATCGGCTGGCAGCTCTTGATGTGGCCCTGCTTTTGGTCAGCGGCTATGGCCGCGAATGCGGCGGCTTATGTTGGCCAGTTCTCCGGCGGAGAGCTGATTTTCCATCTCGTGCTGTATTTCATCGGCTCTGTCGCGATGCGCGGCGCAGGGTGCACCTACAACGATCTTGTCGATCACAAGATCGACATGGAAGTGGCGCGTACCCGCTCACGTCCGCTGCCGTCGGGCCGGGTCACGCGCACGCAGGCGAAGGTGTTCATCGTCCTGCAGGCGCTGGTAGGGCTGCTGGTCGTGCTGCAGCTTAACTGGTTCTCGGTCATCCTCGGCGTCGTCTCGCTCGCCATTGTGGCGCTCTATCCCTTTGCCAAGCGCTTCACGGACTGGCCGCAGTTCTTCCTTGGCCTTGCCTTCTCCTGGGGCGCCTTGATGGGCTGGGCGGCGATCTTCGGCAGCCTTTCGCTGGCGCCGATCCTCCTCTACGTCGCCTCGGTGGTCTGGACGATCGGTTACGACACGATCTACGCCCACCAGGATAAGGAAGACGATGAGCTGATCGGCGTTCGTTCCACCGCGCGGTTATTCGGCGACAAGACGAAACAGTGGCTGGTCGGCCTCTATGGTCTGACGCTTGTGCTCGCCTTCTGCGCCTTCCTGGTCGCAGGCGTCGGCCTATTTGCCTATCTCGGTCTGCTCATTGCGGCCGGCATGTTTGCCTGGCAAATCGTAACGCTGGATATCAACGACGGCGATCAGTGCCTGGCATTGTTCAAGTCCAACAATCGCGTTGGCCTGATCATCTTTCTCGGCCTCTTTCTTTCGCTTCTCTTCGTCCTGCCCTGAGGCGAAAACGACAATGCCCGGCACAAAGGCCGGGCATTGATGATTTGAAACGCCGCACCGCTCAGCTGCGGGCGATGATTTCCTTGCCTTCGATCTTCATGGCGACGCCGAGCTTACCGGTTGTGCGGCGCACGAGGAAGCGCGGGCGGCGGTTGGCGAAGTAGGAGTGGCGGCGGCGCGGCTTCAACGCGCTGGTGCGCAGGTCGCCGAGATGTTCTTCCAGTGGACGTGCAACCCCGTCGGCCTCGACCATCAGCATCGGAATGCGGAAGGCCTCCGACCAGCCGCGCCAGTCGGCGGCTATGTCGGAGAGATCATGGGCGACCAGCAACGGGACACAGAGATCGGGATCTTCGTGGTGAAGTTCCAGGGTGACGGTGACTTCGCCGTCACCATGGTCGATGGCGCGGGCGGCAACGCCCTTGAAGGCGCGCTTGGGAAGGGCGATCGAAAGCGGCAGGCCGCTCGAGGGAAGAACCTTGCGCAGGATCGCGCCACGTTCGTCGATCGTTATGCTCACGTCACTTGAGGAGTCATGGATGGCGTAGCTGACCTGCTGGGGAAAGCGAGACGGATCGAGACGCAGTGTCGTTCCAGCCCACACGGGCTTCATAACGGTGTTGTTCATGTTCATTCTACCCTTGTCTTACCTGAGAGCCGGCTTCCGGTCTTCTCCTCGGGGCTTTTCGCCCTCTATGGCTCGACAATAGGCGGCGGCTGTTCCGGACAACTTAAAAATCGCGGTTAAGAAAACTTTGCCTCGGTGGATGGTTATCAAAACCGAAGCCGGCAAGGTTTCCGGAGGGTGAACGGCGGATGTGCCGTTTTGCAACGCGGTGCGAGTAAGTCTCGGGTAAGCTTTTTATCGCAGAATGCCGCCAACCACTCTGTCATAATTTGAAGACTTTGCCGGAAAAGGGCACGTTATGATCTCTGCTTCGATGGCCTACAACATATTGTCAGGGAACATGAAGCAAAGCCTGGACCGCGTCGCATCGCAGGCCACGGTCAAGCGCGATGCCGAGTACTACGACGACAACATCAACAAGGTCAAAGACGTAGACGATTTCCTCGGCGACTACAGGCTCTACAGCTATGCGATGAAGGCCTACGGCCTCGATGACATGACCTACGCGAAGGCCTTCATGAAAAAGGTCCTGGAAAGTGACCTGACCGACGCCAACAGCTTTGCCAACAAGCTCTCGGATACGCGTTACAAGGAATTCGCGGCCGCCTTCAATTTCAATACGCCGGCGGCGGACGCCCAGAGCGACGCACAGGAAGACGATCTCATCGGTCTCTATACGCAGTCGTTCGCGGACGAGGGCAAGAACGCCGCGACCGAAACGACATACTACAGCAACGCGATAGACGCCGTGCAGAACGTTTCCGATCTCGTCGGCGACAGCCGGGTCCGCACCTATGTTCTGAAAGCTTACGGCATCGATCCCACCTACGTTTCCAAGGACTTCCTGGCGCAGGTGTTGACGAGCGACGTCAGCGATCCCAACAGCTTTGTCAATCTCAACGGCAACGACAAATACAAGGCGCTTGCCGCACAATTCAGCTTCAACGCAGACGGTACCGTCAACGGCGCGGCGCAGACGGCCACCCAGAAGAACACCGTCATGGAACAGTATAATCTGACTGTCCCGTCGATCACCACCGCAGCGGCTGCCGATTACAACAAGGCCTACTATCTGTCCAAGATCGGGACGATCACCAACGTCAACGATCTGATCGCTAACAGCCGGCTGACGTCCTATATCAAGACGGCCTTCAGCATGGGGGACGATTTCAGCAATGCAGCGCTCCGGCTCGTGCTTACCGATGCGAGCTACGCAAGTTTGATGGATTTCAGCGTTGTCAATCAGAGCTTCAATTTCAACGCGGACGGAACCGTCAACTCGGCCGCGGCGTCCTATGTCGCGCAGACGTCGGACCAGATGAAAGCGATGTCCAACCAGGCCGCAAACACGACGAGCTACTACCAATCAAAAATCGTCGGCATCACCAACGTCGATGACCTGATCGCCGATACCCAGCTGACCCACTACATCAGGGATGCCTACTCCCTTCCCCAGAGCGTCAGCGATGCGGATCTTCGCAGCGTCTTGACGGATGCGAGCTACGCAAGCCTGCTGGGCTACGACGACGTCCATGCGTCCTTCAATTTCCGGGCCGATGGTAGTGTTGCCGATGGCGCAGGTGCGCAAACGATCGGTCAGGCACGGGCTACGAGTTCGCAAGTCAGCGCCAACCTCTCCTACTTCCAGACCGTGATCCCGACGATTTCCAATGTCGACAACCTGATCGCCGATGGGCAGATGATGAACACCATACGGTCAGTCTATGGAGTTCCGGGAAGCGTCAGCGACGCGGATCTGAAAAGCATACTGACCGACGCGAGCTTTGCCGCCAGCCGGGGTTTGAGCACGCTCAACGCGGCATTCAGCTTTGCCGCCGATGGTTCGGCTGCCAGCGCATCCGGCCCGCAATCGAGCACACAGTTGATGGATACGACGACGTTCTACGGCGCTCGATATGCAGACGCGCAGGACGAGGCGATCGACGAAGCCGTGGCAAACTACAAGAAGCGGATGACTGACGGCAATATCAAGAGGGTCGATGACTTTCTGCGCTCCAACGCTGCCGCAGACTTTGACAGGAAGAACGATGACCTGCCTGAGCTCTATGATATGGCGCTTCGCGCCTACGGGCTGACGGAGCAAGACGTGTCTCGCTCAATGTTCCGCAAGCTGCTGAAGAGCGACCCATACGATCCCGACGGCTACGTCGCCTCGCTGAAGGACGAGCGGATCACCAATCTGGTTCGCGCCTTCAATTTCGGAGCAGACGGCAAGGCATCTGCCGAAATACAGCCGCTGCCGTCCGCGGTCATGGCGAAATACGCGACCAACTATAAGTCGCGCACGCTGATGGGCATGAGCGATGGCCCGCTCAGGGACAAAGCCTCCGAGGATGCGACGAAGGTCGTCGATGCCTTCGCCAAGGGCATGGCGAAGGTGAGCACTCTCGACGACTTCCTGTCGAACGACAAGCTGACCAGCCTGGCCTTGACCGCAAACGGTCTCGACCCGAAGAAATACGACGAGGAGACGCTGCGGAAGATTTTCACCTCCGATCCGTCTGATCCCAAGAGCTACCTGAACACGAAAGCCGAATCGAAGTTCAAGGAGATTGTCTCGGACTTCAACTTCGATACCGATGGCAACCTGACGCGCGCCAAGATCGGAGCGGTCCAGAACGTGGGTGCCGAAGACCGGACGCAGCAGAAGTATGTTCAGCAGACGCTGGAAACGCAGGAAGGCGAAACGAACGACGGCGTACGCCTCGCGCTATATTTCGCCCGCAGCGCGCCTGATATCACATCGCTCTACACGATCCTCGGCGACAAGGCGTTGTTCCAGGTGATCACAACCACCTTCAGCCTGCCGAGCAGCGTATCGAACATGGATGTCGCCAAGCAGTTCTCCATGCTTGGGAAGTTCGTCAATCTCGACGATCTTCAAGACTCAAAGAAGGTGGACAAGCTGCTGCGGCGGTTCACCGCGATGTACGATCTCGCCAACAATACCAACAGTTCGCCGGCGCTGCAGCTTCTGACCAACGGCGGCACGAGCAGCTAGTTTGTCGGCAACGCCTGGTCGACACTGACAACCTTGCCGGGGTTCATGATGCCAGCCGGGTCGAAGGCGCGCTTAATCCTGCGCATCAGTTCCATTTCGATCGCCGGCCGGATCGAGGCCAGTTCATCGCGCTTCAGCTGACCGATCCCATGCTCTGCGGAAATCGACCCGCCATGCGCCAGTACGAAGCCATGGACGATGTGGTTCATATCGCGCCAGCGTGCCAGAAACGCCTGCTTGTCCGCGCCGACCGGCTGGGAAATGTTGTAGTGGATATTGCCGTCGCCCATGTGGCCAAAGGCGCAGATGCGGGCGCCGGGCATGGCGGCCATGACCGCATCCCCGGCCTCGCGCATGAAGGCCGGGATCGCCGAAACCGGCACGGAAACGTCGTGCTTGATCGATCCGCCTTCCGGCTTTTGGGCGTCCGACATGCTCTCACGCATATGCCAGAGCGCCTTCTGCTGCGCGACCGAAGATGCGATTGCAGCGTCCTGAACCAGCCCTGCCTCGAAACCATGCTCGAGCAGCGCCGTCATCATGCGCTCGGCAGTCTCGGGGGAATCGGACGTCGAAATATCGACGAGCACATACCAGGGATGGGCCGATTCCAGTGGATCACGCACGCCTTCGATGTTGCGGGCGGTAATCTCGACGCCGAAACGCGGCATCAGCTCGAAGCCTGTCAGGGACGTGCCGCAAAGGCTGGAAGCAAGGTTGAAGAACGATAGGGCATCCTCGACCGAATTAACACCCGCGAACGCGACCTGTTTTCCAAGCGGTTGCGGAAACAGCTTCAGCACCGCGCCGGTGATGATGCCGAGCGTGCCTTCCGCGCCGATGAACAGGTCGCGTAGATCGTAGCCGGTGTTGTCCTTCTTCAGTCGACGCAGGCCGTTCCAGATTTCGCCGGTCGGCAGCACGACTTCGAGGCCGAGGCAGAGATGTCGCATGTTGCCATAGGCAAGCACGGCCGTGCCGCCGGCATTCGTTGAAAGATTGCCGCCGATCCGGCACGAGCCTTCGGAGCCGAGCGATAGTGGGAACAGCCTGCCGTGCGTCTCTGCTGCCTTCTGCACATCAGCGAGGATCGCACCGCCATCAGCGACTATGACATTGGCAACCGGATCGACATCGCGGATCTTGTTCATGCGTTCGAGCGAGATGATGATATCAGATTTGCCCTCGCGCGGCGTCTGCCCGCCGACGAGGCCGGTATTGCCGGTCTGAGGCACGACCGCAGTTCCGGTCTCGGTTGCGAGCTTCAGGATCGCCGACACTTCTTCGACGGAGCCAGGCTTGAGAAGGAGAGGCGAGGAGCCATGGTATAGGCCGCGGTTCTCGATCAGATGGGGCGCGAGATCCGCCTCGCTGCGAAGCGCGTGTTTCTCGCCGACGATGGCGGCGAAACGGTCGAGAAGTTCGGGGGAAACGCTGCTCATCGAAACCTTGATCCTTCTTGCTTATTCGCGTGGCGCGGCGGCGCGGCGCAGTCGATCGTTGATTGCCTCGCCGAGCCCTTCGTCGGGGATGGCTGAAAAGGCGATTGTCGCGGCGCCGCTGGCATCGGCTCTCTTCATATAATCGAACAGATTGGCCGCCGCTTCCGCAAGATCTCCGTCCTGGCTGAGATTGAGGACGATTCTGGCGTCTTCGGCGCCGGCAACAGACGTCTTGCCGAAGGCAATCAACGCCTCGCCGGCATCGACACGGGTTGCGTCCAGCCGGACAGTTGCGCCGGGCGCATAGTGGGATGCCAGCATTCCCGGCGCCTCGATGGCCGCCGAGGCCTTCTTGGATCTCAGAAGCTTTTGCCCTGCCACACGCTCAATCTCAATCGCCGGCAAACCGCCGGGTCGCAGGAGCCTGAGCTTGCCGTCCTCGACCTTGACGATCGTGGACTCGACACCGACGGTGCTCGCACCGGCATCGAGGATCAGCCTGATGCGCTCGCCGAGATCGGCGTCGACATGGGCAGCGCTCGTCGCACTGATCTTGCCTGACGTATTGGCGCTGGGCGCGGCGAGCGGTCGCCCGAAGGCGCGGATCAGTTCGCCTGCAAAGCCTTTCGGAACACGGATGCCGACGGTATCGAGACCCGCAGTTGCGAGCGAATGAATGGCGCTCTCCGGCTTCAGCGGCAGCACGAGCGTCAGCGGGCCTGGCCAGAAAGCTTCGGCCAGCGCGCGCGAAACGGGGTCAAACGCCGCGTGTCTTTCCGCCATGGCAAGATCGGCCATGTGGCAGATGAGCGGGTTGAAGCGCGGGCGTCCCTTGGTCTCGTAGATGTGGGCGATCGCGATCGGATTGGTGGCATCGGCGGCGAGCCCGTAGACGGTTTCCGTCGGGATTGCTATCGGGAATCCCGCGCCAAGTACTGCGCAACCGGCTTCGATAGCCTGCTGCCTGTCCTTCGTGATGTCGATCGATCGTGCCATGCGCCGCCCGGATTGCTGTCGGGCAGTCCTTATGCCTTCCGGGCGATCCGATCAATATCAGAGCTGGCCGATGATCCCGATCAGAGTTGACGAATGATCTCGCGCAGTTGTTCGTTGCGCGCGCCGAGCAACAGCACGTTCCTGATGGCGATTTGCGGATCGTCGGTACGGAAAAGCAGACCGTTGCCCCGCACTGAGCGGTCGATCGTCATTTTTTCGGGCGTATGCTCGCCCGGCTTGATGGCGACGGCGAAGTACATGCGCGAATACTTCACGTCGATCTGCTGGAAGAAATTGTCGTTGTCGCCAATGTCGGCGTAGAAATTCGCGATGTAGAAGGCCCAGCTGACTTCTTGGTAACGGGCGAATTTCGTCCGCGCCGCCGTCACGTGGCAGTAGCCGAGATGCGGGCTATCCTGCAGCGTCCGATGGAAGAGCATCTTCGGAAACCGGATCGAATGGTGAAAACCGTTGATATGCTGATGCGTCTTGGCGCCGGCCGTCTCCAGCTTGCGGCCCGTCCTCTCGGCGACTTCGTCATGCGAGAGGTAGCGCCGCTCTTCGGCGAGCCAGTGCGAGCGGGTCCGCGTAATCTTTCCAGTGCGCAGGAATTCCGAATGCGCGGCGACTGGGACCTCGCGGGCATTGATGCTGTTACCGGCGTCGAAATAGCGAAGCTTCGCCATGGTGCATATCCGCATGCGTGTTTGATGCCGCAAGGATAGGCAATCATGCTTAACGGTATATTAAACCCAGCGGTCATCGCGGCTTCATAGGAATGGACCGATACCATCATGTCGCAGATGCGATAGTCACGGCAAAGTCGCCTGGAAGCCCAGCTGCGAATTGGGTTGCGCCGATGTCGTAATTTGCCTTAGCTGCCAGCAACGGAGCGTGCAGAGGCGGAATGCTGTCTTCAATTCCGCACTCCTTTGCCGCCTGTCGTCATTTTCGAAGCCGATGTCGCTTTACAACCAAACGCCGCGCGCCGGCGATGTTTAAATGCCTTTCAAGAAAATCTCCTGACGGAGAGGGAGTGAAGCTCCGGCGGCTCCCGCCTTCGACCAAGCGGCGGGCCCACTATACGAGGATGTGCAGATGGATATTCGCAGCAACGTATTGCGGCAACTCAAGACCCGGCGGGAAGGCTTCAGCCTCGAGCAGCCCTTCTATATCGACGAAGATTATTTCAAGCTCGATATGGAAATGATCTACTATCGCGATTGGCTGTTCATGGGCCACGACTGTGAACTGCCGAAGGCCGGTGCCTATTTCACGGTGCAGATCGGCGAATACCCTGTTGTCATCGTTCGCGGCCGCGACAACGTCATCCGTGCCTTCCACAACAGCTGTCGCCATCGCGGCTCGCGTGTCTGCACGAAGGAGCACGGTTCCTCGGTTCGCCTCGTTTGCCCCTATCATCAGTGGACCTACGACCTCGATGGCAAGCTTGCTTTCGCGCGCCATATGGGTGACGATTTCGACAAGACCGGCTACGGCCTGAAGCCCGTTCATTGCGAGAGCTTCGGCGGATACATCTTCATCTGTCTCGCCCAGAATGCGCCGGACTTCCAGCCCGTCCGCGACATGGTGGCGCCCTACATGGTGCCGCATCACCTGAGCGACGCGAAGGTGGCCTTCCAGAGCACGATCATCGAGAAGGGCAACTGGAAGCTCGTCTGGGAGAACAACCGTGAGTGCTATCACTGCGCGGCCAACCATCCGGAGCTTTGCCGCACGTACCCGGAAGCGCCGAGCGTCACGGGCACGGATGGCGGCGCTGACGATCCCGAGATCGCGGGTCACTGGGCACGCTGCGAGGCGGCCGGATTGCCAAGCAAGTTCCAGATTTCTCCCGATGGTCAGTTCCGCACGGCCCGCATGCCATTGATCGAGGACGCCGAGAGCTACACCATGTCCGGCAAGAGCGCCGTCAAGCGGTCGTTGTCAGACGACGTGACGATCGATCGCATCGGCACGATGCTGCTCTTCCATTATCCGACGACGTGGAACCACATTCTCGGCGACCATGCGATCTCGTTCCGCGTGCTGCCGCTCAGCGCCAACGAGACGGCAGTCACGACGAAGTGGCTTGTGCACAAGGATGCCGTCGAAGGCGTCGACTACGATCTCGCCGAGCTCACCCACGTCTGGACCGAAACCAACGACCAGGACCGCCGTATCGTCGAGGAGAACGCCTTCGGTATTCACTCGCCGGCATATGAGCCCGGCCCCTATTCGATGCTGCACGAAGGCGGCGTCATGCAATTCCTCGAATGGTACTCAAACTTCATGGTCAATCGCCTGCAAAGCGATCAAGCGAAGCTCTCCGTCGTCGCCTGACCTGAGAAACCTACCTCCCGAGTGACCTCGTCTCCCGAGAGGCGGGGTCTTTTTTTGCACAGGGCTCCTCAGAAGTCGCGACGGGTACGGGCCACGTCGCTCTGCGGTATCGAGGAGGTGACGATGGGGTCCGGCACAACAGGTACGGGGGCCGCCGGGCCTTGGGCGGGTCTTCCGCGCGGCTCCATCTCCATCTTGGCAAGGATGAGCGGCGGGTCGGGCTCGTGCGCAGGCAGAAGATTGCCCCGAGCCCACACCTTTGCGAGCTCGGCCCGGTTCATCGGCGCGACGTTGACATCGATATCGGTCAGGGTGCCGGGGACGCGATAAGGGCAGCGGCGCTTGCTGCAGTTCATTCCGGACGAGAACTGCCACATCAGGTAGTTATCCCAGTTTCCCATCGGGAACACGCCCTTCACGTCGGGCTTGTAGCGCGCATACCAGATTGGCAGCCGCGCCAGCACCGGGTAGTCGTTGCGGTAGGCGGCGATGTAGCGGGCGGTATTGTGATTGGTGTAAAGAACGGGATAGCGTCCGGTCCGCGCCCTGATATGGCCCGCGAATATCTGCGCGTCCTCCAGCGACATGAACTTCTGCGGATCGATGCCCTCGAGGTCGAGGATCATCATCTCGTCGTCCTTGGGATCGGCGTAATCGAGGAAATGGTTGGCTTGGTCGACCGGGTTGCCCGGCCGTGCAAGGTGATAGGAGCCCCACAGCAGGCCGGCCGCCCGGGCAACAAGCCGCCGCGTCTGGAAGAGTTCGCGGCTCACCGCATATTTGCGCCACATGGTCTTGCAGTGCGCGACCGTGTCCCCGGCATGATCGCCGGTGCAGGAGAAGCTCTCCGGAAGTCCGTCGGAGGCCTTCGAGATGAAGGCGGTTATGCGCTTGTCGGAAAGCAGAGAATTCCAATCGATCGTATTCAATTCGTATGCGTCGACGACGAGCGCGTTGTTGGGATTCTTCCAGGGGAGAGTGTCCGTTGCCGCAGCCTGAGTGACAGCGCCGGCGGCAAGCGCTGGAACCATCAGGCGAAGCAGAAGATTTCTCCAGGATTGCTTCATGGAAAGAGCCTGGTGAAAGTCGGTTAATGTCGGGTTAATCCGCGATCGCTTAAAAACGGAAAGTCGCGAGAACGGCATGAAAACGGATCATTGGAACGTTTTCCTAGCCTTCGCGTTATCATGCGCGCGTATTCCAGCCTGGCAATGGAGATTGCCATGACGGGATTTTTTAAGAAGATAGCGATTGCCGCCGTTTCCTTCGTCACGTTGGCAAGTGGCTTTACGCCCTCGCAGGCGATGCAGAGGCAGGCCCTGCCGCATGTCGAAAAATCTGGTGACGTCCAGAACGTCCAGTATTGCCGTGGTCCCTATTGCCGCCTTCCCGGTTATCGCCCGGGAAATCGGCCTGGCTACTATCCCGGCTATCGCCCTGGTTATTATCCAAGGTATCGCCCAGCCTATCGTCCTGGCTGGTATGGTGGCTACCGCGGCTATCCCTCTTATCGAAGCGGCTACCGCTACTACAACGGATACTGGTTCCCGCTCGCTGCCTTCGGAGCCGGCGCGGTGATCGGTGGCGCCATCGCCTCGCAGCCGCCCTATGTCGCTCCGGCGGCTCCGCTTGGGTCGGGCCATGTGGCCTGGTGCGAAGCGCGCTATCGCTCCTATCGCGCCTACGACAATACCTTCCAGCCGTACAACGGCCCACGCCAACAGTGCGTTTCACCGTACTACTGAGGGAAACTGGCTTACGTCTCAAGGCCCGGCAGAAATACCGGGCTTTCTCCATTCAGAGGATGCGAACGCGCTTCAGCAGCCACCATGCCAGCAGGATCGACGCGATGATGAGGGCAACGGCATATTCCGTGCCGCCGCTCCCTTCGGCAAAAGGCAGGTTGGCCGTATTCATACCGAAGAACCCCGTCACCAGGGTCGGCGGCAACAGGAAGGCTGTCATGATCGACAGAATGTAGAGGTGTCGGTTCGTCTCGGAAGACAGTTTCGAGTCGATCTCCTCATGCAAAAGCCGCGCGCGGTCCTGCAGTGCGTAAATGTCGTGATCGACCGTTTCAAGGCGGCCTGTCAGTCGTCCGGCGACGTCCTCGAAGCCGAAGGGCATTTCGTCATCATGCGAGGCGGCCGCGCGCCGCATCAAAGCGAGCACGGTCCGCAGATGTCGGTGGAGCTTGACGACCGTGCGCCTGACTGGCGCCAGCCGCCGACGTTCGTCGCGAGGCGTCGTGTCGTAAACGAAGTCCTCGATAACATTGAGCTCGTCCGTCATCTCCATGACGATGGAGATCAGCGTCCGCTGGAATTCGATCATCAGGGTCTCAAACAAGTCGACGGGCCGTTCGAACTTTGCCGGGTTCTTCTCGATGAGCGCGCGAGCGCGTTCGACGCTGCGTAGCGGCTGCAGCCGTGTGGTGATGATGAAGCGATCGGATATGGCAAAATGCAGCCAGCCGAGATCAGCGGTCTCGTGATCGAACTCGCGTTGGCAATCGACAAGCGTGCCGTAGAGCATCTGTTCGTCAACGGTAATTGCTGCATGCGTGTCGCGTGTGATCAGTGCGGCCTTCGCATCGTCGTTCAGGCCCTCGATGCTGTCGAGCAGGCCGGGTACCCGGGCATCGGCAAGACTGAGATGCAGCCAGAAGAAGCCGCTGCCGTTCGTCAGTTCGGCTTGCGGCGCGCTGTTTGCAAGGCGAGTCGCCTTGCCGCCATCCTGCCGAAAGCGGTAGGCCCACACGAGTCCCGGTATGTTGGCGGGCAGGGTATCCATAATGCGCCGGTCCTCTTGCGATGGCGGTCTGTGTCCTTAGAGATTCTCTATGACGGTTGATTGTGCAAGTGCGTAATAACGAAGAGAACTCGTCCTTCCGCCACTTTTAGAGAGAAAGTTTGAAATTGACGTTTACGTAAAAATCAATTAGCTCTGCCCGTGGAGGTGCCGAAGGGCGTTGTCGCTCGACGGCTTGTGATGCGAGGAGATCACGAATGTACAAGGCGCCCGTCGAGGAGATCGCGTTCACGCTGAAGCATGTCGCCGGTTTGGGCAGCGCAATGGAGGCCGGCTTGCTTGGCGATCTCGGCGAGGATCTCGTCGATGCCATCCTTCATGAAGCCGGACGATTCGCCACGGACGAAGTGGCGCCGCTCGCCGAGATCGGCGACCGTCAGGGTTCGCGCCTCGTGGATGGCAACGTGGTGACGCCCGACGGTTGGCGGGATCTCTATAAGAACTGGATCGCTGGCGGCTGGAATGGCCTAACCGCACCTGAGGAGTTCGGCGGGCAGGGGCTGCCCCATATGTTGAATGTCGCCGCGCTCGAGATGTGGAACTCTGGTTCGATGGCATTCGCGCTCTGCCCGACGCTCACCATGGGGGCGATCGAGGCCATCAACATCCATGCCTCCGACGAACTCAAGAGTACCTACCTCGCAAAACTTGTCTCCGGCGAATGGACCGGCACGATGAACCTGACGGAGCCGCACGCCGGCTCCGACCTCGGTGTGCTCAAGACGCGCGCCGAACGCCACGATGACGGCACCTACCGCATCTTCGGCCAGAAGATCTTCATCACCTGGGGCGAACACGACGCCGCCGACAACATCGTTCACTTGGTGCTTGCCCGCCTGCCAGATGCACCGGCCGGAACGCGCGGGATCTCGCTGTTCCTGGTGCCGAAATTCCTCGTCTATCCGGACGGATCGCTCGGTGCCCGCAACGATCTGTTTGCGCATTCGCTGGAGCACAAGTTCGGCATCCACGCCTCGCCCACATGCACCATGATCTATGGTGACGGCAAGTTTGGCGAGGAGCAGGGTGCGATCGGCTGGCTGGTCGGCGAGGAGAACAAGGGCCTCGCCTGCATGTTCACGATGATGAACAACGCCCGCCTTGCCGTCGGCATGCAGGGCGTTGCGATCGCCGAGGCGGCGACGCAGAAGGCAACGGCCTATGCGAAGGAGCGCACCCAGGGCAAGGCGCCGCGCTGGACGGGCGGCGGGATGAGCCCGATCATCGAGCATCCCGATGTTACCCGCATGCTCCTGACCATGAAGGCGCTGACACAGGGCGCACGCGCGATTTCCTACGCCTGCGCGCATGCCATCGACATGTCGCATCGCGCAGCAGACCGCCTAAAGCATTGGCAGGAACGCGCTTCGCTGCTGACACCGATCGCCAAGTCCTTTTCCACCGATGTCGGCGTCGACGTTGCCTCGCTCGGCATTCAGGTCCACGGCGGCATGGGCTTCATCGAGGAAACGGGCGCTGCGCGTTACCTGCGCGATGCGCGCATCGCACCGATTTACGAGGGCACGAACGGCATCCAGGCAATCGATCTCGTCACCCGCAAATTGACGCTAGCGAATGGCGAGCAGGTGCACGGGTTCATCGCTGAGCTGAAGCAGATCGCCGATCAGGTCCGCCATTCCAACCTCGATGGCTTTGGCGCGACGGCAAACCGGCTCGACGCGGCCATTACCGACCTCGGCGAAGCGACAGACTGGCTGCTGGCGCAGGTCCGCGACGGCAAGACCACCGAGGCGCTGGCCGGCGCGACACCCTATCAGCGCCTTTTCGGCCTTGTCCTGACAGGTTGCTACCTCGCCAAGGGCGGGCTCGCGCAGGCGCCGGACGGTGGCGTTGGGGGCCGCATCGCGCTCTGCCGCTTTGCTGCGGAGAATCTTCTTTCAGAAGTTACGGCGCTGAAGGACTGCGTCATCACAGGTGCTGCAAGCCTTGCGGCCGCCAAAATCGTTCTCGCCTGAGGAACCATCATGACAGAGCACGTCATCGTCGACCAGGATGCAACCCATCCCGGCATCCAGATCATCCGTTTCAACAGGCCGGAAAAGAAGAATGCGATCACCCGTGCGATGTATCGGACGATGACGGACACGCTGATCGCCGCCGATGGCGACACGGCGATCCGGGCGACAGCCTTTCTCGGCACCGAAGGCTGCTTTTCCGCGGGCAACGACCTGGGTGACTTCCTGGCCGCGGCCATGGGGGGCGCCATGCCGCGGGAGATCGTCGAGTTCCTCTATGCCATGGTCCGCTCTGAAAAACCGATCGTCTCCGGCGTGGACGGGTTGGCGATCGGCATTGGAACCACCATGCATATGCATTGCGACCTGACCATCGCTTCAACGCGCAGCCAATTTCGGACACCGTTCGTCGATCTGGCGCTCGTTCCGGAGGCGGCGTCCAGCCTGCTTGCGCCGCGCATCATGGGACACCAGCGCGCCTTCGCGCTGCTGGCAGCCGGCGAGGGGTTCTCGGGCGAGGAAGCACGGGAAGCGGGACTTGTCTGGAAGGTCTGCGCGCCCGATGAGGTCGACTCCACGACACTCGCCACCGCCGCCAAGCTCGCGGCCAAGCCGCCGGAAGCGCTGAAGATCGCGCGCAACCTGATCCGCGGCGACCGCGATGAGGTTATTGCCCGCATCGATGATGAGGCGCGCCATTTCTTCGATCGCCTGCATAGCGCCGAAGCGAGGGCCGCCTTCGAAGCCTTCATGCGCCGCTGACGTGGAATATTTGAACTTCGTCAAATTTTGAGCCTGTTTTAAACGCCCCTCTAATATTAGGGGCATGACGGCGCGCGATGTCGCGGTCGTCCTGGCGCATGAGGCGCTTTGTCCCGCTTTGCCCATGGCCCGCCGCATCGAGTGGCCCGTGTTCGTCAAGCACTGCGCGGACTGCTCCCGAAAGGAAATAATCCTTGAAAAAGAAGACGAATTTGATGACGCGCATCCTCGTTGCCGCGTCCGCCGTTGTTCTCGGGGCTTTCGCCGCCTTTTCCTATTACATCAATTCCGTCGAGCGAAGCACCGCGACGGCCGCGATCGAAGCCAACATCAGCTCTTCCGGCGAGCAGGCCGCCAATAGTCTTGCCAACTGGATGAACGGCCGTGTGACGCTGACGGCAATGGTTGCAAACGCCATCGGCCGCACTGCTGACCAGCCGGGCGTCAAGGGAGTGCTGCAGAACGATGTCCTTCGCAGCCAGTTCGTCAGCACCTATCTCGGCGATGAGAAGGGCGTCTTCACGTCCTGGCCGGATCTTCCGCTGCCAGCTGACTACGATCCGCGCAAGCGTCCATGGTATCAGGATGCCGTCAAGGCCAATGCCCCTGTCTTGACCGAACCCTACAACGACGCGTCGAGCGGTGACCTCATTATCAGCGCGGCCATTCCGGTCAAACGCGACGGCAAGTTGGCCGGCGTCGTCGGCAGCGACTTCTCGCTGGAGACCATGGTGGACATGATCAAGGAGATCGACCTCACGGTCTGCGTGGTTTGCCGAGGGGTGGTTAATTCCATTGTTGGCAGCGCGGTCAACACGATGGATCAGGGGACGCAGCAGAATGCGGCCATGGTCGAGGAACAGACGGCACCAAGCCACGGGCTGGCGGCTGCCGACGATGATTAAAAGTACTACTTTTAATCAAATCTTACGGATCTTCGTCTCTAGTGAGATCCAATGCATGACGCAGGACGGCTATCGTCCGTACCGTTCTCCCCGACACCATCAAGGCGAGTGACTGCGCGGGCGATCGATCCTGATCGGTTGCGCCTTGTCACTTTAGCCGTATGAGACCGCCCCCATGTCCAAACTGAAGATAAAAACGCTCCTTCCACTTCTCTTTCTGTCTCTTGTTTTCATTGCCTTGGTACAGGGTGCGGTCGCGGCCTTCTCGTTGACCAATCTGGAGGCGAACACCCGGCAGATCGGCGCGCAGAACATCCCGAACACGGAGCGGCTTTACGCGATCGTCACGACGCTGAACGATGTTCGCCGCAGCTACGCTGACTATCTCCTTGCAACGGGCAAGACGGACTTCCGTAACGCCGAGACGACGCTGAAGACCCGCCGTGAGCGCCTCGCCACGGCCATCGACGCCTTCGAAAAGCAGCCGAAGAGCGACTATATGAGCCAGAACTTCGGCCGGCTGCAGAAGGCGCTCGCCAACGATGCTACGCTCGCCGACAAGATCATCGCGCTGGCGCTCGACAGCAAGCGCAGCCAGGCAAACAGCCTCTTTCGCGGCGAACTTTCGATGTCCGCGAACAACATTCAGACCCTCGTCGACGGAATGCTCGCAAAGGACCGGCAGTCGACCGATGCGGCGCTCGCTGCCGCAGCCGGCAATTATAACGCAGGCGTCCTGTCGATCGTCGGTGGCCTCGTCGTCGCGCTCGCCGTCGCCGTCGCTGCTGCCTTCCTCGCGTGGAAGCGCATTTCGCGGCCGATCTCGACGATCGCAGGCCGCATGGCGCGTCTGGCAGACGGCGATCTCGACACCGCCGTCCCTTACGCCGGGCGCAAGGATGAGATTGGCGACATGGCGGCTGCCGTTGGCGTCTTCCGCGACAACTCCTTCGCACGCCTCGACCTCGAACGCAGTGCAGACCATACCCGAGAGCAAGCTCGGCAGGAGCGTTCTCGCAACGAAGCCTCGAAGGCCCGCGAAGCGTCAGAAATCCAGCATGCCGTGGGTGCGCTTGCCGAAGCGCTGGGCGCGCTCTCGGAAGGCGATCTCACTCGGACGATCGAGACATCATTTGCCGATCACCTTGATCGGCTGCGCAGCGATTTCAATGCCTCCGTCGCCAAGTTGCGGGCCGTCCTTCAGGAGGTCGGCGACAATGCTCATGCGATTGACGCGGGCGCCGGAGAAATCCGCACGGCCGCGGACGGTCTTGCCCGGCGCACAGAGCAGCAGGCTGCCTCAATCGAGGAAACGGCAGCCGCACTCGAGGAGATTACGACGACGGTCAAGGACACGGCGCGGCGCGCTGAGGAGGCCGGCACGCTTGTCACTCGTACGCGCTCGGGCGCCGAAGAGTCGGGCAACATCGTCCGCAAGGCGGTTTCGGCGATGACCGAGATCGAACAGTCTTCCGAAAAAATCGCCAATATCATCAGTGTCATCGACGACATCGCCTTCCAGACGAACCTTCTGGCACTGAACGCCGGCGTAGAGGCTGCGCGTGCCGGTGAAGCTGGCAAGGGCTTTGCCGTGGTGGCTCAGGAAGTGCGCGAACTGGCGCAGCGTTCGGCTCAGGCCGCGAAGGAAATCGAAAGCCTGATCACCGCATCGAACGCACAGGTTCGCTCCGGCGTGACGCTGGTCGGCAATACCGGCAAGGCGCTCGAGGCGATCGTCGGCCAGGTTCAGGAAATCAGCCGTCACGTCGATGCCATCGTCACGGCAACTCGCGAGCAATCGACCGGCCTTGCCGAGATCAACACAGCGGTTAACACGATGGACCAGGGGACGCAGCAGAATGCCGCCATGGTCGAGGAGCAGACGGCAGCGAGCCATGGGCTGGCCCAAGAAGCTGCCAAGCTGATGCAGTTGCTTAGCCAGTTCAACCTGCAGACCGCATCGCAGGCTGCAGCATCATACGGCCGTCGCGCCGCCTGATTTGCGACCGATGCATCAAGTCAGAACGCCCGCGCTCGTCGCGGGCGTTTTTGGTTTGGAAGATCGCCTCTACTTTTCCAGCGTCGCGACGACTTCGACGTGCGGCGTCCACAGGAACTGATCGATCGGCGTCACACCGGTAATGCGATAGCCTCCCCCGACGAGAAGAGCGAGATCGCGAGCGAGCGTCAGCGGATTGCAGCTGACGGCCACGACTTTCTTGACGTTCGAACGCGCCAATTCCTTGCATTGAAACTCGGCCCCGGCACGCGGCGGATCGAAGACCACGGCGTCGTAGACCTTCAGCTCGGACGTCATCAGCGGCCGGCGGAAAAGGTCCCGTTTTTCGACGCTAACCGGTTTCAGGCCCTGCGTGTTGCGGGCGGCATGATCGAGCGCTGCGAGAGGTTTATCCTCGCTCTCGACCGCGTGCACGCGACCGACCCGGGCAAGGCGGAGCGAAAATGTGCCTGCACCGGCAAAGAGATCAGCGATGCGCTTCGCCTTGCCGACATGTGCCAGAAGGACTTCCGCCATTGCGTCTTCCGCCGGCTTGGTCGCCTGCGTGAAACTGCCGGGCGGAGGAACGACATGGACGCCGCCGAAATCGACGAGCGGCTTGGATGGTTCGACGAGAATCTCGCCGTTGAGCGAGACGCGGGCGATGCCACGCAAGGAAAGCACCGTCTCGATTGCCTTGCGACGCTGCTGGTCTGAGAGGTTCTTGATGCCGTCGACCGCAAGATCGAGGCCCGACAACGTCTCCAATACGGCAATGCGGAACGCTTCCGCGCTATTGGCCAGCGCCGCACCAATCGCCGTGATCGCCGGCAGCCTGGCAATGATGCCCGCCGACGAGATGGGACATTCCTCGATGGCGACGATGTGGTGGCTTTCGGCCTGATTGAAGCCGATCAGCATGTCCTTCTCGGTCCGCCGCGCGGCGAAGACCACGCGCCGGCGCTCGCCGGGATGAGCGGCGACGAGGTCGGCGACCTCGGGCGTCAGTCCCTTCGATTTCAGCGCATCGACAACCAGCTGACGCTTGAAGCTGCGGTAGGCCGCATCATTCATGTGCTGCAGGCTGCAGCCGCCGCAGGTGCCGTTCAATCCGTCGGGTCCGAAATGCCGGCAAGGTGGGTCTTGGCGATCGGCTGATGGGTCCGAGATGGACATCAGCGTGCCATGGGTCTTGATCCGCGCAATGGCGACGGTTTCACCCGGCAGGGTGAAGGGCACGTAGATCGGCCCACCGTCTGCATGCACGATCCCGTCGCCTTGGGCGCCGAGCTTTTCGATCATAACTGTTTGCGTGCTCACGGTTTTGTTCCTGCGAGTAGAAATTCCTGGTTGCCGTCGCCGCCGGCAATCGGGGAGGGGATCAGTCCGAGGCTCTCCCAGCCCATGTCCTCGACGAACCAATGCTCGAGTTCGGCTGCGACATCAGGCGCAGACGACGGATCCTTGAGAAGCCCGCCCTTGCCGATCGCATCGCGCCCGGCCTCGAACTGCGGCTTGACGAGGAGAGCGGCGACGGCTCCCGCTTCCGCAAGATCAAGGGCAGGGGCCAGCGCCAGTTTCAGCGAGATAAACGAGACGTCCGACACAATGAAGGTGATCGGGTGCCCGATATCCTCGGCCGTCAGGTTGCGCGCGTTCAGACCCTCGATGTTGGTCACACGGGGATCGTTCGATATGCGCGGATGCATCTGGCCATGCCCGACGTCGATCGCGGTGACCTGCGCCGCACCGCGCGCCAGCAGGACTTCCGTGAAGCCGCCGGTCGAAGCGCCGACATCGAGACAGCGATGCCCCGACGGATCGAGCTTGAAATGATCCAGCGCGACGGCGAGCTTCAACGCTGCGCGCGAGACATATTCCTGCGCCGGATCGTCGATCTCGATTGCGGCATCTTCGCCAAACAGCGCGCCGGCCTTGGTCACGACCTTGCCACCGACTTTGACGGTGCCGCGCTGCACGGCATCGCGCGCGCGGGAGCGGCTGGCGAAGAGACCAAGGCTGACGAGAAGCTGGTCGAGGCGTTGCGTGTTCTGATCTGACATGCGCTGTCCATGACGGGCAACGCCATCGGTTGCAAGCCTTTTGTTGCAAGTGGGCGCGAGGCCTAGTTCCAAGAATTCGTCCCGAGATCTCTCTTGCCGACTATTACTTCGACTGACTTCGGTCCGGTTTTGACCCACGTCTCGCAGATTTCCCTGCCGGCGTCGCGGCCACCCTTCCAGGTTCGACAGAATTTGTCCTTCTTGACTGCCCAGACGCCTTCGATCGGAATCACTTGGCCGCTGTCGAGCTTTACCTGTCCCATTGCTGTCCCGTTGGCGTCGAGCGTAAGGCTGCCCGCGTATCCTTTGCCGGGACCGCCCAACATCAGCTCCTTGCCTTGACCAAGAAGCGCAGTCAATTCCTTGCCTGTCATCTTTTCTGCGGCTGCCGCGGGACTGCAAATCGCGAGCGTCGTTGCGAGTGCGCCAATGACAACACGCATGGCATCCCTCCCTTTCTGATGATGTGCCAATGTACACCTCAGACAAGAAAAGTGAAGATAGAAATGCACGCTTAAGGTTGAGAATGCGGCGTCGTTGCGACGATGCTGCGTCGCACAAACTTAAACAAATTTAAAGTCTGCCGTCATAGGGTCAGGCAGATTGCAGCGGCTCGCCGAAGCTGCTTCCCGCCATGATGGCTTCCTCCCATTTGCTGATCATGTTCGCTATCCGAGGAGCGTGCATTGGCATGCCCGACTTCCCCATGGCCGCAGGCCGCCAGGAGAGATTGACTGATGTTTGCTAGAAACATGTCCTTGAACGGTAAGCTCGCTACGACATTCGCAGTGCTGATCCTTATCTTTCTGTCCGTTTCCGCCTTTGTCTACTCGAAAGCAGGCGCCGTCGCGGCCGCCTCCGAGCAGCAGAAGAAGTCCGAGCGTCTGGTCAACCAGATCGACGACGCGCTGCAGGCCATGCTCGAACAGGCGGTGAACCTGCGCGGCTTCCTGTTGTTCCGTAGCGACAGCACCTATGGTGACATCTTTGCCAACCGCGAGCGCATGCTGAAGGCGATCGCGGCTGCACGTGAAACCGCAGCCGGCAACAGTGATTTCATCCAGCAGATCGACGGTATGCAGAGGGCCGCCGATCTCTATTTCCACGAGCTTGCCGAACCGCAGTCCAAGGCTCGCAAGGAAACCGACATGCCGATCGACCAGATCGTCAAGATCGGCGTCAACCAAACAAAGGGCCAGCTCGACGGGTTCCGTCAGGCGTCCGCCAAGATCAAGGCTGCCGCGCGCGACGAGTCGAACGCGCTTGCGGCTCTGCAGGCAGATGCCAGCAGCGATCTCCGTGCCACGCTGCTGACCGGCGGCATCGCAGCCGCTTTTGCCGCCGTCCTTCTTGCCTGGATGCTGTCGCGCAGCATCGTCCGCCCGATCGTCGGCATGACCTCGGCGATGGGACGCCTTGCCGGCGGTGAGAACAACATCGACGTCCCGGCCCTGCACCGGCAGGACGAAGTCGGCCGCATGGCCCAGTCGGTTCTCGTTTTCAAGGATGCGGCAATCGAGAAGCTTCGCCTCTCCGACGAAACAGACCGCATGCGTAGCGACGCCGAGCATCAGCGTCAGGCGGGCGACGAACAGAAGGCCCGCGAGGAAACAGAACTTCGCTTTGCCATCGAAGGCCTCGCAGGCGGTCTGTCGGATCTCGCCAACGGCAACGTCGCCGTTCGCATCACGACGCCCTTCGCATCGCAATTCGATCGCCTGCGCAGCGACTTCAACAACGCCGTCGAGAAGCTGCAGGGTGCTCTTCAATCCGTCGGCCGCAATGCTTCCGCGATCAATGCCGGCGCTGGCGAAATCCGCTCGGCTGCCGACGATCTCGCCCGTCGGACCGAGCAGCAGGCGGCCGCCGTCGAGGAAACTGCAGCAGCCCTCGAAGAGGTCACAACCACCGTTCGCGACTCCGCCAAGCGGGCCGAGGATGTCGGCCAGCTGGTCGAGCGCACGCGTCTCGGCGCCGAGAAGTCCGGTGATGTCGTCCGCAAGGCCGTCTCTGCGATGCAGGAGATCGAAAAGTCCTCCGGTGAGATCAGCAATATCATCGGCGTGATCGACGACATTGCCTTCCAGACTAACCTCTTGGCGCTGAATGCAGGGGTCGAAGCGGCACGTGCCGGTGAGGCGGGTAAGGGCTTTGCCGTCGTCGCGCAGGAAGTACGCGAACTGGCGCAGCGCTCGGCAAATGCGGCCAAGGAGATCAAGGCGCTGATCAACACGTCGGGCACGCAGGTCAATGCCGGCGTCTCGCTGGTCGATGAAACCGGCAAGGCGCTGGCCGAGATCGTCGGCGCCGTCCAGGAAATCAACAAGCACGTCGGCGCCATCGTCACCGCGACCCGCGAACAGTCGATCGGTCTGCAGGAGATCAACACTGCGGTCAATAACATGGATCAGGGCACGCAGCAGAATGCTGCGATGGTCGAGGAGCAGACGGCGGCCAGCCATTCGCTCGCTCAGGAGGCCGGCGCGCTCGACGATCTGCTGCGGCAGTTCAATCTCGGCAACAATGTCGTCGCCGCAACCCCCCGCGCAGCTTCGGCCCGCCCGGCATCGCGTCCGGTCGCCTCTCCGGCCCGCGCCTTGAACAATCGTGTCGCCAGCGCCTTCGGGGGCCAGGCGGCAACCGCCGCAGCCGTCAAGGAAGACTGGACCGAGTTCTGAGACACGGGCTCATCATTGAACGAATAAGAAAGGGCGGTCCAATCGGGTCGCCCTTTCCAATTGGGTGTAAGACACACCCCGCGACACGCTCACCATCTAGCCGGCCGCCACTTCACGCCAACAAAGATGCAGGAATTTAGCCTGCGACGCCGACAGCCAGGCCGCGGCCAAGCGCCTTGAAGACCGTCGAAACGATCCCCGCACGATCCAGCCCCGCGTGGGCGTTCATCACTTCCGGCTTTGCCTGTTCCATCCATACGTCGGGCATGACAAGCGATCGGATCTTCAGGCCGTTGTCGAGGAGACCGTCCATCGCCAGGAACTGCATGACCTGGCTGCCGAAGCCGCCGACTGCACCTTCCTCGACGGTGATCAGGATTTCGTGGTGGCGGGCAAGCTGGCGGATCAGTTCGTGATCCAGCGGTTTGGCAAAGCGCGCATCGGCAACCGTCGTCGAAAGGCCGGCGGCATCCAGATCCTCTGCCGCAAGCAGACAGTCGGCAAGGCGGGTGCCGAAGGAAAGCAGCGCCACCTTCGCGCCTTCCTTGACGACGCGGCCCTTGCCGATCTGCAGGATCTCGCCACGTACCGGCATCTCGACGCCGACGCCTTCGCCGCGTGGGTAGCGGAACGAGATCGGACCTGCATCATAGGCGGCTGCGGTTCGCACCATATGTTTCAGTTCGGCTTCGTCTGCCGCCGCCATGACCACAAAGCCGGGCAGGGTGGCAAGGAAGGTCGTGTCAAAGGATCCGGCATGGGTCGGCCCATCGGCGCCGACGAAGCCAGCGCGATCGATCGGGAAGCGAACCGGCAGACCCTGGATCGCAACGTCGTGCACGACCTGGTCGTATGCGCGCTGCAGGAAGGTGGAATAGAGAGCGGCAAACGGCTTGAAGCCTTCAGCGGCGAGGCCAGCCGCAAAGGTCACCGCATGTTGCTCGGCAATCCCGACATCGAAGCAACGGGACGGGAAGACGCTTGCGAGCTTGTCGAGCCCGGTGCCGTTCGGCATGGCGGCGGTGATGCCGACGATCTTGTCGTCGAGCTCTGCTTCCTGCACCAGGGTCTCGGCGAAAACGCTCGTGTAGCTCGGTGCGTTCGGCTTCACCTTCGCCTGCGTACCGGTGATGACGTCGAACTTGTTGACGCCGTGATATTTGTCGGCAGCGGCTTCCGCCGGCGCGTAGCCCTTGCCCTTCTGCGTCACGACATGGATCAGAACCGGGCCTTCCGCATGGTCGCGCACATTGCGCAGCACAGGCAGCAGGTGCTCGAAGGAGTGACCGTCGATCGGGCCGATATGATAGAAGCCCATCTCCTCGAACATGGTGCCGCCGGTTACATAGCCGCGGGCATGCTCGACGGCGCGGGTGATGGCGCGATCGACATTCTTGCCGAGGTAGGCTGTCAGTTTCTTGCCGAAATCGCGGAAACCCATATAGGTGCGGCCGGAGGCAAGGCGTGCAAGATAGGCGCTCATCGCACCGGTCGGCGGCGCGATCGACATGTCGTTGTCGTTGAGGATGACGATCAGCCGGGCGTCGAGCGCGCCGGCATTGTTCAACGCCTCGTAGGCCATCCCGGCCGACATCGCGCCGTCGCCGATCACGGCGATCACGCGGCGGTCCGTCTTGTCGAGCTCGGAGGCAACCGCCATGCCGAGGCCGGCGGAAATCGAGGTGGAAGAATGAGCGGCCCCAAACGGATCGTATTCGCTTTCCGCGCGGCGCGTGAAACCGGAAAGGCCGCCCTCCTGACGCAACGTGCGAATGCGATCGCGGCGGCCGGTAAGAATCTTGTGCGGATAGCACTGGTGCCCGACATCGAAGATCAGCCGATCTTCCGGCGTATTGAAGACGCTGTGGATCGCGATCGTGAGTTCAACCACCCCAAGGCCGGCGCCAAGATGGCCGCCGGTGCGCGACACCGCATCGATCATTTCGTCCCGGACCTCGCGCGCAAGCTGCGGCAGGTTGCGATCCTCCAGCTTTCGGAGGTCGGCTGGATAGGCAACCTTGTCCAGCAGCGGCGTCTTCGGCGGTTGTGTCACGGGTGGGCGCTCTTTCTTGTCATTCTTGGGCAGGATGCCTTTAAGCCATAAATTGCGGTGAAAAAAGTCGATTTCAAGAACGGCGGAAACTCCTTTCTAAAGGAGATCAGCCTTCCGGCAAAGGTATGAATTCTTCTTCATCCCCCGGAACGATGTCGAACCTGCCGGTCCGCCATTCCTCTTTTGCCTTTTCAATGCGCTCTTTCGAGGACGAAACGAAGTTCCACCAGATGTAGCGCTTCGAGTTCAGCGCGGCTCCGCCAAACAGCATGAGATGACAGCCCTGGCTGCCGGCTTCGAGCGTGATGGCATCGCCGGGCCGGAAGACGAGCAGCTGATCGGCGGCAAATGTGTCGCCTGATATCACGACTTCGCCGGACAGCACGTAGGCCGCCCGCTCCTCGTGTCCCGCAGCGAAGGGAAACGTCACTCCTGCCTCGAGACTGATATCGGCATAGAGCGTGTCCGACAACACCTTCACCGGGGAGGACATTCCCTCGAACGTTCCGATGACGACACGCCCGCGCACGCCGCGTTCGTCGATCACGGGCATGTCGCTCTTTTCAGTGTGCGCAAAGGAGGGATCGATCTCCTCCTTGTCGTCGGGCAGCGCGAGCCAGGTCTGCAAGCCGGACATCAACAGCGGATGGCCCCGCAGGTTGTCGGGCGTGCGCTCGGAATGCACGATGCCGCGTCCTGCCGTCATCAGGTTGATGTCGCCGGGACGAATGACCTTCTCGGTGCCGAGGCTGTCCAGGTGCCGGATCTCGCCGTCGAAGAGATAGGTGACCGTCGAAAGCCCGATATGCGGATGCGGCCGCACATCCAGTGCCTCGTTCGGCTTGAGGATCGCCGGCCCCATGCGGTCGAAGAAAATGAACGGCCCGACGAGCCGCCGCTGTCGCGTCGGCAGCGCGCGCCGCACCTCGAAACCGCCGATATCGCTGGTGCGCGGGATGATGAGGTTCTCGATCGCGTCGCAGCCGAAGGCGTCGCCGGGCAGGGGGTCTTTACCGGGGAAGAAGGACATCGCAGATCTCCGATGAGCGTTGCGTCTACGCTAGACCCATTGCGGATGGCGGACTAGGAAAACTTGTGGCCCGAAGGGCGACGCTCTGTTCTTCAGGATGATGGTCGTGCTGACGATGGCTTACGCCCCGTCCAGCGGCTCGACGCCTTGTGGCTTGCCGGCGCGGTCAAGGCGGATCTTTTCGATGCGGTTTTCGGCGGCCGAGAGCAGCGTTTCGCAATGCTTCTTCAGCGCTTCGCCGCGCTCGTAGATCTCGATGGATTCGTCCAGCGCCACGTCGCCGCGTTCCAGCCGGGCCACGATGCTTTCGAGTTCGGCAACCGCCGTCTCGAAGGAAAGACCGGAAACCTCCGGCTTGGCGCTGTCAGTCATACTCAACCCTTCATCATTCTAAGAATGTGCAACCCGGCCGATTCGGCGAGGCCTTCGAGATCATAGCCGCCTTCCAGCAGGCTGACGACCCGGTTCGCGGCACTTTTGTCGGCCACCTCGAGCAAGCGCCCGGTCGCCCAGTCGAAATCCTCGCCGACCAGATTGATCTGCGCCAGCGGATCGCGGTGATGCGCGTCGAAGCCGGCGGAGATGATGATCAAGTCCGGCCGGAAATCGAACAGCGCCGGCAGCACGCGCGATTTGAATGCTTCGCGGAAATGATCGCTACCGACATTCGGAGACAATGGCGCGTTGACAATCGTCCCGTGCTTGCCGCTTTCATCCTTCGCCCCGCTGCCGGGATAAAGCGGCATCTGGTGCGTCGAGCAGAACAGCACCGAGGGATCGTCCCAGAAGATGTCCTGGGTGCCGTTGCCGTGATGCACGTCCCAGTCGACGATCGCCACGCGTTCAGCGCCGTGCGCCTTCTGCGCATGACGGGCGGCAATGGCGGCATTGTTGAAGAAGCAGAACCCCATCGCCGTCGATTTTTCGGCATGGTGGCCGGGCGGACGCGAGGCGACGAAGACGTTGTCCGCCTTGCCGGTGAAGACGTCGTCGACAGCGGCCATGGCGCCGCCGATTGCCGTCAGCGCCGCTTCCAGACTTTTCTGGCTCGCATAGGTGTCGGCTTCGAGCTGATTGATCTCGCCATCCTCTTGCGGCACCTGGCGCATGACCGAAAGCAGGTGCTCTTCCGGATGGGCGAGCAGAACGGCCTCCTCTGCGGCCTGCGGCGCACGCTTGCGGTCGAGCGATGCGAAATTCGGATGCTCCAGAGCCACGTTGATCGCCCGCAGACGGTCGGACCGTTCGGGATGGCCGGCGGGCGTTACGTGTTCCAGGAAGATCGGGTGCTCGTAAAGGCGGGTGCTCATGGGATCACTCTATCGTTCCGTCCCGTCATGATCCACAGCAGATGGGGCTCGACGCTGCGATTTCAACAAGCGGGCGCCGCTGCCACCGCGTCAGTCCGCCGTTTACTTCGGTCGACCTCGCCGCTAGTGTCTGGAGAGGGGAAAATTGGCAGAAAGATCAATGAACGAGGTCACGCGCACCGTTGAAATGAATGTGCCGTTCCGCGACGTCGACATGAACGGCCAGGTATTTTTGGGTTCCTATATTTCCTATGCCGAGTCCGTGCTGGCAACCTTCTGGTCGTCGAGGCCGCAGCTCGAGGATGAGCCGCTTTATATCGCCAGCAAGCTGACCTGCATCCTGCATCGGCCGCTGCATTATGATGAGAGAGTGGTGTTCACTGCGTCGGTCGACAAGATCGGCGTGCGTTCGGTTGGCTTCATTATTGCGGCCGACATTGGCGATGAGCGCTCTGCCGAGGTCGAGATCATCTTGCAGGCGCGCTCGCGCGAAGATCGTTCGCCAGTCCCGCTTCCCGAAGACACGCGCGACTGGCTTTATGGCTTTGTCGACTAGCTGCGCACCGGCAGCAGCGGATAGCCGACCATCACTGCGCGGCCCACGAGTGCTGCGACAAACGCCTTGATGACATCACCCGGGATAAACGCCATCGAGCCAAGGAAGGCCTTGGAGAGGCCAAGCTGGGCGGCGACGGCCAAATAGACGATGCCGAAGGCGTAGAGAACCACGATTCCGCCGATCATCGCCGCAAAGAAAAAGCCGACTGTTTGCACCAGCGCTGACTGCTCGGACTTGACCAGCCGCTCGCTGAGATAGCCGGTGACGAAAGCGGCAAACACCCAGCCGATGAGGTAGCCGGTGGTCGGTGCGGCGAAGGCGGCAAGCCCGCCGCGGCCGCCGGACAGGACCGGAAGGCCGATCGCGACAAGCACCAGCACGATCAGGACAGCGATCGTGCCGCGGCGTGCGCCGAGTACGACGCCTGCCATCATCACGCCGAGCGATTGCGCCGTGATCGGCACCGGAATGAAGCCGAGTGTGATCGGCGGAAGAATGCCGAGCGCGACGATGATTGCCGCAAAGAGGGCGGAGAGAACGAGGTCGCGGGTGTTCATGCAGGGCTCCTGTTAGCGAGTTCTCAAATTGACATGCCGCCGAACGCCGCGCGCGTCAATCGCCGCGGCAATGTTATCCGCATCCCTCAGTGTCAGGATGATCAGCGGTACGAGCACTGTTGTCGGCCTTACCTTGAGGCCGCGCGCGGCGTGCGCTTCGCGGATAGCCTGGTAACGGCCAAGAATCTCTGGAACAAAGCGGACGACGAGCCCGACAGCGAGCCCGACGTCGTCGGCCTGCACCACGCCGATGCTCTCTAATGGTCGAGCGAGCTGCGTAATCTCATCGATGAATTGCGCGATCGTCGTCGTCGCCGTGACCGTGGCGGCAAACAGCATCAAGGCGGTCAGCCGCAGCAATGCGACGACCGCAACATGCCAGGGATTGAAGGCAAGACTGAACAGCGCAACGACGAGGATGGTCAGGAATATCGGCTTTAGCCGCGCAAGCGCTGACCGCGCCGGGAGGCCGATGCTGAAGTAGATCGTGGCCGCTACGACGACGGCTATAGCAAGCAGCAGAAGGTTCGCCGAAACGAACAGCATGACGCCGAGAGTGGCGAGCGCAAGCAGCTTGGCGCGAGCCGACATGCGGTGCATGGCGCTATTGCCTTCGACGAAGAGCGACTTCATCAGCTGGCGATCTCCTTGTAGCGGCGGATCGCTTCTGCGGCAGCTGTGTCGGCAACAAGGCTGCCCTCATGGAAAACCAGCACGCGCTCGTAATCCGCAACCAATTCCAGATCGTGACTGATGACGATTGCGCTTTCAGGAAGGCTTTCAACCAGTTTTTGCACGAGGGCGCGGTTCTTGAGGTCCAGCTGGTTGGTCGGCTCATCCAGGATAAGAATGTCGGGTCCGGTGGCCAGCACCGAGCACAGTGCCGCAAGTTGAAGCTCCCCGCCGGAAAGCTCGTGGGCCCGGCGGTCGGCGAGATGGGCGGCGCCAAAGCGCTCTAGGACTGCCTCCACCTTCGCGGTGATTTCTGCCGGCTTGTAGCCGCGGCTCTTCAGTCCGAAGGCAATGTCGTCACGCACGATAGGCAGGATGATCTGGTTTTGCGGGGACTGGAAGATGAAGCCGACATCGGTAAGGACCGCCATCGCGTTGGCTGTGTCACGGCCGTTGACGACGACGCGTCCGACACTCGGCTTGGTCAGGCCGTTGATCAGACGCGCAAAGGTCGTCTTGCCCGAGCCGTTCAGGCCGATGATGCCGACGCGCTTTTCTGTGAGCTGGAGCGTCACCGGTGCCAGGGCGACGCGCGCACCATAGTTGACCCCTGCGCCTTCGAAACGGATATCCACTTGGTCCCTCGTGAATGAAGAGGCCGTTCTATAATGAATTTCGCGCTTTGAAAGCTCAAAATCTCGCAATGAATGCCGCTTGCTCTTACCTGACTGCTCGCGCAAACTTACCGGGTGGCTAGGAACATTTTCCGTCCTATGATGCGCACATGACGAATCTCATTTTGAATTCCGATGCCCGCCGCATATTTCTCGCCAAGCAGGGTCTGAGCGCGCCGCCGAACAAGGCGCTGACGAAGGCCGGACTGCTGCAGCTCATCCACGATCTCGGCTTTGTCCAGGTCGACAGCATCCAGACGGTGGAGCGGGCGCACCACCAGATCCTGTTTTCCCGCAACCAGACCTACAAGCGCGAGCACCTGACGGCGCTGCTTGAGAAGGAGGGCTCGCTTTTCGAACACTGGACGCATGATGCCTCGATCCTGCCGAGCGCCTTCTTCCGCTACTGGAAGCACAAGTTCCGCCACGAGGAAGAGGTGATTATCGAGCGTTGGCGTAAATGGCGAGGGGAGGGCTTCGAGCACGCCTTCGATGAGACGTATGAGCGGGTCCTTCGTGACGGCGCGATCATGGCCCGCGAGATCAAGGCCGATGGGCACGCCTCCGGCGGCTGGTGGAACTGGCATCCGAACAAGACGGCGCTGGAATATTTCTGGCGAACCGGCAAGTTCGCCATCGCCGGACGCTCCAATTTCCAGAAGATCTATGATCTCGTCGAACGCGTCATTCCTGTCGAATTTCATGAACCCGAGGTCAGCCACGAAGAATTTGTCGACTGGGCCTGCCGCAGCGCGCTGACGCGACTGGGCTTTGCCACGCACGGCGAGATCGCTGCTTTCTGGGATTTGTTATCGCCCGACGAAGCGAAAGCCTGGGTGAACACGCATCGCGGCGACCTCGCCGAGGTACTGATCGAACCGGCGCTCGGCGGCAAGCCGCGGGCGTCCTGGGCGTTCCCCGATTTGCTCGCGAGCCTTTCGGACTTTCCAGAGGCCCCGCCGCGGGTTCGCGTGCTCAGCCCTTTCGATCCGATGATCCGCGACCGCAATCGCACCGAACGCCTCTTCGGCTTCTTCTATCGCATCGAGGTTTTTGTGCCCGAGCCGAAGCGCGAATACGGCTATTACGTCTTTCCGCTCCTTGAAGGCGACAAGCTGATCGGGCGCATCGACATGAAAGCCGACCGCAAGAACGCAAGCCTTGACGTCAAGCGTCTATGGCTGGAGCCTGGAGTGCGCGCATCGACCGGGCGGTTGGACCGGCTCGACGCAGAGCTGCAGCGCCTCGCGCGCTTCTCCGGTCTCGAGAAGATCACTTATCTCGACGGTTGGCGCGCTTAATAGATCTCGGTCTTGCTGATCTTGATGCCGAAGCCTTCGAGGCCGACATAGTGGCGCTCGCGGCTGGTCAGCAGCCGGATCGAGGATACGCCGAGGTCCTTGAGGATCTGCGCGCCGAGACCGATTTCCAGCCATTCGCTGTCACGGATCTTTGCCTCGACATGTGCTTCCCGGCCCTGGCTGCGCGACTTGCGGCCGCTATCGGAATGACCGACGCCGACAGATCCTTCGCGCAGATAGACGATGATCCCACGGCCTTCGTCGGCGATCTTCTTCATGTAATGGTCGACTGGGCGGCGCTTGCCGAAAAGGTCCTCGGCGACGTTCTCCGGATGCAGACGCACCGGAATGTCGATGCCGTCGCGAATGTCGCCGAAAACGACGGCGAGGTGCTGCATCGTATCCCAGGGAAGCGAATAGGTATGTGCCTTGGCCTTGCCGAAGGGCGTTTCGATATCGAAACTCTGACCGAGTTCGATCAGTGTTTCCTTGCGTTGGCGATAGGCAATTAGATCGGCCACCGACACGAGCTTCAAGCCGTTCGTCTCCGCGAATTCGACCACCTGCGGTCCGCGCGTGACAGTGCCGTCATCATTGACGAGCTCGCAGATCACGCCAATCGGCGGAAGCCCGGCAAGCTTGCAGAGATCGACGGCGGCTTCGGTGTGGCCCGAGCGCATGAGCACGCCGCCTTCGCGCGCGACAAGTGGAAAGATGTGGCCCGGACGCACAAAGTCGCTGGCGCCGACATTAGGGTTGGCCAGGTTGCGAACGGTCAGCGTCCGGTCATCGGCGGAAATGCCCGTCGTCGTGCCGTGCTTGAAATCGACCGAAACGGTGAAGGCCGTCGTGTGAGCCGAGTCGTTTTCAGCAACCATCGCATTAAGGTTGAGCCGGCGGGCTTCTTCCTTCGGCATCGGCGTGCAGACGATGCCGGAGGTATGGCGAACGATGAAGGCCATCTTCTCCGCGGTGCAGTGGACAGCCGCAACGATCAGGTCGCCTTCGTTCTCGCGGTCGTTGTCATCCATCACCACGACGATTTCGCCGGCCTCGAAGGCTCGGATCGCATCGACGACGCGCTTCTGATCGTAAGGCATGTCAGTGTTCCTATTTCAGCCGGCCGGTCTGGCCACGGTCACGCAGATAGTGGTCGGCAAGGGCGCAGGCGACCATCGCCTCGCCGATCGGCACGGCGCGGATGCCGACGCATGGATCGTGCCGCCCCTTGGTGCGAACATCGACATTTTTGCCGTCGGCATCGATCGATTGGCGTTCGGTCAGGATCGATGAGGTCGGCTTGATGGCGAAACGCGCGATGACAGGCTGGCCTGTGGAGATGCCGCCGAGGATGCCGCCGGCCTTGTTCGACAGAAACAACGGCTTGCCGTCATTGCCCATGCGCATCTCATCGGCGTTTTCCTCGCCGGTGATCTCGGCGGCTTCGAAGCCGTTGCCGATTTCGACGCCCTTGACGGCGTTGATCGACATCAGCAGCGAGGCGATGTCCTGGTCGAGCTTGCCATAGATCGGTGCACCCAGACCTGCCGGTACGCCTTCGGCCACGACCTCGACAACGGCGCCGATCGAGGAGCCGTTCTTGCGAATGCCGTCGAGATAGTCTTCCCAGACAGGAACGATCTTTGCATCGGGTGCAAAGAACGGATTCTGGTCGACCTGATCCCAATCCCAGTTCTGGCGATTGATCTTGTGCTTGCCGATCTGTACCAGCGCGCCACGTACCTTGACGCCGGGCGCGACAAGACGGGCAATGCCGCCAGCTGCCACACGTGCAGCCGTTTCGCGGGCTGATGAACGGCCGCCGCCGCGGTAGTCGCGGATGCCGTACTTTACATCGTAGGTGTAGTCGGCATGGCCCGGCCGGTACTGCCGCGCGATTTCGCCGTAATCCTTGGAGCGCTGGTCGGTATTCTCTATCATCATCGAGATCGGCGTGCCGGTCGTAATCATCGTCTCGCCGTCGGCATCCAGCATCACGCCGGACAGCACCTTGACCAGATCGGCCTCGCGCCGCTGCGTCACAAAGCGCGACTGGCCGGGTTTTCGCTTGTCGAGCCAGGCCTGAATGTCCTCGAGCTTGAAGCGCAGGCCGGGAGGGCAGCCGTCAACGACGCAGCCGAGCGCCGGTCCGTGGCTCTCGCCCCAGGTGGTTACGCGGAAAAGATGACCGAATGTGTTATGCGACATGTGTTCCGACCGGATCGCGCCACCCGGTCGTCACCGGCAGCGTCGTTCATCTGAAAAATGCGCGACACTCATAGGCCAAAAAGCCGCGGCGACAAAAGCCTTTCTTTGCTCGAAACCGTCAACGAAAGGAAATGGTGTTTCCGCAGATTGTAAACGATGGTTTTCAGGACGCGATGCGCCAGGAACTTTCGATCGCCATAAGCGTGAAGTCCTCGAAGGACAGCGGGCGGGAGAATGCGTAGCCCTGCAGGAGGTCGCAGCCGAGTTCGTTGAGGAGAGTGGCGTGAGCCGTCGTTTCGACGCCTTCTGCTACCGTCTCGACACCGAGCGAGCGGGCGATCTCGATGATCGAGCTGACAAGGGCGCGCTCCTGCGGCGAATTCATGATCGGCTGGACCAACTGCCGGTCGATCTTGAGCCGCTTCGGCTTCAGCTTGAGGAGGCTGACGATCGATGTGTGTCCGGTTCCAAAATCGTCGATCTCGATGTCGATCCCAAGTGCCTTGATCCGCTCGAGGTTATGGGCAGCCACATCCTCGCTTTCGTCGAGAAAGATCGACTCGACCAATTCGAAGGACAGTTCACCGGGCCGAATCTGCAGGCCGCTCAGTGTCTCTGCCAGTGTCTCGTCATGCAGCCGTCGCGCCGAAACGTTGACCGAGATCTTCGGAACGTAGATGCCCTTTGCTGTCCAGCGCATCTTATCCTTCAGCGCGGTGTCGAGAACGATACGGTCAAGGGTTTGGACCACATTGATCTCGTCGGCGATCTTCAGGAATTTGTCCGGGGTCAAAAGTCCCCGGGACGGATGATGCCAGCGAACCAGGGCTTCGATGCCGGTCAGTTTCATCGTGCGCGCTGAGAACTGCGGCTGATACCAGGCGGTAAATTCGCCGTTCTCGATACCCGTGAGGATCTCGTCGGCCAGGCGCTTGTTGTTGATGATGTCAGCCTGGAGGTTGTGGTTGAAGAATTCGTAGCGATTCCGCCCCTGGCTCTTGGCGCGGTAAAGGGCGATGTCGGCGTTGATCAGCACCTTGCGCGCATCGACGCGCACGCCGTTGGCGAGTGCAATGCCGATGGAGACACCGCAACGGCAGGCGAACCCTTCGAAGTCGATCGGCTGGCGCATTTGTTCGATGATCCGGCCGGCAAGCGCGGACATATCGCCATCACTGGCATTGAGGGCCAGGATCACGAACTCGTCGCCGCCGATGCGCGCGACGAGGTCATCGCCGCGCAGATTTCGCGACAACACCTGCGACGCATGGATCAGCATCGCATCGCCGGCGGCGTGGCCGAGCGTGTCGTTGATCTCCTTGAACCTGTCCAGGTCGATGTGGAGGATGGCGAACTTCTGCCGTTCGCTGCAGCCGTCAAGCGTCAGCCTTTCAAGGGCGATGTCAAGTTGGCGGCGGTTGGCGAGAGCCGTTATACCAGCGTGAGCGATCTCTGACTCTTTTTGAGGTTTCCAAATCAGTTGAGTTCTGAATCAATACCGCAAACGGAGGTTTGCGGATGACATCAGGAATTCCACTGCGCGATGACTTCGACGGCTTCGCTCTTCGGGCGTTGGCCAAAGGCACGAAGGATGCGGCACAGGCTCGGCGGCTTCTTGCCCTTGCCGAAATCTATGATGGCCATTCCCGCAGCGATGCGGCCAGGATCGGAGGCGTGACCCTGCAAATTGTCCGCGACTGGGTTATTCGCTTCAATGCGCGTGGCCCGTCGGGGCTCATCAATGGCAAAGCACCCGGCAATCAAGGAAAGCTTTCCGACGTGCATCGCCAGGCTTTGGCAAAGATCGTCGAAAGTGGCCCGATACCGGCGGTGCATGGCGTTGTGCGCTGGCGGCGCAAGGATCTTGCTCAATGGCTGTTCCAAGAATATCGGATATCCGTCGATGAAACGACCATTGGCCGCGAATTGAAGGCGCTCGGCTTTGCAAAGCTGTCTGCCCGCCCGCGCCATTACGCCCAGAACGAAGGCGACCTGGAGAGTTTTAAAAAAAGTTCCCCGCCACACTGGCAGCCATCAAAGGCAGGCTCCCGAAGAACGTCGAGATTGAGCTCTGGTGGGCCGACGAAGCTCGGATAGGCCAAAAGAACAAGATCACCCGGCGATGGGCACGCAGGGGAACAAGGCCTTCGGCACCACACGATCAACGCACGATGTGGACCTATATCTTCGGCGCTATCTGCCCCAAGAAGGGCAAAGGTGCGGGTCTCGTTCTTCCCTACTGCGACACCAGCGCCATGAACCAGCATTTGATCGAAATCAGCCAGGCCGTCGATGACGGCGCTCATGCCGTGCTGATCGTTGATCAGGCGGGGTGGCATGTCACGCCGAAGCTCGATGTGCCCGACAACATCACACTGCTCTTCCTGCCGCCACGCTCGCCCGAATTAAATCCCGTCGAGAACGTGTGGCAATTTCTGCGTGACAACTGGTTGTCCAACCGGATCTTCAAAGATTACGAGGACATCGTCGCCCATTGCTGCGACGCATGGAACAAGCTGGTCGCTCAGCCGTGGAAGATCATGTCGATTGGAATGCGTGACTGGGCGCACCGGTTTTGATTAGCGCTCGTTGGTATTAGCGGGTCGTGCAGCGAGTTGTGTTCGATGCGGTTCTTGGCAATCTCGAGCTCGATGTTCTTGGCGATCGCCTCGTCCTTGGCCGCCTTGAGTTGGGCCGTCATCAGCGCATCTTCGGTGATATCGAAAGCAACGCCGATGATCTTCATGTGACCGCTCGGGGTCTGGTGAACCTTTCCGGTCGAGCGTACGTAACGCATCAAACCGTCCTCGGTCGGAACCCGACAGATCAGGGTATGAGTGTCACCGAGTTGCTTGAAATGACGAGCGCTCTCGAGCGCAAGGTCTCGGTCTTCGGGCAAAATGCAGGACAGCCAGACCGGTTCGGTCATAAAGCCGGCCCTTGGCTTCAGCCCATAAAGCTCGTGCATCCGATCGTCCCAAATGGAACCCTCATCGCCGAGCGTCGCTTCCCAGATGCCGCATTGATACGAGTCGAGTGCCAGGTCGAGCTTGCCGGAGAGCTCGGAAAGTTCGGCCTCGCGCCGTGACAGTTCGTCCAGCGCCATCTCCAGTTCGGCATTCTTGATGTCGCTGACATCCTTTGCCTTGCGCAGGGTCTCGGCCGCTTCCGCGTCGGCGGTGACGTCCCAGACGATGCCGATGGTTTTGTCGTCGCCGGCCGCATCCGTATAGAAGGAGCCGATGGAGCGCAGGTGTCGGACAGTGCCGTCCTCGGCCACGACACGGTATTGTGTTTCATAGGCGGAACCGGCGACGTTGTAATTGAAGAAGTGGACTTCCGCGATATGCCGGTCTTCGGGAACGATCGCAGCAAGCCAGTCTTCCAGCGAATGGCTCCCGTCTTCTGCGGGTTTGCCGTGGAGCGCTGCGGCGCGGGCATCCCAGAACAGCGTATGCCCGTGATCATGCAGCTCCCATATGCCGATGTTCGACGATTCCAATGCCAGATCGAGGCGTTGCGACAGCTTCAGCAGCGCAGCCTCGCGCACCTTGAGCTGCTCGATATTGCGGTTGCGCTCGCCAAGTAGCAGGGTCGCAAAGAAGACCGGAATGATCGTGATGCAGGCGGCGGCCGCGATGATCAGGCGAAGCGTTGACTGGTTGTCGGGAACCGCATTCCAGCCGGTCTTCGGGACTGCCGCGATCTGCCAGCGCCCACCGGCAAAGGCGATCTTTCGCGTTATACCAACGAGCGCTAATCAAAACCGGTGCGCCCAGTCACGCATTCCAATCGACATGATCTTCCACGGCTGAGCGACCAGCTTGTTCCATGCGTCGCAGCAATGGGCGACGATGTCCTCGTAATCTTTGAAGATCCGGTTGGACAACCAGTTGTCACGCAGAAATTGCCACACGTTCTCGACGGGATTTAATTCGGGCGAGCGTGGCGGCAGGAAGAGCAGTGTGATGTTGTCGGGCACATCGAGCTTCGGCGTGACATGCCACCCCGCCTGATCAACGATCAGCACGGCATGAGCGCCGTCATCGACGGCCTGGCTGATTTCGATCAAATGCTGGTTCATGGCGCTGGTGTCGCAGTAGGGAAGAACGAGACCCGCACCTTTGCCCTTCTTGGGGCAGATAGCGCCGAAGATATAGGTCCACATCGTGCGTTGATCGTGTGGTGCCGAAGGCCTTGTTCCCCTGCGTGCCCATCGCCGGGTGATCTTGTTCTTTTGGCCTATCCGAGCTTCGTCGGCCCACCAGAGCTCAATCTCGACGTTCTTCGGGAGCCTGCCTTTGATGGCTGCCAGTGTGGCGGGGAACTTTTTTTAAAACTCTCCAGGTCGCCTTCGTTCTGGGCGTAATGGCGCGGGCGGGCAGACAGCTTTGCAAAGCCGAGCGCCTTCAATTCGCGGCCAATGGTCGTTTCATCGACGGATATCCGATATTCTTGGAACAGCCATTGAGCAAGATCCTTGCGCCGCCAGCGCACAACGCCATGCACCGCCGGTATCGGGCCACTTTCGACGATCTTTGCCAAAGCCTGGCGATGCACGTCGGAAAGCTTTCCTTGATTGCCGGGTGCTTTGCCATTGATGAGCCCCGACGGGCCACGCGCATTGAAGCGAATAACCCAGTCGCGGACAATTTGCAGGGTCACGCCTCCGATCCTGGCCGCATCGCTGCGGGAATGGCCATCATAGATTTCGGCAAGGGCAAGAAGCCGCCGAGCCTGTGCCGCATCCTTCGTGCCTTTGGCCAACGCCCGAAGAGCGAAGCCGTCGAAGTCATCGCGCAGTGGAATTCCTGATGTCATCCGCAAACCTCCGTTTGCGGTATTGATTCAGAACTCAACTGATTTGGAAACCTCAAAAAGAGTCAGAGATCGCTCACGCTGGTATTATCGGTTGCTTGTCGTGCAGATCCTGCGCACCGAAGAAGGGCGTGGCCGAGTCCGCCATAGCGAGGTCGCGTACCGAGATCGAGAGGTGATCGAGGTGCGGATACTTCTCCTGATTCTCGCTGTTGCGCGCTGGCTGCAAGCCGGTGTTCTGATAGAACATGTCTGCGTCGATCATAACCTCGACCGCGCCCCAGACCCGGCGTTGCCCATTCTCCTTCACGAAGACAGGAAAGAAGATCGCGAAGGCTTCCGTGCCGTCGGCCGCCGTGATCGGGCCAGAGAAGCGCGCCTGCTGCGTACCGGCGGTGCGCATCACCGACTGACGCGCAGCGAGAACGTCGCGGACATCTTTCCCGATTCGGCCTTTGCCGGCCTGTGGCGGATAGACGGCGCTGACGATGAAATCCGGTGCGACGGCAATAGTCAGGAAGTGGGGGTTCTGGATGAGCAGCCAGTTGATCTGCCGCTCCATCTCATCGGCGTTTACGCTGGAATTGACCGCCACCATGTTGGCGAGGTCGCGAACGACCGTGATGTCCATGTTGATCTGCGCGGTCATCCGCGCGCGTATCAAACTTACTTCGTTTTCTGTCCGCATCGTCAGTTCGCGCAGATGAGCGGCAGTATTGGCGCGGTCTAGTCCGAAGCCGACGACGACGACAACAATAGCAACGAGGCTGGAAACCAGGAAGGCGATACGGGTATTCCTGAAGACGCGCCGCAACGTATTGCTGCCTTTGAGGCGGAATAGCAAAACCCAGTCTCCCATGTTCGTGGACGACTTTAGATAGAAGCGGTTAATTTACGATTGCCCGCAGATGCTCTTTGCCGGGCGTGGAAACGTACTGGAAATGCGATTAACGGACGCATGCGGTTATTGTTAAAATACTATTCACCAATTTGGCGCGATGGGTCATTCTTCAGGGCAAATTTCGCCATATTCGGGAGGTTATCTGTGCGCCGTCGGATTATCGAGTCGCGTTTTCGAGGGAATGCCGCCATGCGCTTCGTAGTAGCTACGCTTTTGGCCACAGCCAGTTTTTTGTCGCCGATCAGCGGATTTGCAGAAAGCGCGGATGTCGAGGCGACGATCAAGAAGGTCGATATGACCAATCTCAGCCTCACGCTGGATGACGGAAAAACCTATCAGGCACCGGAGGAGTTCAATTTCGAGGGGCTGAAAGCGGGCGTGAAGGTTATCGTCTTCTACACTGAGGTCGATGGCAAACGCGTCATCAACGATCTCGACATCGTTCAGTAGGCGGACCTAGATCCAGCCGATCAACCCGTTCTCCCGATCGATCTTCAGGATGCGGTCCTGTGGAATTTCACCTTCGGCAGCCTCTTCCTTGGGCAATGCGGCAATCGTCCTGAAGAGACTGCGTATGACGCCGCCGTGGGTCACGCAAACCGTTGGTTTGTCGACGGAATTCAGCCAGGATGCAACGCGCCAGGACATGATTTCGTAGCTTTCCGCGTCGTCTCCCGGCGGAATGAAATCCCATTTGTTGAGATTGCGCTCGGTGACGCGGTCACGGGCCGTGGCCTTTAATTCCTTGATCGTGAATCCTTCCCAATCGCCAAAGGAAACCTCGACGAGGCGCTCGTCGGTCCGATAATCTTTCGATGCAAGACCCATTGCTTCGCGCATGATCTCCATGGTGGCGCGGGTGCGCGCCAGCGGGCTTGCTACGAAATCGAAGGGGATTGCCTCGACTTGGAGGATTTCTGCTAGATCGGTACCGTTCTGCCACGCTTGCGCTCTGCCGACGGCATTGAGCGGAATGTCCTTCTGCCCCTGCAGGCGACGTTCCGCGTTCCAGTCTGTCTGGCCGTGTCTGACGACGTAGATAAGCAATGATCGGCTCCGTTTAGGGCGCGCAACCCCTCAATCGCTGTCGCGAAGAAAGGGGTCGCGAGCACGACGCAGCAAAGGGAGCGCGATCAGTCCTTTATGACGGAAATGTCCGGCGCGTCTACCGCCTTCATGCCGATGACGTGATAGCCGCTGTCGGCGTGGTGGACTTCGCCGGTGACCGAGCGCGAGAGATCGGAAAGCAGATACAGGCCGACATCGCCGACTTCTTCGATCGTCACGGTGCGACGCAGCGGCGCATTGTATTCGTTCCACTTCAGGATGTAGCGGAAGTCACCGATGCCGGACGCCGCAAGCGTCTTGATCGGCCCGGCGGAAACGGCATTGACGCGAATGTTCTTCGGTCCGAGGTCGACCGCCAGATACTTGACGCTGGCTTCGAGTGCCGCCTTGGCAACGCCCATGACGTTGTAGTTCGGCATAACCTTCTCGGCGCCGTAATAGGTGAGCGTTAGCATCGAGCCGCCGTCCGTCATCAGCTTCTCGGCGCGACGCGCGACCGAGGTGAACGAATAGACGGAGATCTGCATCGTCTTGGCGAAGTTGTCAGCCGAGGTATCGACATAGCGACCGGTCAGTTCGTCCTTGTCGGAAAAGCCGATCGCGTGAACGATGAAGTCAATCCTGCCCCACAGCTTTTCGACGTGGTCGAAGACGGCATCGATGGTCGACTCGTCGCTGACATCGCAATGTCCGGCAAGAACGCCGTTTACCTCGGCAACCAGTGGCTCAACGCGCTTCTTCAGCGCATCGCCTTGGTAGGTAAAGGCGATTTCGCCGCCCTGTGCATGAATAGCCTTGGCAATACCCCACGCAATCGAACGATTGTTGGCAACGCCCATGATGACGCCGCGCTTGCCTGACATGAGGCCTGTTGCCTGAGCCATATTTTGCCCCCTAAGGAATTCTGATCGGTCCTGCCTATGGCATAGGCTGCTAATCGGTTCAAGATTGGCAGCAATCATCAACTGTTAGGGATCGTAACAAAGGGTGCGTATGTCACCAAAATTTCACAGAAACAGCCCGTTCTTCATGATTCGCATCAGATCGGTGACTTTGTCGTCGGGTTTTTCCCACAACATAATACGCAGTTCGACGACAAGATCGCCCCTGCCGCCCTCGGCGTTCGCCAGCCCCTGACCCTGAAGTCGGATCGTCTTGTCGGAGCCTGACCAAGCGGGAATCGTGACGGTGATGGGACCATTGGGGCCTTCGAAGCGCGCCTCGGTTCCCAGTACGGCATTTTCGATTGTTACCGGCAACGCCGTATGCAGATCGAAGCCATTGATCGTAAACCGTTCATCGGTAGCAATGTGGATGCTGACAACGGCATCGCCGCGCTGCATGCCGGCGAGCTTGTGACCCTGGCCCTTCAGACGGACCTGATGACCTTCCGTCGTGCCAGCCGCCAGCGCAAATCCGATGTCCCGGCCTTCACCCAGGTCGATGGAGACCCAGCTGCCCTTGATGACCTCGTCGACGGTGACGGTCTTGGTTACGAATTGGTCCGGCGCTTTTTCCGGCGCGGCAGCGCCGCTGCCGGTAAAGCGGCGAACGAGCGAAGTCAGCAAGCTAAGCGGCTGCATGACCGCAGAGGCCTGAGCGGCTGCGTCCTCAGCAGCCTGCTGTTCAGCCTCGGCCTTGCCGGCATCCGGCTGTTTGTCTGAGGTCGCAGGCTCCGCTTCCGGCCGCTTTGCAGCACCGGCGGTAAAGCCTTGGGCGCGGCCGCCACCGGCCGCAGCGCGTGCCTGCGTGCCGAAGATCCGTTCGATCATTTCTTCGGGCGGCTCGGCCGTGCCCGTCTTCTGCTGCATTGCGACGTCGGCTGCAGCCTTTTGCGCGGCGGCGCGGGCAAGCTCTTCCATCACGCGCTCGGCATTGGCCTGCGCTGCCTTGGCACGCACGGCAGCTTCACGGGCTGCCTGGCGCTGCTGCATGATCGTGCCTTCGTTGGCCTTGGCTTCGGCCATGCGGGCGGCATTGTCGAACAGAACCCGCTTCTTCGGATCTTTGAGCGTTTCATAGGCACGGCCGATTTCGGCAAAGCGGGCGCTCGCCGTCGGGTCACCCTGATTGTGATCAGGGTGAACTGCCTTGGCCATGTTGCGCCAGGCTGCCTTGATTTCGTCCTGCCCCGCGTCTCGCTTGACGCCCAAAATCTTATAAGGATCGCGCATGTTCCAAACCGCCGGTGTTCCGATGCGGTGTGCCTGTCCTCTGCCCTAGCACCCCGAAGCCTCTCATTCGGCGCCCGAGCTCATCCCCAGGAAGAAACCGAGCGCACATGAGGAACGATTGTCGGGAGAAGTTGCTAATCAGTTCTTATTCAGCGCGGCGGACATCTCGCTTTTGCGCCGAATGGTTAGCCTTTTGCTAAACATCAGAAGAGAAGGGGGAGCGCGTGTTAAGCATGCTCCCGGTGTTAATTAGCTTTCCGGCTGGAAACTCATGAGTTGCCAGTTGCCACCGCCGACCAGGCAGGTCTTGCCGTAGAAATTTGCGATGCCGACATAGGAGTGCCGCGTTGTGCGGAACTGGCGGCAAACCTGGCCGGAATCCGTATTCTCGACAATGGTGTCGATGACACCGGCGCTGCCGGTCGAAGCATTGGCCCAGGGAAGGGGGCGCCCCTCCAGCCCCTGGATATCGGCTGAGGTCACGGCGTTGCCGACGGTCATTTCGTCGGAAATCGAGTCACTCGTCGGCGCCGGCTGTGGCACGGTGCCGGTTGCAACCGACCGATCGACCTTCGAGCTGCTGAAGAGATCCAACCCGCTGGAGACGCAACCGGACAGGGAGAGCACCGCCGTACCGACAATGCAGAAGGTCGCGCTTCGACGCAGCAGACCCTTTGTATGACGATCTGACTTTGCTATGACTTCCACCCTGCGTCCTGTCCAGTAGCTAAAGGCTGGGCAAATTTCGAATAAACCCGGGGCATTTGAGCTAATATGTCGGCAAATGAGTTAATAAGCGGTGACTTCACCGAGCGAAACGAACCGTTCGATCTTTTTGCCGAGTGGCTGAAGGAAGCTGAAGCTTCCGAGATCAATGACCCGAATGCGGTAGCGCTTGCGACGGTCGATGAGGACGGCCTTCCCAATGTCCGCATGGTTCTCCTTAAGGGATTCGATCACGACGGTTTTGTCTTCTACACGAATTTCGAGAGTCAGAAAGGCCAGGAAATTCTCGGGCAGAAGAAAGCGGCCATGTGTTTCCACTGGAAAACGCTGCGCCGGCAGGTTCGGCTGCGCGGGCCTGTGGAAGTCGTAACGGACGAAGAAGCCGATGCTTACTTCAAGACGCGAGCCCGCGGCAGCCGGATCGGTGCCTGGGCATCGAAGCAGTCGCGGCCGCTGGAGAGCCGATTCGCGCTAGAGAAAGCCGTGGCTGAATACACTGCCCGCTATGCAATCGGCGAGATCCCGCGTCCGTCGCATTGGTCAGGCTTCCGGATCCGGCCGGTGTCGATCGAGTTCTGGAAGGATCAGAAGTTCCGTCTTCACGATCGCATCGAGTTCCGTCGAGCCTCGCCCGATGGCGATTGGAAAAAGGTTCGCATGTATCCCTGATCAGGCATAAGCAGGAGTGCTCATGCCCTGTTTGATTCGAACTGGAACGGGATGCCCGAGGCCAGCCCGGAAACGTACCGCACCTTCTGGTAAAGGCCGTTGATCGAGAGCCTTGGCAGATAGGTGATGCTGCCGATCGAGCGCTGGGTGACGACGCCGGGCTGCGTCGTCACGGCAATGTCAAAGCCGACCTCGCGTGCGATCGCGGCTTGCCTCTGCGTTACCGCCTCGCGAGTACCGTAGGGGTAGGCGAAGGAGCCGGGTCGGGCGCCGGTGATCGCTGCGACGTAGTCGCGGGAAGCCTCCATCTCGTCGCGAACCTCCCGGTCTGAGAGGCGCGAGATCGCCCTATGGCTGATTGTATGAGCGCCGAGCGAGACCAGCGGGCTAGCTTCAAGCAAATTGAGTTCCGCCGGTGTCATGACGAGATCATCAACGATTTCGTCCGGATCGATCTCGTGCGTTCGCGCCATCGCGTCGATGGCTGTGACGGCGGCGGTCTCGTCATGTCGATGAAGATGGTTGGCGAAACGCGCGAAGGCGCGTTCCTTGGCGAGTGGAACCGCGACGTCCAGCATCTCATGGCCGTGGCCGAAATCGAAGCCGAGCTTCTCTTCCTTGCGCAAAACCGCCGCCAGCGTCTCCCACCAGATCGTATGCGTGCGCTCGGAAAGACCCCTAGCGACGAAGACGGTGAAGGGCACCTTGTGTTTCTCGAAGATCGGCAGGGCGTAGACAAGATTGTTGCGGTAGCCGTCGTCGAGCGTGAAAGCGGCGAAGGGTTGGCTGGAGCCGGATTGCGAAAGCAGCGCGGGAATCTCGTCAAGCGCCACGAAGCGATAGCCGTCCCTTTTCAGGCGAACGAGGACTAGATCGAGGAATTCCGGCGTGATCTCCAGATGCGCATTCGGCGCGAAGGCGGTCTCTTCGTGTGGGCGGACATGGTGGAGCGTGAAGATGGCGCCAAGTCCGCGGGCACCGCGCATCACGCCGGCTGCACGCAGGAGATTGGCAGTCTCAAGGCTGCCTGCAATCGCAATCCGCTTCGCAAGCGTTTTGACACTCGCCGTCATCTCATCTGCCCACTGGTTTCTGGAGCGGCGAAACTAGCAAATCCGCGGTTAAGTCTTGCTGAATGAAGATTTTCGAGTGTCCTCTTTACGGGATTTTCACTATGAAGGGTAAAACTTGACAAAAATGGTACCAGTTGCCGCAAAGTCGCGCCACATTGGCGGCTTCTGTAGCGGAACGGGACAAATCCGAATGGCGCCGGCTATTCGTTCATCGAGGGGAATTGCATGAAGAAGCTGTTGGCCGCGATTATGACCGCGACGCTCGTCGCTATGGCGCCGTTGACGGCGATGGCAGGCAGTGCCTCCCTCATTCTGGATGCCCGAACCGGCAAGGTGCTCAGCGCCGAAAATGCCGACGTCCTGAACCACCCCGCTTCGCTGACGAAGATGATGACCATCTACATGGCTTTCGAGGCGATCAACCGCGGCAAGCTCAGCTGGAACACACCGCTCGTCATGTCGAAATACGCCGCCTCGCGTCCACCGACGAAGCTCGGCGTTCGCGCTGGTGATTCCGTTACGGTTCGCGACGCGATCCTCGGCATGATCACCAAGTCGGCCAACGATGCCGCTGCTGCCATGGCCGAAAAGCTCGGTGGTTCGGAAAGCAATTTTGCTCGCATGATGACGCAGAAGGCACGGCAGCTCGGCATGACCCGTACGGCCTTCTATAATGCGTCCGGCCTCCCGGATGGACGCCAGGTCACCACGGCGCGCGACATGTCCACGCTTGCCGTGGCGCTCATGCGGAATTTCCCAAGCGAGTATCGCCTGTTCTCGACAGCCAGCTTCACTTTCCGTGGGCGCACGATCCGAGGCCACAACAACCTGATGTACCGCTATCAGGGCATGGATGGCATCAAGACCGGTTACACCAACGCGTCCGGCTTCAACCTCGTCAGCGCCGTAAAAGACGGCAACCGCCGCGTCGTCGGTGTCGTGCTTGGCGGCCGCACGGCCCGCAGCCGCGACGCCAAGATGGCGGGTCTGCTCGACAAGTATCTCGGCCGTGCGTCAACCAGCGGCAAACTGGTTGCAAGCGTCAATGCGCGCCAGCAGGTGGAAGTCGCCTCGGCCGCCGATGACAGCGACATGCCGGTCCCCGAAACCACGCCGCGCACAAATGAACTCTCGCCAAAGGCGCTCGGCTATCTGAGCGATGCGACGGTTCCGATGGAGCGCCCGTCCGCTCTTGCCGAAGTAGCCAATGCCGGCAAGTCCGCCGGCGCGCCGTCTGCTTCCGGCGACTGGCAGATTCAGATCTCGGCGGCACCGAGCGATGATGCTGCTCGCGCTCTCCTTGCCCAGGCCAAGGCCGAGGGTGGTCCGGCCCTGAAAACCGCGTCGCCCTTTACCGAGGCTGTCGGCAATGGTGCCAACAAGATCTATCGCGCTCGCTTCGTCGGATTCCAGAGCCGCGAAGCTGCCACGGCAGCCTGCGATGCCCTGAGACAGCGCTCCTACGACTGCATGCTGCTGCCTCACCACGGCTGAACCTTCTGGACTTTCCAGCAGAATCAAGGTCCTCCTTTGTAAACAAAAGGAGAACGCCATGCTGAATGATCTCGCCGAAAAATTCGAGCGCGCTTCGCGCACCTATGCCGATGCCAATGGCATAGCGCGCGACGCCGACTGGTTTCTCCTGAAGCTTCAGGAGGAAATCGGCGAGCTCACCCAAGCCTGGAACCGCGTCAGCGGCAGAGGGCGTCGGAAAGGCAGGTCGGATGAGCAACTGGCGCGCGACCTCGCTGATGAAGCAGCCGATGTGCTCGGCCACATCCTGCTTTTTGCGCATAGAAACGATCTGGATCTCGCAGCGGCGATCAAGCGCAAATGGCTGTTCCAGCCAGAGCGGGGCTAGCTTTCGGCCGTGCCGATCCTGCGCCGGTAGAATTTGGTATCCACGGCCATCAGCGGAAATGATCGCGGAAGATCGCCCTTGGGAACCTCCGTGAATCCGTTCTTTTCGTAGAACCGATGCGCGGCGAGGAATTTGTCCGTCGTTCCAAGGAAGATCTCCTTGATCCCCTGATTTTCTGCGTGTCCCACCAGTTCCGCCAGAAGTCGTGCCGCGACGTTATGCTCGCGACCGCGCACATCAGCCGCGACAAACATCTTGCGCAACGCCGTCTGGTTGTTGCCGATGTCCTTCAGCCCAAGCGTGCCGACAACCTGGCCGTTATACCAGCGTGAGCGATCTCTGACTCTTTTTGAGGTTTCCAAATCAGTTGAGTTCTGAATCAATACCGCAAACGGAGGTTTGCGGATGACATCAGGAATTCCACTGCGCGATGACTTCGACGGCTTCGCTCTTCGGGCGTTGGCCAAAGGCACGAAGGATGCGGCACAGGCTCGGCGGCTTCTTGCCCTTGCCGAAATCTATGATGGCCATTCCCGCAGCGATGCGGCCAGGATCGGAGGCGTGACCCTGCAAATTGTCCGCGACTGGGTTATTCGCTTCAATGCGCGTGGCCCGTCGGGGCTCATCAATGGCAAAGCACCCGGCAATCAAGGAAAGCTTTCCGACGTGCATCGCCAGGCTTTGGCAAAGATCGTCGAAAGTGGCCCGATACCGGCGGTGCATGGCGTTGTGCGCTGGCGGCGCAAGGATCTTGCTCAATGGCTGTTCCAAGAATATCGGATATCCGTCGATGAAACGACCATTGGCCGCGAATTGAAGGCGCTCGGCTTTGCAAAGCTGTCTGCCCGCCCGCGCCATTACGCCCAGAACGAAGGCGACCTGGAGAGTTTTAAAAAAAGTTCCCCGCCACACTGGCAGCCATCAAAGGCAGGTTCCCGAAGAACGTCGAGATTGAGCTCTGGTGGGCCGACGAAGCTCGGATAGGCCAAAAGAACAAGATCACCCGGCGATGGGCACGCAGGGGAACAAGGCCTTCGGCACCACACGATCAACGCACGATGTGGACCTATATCTTCGGCGCTATCTGCCCCAAGAAGGGCAAAGGTGCGGGTCTCGTTCTTCCCTACTGCGACACCAGCGCCATGAACCAGCATTTGATCGAAATCAGCCAGGCCGTCGATGACGGCGCTCATGCCGTGCTGATCGTTGATCAGGCGGGGTGGCATGTCACGCCGAAGCTCGATGTGCCCGACAACATCACACTGCTCTTCCTGCCGCCACGCTCGCCCGAATTAAATCCCGTCGAGAACGTGTGGCAATTTCTGCGTGACAACTGGTTGTCCAACCGGATCTTCAAAGATTACGAGGACATCGTCGCCCATTGCTGCGACGCATGGAACAAGCTGGTCGCTCAGCCGTGGAAGATCATGTCGATTGGAATGCGTGACTGGGCGCACCGGTTTTGATTAGCGCTCGTTGGTATTACGGACGGCGACCCAGAACTGACCCTTTCCGGACTGATAGAAATCAGAAATAACCGCGAGATCCGGCTGGTCGTCGGCCGTGATCGCGATGCCGAATTCCTCGCGCTGGATCGGCAGGATCACCGAGAAAACATCATCGAGATCGGCGGCAACGAACGGTCTGATCTCGATTTCGCTCACCACCGCTCCTCGTTCCCGACTAGGCCTTCGTGCCGCCCACGGTCACCTGGTCCATCCGCAGGTGCGGTTGGCCGACGCCGACGGGAACCCATTGCCCGGCCTTGCCGCAATTGCCGATGCCGGTGTCGAGTTTCATGTCGTTGCCGACCATCGAAACACGCTTCATCGCCTCCGGGCCGTTGCCGATCAGCATCGCGCCCTTGATCGGCGCGCCGATCTTGCCGTTCTCGATCAGGTAGGCCTCGGTGCAGCCGAACACGAACTTGCCGGAGGTGATATCCACCTGGCCGCCGCCGAAGGAGACGGCATAGATGCCCTTCCTTACGGAAGAGATAATTTCCTCCGGCGTCTTGTCGCCGCCGAGCATGTAGGTGTTGGTCATGCGAGGCATGGGAACGTGCGAATAGCCCTGACGGCGGCCGTTGCCAGTTGGCTTCATGCCCATCAGACGGGCATTCTGTCGGTCCTGCATGTAGCCGACAAGCTTGCCATTTTCGATCAGCACATTGTAGGCCGAAGGCGTCCCTTCGTCGTCGATGGTGATCGAGCCGCGGCGGTTGTCGATCGTGCCGTCGTCGACGACGGTCACGCCGGGTGCCGCGACCATCTGGCCGAGCAGGCCGGCAAAGGCGGAGGTCTTCTTTCGGTTGAAATCGCCTTCGAGCCCGTGGCCGACGGCTTCGTGCAGCATGACCCCCGGCCAGCCGGAGCCGAGCACGACATCCATGGTGGCGGCCGGCGCGTCGATTGCCTCCAGGTTCACCAGTGCCTGGCGTAACGCTTCGTCGGCGCCGTACTGCCAGCTGTCCTCGGCGATGAAATCGCCAAAGCCGACACGCCCGCCGCTGCCATAGGAGCCGCTCTCCTGGCGCTCGCCTTCACCGACGATGACCGAGATATTGATGCGCGTCATCGGCCGGATATCGCGAACGCGGTGACCATCGGCGCGCAGAATGTCGACGACCTGCCAGCTGGCGGCGACCGATGCGGTCACCTGGCGCACCTTGTCGTCCTTGCCGCGTAAATAAGCGTCGATATCCTGCAGCACCTTGACCTTCGCCTCGAAGGTCGGCGTACCGATCGGGTTCTCGTCCGAGTAGAGCTTCTTGTTGGTTCGCTGGGGAGCCGCTGCATAGCTGCCGGCATAGCCACGGGTGACGGCGCCAACTGCATCGGCTGCACGCTTCAAGGCCGCAACGGAGAGGTCGCCCGCATGCGCATAGCCGACCGCTTCGCCGGCAACCGCGCGCAGGCCAAAGCCCTGCTCGGTGTTGAAGCTGCCGCCCTTCAGGCGCCCGTTGTCGAACATCAGCGATTCCGCCTGGGCGTGTTCGATGTAGAGCTCCCCGTCGTCCGCGCCCGAAAGCGCCTCGGCAACGAGCGAGCGCATCTTCGCTTCGTCGGCATCGAAAAGCGTGAGGAGATCCGTATTCATGTCTTTATGCTCCGCTGAAGCAGGAATGCTTTCAGCCGATGTAGGTCCGGTTTACCGTTGCAGCAAGCCCCGAAATCGAGACGATCAGGGGAGGGCGTCGTAGCCTTCGGCAAAACCCTTGAGATCGACGGGGATGCCGATGCCTTCCTCAGGCGTCTGGAAAACGATGAAGGTGGCGCTGGCGCCGCTGCGGAAGGTCTTCAGCAGTTCGTCCTCGAGCACGACTTCGGCATAGCAGCCATCGGCAAAGCAGCGGACGAAATAGGCGCGGCCGATGTCCTTGCCGTCGACATTGAGGCCGAGGCCGTTCGGCAGCAACACGCCGAGCGGGGCCAGAACGCGCAGAATCTTCGACTTGCGGTCGGCGGTCTTCAGCACGACGACCGAGAGGCCGACCTCCGGCCGGTCTTCGGCAATGACGTTCTGCATCAACGCGCACTGCTCGGTCGCGGCGCCCGCCGGCTTGTCGCACACGACCGACCATGCGCCGTGGTTCGACTTTACGGTGCCGGGTGCCTGCGGCTGCGTCTGGCCGGGCGTTGCCCGCGCTGCCGGAGGCGTTGGCGCAGGTTGTGCCGGCGCGGGTTGCTGCTGGGCGAAAGCGGGAGCAGTCGCTGCGGCCGCGATGCACGCTGTCAGCACGAACGGCCGTGCGAGGGAACGGAAACCCATGAAAACCTCTGCAATTCGAATCAGTGCCGCTAAGTTGGGGCGCGCCATCAAAAATGAAAAGCCCCACCCGCTGAAAAGCCGGGGACTACGGCGGAAATGGGACGTTTCCCAGAGAATGTTGGCGCGGCGGCGCGAGTCGCAAGCTATATTTCGCGAATGATAACGAAAAGGTGGAATGTTTCGTTATGCTTGGGTCAGCCTGTTTGAAAGCGAAAATGCCGCACAGACAAATGCTTTGGCCTGTTGCGGCGAATGGCAAACTGTGGTTTGAAGCGCAGAAGATGGCAAGGATTCTGCGTGCATTTTACGCAGATCAGCGCTCGAGGGAGATATTAACGTGATTAAGAAGGCTTATGCAGCTCTGACCGCGCTGGTCTGTCTGCTTTTTGCTTCCGGCAGTTATGCCGACCAGCCGAAGCCGTGGCAGGCGACCTTACAGCCGGCAGCCACGCCTATCATGCGGGACATTCATTGGTTCGAGCAGTATACCTTGTGGTTTATCGTTCCGATCACGCTCTTCGTACTGGTTCTTTTGATCGTTGTCTGTTTCAAGTTTCGTGCCGGTGCCAATCCGGTGCCGTCCAAGACGAGCCACAATACGCTGATCGAAGTCGCCTGGACCGTGGGGCCGGTTCTCGTTCTTCTGTTTCTTGCCGTTCCTTCCTTCAATTTGCTGACCGCCCAGCTCACGCTTCCGGAAAATCCGGATGTGACGATCAAGGCGACCGCAACCCAGTGGCAATGGAATTACGAGTATGAAGGCACCGACGACAGCCCGCTCGCCTTCGATTCCTTCTTGCTCAAGGATCAGGACCGTGCCGCTGCCGGCAAGGAAGACAAGGCGATCTATCCGCGCCTGCTGACTGTCGATAACGAGCTTGTTCTGCCGATCAACAAGACGGTCCGCGTTCTTGTGACCGCCGCCCCGACCGACGTCATTCACGCATTCGCCATGCCGTCCTTCGGCGTCAAGATCGACGCCGTTCCGGGTCGTCTAAACGAAACCTGGTTCAAGGCCGAGCGCGAAGGTCTCTTCTATGGCCAGTGTTCCGAGCTCTGCGGCAAGGACCATGCGTTCATGCCGATCGCCATTCGCGTTGTCTCCGAGGACAAGTACAAGCAGTGGCTCGCCGCTGCCGCTACCGATCTGCCTGGGGCGTATAAAACACTCATGGCCGCAACCGATGGTCCCGCAAAGACCGTCGACGTTGCCGAAAACGTCGCACAGTAAGGGAAGAGGGAACGGGATATGGCTGGACCTTCCGCACACGACGATCATCACTTGCATGATCACTCTCATGGCGCGCACGCCCATGACGACCATCACGATCACTCGCACAAGCCGAGCTTCATCAATCGTTGGTTCTTTTCGACGAACCACAAGGACATCGGCACGCTTTACCTGATCTTCGCGATCATCGCCGGCATCATCGGCGGCGCGCTCTCCGTTGCCATGCGCATGGAGCTGCAGGAGCCGGGCATCCAGATCTTCCACGGTCTGGCATCGATGGTTTACGGTTACGAAGGCGACGCGGCCATCGACGGCGCCAAGCAGATGTTCAACATGTTCACCACCGCTCACGCGCTGATCATGATCTTCTTCATGGTCATGCCGGCGATGATCGGCGGCTTCGCCAACTGGATGGTGCCGATCATGATCGGCGCGCCTGACATGGCGTTTCCGCGTCTGAACAACATCTCCTTCTGGCTGATCGTTCCGGCCTTCCTTCTGCTCATCCTGTCGATGTTCGTCGAAGGACCTGCCGGCGCTTACGGTGCGGGCGGCGGCTGGACGATGTACCCGCCGCTGTCGAGCTCGGGTACGCCCGGTCCTGCAGTCGACCTTGCGATCTTTGCGCTCCACATTGCCGGTGCGTCCTCGATCCTCGGTGCGATCAACTTCATCACCACGATCCTGAACATGCGCGCTCCGGGCATGACGCTGCACAAGATGCCGCTCTTCGCCTGGTCGGTGCTGATCACCGCCTTCCTGCTGTTGCTGTCGCTTCCGGTTCTGGCCGGCGCCATCACCATGATGCTGACGGACCGCAACTTCGGTACCTCCTTCTTCGTACCGGAAGGCGGCGGTGACCCGATCCTCTACCAGCACCTGTTCTGGTTCTTCGGTCACCCGGAAGTGTACATTCTAATCCTGCCGGGCTTCGGCATCGTCAGCCACATCATCTCGACCTTCTCGAAGAAGCCGATCTTCGGCTATCTCGGCATGGCCTACGCCATGGTCGCGATCGGTGCCGTCGGCTTCGTTGTCTGGGCGCACCACATGTACACGGTCGGCCTGTCGCTCGATGCACAGCGTTACTTCGTGTTTGCAACGATGGTCATCGCCGTTCCGACGGGCGTGAAGATCTTCTCCTGGATCGCAACGATGTGGGGTGGCTCCATCAGCTTCCGCACGCCGATGGTCTGGGCGATCGGCTTCATCTTCCTGTTCACGGTCGGTGGGGTGACGGGTGTACAGCTCGCCAATGCCGGTCTCGACCGCTCGCTGCATGACACCTACTACGTCGTGGCCCACTTCCACTACGTTCTGTCGCTTGGCGCCGTCTTCGCCATCTTCGCTGCCTGGTACTACTGGTTCCCGAAGATGACCGGCTACATGTACAACGAGTTCCTTGGCACGCTGCACTTCTGGGTCATGTTCATCGGCGTCAACCTGGTGTTCTTCCCGCAGCACTTCCTGGGCCTCGCGGGCATGCCGCGCCGCTACATCGACTATCCGGATGCATTTGCCGGCTGGAACTACGTTTCCTCGATCGGCTCCTACATCTCGGCCGTCGGTGTGCTGATCTTCCTGGTCGGCGTCTTCGAAGCCTTCGCCAAGAAGCGCGTTGCCGGTGACAATCCGTGGGGTGAGGGCGCAACGACGCTCGAATGGCAGCTGTCTTCGCCGCCGCCGTATCATCAGTGGGAACAGCTCCCGCGCATCAAGTAAGATGCAAGGATGATGCAAGAAATTGCGACCGCCGCGTGCTACAGTGCGGCGGTCGGCTTACAAGTTTGCAGGACAAGAGAATGACAGTAATCGGCAATCGCAAAGCTCTGGCACACGACGGCGAGTTCCGCCTGTCGGAGGCGAGTGCGCGCGATTATTTTGAGCTCCTGAAGCCGCGCGTCATGTCGCTCGTGGTCTTCACGGCATTTGCCGGTCTCGTTATGGCGCCGGGCCACATCAATCCGGTTCTCGGCCTTATTGCCATCCTTTGCATCGCCATCGGCGCGGGCGCTTCGGGCGCACTGAACATGTGGTACGACGCCGATATCGATGCGATCATGACCCGCACCGCCAAGCGCCCGATCCCGGCCGGCCGGATTGCGCCGCGCGAGGCGCTGGCATTCGGTCTGGTGCTTTCCTGTTTTTCGGTGACGATCCTCGGCCTCGCCGTCAATTGGCTCGCAGCCTTCATCCTCGCCTTCACGATTTTCTTCTATGCCGTGATCTACACGATGTGGCTGAAGCGCTCGACGCCGCAGAACATCGTCATCGGCGGTGCTGCCGGTGCCTTTCCTCCCATGATCGGCTGGGCCTGCGTGACCGGTACGGTCACGATCGAAAGCTTCGTCCTTTTCATGATCATCTTCCTGTGGACACCCGCGCATTTCTGGGCGCTGGCTCTTTTCAAGATGGAAGACTATGAGGCGGTCGGCGTGCCGATGCTGCCGAATGTCTCGGGCGAGCGCACGACCAAGCATCAGATCGTCGCCTACGCCGTCCTGACGGCGGTCTGCGGTGTTCTGCCGACAGCCCTCGGCTTTGCGAGCCTCGGCTATGGCCTGGTCGCCGCGGCGCTCGGCGCGATCTTCATCTACTGTTCCATCGCCGTCTGGCGGATGCCAGACGGCGATGAGAAGATGATCCCGGCGAAGAAGCTCTTCGGCTTCTCGATCCTGTATCTCTTCGCGATTTTCTCCGCCCTGATGTTCGACCGGCTCGCGGCCGTGCTCGTTTCACATGCGGGAGGCATTTTCTGATGGACGTCGTCAAGCTCACGGAAGCGCAGCGCAAGTCGCGCCGCAACCGCAACGTCGCTCTTGGTCTGGTTCTGGCCGGCCTCGTCGTGCTCTTCTACGCGATCACGATCGTGAAGTTCACCTCGGGGCATATGTGATGAGCGAGATGCAGAGCGCACCGAGGAAGCCGCGCAACAACGGCGCCATCGTTCTCATGTGCCTTTCCTTCGTCGTCGGCATGGGCGCTGCGAGCTATGCCGCGGTGCCGCTTTACAGGATGTTTTGTCAGCTCACTGGCTACAATGGGACGACGCAGCGCGTCGAGCAGGCCTCCAGCGTGGTTCTCGATCGCAAGATTCGCGTCACCTTCGACGCAAACATTGCGCCGGGTCTCGACTGGGAGTTCAAGCCGGTCGAGCGCGAGGTCAATCCGCGCATCGGCGAAACCATTCAGGTGAATTTCGTCGCGGTGAACAAGTCGAACGAGCCGCAGCGCGGTCAGGCGGTATTTAACGTGACGCCCGGTGAGGCGGGTGCCTATTTCAACAAGGTGCAGTGCTTCTGCTTCAATGAAACCATTCTGAAGCCGGGCGAAAAGCTCGAAATGCCGGTCGTGTTCTATATCGATCCTGATATTACCAAGGCTGTGGAATCGAAGGATATCCACACCGTTACCTTGTCCTATACGTTCTATCCCAAAGAGGGTCCGAAGCCGCTCGCTTCGAACGAGGGTGGAACGGTAAAGCTTGAAAAGAAACTTTGATTGAGGTTCGTTTCCGGCTATGCCGGAGCGGAGAGGAAGAGATCCGGGGATAGCTTACATGGCTGATGCTCATCAGAAACATCACGACTACCACATCATCGACCCGAGCCCGTGGCCAATAATTGCGTCGCTAGGGGCTTTCATCATTACGTTCGGTGGCGTCGGCTTCATGCGCTACCTCAACGGCGGCTCGCTGCACCTCTTCGGCGTCGAATGGGCTCATCCGTGGCTGTTCTTCATCGGGCTTGCGATCATTCTCTACGTCATGTTCGGCTGGTGGTCGGACACTGTGAAGGAAGCTGATGAGGGCGCCCATACGCGCGTCGTCTCGCTACACCTTCGCTACGGCATGATTATGTTCATCGCTTCGGAAGTGATGTTCTTCGTCGCCTGGTTCTGGGCGTACTTCGACGCGAGCCTCTTCCCGAATGAAGCGATCCAGGCCTCGCGCCTTGCCTTCACCGGTGGCCAGTGGCCGCCGAAGGGAATTGAGGTCCTCGATCCGTGGCACCTGCCGATCTACAACACGGTCATCCTGCTGCTCTCTGGCACGACGGTGACCTGGGCGCACCACGCGTTGCTGCACAACGATCGCAGGGGCCTGATTCAGGGCCTCACGCTGACCGTTCTGCTCGGTATCCTGTTCTCCACGGTGCAGGCTTACGAATACGCACACGCTCCGTTCGCCTTCAAGAATTCGATCTACGGCGCGACCTTCTTCATGGCGACCGGTTTCCACGGTTTCCACGTTCTGGTTGGTACGATCTTCCTGCTGGTCTGCCTGCTGCGCGCGATCCGCGGCGACTTCACGCCGAAGCAGCATTTCGGCTTCGAGGCAGCGGCCTGGTACTGGCACTTCGTCGACGTCGTCTGGCTCTTCCTGTTCTTCTGCATCTACGTCTGGGGCGGCTGGGGCGCGCCGCTGGCCGCAGGCTGAACGGACAGCATGGAATCGAAAAGGGCGGGTGCCACGGCACCCGCCCTTTTTTCCGGTCACCGCATGGCGGCGATCCGCTCGAATGCCGAGGGTTCGGGAATGCCGAGGTCCAGGCGCTGCCGGATTGCTTCGGCGCATTCGAAGGGTGTCAGCACCGAGGTATCGACCTCAAGATCGTAGATACCGGGGATATGGACCTGCTCCTGCCAGAGCTGGACGGGATTGGGCACGGCTTCGTCCTCGGTTGCGCGCACATACAGCGTGTGTCGTCCCGGCGAAGGGATGTCCCTTCTCTTCAAGATGACCTCGATCGGACATCTGACGCCGACGAAAAGAACCGGCAATCCCTCAAGCCGGCGCGCGCAATCGGCGAGGATGCCGAGCGGCTGAGAGTAGCTGTCGTGATGGCCGAGGTCGGCAACCACATTGAGGCCTAGTCCGGCATGAATGGCGATCGACTCGTAGAGCGCCACATAGAAAAACGGCACCATCTCCTCAAGATCGGGCCGTTCCCCTCCCGGGCGCAGGCCTATGCCCGGCAGATAGCGCTCCGGCGTCATCTCGTTGTAGGTGTCGACGCCAAGGTTCATCCATGGGCCGTCGAAGTGCTCCTGGATTGCGTTGGCGATCGACGATTTTCCACTGCGCGGGGCGCCGTTCAGAATAATGATCTGTCCGGACGAGCTGTCATATGTCATCAGTTTTCTTCTTCTGTTTGGCGCGAATCGCTGAGGCGAAAGAGCGCAGGTATTTCCTTTCCCTCTGCGAATACTTTATGGGTGAGTTAAGGCGGACGCTCCGGTTGGCCATAGGCAATTGGAAGGATGGCATGAACGACGACAGCGCGCATTTCCCACCGGTCGATCCGGTGAAGACAGGCATCAAGGGGTGCTGCCCGCGCTGCGGCCAGGGAAAGCTGTTCAACGGCCTGCTGGCGCTGAAACCGCGCTGTTCTGCCTGTGGCCTCGATTACGCCTTTGCCGATGCCGGCGATGGTCCCGCGGTGTTCGTCATTCTCATTGTCGGCTTCATCGTTATCGGCTCGGTGCTGTGGCTGGAGGTCAACTACGCGCCGCCGATCTGGCTGCACATTCTGCTGTTCGCTCCCCTGACGATCGTCCTCTCCCTGCTTGCTCTTCGTTGGTGTAAGGGAATTCTGATCGCGATGCAGTATCGCCACAACGCCAGGGAAGGGCGCCTTTCCCGTGACTGAACGTCAAGTGTCGGCGCCCAGTCGAAAGCGGTCGGTCCTGACCGGCATCGCCGTGCTGGTCGCGCTCGCCATCCTCGTTTCGCTCGGGACGTGGCAGGTCGAGCGGCTGCGTTGGAAGGAGAAGCTGCTCGCCGATATCGCCGAGCGCCGCCAGGCGCCGCCGGCATCGCTTGCAGATATCGAAGCTTTGGCGGCAACAGGCGAGGATATCGACTATCGTCACGCCACGGTCAGCGGCGAATACGTAAACAGCAAGGAGCGGCACTTCTTCGCCACCTGGCACGGCCGGACGGGTTTTTACGTTTACACACCGCTGCAGCTTGCCGATCGCCGCTATCTCTTCGTCAATCGCGGGTTCGTTCCCTATGAGAATAAGGAACCCGCAATGCGCATGCAGGGCCAGCTGACCGATCAGCAGACGGTGACCGGTCTTGCCCGCGCGAAGCTGCCCGGCAAGCCATCCTGGGTAGTGCCCGACAACGATGTCGCCAAGAACATCTTCTACTGGAAAGACCTCGATGTGATGGCGTCCAGCGTCGAGCTCGACAAGGCGCAAGTCGTTCCCTTCTTCGTCGATGCGGACGATACCCCCAATCCGAAGGGTCTCCCGATCGGCGGCGTCACCGATGTCGATCTGCCCAACAACCATCTGCAATATGCCTTCACCTGGTACGGCCTGGCGGCAACGCTTGTTGTGATCGTCGTGGTGGCCCGTTTCCGCAAGCGCGGTCCGGCGCAATAGTATCGCTTCAATTCTTGCCTATATTGGGCTAGAGAGCCCTATCCCTACAAACCGGAACAGACATGAATATTGCGGCGAAACCTCCTTTGACGATCAGGCTGTGCGGACCGCGCGGCTTTTGCGCGGGCGTCGACCGTGCCATCCAGATCGTCGTGCTGGCGCTGAAATCCTACGGTGCGCCGGTCTATGTCCGTCACGAGATCGTCCACAATCGTTATGTGGTCGAAGGCCTGGAAGCCAAAGGCGCCGTCTTCGTCGAAGAGCTCGCCGAGATCCCGGAAGAGCACCGCGCCCAGCCGGTCGTCTTCTCCGCCCATGGCGTGCCGAAATCCGTTCCGGAAGACGCGAGCGCCCGTAATCTCTTCTACCTCGACGCCACATGTCCGCTGGTGTCGAAGGTTCACAAGCAGGCGATGCGCCACAACCGCCTCGGCCGCCATGTGATACTGATCGGTCATGCCGGTCACCCTGAAGTCATCGGCACGATGGGCCAGTTGCCGGAGGGCTCCGTGTCCCTGATCGAGACCGTCGAGGACGCAGACGCCTACAAGCCCGCCGACCCGGATAATCTGGGGTTTGTGACGCAGACGACGCTGTCGGTGGACGACACGGCCGGCGTCATCGCGCGCCTGCAGCAACGCTTCCCCAATCTGACGGCGCCGGCCGCCGACTCGATCTGCTACGCCACGACCAACCGTCAGGAAGTGGTCAAGCAGGCTGCCCCCGGCTGCGATCTGTTCATCATCGTTGGTGCGCCAAATTCGTCCAATTCCAAGCGGCTGGTCGAGGTTGCGTTGCGGGCAGGGGCCAAGAAGTCGCTGCTCGTGCAGCGCGCTTCGGAACTCGATTGGGCGGACATCGGCCCGATCTCGACGCTCGGACTTTCCGCCGGCGCATCGGCGCCCGAGGTGATCGTCAACGAGATCATCGAGGCCTTCCGCGCCCGCTTCGATGCCAAGGTCGAGCTCGCCGAGACGGTTCAGGAAAACGAACATTTCCTCGTCAACCGCGAGCTGCGCAACATAGAGCTGACGACATCAGACATGGCTTTCGTAAACGGGTGAGTCGTGATCCCGCTTGAGCGGGAGCAATCGTCGAGGGGATGATTGCAGCGGCCGCCAGCGCCCGGACCGGGCGGGGGCCTTCCATTGATCAAACACTTTCGCGGGACGTAAATTGGCTGTCTACACCGATATTTCCGAAGACGATTTGAAGTGGTTCCTGACGGAGTACGATACCGGCACGCTGCTGTCCTACAAGGGCATCGCGGAAGGTGTCGAGAACTCGAACTTCCTGCTGCACACCACCAAGGAACCGCTGATCCTCACGCTTTATGAAAAGCGAGTCGAAAAGAACGATCTGCCCTTCTTCCTCGGGCTGATGCAGCATCTGGCCGCCCGTGGACTGTCCTGCCCGCTGCCGCTGCCGCGGAACGATGGTGCGCTGCTCGGGACGCTCTCCGATCGCCCGGCCGCGCTGATCTCGTTTTTGGAAGGGATGTGGCTGCGCAAGCCGGAGGCCAAGCATTGCCGCGAAGTCGGAAAGGCGCTCGCGCAGATGCATGTCGCCGGTGAAGGCTTCACGCTGAAGCGGCCGAATGCGCTGTCGGTCGATGGTTGGAAGGTGCTGTGGGAGAAGTCGGAGGCCCGTGCCGACGAGGTGGAAAAGGGCCTGCAGAACGAGATCCGCGGCGAACTCGATTTCCTCGCCGCCAACTGGCCGAAGAACCTGCCGGATGGCGTCATCCACGCCGATCTCTTTCCCGACAATGTCTTCTTCCTCGGCGACGCGCTATCCGGTCTGATCGACTTCTATTTCGCCTGCAACGACCTGCTTGCCTATGACGTCTCGATCATCCTGAACGCCTGGTGCTTCGAAAAGGACGGCGCCTACAACATCACCAAGGGAATGGCGATGCTGGAAGGCTACCAGAGCGTCCGACCGTTGAGCGCTGCCGAGCGCGCCGCGCTGCCGATGCTGTCGCGCGGCTCAGCGCTGCGCTTCTTCCTGACGCGCCTGTACGACTGGCTGACGACGCCCGAGGGCGCGCTGGTCACCAAGAAGGATCCGCTCGAATATCTGCGCAAGCTGCGCTTCCACCGGCAGATCGGCTCTGCCGCCGAATATGGGCTTGCGGCATGAAACACGTCGATATCTTCACGGACGGCGCCTGCTCCGGTAATCCCGGGCCTGGCGGCTGGGGCGCGGTTCTGCGCTATGGCGAGGTCGAAAAGGAGCTCTGCGGCGGCGAGGCCGAGACGACCAACAACCGCATGGAACTGCTCGCGGCGATCTCAGCTTTGTCAGCTTTGAAAGCACCCTGCGAGGTCGATCTTTATACCGACAGCGTCTACGTCAAAGACGGGATCTCCAAGTGGATCTTCGGCTGGAAGAAGAACGGCTGGAAGACCGCCGACAAGAAGCCGGTGAAGAACGCCGAGCTCTGGCAGGCGCTCGAGGAAGCCCGCAACAGGCACAAGGTCACGCTGCACTGGGTCAAGGGCCACGCCGGCCATCCGGAAAACGAGCGCGCCGACGAACTCGCCCGCAAGGGCATGGAGCCGTTCAAGAAACGCTAGAACGTTCTGCGCAAAATTTCGTAGAAACAAAGACGTGGGGCGTTTGGCTGAATCAAGTCGGGAAACGCGTTAGCGCGAAGCGGGAGGAATGCCGTGCGGATTGTCTCGCTGAATGCATGGGGTGGAAAGCTGCATGCGCCGTTGCTTCACTATCTCGCCGAGATCAACGCCGATGTTCTCTGCCTACAGGAAATTACCCGTTCCGTTGCCGTTGCCAGTGACTGGCTGGTCTACCGCGACGGCAGTCATATCCTGCCGCAGCGCGCCAATCTGTTTGCCGAGATCAAGGCGATCCTTCCCACGCACGATGCGTTCTTCGCGCCGACCGCCAGAGGCGAGCTTTTCGACGGCGATGCGTCGGTCATGTCGGAATTCGGTCTGGCGACCTTCGTGCGCGCGTCTCTTCCGGTCATCGGCCAAGCCACGGATTTCGTCCATGGCGACTTCTCGAGTGACGGCTATGGGCCGCATCCTCGGGCGCGCAACGCCCATTGCCTTCGCCTGTTCGATTATCGCGCCAACCGCGCGATCACCGTCGCCCAGCTGCACGGCCTGCGCGATCTGGCCGGCAAGGGCGACACACCGGCGCGTCGCGGGCAGGCGGATGCGTTGGTCGCTCTCATCCGCCGCATATGGCGCGAAGGCGAGCCGCTGGTCGTCTGTGGCGACTTCAACGTTCTCCCCGAAAGCATGATGTTCCAAGCACTTGCCGCGCTCGGCCTCAGCGACCTCGTGACCTTCCGCGGCCATACGGACACGAGAACCTCGCACTACATGAAGGAAGGCCGCTACGCCGACTACATGCTGGTGAGCGCCGATGTGGAGGTCAGGTCCTTCGAGGTCGTCAAGCAGCCTGAGGTCTCCGACCATCGTGCCCTTCTGCTGGAGATTGAATAGGCAAGCCTTGCCGCAGCAGCCGTTCGGGGCGACGCCGAGCATATCCGTGCCATCGCGCTCGTGGCCCTCGGCATCGGCCACAGCGCGAGCGGGCTGTTTGCCCATGAGGGGGCAGGGGGCGATACGTCGCTCCCTGCCAAAAGCCTGGGAGGCTTGTCGATTACGCTGCCTTGGCGACCTCGCCATGCGGGTCGAGGACGAACTTCGTCGCTGCGCCGTGGTCGAAGCTTTCGTAGCCCTGCACCGCCTCTTCGAGAGGAATGACCTTGGCATTGACGATATCGGCAATCGGCAGCCGGTCGTGCAGGATCGCCTGCATGAGCTGGCGATTGTACTTCAGCACCGGCGTTTGACCCGTATGGAAGGACTGGGCCTTTGCCCACCCTAGGCCGAAGCGCAGCGACAGGTTGCCGTGCTTGGCGGCATTGTCGACAGCACCCGGATCCTCGGTCACGTAGAGGCCGGGAATGCCGATTGAGCCGGCCGCGCGGGTGATTTCCATCATCTGGTTCAACACGATCGCCGGCTGTTCGCCGCCGCTATGGCCGCGCGCCTCGAAGCCGACGGCGTCAATGGCGCTATCCACCTCGTTGCTGCCGGTCACCTGCGCGATCATGTCGCCCAGGCGATCGCTCTTCGAAAGATCGATCGGTTCGAAGCCAACCTTGGCTGCATGGGCAAGGCGATCCTTGTTGAAGTCGCCGATCATCACGACGGCGGCGCCAAGAATGCGGGCGGAAGCAGCTGCCGCGAGCCCGACCGGGCCGGCACCGGCAACATAGACGGTGGATCCGACGCCGACGCCGGCCCGCACCGCGCCGTGGAAGCCGGTGGGCAGGATGTCCGAAAGCATGGTCAGGTCGCGGATCTTCTCCATTGCCCGGTCGCGATCGGGGAATTTCAGCAGATTGAAATCGGCATAGGGAATGGTGACGTAGCGGGCCTGCCCGTCGATCCAGCCGCCCATATCGACATAACCATAGGCACCGCCGGCGCGCGACGGGTTGACCGTCAGGCAGACGCCGGTGTCCTGCGACTTGCAGCAACGGCAGCGGCCGCAGGCGACGTTGAACGGCACCGAGACGATATCGCCGACCTCGAGCATCTCCACGTCGATGCCTTTTTCGATGATCTCACCGGTGATCTCGTGGCCGAGGACGAGGCCGGGCATGGCAGTGGTGCGGCCGCGGACCATGTGCTGGTCCGACCCGCAAATATTGGTGGAAATCACTTTCAGGATGACACCGTGCTCGATTCTGCGGCCATCGGGCGCTTCAAGCTTCGGATCGTCGATGTCGTGGATTTCGACCTTGCCGGGTCGCATATAGACGACGCCTCGGTTCTTGCTCATTTCCATCTCCTCCGTTGAAAACCTGCCGACCGTGCGTGGCTCCTCAACCCCATACAGCCGTTGATGACAGACTAGAGAAGAATGACCGCAGCACCGTTCCGATTACGACGGTTTGAGGGACGGAAATGGTCGTCGGCCGCGGAGAGCTTCGTTTCCTGTTGAGAGCAGGCTTTATTGTTGCCCCGTCGACACTTCTCTCTCTATGTTTGCAGGCAATGTTGTTTGGGAGGATGCCATATGATCCTGCACTGCGTGCTGATGCGGCTGAAAGCCGCGATGACGGCCGAAGAGAAGCAGTCCTTATTTGAATCGATCGTCGCGTTGCAGCAGGTGATCCCCGGCATCATCGATATCAAATACGGTCCGAACGTCTCGCCGGAAGGTCTGCATGCCGGTTACGTTGACGGTTTTGCCGTGACGTTCGAAAGTGCCGAGGCGCGCGATGCCTACCTTGTGCATCCGGAGCATGTGGATGTCGGCGAGCGCATCGTCTCCTCGACAGATGGCGGATTGGGTGGCTTGATCGTTTTCGATCTCAATTATTGAGGCCGGGCCGAGTCTTTGCGCAATCCGGTGTTTGCCGTCAACTGGCCTTTGCCATGGCCGCCACGAGTTGGTCGACATTATAGCGGAACATCTTTTCGTAGGTTGATGCAGGTCCTTTGGCGTCGGAAAGAGATTCGACATAGAGCTCGCCACCGGGCTCGGCGCCTGTCGCCTTGGCAATCTGCCTGACGAGGCGCGGGTCGTTGGAGTTCTCGAAGAAATACGTCTTCACGTGCTCGGCCTTGATCTGTTCGATCAGTCTTGCGATCTCGGCGGCCGAGGCTTCGCTCTCCGTCGATACGCCGATCGGCGCGAGGAACTGCACGCCGTATTCACGTCCGAAATAGCCGAAGGCGTCGTGGCTGGTCAGGACCTTGCGATGGTCCAGCGCGATCTTTCCGAGTTTCGAATGCGCGTAGGCATCGAGCGCATCGAGCTTCTTCATGTAGGTCTCGGCATTGGTTTTGAACGCAGCGGCATCGGCCGGAGCTGCCTTCGCAAGCGCTTGCTCGATGTTGGCGACCCAGACCTTGACATTGACGGGGCTGTTCCAGACATGTGGATCGGTCACGGTTTGCGCATTTTCGGCCATGGTCCGGAACTTTATCCCGTCTGAGACGACGACCGGCTTGCCCTTATAGCCTGAGGCGCTAATCAAGCGATCCATCCAGCCCTCCAGACCATCGCCGCTGACGAAAGCGATCTGTGCCGCATTGAGGTTCTTCGCGTCGCTTGGCGATGGTTCAAACTCATGGGGATCGCCGTTCGGGCCGACAAGGCTCGTGACCGTTACGTGGTCGCCACCGACTTGGTGGACCACGTCGGCGAGCACGGTGAAGGAGGCGACGACCTTCAGCGGCGCGGCGGAAGCCGACGACGTCGTCGAAAGCGCCACCAGCGCCGGGATCATCACTGAGAGAAGCAGTCTGCGGGAAATCATGCGAAGTCTCCGGGGTTGTCAGCCGTTCAGGTGCGGGCGAGGGAAATACCGCCGGGCGAGGCCCGACGGGGCGAGGAAGATCGAAAGGCCGTAGATCAGCGCCGCCGTCATGATGATCGTCGGTCCGGACGCGAGTTCGAGATGGTAGGAGGCAACAAGCCCGAGATAGCCTGCGGCAGTTGCGCTCGCAGCCGCAATCGCCATCATGGATGGGAGGTTGCGTGACCAGAGTTGTGCGATCGCCGCCGGCAGCATCATCAGGCCGACCGCCATCAGCGTCCCCAAGGCTTGGAAACTGGCGACCAGATTAAGCACGACCAGCAGCAGGAAGAGAAAGTGATAGGTCGGTCCGCGCCCGCCGATGGCCCTTAGGAAACCGGGATCGAAGCATTCCGCGACCAGCGGCCTGTAGATGATCGCGAGCACTGCCAGTGTCACCGTGCTGATGGCGCCGATCTCATAAAGGGCCGGACTGTCGATAGCGAGGATGGTGCCGAAGAGGACGTGCAACAGGTCGATATTCGAACCGCGCAACGAAACGATGAGGACGCCGAGCGCCAGCGAGGACAGGTAGAAGCTGGCGAAGCTCGCATCCTCCTGCAAGGAGGTCACGCGGCTGACCATGCCCGACAGGAGTGCAACCGAAAGCCCGGCAACGAGCCCGCCGAGCCCCATTGCCGTCAGCGAGAGCGAGCCGGCAACAAGATAGCCGATGGCGGCGCCAGGCAGCACGGCATGGCTCATCGCGTCGCCGACGAGACTCATGCGCCGCAACATCAGGAAGACCCCGATCGGACCGGAGCCAAGTCCCAGGCACAGGCAGGCGACAAGCGCGCGGCGCATGAAGCCGTAGTCGGCGAAGGGCGCGAAAAGGAGATCATAGGCCGTCATGCTGCGGGCTCGCACATGCCGGCGCTTTCGTCCCACCGCTCGGCCATGGCACGCGCTTTGCCAAGGTTGAGGGGAGACATAACGTCTGCCGTCGCGCCCCAGCCGATGGTTTCGCGCGCAAGCAGGAGCGTTTGCGGAAAATGCGCCCGGATCTGCTCGAAATCATGAAGGACGGCGAGTACCGTGCGCCCTTCGGCGTGCCAGCGTGCGACGATGTCCAGCAGATCCCGCGTCGTGCGAGCATCGATGGCCGTGAACGGCTCGTCGAGAAGAATGACGCCGGCATCCTGCAGGAGCAGTCGCGCAAATAGGACGCGCTGAAACTGGCCGGCAGAGAGAGACCCAATGCTGCGCCCCTCGAAGCCTTCCAGTCCGACCACGCCAAGCGCCTTGTGCGCCCTGTTTCGCGCCGCCGGTACGACGCATCCGAAGGCTCCAGTTTGCCGCCAGGATCCCAACAGGACCGTGTCGAGCACCGAAATCGGGAACCGGCGGTTGATATCGGCAGCCTGTGGCAGGTAGCCGAAATCGGTGCGCTTCAACTCGTGCCTGACGATCCCCGAGGTGGGACGAAGTTCACCTATGATGGCCTTCAGCAGGCTGGATTTGCCGGCTCCATTCGGGCCGGCGATCGCGATCAGGCTTCCAGCCGCAATCGTTCCGGAGACATGATGGACGGCGGGATGCCGCTCGTAGGCGACGGTCAGATCCACAAGTTCGATCGCCGCGGTGCTCATGGCAGCAGCGTCGCCCAGTGGATCGCCGCCCAGAGCGGGAGGCTGATCAACGCGACGTAGAAGACACGACGCACGGCGGAAAGCTCCATCAGCCCCGCCGGACTATGATCTCGAATCTTTGAAAAACGCATATCGCACCAAAATGTAATAACATTACAGTTATGGTATAACGACTAAGGCGAAAAAGTGGCGATGGTCAATCATCTTTGATGTGAAAACAAAAAAGCGGCCGCAGGGGCTAATGCAGTTCACTTAGGTTTGCTTACGGCTCTTATCGGGTATCTGGCAGGCAGTTTTTTGACGACACGGGGGCATGATCGCCCCCGTTTTTCTGTCAGCAGCAAGTCTGCCAATCTGTTTCTCAATCTGGTGAGGTGGGCGGGGATTTTGCCGGGTGCTTCGATCGCCATCCATCCCCATTCGTGACGCAGGTAATGCAGGGCTGTGATAAAGCTTAGTCGGGTTGGCTCGACTTGGGCTTCGGTCGCGACCTCTGCCATTTCGAGCCGCACCAGATTGTAGGCCAGCAACGCGCCCCAGACCTCCTGATAGACAGTCTCCGGCGTGCCGCTTCGCAGGGTCAGTTCGCTACCGAGAAGCTCCTGCTTGTGCGGCGCGACAATCAGGATGAGAATGCGCGTCAATCAAGATGAGAATCTGTCAGCGCTGCTGGAACGTAGGGAGGGCGTAGCCCGACCGGAGTTCCAGCAGCGCTGATGGCGAGATTTTTCGGCTCGTTTGTGTATCGCGGCCGGCCCAGTATCGAGGTGTATTCCTGAGAGGAGCACCGATTGCCGGGTCGCCATGTAAACGATCATCAAATGAGGCTTTTTATGAAGTTGCGTCAGACGCATTCGGTCACTGTTGCGGCCGCCAAATCCTCCATAAGCGTTGCCACAGCCTACCGCCTTGATAGCGATGCCAGGCTACCATCCCAAAAGAAGCCGGCCCGTGAACGGCGGCGTCCCGATCCACTCGTCGACATCTTCGACGCCGAAGTTGTGCCGATCCTGAAGTCCTCGCCAGGTATTCGATCTGTGGCCCTCTACGAGGAGATGCTGCGGCGTCATCCGGAACTCGGACAGGGAATTCGGCGGACTCTGGAGAGGCGGATCAGTGCATGGCGGTCAATACATGGCCAAGAACAGGAGGTTATCTTTCGGCAGGTTCATGAGCCAGGCAGGCTTGGACTATCCGACTTCACCGATATGGGCAGCATTGGCGTTCGCGTCGCCGCTGCGCCGCTTGATCATCTTCTTTATCACTTTCGTCTTGTCTGGTCCGGCTTTGAGCATGCGCACGTCATCTTGGGCGGAGAGAGCTTTGTCGCCCTGGCGGAAGGTTTGCAGAATGCTTTGTGGTCGGTGGGTGGGGCACCATTGAACCACCGAACGGATAGCCTCTCTGCTGCTTTCCGCAATCTCGACAACGACGCAAAGCGGGATTTGACGCAACGCTACGAGCAGCTCTGCGAGCACTACCTGATGACGCCGACGCGCAACAACAAGGGTATCGCCCATGAGAACGGCTCGATCGAAAGCTCCCATGGCCATCTCAAGAGTGCGATTAAAGACGCACTCTTGATGCGAGGTTCAAATGATTTCGACGACCTCGACAGCTATCGCAGCTTCATCGATGAGATTATCGGCCGTCGCAATGCGCTGAAGGGCAAGCGAACCGATGTGGAACGAACGCATCTGCAACGTTTGCCCGAAAGACGAACGACCGATTTCGAGGAGATCGTTCTGCGTGTCGCGCGCACCGGGGGCTTCACACTGCGTAAAGTCTTCTACACAGTTCCTTCCCGACTGATCGGACACACGCTGCGCATTCGCCTTTTCGACGATCGCCTTGATCTGTTTGTCGGCGGAACACCATTGATGACACTGCCCCGAGGGCGCGCTCACTCCAGTGGCAAGCATAGTCAGATCGTCGACTATCGGCATGTCATTCATTCGCTGCGCCGCAAACCCATGGCTCTGCTCGGCCTTGTTTATCGCGATCAGCTCTTTCCACGGCAATCGTATCGGCAGACCTTCGACCTCTTGATTGAACGGATGCCAGAGAAGCAGGCGTGTAAGTTGATGGTCGAGCTCCTCGCACTTGCGCATGACCGCGGCTGCGAGGCTGAACTCGCCGACCAACTTCAGCTCAGTCTCGACGCCGGTAAACTGCCGAACATGCAGCGCCTGAACGCACTGTTCGCTCCCGATCCGGCCGCGATACCCGGTGTCGTCGTCCAACTGGCTCCTCTTTCCAGCTACGAAGTTCTGCTCGCATCGAACGAGATGGGAGATGCAGCATGAAGAATAGCAGCTCCGTCGACGCCGCACGCCTTTCCCTGCTGCTCAATGAACTCCGCCTGCCAGCGATCAAAGTTCTGTGGCCGCAATTTGCTGAACAGGCCGACAAGGAAGGCTGGCCAGCAGCGCGCTTCCTTGCGGCCATCGCCGAGCACGAGCTCTCGGAACGAGACCGGCGCAGGATTGAACGTCATCTCGCTGAGGCAAGACTGCCGCCCGGCAAGACCATTGACAGCTTCGACTTCGATGCCGTGCCAATGATCTCGAAAGCCCAGGTCATGGCGATCACCGCTGGCGACGCATGGATCGCTAAGGGCGCTAATGTCCTGATGTTCGGCCCACCAGGCGGAGGCAAGAGTCATTTGGCGGCCGCCATCGGGCTGGCACTTGTCGAAAATGGTTGGCGGGTTCTCTTCACGCGCACGACGGAACTTGTTCAAAAGCTTCAGGTCGCTCGCCGCGAACTTCAACTGGAATCCGCGATCAACAAGCTCGAAAGATTCGATCTGCTCATTCTCGATGATCTTGCTTACGTCACCAAGGATCAGGCCGAAACAAGCGTTCTGTTTGAACTGATCTCCGCGCGATACGAGCGTAAATCCATGCTGATTACGGCAAACCAGCCGTTTGGAGAATGGAACCGTGTATTCCCGGATCCGGCGATGACGCTCGCCGCGGTGGACCGGCTTGTTCATCACGCAACGATCTTCGAGATGAACGTCGAAAGTTACAGGCGTCGCTCTGCCATGGAGGCAAAACGCCAACGTGGAAGACCGTCCTCCTACGCGACAATCAACAACACAAACGAGATTGTCGCGGAGCGTCAATCAGACCAATGAATGACGCTTGCGAGCGTCAATCAAACAGATAAACTCACCCAGCCAGCGACACACGGGATTCTCATCCAGATTGTCGCGCGCCTCTCATCCAGATCGCCGCGCTATACCTGCTTGAGTTCGCGATAACTTGTCTCGATGCGCCATCGCTCTTCATACTGATGGACGATTTCGCTTGCCGGATAAGTTTGTCTGTCCATCAGCGATGTCAACAATATGCGCTTTTTGCCATGGCTGGTGGTCGTCTCGATGGCCCTGACCTCCCAGAAGGCCGGCAAGTCCGGTTCTGCCTGCCGCGCCTGGGGCGAGACCTTCATGCGCACCCGATAATCGGTGGGGTGCGGATCCAGTCGTTCCCATGTGCTGTTGGCTTTGGCCGGAATCAGCCAGTGACGCTCATGTCCCTTCGTCTGCAATTGCAAGAGAAGGCTGGCACTGAAGAAGCCCTTGTCGAAGACCGTCAGCGAATGGTCCGGAACCCGGTCGAGCAGGCTTTTGGCATAGAGCATCTCGTTTGTGCCATAGGCTCCGAACACCGCATCACGCACCAGATGCGTCGCCAGCGCCGTCAGCGTCAGCAGCCGCAATTGCGGATAGCTTGCGACAACGCCAGACGCGTAGGCCTGCGCTCCAAAATGCGCCCGGTTCTCCGGGCTGTCGGACGTCCGCAGCGTGCTGCCGTCCACGGCATAACGACAAAGACCCCGCCAGGCACGCCCGGATTGGTGGCGTTCATCCCAGCATGATGCACTCATTGCAAACAACTGCGCCAACGGTGCCTGACCCAAGCGCTGCCGTGCCTGTGTCAACGCGCTCTTGGCAATATCCGCGTTGACCTCATCGGGCAAAACCAGATCAAGATGGGCCACCACCTCCGGGATCGACTGATGACGATAAAGGGCCAACGCAATCACCAGCCAGACGACCTGCTCGGCTGGCAGCTTGCGCTTGCGGATGCTCGCCTTGCCTGTCGTGGCGAGAGCCTGAGCGATCCAGTCCGGGTCGATCGCCTGCGAAAGAGCCGATAATTCGGCCGAATGTCCAAGGGTGCGTGACATCACAAACAAAAACAGGATGGGAAAACGAATCCCCATCCTGAACCATCAAACTTGCCCGCAGCTCACTAAGTGAACTGCATTAGGCCGCAGGGGCCGCTTTCTGATGATCGAGATGCGAAGGCTTACAGTTGCCCTAGCATGGTCGCGGCGCCGGAAACGGTGGCCTGACCGGGGCTCTCTTCGATGTTCAGCGATTTCACGACGCCGTCCTCGACCAGCATGGAGTAGCGCCTCGATCGGACGCCAAGGCCGCCTGCCGAAAGATCGGTGTCGAGACCGAGGGCTTTGGTAAACCCTGCATCCCAATCGGCAAGGAAGTGGATCTTGCCCATGCCGCCGGAGGACTGAGCCCAGGCCCCCATCACGTGCCAATCGTTGACGGCGACGACGGCGATGTCATCGACGCCTCTGGAAAGAATGGTATCGCGGTTCTCCAGATAACCCGGCAGGTGGTTCAGCGAGCAGGTGGGCGTAAACGCGCCAGGGACCGCAAAGAGGACGACGCGCTTGCCCTTGAAGAGTTGCTCCGTGGTGATCTCGACCGGGCCATCCGCCGTCTTTTCCTTGAAGGTGGCCGTAGGAAGCTTGTCGCCGATTGCGATGGTCATGGACGTCTCCTTGTCATGTCTATTCAGGCGGCGCAAATACCGCGATTTGGGCGCGACTATAGAACGCGATCACTCAAAGGCAAGCGGTGCCTCGATGGCGCGCGTGCCATCGATGATGAGTGCGCTCCATGTCTTTCCATGGACATCGTATCCCTTGGGAAGCTTGCCAATGGAAAGCGTTGTCGCGAAGCTTTTGCCGTCGCGGTGGGTGGCCATCTGCCTGGTGAAGACGTGCCCGCTCGGGCCCGCCACAATCACCTCAGGTGCGCTCTCACCGCTCTCCGGCAGGGTAATGTTGAGGGAGAGTTCCTTCATGTCGGTCGACAGCTCGTGGTGGTCGACTTTGAATTCGGAAGAGGCGGCTTCCGGCAAGGTAGAATCGGCGTCCCTGAGAATTGCCTCCTCGGCCGGGCGCGATTGCGCCGATGGCTCAAGGGTCAGCGACAACTCGGCTTGAAAGGGGATACAGATTTCCTTGCAGATGCCGATGAAGGCATTTGCCTTGAGCTCGCGGACAGCGGGGTTTTTCGCCGTCAGCTGCAGCGGGAACGTCACCGACGCGTCGTAGGCGACCTCGTCGACCTTTCCGTCGACGATATGTTTCGGGATCGGGTAGCTGATCCTGTCAAGGGAAACACCCTCGGATAACAAGGTGACCTGCGGCGGAATGCCGCTGTTCCCGGGCTCGTGCCAATAGGTGATCCAGCCTGGCTTAGGCTCGATCTGCAGTCCGGCGCGTATCGTCCCGCTGTCGTCGGGCGGAAGCGCGATCAGCCGCATCCGGCCGCCTTCATTGTCGGCCCAAGCGCTCGTCTCCGCCCGCGCCGGCTGGGAAAGCTGCAGCATGGCCACGAGCAGGCACGAGGCGGGCCAGAGTTGGCGAACGGCGAGTGAAATAGTCTCCATGGATCAACCGTTTATTGAAAATCCCCATGCTCGGCTAGAACTCACCATCGTTTAAGTTTTCATTTTCAGTTGATTGATCTGTGACATTGGCTCATGCTCATCGTGTCGGGGCCTCGTGCGGTCTGGCAGCAGGAGGAATAATGTCCTTAGCAACCCTGAAAAACAGACGCGAACGTGGCTTCTTCGATGGCCAGTTCCTCATTGCCATGCCGGCCATGGAGGATCGCAACTTCGCCCGCACGGTAATCTACATCTGCGCCCATTCTGATGCCGGCGCGATGGGGTTTGTGATAAACCGCCCCCAGAATCTGACCTTTACCGATGTTCTCCTGCATCTCGATATGATCAAAGATGAGGAGGCGATCGTACTTCCCGCTCATGCGCGCGACTGCCCAATCCAGACCGGCGGGCCGGTGGAGAGCGGCCGCGGCTTCGTGCTGCACTCCGACGACTATCTCTGCGATTCCAGCATTCCGGTCAGCGACGATATCTGCATGACGGCGACGCTCGACATCATCCGGGCGATCTCCAAGGGCAAGGGACCGAAGCGGGCCACCATGCTGCTCGGCTATGCCGGCTGGGGCGCCGGCCAGCTGGAGGCCGAAGTCGGAAACAATGGCTGGCTTACATGCCCGGCGAACGAGGAACTGATCTTTGATCGCGGCCTCGACGACAAGTACGAGCGCGCGCTGGCCACCATGGGCATCAATGCTGCCATGCTTTCGGCCGATGCAGGCCACGCATAATCCGCGGAACGATCTGCAAAGAGCGCATTTGCTCCTGGCGCCGGGGCAGCAAGCCTGAGCTTTGAGCGCCGCCTGACGGCAGTCGAACACGCCCGCTGCGTTCCGCCTCGCGGGCTTTTTCGATGATGATATAGGCGAGGGGCGCGATGAGACTGTTTGCCTGCGACAACTGCGATCAGGTCGTGCATTTCGACAACCGTCAATGCGTCCGATGTCATCATCGGCTCGGCTTCCTGCCGAATGACCTTACCATGCATGCGGTGGAGCCGCTGGACGGTGATGTGTGGCAGCTAGCAGGCCGCCCGGATCGATCCGTCCGCTTTTGCGCCAATGCGGGGCTCGATATCTGCAATTGGCTGATCGGTGAGGGGGATGACGGCGATTTCTGCGTCGCCTGCCGCCACAATCGACTGGTACCGAACACCAACACACAGGACGGTGTGGACCGTTGGCGAAACATCAGCCAGGCACAGAGGCACTTGTTCTATTCCCTCCTGCGGCTGAAGCTTCCGCATCCGGATCGGCGGCAGGATCCAGAGGGCGGCCTGGTGTTCGATTTCCTCGAGGACACCGTGCAGAGCGACGGCAACGTCGTTGCCGCGATGACGGGCCACGAAGAAGGCGTGGTTGCGATCCGTGCGGCGGAAGCCGATGGCGTCACCCGCGAACTGGCGCGCACGTCGATGAACGAGCCCTATCGTACGCTGCTCGGTCACTTCCGTCATGAAGCCGGACACTTTATCTGGAACAAGCGGGTTCGCGACCGCAATGCCCTCGACGACTTCCGCACAATCTTCGGCGACGAGCGACAGGACTACGCCACCGCGCTGCAGAACCACTATGCAAACGGCGCGCCGCTCGGGTGGCAGGAAAACTTCATCAGCGCCTATGCGGCAGCACATCCCTGGGAGGATTTCGCCGAGTGTTTCGCCCACTATCTCCATATTGTCGACACTCTGGAGGCGGCGCGCGCATTTGGGATTGCGATCGATCCCCGAGGACATGAGGAGATGGCGGCGGAGGTGGACTTCAAGCCGTATCGGGCGCGCAGCGCCGAGCAGCTTGTCAGCGCCTGGATCCCGCTGAGCGTGGCGATCAACGCCATCCAGCGCAGCATGGGGCAGCCGGATTCCTATCCGTTCGTCCTGTCACCGCCTGTGGTGGCCAAGCTTGAATACGTGCATCAACTCGTCCAGTAACGCGACAGCAGAGCTGCCGCGACCGGCTTACGCGCGTTTCGTCAGCGGGAACCGCTCCTTCAGCAAGCGCAATACGGATTCCGATGCCATGGGCGGCCCGAAAAGATAGCTCTGCCCAAAGGTACAACCCATCTTGGCGAGCTCGATCGCATCCTCGTTCGACTCGATCCCCTCGGCAACGACCTTCATATCAAGTTCGCGCGCCATGGCGATCACGGAGCGAAGCACGGTCGCCTTCTTGTCACTGGCGTCGCGCACCATCGTCTTGTCGAGCTTGATCGTGTCGAACGGGAAGCGCGTCAGATAGGCGAGGGAGGAATAGCCGGTTCCGAAATCGTCGAGAGCAAGGCCGAGACCCATTTCCCTCAGCTTCTCGAGTACAAGGCGTGCCTGCTCCGGGTTCTCCATGACCATGGATTCCGTGAGCTCGAGCTTCAGACGCGAAGGATCGCAATGGGTCTTCGCCAGCACCGACCGCACGTCGTCGTAGAGCTCGTTGTTCAGCAACTGCGCACTGGAGAGATTGATCGAGACGAAGATCGGCAGCTCGCCGGTCTGGTTTTCCCAGCCCATCAGGTCGTTCGTCGCCTGCTCCAGAGCAAAGATCCCAAGCATGTCGATGATATCTGATGTCTCCGCAATCGGAATGAACTCCGAAGGCGGGATGCTGCCGCGCTTCGGATGCTCCCATCGCATAAGGGCTTCGAAGCCGGCGATCTCCACGTCCTCCAGCCCGGCGATCGGCTGGTAAACCATCGACAGTTCCTTGCGCTCGATGGCGCGGCGCAGATCGGATTCGAGCTGCAGCCTGTCGGCGCCGAAATCGCGGAAGGCTGGTTGGAACGGCTCGACGCGATTGCCGCCGGCGCGCTTGGCGCGGTACATCGCGAGCTCCGCGTCGCTGAGCATGCCAGCGGCGCTTTCCTGTTGATCAACGAAGGAGGCAAGCCCGATCGATGCCGTCAGAATGATCTCGCGATTGGCGAAGTTGATCGGCACCATGATCGCCTTGCTGATTGCATCGGCGAAGTCGGCAACCTTGGTCGGATCACGCTCGGAAGTCAGGATGAGGCCGAACTGGTCACCGGAGAGACGGGCGAGCGTATCCTGCGGCTTGAGCAGACGACGCAGGCGGCGCGTGAGCGCTATCAGGATATTGTCGCCAGCGGCGATCCCGAGCGTGTCGTTCACCAGCTTGTAGCGGTCGATATCGATCACCATCACGGTCGGGCGCAGCGTCTCGCCGCCGGGCGCCAGCGCAAGCACGGACTGCAAGCGATCGAGGAACAGCTGGCGGTTCGGCAGGCCGGTCAGGTTGTCGTGCAGCGCGTCGTGCAGCAGCCGCTCGACGGAATTCTTCTGTTCGGTGACGTCGACGATCGTGCCGACGCAGCGGATGATCTCGCCGTTGGAGCCAAGCACCGGCCGGGCGCGGATGAGAAGCCAATGGAAATGACCATCTTCCGCGCGGATACGGAATTCGTGGTTCAGCCGCCCGCGGCGATGTTCGAGCAGGACGTCGAGCGTCGCCCGGAAGCGATCGCGATCGTCGGGATGGAGCCGCGGCAGCCAGTTGCGGGCGGCGCCATGCATCGCGCCGGCCGGAAGGCCGAGCTTGACGGAAACATCCGGGATCGTGACGACGCGGTCGCGCGCCACATCCCAATCCCACACCATGTCTCCCGATCCCGTCAGAGCCAGCGATTGACGCTCCAGATCGGAAAAAAGACCCTGCTGGAACGCGCCGCCGGCAAAGGCGTGCTGCATGACGGTAAAGCCGATCAGCAAGACGATGAGAACGAGGCCGCCGCCGAGAGCCGGCTGGATGATGTCGTTGTCGAGCCGGCCGGTGATCGTCAGCCAGGCTCCGAAGATCCAGACGAGGATCAGCGCCCAGGCAGGCACCAGCAGGATAGCGCGGTCATAGCGGTTGAGGCCGAGATAGACGATCAACAGAAGGCCCATCGTCGCGGTCAGCGCAAACGACAGGCGTGCGATGCCGGCGGCGATTGCCGGGTCGTAGATCGCGACGCCGAAGAGCAGCGCCAGGCCGAGCACCCAGGCAAGCGTCAGGTAACCGAGATGCGTGTGCCAGCGGTTGAGGTTGAGGTAGGTAAACAGGAAGATGACGAAGCTGGAGGCGAGGGCGACTTCCGCACAGGCACGCCATATTCGCTGGTCGGTCGAAGCAATGCTGATCAGCTTGCCGAGAAAGCCGAAGTCGACGCAGATATAGCCAAGCACCGCCCAGGCGAGCGCGGCCGTTGCCGGAAGCATCGATGTGCCCTTGACCACGAAAAGGATCGTCAGGAACACCGCAAGCAGGCCGGCAATGCCGAGCACGATGCCGCGGTAGAGCGTGAAGGCGTTGATTGTGTCCTTGTAGGCGTCGGGTTCCCACAGATATATCTGCGGCAGCTCCGGCGTCGTCAGTTCGGCAACGAAGGTGATCACCGCACCGGGGTTGAGCGTGATGCGGAACACGTCGGCCTCGTCGCTCGGCTGCCGGTCGAGTGCGAAGCCTTCACTCGGCGTGATGGCGATGATGCGTTGCGAGCCCAGGTCCGGCCAGAACAGCTTCGAATTCACGAGACGGAAGTGGGGCGCTACGATCACGCGCTCAAGCTGCTCGTCGGAAACGTTGGCGAGCGCGAAGACGGCCCAGTCGCCCTGATGGTTGTCGGAGCTGGCACGTACCTCAATACGGCGGCGGATACCATCGGCAGCGGCAGCAGTGGAGACCTGAAAGGCTTCCCCCTGATTGGCGTAAATTTCCGTCGTGGCAGTCAGATCGAGTGCGGTATCGTCGCGGGAGATCTTGACCGGTTCGGCTGCCTGAACATGACCTGCCGCTAGCATGAATGCCGACAGCAAGAGAGCTGCGATCACCGCGATCAATCGTCCGGCCGGTGATGAGAGCAGCATGCGGTTGTTAGTCATCGGCTGTCGGTTATCCTGCCTTTATCCGTGTCGGTGGCGAGCAATGAGAACATCATATGGTCGTGCCACTGACCGTTGATTTTCAAGTATCCGCGCAGATAGCCTTCCCGCTGAAACCCGGCTTTTTCAAGCAGGCGTATGCTCCGAGCATTGTCTGGAATACAGGCTGCTTCGATACGGTGCAACTCAAGCCCTGCGAAGATGTAGGGTATAACCAATTGAAGTGCGGCGAACATATGGCCCTGGCCGGCGTATGCCTCGCCCATCCAGTAGCCGATCATACAGCTTTGTGCTGCGCCACGGCGGATGTAGCCGATCGTGATGCCGCCGAGCAGCGTCGCGTTCTGCTTGTGAAACAGGAAAAGCGGAATGGCCTGGCCGGAGGCGTATTCCTGCTTGCCGCGGATGACGCGGGCGCGGTAGGCGCCCTCCGTCAACTCATCGCGGCGCCATGTCGGTTCCCACGGTTCCAGAAACTGCCGGCTGGCCGCCCGCAGCTTGTGCCACTGGTTGAAATCCTGGTAGCGCGGCAGTCGCAGCACATAGTGCTCGTTCTCGAGCTCTACTGAATCCGGCTGCCGCGACAGGAACCGAAAAACCGATTTTGGCATCGATCACTCCCGGCAGGATGGATGTCAGATCAGACGAGGGCCTGTTTGCTCTGAGGAGCGGGCGAGGAAAGAGACGCGGCGATGTCTTCCATCGGCGCCAGATGTTCGAGCGGGCCGATGGCAGAGAGCGTCGGCACGGTATCGAAGAACAGGCGTCCTGCAAGATCCGTCAAGCGTTCGACCGTGATACCTTCCAACCGTTCCATCATCTCCGGGTTGGAAATAGGGCGGCCGTAGAGCATCATTTGCCTTGCGATCTGGCCGGCGCGGGCAGCCGGGCTTTCCTGGCCCATCAGCAGCTGGGCGCGGATCTGGGCGCGGGCGCGTTCGATTTCCTTCTGCTCGATGGTCGCTGCCGACTTGTGCAGCTCGTCAATGATAACGGGCACCAGTTCCGGCAGGTTCTCGCCACCGGTGGCGGCATGGATGCCGAAGATGCCGGTATCGGAAAAGCCCCAGTGGAAGGCATAGATGGAGTAGCAGAGGCCGCGGATCTCCCGCACTTCCTGGAACAGGCGGGACGACATGCCCCCGCCGAGGATGTTGGCGAGAATCTGCGAACAGTAGAAGTCGCGGGCGTGATAGGCCTTGCCTTCGAAGCCGAGCAAAATCTGCGCATCCATCAGGTCGCGCGTCTCGCGGATATTGCCGCCGATATATTTTGCCGGCTCCATGACGGGCGTTGCCGATGGAGAGGTCGGAAGGCTGGCGAAGCGTTCCTCGACCATGCGGACGAATTCGTCATGCTGGACGGCCCCGGTCGCGACGACGAACATCCGGTCGGTCGTGTAGTTGCGGCTGAGATAGCCGCGAATCTGCTGTGGCGTGAACGATACCACCGTCTGCGGCGTGCCGAGGATCGCCCGGCCGAGTGTCTGGTCGCGATAGGCGGTCTCGGAAAACTTGTCGAAAACCACGTCGTCAGGCGTGTCGTTCGCGGCGTTGATTTCCTGCAGGATGACCTGCTTTTCGCGCTCGAGTTCTTCCTCCTCGAAGGCCGATTCCGTCAGGATATCAGCAAGGATGTCGACCGCGAGCGGCACGTGGTCCTTGAGGACGCGGGCATAGTAGGAGGTCGTTTCCGTGGAGGTCGCGGCATTGACCTCGCCGCCGACATCCTCGATCTCTTCGGCGATTTCACGTGCGCTGCGGCGTGCAGTGCCCTTGAAGGCCATATGCTCGAGCAGGTGGGCGATGCCATGCTCGTCTGTCGTCTCATTGCGCGATCCTGATTTGATCCAAACACCCAGCGCAACGCTTTCCAGATGCGGCATGGTCTGTGTGACTACTGTCAGCCCGGATTTGAGCCGGGTGCACTCAACTGTCATTGGCTATCTTTCTGCGCCTGCGTTCCTTAGGCCCGAGCATGCTCGCCGATGAAGGTCTCAATGGCTTTGAGCTCAGGCTTCACAATCTGAAAGCGCTCCTCCTTGTGCATCAGATCAGCAAGCCACGTCGGAAGCGCGGGGTCAATACCGGAGGCCGATTTTACGGCGGCGGGGAATTTCGCCGGGTGTGCGGTGGCAAGGGTCACCATCGGCGTGTTCGGCTTCTCGTGCTTTGCTGCAACGAAGGTGCCGATCGCCGAATGCGGATCGAGAAGATAGCCCGTTTCGGCGTAGGTTTTCTTGATCGTCTGGGCGACCTGCTTCTCGCTGGCGCGGCCGGCGCGGAAGTCCTTCTTGATAAAGGCTAGCGCGTCCTTTCCAATTTCGAAGCCGCTGGACTGCTTCAGGCTGTCCATCGCTGCGCGAACCTTCGAGGCGTCGCGATCATAGGCTTCGAACAGCAGCCGCTCGAAGTTCGAGGAGATCTGGATGTCCATCGATGGCGAGGTCGTGGCCTTAACGGCCTTCATCTCGTAGCGGCCGGTTTTCAGCGTGCGGTCGAGGATATCGTTCTCGTTGGTGGCGACCACCAGCTTGCCGATTGGCAGGCCCATGCGCCTCGCGCAGTAACCGGCAAAGATGTCGCCGAAATTGCCGGTCGGTACGGTAAACGAGATCTTGCGATCCGGCCCGCCGAGCGCGATTGCCGTTGTGAAGTAGTAGACGATCTGGGCCATGATGCGGGCCCAGTTGATCGAGTTGACGCCGGAGAGCTTGACGCGGTCGCGGAACGGCGCGTCGTTGAACATCGCTTTGACGAGGTTCTGGCAGTCGTCGAAATTGCCTTCGACGGCAAGCGCGTGAACATTGGAGGCGGTGGAGGTCGTCATCTGGCGCTGCTGCACCGGCGAGACCTTGCCGTGCGGGAAGAGGATGAAAATGTCGGTGCGTTCGCGGCCGGCAAAGGCGTCGATCGCAGCTCCTCCCGTGTCGCCCGAGGTGGCGCCGACGATGGTCGCGCGCTGGCCGCGCTGTTCCAGCGCGTAGTCCATCAAGCGGGCGAGCAGCTGCATGGCGACATCCTTGAACGCCAGCGTCGTGCCATGGAAGAGCTCCATGATGAAGCTGTTCGGGCCGGTCTGCACGAGCGGGGCGATCGCCGGGTGGCGGAAAGTGCCGTAGGCCTCATCGATCATCGCGCGGAAGGTTTCGTCCGGAATTTCACCGTTGGTGAAGGGCGACAGGACCGCAAAGGCGACCTCCTGATAGCTCTTGCCGCGAAGCGCACGGATTTCCTTTTTCGAGAAATGCGGCCACTTGCGCGGTACATAGAGGCCGCCATCGCGCGCCAGACCCGCCAGCAATGCATCGCAGAAACCGAGGGAAGGGGCTTCGCCGCGGGTCGAGATATAATCCACTGTCGTTATCCTTGATGTGCCGGCCGGAGAAAGTCCGGGTTGGAGGGAAAGTAGGCCTCGCGCCGCATCTCGCTTGCTCTGCCGGCCGTCGCCTGCGATCCGGAAATGTGCATCAAAACGGTTCTTACCCAATCGATTTTTGTTTGCGCCGCTGATATAGACCATCGCAAACTGTCACGAAAGGCCTGCCATCAAGTGATTGGGCCTGCCAAAAAACTTTGTGGAGAGGGTGGAATAATCGTGCTTGGCAAGGTCTCGCGTCTCATCGTTTCGGCTTCGTTTGCGACAATGCTCGCCGGCTGCAATTCACTCGGCGTCGGCGGTGGCTCAGACAGCGCAACGGCACCAGCCCAGCCGAATGGCAATGGGCAGATCATGCCGCTGGCACCGGCCAATCCGTCGTCCAACAATCCTTCGATCGGTACCGCCACGACTGCGTCGGGCACAACTGCCCCCGTCGTCCAGGGTGCGTGCCCGCAGATGTTCATGAAGGACAGTGATGCGATCTTCCGCACCTATGCGGGCGGCGCCAAGACCGGCGATGCGCAGAAACTCGCCTACCAGGCATCGATCGGCGACTACACGCGCCAGTGCAGCCTGAACGATACGAACCTGACGATGACCGTGGTAGCGCAGCTTCGCGTTCTCGCCGGTCCGAGCGGTGGTTCGTCCGGCAAGATCACACTCCCGGTTCGCATCACGGTCTACGACGGTGAGGACGCGCTCTACTCGGAGGTGACGAATTTCCCGGTCGAGGTCGGCTCAGGAGCCTCGCAGGCCTTGTTCCGCAAGGACGGCATCAAGCTGCCGGTCGGTTCCGGCGCGCTGGTTCGTGTGAACATTGGCTTCGACCAGGGGCCGGTGCCGACGAGCAAGAAAAAGAAGACCTGAGGAACGCCCGTGTTTCCGCATCGCCATGCTGGCCGGCGCGGGGAGAGCAGATCGCTTGAAAATCGGTATCGTATTGAATCCGGCGTCGGGCCGTCGCGGGAAGAGGTTGTTCTGGTCGGCGCTGCGGCGCGCCATCGAGGCGAGATTCACCGATCTTAGCCTGCGTGAAACCAAGGGTTTCGGCGATGCCGAACGCTTCGGGCGCGAGCTGGCGGATGACGGGGCCGATCTGGTGATCGCCGTCGGTGGCGACGGGACGATCGGCGAGGTCGCCGGCGGCATTCTGAAGTCGCATCGGCCGGCCACGGCTTTCTCTTTCATCGCCACTGGCACCGGATGTGATTTCGCCCGCAATTTTCCGATGTCGCGCGATCCTGCCAAGATTGCCCATGAGCTGATCTCTCCTTGCGTTCGGCAGATCGATGCCGGATTGCTCACCTGCGACGATGAGGACGGCGATACGGTCGCGCGCCACTTCGCCAACATCGCGAGCTTTGGCGTGTCCGGTCATATCGTGCGTGCCGTCAATGCGGCGCGCAGGGGCAGACGCCTGACGGGACCGACAGTTTTTTTCTTCCACAGCCTGCTGCAGATCCTGCGCTACAAGCCTCCCAATATCCGCCTTCGGCTCGATGAAGAGAATATTTACGAGGGTCCGATCACGGCGGTCGCCGTTGCCAATGGCGCCTGGTTCGGTGGCGGCATGATGGTGGCTCCCGACGCGGATGTCGCCGATGGCCTGTTTGACGTGGTCATCATCCGCGGTGCGGGCAGGCTGAAGGTGCTGTCGCTGATGAACAGCATCTACAGTGGCGGCCACCTCAAGAGCCCGCTTGTCAGCATCCATCGCGCCAGGCTCGTTGAGGCTTGGCCGATTGGCAAGGCCGCGGTCCCGATCGACAGCGACGGCGAGGCGCCCGGGCAGCTCCCGGCGCGTTTCGAGATTTTGTCGGGCGCCCTCAGCTTGAAAGTGTAGTCTTTGCGGAGGAATTTGTGACCGGCCTCGAAAACCGCCGCCTGGTCAAGCTGGGCGCCGGCGCACACTCCCCGCAGGAAGATCACCCGAGGGATCGGCAGGGCCGTGGCTCAGTGAATGACCGAACACGGCTTATGCAACAGCGCAGATCTGCGGGAAAGCAAAGGTTCGGAGCCAGATCCACGATGCCCCCTGTGGAATTGCGCGTGAGCCAGCGAAAAGCCGCTCGTTGCAGCAGGCCGCGAGCGGCTATCTTATGCGAAGTTCAACCCTTCTATGCGTGCCTGAACCGTCGCGCCGAGGTTGTTTTCGTGGCATTTCTCATAGAATTCCACCACGTGCTGTGCCATGTCGGCCGGGATTGCGACGAAATCCTGAAGCCGAAGGCCAGTTGATTTACCTAGCTCGGGATTCGCTAACTGTGCCTCGCTTAAATTTGCGACGCAGCCGGCCAATGCTTTGAAGTATAACAAGTTGTCGTTCACTGTCGAAGGAGAGAGCGTCCTTCCATGGGCAGGGATGACGAATTCTGCGTCCAAGTCGCGTATTCGTTTGAGGGATGAGCAGATCAGCCGAAGATCACGCGCATTTCTGCCCCAGACCTCCGGGATGGGGTGCTCCACGGCGTCAACGGCCAAGCACACGCGGATTTCAGGAATCCATACCGCAATATGGTCAGGCGTATGAATCAATTCGAGCGTGAGATCGCCGCCATGAAGGACCGTTGAACCTGAAAAGGTAATGTCTGGACCTATGAGTTCGACGTTTCGAAATCGCGAATCCTCACGTGTCTTATCTTTCAGAGCTTGAAGAGAAGACGGATCACTCAACCGTTCACGCGCTGCAGCGTGGGCCACAACAAGGGCTTTCCCTGCAATCGCGGCGTTACCCCAGAAGTGATCCCAGTCCATGTGGGAGTTCACGACGACCAAGGGACGTGCGCGCACTTCCTCACCAAGTAGGTCCAGCGCCATCCGGCACTGCTCAGGCGTTCCGAGAGTGTCGATCAGGACGTTCAATCTCTCGGTGCGTACGAACATGGCATCAACTTCGTCTCCTGCCCTGACAACGGTGATCCGATCGTCGAGTTCGGGAAGAGAGCACAATTCCACGGAAACGTTCATGCGAGACAGCCCCACTGGACGGAGATTGTTGCTTCGATATCTGAATAGGTCCGCTTCGTCGCAGAGAGCAGACGTTCCGCTGCGACGGCGCAATTTATCGCAGTTCCCGCCGAAAAGGGGGCGCAGAGCTTCGACTTCTGGTACCGGCTGGGAACTAGCTTCGAATAGGGCTGGGCGCGAGCGCCGCCTGCGCTCGAGAGCAAGCTGAGTTACAAAACGCCTTCCCACTCGGCGAGTGCGGCGACGACGCCGGGCAGATCGCTCATGCGGGAAATCACCGTTTCAGCACCGGCATCGGTCAGTTTGTCGGCATGGGCGGGATAGGTGTGCGAGGCGCCGGTAAAGCCGATGACGCGCATGCCCGCAGCCCGCGCGGCGTGGATGCCATGAACGGAATCTTCGACGACAACGGCGCGATCAGGCGAAACGCCCATCTGCTTGGCGCCGTGCAGGAAGATATCCGGCTTCGGCTTCACGCGATCGGGCCCGAGGTCCTTCGCCGAGAAGATGTGGGGCGCAAAGAGGGGCTTCAAGCCCACCTTGCCGAGCATCATGTCGAGCCGCGCGCTGCCGGAGTTCGAGCAGATGCAACGCTTCAGCTTCAGTCGCGAAATCGCGGTTTCGGCGCCTGATATCGCCTGCACTTCTTGCTCCAGACGGAGATCGAGCAACGTCTCGGACTTATCAAGCAGGGAGGCCGGAATCGGAATGCTGGCCTCGCGCTCGACCTGGAAGAGAATGTTCTGCCAAGTCATGCCCGCGAAGCGCTCGCCCATTTCCTCGACGCTGATCGGGTAGCCCGCTTCGGTGAGAAGCTTGGATTCCACATCCGCAGCGATGATTTCCGAATCGACCAGAACGCCGTCGCAGTCGAAGATGATGAGGTCGAAGCCGTCCATTTACTCGCGCCTTGTTTGGGATGATGCCCCTTTACACGATGCCTGGGCGAAGCTCAACCGATAGCAGGGCATGGCTGGATTGCGCGCCGCGGGCGGCTTGGATCTTGCGGTCGTTCGCAGCTATTTGGTGGCGGGAAACAGGGCAAGAAACTGTCGTTCGCCTTCCGGGGAAAATATGACGGAGCGGCTTTCCGCGGTGCGACGGGCCCAACCCGTCTCCAGGAAATTGGAAAGCAGCGCCTTGCCGAGGCTGCCGGCCAGATGCGCCCGTCGCTCGCTCCAGTCCAGGCAAGAGCGGCAGAGCGGTCGGCGCGACGACTTCAGGGCGTGCACATCTATGCCGATGCGCTTCAGTTCGCTTTCGCCGTTCTCCGTTAATGCAAGGCCTTCGCCGATCGCATCGATCGCGCCCCGGGCAATCAGGCTGTCCAGCATCCGCACGCCGTAATCGCCGGCGAGGTGATCGTAGCAGATGCGGGCTTTGCGCAAGGCCGGCTCCTTCGGCCCTGGCTTGTGGCGCAGATGGCCGCGCCCTGCCGCAAAGCCCATGATGCTTTCCAGGAATTTGCCGACGCTGTCATCTGCCAAGGTGAAATAGCGATGGCGGCCCTGCTTGCGTTGCGCGAGGAGATTGCCTGCCTCGAGCTTGGCGAGGTGCGTGCTTGCCGTCTGCACAGTAATGCCGCCCACCGCTGCGAGCTCTGTCGCCGTCAACGCCTTGCCGCCCATTAGCGCGGTCAGCATGTTGGCACGGGCGGGGTCGCCGATCAGCGCACCGATCTGGGCTATGTCAGGTCCTTCATTCATACTTCGATCTTAACCGAAGCATCGTCGTCCGGCAATGTGCGAAAACTGTTTCCAGATAACAAGGAGACGACGATGATTACCTGTTTCATCCGCTATGAGATCGATCCGTTCAAGAAGGACGCCTTTGCCGAATATGCCCGCAACTGGGGCCAGGCGATCCCGCGCAATGGTGCCGATCTGATCGGTTATTTCGCACCGCATGAGGGCTCGGCGACGACCGCCTACGGCGTCTACAACATCGAGAGCCTCGCCGCTTACGAAGCCTATCGCGTTCGTCTTGCGACCGATCCGCTCGGCAAGGAAAACTACGAGTTTGCCAAACGCGAACGTTTTCTCCTGAAGGAAGATCGCATCTTCCTCAGGAACATTTCCCTGCCTCACGCAAAGCTGGTGATGCCATGATCGCTGTAATCTTCGAAGTTCTGCCCTTCATGGGCGAACGCCACACCTATCTCGATCTCGCCGGCGAGCTTCGGGGTGAACTGGAAAAGATCGACGGCTTCATCTCGATCGAGCGCTTCGAAAGCCTTACCAACCGCGGCAAGCTGCTCTCGCTGTCCTTCTGGCGCGATGAAGAGGCAGTAAGGGCATGGCGAAACCTGGAGGCACATCGCGCCGCCCAGCACGCCGGCCGCAACGGTATCTTCGCGGACTATCGGCTGCGCATCGGCCATATCGTCCGCGACTACGGCATGAACGAGCGAGCGGAAGCTCCCGCCGATAGCCGCAAGGAGCATGACGTCGCGGCTTAGATTAGGCCCCGTTCGCGAAACGCACAGATCGTCGATGGCGCCGCGGAGCCGCGCAATCTCATCGACGATTACACCCCAAAATATCTTGCCGGAGAGACCGTGATATTCGTGGCGTCCGCCGTTTCCGATTGCTTTGATCTGCGGCCAAGGAACCTCTGGACGGATTGCCTTGACGTCTTCTGGCAGGGCTCGGCTTGCGTGCCGGATTTCGCGCGGCATCAAAAGACCTGCCTGGTCGATTCTTCGATCCTTGATCGAAGGCGCGGATGCAAACCGTCACGCGTTGTAATGTCCACGGAGGCGTCAAGCCTTTCCCAGAGCATCAGCTTGATGCTGATCAGGTCGAAAGCGTTGAAACGACTGCTCGGGTCGTAATCGATGAACAATCGATATCACCTTCCCGTTCCGCCTCATCACGGGAGACCGAGCCAAACAGATAAAGCGAAGTAGCACCGAGTGCGCGGATCGCTTCGGCGTTGCTCTTCAATCGTTCGATTGTTCGCTCCTTCCCATGAAATCTGTCTCTAGCATTCCGCTGCGCTTTTCCACGAGACGAGTTATTTTCCTGAAATCGCTCATGCCTTCAGGCTTTGGTAACCAAACTGAGTAACCATAACAGACAGTAAAAGCGTAATGTGTATGAGCGAGTTTCCAGATGGCGTCAGTATTTCCGCTTGCCGATCTCAAGGCCTCCGCAAAGCCGGACTCCTGGATCGACACGATCATCAAGGGCGATTGCGTTGCTGCCCTTGAAGCCCTGCCGAACCATTCCGTAGACGTTATTTTCGCTGACCCGCCCTACAACCTCCAGCTCGGTGGCACCTTGCATCGTCCCGATCAGTCGCTGGTCGACGCCGTCGATGACGAATGGGATCAGTTTGCCTCCTTCGAAGCCTATGATGCCTTCACCCGCGCCTGGCTGCTCGCCTGCCGCCGCGTGCTGAAGCCGACGGGCACGATCTGGGTGATCGGCTCCTATCACAATATTTTCCGCGTTGGCGCCACGCTGCAGGACCTGACCTTCTGGATCCTGAACGACATCGTCTGGCGCAAGACCAACCCGATGCCGAACTTCAAGGGCCGTCGCTTCCAGAACGCGCATGAGACGATGATCTGGGCGAGCCCGAACGCCAAGGCCAAGGGCTACACGTTCAACTACGACGCAATGAAGGCGGCGAACGACGACGTGCAGATGCGCTCCGACTGGCTGTTCCCGATCTGCAGCGGCAATGAGCGCCTGAAGGGCGACGACGGCAAGAAGGTGCATCCGACACAGAAGCCGGAAGCGCTGCTTGCCCGCGTCATCATGGCCTCCTCGAAGCCAGGCGACATCATACTTGACCCGTTCTTCGGCTCGGGCACGACGGGAGCCGTCGCCAAGCGCCTCGGCCGCCACTTCGTTGGCATCGAGCGCGAGCAGGATTATATCGACGCAGCTTCCGCTCGCATCGAAGCGGTCGAGCCGCTCGGCAAGGCCGAACTGACCGTCATGACCGGCAAGAAGCAGGAAGTCCGCGTGGCTTTCAACGTGTTGGTCGAAAGTGGTCTGATCAAGCCCGGCCAGGTGCTGACCGATGCGAGACGCCGTTACAGCGCGATCGTTCGCGCTGACGGCACTGTCGCCTCCGGTGGCGAGGCAGGTTCCATTCATCGCCTTGGGGCAAGGGTCCAGGGTCTTGATGCATGCAACGGATGGACATTCTGGCACTTCGACGACGGGCAGTCCCTGCGCCCGATCGACGATTTGCGGTCCGTTATTCGCAGTGATCTGGCAAAGGCGGAATGACACCCGCTTCGACCTGACGAGACTGCCTTCTTCCGGTGTTTTGTACCTCCAGTTACGGAAGAAGGCCTGGCGCCCGGGGATCAACACCCCGGGCGCTCTTCATTTTGGCTCGCGCGGCGGCGCAATTCCGTGTCATGTATCGGCGACTGATGATCCGAAGCAGGCAAGGAACCCGCCATGTATTTTGCGATCATACTGTTGCTGATGCTTGTTCTGCCGTTGGGCTCCGTTGTCGCCGAAGCGCTCTGGAGCACAGATGCAAACCTCGTCTTCCTCGTCGGAAAATGGTTCGTCTTCTGGGGCGTAGGCCTGCGTCTGCTTGTTGCCAGCCTGAAGCAGATCATCAATCCGGCCTTCACGGCCGAGACGATTTTCGGTGTGACCGATCACAAAGCCCAGTCGCTGGTGCAGGAGATCGGCTTTGGCAACCTGTCGATCGGTATGTTCGGCGTGCTCAGCCTCTTCGAGCCGCAGTGGATTGTCCCGGCAGCGATGACCGGCAGCCTGTTCTACGGGCTTGCCGGTCTCAAGCATCTCCTTGAGCCGGCCAGAAACCGGTCGAGGAACATCGCCATGATCTCCGACCTGTGGCTCTCTTTTGTGCTCGTCTTCTATCTTTCCGCAGCGTTGTTTCAGAACACCTGATAGTCCGTCACTTCGACGTGGGTGACACGACCATCTTCGTTGAAGGTGATCGTCTCTTCGCCCTCCCGCACCAACGGTTTTCCCGTTTTGCTGTGCGTCGCGCGAACCGACCACACGGCGCGGCCGGCATTCGGGCTGACCTTCTCGACCAGCGTGTCGATTGCCGTCTGGTCCGGGTAGTCGTCGAAATACTTGCAGAAGGCGACCATGATGTCGGCTCGCCCGGAAAGGCTTCCAACACCATTCGAGACATAGGTCGCATCCTGCGCGAAGCAGTTCTCGATCGTATCGAAATCCAGCGCATTGATGGCGCCGTGGAAGCGCTTGATTTCCTCAACCGGATCGAATGCCATGGTCAGACCCTGACGCCGCGCGCTGCAAGATCGGCACGCAGCTTGTCGGCGCCGGTAAAGAGAACCGCATCCCAGCCGGCGGCTTTGGCGCCCTCGACGTTGGGGGCGGAGTCGTCGATGAAGATCGTCGCCGCCGGCTTGAGGCCGAAGCTCTTCGCATGCGTTTCGTAGATCGCGATATCGGGCTTGATCAGGCCGACGTCGCCGGAGACCGTGACGCCGCGCGGCTTGGTCAGGAACGGGAAGCGGACCTGTGCCTCGCGGAAGGTGTCGGATGCGAAGTTGGTGAGCATCGTCACATCCTTGCCGTCGGCAATCAGGCCCTCCATGATCGCGACGCTGTCGTCGTAGGAGTGCGGGACCATCTCATGCCAGTGCTTCCGGAACGCGCGGATATGCTCCTCACGATCCGGATGAACCTCGATCAGCAGGGCTTCGGCATCGGCCCAAGTGCGGCCGCGGTCCTGCTCGACGTTCCAATCATGGGTGCAGACATTCTCGAAGAACCACTTGCGCTCGCCATCATCAGGAATGAGGCGGCTGAATGGAATACTCGGATCGTAATGGATGAGAACTTTTCCGATGTCGAAAACAATATGATCAATGGGCATCGATTAATCCTTGGCATGTTTGAACGCGAGCGGGATAGCCGCGGCGATTGCTTTTTTCATGACAGTCGGCAGCGCCTGCGAGTCAAGATTTGTAACCGCTTCCCACCAACCGTTATCTGTTTGAATTAGAGAAGCGATCGCGGCCCGGTAGATCGAAAGCCGGAGTTCGAAATGGGTGAAGACGTGGATCACTGTCCCGCAAGGCTCCCAGGCTGCCGGGAAAGGCGCCGCATCGGCCGACGTCGCTCCGTCCTGTCGCGCCGTCCAATTCGTCGTCGGCACTTCGGTCATGCCGCCGAGCAGGCCGCTCTCGATGCGCCGCCGTAGCAAAATGTCGCCATCCGCCGTCACCGCGATGAAGGCTGCGCCATGGCGAACCGGCTTTTCTTTCTTGGTCGCCTTGACCGGGAAATGCTCGGGATCGTGCAGGCGCAACGCTTCGCACGATCCCCGGAAGGGACAGAGCGAACAAGCTGGCCGCTTCGGCGTGCAGATGGTGGCACCGAGATCCATCATTGCCTGCGCAAAGTCGCCGGGCCGGTGCTGCGGCGTCAGTAGCCCAACCTTCTGCTTGATCAGTGGCTTGGCTGTGGGCAGCGGCGCGGCGATCGCGAAGAGGCGGGAGATCACACGCTCGACATTGCCGTCCATGACCGCGGCTTGCCGGTTGAAGGCGATCGCCGCCACTGCGGCAGCGGTATAGTCGCCGATGCCGGGAAGCGATTTCAGACCCTCTTCGGTGCTTGGAAAGACGCCATCATGGTCGCGTGCCACGGCCTCGGCGCATTTCTTGAGGTTGCGGGCGCGGGCGTAATATCCGAGCCCGGCCCAAGCCGCCATCACGTCTTCGCTGGCGGCATCGGCAAGATCCCGCACGGTCGGCCAGCGTGCCAGGAAGTTGGTGAAGTAGGGCTTTACCGCTGGCACCGTGGTCTGCTGCAACATCACCTCGGAGAGCCAGACATGATAAGGATCGGCCTTGATGCCGCGCGCCGCCATCGGCGGCGAAACCCGCCACGGCAGGTCGCGATGGTGCCGGTCATACCAGTCGAGAAGGGGCTTGGCGGCGCGCGCGTCCAGTGTCGTCGATGTCATCATTTGCCGTCGTCAGGGGAAGTGCCCTATACTTGGCGAAGCAATGCCGCGCGATCAAGGCAGTGGCGCCGGATGGCAGCGCGATGTGAAGGTTTCGATGAGTTATCCACGCAAAGGTGAAAAGCAGATCTCCGAATTGGCGAACGGGCTGATCGATCCGGTGCTTGCAAAGCGCGCCGGCATCAACACGGCGCTGCTCGGCTCGTGGGACGAGATCGCCGGCGCGGAATTTGCCGATTGCACCCGGCCCGAAAAGATTGCCTGGGCGCGCGGCAATGATGACGGAGGCTTCCGCCCAGGTGTGCTCACGATTGCCTGCGAGGGCGCCCGAGCACTCTTTTTGACCCATGCGCAGGGCGAACTCATCCAACGCGTCAACAGTTTCTTCGGCTTCGCCGCCGTTCACCAGATCCGCATCGTCCAGAAGCCTGTTTATCAGGCGGTCAAGCGCTCCCGCACGCCCCCGCCTCTGAAGGGTGCGGCGGCCGCAAGGCTGGAGGATATGATGGAGGGCATCGAGGGCGACAGGCTGCGCGAAGCGGTGAAGCGTCTCGGCACGGCCGTGCTGGGGAAGCGCGGTCGCTAGCGCCTTCCAAGTATTGTCGCGGCAATTCTGTCCGATTTAATCTGGCCGTCCAACCAAGGTCACAATTCTTTGAAGAAAGTTGGCGAAGCGTGCCTTGTTCAGGGCTTCGAGCCGTTATATCGCACTGTCAGCCACTACTCTCATTCATGGGGAACTTCATGCCGATTTCCGAAATGCAACTGACGAAACGCCAGCTCCTGGGCGGCGTGGCTGCCGCGACCGCGTCGACCCTGGCCGGTTTCGGCACCGCGCGTGCCGCCACCGAAATGCCGCAGTCCGATGGCGACGTCGACATGGCCGCCGTCCTGGAGCCGGGCGAGTTGCCGGAAATGGCACTCGGCAAGGAAGACGCCCCGGTCAAGATCGTCGAATACATGTCGATGACCTGCCCGCACTGCGCCCACTTCCACACGACGACCTTCGACGAAATCAAGAAGAAGTACGTCGATACCGGCAAGGTGCGCTTCATCATCCGGGAATTCCCGTTTGATCCGCGTGCGGCTGCCGCCTTCATGCTGGCCCGCTGCAATCCTTCCAAGCCGGAAGAATTGAGCACGGCCGAACAGTATTTTCCGATGGTCGCCATGCTGTTCAAGCAGCAGCAGACCTGGGCTGCCGCGGACGATGGCCGCGCTGCACTGCTTCAGATGTCCAAACTTGCCGGATTTACTGAGGATAGCTTCACGAAGTGCTTGACGAACCAGAAGCTGCTGGATGAAGTGAACGCAACGCGGGAAAGGGGTTCCAAGGAGTTTGGCGTCAATGCCACGCCGACTTTCCTCATCAACGGCAAGCGCTATTCTGGAGACATGACGGTTGACACCATGTCGGCCCTTATCGAGAGCCTGCTCTAGCCTGAACCGTATCCGATCGACGGGCGACGGCGGAAGCCGTGCGCCCGTCGTTTGCTTTGTGCCGCGCGGGGGCGCCGCATGAAGTTCAACAAGCTTCGCGTCGTCGGCTTCAAGTCTTTCGTCGAACCCACCGAATTCATCATCGAGCGTGGATTGACCGGTGTCGTCGGCCCGAACGGTTGCGGCAAGTCGAACCTCGTCGAAGCGCTCCGCTGGGTGATGGGCGAGAATTCCTACAAGAACATGCGTGCGTCCGGGATGGACGACGTCATCTTCTCCGGCTCCGGCAATCGTCCTGCCCGCAACACCGCCGAAGTCGCTCTCTATCTCGACAATGGCGAGCGCACCGCGCCTGCCGCCTTCAACGATAGCGACGAAATCCAGGTCACTCGCCGCATCGAGCGCGAGCAGGGGTCGATCTATCGCATCAACGGCAAGGAAAGCCGCGCCAAGGATGTGCAGCTTCTCTTCGCTGATGCCTCCACCGGCGCCCGTTCGCCGTCGATGGTGGGGCAGGGGCGTATCGGTGAGCTAATCTCGGCAAAGCCGCAGGCCCGCCGCCAGCTCCTGGAAGAGGCAGCTGGCATTTCCGGCCTGCATTCGCGCCGGCATGAAGCCGAGCTTCGCCTGCGTGCTGCCGAAAGCAATCTCGAACGCCTCGACGACGTGACCTCTCAGCTTGAGAGCCAGATCGAGAGCTTGAAGCGTCAAGCCCGTCAGGCGAGCCGCTTCAAGTCGCTGTCCGCAGATATCCGCGCCCGGGAGGCGATGCTTCTGCATATCCGATGGGTTCAGGCCAAGGAAGCGGAAGCCGAGGCAGATAGCGCGCTCAATCAGGCCACGGTCATCGTCGCCGAGAAGGCGCAGATGCAGATGGAGGCTGCCAAGGCCCAGGGCATTGCGAGCCTCAAGCTGCCGGAACTGCGCGAGGGCGAAGCGCGTGCCGCCGCCGCGCTGCAGCGCCTGCAGATCGCCAAGACGCAACTCGAGGAGGATGCCAACCGCATCCTGCGCCGTCGCGATGAACTGACCCGCCGCCTTGCGCAGCTCGGCGAGGACATTCGCCGCGAGGAGCGGCTGGTCGCAGACAACGCCGCGATCTTGGCGAGGCTCGATGCCGAAGAGACCGAAATTGCCGAGATCCTTGCCGATTCCGGTCGGCTTGCCGAAGAGACGCGCGGGGCTTTCGAAGAGGCGGCCGCCAAGCTTGCCGACAGCGAGCGTGTCTTTGCAGTGCTGACCGCCGAACGCGCCGAGGCTGCAGCCGGGCGCAACCAGCTCGAGCGCGCCATCCGCGACCTTGCCGATCGCAAGATGCGCCTTGAGCGGCAGATGGACGAGGCCAATCGCGAGCTCTCCGCAATCGGCGAAACGATTGCCAGCCTACCCGATCCGGACGAGAAGCGGGCCGTGGTGAAGGCGGGCGAGCAGGCTGTTGCCGAGGCGGAAGCCGCGATCCAGGGTGTCGAGCAGGCCTTGGCCGCTGCCCGCCGGACCGAAGCTCTTTCCCGATCACCGGTCGATCAGGCGCGCGCCAAGCTGAACGCCATCGAAACCGAAGCCCGGACCATTTCGCGCATGCTCGCTGCCGGTGCCGCCGCAGGCGAATTTGCGACGGCCGCCGATCAGTTGCGCGTCGACCGCGGCTTTGAAACGGCGCTCGGCGCCGCGCTGGGCGACGACATTGAATCCCCGCTTGATCCCAAGGCGCCGGCTCATTGGTCTGGCAATGGCGACGGTGCCGCGGATGAAGCGCTGCCAGCCGGCACGACGCCGCTAATTGACTATGTTCGCGCCCCTGCCGCGCTAATGCGTCGCCTGAAGCAAATCGGCCTTGTCTCCAGTTCGGATGCTGCAGCCTTGATGAGGGACCTTAAACCCGGCCAGCGTCTTGTGACCAAGGAGGGCGCCGTCTACCGCTGGGACGGCCATGTCACCGGTGCCGATGCCCCGAGCGCGGCCGCGCTGCGGCTGGCGCAGAAGAACCGGCTCGCCGAACTGGAAAACGAAGCCGCACTTGCCCGCGACTTACTCACCGAAGCAGAGGAACGGTTGGCGGGTGCCGTCGATGCCATTGGCCTTCAAGAACAGCGCCTCGCCGAGGCGCGTGAAACAAGCCGCATCTCCGCTCGGCAACTCGCCGAGGCGCGCGAAGCGCTGGCCGTGGCGGAACGAGCCTCCGGCGATCTCATCCGTCGCCGCGATGTCATTGCCGAAGCGGTCAGCCAGCTTCAGATCCAGCTTGAGGATCTCTCTGTCCAGGAAGAGAACGCCCATATCGAGCTGGACGATGCCCCTGATCTAACGGCGATCGACGAGCGGCTTCGGTCGCAGCAGGTCGAGGTCGCGACCGACCGGGGCGCGCTCGCCGAAGCACGGGCCCGCCATGAAAGCCTCGACCGCGAAAACGAGGCCCGCCAGCGCCGCATCGTTGCCATCGGGCAGGAACGCGAGACCTGGCGCCAGCGCGCCGCGAGCGCCGAGGATCACATCGCCACGCTTCGCGACCGCGAGGAGGAAGCGCGCGAGGAAGCGGCCGAGCTCGAAATGGCTCCCGATGAGTTCGACGACAAGCGACGCGCGCTGTTGAACGCACTCCAGAAGACCGAGGATGCGCGCCGCCACGCAGCCGATGTGCTTGCCGAAGCCGAGCTCGTGCAGCGCGATGCCGACCACAAGGCGGCGACGGCTCTCTCCGAGCTCGCCGAGAGCCGCGAGCGCCGCGGTCGCGCCGAAGAACGCCTGGTATCCGCCCGTGAAAAGCGGCAGGAAACGGAGGCGCGAATTCGCGAGACCCTGAACGTCGCGCCCCATGAGGCACTTCGGCTTACCGGACTGGAGTCGCTGCAAACAGCACCTGACCTTCGCGAGGTCGAGCGCGAACTCGAGCGCCTCAAGATGGAGCGCGAGCGACTTGGCGCGGTCAACCTGCGCGCCGAGGAAGAACAGGAGGAGCTGAGCGGGAAACTCGAGGCACTGATCAAGGAGCGAGACGACGTGATCGACGCGATCCGCAAGTTGCGTGGCGCGATCCAGAGCCTCAATCGCGAGGGCCGCGAGCGGCTGATCGTTGCGTTTGATGTCGTCAACGGCCAGTTCCAGCGCCTCTTCACCCATCTTTTCGGCGGAGGCACGGCCGAACTGCAGCTGATCGAGTCCGACGATCCGCTCGAAGCCGGTCTCGAAATCCTCGCCCGTCCGCCAGGCAAGAAGCCGCAGACGATGACGCTCCTTTCGGGCGGCGAGCAGGCGCTAACGGCAATGGCGCTGATCTTTGCGGTCTTCTTGACCAATCCGGCACCGATCTGCGTTCTGGACGAAGTGGACGCCCCACTGGACGACCACAATGTCGAGCGCTATTGCAACCTGATGGACGAAATGGCTGCGTCCACCGAGACGCGTTTCGTCATCATCACGCACAATCCGATCACCATGGCGCGCATGAACAGGCTGTTCGGCGTGACGATGGCGGAGCAAGGGGTATCGCAGCTCGTGTCCGTCGATCTTCAGACGGCTGAGCAACTGCGTGAGATCGCCTGAGCAAGCGGCCGAGAAAAGCCCAAAAAAAGTCTGCCGGAATTGGGATATCTCCCCCTTCAGATGATGTTTTCGTACCGATCTTGTATTAGAGATTGCTTCATGTCGCCGCCGAATGACCGCGAAAGCGTATCGGCAGCAGAGTTTCCTGCGCGACGCGCTCGGAGCAATACGCTTTTGGCTCCGACAGTCGTATGGGCGGAACCCCCCGTCCGGTTTTCCTGGCCGGACGGACATAAGGCTTTGCGGGACTTTGTTGCAGTCCCGCAAAGCTTTTTTTCCCTTCAATTGCTTCAGTCTGTCGCAGTTATTGTGCGTCGCAACATTTCGGCCGCATTTGTCGATTTTCATTTCAACACCAACGGATTAAGTTGATCCGGATTTGGTGTTGGGGGGAATATGACCAAGTGGGTCTATACATTTGGCAGTGGTCAGGCAGAGGGCAGTGCCCTCGACGGTGAGCGCTTGGGCGGCAAAGGCGCAAACCTCGCGGAGATGTGCAATCTCGGCCTTCCTGTCTCTCCCGGTCTGACGATCATTGCTGACGCCTGCTCTGCTTACTACAAGAACGAGCGCCAGATTGCCGAAGAGCTGAAAGTGCAGGTCCGCGCCGGCATCGAACGCATCGAGGAAATCACCGGCCGTCGGTTCGGTGCGGGTGATCGGCCGCTGCTGCTGTCCGTGCGCTCCGGAGCGCGGGTTTCGATGCCAGGGATGATGGACACCGTCCTCAATCTCGGCCTCAACGACGAGACCGTCCAGGCGCTCGGCCACGACGCCGGCGACGCACGTTTCGCCTGGGATAGCTACCGGCGTTTCATCCAGATGTATGCCGACGTCGTCATGCGTCTCGATCATGAGGTGTTCGAGGAGATACTCGAGGATGAGAAGGCGCGCCTTGGCTATGAGTTCGACACCGAAATGACCGCCAGCGAATGGCAGCACGTGGTCTCGCTCTACAAGAGCGTGATTGAGGAAGAACTGGGTTTGGAATTTCCCCAGGATCCCGAGGTGCAGCTTTGGGGGGCAGTCGGCGCCGTATTCGCCAGTTGGATGAGCGCCCGTGCCGTTACCTATCGCCAGCTTCACAATATTCCCGAAGGCTGGGGAACGGCGATCAACATCCAGGCCATGGTCTTCGGCAATCATGGCAATTCGTCCGCGACGGGTGTTGCCTTCACGCGCAATCCTTCGACGGGCGACAAGTCGCTCTACGGCGAATTCCTCGTCAATGCGCAGGGCGAGGATGTCGTCGCCGGCATCCGCACGCCGCAGAGCATTACCGAGGAAGGCCGTATCAGTTCCGGCTCCGAGCGGCCGTCCATGGAAAAGCTGATGCCGGATGCCTTCAAGGAGCTGTCGCGCATCTGTTCCGAGCTTGAGACGCATTATCGCGACATGCAGGACATCGAGTTCACCATCGAGCGCGGAAAACTCTGGATGCTGCAGACGCGGTCCGGCAAGCGCTCCACGCGCGCGGCGATGAAGATTGCCGTCGACATGGTAGATGAGAAGGTGATCACCGAAGAGGAGGCGGTGCTGCGCATCGAACCTTCGTCCCTGGATCAGCTCCTGCATCCGACGATCGATCCGCGTGTTGCACGCGAGGTCATCGGCAGCGGCTTGCCGGCGTCGCCCGGCGCAGCCACCGGTGAAATCGTCTTCACGGCCGAGGAGGCTGTGACGGCGTCCGATGAGGGGCGCAAAGTCATCCTGCTGCGCGTCGAGACCAGTCCCGAAGACATCCATGGGATGCATGCAGCCGAGGGCATTCTGACGACGCGTGGCGGCATGACCAGCCATGCCGCTGTCGTCGCGCGTGGCATGGGTATCCCCTGTGTCGTCGGGGCCGGCAGCATGCGCATCGACGCCCGCAACGAGCGCCTGATTGGCGTCGGTGTCACGCTGAAGAAGGGCGATGTCATCACCATCGACGGCTCGGCTGGACAGGTGCTGAAGGGCGACGTGCAGATGGTCCAGCCTGAGCTTTCGGGTGATTTCGGGCGCATCATGCAATGGGCCGATCGGGCACGCCGCATGACCGTGCGCACAAATGCCGATACGCCGGCAGATGCGCGCGCAGCTCGCTCCTTCGGGGCCGAGGGCATCGGCCTTTGCCGCACCGAGCATATGTTCTTCGAGGGCGACCGCATTCATCTGATGCGCGAGATGATCCTTGCTGAGGACGAGACCGGCCGCCGTACCGCTCTCGACAGGCTGTTGCCGGTGCAACGGCACGATTTCACCAGCCTGTTCAATGTCATGCACGGACTGCCGGTGACGATCCGGCTGCTCGACCCGCCATTGCACGAATTCCTGCCGAAGACGGACGAGGAGATCGCCGACGTTGCCGCTGCGATGGGCATGGACGCGGCGGCGCTGCGCCTGCGCGTCGATGCGCTGCACGAATTCAATCCGATGCTCGGGCATCGCGGCTGCCGGTTGGCAATCTCCTATCCTGAAATTGTCGAAATGCAGGCGCGCGCCATTTTCGAGGCGGCCGTCGCGGCAGCCCATGAAACGGGTGCGGCTGTCGTGCCAGAGATCATGGTGCCGCTTGTCGGGCTGCGCTCGGAACTGGACTACGTCAAGGAGCGCATCGATGCCATCGCCGGGGACGTAATGGCGGAGGCGGGTATGCGGATCGATTACTTGGTCGGCACGATGATCGAACTGCCGCGCGCAGCTCTCAGAGCCCATATCATTGCAGAAGCGGCGGAATTCTTCTCCTTCGGCACCAACGACCTGACGCAGACGACCTTCGGCATCTCGCGCGATGATGCATCCGCCTTCATTCCCACCTATCAGCGCAAGGGAATCATCGAACACGATCCCTTCATTTCGCTGGATTTCGATGGTGTCGGGGAGTTGATCCGCATTGCCGCCGAACGCGGCAGACGGACGCGCAACGACATGAAGCTCGGAATCTGCGGCGAACATGGCGGCGATCCCGCATCCATCCATTTTTGCGAGGAAATTGGATTGGACTACGTGTCCTGTTCACCCTTCCGCGTGCCGATTGCGCGGCTGGCCGCGGCGCAGGCGGTGATTACCAATGGCGCCAGTATCGGCGGCCATAGTAAGGATGGTCGAGATCGTAAGCCATCTGCATCATGAGCATATCACTGTCGTAGCGGGCCTGTGCACGGCGATAGAGATCGATGCGTTGCAGGCACGCCGCAAAGCCATCCGTGCCACGTCTGAAACCATAGTGTAGGCATTGCGTCTCGTCGGCGGCGTGCCGCTGCTCCGGCGTCAGCGTTTGACATGCCGAGAGGCAAGTGGCGGCTGCGGCAAGTGCGAGAGATAAAGCGAGAATGCGCATCGGCGTGTCTTTGCAACGAAAATTCCCCACAGGCAGATGACGCTGATCGCGGCTTACAGTCAACTAAAAGAACGGCTTAGGGTTGATGTTGCTCTTTGGGATCGCGCCCAGCCACCCAACTTGGCGCGCGGACGGCTTTCGCCGGACCGGGATCGTCTGTAAGAAGGCTGCTCGGACGACATTGGAAGGCAAGCATGGCACTGCGCGATCGATTCTCGAAGAAACTGACCTGTCCGCAATGCGGCAATACCGGCTTTGCAGAAGCCTCCGAGATCGACGATGCGAAACGCAAGCATCCGGGCTTCAGCGTCGATCACCTGCCGCGCGGCTTCTTCGTCCAGCGCGCATCCAATCATCAGGAAACCTGCATGATCAAGTGCGAGTGCGGGCGAAAATTCCCATTCCGCAGCGTGGCGGAAGCGGCAGCCCAGCGCGACTAGGTCAGAACCGTGCGAGGACCTTGACGAAGGCCTCGGCGAAACGGGCGAGGTGGGCTGTCGCAGGGTCCGGCGCTTCCATGCGGATTTCGGTGCCGCTGTGATCGAGCACGGCAAGAACGACGCGCATTTGCTGTTCGGACGACGGGATACGAAGCACGGCGATCCGCTTGCAGTCGTCCATCAATCCTTCGGCCGGAAGATCGAAGAGAAGTTCTCCCCCGGCCTTGGCCGAAGCCACGCGGACTGTCTCGCAGAAGTCGGATTTGCCATCGTATCCGTCGAGCGACAGTTCCAGTTCCAGAAGCTCCATCGGCAGAAGTGGATCCGCATGATCGGCTCTCCTCAGCGGCGGCGCCTGGGTTCCCGATGCAAGCCCCGGTGCAATCATTGCCCTTCTCCTGTTGGTCGGTGTGCGACGCAATCTACACAACCGCAAATCAAGGAATATCAGAAAATGCTTACGCACGCCATTGTCGTCTTCTTCGTGGATTGCGCCCCCCGGATCGACACAACAGTTTCAATTTAGGCGAATCTTGCACTAAACAAGTCGAGGGCGATTTTGCGCGTTCATGCGGGACGCGCCGCTTGCGACTCACCGGTAAGTTTGATGGCAATCCGTTTCGACCGCCCTGTTTCAAATGCCGCCCGCTTCTCGCGACGCTTGGGGGCATTTGCACTGGTTCTCTGCCTTGCGGCTCTGGTTGGTCACCGCTTCGCCGGCCTTGTCACGCCATACCTGGTGCTGGTTCTGCTCGTTTCGGCCGGTTTCGCGCTGCTGGCGGCGCTGCTTGCCGTTGCCGGGCTGCGCAGCCTTTGGCTGACCGGTGCCGAAGGCGGGCTTGATGCGCTGAAGGCCCTGATTTTTGCTGCTCTTCCGCTTGCGATCGGCGGGATTGCGGTCGAGCGTTATTTCATGCTGCCGGCTATCTATGATGTATCGACCGATCTCGTCTCCGCGCCGGATTGGCTGAAGACGCCGAACGCCGATCAGATCTGGCTGAAGCGCCAGCCGGCGGTGACGCCGGAGGACCGTGAAAAGCAGCTCGAAGCCTATCCGGAACTCACAGGCCGTCGCTATGACGGCGCGATCGATCGTGTGCTCGAGGCCGTCAAGAAGGTCGCCAAGCAGGGCGGCGTCCGTATCACCCGCGCCGACGGCGACAGCGAGCCAAACCGCGATCTCGAAGACCGGCCGGCGAAGCCGCAGCCGGACGAAGGCGCGGTTGACGAAGCGCCGGAGGCCGTGCCGATCCCGATACCGCGGCCCTATGACGACGATGTGGCGCTGTTGATTCGCCGGGCTAATGGCGTGACGCTGCAGGGCGAAACCCGCACCCTCGTCCTCGGCCTGCGTTTCGACATCGTCATCCGCCTGCGCGAAGAAGCAGAAACCACCCTCGTCGACGTTCGCGTCGCCTCGCGCTACGGCCCGCACGACCTTGGCCTCAGCGCCGATATTGCTGAGGATTATCTAAGGGCTCTCGATTCCGAATTGCTCGGCATCGCCGGCAGCTAATCGGTCCGCATTTTGGCGATCGATTGAGCGGCCTTCGCCGCCGGACAGCTATCCCAGGAAGCGGTCCTTAAGCTCAGGGCTCGGCACGAAGCAGGTCTGGCGTTGGCCGGCAATTCGAAGCCGGTTGCGGGCGATAAGTTCGTAAAGCCTGTCGGCAAGTCCCTGCGGCAGCACCCGAAGGATCTTGACCAGCGACCAAGGAAAGCCGAGGCCTGCAAGCATCCGGATTGTGCCTCTCGACTTGAAGTGGGCGCTCCCGTCTTCGATCAGGATGTTGGTCTCGTAGTCGCGCTCGTTCAGTCCATAGTGCCGGTAAAGCGCTTCCCCGAGCGGCGACTGCGCCGCGAGGAAGCGATAGCGCTTCGCCTTGTCATGCCTCAGGACGAACTGGACCCAGGTGGAGCAGAACACACACGCTCCATCGAAGACGATGAGCGGCTTGTCATCGGCAAAGGTCGGCACAGCGACGTCGGCACGGTAACTGTAGGCATTGCCCATGAGCTATCTCCGCGTCGCAGGCCGGTACGATCCGAGCAGGGCAGGCGGGTCGTCCGTTTCGACCTCGCCGCGCTCTACCAGGTCCTCGATATGGGCAAGAACCGAAAGGGCCGCGGCGCCGTGGAGGCGCGGATCGGTCTCGCGATAAATCACCTTCACCATCTCGGGAATATTGCGATCGCCGGCACGGATGCGGCCGAGCACGGCGCGTTCGCGCATCCGCCGATGGGTTTTGAGCGCCCGCATGAACGAGATCGGCTTGCGGACTGGGCCCCCATGGCCGGGAAGCAGGAGACGATCGTGCCGCGCGATCAGCTTGTCGAGGGACGTCATGTAGTCGGACATGGAGCCGTCTGGCGGCGCGACGATGGAGGTAGCCCATGCCATCACATGATCGGCGGAAAACAGGATGCCCGTTCCCTCGAGCGCGAAGGCCGCATGGTTGGCGGTGTGGCCCGGCGTCAGCACGCCCGTCAGCCTCCATCCGTCGCCCTCTATCGTCTCTCCGTCGCCGATCGCAATGTCGGGCCGGAAATCCACGTCAGAGCTCTCGTCGAAGGGATTGACCTCGCCTTGGTGCAGCGGACGGGCTGCGCGGTGTGGCCCCTCCGCAACGATCTGCGCACCGGTAGCGGCCTGCAGGCGCCGAGACAGTGGGGAGTGGTCGCGATGCGTATGGCTGACGAAGATATGCGTGACTTCGCGTCCCCCGAGCGCTGCCATCAACGCCTGGAAATGCGCCTCGTCCTCAGGGCCGGGGTCGATGACCGCTGTGGAACCATGACCGACGATATAGCTGTTGGTGCCATGGAAGGTGAAGGGACTTGGATTGTTGACCGTGATCCGTTGCACGCCGGGGGCAATCGGAAGAGCCTGGCCGTACGCTGGCTCAAAGGCAAGATTGAACTCGGGACTTGCCATCTATTTGTATTCGATCTCGACGAAGGACATCGGCTGATCGCCGGCGTTGACGACATTGTGCTCGATGCCGGCATCGCGCCGGTAGGCCGCGCCCTTGGCGACATCGACCCTGCGGCTTTCACCCTTTTCCTCAAGCAGAAATTGGCAATCGGTCATCGGCACGACAACGTAGCCCAGACCATGCGTGTGAACGCCAGTGTCCGCCCCCGGCTCGAAATCCCAACGCGTGATCCGAACCACGGCATCGTCGAGCAGCAGCGTTGCAAGGGCAGGCGGGCGGGCGCGGTACTGGCTCATCGTCACTCCTGATCGTCTTGGACGGCTGACCCGAGACCTAGCATGGCGACGCAAAAAGCGCACAGAAATATGCCGTGGCCCGAAACTTAATGATTGTGACTGCCGGCGAGCTTTGCTAAGCAGGCGTCGATTTGGAAAGCGGTCTCCGCTTTCAAGCTCTGGTGGGGCGTCGCCAAGCGGTAAGGCACCGGTTTTTGGTACCGGCATTCCCAGGTTCGAATCCTGGCGCCCCAGCCATCCGACTGTTGCTCGCCTCTTGCTCGCCACATACCCCTGAACTTTCGCCACTGAAATTGAGCAAGCCAAATCGCAGGCGGCGGCTTCACAATGCTTGCTCTTAAATGCTATCTTCGGTTGCGCTGGTGGCGTGGCATCTCGTTTTACAACGAGCGAGGATTGGGCGAAGCTTCTCGTCTGGTCGTTCCGGCTTCTCTGAAAGGTTGGCGCCGGAGATTCTGGACAATCGGTCGGCCAGAGTGCGCACCTCGGAAGCCGGCTTTGCCGAGGCAGCCGAGCCAAAGGGGAACGCGACCAAGTGTGTGGCCGTCGATTGACGATCGGTGTTTGCGCTCGTCGAAAAGCGACCCGCCGGGCCGCCTTCCAAATTCGCTCGCTCTGAACCTCTTACTGCGTGGGCTGGGCCGGTGCCAGGAACTCGGCGCAATAGGACGGGCCGTTGACGCCGGGGATGTCGCCGACGACGCGGATGCTGCGGATCGTGTAGTCGGAGCTCGTGGCGATTTCCGCCTGGCAGCGCAGGTACTGCGTGCGTGCGGGCGAGATCTGCTTGCCGCGCTTGCCATCGGCACCTTCTGCGTATTTCGCCGGGACGCGAACCGTCTTGTAGCCGCCCTTCCAGGTGTAGTTGACGCCGGCGCCGTTCTCGGTGTCGCTGATCGGCGGGCCGAAGGCGGCGAAGAACTTGCCAGCCGACTGACCAACCCAGCGGCTGGAGATCGGATCGGCGGAGGTCGGAATCGTCGTGCAGCCGGCAAGCGCAATGGCAAGCCCAGCCGCGGCAAAGGTGCGGAGTGTCATTCTATCGTCCCTGAAGTTGTCGCGCATTCGACGGCGGGAAACGCTGGTCTGCAGCGGTTTCCGCTTGTCCCGCCGAGCGCTTTAGCGCGGAACCCGACAAAAGAAAATCGACCCACCTTCGCAATCGCAAAATTTGCCGCAAGTGTGTCTTTTTGCTCCAGTTAGCCCTGCGCAGAGGTGCGCCAGCCGCGCCGGCGAAAAATGCGCCGGCTTTTGAATTTTCGTGCTTGCGCAACAGGATGCGCCGGTCTATAGAGGCGCCGCTGGTCACGGAGTGTAGCGCAGTCTGGTAGCGCACCACGTTCGGGACGTGGGGGTCGAGTGTTCGAATCACTCCACTCCGACCAGCCGATAACCTCTTGAATTAAAAGAGGAAATGTCTCTCCCGAAACGCTCTCCGAATTTACGTCTCCTGAAATGTCTCCGGACTGAATCGGGGCAGACCCCTTATGCCTTCCTTCGAGTCGGCCAAACTTGCCGCAACATAGGTGCGCGCTGGCGACCGGGTCTTGATCGGAACATGACGATGTCCGTGGTCGATGTATGGCAGGACGGCCGGCCACACGAGACACCTCGCGCAGCGAAAAGGAAGCTTGAATTTGCACAATAGGGGAGGCCGAAAGCACCAGGAATGCGACAGCGCTTTTTGGGGAGCTTCTGACTGATAGACCATTGTGCGTGTGACCGGCCGAGGGCAATGTCGTTAGACCGAAGGGACCGAAGGTTGCACTGGAGACGCTGCACTAAGCCGCTCACTATCCGCCGGTATTTGGTTTTAGGGGTGCCGACTTAGACCTACCCATGGTCAAATTGAGTAGCCGAAACCATACATCTTACCCGGTGACGATAGGCGGATTGACGCCGGACGGCTCTGCGTGCGCGGCGACAAACAAGGTGAGACTCAGCGTCAATCAGGATGAGACTCGGCGGCGGGGGTGTGACGAAGGGAGGGCGTAGCCCGACTGGAGTTACACCCCCGCCGCGGCGCAATTTTTCGGCGTCTCATGATCGCGGTTGGCCCGGTAGCGTCGGTGATTTTCTGAGAATGGAGAATCACCTTTGTGCCGGGTCGCCATGTAACCGATCATCAGACGAGGCTTTTTATGAAGTACCGACAAAACAACCCCATTGAGGTCGCTGCCGCCAAGGCGTCGATCAGCCGGGCGACGGCTTACCGCATCGAGAAGGATGCGCGTCTTCCATCGCAGACCAAGCCGCCGCGCGACCGGCGTCGCCCCGATCCCCTTGAGCACATCTTCGACGCCGAGGTTGTTCCGCTCCTCAAGGCCGCGCCCGGCATCCGAGCGGTCGCCGTTTACAACGAGATGCTGCGGCGTCATCCAGAGCTGTCAGAAGGTGTTCGCCGTACGATTGAGCGTCGTATCCGATCATGGCGGGCTGTTCACGGTCAGGAGCAGGAAGTGATCTTCCGTCAGATGCACGAACCCGGTCGGTTAGGACTGTCGGATTTTACCGACATGGGCAGCCTCGGCGTGACGATCGCCGGCCAATCGCTCGATCATCTGCTTTATCACTTCCGGCTGGTCTGGTCGGGCTTCGAGCATGCCCATGTCATCCTGGGTGGAGAGAGCTTCGTCGCTCTGGCCGAGGGGCTGCAGAACGCCCTGTGGTCGGTTGGCGGTTCGCCGCTCTATCATCGCAGCGACAGCTTATCGGCCGCCTTCCGCAACCTCGATGCCGACGCCAAGGTCGATCTGACGCATCGCTACGACGAACTGTGCGCCCATTATCGCATGACGCCGACGCGCAACAACAAGGGCGTCGCGCACGAGAACGGCTCGATCGAAAGTTCCCACGGCCATCTCAAGAATGCGATCCGCGATGCTCTGCTGATGCGCGGAACCAGGGACTTTGGCGACCTCGGATCCTATCGCGCCTTCATCGATGAGATCGTCAGCCGCCGCAATGCCGCACATGGCAAGCGCATCGATGCCGAGCGCACGCATCTGCAAGCTCTTCCCGATCGTCGCACCACCGACTTCGAAGAGGTCATCGTCACCGTATCGAGCACCGGCGGCTTCGCCTTGCGCAAGGTCTTCTACACCGTGCCTTCCCGTCTGATTGGCCACCGGCTGCGGGTGCGTCTGTTCGACGATCGCCTCGACGTCTTCATCGGCGGCACGCATCTGCTGACATTACCCCGAGGCCGCGCCCATGCGAGTGGCAAGCACGATCAAGTCGTCAACTATCATCACGTCATTCATTCCCTGCGCAAAAAGCCGATGGCGCTTTTGGGGCTCGTCTATCGCGACAAGCTCTTCCCCAGGCCGGAATATCGCAGGACTTTCGACGCGCTCATCGAGCAACTGCCCGAGCGGCAGGCTTGCAAGATCACCGTGGAACTGCTTGCCTTGGCTCACGATCGCAGTTGCGAGCGTGAACTGGCCGAGGAGCTTGCCAAAACGCTCGACGCCCACAAACTGCCTGATCTGGCGGCTTTGAGAGCGGTCTTCAGCCCGGACCCGGATCAGTTGCCGATCGTTCATGTGCAACTCGCGTCGCTCAATGGTTATGAAGCCCTGATCGGCACGGCCTATGCGGGAGAGGTCGCATGAAGAGCAACATCCACACAGTCGATGAAGCCCGCCTCGGCATCATGCTCAACGAACTGAGGCTGCCGACGATCAAGACGTTCTGGCACCAATTTGCCGAGCAGGCCGATCGGGAAGGATGGCCTGCTGCCCGTTTCCTCTCGGCCATCGCCGAGCATGAATTGGCCGAACGCGCCCATCGCAGGATCGAAAGACACCTCGCCGAGGCCCACCTGCCACCCGGAAAGACGCTCGACAGCTTCGCCTTCGACGCTGTTCCCATGGTCTCCAAGGCCCAGGTCATGGCGATTGCAGCCGGCGATAGCTGGCTCGCCAAAGGCGCCAATATCCTGATGTTCGGTCCGCCCGGCGGCGGAAAGAGCCATCTCGCCGCAGCCGTCGGCCTCGCGCTAATCGAGAACGGCTGGCGCGTGCTCTTCACCCGCACGACCGATCTCGTCCAGAAGCTTCAGGTCGCGCGGAGGGAGCTTCAGCTCGAAGCCGCCATCGCAAAGCTCGACAAGTTCGATCTTCTCATCCTCGACGACCTGGCCTACGTCACCAAGGACCAGGCCGAAACGAGCGTGCTCTTCGAACTCATCTCCGCAAGATATGAGCGGCGTTCCATCATGATCACCGCCAATCAGCCCTTCGGAGAATGGAACCGCGTCTTTCCAGACCCGGCCATGACGCTTGCCGCGGTGGACCGACTTGTCCATCACGCAACAATCTTCGAGATGAATGTCGAAAGCTACCGGCGGCGTTCGGCCATGGAAGCCAAACGCCAGCGCGGCAGACCCGCCTCATTCGCGACAATCAAAAGCTCTTCCCAGCTTGTCGCGGAGCGGCAATCAGAACACGATGAAACTCTTGCCAGCGACAATCAACATGATAACTTCGCTCCAACCGCGACATAAGAATCTCATCCAGATTGTCGCTCGCGTCTCATCCTGATCGTCGCGCTATATCTGCGTCTCGTCGAAGCAGGATGAACAGCCGACGATAGCCAAAGCGCCGTCGTTCATTTGCGAGGTTGCGTAACTTCGCTCGCAACTCGACCTCCGGCGGTCGGCATCGGTAGCGGATCGACTTGCGGTCGGCGGATATAATCTGGCAGGCCCGCCGTTCCGAAAGACTTATGGCGGCCTTCAGATGTGTGACGGCATCACGATTGGCGGCAGGCCCGACCGTTTTTTTTGAAGAAGCTCGCGGAGTGCGGCTGCCAGCATATGCTCGCCAAGCAGTTTCTTCAGTCTGGCATCCTCATCTTCCAGCGCCTTTAACCGCTTCGCCTCGGACACTTCCATGCCGCCATATTTGGCTTTCCAGTTGTAGAAGGTCGCTTCCGAGATGCCGTGGTTGCGGCAAAGGTCGGCCGTTTTCGCGCCAGCTTCCTGCTCACGCAAAACGCCGATGATCTAATCAATTCTGGAGGAAATTCGCAGTGGCAGGTCACAGGACTTCTATCTTGGGATGGTGACTAGTCATAATGGGCACATTACTTCGCAGACTTATCAAGTGGGAGATCGTGTCCGGATATTCATGGGGCCATTACACAAAACGAGACATAACTTGAGGGGAATAACGGTACATTAACTCATAATTAGTGGTTGCAGCATAATTGTTTGCTCAGTCAGTCTATGGCGAATCTCATCGTCTAGGCTCAACGATGTTCGGGTTTGGTCCTGTCGAATGTCGAGGTTTAGGAGACGGTCGTTTCACGCACCGTGCGCATGATGCCTTATCCTAAACATTAGGGCGTCGACTCATAAACTCTGACACCAGATGCGCGCCGCGACAAGTTTGACAGCGGCGAGATAGTTTTCCGGGCGCTTGTCGTAGCGTGTGGCGATACCTCTGAACTGTTTGATCTTGTTGAAAAACCGCTCCACGAGGTTTCGCTGCCGATAAACCCAGCGCGAGAATGAGAAGGAGCCCGTCCGATTTGCTTTGGGCGGGATGTTGGCCCAGGCTTTGCGCGCGGCCGCCTTAGCCCGGATGGCGTTGCTGTCATAGCCCTTGTCGGCAAGCAGGATGTCGCCTTCGCCGAGGCTGTCAGTCAGCGCATCGGCTTCAGTGCAATCAGCAATCTGCCCGCCGGTCAGACGGAGCGTGACGGGCCGACCTTCAGCATCGACGAGCGCGTGGATTTTGCTCGTGAGCCCGCCGCGGGAACGTCCCATGCCACCATCGTCTTGATCCCCTTTTTTCCCGTGGCCGCGTGCTGGTGAACGCGAACACAGGTCGAGTCGATCATGACGATGTCGCCATCGTAAGCTTCTGAAACCGCTTCAAGAAGCCGATCCCAGACACCAGCCTTCCGCCAGCGGACGAAGCGGTTGTAGCAGGTGGTTGGCGGCCCATACCGCTCAGGAACTTCCGCCCAAGGAGAGCCTGTTCGGAAGCGCCAAAGGATGCCATTCAACACCCGTCGGTCGTCGACACGGGGAACGCCGCGCGGCTTGTTGGGAAGAAGTGGCGAAATAATCGACCATTCCTGGTCCGTGAGTTCGTAGCGGCGGCGTGTCATCATGGCTCCTCATTCGGAAGCCTTGAATCACGAGGCACGCAAAACGCCAAGAACATTAATGGGTTTACGCCCTAGCTCCTTCGAGCGATGTCTTCCGAAATATTTTGTCTAAGCGTCTCGGCCATGCAGTTGTGCACGGCGCGAACCCTCCACCTATGGACTGGCGCGCGCCAGCTTTTGCTACGAGACGCGAGACGAAAGACACCGTCACCGCTAACGCCAGTGCAAGGGCAATTTCATGACCTCGATCGTTTCTTCTCTTTCCAATACCCAGATCAAATCTCTATCGGCAAAGACGATTAAGGGCTTCTCTACCGAGGATGTCGCGGCGCTTTCCACAGAGCAGCTCAAGATTTTCAACAAAGATCAGATATCCGCCCTTGAGGCTGAAGATATCGAAGCGCTCGATTCAGATCAGCTCGGCGCGATTTCAACGACCGCGATCGCAGGATTGAAGCCGGAATTGCTTGCCGCACTCGACGCCACGAAAATCGGGGCTCTGGGGAACGATCAGATTGCAGCCTTCAGCGCCACGCAGATTGCGGCTCTTACTCCCGACCAGATCGAAGGCCTCACGGCTGATCAGATCAAGGGCCTAAATGCGACACAGATCGGCTCCATCGGTGCGGAAGACATTGCCAAGTTCTCTGACGACGAAATTGCGGCCATCAGCACCAAGGCCATCGGCAGCCTGAAGAACGAAGCGATCGCTGTGTTGAGCGACAGCCAGGTCGGCAAGCTCAGCGCCGATCAGATCAAGGTGATGACACCGAAGCAGATCAGCGGCTTCACGGCTGGCCAGATTGGCAAGTTCAGCGACGAGCAGATCGGTGCCCTGTCGGCAGCCCAGGTGGGTGCGCTCACCAACGACCAGATCGGCGGTCTTTCCGCAGGTCAGATCGGCAAGCTCAGCAACGCGGCCGTTGCCGGTCTGAAGGCAACGCAAGTCACTGCGATGAGCGCTGATCAGGTGGCGGGCATCACTGCGGGCCAGAGTGCTCTACTGAGCGCCGCACAGGTCGCAGGCTTCAGCGCCACGAACGTCACCAAGCTGACCGACGATGCCGTTGCAGCCCTCAGCACCAAGGCCATCGGCAGCCTGAAGAACGAAGCGATCGCTGTGTTGAGCGACAGCCAGGTCGGCAAGCTCAGCGCCGATCAGATCAAGGTGATGACGCCGAAGCAGATCAGCGGCTTCACGGCTGGCCAGATCGGCAAGTTCACCGATGAGCAGATCGGTGCGCTGTCGGCAGCCCAGGTCGGTTCGCTGACCAACGACCAGATCGGCGGTCTCTCCGCCGCTCAGATCGGCAAGCTCAGCAACGCGGCCGTTGGCGGTCTGAAGGCAACGCAGATCGCTGCGATGAGCGACACGCAGCTTGAAGGTCTGAGCGTTGCTCAGGCTGGTGCGCTGACGGCAGCCCAGGTGGGTGCTCTGAGTGCTGAAGACATTGCCAAGTTCTCTGACGACGAAATTGCGGCCATCAGCACCAAGGCCATCGGCAGCCTGAAGAACGAAGCGATCGCTGTGTTGAGCGACAGCCAGGTCGGCAAGCTCAGCGCCGATCAGATCAAGGTGATGACGCCGAAGCAGATCAGCGGCTTCACGGCTGGCCAGATTGGCAAGTTCAGCGACGAGCAGATCGGTGCCCTGTCGGCAGCCCAGGTGGGTGCGCTCACCAACGACCAGATCGGCGGTCTTTCCGCAGGTCAGATCGGCAAGCTCAGCAACGCGGCCGTTGCCGGTCTGAAGGCAACGCAGATCACTGCGATGAGTGCTGATCAGGTTGCTGGCATCACTGCAGGCCAGAGTGCTCTACTGAGCGCCGCACAGGTCGCAGGCTTCAGCGCCACGAACGTCACCAAGCTGACCGACGATGCCGTTGCAGCCCTCAGCACCAAGGCCATCGGCAGCCTGAAGAACGAAGCGATCGCTGTGTTGAGCGACAGCCAGGTCGGCAAGCTCAGCGCCGATCAGATCAAAGTGATGACACCGAAGCAGATCAGCGGCTTCACGGCTGGCCAGATCGGCAAGTTCACCGATGAGCAGATCGGTGCCCTGTCGGCAGCCCAGGTCGGCTCGCTGACCAACGATCAGATCGGCGGTCTCTCCGCCGCTCAGATCGGCAAGCTCAGCAACGCGGCCGTTGGCGGTCTGAAGGCAACGCAGATCGCTGCGATGAGCGACACGCAGCTTGAAGGTCTGAGCGTTGCTCAGGCTGGTGCGCTGACGGCAGCCCAGGTGGGTGCTCTGAGTGCTGAAGACATTGCCAAGTTCTCCGACGATGAAATCGGAGCGATCGGTGCGAAGGCGATCAACGGCCTGAAGAACGATGCGATTGCCGCCCTTCGCGAAAGCCAGATCGGCAAGCTCAGCACCGATCAGATCTCTGGTCTGCTATCGACTCAGGTCGCCAGCTTCACGGCAACCCAGATCGGCAAGTTCAGCGATGCGCAGATCGGTGCCCTGTCGGCAGCCCAGGTGGGTGCGCTCACCAACGACCAGATCGGCGGTCTTTCCGCAGGTCAGATCGGCAAGCTCAGCAACACGGCCGTTGCCGGTCTGAAGGCAACGCAGATCACTGCGATGAGCGCTGATCAGGTGGCGGGCATCACTGCAGGCCAGAGTGCTCTACTGAGCGCCGCACAGGTCGCAGGCTTCAGCGCCACGAACGTCACCAAGCTGACCGACGATGCCGTTGCAGCCCTCAGCACCAAGGCCATCGGCAGCCTGAAGAACGAAGCGATCGCTGTGTTGAGCGACAGCCAGGTCGGCAAGCTCAGCGCCGATCAGATCAAGGTGATGACACCGAAGCAGATCAGCGGCTTCACGGCTGGCCAGATTGGCAAGTTCAGCGACGAGCAGATCGGTGCGCTGTCGGCAGCCCAGGTGGGTGCGCTGACCAACGACCAGATCGGCGGTCTTTCCGCAGGTCAGATCGGCAAGCTCAGCAACGCGGCCGTTGCCGGTCTGAAGGCAACGCAAGTCACTGCGATGAGCGCTGATCAGGTGGCGGGCATCACTGCGGGCCAGAGTGCTCTACTGAGCGCCGCACAGGTCGCAGGCTTCAGCGCCACGAACGTCACCAAGCTGACCGACGATGCCGTTGCAGCCCTCAGCACCAAGGCCATCGGCAGCCTGAAGAACGAAGCGATCGCTGTGTTGAGCGACAGCCAGGTCGGCAAGCTCAGCGCCGATCAGATCAAGGTGATGACGCCGCAGCAGATCACCGGCTTCACGGCAGGCCAGCTCGGCAAGTTCACCGACGAACAGGTCGGCGCACTGTCGGCAGCCCAGGTCGGAGCGCTGACCAACGATCAGATCGCGGGTCTCTCCGCCGCTCAGATCGGCAAACTCAGCGACACGGCCGTTGCAGGTCTCAAGGCAACGCAGATCACCGCGATGAGCGACACGCAGCTCGAGGGTGTCAGCACTACTCAGGCTGGCGTGCTGACGGCAGCCCAGGTTGGGGCTCTGAGTGCAGCAGACATCGCCAAGTTCTCCGACGATGAAATCGGAGCGATCGGTGCGAAGGCGATCAACGGCCTGAAGAACGATGCGATTGCCGCCCTTAGCGAAAGCCAGATCGGTAAGCTCAGCACCGATCAGATCTCTGGTCTGCTATCGACTCAGATCCCTGGCTTCACGGCAACCCAGATCGGCAAGTTCAGCGATGCGCAGATCGGTGCACTGTCGGCAGCCCAGGTGGGTGCGCTCACCAACGATCAGATCGGCGGCTTGACTGCGGGTCAGATTGGCAAGCTCAGCAACACGGCCGTTACCGGTCTGAAGGCAAGCCAGATCACCGCGATGAGCGCTGATCAGGTGGCGGGCATTACTGCAGGCCAAGCTGGCCTTCTGACTGCGCTGCAGGTCGCAGGCTTCAGCGCTGCCAACGTTACCAAGCTGACCGATGACGCAGTCGCCGCGATCAACACCAAGTCGATCAGCGGTCTGAAGAACGAAGCCATCGGTGTTCTCAGCGACAGCCAGATCGGCAAGCTCAGCGCCGATCAGATCAAGGCTGTCACCACGCAGCAGATCACCGGCTTTACGGCAGGCCAGCTCGGCAAGTTCACCGATGAACAGATCGGCGCACTGTCGGCAGCTCAGGTCGGAGCGCTGACCAACGATCAGATCGCGGGTCTCTCCGCCGCTCAGATCGGCAAGCTCAGCGACACGGCCATCACCGGCCTGAAGGCAAGCCAGATCACCGGAATGAGCGTCGCTCAGATCGAAGGGATCACGCTGTCGCAGACTGCTAAACTGAACGCTGCACAGATCGGCGCAATGGCACCGGAAGGCGTAGCGAAATTCTCTGTCGACGAAATCGCCGCAATTGACGTCAGCGCGATCTCGGGACTTTCTGCGGATGACATCTCGGCCTTGGACAAGGATCACGCCAACGCCTTCACCACACCGCAGATCCAGGCAATGAATGACGATCAGCTGGCCGCCGTCGTGGCAGCCTACAACGAAGCCTAAAGAGCAAAGGAGGCGCGGTCTTCATGGCCGCGCCTCACCGAATTGTCGCGATCGGGCCTGCAGCCTTGCAGGCCCTCTTCGTTTTCTGACGTCAACTTCGGCGCGGGGGCCGGAAGCAAAGCGAGGAACTCGGCCAGGGGTTTAAACATCCCGAACATCACATCCGTCGGGTGCGTCCTATGCCCCGAGAATGGCATCGATTTCCGCAATCAGAGCCGCATAGGTCTCGATGTGCCGATAATACTCGTTGCGGATCTGCTCGGTGATATCGGAGAGCGGCCCGGCTCCCTCCGCGCGGAAGTGCTTGACCTCATTCTCGGTCATGGATTTGAGATTGTCCTCGTACTCCTTGACCCTCTGAACATAGTCTTCCCGAAGCTTTTCCAGGTTCATCACGTCCCTCCTGCGGTAGCCAAGCGCCGCGGACATTCTGACGCGCGGCGGCGGCAATCTAAAGGTTGCCTAGAAGAGATGCGGCGCTTAAAGCAGATTGACAATCCCGGCCGGTGAAAAGTGAACCAATGAGCAGCTCGAACTTCTATTCCAACATGGGCGGCCTGCCGCCACAGACCGAACTCCTGTCCAGCAAGGCCGTGTTCACGACGGCCTATGCCGTCATCCCCCGCACCGTTATGACCGACATTGTCACCAGCTATCTCCCGCACTGGGACGGTACGCGAGCCTGGGTCATCTCCCGCCCGTTGAGCGGTTTTTCCGAGACCTTTTCGCAATACATCATGGAAGTGCAGCCGGGCGGCGGCAGTGATAGGCCGGAGCCGGAAAAGCGCGCGCAAGGCGTGCTTTTCGTCGTCGAGGGCGAGATGACCGTCGAGTTCGAAGGTGCGTCGCATGCGATGCGTCCCGGCTCTTTCGCCTTCCTGCCGGCCGGCTCCCGCTGGACTTTGTGGAACAAGAGTGCTGCACCCGTGAAGTTTCATTGGATCCGCAAGGCCTTCCAGGAAGCCGAAGGCCTGGAGCCGCCGCCGGCGATCTTCACGCATGAGGAAAACCATCCGCCTCAGCCGATGCCAGATACGGACGGCGCCTGGGCGACGACGCGCTTCATCGACCCGGCCGATCTTCGTTATGACATGCACGTCACCATCGTCACCTTCGAGCCCGGCGGCGTGATCCCCTTCATGGAAACGCATGTCATGGAACACGGCCTCTATGTGCTCGAGGGCAGGGCCGTCTATCGTCTCAACAAGGATTGGGTTGAGGTCGAAGCGGGCGACTTCATGTGGCTGCGCGCCTTCTGCCCGCAGGCCTGCTACGCCGGTGGCCCCGGCCGCTTCCGCTACCTGCTCTACAAGGACGTCAACCGCCACATGCCTTTGTGGTAGGCGGAGAGAGAGACGGGTTACAATGAGAAACGGGGCCGATCTGGCCCCGTTTTCGTTTTATCTAGATGTCGCTTGCCGCATTCGACCAGAGGTCGGCGGCCTGGGCGGCGGTCATGCGCCGCACCTCCGCCTCGTGGCGGCGGTTGGCGAAGAGTTCGCTCGCCATGATCTGGTCGGCGAGGTCGGCGGGCAGCGACAGGATCACGCGGGCGTCGCCGCCGTGGATGCCGCCGAGTTCGCTGCGCTTTCCGCTCACCATGCCACCGGCCACCGTGTTGTTGGTGTCGGGGTCGATCAGGATGAACGAGCCGGATGCACGGTTCTGCTCATAGGGGTCGAAGATTGCCTGTTCGTCGAAGGCGAGGCGCACCTTGCCGATGGCATTCATGTAGAGCGTATCGACGGGAACCCAGGCACCGCTCTTCAGCTCAAGCTGCGCCAATGGCTGCACCTGCACACGCTGGCGGCGGCTGCCGCTCTTCAGCCAGTAGCGCTTGCCGGCTTCGATGCCTTCCGGCTGCAGCGCAACGATCTGTGCGTCGAAGGAGAGGCCGACCTGCGGCTGGCTGTCGATCGAGACGATCATGTCGCCGCGCGCGACGTCCACCTGCCGGTCGAGAACCAGCGTGATCGCGTCGCCGGCAACTGCGGCATTGCGCACCAGATCGAAGGTGACGATCTTGGAGACGTTGGCGACCATGCCCGAGGGCAGGATCATGACGCTGTCGCCCGGCTTGACGGAACCGCCGGCAACCGTGCCCTGGTAGCCGCGGAAGCTTTCGCCGGGGCGCGAGACGCGCTGCACAGAGAAACGGAAGCCCGTCGCCTGCGAGGAGCGGACGGTAGCAAGCTCAAGGGTTTCGACCAGCGTCGGGCCGGCATACCACGGCATCGACGCTTCACCGGAATAGACGACATTCTCGCCCTTCAGGGCGGACATCGGGATCGCGGTGATCTGCTTGACGCCGAGCGACAGCGCGAACTCGCGGAATTCATGGGTGATCTTGTCGAAGCCGGAGCGGTCGTAGTTCGTCAGGTCGATCTTGTTGATCGCAAGCACGAACTGCTTGATGCCGAGCAGGGAGGCGATAGTTGCGTGGCGGCGGGTCTGTTCCAGAATGCCGGCGCGGGCGTCGACCAGCAGGATGGCGAGGTCGGCGGTGGAAGCGCCGGTTGCCATGTTGCGGGTGTACTGCTCGTGGCCGGGTGTGTCGGCGACGATGAAGGAGCGCTTGTCAGTCGAGAAGTAGCGATAGGCAACATCGATGGTGATGCCCTGTTCGCGCTCGGCCTGAAGGCCGTCAAGCAACAGGGCAAAGTCAGGCAAGCCGAGGTCGTTCTGCTTGCCCGTCGAATCGCGCTGGAGCGTAGCGGCCTGGTCTTCCTTGACGGCCTTGGTATCCCAGAGCAGGCGGCCGATCAGGGTGGACTTGCCATCATCGACGCTGCCGCAGGTGATGAGGCGCAGCGGTCGCGCGTCGCGCGTCGCCGTTGCAGGTTCTGCGGCGGGCACGGTAAGGGCGTGTGCGGTTACGGCTGCGGTCATCTCAGAAATATCCTTCACGCTTCTTCTTTTCCATGGAGCCCGACTGGTCGCGGTCGATGGCGCGGCCCTGTCGTTCGGAAACCGTGGCAATTTCAAGTTCGGCGATCACCTCTTCGAGCGTGGTCGCTTTCGATGGGATGGCGCCCGTCAGCGGAAAATCGCCAAGGGTGCGGAAACGGATCATGCCTTCCTGGCGCACTTCGCCGGGAAGCAGTTCCAGCCGCGGATCTTCGGCGAGGATCATCATGCCGTCGCGCTCAACATAGGGACGCTTCTTGGCGTAGTAGAGCGGTACCAGCGGAATGTCTTCGGCCTGGATGTAGCGCCAGATATCGACCTCGGTCCAGTTCGACAGCGGGAAGACGCGAACGCTTTCGCCCTTGCGGATCTGGCCGTTATAGATGTTCCAGAGTTCCGGCCGCTGGTTGCGCGGGTCCCAGCGATGATCCGGCGTGCGGAATGAATAGATGCGCTCCTTGGCGCGGCTCGCCTCCTCGTCGCGGCGCGCGCCGCCGAAGGCTGCATCGAACTGGCCGGCATCGAGAGCCTGGCGCAGCCCTTCGGTCTTCATGATGTCGGTGAAGGCTGCCGAGCCATGCGTGAACGGCGTCACGTTTTCAGCCGCACCGCGCGGATTGATGTGCTCGATCAGGTCGAGGTCGTATTTCTTCGCGGTTTCGTCGCGAAAAGCGATCATCTCGCGGAATTTCCAGCCGGTGTTGACGTGCAGCAGCGGGAAGGGGACGCGACCGGGATAGAATGCCTTGCGTGCGAGATGCAGCAGGACGGACGAGTCCTTGCCGATCGAGTAGAGCATGACGGGCTTCTCGAACTCGGCGGCGACCTCGCGGAAAATGTGGATCGCTTCGTTTTCGAGCGCCTTCAAATGCGGATCGAGCGGCGGCTTCGCGCTCCGGGGATTGTTGATTTCCGTATCCGGACGGCTATCGGGCATTTCTAACTCCAGACTTCAATCATTCTCGGAAGGGAGGCGTCCGGAATGAGGTGCATTTCAGACTTCGAGGAGCGCAGGCGGCAGCCGCGCTCCGATCCCGAAGTCGACGGGTTACTGTTGCGCGGAAATCGCCGTGGCCTCTTCGGCCACGTGCAGACCGCATTCACGCTTTTCGTCCTGTTCCCACCACCAGCGGCCAGCGCGTTCCGGCTCGCCGGGCTTGATCGCCCGGGTGCAAGGCTCGCAGCCAATCGAGGGATAGCCGCGGGCGTGCAGCGGATTGACCGGCACGCTGTTGTCGGCAACGTAGGCCTTGATGATGTCGAGATCCCAGTCAGCGAGCGGGTTGACCTTCAAGAGATGACGCTCGGCGTCATACTCGGCAAACGGCGTGTCGGCGCGGTTGCTCGACTGGCCGCGGCGCAGACCGGTGATCCAGATCGTCGCCCCTGCCAGGGCTCGCGCAAGCGGCTTCAACTTGCGCACGCCACAACAGGCATGCCTGGCTTCGACGCTCTCATAGAAGCCGTTGAGGCCATATTTGGCGGCATAGGCGTCGATATCGGCCTGCTCGGGCTCGTAGCGGCTGATGTGGATGTCGTACTGCTTCTCGGTCTCGTCGATCAGGGAGAGCGTTTCCGGAAACAGCCGTCCGGTCTGCAGCGTCACGACATCGATCGGAAGGCGGTGGTTGCCGATCTCAGCGGTGATGACCTGGTCCTCAATACCGAGAGAGGTCGTGAAGACGACGCGGCCGCCGAGACCGGCGACAAGCGACAGACGCTCTGCAAGGTCAAGGCCTGCGAGTTTCGCGTTCAGCGTTTCCGCTTCGGCGTTTGGATTGGCAGCAACAGTCATGGGGATCCTGTCCTTGATGTTGGCCGGAGTATCGCAGGTCGGGGTCGGATCGGACAGAAAAACGCATTTCGAAAGCGGGCGCGATAGGAGCAAATATCTCTCCCCCGCCGCTGCAATGCGGAAAAGCAGCCGCACCGGCGATGTTTTGCCGACGGTCAGCCTAATTGGCTATTGATTTAGTAGAGTAACACGTTGCCTGTCAATCGGAAATGTGAATTGATGACATCAGGGGCACATTTTGCAGTAGATTTCAGGTATCGGCCGAGGGTGAAAAAACAAGGCCAAAAACCTTGTCTCTCAAGGGTTTCGCAGGCTTGTTCAAATTCCGTTCATGCTGCGCATGCCATAGAGGCAGGATCGAGCTTGCGGTGAGCTGGTGATTCCGCCCACCATGTGTGTGTCGACGGTCAAATATGATTACGCAGAAGGCAAAATATGCGCTGAGGGCGCTGACGGTATTGGCTGAAGCCGATGACGGCGAGCCTGTGATGATCTCCGACATCGCAGCGCAGCAGAAGATACCGAAGAAGTTCCTGGAACAGATTCTGCTCGACCTGAAACATCAGGGCATCGTCGTCAGCCGTCGCGGCAAGCAGGGGGGGTATCTCTTGCTGAAGCCGGCCGACATGATCACCTTCGGCGAGGTGCTGCGCATCATTGACGGTCCGATCGCACCGCTTCCCTGCCTCTCGATCACGGCTTATCGCAAATGCGATGATTGCGACGGCGAGCAGAACTGCGAGATCCGCCACGTCTTCGCCAAGGTGGCGGACGCAACCCGCAAGGTGCTGTTTTCCACGACGATCGCTGATGCCGTGGCGCCGGCAAAGGGCGCGCAAGTCACCCGCCTGCTGGCCTAGCGCAACCGCCTCGACGGCCGCTTATGCTCTGCCGCACGCCGCGCGCGAATGGCGGCCGCGACTGCAATTTGGGCACAGGATCGCAATTCACTGCCTTCCGGGATGTGCGCTTGATGCTTGCTTCAAGATTCGGTGAGATAGCTTTCAATCGCTCGCCTGTGCGCCAATTCGCTCCTGTCCAGTGGTAGGGAGAAACGAACATGCACGTCATGGGCTCGAAACGAATGGCAATCGGCGCAATCCTCGCAGTCACTTTGGCCACGGGAGCGGCCGCGCACCACGGCTGGTCATGGGCCGAGGGAGAGCAGACGGAATTGCGCGGCACCATCGAAAAGGTAACGATGGGCGGCCCACATCCGACGCTCGATGTTGCGACCGCCAGCGACGGCGTCTGGCTCGTCGAACTCGGCAACCCGCGGCAGACGGAGCGCTCGGGCTTTGTCGAAGGCTCGGCGAAGAAGGGGGATCCGGTTGTCGTTCTCGGAAACCGTTCGCTAAAGGCTGACGAAAAGCGAATGAAGGCCGTGCGGATCACGGTCGCCGACAAGCGCTACGATATTTACCCGGAACGGATCCAGACGAACTGAGTGATGGCGATCGAGTTCCTGGAATGGCTCGCCGCAACGCCGCTGTCGTCCGGGCTGCGGCGCTCAGCGCTTGTCTATATGGCAGTCAACGCCGCCCATATCCTCTCGATCGGGCTGCTGATAGGGGCAATCCTGCCGCTTGATCTGCGGCTGATGGGCCTCTTCGGATCGGTGCCGCTGGCGGTCATAGGTCCGTTCTTGTCGAGGGCGGCGGCCATCGGACTTGTCGGAGCGGTGATCACCGGCCTTGCCCTTTTCAGCGTAAAGCCGGTCGAATATGCGTCCAACACTGCCTTTCTTTGGAAGCTTGGACTGATCTCATTCGGGTTCTGTAATGCAGCGTTTGTTCATCTCGGGCGAGGATGGCGGGCGGGCCTTTCCAAGGGTTCGGCTACGACTGGCGTCAGATTGTCCGCAGCCCTATCGGCCGCGATTTGGGTCAGCGCTCTGATCTCAGGGCGATGGATCGGTTTTCTGTAATGATTCTGAGCTCCAAGAAGGTCGCTGTGCATTGCAATTGCAACGATCGTATAGGGCATTGCGACGTTGGAGGAGTTTCCGTTCAGTTGTCGAAAGGCGACGGGCAGCAGCGCTCTCTTGCGCGAACTGCTGATCCCCTTCGGTTCGGCAGGCCACGTCGTGCTTTTCCAGATCGAAGACAGCCACACAGTCATCATCGCTGCCGTCCGTCATCAGCGCGAAGAAGACTACCACTGATCGCGCGGCAGTCTACCGATCACTCACCGCCCAGCGCGGGCTGATCCATGGCTCCTGGTTGGAGCGCGGCAGCGCCTGCTTGCCGAGGATATGGTCGGCCGCCTTCTCACCGGTCATGATCGAGGGACCGTTGAGGTTTCCGTAGGTGACGTGCGGAAAGATCGACGAATCTGCTACGCGCAGCCCGTCTACGCCGATGACACGGGTCTCGGGATCGACGACCGCCATCGGGTCGCTCTTCGCGCCCATCTTGCAGGTGCCGCAGGGGTGGTAGGCGCTTTCCAGATGCTTGCGCAGGAAGGCGTCGATCTGCTCGTCGGTCTGCACAGTCTCGCCCGGCTGGATCTCCGGTCCGCGATACTGGTCGAAGGCCTTTTGTCCGAAGATCTCGCGCGTGAGCCGCACACAATGACGGAATTTCTCCCAGTCCTCTGGATGGCTCATATAGTTGAAGCGAATGACGGGGTCGGCCTTCGGGTCCGAGGACTGCAGCGTGACGTTGCCGCGCGACTTCGACAGATTGTAGCCGACATGCACCTGGAAGCCATGGCTCTTGGCCGCCGCCTTGCCGTCATAGCTGATCGCCACCGGCAGGAAGTGATACTGGAGGTCAGGCTGCTTGACACCAGGCGCCGAGCGCAGGAAGGCGCAGGCCTCGAACTGGTTCGAGGTGCCGAGCCCGGATCTGGTGAACATCCACTGCGCGCCGGCGACGCCCTGCCAGAACCAGGGAAGCCACGAATAGAGCGAGACCGGTTTGGTGCTGACCTGCTGGAAGTAGAATTCCATGTGATCCTGCAGATTGGCGCCGACGCCCGCCCGGTTCGCCTTCACCTCGATGCCCATGTCCTGCAGATGGGCGCCGGGGCCGATGCCCGAGAGCATCAAGAGCTTCGGCGAGTTGAAGGAGGAGGCCGAAACGATGACCTCCCGGTTCGCCTTCACCACCTCGACCCTGCCGCCGCGCTCGATCTCGACGCCGGTCGCCCGGCCGTTCTCGACCACCACCTTGTGGGCGTGGCCATAGACGACCTCCACGTTCGGCCGCTTCAGCGCCGGTTTCAGATAGGCGTTGGCCGCCGACCAACGGCGGCCGCCGAAGATGGTTTGCTCCATCAGCCCGAAGCCTTCCTGCTTCGAGCCGTTGTAATCCTCCGTCGCCTCGAAGCCCGCCTGCTTGCCAGCCTCGATGAAGGCGTGGAACAGTGGGTTGCGAAAGACGCCGCGCTGGACATGCAACGGTCCGTCAGTGCCGCGCCAGCCTTCCTCGCCGCCGTGGCTGTGCTCCATCCGCTTGAAGTAGGGCAAGACGTCCGCATAGGCCCATCCCTGGGCCCCGAGCTCTTCCCAGCGATTATAGTCCTCGGCGTGGCCGCGCACATAGACCATGCCGTTGATCGAGGAGGAGCCACCGATCACTTTGCCGCGCGGCGCGGTGATGCGCCGGTTGTTGAGAGCAGGCTCGGGCTCGGAGAGATAGCCCCAGTTGTAGCGCTTCATGCTCATCGGCCAGGCAAGGGCTGCCGGCATCTGGATGAACGGCCCGAAATCGGAGCCGCCCGCCTCGATGACGATCACGGTGTTCTTGCCGTCTTCCGAAAGCCGATAGGCGAGGGCGGAGCCCGCCGAGCCGGAGCCAATAATGACGAAATCTGCCTGCTGCATGGTAGTTCCTCTAGTGTTTTATCGTGCCGTGCCGCTCGTATGGCCTCGTGGTTCGAGACGGCCCTCAGGGCGGGCCTCCTCACCATGAGGCGGGAGCGAAGCGACCCTCGAAGGGTGAGGGCAGGCCGCGCCCCGTCAATACGGCGCCTCGACCTTTCCCATGCCGACGTACACCGTCTTCAGTTCCGAATAGTGTTCCAGCGCTGCGAGCGAGTTCTCGCGCCCGAAGCCGGATTGCTTTAAGCCGCCGAAGGGAATCTCGACAGGGCAGAGGTTGTAGGTGTTGATCCAGAGCGTGCCGGCCTCGAGCTGATCGACGACGCGATGGGCGCGTGTCAGATCGGCGGTGAAGACGCCGGCCGAGAGGCCGAATTCCGTGGCGTTGCCGCGCGCGATCACCTCTGCCTCGTCGTCGAAGTCGAGAACGCACATGACAGGCCCGAAGATCTCTTCACGAGCGATCGTCATATCGTCAGTGACGTCGGCAAAGACCGTCGGCTGGACGTAATAGCCTTCGCCGGAGACATTGTTCGGAATGCCACCGCCGGTGACAAGCGTCGCGCCCTCCGCCTTGCCCTTCTCGACGTAGGATAGAACCTTGTCGCGCTGCGCCCAGGAGACCATGGGCCCGAGCTGCGTGGCCTCATCCATCGGGTCGCCGATCAGGATGGCCTCCGTACGGGCCTTCAGCCGCTTCAGGAATTCCGCCTTGATCTTTCGCTGCACGAAGACACGCGTGCCGTTCGAGCAGACCTGGCCGGTCGAATAGAAGTTGCCGAGCATGGCGCCGCCAACGGCACTGTCGATATCGGCATCGTCGAAGACGACAAGCGGCGACTTGCCGCCGAGCTCCATGGTGACGTGCTTCAGGCTGCCGGCAGCAGCGGCAGCGACCTTGCGGCCGGTCGGCACCGAGCCCGTCAGCGACACCTTGGCGACGTCAGGATGGTTGACGAGCAGCGGGCCGGTTTCGCGGTCACCCTGGATGACATTGTAGAGCCCCTTCGGCAGGCCGGCCTCGTGCAGGATCTCTGCGATGGCAAGCGCGCCAAGCGGCGTGTTCTCCGACGGCTTGAAGACCATGGCATTGCCGGCGGCGAGCGCCGGCGCGCCCTTCCAGCATGCGATCTGCTGCGGATAGTTCCAGGCGCCGATGCCGACGCAGACACCGAGCGGCACGCGCTTGGTGTAGGCGAAGTCGCCGCCGAGAGGGATGTAGGAACCGTTGAGGCCGGCAGCGGCGATGCCGCCGAAGAACTCGAAACTGTCGGCGCCCGAGGTCGCATCGGCAACGATGGTTTCCTGGATCGGCTTGCCGGTGTCGAGTGTCTCCAGCTCGGACAGCTCGCGATTGCGCTCGCGCATGATCTCGGCAGCCCGCTTGAGGATACGGCCGCGCGCCGTCGGACTCATCGCCGCCCATTCGGGCTGGGCGCGCTTGGCCGCGGCGATCGCCTTTTCGACGATCGCGGGTGTCGCCGCGTGCAGCCGGGCGATCACCTCGCCGGTCGCCGGATAGATGCTTTCGATGACGCTGCCTGCTTCATCCTCGACATATTCGCCGTCAATGAAGTGGGAGGCTTTCGGCTGGGCTTTGAGGGTCACTGGATTTGTCCTTTCGCAAGGGCGGCAAGCTGTGAATTGATGTAGTCTTCGGTGAGCGAGATCGATGCCTCGATGCTGACAGGCGCTGACCTCAGACTTTGGCGGATGTAGAGCCCGTCGATCATCGCAGCCGCGCCTTCAGCAATGCGTTCTGCGGCATCCGCAGGGCAGAGCGCCTTCAGGTTGGCAAGCAGGTTCGACCGCAGGCGGCGGGCATAGATGACGAGGAAGCGCCGCGTCTCCTCCGAGCGCTGCGCCTCGGCATAGAAGGCAAGCCAGGCGGCGATGGTTGACGGCGCAAACTGGTCGGCCTGGAAGCTGACCCGGATCACGGCGGAGAGCTTTTCGCGCGACGTGACTGCCGCCTTCAACGCTTTCACCGCGTCGTCGCGCAACTGCTTTAAGAGAGAGCGAACGGTCTCGATCAGCAGCTGTTCCTTGCTGCCGAAATAGTGATGCGCCAGCGCCGGCGAAACACCGGCCTGCCGGGCAATTTCGGACATGGTGACGGTGAGCGAGCCGTGATCCCCGATCACGCGCAGCGCTGCATCCACGAGCGCCTTGCGGCGTACAGGCTCCATTCCGACTTTGGGCATGCCGCCACTCCATCAATGGAGATGAGTATAATTTTGATTGACTGATCAATCAATAAAAAACGCGCACTGCGCCCGGATGGGCGAACCCCTTCCCATTCCGTGTTTTTGCGGCATATTCTCCTACCAACCAGGAGGTGCGTCATGGCTGATATTCCTGACCGACTGAGCTTTCCGTCCTTGCAATCGAAATGGGGTTGGTTCGTTGCACTTGGGGTCCTGTTGATCGCATGCGGCCTTATAGCAGCGGCAAATATCGTGCTCGCGACCGTCGCGTCCGTCTACTACGTCGGGATGCTGATGCTGATCGGCGGCATCGTCTATCTGGTTCACGCGTTTCAGGTGCGAAGCTGGGACCAGGTGCTGTTTTGGGCGCTGAGCGGCGTACTTTATGTGCTGGCCGGTGTTTTCGCCTTCACGAATCCGCTACTTGCCTCGGCCGCGCTGACGCTGTTCCTCTCGATCGCGCTTCTGATTGCCGGCGTGTTCCGCACGTGGGTCGGCTGGCGCATGCGTCCGGTGAAGGGGTGGGGTTGGGTGCTCGCAAGCGGCATCATCACCGCGCTGGCGGGCGTGGTCATCGCGCTCGGATGGCCCGTCAATAGTCTCTGGATCCTGGGGCTTTTCCTCGCCTGCGACCTTCTCATCCAAGGCTGGTCGATGCTTGCCTTCGGCTTCGCGATCCGCCGCTAAGTTATGCCCGGAATTCACAGCCCTGGCTCACGAATTGTTTCTTTTTTGACAAGCATGTGAGCGAGGGCTAAAATTTGTCCCCACGAGAGGCAGCCGAGGCGGCGGGTGCATCGGTCATGCCGTGGACTGGCTAACCGTCCCCTGAGAGGGCAGTCATATGCCCGACGAGGTAAAGGGAGGAATCTCATGCCGATGGTCACCGTATCCATTTCACCACTGCAGGCGGCGGACATTCGCGCCGCGGTAGACAATGGCAGCTATGCTTCGAGCAGCGAGGTCGTGCGCGAAGCCCTGCGTCTGTGGGACGCCGCCCGAAAGGTCGGTGGACACGACAGCGAAATGCTCAATCAGGACTGCATCCCTGGAGGCGGCAAATGCGTTGCCGAGATGTTCGCCGATCACGAGGCCGAGCATCGGCGCACCGCCTGACCAAACCATTGATCGGGGAGCAAAATTCGCTCGCTTGAACGGTCGGGTTCGCCGGTTTCACAAAAGTTTCATATTGGGGAAAGGGTTCGTTGATCCTTCTCCGCCAGTGTCCCTGCGAAAAAACAATAAGACACAGCGATCCGGCGCTCGTTCGTCGCTACGCAAGCGATCAAATCGTAACCCTTGCGAAACTCGTCATCGAAAATGCGTTTCAACCCATCGTCGAGGCCGGGACGGGTGTCGTATTCGGCTATGAATCGCTGATGCGCGGACAGGAGCGCATCGGCTTCAGCTCCCCGGTCGAGATTCTGGACGAGGCCCATAAGAACCAGCAGCTGCTGCAGCTGGAGCAGATGGTGGCAAGCCGCGCGCTTGCGAAGTTCGCCACGCTCCCGCATTTCTCGAGCTCGACGCTGTTCCTCAATCTCGATGTCCGTCTGATCCCACATGGCGAGCGGCTGGTGGAAGGCCTGCTGCAGCATCTGAAGCTTGCCAATATCCCACCCTCCTCGATCTGTTTCGAATTCTCCGAGCGCTTCGACAATACCAGTGTGCCGGAGTTTGCGGCCCTCGTATCACTGCTGCGCAAGGCCGGCTTCAAACTGGCGATTGACGATTTCGGCGTCGGCCACGGCGAAATGAAGCTGCTCTGCGACCACCCGGTAGACTATCTGAAGATCGACCGGCATTTCATCGCCGATATCGACAGCAGCCCGCGCAAGCGACACCTTCTGAAGAACATCGTCCACATCGCCCACGTGCTTGGCACCCGCGTCATCGCGGAGGGGATCGAGACCGAGGCAGAGTTCGTCGCCTGCCGCGAATTCGGCGTCGATCTCGTCCAGGGCTGGTTCATCTCCCGCCCGACGACCCATATCACCGAGCTGCAGCCGTCGTTTCCGCACCTGCTGGACCTTCCCAAGGGCAAGCGCAGCCCGCAATCGCTCGACGAGATCCTGATCCGCAAGCAGATCGAGATGCTGCCGACGGTCTACGAGAACGACACGATCGACAGCGTCTTCGAGCTCTTCCGTCGCAATCCGCATCAGGCCTTTTTCCCGGTATTGAACGCGAACGGCGAGCCGCGCGGCATCCTGCACGAGCGGCATCTGAAGGAATACATCTACCAGCCCTTCGGCCGGGATCTGCTGAAGAACAAGGTCTACGAGCGAACCATCTCGCATTTCGTCGAAATGGCTCCGATCGTCGGTCTTGACTCCGATACCGAACAGCTGATGGCGATCTTCGCCAACATGGAAGGCACGAACTGCCTGCTGCTGACCGACAACATGCGCTATGCGGGCGTCGTATCTGCCGCGTCGCTCATCAAGGTCATGAACGAGAAGAAGCTGAAGACCGCCCAGGACCAGAACCCGCTGACCGGGCTGCCGGGCAACAGGGCGATCCGCGACTTCATGCGCGAGTCGAGCCTCGATGGGGACGAGAAGCGTCACTTCTGCTACTGCGATTTCGACAACATCAAGCCGTTCAACGATGCCTACGGTTTCCACCTCGGCGATCACGCGATTTCGCTCTTTGCCGCGCTCATGCGTCGCTATTTCTTCGCCGAGCGCCACTTCCTGGGGCATGTCGGTGGCGACGATTTTTTCATCGGCGTCCGTGGTTGGACCAACGAAGAGCTGACTGAAATTCTCGATCGCTTGATCAGCGATTTCCACGATGATGTGCTCGACCTCTATTCCGACGCCGATCGGGCCGCCGGCCGCATTCGCGGCCATGACCGCGCCGGCGTCGAAGCGCTGTTCCCCCTGATGCGCTGCTCGATCGGCGTGCTGGAGCTGCCGGAAGGTCTCGTCATCGACGACATCAATCGCGTCAGCGCCGAAATCGCCCATATCAAGGCCGAGGCCAAGGAAAGCGATGAAGGGCTCGTCTTCCATCTCTTGGGCGAGACGAATTGACGCCACCTGCGCTTGCCTCCTTCTCAAGTCCGTAGAGCTGAACTATCTGACATGCTTTCGGAACGAGGAGACCGGATCATGTCTTTGCCCACGCAGATGCGCTTCATCGACCTGCCGAGCTTCGGCGCGCCTGATGTGATGCGGATTGCCACCGAACCCTTGCCGGTACCGGGGGAGGGCCAGCTCCTTGTTCGCACCGAGGCGATCGGCGTCAACCGGCCCGACGTCGCACAGCGCCAGGGCATTTATCCGCCGCCGAAGGATGCAAGCCCCGTTCTCGGCCTTGAGATGGCAGGAGAGATCGTCGCCGTCGGCGCGGGCGTTCGTGACTTTGCTGTCGGCGACAAGGTGTGCGGCCTGACCAACGGCGGTGCCTATGCCGAATATTGCCTGCTGCCCGCGGGCCAGGCTCTGCGCTTCCCCAAGGGCTACGACGCGGTCAAGGCCGCGGCGCTTCCGGAGAATTATTTCACGGTCTGGGCAAACATGTTCCAGATGGCCGGGCTGACCGAAGGCGAGACGGTTCTCGTGCATGGCGGCTCGAGCGGCATTGGAACGACCGCTATCCAGCTTGCGCGGTCCTTCGGCGCAAAGGTCTACGCGACGGCCGGTTCGCAGGAGAAATGCGACGCCTGCGTAAAGCTCGGCGCAAAGCGGGCGATCAACTACAAGACAGAGGATTTTGCAGAGGTCATCAAGGCCGAGACCGGCCACGGTGTCGATATCATCCTGGATATGATCGGGGCTGCCTACTTCGAGCGGAACGTGGCATCGCTTGCAAAGGACGGTTGCCTGTCGATCATCGCCTTCCTTGGCGGGGCGGTCGCCGAGAAGGTCAATCTGGCGCCGATCATGGTCAAACGGCTGACGATCACCGGCTCGACGCTACGCCCGCGCACTGCCGAGGAAAAGCGGGCGATCCGCGACGATCTCCTGTCGCAGGTCTGGCCGCTTCTGGATGAAGGCAAGCTTGCGCCGGTCATCGATACCGTCGTCCCCTTCGAAAACGTTGCCGAGGCGCATCGGCGGATGGAAACGAGCGGTCACATCGGCAAGATCATGCTGCGTCTGTGACCGCTCGCACGTCGCTCACCGGGCCTGCCGTTCGGCGGGCGACGAGAGGGTCAAGGATATTGTGACGGCAATCAGGCCAGGAAGTGCCATCAGCACGTAGAGCCAGTGTGCGGCCGAGACGCCGCCCGCAACGCCACCGGGATCCACCAGCCCAGTGCTGTTGACAATCACGCCAGCAACGGCGGCGCCGAAGGCGCTGCCGAGCGACTGCACCGTCGAGATCGCCGCCGAGGCCTTGTCCTGTTCGGCGTTGCCGACGAGGCTAAGAACCTTGGTCACCAGATGCGCCCAGCCAAGGCCGACGCCGAAGCCCATCAGGAACATGCCGATGACGGCCGGTCCCAGCACCGCCAGATTGCCGGACGGATTGTCCGTTGCGAGGAAGGTCGTCAGGGACGCAACCGCAACCATCTCGATCACGCAACCGGCGACGATTGCCGTGTTGGCACCGCGTCCGGAGAGCGTTGCGCTGAAGAACGCGGCAAAGGTCCAGCCGAGTGCGACAAGGGCGGTCAGATAGCCTGACATCAGCGGTGTCACGCCGTGCAGCACCTGCAGGAAATAGGGAATGTAGATGTCGCTTGTCAGCACCAGCAGCAGCACGAACATCGTCAGGTAGACGCGTGCCACGGGCTTTGCGAGCATGACGGCGCCCGTCGGCAGAAGACGGTTCTTGCCGCGCCGCTCGACGGTCAGCATCGATAGGGTCGCAACGATCGATGCGGCAATCAGCAACGCTTTTGAGCTTGCTTCGTCGATCGTTCCGGCAATGCTGACGAGCAGAACGGCCGCAAGCAGCAAAGCAATCTGAAGGATCGGTATCTTGCCATGGGCGCGATCGTCTTCGGCGCGCGGCAGCAACAAGGGCGCGAGTGCCGCCATCAGCACACAGAGCGGAACCAGCAGCATGAAGGCATGCCGCCATGCGCTGCCTTCGGAAGAAGAGGCCTCCGAGGCTAGGGCCGAGCAAGGTCGACACGCCCCAGATGGCCGCATAGAGCGTTGAAGCCTTCTGCCACAGCGGCTCGGGGTAGGCGAAGCGAATGAAGGCGTAGGCAAGTCCGGCAAGAATGCCGGCGCCGAACCCCTGTACCGTGCGCCCGGCTAGCACCAGTGGCATCGCCGGGGCCAGCGCACAGATCAGGCTGCCGGCCCCGAACATGAGCGCGCCTGCGACGTAGACGCTGCGAAGCCCGATACCGCGCGGACGCATGGCGACGAAGATCGACCCCAGGACCGCCGCGGCGACGAATAGCGTCGTCATCCATGACAGCAGTTCGAGCCCGCCAATGTCGCGCACGATCGATGGTGCGATTGTCGCCGTGATGTAGGTCTCAACGGCGTAGAGCGTGACGCCGCCCCCGAGCATGAGGGTCGCGGGCAGCAGCGGCGCGGAAAACAGATGAAAGACGGAGGGCCTGTCTGCGGAAATCTCATCAATGCCGGTCATAATTCATGCCTTGTGTGCTTCCAGGGATGTGCATTATTTTTGCAAGTTATTACTTGGAAAAAATACACGGCCATGATATTAAAGCAAGTGTGAACTTGGAAAATTAGATGAGACAATCCCCGGCGAACCGCATTCTGCTGCTGATCAAGACCGAAGGACCCCAGCTTGCCGCCGCACTTGCGGCAAGGCTCGGGATTTCCTCGGAGGCTGTCCGTCAGCAATTGACGAAGATGGCGCAGGAGGGGCTTGTCGAAGCGGTGAGCGAAGCCGCAGCCGGCCGGGGTCGACCGAGGCAGTTCTGGAGCCTGACGCCTGCCGGCAACCAAACCTTTCCAGATGGTCACGCCGAACTCACCGCCACGCTCCTGACGACACTGGTCACGCAACTGGGGAAGCCCGCCCTGGATGCCGTCATTTGCGCCCGGGAAGCAGAAACCCTCAAGCGCTACCGCGAGGAAGTCGACGCTGAGGATGTCCAATCCCGTGTGTTGCAGCTCGCCGCCGTGCGCACGCGCGAAGGATACATGGCCGACAGCTGGCAGGAGGCTGACGGCTCGCTGCTGCTTGTCGAAAATCATTGCCCGATCTGCGCCGCTGCAAGTGTTTGCGCCGGCTTCTGCCGGTCGGAGCTGGACACCTTTCGAACCGTCCTCGGCGCTAACGTGGAGCGCGAGGAGCACATACTGCTTGGGGCCCGTCGTTGCGCCTACCGCATCACGCCGCTTTGACCTGCATCTGCGCGTGCCGAAAGGCAATTGCATTATCGGCGTGACTCGCTATGCGTGACGCATCTGCGCAAACGATCAGGACCATGCCATGACCAATCCCGTCATCGTCGAAGTTACTCGAGGCTCGCTCGTTGAAAGCCAGCATCGTGGCGCCCTCGTTGCCGTCGATGGCGATGGAAAGGTCGTGTTCTCGATCGGCGATATCGATGCGCCGACGTTCCCGCGTTCGGCCTGCAAGGCGATGCAAGCGTTGCCGCTGATGGAAAGTGGCGCGGCGGATGCCTATGGCTTCGGCGACAAGGAATTGGCGCTCGCCTGCTCCTCGCACAATGGCGAGGACGCGCATGTGGCGCTCGCCGCCGCCATGCTGGCACGGGCCGGACGCGGTGTCGAAACGCTCGAATGCGGGGCGCATTGGTCCTCGAGCCAAAAGGTGCTGATCCACCAGGCGCGCACGATGGACAAGCCGACGGCACTGCATAACAACTGCTCGGGCAAGCATGCCGGCTTTATCTGCGCTTGCTGCCATCGGGGCATCGACCCTAACGGATATGTTGGCTACGACCATCCGCTGCAGGCCGAAATCCGCGGCGTCATGGAAAGCCTGACCGGCGCCGTGCTCGGCCACGACAATTGTGGCACCGACGGCTGCTCCATTCCGACCTACGCGGTTCCCTTGCGCGGTCTGGCGCACGGCTTTGCCAAGATGGCGACCGGCAATGGCCTGGAACCGCTTCGCGCCAAGGCGTCCCGACGGCTTTTCGACGCCTGCATGGCCGAACCCTTCTATGTTGCCGGAACCGGCCGCGCCTGCACCGCGCTGATGGAGGCAGCACCGGGCCGCATCTTCGCCAAAACGGGCGCTGAGGGTGTCTTCTGCGCAGCCATTCCCGAGCAGGGAATTGCGATCGCCGTCAAATGCGACGACGGCCATTCGCGTGCCTCCGAGGCGATGGTTGCCGCCGCGCTCAGCCGCTTCTTCGGCAAGGACGACCCGATTCGCGCAAGCTTGGCCGCCATGGCGACTATCGAGATGCACAATTGGAACGGTATTCATGTTGGCGACATTCGCGCGACGGCTGCGCCGACCGCATAAGCCGTTCCGGAACGGGACAGTCGCATCGCCAGAACAGAAATTGCTAATGTATGCGAAACTACAGCCCACGAGAACGGATGCGGTTTTCGAGGGTTGAGTTACCCTTTGCCCAGTACAGCGAACGCCATGAGGGCAGGATATGTTTGCGGGCCGCTATCTTTGGTGGATGTTGATCGCGATCGCGATCTTTCTCTTCTTCACCATGTGTTTCGATTATGTGACCTGGCTGACGGTCGTTTCCTCGGGTTGCGCCCGGATCGCCGGCTCCTGCGGACCGATCATCCTGACCATGACCGGGTCCATGAAACCGTCGGGCGTCTACCTCGCGGGCGGCATCATTCTCGTCGTTACCCTTGCCCGCATCCACTATCTGTCGATGGGCTGGGTCTGGGGTGTCGTCGTCGCAATCTGGTTCGTTGCATCGGCGTCGTTTCCGCTGCTGCTCGCCAATGGTTGGACCGGCCAGTTGAAGCCGGAGACCGTACTTGAGGGGTTGCCTGTGGCGTTCCTGTTCCTCGTGGTCTTCTGCGCCTATATCGGCTGGTCATTTGAAGACAGTGGCGCGCGGCCGCTTGGTGTGTGGCGTACGCTGCGAGCGACCATTTTCCTCTCTGCCGTCTATGGCACCCTGCTGGCGCTGTCGGAGACGCCTGCCGTTGCCACCATGCCCGGTCGTCTCCTCGGTGAGATGCAGCTTTCGACGTCGATCGCCGCGTTGCAGCCCACGCTGCATGATGTCCTGACACTCGGGATGGCCCGCGACACCTTCGCCTATATTGTCGTCGCAATCTTTGTCGCCGGCCTCGCCGTGAGCCTGCTGCAGAACCTCGGGGAACTAAAGGCGCGCTTCATCCAGCCGTTCATGCTTCGAGGATCTCGGCAGTGATCTTGCGATAGGGCTCAATGGCCGCCGCGGCGATGTCCGCGGTGACGATCAGCCCCGACACGCCTGACACTGGCAGAATATGACAAGGAGAGACGTGGTCGAACTTCTCCTGCGTCAGCGGCACGTAGGTCTCGGCTGCGCAGGACGCGATGTGCCGCTTGATGGCCGCTTCCTCGAAATCGCCCGTCGACAGGCCGTGTACGGGATGGGCAGCCGTCACGCCGAGAAAGAAGATGTCGGGCCGAAGCTGCGAAATCGCGGCCATGGCAACAGATCCGACTGAGACCATTGAGTGCTTGTAGAGCTTGCCGCCGATCAGGATCACACTCGCCGTCGGGTGATGTTCTAGCTCCGCGGCGATCGTCGGGCTGTGTGTCGCCACCGAGAACGCGAAGTTCCGGGAGAAATGGAGTTTGAGCATGTTGATTTTGATTGCTGGGCCTTACAGGTCCGGGACGCGGGACGATCCCGCAAAAATGGCAGCCAATTTGCAGCGGCTGGAGCAGCCCTCGCATAGGCTGTTCAAGGCCGGTCACGTGCCGATGATCGGGGAATGGGTGGCTCTGCCGGTGTGGAACGCCGCCGGCGGAAAGGCTGTTGGTGATGATCTCTACGAAGAGATATTCCACCCCGTTGCCGGTCGCCTGCTGCAGCTTTGCGACGGCGTGCTTCGGCTCGAGGGAGAATCGAAAGGCGCCGACAACGACGTTCGTATCGCGCGCGAACGCGGCATCCCGGTCTGGCACCGGGTCGAAGATGTTCCGGGCTGTGCCTGAAGCAGCTTGATTTTTGGAGGCCGGCTTGCCGGCCTCGATCTGTGCGTTTGCAGATAGCCGCGCTATAACGTCAGCATCGAAGGGAGTCGATTATGCTGACATTGTATTTTGCGCCGCACACTTGCGCGCTTGCAAGCCTCATTGCGCTGGAGGAGTCCGGTCTGCCGTTCAAAACCAAGAAACTGAACTTCGCCGAAGCGGAGCAGCGTTCGCCAGAGTATCTCGAAATCAACCCGAAGGGCCGGGTCCCCGCGCTTGGGACGGAACGCGGCATCCTAACCGAAACGCCGGCAATCCTGGCCTACATCGCGCAGCTCGCGCCGGCCGCGCAGCTGGCGCCGCTCGATCCTTTCGAGTTCGCCCGCATGCAGGCCTTCAACAATTACATCTGCGCGACCGTGCATGTGAACCACGCGCATGGCCGCCGGGGCAGCCGATGGGCGGATGATCCGACGGCTCACGAGGCGATGAAGGCGAAGGTGCCGCAGACCATGAGCGAGTGCTTCGAGCTTATCGACGAGCGGATGCTGGAGGGCCCGTGGGTCATGGGCGAGTACTACTCGGTCGCCGACCCCTACCTCTTCGTCATGACCGGATGGCTGCGGTCCGATGGCGTCGATCCGATCCGTTTCAGGAAGTCGACGGCGCACTATGCCCAGATGATGGAGCGCCCGGCCGTCCAGCGAGCATTGGAGCGCGAGCAGGCATAACGACCATAGCCGAAGCGCGAGTGCGACGTTGGTATGGGTGGCGCCTGCAGCGCATGCGCTCACCCCTGGAAACGTGCGGCAAGCTTTTTCGGTGCGCGGAACCGCCAGGCGCCGATCAGCCGCTCTTTCAGTTCCGCGTCGCTGATTTCGCCGGCGCGCAAGGGCAGCGATGGCCAGCCGACAGAGTGGTCGGTCTGATAGTAGATGTCGGGCGCCATCTCGATCAGACGTTCCTTATCGTCGATCGAGACGGAAAGCACGACGGTCTCGTTGTTCTTGACCGCCACAAAGGATTTGCCGCCCACCTTCAGCGCCGGGTTGCCGTAGGACGTGCTTTCCTCCACGCCTGGCAAATTCGCTTCCGCAGAAAGACGCTTGAGGCGCGCATATATCGTGTCGACGCTGTCGGTCATGGGCTCGCTCGAATGAAAAGCTCACGCAGACTAGCAGATTTCACGCACCTTGCGAGCGGTTGCGGTTCGGGCTTTGGCGTGCTTGGCTGCGGGCCGAGCGGCAGGTCCGCCAACGCGGTCGGTGACATCCGCGCCAGATCAGGATGGTACAGCGGATCCCGGTTGATATCAGCGCCGTAGGGCGGCTCTATTGTCTCGACGCTAAAGAAAAACTTCAGGATTTGCATGGCGTGCCTCGCTTCCTTTCAGGGTGGCGAACGGAGCATCTGCTCAACACAGGCACATTATTGCGGCCGGCCGGGCACGTTTCAATTGAGATTACCAATCTCGCAGTATAGAAAAACTATATGCGGAACCTGAACTCGGTCCACCTGAACGGATTGCGGGCGCTCGAAGCGGTGGGGCGGCTTGGCTCTCTGCAGGCCGCTGCAGAAGAGCTGGGTGTCTCGATCGGTGCGGTTAGCCAGCAGGTCATCAAGGCCGAAGCGCAGCTCGACCACGTGATTTTCGAACGCAGGCCGAAAGGTATGGTCGCGACGGAGGCAGGCGCGCGATTGCTGGCCGGTCTGACGGAGGGCTTCAATGCCTTGTCACAGGCGGTGGCGACGACACAGCGACGCGACGACGGTATCCTGACAATCTCGGTGGCGCCGGTGTTTGCTGCACGCTGGCTCGTCTATCGGCTCGATCGCTTTGCGGAAAGGCATCCCGAAATCAGCCTGCGGATGGATGCCACCACCCGCCTCGTCAATCCGGCGCTGTGCGATGTCGATATCGGCATTCGCGTCGGAAGCGGGCAGTGGCCGGATGTGAAGGCGGAATTGTTGCTTGCGCAGGAGGTCTTTCCCGTCTGCTCGCCAGCGATGGCGGCGCGGTTGCGCGAGCCCGCCGATATCCTCTCGCTTCCGGCGGTGATCGACGGCCGCGCCATGTTCACCTGGGAGGTTTGGATGCGCGAGGCTGGCCTTTCGGGTGCCACGCTTGAGACGCGCCACGTCTTCAACGACGCCTCGCTCTGCCTCGATGCGGCAATCGCAGGGCAGGGCGTCATGCTCGCCTGGCAGACTCTGGCGGACTTTGCCCTGCAGCAGGGACAGCTGGTCGCACCGTTTGCCATCCGCGCCAAAACCGGCTTCGGCCACTATTTCATAACGGCCGAAGGTTCGCGCGAGCCCAAGAGCGTCAGGGATTTCAAGGCCTGGATCCGTGAGGAAATGGCCGGCACCCTGAAGCTCTTTGCCTGATCAGACCGGCTCCTCGGAACGCGTCGCCTGCATGGCAATATAGGCCGGACGAGACTGGCAGCGCTTGATCCAGGCGCTGATATTGGGATGGGCGTCAAACAGCGCCTGTTGCGTCTGCGCGTAGCGAAGCACCTCGGCGATATTGAGATCGGCGGCGGTGAAGCGGTTGCCAACAATGTAATCGTTGGTCGCCAGGTGCTTCTCCAGCGTCGCGAATGGCTTTTTCAGCGAGCGCACAGCAACGTTGATCGTCGCCTTGCCGTCGTCGCTGTTCTGCTTCTCATCGTCGTAGACGTAGACGATCCTCACCGAATGCGGTTCCACCTCGGTTGCCGCCCAGATCGTCCACATGGTCATCAAACCGTCTTCCTCGACTGTTTTACCGGAAAGCGGTCCGCCATGCTTGCGCGCGAGATAGAGCGTGATGGCAAGCGACTCGTGCATCACGAGGTCGCCGTCCTTGATGCTCGGGATGAGCGCCATCGGATTGATCGCCAGAAAGTCCGGCGACAGCGTGTTGATCAACGCATCGGCGGCGAGCGGGTTGGCAAGGCGCCGCGCTTGAATGACGCGCACGGACTCGAATTCCAGCCCGAGCTCTTCCACCATCCAGTAAACGCGCGAGGCGCGCGAGCGATAGACCCCATAGATCGTCAGCATGTCGATGTCCCCCTTGTTCGGCTGGCCTCAGGGTAGGAGCCGAAGCGTCACGGCGGAAGCTGCCAAGCCTTATGAATCGATGAAAGCTTTTGATGCATCTCAGGAGATGCGGTTGCGCTCGACCGTCAGTTGCCCATAGGGCGAGGAACCCGCCGTCGCCAGCTCGCCGGACACCTTCTTGTCCCATTCGAAACCGAGGACTGCACCGTCTGGTGTTTCCTGAAACACGTTGTCGGTGATGACGGCCGGTCCCGCGCCCTTGGCGACCGAGACGGCGCAGCCGACAGGCGCCTTGCGGATGATATTGCCGGTCACGACGAGATTACGCAGATAGGGTCCCCAACCGAGTTGCATGCCCCACCGCGGCGCACCTTCGATGACGTTGCCGGAGACCAGCGTATCGGCCTCGGCGGCGATGCCGATGCCAAAGCCGACCTCGTGTTCATAGGGGCCTTTCAAGGTCAGGTTGCGCACCACGTTGCCGGTGACGCTTGCCAGCCTGCCGCCCTGGTCGAAATTGGCGATCGAGATGCCGTTCGCCGCGCCATCCACCATGTTGTCGGAGACGAGGGCGCCCTGGAACTCGAATTCGACGTAGATCGCCGTCTCGCCCGAGCGCTGGCACTGGTTGCCGGTGATCTGGATGTTGGAGGCCGAGTTGGCGCGGATGGCGGTGAAGGCGCAATCGGAGATGTGGTTGTTCGCCACCATGACATTGTCGGCGCGAAAGATGTTGATGCCATTGCCGTTCTGGCCGGTGCCGCCGGCATTGGCCTTGATCCTGTGGATGCGGTTGCCGTTGACGACGCTGTTGTCGACCGCCTTCTTCCAGCGATGCACGAGAATGCCGCCATTGCCGCAGTCGAAGACCTCGTTGCCGGTGATCGAGAGGCCGTTGGCTTCGACGGCATAGATGCCGGATTGGGCGGCACCCGATATGCGGCTGCGCTCGATCCGTCCGCCGCATCGCTCGAGCTGGACGGCGTGTTTGCGGCTGCCGCCGATCTCGCAATTGTCGATCAGCACCTCGTCGACGCCGGTAAATTGCAGCAGCGCGCTGGCATAGTCGCCAAGCCAGCGGTTCTGCCCGTCGATGACGATGTCCGACAGTTCGACGCGCTTGATGTTCTCTGCGCTGAAGAGGTGGCCGTCGCCGGTGTAGACGATGCGTGATGCGCCGGGCACGCCTGTTATGCGGGTATTCTCCGGTAGCACGAGATTGGAAACCTTGTAGGTGCCTGGCGGCAGGAAAACCGGGACATTTTCTGCGGCGGCCTGATCGATCATTTTCTGCAGGCTGACGCTTTTTCGATCGGCCGCGCTCGACGTCGTCTTGTACCGGACGGCATCGATCGGTCCGCGCAGATCGCCCTCCCGCGTGGTCGCGAAGCTGCGGAAGGCAATCAGCGTAAGCGCGGATGCTCCCGCAAGACGGAGCAGGTGACGGCGCGAGGAGACCAACGAACTGTTTTTCATTCGGTAAGCTCTGCAGGAAACGTGCCAGCGCACCTGTTTCATTTCGATACAGGCGACAGTTTCAGGAGCACGACGCTTGTCCGAACCTGCATCCCACTGGCCCTTCCGTTCTTTCCCGCTATCTTTGCACGCATGAAACCAGACGCCTTGCTCTATCCCGCCCCCGAGGGGCTCTATTGTCCGGAGGGGGGATTCTATGTGGATCCCGTGCGACCGGTAGAGCGAGCGCTGATAACCCACGGCCATTCGGACCACGCGCGACCCGGCCACACAAACGTGCTCGCCACGCGACAGACGCTGGACATCATGCAGATCCGCTATGGTGACGGCTTCTGCGCAAGCGAGCAGGCAGCGGCGTTCGCAGAGGAGATCCTGATCAATGGCGTCAGGGTCAGCTTCCATCCTGCCGGCCATGTGCTCGGCTCCGCGCAGATCGCCATCGAAAAGAACGGTACCCGCATCGTTGTCTCAGGCGACTACAAACGACGGGCGGACCCGACGTGCGCTGCCTACGTGCCGGTTCCCTGCGATGTCTTCATCACCGAGGCCACCTTTGGGCTGCCCGTCTTTCATCATCCGGATCCGGTCGATGAGATGGGCAAGCTCTATGCGTCGCTGCGCCAGTTTCCGGAGCGCACGCATCTGATCGGGGCCTATGCGCTTGGCAAGGCACAGCGGGTCATCCGTCTGCTGCGCGATACCGGTTATGACCAGCCGATCTATATTCATGGCGCGATGGAAAAGCTCTGCGACTACTATGTAGGGCAGGGCATTGATCTCGGTGAGCTTCGCCCCGCGACCATCGAAAGTCGTGACAGATCCGCCTTCAAGGGAGCCGTCGTCGTCGGTCCGTCCTCTGCCTTTGCAGATCGCTGGGCGCGCCGCTTCCATGAACCCTTGCCGGCTTTCGCCTCGGGCTGGATGATGGTGCGTCAGCGCGCCAAACAGCAAGGCGTCGAACTGCCGCTCGTCATCTCCGACCATTGTGATTGGCCCGAGCTCACAGAGACAATCACCGATCTGCATCCGGGGGAGGTGTGGGTCACGCATGGCCGTGAGGAAGCCCTGGTGCGCTGGTGCCAGCTGCAGGGAATCAGGGCCCGACCGCTCCACCTGGTCGGCTACGAAGATGAGGCCGATTGATGAAAGCATTCGCCGACCTGCTCGACCGCCTCGTGCTCACCCCCAGCCGCAACGGCAAGCTGAAGCTGCTCACCGATTACTTCCGAAACACCCCGGACCCGGATCGCGGCTACGGTCTTGCCGCCATTGCCGGCACGCTCGAAGTGCGCAACGTCAAGCCAGCCATGCTGCGCGAGTTGGTGCTGGAACGCATGGATGACGTGCTCTTTCGCTATTCTTACGACTATGTCGGCGATCTCGCAGAAACGATTTCCCTGGTGTGGGACAACGAGAAGGACATCGAGCGGTCGCCGCTTGCCCAGCCGCGTCTCGGCGAGGTCCTCACGCAGATGAATGCACTCGGCCGCACCGAGGTACGCAGCTTCGTGCGCGATCTGCTCGACAGGCTGGATACCTCAGGTCGCTTCGCCTTCATCAAGCTCGCGACCGGGGCGCTGCGCATCGGCGTTTCCTCGCGTCTGGCGAAGCAGGCGCTCGCCGATCTCGGCAGCCGAGACGTGACGGAAATCGAGACGCTGTGGCATGGCCTGCAGCCGCCCTATGAATCCTTGTTTCGTTGGCTGGAAGGGCAGGGCGACAAGCCGATCCTGGCAACGCCTGCAATCTTCCACTCCGTCATGCTCGCCAATCCGGTCGAGGAGGGGGATCTGGATCAACTTGATCCAGCCGAATATGCCGCGGAATGGAAATGGGACGGCATCCGCGTGCAGCTGTCGCGCTCCGGCGACACGCGCAAGATCTACTCGCGCTCCGGCGACGATATCTCAGGCGCGTTCCCCGATATCCTTGAGTCGATCAGCTTCGACGGCGTCGTCGACGGCGAGCTGCTGGTCGGGGGAACGAGACGCTCGAACAGCCCGACGCGCACCTTTTCCGATCTGCAGCAACGCCTGAACCGCAAGACGGTGACGACGAAGATGCTCGACGAGTATCCAGCCTTCATTCGTGCCTACGATTTGCTTTTCGATCGGGAGGAGGACGTGCGTGGCCGCTCCTACGTCGATCGCCGTGCGCGTCTTGCGGAGGTCATCGATAGCGCGCCGCACGACCGCTTCGACCTCTCCCCTCTGGTGGAATTCTCTTCATGGGACGAACTGGACGAGCTGCGGTCGATGCCGCCGGACCCTGTCATCGAAGGGGTGATGATCAAGCGCCGCGACAGCATCTATCAGGCCGGGCGACTGAAGGGGCCTTGGTTCAAGTGGAAGCGCAATCCCTACAATGTCGACGCCGTGCTGATGTATGCGCAGCGCGGCCACGGCAAGCGCTCGAGCTATTATTCGGACTTCACCTTTGGTGTGTGGACCGAGACCCCGGAAGGAGAACAGCTGGTTCCCGTCGGCAAGGCCTATTTTGGCTTCACGGATGCCGAACTCGAAGTGCTGGACAAGTTCGTTCGCAACAACACGACGGAGCGGTTTGGCCCTGTGCGGGCCGTCAGAGCGGACAAGGACTTCGGCTTCGTCGTGGAAGTCGCCTTCGAAGGCATCAACCGCTCGACCCGCCACAAGTCGGGCGTGGCAATGCGCTTTCCGCGAATCGCGCGCCTGCGTCCCGACAAACCGTCCTACGAGGCGGATCGCCTTCAGACGCTGGTCGCCATGATCGATGCCAAGGGTCAGCAGTAGGCTTTTCTGGAGCAAAACGCCGCAGGGCCACCTTTTTCAACACAACGTGTGTTGGCGACCGCGCGCTTCCGGTGCAATTCTCGAACCGCCGGGAACAATGGAAGTGTGAAATGACGTCAGACGAAGGTAATGCATTTTTCCGCCACCGCCGCATGGTTCTTGCCGGCCTGGCCGGAGCCCTTGTACTCCCGGGCATAGCAAGTGCATTCGAGGTTCCGGAGGTGCCAAAGCTGATCGATCATGATTATGCCAAGGCCCGCAAGCGCTTCCGCACCAAGCTGCTCCAGAAGGGGCCGGCTCCCGACAAGTACGAACCGCTGGATGCGCCTCCGGAGGGCGAGAAGATTCTCTATCGGTCCGGCTACGGCGGCGAATTGGAGCTGGTTGCCTGGGTCTCCAAGTACAAGCGCGGTAGCAAGCCGAAGCCCGGCGTTCTTTTCCTGCACGGCGGCAACGCCATGGGTCTTGGCCACTGGGTTCTGCTCAAGACCTATGCCGATGCCGGCTTCGTGGTGATGATGCCATCGCTGCGTGGCGAAAACGGCCAGATGGGCAATTTCTCCGGTTTCTATGACGAGGTGGATGACGTGCTTTCAGCGGCCGATCGTCTGCGCCATCTTCCGGGCGTCGATGCCGATCGTCTGTTTATCGCCGGCCACAGCATTGGCGGCACGCTGACCATGCTTGCGGCGATGAGCAGCCACAAGTTCCGTGCCGCCGCGCCGATCTCGGGCAATCCGGACGCTTTCCGCTTCTTCAATCGCTACCCGCAGGACATTCGTTTCGACGATAGCAACGCCCACGAGTTCGAGGTCCGCAGCGCGCTCTGCTATGCCAAGAGCTTCAAATGCCCGGTCCGCGTCGTTCATGGCACGGAGGAGGCGCATTTCAACGACCGCGCCGGTCTGCTTGCCAGCCGCGCGCGCTCGGGCGGTGTCCGTATCGAAACGGATACCGTGACCGGCAACCACACGTCGGCGCTGCCGGCCGAGATCGAACAAAGCATACGGTTCTTTCACGGCGTTGCAGCCTGAGTGTGGTCCGACTCCAATTGATGCGAGGCTGATGTCGTCACCAGCCTCGCGCCAGCCGCAAGTGCCATCCTTGCCGCAGCTATACGTCTCGCTGTTGTCGATGAGGGTGCTTTATGACTGTTTTCAGCCGGGTGTCGCCACTTGCCGGGCTTGCGGCCGCTGCTTTTTGTCTGAGCGGTTGTAATATCCTCATTCCAGATACCGGCGCCACCGATCCCGCCCGTTTCGTGCAGGAGACGTCGCCCGTCTTCTATAATCCGCCTGGCGTCGATCCCATGCGCGTCAAGGCGGTGGATACGCCGGTGCCGCAGAGGCGCGAGATCGAGCCGCCGACGCTGTACAATCAGACCTACGGCCTGTCGGCCACGAGTTACAATCGGACCTACGGCCTGCCGGTCACCAATCCGGTGAATAGCGCCATGTATAGCCAGGTGCGCGACACCGACTTCACGTTGCCGGCCATACCGATCAGCCGCATCGATCCGCAGTATCTGCGGCAGGAAGTCGACTATCCCTCGAACGAGAAGCCGGGCACGATCATCGTCGATACGAAGAGCAAGCATCTCTACTTAATCGAGCCGGGCGGTAAGGCGATGCGCTACGGCGTCGGGCTCGGCCGCGAAGGCTACGCATGGTCCGGCCGCGGTCTCATTCAATGGAAGCAGAAATGGCCGCGCTGGACACCGCCGGCCGAAATGGTCTCGCGTCAGCCCGACATACGCTCCTTTTCCGCAGAAAACGGCGGCATGAACCCCGGCCTCGGAAACCCGCTTGGTGCGCGCGCCCTCTATATCTTCAAGGATGGGAAGGATACGCTTTACCGTATCCACGGTACGCCGGATTGGCAGTCGGTCGGAAAGGCCACGTCGTCGGGCTGCGTGCGCATGCTGAACCAGGACGTGGTTGACCTTTACAATCGCGTTCCGGCGAAGGCCGAGATTGTCGTGATGTAGCCGCGCAACAGCGTTTGGGATATCGTGTGTCCACGGGCGGACACGACTTCGTGAGGTGATGGTTTATTTAGCGCAAGTGGATAGATTTCTTGTGCGTCACCGGCGTTGACCCACCCTCCGCGAAGGGCGTTCGTCCTTCCAGCGCAACAGGAAACCAGACCCGCGTCATGAGCTTTGAAAAATCCCTTTCCCGCCGCAGCTTCCTTTCGCTTTCGGCAATGACCGCAGCTTCGGCGCTGACCGGGTGTGCATCCACCGCCGGGCCGTCTGCGACGGCTCAGCCGGTCGTCATGCGCAATCCGATCAACATGTTCCAGGCGCCGCAGACGCCGGGTGATGCCGAGCTGGCGGTCATGTACGGTCCGATTGAGGATGGTGGCTTTCTCATTCCGGCCGTGCCCTACCAGCAGATCGATCCGCGCTTCTATCGCCAGCAGGTCGTCGATCCGACCGGCCAGGCGCCCGGCACGATCGTCGTCGATACCCCCTCGCGTTTCCTCTACCTGGTGCAGCCCGGCGGCACGGCGATGCGCTATGGCGTCGGCATCGGCCGCGAAGGCTTCGCATGGCAGGGCTCGGGCGTCATCCAGTGGCGTCAGAGATGGCCGCGCTGGAAGCCGCCGAACGAGATGGTCGCGCGTCAGCCAGAGCTTGCCAAGTATTCGATCGAAAACGGCGGCATGGAGCCGGGCCTGAAGAACCCGCTTGGTGCACGCGCACTCTACATCTTCTCGAGTGGCGAAGACACGCTCTACCGCCTGCACGGCAACCCGGAATGGCGTTCGATCGGCAAGGCGGTGTCGTCTGGCTGCGTGCGCCTGCTGAACCAGGACATCATCGATCTCTATGACCGCGTGCCGAACAAGGCGCCGGTCGTCGTTCTGCAGTAATCCGCGCAGGTGCGGCCGGCCGATTGGCTGGCCGCATTCATTGCCGATTTTCGGCGATCTGGAATTCGGTTGGCGGCGACAGTTCCCTGATCAGCTTCTTGCGGATCGCTGCCGAATAGTCTGCAAAACTCCTGACTTCCATCACGAACGCGTCCTCGCCGAGGATGACGCGTCTTTCGTAGTAGCCGGGAAGATCGGGTTCCTCGTCGGAAATGACCAGTCCATTGACCGTTGTGCCCGTCTTCATGGCGCGCTGGCGCGCCTGATAGAGAGATGGCGTCTGCCGTCGTTTCGGCGCAATCGTCTCCTTGCCATCGCCGGAGACGTTGATGATGGTTTTGACGGCGCAGAAGCGTGGATCAGATAGCATGTCGAGCGCGGACCACATGCCGTTGCCGATATCGGTGTTGCCAAAGACTTTGCGCCGGTTGGCCTCCATCGCCAGCGCGAAGGGCTCGGCGCCGTTGCCGCTCTCTATGACGAACCAGTCGAGTTTCTGGGTGGAGAACTCGCCGTCGCCCCAGAATACCGCCGATACGGCGACGCCGCCGGCATTTCTCAAGGCCGCCAGGACGTCATCGTCCCGGAAGGCCGCGGCGATGGCAGACTTCTGAAACTTGTATTCGTCGTCGGTGATGCTGCCGGATCCGTCGACGGCGAGAACAAGTGCGATATCGATACAGGCCGAGGATTGAGAGGCTGCCATAGTCCAAACCAATGCCACAGCCAAACCGATCAGCTTCTTCAGCATCGCCGCATCATCCCCTCGCTCACCGCCCCGTGAAAATGACTATGACAAACGGCCGCTTTCCTGCTGTTATCGGAATGTTAAAGCGATCGCTAAAATAAGGCTCGGAGGGGAGCTCGATGGGGTTCACGCTGCGCCTGCTTGGTCGATTCCAGATGCTCTCGCCCACAGGCGAGAGCATTGCGATCGCCTCGCGCAAACATCAGGCGCTGATCGCGATGCTCGCGCTCTCGAACGGAAAGCCGATCGCGCGATCGAAACTGGCCGGCATGCTGTGGGCCGAGCGGACGGAAGAGCATGCCCGCAACAGCCTCCGCCAGGCGTTCTTCACGATCCGTCAGGCCGTCGACGGCCACGGCGTGTCACCTCTCGTGTTCGACAACGGCTGCGGTTGGACGAGAAGCGATGCCATTGTCACCGATATCCAGGCTCTTACTGAAAGCGCAAGGGCAGGGTGTCTGCCACCGTCGCTTGATGCTTTCGAGGGGGAATTTCTCGAGGGGCTGAGCTTCAACGACGAGACGTTGGAAGCATGGCTTCGCATGGAGCGCGGCCGACACCGCGATTTACTGGTCGATTGCCTTGCGAGCCTGGTCGACGGATTGGAGAAGGCGGGCGACCTGGAGCCGGCGCTTCTCGCTGCACAATACCTTTTACGGCACGATCCCTACCACGAACCATCTCACCGGACGATCCTGCGCCGTTACCGGGCGCACGGCGAGCGCGCTCGCGCCATCAAGCACTACGAGAGCCTGAAAGCATTGCTGGAGGCCAATCTGAGTGTTGCGCCTGATCCGGAGACGCAGCAACTCATCGGTCAAATTCGCGAGCGGCAGGAGCCGCCGGCGCAGGTGGATTTGACCAATGGCAAGCCTAGGATCGCCATTCTGCCGATCAGGAGCCTGTCACATGAACGAGACGACAGTCTGGTCGCCGAGTCCCTGACGCGCAAGCTGATCGGAGAACTCGGCCTGTTCTCGCCGCTCTCAGTGGTTGCCGCCGCGACGATGTTTGCCTTGAATGCGAGGCACGAGACCGTGGAAGAAATCGGCAAGCGGGTCGGCGCCGACTACGTCCTGGAAATTGCGGTTCAGGGCCACGAGGAAGGTGGCTGGGCGCTGGTGCAACTCGTGTTGGTGCAAAGCGGGACACAGGTATGGAGCCGCAAGTATCTCGGCGAAAGCGCGGGTTCGGACCTCGGTCAGGACCGGCTCGTCCGCAAGATCAGCGGTAACCTCTATCATGTTCTGATGAAGCACGCGGCAGCCCGTTCGGCGATGGAGCCGGAAGGTGGGATCGGCACCGAGAAGCTGTATCTGCAGGTGTTCAACCACGTCGAGCGGCCGACATTGAAGGGGATGATCCGCGCCCGGCGTCTGTGCGAGCGGCTCCTGGCCATCGATCCCAATCACGTTCTGGTCCGCGAGAGCCTTGCCTGGATAAACTTCCACTCCTGCTTCAACGGCTGGCTCGACGATCCGGTGCATGGTTTCAGGCAGGCCCGCGATATCGTGCGGGCCGGACTGGGGCTGGACGATCGCGAGCCCTATCTGCTGAGCGCCTTTGGCCTCGCCGAAACGTATCTCGGAAACGCTCGAGCCGGCCTGGATGCACTGAAAAGGGCTGTCGACCTCAATCCGAACGACGCCGAGTTTCATACATGGCTCGGCATCGGCCTGACCTTTGCCGGTCGGATCGGCGACGCGCATATGGCGTTCGACCAGGCTGATCAGGTCAGTCCAGACTATCATCCGATCTTCCTGTTTCGGGGCGACGCTCATTTCGTTTCTGGGAACTATGAGGAGGCGGTTGCCTGCCTGGACCGTTTCCTGATCGTGCTGCCGGAATATCATTGGGCGCGGCTGCTGCGAGCGGCGTCATACGAGGCGCTCGGCAAAGACATGGTGGCGCGGCTCGACGTGGCGTATGTCAGGGAGAACACGCTTCTGTTGAATGGCCGATATCTCGAACAATTACTTCAGGCTCGCGCCCTGTCGTTCCGGCAAAATCTGTGGCTGAGGCTGGAGGCCGCAGGGCTGCCCTGGGCGAAATAAGGCGTTGACGCTGGTTGCCTTCTGCTCACACCGCCGACATCAGGTTAGACCGCAACCCTTTCAGCATCTCGCGTATTGTCGCCATTTCCTCGAGCGTGCAGCCTGCCGCCTGGCCGATCGCGGCCATGATCCTATCGACCTCGCTCCTCATCATGCGGCCTTTCTCGGTCAGCGACACGATGACCTGCCGCTCGTCGCGGGAATCGCGGGTGCGCTTGATCAGGCCATTCTGCTCCAGGCGCTTGAGCAGCGGCGAGAGTGTGCCCGAATCGAGATCGAGCTGCTCGCCGATCGCTTTCACCGGCTGCTCTGACTTTTCCCACAGCGCCAGCATGACAAGATATTGCGGGTAGGTGAGGCCGACCTTGTCCAGGATCGGCTTGTAGGCGCGGGTGAAAGCATGCGCCGTCGAGTAGACCGCAAAGCAGAGCTGGTTTTCCAGCCGTCTTTCCTCTTCCGGAATTTCCATCGTGTTTGCCAGATGCGCTTTCATTGTCGTTGTCCTCGAGGCGCGATTGTCCTCTTTTCGAATTCCAAATGCAATTTGCAAAATTAACTTGCGTACAATTTAATTGCGCATTATACAAAATCCAACCCCAACGCAAAGGAGACTGACATGCCTATCCTCTACACGACCAAAGCTTCCGCCACCGGTGGCCGCGCAGGCCGCGCCGTTTCCGAAAACGGCGTTCTCGATGTCACGCTGACGGTTCCGAAAGAACTCGGCGGCGATGGCGCGACCGGCACCAACCCTGAGCAGCTCTTTGCGGCCGGCTATTCAGCCTGCTTCCTCGGTGCTTTGAAATTTGTCGCCGGCAAGGAAAAGGTCAAGATTCCGGAAGAAACCACTGTCAGCGCCACCGTCGGCATCGGCCCGCGCGAAGACGGCACAGGCTTCGGCATCGAAGTCGCCCTGACGGTCAACATTCCCGGCCTTGACAAGCCGACCGCCGAAAAGCTTGCCGCGGCGGCTCACATCGTGTGCCCCTATAGCCACGCAATGCGCACGTCGACCGAAGTTCCGGTTACCGTTGCTTGACCAAAGCAAAAAAGAGCGTCGTGCATCGCGGCGCTCTTTTCATCTGAAATAAATTCGCTATATTCTTTCTAGTGAAAGGAGTATGGCATGGCAGTAGCACATCCGATCTCCGGCGCCCGGTCCCCCGAGGCTGCCGTGATCACCAAAGCGGCCGTCAATGCTGCCGACCATCTTGGCCTCAACGCCCGAACGCTTTCGGCGGTGCTCGGTGTTTCCGAAGCAACCATCTCGCGCATGAAGCGACAGGATTATCTGCTCGAGCGCGGCTCGAAGTCCTTTGAACTCGCCATCCTGCTCGTGCGTCTGTTTCGTTCGCTCGATGCGATCGTCGGCGGCGACGAGGCGGTTGCCCGGCAATGGTTGCGCAACGCCAATACCGCCCTCGGCGCCAAGCCGCTCGAAAAGATCGTCAGCATCTCCGGATTGACCGATGTCCTTGCCTATCTGGACGCCCGCCGCGCTATCGTCTGAAAAGCGGGCGATCTCGGGCAGGTTCTGGCGTCTGGTCGAGGCGCAGCACCAGATTTCGACGCTGAAGCTTGTCGATACGCTCGAGGAGCAGGCGCTGCTCGAAACCCTGCTCGAAGAAAGCAAGCCGGCATTGCCGCCGGAGTGCATCGGGCTGGACTATCTGCTCGCCACTCCGTTCCGCTATGGGGCCGTCTACCCGCATGGCTCGCGCTTTCGCCGGGCAGGGCGAACGCTCGGCGTCTTCTACGCCTCCGAGCGGGTGGAAACCGCGCTCGCCGAAATGGCCTTCTACCGGTTGCTGTTCTATGCCGAGTCGCCGGCGACATCGCTTCCTGCCAATGCCGCCGAGTACACGGCCTTTGCTGCAGCGATCGCCACTGCGTCCGCAATTGACCTGACCCGCGCGCCTCTCGATGCCGACCGTATCATATGGACCGATCTCCAGAACTATGCACCGTGCCAGGCTTTGGCCGATGCTGCCCGCGAAGCGGGCTGCCAGGCGATCCACTACGAATCCGTGCGGGACCCGCAGCGCGGCCGCAACATCGCGCTTTTGACCGCCGCGGCATTTGCGGCCCGCGAGCCCGTCGAACGTCAGACATGGAGGATCCGGCTTTCGGGGATCGGTGTCCAGGCGCTTTGCGATTTCCCGAGGGTCAGGATTGGATTTTCGGTCGAGGATTTCGCCAGGGACCCGCGCATGGCGGGCGACTGACGTATGCCGCAGGCGACCGGTCTTTAGGCGAGGGCCTGCAGGTCGCGGCGCAGCCGCTCCGGATCGCCGTCCGGTAAGGCCGCCTCAATACTGGCGTGCGTGCTTTCCCAGATCGGCAGTGCGGCGGCGAGCACTGCCTTGCCCTCCGGTGTCAGGCTCAGCAGACGCCGGCGCTTGTCTTTCGCATTCTGCGTTACATTTACCCAGCCACGGCGCTGCAATGGCTTGAGCGCTGCCGTCAACGTGGTCTGATCCATCGCAAGCAGGGTCGCGACCGGTCCCATCGGCGGCGGCTCAGGCCGGTTCAGCGACATCATCAGCGAGAACTGGCCGTTGGTGAGCCCGACAGGGCGAAGGGCATCGTCGAATAGCCGCGCAAGTGCGCGCGCTGCCCGCTGCACATGCAGGCAAAGGCATGTGTCGCGTACCAGAAGCGTCGTCGAAAAAGGAATCTCTACCACGTTTGACATCCTCAATTTATATTGATATCAATGTAAATAGTCAAGGAAAAGGAGCATGGACCGCCACGTTTCGGTCGCGCCGGAGGAGGGCGCACGTGATGCAGAACCAAGTCGTTTCCCGTGAAGAATGGCTGGAGGCCCGCCGCGCGCTGCTTCTCAAGGAGAAGGAAGCAACGCATTTGAGGGAGAAGGTCAACGCCGAGCGCATGGCCTTGCCCTGGGTCAGGGTCGATAAGAACTACGTCTTTGATACGCCGCAGGGAAAGAAAAGCCTTGCTGAACTCTTCGATGGCCGCAGCCAGCTTTTGATCTATCACTTCATGCTTGGCCCCGATTGGGAGGCCGGTTGCCCCGGCTGCTCGTTCCTGTCCGATCATGTCGATGGAACGCTGCCGCATCTCAACAACCACGATGTCACCTGGGTCGCCGTTTCGCGCGCGCCGCTCGAAAAGATCGAGGCCTACAAGAAACGCATGGGCTGGAAATTCCCGTGGGTTTCGTCCTTCGATAACAGCTTCAACTTCGATTACCACGTGTCCTTCAGCCCGGAAGATCTGGCCAAGGACAAGGTCTTCTACAATTTCGAGGCAATCGAGCCCGCCAACGCCAATGACGAGCTTCCGGGCCTCAGTGCGTTCTACAGGAATGAGAATGGTGAGGTCTTCCATACTTATTCGACGTATGCCCGCGGCCTTGAAGAGGCGGTCGGCACCTTGATGATCCTCGATCGCGCCCCGAAGGGCCGCAACGAGGACAGCACGATGGACTTCGTCAAGCGCCACGACGAATACGAACCGGCCAAGAACGCGCCATCCAGCTGTCACTGATATCTGCGACCATCATCCCAAGGGAGAAGGACGATGCAGCAAGCCAAAGTGTTGAAGGAGCATGAATTCCTCGAAGACCTCGTTGGCGTCTGGGACGTCAGCGCGCCTGAAATGACGGGGCAGGAACCCTGGACGGAGATCGTCCGTTCGCTGCATGGCATCTGGTTCGTTGCCGAAGGTTCCGGCCAGATGCCGGGTGGCGGGGCCGCCACCACGGTCCTGACGCTGGGCTACAGCGCCGACAAGGGCAAATACGTCGGCACTTGGATCGGCACGATGATGGACCATATGTGGGTCTATGAGGGCGAGGTCTCCGACGACGGCAAGGTTTTGAACCTCTATACGACAGGCCTCGATTTCAGCGACGCGAACAAGCTCGCCGACTACCGCGAGCAGATCATCTTTCACGATCGCGACCACCGCACGTTCAACTCGGCTGCCAAGCAACCGGACGGCAGCTGGAAGCAGTTCATGGAAGCGCATTACACGCGCAAGCCGTGATCGCGAGCGAAACTCGACCGGTACTCATGAAAAGGAAAGAGATCATGGCTTCCGATACGCATGGAAAATTCATCTGGTGCGAATTGATGACCCCCGACCCCAAGGCCGCAGCCGAATTCTACGGCAAGGTCGTCGGCTGGACGACGAACGAAATGAAGATCCAGGACCTGCCGCCCTATACGATCTTTGAAGCGAATGGCGCAGGCGTCGCCGGCCTCATGGATTTTCCAGCCGAACTGGAAGGGAAGGGCATTCCGCCGAACTGGACGGGCTATGTCGCCGTTGATGATGTCGACCAGACGGCGAAGGATTTTACTGCCAATGGTGGCTCGGTCCGCCGCCAGCCGGAGGATATTCCGACGGTCGGACGCTTTGCCGTCCTCGCCGATCCGCATGGCGCCGTGATCTGCGTCATGACCCCGCTGCCGAGAGACAATCCGACCCCGCCCGCGCCGGCGGGCACGCCCGGCCATATCGGTTGGCACGAACTGATGGCCGGCAACATGGAGGAAGCCTTCGCCTTTTATTCGAAGATCTTCGGCTGGACCAAGGACCACGATTTCGACATGGGCGAGATGGGCGCCTATCGCATCTTCGCCGAGCATGGAAAGCAGATCGGCGGCATGATGACCAAACCCGCCAACGTGCTGATGTGCTATTGGGGTTACTACTTCAACGTGCCGGGGATCGACAGCGCCATCGAACGCGTCAATGCGGGCGGCGGCAAGGTGATCGTCGGTCCGATGGAAGTGCCCGGCGGCAGCTGGATCATCAATGCGACCGATCCGCAGGGCGCATTCTTCTGCCTCGTGGCGCCCACCCGATAGGGCAGTCACGACCTTTTTGAAAGCTGAGCTGCATTTGAGGGTTCGAAGCGCGCTGCCGGAATGCCCTGGAGGCGGCGTGAGTATCGAATCGACGCCCGGAACGCACAGCCATCAATGTCTGACCGCGTTCGTATTTCATTAATTTTATTAGAATTTTAGCGTTTCCAGCCACATTCAGGGCCTCGCCGTTAACTCTTCCTAAAACATTTTTGGGTGGATGCATAACCGGCTATGTCCGAAACGGCTGCAAGTATTGCTTTTGGCTCCTCTGCGTAATTGATTGGCCCCAGTTTCTCATTGGGGTTATTTTGTTATGTCTATCGAAGATCCGCGCATTTCCGCTACATCAAGCGAAAACGTCTCGCACGACTTCCGCCAGGACATTCATGAAGATGCAAGTATTGAGGCTTCCGCCCAGCCAGGCGTCGAGGTCGCGCAAGCTGATAATAGCCAGCAGCCTGAGAAGACCGACCGCGTGCCGGCGGCGCCGCAGGCGGTAGCTGCCAACGCCCATCCAGGTGAAATCGTCCCGGATCAGAACAACATCGCCCACCTGCCGGCTGATGTATCGATCGACGACATTCGCGTCGAAGGCAACAATCTCGTGCTCGTTCAGGCCGACGGCACGGAGATCGTCATCGTCAACGGCGCCCTGCACGTGCCGACCTTCCTGCTCGGCGAAGTCGAGCTGCCGCAACAGGCCGTGATCGCCGCCCTCGAGCAGAACAACATCAACGTCGCGGCCGGTCCCGACGGCTCCTATTCGGCAAGTGCATCCGCCCCGAGCTCCGGCGCCGATTTCCAGGATACGATCCAGCAGGACGCCGGCGACCCGACGCAGCTTGCCCAGCTTCTGGCTGACACGCAGCAGCCCGACCCGGGTCTCGGGGACGGTCAGGAGCTATTCGACGATCTGCCGACGATCTCCGACACCACAACGCTGAGCCTGACGGAAATCGAAGGCCAGGAAGGCGGCTTCGAGACGCAATCGGTGAACGGCGCGTTCGGTTTCAACGGCGGCGCAGATGTCGGCCAGATCACCGCGGTCCAGTTCGTCGATTCGCTGAACATCGATGAAGGCACCCAGAACGGTTCGCACCTTGATCTGACGTCCGATGGCAAGCCTGTCGTCATCACGGTCGATGGCCTGACCATCACCGGTAGCGTCGACGGCCAGTCTGTCTTCGTGCTGACCGTTACGAACGCGGCAACCGGCGCCTTCACCTTTACGCAATTCGGCCCGCTCGACCATCCGGACAAGGGACAGGCAGGTATCGATGATATCCTGCGCCTGCAGTTCAGCTACACCGTTACCGACAAGGACGGCGACCAGGCTACCGGCGTGGCCTCGATCGACATCAACGACGATGGTCCAAGCACCAGCAGTGTCGTCGACTCAAGCTCGATTGACGAGTCCGACCTGCTTTCGGGCGAAGGCGGCAATGCGAAGGTAGAAGATGTCTCGCTCGGCATTCACTGGGGCGCAGACGCCGGCACAAACCGGAATCTGACATTCGCGAGCGTTCAGGATCAGCTCAGCGGCCTGAAGTCCGACGGCCAGACCGTTCACTTCGAAATCTCCGCCGACGGTCATACGCTGACCGGCTTCACCGGCGAAGGCGAGGGCCGTACCGAAGTCTTCGTCGTCACCCTTGATCCGACGGCGCCGAACGGCGCCTATAGCTTCACCCTGCTGCAGCCCCTCGATCATCTGCATGAACAAGGCTCCGAGGGCGGCGAAGGCGAAATCAAGCCGCTCGCCGTCGATATGCAGGACACGCAAATCGACCTGAGCTTCAAAGTGACCGCCAAGGACGCCGACGGCGACACCGTTCAGACCGGCTTCACGGTTACGGTCAATGACGACGTGCCGGTCGCCGGAGAAAATTCGGACGTCAAGCTCGACGACGACGCGTTGCTTGGCGGCAATGCGGGTGGCCAGGGCGACGATGCCGACGCGCAGAACGTGACGGGTACGCTGAACCACTCCTACGGCGCCGACGGCGCAGGTTCGGTTCTGCTGACGGGTGCCGGCCTCGGTACGACGCCGGGTGCGGAGGGTTCGTTCTCGCAGTCGGTCTCCGCCGACGGCAAGACCCTGGTGATCTCGCAGGTCCAGCATGGCGTGTCGGCCGCGGTTCTGACGGTGACGCTGTCGGATACGGCGTCGGGCCAGTACATGGTGACGCAGAACCATGCGATCCAGCATGCTGCGGGCAACAACGAGAACAACCAGAGCTTCACGATCGGCTATCAGGCGACGGACGGCGACGGCGACACCGCCAACGGCTCGATCACCATCAATGTCGATGACGATACGATTTCCTGGACGGCCTCCGGCAGCGGCTCGGTGAACGAGGATGACCTGTGGTTCGGCAACGACCTGTCGCGTGAATCGACGACGGCGACCGGCAGCCTGAACATCTCCTGGGGTGCGGACAATTACGACGTTGCCGGCCGCAACGACGGCGCCGGCCGTTCGCTGGTCTTTGCCGCGACGGGCACGGTCTCTGCGGTCGACGGCCTCAACCAGGCGGTTGCGCTGACGTCGAACGGCGAAGCGCTGAGCTACACGCTATCTGACAACGGCACGAAGCTGGTTGCGACGGCGCATGGCGAGACGATCTTCACGGTGACGGTGACGGTGAACGATGACGGCAGCGGCAGCTACCGTTTCGATCTGCAGGGCAACCTCGACCAGAAGCTATCCGGCGAAGATGCGCTGAAGCTGACGTTCCAGGCGGTTGCGACGGATTCGGACGGTGATGCGAAGACCGTCAACTTCGCGGTCCCGGTGACGGACGACGTTCCGGTCGCGATCGGCCAGCTTCTGCCGCATTATGTCGAGGAAGAAGAGCTTTCCGGCGGCAACGAGGACCATTCTCCGAACAGCGACCTGGATACCAGCATCTTCGGCTTCCCGGTCGACGTGACGACGAAGAGCACGTCTGGTTCGCTTTTGATCTCCTGGGGTTCGGACCATGCCAACAGTGCGGTGAACGGCGGCTTCGGCGGCGTTCAGGTTCTGGGCGACCGTTCGGTCTCGTTTGCCGGCGCCTCTGGTGATCTGACGTCCGCGCAGGTCGATGCGATCCTGTCGATCAAGAGCGGCAACCAGACGATTGCGGCGAGCGACCTGACCTCGGGCGGCCAGCACCTGACCTATACGCTGTCTGCGAACGGCACGGTGCTGACGGCGCATGCCGGCGACGAGACGGTGTTCACGGCAACGCTGACGGATACGGGTGCGGGCGGCTACAGCTTCGACCTGTCGGGTGTCCTCGATCATCCGGTCAAGGCCTCGGGCGCTCAGAACGAAGACGTGATCTCGCTGAACTTCACGGCGACGGTGCGCGACGGCGACGGCGACCAGACGACCGCCGGCTTCACGGTGGGCGTCATCGACGACAGCCCGATCGTTGGCAACAACGCGACGGTCAAGCTCGACGACGACGCGTTGCTTGGCGGCAATGCGGGTGGCCAGGGCGACGATGCCGACGCGCAGAACGTGACGGGTACGCTGAACCACTCCTACGGCGCCGACGGCGCAGGTTCGGTTCTGCTGACGGGTGCCGGCCTCGGTACGACGCCGGGTGCGGAGGGTTCGTTCTCGCAGTCGGTCTCCGCCGACGGCAAGACCCTGGTGATCTCGCAGGTCCAGCATGGCGTGTCGGCCGCGGTTCTGACGGTGACGCTGTCGGATACGGCGTCGGGCCAGTACATGGTGACGCAGAACCATGCGATCCAGCATGCTGCGCGCAACAACGAGAACAACCAGAGCTTCACGATCGGCTATCAGGCGACGGACGGCGACGGCGACACCGCCAACGGCTCGATCACCATCAATGTCGATGACGATACGCCGACCGCAGGCTTCTCCGGTACGAGCGTTGTTACCGAGAACGGCACAAACGGCGTGTTCGCGACGCAGTCTGCGACCGGCACGCTGGTGTTCAACGGCGGTGCCGACGGCGCGACGGTCACCGACCTGTCGTTCCGCACGTCGATCGACATGGATCATTCGAACAGCTATCCGCCGCTCAGCTCGCACGGTGTTGCGCTGACCTATGCGACGACGGCTGCCAACGGCGTGATCACGCTGACGGCCTCGGCCGGCGGCACGGTCGTCTTCACGCTGTCGGCCAACCAGTCGACGGGTGCCTACGAGTTCAAGCAGTTTGGCTCGATCGATCATCCGGCCAACAGCGACGATCTGCGTCTGGTGTTCGACTTCGCCGCCACCGACGGCGACGGTGACAAGACCGCCTGGAACACCGGCACGGTGCAGGTCGATATTCGCGACGACGTACCGACGGCAAGCTATTCCGGGCGCATTACAGTTCAGGAAGCCGCCAATGCCGACGATTCTTTCCAGGAAGCCTCTGTAACCGACACCATGAAGTTCGACGGCGGCGCTGACGGCGCCAAGGTCACCTCGATCGCTTACGGCCTCGGCAGCACCGCTCACCCGTTGATTGCTGATGCCGATGCGGCCCAATATACCGCTCATGCCCTGCAGTCCGGCGGCAAGGACATCCACATCGAGCAGCCGGATGGACTGACGCTGCTGGGCAAGCTTGCGGACGGCACGGTGATCTTCAAGATCGAGGTGACGGACGCGGCGACGGGTGCCTACAAGTTCACGCAGCTTGGTCCGATCGACCAGCCCGACGCCAACGAGACGGGTGCCGCCGACGGCGGCCGCATGAAGATCGTCTTCACGGTCACCGACGGCGATGGCGACACTGCGACGAACAGCCTGCAGATCGACATCAATGACGATGGCCCGAAGGCATCCTTCTCCAACACCGTTACGGTTACGGAAGCGGGAACTGATGCCGGCATTTTCGCGCAGCAGTCCGTTAATGGCACGCTGCTCTTTGATGGCGGTGCCGACACGGCAGCGGTCACCAATGTCAACTACCGCTTCGGCTCTTCCATCATGGAAATGCCGGAAAACCAAAGTGAATCCATCCGCTTCCCAGCGCTGACCTCCAACGGTCAGCCGATCACGGTCACGACCTCTGTTGACGGTCTCACGGTTACCGGTAAGGTCGGCAACGTGGAAGTCTTCACCCTGCACGTTACTGATGCGAAGACCGGCGCCTACACTTTCACGCAGAGCGGCCCGATCGATCATCCAGACAAGGGGCAGGCCGGCGCGGACGACTCCCTGCGCATGGTCTTCGACTTCACCGTCACGGACAAAGATGGCGATACGGCTACCAACGCGGTTCAGCTTGATATCCGCGATGACGCTCCGACAGCAGGCTATGCCGGCCGTGTGACGGTCCAGGAAACCGCAAACGCCAACGGTAGCTTCCATGAGGTCTCCGGCACTGGCACGATGTCGTTCCATGCCGGCGCGGACGGCGCGAAGATCACGTCGATTGCCTATGGCTTCGGCCAGTCGGGTGGCCATGAGGTCATTTCCGATGCTGACGCACCGACCTTCACGACCCATGCCCTTCAGTCGGCGGGCCAGGATATTCGCATCGAGTCCGCTAACGGCGGCTTGACCCTGCTCGGTAAGGTCGGCGATACGGTCATCTTCAAGGTCGAGGTCACCAATCCGGCGACAGGCGCCTACACGTTCACCCAATACCGCCCGATCGACAATCCCGATGTCAATGAGAGCGGCGCGAACGACGGCGCTCGGATGAAGATCGTTTTCACCGTCACCGACAATGACGGCGACACGGCGACTGGCAGCGTTCAGATCGACATCAACGACGACAAGCCGGTTATTGCGGCCGCTGCAGATTTCGGCCATCTCTCCGAAACCGGCCTGCCGAGCGTATCCAGCGACTTCGGCTCGCTGCACGTCAATGTCGGCGCGGACAACAAAAGTGCCCACGTTGAGATTGGTCGCGGTGTTGACGGACAGCCGATTATCAACAATGGCTTGACGTCCGACGGCGTCGCTCTGGAATACCTCGTCCGCACGACAAACGGCGTGGATCAGGAAATCGTCGCCTTCAAGCATGGCGATAGCGCCGACAATCCGGTGTTCATCGTCAGCGTTCTCCATCCAGGCAGCTTCGCCACGACGCTGTTCCAGAACCTCGACCATGCGGCCGGCAACGATCCGTTGGTCCTCAACCTCGTTGCCCGTGTCTTCGACGGCGATGGCGACTATGTCGATCAGCCGTTCTCGGTGAACGTAGCCGATAGCGTGCCGACGATTACCGGTTCGCTGCAGCCTGCAAACCTGCTCGCCAACGGAAGCTTCGAGGACGGCGTTTGGGCTCATCCGGAATCATGGGGCGCCTGGGCGACGGAATCGACTGGCTGGAAGATCGAAGGAACAGCTCCGAACCAGCAGGGTGTCCAGCTTGAGCGCGTAATTGACGACTACCTCGGCATGCAAGCCACGCGCGGCTCCCCGATGGTCGATCTCGGCGCTTCGCCGGGCAACATCGCAATCTCGCAGAACATCACCGGCCTGATCGCTGGCGACAGTTACAAGCTGACCTTCGAGGCCGGTTCGCCGGATGCGGCGTCCTCCAAACTCGAAGTCTATTGGAACAGCCAGCTTGTCGGCACGATCCAGCCGACCGGCTCGATGGCGCAGCAGACGCTGAACCTGACGGCAGGTAACGGCATCAACACGCTGACCTTCAAGGAAGTCGGCAACGCCAACGACAACACCGGCACCTACCTCGCCAATGTCAGCCTGACCCACGGTTCAGACGTTCCGGTGTTCCACGCCACGACCGGCGAAGACAGTGGCGTGATCTCCTTCCACCTGGCCCAGGGCACCGACTTCTCGTTCGGCGCCGATGAAAAGGGCACCGTCAGCTTTGACACCGCCCATGTCACGATTGCCACGCCGAACGGCACTACTATTACCTTGCCGCCCGAATCGTACCACTATGATGCCGCGACCGGCATCTTCACGATCAACCCGGGCTGGGGCTTCAACGGCCTCAGTGAAGGCGAAGTCGCGACGCTCACCGTTCCCTTCAAGGTCACCGATGGCGATGGTGACAGCCAGTTGGCTGTCTACCAGGTCGCCATCACCGGCACCAACGATGCGCCGGTCGTCAGCAGCGCCGTCACCGGCACGGCGACGGAGGATGGCGCAGGCGTCACGCTTGATGCGCTTGCCCATGCAAGCGACGTCGATGCCAGCACGACCCTTGCGGTCACCGGTGTGCCGGGCACTCTGCCGGCCGGCGTGATCTACGATGCGGCGACGCATTCCTTCACGCTCGATCCGAGCCACTCGGCCTACCAATCGCTGGCATCAGGCCAGACCACAACGGTCACGGTGAACTACAGTGTCTCGGACGGTATGGCATCGACGCCCACCTCCGTCTCCTGGACGGTGACCGGTACCAATGATGCGGCAGTCGTCGATCTCAATGGCTCTGGTGCCGGGAATGATGCCACGACCACGGCGGTCGAGCAGTTGGGTCAGCAATTTGCTTGGCAGGCAACGCTCGGCGATGTCGATTCCTCGACATTGCAGTCGATGACCCTGACGCTTGCTCACAATCTGGATGGAGCAACCGAAAGCCTGACGCTCAATGCTGCCGCAACGGCAGCGGCAAACGGTTTGACGGTCAGCTATGTCAACGGCGTCCTGTCGATCAGCGGTACGGCATCGATCGCCACCTATCAAACGATCCTGAAAAACGTGGTCTACACCAACAGCAGCGATAACCCGGATGCCTCGATCGATCGAACCGTTACCGTTGTCGTCAACGATGGCCATGATAACAGTGCCGCGCAGGTCGCAACCATTCACATTCAGCCGCTCAACGACGCGCCGGTTCTCGCCGGTACGCTGGCAGCTTCGGTTGTCGAGGGGCAGACGCATACGCTGACCGCCGCCGAACTCGGTTATGCCGATCCGGATGACATTGCCTCTGGCGTCGTATTCCAGGTGTCGAATCTGTCTCATGGGGTGATAACCAACGGAGGGGCGTCTGCAGCGTCGTTTACCGCCGCAGAGCTGAATGCTGGGCTGATCAAATTCACCCACGATGGCTCAGAAGGACCTTCGGCGTCGTTCCAGGTCAAGGTCGAAGACGGAAACGAAGATAATTCGGCCCCGGTGACAGGCACCTTCAATTTCACCGTGACCCCGGTTAACGATGGTGCTGCGACAATCTCCATTAGCGATACGACGCAGACGGCAAGCGCGCCGAAAGTCGGCGACGTTCTCCAGGCGACGCTTGGTGCCGATCCGGATGGTGCGCAGTCCAATATCGTCTATCACTGGCTGCGCGATGGCGTTGACACTGGCGCGAGCGGCGCGACTTACACACTGGTCGCAGCCGATGCCGGACATGCGATTTCGGTGAAGACTACCTATATCGATGGGCAGAACGTCAATGAAACGGTGACCAGTGCTGTTACGGCGGCCGTCGTCACGGCAAATAGCGCTCCATCAGGGGCAAACGCAACAATAGGGCTCATCGAAGACAATACCTATACGTTCAAGGCAGCAGACTTCGGCTATAGCGATGCTGATGGCGATGCCTTTGGAGGCGTCACCGTAAATGCCCCTGCTTCGGCAGGCCCCGGCAAGTTGATGCTTGGCGATGTGGCTGTCACATCCGCCACTTTTGTCACGGCGGCGCAGATCGCATCCGGCATGCTGACATGGGCTCCGGCTGACAACGTTGTCGGCGCGAATGGCACCACCAGCTTCACCTTCCAGGTGCGCGACAGCGCGGGCAACAATGATTTGACTGCCAACACGCTAACGCTCTCGATGAGCGGATCCAACTACGCTGATGTCACCTATGACGATGATGATGCCGACCTCGGAGTAGGTCCGGGTTACGGCAGCATCTCCATTCAACAGACAGACTCTGGCAATCAGAGCATAAAATTTGAAACCGCAAGCAGCACCGTCTTTGCCGATCTGGAATTTGTTCGCTCGGACAACAATCTGGAAATAACGTTGGCGGCAAATGGCGCGACCAGAACCGTCACGGCTATCAATCAGTTCTCCGGAGGAATTTCGACTTGGGAACAGGTTGACTTCGACGGCGGCAGTTTCGCCGGCTATGGACTGGGCGATAGCGCTTACAGCCTCGCCACGGGACTCGTCGGTGGCAACGGCAACTCCAGGTATATCATTGCCGGGTCGGCTGCAAGCGAGAGCATGAGCGGTGGCAACGGCAATGACCTGCTGTTCGGCAATGGTGGCGATGACACGCTTCACGGAGATTCCGGCGACGATCTGTTGGTCGGCGGGCTCGGCCGCGACACCCTCTACGGCGATCAGGGCAATGATACTCTTGTCGGCGATCAGAGCGACCTTCTCCTCGACGGGGGGGCAAATACCGACACGGTTGCCGTTGGTGCAAACTTCACTAGCACCAGCGACGCGCAAATCGCCAATATCGAGAATGTCATCCTGACTTCGGCGGCAACGCTCGATCTATCGAACCAGACCGAGGACTTCAAAATCACCGGCTCGTCGAGTGCGGATATCATCACCGGCGGCGCCGGAGACGATACACTGACAGGCAATGGCGGCAATGACACTTTCCACGTGGCCGCCGGCACCGACACGATCACCGATCTTGGGGGTAATGATGTCCTCACCGTCGGCGCGGGCGCAACCGCCAGCACAACGGCCACGGGGAATTGGACAGCGACGAGTGCAAGCAGCAATGTCGGCACGGCATCCATCAATGCAAATGGTCACGATGTCAGCGTGGCGAATGCATCCGGAAGCAATGGCTGGGCATTGACGAACAGCGACGACGATGCTGTCATTCTCACCGGATCGTCAAATGCCGACAAGATCACCTCCGGCACGGCAGGGGACACGATCAACGCGGGCGCCGGCGCCGATACAGTAACCATCAACGCTTCCAGCGCCAGCAGGACGTGGACGGTCGATTTGGGATCCGATTCGGCGAAAGACAAGATTGTCTTCAACCACAGCAGTCTGAGTTCCTCACACAACACCGTGGCCATCGTGTCGCACTTCGACGTGCTGAACGACAAGATTGCGGTCAATTTGAACAACAGCAGCCTGACGGACGGTGGTTTCCAGTCACTGACGTCGGATGGCACTGCCATCGCGTCCGCCCGGATCATCGAAGTCGCGATCAACAGCGGCGATCGTGTCACATTGTCGCTGGCGGATGACGGCAATGGTGACGCCATCGAAGACATCATCGCAGCCGCGACAAACAACATCGCGGTTGGGACCTATACGTTCATCATCTATTCATCGACGAACACCTCCACGGCAAATGCCGGCATCTATACCGTAAGCATTACCGACGGCACGAACCCGGACTCCGGGGGAATGACAGTCAAGCATATCATGACGCTCAACGGCGTCGGGTTCGGGAAGCTGACAAGTGAAAACTTTGCCAACGCCATCGACCCCATCATCCTCGACCTCGACCACAACGGCGTCGCCCTCACGTCCCTCGACAACGGCGTGCAGTTCGACATCAATGCCGACGGTCACAAGGATCAGATCGCCTGGACGGCCGGCAGCGACGGCATCTTGGCGCTCGATGTGGACGGCAACGGCAAGATCGACAACGGCAGCGAGATCTTCTCGCCGCACTTTGCCGGTGGCAGCTATGTGGATGGCCTGGCGGCGCTGGCGACGCTTGACAGCAACCACGACGGCAAGATCGATGCGGCCGACGAGGCCTTCTCGAAGCTCACCGTCTGGCAGGACCTGAACCATAACGGCATCACCGACAGCGGCGAGCTTTCGAGCCTGGCGGATCATTCGATCACCAGCATCTCGCTCGATGCCAACGCTTCCAACTCGGAGATCAGCGGCCAGTCGATCCTAGCCGATGGCGACTACACCCTGACGGGCGGCTCGACCGGCCACTTTGTCGAGGTTGCCTTCGACACGACGCTCGGCGGCAGCGAAAATGGCAGCAATGCCTACTCACTGATCGGCAGCGACGGCGACGACATCCTGTCCGGCAGCGGCGGCATGTTCACGCTATCGGGCGGGGCAGGGGCGGACACTTTCGTCCTCGACGCCGATGCCCTGAACGACGTCAAGCTCGCCGATGTCATCACCGACTTCAAGGCAAGCGAAGGCGATACGCTCGACGTCTCGAAGCTCCTCGACAGCCTCCTCGGCCACGAGGCGAGCGAGGCGGAGGCACTCGCCAGCGTCAAGACGACCGTCAGCGGCACGGATACCGTCGTCAGCGTCAACGCCAATGGCGGCTGGCACGATGTGGCGGTTCTTCAAAACACCACGGAAGCGGTCAAGATCCTGTTCGACGACAAGCACGACACGACAACGGCACCGCACGTCGGCTGATGCTTGCAGAAACCAGTAGAGGAAAAGGCGCCGTTCGGCGCCTTTTTCGTTTGCTATCAGCTCAGGACGCTTCGTCTCTTGCCGCCGCTGCACGCCATTTCGTCGGCTGCGGACGGATGTGATTGAAGTCCGGTGGCCCTCGAAGGCCGTGCCCGACGGCGTCAATGATATTCGCGTACCCTCACCAAGAATGAGGCCAGCGGCCAGCGGCTGGCGCATGCGGGTGCCGACATCCTGAGCGTTCTCGACGATCGAACGACGCCGAGCTCGTTGAAGACGCGAACAACAACGAAAAGGGCGCCTCTCGGCCCCCTTCCTTGGTTCTTGTGGCTCCTGTCAGCTCAGGCTGCCGGCAGCCGCGACATCGGGATGGCGTCTTCGCTCTCGCCGCCGCGTTGCATCGCCATTTCGTCGGCCAGTTGGCGGATGTGGTTGAAGTCGGTTGGTCCCTCGAAGACCGCGCCGCCGAGACGAACGCCGATCGTCATCGGCGTGCCTTCGGCCGAGAAGGAGGCCTCAGCCACGCGCCGGCGAATACGGGTGCCGACATCCTGGGCATTCTCAACTGTCGCGCCGGGGAGGAAGACCCCGAGTTCGTTGGTGGCGAGGCGGGCAACCAGATCGCCCTTTCTGACCGACGACTGGATGATCGCGGCAAGCGACTGCATGACCGTGTCGGCCCATTGCGGACCGTAGCGCCGGCTGATCTCGTCGAGCGTATCGATGACGACCGCGATCATCACGCCGCCTGCATCGGTGGCGATTCGCTTGCGCCGGTCGATGTAGTGTTCGACAGCCGCGGCAAAGGCCGTGCCGTTCAGCGTCTTGGTCACGCTGTCGTGGCGCGCAGTATAGTTAACCGTTTCCTGCAGTTTTCGGAGCTCGCTGACCTTGAACTGCAAGATCAGAAGCAGCGGAAATGCAACAAAAAGAGAAATTACGCCGGCGCCGGCGAATCCTACCAAAAATGGTCGATCCGGCATGAGAAGGTTTAAGATAAGTAAAACGCCGACGGATCCAGCCGCGTAGCAGATAGCGCCGACGGTGGCGATCCGAAGAGCTGAAACGATTGTGGCGGAAGAGTAACGCTGGCTGAAATTCATCGCGGTTCATGTCCGTTTGAAAGTAATGCCAGATAAACAGGTTCGGGCAAAGCCCCCGTTAAAAAATCCTGTAAAATTCTCGCTTTAGGCAGTTGTCCACCGCGATTAACTGTCTTGGCAGGAATGCTCGCCGTCGCGATTGGAATGTGGAAAGATTGGTGTTACTTACTTGCTAAAGAAAATCTTTGGTATACGGGTACGCCGGGTGAATCTTTGATGTTGAGGGGCATCGATCTTGTTTAAAGGCAAAAGAATTTTTGCAGCATTGGCTGCGACCGTTGCTTTCAGTTTTTCGTTTTATGCTGATGCCAATGCAATATCTCTGCAGCAGGCCATCGAAAAGACGATGAAAACGAACCCGCAGATCTTGCGGGCTGCGAAGGATCGTGAAGCTGTCGAGTTTGAACTTCGCCAGGCGCGCGGTTTATACTTGCCATCTGTGGATCTGGAGAGCGGGATCGGGCGTCGTCGGCTCTCGAATGCCAGCTCGGGTTCGCTGAGAGATGATCATGACTATCTGTCGCCAGGCGATGTTGGTCTGACGATCTCGCAGACGCTTTATGATGGCGGCAGCCGCCGCTCCCAAGTCGAGCAGCAGGCCTCGCGCGTCGATGGCGCCTCCTTTCGGGTGCTCGAACGCTCCGAGTCGCTCGCCCTCGAAGTGACGCAGGATTATCTGGAGTACGTGCTCCAGAACCAGATCGTTGCTGCTGCCAAGCAGAACGTCGCCTTCCACTCGCAGATGGTCGACGACATCGACGAGAGCATCAAGGGCGGCGCCCTGACGGATGCCGACCGGCTGCAGGGCAGTGAGCGCTTGCAGGCCGCCAAGGCGCGGCTGCGCGAAGCACTCGAAGAACTTGAGCAGACGAAGATCCGCTTCCTGCAGGTCGTCGGCGAGCCGATCACCAATGCGCAGACGCCGCCGTCGGTCGGCAAGTTCGTGCCGAAGACGTTGAACGATGCGGTCTTCGTTGCTGGCAAGAACAGCCCGCGCATCTATTCGGCCAATGCGGATATCAACGCAGCCGATGCCGGCGTTCGCGGCGCGCGCGCCAACTATATGCCGAAGGTCAATCTCGAAGGCACGGCCCGCGTCGGCAACGACATCGATGGCGACGAAGGCAACACCAACGACTATCAGGTTCGCGTCGTTGCCCGCTGGAACCTCTATCGCGGCGGCATCGATGTCGCCCGCGAGCAGGAGCAGATCCGCCGCGCCGATGAGCAGCGCTACAATCTCGCCCAGGTTCAGCGCGAGGTCGAGCAGTCGGTTCGCTCGGCCTGGAACGAGCGCGTCAGCCGCGGCGAGCTTTCCGGTATCCTCAACAAGCAGGCCTCGATCAACAACCAGCTCGTCGGTTCCTACCGCGAGCAGTTCAAGGTTGGCCAGCGCTCGCTGCTCGACGTCCTCGATGCGCAGAACACCAGATTCAACACGCAGGTTCTCGCCGATACCGCGCGCGTCGCATCGCAGTTTGCCGAGTACAAGATCCTGGCGGCCTCGGGCAATCTGCTTCAGACGATGAAGCTGAGGCCGGTCGATCAGTCCAAGCCTTATGCGCGGGAAGAGTTTGCTGTCCCCGCCAGTGTCGCGAATCCCGGATATGTCGAGCTTGATTCCCATCAGAAAGCCGGCTTGCCCCTGGATCTCCTAGCGCCAATTCGACAGCAGTAGTCGAGATGGCCATGGAACAATGCTGAACGTAGCGCTCGAGACTTCCAGCAGCACATCGCTGCAGACATTCAAAGCCGCATTCAAATCCGTGGCTGCGTTCTATGGCCGACCAAGCTCCGACACGGTCCTCTTCTCCGGTCTTCCGGATGAGGTGACCGAGTCGCTTGAGGTTGACGATGTCGAACGCATGGCCGAGCGCATCGGCCTGCAGGTGATCAAGCATCAGGAGCGCGAATGCCGTCAGGGCAATTTCGATTGTCCGGCGATCGCTGCGTTCGCCGATGGCAGCGTGCTGCCTCTGCTCGAGGTCGCCGAGGACGGCTCCTATGTCACGGATATCGTTCCCATCGCCGGCAGTCAGATCCGGCTGACGCGCGAAGAATTCCTGGCGCTGAAGCCGCAGCTGGCATTTGCCTTCACGCTTTACTATCAGAACGCCTCGGAAGAGGCACTGGTTGGTAATGCCGTGGAGATCGAGAAGCGGCATTGGCTGGCAACGACCCTCGCACCTTACTGGCGCACCTATGTGCGCGTCATGGTCGCGGCGCTCTTTATCAATCTGATTGCGCTCGGCTCGCCGCTCTTTACGATGAACGTCTATGACCGGGTGCTGCCGAACAAGGCAATCTCGACGCTTTGGGTGTTGGCCGCGGGTATCTCGCTTGCCTATATCTTCGACTTCCTCTTGAAGACGGCGCGCTCGTCGCTCATCGATTATGCCGGGCGAAAGGCCGACCTGCGTCTGTCGCAGCTTCTCTTCGACAAAGTGCTCAACTCGACGCTCGCCTCGCGGCCGATGTCGACGGGTGAATATGCCAACCGCGTCACGCAGTACGAATTCGTTCGCGAGTTCTTCACCTCGAACACCATCGGCGTGCTGATCGACAGTCTGTTCGTTTTCATCTTCCTCGCGGTCATTTATCTGATTTCCGGCTGGCTGGTGGTCATTCCGGCCGTAGCATTCGTGTTGTCTGTCATCATTGGCCTCTACGCGCAGGCCGCGATCGGCAAGCGCATGGCGACCGCCGCCAACGAGGCATCGCGGCGCCAATCCTTGCTGGTGGAGACGATTTCGACGATCGAAACGCTGAAGAGCCTGCGCGCCGAAGCGACGATGCTGCGTCGCTGGCGGGAGCTTACCAAGTATTCGAGCCGCACCAGCGAGGACATCAAGCATATCTCGACGAACGCCATCAACATGACGATGTTCATCCAGCAGATGGTGAGCGTCCTGATCGTGATTGCCGGTACCTACGAGTTCTCCGAAGGCCGCATTGCCATGGGCGCGATTGTCGCGACGGTCATGCTGGCGAGCCGCGCGGGCGCACCGCTCGGCCAGATCGCCATGACGCTGGCGCGCTTCCGCCAGGCAACCATGTCCCTTCGCATTCTCGATAAGATCATGGAGCAGCCCGACGATCGTCCGTCCACCGTCGGCTTCGTCAACCGCGAGATCACCCGCGGTGCCTTCAGCTTCCAGGATGTGTCCTTCCAGTATCCGGGATCGGACTATCCCGTCATCAACAAGCTGTCCTTTACGGTGCAGCCGGGTGAACGCATCGGCATCATTGGCCGCATCGGCTCCGGCAAGACCACTCTCGGCCGCTTGCTTGACGGGCTCTTTTGTCCCTCGGGCGGCCGCGTGCTGATCGATGGCGTCGATATCCGGCAATATCACATGGCCGAAGTTCGCTCGGCGGTCGCCGTGGCCGGCCAGTCGTCCGATCTCTTCTCGGGCACGGTCAAGGAAAACCTGCTGATCGGGCGCGCCGATGCGACCGACGAGGAGCTCCTCGAGGTCGCCCGCATGACCGGTGTCGACGAGTTCGTGGGCAATCATCCTCGCGGTTTCGACATGCCGGTTGGCGAACGCGGCACCAACCTGTCGAGCGGCCAGAAGCAGGTGCTGACGATCGCCCGTCTGCTGCTCACCAAGCCGAAGATCGTATTTCTCGACGAGCCATCGGGCGCCATGGACCTGGCGACCGAGCGCAACCTGATTGCGCGCCTGTCGACGGCCATCAGGCGCGACACCACGCTGCTGATCGCCACCCACCGCTACAGCATGCTCGAGCTCGTCGACCGTCTGATCGTTATCGACAAGGGTCGGATCATCGCCGACGGACCGAAGAATGCGGTCATCGAAGCGATGCAGCGCAAACCGGCGGGTGCGCAGCCATGAGCCTCAACAATCGCCACGACAATCCTCCGCTTCTCGCCCGCGGCATTCTGGCGTTGGTGGCTCTGGTCATTGCGAGCTTCCTCGCCTGGGCAGCGATAGCCGATGTCAACGAGATCGCCCGCGGCGAGGGCAAAGTCATTCCGGTGTCGAAGACGCAGATCATCCAGTCTTCGGAGCCCGGCGTTGTCCAGCAAATTGCCGTCGTCCTCGGTCAGGTCGTTCGCAAGGGCCAGCTGCTGGTCCAGCTCGACAACACGACGACGTCGTCGTCGCTTGGTGAATCCGTCGCCAAGGCCCGGGCGCTTGGTGCCAAGGTGGCCCGATTGAAGCTCGAGGAAGCCGGCCAGTACGATACGCCCTTTATCTGCCCGCAAGAGATTTTGGCCGTTGCCAAGGAAGTGTGCGCAAACGAGGAGCAGCTTTTTGCCGCCGATCGTGCCAGCTACCAGAACAAGCTCGGGGTTCTGAAGGAACGTGTTCGCCAGCGCGAGAACGAGCTCAGCGAAGCCCACGCCAATATCGATCGCCTGCAGCAGAACATCGAAGGCGCACAACGCCAATATGACCTCATCCACCCATTGGCCCAGAAAAAGCTTGTGGCCCAGACCGAAGTCCTGAAAACCGAGCGTGATCTCACCGACCAGCAGGGCCAGCTCAAGGTCTATCAGGAAAGCATCGACCGTCTGGAAGCAGCCGTGCAGGAAGCCAAGCTGCAGCTCGGCGATCTTGCCCTGGAATTGCGCCAGCAGGCGCTGACCGATAAGGCGCAGGCCCTGGCCGAGCTCTCGGTCGTCGACGAGACCATTCGCGGCGCCTCTGACCGCGTGAAGCGCACCGACATCCGCTCGCCCGACGGCATCGTCAACACACTCGAGGTCAACACCATTGGAGCCTATGTCGATCCCGGCCGCGTCATCGCCGGCATCGTGCCGACCGCCGATACGCTGCTGATCGAAGCGAAGATCTCGCCGCGCGATGTCGCCTTCGTGCGCCGCGGCCAGCCGGCCGTCGTCAAGGTCACGGCCTACGACTTCTCGATCTTCGGCGGCCTCGAAGGCGTCGTCGAGAACATCTCGGCCGACAGCCTCGTCGAAAAGGAAAAGGGCGAGACCTACTACCTGGTTCAGGTCAAGACCGACACGTCGGCGCTCGAGCGCAACGGCAAGTCCTATCCGATCATCCCCGGCATGGTTGCCTCGGTCGAAATCATGACCGGCAACAAGACGGTGCTCAGCTATCTGATGAAGCCGATCAACAAGGCGCGCAGCGAAGCGCTGACGGAGCGATAGGATGCTGATCGTCAAGCCAGGCAGCAATGCACTCACCGAGCTTGAACCGATCGATGAGCCTTTGCCGGCCATCGGCGCCGATGAAATCGAGCCGCGCTTCCGCGCTGTCGTCGGCCGCGGCGGCGAACGACGTGGCATCCGGCTCGAACGGATCTACTGGGATGGCCTCGGTCGCATGTCGTCGCCCGGCAAGATGAGCACTGCCGACCTCGTGCACCACACAGCCTCGCAGATGCCCGAGTCTGGCAATCTCGCCTCGCTGCTGCGCGTCCTCAGCTTCAAGTGGGCGCTGCGCCGGCTGGACACGGTCGAGGACGCGTCATCGCTGGCAAACGTCAATGCCATCATCCAGGCGTCGCCGTCGCCGACGATCCTGCTTACGCAGGAGAAGAAGATCCAACTCTTCAACGATCCCTTCCTGACCATGCTGCGCCAGCGTCTCCCGCTTGGAGATACGGCGCAGTTGACGAAAAGCTTGAGGTTTTCGATCGACACGCAGATCGACGAAGCGATCGCAACGCTCTATCGCAACCGCGGCAAGACGCTGAACACCGGCTTCACCATTGCCGTCGGCTCACAGTCGATGAAGGGGCAGATCAATCTGGCTCTGGCGCCGACGCATGAGAAGTCGATGCTGATCGGCTACATCTCACGTTATTGATCGACTAATCGGACATGAAAAAAGGCAGCTGAACTCAACCGCCTTTTTCTGTGTCTTGCTTGTGATCCTCAAAACGCCACGCCTTCGCCGGGAGCCACCTTTTCCAGCGGCATTGCCGAAGCCACCTGCTTGGCGCCGGTGCGCGTTCCGTGCAGATAGCCTTTGCCGTCCGCAATCGAATAGAGCGGCACGTAGTCGGGCAGCTTTGTATCGGGCAGAACCTCGTCACGCATGTTGTCGAGGATGAAGCGATTGCCGTTGACCGCGACGGAAAGCACCGCGTGGTAGAAGTGCCGCTTCTGGTCGAACAGGACGACAACTGACATGTCCTTGAGATCGACGCCTTCGGCGTGCAGGGCCGCCATCTTCAGGATCGCGAAGTCCTCGCAATCGCCCTGCTGGCGCAAAAGCGTTTCGGCGGGCGTTGCCCAGTAGTCAGCCACCTTGTAGGTGTCGATGTCGCGGCTGTAGCGGATCGTGTGGTTGATCGTGACGTTGACCGCGTTCAGCTTGTCGCGGATCGAGGACTGCGAAGTCTTGGTGAAGGCAACCTTGATCGCGGTCGCGGCGTCGGAGCATCTGCCTGCGCTGCAGTTGATCGCGGTTCCATCCGCCATTTCCGACAGCGACGGTGCTAACTTCTTCAGAGCGGCAAGACGCTTGAAAGGAATGGCGACGGTTCCGAATGCGCCGCTGCCCATCGGCGCCGCAATCGCCGGGCGCTCGGCTGGCTGCACCGGTGCGACGCCCTCCTTCACCCAGCCGGCAGGCTCGGGCTGCAGCGATCGGGTCAGCGCAGTAACGTCCATGGTACCGATGGCGTTCGCCGCCAGGCTGAGGAGGTTGGCGACGCCGCCAAGGGTCAGCACGCGGGCTGTGTCAGCAGCGAAGTCAACGGAGTACATCGCGCCGGAAATCCGTGGAGACGGAAGCGCGGAGGCCGACGAGATATTCGGCGACAACGCAAGGGAAAATGCGGAGAAAGTAAAAGCGGCGATATTGCTTTTCTTTATACTGCGCTTCATGGATCGTCGTCTCTCGTTGGCTGAGAGAAACGTACAAAACAGCTATAAAAATCAGGTATTTAAGCGTGGATAAGGCCAGTATAAATTATCCATTCAAAAGAACATAAAAGTTTAGCGTGTCCATCAACCAAGTTTGGGCGAAGGGTTTGCTTTCCCGTGTTGCCTGTGCAGATATGAAATCTGCCAAAAGGCCGGAAGAGGCCGCGATTACGAGAGTGGGGGAACAGGTGACAGTGCAGTCAATCGGGCAGGTGCTAGGCTCGCATGGTTTACGCTCGACACGGCAAGTGTCGCCTTCGGAAGGCGTCGGTTCTCTGAAACTCATCAAATCCGTTCTCGCAATGTCGATCGTCGTCGCCTGCGGGCTGCTCGCGGGCTGCCAATCCGGCGTCGATGGCATCGCCAAGAATGTGAAGACCAATGATATCAAGGCGCCCTCGAGCGAGGTCGAGGAGAGCTTCGGAGAAACGGGAGCGGAGATCACGCTACTGTTGCCCAAGGGCGCGACCGGCATTTACGACGGCGCTGCACGTGACGTGCGCGACGGCGCCGGCCTCGGCGTCGGCGAACTCGGGGGTAATCAGGTCTTCGTCAAGGTTGTCGACGTGGCCTTCGGCGCTGCGGCTGCCACGACTGCGGTGAGCGCTGCCAAGGCGCGCGGTTCCGTTCTCCTCGTCAGCTATGCATCACCTGCCGTCACTTCGGCTATTGCCGCGGTCCCTGCCGACCAGCGACCGCCTTTGCTCAATCTCGGCGTGCCGGTGCCGCCGACATCTGGCAATGTCTACAACTTCGTTTCCGATGAGATCGACAGCGCCATCGACGGCGCACGGGCAGCCTTTGCCAGCGGGCACAAGAAGGTACTGGTTTTTGCGCAGAGCGATTTTCCGGCCGCGGGCGAGGAGCGGCTGGCAAGCGCCATCCGCGCCGGCGGTGGTACATACCTCGGCCTCACCCGCTATGATCTGACCGATGCCGCCGCATCGGACGCGGTCAAGAGGGCTGGCGCCCATCTGCAGAATGCCGACACCGTGCTCGTCCTCGGGAAAACGGTGATCACGACGACCATTGTGGGCGCTGTGAAAGCAAGCGGCAAGACGAACGTAACCTTCGTCGGCACCAGCGCCTGGCCGTCGCAGGCTTATTCGAATCCCTCGGTGACGGGCACGGTGATTGCCATGGTCGAGCCCGAGGGCGCGACGATGATTGGCGAGCGCTACCAGCGCCACTACAAGCGCACGCTCTCTACCGATGCGGCTTACGGTTATGATGCAGTGGCCGTTGCCTCCGGCATTGTCCGAACAAAGGGGCCGGAGGGGATGAACGCGCAGAACCTGACCAGTAACGTCGGCTTCCGCGGTGTGACCGGTCTCTTCAGGTTGACGCCCGCCGGTACCGTGGAGCGCAAGATGAGCCTCTATTCCCTCAGCGGCGGCAAGCTCACTCTGCTCGGAGCGACGCCGGCGTCGTTCTGATGTTGACACCATCCTCGGGCATAACCACGTCTCCAGGCGCTGCACGCATGGAGGAGCCGATGCTCGTCGAGGATGCCGAAACCTTGCCGCCCGCGATCATGGACTGCAACTTCTCGTTCGACGTCACCTCGGAGCTATTGGCGCCATATGACGATCCGTTCGGGCAGGTTCGGGTTGTAGAGCCCTATCGCAAGTCGTACGGCTTTGACCCGGACGACTTTACGGCTGGACCAGATCGGCGCTTGGTGATTGCAAGCCGAGCGGGCAGGGCGTGCGGTTACCTCCTCTTGTCGAAGAGCTGGAACGGCTTTGTCTCGGTGGAAGACCTCGCGGTCGATCGGACAGCCAGGAGATCCGGTGCCGGCAGGATGCTTATGGACCGCGCCGTCGGCTGGGCGCGCGAGCAAGATGCGCCCGGCATCCGTTTGGAGACCCAATCGAACAACGTGGCCGCCTGCCGCTTCCACAAGCGATATGGCTTCGAACTCGGCGGATACGACAAGTATCTCTACGCCGCGTTGGAGCAGCGCAGAGAGACGGCGCTCTTCTTGTACCTGTTCCTTACGGCTGTTGAAGTCTAAGAGGCTGCCTCAAAAAGAAGTGGGTGATTTCAACAGGTTGTGATTCCTTCGGATTTGCGAAGATTCGATGGAGTTCACGATGGCCTGGACCGAAACCACCCGTCGGCAATATGCCCGGCGAGCAGCACGCTATGCAAGCGATATGACGGATAGAGAATGGCGAATTGTCGAGCCGCTCCTACCTGCGCCCCGTCGACTTGGGCGACCGCGAACAACGGTGCTGCGTGAGGTCATGAATGCGCTTTTGTATATCGCCTCGACCGGCTGCCAATGGCGGATGCTGCCAAAGGACTTTCCGCCGTGCTCGACGGTTCAGCGATACTTCTATGCGTGGCGGGGTATTGGGCTTTGGGCCCGCATCAACCACCATCTAGTGATGGCGGCGCGCGAACTGGAAGGCAAAGAGGCCAGTCCTACGGCAGGCGTGATCGACAGCCAAAGCGTCAAAACCACCGAAAGCGGCGGCATTCGAGGTTACGACGCCGGCAAAAAGATCAAGGGCCGCAAGCGCCATATCGTCGTCGACACACTCGGCCTGCTGGTTGGCCTCATGGTTCACAGCGCCGATATCCAGGACCGCGATGGCGCTCCCGATTTACTGAAATCCATTTGTCACAGATGGCCATGGTTGCTGCATGTTTTCGCCGACGGTGGCTATGCGGGCGACAAATTGAAACGGAAGCTGAAGAAGGTCGGTCGCTTCACGGTCGAAATCATCAAGCGCAGCGACAAGACCAAAGGCTTCGAAGTGCTACCACGCCGTTGGGTCGTCGAGCGAACATTTGCATGGCTTGGAAGGTGCCGGAGATTGGCGAAGGACGTCGAAAACTCCATCGCTTCAGCCGAGGCATGGATCATGATCGCCCATATCCGCCTCATCACTAGACGTCTCGCAAGGTATTGTTACCATTGAACTCTTTTCGAGTCCGACTCTAAGGCCGTGCCGAAGCAAAGAAAAGCTCTGGGCTTTCCACTTCAACGAGCCGTCGGCGCTCGATCTGCCAGAACCGGTTGCCGACCGCGCGGACGAAGCTGCGGTCGTGCGAGACCACGAGGCAACTGGCCTGACGTGCCATGAGCTCGCCCTCCAGCGCTTCCTGCCCGTCGATGTCGAGGTGGTTCGTGGGCTCGTCGAGCAGGTAGAAATTCGGCTCCGCCAGCCGCAGGACCAGCATGCCGAGCCGCGCCTTCTGGCCGCCCGAAAGCCGCCCGACGGCGCGCGACTGCATGTCGATGGTCATGCCGGCACCCGCCAGCAGCGCCCGCGCCCGCTGATCGCCGACCTCGAAACGGCGGATGATCGTCTCCATCGGCGTGTCCTTGTCCTTGAGGTCGGCAAGCGCCTGATCTCTGTAGCCGAGAACCAGGGAAGGTGTCGCCTTGATACCGTCCTGTGCCGTCTCGGCATTGCCGATCGCCTTTCGCAGCATCGCAATCAGCCGCGATTTGCCGGCGCCGTTCTCGCCGAGCAGCACGATCCGGTCACCCTGGCAGATGAACTGCTTGCCGGTCCGGAAGAGCGGCGTGCCGTCGGGCGTGCAGACCACGGCGTCGTCGAGCGTCACCAGCACCTTGGCATGCGTGCCGCGGTTGGCGAGCTTGATCGCACCGGCCGACCGCTCGAGGTGGGCGGGCTTGGCCGCATCCTCCAGCTTGTCGGCGCGTTGCTTCAGCTGTTTGGTCTTGACCACCAGCAGGTCGCTGCCGGAGTTGATGCCGATATTGTTGAGCTTCGCGGCCTGCTTCCGCAGTTGCTCGGCCGTCTTCATGTCGCGCTCGTAGCGTCGCTTGTCGGCTGTATCCGCCTCGTCCAGCGCCGCCCGCGCCCGACTGTAAGGTAGGGAAAAGACCTGCGATTGCTCCGGTCGCAGGAACAGCGTGCGATTGGTGACGGCATCGAGAAAGGCGCGATCATGGCTGGAGATAATGACTGGAACGTCGCGGGGCAGGGCATTCAACCATTCCTCGAGTGCCGCTATCTTGCCGAGATCAAGGTGGTTGGTCGGCTCGTCGAGCAGCAGTGCGTCCGGCTCCAGCACCCAAGTACGCGCCAGCATCGCCAGCCGCTGCCAGCCGCCGCTGAGCTGTCCGACCGGGCGGCTGCGCAAGGCTTCCGGCACGTCGAGTGACTCCAGCGCGATGTCGACGCGCCAGCTTTCGTTCGCCTGCTGGTCGGCGGGCAGCGCCTGAAGGACCGCATCGTGGAACGGAACGTCAAGCAACCCTGTCGGCACGTCCTGCTCGACATGGCCGATCGTCAGTCCGCGCGAGCGCGTGATGTCGCCATGGGTTGCCTCCAGCGTGCCTGAAATGCAACGCAGCAGCGTGGACTTGCCACGGCCGTTGGCGGCGACGAGACCGAGACGGTCGCCGGCATTGATGATGAGGTCGAGCTTGGCAAAGAGTGGTGCGCTCAGAGTGACGCCGAGATTGCGGATATTGATAAGGGTCACGATCTTGCTCTGGTCTTGCCGAGCGATCACACGGGCGAGGGCATGCGGCCTTCATCGCGTGCGTGTGCTCAAGCTCGGTGGATGGATCGTTGCAGACGAGCTGAATGCCCGAACTGCTGCCACGAGGGGCAGACCAGGAAGAGAGTTTGTGAGAAACGGTCTCTGGTCAGCCCTGCAAACGCATTTGCAGGGCGTTGACGGGGCCACGCTGCCGGTTGAACCGGAAATAGCATTTTTGCACGCGACCCTCCTTTCTCTTTGAGTGCACAGGCGAAATACCATCAGGCATGCAGAAATGCAACCGAAACGGTTGCATCGGCCCATTCAGAAACTCTGTGCGGAGGAGGATTGCCACGCGCCGGGACAAGGCCCGGACATGATCCGCGGCGCTCCTGGTGATGGCCACCACCAAAATCTGGCTTCCACGTCCACGCCTCTTGAACATGGCCTAGTCACCGGGCGGCTCCGACCACAATGTCACCTTCGTCCATTCGTTGGCGCCCTCTATAATATGGAAGACGGGGTTTTGATATCGTAATAGGCGTCTTCATCTGTGGGGAAGCGCTCGGCCAGACGCTGCTTGATGACCCCACAGGCGTTTCCAGCTATCCGATCGGTCCGCAAGAAATCGCGGCAAAGGAGCGGATAAAGCCGGTTGAATCGCGCTTTTTCGCAAACGTGCGCATTTGTTGCCCGTCGGTTGGTGCTACGGAAGAGCATCTTTCTCAGCTCCTCTTCAGCCAACTCAATTCCGGGGGGCAATGATCAATCACCGCCAAATTGCGTCTAAAGCCCCTCGTTCAAAAGCGGCGCTGTCAACGTTTTCCAGATCGTCCACGGTGAGTTGAATATCGATGATATCCTTTGCGGCAAGACCTGGGGCCGCTGTGGAGCCAATGTGGTGTATATATGCGCCTGCCGGCGCGGTCCGCATGGCAACTATCCTCAGATCTGCGAAATCTTCGAGCCACCTCGGTCGAGATTGCCCAATTTCTATTCGCACCGAAGCTCCTCACCTGGACTACGATCGATGGCAGGGTTGCCTTGCGGCCAACCGATCACATCCGGACAAAGACGCTGATCAGTTGAGTCAGCATGGCCTAACTTGCACAGGGCGGTTTGGCTGTTATAAGCGCCCCGATTGGCAAATTCTTGCTTTCAGGAGAAAAGCCCATGGCAGGCGGTGACGACGACTACGTTTATGACGAAGTGACGGGTGAATGGCGTCCGGCTGCGGAATTGGCTGCCGCCGGGCAGGGGGCGAGCGAGGTCCGGGATGCTTCCGGAAATGTCCTCACGGATGGCGATTCCGTCACCTTGATCAAGGATCTGAAGGTCAAGGGGGCCAATCAGACCCTGAAGCAAGGTACGGTTATCAGGTCGATCCGGTTGACGGATAACCCGGAAGAGATCGACTGCCGCCACGACACCATCAAAGGCCTTGTCTTGCGCACGGAGTTCGTGCGCAAGCGGTGAGCGCCGTGATTGGCGGAGAACTATGGGACGCGGCGCAGGACGAGCGCAGCGCCCTTTCCGCTCAGCGCTTCAAACTGCCCAGGATGCCGCGCACCAGTGCCCGGCCGACCTGTGTCGCGACCGTGCGAGCTACGCTCTTCATCGCGGCCTCGACGACCGTCTCGCGCTGGTAGCCGGACGAGCGGGCGCGGCCCTCGGTCTTGCTCTGCTGCTCGTTGTCGTCATCGCCGAAGCCCGGCAGCGTCCAGCGACCCGAGGCACTGCCCTCGGTCGGCTGCGTCGGTTGCGCCTGCTTGGCTGCGTCGGAGTCAGACGCTTTCTTGGCGCGCGCAGCCAGGATCTCGAAGGCGGATTCTCGATCGAGATCCTCGTCGTAGACGCCGAGCACCGGGCTCTTGTCCATGACCCGCTGGCGCTCCGGATCGGTCAACGGGCCGACGCGGCCGGACGGTGGACGGATCAGCGTCCGCTCGACGATCGAGGGCGATCCTTTTGCCTCGAGTGTGGACAGCAGCGCCTCGCCCGTGTCGAGCGTGGTGATGACGGTGGCACAGTCGAAGGCTGGGTTGGGCCGGAAGGTGTCCGCAGCCGTCTTCACCGCCTTCTGCTCGCGTGGGGAATAGGCGCGCAGCGCGTGCTGCACCCGGTTGCCGAGCTGCGCGAGTACGGTCTCCGGCACGTCGAGCGGATTCTGCGTCACGAAATAGACGCCGACGCCCTTCGAACGGATGAGGCGGACAACCTGTTCGACACGCTCGATCAGCACCTTCGGCGCGTCGTTGAAGAGCAGATGTGCCTCGTCGAAGAAGAAAACGAGGTTCGGCTTCTCGGGATCTCCGACCTCAGGCAGTTCCTCGAAGAGTTCGGAGAGCAGCCACAGCAAGAAGGTTGCATAGAGGCGCGGGTTCATCATCAGCTTGTCGGCGGCAAGCACCGAGATCTGACCATAGCCGCGGTTGTTGGTCCGCATGATGTCGGTGATCTTGAGTGCGGGTTCGCCGAAGAAATGCTCCGCACCCTGTTGTTCCAGCACGAGCAAGCCTCGCTGGATCGAGGCGACCGACGCCTTCGAGATCAGGCCGAATTGGCTGGATAGTACGGTTGCGTTCTCCGCCATGTAGTTAAGCAGCGAGGAAAAATCCTTGAGGTCGAGCAGCGGCATGCCGCCCTGGTCGGCGATCTTGAAGGCGATGTTGATGACGCCTTCCTGTGGCTCGGAAGCATCCATCAGCCGCGCAAGCAGCAGCGGTCCCATCTCGGCGATCGTGGTACGGACGCGGTGGCCCTTTTCACCGAAGAGGTCCCAGAAGATCACCGGGAACTGGTCGAATTCGTAGTCGTCGAAGCCGATCTGCTCGGCCCGTTTGGTCAGGAAGTCCTTCGGTTCGCCCTTGGCGGCGATGCCGGAGAGGTCGCCCTTGATGTCGGCGCAGAAGACGGGCACGCCGGCCTTCGAAAAGCCCTCGGCAAGCACCTGCAGCGTTACCGTCTTGCCGGTGCCGGTGGCGCCCGTCACCAGGCCATGGCGGTTTCCGAATTTCAGGTCGAGATATTCCGGCTTGTTGATGCTGTCGTCCGGATTGCGGCTGACGCCGACGAAAATCTTGCCTTCCTCGAGCATTTCGAAAATTCTCCCTACGGCTGTCGGCGCCGATTGCGTCAAAGTGCGGAGCGTCGTTTTCCGCACGGTCATTGTAATATCGCTTCCCTGTTATAAGCAGGGAGTCCAGTGCGGACAACGGTCTGCATTAAAAGGAAAAGTAGGATAAAGCCTGCTTTTGCGGCAGGCGGCTTGAGTTGCCCCGAAAGTTCAATTAACGTTGACGTCAACGTCAAAAATAGGAGGCTGACAATGAATGAAATCGTAGACCAGATCGCCGCGCGCGTGGGCATCCCCGCAGAGGTGGCCGAAAAGGCGCTCGGCATGATGCTCGGCTTCCTGCAGCGCGAAGCGGCAGACGGTCCGGTCGCCAAGATGATCGAGGCCATTCCGGGCGCCTCCGATCTCGTTGCCAAGTATAACGGCGAAGGCGAGGGCGGTGGCGGCGGGATCCTTGGCAGCATCATGGGCGCGCTCGGCGGCGGCGGCATCATGGCGCTCGGCCAGCAACTGATGTCGGAAGGCCTCGGCATGGGCGAGATCACGACACTTGCCAAGGAAACCATCGCGATTGCCGAGCAGCATGCCGGCAAGGAAGTCGTAGACGAGGTTGTCGGCTCGGTTCCGGGTCTCAGCCAGTTCGTCTAAGCGGCAAGCCAAGACTTTCGGCGGGCGGGCTTGTCCCCGCCCGTTTGCATTTGTAGCTATGGCGTTACGCCGAGCAAGGTCAGCCAGGTTTGCGACTGGTCTCTGGCAGCTTTGCGCCCGGCATCGTCAAGCGCGCGAGGGCCGCAGTAACGGTTGATGTTAGCCCGGTCGGCGTCGTTGATCTGAGGATTGCGCGATGCGGCGATGACCTGGCGCCAGGCGCAGCCAAGGATGGGCTCGACAACGATGCCCTTGTTGCAGCCGGTGCTCAGGCAGAAAGAGACTTTTCGCTGACTTTCAACGCGGCCAGCGATCGCATCGGCGTAAAGGCCGGTCCAAGCCGCACGAATTTCAGCGCAGCGCTCGGCGGCATCGCTTTCGTGGCAACTGATCTTCGGCACATAGCTGTCCGCAGGCGGCCAGTCGGCAACCTCGGCGAGGCTGACGCATCCACAGGCAAGAAGAGCTGCGGCAATCAACTGCAACATCGGGCTCCTTTGCTTGGCGCAAGCGGCAAGAGAATCACGCGAGACAAGCTCAAGGATTTCTTTACTTGTTAAAGGAGCACTTCTGAAGCGTCATTATGTCAGGATCGGCAAGGCAAGCGGTCAATGCTTGCTCTTCGTTTCCCTTGCCAGCTGAAGGATGACGTCGTCAGCCGCGTCGGCCAGCGCCATCGCGATTTCGGCCGCCTTCCATCCCCGCTTCTCACCATTGCGGATGAGCTCGAAGAGGAGGGGCTCGAACTCCGACCTGCAGGTTTCCATACGTTGATCGGAAATCGAACGATTCTTAGACAAATGAGTATCTACCATGTCAATACCCCAAAACCCTCGAGATAGATTTAGCAAGGCGGTGGAAGAGCGCAAGTAAATATATTAATCGAGCTTTAACAATTTCGACTAATATATACTTTATTCGCCAAATGATAGAAAAACGCAAGAAGGGCCCGTCGGGGTTGGACGAGCCCCGCCTTCTTTGTCGCATTGGAACAGCAACGCGGTCAGCAGGAAAATCTTCGCTGTCAAAGGCGAAAGGGTCAACACATCAATATTTTGTATAGCGTACCATAAATGTGTTGCGATGGACTACGATCACATATTCATGATACAATATTTTCGCTCGCCATACGGGAGGCGTAGCGAAATGCTCTTCTGCTTTACTTTAGTTAAACGTGTATTTCCGAAATTACTTTCGAATGTGGTTGTGGATGATCACACCCAGCTCGTGCCATTCTCGGCCATCGCGCCGGATGAGTTCCTCGGCGCAAGACGGACCCATGCTCCCCGGTGCATAGGCCTCCGGAGTTTCGCTGATTTTCGCCCAGATATCGAGGAATGGCTGCACGGCCGCCCAGCCGGCTTCGATGCCGTCGGCGCGCTGGAAGAGCGTCTGGTCGCCGATGAAGAGATCGTAGAGGAGGGACTCGTATCCGGTCATCTTGCCGATGTCGAATTTGTCGGCATAGCGGAAGTCGAGCGAGACGGGGACGGTGTCCACGGAAAGGCCGGGTGACTTGATGGAGATCTCGACGCTCAGCCCCTCATCCGGCTGGACCTGGATGACCATCCTGTTCGGCGGCAGTTGCCGCTTCACGTCGGTCTCACGAAACTGCGCGAACGGCACCTGCCGAAAAGTCACCACGATCTCCGTATCGCGCGCCTTCATCGCCTTGCCGGTTCTCAAATAAAACGGCACGCCTGCCCAACGCCATGTATCGACAAAGAGCTTCAGCGCGACGAAGGTTTCGGTGTTGCTGTCGGGCGATACATCCTTGGCCTGGCGGAACGCCGTGATGTCGTTGCCATCGAGCTTGCCGGCCGTATAGGCGCCGCGCACGGCATGGGTGACTGCCTCCTCCGGTGTGCAGATGCGAAGCGCGCTCAGCGCCTTGCTCTTCTCGGTACGGATCGCCTCTGCGCCAAAACCGTTCGGGGCCTCCATCGCGATCATCGCCAGCAGCTGGAACAGGTGATTGGGGACCATGTCGCGCAGCGCGCCGGTGGCGTCGTAGAATTTGCCGCGCGTACCGACGTCGACCGTTTCGGCGGCCGTGATCTGTACGTGGTCGATATAGTTGTTGTTCCAGAGCGCCTCGATCATCATGTTGGCGAAGCGGGCGGTCAGAATGTTCTGCACCGTTTCCTTCCCCAGGAAGTGGTCGAGGCGATAGACCTGGCTCTCGGCGACGTTGCTGAGAATGCGGGCGTTCAACGCGCGGGCCGAGGCGAGGTCGGTGCCGAAAGGCTTTTCGATGGCAATCCGGCGGAAGCATCCGTCAGCCTCGCGGGTCAGGCCCTGTTCGGCCAGCTTTTCGACAAGCGTTCCGAAAAACTGCGGCGGCACGGCGAGATAGAAGGCCGCGTTGCAGCGCGTCAGGTGCTTCTTGATCTCGAGGAATATGCCGTCCTGGGTGAAATCGCCTGAAATGTAGGAGATTCGCTGACGCAGCCGTCGCCATGCATCGTCCGTCTCCGGCAGGATCGGTTCGCTCAGTCCGGAAAGGAAACCGTCCAGTCGTGCCACCAGCGAAGCGTCGTCGCCCGGCTCTATGCCGACGCCGAGAATGTTGAGATCGTCGCCGACCAATCCGCTTCGCGTCAGATTGATGATCGCCGGTATCAGCAGGCGTTGCGTCAGGTCGCCCGTAGCACCGAAAATGACAAGTGTGGCTGGCGGAATGGGGGCGGCGGCCATGAATGTCTCCTCGCTATGTGCGACGACTATAGTGCGCGCGGGTGCGGCGGCAAGCAGGATGCCGCCTGACCATTGCAAGACAATGTCAGCCGATCCTGCCGCCCATCTGATGCGCTAGCCAGGAGGCTTCCACTTCGACGGCGCTCTCAAGCCTTGACGGCAACCATGAAGATCCGCGGGAACCGCAGCAATACGCGGCCGTCCGACATCTTCGGGTAGGCCCTTTCCACGCGGCCGAGGTAGTCGGCCAGAAACGCGTCGCGATGCTCGTCGCCGGCGTGGTCGAGATAAGGCCTGAGACCTGTTCCTTTGACCCATTCGACGATCGCCGCAGCATCCGCCATCGGGTGGTTGTAGGCGGTATGCCAGATGTCGACGCGGGCAGCCTTGCCGATGAGCCGGCTGTAGTAGGTGGAGGGCGGCGGCAGCGGCTGACGGCGAACGCTCTGCGCTTCGAAGGCGGCTTTCCAGGGCCCGACATGCGCCGTCTCCTCCATCAACAGATGGGTTGGCTCGGTCAGGTTGTCCGGCATCTGCACCGCCAGGACGCCGCCCGGCGCAAGTCCGTTTATCAAGCGGTCGAAAATGTCCAGGTGGTTCGGCAGCCACTGGAAGACGGCATTGGCAAAGAGCAGGTCAGCCGGTTCGCTTGGCTGCCAGGTGGCAAGATCGGCCTCGACGAAGGGCGTGCCGGGCATACGGTTGCGGGCGGCCTCCAGCATGTTCAAGTCGCTGTCCAGACCGGAGACACCAGCCGCCCCGAAACGCTCGACGATCAGCTCAGTCGAGTTGCCCGGCCCGCAGCCGAGGTCCACCGCACGACGGACGTGCTCAAGCGGCACCTGCGCCAACAGATCGCGTGCCGGACGCGTGCGTTCATCTTCGAATTTGCCATACTGGCTGGCAGACCACGCCATGGAGCTTTCCTTGATTATGCAGCTTCCTCGATACGCTGGACGCGCACCTTGTCGATGTTGCGGCCGTCCAATTTGACGACCTCGAAGGCGGCTCGCCCGCTGTAAAGCCTTCTCCTTCGTGCGGAAGATGGCCGAGATGCCAGAGAATGAAGCCGGCGAGCGTCGAATATCTGTCCGTCTCATCGATGAGATCTGCGTCGAGCAGCCTGGGGGCATGACGAATGTCGATCCAGCCGTCGACAGTCAACGAGCCGTCCTCGCCGCGTTCGATCGTGAGCTTTTCCTCGTCCTCATCAGGGAATTCGCCGGCAATCGCCTCCAGGAGGTCGGTCGGCGTCACCATGCCTTCAAGATCGCCGTATTCGTCGAGCACGATGGCGACGGCTTGGCTGGATTGGCGCAGTTGCTCCATCAGCTTCAGTGCGCTGATGCTCTCGTGCACCACCAGCGGCTGGCGAATGGAGCGCTCAGGGTTGATCGCGCCGTCGACGATGATGTCGCGCAACAGGTCGCGAGCGCTGGCGATGCCGATGAAATTGTCCAGACTGCCACGGGCAACCGGGAAACGCGAATGGCCGAGGTCGAGGATACGGTGCCGGAGTTCGGCCCGCGGTGCGTCGAGGTCGAGCCAGTCGATGTCCATGCGCGGCGTCATCACCGACTTGGCCGACCGCTCCGCAAGCGTTAGCACGCCCTGGATCATGTCTTTCTCTTCGGAGGAGAAGACCCCTCCGCCTTGAAGACGGACCTCTGCTGATCAACGAGCGCGAATCCTTTTTCTGACTTGGAGCGGACGCCGAACCGGGACGGGACGATCCCGTCGACCTTACGCGCGAGGATGAACAGGTCTTTTCGGTCGCCATCTTTCAGTTCGAGTTCGACTTCACGGATGGCCGATTGTCGGTCGCCGGACATGGCCTCGCCCTGATCGACCACGACCTCGATGAGCGACCCGTTCTCCTTCACGTTCCAGACGCGTCTTTCCACATCGACGTCGAATACCGGCTCTACGGCGAGGTCGCTCCCGAACTCGCTCAACAGCGGGCTCGAATGGTCGAGAACGGGTTCCTCCCCGTCGATGGGAGTTTCCCATTCAGACCGCCCAAAGAGGGACTTGCTGGGTCCGGTGGCCGTCACCGTCTGCATGCAGGCGGCGCCGCTTCGCCGGATGCGGAGTGAGAAGCCTTCCTGGAAGGGCCTCCGCTCGACGGTATCGAAGTAGGTCGACGGCTGCTCCAGAACTTTCTCGGGTTCGCCGAGAAGGTCGGAACCAAGAAGAGACTCCAAGGCCTCGGTTGACAGTTCAAGCTTGATTTCGATTTCGGACGACAAGGTGGACTCCGACTGTTAAGGGGACGGTCGTCACAACGTTGAGGCTGCTGTCGCAGACCGATGTTACACCGATTTATCAACGCGTCCTATGTTTCGAGCAGCATGATGAAGGCGATGCTTGAGGAAGAACACCGAACTGCTGCAGGTGCCAGTCCCTTCGCGCGCGACGTCCGACAGGCAGGTGCGGTCTGTTATCGGCGAAACAAGAACGGCGACCTCAGGATCCTGCTGGTCGGAAGCCGCCGATACGGACGATGGGGCGTTCCCAAAGGACACCTCGATCCTGGCGAAACAACCGCGGCAGCAGCGCTGCGCGAAGCCTTCGAGGAAGCCGGCGTCGAAGGCTTGGTCACTCCGGATGTCTTCGGTTCGTTCTCGTATCGGAAGGACAGTGCACCCCATCAGTATCAGGTCTCGGTCCATCTGTTCGAGGTCTCCCGCTTGGCGACGGAGTTCCCTGAAAAGGCAATGCGGAAGCAGAAGTGGTTCCCGCTCAAGATTGCCATTCGAGACGTCGCTCAGCCGGGGCTGCGGACGCTCCTTTAACGCCTGCGATAGACACCAAGCCAGTCAGGGCGAGGTGAGGGAGGCTGAGACGCGCACTCGCTCTGTGACCACACGTCATCTTGCTACAAACGTGCCAAACTTGTAGCAACGCCCGGCCGGGTCGCCGGCTCTGGATCTTTAGGAGCGCACCAAAGCATCATGGACGCCGAACATCGTCTCGCGACGTATGGAAGCCTCGCGCCCGGCGAGGTCAATCACGGACAGCTCGACGGCCTTCGCGGCACCTGGCGAAAGGGCACCGTCCGTGGCCGACTTCTTGAGGCCGGATGGGGAGCGGGGATTGGCTTTCCCGGTCTCGTGCTTGATGACGAAGCCTTCGAAGTCCCTGTTTCAGTATTCGAATCCCCGGACCTTCCGGAACACTGGAAGCGTCTCGACGAGTTCGAGGGTGAAAGCTATCAGCGTGTCGTCGCCATGGTCACGGTTGGAGGAGGCGTGCAGGTTGAAGCATTCGTCTACGCATTGGCGAAGATGACCTAACTGAGCGGTTCATTCGGTCGAACGGACATCGTCCTCTTCGGCATTGTCACGTCGGATGCGCCTGAAGGGCTGCCGGGCTCGCGAACAAACGAGATCAGGCCACGTTCGTCGTGGTTGGCATCAACTAGCCATCAAGACGCTGGCATGGGCGTCAGGCGCGGAGCAATAGCATCGGCGAAACGCTGCCGTGTCGCACTGTGTAACGCAAGGGCATCGTGCCGGAAACGACGCGACTCTTCGAGCACAAAATCGAGACCCCGGAAGCCAATCACCACAGCTTGGGCTAGCAAGATCAAGCCTGCAATTCCAAGTCCGAACTGCGTCGTCACCGCGTGCATCCCGTGGGTCCACACGTCATAGGCGGCGACCGATGCACACGACAGCGGAAACGCGACAAAAACACCTTGAACGACGGCGTTCATGAGCTTGTTGATGAGCGATCTGTCTTTCATGCGGTACACTCACATTGCTATTTCAGTTCCTCCGACAACCTTATCCGCCGCAACATGAACTAGCTCTGAAAGGGGCGTTCATAATGGGGACGCCGAGGCGCCTTTCGACCCACTCCCCGACACTTCTTCAAAGACTTTCGGATTCTGTCCGGTCTTCGAGTTGGCATCGTTTGGCCATTTGCCCCGCAGATTGAAGCGCTTCCGGCATTAGAAGAACCATCGCGTTCAACCTTCCAGGGGCGTGGTGCATCCGGCAACGCGATTGACCCCAGACGCACCTACAGCATGCCCGGATACGCCGACGCTTTGCTCGAGGCACTGGAGAGCATGAGGGTGGAAAGGTTTATCGCCGTCGGGCATTCGCTCGGTGGCCATGTCGTACTTGAGATGATCGCGAGGAACGCGGCTGTCGATGGTGCGCTGATCTTTGGAACCCCGCCGATAGTCAACAGTCCGGAAGGGCTGCAAGCCGGCTTCAAGCCCAGCCCGAAGATTGCCTACACCGGAAATGCAGAGCTAACCGAAGAGCAGGTCGGTATGGTGGTCGAACTCGCGCTAGGCGCGGACGCCCTGGACGAAGAGCCGTTCCATTCTGCCGTTCGAAGGACAGACGGCCGGGCCCGCCAGTATATGATCGAGTCCGCGGTTGCCGGGAGGATAGCGATCAGAGGTGCATCGCCGAGACCACGTCTATTCCCCTCGCGATCATCAACGGCGAAAATGATCCGGCGATCAATCTGGACTACATCGACAACATCGATTTCGCGAATATATGGGAAGGCGAACCAATTCGCATCCGTGGCGCTGGACACAGTGTCCACCGAGAGAAGACTATAGCGCGACGATCAGGATGAGACGCGAGCGACAATCTGGATGAGATTCTTATGTCGCGGTTGGAGCGAAGTTATCATGTTGATTGTCGCTGGCAAGAGTTTCATCGTGTTCTGATTGCCGCTCCGCGACAAGCTGGGAAGAGCTTTTGATTGTCGCGAATGAGGCGGGTCTGCCGCGCTGGCGTTTGGCTTCCATGGCCGAACGCCGCCGGTAGCTTTCGACATTCATCTCGAAGATTGTTGCGTGATGGACAAGTCGGTCCACCGCGGCAAGCGTCATGGCCGGGTCTGGAAAGACGCGGTTCCATTCTCCGAAGGGCTGATTGGCGGTGATCATGATGGAACGCCGCTCATATCTTGCGGAGATGAGTTCGAAGAGCACGCTCGTTTCGGCCTGGTCCTTGGTGACGTAGGCCAGGTCGTCGAGGATGAGAAGATCGAACTTGTCGAGCTTTGCGATGGCGGCTTCGAGCTGAAGCTCCCTCCGCGCGACCTGAAGCTTCTGGACGAGATCGGTCGTGCGGGTGAAGAGCACGCGCCAGCCGTTCTCGATTAGCGCGAGGCCGACGGCTGCGGCGAGATGGCTCTTTCCGCCGCCGGGCGGACCGAACATCAGGATATTGGCGCCTTTGGCGAGCCAGCTATCGCCGGCTGCAATCGCCATGACCTGGGCCTTGGAGACCATGGGAACAGCGTCGAAGGCGAAGCTGTCGAGCGTCTTTCCGGGTGGCAGGTGGGCCTCGGCGAGGTGTCTTTCGATCCTGCGATGGGCGCGTTCGGCCAATTCATGCTCGGCGATGGCCGAGAGGAAACGGGCAGCAGGCCATCCTTCCCGATCGGCCTGCTCGGCAAATTGGTGCCAGAACGTCTTGATCGTCGGCAGCCTCAGTTCGTTGAGCATGATGCCGAGGCGGGCTTCATCGACTGTGTGGATGTTGCTCTTCATGCGACCTCTCCCGCATAGGCCGTGCCGATCAGGGCTTCATAACCATTGAGCGACGCGAGTTGCACATGAACGATCGGCAACTGATCCGGGTCCGGGCTGAAGACCGCTCTCAAAGCCGCCAGATCAGGCAGTTTGTGGGCGTCGAGCGTTTTGGCAAGCTCCTCGGCCAGTTCACGCTCGCAACTGCGATCGTGAGCCAAGGCAAGCAGTTCCACGGTGATCTTGCAAGCCTGCCGCTCGGGCAGTTGCTCGATGAGCGCGTCGAAAGTCCTGCGATATTCCGGCCTGGGGAAGAGCTTGTCGCGATAGACGAGCCCCAAAAGCGCCATCGGCTTTTTGCGCAGGGAATGAATGACGTGATGATAGTTGACGACTTGATCGTGCTTGCCACTCGCATGGGCGCGGCCTCGGGGTAATGTCAGCAGATGCGTGCCGCCGATGAAGACGTCGAGGCGATCGTCGAACAGACGCACCCGCAGCCGGTGGCCAATCAGACGGGAAGGCACGGTGTAGAAGACCTTGCGCAAGGCGAAGCCGCCGGTGCTCGATACGGTGACGATGACCTCTTCGAAGTCGGTGGTGCGACGATCGGGAAGAGCTTGCAGATGCGTGCGCTCGGCATCGATGCGCTTGCCATGTGCGGCATTGCGGCGGCTGACGATCTCATCGATGAAGGCGCGATAGGATCCGAGGTCGCCAAAGTCCCTGGTTCCGCGCATCAGCAGAGCATCGCGGATCGCATTCTTGAGATGGCCGTGGGAACTTTCGATCGAGCCGTTCTCGTGCGCGACGCCCTTGTTGTTGCGCGTCGGCGTCATGCGATAATGGGCGCACAGTTCGTCGTAGCGATGCGTCAGATCGACCTTGGCGTCGGCATCGAGGTTGCGGAAGGCGGCCGATAAGCTGTCGCTGCGATGATAGAGCGGCGAACCGCCAACCGACCACAGGGCGTTCTGCAGCCCCTCGGCCAGAGCGACGAAGCTCTCTCCACCCAGGATGACATGGGCATGCTCGAAGCCCGACCAGACCAGCCGGAAGTGATAAAGCAGATGATCGAGCGATTGGCCGGCGATCGTCACGCCGAGGCTGCCCATGTCGGTAAAATCCGACAGTCCTAACCGACCGGGTTCGTGCATCTGACGGAAGATCACTTCCTGCTCCTGACCGTGAACAGCCCGCCATGATCGGATACGACGCTCAATCGTACGGCGAACACCTTCTGACAGCTCTGGATGACGCCGCAGCATCTCGTTGTAAACGGCGACCGCTCGGATGCCGGGCGCGGCCTTGAGGAGCGGAACAACCTCGGCGTCGAAGATGTGCTCAAGGGGATCGGGGCGACGCCGGTCGCGCGGCGGCTTGGTCTGCGATGGAAGACGCGCATCCTTCTCGATGCGGTAAGCCGTCGCCCGGCTGATCGACGCCTTGGCGGCAGCGACCTCAATGGGGTTGTTTTGTCGGTACTTCATAAAAAGCCTCGTCTGATGATCGGTTACATGGCGACCCGGCACAAAGGTGATTCTCCATTCTCAGAAAATCACCGACGCTACCGGGCCAACCGCGATCATGAGACGCCGAAAAATTGCGCCGCGGCGGGGGTGTAACTCCAGTCGGGCTACGCCCTCCCTTCGTCACACCCCCGCCGCCGAGTCTCATCCTGATTGACGCTGAGTCTCACCTTGTTTGTCGCCGCGCAGAAGACGGAGAAGTTCAAGAGATCCTCCTCCGCTTCGAGGATTTCGTGAGGTCGCGATCCAGCCTTGTTCTCGAAGGAGACGATTTCGCGGCAAAGGATAGCTGAACTGAACCAAGCGGCAGGATCAGTCTTAGGAAGGATTTGTTACCAATGAACGAGGTCCCGACAGAAGCCGAGCTGGAAGCCGCGCCCATCCTTGAGGGGTGGGTGCTTGAGAGCCCGTCCGATAGCAGGCCGTGGCTCTACGGCTGGTTTTTCGGCCACCCGGAAATCGACGATGGTGATCACGGGCACACGGCTCCCGTCTTAGATATGGATAGAGGGAGCCCCGCCCGTTGGGCGAGGACGGAGAGCCGCCTGTATCGGCTTGGTTTATCCTATCCCCCGGCCGAGCGAGAAATCCGCTATTGGGCGCAAAAGCTTCGTAGACGCCGTCATCTCCCATTGGGAGAAGCACCCGGAGGTGGGAACGACATCGATGCCATGATCGCGTTCATCCGCGAGGAGAAGCCCTTCCGAGAGCAGAAGCTTACGCGCATGGAGCATGCCTACGGGGAGGAACAAGAGCAAATGGCCGCTGGGCGATGAGATGCCGGAAATCGATGGTGCCAAAACGTTCTGCGCGAGGGAGACGGATTACCGCGTCAGGGTCAGTTTGACGGAGGCTGTCGTGAGCACTTCGTATCGCGACCTACGTATGCGGCAACATACCGGCTGGCAAAACGGGGTTATTTTGGCAGTTCCGCTTATCGGCCCGACAGCATTGGAAGCACGGGACGTATCCTCCTGTAATCCGGATTGACCATCCATCTCTCCTGGGAGAAATACGCTCTCGTACGAGTCTGCTCGTTGGAGGTCTGGGAAAGGACCAGGGTGAAATCGTAACTGTTCTCGTGGCTCAGTTCTCGTGTGAACTCGAAAGATGCACCGAAGCGCTCGGATCGGACATCCAATAGTTTCTGGATCGGGACCAGCGTGTCCTGAAAGTCTCCCCACGTTGCTTGGCTGACCAGAACATTGAAGATGCGCATAAGGGACGGATCGAGGCTTCCTTGATCTTCCGTCGTCGGCCCTACAATTCTACCACTGACCTCAAGGACCTCTCCCCACGCGTTCCCGCGAACGCGCAGGAAGGTCGAGCGTAGAGGACGAACCTCGTCTCGTTCGTAAATGCGCTGAAAGTAGCATTCGTAACTCACACTGCGCATGGAAGCGGCGCGCCACTCTGTCGCCTCAATGCCGGCGTCTCGAAACGCTGCACAGATTTGGGGTCCGGAAATCCGCCAGGTGCGGGTGAACTGGCTGGCCAGTTCATAAATTGGAGCCTCGAAAAGGCGCGCTTCATTCAACGTAGAGGATCGTGAACCGACGGGCTCTGCAATCGCATCCCCAGTCGGCTGAGAGGACAGGGCCTCATTGTGAACAACCGGATGTGCGCTGCCTGTCACGAGATGGTGCCAATAGGGCGCGCTCGACAGTGCAACGACACCTATGATTGCAAGGCAGCAGAGCCCCATGAGGAGCGCCATGCGGCTTTTGATCCAGAGCGGCGGGGTTGCTCGACTTCCTGAAGTCTGGTTTCCCAAATCCAATACCGTCGTAAGCGCGAATGCGAGATCGCTAACATAGCAGTGGTTGAAGGCCTTTGGAAGTCATCGGTCAGCGAGCTGCACTGACACAACGCGATTAGCGTAACTTGTCAGTAGGAATCTCCCGATATTGATCGGCGCTTTCAGGGAGTGAGTGATGGTTTCTGCAATTGACCGACTTGCCGACCTACTGCGGGAAAAAGAACTGACTCCTTATGATGTCCATCTGAAAAAGATCCTTCAAAAGCCCGACGTTCTGCGACTTCTGTGGAACGAACACCGACTAGCCGGAGGTAGGAATCCGCACCGGATGCATTGGCGCTTCTGAGCCCATCGGCGCGAACGACATGACCTTTGTCGGGGAGGAATATCGGGAAACACAGGCAACGTATAGAGCTGATATCGTTGTCACCGCCGGGCGCAACAGGCTGCTCCACGTCGAGCAACAAACGAAGCATAGAGGTGCGATGGTAGCCGAGATGCTGCGGCGTGGCATGGATGTACCCTTAACGTTCAAAGAACTTGTGGGGCAGCCTGGATTGGTCGAAAGCTGGACGCCGCGCCCTGAGGTTCTTGTTCCTCATGCCGAGGCTCCGGACGTCTACTGGATCGCCGACGACCCGGCTGTCGCAATGTTGAAGGCAGGTTGGATCGCGCCGGGCAATCCATTCGCAGAACGTGATCCCTCAGCCCTTCTCGAACGGATCATGACCGAGACTGTCGATCAGGATCCGCTGCTGTGTCCGGGATTCGCAGTGCGTCTGATCGATATAGACAAGGTTGACGCAAGGCGGCTGTCGATTTTTCGGGAAAGGGTGGAGGTGATGGAGGAGCGGGTCCGTCCCCGTACTCCTAGTGACGCTGTCGGTGATCTCAGCGGCGACGGCCGCCGGATCTGCTCGATTGACACTTGTACAGACACCAGATATTTAGTCTTAAAGCCAAATATCTAGCACATAAACTAGGTATCTGGTCTTAAAGCTAAACAACTGGTTTTTGTCGAGGAGCCGAATGGCCCGATCATCACGAGAAAGCGCGATACGGTATCCCATTACCGCCATTCTTGGCGTCGACTCGAACACACGCGTGTTAAGGGTCCTTTCGCTACATGGAGGAATGCTGGCGTCCAACGAGATTGTTCGCAAAAGCCGGCTGGTTCCGGAAAGTGTACGAAAAGCGTTAATCGATCTCGTTTCGCTAGGGATCGTATCTTCGTCTGGGGCGGGGCGGTCGCGCGCGTACTGCTTGAATGCTGACCATTATTTCTCGTCAGCGCTATCGAATCTGTTCAAAGCCGAAAGCGACCGCTTTACTGCGATCTTGGAAGCAGTCCGGCAAAGCGCCGCCGGAGAGCCGTTCTTCAGTCTGTTCTACTACGGAAGTGTTGCCCGCGGAGAAGATAGACGGGATAGCGATCTGGACATTGGTATAGTCGCCCAAGCAGACGAACTTGCCTCCATAGTTGAACGAATCCGTGAGGAACTGAGGGATGCGTCGGAGAGATTTGGTTTTCTCCCTAATGTGGTCGGGCTGGACTTTGCCGATATCGAAAGACTAGATAAAGACTCGGATCCATGGTGGAAGAGCGTCATATCGGAAGCAATCGTCCTTTCTGGAAAGCGTCCCGAAGATGCGATCGGCTTCAATGGAGAGGGACGTGGTTAGAACCGGATCTACGAAGAACAAAGATGATGCTTTTGCCAACGGTAGGCTTCTGATAGCCCGCGGCTACCTCAAGAACGCGCGTAACAGCAATGCTGTCGCAGACCTTGGCGACATCGGCAATCCGTCGATGTCAACCGTCATCAACTGCGCGATCGCTTATTCCGACGCTTTGACAGCGAAGTTCCGCGGCGAAATCAACCAAGACGACCATCAAGCTATCACCAAGCTTCTGAAAGCAGCGCTGGGGAAAGCTGCAGTGCCAGAGATTTGGGAGCAAGCTCTCCTAGGACGATTTGCAGTGACGTGATTATGACGAAAGCGATCACGACGGCGATCGTATGGGATGCCGTTTCCGACCAACCCCCGACAATGTTTTCAAGAACTGGCTCGATGAGGTGGGCAAAGGCGGGCTCCCCGACCCATCCAGTGCGAGCGACGAGATTGTGATCCCGAGTTGTGTCGCGGCGAGATGTGCGTCAAGATTGTCGACCGCGACCTGCAGCGCTTTCGAATTAGTGCGACGTCTTTGAACCAGCTCGGCAACACGGCTGCGGCGGACCGAAACGAGCGCGAACTCCGCGGCAACGAAAAAGCCATTTGCAGCGACGAGCACGAGCACTGGGGCGATGCCGAGGTAGTCGCGGGCGAGATTTGAAAGTGACATTCGGCAAGTCTCATTTGCAAGCGTTTAGGGCGCGACGATTTCCCGTCGAATGCCGTCAGCTCGGCCCTCGGCTACATTGTAGCCAATCTAACTATCTGATTTTCCTGCTCAGCTACAGGTTCGTGCGGGGAAGCGATGCCGAGGACGATCTCGAGCACGATCAGGGTAGCAAGGCCGACCCAAGCGGAAGGGTCGGATATCCAGTCGAAGAACATCAGTGGTTCAATGCGGCCATATCAGTTGGACCGCTCCTTTTGGCATGAAAATGGGGGTGAGCGCAGCACGCCGGGCCTCGTTCACTGCAATCATGATGAAGAGAGCCGCTTTGCCTTCGGCTGGATGCCTCGCGTGGAAGCGATCGCGGTCGCTTCTTCTACAGTGGTCGCCGCCATCGTCTGCCGGAATATCACGGCTCGAACGGGCGGAACCGGTACTGGAGGGGTCGCTGTCAGGCATGTCGCAATTTTGGAGAGGAACCGGAAGAAGCGCAACGGGCCCGCGAGCAAAATCGCCTATGGTCTTAGTGTGACAGTATCTTGTAGGAACAGGGGAACCGCCCGAAGTTGCGGTCCGGGCGGCTCTTGAAGCTCAGGCCGCCAGGATGGTGATGCCGTGGGCGTTGGCCGCGGCCTTCATGCGTTCCATCGTTTCCGCGGAGGGTGTCGCCTTCGGCGGCTCCTGCGAGCCGGCAGCCTCAAGGAATTCCGCCATATCGCGGTCGACGATGGCCGAGAAGACAGCCGTCTGCGGGCCGGGATTGGAATAGGCGTGCGCCTGGTTCGCCGCGATGCGGACGATGTTGCCTGCCATGGCTTCGAACTCTTCCAGGCCGTTCTCCGTCGCACGGCGGATGGTCAGTCGGCCTTCGATGATCCGGAAGACCTCGGGGCTCGCGTGACGGTGCAGTGGCGTCCGGCTGCCCGGCGGCACTGTAATGTCGAAGATGTTGAGCCAGGCTCCCTGCAGACGAGCGCGTCGCTCGATCCGATCGCCCAGCACGAAGAAAACCTTCGCGCTCGCCTGGGGCGCTTTCACAAATGAGTTGGACATCATGTCTCGCTTTTCTTTTTTTGGCGGCGAGCCCGTTAGACCTTTCCGAAGCCCTTGGCAACCCGCAGCCGCCGATCGTCGCGTCGCGATTTGTCCGGCGCATATGGGTTTTCGCGTTTGCCGCTTCAAGCGGCGGCGCTCTCTTGCGTGTCGCTCTGCGCGGCGAGAATGCGCCTGGCGATGACGCGCTCGATCAGAGCCGGCGGAAAATAGGTCGGCGCGGCCAAGGTCGCCCGCGCTTCCCAGAAGCGGAAATTGCTGTTCTTCTTGTCGGAGTTCGACATGAACAGCGCTGCGCGGTTGCGGATGTCGCAAGCGGGGATGAGGACGGCAGATAGCCCCTTGTCGAGCGTCGCGGTTCCGAGGCGCTGGTTCGCTTTGTCTCAAGCGCATCGGCGTTGTCGCTCGGATCGTTGAGGCCGAAGGGATTGAAGACATCGGAAAGCCAGGGCTTCCGGAAAATATCGGCGCCTTCGTTCTCGTAAAGGCTGAGCAGATCGGTCGGCGTGCAGGCGGCTTCGCCGGTGTTTGATGGATGAGGGCAGGGCAGGCCGGCCACAACGATGTTCCAGCGATCAGGTCAAAGACCTTGTGTAGCGCAAAACCGTCAAGTCGTTTTGCCAGTTCCACCAGGATGACGGCTGGTATGATGCCGCCGCCGTCGATAGAAAGAATAAAACGCGTGGCCATTTGCCCCTCCATGCCGGTCCGTCCGGTAGTGGGCCGCATACATTGCAATCAAGAGGGTATCGCAACCTGAGCTGCTCGTTTTGATTGAGGTCGGCTGTGCGAGCCCGAAGTCAGAACTGCGTGATGACGCTGATGCCGATCCCTTCCGCCCGATCGAGCGTCATCAGCCCGGGGATCGCCTCTTCGAGCGTGATCCGGCGGCCGATCAGCTTCTGCGGCGCGATCTTGCCTGACGTCAGCATCGACAGCATCGCATCGTAGCGCCAGGCCTGCATGCCATGGCTGCCGTAGATCTCCAGCTCGTGGCCGATCACCTGCGCCATCGGGATCTGCGGTGCCGCATATTCGCCGAGCATCAGGCCGACCTGCACATGCCGTCCGCGGCGGCGCAGATTCTTGATCGAGTTGAAGCAGGTCACGGGGTGGCCGAGCGCGTCAATCGAGACGTGCGCGCCGCCCTTGGTGATTTCACGCACCGCTTCCGCCACATCGGCTACGCTGCTTGCGTTGATCGTCGCCACCGCACCGCATTCGCGGGCGAAGGCAAGCTTCTCGTCGGAAAGATCGATGCCGACCGCGTTCGCTCCGAGCGCCGTCGCGATCATGATTGCCGAAAGGCCGACGCCGCCGCAGCCGTGCACGGCGATCCACTCTCCGGGGCCGGTGCGCGCGTGATCGACGACGGCGCGAAACGATGTCGCAAAGCGGCAGCCGAGGCTTGCCGCCGTCGCGTCGTCGATACTATCAGGCAGATGGACGAGGTTGGTATCGGCATAGTCGATCGCCACGTATTCCGCGAACGAGCCCCAATGCGTGAAGCCCGGCTGGAACTGGTTCGGACAGACCTGCTGGTTGCCGGAATGGCATTCGCTGCAATGGCCGCAGCCGGAAACGAAAGGCACGGTCACCCGGTCGCCGATCTTGAAGCGCATGACGCCCTTGCCTGTTGCGACCACCTTGCCGGCCAGTTCGTGGCCCGGCACATGCGGCAGCTTGATATCCGGATCGTGGCCCATCCAGCCGTGCCAGTCGCTGCGGCAAAGCCCGGTCGCGCCGACGGCAATGACCACACCATCCTCGCTGGGCGTCGGATCGGGCAGGGTGCGGATTTCGGGAGCCTTCTCGAAGGCGTCGTAGAACATGGCTTTCATCGATTTCACTCCGCATCGCTTCCGGTGCATAATGGCACGACGCTGATATTGCTTCCAATCGCGCAATCCATGATTTTCAGTGATATACCCATCGATGGCGCTTAAGGGATCGCGCATGAATATTACTCCCTGGGAAGCCTCTCCGCCATTTTCTTGCGTAGGATTCCGGGGTGTGGATTTCCACTTGACCGGGTCTTCGCGTGGGGATTTTGCTCTTCGAACTTTTCAAGGAGAATGCCTATGGCCGTCGACACATCGCCCCGTTCAACCACCTGGACTTACGTCGAGGGCGAGTGGCTTACTGGCAACCCGCCGCTCATCGGGCCGACCTCGCACGCCATGTGGCTGGCCTCGACGGTCTTCGACGGCGCACGTTGGTTCGATGGCATCGCGCCGGACCTCGACCTGCATTGCGAGCGCGTCAACCGCTCGGCGAGCAGTATGGGCCTGAAGCCCGTGAAAACAGCCGAGGAGATCGAGGCTCTCGCCTGGGACGGTATCAAGAAGTTCGACGGCAAGACGCCGATCTACATCAAGCCGATGTATTGGGGCGAGCACGGGTCGGCCGGCAGCGTCGTCACCGTCGACGGCGAGTCCACGCGCTTTGCGCTTTGCCTCTTCGAAGTGCCGCTCGGCAACAACGCGCCGAATTCGCTCACCGTTTCGCCCTATCGCCGCCCGTCGCCGGAAACGGCGATGACGGATGCCAAGGCCGGTTCGCTCTATCCAAACAGCGGCCGCGCGATCGCCGAGGCGAAAAGCCGCGGGTTCGACAATGCGCTGATGCGCGACATGAATGGCAACGTCGCCGAGACGGCATCCTCCAACGTCTTCATGGTCAAGGACGGCATCGTCTCGACGCCGATCGCCAACCGCACCTTTCTTGCCGGCATCACCCGCGCCCGTGTCATCGGCCTCCTGCGCAAGGCGGGCTTCGAGCTGCGCGAAGTGACGCTCTCGGTCGAGGATTTCATGAATGCCGACGAGATCTTCACGACGGGCAACTATTCCAAAGTCGTCGGCATCAACCGCCTCGATGGCCGCGATTTCCAGCAAGGGCCGGTCACCCGCAAGGCGTTCGAGCTCTACATGGACTGGGCCTTCGGCCGCAGCGAAAGTGACAGCTAAGCCGCCATTTCTCACTTGAGTACAATGGCCGCGGTGGAAGCCCTAGCGCGTTCCGGCGTCGAGCTTATTTGCGGTCCTGCATAGAGGCGTTGAGCGGCCGCACCAGAAATGAATAGGCGGCGCCAGCAATCAGCAGCACTGATGTGCCGAGAAACACGGCCCGCATGCCGATATGGCCGCCGACAAATCCTCCTAGTACCGGCCCGGCAACCTGCCCGACATATTGCGAGGAGACCGACAGGCCGAGAATGCTGCCCGCGGCACTATCCGGCACGCTATGACGGATGACCGCGGAAATGCAGGGCAGCAGGCCGCCGAGCGCCATGCCCATCAGGAAGCGCAGGATGATCAGCTGCCAGGAGTTCGTCACGAATGCCTGCGGGATCAGCAGCAGGCCGGCAACCGCGAGCGCACCCGCAATGACAGGCCAGTGGCCGATGCGGTCGGCGAGCTTGCCGAGGCGGGACGCCGACAGGATGCTGCCGAGTGCTGCCGCTGACATGACGATGCCTGCGATCATCGTCACCTTGCCCGGATTTTCTGTGAGCTGCGCGACATAGACGGTGATAATCGGTTCGATCGACATGTTGGCGAGCATCAGCAGCAGGCCGGTTGCCAGCATCGCGATTACGGGGCGCTTGTCTGATATCGAGGCCCAGCCGCCGCTCGCCTTCGCAGCCTGCTTGCGGGCAGGGGACTTCTCTTCCTTGATCAGGAAGGTTGTCGCGAGGAACGCCAGAAAGATCATCCCGCCCGCGGCCAGGAACGTGTTGCGAATGCCGATCAGCGGCGGCAGCGCGCCGCCGATCAGCGGACCGACGAGGTTGCCCGCCATGATACCGGAGGCGAGCACGCCGAGCGCCCATGCGGATCGATCCTTCGGCGTCTGCGTGGCAACCAGCACCATCGAGCCGGACGAGTAGCCGCCCGCAAGACCCACGAACAGGCGCAACGCCACCAGTTGCCAGACGCTGTCGGCCATGCCCATCAGCGAAATCGCAAGCGTCATTCCGGCGCTGGCGCGCACCAGCATGAGCTTGCGTCCATAGATGTCGCCGAGCCGGCCCCAGAGCGGTGCCACGAAGGCGGCGGCCAGGAAGGTCGCGCCATAGGCGATGCCGGACCACTGCACGATCGCCGCGTGATCGCTGACACCGAGTTCCTCGACATAGAGCGGCAGGAACGGCAGCAATAGCGTCATCGCGACGATCGTCGTGAAGGAGCCGAGCAGCGAAATGACCAGATTGCGCTTCCAGTAGATCGAGCCGCTATCGACGACGGCTGCGTCCCATTTGGTATCGGTCATTTCAGCGCCTTTGCATTGATCGTATAGGTCAGTTCAGCCGCGCCGGAGGCAAGGATATGTCCCTTTGCGGCGGCAAGAAAATCGGCGCGGGTAAAGGCGTCGGGAAGCATAAGCCGGCCGGTATCGAGCGCATAAACCGTTACCCGATAGCGGTGGATGCGGAGATCGTTCCAGGGTGGGCACGCGCCCATATAGCCCCCGTAAGGACCATCCTTCAAGAAGGCTGCGAAACCATTCTGCCCGCGCCGGCCGTGCTTCGTATTCTCCAGCGGCAATCCTCCCTGCTGCTGGCCGTCGCCGTCGGCGCCTTCCGCCAGCCGGGTCACTGCGGTCGGGATGTTTGCCAGCATCCAAGGCGTGAACTCCATACGCGCTGCGTCCCTCGCGATCACCGTTCCGTCCTTGTTGAGCAGCGACAGGTCCCGCGGCACATCAGGATCGGTCATCACAAGTGCGTACGAGCGCGTGCCCGCCGGACCCTTCGACCAGGAAAGGGCGGGGCTCCTGTTATTGCCGGCGGCTTCCTTGCCGCCCGCCGCGATGCAGGAGGCATTCTCCGCCGGCAGTGTGCGTCCCTTGCCGCTCTTCTCGAAGGTGACCTGCAAATCCGTGGCCAGGATTGGCATCGCGTTGAGGACAAGAATGAGGGTGGTTGCCGTTATCGTTCTGCGCATGAGCTTGTCTCCTGTTCGATGAGACAGCTCTAGCAATCGCGGCGATTGCTCGATGCGCAGAAACGCTCAAAGAATGGTCGCAAAAGCTCAAACGTCCGCGGCGTGTGTCGCACGCTGTCTGGCCCGCATGCGTTCGGCAAAGCGTCGCGGTGAACGATACCCGGCCGCAAGTGCTGCCTCGCGAAGCGAAAACCCGTCCTCCGACAGCAGTGCCGCGACAAGGTCCACGCGCACTTCGGCGAGCAGGTCGCGCAGTGATGTTGCCTCCTCGGCAAGCCGTCGCCTCAGCGTCGCATTGCTGGTGCCGAGTTCGGCGGCGATGGCGTCGGCGGTCCAGGCCCTGTCCGGCTGCCAGCGGATGAGTGTGCGCACGGCGTCGCTGGTCGTCGTCGGCTTCACCGGCAGGACGCCGCGCATGCCAAGCACCATCAGCACTTCCATCACCCGATGTTCGATCAGCGCGGGCGGCAGTGTTCCAGCCGCTATGCCATCGCCAGCATGGTGAATTGCGGCAGCAAGTGCCGTGTCGAGCGGCAGATCGATTGGCCGAACTGGACGTTGAGGCGGGAACGAACGGGCCGCCCGCGCCACAAGTTCGTCGGGAAAGCCGATGAAGATCGCGCGGTAGACGCCGCTTGCGGGATCGGGGTCATTGACGACATCGCCTTGCCAACCCCCGGGAAGAACCAGAACGGTGCCCGCGCCAAAGCGCATCTGCCGTCCCATGGTCACGAGTTCCTTCGACCCCTCGACGATCGCCACGATCGAAGCACGCGGAAAGGCGCAGCCGGCGATGCGCTCGCGCTCGCGCGTCACGAAGGTAAAGAGCGCGGAGGACCGCTCCGCCACCTCCGGCAAGGCCAGCGGGCGGTTATCCTTGGCGGCAAGCTTCTGCAGCCGCTCCAATATGTGTTGCGCTTCCAGCATGAGATTGTCCGCCATCGACAGTGGCGATGATCTTGAACCATCGCCGCAGACTTTCCAAGCCGCATGTGGGGCGGCAGTTGCAGCAATGGCAGGGAGATGGTATAAATCTGATTGCAAAATGCAATCGGAGCTATGGGCACTGGCTGCTTGCCGAAAGGATTGTGCCATGGACCCCACCAGAACATCGCGCGAGCGGACCGTTCGCGGCCTCTACGATGCCTATCTGCAGGGCCGCAAGGATATTGCGGCCGAGATGCTGACAGAGGACTTCACCTTCTCCAGCCCGCGCGACGACCACATCGATCGCACTCGCTATTTCGACCGCTGCTGGCCCGAGCCGGTGCCGTTTCGCGATATGGAGATCGAATACCTCGAGATCGTCGATGACGAGGCCGTGGTCCGATACCGGGCGGAAAAGCATGACGGCGGCGCATTCCGCAACATGGAGGTCCTGCACTTCAGGGGTGACCGGATCGCCTCGGTGGACGTCTATTTCGGTCGCAACGAATAGAGCATATCTCCCGAAAGTCGAACCGGGCCAAGGACATCTGTGAAAACAAAGATTAAACGGAATTCGGTAGTAAGTGCGACCAGTTCTTCGAAAGACCTCCGGTGGTAGGTTTGCGCCGATAGTGCTGAAAAAGTCGAAAATCCGGGCTTACCGAAAAGTCAGCCAATTCGTGTTTTGAGTGAATGTTACCGCTCGATGCTGCTTCACTTCCGTTACGCGGCCCCACGCTGCTTGAACGCAAAACTGGCAGGCCCCCAGTTCAATTTTCTGTGTCGGCCTCTACGGCCGTTAAAAAATCAGAGTTTGCAGAAAACGGACTTTTTCAACAATATCGGCCGAAACCGGTCCTTGGTGACATCTTGGTGGCGTGCGTAAACTGCGACAAGTGATCTCAAAGATCGCGACGCGTTTTGGACTTGGCCCGCTCGCCTATTTCGCCTTCTTGGCTACCGCCGCAGGGGGCGCAACGAGCGCGAACTCCTTCATTTCATCAGGGGAAAGATAGTAGAGCCTGTCGGGCGGGGTCTCCATGGCGTGGATCCAGAGCCCCGGTTTGATTCCCATTTCGTCGAGATGGCGGGTCACGTCGGCGGTGGTGCGTTGTGCTTCCGACATGGCGAGTTCAGGCGAAAGCTTCTCCTTGGTGCCGTTGAAAACCTGATGCACGCCGAGAACGGCATCCTTGTCCGCCGTGCGCACGACACCGCCTGCCATGACGATCGGGCAGGAGGAAACGCAAAGCGCGCCGCCGGCAACGCTGGTTGCTATCTTGCGTTCGCGGATGAGCTTTGAGATCGCGAGCGCGTCGCCGACCGATCCCCCCGGCGAGTCGAGCGAGACTGTTTTGACATACTCGCCACGGGTTTCGATCTCGGTCTGGAAGCGTGCGGCCGCACCCACCTCGATCGTGCCTTGTGCGAGCAGCACGCCGCCTGGCTGCAGATCGAAGCGGATCGCCTTCTTCAGGAGCACGGGGTCGGTCTTCACCTCGACCGGCGCGCCCTGTGGTTTGCCTTCCGTCAGTGCCGGCGGCAGCACGGGCGGGGCGTTCGGCATCATCGGATCGAAGGCTGGAATATCGGGACTGGCAGAGCTGATTTCATGCCAGTCGATGACTACGAAGACCGCGGCCGCGGCGAGGAGGGCATGGAAGGCATGCCGCATCAGCGTGCCGTCATCGGCAGAAAGCACGTAGTCCTTCAACCGTTGCCCCGCCGTTTCTAGTCTCATGCCGGCGGCCCTTTGCGTGGTCCCTTGCCGGAAAGATCGAAGCTCGCAATGTTCGACTGATCGGCCGCTTCGGTGCGCTCCGCAGCATCCATGGCGGCTTCGATGTCGACGCCATGCCGCTGGATTTCACGTTGCACTTCCAGCGCCTGCAGAAGCTCGGCCGCGGTGATCCGTTCGGCAAAGGGCAGGCGCTGCTCCTGGCGGCGCAGCGTCGAATGGACGATCGACAGCATGAAGATCAGCACCGCCGGCAGGATATCGATCGAGATGGCGCCGGCCCAGCTTGGGATGAAATCACCGGCATAGCGCAGCACCGCTTCCGCAGAGGAGAGCGGCACGAAACGGCGCTCGGCCACCGGTTTGCGCTCGAGGATCTGGTCGGCCGCCTGCGATAGTACCTTGGATTGCGCGGCGACGGACGATCGGATCGTTTCCATGACCTGATCCTGCCTTGTGGCAAGGTCGGCCTCGCGTCCATCCGCCACCGGGGCGATGAAGCCGAGCGACAGGTCCTCCGCCGCGCGCTTCACCGACGGCGCTATCGACGTCTGCTCCAGCGAGGTGATGACACCGGAAAGCCCAACGACTTCGGCCGAGAATTGATCGGCGCGCGGGTTGATCGCACCCGGCGCGGAAACCAGCGTGCGCATGGTCTCGAGATGCTTCCGCCCCTCGTCGAACAGTGTCGTCACGCGCTCGCGTGAGGCGTTGATGCCATTCTCCAGCTCGGTCAGCTGCGAGGCCATCTGCGACAGAAGCTGGACGACGCTGCCGGCCCCGGTCGTTCCGGTCAGCGCGCCCGTCTCCCGCTCCTGGTCGGCAAGGCGCTGGAATCGTTCCTGTGTGCGCTGGATGTCGGGAAGTAGGCTCTGCGCGGCGAGTGCATTCTGGTGTGCCTGGTCGAGATCGGCCGTGTAGTCCTCCAGCGTTTCGGCCAGATGCTGTTCGAGCGCCGCCGAGCCCGCCAGTGCGGCCGCGTTCAGCCAGCTCGACATGGCGATGATCATCGCGCAGCCGAGCGCCATGACGCCGAGCATCGCGGTGCGTCCGGCCGTCCCCGTCACATGCGGATAGAAGCGAGCCATATAGGTCCAGAAGGCGTAGATCGCCACCGAAACGGCGCTGGAATAGATGAGCGCTGCGAAGAAGACTGCCGTTGCCGAGCCGTCGAGGATGCTTCGCACCCCAAGGTAGGTGTAAACGCCGGAGGCGAGCGCCAGGATCGCGAACGCGAAACGGGTCATGGTCTCGACGGCTTCGACGCCGTCCTGCAAGCGATGCGATGTGCCGAGCGCCATGGTCTCCTCCGGGCTAGCCCCTTAAGAAACCACTACAATACAGGCAAAAGCAAGGTTTGGCATCGGGCAGGCCGACGGCGCCAAACCGGATCTCGTTCGGCCGCTTATTCGGCCGGCGTAATGTGGGCCGATTCGGCGTCGAAACCCGCTCCGCGCAGCGACTTCTCCGAGATGTCGATCATCGGCGTGAAGCTTGCTACCGGCATGCCGACCTCGTCGCGCTGATCGAGGGTAGCTGCCGGCGCCATGCCGCCCGACCGCTCGCTGCGTGCGACTTCCAACTGGCCGGTCAGGATGGCACGCTCGGCGCGCAGCTGCCGGATTTCCGACTTGGCGATCTCCAGGCTGGTGCGCAACTGGCCGATTTCGTAGCGATGCGCGTGTCGATATCGCGACGCGGCGCATCGGCATCCCGGTCGCGGCGTACGCGCAGGCTCTCGGCTTCACGCAGCGTCAGCGCGCGCTGCCTGCTTGCACTTGCCGTCACCTCGGTCGCGAACTCCTGCCAGGCATCGCCTGACGAGGTGTGGGCCGCTCCTGCCGCGGCCAATTGTGCGTTTGTCGGTAGCAAATGCCACTATTGTTACGCGACTAGAAATTGAACGACAACTTTGCTACAAAAGGCAGCCTTGGGAGGCATGGAAGTTACGCTTGGTAGTGAGCGCAGAACTCTGTGCTCCGAGGGGCGGAGGCGTCGATGCCTTTCACACCTTCAACAGCGTCCATGGTGGCCTTCGCAGCGATATCGGTTTGCCTTTTCGCACAGAGCGATGCCCACCAATCCGACAGCGGTTGGACATACCCGCCATCGTGCTGCACCGGTAAAGATCTCGGTGGAGACTGCCGGGCCGTACCCAGATCTCAGGTGAGGAAAGGACCCAACGGATTCTCTGTTATCCTTCATCCGGGGGACCATCACCTGGTGACGCGAAACCAGTTGTTCCTGATCCGTTATGGAGATGAGTTACGCTCTGGAGACGGTGATTTTCACATCTGCCTGCAGCCAACCGATGACCCCACTGAGGCGGATGGGATAGGACGGGGTGGACGGTATCATATGAACTGCTTTTTTGCGCCTCCTGACGGCGTTTGATCACCAAGCGGGCTTTTGGGGACAGTTGCTGCAAATAGCGCAATTGTGCAAAAGCGGATTTTATTCCTCTCCATCTGAAAGGCCCCGTCTCCTGCTGTTGCGAAACGCGCCCATGATCAGCGATTTAGGGCCGCAAAGCCAAGTGCTTGGTAGAGGCAATTTTTCCTCTCGGCCGATCTTTTTTGATATTTCGCTGGTTGCCTCTCCATGCTTGCGCTCCTATGTTCCGCCTCACCTGCCGACTACGCAAACTATTGCCAAAGGAGACCCGCAATGGCTTTCGAATTGCCCGAACTTCCCTATGACTACGAAGCGCTTCAGCCCGTCATGTCGAAGGAAACCCTGGAATTCCATCACGACAAGCACCACAAGGCCTACGTCGACAACGGCAACAAGCTTGCGGCAGAAGCAGGCCTTTCCGACCTCTCGCTCGAAGACGTGGTGAAGAAGTCGTTCGGCACCAATGCCGGGCTCTTTAACAATGCTGCCCAGCATTACAACCACGTCCACTTCTGGAAGTGGATGAAGAAGGGCGGCGGCGGCAACAAGCTGCCGAGCAAGCTCGAAGCTGCCATCAGTTCCGATCTCGGTGGCTACGACAAGTTCAAGGCCGATTTCATTGCCGCAGGCACGACTCAGTTCGGCTCCGGCTGGGCATGGGTTTCCGTCAAGAACGGCAAGCTCGAAATCTCCAAGACCCCGAACGGCGAAAACCCGCTCGTACACGGCGCAACCCCGATCCTCGGCGTCGACGTATGGGAACACTCCTATTACATCGACTACCGCAACGCGCGCCCGAAGTACCTCGAAGCCTTCGTCGACAGCCTGATCAACTGGGATTACGTCCTGGAGCGCTACGAAGCCGCTGCGAAGTAAGCAGCTCGCAAGAACAAGATGTCAGCACCCGGCGGCTAGAAACGCCGGGTGTTTTCGTTTCGACGACCGTCACAAGCTTGTCATGCCGCGCGCCTAAAGCCCTGCCATGACATCCTTTTCCGATTTCCCAAGTCTCCGCTTCGGCATCGTCGCAGACCCGCAATACGCCGCAAGGGCGCCGCATCTCGGGATGAACCGCCATTATGCCAAAAGCCTCGCCAAGCTGGCAGAGGCAATCGAGGTCTTCAATCGTGAGGACCTGAGCTTCGTCATCACGCTCGGCGATATCATTGACCGCGATTTCGAGAGCTTCGACGATATCCTGCCCGTCTACGGTAGCCTGAGGCACGATAATTTCTTCCTGCTCGGCAACCATGATTTTTCCGTCGCAGCGGATCGATTGGTCGATGTCGCTAAGCGTGTCGGACTGACCTCGCCGTGCTACAGCTTCGTCCGACACGGCTGGCGGTTCATTGGTCTCAATGGCAATGAGGTCAGCACCTTTGCGCCACCGGAAGGGCATCCCTATCGAGACATCGCGGCCCGCCGCCTTGCTGAGCTCAGGGCTGGCGACGCCATCAACGCGCAGGAATGGAACGCCATGCCGAGCGACGAGCAGTTCGCCTGGCTTTCCGGCCAGATCGAGGACGCCGGCGCCACGGGCGAGCGCGTTATCGTCATGAACCATTATCCGGTCTATCCGCCGAACGAGCACGACAGCTGGGATCGTGAGCGCATCATCACGCTTCTGACGGCGCATGACAATGTCGCCGCCTACCTCAGCGGCCACAACCACGCAGGCAATTTCGGCACGCTCGACGGATGCCACTTCCTCAATTTCAAAGGCATGGTCGATACCGAGACCGAGAATACCTTCGCCATCGTGGAGATCTGGGCCGACCGCATGGAAGTCCGCGGCTTCGGACGCGAGGACAGCCGGATGCTGAAGCTCCGGCGCTAGGTCAGGATGATTTTGGCCCGAAGCCACCTGCGTGTTTCACGAAATGCGTAAAAAGGGGGCAAGCCGATTGATCCGACGCGATCGGCAGCTTTGCGCCCGTCAATGCGGCCCCACGTGAGGCGTGGCAAGGCGGCGCCATGTCTTGCGCCAGGTACGGCCGCTCTGGCAGTAAAATTTCCGCGCGATGCGATGGTGCCTCAGCCACGCCGGGCGGCTTCGATCACCCCAACGTCGATCTTCCTCATGGTCATCATGGCATCAAAGGCACGCTTTGCTTGATCACCGCCTGCCGCCAGCGCTTCGGTCAGTACGCGCGGTGTGATCTGCCAGGACAGACCCCACTTGTCTTTGCACCAGCCGCATTCACTTTCCCGGCCGCCGTTGCCGACAATGGCGTTCCAGTAGCGGTCGGTTTCTTCCTGATCGTCAGTTGCGATCTGAAATGAGAAGGCTTCGTTGTGTTTGAACGCGGAACCGCCGTTCAAGCCGATACAAGGAATACCCGCGACCGTGAATTCAACAACCAACACGTCTCCTTGCTTACCGTCCGGATAGTTTCCAGGTGCACGAATGACGGCACCCACGGCGCTGTCGGGAAAGGTTTCGGCATAGAAGCGGGCGGCGGCCTCAGCGTCTTTGTCGTACCATAGGCAGATCGTGTTCTTTGCCATTGCGCGGGTCCTTTCGCTCTTCATTTCCCATGTCCTCCCTGAAATAAGAAGCAAACCGTCTTTCTCCAGCCCATACGAGCCATGTCACGCGGCCGATAGCCAAGTGCCTCTGTATGGTCGAAGGGTCCGCTTTGGGCCCACAGTTGCGATTGGACCCGGTAGCTTTCGGTATCGCTCTAAGCTGCCGTCACCATCGGCAGCTCTTTGCGGTCCATGGCATCGCGCTTCGGCGGCGTGCCGAACATGCGCGAATATTCGCGGCTGAACTGCGAGGCGCTTTCGTAGCCCACCTGATAGGCGGCAGTGGCAACGCTCGCACCGTCCGAAACCATCAGTCGCCGCGCCTCCAGCAGTCGCAGGTTCTTCTGATACTGCAGCGGTGTCATGGCGGTCATCTGCTTGAAATGCTGGTGGAAGGAGGAGGGGCTCATGCGGGCGATGGACGCAAGCTGCTCGATGCGCACGGGCGCAGCGAAATTCTCGCGCAGCAGGTGGATGGCATCGGTCATGCGGCGGGCATGGCTGCCGGGTAGAGCAAGCTTGCTGACCTCGCCCGCATTCGGCCCCGTCAGCAGCCAATAGCAGATTTCGCGCATGATCGCCGGGTAGAGCACCGGAATCGCCCTCGGCGTTTCGGTCAGCCGCACGAGTCTCAGGACGCAGTCGGCAAGCACCCCGTCGAAATCCTGAACGAAGACCCCGGCTGCGCCGTCGCCGACGGGCCGAGGCGGTTGTTCCATCGCCTCCATCACCTCGCGGAGGATCGTCACGTCGAAATCGATGTTCAGGCCTATATAAGGTTCCTGCTTGCTGGCCTTCGTGATCTGTCCGACGGCCGGCACCTCGAACGTGACGATCAGCGACTGCATCTCGCCATATTGGAAGTCCCGGTCGCCGACCATGATTTCCTTCGCTCCCTGGACGACGACGCAGATCGTCGGCCGGTAGATCATGTGGTTCGGCATGACAGGATGGGTGACGCGGGATACCGAAAGCGCCGGCACCGGTGTCTCGAAGCGCCCGTCGGCCTCGCTGGCAGTTCTGTCGATAAAGGTGTGGATTGCTTGCTTGAGGGTATCGAGCATCGCCAGCTCTCCTTGGCCATCCCCCGACGGGGCCTTTCAAGATATGCGCCGCATAGCCCTCGGCCGCAAGTCTGTTGGAGGATCAGGCAAGAAATTCGAGAGTTCCGGCATTCAACAACAGGCCCTCACAGGCGTACCGTTAGGGCATCAACTTCAGCAAAGGAAGAGATCATGCCGAACGAAACTCGAGCAAATTCAGCATCTAAGATTGCCATCGTCACCGGCGGCAGTCGTGGGCTCGGCCGCAACACGGCGATCAATCTCGCCCGTCGTGGCGTCAACGTCATCTTCACTTATCGAGCAAATCGGGCAGAAGCGGAGGCCGCCGTTTCGGAGATCAAAGCACTCGGCGTCGACGCCATTGCTCTGCAACTGGACACCGGCCATATCGCCGACTTCGACGCCTTCGTGGGTAAGGTAAAGGACACCCTGCAAGGCCTTGGACGGAGTGAGTTCGACTACCTCGTCAACAATGCCGGCAGCAGCTATCACGCAGCGATTGTCGAGACGACGGAAGAGGCCTTCGACGAGCTCGTCAATGTGCACTTGAAGGGCGTCTATTTCCTGACGCAGAAGCTCTTGTCGCTGATGGCCGATGGCGGGCGCATCATCAATATATCGAGCGGCCTTGCCCGCTTCGCGGTGCCGGGCATCTCTGCCTATGCGTCGATGAAGGGTGCGGTCGAGGTCTTCACCCGTTACCTCGCCAAGGAGCTCGGTCCGCGCGGCATCACGGCCAATACGGTTGCACCCGGCGCGATCGCTACCGATTTCAGCGGCGGGATGGTGCGTGACAATCCGACCTACAACAAGATGGTTGCCGATGCGACGGCGCTCGGCCGTGCCGGCGTGCCTGACGATGTCGGCCCGATGATCGCCTCGCTGCTCTCGGAGGACAACCGCTGGGTCAACGGCCAGCGCATCGAAGTCTCCGGCGGCACATATCTCTGACGCGCCAGATCAGGATGATTTTAGGTCGTTCGACCTGAAATCTGAATCCCGATCTACATCAAAGAGCTAATAGAGCGGATTTCGGCCGAGAACCGCTTACACTTTTCGGCATCCCGCTTTAGGCGGTTGCGGCGGCCGGCGGGTTCAGCCACTCGCCCGTCCACAGCTGCCGCAACCGGTCGCCTTCGCCCCGGAAATAAGCGTCGGCCGCCTCGCAGTTCTCCACCCGGTCGCTGCGGAAATTGCGGATCGCCTGGCGCAGCTCGCACCAGGCCACGATGTTGGCGGTTTGCGAATAATAGATGAGCGCGATCGGTCGGATCTTGCGCTCGGTCGCGCGGCCAAGTTCGTCACGATAGTCGAGCACCAGCTTCTGCTCGTCGCGGATGGCGCGGCGAACAAGACCGAGGTCAAGGCCTGCCGGAGATTGGGCAACCGATCCCCAGGCATAGAGCGCTTTTCGTTCCATCGCCTGACGCAGCGGCGCCGGTACGGAGCCGGCAATCTTCTGGTTGACGCTCTTGGCCGCCCGCTTGAGTTCCTCGTCGCCGGTCCGGTCGAGCAAGGCCAGTGACAGGACGATTGCCTCCATTTCCTCGACCGAGAACATCAGCGGCGGCAGGTCGAAGCCGGGTCGCATGATGTAGCCGATGCCGCGACCTCCCTCGATCGGGACGCGCATCGCCTGCAAGGCGGCGATATCGCGATAGATCGAGCGTACGGTCACCTCAAGCATCTCCGCCATGGCTGCCGCCGTCATCGGCTTGCTCGCCAGTCGCAGGATCTGGATGATCTCGAAAAGCCGTGAAGCCTTGCGCATTTTCGCCTCCGTCGGTCTAGGCTCCTGACAATACCCTGTCAGTTGGGTCGTCGTACAGATCTCCCTATCAAATTGAAAATCAACAAGGTCCCGGAAATCGACCTTGACCTGGATAGCGAGCAACTGACATGACTTACAGCGAAAATCTCTGGCTCTATTTCACCCTCCTCTTCGGCATCATCATCGTTCCCGGTATGGACATGCTCTTCGTGCTGGCCAATTCGTTGACCGGCGGCAGGCGAACCGGCATTGCCGCGACTGCCGGCATCATGGCAGGCGGTGCAGTGCATTCGCTCTATGGCGCGATCGGCGTCGGCGTGCTTGCAATCCTCTTGCCGACGCTGTTCAACCCGCTGCTTTTTGCCGGTGCCGCCTACATGGTCTGGATCGGCTACACGCTGATGCGCAGTTCGATTACCGTCGATACCGTCGGGGCTGGTGGCCTGCGCTCGGGCTGGCGGGCCTTTGGCCAGGGTGCGGCGACCTGCCTGATGAATCCCAAGGCCTATCTCTTCATGATCGCCGTCTATCCGCAGTTCCTGAAGCCCATCTACGGGCCGATCTGGGCGCAGGGCCTCGTCATGGGCTTCATGACCATGGCGACCCAGGCTGCCGTCTACGGGACGCTGGCGCTGACGGCGGCGCGAAGCCGCAATTTGCTGGTGTCCAATCCCAAGGCGACGATCCTCGTCGGCCGGATCGCCGGCGGCCTCCTGATCGCTGTTTCGATCCTCACGGCATGGCACGGTTGGCGCGCGCCGTCGTGAGGCACTCGGTGTGAAACGATTTGGAAGCCTGTCTTTTCCTGAAATCCTTGAAATCTCACCCATTTGTTACTTTTGGAGGCGGAAAAATTTGCAATGATGCCGCGCGCCTAGCGAAGCGCCGGGCTTTGCGCACCTGTTATCAACGAGGAGTGGAGACATGAGACTGAAAACGATAGCCGCGGCACTGCTCGTCGCCGGCCTGGGGGTCGTGGGCGTTGCCATTGCAGCAGACGACGGCACGCACGAAGCGCGTTCTGCGCTGATGAAGAAGGTCGGCGGCGCGGCAGGGGCGATGACAGCAATCGCCAAGGGCGAGAAGCCCTACGACGCAGAGGTGGTGAAGGCTGCGCTGATGACGATCTCGGAAACCGCAAAGGTTTTCCCGGATCAGTTTAAGGCTGGCACCGAAAAGGGCGATAAGGCGGCAAGTCCGAAGATTTGGGAAGATCACGCCGACTTCAAGGCCCGTGCAGCGAAGCTTTCAGCCGATGCCGACGAGGTCCTCGCCCAGCTTCCGGCTGACGCAGCCGGTGTCGGCGGCGCTTTAAAGACGCTTGGCGGCAACTGCGGCGGATGTCATGAGAAATTCCGCATAAAGACCGAATAGCGATCCTGGCATTTCAGTCAAACGATCCGCGCCAGCCTTGTCGCTGGTGCGGATCGTTTTATGTTTTCAACAAAGCTATTGGCAACAGGAGCGGTGAATGTTCCGCAGGTTCGTCCGGTATTTGCTCTGTCTCGTCGGTGTGGTCGTCATTGGCGGAGCGGTCTTCTACTTCATCACCGCGCCCAATCCGCTTCCCGACAATCATTGGGCCAACCTTGGCGAACCCGATCTGAAGAACGGTGAAATGGTCTTCTGGACAGGTGGCTGTGTCAGCTGCCACGCTGCGCCGAGATCGGAAGGCGACGCCAAGCTCACGCTCTCGGGCGGCCTGGCGTTGAAAAGTCCCTTCGGCAACTTCCACGTGCCCAACATCTCGCCTGACGAGAAGGCCGGTATCGGGACATGGACGTTGGCGCAGTTCGGCAATGCCATGAAGCGCGGCGTCGCGCCCAACGGACAGCATCTCTACCCGTCCTTCCCCTACAATTCCTACGCCCGGATGAGCGACAAGGACGTCAACGATCTCTTCGGCTATCTGAAGACGCTGCCGAAGAGCGGCAACGTTGCCCCGCCGCACGAATTGCCTTTCCCTTACAACATCCGGCTGGTGTTGGGCGGCTGGAAGTTCCTCTATTTCAACGACGAGCCACGTGTCGCGCTTGCGGCCAATGTCGACGACAAGATTAAGCGCGGGCAGTATCTGGTCGAAGGGCCCGGCCATTGTGGCGAATGCCACACGCCGCGCGATCGGCTCGGCGGGTTCGAGGGTGACAAATGGCTGGCGGGTGCGCCAAACCCGGAAGGTCGGGGCAGGATCCCCAATATCACGCCGGGTTCGAAAACCGTCGGCTCATGGAGCCAGGAGGATATCGCCAACTATCTGGAAACCGGCTTCACGCCCGACTTCGATACGGCGGGTGGCTCGATGGCGGAGGTGCAGCGTAACCTCGCCCACCTGCCGAAACCGGAACTCGAGGCGATCGCAGCCTACGTGAAGGCGGTTCCGAACCGCTAATATTAGCAATATCTCAAAAATGCCGCATTGCAGCACTCCACTGGGTCGTGCGCACTGAACGCCCAGTGGCGAACCCTTCCGAGGTTCGCTTTCCGAACGACGCCCATCAACGTCTTCCGAAAGGACAGCTGCATGCACATCACGTCGGCCAACCCTGCAGATGATCTCGAGTCCGTCGCCCGCAAGGGCGGCAAATTGCGGCGCATGGCGGTGCGGATACCGACTTACATTGCGGATATCCGCGAAAATCCTGCCTGGCTGCCGATGTTCCTGCTGGCGCGAACAATACCGGCGCGCAAGGCGCATTGGCTGACTGCACGACGCAGCAATGGCGCGATCGAGAATCTGCCGACGCTTTTCACGGGCGTGGATTATGGAAGCGCCGTCGCGGCGCTGAGGCGGGATGGGATATTTCCCAACCTGACGCTCCCCGAAGCGATCACCCGTGAAATCGCCCGCTTTGCAAGCGCAACCCCATGCTTTGGCAATTTCGATCGGCAAATCGAGTTTCGGGCGTCGGATCATCGCGACGCAGAGCAGCAATGGGGACGGCCGATCCTGAGCGGCCACCACTTCGAGCGTGCCCTTGATTGCCCCGCGGTTCGTGCGGTCCAGCGCGATCCGGTCCTATCGGAAATCGCACGCTGCTATCTCGGTGCCCAAGCCCGCCTCATTACCACCCGCATCTGGTGGAGTTTTCCCACGAGGGCCGGCGAGACCGACCGCAGCCTGGCGTCGCTGGACAAGTATCACTTCGATCTCGACGACTGGCGAATGCTGAAGTTCTTCTTCTATCTCGTCGACGTCGACGAAGGCACTGGTCCGCATGTCTATGTCAGGGGTAGCCACAACAAGCGCCGCATCAAGCACCAATTGACCCTTGTGGTCGGCCATCCCGCGCATGAAATCCTGGATTTCTACGGGAAGGAGAGCGTGACGACGCTGACCGGCGCGGCAGGCTTCGGCTTCGTGGAAGATCCGTTCGGTTTTCATATGGGCACGGTCGCCAAGACGAAGCCGCGCCTGATGATGGAGGTGGGCTTTGGTGTTTCCAAGCCGTCGCGCCGCCGCTTCCACGGCGAGCCGGTGCTACGGTGAACCCAGCGCCGTCGGCGCCGCTAAAAGTGGGCGCCGGTTTCGGGATAAAGACATGCGTGAGACCAAAAAAAGCGCAGTAAACGCATCCAAAAGATCGCGACGCGCTTCAGTTAGTTTAGATCAGGCCGCTTTCGGCTGGTGCTCGGCACCGAACATCAGCACGTACTGGTCCAGTTCGTCGCCGGCATGTCCAAGCGCGCGGTAGATTTCCGCCGCAAAGGTCATCGGTGCCGATCCGGCCGCCGTCACCAGCTTTCCGTCACGCACGGCCTGCGGGATATCCTTGTAACGAGAGTGGCCGGCGTAGCCGGGCGCACCTGCGATAAAATTGGCGGCATTGCTGGTATGGTCGATGGCATTCAGCGCTCCTGCGCGGGCAAGGGCCAGCGTTGCGCCGCAAATCCCGGCGACGAGCTTGTCGTGGGCGATGAAGTCGTCGATCACCTGTTTGAGGTCAGGCGCCTTCTCCGTTTCCCAGATCGTTCCGCCGCAGAGCACGAGGCCGTCGAAGGCGTTGGCATGCAGGTTTTCAGCCGCGGTATCGGCCGCGACGCGCATGCTGCCCATCGAGCGCACTTCCTCGCCTTCGGGCGTTGCAATCACCACGTCGAAGCCGAAGTAGGAGCGTGCGGAGGCCGTCAGTTGCGCGACCTCCCAGTCGGCGAATCCGTCGGTCAGCACGATTGCAAGTCGGGTCATCGGTTTCTCCAATGAAAGAACGCAAGGGGCCAATGCCGCTCATGCTAAAGCCTGCATATAGCGCATGCCAGTGACCGGGCGAGGCACGAAGTCCATGTTCTCGTAGAAGCGATGGGCCTGCACGTTGCCGGTGGCGGCGCTGACCGAGAGATAGCCGCAGCCGGCGCTGCGAGCCGTGTCGCGGGCGCGGTTGACGAGATGCTGGCCGACGCCGTGGCCGCGATGGCCGTCGCGCACGAAGAGATGGTGCAGATCCATGCCGCGCGCACCGTCCTGCGCCCTGTAGAGCGGCACGAGGATCGCGTAGCCGATCAGGCCTTCGCCGGTCTCGGCAACGAGGGCGCTGATCCACGGCACAGGGCCGAAGAGGTCGCGCTCGAGCTGCTCCTGGCTCGAGGCGGAAGCATCGCCGTGGTGCTTGGCGAGCAGGGCGATCATTTCGGTGAGTTCGGGCAGATCGCGCGGCTTGGCGGCGCGGATATTGATCACCGGCGGGCGGATCAATGAGACTTCGCTGTCTTCGATTTCAACCATGGTCTTCGCGTCCTTTGTGGTTTTCTGCCGTCAGGACGCTGCCAATACAACAAAGCCGCCTGACGGCGGCTTGTTGACAATATGATCTGTCCAGCCGCCCCTTACAGGTACAGCCAAAAATACGTGCTGGTGATGTGCGCGTTCTTGATCATGCGTCGATAGATCGTCCAGAACGCGCCGTTTGTCAATGGGGTTTACGCGCGGGCGCCGGGAAGCGCGCAGCGTCCTTCGACGCAGCCGCCATCGACTGCTTTGCCGGTGGCATCGGAACCGCTTGCGCCAGCTACTTTTCATCGGCCTCATATTAATATAGGGTACCCCCCTATACTAAGTGGATGAAGCCATGTCGCACACCACGCACCACAAGAAAAAGCTGATGGCCCGCGTCAGCCGCCTGAAAGGCCAGCTGGAGGCCGTCGAGCGAGCCCTGGAGGCAGAGCGGCCCTGCGGGGAGATTTTGCAGCTGCTTGCCTCCATACGCGGTGCGCTGAACGGCTTGACCGGGGAGGTGTTGGACGATCATCTCCACGAGCATGTCCTGCATGCCGCGGATGAGAAAGCCCGGACGGAAGCGGTCGAGGAAATATCCGAAGTCCTGCGGACCTACATTCGCTGAGAAAACCGACATGAGGAGCGTGCAATGACTGCACAGACGGAAACACTTAAGCACGACCACGTTTTCCTGGGCGCGGACCACGACCGCAACGCCCGCCGTGTCTGGTTCGTCATCGCCCTGACCGCCGTCATGATGGTGGTCGAGATCGGCGCCGGAACGTATTACGGTTCGATGGCGCTGGTGGCCGATGGCTGGCATATGTCGACCCATGCCAGCGCTCTGCTGATCTCTGCGGTTGCCTACCGCTATGCGCGCCGGCAGGCGCACAATCCCCGCTTCACCTTCGGCACCGGCAAGCTCGGCGACCTCGCAGGCTTCGCCAGCGCCATCATCCTGGCGCTGATTGCGCTCTTGATGGCCTGGGAGAGCTTTCTGCGCATCACCCATCCCGTACCGATCAGCTTCGAGCAGGCGATCGGCGTCGCTGTCGTCGGCCTGCTGGTCAATCTGGCCAGCGCCTGGCTCCTAAAGGACGGCCATCACGGCCACAGCCACGGTCATTCCCACCATCACCACCACGAGCACGGCGATCATGCCCATCATGGCGACCATGCCCGTTCTGCACATGCCTCCGACAACAACATGCGTGCGGCCTATGTCCATGTCATTGCCGATGCGCTGACGTCGGTGCTCGCCATTGCCGCACTGTTGCTCGGCAGTCTTTATGGCTGGCTCTGGCTCGACCCGCTAATGGGCATCGTCGGCGGCCTGATCATTGCCCAATGGTCCTGGGGCCTGATCACGTCGTCGGGCCGCGTGCTGCTCGACGTTGTGCCGCGGGAGGTGGATCTGCAGCATGAGATTCGTTCGGCGCTGGAAACGGGTGGCGAGCGGATCACCGATCTTCACGTCTGGCAGGTCGGACCTGGCCATCATGCCGCGATCGTCGCACTCGTCGCGCCGCAGCCCGAAAGCCCGGCCTTCTACAAGGCGAAGCTCGAGCCTCTTGCAGGTCTTTCGCACGTCACGGTCGAGGTCTCAAAGTCAGCGGCCGCTTGACGCGACTCATCCGGGCCACAATCGGTCTCTAGCCCTGTCTCCATTGATTCAGGTAGAGGACTTTTCATGCGCGGCTTTTCCATCCGTCGCCGGACACTTCTTGGTTCGGCACTGCTTTCGCCCGCCTTGCTCCTTCCGCGTGTTGCGCGGACGGAAGACAGTGATGATGAAATCAATCGGCGGATCGGTGCACTCGAAAAGGCGATCGGTGGTCGTATTGGTGTATCCGCCATCGACACCCAGACCAACATTTCGTTCGGCTATCGCGAAACCGAGCGCTTTCCTCTCAGCAGCACGTTCAAGGTCCTGGCCGCGGGCCTTGTGCTTGCGCGGGTAGACAAGGGGCAGGAGACGCTCGAGAGGCGTGTCGTCTACGACCAGGCCAAGCTCGTCACCTATTCGCCCGAGACGGAAAAGCACGTCGGCGGCGAGGGCATGAGCCTCAGTGAACTCTGCGCAGCGGCGATCACGCTGAGCGACAATACGGCCGGCAACCTGCTGCTGGAAAGCTTCGGCGGCCCTCCCGAGCTCACCAAATGGCTGCGTACGCTGGGCGACCGTTCGACAAGGCTCGACCGCTGGGAAACGGCACTGAACGAAGCCAAGGACGGCGACCCGCAGGACACGACGACGCCCGATGCAATGGTCGACACGCTCGGCAACCTGGCGCTTGGCTCGGCGCTATCGGAGCCCTCGCGCGACAAGCTGACGGAATGGATGGTGGCGAATACGACGGGTGGCGCGCGCCTGCGCGCCGGCCTTCCGGGCGCCTGGAGGATCGGCGACAAGACCGGCACCGGAAACAACGGCAGCGCCGCCGATATCGCCATCGTCTGGCCGCCCGGGCATGGCGCGATCCTCGTTGCAGCTTATGTGACGCAGGCCAAGGCGCCATTGTCGGAGATCAACCCGGTCTTCGCCGAGGTTGGCAGGATCGTGGCCGATATGGTCGGATAATGCTTGTCGGTCAAAGAGATGCGACGGAAACGCAATTCTCCGTCGCATCGACCTGAATCAGTTTGTGAAGGCCTCAGACGCTGATAGTCGCGTCCGGGTTCGGCTTATCCTTGCTGTCGTCGTCGCCGGTCAGCTGTCGCTTCAGCTCGGCCGCGATCTGCTTTTCGATGGCCTCGCGCTGTTCCGGCGGCATTGCCTTGAGATCGTCCTCGGTCAGACCGAGCCGCTGGAGGATCTGGTCGCGAATGCGCTCTGCCGGCGTCTTGTTGGCGAGGTCCGTGAACTCGGAGACAACAGCGTCATGGCGCGCTTTCGCCGGATCCTCGGTGCCATCCATGGTCACCGTGCCGCTGCTCTGCAGCGCCCACATCGTGCTGGAGATTGAGGTCGGCGTGCTGCTTGGCTGAAGTGCCGCGCCGCTTTGGCGAACGCTCATCTCGGCATCACTGGACTGTTGCTTGTTGCGCTGGCCGGACTGGCCGAAGAGGTTGGTCAATCCATAGGTGCTGGAAATGCTACTGCCTATCTTCATGAAAATTCTCCCTGAAACAATGCGCGGGAGAATGGCGTGCCAGACATGCCTGGAGCTTGCCTCCGCGGGCTCGGACGGCGGCCTATAGAGGCGGCCGTCCGCCTCACGTCCCGAGTTAGGGCAGGGCGTAGCCGATCACGTAATCGCCGGGCTTGGTGCCGATCGAGCCGTGTCCGCCGGCGACCATGACGACGAACTGTTTGTTGTCGCTGGTCGTATAGGTCATCGGTGTCGCCTGGCCGCCGGCCGGCAGGCGGGCTTGCCACAGGTGGTCGCCGTTCGTCACGTCGTAGGCGCGCAGAAAGTTGTCGACCGCCGCCCCGAGGAAGGCAACGCCGCCTCTCGTCAGGATCGGGCCGCCGATGCCCGGCACGCCAACCTTGAAGGGTAACGGCAGCGGCGTCATATCGTAGATGGTGCCGTTCCTGTGCTTGTAGGCGATCTTTCCGGTACGCAAGTCGGCGCCGGTGACATAGCCCCATGGCGGCGCCTGGCAGGGGATACTCAACGGGCTGAGGAACGGTCCCATGAAGACGCCATAGGGCGCACCGTCGTTGCGGTTGAGGCCCTGTTCGCTACCTTTCTCGTCCTGGCCTCTCGGCGGAATGTCGGCCGCCGGCACAAGTCGCGAGGTGAAGGCGAGATAGGTCGGCATCCCGAACATGATCTGCCGCTCGGGATCGACCGCCACGCTGCCCCAGTTGAAGGTGCCGAAGTTGCCGGGGTAGATGATAGAGCCGACCAATGACGGCGGGGTGTAGCGGCCTTCGTACTTGTAGCGGTGGAACTGGATGCGGCAGGCGAGCTGATCGAACAGCGAGATCCCCCACATGTCCTTTTCCTGCAGCGGCGGCGGCGAGAAGGTGAGGTCCGAGATCGGCTGCGTTGGCGACGTGTGGTCTTCAGGGATCGCGCCGCCCGGGGCGGGTATCTCCCTGAACGGGATGATCGCCTCGCCGGTGCGCCGATCGAGCACATAGATGTCACCCTGCTTGGTCGGGGCAACGAGCGCCGGCACGGGCGTTCCGTCGGATTTCGTCATGTCGAACAGCACGGGTTGGGCGGGAACGTCCATGTCCCACAGGTCGTGGTGCACGAACTGCTGGACCCATTTCACTTGCCCGGTGGCGATGTCGAGTGCGACGATCGAGGAGGAGTATTTCTCCACATGGGCGCTGCGGTTCATGCCGAGCTGGTCGGGTACCTGGTTGCCGAGCGGGATGTAGACCATGCCTAGACCGTCATCGACACTGAAGACGGACCAGCTGTTCGGAGAGTTGGTGGTGTAGGTCTGGCCTTCGGGCAGCGGCGTGGTGACATCAGGATTGCCGGAATCCCAATTCCAGATGAGCGCGCCGGTATTGATGTCGTATGCGCGGATAACGCCGGACTGCTCCTTTGTGGAATAGTTGTCGTTGACGGCGCCGCCGACAATCAGCTTGCCGGCGACCGCGACCGGCGGCGATGTGGAATAGTAGTAGCCGGCCGGATTGTACTGCATACCTTTTTCAAGATGCAGCACGCCATCTTCGGCAAAGCTCGTGCAGATCTGGCCATTTGCCGCATCGAGCGCAATCAGCCTAGCGTCGGAGGTCGGCAGAAACACGCGCTCGGCGCAGGCCGAGCCGGGGGCTGCGGCCGTGTCGCGATAGTAGGTGACGCCGCGGCAGGTTTGGTGCTGGCGGTTCGGGTTCATGCCGGAGTTGGAATCGTATTTCCATTTCTCCTTGCCAGTCTTGGCGTCGAGCGCGATTGCCCAATTGTGTGGCGTGCAGAGGTACAACGTGTCGCCGACTTTCAGCGGCGTCACCTGATAGGTGGTTTCGCCGACATCCTCGGGTCGCTTCACATCACCGGTCTGGTAGCGCCACACCTCCTTGAGATCCTTGACGTTGCTGACATTGATCTGGTCAAGCGGCGAGTAGCGCTGACCGAAGGGTGTACGGCCGTATTGATGCCACTCTTCGTCGGGCACAACACCGCCGAAGGTCGCGGGGCTAGTGACGGCCTCGGTCGGCAAAGTGCCCGTGATCCGGTGCGGATCGGTGGTCATCGAATAGCCGGCGATCGTGATCGCAATCACAACCGGTATGGCGAGCGGCCAGGGGTTTGCCCCATAGGAGATCCCGGTCGGGCTGAGAAAGCCGAGCGGCCGGCGGATCCAGGGCGTGAGCAACCACAAGCCGAGAAGAATGATCAGTCCGCCGCGCGGTCCAAGCTGCCACCAGTCGAAGCCGACTTCCCAGATCGCCCATGCCAGCGCCACAATGACGAGCGCCGCGTAGGCCCACAAGGCGGCCGCTCGGCGCATCGCAAGCAGGATGGCGGTCAGCAGGAACATGGCGCCTGCGAAGGCATAAAAGACGCTGCCGCCGAGCATGACGAGCCAAAGACCGCCGCCGCCGAGCGCAAGGCCAATCAGGATGAAAAGAATGGACGTAATGACGATTGCCATATGGGAAGACTCCCGCTGAGGTTAGCCGGGTGCGATCAGAACGAGAAAAATGTCCGCAAATCAGCGAGATAGGGCGGTCGCAAACGCCGTCAACTGCGACCATAGGTGTCAGGATGGAGAGGGTTCGCGCCAGGTCACGTACCGCAGAAGGTCTGCAGCACGCGTTCCTCCGGCTTCGGCGGCTCCATGTAGGCCGCAAAGTCTGGTTGGTCGTCATAGGGCTTGGCGAGCACGGCAAGCAGCGCTTCGAAGAGCGAAAAGTCCGCATCGTCGACCGCCGCATTGATGGCCTGCTCGATGCGGTGGTTGCGCGGAATGAAGGCGGGATTGACAGCGCGCATTGTCGCTGCGCGGTCGTCCTCGGTCCGGCTATCGTCACGCGTAAGGCGCTCGCGCCAGCCGGCGAGCCATTCGCGCGCCGCATCGGGGTCGCGGAACGTCGAGAGGAACAATGCCTCGCCACCTGATCCTGAGGCGTCGGAGAGCCGGCGGAAGGCGAGGGTAAAGTCGGCCTGTTGCGCCTGCATCACGGCAAGCAGCGATTGAACGAGCTCCAGGTCGCCGTCCTCGACGGTCGCCAGGCCGATCTTCTCGCGCATGCCGCGCAGCCAATGGATCTGGAAGCGCTCGCCATATTGCTGGATCACGGTGTTGGCGAGCTCGACGGCCTTTTCTGCATCGGCATCGATGAGCGGCAGCAGCGTTTCTCCGAGCCGCGCCAGGTTCCATTGGCCGATGCCCGGCTGATTGGCATAGGCGTAGCGCCCGCGCTGGTCGATCGAGGAAAACACCGTGCCGGGATTGTAGGTGTCCATGAAGGCGCAGGGGCCGAAATCGATCGTCTCGCCCGAAATGGCCATGTTGTCGGTGTTCATCACGCCGTGGATGAAGCCAATATGCAGCCACTTGGCGATCAACGCCGCCTGACGCTCACAAGCGGCTTCGTAAAGGGCAATATAGGGGTTGTCCCTGTCCTTGAGTTCCGGATAGTGCCGGTCGATCACATAGTCGGCGAGCGCCCGCACGCCGTCCGTATCACCGCGGGCGGCGAAAAACTGGAAGGTGCCGACGCGGATATGGCTCGCCGCAACGCGGGTGAACACTGCGCCCGGCAGGATGCTCTCACGATAGACGGGCTGGCCGGTCGACACTGCGGCAAGCGCTCGGGTCGCCGATACGCCGAGCGCATACATCGCCTCGCTGACGATATATTCCCGAAGCACCGGTCCAAGTGCGGCGCGGCCATCGCCGCGGCGGGAGTAAGGCGTCTGGCCCGCGCCCTTCAGCTGGATATCACGGCGCTGACCGTTGTGGTCGATGACCTCGCCGAGCAGGATCGCCCGCCCGTCGCCGAGCAGCGGCACGAAGGAGGCGAACTGGTGCCCGGCATAGGCCATCGCCAGCGGATCGGCGCCATCAGGCAACAGGTTGCCCGAGAAGATCGCAGCGCCGTCGCGCCTGATCATCTCGACATCGAGGCCGAGTTCGGCCGCGAGAGGCTCGTTCAGCTTGATCAGCCACGGCTCGGCCACCTGCGAGGGGACCTGGCGCGTGAAGAATTGCTGCGGCAACCGCGCATAGCTGTTGTCGAAGGTGAATGGCCGCGAGGTGGACGCTTTCGGAATGATCGTCATATGTCCTAGGTAGGGCTCCGGCATGCATGACGCAAGCGGCCGAGAGCCTTTGCCTTGGATGGAGCGGCCGGTCCGATGGTGGTCGCGGGTGCCGCCACAGCCGCCTCGTCCATCGCCACGCGTCGCCGCGATATCTCGCGCAGACGCAAATGCTGCACAGCCATTCCCTGCGGGCACGGCTGCCCTTCCATATAAGCATAACGACGCCACATTTGCGGGCGTATACAAAGATCCTCAATCCTCTTTTGGCATCACGCCATACCATACCGCGGCCACGCTTCCGCGCCGGCCACGCCATTGCGAGTGATCCCTGACGATGTCGGATCAGATCTACCAGGCAGCCGCCATCGGGCGCGCCAAGCCCAATTTCCGCGTGATAGCGATGATCGTTGCGAGCGCCATGTTTATGGAACAGCTCGACGCAACCGTGCTGGCGACGGCGCTGCCGACCATGGCGCGTGATTTCGGCGTTAGCGCTCCGTCAATGAGCATTGCACTGACGTCCTATCTCCTCAGCCTCGCGATCTTCATTCCGGCAAGCGGCTTGATTGCCGATCGCTTCGGCTCGCGCACGGTTTTTCGCGCGGCGATCGCCGTCTTCGTCACCGGCTCCATCTTCTGCGCGCTGTCGCCCAATCTCCTCTGTCTTGTTCTAGCGCGTCTGTTGCAGGGTCTCGGCGGCGCCATGATGCTGCCGGTCGGTCGCCTCGTTCTGTTGCGCAGCGTCGACCGCAAGGACATGGTCAATGCCATGTCGTGGTTGCTGGTGCCGGCGCTGATCGGCCCGATTCTCGGCCCGCCGGTTGGCGGCCTGATCGTCACCTATCTCGACTGGCGCTGGATCTTCTACATCAACGTGCCGATCGGCATCATCGGCTTCACGCTGGTCTCGATCTTCATCGAGGATTTCAAGGGTGAGTCGAAACGTCGGTTCGATACGGCCGGTTTCATCCTCTCCGGCATCGCGCTTGGCTCCTTGCTCTTCAGTTTCGAAAGCTCCAGCCGGCCGGGCGAAGCGGCCTTTTCGCTGTTTCTCATTGCGGTCGGGATGCTATTCGGCATCGCCTACCTCAAGCATGCCCGCCGCCATCCGTCGCCGATCATGGATTTCTCGCTGATGAAGGTACCGAGCTTCGGCACCTCCGTTATCGCAGGCTCGCTGACCCGCATCACCCAAGGCGCGCAGCCTTTCCTGCTGCCGCTCTATTTCCAGCTCGGCTTCGGCCTCTCGGCCGCCAAGGCCGGCCAGCTAGTTACCGCCGCAGCACTCGGCTCGATGGCAATGAAAGCCGTTGCGCCGCGCGTGCTGCGCCGCTTCGGCTTCCGCAACAGCCTGGTCGCGAACGGCGTCATCGCCACCTGCGGCTATGCGCTCTGCGCCGCTTTTCGGCCGGATTGGCCGTTGGCACTGATTTTCGCGTTCCTCGTCATGTGCGGCTTCTTCATGTCGTTCCAGTTCACGGCCTACAACACGGTGGCCTATGACGAGATTGACCGCGACCGGATGAGCTCGGCCACCAGCTTCTACACGACCTTCCAGCAGCTGATGCTGTCGCTCGGCATCTGCGTCGGCGCGCTGGCGCTGCACACGTCGATGACGGTCAACGGCAGCGAGACGCCGCAGCTCCACGATTTCTCCGCCGCCTTCCTCTTCGTCACCGCGATCTCGATCACGGCGACCTTCTGGAATCTGCGCTTTGCGCGCAGCGCCGGCGCCGACATCAGCGGTCATGATGCGGGCAAGGCGGCACACGCCGCCGAGCACTGAGCCCGTCAGGCGTGGGTGGGTTCCGGCAGGCATGCCGCGCAGATGGCGGCCACATGCCGGTGATCGGTGCCACAGCAGCCGCCGACGATCCTGATTTGCGGCATCCGGGACATCAGTTGTCTGTAGTGCTGTCCGAGATCGACGGGATCGCCCGCATCAAGCGTCTCGCTCTCGTCGAGTTCGGCGTGGCTCATGCGTGAGGCATTGGCCCGCAGCCCGCGGATCCGTTTCGTCCAGTTGGCCTTTGGATCAAACGCCTCGGCGAAATGCGTTGGGTGGGCGCAATTGATCATGTAGTAGGCGGGTGAACCGCCAGTCGCCGCGTCCGTCGTCTCGATCGCCTCCTGCATGCTGCGCCCGGTCACCAGCCTACCGTCGATCTCGACCGTGAAGGAGATCGCGCAGGGCATGGCCCTGGCGGCGGCCGCCCGCGCCGATCGCCTCGTCGATGTTGGTCAGTGTGAAGGCCGTCACCATGTCGGCATCGCTTTCGGCGAAGCTGCCGATCTGGACGCCGTGGTAATCCTCGGCTTCGGTGGCATCCATGTCGCCGGCCTTGTAGCCGTCGCCGCGCGGCCCGATGGCGCCGCTGATGACGATCGGCTGTCCCGGTTGTTCGTATCTCCCGCGCAATCCTGCCAGCAGCGAGACGCTGCCCACATTGGCCGCGTGCAGGCTTCGCGCGTGTAGCCGAGCTTCCCGGCCCAATCCGGATTGGCGCGCCATGTCGGCGTGTCGAGGATGAATCCGGCGCCATGCTTGCGGGCGATATCGAGATAGCGGCGATAGTAGGCCTGCAGCCGATCGCGCCCTTCCTCCGAGGCCAGCATCACAAACGATGCGAAGTTTGGCAGCGGCAATCCGTCAAGAAAGATGAAGGTTGTCTCCATGCCGCCATCGGTCACGAAGAAGCCGCCCTCGAGCTGCGGTAAGCTGCGTCGGTAGGTCGCCATCGTATCTCCTCAGCCGGACGAAAGACAATGTTGCGACGTAACTGATGAGTTAGTATGTTCTAAAATAGACTCCCGCGATGGTACAGCGAAATCTCAGCGGTCCTCCATCGCCCAAGCCATCTCGGCGAGCTTGCGTACCGTATTCAGGTTGCGCGCCGTTCCGGGCTTCAGGGCCGGCAGCTTGAGCTTCGATTTGCCGGAGCCGATGGGGAAGTGGACATAGATTTCGCGCCCGGCCAGAACCGCCTCTTCGCCGTCGGGCGCGACCATCGCGTCGAGAGCATCGTTCTGTGCAGCCTCGGGCAGGAAGCTTACGAGCAGATAGTTGGGCTTGGCGTCGCGAAAGGGCGCGTTGGCGACGATCGCCTCGAGCTCCTTGCGGCTGCGGAGCATCACGCCGGGCTTCTTGCCGAGCACCTTTCCAAGCGCGTCATCCAGCTTTTGCTCGACCTCGGCTTCCCTCTCGTCGGAGCGGAACAGCACGTTGCCGCTCTGGATGTAGGTCTGCACGTCGCTGAAGCCGAGCTCTTTGCAAATTGCCTTCAGCGTCGTCATGGGCAGCTTGCCCGTGCCGCCGACATTGATCGCTCTCAACAGCGCCACATAGACCGTCACGGGCTCCTCCAGCCGATTACACCTTCCCAGCAACCTTGATCGCGAAGGCGTACTCGAAGGCGATCTCCTCCAGCCGTTGGAAGCGTCCCGAGGCGCCGCCATGGCCGGCATCCATGTTGGTCTTCAGCAGGATCGGCGCCGAACCGGTGGTCTTTTCGCGCAGCCGCGCCACCCACTTTGCCGGCTCCCAATAGGTGACGCGCGGGTCCGTCAGACCACCGAGCGCCAGGATCGGCGGATAGGCTTTCGCGCCGACATTGTCGTAGGGCGAGTAGGCGGCGATCTGCTCGTACTCGTCCTTGCTCTCGATCGGGTTGCCCCATTCCGGCCATTCCGGCGGGGTCAGCGGCAGCGTGTCATCGAGCATGGTGTTCAGCACATCGACGAAGGGAACGGCGGCGATCAGGCCGGCAAACTTCTCCGGCGCCATATTGGCAACGGCCCCCATCAGCATGCCGCCGGCCGAACCGCCTTCGGCGATGATGTTCGCGTAGGAGGTGAACTTTTCCTGATTCAGATAGTCAGCGGCGGCGATGAAGTCTTTGAAGGTGTTGGTCTTCTTCTCCATCTTGCCGTCTTCGTACCAGCCAAAACCCTTGTCCTTGCCGCCGCGGATGTGGGCGATGGCGTAGACGAAACCGCGGTCGGCAAGCGACAGGCAGTTGGTGTTGAAGCCGGCCGGAATGGTAATGCCGTAGGCGCCGTATCCATAGAGCAGGCAGGGTGCAGACCCGTCGAGCGGCGTATCCTTGCGATAGAGCAGGGTGACCGGCACCTGTTCTCCATCCCAGGCCGGCGCGAAGACACGGCGGGTGACATAGTCGTCGGGATTGTGGCCGGAGGGCACTTCCTGCGTCTTGAGGAGGGTACGTTCGCGCGTCACCATGTTGTAGTCATAGAGCTGTGACGGGGTCGTCATCGAGGAGTAGGAGAAGCGGATGACGTCGGTGTCGTATTCCGCCGCACCCTGCAGGCCGAGCGAATAGGCCTCTTCGGCAAAGGCGATGGCGTGCTCCTCGCCGGTGCGCCGGTCGCGGATGATGATCTGCGGCAGGCCGTCCTTGCGCTCCAGCCAGAGCAGATGCCGGGCAAAAGCCATGTGGCTGATGATCAAGGTGCCGGGCTTGTGCGGCACGACTTCGCGCCAGTTCGCCTTGCCCGGGTTTTCAACCGGCGCTTCCATGATCTTGAAATCCTTGGCGTCGCCGTCATTGGTCAGGATGTAGAAGACATCGCCGCCTTCCGTCATCGAGTATTCGATGCCTTCCTCGCGCTCGGAAACAAGCTTCGGCTCCGCCGTCAGATCCTTGGTGGAGAGCAGGCGGTATTCTGACGTCTCGTGGTCGTGAATGTCGATGTAGATGAAATCGTCGAGCAGCGAGCCGCCGACGCCCATGAAGAAGCCGGCGTCCTTCTCCTCATAGACCAGCAGGTCGTCGGATTGGGGCGTCCCGAGGATGTGGTGGAAGACCTTTGAGGGACGATGGTTCTCGTCGAGTGCGGAATAAAAGAAACTCTTGCCGTCAGGTGCCCACGCGCCGCCGCCGCCGGTGTTCTCGACCACGTCGGGAAGGTCCTCGCCGGTCGCAAGATCGCGCACGCGCAGCGTATAGAATTCTGAGCCCTTGTCGTCATAGCCCCAGATGCCGCGGCTGTGATCGGTCGAATGGTCGAGGCCCGCCAGCCTGAAATAGGCCTTGCCGGCCGCTTCCTTGTCGCCGTCGAGCAGAACGGCGCGGATCGTCTCGACCTTGACGTCGCCGTTGCGGGGAATGCGAAAATAGCGTGGCTGTTCGCCGCCGGTGACGAAGAAGGTGCCGTAGGCATAGTCGCCGTCCTTCATCGGCACGGAGCTGTCGTCCTCCTTGATACGGCCGCGCATCTCGGCAAACAGCGTCTTCTGCAGCGCCTTGGTGTCCTCCATCGCCGCGTTCATGTAGACGTTTTCGGCTTCCAGATGCTGGCGGATCGCCGGATCGAGGATCGTGGGATCCTTGAACATCGCCTGCCAGTTGTCCGCCCGCAGCCAGGCGTAGTCATCCGTGCGCGTGATGCCGTGGCGCGTATCAGAAAGCGGCTTCTTGGCGGCAACGGGCGGGTTCGGCATGTTCTTGAAGACGGTCAACGAAGGCTCCGGATACGTGGTGTCAGGTTGGCAAGAGATAGAGGCGCGGATGCATCGGATCAAGCGCCGAACGCACCTCCGTGACAAAACCGAAGGAATGCTCACGTTGCCTTGATGTCACCATATTGTTTAAGAAAGTCCGCTACGTCGCCCGGAATTTATGCCCTGTTCGACCGTGAAAGCCCCGGTCGTCCACAGGCGATTCCGGAATGAGAATGCAAAGGAATCCCACTGTAATGCCAAAACGCCTTGTGTTGCTTCTGTCCGCATTTAGCCTTGCGGTTCCAGCGTTCGCAGTCGATCCCGCAATCAAGAAGCAACTCGAAAAGCTCGACCCCGCGACCCGGCTCGAACAGAGCTGCGACACTGAGGCGATGAGCCGAATCAACAAGGACGATACTGGCTACAGGCCCGACAAGGTCATCGCCTACACCTTCAAGGATCCCGTTCCCAGTGACAACAAGCTGGACGCACCTGGCGCCGTGTTCCGAAGCAAGGGCGACTGGTATCACCTGTCCTACACCTGCATCACCGGTCCGCAGCACATGAATGTTCGCGAGCTTGACTATAAGATCGGCGAGAAGGTGCCGAAGGAGAAGTGGGAAAAGTACTACCTCTATGATTGATCGAGGGATCAGAGCGCTCGCCTGCCTTGCCTTTCTGAAGCCTTAGTCCTCAGGCATCAGCTCTTCGTTGAATGCTGGCGGCAAATCGCAGGAGCGACCGCAAGCGGCATCAGACCACATGGCGCCGGCGCGCTGGGTGCGTTATGCAGCGCTTGAACAATGAACGGCTTCTCTTTGGTATGAATCGAATTTTTCTCGCTCCGGCGCTGCTGATCGCCTCCACCGCCTCCATCGCGGCCGCTCTCCCGCCGCAGGAAACGCCCGCAATCACCGCACCACAGAACATCGCCCAGCCGCCAAAGATGGCAGCCCAGCCAAAGCTCATGGAGCCGCATCTGCGCATTGCCCGTTCCGACGTCAAGGGCCACGCGCGCGTGGCGTTGACGTTCGACGCCTGCATGGGCAAGGCTGACGACCGCATCCTCTCGGTGCTGGTTCGCGAGCGGATCCCCGCAACCATATTCGTCACCGCACGCTGGCTGAAGCACAATCCACAGGCGCTGCAGGTCTTCCTTGAGAACCCCGCTCTTTTCGAACTCGAGAACCACGGCCAGAACCATATTCCAGCCGTGGACAAGCCGGTCTCCATCTATGGCATTGCGTCTGCTGGGTCGCCGGAGGCCGTGCGCCAGGAAGTGCAAGGCGGCGCCGATGCGATGCTCGCAGCCGGCATTGCCCCGCCGCATTGGTTCCGCGGCTCGACCGCCAAATACGACCTGTCCTCGATCGCCCAGATCCGCGAAATGGGATACCGCATCGCCGGCTATTCCGTGAATGGCGACGGCGGCTCGCTGCTCGGTGCGGCGGTCACGGAAAAGCGGATTGCCGCCGCCAAGGACGGCGATGTGGTGATCTCCCATATCAACCAGCCTACCCACGTCGCGGGCGAGGGTGTTGCCAAGGCGATCCTCGACCTGAAGGCCAAGGGCGTCGAATTCGTCCGCCTGCAGGATGTCGAGGATACCGGCGACGACCAGACGACGCAGTGATTAGTTGACGGCGCTCTGCGTGCGGTCCTCACTGACGCTCGCATGTCCAGGTACATCCGGCGCGTCACGGTCCAGGGCGAAATCGTCGAACCAGTCGCGGTATCCTCCGCCGATCATTGCGCCGATCACCTGCGTCGCGAGATAGGAAAAGGTGATGCCGTTGCCGCCGTAGCCATAAGCGGCATAGACCTGCGGCATCGAGGGAACGGCACCAATTAGCGGCAGCCCGTCCGAAGTCTCCCCGAAGGTGCCGCACCACGCCGTCGCGACACGCGTGTCAGCCCTTGACCAGAGCCGTTTCATCTTTTCCCGGATCGTCACGATCTTCTCAGCAAGCTTGCTGTCGCGGATCGCGGGGTCGACGGTATCGTCGTCCTCGCCGCCAGCGATGATCCGCCCGTCCGGCGTCGTGCGCATGTAGAGATAGGGATGGCTGTCTTCCCAGATCAGCACTTGGTCGCGCCACAGCATTGCCGGATCCTGCGGCATCGTTGCAAGTGCCCAGCTCGACGTCGTCCGATGCAGTTTCGGCATATCGATGCCCGGCATGGCGTAGCCGGTGGCGAGCACTGCAGTTTCGGCTTCGATGACGAACGGGCCGTCGGTCTCGGCGCTCACCCGCCCACCTTCGCTATGGAGTTTGGTGACCGAGGCGCCGATGAGACGCGCGCCTTGCTTTACGGCAATGTCCAGCAGGGCCCAGGTCAGGAGCAGCGGATCGGCCTCCGCCGAGCCGCGGGACAGGATGCCCGCATCGCGATCGAGTTCGAATTCGGTAAAGAGATCGCAATGCTCCAGATATCGGCTGGGCAGGCCCGCCTGGCGGCGAAGCTCGACCTCGTTGTGCAGATCGCGGGCGCCCTCCTGGTTGCTGGTCAGGAGCAGCGACTGCCGAGGCAGCAGATTGCAGGCGATGCGATGGGCGACGATCAGCTTCGAGAGACCTGCGACCGAGGCAGCGCTTCGCCTGTAGATACCGACGGCGCGTTCGAAACCATAGACATGCTCGAGCTCGCTCAGCGTCCGGTCGATCTCCCATTGCAGCATGGCCGTGCTCGCCGCCGTGCTGCCGAGACCGGGCGTCTCGCGGTCGATGATGATCACGGAAAGCCCGCGTTCGGAGAGGTGCTGACCCAGCAGCGCGCCGGTGATCCCTCCGCCGATCACCATGGCGTCGACCTTGAGATTGTCCTGAAGTGGCTGGTAGGCGGGTTTTGTTCCGGCGTGGCTCCACGGGGGGATGCCACTCTTCAGCCGGTTGTGGCTGGACCCTGCAAGATTGATTTCGGCCATCTGACGCGTCTCACCTCAATTATTTCGGCAATTGCGGCTGCAGTCTCTCTTCGATGAAAAGTTCATCGATGATGGTCATGACAATCAGCGATAGTGGTAGCGCGAGCATAGCACCAACTGCGCCCCACATCCAAGTCCAGAACAGAATTGCCAGAAACACCACGAAAGGATTGATTTCCAGGCGCTTCCCCATCACCGCCGGGAAGACCAGATTTTCCATGATGAGGTGGACAATGAAGAATGCTGCGGCTGGCATGAGGCCGACCAGCAGGCCGTCATGCGTGATGATGCCGGCTACAGCCACCGCGAGCGTCATGGAGGCAATGCCGAGATAGGGGATGAAGCTCGAAAGAAAGGCAAAGAAGCCCCAGAGCACCGGCGCCGAAAGACCGCCGAGATAGGCGATCACCGTCATCATGACGCCCAGGCACAGATAGATCAACGAAGCCGTGGCGAAGTAGAAGCCGAGGACCTGTTCCACACTGTTGATCACCCGGATGGCGGCAAGCCGCTGCGGACGCGTCCGAAAGACCATGATGATCGATCTGCGCAGGCTGACACGTCCGGCAAGGAAGAGGAGCAGCGCCGCGAAGAAGATCAACGCCTGGACAAGGGCAGGGGTCAGGTTGGCGCTGATGAGATGCAGCACGTTACCCGTATTCTCGAGGAGCTTGTCGCTCGACATCGGTCCGCCCTGGAAGGTCTCCGGCGTGATATGCAGCCACCGGATCTGTTCGAGATAGGGCATCAGCCGGTTGAACGTCTTCTCGACGAAGGCCGGGCCCTCGTTGGCAAGCGTCGTCAGTGGTCCGGCGAGCGAATTGGCAACGAGGACGATCACCAGCGCGACGCCGGTCGACAGGATGACGGCGTTGGTGATGCGCGGTACGCCGAGTCTGCTGAGCTTTTCCGCCAGTAGCCCGAGAATCATGCCAACGACAACGGCAAGCGTCACCGGAACGAGAATGAGCGACATCATGTAGATGGCCGAAAGAGCGAGCACCGCAAAGATGCCGATCACAGCCCAGGCCATGGTGATATCAAGCCCGTCCTTTTCGACGCGGTGCATCGGCGCTTGCGGCATCTCCTCCGTGTCTTGCTTCAGTTTTTCGGCCCAGGCGCTGACAGAGCGCTCGCCCATTGTGATCTTGCTGGCCTGCTTGCGGATACCGTTGGCAATTCCCATGGATAGACGATCCCCGGAAGCCCAGGTGCTTCGCGACGGAAACGCACAGAACCCCTTCAGGTTCCTGAGGGTCAGGCGGACAGCGTCAGGCCGATACCCCAGGGGTCGTGCAGGAACACGCCACTATTGCGCTTCTCGCTCCTGATCTCGAGCTCGTCGAGCTTGGCGATGGCATTGTCGAGCGCGGCCTTGTCGTTGAAGCGAAGGGCATAGTCGGAAAGGCCGGTCATCCCCTCGGCGCGGGCGCCGGCGCCGGCGCTGTTCCAGATGTTGGCGGCGACGTGGTGATGGTAATCGCCTGTGGCAAAGAAGCTGGCGCCGGGATAGCGCGCCATCAGCCTCAAGCCAAGCACATCGCGGTAGAATGCGTCGGCCTCGGGTATGTCGCCGACCTGCAGGTGGATGTGGCCGATTGCGGTGCTGTCGGCCATGCCGTTCCAGGTATCGTCGGGCGCACTGTTGTAGAGCGACTGCAGATCGAGACGCCGCGTCGCCATCTCCACCTGGCCGTCGGGATGGAACTTCCACTGCTCGTGCGGTCGGTCGGCATAGATCTCGATGCCGTTGCCTTCTGGGTCGGAGAGATAGATGGCCTCGCTGACCAGGTGATCGGATGCGCCGTCCAGGGCGACATTATTATGTGCGGCGTGGCGCAGCCAGCGGGCGAGCTCGGTGCGGTTGGGCATCAGGAAGGCCGTATGGAAGAGGCCGGCGGCATTGCGCGGCGCGATGCGGACATCCTTGCCCGTCGTCAGCGCCAGAAGCGGCGCGCCGTCGACGCCGAGCACGTCGCCGCTGGCGCTTTTCTCGATGACCTTCAGGCCGAGCATGGACTGGTAGAAACTGGACACCAGCGGCAGGTCGGTGACGACGAGGTGCGACTGGTCGACATAGGCAGGGCGCGTCAGGGCGTAGGACGTTTCGGTGTTCATGGGCGTATCTCCTGCCTTGGCTGAGGGAGTCGTACCGGCGCTGGCGGCGAGAGCGCCGCCCGTAGCGATACCAAGGAATTTGCGCCGGTCCATATGCCTCAGAGGTCCCCTTGGCCGCTGTACTTGCTCTCTATATGGCGGATTCCGATTGTTCACAGAAGCCCTGTTTTTGATGATTGAGCGTTCGACGATCGTTGACAAAAATCCGCGCGATCTTGATCTTGATCAAAGCGCCTTATTTATCTCCTGAGAGGATGTGGCCGTTAGAAACGGCGGCGCTGGAGGGCCTGAATGTACAAGAAAATCATCGTTCCAATCGAACTAGGCGCGCTGCACAGCGGCGAGAGGGCTTTCCGCAAAGCATCCACGCTCCTTGATACGGGTGGCGAGATCATTTTGCTCAACGTCGTCGAGGACGTTCCCACCTATGTCGCGATCGGTCTGCCGGCCGAATTGCTGCAGAACGCGATCGATGATGCCCAGGAAAAGCTCGGAATGCTGATCCGCACGAGCGGCATACCCGCAATGATCGAAATCGGCCACGGCCGCCCGGCCCATAGCATCCTCGCCACGGCCGAAACGCATGATGCGGATCTCATCATCGTCGCTTCCCATATCCCCGACTTCAGCAACTACTTCATCGGCGCCACCGCCGACCGTGTCGTCAGGCATGCCAAATGCTCTGTGCTGGTCGACAGGCAGCGCTAAGGAGAAAATGGCACAGGACCGATGGAGGAACTTCCATGAGCGACACGCAGACATACGAGAAGATCCTACGCGACCGCCAGCGTGAGCTTGAATCGCGGCTGAGCCGCATCGACGGCGATCTCGGACGCACCAAGGAGCAGGACAGCGACGACCGCGCGGTCGAGAGCGAGAACGACGAAGTGCTGGAGGGGCTCGGCCAGGCCGGCCAGGAAGAGCTGCGCGCCATCGGCGCCGCTCTCGATCGGATCGCGAAAGGCACGTATGGCACCTGCGTCCGCTGCGGCGAGTCAATTTCAACGAAGCGTCTCGGCGCCGTGCCTTATGCCCCACTCTGCGAGGATTGCATGGGCCAGGGCTAGCACGCTTTACCACAAGGGAGCGATCCGGTCTGCGCGGCCGCCCCCTTGTGGTGCGTTTCAAGCCGCCGCCGTCGCAGCGGCAGCGCGCAGCATGTCCCGAATGCTGCGTTCTTCGGCGGTAAAATCCTCGCTTGTGATCGCGCCGAACTCCGCGGCGGCCTTTTTTGCGAGAAAGGATGCGTTCGGCAGACGGTCCGGGCCCTCGAGCCTAAAGGAAATTGCTGAAAGCGGGCCGAAGAGCAGCGCCCGTTCCAGCTCGGGATAATGCTCCAGGGAAGGCTCGATGCCAGCGTTGCGGGCAAAGGCGAGGGCTGCGACATGCGTCGGCACCGCGGGTCCGAACGTGCGAGCCGCGCGACTTCTTGACAGAGCCATCGCCTGCTTCTCGGGAGTCGGCCGCGCCGCAATACCCGTAAAGGAATAGGCGATCCAGCGTGCCTGCAGCTCGATCGCTGGAAAGAAGGGACCAATAAGGTCGATCAATCCCGCAAAGGCGAGGCCCGGCAGATCGGGATGGAGCGTGAAGTCGTGAAGCGTCATGTTCGCCGTGTCGAGCTCCACCGTCTCGGCGAGCTCCGGCGACAGGAACGGTAAGGACAGCCGATAGCCGGTGCCCAGCAAGAGCGCATCCGCTTCAACAGCGCTTCCATCGGCAAAATGCACGGTTCTGCCGTCGATCCGTTCAATCCATGGCCGCGTCACGATCCGCCCCTCGGCAACGGCAGGCAGGAAGTTTTGCGATTGCGTGATGCCGGCAGCGAAGATGTTCTCATGCGGCTTGCGGGCGCCGAACTGTTCAGGGCTGCCGGCCGCGTTGAGCACCATCGCCTTCAGCGCTTCGGCGGCGATGTCGGGTGGGCAGCGTTGCGCCGCGATGGCTGCCGCACGCGTGAACATGACGGATTCGGTCGGCACCCCCTTGATGAGTTTGGGCAGCACGTAGCGCTGGCGGCGATAGCTCGCAGTCACCTGCGCAGCGCCGGCAAGGGCGATTTCCGCGGCAATTTCGAGAGCGCTGATCGAGCATCCGGCAACGACTACTGACCTGCCGCGCAGGCGTTCCGGCCCGCAGTAATGGCTCGTGTGCGCGGCGCCGAAGGAACCGCAAAAGCTCTCTATGCCTGCTATATCAGGCACATCAGGCGCAACGTGCCGGCCGGTGGCAACGATTGCGCGCCTGAAAACCTCCCTGCGGATCACTCCGTCTGTATTCGAGTGGATCTGCCAAAGCCCGTCGTCTCCGCGTAAAAGATGCTCCACCCGCGCTCTCGTTCTGATGCGGGGCAGTAGATCAAAATGCTCTGCGTAGCGCTCCAGATATGCGAGCATCTCGTCGTGGCGCGGATAGGTGGCGGTGCCCTCGATATGGTCCATGTCGGAAAAGGCGGTTGTCACACGGCTCGTATTGGTCCGCATGCCGGGCCAGACGCCGCTCATCGGCGACAGGCTGTTCCACTGCCCGCCGAGCTGGTCGGCTGCTTCGAAGAGAAGCGGTTCCAGTCCGTGCGCACGCAGCCAGCGAGCGCAGGCGAGGCCGGATGGCCCAGCGCCGATGATGGCGACGGTATTGTCGGGCATGCGTTCGAGGCGATTGCCTGTCATTTTTCTGCTCCTTTTGTGCCGGGAGCCTCTCTATAGTCGCCACTTCGAATGCTTGTTGCTAAATGCTTCCTAAGTCAGTGGAAGCCGTTCTTAAAAAATCGCTAAATACGATCGGTGGACGGATCGGGGGGAGGAAATGGTGCTTGACGCAGAGTTGGCCAGGTTCATCGCAAGCCCGGTGATGATCATCATCGGTACGCGCGATACGCACAATCGCGCCGCGATCGCTCGTGGTGCCGGCGCTACGGTGGTGAAAGGAAGCGGTATGGTCGAAGTGATCGTCTCGGAATGGCAATGGCCGGACTGTATCGCCAACATCCATGCGACCGGCCACATTGCGGCGACGTTCGTTCGCCCTTCGGACTATGTTGCCTATCAACTGAAAGGACGGGGCACTTTACGAACAGCGGCTGAGGAGGATATCCGGCTCTCGCGCCGCTATGTCGACGACATCGTCGACACGCTCGGAGGTCTCGGTGTGGAACCACAGCTTGCCGCGCCCTGGATCGTCAACGCCAAAGCCGCCGTCATCCGCTTTGACGTCGAAGACGTCTACCTCCAGACGCCCGGTCCAGGCGCCGGCGCTCTGCTGCGGGGTGTCGCATGACGCTTCACCTCTCTGATCTGCGGGCCTGCTTCGAAGGCGTTATCCCGTCGATCATCGCCACGTCGTCGGGCGATGGGAGGCCGAACATCTCCTACCTCTCGCATGTCATCATGATCGACAGCGATCACGTGGCGCTCTCGAACCAGTTCTTCGCCAAGACGGCCCACAACATCAGGGCCAATCCTTACGCCAATCTGCTTCTCGTCGATGCCAGGAACGGCGGTCAGTTTCGGTTGGACATCGTCTTTTCCCATCCACTTGAGGACGGCGTCTTTTTCGATCGGGTGGCGACGCAGCTGCAGGCGAGCAGCGAACAGGTCGGCATGGGCGGCATTATGAAGCTGAAGGGGCTCGACGTCTTCCGCGTGCTGTCGATCGCTAGTGTTCCTTCGCCGGTTGTTCTGCAGAAGGAGGCCGTCGAGGAGCCTTCGCGCAAACTGATTGCGCTCAGCCGACTTGTCGACCGGATCGCCATTCAGAACGATGTGGGCGGCGCCATCGACGTCGTCCTGAGCGGGCTGGAGAGCGAATTCGGCTACACCAACACGCTTTTCATGCTCCATGACGAAGCACGCAGGCTTCTGGCAACCGTGGGCAGTCGCGGTTACGAGCGCTCCGGCGTGGGGTCGGAAGCCGCCGTCGGCGAAGGCATCATCGGGGCCGCGGCCGTCAAGCGGCGGCTCGTCAAGGTCAGCGACATGAGCCGTGTGCGGCGCTATGGCGCCGCGATCCGAACATCTTCCGTCGATGAGGAGAGAACCCGCGCCATCGTTCTGCCTGGTATGAGAGGCGCGATGAGCCAGATGGCAGTACCCGTCATGGCGCAAGACGTCCTCCTCGGAGTGCTGTTTGCCGAAAGCCGCCAGCGCCTTGCTTTTTCCGAGGAAGACGAGGCGGTGATGACTGTTGTCGCCCGCCAGGCCGCCGCGACGCTTGCTCTTTGCGAGCGCCTCGCCAGCGAAACGCAAAAGGTTGCAAAGGCAGACAAGGCGCCAGCCCACCTGCAAAGCAGCTTCCGGGTCGTCCATCATGCCTACGACGATAGTGTCTTTATCGATAATGCCTATGTCATCAAGGGCGTGGCCGGGCGTATGCTGATGATGATGCTGAGCCTCTGGCTCCGGGAAGGGCGCACTGAGTTCACAAATCGCGAGATCCGCCTTTCCGACAGTCTGCGCTTGCCAGAGATCAAGGACAATCTCGAAACCCGCCTCCTCCTGCTGCGCCGTAGGCTTGAAGAAAAAGGCACTCCCGTTCGCCTTGTCCGCGCCGGGCGCGGCCTCATCCGTCTCGAACTCGATGGTGTTCCGAGGCTTGATACCGTAGGGCTGCCCGTCTAGAGCGTTGGGCATCCATATAAAATGCACAAAGAACACTCTAACGCTTTGAATTTGCGTAATCCCGAAAATCGATTTACCTCCAGTCGATAACCGCCTCTCGTCGCTCACGAATGTTTATCGGCCTGTACACCTGTTGTGTTGCACGTACTCCGTTTCGGTGACACGATTTGAGAGATAATGAGGGTTTCCTGCATGACGGAGTTCAACGGCATCCGCTGGGCTTATGACAAATACGAGCTTATCGCCGACGGCGTCGTCCACGGCGTCGGACTTGCGTTTGCGCTCATCGGTGCGACCGTTCTGATCTTTTACGCCACTCTCTGGAGTTCCCATGCCGAACTCGCCGCCGCATGGATCTACAGCATCGGCCTGGTGCTGACGATCGGCATCTCCTTCTCCTACAATGCCTGGCCGGTCTCGCGCACCAAGTGGTTCCTTCGCCGTCTCGATCATTCCTCAATCTTCATCCTGATCGCCGCCACCTACACGCCTTTCCTGGAACGCGGCGCCGACAGTCCGCTTCTGTTCGGGATGCTGATCGGCATCTGGGCGATCGCTGCGCTCGGCATCTTCCTGAAATGTGCCTTTCCCGGGCGCTTCGACAAGGTCGCCATCCTTCTGTATCTCGGCATGGGGTGGAGCGGCATCTTCGTGGCCGGACCGGTGGCCGAGCGCATCCCCTACGTATCGATGCTCCTGATCCTCGTCGGCGGCGTCATCTATTCTCTCGGCGTCATCTTTCACGTCTGGGAAAAGTTGCGCTTCCAGAACGCCATCTGGCACGGTTTCGTCGTGGCCGCGGCGGCCGTGCACTATTCAGCGGTACTCACCTGCTTCAGCATGGCGAACGCGGGGCTCTGACCCCAGCACCGCGGTGGCGCAGCCAATGTCTTGTCCAGATGCTGGACCACCGGATCATATGCCTTCAGCGCCGCCTTCGGATACTCCAGCATGAGGTATCCGATCGCATCGTGGCAGAGAGCCACGGCGCGCGCGTAAAAAGTGCGATCCTTGCGCGTGCCGGAATAGCTGGCGAATGTCCTTGAGGGCTTCGAATAGTTGATCTGCCAGCTGTCCTGCTTGGCCATTCCGTCTGCCGATTGCAGTGTCATGCCGTCGCCGTTGTCGGCGTCGTTGGCGAGCGTGAAGCCGGCTGTAAGGTCGACGGCATAGCCGAAACGGGCATTGGCATAAGGCCGACAATCCTCGGCCAGCGCAGACGTCGCCGCGAGGCAAAACAGGATGACGAAACGGCCGATCATGGTTCCCTCCGCAATGACGCCATACCCTGTCGCGGACGATCGCTTCCGGTGCACGATTTCGCTGGTTTACAACGCTGAATGCGGGGCGTATGCCGCTTGCCGGAACCGAACTGAAACTGGACCTGATATGACCGACGCCGTTCTCGTGCGCGACGCCACCGAAACCGATCTCCCAGCCATCCGCGATATCTACAACCACGCTGTCGAGCATACGACGGCGATCTGGAACGAAACACTGGTTGATCTCGACAACCGCATCGAATGGTTCAAGGCCCGCAAGGCGAAGGGATTTCCGGTCATTGTTGCCGAGATGGACGGCAAGGTCGCAGGCTATGCCTCTTATGGCGATTGGCGGGCTTTCGACGGCTATCGCCACACGGTCGAGCACTCGGTCTATGTCGACAAGGATCGCCGCGGCGCTGGCATTGGCGAATTGCTGATGCGGGCGCTGATTGAGCGCGCCGCCGACGCCAACATCCATGTGATGATCGCCGGCATCGAGGCGGCGAATGCGGCCTCCATCAAGCTGCACGAAAAGCTCGGCTTCCGCGTTGCCGGAACCTTCTCGGAAGTCGGTACCAAGTTCGGCCGCTGGCTCGACCTGACCTGCATGGAGCTTAGGGTTACGAAGTGAGCCTTATCGTTCTCACCGGCGCTTCGGGATCGGGCAAGACGGCGATCGCCAAGGCGATTGCCGCCCGGTTCACGGGTGAGATTGATGTCTACTATTTCGATGACATCGGCGTTCCCTCGCTCGGGCAGATGACGGCGGACTACGGCTCGCCGGCGGGTTGGCAGCGAGCCATGACCTTCAAATGGCTGGAGAGTCTTGCAGAAGCTCAGCGGTCGGGCCGCAATCAGCTGCTCGAAGGCCAGATGCGCCTTGCTTTCCTGGAGGAGGCGGCAACCGTTGCCGGCATCCCCTATCTGCCGCTGCTGGCCGATTGCGATGACGAGACACGAAGGCATCGCCTGGCGGTCGAGCGCCGGCAGCCCGAGCTTGCCGACGCCGAGATGATGGCCTGGGCAGCCTTCCTCCGCCGCGAGGCGGCGGCCAAGGGCTGTGAGATACTGGACACGTCGCGCTTGTCGCTGGATGAAAGCGTTCTGGCCGTCGTCGGGCGCTTTCAAGGGTAGTCCTCGAACTTGATCTCCGGGCCGAGGCGCTATTTCCCCGGTTCGAACACCATCGCGTGGCCGTTGATGCAGTAGCGCAGGCCGGTCGGCGGCGGGCCGTCGGGAAAGACGTGCCCGAGATGGGCATCGCACGTGCCGCAGCGGATTTCCGTGCGGACCATGCCGTAGCTCGTATCGCGATGCTCGATCACCGCGTCGGGCGAGACCGCCTCGAAATAGCTCGGCCAGCCGCAGCCGGCATCAAACTTTGTATCCGAACGGAATAGCGGCGAATTGCAGCCGACGCAGCGATAGAGCCCGGTCTCGAACGAATCCCAGTAGGGGCCGGTGAAGGCACGCTCGGTGCCATGCTGCCGGGTGATCCGGTATTGCTCGGGCGTCAGCTGCTCTTTCCATTCCGCGTCGGTCTTGTGAACTTTGGCGATTGTCGTATCGGCCATGGCTTGTTCCTTTCGCGCCGGGGGGTACGGCTTTGATTTTCGACAGCAATGTGGTGCGGGAAGCAGCATGGATCAAGGGATGCCGATCTCGGCAAAGCGGTATGAAGCCCTCGGAAGATGCGGGCAGAACCCGTTCCCTGTGGGTATCCCGCCGCCGCAAGTTGCTCCTGGTCGAACAAGGCTTGTGACCGCGCTCCTGTTCTCGTACACCTGACGGGACTTCCGGCTTTCGCCGGTTCCACGAAGCGTTGCCAGCAGAGGAGGGCACATGGCCGGTGTCACGGCTTTGACATTTGCGGCCTTGTGTCTGCCACTTCTCGGCGCTGTTGTTGCTCCCTTTCTCGTTCGCGCCTTTGGTGCAAGCGCCGCCTGGCTCTTGGCGCTCGCGCCGCTTTTGGCCTTTGCGCACTTCGCCAGCCTGCTGCCGGCGATATCGGCCGGCAAGGTGATTACCGGCGGCTATGCCTGGGTGCCGAGTTTCGACCTCCGCTTCTCCTGGCTACTCGACGGTCTTTCACTGACCTTTGCGCTGCTGATCACCGGTATCGGCACGCTGATCGTGCTGTATGCCGGTGGGTATCTGAAGGGGCACAGGGATCAAGGGCGTTTCTTCTCGTTCATCTTCCTGTTCATGGGCGCCATGCTCGGCCTCGTCGTATCAGACAGCCTGCTGATGCTCTTCGTCTTCTGGGAGCTGACGTCGATCACGTCCTTCCTGCTGATCGGGTTCGACCACGAGCGCGATGCCGCCCGTCGTGCCGCCTTACAGGCGCTTGTCGTTACCGGTGGCGGCGGCCTACTGCTGTTGGCGGGCCTACTGCTGATCTGGAGCACGACAAATGCCACGCAGCTGTCGACGCTGCTTCAGTCCGGCGATCTGCTGCGCGCCAATCCGTACTACCTGCCGATCCTGATCCTCGTTCTCGGCGGCGCCTTCACCAAGTCCGCGCAGTTTCCGTTTCATTTCTGGCTGCCGAACGCGATGGAGGCGCCGGCACCGGTTTCCGCCTACCTGCACTCGGCGACGATGGTGAAGGCGGGCGTCTATCTCCTGATGCGGCTCAATCCGGTGATGGGCGGGACCCCGGCGTGGGAGCTATTGCTGCCGCTCTTTGGTGGCGCGACGTTGATCATCGGCACGCTGCTTGCGATCCGTCAGACCGACCTCAAGCTGCAACTCGCCTACACGACCGTCTCGTCGCTTGGCCTTCTTGTGCTGCTGACCGGCTTCGGCTCCCCCTATGCGGTCGAGGCCGCGGCGCTCTACCTCGTAGCGCATTCGTTTTTCAAGGGAGCGCTGTTCCTGGTTGCCGGCATCATCGACCATGAGACCGGCGCGCGCGACATCACCCGGCTCGGCGGCCTGAGGAAGGCGATGCCGCTGACATTTGCTGCCGCCCTTGCCGCGGCGATTTCGATGGGCGGCCTGCCGCCATTTTTTGGCTTCCTCGCCAAGGAGGAAATCTATGCCGCGCTGGCCCATGGGGACCCGCGATCGATCGTCTTTACGCTGGTTGCGGTATCAGGCAACGCGCTGATGTTCGCGATCGGTTTCGCGGTGACGCTGAAGCCGTTTCTCGGGTCTGTTCTGGAAACGCCGAAGCACCCGCACGAGGCGCCGCCATTGCTGTGGGCCGGTCCCGTCGTGCTGGCACTGCTCGGTTTGATCGGTGCAGTCTTCTCGGCAACTTTTCATCATTACATCTCGTCTCCGGCGGCGTCGGCAATCCGGGGCTCGTCGAGCGTGATCGAGATTTCATTGATCCCGCAGGTCTGCGTACCGCTGCTTCTTTCCGCCCTTACGATCGCGCTCGGCATTCTTGTCTATTGGAGAATCGACCAAGCGCGTCGGATGATGGCAGTGGTACTAGGCAAGCTCGGACCGGGGCCGGATCGCTGGTTCGATGACTTCATTGCCGGTCTCGTCAGCCTGTCGGTCCGCGTGACGCGTTTTGTCCAACCAGGACGACTTGAACTCTACATCACCTGCACCTTCCTCTGCGTCGCCACGATCCTGCTCGTACCGCTCTGGCTCTACGGCGAAATGCCTGCGCTTCCGGTCTGGCCGCGAGAGGTCCAGATTCACGAATGGGCCATTTTCCTGCTCGCCGTGCTCGGCCTGTTGAGCGTTGTCATTGCGCGCGACCGGCTGACGGCGATCGTCTCCCTCGGCATCCAGGGCTTCTCCGTCGCCATCATATTCCTGCTGTTCGGTGCGCCCGATCTTTCCTTCACGCAGTTCATGGTGGAGACACTGTCGGTCGTCATCCTGGCTTTGGTCATGACCCGCCTTCGATTGTCGCCGACCGACCGGCGGCCACTCGGCCAGAAGATACTCGACGGCAGCATCGCCATGGCCTGCGGCTGCGGCTTCGCGCTGCTTCTGATGAAAGCCACGCAGGCGCCGTTCAACAACGCGCTGACGGAGTTCTTCAATACCCACTCGAAGTCGATCGCCCACGGCGCCAACGTCGTGAACGTCATCATCGTCGATTTCCGCGGTACCGATACGCTGGGCGAGATCGCCGTCGTCGCCATCACCGGCCTTGCCATCCTCGCCCTCATTCGCGTCCGCGCGCAGACCGAGCGGAAGCTTGCGGAAAACGATCCGGATGCTCCCGAGGATCTGGGAGTCGAGCGCCCGTGAACACGCTGATCTTCCGCACGATCGCCCCGGTTTTGACGGCGCTGATGCTGCTCTTTTCCGTCTTCGTCCTCCTGCGCGGCCACAACGAGCCGGGCGGCGGCTTCATCGGCGGTCTGATCGCGGCCTCGGCGCTGGCGATCTTCGGCATTGCCCGCGGCGTCGGCGCCGTCCGCCGGGCCATCATTTTCCATCCGCTGTCGGTATCAGGCGCCGGACTATTGATGTCCTGCTGCGCCGGCCTGCTGTCGATTGGCTTTGGCGTGCCGTTCATGACCGGGCTGTGGATCTATCCTGAGATATCAGGCGTCGAGGTGCCGCTCTCGACCGTCATGCTCTTCGATATCGGGGTCTACCTGGTGGTGGTCGGCGCCATCACCTCGATCGCGTTGGCGCTGGAAGAAAGGGAGGTCGAGTGATGGAGCCGCTGTTTGCGATCCTCGTCGGTCTGTTCTTCGCCGCCGCGATCTATCTGATGCTATCGAAATTCTCGATCCGCATCATGCTCGGCATCGCCATCCTCGGCAACGCCGTCAACCTGCTGCTGTTCACGGCCGGACGATTGACGCGCGAGGTGCCGCCGATCATCCCGGCCAATCTCGATGCGCTTCCGGCCGCCGCCGCCAATCCGTTGCCGCAGGCGCTGATTCTGACGGCGATCGTCATCTCGTTTTCCTTCCTCGCCTTCCTCCTGGTGCTGACCTATCGCGCCTATCAGGATATCGGCACCGACAACACCGACGAGATGCGGGTGGCCGAACCCGTCGATCCGCCGCTGCCGCCGATGGGGTACTAGATGGCGGCTCCGGCAAGTACGATCACCGATCTTTCCGCTGCGATGGTGACGGCGCCTGTGCCTTTGGCGAACTGGCTTGTCATCGCACCCGTCGCGCTCTGCCTCACCCTCGGCGCTGCGCTGTTGATGATGCGCAACTCGACGCGGTTGCAGGCGCTGGTCGCCGTTCCCGGCCTTGCCGTTCTGGTCTTGCTGGATGCCGCGCTGTTGGCAAAGGTCGTCGCGCATGGCCCGTTGACCATGGTCATGGGGCGCTGGCTTCCTCCCTTCGGCATCGCCTTCACCGTCGATCTCTTCGGCGCGCTGATGACCCTGACTGCCGCCGTCGCGGCGCTTGCCGGCGGCTTTTATGCACTGAAGGATGTGACCGAAAGCGGTCGCCGCTACGGCTTCTTCCCCTTCCTGATGCTGCTGATGGCAGGCGTCTCAGGAGCGTTCCTGACCGGCGACGTCTTCAACCTCTACGTCTGGTTCGAGGTACTTCTTATTTCGTCCTTTGGCATGTTGATCCTCGGCTCGGAGCGCGGGCAGATCGACGGGGCGCTGAAATATGCGGTGCTGAACCTGATCGGAACGACCCTGTTCCTGATCTCAGTCGGCATTGTCTACGCGGTCTTCGGTACGCTCAATATGGCCGATATCGCAGGCAAGGTGGAAAGTGTGCGCGACACCGCGCCGCTGATGACCCTGTCAGCTCTGGTGCTGCTGGCCTTCGCCATAAAGGCGGCCGCCTTTCCCGTCAATTTCTGGCTGCCGGCCTCCTATCACACGCCGCGTATCGTCGTGTCGGCGCTGTTTGCCGGTCTGCTGACCAAGGTCGGCGTCTACGCTCTGATCCGCATCATGGTGATGCTGCTGCCAGTCGAGCGCGAGCAATTGAGCCTGGTGATCGCCGCGGCCGGTGCGGCCACCATTGTCTTCGGCGCGCTCGGCGCTCTGGCGCAGGACGATATCCGCAAATTGCTCGGCTACGTGGTGATATCGGGCATCGGCAATATGCTGGTCGGCATTGCGCTCGGCACGCCGGGCGGTCTCTCGGGTGCAATCTTCTACGCCTTGCATTCCATGCTGCTGATGACGGCGCTCTATCTTTTAGCCGGACAGGCAGCCGCGCTCGCTGGTAGCTTCTCGCTGACCGACCTTGGTGGGCTCTATCGTCGCAGCGGCAGTTTTGCTGCCGTGTCTTTCATCCTGTTTCTCGCCGCCTGTGGATTGCCGCCTCTTTCCGGCTTCTGGCCGAAGGTGGTCTTGGTCCGGGCGTCGATCGATGTCGGCGCGTGGTGGCTGGCCGCCGCGATCCTGATCGGCGGTTTCCTGATGACGATCGCCTTCGGACGCGTGTTCCTGCTCGCCTATTGGCGGCCGGCCGCAGCGCCGCAGCCGGAAGCCTCCATCGGCTGGCAGGCGGGGCTGCCGCTCGTGATCCTCACGGCCCTCATTGCCGGCTTCGGCATTCTGCCGGAGCGGCTGTTGGAATTGGCGCAGGCGGCGGCCACCGGTCTCGTTGATCCGACGACTTATCTGCAGTCGGTCTTCCCGGGCGGAGCGATGCCATGATTGCCCTGCTGCTTAACCTCCTGCTGGCCATCGCCTGGGCTACCGTCACCGGCAGCGCCTCGCCGCACAATCTCATATTCGGCTTTGCTCTCGGCGCTTTGTGCCTCACCATTGTGCGCGAGCCCTATGGTAGCAGGCGATATCTTCGCCGGTCTTGGGCAATCCTGCATCTCGCCCTAGTGTTTTTGAAGGAATTGGCGATTTCCGCCTGGCGGGTCGCCGTCACGGTGCTGACGCCCAACATGCGGCTGCAACCCGGCATCTTCGCCTTTCCCCTGACTGTCGATCGCGATTTCGAGATTACGCTTCTTGCCAACATGATCACGCTGACACCAGGCACACTGTCGGTCGATGTCTCCGAGGACCGCAAGACGCTCTATGTCCATGCGCTGGATTGTGCCGATCCCGAAGCGACCAAACGCGATATCGCCAACGGTTTCGAACGCAGGATCATGGAGGCCTTCCGATGATCGCGCCGCTTGCCATCGTCTCCGCCGCCGCCGGGGTCGCTCTGATGATCCTTGGCGTCGCCTTTCTTCTGGCAGGCTGGCGGTTGGTCGTCGGGCCGACGCTGCCGGACAGGATACTGGCGCTCGACACGCTTTCGGGCACGGCGATCGGCTTCATTGCCGTATTGGCGGTCAAAACAGGCTTTAGTCTCTACATCGACATTGCCATCTCGCTGGGTCTGGTCGGCTTCCTGGCGACGGTCGCCTTCGCGCGTTTCGTGATGTCGCGCAGCATTGTTGCAGAACGGCACAGCGAAAAAACCGCGGGTGCCTCGAAAAAGCCCAAAGTGGCAGCCAAACGCAGCCGCGCAAAGGAAAGAAAGGGCAAGCCATGATGGACTACGCGGTCGCGCTTGCCGTGACGTTCCTGCTGCTTGCAGGCTCGCTGTTTGCCCTCGTCGCCGCTCTCGGCGTCGTGCGCATGCCGGACCTTTATACGCGTATGCACGCCGCTTCCAAGGCAGGAACGGTCGGTTCCGGCATGCTGCTTTTCGCCGCCGGTGTCGCGTCGGGCGAGGTTGCGGTCTTTGCGCGGGCGCTGGCCGGGTTCGTCTTTTTTCTGTTAACCGCGCCGGTCGCGGCGCATCTTCTCGCCAAAGCGGCACACCAGACAGGACACCGTCTTGGCCCTCAATCGGTGCGTGATGACCTCGCCAAAAGATGAGAGCGCTTCCGATTCAGTATTTTAAGTTGATTTTTGCACCCTTTTGCAGATTTCTTAATGGTTAATGTTTGGGTGTAGGGCAGACAATTCTTGCGAGTTGGGCATTTTTCGGTAGATATATATGAAATAATAATTGGCGTTTTCGCAAAACGGTGATATTTGGTGTTCCAAGTAGAGTTCTGATATTGAATTAGAATGACGTTGCTTATTTCCTCATTGGCTTTGCATTTCAGTGTTTACTTGAGGAAGTGGACTGCGTGATAGCGTACTAATTCGAAATCAGGCAGTATAAGAAACGGGTTTCGGCCTCAGGAATCTAGGGGTGGATTTCAGTTTTTCGAAACAGGTAGCCGTAGCCTGAGTTTTTTGCTGTTCGCTCTACGATGACGGTCTTGGCTGACGAGGCTTAGACCTTTGGAGCATTAAAACAGGAGAAACGTATTATGACGGATACTGCAGCCGGTAGCGGGCCGGAATTGCTGGTGGAGCTTACCGCAGATATTGTCGCCGCCTATGTCAGCAACCATGTGGTCCCAGTTGGCGATCTTGCCAACCTGATCTCGGACGTGCATTCGGCACTGAGCAATACATCGGCGCCGCAACCTGCAACGGCGGTTGTCGAGAAGCAGAAGCCGGCTGTATCGGTGCGTAAATCCGTTCAGGATGAGCAGATCACCTGCCTGGAATGCGGCGGCAACTTCAAGTCGCTCAAGCGTCATCTGATGACCCACCACAGCCTTTCGCCGGAAGAATACCGCGAGAAATGGGAACTTCCCGTCGACTACCCGATGGTAGCGCCGGCCTATGCTGAAGCGCGTTCGCGCCTCGCAAAGGAAATGGGGCTCGGCCAGCGTCGCAAGCGCGGCCGCGGCTGATTGTTGCCAAGAACATGATCTGAAGAGCCGGGCAGAAGCCCGGCTTTTGTGTTTTTGGAGGATAGGAACGGGGAAAATAATCCTATTTATCTCCGCCCGTCAAAAAAATGAGAAGCGGGATCGACAGAACGTTGCCCATGCATCCATTTGTTTGTCCCCGGATCACCGCCTCCTGGGAGCCGGACCATGCAAGTCGCGCGAAAGGAGAGCTTGGCGGCATGGCCGACCTCGCCGACAGGCGCTGTTACGGCATTATAGTCCGCCCGCACCGGCGCGCCGACCGCGCATGGAGCATTGGGGTGCTGAGGGCTATCGGCCAGAATTGTATTCGTGACTGGTGTCGGCGGCCGCCTAAGCCACTGCGCGTACGAGTGCTTCCTCGCGGATGCGGTTGACCATCGAGCGCAGACCGTTGGCGCGCTGCGAGGAAAGGTGTTCGACAAGGCCGATCTTGGAGAATACGTCGAAGGCATCGAGCGCAGCGATCTCGGAGGCCGTCTTGCCGGAATAGGTCGCCAGCACGATGGCTACGAGCCCGCGCACGATATGCGCGTCGGAGTCGCCCTCGAAAGTCATCACCGGATTGTCCGGGTCCCCCTCGGTGTGCGTGACCAGCCAGACCTGGCTGGCGCAGCCCATCACCTTGTTGGCCGATATCTTCTGGTCGTCGGGAAGGTCCGGAAGCGCCTTTCCAAGCTCGATCACATAGCGATAGCGGTCTTCCCAGTCGTCAAGGAAGGAGAAATCATCGAGGATCTGCTCGAGGGACGTCATGCATTCTGGCCTTTCGTTATCAAGATTCATATAGGTGAAACGTGGCCAGATTTGAACCATTAAAAAGAAACGCCGCAGAGGATGTGCATCCACGCGGCGCAGCAAAGGCTGAAAATAAACAGGGCAGGCACGTCAGGCACGAGACGTTCCGCGTCGTGCGGATCGTCGGCGCAAGCTTGGTTGCGGGAAGTCTCGTGGAATTCTCAGGTGGCGGGGCGCGGCGTCGGCAGCGGAATGGTGCCGGTCGTCACGGTGTCGGAGACGGCCTCGTCGCCGTCATCAACCGGCGGGCGATAGGGCAGCGGCTGGTTGAGGGCTGCGGTCCGTTCCTGCGCCGCGGTCTGGGCCTCGGCACGGGCCGGTGCAAGCGCCGCGACAGGAGCACTCGGCGCGATCGTCGCAACGGCAGGTTTGACGGAGTTATCGTCGCCGAAGCGGCTGTCCAACAGCTCGTAGGCGACACGGGCGCCTTCGCGAGCCCGGTGGCCGAGGGCTGTCATGGTCTCGGCGCCCTTGACACAGACCTCCGGCTTCTCGCCGCACATGCCGGTCACATAGTCATAGACACCTGTCGCCGCGACAAAGGCGTCGGAAACCTGCAATTTCGGCCGGGGACCTGTAGAGCTTTCGCCGCTGAAAAACGACAAGAGCACGAGCACAAGCCCGAACCAGAATGATCCTTTGATCAGAAACCACATCGTCGTTGCCCATCCTGATTTGCCGTTCGGTCTTGCTGCCGAATCGGTCCGGTCTTCCGGTGTGCTTTGACCTTAGAGCAGAGTTGCGAATGCCAGTTTTCGAAACTCGTCGGCATTTGCGGCAAATTTAGCTCGAATTTTAATGAACGGGATTTGCACCACATTTCAGTCAAATTGTAGCGAGTGTCGTTAAGCATGTGGCGGGCCACCTCCTGTAATTGCAGGCAAACCTTGCGGCGAAGCTGCCACAAAGGTTAATGGCAGTCCGAAATGTGAGCGAAATCCGTCGCTTACCGCCCGTTAACCGTAAAAACCAAAGCCGCTTTCAGATGCCCAAAAACGGGACATTTCGCTCTTTTGCGGTGCGGAGGCGGCTTTTCCCTTATCCTTTCTTTAAGCGCCCAAGGCCTATTGTCCGCCTTGGTAAAGAGCCTTTTTCGGGCGGGTATTGCGTGCGTGTAATGAGTAAGATCGCAGAGCGGGCGGCAGCCCTCGTGGACCGGGTAGTCGGAAGCTGGCTCTCCCGCACAGGCGGCGGTGCGGCCGTGCGCCAGCGCGAACTGATGATCCTGCGCCGGTTGGCATTGCTGTCGTCGGCGGCTCTCGTTGCAGCACCCGTCGGGCTCTCCCTGGTCACCAGTCCCGCTGTCGCACTGCCGGTAGGTGTCGCGACCGTGTGCGCGGCTTTCCTCTTCTCCGCAGTGGGCAGCATTGCGCTGTCGCGCCAGAGCACGGCAACGGCGGCGGTCGCCCCGCCCATTGCCGAAGACTTTTTCATGGAGGCAACGGCCGGTCTCGCCTTGTTCCTCGACCCACAGGGCAACGTCACCACCGTCGGCGGTCGCGACAAGCGCGAGTATCTCGCCTGGATACGCGATCCGATCGGCAAGGGCTTCGTCGACCAGATACACGTCTCCGACCGCATCCTTTTCCTGCAGGCGCTGGATCAGTTGCGCCAGGGCGAGGCGACGGCCGCCGTCGACCTGCGCCTGGAGCGCCCGTCCGTTTCGCGCGACAACCGGCAGTTTGCCTATCTGCGCATGGACCTGACGGCGCGGCATGACAGCGACGGCGTGTTCTTCAGCGTGATTGCCCAGCTGCGCGACGTCTCGATGGAGCAGCAGTTGCGGCAGGAAGCGCAGAGCCGTGCCGCCGACGCCCGCACGGCCAACGACGCAAAATCGCGGTTCCTCGCCGCCGTCAGCCACGAGCTGCGCACGCCACTCAATGCCATCCTCGGCTTCTCCGACATTCTGCTCGGCGAGTATTTCGGCAAGTTTGAGAACGAACGCCAGCGGGAATATGTCGGTCTTGTCAGGGACTCCGGCGCGCACCTGCTTTCGGTCGTCAACACCATGCTCGACATGAGCAAGATCGAAGCCGGCCGCTACGAGCTATGCCTCGAACCCTTCGACATTGCTGCCGTCGTCCGTTCCTGCGAGGCAATGCTGGCGCTGCAGGCGAAGACCAAGGGTGTGACGCTGACGAGCCGCGTGCAGCGCGGTCTTGACGAGGTCGTTGCGGATCAGCGCGCGATCCAGCAGATCCTGATCAATCTGGTCGGCAATGCCGTGAAGTTCACTGATGCCGGCGGCGCGATCTCGATCGATGCCTCGATGCGCGACGGCGTTCTGAACCTTTCCGTCAGTGATACCGGCATCGGCATACCGGGCGACAAGCTGGAAATGCTCGGCCAACCTTTTGTCCAGATCCAGAACGACTATAGCCGTCGCTTCGAAGGCACGGGGCTCGGTCTGTCGCTGGTGAAGGGTTTGGTGGCGTTGCATGGTGGCGACTTCGCTATCGCCAGCACGCCGGGCTCCGGCACGATCATCACGATTTCCATCGCAGCGGATGGCTCTGGCGTTCCGGCTGCGGGTACTGCCCGCAACGATCTTGTCGAGTTCCCGCCGCGACTGAAGGCTGCGCCGGCGCTTGTCGGTGTTTTGGAAGAAGGGCTTTTCGATGGCCGCGAGCAAGCGAAAATCGCCTAAGGGAAGGAGGGGCCGGCAGCAGAGGCCGGGCCTGCTTCTCACCGGGGCATCCGTCGTTGGCGGATTGGGACTGCGGGGCGCAAGCGCGCTGGGCTGCGTGATTGGCCGCAACCCGTCGGTTGCTGGCGGCACTGCAGCCTTCCTGGTCATCTTCAGCTTCGTTGCCGCCAACGCGCTCTGGTATCAGCCGGGCGCACATCCGCATCCGTTCCTGCGCACGCGTGATGCGCTTTTCCCGAATGTGCTTGGCGGCCGCCCGGCCGCCGAGGAGCACAGTGGCAACGTCACGACCTTCAAGATCGAGCGGCAGGACGAGGCCGACGCCACGCAGACCAATGCGACGCCGCCGGCCGCTCCCGGTGGCCAGCGGCCGAGCCAGATCGTCATGGACATCCAGACCGAGCTGGTACGGCGCGGCCTCTACAACGGCACGCCGGATGGCGTGATTGGTCCGCGCACCAGTGCGGCGATCCTCTTCTTCGAGGAAACCGTGGGCATGCCGCAGACGGGCGACGCGACGCCCGACGTGCTGGCAGCGCTGAGAACGGACTCGGTCGGCCCCTCGGCGGTTCCGCTGGAAAAGCCGCCCGAGGACGTGACCTCGAAGGAATCCTCTGAGGATCCGGTCGCCGCCGCCATCCGCAGTGCCGAAAGAAACATCAAGACCGCGCCGACACCCGCAAGGAAGGCAGTCCAATCGGCGGAACTGTCGAGCGTCGACCTCGTCTTGAAGATCCAGAAGGGTCTCAGCAACATGGCCTATGCCAATGTCGGCGTCGACGGCGTGCCGGGCGAACAGACCCGCACCGCCATCCGCCACTTCCAGAAGCACTACAACCTTCCCGAGAACGGTGAACCCAGCGAGGCGGTCCTGAAGAAGCTCAAGGAAATTGGCGCGCTCTAAAGGTTGCCGCAGTAGCGACACAATTATAGCGCGAATCTCGGGCGAGGACCAATATCAATCGCTCGGGGCGACCGCAGCATTGCCACTGCCCGTTTGTCTGCTATAGGACGCCGATGAGATTACGCACTGACATCTTTGTCTCCGCCCTTCTGCGCCGGGTTTTCGCCAAGGGCGGCTTTGCCGCTGTCGAGGCGAAGGGCGCCGACGAGGCAGGCGCCGTCTTCATCCGCCAGCACTTCCGCGATGGTCTTGAGACGCTTTATGGCCCTGCTCCACAAAGTTTTTTCGACGAAGAAACGACCGGCGCCCGGCTGTTCGAGCAGCGGTTGACGCGCAAAGAGCCTGACAGGATCAGGGAAATGCTCGAGCGCGAGCGGAAGTTTGACCCGGACCTCTGGATCATCGAGCTGGAAGCCGAGGATCTCGGCGATATCGTTCCGCTTGTCGATGAGCGTCAGAACCCGCTCTAGACAGGATCAGCGTGTGCGGCCGATGATGCGCCTGTCTCGGGCCGGCGGCACCTCGTGGGCGGGGTGGGCCGTTTCTGTTTCCTCGGGCAGGTAGGTGTAGGTGTCCGCGCGGCGCCAGGCTTCGACGCGGGCACTGCACTCTTCCGGATCGAGCCCGTCCAGCACCATCCAAGCGCGCGTAACGCTGTGCTGCGGTTCCGCGAGGTGAGGATAGAGCCTTTCGAGCACGAAGACGGCCTCGAGGAAATCCATGCCGAGACTGATGAGAGTGGTCGCCAGCTGCTGTCCTGAGATATCGAGCATGATGCGCTCGGCCAGCCAGCGGCTTGCGGAAAGCCCATCGGCAAGCGCCTTGGCAAAGAGCACTGCCTCGCGGTTGCGGGCGAAGCGGACGAGCAGTGCGCCCTGGATCGGCGACAGGTTCCTGAGCCCCAGGCGATCGCCGTCCGGACGGCTGACGTGACGCGCCAGTTCCCGGATCCTGTTGCGCATTTCTTCTTCGTTGGCGCGGCGTGCGGCAGCTTCCGCGTCCTCGAGGGACGTGGGAGCCGGTGGTTCGGGTGGCACGATACTGGGCGCCTCGACCTCGACCGGTGCCGCCAGCCGCTGTTCGGCCTGACGCAGACCGACCAGAGCGTCGATGACCCGCGGCGAAAGGGCATTCCGGCTGACGATCGCCTTCATGTGCGCGCTACCCTGCGTGCGCGCGATCGTGATCAGGGTTTCGTCGTCGATCGCCGGCGAGGAGGTGAGGAAGGGTGCCGCAATGTCGATCGGCTGGCTGCCGACGAAAAGCGCAACGGCCGGCGGAATATGCGCGCATTGGGAAAGAGCAGCCACGGCCTGTCGCCTTGCCTCATCGGAGGATGCCTGAAACAGCGGCGTGAAGAGTTCGGCGAATTGGCGCAGTTCGGAGCGGGTCGGCGGTTGCAATCCCTCGAAGCTGCTGACAGTCGCCATGAGAACCACGTCCTTCTTCCGGCTGGCGGATGGGGCCTCTAGGTCTCGGAACCGGTCACGCACAAGAACACACCCTGGAAACGCAAAAAAGGGATGCCGCGGGACTGGACGTAGAGAGACGCCCCTTACCCCACATAGGTTATGAACAAATCCTACATGGGCAGGGTTAATGGTTGCTGAAGACTTTATTAAAATTGTGCCGAAAGGCGCCATCGCCTGAGGCCGCGTCCGAGACTAAAGCCCTTTGTGTCCGCGCAGCGCCGCCAAGAGCCTTTCGGCGTTATTGTTTCCCGATTGGTAGAGGTCGAGGGCCGCGGAGGCTGCCAGTTGCGCCTCGGGGCTCTTGATGTCGATCCGCTTTTCCGCACACCAGGCATCGAGCGCATTGCGAAGCACATCAAGGTCCTCGGGGGAGAATGTCGAACCGATAAACAAAGACATTTTAGCCCCTTCCTTGTCCGTGGTGAACGGAACAGCGCCCAGCCGACCGGCCTCGAAACCCTGGCCGATCGTACAACCATACCGGTATCGCTGAGGACCGCAATTGATATTTTTGTGACAGGGACCTGCCACACTGACGTCCAGCTGGCCCCGTTGACACAACCTCCATTAAGTATATGAATTAATGCTAATATCATTGTGACATTGTGGACTGAATCTTCTTGTGAGACGTTTGAAACCAAAAGACGGCACGGCGCGTTTACAGAGCGTCGTACAAGCAGCGAATGTCCACGCATGAAATTAACGATCTGTTAACCGTCATATGTCTCAATTCGGGTATGAACGGCGGTCGAGTGCTTCGGTCGTCCGGTTTCACATCACGGTATTTCAAACAGGTGCCGTGAGAAAAGCGCGAATGCCTTCTAGCCCGGTCGGGCTCTGCAGGACGCGCTGGCTCGCATAGGCGGGCAGGGTGAGATTGCGCAGTTCATCCGTCTCGGGCCGTGCATGGAGACGAGAATGGCAATAGTCGTCGCATTGGCGGACCGTCTGTCTCAGACGCGACGCCGCAAGGGCAAGAAACCAGTCGAGGCACAGATCCTGCTTTTCACCGGCGTGCGTTACGAGCGCCTCACGGAAAGCTCGAAGCGTTCCTCCGCGCATCGCGTTTCGCGGGCAAAGAAATAGAGAGATTGCTTCAGTTCGAGGAGCCGGCATACTCGTCGCAGCCGGCCTCCGCGAGAAAGTTCCTTGCGGCCGCGTCAAAGCTCGCCTGGGGCGCCAATGTCCTCAGCACCGCATAGCCCTGCGAACGCGTGCTTTCCACGAGAATGGTCTTCTGCAGATCCGGCGGCAAAGCCTTGCGAAGCTCCGTCAGCTGGATCGGCGTTCCGATCAGAACATCGAGCGCGCCTCCGACTGACGTCCTGTCATTCATGCTGAAGACCTCGTTCGATGCCTCGTCATAGAGTGCGATCGACCAGAATGGCACATTGCCCTTGGCGGTCAGGCGGACCGGACTTTCCTCGATATCGAACGCGCAGACCGCGGTGCGGACAAAGGGATCGTCGTTGGAAAGCCCGGCCGCGTCATCGGTAGCACCCAGCAGGTAGAACTTGTCGAGATCGCCCTCGGCAGCGACGCGGGTCGCGGCATCCCTGCCGGTAAAGTGCGGCAGCGACAGGATGATGACGAGATGCAGCAGCGCCGCCCCGAAAAGTCCCGCAAGAATGGCAAACAGGACCCTAAGCATTGCCGCATCCGGTTTTCTGGAGCTTCGGCATGGAAAGGTCGATGACGCCGGAACTGCCCGCCGTCGGGGTATCGAACAGGGTCAGAACGAGCTGGAACGTGCCCGCCGCCGGCAGTGCCAGCCAATTTCCGGGCCGGGCGTGCGCTGCAATCTCGATCGAGAAGCTGCTGTCGGCCTGCCGCAGCACCGTCCAGGAATTCATCGCACCGGGAAGTCCTGGCCGCAGCGAGGCCGGGTTGCCGCTATTGTCTGCGGTAAACAGGGTCCAGATGCGGGCAGGCGGCGTCTGCCCTGTGATGCGGTAGCTGCAGCCGGCATTCAGCCGATCGCCCGCATCGTCGACCTTGGCGGTGAACATCAGGCCTTCGGCATTTCCATAGAGCAGGCGCCCGGCCCGCGCTCTATGCGATTTCGCATAGGGGTCGGCGCTTTCCGTTTGCAGTTCGGGGAAGGCTTCCCAAGCGCCGAGCTTGATCGCGCCGAAGCCAGCCGTTGCATCCAGCGCGTAGAGCGAAATCATGATCCCGCCGCCAAAGGCGATAATCAGAGTCATCGCTATGAAGAGAGGAAACCGAAACACTATGCGCCCTTGAGAAACAAATCAGTTGAAAGGGTTACCACTGATTCTGGCTGCGCGGAATGGCGCAGGGCTCTGCCAGCGGCATATCCCGGCAAAACGGAACAACGCTGGGCTGTCCGCCGCCCTCTGCAAGAGGCGCAGCCGATGGCCGAAGACTGAAATTGTCGATGGCACATGGACGACGCCGCCCGTCATAAAGGGGTAACCGCAACCCGTAAAGGCCGCTTGTGGTGCATTCCGGCCGACCCAACTCGCGGGTTGTTATACTGGTCCGGCTTTGGCAAGGATGAGGAATGCCAAGGATGAGGAATGCATTGCCCAGCCCTGCTGGAAACGGGAGAAGGACCGACATAGGCTGAGACCAAATATTTCAATCTCATTGTCGGATTGGCAAAAGCTGGTTCGTCCTAGGGGCATTCATAGTATTCTATCCATAGGAGGTGGCATCATGCCCAACACGATACGTCTTCACCGCGTCCTGGCGGCCAGTCCTGAGAAAGTCTATCGCGCATTCCTCGAGCCGGATGCACTGGCGAAATGGCTTCCGCCAAATGGGTTTGCCTGCACGGTGCACCATTTGGAGCCAACCGTCGGCGGAACACACAAGATGTCCTTCCGGAATTTCACGACCGGAAAAAGTCATGCCTTCGGTGGCAACTATCTTGAACTGGTGCCAGGCGAGAAGCTTCGTTACACGGACAAATTCGACGACCCCAACTTGCCTGGTGAAATGGAGGTTACAGTGACGTTGAAGAAGGTCTCGGTCGGCACCGAACTCGATGTCGTCCAGGCGGGAGTACCGGACGTTATTCCCCCGGAGGCATGCTATCTCGGCTGGCAGGAATCGCTTCGCAATCTGGCAAGGCTCGTCGAGCCGGAAATCAACGAATGAGCCTCAAAGCCTGCGGAGAGCAGGTTCGACTGCTTGGTCTGAGAGGCAAGAGCAAGGGGAAAGGCGGAGCTTAGCGACTGAGGCCGCCTGCCTTCGGCGAAGGCCGGTTCTTCCAACGCTACGTGAAAACGCGCAAGGGGGGCCCTCTTGGCAATCAGTCGCGATGACGCCTCTTGGCGCAAAGCGGAAGCGTACGATATTCCGCTCGTGACCAAGCGGACACGTTGGCGGACACGTTGTGGGGTTCCGTTAATCTCATTGGCACCGGCCGTGTGCTTCGCGCAGCTGCCATCCAGTGAGCAGCCAATCCATTGTCGGATTTTGTTGCGCCCGCCCCACGCGGCTCGTGTCTGGACCGGGCGAAACTATCAGCGCGCACATCACATCTCAACGGCAGCAATCGGCGCAAAGCGACGTTTTCGCAACGTGGGATCGTTATTGAGCTCGAGGTGGTGGCCCTCAGTCGGCGCTCGCCACCTTTTGCGCCGTAAGCGGTGGGGCCGCCTTCAGCGCCTGTCCAATGTCCTTAAGAATACGCGTCGAATCGACCGAGAGCATCCGCGGGCGAACGAGGGGAGGCGGGCTGCCTTCCTCGGGCTCGGCGGCAACGGTCTTGACCGTCTTATCAGGCGGCAGCGGCTGTGTGCCGGGGATTTGCCGGAGGGTGATGCCCTGGTGGGCATAGTCCATCGCGCGCTTGAAGGTCATGGCCGGCAGCGAGCCGCCGGTCATCTTGTTGGTCGAGGTGTAGTCGTCATTGCCGAACCAGACGGCGGCGGTGTAGTTGCCGGTGTAGCCAATGAACCAGGCGTCACGATAGGCCTGCGTCGTGCCCGTCTTGCCGGCCGTCAGGATGCCGTTGTCGAGGGCTGCCTTGCGCGCAGTGCCGACATAGGGGACGCGCGACAGCATCTGGTTCATATAGGTATCGGCCTTCTCGGAGAGCACCCGCTTGGCGGGCGGCTCGTCACGGTCGAAGTCGTAGAGGACGTCACCCCCGTAATCCAGAACCTGCGTGATGCCGTGACGGCGCGACTGGTAGCCGCCCGCCGGGAAGACGGCGTAGGCGGTCGCCTGGTCGAGCACGGTCACTTCTGAGGTGCCGATCGGGATCGTCACGTCGTCGCGCACCGGCGATTCGACCCCGAGATTCTTCGCCATCGCGCGGATCGGCTGGATGCCTAGCTTCTCCTTGGCGAGGCGCACCGGGATGGTGTTGATCGACTGGGCAATGGCGGTCGCGATGGTGACACGGCCGGCATATTTGTTGGCGTAGTTATGCGGGCTCCAGTTGCCCCAGTAGATCGGCGCGTCGACGACGATGGTGTCGGGCGTCATGCCGCTCTCCATCGCCACCGAATAGGTGTAGACCTTGAAGGACGAGCCCGGCTGGCGCAGCGCCTTGGTGGCGCGGTTGAACTGGCTTTCGCCATAGTCCCGGCCGCCGACCATGGCGCGCACCGCACCGCCGTTTTCGAGCACGACCATCGCGCCCTGCTTGGCGTGATAGCTCTCGCCATACTCGCGCAACGACGTTTCGACGGAATCTTCGGCCGCACTCTGCAGGCCCATGTCGATCGTGGTCCGGACGACGAGCGAATGCTGATGGAAGCGTGGCGACAACCGCATCACCTCATCAAAGGCCCAGTCGAGGAAGAAATCGGGCGATTCTACCTGGTTGCGGTCGACGACCGTCGCCGGATTGCGCCGGGCGGCGATCACCTGGCCCTCGGTCATCAGGCCGCTTTGGACGAGATTGGTCAACACCTCGTTGGCGCGACCGCGCGCCGCCGGCAGGTTGACGTGCGGCGCATATTTCGCCGGCGCCTTGAACAGGCCGGCAAGCATCGCGGATTCGGCCAGATTGACATCGGTGATGCTCTTGCCGAAATAGAACTGTGCCGCCGCAGCAGCACCAAACGTGCCGCCGCCCATATAGGCGCGGTCCAGGTAGGTGGAGAGAATTTCCTTCTTGGAGAGGTTGGCTTCGAGCCACAAGGCCAGGAAGGCTTCCGTGATCTTTCGATCGATCGACCGTTCGTTGGAGAGGAACAGGTTCTTGGCGAGCTGCTGCGTCAGCGTCGAGCCGCCCTGCACGACTTCGCCGGCCTGGGCGTTGGTGACCACCGCGCGGAAGAGGCCGATGACGTCGATGCCGAAGTGGTCGAAGAAGCGGCGGTCTTCGGTTGCCAGCACCGATTTGATCAGTGCATCAGGCAGCTCATCGATCGGGACGGAATTCTGGTGGATGACGCCGCGATGGCCGATGACGTTGCCGTAGCGGTCGAGGAAGGTGACGGCGTAGTCGCCGCGATTGCGCCAATCTTCCTTGGTAGCCTCGAAGGCAGGCTGGGCAAGGGTTAGCATCAGGACGGCGGCGACAGCGCCGAGCGTCAGGCCTTCCCCGCCGAGTTCAAAGACGATGCGCTTCCAACCGCGGACGCGGAAGCGGCGAAAGAAGATGGTGATGTCTTCCCAGATTTCGGCCGAGCGAAAACCGGCGTTCCAGATGGTCGAATCGATCCACGAGTCGATCTTCAGCAACAGGTGGCGTTGCTTGCGCGGCCGTTTTTCTGGATTGTCCGGATCCGTCACGTCTTATATTCCCGCCCGATCAGTCACTTCGACGTCGGGGGAACCTGACGCCGGACTATGGCAAATCTGCCGACAGTGCCCCGGAGCAACCGGAGCTTGGTGAATCATTGGTTGATTTGCCTGACAAGAACAAGAGAAATGGAAGCTCTCACGCGATTTTGCGAGGAGCTGTTGCAAGAACGGAATGATGGAAAAAATACCCTTCTGGAAGACGAAGACGCTCGCCGAGATGACGACAACGGAATGGGAGAGCCTGTGCGACGGCTGCGGCCTGTGTTGTCTCAACAAGCTCGAGGAGTGGGATAGCGGCGACATCTACTTCACGTCGATCCGCTGCAAGCTGCTCGACAATGAGAGTTGTCGCTGTGCCAGCTACGAAAACCGCTGGGACTTTGTGCCCGATTGCGTTCAGCTCACCAAGCAGAATGTCGACGAGATCGCCTGGCTGCCGCCGACCTGTGGCTACCGATTGATCAACGAGGGACGCGATCTCTACTGGTGGCATCCGCTGGTCTCCGGCGATCCCGAGACGGTGCACGCGGCCGGCATTTCGGCGCGCGGCCGCACGATCAGCGAAACCGAAGTCGATGTCGACGACTTCGAGGATTACGTGGTTGATTGGCCGCTCACGGTTGGCGACGAAGCGCGTGCCAAGCAGCCGGAGACGGCTAAGTAGTCCCGGACTGACCGGTCGTCTCAAGGAATTGCTTTAGCTCGCCGCGAACATAGGCTTCGATCGAGCCTTGCGGCTCGAAGCCCCACCAGAGCAGGCAGCCCTGCCACTGCGAGAGCATCAGCCTTCCAAGAGGCTTCTTGCCTTGGGCGTGAAGGCACTGGTCGAGCGCGTCGGCGAGCGTCCTGCCCCAGGCCGCACCGCGAGCACGCAAGGCCCGATCTCGCAGATCTTCCCTCAGGAGCAGCAATCCCTCCGCATAGGAGGCGACATCGTCGCCATAGTCCTTCGAAAGGCCGACGAGCAGGTCTATGGCCCCCTCGTACGTCGTTGGAACGGATTGGATCAGTCGGGCCGTTTCCATGTCCAGCCGGTCCCAGGCGCGCAGTAGGCAGGCTCGCAGCATTGCCGCCTTGGTGCCGAAACGCTGCACGAGCGTCGAGCCGGAAAGGCCGCTGATCTTCGATACCGCTCCGAAGCTTGCGGCATCCGGGCCTTCCGCATGCACGAGCTCCAGCACCATGTCGAGAAGCTGTTCGTCCGAAAGCGTGCGTGGGCGCGGCATCAAACTCCCTCTTGCGTTCGCGTTAAATATGAACGAACGTTCGTTTATATTCAAGTCGTGCGGTTAAACCGATCCATCGGGTTCTAGCGTGGAGGAGAAGCCAGTGACAGCAGACCTTTCGGGAAAGATTGCCCTCGTGGCCGGCGGCACCCGCGGTGCCGGTCGCGGCATTGCGGTGGAGTTGGGCGGTGCTGGCGCCACGGTCTACGTCACCGGCCGCACGACGCGGACAGAGCAATCGGAGTACGGCCGGCGGGAAACGATCGAGGAGACGGCCGACATGGTCACAGCCGCCGGCGGCAAGGGCATCGCTCTTCGCATCGACCATCTCGTGCCAGCGCAGGTCGAGGCACTGGTCGGCAGGATCCGCCGCGAGCAGGGCCGGCTCGACATCCTGGTCAACGATATCTGGGGCGGCGAGCATCTGACGGAGTGGAACAAGCCGGTTTGGGAGCATTCGCTGGAGAAGGGGCTTCACATGCTGCGGCTGGCGATCGACACCCACCTGATCACCGCGCACTACGCGCTGGCGCTGATGATCGAACGCCCCGGCGGCCTGCTGGTCGAACTGACCGATGGCACAGCCGAATACAATGCCACGCATTACCGCCTCTGCCCCTATTACGACCTCGTCAAGACGGGCGTCATCCGCATGGCCTGGGCGCATGCAAAGGACCTTGCGCCGCATGGCGCCACCGCGGTCGCCATCACGCCCGGCTGGATGCGATCGGAGATGATGCTCGATATCCTCGGCGTTCGCGAGGAGAACTGGCGCGATGCAACGGCGGTGCAGTCCCACTTCGTCATCTCCGAGACGCCGCGCTTTACCGGCCGCGCGGTCGCTGCACTTGCCGCCGATCCTGAACGCGCCCGCTGGAACGGCCAGTCGCTCTCGAGCGGCGGGCTGGCCAAGGTCTACGGTTTCGACGACGTGGACGGTTCGCGGCCGGATTGCTGGCGCTACATGGACGAGGTGATGGAAGCCGAAAAGCCGGCCGACGCGACCGGCTATCGTTGAATCGGATTAGCCGGACGGGATGACAACGAACTGTTTTTGCAGTGTTTTCGGCGCGGCGTTCCGCCAAGACTTGCGCACGAGATCCCGCACCAGTTCGTCGCTCGCCTTGCCGTAGAAGAGCCGGGTCGAGCCGCGCAGTCCCCAGCCCCCGGGCACGGCAGTCGTATCGTCGGGTGCCACAGCCAGCGTCATATGCTGCTGGTCGGGAGTCAGGCGGACGACGCAGTAGTCCTGATCCGGCATCGTCAAGAATATCTTGCTGCGCACGCGGAAGTCGCGCGTGCCGTGGTGCGCGCTCTCGACCGCCTCCGGCAGGCTGAGCGCAAACGAAATGACCTCGTCCTGGTTCATGCTCTTAAAATTAGCACATGCTGATAGGCGCGGGCCAATCAGAAAAACTCACGCGGCCGCCCCTCGCCGGCCGCTACGGCGGCACGCGGGTCGGGCGTCAGAAGCTGGACGGCGAGCTGATCGAGGATCGCGAAGACGCGCTCTGGCGGCGCGAGTTGATCGAGGCCGCCACGATCCGCTTCACTGGCGAACTCAGGCGTGTCGTCGTTGCCGTCGATCCGCCGGCGGCGGGCGCCGCAATCCTGCTGCGGCATCGTCGTGGCAGGAGTGGAGGCGTCGTCGGGCCGGGCTGTGGTGCTTGCCGATTGTTCGCTGCAGGGGGCAAGCCCGGCCGGCCGGGCAAGCGCGGTGGTGCGGGCTTACCGGCGCTTTTCGGCCGACCGCGTGGTCGCCGAGATCAACCAGGGCGGCGACAAGGTCGCCGCGATGCGGAAGAGCCTCGACGAGAGGCTGCCGGTCTCGACCGCGCGCCACCCGCGGTGAGTATCTGAGGGCCGAGCCGGTCGCCGCACTCCACGAGCAGGGGCGAGTTGCCCATGCCGGCCGCTCGCCCGACCGGCTGGATGCGCTGGTCTGGACGTTGACGGCATTGACGCTGGAGGGAAATGGAGGACCCCGGGTGAGGGGTATCTGAAGGCTTAGCGTTGCGGCTGCGGCTGGGGCGGGCGCGGGGTCTGCCGCTCGGGGCGGACCTGGCGCCACTCGTTTTCGAGCTGGTCGATGACATGCTGGGGAATGGTCGGCTGATTGCTGTTGCCAGGCTGCTGCATGCTCTCCTCCGAGTGCTTGATTTAACGGTGAGTTAATCACTGGCACGGCTTAAACTACGTGTAAATCAGGCGCTTAAACACTTTAAACGATTGAATTAATTTTAATCGATTGAGGCGCAAAGCGCCGTACCACTTTTTGAGGCGGGTATCATGGTTATCCACATCGACAGGCCCTTCTTCTTCGACACGGTGCGGGGTGCGCTCTTCAAGGGTGCTCTGAATCAGCCGCAGGTGGAGGGCATGACGGCGATCCTCGACTTCTGGGAGGACCGGATGCCCGACACAGATCCGCGCTGGCTCGCCTACATCATGGCGACCGCCTATCACGAGACGGCCTACACGATGCAGCCGGTGCGCGAGACGCTGGCGGCGACCGACGCCCGGGCGATCGAGATCCTGGAAAACGCTTATGCAGGCGGCAAGCTCTCCTGGGTGAAGACGCCCTACTGGCGGCCGGACGAGGACGGCAAGAGCTGGCTCGGCCGCGGCCTGGTGCAGCTCACCCACAAGCGCAATTACGAGGCCATGAGCCGGCTGACCGGCATCGATCTCGTGGCCGAACCCGACCGGGCGATGGAGATGGACGCTGCCGTTTCGATCCTGATCGAAGGCATGGTGCAGGGCTCCTTTGCCACTCACAAGCTCGCCGACCATCTGAACGAGACGACGGACGACTGGATCAATGCGCGCCGCATCGTCAACGGCACAGACCGGGCGGAGAAGCTCGCCGGCTACGGCAAGAGCTTTCTTGCGGCGATCCGCCGCGAGCAGCCGAAGGGCCGGCTTGCGCGGTTGAAGGCCTGGCTCGTGCGTGCTATCGCGCGGGTCTTCGGCTACACCCTGACAGGAGTTTCCGCGTGATCCGCCACATCGTCTTCTTCACAGCGCCTGCGGAAAATCTGGATGAAGTGCGCGCCGGCCTGTCGATCCTGACGGCCATCCCGCACGCCCGCCTGCTGGAGATCGGCACCAACGTCAAGACCGACCAGCTCGGAACCGACGTCGACCTCGTGGTCTACGGCGAATTCGACGACGAGGCGGCACTCGCCGCCTACAAGGCACATCCCGACTACCAGCGCTCCATCGACCTCGTGCGCCCGATCCGCGAAATGCGGATGGCGGCGGACTATGAGAGCGACGCGGCCGTGAAGCAGCCGCTGGGGTGATGGTGTCGGCAAGTTGCCGCGTTGTCCACTAAGCTTGGGGTAGCGCCAGCGTCCGCTTTGCGCCGATATTGTTCTCCAATGGTCAAGGAGCGGCAGCTCGATTAAAAGCATTGTGGGCGCTTTCGAGAGCCTGCGTTCTCTCCGTGCTCAGGTGGCACTTGATGAGGTAAGCTGGGTTTGGAGCGGATTGGTTAAAAGCGCAGTCGGCCGATCTTCTTGGCCGCATGCTACAGTATCGGCGCCGTCGTCCATTCCCTCCCTGGGCGTCGCTCCGCTCGGGAGCTCGTTTCGGTCTCCTATCCGGGCGATCGTTTGGTATGCGGCTTTGAACTCGGTGCCTGCCTGAGCATTGGCCAGCCGCCGTGCGAGAGCAATCCGCGCCTTTCGCGTCGTCGACTGCCTTGCGAGCGCCAGCGCCCAGTCCTTCAGCTTCAAGAAGGGTGCTAGCATTACAGTTGTATTTTAGTTTTGAGGTGAGCTCGTCGAGCGGCCGCCTGATGGGCGCGCCTCCAGCATGACCATGCGATGATGTAGGCGGGGCTTATGCGACGCTGAGCGAGTCTTATGGCGATGCGCCGGACTTCCTGGATAGACCAGCGGATCAAGTCCTGATGGTCGGCATCCGCGGTCTTTTTTGGGGCGTCGCGTCATTGGCGCGGTACCGGATCACCGCCATCATGGCGAAGGCAAGCATGACGAGGGAGACGTGGCGATGCCAGCCATGCCATGACCGGGTTTCATTGTGATCGAGTCCGAGCTCGTTCTTGGCGGTCTCGAAGCTGTCTTCGATCGCCCAGCGATGGCCTTCAACGGAAACGAGCGTCTGGATGTCCGTCCCGGCCAGGCACCATGTGGTGAAGAATGCGAGATCACCGTCGCTGATATTGCGCCGGATCAGGAGGCCACGGGTCCAAAGCCCAGATGTCGTCTCGTTGTATTCGTCGGCATCGAGGTCGGCGAGTTCGCAATAGGCCCAGTCATGAAGCCGCGCGCCTTTGGTGCCCTCACCGGCGGAAAGACGTTGCCATGCACTTGGATCGAGATCACGGGCGATCTCCTGCGCTGTGCCGGCGACCGGAGGCTTACCCGACCAGGAGCCGAAATGGTGGTCCGATTTAACCCCAAGAACGTAGCCTTTGCAGGCTCGACGCAGGGTCCCTTCAACGTCCCCGACGCCATAGACCGCATCTGCGGCCACCCATGAAAACGGCACATCGGCTGCCAGCGCACGCCGTATCATCTCGACAGCCAGGCCTGGCTTGGTAGCGAAGGCTGTAGCCTGAGGAACATGAGCTGCTGCCAGCCTTGCCGGATCGCCGGTCCAGCTTTTGGGCAAGTACAGGGCCCGATCGATAAAGGCATGACCGCGAACGGACACATAGGCGGCGAACACACCGATCTGGCAGTTCGTTATCTTGCCAGCCGAACCTGTATATTGACGTGCAACACCGCACGATGTCTTGCCCTGCTTGAGGAAGCCCGTCTCGTCGATGACCAGGACCGCATCATCCGTGGCGAGGTTTTCTACGACATACTCTCGCACGATGTCGCGAAGTGCGTCCGCGTCCCAGCGCCCGCGCCCCAGAATGGCTTGTTGCCGCCACGGGCCGGGATCACCGGCCGCCTCAGCACGCATCCAACCTGTCTTACGCCGCTCGTCACCCAGCAAGCCGTCCAGGAAAAGGTTCGCAGAGGCTGCAACTCGCTCCTGCGTAAACAGTCTGCGCATGCGAGCCTTCACGTCGCGCAACGATGATGCCCAAAGCTCAAGCGTAGTCTCGATTGATGCACCTGTCATCCATGACCTCCGAATCATGGAGACCCATAGATTCAGACCACAGATAGATATGCAACTGTAATGCTAGGGCGTAAACCCATTAATGTTCTTGGCGTTTTGCGTGCCTCGTGATTCAAGGCTTCCGAATGAGGAGCCATGATGACACGCCGCCGCTACGAACTCACGGACCAGGAATGGTCGATTATTTCGCCACTTCTTCCCAACAAGCCGCGCGGCGTTCCCCGTGTCGACGACCGACGGGTGTTGAATGGCATCCTTTGGCGCTTCCGAACAGGCTCTCCTTGGGCGGAAGTTCCTGAGCGGTATGGGCCGCCAACCACCTGCTACAACCGCTTCGTCCGCTGGCGGAAGGCTGGTGTCTGGGATCGGCTTCTTGAAGCGGTTTCAGAAGCTTACGATGGCGACATCGTCATGATCGACTCGACCTGTGTTCGCGTTCACCAGCACGCGGCCACGGGAAAAAAGGGGATCAAGACGATGGTGGCATGGGACGTTCCCGCGGCGGGCTCACGAGCAAAATCCACGCGCTCGTCGATGCTGAAGGTCGGCCCGTCACGCTCCGTCTGACCGGCGGGCAGATTGCTGATTGCACTGAAGCCGATGCGCTGACTGACAGCCTCGGCGAAGGCGACATCCTGCTTGCCGACAAGGGCTATGACAGCAACGCCATCCGGGCTAAGGCGGCCGCGCGCAAAGCCTGGGCCAACATCCCGCCCAAAGCAAATCGGACGGGCTCCTTCTCATTCTCGCGCTGGGTTTATCGGCAGCGAAACCTCGTGGAGCGGTTTTTCAACAAGATCAAACAGTTCAGAGGTATCGCCACACGCTACGACAAGCGCCCGGAAAACTATCTCGCCGCTGTCAAACTTGTCGCGGCGCGCATCTGGTGTCAGAGTTTATGAGTCGACGCCCTAGACCAGTTGGCGCTGAAGAAGGCGCGGCCCCGCTCTGCCTGAGGACACAGAGCCGGCGCGAACCGAAGGCGAAGCTCTATGTTGCAGAGCTGCGGTTCAGGGCAGTGACAAAACCGGCTCCCGCTGTCGCTTCGTAACGGCGCCTCGCACCGTTCGCGCGACCTATTCCTCGAAGCGACCCGTGGTGTCCCGATCGCGGTCGTATCGTCAGCGGAAACGGCGGCAGCCAGGACTCGCGACGGACGGTCCAGAGTTCGTAGGTTGGCCTCAATTGGTCGGGAGCATCCAGAGACCCCAGGTTCACTTCGATCTCGTCTCCAGTGCGTCCGAAGAGGGGCGAGCCGCAGCTGGGGCAGAAGAACCGCCCGGCGTAGTCACGGGTTTCGCCGTCGATCGTCACCGCATCCTGAGGAAATATCGCGGAAGCGTGAAAAAGGGCCCCATGATGCTTGCGGCAGTCGAGACAGTGACAAAGGCCGACCCGGTATGGTCGTCCCGACGCCACAATTCGGACGCTGCCGCACAGGCAGCCGCCAGTGAACCGGTCCATGCTGCTTCTCCTCCAAGATCAAGCGGTGAACTGTTTACAACGAACAGCATTGTTGTTGCTATTGCTCGCTGCGATCGGGCAACGCGCGCGTTGCCCCACGATGCGAGAGGCGAACCCACATTTCTCGTCCATTGTCGCACGCACAGCAGGCTTCGTCTCGCTTAAGTCTGTCCGCACAGCCTAGTCGCGGCCTTGACCTGCGCCGCCAGCATCAGGACGAAGCCGAGCGACATGACGGCAAGCATGGCACAGGTCGCGATTGCGGTTCCAGCGCCCGCGCGGTCGAGGATCGCCGTGAAAACGACCGGTGCGATGGCGTTGGCGAGATTTTGCGGCAGCGACAGCCGGGCGGATTGCAGTCCGTATTCGCGTGGCGAGAACAGGGCGAGCGGCAGCAGTGCGCGGGCGACTGTCATCACACCGGAGCCGAAGCCGTAGAGCAGGATGAAGCTGATCAACAGCGGCGTCGAGGGCGCCATTGCGAGCATCAGCAAAAAGCTTGATACCATCAGGGTCACGCCCATTGCGGCGCTGAGAATAGGGTTGCCACGGCGGCCGAGCAGCATGTCCAGGAAGCGAGCGGAAATGCCGATGACACCGCGTGCCGAACCGAGCTGCAGCGCCAGCGCCGGCGAGGCGCCGGACTGGCGGACGATTTCGAGCAGCGATGGCGACACGCCGAAGGTGATGAAGGTCGAGATCGTCGTTGCCGCGGCAATCAGCAGGAACGCCTTGCGTTGTCCCTCGGGGGAGCGCGGTACCGGCGTTTGCTGTGCGGCGTTGCCGTCCGCGGCAAAGGCGATCGGTTTCGGCAGGGCGAAAAGATGCAGCGGCAGGCATACGAAAAACTGCAGCGCAGCGCAGATCAGAAAAGTGATGCGCCAGCCGACGGTCTCGTTGAGCAGGGTGAGGATCGGCCAGAAGATTGCGCTCGAAAGGCCGGTGAACAGCATGAGGATGGCGATCGCGCGTTTGCTGTCAGGTCCGGCGCGCTCGACGACGGCGGTATAGGCCGGGGCGGAGAGACCGAAGGCACCACCGGCGCCGATGGCGATCCAGGCAAGCACATAGAGGATGATACCCTGCGCGGCGGCTAACAGCAGCAGGCCGATTGTGAAGGTGATCGAAGCGGCGGCCAGCAGCTGTGCGGCTCCATGTCGGTTCAGCAGGCGCCCCGTTGCAGGGCCGGCAAAGGCGCTGACGATCATCATGATGCTCAGCCCGCCGAAGACCACCTCGTTCGGCAAGCCGAGGTCGGGCGCGATGACGCGACCCATGACGCCGAGCATATCGAAGCTGGTGCCCCAGCCAATCAGCTGCGTGACGGCAAGGACGGCGACCGTCTGCGCCGAGCGCAGGGGGATGGATCGAGGCATGGGCGGGCTTTGAGGCGGATGGGGTTGCGGCGAGGCGGTCGTAGCAGCTTCGCCGGCTGGTTGAAAGTGACAAGTGGATGACACCAGTGGGCGCGAGCGACGCCTGTTTTTTTTGAAGGGATCGGAGATGGCGCAGAAGGCAAGGACCTGCTCCTGAAGATAGTCAACGGAACAAGCTACGAAACGGTCGCGGGACTGAGATCGAAACGCCTCGCCTTCAACGCCGAAACCGTCGATGTCACCGATGCCGAGAGCGCGGGGGCGAGCGCGAGTTGCTGGGCGGTGCCGGCGCGATGCGGCTGCGGGCAGCGTTCGCACCATTGATAAGTGTGGTCATTGCCGTGGACGGTATCCAGCAAGGTCCCGCGGCGCTTGGCGGCCCGCTGGCCGTCTATGGGCGTGTCACCGCCAAGGCGGCCATCAAGTCCGCCGCTTGACGCCGGTGCGGCGAGCGGCGGCGTCGTTCGCCGAGCGCATTTTTGAACACGCGTGGCGCAAATTCGGAATTGTTCTAAACATCAGGGATTACAAGGCATTCATTTGCCATTCAGGTCGCTTGAGTACATAGTCTGGGCCAAGTTAGTATCCATTGAAAGCATTGCACATGGCCTCTCCCTTGAGCGTCGCAGCGCTAGCCGCCGGGCTGGCGATAACGTCGCCCACACCGGATAATCCGCGTACCCTGACGGTGCGCGTTGCAGGCGATTGCAGCGAGGCGGCGCGTGACGTTGTGGAAAAAACGGGAGGCCAGCTCCTTTCCGTCCAGCCTTTGGGCGATAGCTGCATCATTACCGTTCTCGTCCAGGGCAACGGCCAGCGCCCGCGTAAGGTAACCGTCAAGGTTCCGATGTAGGCAGAATCGGCCTATCTAAACGCCGAGAAGATCAAGCGGAGTAAAGCGGACCGATGCGCATTCTGGTAGTCGAAGATGACGTCAACCTGAACCGGCAGCTCAGCGATACCCTCAAGGAAGCAGGCTACGTCGTCGATCAGGCTTTTGACGGCGAGGAAGGGCATTTCCTTGGCGATACCGAGCCCTATGATGCCATCATCCTCGATATCGGCCTGCCCGAACTGGATGGCGTGACGGTTCTCGAGAAGTGGCGCGGCGCCGGTCGCGGCATGCCGGTGCTGATCCTCACGGCTCGCGACCGCTGGAGCGACAAGGTCGCCGGTATCGATGCCGGCGCCGACGACTATGTCACCAAGCCTTTCCACGTCGAGGAAGTCCTGGCGCGTATCCGCGCGCTGATCCGCCGGGCGGCGGGGCACTCTTCGTCCGAGATCATCTGCGGCCCGGTGCGGCTCGATACCAAGAGCTCGAAGGCCACGGTCAACGGCGTGGCGCTGAAGCTGACCTCGCATGAATACCGGCTGCTTTCCTATCTCATGCATCACATGGGCGAAGTGGTTTCGCGCACCGAACTGGTCGAGCATATGTACGATCAGGATTTCGACCGCGATTCCAACACGATCGAGGTTTTCGTCGGGCGCCTTCGCAAAAAGATGGGTGTCGATCTGATCGAAACGGTGCGCGGGCTTGGCTACCGCATCCAAGCGCCCAACAATGCGAATTAAGTCGCTTACTGCACGCGTCCTGCTGCTGACCACGATCTGGTCAACCGTCGCGCTTGTTGTCATCGGCCTTTTGATCTCGACGCTGTACCGGAAGAGCGCTGAGCGCGGCTTTCAGGACCTGTTGCGCGCCCAGCTCTACAACGTCATCAACTCCGTGACGATTGGCGATCAAGGAGCGCTCAGCGGCAGCCCGCAGCTTGGCGATCTGCGCTTTGCTCAGCCGAAAACGGGCTGGTACTGGGTTGTCGAGCCGCTCGGCACCTACACGGCCCCGCCGCTGGTCTCGCCGTCGCTCGGCTCCGTCTCGATCCCTGTTCCCTCCGTTCTCGAAGCGCCCTTCGACAAGAACTACGAGCGCTACTACCAGGTGACCGATGCCTCGGGGAACCGTATCCAAGTTGCCGAGACCGAGGTCGTGCTGGATACCGATGGTCGCGCCGCGCGCTTCCGCGTGACCGGCAACGTCGACGTGGTCGAAGACGACGTTCGCAATTTTTCCCATAGCCTTTACCTGGCGCTGGCTGGCTTCGGCGTCGGCAGCCTCATCGTCAACGCACTGGCGATTCTCTACGGCCTCAAGCCGCTCGACAAGGCGCGCGCCGCGTTGGAGCGCATCCGCGCCGGCGAGAGCGAACAGTTGAAGGGCGAGTTTCCGCGCGAGATCCTGCCGCTTGCAAACGAGGTCAACGCGCTGATCGACAGCAATCGCCGCATCGTGGAGCGGGCGCGCATGCAGGTCGGCAATCTCGCCCACTCTCTGAAGACGCCGATCGCCGTGCTGCTCAACGAGGCGCGCGTTCTGGAGCGCTCTCACGGCGACCTCGTGCGGAGCCAGGCGGAGGCGATGCAGGGTCAGGTGCAGTCGTATCTGAACCGCGCCCGAATTGCCGCACAACGCGAATCCGTGCTCGCCCGCACCGACGCCGAACCGGCGATGGAACGGCTGGTGCGCGTCATGCGACGCTTGAACGTCGACAAGGAGTTCGAACTCACGGTGGCGCCGCCCCATCTCGCGGTTGCCATGGAGCAGCAGGACCTCGAGGAGGTCGTCGGCAACCTTCTGGAGAATGCCGCCCGTTTTGCGTCGACCAAGGTGCGCCTGTCCGTCGCGGAGGCACCCGGGGAGCTCAAGGGCGCGGAGGGCAGCGGGCGCCGCCACTGGGTCGAGCTTGTCGTCGAGGACGACGGACCGGGACTTGAGCCGGATCAGATCCGCGAAGCGCTGAAGCGCGGCAAGCGGCTGGATGAAAGCAAACCAGGCACCGGGCTTGGGCTGTCCATCGTGACGGAGATTTCCAACGAGTATCAGGGGCGACTCGAATTGTCCCGCGGCGAGTGGCAGGGACTGAAGGCCCGCCTTATTTTGCCGGGCATCACAAAGGATGTTGCGTGAGCAATTGCTTGATGTCACATAGACTTGGGCGATTGCATAGCATGCTTTGCCTTATTGCCGACACGGCTTGGTGCGCGTGTGGCTCGTTGATTGACACCTGATTCTGGTTCGGCTGAATGATGCTACGCTCGCAAGGCATGATCGTTTCCTCGCTTCTCGTCGCCATGACGCTTTCTGGATGTCAATCGACGAAGAGCGGTGGCTCCGGCGGTCTTTTCTCGCGGAAGCCTCCGGCTTCGGCCACCTATATTGCGGCGTTGCAGGGCGGCATCATCGGTCGCAGCGACGTGGAACTCAGCGACAGCGACCGCCAGCGCGCCCTCGAAGCCGAGTATCGTGCCTTGGAAGGGGCCGGCGTCGGACAGCCTGTCGTCTGGAGCGGACGCAATGTCAGCGGCAAGGTCGTCGCGGCTGCGCCCTATCAGGTCGGCTCGCAGAATTGCCGTCAGTATACCCACAGCGTGACGATCGACGGCAAGGAGACGGTGGCGCGCGGCTCCGCCTGCCGAAACGACAATGGTAGCTGGTCGCCGCTCGGTTAGTCGGTTTTGCAGCATCGAACAGACGCGATAGGATGAGCCGCAAGCTGCGTATTGCGGCCAAACGCCTCAAATAATCGTCATTGCGGCTTTGCTTGTTGGAATAGACGTTCGCTTCGAGTATTTGGCGCCTATGCTTTTCTGGATTCTTGTGGCCGTTTTGACGGCGGTTGTTGCTGTCATTCTGCTTTATCCGCTTTTGCGTGGAGCGAGAGCGGTCGACGATACGCGCGCCGGCGAGGCTGCCGTCTATCGCGATCAGTTGCGAGAGCTCGATCGCGACCTTGCCGGCGGACTGATTTCAGCCGAGGAAGCGGACTATGCGCGGGCCGAAATCGGCCGACGCCTGATTACCGTCTCGGTCGCGCCGGTCACCGATCGCAAGGTCACCAAGCATTACCGTCTCTCCGAAGCCTTCGTGCTGCTGATGCTGCCGGTCGTGGGGCTCTGTCTTTACATTCTGGTGGGGCGACCGGATTTGCCGTCGCAACCCTTGGAAGCCCGACTTGAGAACCCCGGCAACGATATGGCGATCCTGGTCGCCAAGGCCGAGCGCCATCTGGCGCAGAGCCCCGATGACGGCAGGGGCTGGGAGGTGCTGGCGCCGATCTACTTCAACACCATGCGCCTTGCCGAAGCCGAGACCGCCTATCGCAATGCGATCCGTCTGCTCGGGCCAAGTGCTGCGCTGCTGGACGGACTTGCCGAGACGCTGATGGCGACCTCGAACGGTGTCGTCACCGAAGATGCACGCAAGGTGCTGGAACAGTCGCTTCAACTACAGCCCGACAATCCGAAGGCGAGCTTCTACCTTGCGCTCGGCATGGAACAGGCCGGCCAGGCTGCAGAGGCTAAGGCCGCCTTTGAAGCCCTCGCCAAGCAATCGCCCGCCGACGCGCCCTGGATGCCGCTGGTCGCCGAGCATATTGCGAAGAACGGTGGTGGGCAGGCGCCGGGCAATCCGATGCAGGCAGACGTTGCTTCCGCCGAGAGCATGAACGCTGGCGATCGGCAGCAAATGATTGAGGGGATGGTGGAAAGCCTCGATGCCAAGCTCACCGAAGACCCGAACAATCTAGAAGGCTGGTTGCGGCTCGTCCGCTCTTATGTCGTATTGAAGGACAAGGATCGTGCGGTTGGAGCTCTGAAGCGCGGACTGGCAGCGTTTCCGACAAGCAGCGAGCAAGGCAAGCAGCTGCTCGCGTTGGCACGAGAGCTCGACATCGCGACAGAAGGAACGACGGAATGACGCGCAAGCAGAAACGCTTGGCAATCATCGGTGGCGGCATGAGTTTCATCCTTGCCGCCGTGCTGCTCGTCATGTTCGCCTTCAGCCAGTCGGTCGCCTATTTCTACATGCCGGCGGATATCGCGAAAAATCCGGTGCCGCCCGGAACCCGGATCCGGCTCGGCGGTCTTGTCGGCGACGGCAGCATCGTGCGCGGCGCGGGATCGACGGTGCAGTTTGCCGTGACCGACGCGACTGGCGACCTTGTCAGGGTACGATATACCGGCATTCTCCCCGACCTCTTTCGCGAGGGCCAGGGGGTCGTGACCGAGGGCCGTTTCGAAACAGGCAGCGATGTCTTCACCGCCGATACGGTGCTCGCCAAGCACGATGAGAAGTACATGCCGAAGGACGTCGCCGACAAGTTGAAGGCGCAAGGGCTCTGGAAGGAAGGGGAGGCGGTGCAATGATCATCGAGATCGGCCACTACGCTCTTATCCTGGCGCTTGCGACGGCGCTCATTATCTCCGTTGTTCCGGTGATCGGTGCAAGGCGCCTCGACCGGGCGATGATGGACGTCGCGTCCGTAGGCTCCCTGGCGATGTTCGCGCTTGTGGCTTTCTCGTTCGCCGTTCTGACTTACGCTCACGTCGTATCGGACTTTTCGGTGGCGAACGTCTGGGAGAATTCCCATTCGCTGGTCCCGCTGCTTTTTAAGTTTTCCGGCGTCTGGGGCAATCACGAAGGCTCCATGATGCTCTGGCTGCTGATCCTGGCGCTCTTCAGCGCCTTGGTTGCAGCCTTCGGGCGCAATTTGCCGGACTCGCTGCGGGCAAACGTGCTTGCCGTTCAGGCCTGGATATCGGTCGCGTTCATCCTGTTCATCCTTCTTACCTCCAACCCGTTCATGCGTTTGGATCCGGCTCCGGCCGAGGGGAAGGACCTCAACCCGGTCCTGCAGGACGTCGGCTTGGCGATCCACCCGCCGTTGCTCTATCTCGGCTACGTCGGCTTCTCCGTGTGCTTCTCCTTCGCCGTGGCAGCGCTGATTGAAGGGCGCATCGACGCCGCGTGGGCGCGCTGGGTGCGCCCCTGGACGCTGGCTGCCTGGACGTTTCTGACGCTCGGCATCGCCATGGGTTCTTATTGGGCCTACTACGAGCTTGGATGGGGCGGCTGGTGGTTTTGGGACCCGGTCGAGAATGCGTCATTCATGCCGTGGCTTGCCGGAACGGCGCTGCTGCATTCGGCACTCGTGATGGAAAAGCGCGAGGCGCTGAAGATTTGGACGGTTCTGCTTGCCATCCTGACGTTCTCGTTGTCGCTGATGGGCACTTTTCTTGTCCGATCCGGCGTCCTGACTTCGGTACATGCTTTTGCCAGCGATCCGTCGCGCGGCGTGTTCATCCTGTGCATTTTGCTGATTTTCATTGGCGGAGCGCTGTCGCTCTTCGCATTCCGCGCGCCGCTCCTGTCGGCAGGCGGCTTGTTCGCTCCCATCTCGCGCGAAGGTGCGCTCGTTCTCAACAATCTGATCCTCACCGTGGCTTGCGGCACCGTGCTGACCGGTACGCTCTATCCGCTGCTGCTGGAGACGCTGACCGGCGACAAGATCTCGGTCGGACCGCCCTTCTTCAACATGACCTTCGGCTTGTTGATGGCGCCGCTGCTGGTGATCGTCCCCTTCGGTCCGCTGCTGGCATGGAAGCGCGGTGACTTGCTGGCTGTTCTCCAGCGGCTCTATCTGGTTGCGATCCTGGCCTTTGTTGCGGCGGTCATTGTTTTCTATATCGAGCATGGCGGTCCGGTGCTTGCCGTGCTCGGGCTGGCTGCCGCTTTGTTCCTGATTTTCGGCGCGATTGCCGATCTTTGGTATCGCGCGGGCGCGGGCAAGGTCGCGGCTTCTATCGCCTGGAGGCGCCTTGCCGGCCTGCCGCGCTCGGCCTTCGGCACGGCGCTCGCTCATGCCGGGCTGGGCGTCGTCGTCCTCGGCATCGTCGCGGTCACCACCTTCGAAACCGAGCATGTGGTCGAGATGAAACCCGGCCAGACCGTGGAGGCCGGAGGCTACTCCGTGCGTTTCGACGGCATGAAACCGGCCAATGGCCCGAACTACAGCGAGGAGCGGGGCCACTTCAGCATCGGCCGCGGTGGCGTGGAGGTGGCCGATGTCTGGTCATCCAAGCGGATCTACGCGGCGCGCCAAATGCCGACGACCGAAGCCGGCATCCTGACTTTCGGCCTTAGCCAGCTCTACATGTCCCTCGGGGATCCTACGGACGATGGCGGTATCGTCGTGCGTATCTGGTGGAAGCCCTTCATCCTCTGCATCTGGGGCGGTACGGTGATCATGGCGACCGGTGGGTTCGTTTCGCTCAGCGACCGGCGTCTGCGTGTCGGCGCTCCGAGCCGGAGAGCAAAACCGGCGCCCCCGGCCATGGAGCCGGCCGAATGATCCGGCGCTTGCTCCTCGTCCTGGCGGTGATTCTTTCGTCAGCGCCGGCCTTTGCCGTCAACCCGGACGAAGTTCTTGCGGATCCGAAGCTCGAGGCACGAGCCCGGACGATCTCCGCGGAACTGCGTTGCATGGTCTGTCAGAATCAGTCGATCGACGATTCCAATGCCGAGCTCGCAAAGGACCTGCGCTTGCTGGTGCGCGAGCGGCTCACCGATGGCGATACCGACGAACAGGTCATGAACTACATCGTTTCTCGATATGGCGAGTTCGTGCTGTTGAAGCCGCGTTTCGAAACGAAAACGATCCTGCTGTGGGGCGCTCCGCTCCTGCTGGTTGTTGCAGGCGGCCTGTCACTGATCGTCTTCGCACGAAAGAGGGCAGGCAGGCCGACAGGCTCCAAGCTGACCGCCGAAGAACAGGCCCGATTGAATGAACTGCTCGACGAGTGATCTTACGACCGTCTACGGAGGCGGTCTCGCAACACAGACGCGACCAGCGCTGCGGTGAATGCCAACACGACGCAGCCCGCCGCGATTGGTCCTGCAGACGGCGAATACACGTCCATCACCGCGCCGACCGAGGACGAGCCCGCCGCGCTGCCGACGGCGTAGGCAAGGGCGAAGGCAGCACTTCCCGCGACAAGCCTATCTCCGGCATAGCGTTCGCCGAGAATCGTCAAGGCGCAGGTGTAAAGCGAAAAACTCGCTGCTCCCATGATGCCGAACATCACCAGAATTGCTGCCTGCGACTGAAGGAACGGGATCGCGATGAAGCTCAGCCCCGCAAGCAGGCCGGAGCAGATGGCCACTCCGAAGCGCGAGGTCGTGTCGAGAAGCCAGCCGACCAGCGGTTGGGCAAGTGCGGTCGGTAGCGCGAGCACTGTAACGCTGATGGCGGCGAACGCCTCGGAATAGCCGAGCCGGACGAAATAGACCGGCATGGTTGAGATGGCGGCAATATCGGCGAATGCAAATGCGACCACCATGCAGATCAGCATCGGTGCGCTTCTGACAAACTTGAAGAGCGCTCCTGATGCGGCCTGCTCGGGAAGCGTGCGTGCTCTCCGGGTGAGGATAATCGTCAGGAAGGCGACGCAGGCGACGTAGACGGCAAGCAGCGCGAAGGCAAAGCCTTGCTCCGTGCCGAAGATCGGAATCACCAGTGGACCCGCGGCAAAGCCGCCGCACATGCCTGCCCCATAGAGACCGGAGACGCGCCCGCGCAGGCGGTCAGGGCAGGCCGTGTTGAGCCAGGCCTCGCTCAGCATGAAGATGAGGCTGACGAAGAAGCCGAGAAAAAATCGAGCGATGCACCACACCCAGAAAGTGTCGAATGTCGCGAAGGTCGAGAGACTGACCGCACAGCCGACGAGGCCCGCGACGATCAGCCGGTCGCCCCGCACCTTTCGCGACAGCCACGTCACCGCGAACGTCGCCACGGCCAAGCCTGCCGCAAAGCAACCGGCGTTGAGGCCGATGAGACTCGGCGAAACATTTCGATGCTCAAGGACAAGCGAAATCAGCGGATAGGTCAGCCCCTGTGCAACCGCGAAGGCAGTGACGCCGAAGATGACGGCAGCGAGCGCAGCAGTATCGGGCGCAAAATCCTCTCCCGTGACCACATGGGCCATGGTTTCGTCCTCCTCCGGTTGTAAGCAGGAGGCTTATCGACTCCAAGCGCTTTAGTCGAGGGAGATTGCTGCACCGGATCGCAATGCGGTCGTATTGCACATTACGAATTTTTCATCGCTCGGACAGTTCGCAGTAAGGTGTGCCGTCCTATATCTTCCTTCATCAGCCGATCCGGTCATCCTGATCCTGTAGATGTTGAAGTCAAAGAAGGTGCCACTCATGTTCAAGAATATCAAAGCTCCGTCGCTCAATACCGCGCTGAAGGCCTCGACCGTCGCGGGTCTTGCCGCTGCGGTGCTTGCGACCGGTATTCCCCTCGAAATCACTCGCTCCTATGCCGAAGCTGTCAAGGTTCAGGCTCCGTCCGTTCCGAGCTTCGCGAACGTCGTCGATGCCGTTTCGCCGGCGGTCGTTTCGGTACGTGTCGAAAATCGCGTCAAACCGGTGTCCGATGATGATGCCAACGGCTTCGCCTTCGACTTCAATGGTCGCGGCTTCGACGATCTTCCGGATGCCTTGAAGCCTTTCTTCCGCCAGTTTGGTGAGCAAGGTCCACAGGGTCCGCAGGACCGCCGCGGTCCTCCGCACCATGGCCCGCAGGATGGCAAGGGCCGCCTGCGTCCCGTTGCCCAGGGCTCGGGCTTCTTCATTTCTGAGGATGGTTACATCGTCACCAACAACCACGTCGTTTCCGACGGCGCAGCCTTCGTTGCAGTGATGAACGACGGCACGGAGCTTGATGCCAAGTTGATCGGCAAGGATCCGCGTACGGACCTCGCCGTTCTCAAGGTTGATGGCAAAGGCCGCAAGTTCACCTACGTCAACTGGGCAGATGACAACAATGTTCGCGTCGGCGACTGGGTTGTTGCGGTCGGTAACCCCTTCGGTCTCGGCGGTACGGTAACAGCCGGTATCGTCTCGGCACGTGGCCGCGACATCGGCTCTGGTCCGTATGACGACTACCTGCAGGTTGACGCCGCAGTGAACCGCGGTAACTCGGGTGGCCCGACCTTCAATCTCAATGGTGAAGTCGTCGGCATCAACACCGCGATCTTCTCTCCGTCCGGTGGCAGTGTAGGTATTGCGTTTGCCATCCCGGCGTCTACGGCCAAGGATGTCGTTGCCGACCTCATGAAGGATGGACAAGTCTCCCGCGGCTACCTGGGCGTTCAGATCCAGCCCGTTACCAAGGACATCGCCGACTCACTCGGCCTTTCCGAGGCGAGCGGCGCGCTTGTTGTCTCCGCTCAGGCAGGTACGCCGGGTGAGAAGGCGGGCATGAAGGCTGGCGACGTGGTCACCGCCGTCAACGGCGAGACGGTCAAGGATGCCCGCGACCTCAGCCGCCGCATCGGCGCTATGACGCCCGGCAAGAAGGTCGAGCTTTCTGTCTGGCGCTCCGGCAAGGCTCAGTCTCTGACGGTCGAACTTGGCACGTTGCCTGCTGAACAGAAGGATGCTTCCGCTGACGACGGCGATCAGGCGCCGGAAACTCAGGCTCCTGCTTCCGAAAAGGCACTTGCTGACCTCGGCCTGACAGTTGGGCCTTCTGACGATGGCAAGGGGCTTCAGATCACTGGTATCGACCCGGACTCCGACGCTGCCGACAAGGGCATCAAGGAAGGCGAGAAGATCACCTCGGTCAACAACCAGGAAGTCTCCAATGCCGATGATGTCGTCAAGGTCCTGAACCAGGCGAAGAAAGATGGCCGCACGCGGGCACTCTTCCAGATCCAGTCGAAGGAGGGCAGCCGCTTCGTCGCCCTTCCGATCAACGGCCAGGGTTAATCCTCCCAACCCTGACAGAGTGGGGAGCCGCGCCCTCTGGGCGCGGCTTCCTTTCGCCCAATATCCGCAGGTGATCGCAATGACCTCTGTGCAACAGGAAGCAGTTTTGAGCCTTGCCGAAACGCAACCGGCGGGTAATGTCGGCCGCATGAAGATTCTCATCATCGAAGACGATCTCGAAGCAGCGGTTTATCTCACCAAGGCGTTTCGTGAGGCGGGCATCGTGGCCGATCACGCAAGCGATGGCGAAAGCGGCCTCTTCATGGGCTCGGAAAACACCTACGACGTGATCGTCATCGATCGCATGTTGCCGCGCCGCGACGGTCTGTCCGTCATCAGCGAATTGCGCCGCAAGGGAATCCACACGCCTGTTCTCATTCTCTCTGCCCTCGGTCAGGTGGACGACCGCGTTACCGGCCTCAGAGCGGGTGGCGACGACTATCTGCCGAAGCCCTATGCGTTCAGCGAACTTCTTGCACGTGTCGAGGTGCTCGGTCGTCGCAAGGGGGCACCGGACCAGGACGTTGTTTACCGCGTCGGCGACCTTGAACTCGATCGGCTCGCACACGAGGTCCGCCGCGGCGGCAAGGAGATACCGCTGCAGCCGCGCGAATTCCGTCTGCTTGAGTATCTGATGAAGAACGCCGGCCAGGTGGTGACCCGCACGATGCTTCTCGAGAACGTCTGGGATTACCACTTCGATCCGCAGACCAACGTCATCGACGTGCACGTTTCCCGGCTGCGGTCCAAGATCGAGAAGGACTTCAGCCAGCCGCTTCTCAAGACCATTCGCGGCGCGGGGTATATGATCAAGGACGAGGGATGAACCGTTTCTGGTTTCTCTTCAAGTCCACGGCAGTCCGCCTTTCGGCACTTTACATCCTGCTCTTTGCCATCTGCGCCGCGACGCTGGTCTTCTATGTGACGGCGATGTCCGAGCGGCTTCTGACAAACCAGATCCGCGAAGCCGTGCAGCAGGAAGTGGACCAGGTCCAGCGGGCCTACGACGCCGGCGGCATGAATCTTCTTCTGCGCACGATGGAGCGCCGCGCGCGCCAGCCAGGCGCCAATCTCTACATCATTGCCGGTCCCTCGGGCGATATCCTCGCCGGGAACGTCGCATCCGTGCAGCCCGGTGTGCTCGATGAAGAGGGGTGGACCTCCTTGCCCTTCATGTATCAGCGTTATGCCGACAGCGGCCTCAGCCGCCGGCATATGGCGGTTGCCAACATTTTCGTGCTGGACAACGGGCTGCGTCTGCTGATCGGCCGCGACCTCGGCGAGCCTGAGGCATTCCGCGGGCTGGTGCGGCAGGCTCTGATGATCGCACTCGCGATCATGGGCCTCGGAGCTATCATCATCTGGTTCGGCATCGGGAGGAACGCCCTGAAGCGGATCGACCGCATGTCCGATGCGAGCAAAAAGATCATGGCCGGGGATCTCTCGCAGCGGCTTCCGGTCGGGGGCTCAGGCGACGAGTTCGATCGTCTGTCGGTCTCGCTCAATACGATGCTCGGCCGGATAGAGAAGCTGAACGAAGGGTTGCGGCAGGTTTCCGACAACATTGCGCATGACCTGAAGACGCCGCTGACGCGGTTGCGCAACAAGGCTACCGACGCCCTGGATACCGCAGACGCCGAGGTGCGACGCACCGCGCTTGAGGGGATCATATCCGAGTCCGATCAGTTGATCCGCACGTTCAATGCGCTGCTGATGATTTCGCGCGTCGAGGCGGGTTCGGTCGCCGCCGAAATGTCTCCGGTCGATCTCACCGCCATCGTCGCAGACAGCGCGGAACTGTATGAGCCCGTCGCCGATGATGCAGGGCTTGCGCTCACCTCGTCGATCGAGCCTGACATCGAAGTTCAGGGCAACCGCGAGCTGATCGGCCAAGCGATTTTCAATCTCATCGACAACGCCATCAAGTATTCCTCGGATGCGGAAGGCCACGGCGATATCGCGCTGAAGTTGCTTCGCCGCGCCGATGGCATTTGCCTCTCCATTGCTGATCGCGGACTAGGTGTGCCGGCCGAGAAGCGCGAAGATGTACTGAAGCGCTTCGTGCGGCTGGATGAAAGCCGCTCCAAGCCCGGCACCGGTCTTGGCCTCTCCTTGGTGGACGCGGTCATGGAATTGCATGGCGGGAAACTGGAGCTGTCCGACACTGATGCGCAGCATCAGGAGAAGCGAGGTCTCACCGTCAGCATGATCTTTCCGGTGAAATAGCGCTGACCATCATGGCGGCAGCGGGTCGAATTCGATGTTGGCCATTGCCGCCACAGACCCTACCTTAGAGCGTAATTGCCGGAAGTTGCTATGATTCTCCCGGCGGTTCGCGGTTCTGTTCGCCAGGGAGGGTGCATGCTGACGAGTTCGAGGCATAGCCTTGTTGAAGTAGCCGACGGGTTGCTGAAGCCGCTGAACAAGAGCGAGCTGAAGCTTGCACAGGCGGATCTCCAAAGGATCGGCAAGAGCGAGCCCGATGTGGCGGAGATGCTCAAGGCGGAAGGCGGATTTCGCGACTTCATCACGGCCGCGCTGACCTTGTCTCCCTATCTGCGTGACATCGCGAATATCGATACGGCAATTCTCGCGACTGCAATTTCGGAGCCGCTGGAACCCCGGATAGAGGCGCTGATCGCAGAAGCGCGCGCGTGTTGGAAGCCGACGGCAAGCGGCGATCTGCCGAGTGAAGCCGACGTGATGAGCCGCCTGCGTATCATCAAGCGCAAGGTCGCCTTCCTTGTCGCCATGGCAGACCTCGCCCGGATATTCGATGGTCGCGCGACCACGGCTTGGTTGAGCCAGCTTGCGGAAGCGTCTGTCGGTGCGGCGATAGATCACCTGCTGCTTGCCGCCCACGACGGGGGCAAGGTCACGCTAAAGGATGTCTCCGCTCCCAGCGAGGGCTCGGGGCTGATCGTCCTCGGCATGGGCAAGCTCGGCGCTTCCGAACTCAACTACTCGTCCGATATCGATCTCGTCGTATTCTTCGACGAAGAGGCGGGGATCATCCCGGATCCGGACGACGCGATCGAAATCTTCCCGCGGCTGATGCGACGGCTGGTGCGGATCATGCAGGAGCGTACGGCGGATGGATATGTCTTCCGGACCGACCTGCGGCTGCGGCCCGATCCAGGATCAACGCCGCTTGCCATTCCCGTCGACGCGGCGATGATCTACTATGAGGGCAGGGGGCAGAACTGGGAGCGTGCCGCCTTCATCAAGGCGCGCGCCGTCGCTGGCGATATCCTGGCCGGCGAGGAATTCCTGCGCGGGCTCGTTCCGTTCGTCTTTCGCAAGTATCTCGACTACGCCGCCATCGCCGATATCCATTCCATCAAGCGCCAGATCCATGCCCACAAGGGGCATGGCGCGATTGCGGTCAAGGGCCACAACGTCAAGCTCGGTCGCGGCGGCATCCGCGAGATCGAGTTCTTCGCGCAGACACAGCAGCTGATCGCTGGCGGCCGGATGCCGGCACTTCGTTGCCGCGGCACCGAGGAGACGTTGGCGGAGCTGACAAAGGCGAAATGGATTGACGAGGAAACGCGGGACGAGCTGACCGAGGCCTATTGGTTCCTTCGCGATGTCGAGCATCGAATTCAAATGGTGCACGACGAGCAAACACATCTTCTGCCCGAGACTGAAACCGATCTGAAGCGCATCGCCTTCATGATGGGGTTCGACGATACGCCGAGTTTTGCCGCGCGCTTGGTCGAGGTCTTCAAAACAGTCGAGCGACGCTATGCTCGCCTGTTCGAACAGGAGACGAAGCTTTCAACGGAAACCGGCAATCTGGTTTTTACCGGACAGGCCGATGACCCCGATACGCTGAACACGCTTCGCAAGCTAGGCTTCGAACGACCCTCCGATATCTCCCGTGTCATCCGCACGTGGCATTACGGTCGCTACAAGGCGACGCAGTCCGTGGAGGCGCGCGAGCGCCTGACCGAACTGACGCCGGAACTGCTGCGCGTGTTCGGCCAAAGCAACCGCGCCGATGAGGCGATCCTGCGGTTCGACAGCTTTCTCTCGGGCCTGCCCGCAGGCATTCAATTGTTTTCGCTCCTCGGCAGCAACCCGGCGCTCCTATCGCTGATCGTCAACATCATGTCCTCTGCACCGAAGCTGGCCGAGGTGATTGCCGCCAAGCCGCATGTTTTCGACGGCATGCTCGATCCCGGCCTGATGGCGGAATTGCCGACGCGCGCCTATCTCGCCGAACGCATTGGCGGCTTTCTCGCACCCGCACGGTACTATGAGGAGGTGCTGGATCGATTGCGCATCTTCGCTTACGAACAGCGCTTCCTCATCGGCATCCGGCTGTTGACCGGCGCGATCCGGGGCGCCATGGCTGGCCGCGCCTTCACGCATCTGGCCGATCTCGTCCTCGAAGCGGCACTCGATGCCGTCATGAAGGAGATCAGGGCGGCACATGGCGATTTTCCGGGCGGCCGCGTGGCTGTCGTCGGCATGGGCAAGCTCGGGAGCTTCGAACTCACTGCCGGCTCTGACATCGATATCATCTTGCTCTACGACTACGACGATGAAGCCGCCGAATCCTCCGGCCCCAAGCCTCTCGACGCGACGCGCTATTTCACCCGCGTCACGCAGCGGCTGATCTCGGCGCTCTCGGCGCCGACTGCGGAGGGCGTACTCTATGAGGTCGACATGCGCCTCAGGCCCTCGGGAAACAAGGGGCCGGTCGCTACCCGCATCAAGTCCTTCGAAAAATATCAGCGTGACGAGGCTTGGACTTGGGAGCACATGGCGCTGACGCGCGCCCGCCTCGTGTGCGGAGACAGAGAACTGATCGGTGAGGCCGAGCGGATCATCGCCGAAGTGCTCTTCGCGAAGACCGACTCAGAGAAGATCGCCAAGGACGTGTCCGAGATGCGGGCGTTGATCGAGCAGGAAAAGCCGCCGGCGGGCATCTGGGACCTGAAGCTTATTCCCGGCGGACTGATCGATATCGAATTCATCGCGCAGTATCTGCGGCTAGTGGCCTCCACAAAGGGCATCTCCGTTGAGGGGGACGACTTCAACACGGCGGGGCAGGTGAAGCTTATCGGTGTGGAGCTGATGGACCGCGATGACATGGAACTCTGCCTGGCAGCGCTGTCGCTCTATACGGATATTTCGCAGCTCATCCGCCTGTGCATCGACGGTCTGTTCGATCCCAAGGAAGCTCCGGCGGGTCTCACCGATCTCGTTTCCCGTGCCGGTGACTGCCCTGACATCAAGACGCTTGAGGGAGAGATCAAGCGGCTTTCGAAAGCCGTCAGGAAAATTTTCCAGACGGTAGTGAAATCTTAGTGGCCGTTGTTTGGAATGTGCAGTGAAATGACGGTGCCGATCGCCTCGCGCGACCGGATCTTCATTTTGCCCCCGTGAAGGGTCGTCAACGACCGAGAGATGGCAAGACCGAGGCCAGAGCCTCCCTTGCTCTTTGCGTACTGGTTTTGCACCTGCTCGAAAGGCTGGCCGATCTTGCCGAGCGCCGCGCGAGGGATGCCGATACCGGTGTCGGCAATCGTCAGCATGACGCCGCTGTTGGTGCGACGCGTGCGAACGGCGATACGGCCACCTTCGTTGGTAAACTTTACTGCGTTGGAGAGCAAGTTGAGCAGGATCTGCTTCATCGCGCGGCGATCGGCGGTCAGCCTCATGCCATCGCAAATGCGCTGCTCGACGAAGATATTCTTCTGTGCGGCCGGGATCGCGGTGAAGCGAAGGCTTTCTTCGATGAGCGGCGCGAGATCGATCGTTTCGCACTCAAGCTTCATGTGGCCTGCTTCGATCTTCGACATATCGAGAATATCGCTGATGACGTTCAGAAGGTGCTTGCCGCTATCGTGGATGTCGCGCGCGTATTCATTGTACTTCGACGAGCCGAGCGGGCCAAACATCTGATCCTGCAGGATTTCCGAAAAGCCGAGGATTGCGTTGAGCGGCGTGCGAAGCTCGTGGGACATGTTCGCCAGGAACTCGCTCTTCGCCCGGTTGGCGCCTTCCGCGCGCTCCTTCTCGACGAGATAGTTGGAGTTGGCGACAGAGAGTGCAGCCTTCTGGCTTTCCAGAGTCTGACGGGAAGCGGAGAGGTCACCGATCGTCGCCATGAGCCGGCGTTCGGAGTCACGCAGACGCTCCTGGTTGCGTTTCAGCAACGTGATATCGGTGCCGACAGAAACCATGCCGCCGTCGCGCGTACGGCGCTCATTGATCTGCAGCCAGCGCTCATCAGCAAGCTGTACTTCGGTCGTGCGGGAGTAGCCGGAGCCATCTGCGTCGGCGATGCGGCGTTCGATCACCGGGCGTGCTGCCGCGGCATTGACAAGTGTGCGCTCGGTCCCCGGGACCAGAACGCTATCGGGAAGTCCGTACGCCTGCTGGAAATGTGCGTTGCACATGACGAGACGGTCGTTCTTATCCCAGAGCACGAAAGCTTCCGATGTGCATTCGATGGCGTCTGCCAGCCGCTGATCGGCCTCGGCGTAACGCTGGGCGAGGCGATGCTGCTCGGTCACGTCCATTGCGATCCCGATCATGTGGACGCGGCCGGAATTGGTACGGATCACCTGGGCGCGAGCCCGCATCCAGACATAGTGGCCGCCGGCATGCCGCATACGGAATATCTGGTCGACCTGACCGGCATCGCCACGGGCGATCGACCGGGCGATTTCGTAGACACCGCCGTCATCGGGATGCATCAGGCGGGCCGCATCGCTGAAGCACATCGTCCGCTCGGAAGCGGGAAGGCCCAGCATCTCGTACATCGAGCGCGACCAGTAGAATTCGCGGCTGTCGAAATCGAAGTCCCAAAGTCCGCAGCGCCCGCGCGACAGCGCGGTTTCGACGCGGAGGTTCGACTCTAGAAAGATATCGTCGGCATCGCGGGCGCGCTTCACCTGCATGTAGTAGGCGTACAGGATGACGAGCAGGATCGAGGAGATGCCTGCGAAGAGTGTCACGTTCAGCGTGACTTCGTCCCGCCAGAGTTTGCCGATCCGCTCCAGCGATGTCGCGGCGATGACATAGCCGCCGGAGCCGCCGATCAGAGTAATCTCGGCGTAGTGGGGACGGCCGCTGATCGTCGTTTCGATGACGCCGGCGCGATCGCCGAAACGGCGGATCGCTGAGATCTCCGAGAAAAAGTCGCCGACGCTGGCGCCAAGATAGGTTGAGCCGGCTGCCGTTGCTGCGAACACCTTGCCGCTCGGCTGCACCAGCAGCACGAAGGCGTCATCGTCCAGGCGATCCTGCGGAATAAAACGCGCCAGCCGAGCCTGCGCCTGCATGACGTCTGCGGTTTCGAATATCTGGTTGGCATCGGCGAAGGCCGCAGCGGCAGTCGCGGCGGCAAGTGCGGTGGAATGGCGGGCGGCGGCCTCTGTCCGACCATACTCGGAGACCATTCCGAAAAAGTGCGATGCAGCCACAACCGTAAGGAAGGCTACGATCAGAATCGGAATAATTCGCTTCAGGACGATTTCGACCTGGGAGAGGTTGCGCGAGGACGACGAGGAAACGCGGGAGCGCCTGGCTGAAAAGCTATCGCGCCAGGCCAGGAGGTCGTCGAAATCGACACGCAGCCGTCCGTCGGCTGCGGTTGCCCGCCGCACGTTCATCATCTCTTCAGCCTTGATCCCTCGTGTGATTCGCAGCGCCGCTCGCCCGAACCTCACTCAATGAATCACTGGTGATTCGCCTTGTCCAGAGGAAAAGGTAAAAATATGTTAACCGATTCTAGATGCTGAATTTTCTTCGGCGATCGGAAAGCCGCTGTGGGTGGTGCAGCGGCTTGCGATGGCAAATCACCCTTTGAGAGTGCGTTCGACGATGTCGCGGACGTCGGTCGAAAGCTCGGCGGCCCGTTCGATTTCCAACAGGGACAAGCGGGCGTGGTCCTGCCGAACCGGCTCCAGGGAGCGCCAGGAGCGCATTGACGTCAGGATGCGGGCCGCCAACTGAGGGTTGCGCCGGTCGATGTCGAGGATCTCGCGGGCGAGGAAGCGGTAGCCTTCTCCATCGGCGCGGCCGAAGCCCGTCGGATTGGCGAAAGCAAAGGAGCCGACAAGCGAACGAACGCGATTGGGGTTGGTCCTCTTGAACAGAGGGTTCTCCATCAGCTTCAGCACCCGATCGAGCGTGCCGGCGCCGGGTATGGTTGCCTGCACCGAGAACCACTTGTCGACGACCAGTGCGTTTTCAGCGAAGCGATCCCGGAAGATCGACAACGCTTCGGCAGCTTCCGCACTGTCCGGAAAGCGGTGCACAAGGATCGTCAGCGCATGCAGCAGGTCGGTCATGTTGTTGGCAGCATCGAAGGCAGCCTTGGTGCGGGCCGGCGAATGCTCCGCGTAGGAGAGGTAGGTCAGTGCAGCGTTGCGCAAGGCGCGGCGACCCGCACTTGTTGCGTCCGGGCTGAAGGCGCCCGGCGTTGTCATCGAACCATAGAGTGCAACGAATGTGTCCCGTCCCGCGTCGGCGAGGTGCTTGATCACCGCCTGGCGTCCGGCATGGATTGCGTCTGGATCGTTGTTGCCACCGAGTTCGCGGGCGATGTCGGCTTCGCTTGGCAGGGCCAGCGCCTGGGCGCGGAAGGCGGGCTCGAGGCCCTCGTCAGCCGCGGCAATAACTAGGGTGTCGACGAATGTCGGCTCAGAAGCGACAGTCTTTCCTTCGCGGGCATCGCGCGCCGCCTTCAGAAGGTTCGGAAGTGCAAGGTCCGTCAGCGCCTGCCAGCGCGCGAAATGGTCTGTCTCGCAGCGGGCAAGCTGGGCGAGGTCGGCGGGCGACTGGTCGAAATGGAGATTGATCGGTGCCGAGAAGCTGCGATTGATCGAAACAACTGGCCGCGTTGGAACGCCGTGGAATACGGCCGTTTGCGTGCGCTCGGTCAGATGCAGCACGCTGCCCGTATACTCCGCACCTTCGACGGAGGCCGGAGCCACGGCGGCACCATCGTCTGCAAAGAGCTGCAGGCTCAGCGGGATGTGCATCGGCTTCTTGTCGGACTGGCCGGGCGTTGCGGGGATCATCTGCTCCAGCGAAAGGCTGAACGTCTTCGCTGCGGGATCGTATGAGCCGGAGGCCGTAACCAGCGGCGTGCCCGCCTGATGATACCAGAGTGAGAACTGTGTAAGGTCGCGTCCGCTGGCGTCCTCGAAGGATTTGACGAAGTCCTCGATCGTCACAGCCTGGCCATCATGACGATCGAAGTAGATGTCCATTCCCTTCTTGAAAGTCTCCTTGCCGAGCAGCGTTGCGATCATTCGCGTAACTTCGCTGCCCTTCTCATAGACAGTCGTTGTATAGAAGTTATTGATTTCGCGGTATTTTATCGGTCGAACGGGATGAGCGAGCGGACCTGCATCCTCCGGGAACTGCTCGGATTTCAGGTGACGAACCTCGGCGATGCGTTTGGCCGGGCGAGAGCGCTGATCGGCCGAGAACTCGTGATCGCGATAGACGGTCAATCCTTCCTTCAGGCACAGCTGGAACCAATCGCGGCAGGTGATGCGGTTGCCAGTCCAGTTGTGGAAGTATTCGTGGGCAATGATTGCTTCGATGTTGGCGTAGTCGCTGTCGGTGGCCGTTTCCGGATCGGCAAGGACGTACTTGTCGTTGAAGACATTGAGCCCCTTGTTCTCCATGGCGCCCATGTTGAAATCGGAGACTGCGACGATCATGAAAATGTCGAGATCATATTCGCGTCCGAAGACGTCTTCGTCCCACTTCATCGAGCGTTTCAGCGCGTCCATCGCATAGGCGGCACGCGGCTCTTTGCCGTGCTCGACATAGATCTTCAGGGCGACCTCGCGACCGGACATCGTCGTGAACGTGTCTTCGATGATGCCGAGATCGCCGGCGACGAGCGCGAAGAGATAGCTCGGCTTGGGATGCGGATCGAACCAGGCGGCAAAGTGTTTGCCTTCGCCATAGCCGGCGCCGCCGAGGAAATTGCCGTTCGACAGCAGCAGCGGATTGGCGGCCTTGTCGGCAATGATATTGACCGTGTAAGGGGCCAGGACGTCGGGGCGGTCGGGGAAATAGGTGATGCGGCGGAAGCCCTCTGCCTCGCACTGCGTGCAGTAGATGCCGCCGGTGCGGTAGAGGCCCATCAGTTTCGTATTGGCTTCGGGGTTGATGATCGTTGTGATCGTCAGTTCGAACGGATCGGATGCCGGTAGATCGCGCACTGTCAGGCTTTCCGGCGTCACGGTGTATTGGCCCGCCGGCGTTTCCATCTGGTCGAACAGCAGGCCGGAAAGCGCAAGTTCATCGCCATCGAGCACCAGCGAGGCCTTGGGATCGACGCCTTCGCGGCGATGGAAGATCAGTCGTGCTTCGACCTTGGTTTCAGTCGGATCGAGTTCGAAGGTAAGGTCCACGCGTTCCAGAACGAATTCGGTGGGCTGGTAGTCTGCCAGATTGATGACCTGGCCGGTATCTGTACGCATGATGTTCCCTGAAGACCTTGAGCGGATGACTGCTTCGTCTGCGGAGTGGGCACTCCGCCACAAATTTTGAGGGCATGATTACATTAAAGTCTGAACTAAAGTTAAAGCGAAATCGCGGCAGCGGAAGATTTGGAGACACTGGAAGCGGCTATATGTGGGCGGATCTGGGAATGGGATTTGAGGCTGATGGCTGCTTTGATCCTCCTCGTCTTGAGTTCGCTGAACGACGATTCTGCGTCGTATTTACAGCGCTCAGATCTCGGGATTTGTACCAAACCCCTCGGTCGCCACGCCTATCGAGCGTGGCGTGGCGACCATCTGGTCTGCTCGGTGGCTCTGTAAACTTTCCGATTTTCTATCTGTTCATTCGTCACAACGACTGTCACAGTCACGCTGCGTCGAGTCTGGCGCGTTCTCCTGTCTCAAAACAGCAATACAAGAGTGCAAGACATGCGGTCGGCTACGGTAAACCCGATGAGGGGCATTGCGTTCAAGGTCGGCTCGGTTGTTGTCTTCCTTGCAATGCAGACCTTCATCAAGCTTGCCGGCAGCGACATCCAGCCGGGGCAGGTGACCTTCTGTCGTTCCTTCTTTGCGCTGTTTCCGATCATGGCCTACCTGGCCTATCGCGGGCAGCTGCGATCGGCATTTTATACGGCCAATCCGATCGGACACCTGAAGCGGGGGACGCTCGGCATCATATCGATGGGACTAGGCTTCTACGGGCTGCTGCACCTGCCGCTGCCGGAGGCGATTGCGCTCGGCTACGCGATGCCGCTCGTCGCGGTGATTTTTGCGGCACTGTTCCTCGGTGAAACCGTACGAATCTACCGCTGGAGTGCGGTCCTTTTCGGAATGGTGGGCGTGGCGATCATATCCTGGCCGAAGCTCACCCTTTTTCGCGAGGGCGGCATCCATTCCGAGCAAGCGATCGGTGCGATCACGGTGCTGCTGGCTTCCGTGCTCGGCGGCATGGCGATGATTCAGGTGCGGCGACTGGTGGAGGAAGAGAAGACGGCCACAATCGTTCTCTATTTTTCGATCATTGCCACAGTGTTCTCGCTCGTGACGGTTCCGGTCGGTTGGCAGGTGCTTGATCTGAAACCGCAATTGCTTCTCGTTGCAGCCGGCTTCTGCGGCGGCGTGGCGCAGATCCTGTTGACGGAGAGCTATCGGCACGCAGATGTCTCGACGGTTGCTCCGTTTGAGTACACATCGATCGTCATCGGAAGCGTCATCGCCTATTTTGTATTTGGCGATGTCCCAGGCGGCAGCACGCTGATGGGGACTGCAATTGTCGTGGCAGCCGGGATATTCATCATCTACCGCGAGCACCAACTTGATCTGGAGCGGCGCGCCGCCCGGCAAGCCGGATCGTGAAAACCGCGCCTCAATCTTATCTTTGTGATCGTGTCGCTGAAGTTCTCTCGTTATGCGGGAGGATTTCGAACGAAATAGTGACGTGTCCGAACGTTTGCTGCGTCTTATGAGCTTGACGAAGCTTCATTTATTCGCGAATGCGCATGTTATGGGTTGATCGGACGGCGTGGTGCCTGGGGTGCCGACGCCGGGCATGTGCGCGTCGGGAGAAAAATGCCTTTTAGTGCCGAAGACTTGGTTGCGAACCCGCAGTTCATCCTAGCCATTCGTTTCCACGCGAGGCGCATGCGCGGCATGTTCGATGCTGGCCCGCGACTGGCACGATTGCTTGCATCCCAGCAACGCTGGCTGCTGACGCAGACCGCCTTTGCCCTTGCGATGGAGCGCGATCCTGCTGATCCGGCCTCAGGCTTCACTGCCGTGCGGCTGACGGACGAGATCACGTCCCGCAAGGTGGCCAGCCGCAACACGGTGCTGAGCTTCATCGACGAACTCTTCACCTGCCGCTTCATCGCCTACGAGCCGGGGGCGGAGCGGCGGCGCCCCCGCCAGTTCGAGCCGGCAGAGATCAGTCATCAGGCGATGTTTGGCTGGCTGGTCTCGAACCTGGGAGCCCTTGATCTGCTGGATGGCGGAAGCCGGGTTGCCCATGTTGAGGCCCACCCTGAATTGATCCGCATCATGCAGCCGAGGATCGCGCGCAATTGCCTTCAGGATCCGCAGTGGCGGGAGCCCTCAGAGCATGTGGCGCTTTTCCTGTGGAACGATGCTGGCGGGCTGATCGTCGATCATCTTGTCTCCCGGATCGATCTGGAAGGAAATGACCCCGACCGCGTCGTGGTCGGTCATCTCGACAGTCGCGCCCTGGCGGCGGATTTCATGATATCGCGCACGCACTTGCAGCGGCTTTTCGCCAAGGCGGCGCAGCAAGGATCTCTTGGCTGGAATGCGACCGACAGGAAACCTGTACTCTGGATCTCGCGCTCGTTCGTCGAGCAGTACAGTCTGTGGCAAGCGATCAAGTTCGCCTATGTTGATGAGGCGTTCCACTGGGGGACGAGATAGTGCGGCAAGGCGCGGCCGACTGAGAGGCCAGATCGGCGAGAATCGCGCTTGGTGATACGGCGCGCAATGGGGCAAGAGGCCAGCAAATGCCAGCCTCGACCTCAGTATTGCTGGAAATCCGCAAAGATCGTGGCGGGACGCGCGATGCGCCCGCTGGCGCCAGTCCCACGAGCAACCATCTGCTCGTTTGTGGCGAAGCCGATGCGGCTGTAGCTTTGCGTTGTGCGACCCTGCTCATTGGCAAGGCGAAGGGTTTCAAACCCGCAGTGGATAGAACGAAAACGTGCAGTCATTGCCTTGGTTCCTGTTGATTCCTCCCAAGACACACCACAATATTGCACTGCAACATGAGGTTTTCAATGCATTAGAATAAGCGGCAGGTATGCATAAATCGCATGGATATTTTCATAAAACGTTTAGATTTGCCTATTTGGCGGGCATATTAGAGTGCTGCCAGTTTGGCCTGAAAAGCCAAAAGGTCGTTCCAGGCCAATCGTTTGTTGACCGGTGCCGTCAATAGATCTTGCGGATGCAATGTCGCGATCGCAGGAACGATGCGGTTTGCGACCGCGATCTCCCGCCATTGCCCGCGCAAGCCGTGAATCGTATCGGTCTCGCCGAAAAAGACCCGGGCGGCAAAATTGCCGAGCACGAGAATCGCCTTCGGCCCGGCAAGCGCGATCTGCCGCTCGATGAAAGGACGGCAGATATCCATCTCGGCGGTCGACGCAATGCGATTGCCAGGTGGTCGCCAGGGAATGACCTGCGTCAGCACTATGGCATCGCGCTGTAGGCCGATCGCCGCGAGCATTTTGTCGAGCAGTTGGCCAGGTCGCCCGGCAAAGGGTTGGCCTTCACGATCGTCGTCGGCCCCTGGCGCCGAACCGATGACCATGATCCCGCTTGCCGCATCGCCGCTAGCGACGATCGTCGAACGTGCGCTGTGCTTGAGATTGCATCCATTGAATGCCTCGATCGCCGTTTTCAGCTCCGGCAGCGAACGGGCGCTTTCGGCCGCGAACCGTGCCTGTTGCACTGCCTCGCCATCGGGGATCGAAGGCTGCGGCCGCAAAGCCGCACGCTCGGAGGCAGGGGCGTTCCTTTGCGTCGCCTGAACTGCCGGGCGGGCCGAGGTTTCCCGAGCTTCGGTGGCCTGCGGCGACGAGGCCGCGCTCCGCTTAGCCGCCTTCATCGCCTCGAACTCAGCGAAACGATCGACGGCTTCCTCTTCGAGCAGCCATTCCACGCCCGCTTCGGCATGGAAATGCAGAAGCGCGGCGAGTTCGCCCGGAGAAAGTTCGTTGACGCAGATCATGGCAGCGACTTTAGCGAAGCCGCGACGTCAAAGAAAGAGCGCGGTGGCCGCACGACGACCTATTGCACCGTCCATTGCGTGATGTCCTCGCGCTCGCCGATCAGAGCCAAGCCGTGCGCGATGGAAAGGAGCTCGCCGCCTGTCTCGATGCGGTCCTTGTCGAAGCGTTCGGTAAAGATTCGACGCACAGCCGGGACAAACGACGTGCCTCCCGTGAGGAACACCTTATCGATCATGTCTGATGTCGTGTTTGTCTTTTCCAGCACCTCATCAAGCGCCGTTTCGATTCGCGCGAGGTCATCTGCAATCCAGGTTTCGAAATCGGCCCGGCGGATTGTCCGGTGGCCACCGCGACCGAGGGGGGCAAAGTCGAAGGCAGCCTCGTCGGCCGCGGAGAGCGCCATTTTCGTGGCCGATACGGCCTGATAGAGTGGATAACCCTCGTCGTGATCGACCAGATCGATGAATGTCTCAAGCTTCTCGGGTTCGAGTGCCACACGTACGAGCTTTTTGAGATCCTCGAACTCGCGCGATGTCTTGAAGATGGAGAGCTGATTCCAGCGGCCGAAGCTCGAATAGTAGTTCGTCGGGACTTCAAGGATCTTGTCGAAACTCTTGAAATGGCTCCCCTTGCCGATCTGCGGGGCCACGATGTTGTCGATCATGCGATAGTCGAAGTGGTCGCCGGCAATTCCCACGCCCGAATGACCGATCGGGGTTGCTGTCAGTTTTCCGCCGACCGTTTCGAAGCGGATGAGCGAATAGTCGGTCGTACCACCACCGAAGTCGGCGACAAGCACAGTGGCGTCCGACTTCAGATTCTGCGCAAAGTAGAATGCCGCCGCCACGGGTTCGTAGACATAGTGAACCTCGGGAAAGCCGAAGCGAGAAAGCGCCTCGTTGTAGCGCTCTGTCGCCAGAACCGGTTCGGGGTTCGCGCCGGCAAAATGCACCGGGCGGCCGGTAACGATGCGCTTGACATCAGACGGCCAGTTGTCACCGGCGTAGTTGCGCAGGCGCCGAATGAAGACCTCCATCAGATCCTCGAAACTGTGACGCTTTGCGTAAATGAGTGTGCCCTGGAACAGAGCGCTTGCCGCAAAGGTCTTGATCGATTGCAGGAACCGACAATCGCCCGGATTGTCGATGAACTGCCGGATCGCGGCGTGGCCGGCCTCGACCTTCAAGGCGGAGGCGCCGAGTTGCGGATCCTTCATGAAGGACAATGCAGTGCGCATGCTGTCGGCGCCGCCGGCTGCGCTCGTGAAGGCCATCGAATGCGTCGTCTGCCCGTCCGCCGTCGCCAAAACTGTGTTGGTTGTGCCGAAGTCGAATCCCAGCGCCTGAGCCATGCTCGCACCTCATCATGCCGATTGTTTTTTGGGAACGGAGGCAGGCTCCGCAAAGGCGCGCAACGACGCGCCCGATTTCAACGAGGGCGCGTGATGCCACAGAGGCCGTCGTTATTCAAGACTTGGAGCGAAAAATGCAGCGGGCGCCATTGGCGCCCGTTTGTCTTTCATTCGGCTGCCATTGCCTGAGGCACTTGCTCGTTGTCCTCGGCTTTCTTCCTGCGTCCAAAGCTGAGGAGCCAATCGCTGAGCCTACCCATCTCGACGAAAATCACCGGGGTGATGAACAGTGTCAGCGCTTGCGAAACGACAAGACCGCCGACGACGGCAATGCCGAGCGGCTGGCGAAGTTCCGAGCTTGCCCCAGTCCCAAGAGCGATCGGAAGCGCACCGAGGAGGGCGCAGAAGGTCGTCATCATGATCGGGCGGAAACGTCGGACGCAGGCTTCGTGGATCGCTTCCGATGGCGACATGCCATTGCCGGAGCGCAGGTTCTCCAGCGCTACGTCGATCATCATGATCGCGTTCTTCTTGACGATGCCGATCAGCATGAGCAGGCCGATGAGGGCGATGATAGAAAGGTCGAAGCCCATCACTTTCAGCGCCAGCAACGCGCCCAGTGCTGCGGCCGGCAAGCCGGAGAGAATCGTCAATGGGTGGATGAAGCTCTCGTAGAGCACACCCAGCACGACGTAGATCGTCAGCACGGCTGCCAGGATCAGGAGCGGGGTGTTGCCCTGAGACTGCTCGAATATCTGCGCAGTGCCGCCGTAGGACGTGAAGACGTCCGCGGGCATGTCGATGTCTTTCTTGATTTGATCGATTGCCGCTGTGGCGTCACCAAGCGCCTCGCCTGCAGGCAGGTTGAAGGAAACCGTCGTCGAGACAAGCTGGCCGGTCTGGTTGATGGTCACCGGGCCGGTCGTGCGCTGAACGGTCGCAAAGTTGGACAGGGGAACCAGGGCGCCACTGTTGGACGCGACGCGGATTTCCTGAAGCCTCTGATCGTCCCATGGCTTGCTGGTGTCGTATTCCACGATCACATCGTAGCTGTCGCCAGTCGACTGGATCTGCGCAGCCGTATATCCCCCAAAGGCTTCCTGCAGGGTCGTCCGCAGCTGTCCGTCGGTAATGCCGAAGGCCGCGGCCTTCTCCGTATCGACGACGATATTGGCCTGCAACGCGTTGTTTTGGGCGTCGGAAGTGACGTCGGTGAAGCGCGGGTCGGCCCGCATCGCCTGCTGAATCTTGTTTGCCCAAAGGTTCGTCTGATCGGCGCTCAGCGCCTGGACGACGAGTTGGTATTGGCTCGCAGTCTGGCGGCCGCCGAAGCGGAGGCTTTGCTGGGGCGTAATATAGGCCTGCAATCCGGGGATCTTGCTGATGCTCGCCCGCAACTCCCTCAACGTCTGGTCAAGCGGTGGGCGCTGATCCTTGTCCTTCAATTCGACATACATCGTGCCATTGTTGAGCGGGCTGCGCGCATTGCCGCCAACGATCGACATGACGTGGTTGACGGCAGGGTTTTGCTTCACGAGTTCCGCCGCCTGGTTCTGCAGCGCCTGCATCGCCGGATAGGAGATATCCTGACGAGCGCGCGTCGAGATGTTCAGGCGACCGATATCCTCCGTGGGGAAGAAGCTCGCCGGCAGCGTCATGAACAGATAGATGGTCAATCCGACAGACGCCAGGAACACCGCAAGAACCGTTGGGCGATGCTTCAAGCACCAGCCGACCGATTTCTCGTACCCCCGGACCGTTCGTTCGAAGCCGGCGTCGAACCAGCGGATAAAGAACGGCGGGCGCTCGTGGCCGCTGCCGAGACGGGACGCGAGCATGGGGGTTACCGTGAGCGACACGATTGCGGAGGCCACGATTGCAATCGCAACGACCATGCCGAACTCGTTGAAGATGCGGCCGACCACGCCACCCATCAACAGGATCGGAATGAACACCGCGATCAGCGACACCGACATCGAAATGATCGTGTAGCTCACTTCGCCGGCACCCTTGATCGCTGCATCGAGAACCGGCATGCCTTCCTCGACATGCCGGAGAATGTTTTCCAGCATGACGATCGCGTCATCGACGACGAGGCCGACCGCAAGTGTCAGGCCAAGCAGCGAGATGTTGTCGATACTGTATCCCAGCGCGTACATCATGCCGAAGGTGGAGATCAGCGACAGCGGCACCGCGAGCCCGGGAATGATCGTCGCCGTCAGATGGCCGGTAAAGAGGTAGATGACCAAGACGACGAGGCCGATCGTCAGGAACAGCGTGAACTTCACGTCGCTGATGGCATCGCGGATCGGCTTGGCCGAATCGTTCATGACCTTCGTCGATACCGACGCCGGAATCTCCGCGTGCAGCCCCGGCAGCTTCGCGTTGATCGCATCGACCACCTCAACGGTGTTCGCATCGGGCTGACGCTGAATGGCGAGGATGATGCCGCGATTGCCGTCGTACCAACTGCCTGTATAAAGATTCTCGACGCTATCTTGCACATCAGCAACATCGCCGAGATGGATCGGCGCGCCATTCGGGTTGGCGATCACCAGTGTCCGGAATTCGCCGGCATTGGTACGCTGGGTATTGGCATTGATCGTCATGCTCTGCGTGTCGTTCTGCAGAGAGCCGACCGGAACTTGGCTGTTGGCCGCAGCCAGCGCCTGGTTGACCGTGTCGATGCCGATGCCGCGGTTGAGAAGCTTGTTGGGGTCGACCTCGACCCGCACCGCGTAGGTCTGCGCGCCGAATACCGAAACCTCCGCGACACCGGGAAGCGTCGAAAGCGACGGCGAGATGATGTCCTCGGCAATCTCATCGAGCTTGCTGCGGGGCATGGTATCGCTCTGCACGGCAAGCAACATAACGGGTGCGTCGGCAGGATTTGTTTTTCGGTAGCTCGGCGGCGTCGTCATGTTGTCCGGCAACTGACGCGTCGCATGCGAGATCGCCGCCTGAACGTCGGCGGCTGCGGCGTCGATGTCACGGTTGAGGTCGAACTGCAGGACGATGCTCGCATTGCCGAGCGAGTTTGTGGCGCTGATCTCGCTGATTCCGGGAATTGTCTGGAACTGCTTGATCAGCGGCGTCGCCACCGAGGTCGCCATTGTCTGCGGCGAGGCACCGGTCAGGGCGGCCGAGACGTTGATCGTCGGGAAGTCCACCTGCGGCAGGGCTGCCACCGGTACCAGCTGATAGCCCGCAAGGCCGGCAAGCACGACGCCGATGGCAAGCAGCGTCGTCGCGACAGGACGTCGGATACAGAAATTCGGTATCATTCTTCCGTGCCCGCTGTGAGGATTTCGGTCTTGTTTGCGGTGTGGTCCGCGGAGGCAACGTTCAATGCCTTATCGTCAAACTGCTCCTTCACCGGCTGCTGGTCGACAAGTTGTGCCTGTCCCTCGATGATGACGTGATCGCCCTCGGAGAGGCCCTTCGTAATGGCGCTGAAGCCACCGTTTGCTCGTGCCACCGTCACCGGCGTCAGCTGAGACTTGCCGTCGCGCACTACAAAGGCGAAGAAGCCGTCGGCGCCCGGACTGACCGCGACGGTCGGGACTACAACCTGCTGCTCATTGTTGTTGAAGTGGACGACGATGTTGACCGATTGGCCGGGCCAGAGGGCGCCGGACGCGTTCTCAAACTTCGCCTTCGCAAGGATGGTGCCGGACGCCGGATCAACGGTGTTATCGTAGAAGCTGATGTGACCCTGGCGGGGCTTGCCCTTGTCCGATTGGGGAACGGTGCTGACGTCCACTGGTCCTGCGGCGAGTGCAAGCTTCAACTGCCGCAAGTCACGCTCTTGCAGGTGGAACTTCACATAGATCGGATCGTATTTTGCGATCGTTACGATCGCCGAGCCGGCATTCAGAAAAGCTCCGGGGCTGACGGCAATATCACCAAGGCGTCCGTCGAAGGGCGCGCGGATATCGGTATGTTCGAGCAGGACCTGATCGGCAGCGAGCGCCGCCTTGTCTGCTTCAACCGTGGCCGATGCTGTGTCGCGCGCTGCCTTTGCCTGATCATAGCTTTGCTGTGTGCCGGCCTTTGAGCTCAGCAAGTCGTTGGCACGTGCCAGTGCAGTTTCGGCCTCTGACAGGGTGGCCTTGTCGCGGACGACCATGGCGCTGTCCTTGTCGACCGTTGCTTGCGCCGTGCGGGCATCAAGCTCGGCGATGAGGTCTCCCTGTTTTACGGTGGCGCCGTCCGACGCGAGGATTTTGGTAACGATCCCCTGTTCCTGGGCCGCGATCGTCGTGTTGTCGTCCGCGTCCGCCCAGCCCGAAGCCGTGACGTCTCGGGGCAGGGTGGTCTTCACCGCAGCGACAGTCTTTACCAGCGTCGGTCCGCCATTGCGGTTCCGGCCCTTGCTGCTGCCCTTCTGATCACCGGATTTCTGGGATGCATCGCCGGCCGTTGGGTGACTGCCGTCGGCGGCATCAGCCTGCTGCGGCGTCTTGGGTAAAAATTGCGAAAGATAAGGGATGCGTTCCCTATATTGCCATGCGCTAACGCTGGCAGCAGCGATGATGCAGACCGTGACCAAAAATTTCTTCATGAGCGAGACCGGGTTGGGGCAAATTGCGCGTAAATCCAGGCTCTATTGAACCACGCTTATTACGGCGCAAAAAAGACACAATTTCCCAACCGTCCATCACTAAGTGGTTATAATAGCTTAAATTTCTGTAATGAAAGAATGTGCTGATATGGCCGTTCGTAGGCATCACCAAGGTTCGGCCGCACACATTTTCGCAATTTCCCTTTTGCAATCAGACGGATCGCGCCGCGCCGCCATCGCAGCGCACAAGGCTGCCGGTAATGTAGCTCGCCGGCTGGCTGCAAAGAAAGGCAGCCGTTGCTGCGAACTCTTCCACCGTTCCGTAGCGACCGACGGGAATCGCCGCTTCCTTTGCCGTGCGGATGTCATCGAGGCTTTTGCCGGTGCGCTTGGCTGTGGCGCCATCGAGATCGTCAAGCCGGCCAGTCAGGATGCTCCCGGGAAGCAGCAGGTTCGAGGTGATTCCAAAGCGCCCGATCTCCGTTGCCAGCGTCTTGCTCCAACCAGCGAGGGCAGGGCGCAGGGTGTTTGAAAGGGCAAGATTGGCAATGGGTTCGATAACGCCCGATGATGCGACGGTGAGAATGCGCCCCCAGCCTTGTTCCTTCATGGATGGCAACAGTGCATTGGTGAGCGCAATGACCCGCAGGACCATAGAGAAGAAATAGGCCTCGAGCTTCTCGGGCGTCATGTCCTGCGTCGTTCCCGGCGTCGGGCCGCCGGTATTGTTGACCAGAATATCGATGCCGCCGAACTTGTCGCGCACCGCGGCGGCCACTATTTCCACGAAAGTCTCATCGGAAAGATCGGCCCAGATCCAATCCGCCTTACCTTTCCCCTCGGCATTGATCGCGCGACAGTTTGCCTCCAGCGTCTCGCCGCTGCGCCCGCAGAGAAGAACATGTGCGCCCTCACGCGCCAAAGCCACCGCGATGCCGTGACCCAATCCGCGCGATGACGCCAAGACGAGTGCGCGCTTGCCTTTGATGCCAAGATCCATGCCATATTCCTCCAGTTGTCCATCTCTCTATATGGTGGTGCAAAAGCCGATGAAAGTGGCGGACGGCCATTTTGCTATTTGACGTTTACGTAAACTGCATATAATTCTTTGAGGCCAGAAATGCCGTTGCGCGAATTGGGGGATTGGCTGTCGTTTCCCGGCTCGACAATGGCTCCCTGTTTTGCCAAGAGATAATCCCATTACGGGGGAATGTGGCAGCAATGTCGGCCGAGCGGAGATGGATGCATGACTGATACGAATGAACTGCCCGAGCGCGAGAGCATGGAATTCGACGTGGTGATCGTCGGTGGCGGTCCTGCGGGGCTTTCCGCTGCGATCCGTCTGAAGCAGGTCAATGCGGAGCTGTCGGTCGTCGTGCTCGAGAAGGGGGCCGAAGTCGGCGCGCATATCCTGTCGGGGGCCGTCGTCGATCCCATCGGCATCGACCGTCTGCTGCCCGGCTGGCGCGACGAGGCCGACCATCCGTTCAAGACGGAGGTGACGGACGACCACTTCCTGGTGCTCGGTCCGGCCGGTTCGGTGCGCTTGCCGAACATCCTGATGCCGCCGCTGATGAGCAATCATGGCAATTATATCGTTTCGCTTGGCAATGTCTGTCGCTGGCTCGCCACCAAGGCGGAAGAACTCGGTGTCGAGATCTATCCGGGCTTTGCCGCAACCGAAGTGCTCTACAACGATGCGGGTGCCGTCATTGGTGTCGCCACCGGCGACATGGGCATCGAGAAGACCGGCGAGCCCGGTCCGAACTACACCCGCGGCATGGAATTAACAGGCAAGTATGTGCTGATCGGCGAAGGCGTGCGCGGCTCGCTCGCCAAGCAGCTGATTGCCAAATTCGATCTGTCGAAGGATCGCGAACCGCAGAAGTTCGGCATCGGCATCAAGGAACTCTGGCAGGTCAAGCCCGAACACCACAAACAGGGCCTCGTGCAGCACTCCTTCGGCTGGCCGCTCGGCATGAAGACCGGCGGCGGCTCCTTCCTCTATCACCTGGAAGACAACCTCGTTGCCGTCGGCTTCGTCGTCCACCTGAACTACAAGAACCCCTATCTCTATCCGTTCGAGGAATTCCAGCGCTCCAAGACGCATCCGGCGATCCGTGGAACCTTCGAGGGGGCTAAGCGGCTGTCCTATGGGGCACGCGCCATCACCGAGGGCGGCTACCAGTCGGTGCCGAAGCTTTCCTTCCCCGGCGGCGCTTTGATCGGCTGTTCGGCCGGCTTCGTTAACGTGCCGCGCATCAAGGGCAGCCACAATGCGATGCTGTCGGGCATGCTGGCGGCGGACCGGATCGCTGCGGCGATCGCGGCGGGCCGCGCCAATGACGAGGTCGTCGAGATCGAGACCGACTGGCGCTCAAGCGACATCGGCAAGGACCTGAAGAGGGTGCGCAACGTCAAGCCGCTGTGGTCGAAGTTCGGCACCGCGATCGGCGTGGCGCTCGGCGGTCTCGACATGTGGACGAACCAGCTCTTCGGCCTTTCGATGTTCGGCACGCTGAAGCACGGCAAGACCGATGCGGCGTCGCTGGAACCGGCCTCCAAGCACAAGCCGATCACCTATCCGAAGCCCGATGGCGTTTTGACCTTCGACCGTCTGTCCTCAGTGTTCCTGTCGAACACCAACCATGAGGAAGACCAGCCGGTGCACCTCCAGGTGAAGGACATGGCGCTGCAGGTATCGTCCGAGCACGACATCTATGCCGGTCCCTCGACCCGCTACTGTCCGGCCGGCGTCTACGAATGGGTGGAGAAGGATGGCAAGGAGACCTTCGTCATCAACGCCCAGAACTGCGTCCACTGCAAGACCTGCGACATCAAGGACCCGAACCAGAACATCAACTGGGTGCCGCCGCAGGGCGGCGAGGGGCCGGTCTATCCGAATATGTGAGGAGCAGGCATGAGCGAGACGCCAGCCTGCATCATACGTCAGGCACGTCTCGACGAATTGCCGCGTCTGAACGAGATCGAAATAGATGCCTTCGCAACATTGGCGGAGGCGCTCGGCGTCGTGCGGGAACCGCACACATTGCCGCGTGATGTCTTGCAGCGATCGCTCGATGCGGGCCTCCTGCTTGTGGCCACCGATGACGAGGATCAATCGATCGCCTTTCTCGCGGCTGAGGATATTGAAAGCTCGCTTTACGTGATCGAGTTCGATGTTTGCCAGGCTTGGCAGCGCAGAGGAACCGGACGGCGCTTGATGCTGGCAGTGATCGAAATGGCCCGTGCGGGCGGTTTCTCAGGGGTGACGCTGACGACCGATCGCGATGTGCCCTTCAATGCGCCATTCTATGCTTCTCTGGGCTTTATGGAGCCGGAATCCGAGGCAATGCCGCAGTTTCTGCAGAAGAAGCTGGACTATGAGATCGATACCGGGATGGATCCTGATCGACGGATCGCGATGGTGCTCGCCTTTGGAGAGGCGTAGCGTTCAAAGGAACGAGCCGGCGGAGTGACCACCGGCTCGAAGGGTGCTTTGCGACACTACCTGCGCGATGCAATGCCGGTCGAAAGGGCAACGCCAATCCCGGTGACGACAGCGGCAGCAATCTCCGCAATCCCGATCTCCTCCCCAAGCAGCACGCCGCCGCCGATGGTCGCCAGCACCGGCGTGATCGCCGTGAAGGCGGCAGCCTGCGTCCCGCCCAGCGCATGCACGGCAAGGCCATAGGCGACAGTCGCGGCAAGGCCGGAAAGGATGCCTTGGCTCAACATCTGCAGGCCGACTTCGGCAAGCGGTGCGCTGGTAATCGAGGTGCCGAAGACGATGGCAAGGCCAACATGGATCAGGCATGACCAGATGGCGATCAGCGCGCTGGCCTGCACGGCGGTCAAGCCCGAGCGACGGAAGGCGTGCGTGTAGCTTGCCCACAGAATTGCCCCCATCGGCAGCAGGACGAAGCTGCTCCAGGGCAAGGCTGCACCGGCAAGGCTGCGGACAAGCAAGATGCCGACGCCCGTGACAATCGCTGCCAAGCCGAGCAGCCGTATGAAGTCCGGTCGTTCACGGAAAACGAAGATGCCGATGAGGGCCGCGGCGAGCGGCATCGAACCGCCGAGCAGGATGCCGGCCGCAGATGCAGGGGTCGAATGAATCGCCGATGTGGTCAGCTGGAAGAAGACGGCTCCTGCACCGGCGACCATTGTCGCGAGCAGACCAAGCGGCACGCCCTTCGGCAGCAAGCCGGTCTTCAGCCAGACGGGCGCCAGCACGAGGGCTGGAATGCCGTAACGGATCAGGCCGATATCGATTGTTCCAAGCTGCGTCGCCGCACTGTGGCGGGTCGCCAAGATCCACGCCGCCCAGATCAGGACCGTGACGACGGCACCTGCATATCCAACAGATGTCGAAGTGGACTTTTGATTGTTTGTGAAGGCAAGGACGCTCATCGATCTCTCCTCTCATGATCGTCCCGGAGGCTGTCCGGTTGAGAGAAGAATAGGCGGAAACGGCAAGGCATGTCCTTGCTATCCATGCCATCAAAATGCTGGTATGAGCAATCATCTGCCAAAATGATAAGAGGATTTTACAGATAGTGCCAAAGCTGGATAATTTCGATCTGGCGATATTGAAATGCCTGCAGGAGGATGCGCGCGCAACCAACGTGGAGATCGCCCAGAAGGTCAATCTGTCGCCGTCGCCCTGCCTGCGTCGAATCCGCAACCTCGAAAAGACCGGCGTCATCCGCGGCTACCGCGCCGACATCGACCGCAAGGAAGTCGGTCTCGGCTTGACTGTTTTTGTCGAACTCAAGGTCGCCCATCACAGCCGCGAGAACGCGCAAGCGCAGGAGGCGGCGTTGCTCGCCATTCCCGAGGTGGTCTCGTGTTTCCTGATATCCGGAACGGCGGACTTCCTGGCCGAGGTCGTGGTCGAGGACCTTGCTGCCTATGAGCGGCTGCTGACGGACACATTGCTGACCTTGCCGAATGTCAGCGATATCCGCTCGAACTTCGCCATCCGCAGCATGAAAACCCATGGCGCTTTGAAGCTGCCTGGGCCGAAATAAAAACAGGGCCGATCAGGCCCCGTTTTCATGCTTAGAGTAGCGTCCCGCTGAGGATCAGCACCGCGACCGAGAAGTAGATCACCAGTCCGCTCACGTCGACAAGAGTTGCGACGAACGGCGCGGAAGCACTGGCCGGATCGAGCCGCAGCTTTTGCAGGATGAAAGGCAGCATTGAGCCGGAGATCGAACCAAAGGTCACGATGCCGATCAGCGCGGTAAAGATCGTGAAACCGACCAAGACCCAGTGCTCACCGTAGTCAAAGAGCCCAATATTCTGCCAGAGCGCGATGCGGGCGAAGCCGACGAGGCCGAGGATCGAGCCCAGCACTATGCCCGTCGGCAATTCACGCAAAAGAACACGCCACCAGTCGGAGAGCTTGAGTTCACCGAGCGCCAGCGCCCGGATGATCAGCGACGTTGCCTGCGAACCGCTATTGCCGCCCGAGCTCATGATCAGCGGCACGAACAGCGTCAGCACGATCGCCTTTTCCAACTCGCCTTCGAAATGCTGCATGGCGCTTGCCGTCAGCATTTCGCCGAGGAAGAGGGCGCAGAGCCAGCCTGCACGCTTGCGGATCATGCCGGCAAAGCCGATCTTCATATACGGCTTGCCGAGTGCTTCCATACCGCCGAACTTATGGGCGTCTTCGGTCTGGTCGGCAATCATCGTGTCTATAACGTCATCGACCGTGACGATGCCGAGCATGTGGCCGTCCTCGCTGACGACAGGCAGGGCCAGCAGATTGTGCTTGCGGATCAGCCGGGCGACATCTTCCTGCGTCATCAGCGGATCGGCACGCACAACCCCTTCCTTCTGCGCAACCGTGAGAACGGATTGGCCGGGATCGCCGGTGATCAGACGACGCAGCGTAACGACGCTCGTCAGAACGTGGCTCACCGCGTCGAGAACATAGATGGCATACACCGTCTCGCGGGAACGCTCGACCTTACGCACGTGCTCCAGCGTTTGCTCGACCGTCCAGGTGTCGGGCACGCTGACGAACTCCGTCGTCATGATGCTGCCGGCCGTGCGGGGCGGATAGCCCATCAGGTGCTGGACGGCGAGGCAGGTAGTACGGTCAAGCCGCGAGAACAGGTGCGCGCGGGCCTCTTCGTTCATTTCCTGAAAGAGGTCCGCAACGCGGTCGTTCGCCGTGGCGTTCAGCAGGCGTGCGCCGGCCTCGACCGGCATTTCAGCGATGATGGCTGCGGCATTGTGCAGCTCAGGGCGGCCGAGAATACGGACAGCCTTCTGCTGCGGCAGCGTTACCAGGATTGCTGCAGCTTCGGGGATTTCAAGTGCGTTCAGCCGTTCGACGCGCTCGGCCGTGGTGATGGCACCGAGGTGGTCGTTGCTGAAGAAACGAGCGGCATGGCCCGCCCGCAGTGGGAAGCGATTGATGTTCATAGGCTCGCCTTTCCGTCGATCCGCCGTAGCGTCCGACGGGCGAGCCCGACAGGAGTCGGTCAGCGCACGAGGGCCGCGTACGGCAAAGGCAATCGACTGCTACTGTCGCTTGGCATCGTGATGATGGCTCCGTTGATATCCGCGGAAAACGGACGTAATCCGCGTATGGCTGTAGGTGGTCTCAATTGGCAGAAAAGTCAAGCGCTTGAAGCTCTTGGTGCCAGAATGCCGCACCTTCCGACGCGGCATTTCGTTCGAGCAGCTTTTGTTTGAATCGCGGGAGGTGTTAGAAGCCCTCCAAAACCAGCTTTCCTTTCGTCCGCCCGCTTTCGATCATCACGTGCGCCTTCTTCAGATTGGCAGCGTTGATCGTGCCCAGCGTCTCGCTGAGCGTCGTGCGGATCTCTCCGGCATCGACGAGTTCGGCAAGCTTGTTGAGCAGCTTGTGCTGTTCGATCATGTCGGGCGTGCCAAAGAGCGGTCGCGTGAACATCAGCTCCCAATGGATGGACGCGGCCTTGCGCTTGAACGGCACGATGTCGAGCGGCTTCGGATCGTCGATCAGCGCGAAGCGGCCCTGCGGCGCAATCGCCTCAACGATCTCCTTGATGTGCTGATCGGTATTGGTCGTCGAGAAGACGAAGCCCGGGTGGCCAAGGCCGAGGGCCGCCACCTGCGCTGCGATCGGCTGTGAATGGTCGACGACATGATGGGCGCCAAGCTGCTTGATCCATTCGCTCGTTTCGGGCCGGGATGCCGTTGCAATGACAATCAGGTCCGTGAGCGCACGTGCGATCTGGATCGCGACCGATCCGACGCCTCCAGCGCCGCCGATTATAAGGATTGCCGGTGCGGCCCCCGGAACGGGATCTTGTACTCTCAGCCGGTCAAAAAGCGCCTCGTAAGCCGTGATCGACGTCAAAGGCAAGGCCGCAGCTGAGGCGAAGTCGGGCGTCTTCGGTTTGCGTCCAACGATCCGCTCGTCGACGAGGTGGAATTCGGCATTGGAACCGGGGCGATTGATCACGCCGGAGTAGAAGACTTCATCGCCGGCTTTGAAGAGCGTGACCTCCGGGCCGACCGCCCTGACGACACCGGCGGCGTCCCATCCGAGCACTTTGAATTCATCAGCAGCAGGCGCAACGCCAGCGCGCACCTTCACGTCGACCGGATTGACGGATACCGCCTTGATCTCGACCAGCAAGTCATGACCCTTCGCTTCCGGGATCGGCAGATCGACGTCGATCAGGGACGTTTCGGCGGAGATGGGCTGAGGAACCTTGTAGGCGACGGCGCGCATGGGAAACTCCTGTGTTCGTTTGCACAGAGGCTAGATGCGTCTTATGCTCGACAAGCACAAGAATGCACAAATTCTGTACGTAGCACCAAAAAGGATACCGTCAAATGTCGCTCCCTCGTGCCAAGCTGACCCGCAACTTTCCGGGTTGCCCCGTCGAAGCGACGTTGAGTTTCCTGGACGGAAAATGGAAGGGCGTGATCCTATTCCATCTGATGGGTGGGACGCTGCGCTTCAACGAACTGCGTCGCAAGCTGCCCTCCGTGACGCAACGGATGCTGACGAAGCAGCTGCGTGAGCTGGAGGAATCGGGCCTCGTCTCGCGGACGGTCTTCCCTGTTGTGCCGCCGCGTGTCGATTATGCGTTGACGCCGCTCGGCACAACGCTGAAGCCTGTGATCAATGCGCTCGCCGCCTGGGGGGAGGAGAATGTCTTCTGCCTCCCGGAGGGGCGCCACCTTCGCGACGTCTCGGCCGCCTCAGGCGCTCCGGCGATCGAGGCCTAGGGACGCCGCAAACACAAAGATACCGATGAACGACAGGATCGCGCCGACGTAGCCGGTGGCGGCGAAGCCGTAGCCTTGTGCAATGACCAGGCCACCGAGCCAGGCACCAAGCGCGTTCGCGATATTGAAGGCGGAATGGTGCGACGCGGCAGCCAGTGTCTGCGCATCGGCGGCGACATCCATGAGACGGGTCTGGACTGCGGGACCCGCGGCAAAGCCGCAACCGATGCAGAATACACAAAGGGCCAGCATGAAGGGATTGGCGGCCGTCAGGGAGAACATCGTCAGCACCACGATGTTGAAGACAAGGGAGCCGCCGATCGTTCCCATCAGCGACTTGTCGGCGAACCAGGAGCCGACGACATTGCCGACGTTCATGCCGATGCCGAAGATGATCAGCATCACGGCGACCATGCTGTCCGGCAGCATCGCCACCTGCGTCGTGGTTGGCGCGATATAGCTGAACATGGCAAACATGCCGCCGAAGCCAACGGATGCCGTCGCAAGCGTCAGGAGCACTTGTGGGCGCTTGAAGGCGCCAAGCTCCCGCCTGAAGCTTGCACCCTCGGCAACACGGTCGCGGGGCACGTAATACCAGATCAGAGCAACCGTCAGAAGGCCGATGATGCCGACGATCGTAAAGGCAAGGCGCCAGTTGAGCGACTGCCCGAAAACGGTGGCGAGCGGCGTCCCGAGCAAAGTCGCGACCGTCAACCCGAGCATGACGCGGCCGACGGCGCGAGCGCGTTTGTGCATCGGCACCATGGATGCAGCGACGATTGCGGCGACACCGAAGTAGGCTCCATGCGGCAGGCCCGTTATGAAGCGCATCGCAGTGAAGCTCTCGAAGGTTGGCGCCATCGCGCTCAAGATGTTGCCGATGGCAAAGATGCCCATGACGAGCAGGAGCAGCGAGCGGCGCGCCATCTTTGCGGCAAGCACCGCAATGATGGGTGCGCCGACAACGACGCCGAGTGCATAGGCGCTGATTACGTAGCCTGCCTGCGGAGTTGTGACCGAGAACGTATCGGCCACATTGGGCAGAAGACCCATGATCGCGAACTCGCCGGTGCCAATGCCAAAGCCGCCGCAGGCAAGCGCCAGCTGCACGAGCGCAATCGCCATCGGCGATGGGGCTTCGACCACAGAGCTTGTGTCGATGGAATCGTTTACGGCGACCTGGCTCAAGAGGCACTCCTTGGCATTCGATGCTTGACGTACGGGACGGGGGCGAGAGCAGTGACCGGTAGGCCGGGACATGAAGGGAGATGGAGGCGATGCCCCACGGCCCATCTATCAACGATAGCTGCTGGAGGTCGAGTGCGTTTTCTGCAGTGCAGCGTCCCCTCACATGCATACGTGCCTTGCAAATTTGGTGGCCCTGCCGCCGCTCCTGAAGTTCGCGAAGCGCGTTTCAGCTTGAAATCGCGGGTGCAAGAACCATCTCTTAGCAGCGCGGGACAGGTTGTCACCTCTTGCTGCGGATAACAGGAACCATATGAAACTTATTGGCTTTTTCAATCGCGATGGCGGGACGTTCAGAACCACCGATATGGAAGCCTATGAAAGCCGGGCCGAAGCGGTCTTCAGGGAGGCAGGCCACGATTTCAATGCAATCGTCTTCTCCGGTAAGGAGATCGTGCCTGCCATGGAGCGGGCGGCCCGCCGTGACGACATCGACGGCATCGTCGCCGGCGGCGGCGACGGGACGATCTCGGCGGCTGCGTCCATAGCTTGGAAGAACGGTATTGCACTTGGCGTCGTGCCGGCCGGTACAATGAACCTTTTCGCCCGTTCCTTGCGCGTTCCCCTCGACATCTGGCAGGCGCTTGAGACACTCGCTTTTGGCGAAGTCGATCACGTCGATATAGCCAGCGCCAACGGCCGGCCCTTCATTCATCAATTCTCGGCCGGGCTCCATGCGCGCATGGTTCGCTATCGAAACTCCTACACATACCGCTCGCGTCTCGGAAAGATCGGAGCAAGCGCGCGTGCCGCCTTCGGTGTCGTGCTCAATCCGCCCGAATTCGAGGTCGACTTTGAAGCCGCGGGCGTTTACGAGCGCCGCCGCGTTTCCGCAGTCTCGGTTTCGAACAACCCTTTCGGCCAGAATGCCTTGCTTTATGCAGACAGCCTCACTGGCGGCGAACTGGGCTTCTATACCGCTAAGCCGCTGAAACCGCTCGGCGTCGCACGCCTGGCGATCGACCTCTTGAGAGGCAAGGTGAGGGAGAATGCGGACGTGATGATCATGCATCCGGCGCAAGTACATTTGCACTTTCCGAAGCTGCATTCAAAGGCGAATTGCGTGATGGATGGCGAGTTGCGTCCGCTGGAGCGGGACGTTGCGTTGAAATTGCATCCCGGCGAACTCAAGGTTTTGGTCCAGCAAGGACTTGCGGCGCAGATTGACGAAGCCGAGCGGCGCGAAGTCGCTCCCTAGCAATCCAGGCGTTGTTATGTCGCGGGATTTCCAGGTCCGATCAGGCGCACGTCAGCATGGTCTCATCGTCGAGCATTGATCGACGATATGTGGAGACTACAGGCGCGGCAGGTACGTGCGGTAGTCGAAATCCGAGACTGTGCGTAGGTAGGTGATGGCTTCCTTGCGCTTCGTGTCGCCGTAGAGCTTCTGGTAGCGCTTTCCGAATGTGTCTGCGATGAACGGGGAGGCGCTGAAAGCGCGTCGTGTCTTCGGGCGTGTATGAAGGTGTCGTCTCCTCGCCGGAGTCGAGCTCGGAATCGATGCCGAGCAGCATGCCCGCGAGAATGGCAGCAAGCAGCAGATAGGGGTTTGCGTCAGCTCCGGCCACGCGGTGTTCAACCCGAGCGGCCGGGCCATTCAGATCGGGTATGCGGACAGCTGTGCCACGGTGACCGTAGCCCCAGGTCAGGTCGACGGGGGCGAACGAGCCGGGCTGGAAGCGGCGATAGGAGTTAGCGAAGGGCGCGAAGACGAGTTGCGCATCCCGCATGGTTTGAAGCAGGCCGGCGCAGACAGATTTCAGCTTTCGCGGTTCGTCGCCTTTTGCATCGAGAATATTGCTTCCATCCTTGTCGATGACGCTGGCGTGCACGTGAAGGCCCGAACCGGCATGATCGGAGTAGGGTTTGGCCATGCAGGTCGATTTCAATCCGTGCTTGCGCGCCGCCTGTTCCACAATACGCTTCAGATAGATGCAGTCGTCTGCGGCGGCGAGGGCGTCGGGGCGATGCAGCAAGTTGATCTCGAACTGTCCGGGGCCGAATTCCGCCGTCGTCGCATCTGCCGGTAGCCCTTGCGCCTTCGCATAGGCGCGCACGGTCTGCAGATAGTCATCGAGCGCATCGACCGCGCTCATGTCATAGAGCTGGAAGCCGTTCGGGTCGCCTCGATAAGTGAGATTGACAGGCGGCGAAGGCCGGCCGGTCTCGCGCCAATCCGGTTCGACGACGTAGAATTCGAGTTCGGTCGCGACGACTGGCGTCAGACCGCGCGCTTCATACCGCTTCAGCACGGATGCAAGGATAGCTCGGGGATCCATGAAGCTCGGCGTGCCATCGAACTCGTGCATGGTTGCAAGCACCTGCATCGAACCCTCGGGCGCCCATGGCATCGGAGCCAGGCTGCGCTCGTCCGCAATGCAATTGCCATCGGGATCGCCGACGGAAAGCGAAAGGCCGGTGATGTCGTCGTTGTCGTCCCCCCAAATATCGAGCGACTGTGTCGAGGAGGGCAGGCGCACTTCGCCGGCCCAGATTTTCTTTTGCGCGTCGAGCGGAATCTGCTTCCCGCGCAGGTCGCCATTCATGCCGACGAGCAGGAGCTCGACGCGCGGGTTGCCGCCCGCTGCTGTGCCGTGAAGCTTGTCGTCTGCCATGATCTTGAAAATCCTCGCGGAGAAGGCCAAGGTCGTAGCCTATTGGGAAGAGGCTTTCAATCTCTGAAGGTGATTTGCAAATTATGTCCGATACTTACGCGCGCTCCAATCTCGCCGCCATCGACGCGGCACACCACCTGCATCCGTTCTCCGACATGGGGAAGCTGAATGCTGACGGCACCCGTATCATTCAGCGTGGCGAGGGCGTCTACATCTGGGACAGTCAGGGCAAGCGGTATCTAGATGGCTTTGCCGGGCTGTGGTGCGTCAACGTCGGCTATGGACGCAAGGAGATTGCCGACGCCGTTGCCCGGCAGATGAATGAGCTGCCCTATTACAATACCTTCTTCGGCACGACGACGACGCCGGCCACGCTACTTGCGGAGAAGGTCACCTCCCATGCAGGGCCGCACTTCAACCACGTCTTTTTCACCGGCTCCGGCTCCGAGGCAAACGACACATGGTTCCGTATGGCGCGCGTCTATTGGAGCGCGGTCGGCAAGCCTTCGAAGAAGATCGTGATTGCCCGGAAAAACGGTTACCACGGCTCGACGGTTGCCGGCGCCAGCCTCGGCGGCATGAAGTATATGCATGAGCAGGGCGACCTGCCGATACCGGGCATCGAGCACATCGGACAACCTTACTGGTACGGCGAGGGCGGTGAGTTGTCTCCGGCCGAGTTCGGTGTGAAGGTCGCACGTGAATTGGAGGCCAAGATCGACGAACTCGGCGAAGAGAATGTCTCGGCGTTTGTGGCGGAGCCGATTCAGGGGGCCGCGGGTGTCATCATCCCGCCCGCAACCTACTGGCCGGAGATCGCCCGCATCTGCAAGTCCCGCAACATCCTGCTTGTCTGCGATGAGGTCATCTGCGGCTTCGGCCGTCTCGGGGAATGGTTCGGCCACCAGTACTACGGCGTCGAACCAGATTTTGCACCGATAGCCAAAGGGCTTTCATCGGGCTACCTCCCGATCGGTGGTGTGCTCGTCAGCGACCGCATCGCTCACGTTCTGATCAACGAGGTCGGGGACTTCAATCACGGCTTTACCTATTCCGGTTACCCCGTTTGCGCCGCCGCAGCGCTCGAAAATCTCCGTATCATCGAGGACGAAAAGCTCGTCGAACGCGTTCGTGACGACATCGGTCCGTACTTTGGCAAGGTCTGGGGCGCGCTTGGCGAACACGATCTCGTTGGAGAGGCCGTAAGCGTCGGCCTTATGGGAGCGCTTCAATTGACCACCGACAAGGCAAGCCGCACGCGCTTCGAAAAGCCGGATGCGGTCGGCGCACTGGTGCGCAATAACGCACTCGCAAACGGACTAGTTCTGCGCGCTACTGGAGATCGGATGCTGGCTTCACCGCCACTTGTTATTACACGCGAGGAGGTGGATGAGATGGCGCGTATCGTAAAGATCGCGCTTGGCGCTGCATGGAAAGAACTGCGGAACTAGAACCGTGCGCCTAGCTCAGCTCGCGTGGATAGATCCATGCGTAACTGAAGAGACGCTGGTCTTCCGCTCGCCCGCGAACATAACCGACGCTCATGTGTTTCACCGCCACGGCGGAGTATTGCGGGCCGAGATTTTTCTGTACCCATGCAGCCAAATCCGGCTGCAAAGCCGAAGCCTCTTGGGAGGTAAGCCAAACGGCCAAGATTGGCTTCTCAGCGCTCCACTCGTAGTCGACCTCCAGATTACCGAAAAACGTGCAAAGTGTCGGAACGTCCGGCAGTTGTAGATGCATGTTGCCGGACGCGACCCAGCCATCGGTTAACACGAGCCCTGGGCGCTTGCCTTCCTCGGCAAGAATCTTGCTGACGAACTGCTCGTAAGGCGCATTATAGGCCTCCGGTCGGCCGAAAAGCGTCGGCACGTTCGCGCGTACGAAGACCAGCGACGGCGCAACGATCATCACGGCAAGCGGCACGACAAAGAAGCGCTTCGCGAAATCCTCGGCTCGAATCCCACGCGCCTGCATCTTCAGGCAAAATGCGATCGGCATCAGGAACAGGAAGGGTAGCACCCATCGGTCGCGCATGGATGTTATGCCGATGGCGAAAACCAGCAGCAGAACCTGCAGACCAATCGCCAGGAATATCGTGTCGAAAAAGTGAGCCCAGACGGTTGTCGGCCTCAGATTGCGGAGAAACTTCCTGCCGAATATGATCGTATAAACTGCGACGAGAGGCGCGATGATCACGAGGACCTGCCCGAAAAATTCGGTCGGCCCCTTGATCAGTTTCGCGAATGCGCCGCTTGGCGCTTCTTGCGCCATTGTATTCAATGTGCGGGTTGCCGCTAGGCTGACATTGTCGAGTAGCCAAAGGCCATGCGGTAGAAAGATCACGACCGCAATAGCCAATGACATCAGGAAGCGTCGGTCGAGCAACCGCTTCAGGCCCTCCGGATGCAGGAGCACCGCAATAAGTGCCCCAGACGCGACGAGGCTAAAATTGTACTTCGACAGCATGCCGAGGCCGAGCGTCGCGCCGATCATCACGTAGGAGAACAGCGAAGGCGCCTTCAGCGTCTTGATGATGCTGTAGATAAGCAGGTTGATCATCAGCATCTGGGCGACCGTATGGGTCAGGTCCCTTTGTGCTTGCCAGAAAACCTGTGGAATCGTGAACAGCGATAGCGTCGCGATGGCAGCAAACACCCGGTCATCGAGTACAAGTTTTGCGAGCTTGTAGTAGCTCAGAAAAAGAAGAAAAAGGACCAGATTCTTGGCTGCGGCAATCGTTGCGATCGACAGTCCGAAGACGGACACGACCATCGCCTGGAACCAGTTGTAGAGCGGCGGCTGGGTGTCGTAGCCGGCCACGAGCCATTGCGAGAAGAACGCCTGCTGGGATTCATCCACCCGCAAACCGTTTGGCACGAGCAGGCGAACGACTAACGCGACGACAAAATATGCCGCCAGCAGCAGGACAACGGTGTCCGGCTTGCGAGCCAAAAGATTACGCATTCTCACTTCCGTCGAAGACTTGGCGGACGATATAGTTCGGCGAGGTATCGTCACGGTAGTAGGTGCGGGCGATCATCTCGGCGAGAATGCCGGTCGTGATCAGTTGGACCGAGGAAAGCATAAAGACGATGCCGACCATCAGCATCGGGCGGGTGCCGATATCGTTGCCCAAGATGAACTTGTCGACGAACAGATACAACATGATCAGCGCGGAGATTGCACCAAGGCCAAGGCCGAGCGACCCGAAAAAGTGGCCGGGCCGTGCCTTGTAGCGCATGAAGAACATGACCGAGAGCAGATCAAGGATGACACGGAAGGTGCGCGAGATGCCGTACTTCGACTGTCCGTGCTGACGGGCATGGTGGGTGACGACCATCTCGCCGATGCGCGAGCTCGGCACGACGCCGGCGACCCAGGCGGGGATGAAGCGGTGCATTTCGCCCATCAGCTTCACCTGCTTGATGATCGAGGCACGGTAGATTTTCAGGCTGCAGCCATAGTCGTGCAGCTTCACGCCGGTAATGCGCCCGATCAGGTAGTTGGCGCACCACGACGGGATCTTGCGCAGCAAGAGACCGTCCTGTCGGTTCCTGCGCCAGCCCACCAGAAGATCGAGCTGGCGGCGCTCGAGTTCGCCAACCATGGACGGAATATCTTTCGGGTCGTTCTGTAAGTCGCCGTCCATCGTGGCGATCAACCGCCCTGTCGCGGCGTCGATGCCTGCCTGCATCGCGGCGGTCTGGCCGAAGTTGCGCTGCAGTTCGACAATCCTCAGGACAAGTCCCTCACGGCCGATATGCTTGCGCGCATTTGCCAGCGTCGCGTCCGTGCTGCCATCGTCGATCAGGATAAGCTCCCAGTGGTCGGGATAACCTGCCATGGCCAAGCAGATACGATCGATAAGTGGGCCGACGCTCTCTTCCTCGTTGAAGACAGGCACTACCAGCGACAATTCGACCGGCCGCATCGCTTCCACGAGACCTTGACGCGAGTCTACCGTTGTCTGCACGTTTGATTTCTCCTACAAGGCGCACGGCCACAGGCGGCTTTCGCCGCGATAGTCAGGAAAGCCTACTATATGAAGTTTCCGGTTGATGCCAGCCGACAATCTTGGTTTGTCCGCAATCGGATGACGCTGTTGACGATCGTAATCGTGGCTGTTTATGCGCTTTTCATCCAGTGGTTCTGGGGCTGGCCGGTCATTCTCGGGCAATGGGCTGACGTGGGTGCAATCCCGGTTATTGGCGCCCTGATTTTACTCACTAGCACCTACTTTCTCAGGACCTGGCGCATCTATGACTACTTTCCGCGCGAGACCGCCGGTCGCTTCAAGGTGCTCTTCCGCGTTACGCAGATCCACAACCTCCTGAACATCATGCTGCCGTTTCGAACCGGGGAGACCAGCTTTCCGGTCTTGATGCGTACCGAGTTCGGTATCCCGCTGGCGCGCGGCACGTCTGCGCTCCTCGTTATGCGCCTGCTCGATCTACACGCCTTGCTGGCTGCCGCCGGTATCGGCTTTGCGATCGCGTCACAGTACAAGATCATCGCATGGGTTGTCTGGACGGCTTTCCTGTCACTGCCTGTGGTCGCTTTTGCGCTCAGGCAACCCTTGTTACGGCTTGCCAGCAGGCTTCTACCGGCCAAGGCGCAGAAGCTTGTGGTCGAGATCGAGAGGGGGCTCCCAGTTGATGCAGCCGCCTTCACGCGCGCCTGGGCGATGACTGTCATCAACTGGCTCGTCAAGGTTCTCGTGCTCGCCTGGGCGCTCAACCTCATGGGTGTTTTGCCGATGGCTGCAAGCTTCGGCGGGGCGCTTGGCGGCGAACTCTCCTCGGTGCTTCCGGTGCATGCGCCGGGTGGCGTGGGTACTTATCCGGCCGGCATAGCCGCCGGTGCCATGGCCCTTGGCGCATCGAGCGAAAAGACCGCCCTCGCTGCTTTGGCACAGGCAAGCATCAATGCGCACCTGCTGATCATCGTTTCGGCCCTGACAGGCACGGCAATCTCACTGCCGCTCGGCCGCCGTCGAAAGCTCTGAGATTCGTTTGCTCAGAAATGCTCGCTCCGGCGCCTGCTGGCACAGCCGCAAGGCTGCCTCGTAGGCCGCAATCGCATCTGCCTTCCGCCCCAGCTGCCGCAGAAAATCGGCGCGGGCGGAATGCGCAAGATGGTAGCTCTCCAGTTCTCCCGTCTGCAGGATCGCGTCAACGAGTTGCAATCCCGTTTCTGCTCCCTCCACCATCGCCACTGCGACTGCTCTATTAAGCTCGGCAATCGGCGACGACTGAGCGGAAAGCAAGAGATCGTAGTAACCGACGATGCGCCGCCAGTCCGTTTCCACAGGCGTCTCAGCCCGCGCATGCTCCGCGGCGATGGCTGCCTGTAGCGTGTAGACACCAACCTCACCATTTCGCATGGCGCCGTCGAGGCGTTGAAGGCCTTCGCTAATCTTTTCACGATCCCAAAGCCTGCGATCCTGATCGGCAAGGAGAATGAGACCTCCCTCCGAGCTTCGCCTGGCGACGCGACGCGAGTCCTGCAGAAGTAGCAGGGCAAGCAGTCCCGAGACGTCAGGATGCGGCAGGAGGCGCGCGAGCAGCCGTGTGAGCCGGATCGCTTCCGACGTCAGATCCGTGCGGATCACCTCGTTGCCGGAAGAGGCGGAATAGCCCTCGTTGAAGACCAGGTAGATGACATGCAGCACCCGGTCGAGCCGCCCCGGCAATTCGTCGCGCTCAGGGACCTCGTAGGGAACTTTCGCTGTGCGGATCTTGTTCTTCGCACGCACGATACGTTGTGCCACAGTCGGAGCAGGGACAAGAAACGCGCGAGCGATCTCCTCCGTCGTAAGCCCGCATATCTCCCGGAGCGCCATCGCCATCTGCGCATCAGCCGGTATGACCGGATGGCAGCATGTGAAGATCAGCCGGAGCATGTCGTCTTCGATCAAGTCCACGTCGCCGATCTCCGTTTCGTCGAAAGAGCCGTACAGACTTTCCTCGATGTCCTTCACAGACATATCGAACCGCGACCGGCGTCTGATGTGATCGATCGCACGAAATCGTCCCGCGGAAACGAGCCAGCCGAAGGGATTGGCCGGAACGCCATCGCGTGGCCATGTCCGCGCGGCCGCGGCAAACGCGTCATGCAGGGCTTCTTCGGCCCTGTCGAAGTCGCCGAGGAGACGGATGAGCGTCGCAAGCACCCGGCGAGATTGCGATCGGTAGATATCCTCGATCAGGCGTTCCAAAACTCACTCCGGTCGTGTCAATATCCGCACCGGGCGGACCTCCACCGCGCCAATTTTGGCGCACGGAATTCCAGCGGCGATTGCCTTCGCCTCATCCATGTCGGAGGCATCGATAACATACACGCCGGCCAGATGCTCCTTCGTCTCGACATAGGGGCCGTCCGTCATACTGAGCTCATTGTTGCGCACTCGCAGGACGACAGCCTTATCAGGCGTCTCGAGAGCGTCGGCATGGATCAGCGTGCGACGATCGCGCAACTCTTCGTCGAAGCTGAAATGAGCGCGAACGACGGCCTCGGTTTCGGCCGCGGTCTGTCGACCGTCAACGTCGGCCGAATTGTAGATCAAGCAAACATAGCGCATCGCATTATCTCCCGTCTTTGATCGAATAGGCCGGGCGTATTTCGACCGAGGCGTACTTCAGTATGGGGAACGTCGAGACAACCGCCTTGGCTTTTTCCATGTCGGCGGCTTCGATCAGCACGAAGCCGCCCAGGTGTTCCTTGATCTCGGCGAAGGGACCGTCGGTTGCCGTGGTGATGCCCTGCCTCACGCGCAGGGTTACCGCCGCCTCGGGAGCTTGCAGCGCAAGCGCGGCCTGCAGGACGCCGCGGTCCCGCCAATGATCGTCGCTTGCGATGCACTCTTGCGTCAGCACATCCCACTCTTCTTGCGGTACGAGCTTGCTCTTCTCGGTGTCGAACCAGATCTGGCAGAGATACTTCATGACGGCTCTCTCAATTGTGGACCCGAATATCGTAGATCGGCCGGACTTCGATCGACCCCAGCTTCGCGAGCGGGATGCCGGCCGCAACGCGAATGGCATCGTTGAGATCTTTCGCGTCGATGAGAATGAAGCCGCCGAGTTGCTCCTTTGTTTCCGCAAAAGGGCCGTCCGTCACCGACATTTCATCGTTGCGAACGCGGACGGTCACGGCATTCTTCGGCGATTGCAGCGCGTGCGCGGTGACCATGTGGCCGCTAGCGATCAGATCATCATCGTAGGCGAGGGACGCCCTGTCGAGGCTCCCTTTCTCCTCATCGGTCATGGCTTCAAGCGTCGCAGGCTCGAACCAGACCTGGCAGAGATATTTCATCGTTCGCTCTCCCTGGTGCCAATAATCATTGGACGATCAGCCTAGGGCGATTTCGACAGGATGCGAGAAAATCTTTTTGCGGAAGTTTGCGTCGAAACGAGGAGGCTGGCTTCGACCAAGTGTCGTCAACAACATGGAGTGACGACGATGAGTCTTTTCGAGATTGTGCTGGCGAACTGCATCCGGGCAAGTCGCCAACGGGACAGGCAGCATCATCGGGTCGATACGGACCTGCCAACGACGCGGGCCATGATCACCCGGCTCGCTGCGGTCGCTGCCCTTTTCGCGATCTCTATCCTAGCGCTGGATACGGCCGGCGAGCGCTATGAGCGTCAGCTCGCCACCAACGCGGTTGCCGCCACACGCCAATAAGGAAAACGGCCTATTGAAAGGCCGTTTCGAAGAAGCTCCTGAGCTTGCGTGAATGCAGCGTTTCCGGCGGCATTGCCGCGAGCTTCTGGATCGCACGGATGCCAATCTGCAGGTGCTGGTTGACCTGCGTCCTGTAGAATGCAGTCGCCATGCCCGGCAGCTTCAATTCGCCATGCAGCGGTTTGTCCGATACGCAGAGCAAAGTGCCGTAGGGTACGCGGAAGCGAAAGCCGTTCGCTGCAATCGTCGCCGACTCCATGTCGAGCGCAATGGCGCGTGCCTGGGACAGGCGTCTGACCGGGCCGCGCTGGTCGCGCAACTCCCAATTCCGGTTGTCGATCGTGCCGACCGTGCCGGTGCGCATGATGCGCTTCAACTCGAAGCCTTCATAGCCGGTGACCTCGGCGACCGCACCCTCCAGCGCTACCTGCACTTCCGCGAGCGCCGGAATCGGCACCCAGACGGGCAGATCGTCGTCCAGGACATGGTCTTCGCGCATATAGGCGTGTGCCAGGACATAATCGCCCAGGCGTTGGCTGTTGCGCAGACCAGCGCAATGGCCGAGCATCAGCCAGGCATGCGGACGAAGCACGGCCACGTGGTCGGTGATCGTCTTGGCGTTGGACGGGCCGACGCCGATGTTGATCATGGTAATACCGGCATGCCCCTTCTTTTTCAGGTGGTAGGCAGGCATTTGCGGCAGGCGTGCAAGCGTAACGTCGGTCTCGGGGTGACTGGAGCCGGCATGCGTGATGATGTTGCCAGGCTCGACGAAGGCAGTATAGCCATCGCCCCCTTCTGCCATCAGCTTGCGTGCCCAGAGGCAGAATTCGTCGATGTAGAACTGGTAGTTCGTAAACAGCACGAAATTCTGGAAGTGCTGCGCGCCGGTTGCCGTGTAGTGCGCAAGACGGGCGAACGAATAGTCGATGCGCTGGGCCGTAAAGGCCGCAAGCGGTGAAGGTTCACCCGGCGGCGGGATGTATTCGCCGTTGGCGATTTCGTCGTCCGTCGTATTCAGGTCCGGCGTGTCGAAGAGATCGCGCATCGGAATGTCCAGGAAGGCTGCGGCTGATGCCTCGACATGCGCGCCCTCTCCGAAAGCAAAATGCAGCGGAATAGGCGTCGTCGATTCAGAGACGACGACCGGCACGTCATGATTTTTCATCAGCAGGCCAAGCTGCTGCTTCAGATAGTGCCGGAAAAGCTGCGGCCGCGTGATCGTCGTCGTGTAGACGCCCGGAGCAGTAACATGGCCGTAGGACAGGCGGGTATCGATGTGGCCGTAACTCGTCGTCTCGATGCTCACCTGCGGATAGAAGGCGCGATAGCGCGATGTGATCGGCGCGCCCTTGGCGAGCCTGGCGAAGCTCTCAATCAGGAAGGTGGTGTTGCGCTCGTAGAGTTCCGTCAGCACGTCGACAGCCTTGACCGGATCGTCAAAGGTTTGCGGAACGAAAGGTGACGGGGACGAAATGTCGAGGGGGGAAGAGATTCGTTTGCTCATGCGCCATTATAGAGTGTTGTTTTTAACAAGCAAACGACGCGTCGGAGGGGATTGCACGGATTTGGGCGCGGCGATGTGCCGCCGCGCCGATGGACTAGCGGCTTGTCCTGCAGAATGGGCTGGTGGCGTCGAAGCAGGTGTAGTTGGCTCCGAAATGAGACTGCGCACCGCCGCCCGCATTGCGGCTGACAACTGCCGAGAAGCTGACGGCGAAGACCGCCGCAAACAGTGTGATGATGGTGAAACGTCTTGCCAAAATGAGCATATCCATGACTCTGCCCCGGTATCGCCTTAGCGTTGAGACAGTTTTGCCACGTTGTGGCTGAACCGGTGCTGAGATCCCGGTTCATCAGGCGTTCAGGAAGCCGGGCAGCTTGAAGCGCGGCGGGCGCTGCTTATCTCTTTAGTCCCGCAAAGGAGATTTTCATGACGGCACCGATTGAGCTTTATTATTGGCCGACGCCAAATGGCTGGAAGATCAGTATCATGCTCGAGGAACTCGGCGTTCCCTACGAGGTCAAGTACATCAATATCGGCCGGGGCGAGCAATTCGCGCCGGAATTCTTAAAGATCGCCCCGAACAACCGCATGCCCGCGATCATCGATCCGGATGGTCCTGGCCGTGAACCGATCTCCGTGTTCGAGTCGGGCGCCATCCTGCAGTATCTCGGCCGCAAATTTGGGAAGTTCTATTCTTCGGACGAGCGCACACGCGTCCAGATCGAGGAGTGGCTTTTCTGGCAGGTGGGCGGATTGGGCCCGATGGCGGGCCAGGCGCATCACTTCCGCGGTTATGCGCCGGAGAAGATCGAATACGGTATCAAGCGCTATACCAATGAAGTAAACCGCCTATACGGCGTGATGAACACGCGGTTGGCAGAGCGCGACTATCTCGCCGGCGACTATTCGATCGCCGACATGGCCTGCATCGGCTGGGTCATTCCTTACGAGAAGCAGGGACAGGACCTCAACGAGTTTCCCAACCTGAAGCGCTGGTTCGAGACGATGATGGGGCGTCCGGCCGTAATCCGTGGCACGGCGATCGGCAAGGAAGAGCGCGAACGCAGCAACCTTGCCGAGGACAAGGAAGCACAGAAGATACTCTTCAATCAGCGCGCCCGCTGACACCGAATGCAGAAAAGCGCCCGGTCGGTTTCCAGGCGCTTCTCTTTCCGGTTCGTTTTTTTACAGGCGGGTCCAGGTCTGCGATTTGCAGAGCACGTTGAGGACGCACCCCTTCATCTTCAGCGAATTTCCGAGAACGTTGCCCGATCCGCTGTAGGTCTTGTCGTTGGCCGGATCCGTGATCTGGCCGGTATAGGTGACGCCGCTTCCTGCGAGCGTTCCAATCTTCTTGCCGGCATACTTGCCTGACTTCAGCACGATGCAGTAGCTGCCGCCGCACGATGCAATATGGGCCGTATCGCCCGCAGCCGTCTTCCAGTTGCCGACGATCGGCTCGTCTGCAGAGGCTGCCCCGGCGGCAAGCACCAATGCGCCAGCGAGAATAAGTGTGCGGATCATTCGTTCCTCCTAATGTCCAGGCGCGAAAATATATGACGCGAACGTAAACGTAAATGTATTTTTCGCCATTCGTGGCAACGGTTTTTCGCAATGCAAAAGCTTCGAAATCTTCCACTTCACGCAACTGGTAGTGATTTCGTGGTGAACGGAAGGTTGATTTTCAGATCTTAATATTCCGTAAAATTGTGTCGAAAATCCTTAATCTGCAGGGATCCCGATGTTTAACAAAAATCCAATTTTACCAAGCATTTGCACTTTGTTTGTCTCAAATTAATCATGCATTTTAGGCGTTTTTTGAAAGCCCCTTGGCATAGTGGAGCCATCAAACGAGCGGGGCAAACCCGCCGAACCGAAGGGTTCTAAAGCCGCGATAGACGGCAGGGTCCCAAAGGTAAAACAGGGCAAGTCGACAACAGGCTAAACAGGGATAAACCGATGGCACGCTTTGAAATGCACAATGCTGAAATGGCCACCATGGGTGGCGAGAACAACGCCGACATCTTCTGCGAAATGGGTCTGATGTATGCGACCGGCCGCGGCTGCGCCGTCGATCTGGTCGCCGCTCACAAGTGGCTGAATATCGCGGCGATCAAGGGCAACGACCGCGCCGCGGAGCTTCGCGCCGACGTTGCTGCAAGCATGGACAAGATGCAGCTCGTAGAGGCGCTACGTGCTGCTCGCGAATGGATGACGATCCACTGAGCACCGTCTGCCCGCCAGCGCGGGCGAAACCAATAACAACCTCAAAAGAGGGGTAGGCAGGCGCTTTGGACGGAGCCGATGCAACGAACGGCAGCAACCGCGACCGGCAGGAACAAGGCCGGCGCGGTTCTTTGCATTAACCCAGCGCCTTGAGCACCTGCGGCAATGCTTCCTCGAAAAGCGCCATGTCGGCCTCCGGTCCGACGCTGACGCGGATGCAGCGATTGAGCGGAGCCACACCCGGCATGCGGATGAAGACGCCATACTGCATCAGGCCATCGACGATGGCACGGGCATAGGTGCCGTCGCGTCCGGAATCGATCGCAACGAAATTCGTCGCGGAGGCGAGCGGAAGCAGGTCGTTAGCCTTAGCAATACCGGCGATCCGGTCACGCGCGCCGTGGATATTGGCAACCACCTCGGCGAGATAGGCCTGATCCTTGAGTGCGGCCAGCGCAGCGACCGTTGCCAGCCGGTTCATCCCGAAATGATTGCGGATCTTGTCGAAAGCGCGCGCCGTACCAGGTGTCGAAATGACGTAACCGACCCTGGCGCCGGCGAGGCCGTAGGCTTTCGAGAAGGTGCGCGTGCGCACGATGTTGGGCAGCTCGATCAGTGCGTCGATCGAGGGCAGAGATCCGGCCGGCCCGGTTTCGCTGTAGGCCTCGTCGAGGATGAGCATCGTGGTTTCGGGCAGCGCACGAGCAAATGCGACGATGCTTTCGCCATCCCACCAGCTTCCCATCGGATTGTCCGGATTGGCGAAATAGACCAGAGGCGCGTTCTCGCGCTTGACGGCCTCAAGGAGGCCGTCAAGATCCTCGCGGTCGCTCGCGTAAGGCACGGTGACGAGCCGCCCGCCGAAGCCGGTAACGTGGAAATTGAAGGTTGGATAGCCACCGAGCGATGTCACGACAGGTGCCCCCGGCTCGATCACGAGCCGTACGATCTGGCCGAGCAGTTCGTCGATGCCGCCGCCGATCGCGACAGACCCGATTGCGACGCCGAGATGGTTGGCAAGTGCTTCCCTGAGCACGTAGTTTTCAGGATCGTTGTATTTCCATATCTCGCCAGCCTGCTCACGCATGGCGGCGAGCACCGACGGGGCAGGGCCGAAGCCATTCTCGTTGGCGCCGATGCGCGCCTTGACCTGGAGGCCGCGCTGACGCTCGATCGCTTCTGGGCCGACGAAAGGAACGGTGGAGGGGAGGGCGCTAGCAAGCGGCGTGAAGCGCGAGAAGGCGGACATGCTGGGGCAATTTCCTGGATGCTGTGAAAAATCGGACCGACAATAGGCCCTGCTGCCGCCAAGGCAAGAAACATTATTCCCAGGTCCAGGCGATTTACATGCGCACGGATCCGCGAGCCTCGATAGCTTCCACATTGCCGCTCATGAAGTCGGCGCGAACGACTCGACGCAGAACTTCGGGCTCGATCGTATTGATGAACCGGACGCCGATCCGTTCGTTGTTGCGATAGACTTCGGCGCAACCGATCCGATAGGCAAGGCCAAGAATATTGAGGTAGTAGTGCTTCGGCAGGCCTCCGGTCGATGACACGATAAACGTGGCGCCACCGCGCGAGATATCGACGATCTCCGCACTGCGAATGGAGATACCCGTAAGGCAGGGTCGCACCGCGACGATCCGGGCTGGGCGCCTTACGGTGAATTGTTCCCAACGCGTCTCGTAAACCGCGGATTTCACGGTCGCAAGGTGTGTGGCGCGAAGCATCGACATCCCGCGTGTCTCCCTTGAACCAAGGTGATCTCGGTCCTCTTCGATTGGAGCCTCACACGAATGCTTTGCGCAATTGTCAAAGAAGAAAATACAATTTTAGCGATGCGGCCTTTTTCTGCCCGCACGCAGCCCTTCTGACTATATCCCCTTTACGTGCCGAACGCCGATTGGATCGCCAAGCACCGCGATTGTCGCGAAATGTCATCGAACTCTTTGCCGGCCCGCACGTTTGCCTAATTGTCGGAGACGTCCGGCGCTCCAAAATTGTAAAGCGAGGAAATCACAATGGTTGATGTCAGAGTTCCGTCGAAATCGTGGGTGGTCGTTTGCGATGGTGCCAAGGCATTGATCCTGCGGAACGCAGGCGATGTGGAATTGATGAACCTCAAGGTTGAGGAAATCTTGAGCCAGCCTAATGAACCGGACCGCGAAATAGGCACCGACAAACCGGGTCGAACCCACGCCGCCAATGGCCAGAGCGCTAGTGCTGTGGAGCAAACGGATTGGCACGAGCAGGCCGAAGCCGCGTTTCTGAAGCAGGTTGCCGCAAAGATGGATGAACTGGTGCGCGAAAAGAACGCGCGTCGCATCATTCTGGTTGCGCCGCCAAAGGCACTCGGCACGCTACGCGGCAATCTGACGGCCGATGTTCAGGCTGCGATTTCGGCTGAGGTGCCCAAGGATTATATCAATCTGCCGGTTGACCAGATAGAGCGGCATCTGGCCGCTTGACGCAATATCGTACAAGGTGGGTTTTACCGGTGCTGCGGGTTCTATGCCCCTGGCGCACCCCCTGCGAAAAGCGCCTCGTTTTCAAAAAAGAGCGCTACGAGTCGATCAATGACTGTGCGCACTTCCGGGCGCTGCCGCTCGTCGTCGTGAGCAGTGACCCACATCTCATAAGTCAGTTCATCGATGAGCGGGCCGGCGCGAACGAGGCTCTGATCGGCATCTCCGATGAAGCACGGCAATACCCCGCGTCCGGCACCGCCGCGGATCAGATAAAAGAGCATATGCGGCGTATTCGTCCAGCCTGTGATCCAATAATCCGGTTGCTCGAATGTCCACTTGTCGGCTGGCGTCGTGGCGATGTCGGTGCCGAGTGAAATCCAGTTGCGGTTGCGATCGTCGAAGCTGCGTGCCTGGTAAACGGCGTGTGCAACCGTAACGGATCGGCGGATGGCGACATTGCCGCTGTCGGGGCGGCTATGGCGTATGGCGATGTGCCCCTCGCGATAGGTGAAGTCGACGCCGGCATCGCAAGTCTTGTAGCACATGCGAAAAGCGTCCTTCGGGGTCCAGACGTTGGCAAGGCGGGAAGCGATAAAGCGTGATGTCCAGCTGTCCGCAGCCATTGAGACGATGGGATACGTCAGGACTTCGCCCCGCCAATCCGCAATGGACTGGGCCGCTTCCTGCATCAAGCGCACCCGCTCGAGGAGCGCAACGCCGTCCTTGGCCAGCAAGTATCCTGTCGGGCCGCGGCTGAAGAGCGCGCGTCCCGTCGCACGCTCCAGTGCCAGCATGCGACGGCCGATCGTAGGCGCGCTGAGGCCGGTTTGCGTTGCAGCAGCCGAAAGCCCGCCGCCGGTCGCGACATGAAAGAACAGTTGCAGATCGTCCCAACTCGCATCCTTCATGGATGAAAACCCCCTTTCTCCTGTGCGTCTACATCAAGAGCACCGGACGACTTAGCTCAGTCACTCCAGCAATAGATGGAGGCTGAAGCAATGGATCTCAACTGGGTGGCTCTCTGGAATGCGTTTCAAGATTGTGGTCGGAAAGTTCAAGGGGATCGGTTCGCCGACCCGCTTGAAGGGCTGGAATGGCAGGACCTTCAACTGATCGTTCGGCTCATCGCCTGGCGGGCCGCAAGGCGCAGTGCCGCGAGAAAGGCCGCGCTTTTGCAGGCGAAGTGTGAGAGCGGGCCGGATGGAGGCTACGTTTCGAAGTTCAGCCTCAAGACGTGATGCAGGAATTCCGGATTGATCAACATGTTGAAGCTGATCGTCACAAGGTCGCCCTCGCGCTTGACCACCGTCGAGCCGATCTCGTCATGGATGCCGAGGATCTCGAGGAAGAAGTGGTTCGGGACCTCGAGGTTCGGATTGACCTCCAGCACTGCGCCAGCAAGCGTGATGGTGCGGATCAGGCAGCGGACCTGCGTTCCCGTGCTGAGGTGATGCCCGACGAAGATGATCTTGCCGGGGCGGTCGAGCGCAAATTCCCGGTAAGCCTGCTCGGGCTGCGGGTGCTCTGTGTCGAGGTGCATCTGAAAGGCCATGGTAGCCTCCGCTTGTTGTAGGTTTCGAGATTAGCGCAAGATTGCTGACAACTTCTGAATAATCTCCCTACAATCCGAAGCTTATGCCTGTCTGAAGAGCAGAATGCGTCATTGTTGGGCAGGGATGGGCGGGGCTGAGGTTTAGGCGCCGCTTGACAGCCCGCCGTCCTTCAAGCATATCGGGCGTGGCTCGAGGCGCCGGCCGCTCGCGGACGACAAGTCCATGGTGAAGTCCTCGACAAGACCAGTCACAGCCAATTTGGTGCATGCTGACTGCAGGCAATGCGAGCTCCCTTGTACAGGTCGAAATGGCATGCCTTCCGAAAGGCTGAATCCGTGACCACTGCATATCCGACAATCGAAGAATTGAAATCGCAAGCCAAACGCCTTCGCCAGGCCATGGAAACACTCGGCACTGCGATCTCTCACAGCGCCGTGCTCGAGCTCGTTGCCCAGCAGCACGGCGTGCGCGACTGGAATACGCTCTCCGCGCTCGCCACTCGGCGGAACGAGGAGCCAATCTCCGCCATCTCCGTCGGCTCCCTGGTGAACGGCCGCTATCTGAACCAGCCGTTCACCGGCAAGGTGCTCGCGCTTGCGGGGCAGCCGGGAGGCGGGCTCCACAAGATCACCATCCACTTCGACGAACCGGTGAATGTCGTGACCTTCGAGAGCTTTTCCGCCTTCCGTCAGCGCATCAATGCACAGATCGACGGCAACGGCGTATCGCCGCGCAAGACGTCGAACGGCGTTCCGCATCTCGTGCTCGACATCTGGTGAGGCACCTAGTCTTTGCCGCGCGCGATGCTTGCGGCTGCCGAGGCCTCCTTCAAGGCCTCAGCACATTCCTGACAGCAAACCTCGACGGTTTTTCCGCCGAGTTTCACGCTGATGGTGTCGGGGCCGAGTTCACAGTCGCAGGCGGCACATGTGGTCTTCTTCATGGGATTATCCTCCGTTTGCCGTCCCGGCTTGGGACGATGCCATCAGAGCATTCCACCCACAGGACCGCTGTCGAAATCTTTAGCGATCATGCCCGCAAGCGCGCTGCGCGCTGGAATTCCGCTGGCGTCTGGCCGAAGGCCTGCCTGAAGGACGATGTGAAATGGCTGTGGCTGGAGAAGCCAAGATCGAGCCCGAGCGCCGTCAGATCCTCGTACCTGCCGAGCAGATCGAGCGCACGGGCAAGGCGCAGCCGCAACTGGTAGCGATAGAGCGGCGTCGCCTCCACTTGCTGGAAGACCTGGGTGAGATAGACCGGGGAGACGCCAACCTCTGCCGCGATATCGCTGAGCGTCCAGCGTCGCGAAAGATCGGAAGAGAGCACAAGCTTCGCGCGGTCGACGAGTTTCTGACGGCCGACGCTTGCGCCTGCGGCGTGCGACGTCCGCTCCCCGAGCGAACGTCGCACCAACGTGAGAACCAATGTCTCCGCCTCCAGGGTTTCGGCGGCGCCTCGATGCAGACCATGGCGAAGCAGCGCAACGAGCGCTTGCGCGCGCGGGTCGATGCGTCGCCGCTGGCGATGGAAGGAGACCGGAATGGAGGATTGCAACTGCTCTTTGGGGGCAAGTTCTGCCAACAGCGCCTCATCGATCGCAAGATCGAGGCAGGCATCCCCGCCCTCGACGGGATGGCTGATCCGGTAGCCTTGCGAAGCATTGAAGAACAGCACCTGATTGGCTTCCGCGACGGTGTCGTTACGTCCGGCATGGCGCATGAAGACACCGCGATAGGGATAAACCAAGCTGGTCTTGTGCGCGCATTCTTCATCACTTTTGTGGCGGCACTCGCCGCTGCAGACGACATCGCGAATCGCGATCGTTTTCGTCCTCAGCAGCAGGGCGGTCGAGAATTGCGACATCAGCTTCATTACCTTCTCGGACCGGGCAGCATCATCGGCCTATCCAATGCTAACCACAATCATTGCGATTGCTAGACGAATGCCGGCTGTAGATATGGACATCGCTTTCGGTCTGACCACGGGAGAGGCCGATATCTTTCAGCTGTTCGTCGGAAAGCTCCAGCAGCGCATTACGATCCCGACGTTCGCCCAGCTTGCGCGCGCTCCACCGGATCAGGCCGAGAAGCGTCGCGACCAACCATGGCCCGAACGTTTGCTTTGAAAAGGACCTGTGAAGGGGCAGTGTCTCGGTCGGGTGTGGCATGGCAATCCTCCATCCGTTGATGCTGATGGAGGAATTGAACCATCAGCGCCTTTGCGGCGCTGTCAGATTATTTAGCGATCGTCATCTCGCTTAGGCTTTCAGCAGCCACTCGTGTTCCGGCGCATTGTAGAACTTCCAGATGCGCTTTGGCCCAGCCATGACGTTCAGATAGTAGAGGTCATAGCCGTGGCAGGCCGCGCAAGGATGGTAGCCTTTCGGCACCAGCGTCACGTCGCCGTCCTCGAGCACCATCACTTCGTCCAGCGATCGGTCGTCGGTGTAGACGCGCTGGAAGCCGAAGCCCTGCGGCGGGTTGAGGCGGTGATAGTAGGTCTCTTCCAGCAAACTCTCGTTGGGAAGATCGTCCTGATCGTGCTTGTGCGGCGGGTAGCTCGACGTGTGCCCGCCCGGCGTGATGACTTCGACGACAAGCAGTGAATACGCCGAGGCGTCGTCTTCGGGCATAATGTTGTTGACGTGGCGCACATTGGTGCCCTTGCCGCGCGTCAGCGCCGGGTGGGTGCCGGGCGGAATCGCTTTCGCCTCGTAGGTGCCGCCGCCCGGAGCAGAGCAGACCGCGAGTTCGAGGTCCGTCTCGGCCGTCACCGACCACGCGGATTCCATCGGAATATAGAGCGCATGCGGTGCACCATCGAAGGGGCTCATGCGCTCGCCCAGCGTGCCGAAATCCTTGGTGCCGGCCTTGGCCTTGCCCTTGCCGCTGACCCAGACGAGGCAAACCTCGCGTTCGCCCGTTTCTCCCGAAACGGTTTCATTCGGTTTCAACCGATGCATGTCGAAGCCGACATAGGTCCAGCCGGCATTTTCCGGCGTGACATGAGTAACGCGGCCGTGCGCGCCCGACGGTTTCACCTTGAGGTTTGGCATTCGTGGTACTCCTTGATGATCTGGCTTTCTTGTCCTCGACCCCTCCGCGTTGCGGGAGGGGTCGTGGGAGGAGCAGAAATGCAATTGGCCACACCTGTCGCGGACGGCGCGCTATTCCTTGGGGAAGCCTTCGGTTTCCACCGTGTAACCGGCGGCGGTCATGACGCGCATCAATTCGGCGTGGCCAATCTCGGCCATTTTCTGCGGCGGAGCCCTGCGCGGATCCTGTTCGGCCTCGACGACGAACCATCCCTCGTAGCCGTGATCGGCCAGCCGCTGGACGATGGCGCCGAAATCGAGCGAGCCGTCGCCCGGCACCGTGAAAGCGCCGAGCGCCACCGCATCAAGGAAGGACTGCCGGCTGCGGTCCAACCCGTCCACCACGGGCTTGCGGATGTCCTTGACATGAACGTGGTTGATGCGGGCGTGGTGATTGTCTATGGCGCGCAACACGTCGCCGCCGGCAAAGGCCAGGTGCCCAGCATCGAGCAACAGCGGGATGCCTTGGCCCGAATTGCGCATGAAGGCGTCGAGTTCCGGCTCGGTTTCGACCACGGCGGCCATATGATGGTGATAGGAGAGCGGCATGCCCTCATCGGCACACCATTCCCCGAACTGGGTGACGCGGCGCGCATAGGCCTTCATCTCGTCGTCGGAGAGGCGCGGCTTGGTCGCCAGCGGCTTGGAACGGTCGCCCTGGATGGAGCGGCCGGTTTCGCCATAGACGATGCAGGGCGCATTGACCGCTTTGAACAGCTCGATCATCGGAGCGATGCGGTCCTTGTTGGCGGCAAGTTCCTCGTCGACCAAAGTGCCCGAGAACCAGCCGCCGCAAAGCGTCACGTCGGCGGCGCGTAGAATGGGCAGCATCTCCCTGGGATCGTTGGGGAAGCGGCGGCCCTGTTCCATGCCGGTAAAGCCCGCACTGCGCGATTGGCGCAGGCATTCCTCAAGGGATACATCGTCGCTGAGCTCAGGAAGGTCGTCGTTCCACCACGCGATGGGCGACATGCCAAGTTTGGCCTTCATCAATATTCTCCTTAAACGCATTTTCTGAGGAACGGCAATCGCTCTTCCGAAAAACGACAACAATCAACTAGCTGATACGCTGGGCGGCGCGCGCTTCGACGTAGGCCTTGCGCGCCTTGTTGACCTGCTCGCGCGGGCTGACTTCGGGGACGGCAACATCCCACCAGTAGCCGCCGGCTTCCGTGGTGATCAGCGGGTCGGTGTCGATGACGAAGACCGATGTGCGGTCGTTCCTCTTCGAGTCGGCGATTGCCTTCTCGAGCTCGGCGATCGACGCGACCTTCACGGCAACGGCCCCCATGCTCTCGGCATGGCCCCGGAAATCGATCTCCGGCATCACTTCGTAGTGCGCGTCCTTCAGAAGGTTGTTGAAGTTCGCACCCCCGGTTGCCATCTGCAGGCGGTTGATGCACCCGTAGCCGCGATTGTCGAGCAGGACAATGTTGAGCTTCAGGCCGAGCATGACCGATGTCGCCAGCTCGGAATTCAGCATCATGTAGGAGCCGTCGCCGACGAGGACGAACACTTCCTTTTCGGGATGCGCCATCTTGGCGCCAAGGCCGCCGGCGATCTCGTAGCCCATGCAGGAGAAGCCGTACTCCATATGGTAGCTGCCCGGTGCGGTCGCCGGCCAGAGCTTGTGCATCTCGCCCGGCAAACCGCCCGCTGCGCAGAGGCCGATGGCCTTTTCGAGATCAATCGAGCGTGTAACCGCGCCGATCACCTGGGCATCGGAGGGCAGGGCGGCATTGGTGCTCGCCATCGCCTTGGCGGCTGCCTCCATCCAGACCTGCTTTTCCCGTTCTGCCTTCTGCGCCAATGCAGCCGGTGCCTTCCAGCCGGCGAGGCCGCTCGACACGGCCTTCAGGCCTTCGCGGGCGTCGGCCACCAACGTCTGGCCGTCGTGCTTCGCGGCATCGTAGGCGGCGATGTTCAGGCCGAGAATATTCAGCTTCTCGTTCTGGAAGAGCGCCCACGAACCGGTCGTGAAGTCCTGGCAGCGTGTTCCGACCGCGATGATCAGGTCCGTTTCGACGGCAATCGCATTGGCTGCCGATGTGCCGGTGACACCAACCGAGCCAAGCGCCAGCGGATGCCGCTCGTCGATCGCCGACTTTCCGGCCTGCGTGACGACGACCGGAATGCGGTGCTCCTCGGCGAAGGCGGTCAGTTCCTTGGTCGCCTGCGAGTAGAGGACGCCGCCGCCAGCGATGATGACCGGCTTTTCGGATTTCTTGATGAGCGCAATCGCATTCGCCAGCTCATCGGCATCCGGGCGCGGACGGCGCGTCGTCCAGACGCGTTCCTCAAAGAAGCTCTCTGGATAATCGAAAGCTTCCGCCTGCACGTCCTGGCAAAGAGACAGCGTAACCGGGCCGCAATCCAGCGGATCGGTCAGCACCTGCATGGCACGCTTCAGCGCCGCGATGATCTGTTCCGGCCGCGTGATCCGATCGAAATATCGCGAAACCGGGCGGAAGGCGTCGTTGGCCGACACTGTACCGTCGCCAAAATCCTCGATCTGCTGCAGCACCGGATCCGGCGCGCGGTTGGCGAAGACGTCGCCCGGCAGGAAGAGAACAGGAATGCGATTGACGTGCGCGACACCGGCAGCCGTCACCATGTTGAGTGCGCCGGGGCCGATGGAGGTGGTGCACGCCATGAATCGCTGGCGGAAACTCGCTTTGGCATATGCGATGGCCGCATGCGCCATGCCTTGCTCGTTGTGGGCGCGAAAGGTCGGTAGTTCACCGCGCACCTGATAGAGCGCTTCGCCGATGCCGGCAACGTTGCCGTGCCCGAAGATCGCCCAGACGCCACCGAAGATCGGCACCTTCTTGCCGTCGACGATGGTCATCTGCTTCTTGAGGAAATGCGCAACCGCCTGCGCCATCGTCAATCGTACAGTCTTGCCCATGGGGCACCTCCCAAATGCTCTAATTAATGTAGGCCGCGGGTTTTCAACCAGGCCTCGGTCAATTGGCGGAAGCGTCCGGCCATATCGGCGATCGCCTCCTCGTCGTTCATCTTGCCGGACAGCCAGGCGCGTGCCGCATCGGCAAAAATCGTCCGCCCCACGGCAAAGCCTTTGACGGAAGGGGCGGCCAGCGTCGCCTCGAAGCCCTTCACCAGCTCGTCGGCCGGCGCTTCAAGGCCGAGCAGCACGATGCCGCGGCACCAGGGATCGTGCTTGGCGATCACGGCGTCGATCTTCTTCCAGGCAGCCGTCGAGGCCTGAGGCTCCAGCTTCCACCAGTCGGGCTTGATGCCAAGTGCATAAAGCTCTTCCATCGCCGTCGAGATCGTATCGTCCGTCAACGGCCCGTTCTTGCTTGCAATGATCTCGATGAGCAGTTCGCGGCCGACCTTGCGAGCGGCCTCGAATAGCGTGCGCAGCTTTTCCTGCTGCTCGGTCTTCAGTGCTGCCGGATCATCCGGATGGTAGAAGCACAGGCACTTGATGCAATGGTCGAGCGGCCATTCTACGAGCTGCGAGCCGATGTCCTGGCTGAACTCGAAGCGCAGCGGCTTTGATCCCGGCAGTTCCACAGGGCGACCGATCCAGGCGAAGTTCTTGGTCGCCGCATCGAAGAAGGCGTCGCGCCCGAAGCGCTCATCGATCAACATTCCATAGCCATTGCGGCCATCCGCGACACGCGCGGCGGCTTGAACGGCAAGGCGCTTGAAGGCGACGATTTTCTTGTAATCGACGCCGAGCTCGTCGCAGACGCTTGTGAGCTGCGAGCGATGGTCGATCGCAAGCGCCATGAGAAGCGGAATATCGCCCTTGCGGGTCGAGGCCCAATGGATGTGGTTGATCGCGTCGTCCTTGCGCAGCGCGCGATGCTTGCTGCCGTGCTTCAGGAAGAAATCGAGCTCGGCCCAGGTCGGATATTCCGGCGAGCAGAGCAGGCGGGAAACGGCGAAGGCGCCGCAGGCGTTGGCCCAGGTGGCGCAGGTCTTCAGCGGCTCGTTCTTCAGCCAACCGCGCAAGAGGCCGGACATAAAGGCGTCGCCGGCGCCGAGCACGTTGAACACCTCGATGGGGAAACCTTCGCCGACAATGCCGTCTTCCAGATTGTCGCTGATTGGACCGTCATAGACGATGCAGCCCATGGCGCCGCGCTTGAGAACGATCGTTGCCGGCGACAGGCGGCGGATTTCCTTGAGTGCGCCGAGCACGTCGTCGGCCCCGGAGGCAATCAGGATTTCCTCTTCGGTTCCGACGATCAAATCGCAGTCTGGAAGCGTTTCCTTCATCTTAGATGAGACGCGGTCAGACTTCACATAGCGCTCGAAGCCCTCGGCGTGGCCCGCGAGACCCCAGAGATTCGGCCGATAGTCGATGTCAAAGATCACCTTGCGGCCGTTGGCCTTGGCGATTCGGATTGCCTTGCGCTGCGCGGCTTCGGTGTTCGGTCGGGAGAAATGCGTTCCCGACACCAGCACTGCGCGCGACGATTTTATGAAGCTTTCGTCGATATCGCCTTCATCGAGCGCCATGTCGGCACAATCCGAGCGGTAGAAAATCATCGGCGAAACGCCTTCGGCCTCGACGGCGAGAAGCACCAGCGCCGTCAGGCGTTCCTTATCGGTCCTGATACCTTTCGTCTCGACCCCTTCACGCGCCGATTGCTCGATGATGAAGCGACCCATCTGCTCGTCGCCAACGCGGGTGATCAGGCCGGACTTGAGTCCGAGGCGCGCGGTTCCGATGGCAATGTTGGCGGGGCAGCCTCCGACCGACTTGGCAAAGGAGCCGATATCCTCAAGCCGCGAACCGATCTGCTGCCCGTAGAGGTCGACCGAGGAGCGGCCGATGGTGATCACGTCAAGCGACGGCTCCGGCTGCGAGCCCGGGTTCGGTTGTGCCATGATGTCCTCCCGCTAGATTTTAGCTACGGCTTGATGCCTGCCGATTGCCAGTAATGAAACATCGGTTCCGTATTGTTGTCAATTCGGAATGTTTATTCCATTTTTCATTTCACCGATTTTGCGTGAGTTCTTTTCCGCCGCCGCTCGGCAATGGCGACTGGCAGGGCCATCGTCAGTGCCATCGAGGCCGAGAGCGAGCGGAAACCGGCAAAGTCCGCCTCCGCCACCTCGAACCAGCAGGTGGCGCGAGCAGCAAGCGGCGAAAAAGCCGAATCGGTGATGGCGACGACAGGCACGCCGCGATCCGCCAGTGCTTCCGCCTGGCTCAGGCTATCGGCGGCATAGGGCGAGAAGCTTGCGGCGATTGCCGCATCGTTCGGCGTCGCGAATTGCACCATCTCCGGATCGACGCCGTTTGGCGAAGCGACGATCTGGTGCCGGATATTCAGCTTCGAGAAGGCGTAGGTCATATGCGCAGTCAGCGGATAGGAGCGCCGCTTGGCGATCAGGTAGATCGTCTCCGCAGCCGCGAGAATCTCGACTGCCTTGGCAAAGGTGTCCGTCTGCACCGTGGCCGCCAGCCGGTTGATCGATTGGCTTGCGGCGGAAATGAAGCCGGATAGCAGGCTGGCATCTTCGTCCTCGCCGCTTGCCTTCTCCAGTGTCACGAGCCGCTCTTCATATGACAGTGTGCGGTCGCGAAGGCGCTCGCGAAAGATACTCTGCAGGTCCGAGAAGCCCACGTAACCGAGATGGTGTGCGAGGCGCACGAGGGTCGACGGCTGCACCTCGGATGCCGCCGCGATGCTTGCCGTCGTGCCGAATGCAATTTCATCAGGATTGCCGAGCGCAAAAGCCGCGACCTGTGCAAGGCGCTTAGGCATGTTTGCTTTGCGTTCGATGATGATGCTGCGCAGGCTCTCGAAGTCGCGCGGAACCCTAGCGGTCGTTTTGCTGTCACTGTCCATGCATGCGGTCCATTGAACGAAATAAACATTCCACAATGATCACCATAAATGATTTTCATACCGGAACCCAATTGTTTTTATTGCCTTGAAATCCAAGAGTTTTGAACGGTTCTCAAGTTTCGTGGCGCAAGCGTGCGCGGCAGGGGCGCTTGTCAAAATGATCTAAATATTCCAAAAACCACTCGGCATCTGGAGGAGATATGATGAAAGCACTGGGAATCGGCCTGATCGGCACCGGCTATATGGGCAAATGCCATGCCCTGGCGTGGAATGCGGTCAAAACCGTCTTCGGTGACGTCGAGCGCCCGCGCCTGGTTCATCTGGCCGAAGCCAATGCCGAGCTTGCCGGGAAGCGCGCCTCCGAATTCGGTTTCGAAAAGGCGACGGCCGATTGGCGCACGCTGATCGCCGATCCCGAAGTCGACGTCGTTTCCGTCACGACGCCGAACCAGTTCCATGCCGAGATGGCGATTGCCGCGCTCGACGCGGGCAAGCATGTCTGGTGCGAGAAGCCGATGGCGCCGGCGTACGCCGATGCCGAGCGCATGCTGAAGACGGCACGGGCCTCGGGCAAGGTTGCCGTTCTCGGCTACAACTACATCCAGAATCCCGTGATGCGGCATATCAAGGCGCTGATCGAGGAAGGGGCGATCGGTGCCGTCAATCATATCCGCGTCGAGATGGACGAGGACTTCATGGCCGATCCCCATGTCTTCTTCTATTGGAAGAGCGAACTTTCTGGCGGCTACGGCGCTCTGGATGATTTCGCCGTACATCCGCTGTCGCTGCTCTGGTATCTGTTCGGTCACGTGGAGGCTGTTATCACGGACATGGTGAAGCCGTACGACAGCCGACCGCTGAGGGAGGGTGGCCGTCGCGACGTCGAGAATCACGATGCGGCCAATGTTCTGATGCGCCTCGGCGGGGGCATCTCTGCTGTGCTGATGGCGAACCGCGCCGCTTGGGGGCGAAAAGGTCGAATCGCGCTGCAGATCTTCGGCTCGAAGGGCTCGATTGCCTACGATCAAGAGCGCATGAACGAATTCGAGCTCTACCAGGCGCAAGGCCGCGGCTCCGAACAGGGCTTCCGCAAGATACTCGCCGGCCCGGCTCACCAACCCTACGATCGTTTTATTCCGGCGCCAGGCCACGGGCTCGGCTTCAACGACCTGAAAATCATCGAATGCCGCGAATTGATCCGCGCAGTTTCCGGTGAGCCGTCGTCGATCGTGACATTCGAAGACGGTCTTAGGATAGAGAAGTCCGTTCACGCCATGGCACAGTCGTTCCACGAGCGCCGCTGGATCGAGATCGACTGAGGTCGATCAGCTTCCGGTTGACGGCGCTGGGGGTAGGGGCTAGGCCTTTGCTGGAACGCGCGAATGGATGCTGGGAGTGGGAACGTGACGGACAGATTGGTGATCATCGGCGCGGGGCAGGCGGGCTTTGCGCTGGCCGCGAAACTGCGCGCGCTCAAGGATATGCGACCCATCACCATCATCGGAGCCGAAGATGCGCTGCCCTATCAGCGGCCGCCGCTCACGAAGAAATATCTGCTCGGCGAGATGACGTTCGATCGCCTGCTGTTCCGGCCGGAACACTGGTATGGCGACAACAATGTCGAGATCAGGCTTTCCACCTGGGCTGAGCAGATCGTGCGCGACAAGAAGCAGGTGCTGCTGCAGGACGGCTCTTCGCTCGACTACGGTACTCTGGCACTGACGACCGGATCGACGCCGCGCGCGCTGCCGGCGTCGATCGGCGGAGATCTCGAAGGCGTCTATGTGGCGCGCGATAAGCGCGATGCCGATTTGCTGGCCGATGAAATGCGCCCGGGTCGTCGTGTCCTTATCATCGGCGGAGGCTATATCGGACTAGAGGCAGCTGCCGTCGCCCGCCACCGTGGTCTCGAGGTCACGGTCATCGAGATGGCCGACCGAATCCTCCAGCGCGTCGCCGCCAAGGAGACGGCCGACATCATGCGCGTGATTCACGAAGCGCATGATGTCGTCATCCGAGAGAAGACCGGACTAAAACACCTTGTCGGCCATGATGGCAGGGTCATCGCCGCAGAGCTCTCAGACGGGTCTACAATCGAGGTCGATTTCGTGGTCGTCGGCATTGGCGTCGTCCCGAACGACCAGCTCGCCAAGGAGGCCGGTCTCGAGGTCGCCAACGGGATCATCGTGGACGAATTTGCCCGCACATCCGACCCCTCGATTTTTGCTGCCGGTGATTGCGCGGTCCTGCCGTGGCAAGGCGGGCGCATCCGTCTCGAATCGGTGCAGAACGCTGTCGACCAGGCGGAGGCCGTTGCCGCCATCATTGCGGGCGGCAACGAAGCATATGATCCCAGGCCCTGGTTCTGGTCTGATCAGTATGATGTGAAGCTGCAGATCGCCGGCTTCAATATGGGCTATGACGATACGGTCCTGCGCCCGGGAGCGCGCGACGGCGCGCACTCGATCTGGTATTTCAAGAACGGGTCGTTCATCGCCGTCGATGCGATCAATGACGCCAAGGCCTATGTCAGCGGCAAGAAGATGCTGGAAGCCGGGATCAATCCCGACAAGGCGATTATTGCCGATGCATCCGCCGATCTCAAACAGCTGTTGAACTGAGTAGCCCCAGCATCAGGTGAAAAAGCCGAAAAAGCGCTTGCGTCACCTGTCGAATGACTCTATCAGGCTCCCACCGGAGAGGTGGCCGAGTGGTCGAAGGCGCTCCCCTGCTAAGGGAGTATACGTCAAAAGCGTATCGAGGGTTCGAATCCCTTCCTCTCCGCCATCACATCACTTGTCCGGCCCGGAGACATAGGTAACAGATCGTCCCTAAGACATCGGTGACAACCTCGTGCCGAACGGGTTGTCGATGGTTTGCAAAGTCCTCTGCTCCAGGTCGATATATCCGAGATCATAGTGCATGAAGCTGACGAGCCAAATGCCGTCGTCGACTTCCTTGATGCCCAGTTTCTGGCCGGCCAGCACGGTCGAGATGTTGATCATCTTGCGATAGATGCAGATGCGGCCGCAATTGGTCACCAGCGCATCTCTGTCGTGGAACGGGTAGTCGATCTCGGGCAGTCCGTTATAGATCCGCGCTGATGTTGTGTAGATGTCTGCAGGGGCTCTCATATCCAGCGCCTCGTGCGGCCGTTCGGTATTGAATTCGCTGACGAATGCATCGAAGCGGGCCTGTTGCTGCAGGATGTTCCTGCCGGGTGGGCGCGTCGCCTCCCTTTTGAGTGTCAGGTGCATGCGCTCATGCCGGCCATTCTGTTGCGGATGGCCCGGCCTGATGCGCTCGAGGCCGATGCCGAGCCTCAGCCACCAGACCGACAGCTTCGACAGATTGTAGAGCCCGTTGGGGCTGGCGAACGGCAGGCCGTTGTCGCTACGGATCGCGCTTGGCAGGCCATGTTCGGCAAACTATCGGCGGAACGCCTCGAACACACCCACCTCCTTTGTCGATTCAAAGGCCTCGCAGGCGAGCAGGTAGCGTGACACCTGGTCGGTGACCGTCAATGGGTAACAGTATCGACCATCGCCGAGCTTGAACTCGCCCTTGAAGTCGGCGCACCACACGTCGTTCGGCGAAAGGGCCTGTGATAAGGCCGTTCCCTCTGCCCGATAACGCTGTCGCTGGCGGGCATGAGCGACCAGTCCGTGCCGGTCGAGAATGGCATGCACCGTGCTTTTGGCGGGCACACGCACGTCGCCGGCAAGCTTCCTGACAAGCAGTTCGCGAATCTTCCGCGCCCCCCAATGCGGCTTGTCCTTCTTGCAGGAGACGATCTTCGCCTCCACCGGTGCGGGCAACTGGTTGGCATAGCGCACTGGCCGCCCCGAGCGATCCGTCAACGCCTCCGGGCGGTTGAAGATCTTGTAGCCGGTCTTGTGCGAGATGCCGAACTCCCGGCACACGTCGCTCATGCCTTCGCCCTCAAGCCGGGCGACGAAACGTAGACGTTGCTCCATCACCGAAGTCTCTTTCCACGGCATCAACACCTCCCGCAAAAAGCGAAAAGTGTTACCGATGTCTTCTCTATTTGGCGTGTTGGGGTCAAGCGCTTACGAGCGTCTCCGGTTCTTCGGGGCATGACATCTTCCGCAGGTCCTCGCTTCTCTTCGGGATCGGCGTTTCGCCCTCCCAGCATGGGGTTAGGAGGTTGAGGCGGTTCAATCTCCGGTACGTGATTACCGCGTGATGCGATCGGCACAGACATGGGTTCGAACTTGCCTCATCCATCGTCCTGCGAAGGACGTCCTTCCGCCGGCTGGCGGAACTTTGTGTCTTTCTCCTTCCGGCCTGTTGTCAGCTCGCTGATGTGGGGGCTTCCCGCATCCAGCGGAATTCAGTGCCGTCGAGCCACATGCGATGCATGACGACCGCTAGGCGACGAGCGGGCGCGACTTTCGCTTTCGCCATGCCGCGCGGTTTGGCGATCTTCATCGCCCAGGCTTTCAGCCACGACCATTTCCTCACGCGCGTCAGCAGCTGGGCAGCCTCATAGAGCAAAGTGCGCATCGTGCCGTCCCCGCATAGCGATATGCAGCCGACGCGCTTGCTTTCCCCGGACTCGTGGAGCTTCGGCGTTAGTCCCAGGATCGATCCCACCGCCTTGGAGTTCTGAAGCGCTGCGGAATGTCGATTGTCGCGGTATAGGCGAGCGCCACCACGGGGCCGACACCAGGGATCGTCATCAGGCGCCGGCAGGTGGCATCATCCTTCACGACCGCCAGAGCTTGTCTGTGGAGGTGCGCAAATTCGGTACGCAGCTTCCCTCGGGCGGCAAGCAGTGGCTCCATGATTGCCGCGAGATCGGGCATGCCTTCGGTGAGCTCGCGAATGCGCTCTTCGAACTTCGCCGTGCCCACGGCGCCAACCTTCAGCCCAAAATGCGCAGAAGGCCGCGGATGTCGTTCTCGATGGCGATCGCCTTTTCCTGCAACAGCTTGCGGGCCGCCAAGAGCGCCCGCCGCTCTGGCTCGTCAGCGTCTTCACATGCACTGGGCGATACAGATTGACGCGCATCATCTGCGCGATGCCGCGCGCATCGTTGCGATCCGTCTTGTTGGGCTGCGCCTTCAGGAATGCCTTCACATGGCGTGTCTCGATGCAGATGACCGGCAATCCCGCCCTGGCCAGCCCCTCAAATAACCACTGCGACAAAGGTCCGGCTTCAAGTCCGATCCGCTCGACGTTCCAGGTCTGGCCCTTCAGCGCCGCAATGAGATCGTCAGGGTGGCTGACAACCTTCACCTCACGACAGATCTTGCCGGATTCGTCGATAATGCAAACGGCGGTCTCTTTCACCGAGACATCGAGGCCAATAAAGTGCTTCATGCTGCGCTTCCTTTCCTGATGCTCGTGGCTGTTTGGACAGACCACGTTCTATCATCAGCTCGAAGCGCAGCACCTCCCTGCATCACCGCAGAAGATGGGGCGCAAGCCGAATACCCATCTCCGGTACGAAACCTCAGGTCGGGCAAATTTGTTTCGACAATGACCACGCCCTCGAGGCACTGTCCCTTTCGTTTGGCGCCTACCACCCCTGCGCTTGGCGCTCCGAATCTCGCGTCAGCAGAATCGAATTGAGAATCATCCGTAGTCAGCGAAACTGATTCTGCTCCGATTGAGGCTGCAGCCTGAGGCGCCGCCAACTCCTTGTCATCTGCGTCTCCTATGAAAGACGGGAATCTGGCGAGAAACTGGTTCCAATGTGGCACAATCCACAGCCCCGCACCGCTGCCCGATGCCGGTAAATTCCCGCAGAATCAGGGGTTTCTTAACAAAGTATAAAGAAACGGCAGGGGCGCGTGCCGCATTTGTGACCTTTCAGCAACAGCGCATGGGGAAGGCTGTGACAAATACCCCAAACGGGCAAGTTGGTGATTGCGTGACAGTCCCGGTCTTGTATTTTCAACTTCGGAAGCGAGGGCGGTTGATCGTCCGACTTCTTGAAACATGGGGATGGGGCAGGGAACGCTGCTCTAACGGCGAAAAACCCAGACCCGATCGAAACTTTGAATTGGAGGTCAATATGAACATCAAGAGCCTTCTTCTCGGCTCCGCTGCTGCTCTCGCAGTAGTTTCCGGTGCTCAGGCTGCTGACGCTATCGTTGCTGCTGAGCCGGAACCGGTTGAATACGTCCGCGTCTGTGACGCTTACGGCACCGGCTACTTCTACATCCCGGGCACGGAAACCTGCCTGAAGATCGAAGGTTACATCCGTTTCCAGGTTAACGTTGGACCGGACCAGGCCGCTCCTGGCACGTCTGACTGGGATGCGGTTACCCGCGGTCAGGTTCAGTTCACGGCTAAGAGCGACACCGAGTATGGTCCGCTCACTGGCGTGATCGTTCTGCAGGCCAATGCCGATAACGCTACCTTCCAGGAAACGATCCTCGACTCGGCTTACCTCGACATCGCTGGCTTCCGCGCTGGTCTGTTCTACAGCTGGTGGGATGATGGTTTGTCTGGCGAAACCGACGTTCTGGCAAGCGGCTCGACGCTGCATAACTCGATCCGCTATCAGTATGAGAGCGGCGACTTCTACGCCGGCATCTCGGTTGACGAACTGGAAGACAGCATCCACGGCACTCGCAATGTTGCGAACGTTGACGGTTCGTTCGGTGAGGGCGAGACCGCCAACAACGTTGGTATCGCTCTCGGTATCGGTGGCAAGGCTGGTGCCTTCAGCTACCAGGTCATCGGTGGCTATGACACCGACACCGAAGATGGCGCGATCCGCGCCATGGGTACGGTTGCTATTGGTCCGGGCACGCTTGGCCTCGCAGCGGCTTGGGCATCTGGCCCGAACGCCTACTACGAAGAATCCGAATGGACGATCGCAGCTGAGTACGCCATCCAGGCGACCGACAAGCTGAAGATCACCCCCGGCGTTCAGTGGTTCGACAACTACCGCAATGGCAGCTACGGCGGTGGCGGCGTGACGAACACGACCGACTTCACCAGCGACGACGCTTGGAAGGTCGGCCTGACGGTTGACTACCAGATCGTAGAAAACTTCTACGCCAAGGCTTCGGTTCAGTACCTCGACGGTGACAACCTCGACGACGTCACGACCGGCTACTTCCGCCTGCAGCGTGCATTCTAATCTGATCTGACTTTGGTCAATCAGGGGAGCCCGGCTTTCGAGCCGGGCTTTTTTGTTTGCGGGACATTGCACGAGCGGGCTTCCTTGGAGCAGGCCCTACGCTTCCGCAGGGAAGCGCCTGATACGCTGGAACACTGGCTCCAGATGCAGCAGCGGTGCGTGTCCCTGCCCAGGAGCCTCCACTATCACGAGTGATGGATACCGAGCTTTCATCTCCGCAACCGTCTTGTCCGAGAGAAGATCGGAATGCTCTCCTCTGACGACCATCAGTGGTTCTGCAGCCAATCCATCGTAATACGGCCAGAGATCGGGTAGCGGCTGGTCGAAATCAATCATCTGCACCTGGGCGGCAATGGCGGGATCGAAATCGGCGACGGGCATGCCATCGACGTCGCGATAGATCGCCGTCGCCATCTCCTGCCAGTCATGCTCATCAAGGGCTGGGAAATACCGGCCATGGCAGGCCTTGAGGAACGCGACCGCTTCCGGCCAGTCGCGCGGCGGCGCGGCGGAATTGAGATAATCGCGAATCCGCTTCAGGCCTTCCGCCTCAATCTTCGGCCCAATGTCGTTGAGAATGGCACCGGCGATCAAGTCCGGCCTCATTTGCGCCAGCAGATGAAGAATCAGCCCACCGCGCGACGTGCCGATGAAGATGGCGCGATCAATTGCGAAATGCTGGCAGGCCGAGATGACATCCCGCGTTTCGACGCCGAGAGTGTAGTTGGCCTTGTCGGCATCCCAGTCGGAGTGGCCGCGTCCGCGAGAATCGAGGGTGATGACACGTCTCGGCGTCGCCGGCTCGGTCGACAGCAACAGTGCCAGCTGGTGAAAGTCGCGCGAATTCCGCGTCAATCCCGGCAGGCAGATGACCGGCAGCCGGTTCGCACGCTCGGGACCACCATAGTCTCGCGCATATAAAGTGAGTCCATCCTCAGTGAGGTAGGTTATCGCCCGGAATCGATCATCTCTTGCCGTGTCCACGCTCATCGTCCTCGTTGTGCAGAGGACAGATTAGCGAGGCCGGCAATATTCGCAAATCGCGATCAGGAGGAGCGGCCGTCGGTCAGGTCGCGGACGATGTCGCTCGGCTGGCCAAGCCGGGCCTTGTAGACTTCGTAGTTCTCCATCACGCGCTGCACATAATTGCGCGTTTCGGGGAAGGGGATCCGCTCGATCCAGTCGACGATGGCATCGATCGACTGTCCGCGTGGATCGCCATAGCGACCGATCCACTCTGGTACTCGCTTCGGACCCGCATTGTAGGCAATGAAGGTCATGATGTAGGAGCCGCCGAAAGCGTCGATCTGTTCGCCGAGATAATGCGCCCCGAGCGTCGCATTGTAGCCGGCGTCTGCCGTCAGCCGGTCCTTGGAATAGGCAATGTTGTGGCGCTTGGCGACGGCCTTTGCCGTTCCCGGCAAGATTTGCAGCAGCCCGCGGGCATCTGCAGCTGAAACGGCGGCCGGATTGAAAGCACTTTCCTGGCGGGCAATCGCGTAAGCAAGTGCCTTGCCGGAGCCGGAGATGTTGGCATTCGTCGGAATAACACCAAGCGGAAACGCCAGCGCCGCGACGTCGACGCCGCGGGAGTAGGCTATCTTGCCGACCTGCAGCGACAGATGGTGGTCGTCTGAACGCTCCGCCTGCGCACTTAAAACCGCAAGTTCGCCGGGGCTCTGCAGTTGCTCGGCGAGCGCCAGGTACAGGCCCTTGGCCCGCCAGCCATGGCCGGCTGCATCGAGACGGGCAATGGCCTGTACCGCTTCACGCGACAGATAGCGCTGGCGGTCGGCCTGGGTCGGCGATGGATAGCTCACATTCAATGTCTTGCGGCCAAGCTTGTCGCTGGCGAGCTGCCCATAGAAGGTCGTCGGATAGCTGGCGGCCTTCGCGTAGAATTCGGACGCCTTTCCAGGTCCGCCGGCCTCGGCAGATCGTCCCATCCAGTACCAGGCGCGCGATACGGAAATCGGTCCATTGGAAAAGTCGAGAATCTTGCGGAAATGCGCCTGCGCCGCTGCCGGATCCTGCAGGCCGCGCAGGGCATACCAGCCCGCGTGGAACTCGGCCTCGACGATGTCGGTCGGCGTCGCTGCGGCATAGCTGGCAACGATCCTGTAGGCGGCCTTGAAATCTCCCTGGTCGACCAGGCCTCGGCTGACGATCCGCTGCTCGTTCCACCACTCGCCTGCATTGACCAGTTCGTCCCGATTGCGAGGCGCCTGCTGCAGCAGCTTGGCGGCATCCGCATATTTGTCCTGTTTTCGGAGGTATTCAATGCGTGCAAAGAGGTAGCCGGCATCGCCCTTCCACTTGCCATCGACTGTGGCAAGAAGTGCGCCGGCATTGGACGCCTTGCTCATCACGGCAGCCCAGGCCTTGTAGAGCGACTGGGCCTGACCCATGTCGCCAAAGCGCTTGGCCTGCACCGCGTGATTGCGATACATCAGGTAGTCCATTCGCGCCTTGTGATCGGCCGGTGTGAGCAGACGGGAAAACTCCGCCAGAATCTTGTCTTCGGTCGGCTTATCCAGCGTCTCGCCACACCAGACCTTGCGAATGTATTTCGCGGCCTGGCTCTGCTTGCCGGTCGCGACGAGTGCACGGGAAAGGATTATCGCGCCCGAAGTCGTCTCCGGCCCTGTCTGCCCGAAGGCCGCCAAGACCGCGGTCGGGCCAGGGTTTTCATCGTAAAGAGCGCGTTCGGAGTAAGCCCGTAGTTTCGCGAGCCCTGGCCATCCCTGCAATTCCTGCGCCGCTGCCGCAATCTCCGTCGAGGGAATGCCCTTCTGCCCGGAGACAGCAATCGCCCATGTCAGAATGTGCCGGTCCAGTGTCCCGCGTCCCATCCGGTCGCGGATGGAAAGCGCCTGCAGGGGATCGTTGTCCGAAAGCGCATCCAGGCCGGACTTCAAATCGCTGTTGAGGGGTGCAATTGCCTGCCCGCGCGGAATCGAGCCGGTGACGATCGATTCCGGCATTGTCGTCTGCGGCACAAAACCGATCGGCTTTACATCGGGAACCGGGGTGTCCTCGTTCGGAAGCGAAGACGCGGCGCTGCTCCACGCAGCGGCGGTAAAGCCGAGGGCGGACAGGATCAGGACTGCTTTCTTCATGGGACACTCACAACGAAAACACGCCCGTCCATTTGGCGGGAGCCATCTTAACGAAAGCTTACCAAAGTCAGTAAACTTCGTTCACATTTGCTAGCGGAATTTGCCCTAAACCGATCCATGCGCGCTTGTCGCGGCGATTTCGCCGCACTATGGTGCCCCACCAATATTCAAGGAATGCGGCCGAAGCGTGAATTCGGCCATGAGGAGTTCTGCATGTTTCAGGGATCCATTCCCGCTCTCGTCACTCCCTTCACTGATGCTGGACAAGTGGATGAGGCCTCGTTCGCGGCCCATGTCGACTGGCAGATCAAGGAAGGCAGCAGCGGTCTCGTTCCGGTCGGTACGACCGGCGAATCTCCGACGCTGTCGCATGCCGAGCACAAACGGGTGGTGGAACTCTGCATCGAAGCCGCAGCCAAGCGCGCACCCGTGATGGCCGGCGCCGGTTCGAACAATACGCGTGAAGCGATCGAACTTGCTCAGCACGCCGCGAAGGCCGGGGCGGATGCCATCCTTGTCGTCACGCCCTACTACAACAAGCCGACGCAGAAGGGATTGATCGCGCATTTTTCGGCAATCGCCGATGCCGTAAAGCTGCCGATCTATATCTACAACATCCCTGGCCGCTCGGTGATCGACATGACGCCGGAAACGATGGGAGCGCTTGCCAAGGCCCACTCGAACATTGTGGGCGTCAAGGATGCAACCGGCAAGATCGAGCGCGTGTCCGAGCAGCGCCTGACTTGCGGCAAGGAGTTCAGGCAGCTGTCTGGCGAGGATGCGACCGCGCTCGGCTTCAATGCCCATGGTGGTGTCGGCTGCGTCTCGGTGACGGCCAACGTGGCGCCGCGGCTTTGCGCGGAGTTCCAGGCTGCGACACTTGCCGGTGACTACGCGAAAGCGTTGGAATATCAGGATCGCCTGATGCCGCTGCACAAGGCAATCTTCCTGGAGCCCGGTCTCTGCGGGGCAAAGTATGGCCTGGCAAAGCTCGGGCGGATGAGCCGCAACTGCCGTTCGCCGCTGGTTTCGACACTGGAACCTGCCACGGAAACGGCAATCGATGCCGCGATGCGCCATGCCGGCTTGCTGAACTAGGACACGCCACGAGCCTGCCTTCACAGGCGGGCGATGTTCCCTTACATAGAAGGCAAGAGAAAAGGGCGCGGCAGTCGCGCCCTCAAGTATTTGGAATGTGTGTCATGGCCCCCAAAGGCAGCGAGCGCGTGGTCAAGAAGATCGTTGCGGAAAACCGCAAGGCGCGCTTCAACTATGAGATCATCGATACCTACGAAGCCGGATTGGTGCTCAAGGGCACCGAGGTCAAGTCGCTGCGCGAGGGTAAGGCCAATATCGCGGAATCCTATGCCTCTGATGAGGATGGCGAGATCTGGCTGATCAACTCCTACTTGCCCGAATATCTGCAGGCAAACCGCTTCAACCATGAGCCGCGCCGGCGCCGCAAGCTCCTCCTCTCGGGGCGCGAGATCAATCGCCTGCGGGCGGGGATCAATCGCGAAGGGATGACCTTGGTCCCGTTGAAGATCTATTTCAACGATCGCGGTCGCGCAAAGATAGAACTGGCGCTCGCCAAGGGTAAGAAGCTGCACGACAAGCGCGAGTCGGAGAAGGAGCGCGATTGGAATAGGCAGAAAAGCCGTCTTCTCAAGGACAACGGCTAGTCAACATCCGGGCCGGCATTTCTACCGGGACGTAATGGCACTCCATTGATCGGCTTAAGCTTCCAGATCGGTGGGCGTCGCGGTTTCGGTCGGCCGCGGTGGTCGCTCCGAGGGATCCCGCCCGATTTCGCTCTTCAAGGACAGAAGGTCTATGAAATGATCGGCCTGGCGACGCAGGTCGTCGGCAATCATCGGAGGTTGCGTTGCCATCGTTGAGATGACCGAGACCTTTCGGCCCTTGCGCTGGAGTGCCTCCACAAGCGTCGTGAAGTCTCCGTCGCCGGAGAATATGACGAGATGGTCGACGGTTTCCGATTGCTCCATGGCGTCGATCGCAAGCTCGATGTCCATGTTGCCCTTGATCTTTCGGCGGCCCATCGAATCCGTGAATTCCTTCGCCGGCTTCGTCACGACCTTGTAGCCGTTGTAGTCCAGCCAATCGATCAGCGGGCGAATGGAAGAGTACTCCTGATCTTCGATCAGCGCCGTGTAGTAGTAGGCGCGCAAGAGATAGCCGCGTTTCTGAAACGCCTTCAACAGCTTGCGGTAGTCGATATCGAAACCAAGACTTTTGGACGCAGCGTAGAGATTGGCGCCATCGATAAAAAGAGCAATTTTTTCGCGTGGATCAAACATCGCGTACCAATCCAATGTGAGCAATCTTGATGCTTCCGTCAAAATCCAAGAAAACAATGGGTTATGCGGTCGCTTGGAACAATTCTTACTTTATGAACTATTCATATAAGAAAGATTTAGGGCACGATTCGCGATATTCCAAGCAACTTTTGGTGGAAATCCGCTTTCCGTTCCAAAATTCGCCGTCTTCGCCGGTTGGGGCTTCGCGCAATGAAAACTTGAATTTGTCCGGTTTTAATTGTATCGGGCGTGTTAACCCCGAGATCACGACCGTAAAGGACAGGCAATGGCCCGTGTCACCGTAGAAGACTGCATTGATAAAGTTGAGAACCGCTTCGAGCTGGTTCTGCTTGCCAGCCACCGTGCCCGGCTGATTTCCCAGGGCGCCTCGATCACCATCGATCGTGACAACGACAAGAACCCGGTTGTGGCTCTTCGCGAGATCGCCGACGAGACGCTTTCTCCGGACGATCTCAAGGAAGATTTGATCCACTCGCTGCAGAAGCACGTCGAAATCGACGAGCCCGAGCCCGATCCGGCGAGCCTCATTGCAGCTGGCGGCGTCGCTGCGGCTGATAGCGAAGAGCAAGAGGATCTTCCCGAAACGATCACCTTCGACCAGATGTCGGAAGAAGAGCTTCTGGCTGGCATCGAAGGCCTCGTGCCGCCGGAAAAGAGCGACGATTACTAATCGTCAACCTTGCGCCGTTATTGCTTCGGCATATTATTGCATATCATGTGCGCCAATCCGTGATTGGCGCGCTTTTCTTTTTTAATGGAGTGGTTTCGGGATGATGCGGCAGTACGAGCTCGTGGAGCGGGTTCAGAAATATAAGCCCGACGCCAACGAAGCCCTGCTGAACAAAGCCTATGTCTATGCGATGCAAAAGCATGGACAACAAAAGCGTGCCAGCGGCGATCCCTACATCTCGCATCCGCTGGAAGTTGCCGCGATCCTGACCGACATGCACCTCGACGAGTCGACGATCGCCGTCGCGCTGCTTCACGACACCATTGAGGACACGACGGCGACGCGCGCCGAGATCGATGAACTCTTCGGCGAGGACATCGGTCGGCTGGTTGAGGGACTGACGAAGATCAAGAAGCTCGATCTCGTCACCAAGAAGGCCAAGCAGGCCGAAAACCTGCGCAAATTGCTGCTCGCCATCTCAGACGACGTGCGTGTGCTGCTCGTCAAGCTTGCAGACCGTCTGCACAACATGCGAACGCTGGATCACATGTCACCGGAAAAGCGTGCGCGCATTTCCGAGGAGACCATGGATATTTATGCGCCGCTTGCCGGACGCATGGGCATGCAGGACATGCGCGAGGAGCTGGAAGACCTCTCCTTCCGCCACATCAACCCGGAGGCCTACGAGACCGTCACCGGGCGGCTCGAGGAGCTTTCGAAGCGCAACGAAGGTCTGGTCAAGAAGATCGAGACCGAATTGGGCGATCTGCTCGTTGCGAACGGGCTGAATAGCGCGATCGTCAAGGGACGCCAGAAGAAGCCTTACTCCGTGTTCCGCAAGATGCAGTCGAAGTCGCTGTCCTTCGAGCAGCTTTCAGACGTCTACGGCTTCCGCATCATCGTCGATGATATTCCGGCTTGCTACCGGGCTCTCGGTATCGTTCACACCCGCTGGCGCGTGGTTCCCGGGCGCTTCAAGGACTATATCTCGACGCCGAAGCAGAATGACTACCGTTCGCTGCACACGACGATCGTCGGCCCGTCCAGCCAGCGCATCGAGCTTCAGATCCGCACCAAGCGGATGCACGAGATCGCTGAGTTCGGTATCGCCGCCCACACGCTCTATAAGGATGCCGCTTCGACCTCTGACAACGATATCCTGTCGCGTGAGTCCAACGCCTATTCATGGCTGCGACACACGATCGAGGCGCTTGCCGAAGGAGACAGCCCGGAGGAATTCCTGGAGCATACAAAGCTCGAGCTGTTCCAGGATCAGGTCTTCTGCTTCACGCCCAAGGGCAAACTGATCGCGCTTCCGCGAGGCGCGACCCCGATCGACTTTGCCTATGCGGTTCACACCAATATCGGCGACACGACAGTCGGTGCCAAGATCAACGGTCGTATCATGCCGCTCGTGACCCGGCTGGCAAATGGCGATGAGGTCGAGATCATTCGCTCCGGCGTGCAGGTGCCGCCTGCGGCCTGGGAAGAGATTGTCGTGACGGGCAAGGCGAGGGCCGCGATCCGCCGCGCCACCCGATTGGCCATCCGCAAGCAATATGCCGGCCTCGGCCATCGCATTCTGGAGCGCACCTTCGAGCGGGCCGGCAAGATCTTCTCGCGCGAAGCGATGAAGCCCGCGCTCCATCGGCTAGGGCAGAAGGATGTCGAAGACGCCATCGCCGCTGTCGGTCGTGGCGAAATGTCGTCGCTCGATGTGTTGCGCGCCGTTTATCCGGACCATCTGGAAGAACGCGTGACGGCCAAGCCGAGCGGTGACGACGGTTGGTTCAATGTTCGCAGTGCCTCCGGCATGATCTTCAAGATACCGGGCAAGGCGAAGTCGGGTGTCGACGGCGCGGCCGCAGACCTCAAAGCCGATATCGGTATGGATACGATGCCCATCCGCGGCATTTCGAGCAATGTCGATGTGCAGTTTGCGCCGACAGGCGCCGTCCCCGGTGACCGCATCGTCGGGATCATGAATACGACGGAGAAGGGCAACGGCATTACGATCTACCCGATCCAGTCGCCGACGCTGCAGCGTTTCGATGATCAGCCGGACCGATGGATCGATGTTCGCTGGGATCTCGATGAGGCCAACAAGTCGCGATTCATGGCGCGGATCATGGTCAATGCCTTGAACGAGCCCGGTACGTTGGCAAAACTCGCACAGACCGTTGCAGGTGTCGACGTCAATATCCGCGTGTTCAATACGGTGCGCGTCGCAACCGACTTCACCGAAATGACGCTTGATGTTGAGGTGTGGGACCTTCGGCAGTTGAATCAGCTGCTTGCTCAAATGAAGGATCTGGAATGCGTCGCGACGGTCCGCCGGCTCTACGAGTAGGCCGACAGAGCCGGTTGGCGAGCCATCTGCACATTTTGTGATCGTTTCGTGACGAAAATCGCACTGATATAAGGCTAGATATGCGTGCTGCGCATGGCTGCGCTTATGATAGAGCGTTGGTAATTGCTGCCGTGAGCGCCTATCTTCCAGTCATCAGGAAACGAACAGAAGATGAGGCAAAGAAATGTTTACACCGATCAAGAAGATCGCCCGCGCACTGCGCGCACCGACTGCTGAAGAACGCGAAATGGCTTACCTGAACGGCTCGTTTGACCGTATCGATCTTGAATATCGTCAGCGTCAGGTTGATCGCGGTCTGTTCCGCATTCGCTAATATCGGATCTATACTTGAAGAATAGAAGGGGCGTATTGCATATCACGCCCCTGGTGAGTGTTGCAGACTGCAGCAAGCAAATAGTGACTGAGATGGTTTGACGCTCTTGTCACGCCGGTGCGGGTTGCACTACATACGCGCCATGTTGTTCCGACGTCGAAAACCTGCTGGATTTCGTGAGAAAGTGCGTGAGGTGCTTTGGCCTCGCAAGGGATTCTTGCGGCCGCTCCGCTATTTCACGATGCGTGTTCTGCGCTTGACGGCGTCGCCGCACGCCGTCGCCATGGGCGTGGCCGCAGGGATTTTTGTGTCCTGGACGCCCTTTATCGGCGTTCATTTCGTTATGGCCTTCGTGCTCAGCTATCTCTTCTCCGGCAATATGGTCGCCGCCGCGCTTGGTTGCGCGGCTTTTGGCAATCCGCTGACCTATCCCTTTATCTGGGGGGCGACCTGGGAGATCGGTCACCTGCTGCTCGCTCGTCAGGATACGATGCAGGGGCACGCGATCGATCTTGGTGCTTTATTCCATGAGTTGCATTTCTCCGAACTCTGGCGCCCCGTTCTCGAGCCGATGCTTATCGGCTCCATCCCGCCGGCGCTTCTGACTTCCGTCATCGTCTACTTCGGAACCTTCTACGCCGTGAAGGGCTTCCAGACGCGCCGCCGCGAGCGTCTGATGGAGCGTGCCCGCATGCGGCTGCTAGACGCAGTACAGGAAACCGTATGATTATCGGCATCGGCAGCGATCTCATCGACATCAGGCGTGTCGAGAAATCCCTCGAACGCTTTGGCGAGCGCTTCACCAATCGCTGCTTCACCGAGGTCGAGCGGGCGAAGTCCGACCGGCGTGCCAACCGTGCGGCCTCCTATGCCAAACGCTTTGCGGCCAAGGAGGCCTGCTCCAAGGCCCTTGGGACAGGCATGGCGCAAGGTGTTTTCTGGAAGGATCTCGGCGTCGTGAACCTGCCGAGTGGCAAGCCGACGATGAAGCTGACGGGCGGGGCGGCCGAGATGCTGCAGTCGATGCTGCCGGCGGGCCACAGGGCTGCCATTCATTTGACGATAACCGATGATTACCCCTTGGCCCAAGCCTTCGTCATCATAGAGGCCATCCCGGAAAGTGCCTGATCAGCGACGTAGAGTCGCTTTTAATGTTGGCGCCATTGCCGCAATCGGCCGAAGCCGCTAGAGAGAAGCAAACAAGAGTTGCGCCCTTGACGGTGCATTGAAGGAATAAGACTGCGTGTCCGAAAAAGTCGAAACCAAGCCGAACGCCCTTTGGGAAAACATCAAGGTCATCGCCCAGGCGCTGATTTTGGCGATGGTTATCCGAACCGTGTTTTTTCAGCCGTTCACCATTCCCTCCGGCTCGATGATGCCGACTTTGCTTGTGGGCGACTACATCTTCGTCAACAAGTTCGCCTATGGCTATTCGAAGTACTCGCTGCCTTTCTCGCCGAACCTGTTCAGCGGCCGTATCTTCGCGAGTGAGCCGAAGCGCGGTGACATCGTTGTCTTCCGTTTCCCGCCGAATCCCGATGTCGATTACATCAAGCGGCTGGTCGGTCTTTCCGGCGACCACATTCAGGTCACGGAAGGCGTTCTCTACGTGAACGGCAAGCCGGTTCCGAAAGTGCCGGATGGCACGTTCAATTCCGACTACGCGCAGGATCCGGGCCAGGACGTGCCGGTTTTCCGCGAGACCCTGGATAGCGGCGTCAGCTACGATACACTGGACCAGTCCCCGGTTTCCCGTGGCGACAACACGCGCGAGTTCATCGTTCCCGAAGGTCACTACTTCATGATGGGCGATAATCGCGACAATTCGCTCGACAGCCGCTTCGATGTCGGCTTCGTGCCTGCGGAGAACCTGGTCGGCCGCGCCAGCGTCATCTTCTTCTCACTCGGCAACGACACCTCGTTCCGCGAGATCTGGAAGTGGCCGACGAACATGCGTTGGGATCGTCTTTTCAAGGGCGTTGAATGAGTAAGGCGCAGACGCTCTCGGCGGCGGATCGGACAAGGCTTGAAGCCCTGATCGGTCACGAGTTCGCCGAGAAAGAGCGGCTGGATCGGGCGTTGACGCATGCCAGTGCCCGCACGCAAAAAGGCGGCAACTACGAGCGGCTGGAGTTTCTTGGCGACAGGGTGCTTGGCCTCTGCGTCGCGGAACTGCTCTTCCGCACGTTCGGCGCGGCGACAGAGGGCGAACTTTCGGTGCGTCTCAATCAGCTCGTCAGCGCCGATACCTGTGCGGAAGTCGCCGATGAGCTCGGCCTGCACCTCTTCATTCGCACCGGCGCCGACGTCAAGAAGCTGACTGGCAAGCGCATGATGAATGTGCGCGCTGATGTGGTCGAAAGCCTCATCGCCGCGATCTACCTCGACGGCGGTCTGGAAGTTGCCCGCCGGTTTATCCTGAAATTCTGGGAGAAGCGGGCAGCACGCGCCGACGGCGCGAGGCGCGACGCGAAGACCGAGTTACAGGAATGGTCACATGCCAAATTCGGCATCACGCCGATCTACCGGGTTGAAGAACGCACCGGACCGGATCATGATCCGCGCTTCACGGTGACGGTGGAGGTCGCCGGTGTTCAGCCCGAAACGGGCATTGAGCGCTCAAAGCGGGCTGCCGAGCAGGTCGCAGCCACACGAATGCTGGAACGCGAAGGCATTTGGCAGAAATCCTCTGCCGGAAACTGACGGGATAAATGACGGAAGAACAAGATATGGCGGATGACGCCCCTGAAACTGCGGGCGCGACACGATCGGGCTTCGTCGCTCTGATCGGGGCGACCAACGCCGGCAAGTCGACGCTGGTCAACCGCCTGGTCGGCGCCAAGGTCTCCATCGTCAGCCATAAGGTGCAGACGACGCGCGCCATCGTGCGCGGCATCGCGATCCACGACAATGCGCAAGTCGTGTTCATGGATACGCCTGGTATTTTCAAGCCGCGTCGGCGGCTCGACCGCGCCATGGTCACATCGGCCTGGGGCGGCGCCAAGGATGCCGACCTGATCATGTTGCTGATCGACAGCGAACGCGGTCTGCGCGGTGATGCGGAAGCCATCCTTGAGGGCCTCAAGGAGGTGCATCAGCCGAAAATCCTCGTCTTGAACAAGATCGACCGCGTCAAACGCGAAGATCTGCTGGCGCTCTCGGCAGCCGCCAACGAGAAGATTGACTTCACTCATACCTTCATGATCTCGGCCGAGAATGGTTCCGGTTGCGACGACGTCATGGATTATCTGGCAAAGACGCTACCCGAGGGACCTTGGTACTATCCCGAAGATCAGATTTCCGATCTGCCGATGCGCCAGCTTGCGGCGGAGATTACCCGCGAGAAGCTGTTCCTGCGGCTGCATCAGGAGCTTCCCTATTCATCGCATGTCGAGACTGAGAAGTGGGAAGAGCGCAAGGACGGCTCGGTCCGGATCGAGCAGGTGATCTACGTCGAACGCGACAGCCAGAAGAAAATCGCGCTCGGCAAGGGCGGCGAAACCATCAAGGCGATCTCGTCGGCCTCCCGACGGGAGCTCTCCGAAATCCTCGAACAGCCGGTCCATCTTTTCCTGTTCGTGAAGGTTCGCGAAAACTGGGGCGATGACCCCGAGCGCTTCCGCGAAATGGGGCTGGATTTTCCGAAGTAGGGCCGACCCTTCTACAGCTTTGTTTCTATAGTAAAAATTGCCTCCGTGTGGAACAACCCTCGGGGTTCGGGTGTTCCTATGTGAAGCGCGCCAAATCCGGCGGCGCTCTTCCTTTGAGCACAAGGGCCTGTATGGTGACCCAGCGCCCCACTTCCTCGTTCAAAACGCCGTGCGAGCGCTGTCCGTTGCGTGCGATCGCGACGTTCAGGGAGTTCAGCAGCGAAGAGCTCGAATTCGTTTCGAAGTTCAAGAGAGGCGAGCTGGCCGTGGATGCCGGTGCCACGATCCTCGTCGAGGGCGCACATAGTGCGCACCTGTTCACCGTTCTTTCCGGCTGGGGCTTCCGCTACAAGGCACTGGAGGACGGGCGCCGGCAAATCCTGAACTATGTAATGCCCGGTGATCTAATCGGTCTTCAGGGAACGATCATGGGGGAAATGCAGCATTCCGTCGAAGCGTTGTCGCCTGTGTCTCTTTGCGTCTTCGAGCGCGACAAGCTGATGACCCTCTATAGCAAGCATGCGTCTCTGGCCTTCGACATCACCTGGATTGCTGCCCAAGAGGAACGCATCCTTGACGAACACCTGTTGAGCATTGGCCGTCGGACGGCGCTCGAACGGGCCGCCTACCTCATCGCCTTTCTATTTGAGCGCGGGAGGGTGTTGAAGCTCTTCAACGGCCATCCGTCGATTCCGATCACGCAGCAGCATGTGGCCGATACGTTGGGGCTTTCGATTGTTCATACCAACAAGACATTGAAAAAACTCGCCAATCGTAACCTCATCCGCTGGCAGGAGCGTGCCTGCGAGGTGCTCGATGGCGAAGGCCTGATGGCTGCTGCTGGCTGGGAGGGGCTCGGAGAGAAAGTCCGTCCCTTCATATGATACGCGTCGCCGGTATGTCTTTTCTAAATGCGCATCACGCGAAGGGGACCTAAGATCCTCCGTGCCACCTTTCTTCCTGCTTTGCTTTTTATCGACGCGAAACGAAAAAGCGGCTATGCAAGCTAAGCGGTAAATGGTTGTCGGCCAATGAGCCATGGGGCGTCAGAGGTAGAAATCCGGGAAATGCAATGCCGAGCGTCTTCGATGACACTCAGCGAGGGGCGTATTGGGTATGAAGGCAAACCGTGTTCTGGTCCTTGAGGACAGTTTGATCATCGCGATGGAAGCCGAGGATATCCTTCGCCAGGTAGGCGTGGAAACGATTGGTATTGTCAGCAGCCTCGACCAGGCAATGGAGGCGACCAAGACCGAAACCTTCGATTTCGCGTTGCTGGACGTCAACCTCGGCGAAGTCATGAGCTTCGATTTCGCCCGTCATTTGGCCAACATCAACATCCCGTTTGGGTTTGTGAGCGGCTATTCGGACACGAAGGATTTTCCCGAAGATCTCCAGAATGTGCCCCTGCTCGTCAAACCGTTTGGCGAATCGGCGATGCGCGACTTCCTTCAGAAGCTCTTCCCAGCCAGCGTCTAATGCCTTTTCATGACAGAGCACCGGTGTTGCGGTAGGATCGAATCGAAGGTTCAAGGTTCGCTTCCGATGCAGTGGCACGACCGGGCAATCATCTTGGGCGTCAAGCGCCACGGCGAGACGAGCGTTATCGCCGAGGTGATGACGCGTGAGCGCGGGCGCCATCTGGGTATGGTCCGTGCCGGCCGGTCGCGGGCAATGCAACCTGTCCTTCAGCCCGGCAATGAGGTCGAGGTCACATGGCGCGCGCGCCTTGATGAGCACCTTGGAGAGTTTCGCATCGAGCCGCTGACGTTGCGGGCCGCGCGCCTGATGGAAACGGCGACTGCCGTCTATGGTGTACAGGCCATGGGCGCGCTGCTGCGGTTTTTGCCGGAACGAGATCCGCACCCGCATCTCTTCGAAGCGCTTGAGGTCATCCTCGACAATCTCCACAATCCGGCCGATGCTGGTGAGCTTTTTGTCCGGTTCGAACTCGCAGTTCTGAACGACCTTGGTTTCGGCCTCGATCTGACCGAATGTGCCGCTACGGGCGCGCGTTCCGACCTTGCCTATGTGTCGCCGAAGTCGGGCAGGGCAGTCAGCCGGACTGCGGGGGCTCCATGGGCGGACAAGATGCTGCTCCTGCCGTCATTCCTGAGCAGCGAGGAAAACCGCGCAGCCGATATCGACAGCCTCAACGCTGCGTTCCGCTTAACGGCATTCTTTCTCCATCGCCATGTCTATGAGCCGCGCGGAGTGCAGGCGGCGGCTGCACGCGAGGGCTTCGTTCAGGCGGCGCTGAAAGCGCTGAAGGCAGCCGCCACGCAGGACGAACTGCCGGCCTGATCGACCGTTTTTCATTGGTGAAAAATATCATGCAGAGCAGGTGCTTTACGCGCCTCACGCGCCTGCCTATTTCGATCGCATGCAGCCCAGCGATCGGAGGAGTAGACGATGCTGACCAAGCCCAATGTGACGACCACGATAAACCACTGGAACAATTACGAAATACCCAGATTGGGTATGGGCTGCTGGGCGATCGGCGGGCCGTTCTATGCCGGCGATACGCCGCTCGGCTGGGGTGAGGTCGATGACGTGTCCGTCGCCGCCATTCATCGCGCAATCGAGCTCGGTATCCGTTTCTTTGATACAGCTTCAAACTATGGGGCGGGGCATTCAGAGGAAATCCTCGGGCGCGCGATCGGCAACCGCAGTGATATTGTCATCGCGACCAAGTTCGGTTTTGCCACCGACCCCGAGACAAAGCAGGCGACCGGGGCCTTCGCCGATCCAGTCTTCATTCGTCGCTCGGCCGAAACATCGCTCCGTCGGTTGAAGCGGGATCGCCTCGATCTGCTCCAGTTTCATCTGAACGATTTTCCGCTGGAGCAGTCAGACGCGGTCTTCGAAACGCTGGAGAAACTGCGCAGCGAGGGCAAGATCGACGCCTTCGGCTGGAGCACCGACTTTCCGGATCGTGCTGCACGACATGCCGAGCGTCGTGGTTTCGTTTCCATCCAGCACACGATGAACGTCTTCGAGCCGGTGCCGGATATGATCTCGGTGATCGAACGGCATGGACTGATCTCGATTAACCGCGGGCCGCTCGCGATGGGGTTGCTCAGCGGAAAATTCCGCGCCGACACGAAGGTCGGCGACAAGGATGTTCGCGGCGCGAGCCTCGATTGGATGGTCGGGGCGCATCGCGCCTGAGTTCGCGGCCCGACTGGAGGCGATTCGCGAGCTGTTGAGGTCCGACGGTCGAACTCTCACGCAAGGGGCTCTGGCGTGGCTCTGGGCGCGCTCGCCTCGAACCTTGCCGATCCCGGGCTTCCGCACCGTCGCCCAGGTTGAAGAAAACGCCGGCGCGCTGGCCAAAGGACCGCTATCGCCAGCGGTCATGACGGAAATAGACGAGACGCTTGCCAAGGTTCGGGCCTAATTTAGTCGCGGTTCCGGATCTTGAAAGCCCAGCCCGCGGGCCTCTCTTCGATGACTTTGACCGGGTCGCCGACCGTTATCCGGCCGACTCCACGAGGCGTGACATTCCAGCCAAAGAGCGGGCCGGGTACGCGCCGGTCCGCCGACATCCGAATGCGGCCCATGGCTGGCATCGGGTTGGGAACGTCGCGCGATCCGGTCGATTGGTCCTGCGTCGTCATGATGCAGCGCGCGCAGGGTTTGACAAGATCGAAACGAATGCCTCCGATTTCGATCGCTGCCCAACGATCTTCCTGCCAAGCTTCATCGGTATCGAGGACGATGTTGGGCCGGAACCGCTCCATGCCGACACCATCTTCGCCGTGCCTTTCGAGGTCGGCATTCAGTGCCCGTAGGGAGGCGGTCGTCGTCACCAGGATCTGGTAGCCATCGGTAAATGTAACCGGTGTGCCTTCGCCGGCCCATTCTGCGCTGGCGGAGCGCCTGGCATCCCCATCGAAAAACACCAGTCTTACGTCTCGCCCCAGCCAAGCGGAAAGTTGGTTATTCGCCACGTCATCGGCAACCGCAGCATCGACGATGGACTTCCAGATCGAAACGTCCATTCGCCTTGCGGCAATCGGGATCTGCGCAATCATCTGCTTGTCACCACCCATGGTGAGATGGAGCTGAGACGGCCCGGCCTGCACGGCAATGCGCGCAAGCTCGGGCAATTCGCGCTGTGTGATAAAGTGTCCGTCCCGATCGGTGATCATCGCACGCCGGTCGCCCGGCAGCCCGAATGCATCGATCTCGGAGGACGGCAGGGCAATACCTCGAGCACTCTTGAGCGGATAGATGAAAAGATCGGTGATACGCATCAAGTGCTCCTAGATTTCGTCCATGAATGCCGCGAGGAAGTCTCGCAGCCGTTCGTCGCGTGCGGCCGCAAGCGCCCGCCCTGCTTTCGTCTGAAAGCCATCCGCCAGTTTGAACAGCTTGGTCTGGAAGTGGTCGATGACATATCGTTTGTCGTCAAGCTCTCGATAGCTGCCAGCCGGATCGAACGGGTCGTAGAGCGCTGACGACATCCGCCCACCGATATAGAAGCAACGCCCGGCGCCGACCATGCCTATCGCGTCCAGCCGGTCGGCATCCTGCAGTATCTTGGCTTCCAGGGTCTCCGGCGCGACGTTGACGGAGAAGCTGTGCGCGACGATCGCGTGCGCGACTGATGCGATATCATTGCCGTCCCAGCCAAGCTCGGCGAGAATAGCCGATGCCTTTTCTGCCGCCAGTGCAGAGGCCCTCGATCGTATGGGGGAGTTCTTTTCCACGGCGACGCAGTCATGCAGAAGGACGGCAGCCGCAAGGATCCTTGCATCGCCACCCTCCAGAGCCTGGATTCGCATCGCGTTCTTGAAGACACGCAAGACATGCGCAAGGTCATGCGAGCCGTCGTCGCCTTCAGACGAATGCGGCACGAGCTCGGTCGCAAGATTTTCAAATGGAGCAAAGGCCTTCGCCTGGAACATGGGATCACCGCATTAGAAGGGGGTGTCCTTCCATAAACGCAGGAACCACGAGTCGCAACGAAGTGCGTGTCAGCTCGCCCTGGTGCTGGTGTGTTCCGGGTGGCTGCGACAACAGGTCGGGCACGTCGACGACAGGCCGCGGCGGACTGATGTGATAGCCCTGGATCTCATCGCAGGCTTCACGCTGCAGCAGCGCCAACTGCTCGGCCGTTTCCACACCTTCCACAGTTACGCGCATGCCGAGCGCATCGCCGAGAAGGATGATGGCGCGCATGATCGCAAAGGCTTCCCTGTCTTCGACGATACCGTTGACGAACGACTTGTCGATCTTGATCTTGTCGAACGGGAACCGCCGGAGATAGCTCAGCGATGAGTAGCCGGTGCCGAAATCGTCCATGGCGATGCGAATGCCGCTTTGTTTGAGCACGTGCAGGATGGGCAGGGCCTCATCGAGGTTTTCCATCAGCACTCTTTCGGTGATCTCGATTTCCAAACGGCAGGCCGCAAGCCGTGCTTCCGCCAGTGCTGCGGCGACATCGGCCGGCAGATCGCTGTTCGTGAATTGAATGGCTGAAACGTTGACTGCGACCTTGATATCTTCCGGCCAGTGCACCGCATCGCGGCAGGCGCGGCGCAGCACCCAGCGCCCGATGTCGACGACGAGCCCGACCTCTTCCGCAAGAGGGATGAATTCCAGCGGCGGCACCCGACCACGCGTCGGGTGGTTCCATCGCACGAGCGCCTCGAAACCGCAGATCCGCTGCTGGCCGAGATCATAGAGCGGTTGATAATGAAGCTCGAACTCCTCGCGTTCCACCGCTTTGCGCAAATCCGCTTCGAGCGCATGCCGCGCTTCGATTTCAGCTTCCATCTCGGCGGTGAAGAAACGCTCGCCGTTGCCGCCGCTGCTCTTGGCGTGCGACAGCGCGACGCCGGCATGTTTCAGCAGGACATCCGTCTCCGTTCCGTCTTGCGGACTGATGGCGATACCCATCGACACGCTGAGCTCGACGGCTTTGTCGCCGCGAAAGAACGGCTCGGAAAGTTCCCGCCGGATCTGGTCGACAAGAGCCGTGACATTCCAAGGCTGCTGCCGCCCGGATTGGAGAACCGCAAATTCGTCCGAGCCAAGGCGTGCCAGCACATTGCCAGCGCCGGCCGACATGCGGATGCGCTCGGCCACCTGCCGCAGGATCTTGTCCCCGGCCGAGACGCCGAGCGTGTTGTTGATCGATTTGAAGCGATCAAGATTGAGGTGCACGAGGGCGATGTGTTCGTCCGGCTTGCGGCCGGCCAGCGCGGCGTCGATGCTCTCCCTGAGGCGGATGCGGTTCGGCAGGCCTGTCAGCGGATCGTGATGAGCGAGATAGGCAATACGCTCGGCCGCTTTTCGGTCTTCGGTGATGTCGGCGTGGATGGAAATATTGCTCCCATCGGGCAGGACGGTGATAACGCTCTGGATCGTGCGGCCGTCTTCCATCACCCATTCGCGGTGACGGATGTGTCCGCCCTCCGAGGCGGCGTCACGCAAACGGGAAACCTTTTTCTCACCGCGCTCGTTGCCGCGGATCTTTGCGATCAGCGATCCCAACGAAGCGCTGGGAGAGGCCTCCTCGCTGCTGAACCCGAAGAGTTGCCGGAAGCGGATGTTGCAGACCATCAACCGCTGCTGTGAGTCGAAGACACTCAGGCCCTGAGGCAGGTTGTCGAGAACGTTCCCGAAGAGGCGCTTCTGCTCCGCAAGATCTTCCTTTGAGGCGACGAGGTTGCCCTTCAGCTCGCCGTTTTCCTTGACGAGCAGCCGAGAACGATCCTCGGCAGCGGGCTTCTTTCCTGCCTGCAGCCGATATGTCTCGACGACAAGAGCCATCAGACGCTCGGCGTTGGCAGACCCGTCCTCATTGATAGCGGTTGTGCACTGTTGCCGAAAAAGGGCTTCAGCGTCCATTTGCGGCAATCTCCACGTCGGGAGAGAAAGGAAGATATGCGGAGCCCAGTGAACCGCCTGCTAACCTGCAATTGCGACGCGGCGCGTCAAACATGAAAGGACTTTCTGAAACAATCGAAAAAACTATCGTCAATACAATCTTAAACTCAACCGGCAGGTGCCGCCGCGGCAAAGATAATCCGTTGGTCGCATTAAAATTCTATTGCGACGCAAACGAATATATCGTTGGGAGGATATTTGGCTGCTTCAGCCGAAATGCGCGCAAATGCAGGCGATCTGGGCCCGGACCACACGTCGCTGATGCGCCGAGATCACACTTTGTCAATCATGGTTAATGGCATGTTAACAGCTTATTGACGCAGTGCGCAAATCAGTTTAACGACCGATTAGTCTTTGATTTTCCCCATTTCGTATTGCGTACAAACATCACCGAAACGGCGGTGAATGGAGGTTTGTATGAGCCAAGTTTCATCGGCTGGTGATACGTCTTACGCGTATCTCGCGACGCTGTCGCGGCTGGACACAAATGGCGACGGCCTGCTGAGCAGGGGCGAGCGGGCGGCTGACGATAGGCCGGGCATTTTAAAGCAGTTGGGCGAAGAAGATACGATCCAGGAATTTGCGCCCAAGCTGTCTGATGGCGTGCTTACATTCATGATGGGCACGCGCGAGAGCGGAAGCGTCAACTTCTATCAGCAGCATAACGCTTCTAACGATCTGTATAAGAGCACCTACGGTCAGTACGATCTCGATCCCGTCGCCTGATCGCGCCGTGCGCCAAATTCGCAAGGCCGGCCCAGGGGCCGTCTTTTCTTTGCTGCCATTTCAGGAACAGGTTCACGCCTCGCACGTTGAAAGCAGCGATGCAAGAGAAGGAAGCTCCAATGAAAACAGTCCTCTCGATTGCCGCTCTGGCGTTCATTGCGGTCTCTTCGGCCACGTTGGCTCAGGACAAGCAAACGGCCACCGCGGACTTCGTCGGCGGTGACGGAAAGGCAAGCGGTCGAGCCACTCTGACGGCTGCAGCGAACGGCGGTGTACTGATCGAGGTCGAAGTCGCTGGATTGCCTGCGAACAAATGGGTCGCATTCCATGTCCACGAGACCGGCAATTGCGACGCGGCCGTGCATCACGAGTCGGCTGGAAAACACTTCAATCCGACCAATGCTGAACATGGTCTGTTGTCTGCAAAGGGACCCCACGCCGGTGATATGCCTAATCAGTATGTTGACCAGGATGGCGTTCTGCGGGCGCAAATCTTTGACAGCATGGTCACCCTCGACGGCAAGACCGATGGCATCCGCGGTCGAGCGCTGATCGTTCACGCCAATTCCGATGATTATCGCAGCCAACCTGCAGGGGATGCAGGCAAGCGCCTGGCGTGCGGCGTCATCAAGTAGCGTCGCTGCAACGTCAGCGATAGTAGTATCGCTCGGCGTACCACTCGCTTGATGCCATGGGCTTATCCGTCGCGACCCATTGCCCGGCACTGCTCGCTTCGAGCAGATCGGCGGTGGCGTGGTCCTCCAGCCCGACAAATATGATATTGGTGTTTTCGCGCAGCAGGGGATCGATGCCGAAGCCGATGCGGCCGTCTTCTCCCGAGTACAGCAGGTTCATCCTGACATAGAAGAACTCAGCCTGGTATTCAGCGCCTTCTTCGCTGAAGGCTTGCGCGACGTCGATGACAGACTTCTGCGGCCCATCATAGACGGTGATAGCCTCGTTCAGGCCGAATGTTGCCCCATAAAGCGTGATCGAGCGCGTCGGAACCGAGCTGGTGGCGCCGGTGGTCACGTCCATCTGCTGGCCGAAGAAGCTGGTTTTGACACCATCCAGATCTCCCCGGAAGAAATAGGAAAATCGGTCACGCGTGAGATAGATCGCTTGCCACCGAAACCGCGCATATTCGTCGGACGCGCTTGTCAGGCTCTTGAGTGTCGCCAAACAGCTCACAAACGTATCGCGATAGTTCTGCAGCGACATCGATCAACCTCCTCTAGAGGTTAACCGGTATCGACTGAAAACGTTCCGGCGGTCGGCTCTTCCACGTTCAGCGTAAACGGCGCGTTTCCGTCCGCATCGGCGCCTCTGCCGATAACGCGAACCGCATCGACCAGCCGTCCCCTGCGGCCGAGCATGTCGTCACCGATTTGAACGAGGCGCGCATTGGGTGTCGCATAGGGGGAGGCAGCGCGCAGCCGGCGGACGAGCCCCATGTCCTCTTGCTCCGGCGACACGGAAAGAGCCGCAATCAAGGCGGCGGCGGGCGACCGTGACACGCCCATCCAGCAGTGGATGAGAAGAGGCGCGCCCCGATCCCAATCGCGCGTAAAATCGATGATCTCCTGCACATGGGTTTCATCAGGCGCGACAAGGTTGCCGGTTCCCCTGAAGGCGATGTCATTCATATTCAGGAGAAGGTGCCGGTGCGCCTGGATCACGGCAGGCCGGTGAAAGGCTTGCTCCTTCGCCATCAGGCTGATCATCTCGCGCGCGCCATGCCTGACCGCCATCTCGGCGATCCGGGAAAGGGGCGCAACAACGATCCTGGTCATGCTTTGCCGCCTCGAATGGCCTCGATTGCCTCGAAGCGCGCGCAAAAGAGGCGTTGCGCCTCGACAGCAGGCAGCGGGGTCATTAGCAGCATGTCTTTGCTGATCCCACGTGGCTGGCCGAAGAACTTCTGCGCCTCCGCCGAGGTAAAGCCGGCAAGCTGCGTCGCCTCGAAATAAGCGGCGATGGTGTCGGCGTTCTTTATCCTGTCCTTGAGCTCGCGTGTTGGGTGAGGTGGCAGGCCGAAGCGAAGATGGATAGCAGCCTCCAGCCGCTTTTCGACGGCCTTGTATCCGCCGCCGACGACCGACTTGAATGGTGAAATCATGTCGCCGATCACATATTCCGGCGCATCGTGCAGCAGCGCCATCAGGCATTGTTCGGCGGTCGCTTCGTTGAGGCGGCGGAAAATGTCCTCAACGACAAGGCAATGCTGGGCGACGGAAAAGGCGTGATCCCCCGAGGTCTGTCCGTTCCAGCGGGCGACGCGCGCAAGTCCATGTGCGATATCGCTCACCTCGACGTCGACGGGAGAGGGGTCGAGGAGATCGAGCCGGCGGCCTGAAAGCATGCGTTGCCACGCGCGCGGCGCCTTTGCGGTCACGCGCTTGCCTCGTCCGCCGTCGACGGGAATGTCAGCCCCGTCCAGGCAGGCAATTCCAGGGTAACGGATGTGTCGCCTGCCAGCAGCGGCGTGTGTGATGCCATGGCTTCACCGGCACGGTCGATGCGAACGATCGCAAGCCCGCCTTTTCCCACGACCGAGCCGAGTGCGCCGACCGGCTTGCCCGCGGCCGTTATCTCCGTCCCCGATGACGGGAGTGCCACCTCGGCCTTCACCGTAACGACGCGGCGGCGCGCTGTTCCACGATGCTGCATGCGTGAGACGACCTCCTGGCCGACATAGCAGCCCTTCTTGAAGGAGAGGCTGCCGTTGAAATCCATCAGGACATCGTGCGGGAAGGCATCCTGCAGGGCATAATCCTGTCCGGACACGGCGATGCCGTTTGCAATGCGCAACGCATCGTAAGCCTCGAGATCGTCGGTGCCGTGCTGACCCGGTTGCCGGACAAGAGTGATGCCGGCCTTGGTAAAACGGCTGTCAGCAAGCCCATTGTTTGTATTTTCCCAGGAAACCGTCATGCCTTCGCCGGCAGGCGACAGGTCGATGGCAGCCCGGAGCTTATACATCGTCAGGCGCTTGAGCAGGGCATCCCGCTGATGATGATCCGTCTCGATGACGAACCGGTCGCCGTCCCGCCAGATCATGAAGTCGAAGAGGATTTTGCCCTGAGGGGTCAAGAGCGCGCCTGGCCGCGCTTCGTCGGCCGAAAGTGCGGCGATGTCTGTGGTGATCAGGTTCTGCAGGAAGGATTGAGCCTCTGAGCCGCTGACCCGGATGAGCGAGCGGTTCTTCAGAAATACGGCTGGCATGGCGGCACCTGTCGCGTTCGTTATCGCTCAGAAGTATGTCTTCGTTTAAGGGTTCGCAAGCCTCAGTCGCCGGCGGTGAAGTACTTCCACTTGCCGTCGGGGGTGATGCCCAGCCGATAGAAATTATAGCCGCCGAATTCCTGCATGTCGGACAGGTCACCTGCTGTAACGATGCGTAGCAATTCGACCCGCTCGGGGGGTGTCAGCGCCTTGAGATCCTTCTCGGCGAAGTAGGGCCAGACGTACATCTCGTCAGGCGTGCCTTGGCCAACATGAACGAACCCGGTGGAAATGATGTCGAGCATGATCGCCAGGATCTCATCGCCCTCGGGATCGCCCGAAAGGTCCTTGAGTGCGCTGATTGGATCGTCGGTCGGCTCGCCGACTGTTACCTGGGTCTGGCCGGAGCCTGTGCCGAGCAGAGGCCGCAGCCGCTCGAGATCGCCCGAAGCGGCAGCTTCGACGATCTGCTCGCGCATCTTGCGAACGGGCTCGGGGACCTTGCTGATATCGTAGATGACTTCGACAGGCTTCGTGCTGTCCTGGGCGCCGGGTGTCTTGTCGTTGCCCTGGCCGGCCTGCGAGTTGACCAGCGGGTCGGGCATCGGAACACCGGGCGCGGTTGGCGATGCTGCAGGCTTTTCGCTGCCTTGCCCCGGAGCGCTTTGTTCAGCTTGGCCCGGGGTCTTCTGCAGCTCGGAAAGTGCCAGGGCCGAGGTCCCGGTCAAAAAGCTGCTGGCGCTAAGGCCGATTGCAAGCAAAAGCGGCGCGATCGCGGGCCGCGAAGCATTGTCCCTAGCGGTATGCATGAAGCTCTCTGTGATCGTTATTGCAAGGTGCGGTTCGGAGAAAACTCGCCGGCAAGCATACGCTCGCGCAAAGAATCCAGCAGCGCTTCGGCACTGTTTTCGCCATGGAGGCGAATGGTTTCACGTAGCGCATGGATGATTGCTGTATCGGCGATGATCTCGGGTTCGATTCCGTCTGCCATGCCGTCGGCCCAGGCTTCGTTATGGTACTCCAAGGCCGCCTGAGTCTTCTCATGAACGATCATGTCGTCGATGTCATTGAGGCTTGGTTCCATTGTCATTTCCTCAAACTGCATGCCTTACTGCCTAGTTAACAACCTTATCAGCCTTTTCCCAAAACGACACGGCCGGGTGTGAAAAGAGGTTAATTAACCGTTAATTTCCGAACCGTGACGTAATTTCTGTGGCAAGTGTTGCACCTTCGGCACGGTATCGCTCTTCTGCCACGATGGCTGCCGACGTGCAATCCGTATAAACCGACGCGAAGGCGCGGTAGCCGCGATTGAAGGCCGCGGTCAACTGTTCCTTACGCTGTGGTTCGTCTTTGGCTTCTGAATCAAGCAATTGCTGCATGCGCCCTCGCCATTCGCCGCTGTTTTCCGCTTTGCACAGAGTCCTCAGGTAGTGAACTGAGCCCAGCACTTCGGCAAGCCGCGAGAGCTTGTCGTCATAGGGCACGATGACCGCTTTTGGCGCATTCTCCTCCGGCAGTGTTGGCGTCGGGCCCTGTGCCCATGCGGGGTCGGGTAGGGCGGCGCTTGCGCACAATGCAAGAGACAGGAGCGCGCATCGAACGGGAATCATGCTCATAGTTGATACGCTGACAGTGACGGGAACAAGGCGCATGCAGGAATTTCCACTTGCTTATTCACTGCCGGACGCCAGGCGTTCGGCGCATTCAAGCACGCTTTGAGGGGCGGGCAGTCGGCGGATCTCTTCGACGCTGAACCAGCCGAGGTCGGCTGCGTCGTCGGCGGCGATGGCGACAGTCTCGTCGTCCGCCTCGACTTGAAACACCGAAAGGAAGAAATGGCTCACGACAGTGCCGTCGGCGGAATGTGTCTTCAGATCGTATGTTGCGAAGAGCCGAGGGCCGCGGGCCTTTATGCCGGTCTCCTCCTCGAATTCCCGCAGCGCGGTTTCCGCGGGCGTCTCGCCGGGTTCGGCCCGTCCTCCCGGAAAGGCATACATGTCGGCCGACGGCGGATTGCGCCGGAGCACGAGGAGGAACCGGTCGCCGCGCTGCAGGATGGCGGAGGATGCCGCCTTCGGAGTGCAAGTCATAGACGGATCCGCGTCGATTGGTGGTGGCTGTGCTTGGCGCAACCGACGTTGCGCCGGATATTGAGTTCGGCGATTCGAAGGAGCCGTGACTTATATCATCTATGTCGCTGCAGCTGTTTTCGAGATTGCCGGTTGCTTTTTTATTCTGGGCATGGCTGAAAGATGGCAAAGCCTGAATGGTGGCTCGCGCCAGGCATGGTGTCTCTGGCGCTGTTCGCCTGGCTTCTCAGGCTTGTGCCGAGCGAGGCCGCCGGCCGCACATTTGCCGCCTATGGCGCATCTACATCGTCGCCTCGGGACATCGGCGGCGCGCTCTTTGGCCGCGGTGGGCACTCCAATCATACTGGTCGCCCCGCGTGGCTGAGTGAGCCTTGACCATAGCGGGTCTGAGTGCAAAGACATCCCCATGTGTGGACGTTATGCGCTGACGATTTCCCCCGAAGAACTCAAGGAAATCTTGGGGATCATGGATCTCGAGGATTTTCCCGCGCGTCTCAACGTTGCCCCGACCCAGCCCATTCTGGTCGTCGTCTGCGATGAAACAAGGGAGAAAGGCAGCAACCTTCCCGAGCGGCGCGCGGTGCTCGTACGCTGGGGCTTTACGCCCGGCTGGGTAAAGGATCCGAAGCAATTTCCGCTCCTGATCAATGCCCGCGCCGAAACGGCGATTGGCAAGGCATCGTTTCGCGCCGCCATGCGCCATCGGCGCGTGCTCGTGCCCGCTTCCGGATTCTATGAATGGCATCGCCCCAGCAAGGAGAGCGGCGAGAGGTCCCAGGCCTATTGGATCAAGCCGCGCGGCGGCGGTGTTGTCGCGTTCGCGGGCCTGATGGAAACGTGGTCCTCCGCCGATGGTTCGGAGGTCGATACCGGCGCGATCCTGACGACCGCGGCAAACGCTGGCATCGCACCGATCCACGACCGCATGCCCGTCGTTATCAAGCCGGAGAACTTTTCGCGCTGGCTGGATTGCAAGACACAGGAGCCGCGCGACGTGGCCGATCTGATGAAACCGGTGGAAGAGGATTTCTTCGAGGCAATCCCAGTTTCCGACAAGGTCAACAAGGTGACCAACATGGGGGCCGATCTGCAGGAAAGAGTGGCCGTCGAAAAGCCGCCGTCGCCTGAAAAGAAAAAGCCGGACGATGGCCAGCTGAGCTTCTTCTAGTCCGCTACTCCCACTGCATCATTTCCGGAAAATCGCATGATCTCCTTCTCGGCCGCGCTTGCAGGCTTCTTTCTCGGCGCCTCGCTCATCATCGCAATCGGTGCACAGAACGCGTTCATTCTGCGTCAGGGCTTGCTGCGGTCGCACGTCTTTATCCTGTGCCTGATCTGCGCTCTATCGGATGCCGTGCTGATTACCGCCGGCGTTGCCGGGCTTGGAACGCTCGTCGCCCAGTCGCCGACGCTCATCTCGGTCGTGACGCTGGGGGGCGCGATCTTCCTCGGCACATATGCCGTGATGGCATTTCGCCGGGCCCTCCATCCGGGCGCCATGCAGGCGGGTTCTCCACAAGCGCTGGGCCTGAAAGCCGCCGTGGCGACCTGCCTGGCCTTCACCTTCTTGAACCCGCATGTCTATCTGGACACGGTTGTTCTGCTCCGCAGCCTATAGCGGCCCGGACCGCTTGGCCTACGGCCTCGGCGCGGCGACCGCATCATTCGTCTGGTTCTTTGGATTGGGTTACGGCGCTCGCCTGCTGCAGCCAGTCTTCGCAAAACCCGCCGCCTGGCGGGTTCTCGATATCATCATCGGCGTTGTCATGGGACTGCTGGCGATCAGCCTGGTCGTCGGCTTTTTGGCAGGTTCTTAGGCAGGCTTCTTGATCAGAGTCGGCTTGCTCTTGAGCATCAGGGCCGCCGCAAGGACGGCCTTCAGGCCGAGCGGGCGGTAGTTAGCGCTGAGGTCGGACTTGGCCGGCTGTTCGACGCTTGTCTTCTTCGGGGTCACAATACTCTCCTTACGTGCTGTCCCTAGACTCTTATATTTATTGCTCTTTTGCCTGTAATAGCGACAAAATAGAGGCGCCGCATATCAGGAATTATGTATCTAATGCATAATTCGCGAGGCTTGAGTCAGGCATTCTTCCGCAACAAGAGTCGTAAAATGTCAGATGTGTCGGCCGATATCGTCTTCGCCGACGCCGGGTTCCTCGATCGTCAGCGTGCCGTACTTGCGCTTCCATTTGCGGGCGCCGAAGGGCAACGTGAGGAGGTAGAGAACCGCGGTCACGACCATGACTTCCCAGGTGAAACTCGATAGCAGCGCAACGTAGAGAACGACGCCGAGCATCACCGGCAGCACCAGATCACGCCGCAGTCTGCTGCCTTCGGACTTTCCGGACCAGACCGGAAGACGGCTGATGAGGAGGAACGCGATCAGAACCGTATAGGCCGAGGAGAGATAGGCGAAGGTGCGATCCGTCGTCAGGCCGAGAAAGCCGAGATAGACAGGCAGCAGCACCAGCATCGCGCCGGCTGGCGCGGGCACGCCGACGAAATACTCCGACTGCCACGTTGCCTTGTTCTCGCGCTCGGCCATGACGTTGAAGCGGGCTAGGCGAAGACCCGCCGCAATCGAATAGATCAGGGCGGCGATCCAGCCGATCGAGCGGGCCTGATCCAGTGCAAAGACGTAGACGACGAGTGCCGGCGCGACGCCGAAATTCACGATGTCCGCCAGCGAATCCATTTGCGCGCCGAACTTCGACGTCGCCTTCATCAGGCGGGCAACACGGCCGTCGATCCCGTCGAGGAATGCAGCCAGAAGCACCATGCCGACCGCCAGCTCGTACCGGTTCTCGAACGCGAGGCGAATGCCGGTGAGGCCGGCACAGATCGCCAGAATCGTGATGAGGTTGGGTATGATGAGGCGAAGCGGAATCTCGCGAAGCCGCGGTCCGCGGCCCGAATCATCAGGAGGGCCGTTGGGCTCGAAGGGCGGGAAGGGCGTTTCCATGTCGCTCTCCAGTACTGTTAGCTTCGGCGGCTGACGACCGGACCCTTGGCCGCGCCGAATTCGGCCAGCACGGTTTCTCCGGCAATGGCCGTCTGGCCGAGTGTCACCCGTGGCGCTGCGCTTGCCGGCAAAAACACGTCAAGGCGTGAGCCGAAACGAATGAGGCCAAAGCGCTCGCCAGCATCCAGCGGCTCGTTCGGGTTTGCCCAGCACAGGATACGTCGTGCAACAAGGCCGGCGATCTGAACGACGCCGATCTGGCCGTGCTTTGTTTCGATAACAAGGCCGTTGCGCTCGTTGTCCTCGCTTGCCTTATCGAGTTCGGCATTCACGAAGCTGCCCGACCGGTAGTTGACGCTGACGATCCGTCCGCGCACCGGGGAGCGGTTCACGTGGCAGTTGAAGACATTCATGAACACCGAGATACGCAGCAGCGGCTCGCTGCCAAGGCTCAGTTCGGCGGGCGGCACGACCATCTGGACCGATGACACCTTGCCATCGGCCGGGGAGATGACGAGATCGTCGTCCTGAGGCGTCATTCTCTCGGGATCGCGGAAGAAATAAGCGCACCAGAGCGTCAGGATCAGTCCGATCCAGAACAGCGGCTTGAAGATCCAACCGAGGACCAGCGAGGCGACGAAGAAGGCGGCGATGAAGGGATACCCTTCCTTGTGCACCGGAACGATCGTGTTGCGTACCGTATTGAACAAGCTCATTTATACCGCGCTCCTAAAGCATGTCTCCCGAAGGCGGGAACCGGCTTCGGGCCAAAGACATGCGTGAAAACAAAGAACTAAAGCGCGACAAGCGAATCTCAAAGATCGCGCCGTGCTTGGCGTTCTTTTCTCATCGCTGGTTACAGCGAAACCGCCGCCGGGGCAATGCTGCGGCTCCTTGACCCACATCTATGACGGGCCCCTGAACAGCAAAGCAGCCCGATTGCCGTCCATTCAGGTTAGCTCGCGGGCGCAAGCCTGTTCACGACGCCCATGTCGTCGCTCTCGCGCACCTGCTTCAGATGCTCTTCGGCCTGCGTTGCCTCGCGCTGGCGGTTCCACATCGAAGCATAAAGGCCATTCTTCTGGAGAAGCGCGGCATGGGTGCCGCGCTCTGCAATCTCACCGCTCTTCAGAACGATGATCTCGTGCGCGCCGATGACGGTGGACAGGCGGTGGGCAATGACCAGCGTCGTGCGGTTCTTGGATACGACATCGAGCGCGGTCTGGATGTCCCGCTCGGTGGTTGTGTCGAGGGCCGACGTCGCCTCGTCGAGGATCAGAATCGGTGGCGCCTTCAGGATCGTCCGCGCGATCGCAACGCGTTGTTTCTCGCCGCCCGAGAGCTTCAAGCCGCGCTCGCCGACCTTAGTCTCAAAGCCCTGTGGCAGCAGATCGATAAAGTGGGCGATCTGCGCGATCTCGGCCGCGGTTTTTACCTCGGCTTCGCTGGCGGAAGGGCGCCCATAGCGGATGTTGTAGGCGACCGTATCGTTGAAAAGGACGGTGTCTTGCGGAACCATCCCGATTACCGATCGCAAGCTTTTCTGGGTCACCGTCCTGATATCCTGACCGTCGACCGAGACCGAGCCGCTCTGAATGTCATAGAAACGGTAGAGCAGACGCGACAATGTCGATTTTCCAGCGCCCGACGGCCCGACGACGGCAACGGTCTTGCCGGCAGGCACCTCGAAGGAAATGCCTTTGAGGATCGGACGGGCAGGGTCATAGGAAAAATGCACGTCCTTGAACGAGATGGCGCCTTGCTTGATGTTCAGAGGTGCGGCATCGGGCGCATCCATCACTTCAGCCTTGACTTCGAGGAGATCGAACATCTGCTCGATATCGGTCAAGCCCTGGCGGATTTCACGGTAGACGAAGCCGATGAAGTTTAGCGGGACGGAAAGCTGCAGCAGCATGGCGTTGACGAAGACGAAGTCGCCGACCGTCTGCTCGCCGCGTTGGACCGCAAGGGCCGACAGGATCAACATCACCGTCGTGCCTAGCCCGAAGATCACCCCTTGGCCGAAGTTGAGCCAGCCGAGCGAGGTCCAGACATCGGTGGCCGCCTTCTCGTAGCGTTCCATCGACCTGTCGAAGCGCCGGGCCTCCATCTCCTCGTTGCCGAAGTACTTGACGGTCTCGAAGTTGAGGAGGGAGTCGATCGCCTTGGTGTTGGCGTCGGTATCGCTGTCGTTCATCGTGCGGCGGATGGCGATGCGCCAGTCGCTGGCGCGGATCGTGAACCAGATATAGGCCCAGACCGTGAACGCGGTGACGGCGAGATAGGAGAAGCCGTAGCCCCACCAGAAGATGATGGCGGTCAGCAGGAACTCGATCAGCGTCGGGACGGAGTTGAGGATCGTGAACCGCACGATGGTCTCGATCCCCTTCGTGCCGCGCTCGATCACACGCGAAAGCCCACCGGTCTTTCGTTCGAGGTGGAAGCGCAGCGACAGTTCGTGCATGTGCACGAAGGTCTTGTAGGCCAACTGCCGCACGGCATGCTGCCCGACACTGGCAAAGAGCGCGTCGCGCAACTGGTTCAGACCGAGTTGGAGCAGGCGGGTGAGATTGTAGGCGACGACCAATGCCGTTGCACCAACAAGCAGGTCCGGCACCTTGCCGGCCAGATCCATCCTCCCGTTCAGCGCATCCGTCGACCACTTGAAGAAATAGGGGACGAGCAGCAGCACGAACTTGGAAACGAGCAGGTAAACTGAGGCCCAGACGACGCGCATCTTGAGATCCGGGCGACCGGTCGGCCACATATAGGGCCAGAGATTGAACAGCGTCCGCAGAAGATTGGAATCCGAGACTGTTTTGTCGTTTGCCATGCGAATCTCCCGCCGAAAGGCGCTGATGGCGCTGCGTTGCCGACAAATTGGGAGCGGCGGAAATACCGAAAAGGCCTCGCCGGACATGATCGTCGTCACCGCCAGATAGGGGCTGGCGGGAGCAATACAACAAATGGACACTGCAGGAAAAGAGCGGCCGGGCATGATATGCGTCCGGCCGCTCTATTCAGAATATGATTGCCTAGAGATGCTCGCCCGAAAGCCGCTTGCGGTGAAGCTCTTCCGCGTTTGGCAAGGCGTCCTTGGGAAGGCCGAAGATCTGGCCCGGCAAGATCCGATCCGGGTTTGTGATCTTGTCCTCGTTGGCGACGTAGATTGTCGTATAGCGCACGCCCGCGCCGTAGATGCGCCGCGATATCTGCCAGAGCGTGTCGCCACGGCGGATGATGACCGTCTCGTTACTTGGAGCGAGCGGAGCCTGCTCGATCGTTGTCGGTCCGCCTTGGGCTCCTGCGACCTGGTTGGTTGCAGGTGCGTCCGGCGTGGCCGGCGCGCCCGCAGGGCCGGTCAACTGGGCGATGTCGCCGCCGAGCTTGCCCAGTGCCGTGCCGACCGATTCCGCATCCTTCGGCAGAGCCTGCAGTGTCTGCAGGGCGCCGGCGGCGGCCTGGGCCGCCGTCGAAGCCTGTTGTTTGAAGTCGGCTGTCGCATCGGCTGCCGCGCGGAATTCCATGATGGCACGCAGGGCGAACTCGTTGGCGGAGCGGGCTGCGGCGAGCTGTTCTGCTCCCGGCAATTTGCCGTCGGCGAAGAGCCCGCTGAGCAGAGAGAAGGCCTTGGCGGCATCGTTCTTCAGCTTTCCGAGCGCGCCTTCATCCAGTGGCACCAACCCTGCCGTGTTTCCGGTCTGGGGATTGGCCCCTTGCGCGGCAACCGTCACCTGATTTCCTTCCGGACGGTTGAAATTCACCGAGGCGCGCACGGCGACCTTGCCGGCGTCGTCGAGAACGTCGACGCGAATCTTGTGATCGCCGACGGAAAGCGGCATCACGCCATCGATCACGAAATGGCCATCGGGACCGGCTTTCGCCTTGCCGATCAGCTTGTCATCCGCATAGGCGACGACGTTTGCCGAAGGCTTCGCCGCGCCTGCGACAAAGATCTTGTCGCCTTCGATCTCGACGGCGCTGACCATAACGTCGGCAGCCGTAGCTGTGCCTGGCTGCGTGCCAGAGGCTGCGGGCACGTTCGCCACATCCGTCGAGCCCGGCGTGACTTGGGCTGCAGGCTGATCAGACGGAGCGATGCCGCCATTGGAGGCAACCTGGGCGTCCGGCTTGGGCGCCGTGATGATGCGACTTGCGGTGCCGGATTTGGAAACCATAGCCAGCAGTTCGGAGCTCTTGCCATCTTTGGGAACGGATACGGTCGCGACTTCTTCCGATGTCGAGGTCTTGCCATCCTTGCCGGTGGCGCGCAGGACGAGCTGGTGATTACCGGCGGCAAGCGGGTTTTCGAGCACGGCAGCAAAGTCGCCGGTCGGACCGACGTCGGTCGTGGTCACGACCTTATCGCCGTCCATGATTTCAAGCCTGCTGTTCGGCTCGGCCGAGCCGGCAATGACGGTGGACCCGTCCGGTTCGACGCGTAGCACATCGAATGTCGGGAGCTTGCTGGCGCTGTCTGCCGGGGCAACCGCGGACGGCTCGCTTGCGGGCGCGCCGGCTTCCCTGGAGCCTGTCAGCGCCGCTTCAGCCATCGCAATCGCCGCTGTCGCATCGGCAGTGGTTTCCGGCAGAGCCTTGATGATGGTCAGTGCCTTCGCTGCGCCATCCTTGGCTTTGGAGGCGGCGGCGGCCGTGACCGGGTTCGTGCCATCAGGGATCGCAAGGTCTGCAAGTGCCTGCAGCGAGGTCGTCGCCTTCGACTTGGCCGCTTCGAAAACTTCTTGGGTCGGGCCCTTGCCGTCGGCAAAGAGCGCCTTAAGTTGCGAAATGGATTGGCCTGCCTCCGAAGCAAGGCGCCCGACTGTCTGGGTCGTCGCGGCATCGTCCGGGGCTGCGGGGCGCGATGTCTTCGCGGATTCGGTGACCGTCTTCTTCACTTCGGAGCCGGCCTGGTTGATTGCGTCACCAACTTTCGCGGCGTCTCCGCCGATGCGGGGCATGACGAAAAAGACCATCAACAGAATTGCGACTACAAGCACTGCAAGGGCCAGCAAGCCGGCACGGTTTCTCATCATCACGTCTCCCCAGGCGGCAATCTTGCCGGACTTCCTAAAATTGCTAGCGATTCCCGCTGCTTTGCACAAGCAGTCAAAGTAGCCAGGCAAATGTAGGACGCAGGTTTTCCGTCATTTTTCTTGACTGGAGCCATAGAGAATAGTTGTTTGCCCTTATGACAGATCAATCTCATTCCATTCGCTCCATCTGTGTTTACTGTGGCTCGCGACCGGGCAGCGATCCTCGCCACATGGCGGCCGGTCGTGCGCTGGGTAAGGAAATCGCCGAATATGGCCTGCGCCTCATCTATGGTGGAGGCACCAAGGGCATCATGGGGGCTGTGGCGAGCGGCGTGCTTTCGAACGGTGGTCAGGTAACCGGCATCATCCCCGAGTTCCTGATCGACATGGAGGCTACGCGCCATTCCCTCGGCCAGCTCAATGAACTGATTGTAACGCCTGATATGCATACGCGCAAACATGCGATGTTCGAGCGCTCCGACGCCTTCGTAGCGCTGCCGGGCGGCATCGGTACGCTGGAGGAAATCGTCGAGATCATGACCTGGGCGCAGCTCGGCCGTCACGAGAAGCCGATGGTGTTTGCCAACGTCGGCGGCTTTTGGGATCCGATGATGGAGCTCATGCGCCACATGACAGACGAGGGTTTCGTCCATACGGCCCATCGCGTTCAGCCGCTCGTCATAGACGACATATCCGAAATCATCCCCGGCATCATGGCACAGGCGGCCGAGATCGCATCCCTGGACCGCGAGGGTGAGGATGAGGTGATCTCGAAGATGTAACGCGTTCCAAGATCAGGATGACTTTAGGCCCGATGGGCCTGAAATCTAAATGCTGCCCCGGCTCCTGCTCTAGCGCTCGCGGCTCCCCTTGAGCGTCGCCCAGCTGTAGAGGAACAAGCCCGCCCAGATCAGCGGGAAGGCGATCATGCGCGCCGTGCCGAGCGGCTCGTGGAACACGAAGATCGCGATGAGGAAGATCATCGTCGGCGCGATGTACTGCATGATGCCGATGGTCGAAAGCCTGAGCAGCTTGGCGCCATTGGCATAGATCATCAGCGGTACGGCGGTGACGATGCCGCAGCCGAGCAACAGGGCGGTATCGGCCCAGCCGGTGCGATAGAAGTGTCCTTCGCCGCTGCCGAGCTCCAGATAGAGAACGTAGAACAGGGCCGGGACGCTGAGGATCAGCACCTCCAGGAAGAAACCCTGGTTCGGACCGAGCGGCAGCGTCTTGCGAAACAGCGCATAAAGACCCCAGGAAATCGTCAGCGTCAGCGACACCCACGGCAAGCCGCCGCTATCAAGCGCCAGCACGACGACCGCGAGGCCAGCCAACGCAATCGCTGCGATTTGCACAGGTTGCAGTCGCTCTTTCAATACCACGGCGCCGAGGAAGATGCTGAACAGCGGATTGATGAAATAGCCGAGCGCCGCGTCGATCGCGTGGCCGCTGCCGATCGCCCAGACATAGGTGCCCCAATTGACAGTGATCAGGGCAGCGGTGAGTGCGGCCATGGCCAGCATCCGCGGTGATCTCAAGGCTGTGTGGATATCTTGCGTGCGGCCGAGGACGACGAGCACCAGCCCTGCCAAGGGCAAGGACCAGAGGATGCGATGAGCGATGACCTCCGCCGGCGAAATATGAGCGACGGCCTTCATGTAGATCGGCAAGAAGCCCCACAGAAGATACGCCGTCAGCGCAAAGGCGAAGCCACGTGGACTGTCTTCGTTCTTGACGATCGGAGCGCTTGCATTGGCGGACATCGAGTGTTTCCATATTTGTTCTTGTTATGGATCCGCTTAACGCAACGGACGTGAATAGGCCAATTCATTTCGGTGAATGGATGCCGGCCATCGCGACGGTGAAGACCATGGACGAAGAGGCTCTTGCGAACTGCCGAAGGGCGTTTGCCGCGCAGGTGCTTTCGAAGGAGGGCGTGCAAAGCGACGACGCGCTGTTGCGCGCCTTCGCGACGGTGCCGCGTGAGCGGTTCCTGGGGCCGCCGCCGTGGAAGATGGCGAGTTGGTGCGGCTATGTCGATGTTCCCTCGGGGGATCCCTCTGTCGTCTACCAGGATGCCCTGTTTGCGCTTCAGCATGAGCGGCATGTCAACAACGGTAGCCCGAGCTTGCATGCCAGGGGCATCCATAAGCTGGCGCTGCGCCGTGGGGAAACGGTCTGCCATATCGGCGCCGGCAGTGGCTACTACACGGCGATCATGTCTCTGCTGGTTGGCGGCGATGGCCACGTCACTGCCGTCGAATTCAATGAGGAGCTGGCGAGGCGCGCAGAGGATAATCTGCGGGCCTATCCGAACGTTCGTGTCGTCCGTGGCAACGGGGTCGAATGGCCGCGCGAGCTGACCGATGCCGTCTATGTGAATTTTGCCGTCCATTTTCCGGCCGAACCCTGGGTGGAGCGGTTGAGTGTCGGCGGTCGACTGATCATGCCGCTGGGCGTCCCTGACGTCGATGCGGCAGGCCCGACCGGGCTTGCTTCCTACGCTGGCTTCTTCCTGTTTTGCCGCGAAGAACATGGCTACGCAGCCGAGTATCTTGCCCCGGTCTCGTTTGTCTGGGCGGAGGCCGTGGCGGGTGGGTTCGACAGCTACAGGCGGCTCGAAGCCGCCTTCAGCAGAGGCGGTATGCAGCATGTCCGCGCCCTGCGCTGGAAGACCGCACGGCAGGGCAAGGAGTGGTATTCGGAGGCGGATTGGGGCCTCGTATTCGGTATGTGAAGCCTATTCGGCGGCGATCTTGCCGGCCAGTTGCCGGTTCTTCATCAGCTTGTAGATCACCGAGTCCATCAGTGCCTGGAACGATGCGTCGATGATGTTCTCGGACACGCCGACCGTCCACCAGCGAACCCCGTCGCTATCGGTGGATTCGATGAGAACGCGAGTAATGGCCTCGGTGCCGCCATTGAGGATACGGACCTTGAAGTCGGCCAGAACCAGATCATCGATCTCGTGCTGATATTTGCCGAAGTCCTTGCGCAGCGCAAGGTCGAGCGCGTTGACCGGACCGTCGCCTTCCGCGACGGACATGATCGTCTGCCCGTCGATGACGATCTTCACGACGGCTTCCGAGACGATTTTCACGCGGCCATGGGAATCGAAGCGGCGCTCGACCATGATGCGGAAGCCCTCGACAGAGAAGAATTCCGGGATCGTGCCGAGGGTCCGCCGAGCAAGCAGCTCGAAGCTGGCATCGGCGCCCTCATAGGCATAGCCCGACGCTTCACGCTCCTTGACCAGCGCGATCAAGCGGTCGAGCTTCGGGTCGTCCTTGCCGACCTCGATGCCGCGGCGCTTTAGCGCGTTGATGAAGTTCGCCTTGCCACCCTGGTCTGAGACCATGACCTTGCGGAAATTACCGACGCTTTCAGGCGTCACATGCTCGTAAGTGCGCGGATCCTTGAGCAAAGCCGAAGCATGAATGCCAGCCTTTGTCGCAAAGGCAGACGTGCCGACATAAGGCATCTGATGATCGGGCGAGCGGTTCAACAGCTCGTCGAAAGCGTGCGAGAGTCGTGTGAGATTCAACAATCGCTCGGTGTCGATCGAGGTTTCGAACCGGGATGAATATGTTTCCTTCAGCGCCAGCGTCGGGATGAGGGTCACGAGGTTGGCATTGCCGCAGCGCTCGCCGATGCCGTTCAGCGTGCCCTGGATCTGTCGCACACCCGCTTCCACGGCGGCAAGCGAATTGGCGACCGCCTGACCGGTGTCGTTGTGCGCGTGGATGCCAAGCCAGTGACCGGGAACGCCCGCCGCAATAACCGCGTTGACGATATTGCGGATTTCTGGCGGTTGCGTGCCGCCATTGGTGTCGCAGAGCACGACCCAGCGTGCGCCGGATTCATAGGCAGTCTTGGCGCAGGCGATAGCATAGGCGGGGTTTGCCTTATAACCGTCGAAGAAATGTTCGCAGTCGACCAATGCCTCCTTGCCCGCGGCGACGGCGGCCTTGACGCTCTCAGCGATGCTTTCGAGGTTTTCCTCGTTGGTGCAGCCAAGCGCCACCTTCACGTGATAGTCCCAGCTCTTGGCGACAAAACAGATCGCGTCGCTCTCGGCCTGCAGGAGGCTCGCCAGGCCCGGGTCGTTGGAGGCTGAAATACCGGCTCGCTTCGTCATTCCGAAGGCGACGAAGCGAGCTTGCGTCGTGCGCTTCTCGCTGAAGAAGGCAGTATCCGTCGGATTGGCGCCAGGATAGCCGCCTTCCACGTAGTCAAGGCCGAACTCATCAAGCATGCTTGCGATCGCAATCTTGTCCTCGACGGAGAAGTCGATGCCGGGCGTCTGCTGCCCGTCGCGGAGCGTCGTGTCGAAGAGGTAGATCTTTTCGCGTGTCATGATGGTGGTCCTGTCGGCCTTGTGGCTCGCTATTGCTTTCCGGCGAACTTGTCCGTAGCGCGGATCAGCTTGTCGAGGATGCCTGGTTCCGAATAGGCGTGTCCGGCGCCTTCGATCAGATGGAACTCTGCCCTTGGCCATGCCTTATGCAATAGCCAGGCATACTTTGCCGGGCAGGGCATGTCGTAGCGGCCGTGCACGATGACGCCTGGAATGTCCTTCAGCTTATAAGCATCGCGCAGCAACTGTCCTTCGTCCAACCAGCCCGCATTGACGAAGAAGTGGTTCTCGATGCGCGCGAAAGCATAGGCGAAGTCGGCCTCTTCGAACTTGCCGTTGGTCGACTTTTCCGGCAGCAGCGTGATCGTCTCGCCTTCCCAGATGCTCCAGGCTTTGGCAGCCTCTAGGGCAACGGCCCGGTCCGCGCCGGTAAGGCGGCGATTGTAAGCATGCATCATTTCATGGCGCTCTTCCGACGGGATCGGTGCAATGAAGCGCTCCCATTTGTCGGGGAACATTTCCGACACGCCGAACTGATAATACCAGTCGAGCTCGGCCTTGGTGAGCGTATAGATGCCGCGCACGATCAGCTCGGAAACACGCTCCGGATGCTTCTCGGCATAAGCGAGCGCCAGCGTCGAGCCCCACGAGCCACCGAAGACTTGCCACTTCTCGACGCCTGCCATCTCACGCAGCCGCTCGATGTCGGCGACAAGGTGCCAGGTCGTGTTGGCATTGAGATCGGCGTGCGGCGTGGACTTGCCGCAACCACGCTGGTCGAACAGCAATACGTCGTACAGCGCAGGGTCGAAGAGGCGGCGGTGGCTCGGCGAAAAGCCGCCGCCGGGCCCGCCGTGCAGGAAGATCGCCGGCTTTGCACCCGGCGTGCCCGAACGCTCCCAATAGATCTTATGGCCGTCGCCGACGCCGAGGTGGCCGGAGGCATAGGGTTCGATCTCGGGGTAGAGGGTACGGAGCACTTCAGTCATATTTTGACGCCTTCGGCTGGCCAGATTGCAGTATCGTGATCGGGATGCTGGAAGGAAATGATTGCCTCCTGCTGCGCGTAGTAATCCGGGTCCTTGTGAATGGGCTGGTCGAAGATCGTCTCGACCCAGGGGATGCGGGCGTCGTAGTTGACCTGAATTTGCGGCGACAGATCGCTGCGGTCGTCGAATGTTCCGATCGCCAGCTCGAGGCCGCCCGGGTGGCGGTAGGTCATCGGCGTGCCGCAATTTTTGCAGAAGCCGCGCTCGATATTGACGGAGGACTGGAAATAGCTGGGCGCGCCGCGCGTCCACGCCATGCCTTCGTCAGGCGCCGTGACCAGGGCGGAGAAGAACCCGCCGAACTGCTTCTGGCACATACGGCAATGGCAGATCGAGGGACGGCCAAGCTTGCCGCTGATGCGGAATCTAACTGCGCCGCATTGACAGCCGCCGGTTCGAATGGGTTCGCTCATTGTGACGCTCCGGTTGGCCAATGGGCCGTGTCGTGATCGGGATGCTGGTGATTGCTCGCGGCAATGGCTTTGTCGCGATCGGGCGTTTCGGGTTCCGGCTCGACGGGCAGGGCATCGAGCTCGTGAAACCAGCTAATCCTGCGTCCGGTGTTCGATTGCATCACCGGCTTGACGCTATCGGGATCGTCCAACGAGCCGAGCGCGATGTTGATGAAGTCGGCATCCGGAACATCGTAGAAAAGCGGCGTCCCGCAGTCCGCGCAAAAGCCGCGCCGTACGATACCGGAAGAGTGGAACCATTTGGGCTCGCCGCGCGTCAGTGCGAAATCTGTTCGCTTCGCCGCAGCCAGCGGCATGAAGTAGTTTCCGGAGCCGAGTTCGCCGACGGCCCGGTAGCGAACCGCGCCGCACTGGCAACCTCCGCTCAGAGCCGCTGCGGGTGTCATGGATGTCTCTCCTCAGGCCACGTCGTCGTGTCATGGTCCGGATGCTGGTAGGATACGATGTCGAGCACGAAGGGAGCAGCCTCGGCATCGTCTTCCGTCTCTCGGGCGGGCAACTCATGCAGATGGTCGACGAAGCCGATCTTGCCTTCCGTGCCGAACTGGATGACTGGCGCAAGGGCGGACGGATCATCGAAGGCGCCTGCCGCGACCGCCATGCCATCCGGCGCCTCGTAAGTCAGCGGCGTGCCGCAATCGGCGCAGAAGCCGCGCTCGACCATGTTGGACGAACGAAAGCGCTTGCGCTCGCCGCGCGTCCATTCGAACTCGGCGCCACGCACGGAGACCAGCGGTGCGTAATAGGCACCGAACGCCTTCTGACACATGCGGCAATGACAGATGGACGTCTCCTTCAACGTGCCGCGAACGCGAAAACGGATCGCCCCGCACTGGCACCCACCGGTATAGGTGTTCATCTCTTCACCTCCCACTTAGTCACCCGTTCGCCGGTGGCCGGATCCTTGCCGTCCTTCAGCTGGATGCCTTCGGCAAGCAGGGTGTCGCGTATTGTGTCGGCCTCGGGGAAGTTCTTCGCCTTGAGCAATTCGAGCCGCGCCTTCACGCGTCGGTCGATTTCGATGGCGACCGCTTCGTCGATTTCTGCCTTCTCAGGCAGGACACCGAGCAGGATCGCGCTGGCGGCAAATGTTGGGTGATCGCCGGACTGGGCAAGCGCATGCAACGCTTGAACGGCCGCCACCGTGTTGAGGTCGTCGGCCAAAGCGCTGAGGACAGCGGCGTCGGGCTGCGCGCCCGCTGCGTCCGCTGCCGGCCACTTGGCGAGCACCCGTTCGGCCTCCTCCAGCCGCTTGACCGAAAAGTCGATCGGCTCGCGGTAGTGGGTCATCAGCATGGCAAGACGCAGGACTTCGCCGGGCCACTGCCGGCCGCCGAACTTCTCCGTGTGTAGCAACTCGTAGATAGTGACGAAATTGCCTTCCGACTTCGACATCTTGCGGCCCTCGACCTGCAGGAAGCCGTTGTGCATCCAGACGTTTGCCATGACCTTGGTGCCATGGGCGCAACGCGACTGGGCGATCTCGTTCTCATGGTGGGGGAAGATCAGGTCGAGACCGCCGCCGTGAATGTCGAAGACCTCGCCCAGATAGCGTTCGCTCATGGCCGAGCATTCGATATGCCAGCCCGGGCGACCGCGCCCCCAAGGGCTTTCCCAGCCGGGTTCGTTGTCGCTCGAAAGCTTCCAGAGGACGAAGTCGCCCGGGTTTTTCTTGTGCGCTTCGACCGCGACGCGTGCGCCTGCCTGCTGTTCCTCGAGGTTGCGCCTGGAAAGCGCGCCGTAATCTGTCATGGATTTCGTATTGAACAGCACTTCGCCCTCCGCCTGATAGGCGTGGCTCTTGGCAATCAGCTTCTCAATGATCGCGATCATCTGGGCAATGTTGTCGGTCGCCCGCGGCTGGATCGTCGGATCAAGGCAGCCGAGGGCCTTGGCGTCTTCGAGATATTGCGTCTCAGTTCTTTCGGTGACCAAGCGGATCGCCTCGTTCAGCGGCAAGCCGGGGTGGTCGCGCAGAGCCCGCGCATTGATCTTGTCATCGACGTCGGTGATGTTGCGCGCATAGGTGACATGTTCGGCGCCATAGACATGGTTCAGCAGCCGAAACAGCACGTCGAAGATGATGGCGGGACGCGCGTTGCCGATATGGGCGTAGTCATAAACAGTCGGGCCGCAAACATACATGCGCACGTTCTGCGAATCGATCGGCGCGAAGGCTGCCTTGTCGCGCGTCAGCGTGTTGTAAAGCTTCAGTTCCGGCTTCTTAGTGTCTGGCGCGCCGGCCATATCTACTCTCCCAAATGCAATGATCCGAAAAATTCTACCACCGGCGGGCCGGGGCGTTTCTCATCTTGGACTTTTCAGGAGACGAAAACGGCCAGGCCAGCGAGCGCGCTAGCGAATAATCTTCCGGCAGATAATGCAGACAACCGTTTTCATGGCGGGTTTTATGGCGCGGGAACCGGGTTTGGTCAAGGGGGTGAGAAGCGGCCCGGCCGACGCCCGAAGCGTAAGCCCGGGGCCTGGCGTGCCTCCCGCATCGCAGGGCAACAAAATTCTGTTACAACCGGCCAAAGAAAGCGAAAGAGCCCTGGTGTGAAAAGCCTCTGTCGAACAATCCTCGGACTGGTGATTCTGGCTGTCGCGGTCGCATCGTATCTGGCATACGATCGTGCGATGGCACCGTTCACTCCTCCGACGCTTGCGGACTATCCCATACAGGGCATCGACATCAGCCACCATCAGGGCGCCGTAGATTGGCGAGCCTTGGCACGGCAGCCGAACGTTCGCTTCGCGATCATGAAGGCGACCGAGGGCGGGGATCACCGCGACACGCGCTTTGCCGAAAACTGGAAGGCTGCGAAAGATGCCGGCATCGTGCCCGGCGCCTATCACTTCTTCACATTCTGCCGCCCCGGCCGTGAACAGGCCCGTAATCTAATGGCGACTGTGCCTGTCGAAGCGGACGCGTTGCCGATCGCGATCGACCTCGAATTCACCGGCAACTGTGGCAAGGTGCCGACGCTCGATGAATGCGGAAATCAACGGATTCCTGGACGAACTGAACGGCGCTTATCCCGGCTGGCCGATCTTCTATCTGAACCAGCAATTCTTCAATCAATATCTGAAGGGAAACGAGGCACGGTTCCCCGATCACTATCTATGGCTGCGCAGCATCGGGCAGGAGCCACGGCAGAACGACTGCCGCGACTGGTCAATCTGGCAGTTCGCCGATAACGGCACGCTGAACGGCATTCAGGGACCAGTGGACCTCAACGCACTATGTCCCTCGGAAACAGGCTTCGCTCACCTGTTGCCGGCCGCTCCGTCGAGTTGATTGTTGCCTTACTCCGGCAGGCGGTAGTCGACGAGCTTGTTTTCGCGAACGATGAAGAGCTTGCCGGTCTCGGTCACGTCAGGGCCGACCAGCGGCAGGATCGCCTTGGCGACCTCGGAGGGATGCGGCAACGTGTCTGGATTTTCGCCCGGAACGGCCTGCGCGCGCATGGCGGTGCGGGTGGCGCCAGGATCGACACTGGTGATGCGAAGCGGCGTGCGCTGCGTTTCTCCGGCCCAGGTACGGGCAAGCGCTTCGACGGCAGCCTTGGACGCGGAGTAGGGACCCCAGAAAGGACGGCACTTGTGCGCAGCGCCGGATGAGAGAATGGCGGCGCGGCCGGCCTCCGAGCGCGAAAGCAGCGGATCGACCGAACGGATCAGTCGCCACGTCGCCGTGACGTTGATGTTCATCACCTTCTCGAAGGTCTTTGCCTCGATATGCCCGATCGGCGAAATCACGCCGAGTACGCCCGCATTGGCGACCAGGATGTCGAGTTTGCCCCAGCGCTCGAAGATCGAGGCGCCGAGCGCATCGATCGCGTTCATGTCGGCCAGGTCGAAGGGGACAAGGGTGGCCGAGCCGCCAACGGACTTGATCGCATCGTCGAGATCCTCGAGGCCGCCGACCGTGCGAGCACAGGCAATCACATGGGCGCCGGCTTTTGCCAGTTCAAGTGCCGTGAAATAACCGATGCCGCGGGATGCGCCGGTGACGAGCGCGATCTTGCCTTCAAGGTTGATAGTCATTGTGCCCCGGTCCTGCGTCGCTGAAAAATCAAGGGGCGCAATAAGCGCCCCCTCATCAAATGTCAAAGCCAATGGCTGTCAGCCATTGGTCGCGAGCAGGGAAACCTTGCGGCCCATCGTTTCGCCGTCCTTGTCGAGAAGGCGAGTCGGATAGTCGCCGGTGAAGTAGTGGTCGGTGAACTGCGGGCGGGCGTTGTTACGGTCCTCGCCGCCGACGGCGCGATAAAGGCCGTTGATCGACAAGAACTGCAGGGAGTCGGCGCCGATATATTTGCACATGGCCTCGAGACTGTCGTACTGGTTGGCCAGCAGCTTCTCGCGGTCCGGCGTGTCGATGCCGTAGAAGTCAGGATAATAGATCATCGGGCTGGCGACGCGCAAATGCACTTCCTTGGCGCCGGCATCGCGGATCATCTGCACGATCTTCAGCGAGGTGGTGCCGCGCACGACCGAATCGTCGACGAGCACGACGCGCTTGCCCTCGATCATCGCCCGGTTGGCGGAGTGCTTCAGTTTGACGCCGAAGGCGCGGATCTGCTGCGTCGGTTCGATGAAGGTGCGACCGACATAATGGTTGCGGATGATGCCGTATTCGAAGGGAATGCCGCTTTCCTGAGCGTAGCCGAGCGCTGCCGGTGTGCCGCCGTCCGGTACGGGAACGACGACATCAGCCGCAACAGGCGCTTCCTTGGCAAGGTTGACGCCCATGTTCTTGCGCGCGACATAGACGCTGCGACCGCCGACGACAGAGTCCGGACGAGCGAAATAGACATATTCGAACAGGCAGAGGCGCTCCGGCTGGCCGTTGCCGGCCTTGCGGGCGTCGATCGAGATCGAGCCGTCCGGCTGGATTTCGCAGATGATGACTTCGCCGTTCTCGACGTCGCGGACGAACTTGGCGCCGATGATGTCAAGCGCGCAGGTCTCCGAGCAGAAGATCGGCTTGCCGTCGAGCTCACCCATGACGAGCGGACGGATGCCGGTGGGATCGCGCGCTGCAATCAGCTTCGTGCGCGTCATGGCGAGCATCGAATAGCCGCCTTCCATCTGGCGGATCGCGTCGATGAAGCGGTCAGCCGTGGAGCTGTAGCGTGAGCGGGCGATGAGGTGGAGAACGACTTCCGTATCGGAGGTCGACTGACAGATGGCGCCACCGGCGATCAGCTGGCGGCGAAGGGTGAGCCCGTTCGTGAAGTTGCCGTTGTGGGCGATGGCGATGCCGCCGACTTCGAGTTCCGCAAAGAGCGGCTGCACGTTGCGGAGCGCCACTTCGCCGGTCGTTGAATAGCGATTGTGGCCGATCGAGATGTTGCCGGGCAGGCGGGCGAGGGTGGTCGGGTTCGTGTAATGATCGCCGACGAGGCCCATATGCCGTTCGGAGTGGAAGCGCAAACCATCGAAGGAGACGATACCGGCCGCTTCCTGCCCGCGATGCTGAAGGGCGTGAAGGCCGAGCGCCGTCAACGTTGACGCATCGTCATGGCCAAGAATGCCGAAGACGCCGCATTCTTCGTGGAGCGTATCTCCATCGAATTCATCATTGAGCGTCAAGGAATGAGACTGGTTCATCGATGCGGGCCTTTGCTCTCACAAGAATGGATCGGCTTTTCCATAGCATGACGCCGTTATCATGCGTTTTAAACGGCTGAGGCCCGGCGGAGCGGATGCCCGGCCGGACCTTTATTCACGTTTCGCTCAAATGGCAATTGCCAGGTGGCGGGTCAAGCTGTTGAACACTGCGTCAATTCGACGGCTGTTGTGCACCATTCGCAGGGGCGGGCGCTGCATCTTCGGCTGGCGCCTGATCGGATGCCGGCGCATTGCCACTCTCAGTATTGCCGCCCTGCGGCTGAATTTTGTCCATCACGCTCGCCCGCACCATCTGCGCGAACTCGGCCGGCAGTACGGACTGCAACTTGACGACCATCGAGTCCAGGAACGGTTTCGACTTGGCGTTGTTCACCCAGGCCGGGCGGTGATCCGCGTCCACGAGCCAGTTCCAGAAAGCGACGGCGACGACGAGAAGAAGTATGCCCCTAGCCGCGCCGAAGAGAAAGCCCAAAGTGCGGTCCAGCGCGCCGATCCGGCTGTCGATGATGAAGTCAGCGATCTTCATGGTAATGAAGGAAATCACGATCAGCGCGATCAGGAACACGACCGCGGCCGAACCGACGATCGCGATGCGGTCGTCATCCGTGTACTTCCTCGCGTAGGGAACGAGGTAGGGATAGAAATAGTATGCGGCGGCTGCAGAGCCGCCCCAGCTTGCGATCGAAAGAACTTCGCGGGAGAAGCCGCGCACCATTGCAAGTACGGCGGAGAAAAGAACGACGCCGATGACAATACCGTCGAAAATCGTAATGGGCATATAAATTCAACTCCAGGACCGCCGTTTATCTACGGCTTGGTCGCGCCTCATTGCGTGCTTCCTATAACATCACCGATGCTGGCGATGAAAGGATCAAACCTCTTCTTCCACACGTCGCAGTGCGCCTTTCGACCCGGCAATACGTGCAACCAGGTCCGGCAGGCTTTCAATCTCACTCCAGCGACCGCCGGAACCCTTCGGCAGGTCAGCTGACGCCGAGGGAAGCAGCGCGGCAGAAAAGCCCAGCTTCTCGGCTTCTTTGAGGCGCTGGGACGTATGTGAAACCGGCCGGACGGCGCCCGACAGGCTGACTTCGCCGAAATAGACACAATTGGCCGGGAGGGCAATACCGGCGAGCGAGGAAACCAGGGCCGAGGCGACGGCGAGATCGGCGGCCGGCTCGGAGATGCGGTAGCCGCCTGCGATGTTGAGATAGACGTCGTGCTGGCCTAGTCGCACGCCGCAGTGGGCCTCGAGTACGGCAAGGATCATCGACAGACGCGCCGAATCCCAGCCGACGACGGCGCGGCGGGGGGTGCCGAGCGACGTCGGGGCAACGAGCGCCTGCACTTCCACAAGGATTGGACGCGTGCCCTCCATGCCGGCAAAGACGGCTGCTCCCGGCGATTTCTCGTTGCGCTCGCCAAGGAAGAGTTCAGAGGGATTGGCGACCTCGCGCAGTCCCTTGTCTGACATTTCGAAGACGCCGATCTCGTCCGTCGGTCCAAAGCGGTTCTTGACCGTGCGAAGGATACGGTAGTGATGGCCGCGATCGCCTTCGAAGTAGAGAACGGCATCAACCATGTGCTCGACGACACGGGGGCCTGCGATCTGCCCGTCCTTGGTGACGTGGCCGACGAGAACCATCGCCGCGCCGGTCTGCTTGGCGAAGCGGATCATCGACTGAACGCCGGTGCGCACCTGCGTCACCGTTCCAGGCGCGGATTCAGCCAGTTCGCTCCAAAGCGTCTGGATGGAGTCGATGATCACAAGATCGGGCCGCTTGCCTTCCGCAACCGTCGCCAGAATGTCCTCGACATTGGTTTCGGCAGCCAGCAGGACATCGGTGTCGGCCGCCTGCAGGCGCTGCGCCCGCAACCGTACCTGGGCTACCGCCTCTTCACCCGAAACATAGATGATCCGATGGCCGCGACGGGAAAGCGCTGCCGCCCCCTGCATCAGCAGCGTCGACTTGCCGATACCAGGATCGCCACCGATCAGCACGGCCGAACCGCGCACGAAGCCGCCGCCGAGCGCCCGGTCGAGTTCCGAGATGCCGGTGTTGATGCGCGGCGCTTCTTCAATCTCGCCAGAGAGTGCCGTCAATGCCACCGGGCGGCCTTTCTTCGGCGTCTTGGTCGGCCCACCGCCGATGCCGCCCATCGGGTCTTCTTCGACGATTGTATTCCACTCGCCGCAGTTATCACACTTGCCCGCCCAGCGGTTATGGACCGCACCGCAGCTCTGGCAGATGAATTGTGTCCTGGCCTTCGCCATCAATCATGCTTTCGGTTGGATGGCCGCCAGCGCGTCGCATCGAATCACTTTGATTGCTCAAATAATCATTCGCGGCACCGATCAAAACTAATGATTTCCCTATCAGGGGCTCTGGTGGCACTTGTTCTCCACTGTCTTGGAGGCCACGACGATGCTGGACTATTCCCTCGTGCACTGGATCGCGTTTTTGACCGCGGCAGTCCTGCTCAACCTGTCACCGGGTCCCGACATGGCCTTCATTCTCGGCCACACCCTCAAAAGCGGGACAAGGACCGGCTTTGCCGCACTCTTCGGCATCTGGACCGGCGCCAGCCTGCATGTGGCCATGGCGGCATTCGGTCTCTCCGCGATCCTCGCCGCCTCTGCGCTGGCCTTTTCGATCGTGAAATGGGTCGGTGCAATCTACCTCATCTGGCTCGGCATTCAGGCCCTGCGCTCGAAAGGCGATGGCGGTCTGGTCAATGCGGCGAAGGACGTCCTGCCCTGGAGCCGCGTCTACAGACAGGGCATCCTGGTTTCGCTTCTGAACCCGAAAGTCGCGATCTTCTTCCTCGCCTTCCTGCCGCAATTCGTGGTCGACGCCGCCGGACCGACCTGGCTGCAGCTGGCGGTCCATGGCGTGCTCATCATCGCCGTTGCCGCCTTCATCGAGCCGCCGCTTATTCTGGCGGGAGGCCGCCTTGCCGATCTCATCAAGCGCAAGAGAAGCATCGGCCTCTGGCTCGACCGCGGTCTTGGCGCGCTGCTGCTGGCGCTCGGCGTGCGACTGGCCCTGACGACGCGCTGAGGTCCTTAGTCTTCCTCATGCAGGTAGCGCCGCTCGTGGCGTAGGCCGATGCTGGTCAGGATCTCATAGCCGATCGTGCCGGCCGAGCGCGCGACGTCGTCGACGAGCACGTTCTTCCCGAACAGTTCCACGTAATCGCCTGCACGCACTGCGTTTTCGGGAAGATCCGTAACGTCGAAAATGGTCAGGTCCATGCTGATGCGCCCCGCAACCGGGACCTTCCGCCCGGCCACGAAGCCCTGTCCTCCCCGCGGCACGGTCTGACGCAGCGGCACGCCAGCGCTCGACTGGCTGCGCAGGTACCCGTCGGCATAGCCGGCCGACACGATGGCGAGCCTGCTGTCGCGGGTCAGTCGCGTGGCGCGGCCATAGCCGACGGATTCGCCCTCTTTCACCGTGCGAACCTGAATGATCCGCGCCTCGGCGCTCACCACCGGCCGCATCGGGTTCACCATGTCGTTGACGGATTCGCCGCCGTAGAGCGCAATACCGGGACGCGTGAGATCAAAGTGATAGTCGCTGCCGAGGAAGATGCCAGCCGACGCTGCAAGGCTTGAATCGATACCTTCATAGGCGGCGCTAACCTGTCGAAATGATTCAAGCTGTTGCCGGTTCATCTCCGACGAATGGTCGTCGCTGCAGGCCAGATGACTCATGACGAGCACCGGCGCAAAACTTGCCGGGCGCGAAACGTCGTCGGCAAGCGCGATCGCCTCGTCCATGGAAAGGCCCAGCCTGTTGAAGCCCGTATCGACATTGAGCGCGCAGGGGTAATCGCCGTATTCGGCAAGAACCGCCATCCAGAAGGCGAGTTGCTCTTCCGACGAGATCACCGGCACGAGGTCGTTTTCGAAGAGCCGCCGCTCAGTGCCGGGCCAGATGCCGGAGAGGACGAAAATGCGTGCGTCCGGCGCGTAGGGCCGCAGCGTCACGCCTTCATCGACGGTGGCCACGAAGAAATCACGTGCGCCGGCCATGTAGAGCGCTTCGCCGGAGTCTTCGATGCCGGTGCCATAGGCGTCCGCCTTCACGACCGCGGCGGCCCGCGCCTTTGCCGAGCGTCGCGCCATGTCCTTCCAGTTTTCCGTCAACGCCGTCAGATCGACGGTCAGGCGCAGGCCGGCGGAATCGAATGGATCTTCGTCTTCGAAACTATCAATAAAATCAGTCATGGTACTTCATAAAAGTGGGAGGGTGCTTGTCGCATGGCAGTCTAGAGATCAATACGGCAAAGTGAAAGCAAGCCAAGGAGATATCGATCTTGCGATCACTTTTGTTCAAGACGCAGGCGCGCGCCTGAAGTAGTTTGGTTCGATGGAGAATGTATCGCAAAAAGAGGCGGCCGACGCGATTCCGCAACATGGAATGCCTGAGCGCAAGCTTCCTGACGCATGAGTATGCGCCTCATGCCCACGACACCTTCTCGATTGGCGCGATCGAAAGCGGCACGCAGATCGCAACGATGAAGGGCGTCCGGGAGGAGACCGGCGCAGGCGATCTCTATCTCATCGACCCAGGCGTCGTGCATGACGGCGTTCCGGGCGGCGAGGGGTATCGCTATCGAATGATCTATCCCGATGCCAAACTCTTCGTCGACATCCTCGAAGACGTGACCGGCAGGGCTTTCAACGGCACGCCGTCCTTCCCGAAGGAGCTTCTCAACGATCCCGAGATGGCGGCTGCCTTCCATTCCGCTCATCGCGTGCTGGAGAGCGGTGCGGGAGCACTGGAATCGGAGGAGGCGATGTTTCGCGTGCTCGCGGCGATCTTCCAGCGTTACGGCAGCACGATCGTCGTGCCGGTGGATACGAAGGAGCGTAGCGCGGTTGGCCGCGCTCGCGATTATCTGACCGATAATTTCGACAGCGACATCGGGCTTGATGAATTGGCTGAAGTCGCGGCTTTGAGCCGCGCGCATCTCATCCGGGCGTTCCGGCGCGAGTATCACATCACCCCGCATGCCTTTCTGACCGACAAGCGGGTGCGCGAGGCGCGCAAGCTATTGCGGGCAGGGCAGGCGCCTGCCGACGTGGCGATCCAGTGTGGCTTCGCCGACCAGGCGCATTTCACCCGCCACTTCAAAGCGCGTACCGGCGTCACGCCGGGACAGTATCGCGCGGGGTGATCACTTTCGTTCAAGACGGTCGCCGTGCAGCGGTTTAACACCCTCCGAGCTTTAGCAGTTCTGGAGGATTCAATGCCTACGCAAAGGCGACCGATCGGCGATTTTCTTGCCGGAGCGAGAGCAATCCTGCCTGTCGTCGTCGCCGTCATTCCGATCGGTCTCGTCTTCGGCGCAGTGTCGGCCACGAAAGGCCTGTCTCCTCTTGAGGCGACCCTGATGAGTGCACTGGTCTTTGCCGGTGGCTCGCAATTCGTTGCCATGGATCTCTGGACGCACCCGGCAAGCTGGGCGGGCATCGGCTTTGCCGCGCTGCTCGTCAATATCCGCCACGTCCTGATGAGCGCGTCCCTCGGCACGAAGATGCAATCGTTCTCGGGCGTGCGGAAATATGCGGCCATGCTGTTCCTGGCCGATGAGATATGGGCGATCGCCGAATTCCGAGCAGGCGTGGCGCGGCTGACGCCTTCGTGGTTTGCCGGCATCGCCATGCCGTTCTATGTGGCTTGGGTCGGCGCCACGCTGATGGGCGCCTCGCTCGGCGCCTTCTTCGGCGATCCGGCTGCCCTCGGGCTCGACTTCGCCTTTCCGGCGGTTTTCGTGGTGCTGGTGATGGGATTCTGGAAGGGGCGCGAGACGGGATCGGTGCTGGCTGCGAGCGCTCTGGCGGCCGTTCTCGTTCACCAGTTCGTGCCTGGCGTCTGGTACATCGCCGCCGGCGCGCTCGCCGGACTTGCCGCGGCGCTGTGGACGGGCAAGGCGAAGGCGGTCACGGCATGACCCTGGAGATAAACACGCTTCTTGCGATCCTCGCCATGGCTGCTGCAACGGTGCTGACACGGATGAGCGGCCTGCTTCTCATTCGCCATGTCGAGATGACCGAGCAGACCCGAACGGCCATCGAGGCTATCCCGCCGGCGGTCCTAATGGCGGTGATCGCACCCACTGCCTTTGCGACAGGCTGGGCCGAAACGGCTGCCTGCCTCGTGACGGCGCTCGCAGCGCGCCGCCTGCCGATGCTTGCAAGTGTTGCCGTCGGCGTGGCAACCGTTGCCGTCCTGCGAGCTGCCGGCCTGTAGATCGAATGGCGCACTGACGAGAAAGAACTCGTCAGTGCTCTTCGTATTGGATGAAGGAGGGATCGGCGAGATCCGCAAAGCGCGTGAACTCAGACTGGAAGGCAAGCTTCACCGTGCCGGTCGGTCCGTGGCGCTGCTTGGCAATGATGACGTCGGCGGTGCCCTTTACCTTGTCGAACAGGGCTTCCCATTCCGGGTACTTCGGATCGGCGATATCGCGCGGTTCACTGTTCTTGACGTAATATTCCTCGCGGAACACGAACAGCACCACGTCGGCGTCCTGCTCGATCGAGCCCGATTCACGAAGGTCGGAAAGCTGTGGGCGCTTGTCGTCGCGGCTTTCCACCTGACGCGACAGCTGGGAAAGCGCGATGATCGGAACGTTCAGTTCCTTGCCGAGCGCCTTCAGGCCGGTGGTGATCTGGGTGATTTCCTGCACGCGGTTTTCGCCAGACTTGCCCGAGCCTGTCATCAGCTGAATATAGTCCACCACCAGGCAATCGAGGCCGCGCTGGCGCTTCAATCGGCGGGCGCGAGCAGAAAGCTGGGCGATCGAGATACCACCTGTCTGGTCGATATAGAGCGGCACCTTCTGCATCATCATCGAGCAGGCGACGAGCTTTTCGAAGTCGGCATCGTTGATGTCGCCGCGGCGGATCTTCGAGGACGAGACTTCCGTCTGTTCGGAGATGATACGCGTGGCGAGCTGTTCGGACGACATTTCGAGCGAGTAGAAGCCGACGACGCCGCCGTTCTTCGCCTTCATGCTGCCGTCCGCCTGCACTTCGCCCTCATAGGCGGCGGCGATGTTGTAGGCGATGTTGGTTGCAAGCGAGGTCTTGCCCATGCCGGGACGTCCGGCAAGTACGATCAAGTCGGAGCGCTGCAGGCCGCCCATCTTCGAGTCGAGCGAGTGGATGCCGGTGGAAATGCCGGAAAGGCCACCGTCGCGTTCCTTGGCCACGGCCGCCATGTCGATCGCCAGCGCGACCGCGTCGTTGAACGCCTGGAAACCGCCGTCGTAGCGACCGTTTTCGGCGAGTTCGAACAGACGGCGCTCAGTGTCCTCGATCTGTGTCTGCGGCGGCATGTCCAGCGGTGCATCATAAGCGATGTTGACGACGTCTTCACCGATTGTGATGAGTGCGCGGCGGAGCGCCAGATCATAGATCGCCCGACCGTAGTCTTCGGCGTTGATGATGGTCACGGCTTCGCGGGCGAGCCGAGCGAGGTATTCGGAGACCGTCATGTCGCCGACCTTTTCCTCAGCCTTGAGGAAGGTCTTGATCGTCACCGGATTGGCGATCTTGCCCATACGGATGATGTCGCCCGCGACTTCGAAGATCTTGCGGTGCAGCGGTTCGTAGAGATGGATCGGCTTCAGGAAGTCCGACACCCGGTAGTAGGCGTCGTTGTTCATCAGGATCGCGCCGAGAAGCGCCTGTTCGGCTTCGATATTGTTGGGGGCTTCCCGATAGTGCTGCTCCGCTGGAGCAACGGCGGCAATCTTTCGAGCGACGTCGTTCATCTTGATCCGTTCTGTCTTCTTCAGCTTCGGGTGTGGCGCGCGCAAGCGACAAAATCAAGCGCGGAAGCGAGAAGGCTTGTGTGCCGCCGTCGATACAGAAGGCCTTTGCCCGTTGTTCGACTTCTCCACAGCCGTACTTGCGGTCAGTGCAAAAATACCGAAAGTGTCACCTGCAGAACACGGCCAGAAACGACTCACTTCCATTGTGTCTTGCGTGGTAGTCTAAGCCCGTCGGGGGAGACTTGCATCCAAACAGAGGCTGACGGCTCTTGAAAAAGACCGGAAAACAATATAGGTAGTAAAGATATAATTAGCATGCTAACGAAATAGGACTGAAATATATGGGAAATCCCGTTCTCGGGCGCGAGCTTATCGAAGACCTTGCCGCTTTCAATCGCAAGCTCAGAGCCGTCTTCGACAAGATAGTGCGGGAGCGCAACATGACGTTGCCGCGCGCCCGTGTCTTCTTCACGCTCAACAAAAAGGACGGAATCAACCAGCGTGAACTTGCCGAACGGCTGGAGCTGGAGACGCCAACGCTCGTCAGAATTCTAGATGCGATGGAAGGGCAAGGTTTCGTCCAGCGGCGTGTGGCCGGCTCCGATCGTCGCGCCAAGGAAATCTATATCACCGACACCGGCAAGGTCGTGGCCGGCGAGATTGATGACATCGCCGTGAAAGTGCGCGCACAGGTCATCGCCGGTATTCCCGAAAATGATCTGAAGACTACTTTGGAAGTGATCCGGGCCATGCAAGCCAACCTGCAGGGCATTCGCGGAATTTGAGGTCCTGCCGATGAGCCTCGCCGAGACCGCCAACGACAATGTGGCGCCACGGCCCGCCGAAGAGGCGAAGCCGGACACGCAACAGACGCCGTCGCCGCCACCGGCGGCGGGCGTGCCGATGCCGGTCTGGAAAATGCCGCTCTACATGGCGGCGTCGGTCCTGCTTTTTCTGACCCAGGGCCTCGGCATGAACCTGCTGACCGCCAACATCTATCAGCTGCAGGGCTCGTTTTCCGCGACCACCACTGAAGTCTCCTGGCTCTCGGCGGCCTATATGGCACCTTATGCCAGCATGTCGATTGCCCTCTTCAAGATCCGTACACAATACGGTCTTCGCCGTTTCGCTGAACTCGGCATTATCTGTTTCGTCGTTGCGGCGGTGCTCAATCTCCTTGTCACGGACCTGCATTCCGCGATCGTCGTGCGCACCCTGAGCGGCATGGCCGCCGCGCCGCTCTCGACGCTCGGCTTTCTATACATGCTGGAGCCTTTCCCTCAGGAAAAAAAGCTCTCGCTCGGGATTAGCCTCGCCCTGATGTGCACGCTGTTTGCGTCGCCCGTCGCGCGCATCGTCTCGCCATCGCTGCTTCAGTTCGGCGGGTACGAGGCGCTCTACATGTTCGAGATGGGGCTCGCCCTGATCGTTTTTCCGATCATCTATTTGCTGCCGCTCACGGCACCGCCTCGGGCCAATGTCATCCAGCTGCATGACATTCTGAGCTATCTATTGCTCGCTGTCGGCTTCGGCTGCCTGGCTGTCGTGCTGACGCTCGGCCGACTTTATTGGTGGTTCGAGGCGCCCTGGATCGGCGTTCTGTTGGCCATATCGGTCGGCTCCATCGCTTTGATGCTGGTGATCGAATTGCCGCGCAGCAGTCCCCTGATCGATTTCCGCTGGCTGTTTTCGGGGGCCAATATGCGCATGGCGGGCGTCCTGCTGCTCTTCCGTTTCGTTTCTTCCGAGCAATCGTCCTCCGCCGCCAGCTTCTACCAGCAGTTGGGATTGTTGAACGACCAGACCGTAACGCTCTATGCGGTCATCCTCCTTGCTTCCCTGGCTGGCGGGCTTTTCTGTGCATTTCTGATGACGACGCGTTACGTTGAGACCGCCCACGTATTTGCACTCGCTCTCATCGCAGGCGGCGCCTTTCTGGACAGCCAGTCGACGAGCCTGACCAGACCGCCTCAGATGTATCTGAGCCAGGCGATGGTCGCCACCGGTGCAGCGATGTTCCTGCCGCCGGTCATGGCGAAGGGCTTCAAGGCCGCGATCTCCCGCGGCATGCCGTATATCGTCAACTTCCTTGTGATCTTCGTCTTCACTCAGAGCATTGGCTCGCTGTTTGCCTCGGCGATGCTCGGAACGTTCGTGACCATCCGGGAGAAGTTCCACTCGAACGTGCTCGTCGAGCACATCCTGCTGCAGGATCCGATCGTGGCGCAGCGCATCTCACAGCTGAGCGCGGCATACGGCAAGGTGCTTGGCGACAAGATGCTGCTCAACGCTGAAGGTCTGGTGCTGCTCGCCCAGCAGGTCAGCCGCGAGGCCTATATTCTCGCATACAACGACACCTTCCTCGTCATCGGCTACTCCTCTGTCTTTGGCCTGATCGTCATTCTTCTCCATCAAGCGTGGCGCCGGCTGGCCCGGGCCAGGACAAGCCAGCCCGATGCAACCCCCGCTCCATCGTGATCTCAGGGTCCCAACATGTTGAAGCTCCTTCGGTCCCCCTCGACCGTCATCGCAGTGCTCGCCGGCATCGCCGGCGTCTTCCTCGTTCTCTATGCATGGCGCCTGCCGCCGTTCGTCACGTCAGTAGAGACGACCGACAATGCTTATGTTCGAGGCTATGTCACGATCATGAGCCCGCAGGTGAGCGGCTATGTCGTCGATGTTCCCGTGAAGGACTATCAGCAGGTCAAACAGGGCGATACGCTTGCCCAGATCGACGACCGCATCTACGCCCAGAGGCTTGCCCAGGCGCGTGCGGCGCTCGACGGGCAGAAGGCGTCGCTGGAGAATTCGCGCCAGTCGGAACTCTCGGCAAAGGCGAGCATCGCCTCCAGCCAGGCGCAGATCGATAGCGCGAATGCATCGCTGACGCGTGCGCAGCAGGCCTGGGATCGCGTCAGCAATCTCAGCAACCGCGGCATTGCATCGCAAAGTGAGACAGAAGCCGCGCAGGCGACACTTGACCAGGCCAAGGCTGCGCTGAACCAGGCAAAGGCCGCGCTGGAAGTTTCCGAGCAAAACCTTGCAACGATCATCGTCAATCGCTCGCTGCTGGAAGCCAATGTTTCAAGCGCGGAAGCCGCGGTGCACCTCGCGGAAATAGACCTGCAGAACACCAAGATCGTCGCGCCGCGCGACGGTCATCTCGGCGAAGTCGGCGTACGCGTCGGGCAGTATGCGACGGCGGGAACACAGCTCATGGCTGTTGTGCCGGAGGATGTTTGGGTCGTCGCGAATTTCAAGGAGACACAGCTCTATGGCATGCAGGTCGGGCAGCCGGTGACCATCACGGTCGATGCGCTTGGCAAGCAGCGCCTGAAGGGATTCATCGAGCGCTTCTCGCCCGCCGCCGGGTCGGAATTCGCGGTCATCAAGGCGGACAATGCGACGGGCAATTTCGTGAAGATCGCGCAGCGTGTCGGTGTGCGCATCGGCTTCGATGCCGACCAGCCGGCGGTAAAGGATCTGGGCCCCGGGCTCTCGGTCGTCGTCGACGTCGACAAGAACGCTCCGCCGCAGCAGAACACAGCCGCCAAATAAGCAGAAAGCCCGGCACCGGCCGGGCTTTCCTAGATTTCCAGAGAGGATCTCTCCGAAAATTAAGCTTCGTCGCCTTCGAGGTCAGCTTCCGGATCGAAGAAGTCTTCCGGACGAAGAGCGTCTTCGTCAACGCCGTAGATGGCGTCAACGGAGGTGAGGGTTTCACCCTTGGACTGACGGCCAGCTTCCTCAGCCGAACGAGCAACGTTGAGCTCGACGTGGATTTCGACTTCAGCGTGGAGCTGCAGCTCAACCTTGTGCAGGCCGATCGACTTTATCGGGGTGTTCAGATGAACCTGGTTGCGGCCGATGTTGAAGCCTTCTGCAGCGAGAATTTCAACGACGTCGCGAGCAGCGACCGAGCCGTACATCTGGCCGGTTTCGCCAGCCGAGCGGACGACGATGAACGACTTGCCGTCGAGGGCGTCAGCAACCTTCTGTGCTTCCGACTTGCGCTCGAGGTTACGAGCTTCGAGCGTTGAACGCTCGGATTCGAAACGCTTCTTGTTGGCTTCGTTGGCGCGAAGCGCCTTGCCGAGCGGCAGGAGGTAGTTGCGGGCGAAGCCGTCGCGAACCTTTACGGTTTCGCCCATCTGGCCGAGCCTGGAGATGCGTTCAAGAAGAATGACTTCCATGTTCGTGTTCCTTTCGTGTCTCTAGATTTTCGTGTCTGTCTGTTTGGGGGCATCGACATCCTTGTGCGGGGTCAGTGCGATGGCCTTGCGGGTATCGCTCAAGCCCACCACGAGGATGAAAAAGGCTGGCACCATCAGGATGAGCGATGCCAGGTAGCAGAGGATGAGCGCCGGCAGGCGCCAATCCCTGCCGCGCGTGCGGAAGTGCAGCGCGGCGAAGCCGGAAAGCAGGAAGCCGGCGCCGAAGGTGCCGACGACGGTTGCTCCGATCATGGCCGGCATGCCACCGAAGAAGGTGGCGGCAAGACCGACGAGAAAAACGAAGATCGAATTGCGGTTCATGCGCAGCGCCGAGGGGATATCCTCGCGTGGACGCAGGCCGCGGCCGGATGCGCTGACGATCCGGGTCGCGATGTAATAGGCGGCAAACAGCATCACCACCCACATGCCGCCCTGAATGGCGGGCAGCATGAGCAGAACGAGGGATTTGGTCTGCGCCGTTACCGCCGGATCGGGCGAAAACTCGGGCTGCTGCTGTGCAAGCGAGCCGAACATCACGTCCACGAGCCGATCGATGAGATCTGGGCCGTAGCCGATCATCAGTCCGACGACGATGACGGCGATCGTCACCAGGCCGCAGAGGTGCAGCAGAATGTCCGAAAGCGGATACCAGGCTATCAGATGATCGGGACCGCCGAGTTCGGAGGCCGGGCGGGCAAGGTTTGCAAGGTGGCTGAGCCAGCCGGCCGGCAGCAGCGTGACCAGCGTCATCATCAGCGCGAAGGACGGCGAGATGGCGATCGCGCCAACTGTAGCCGCGGTGACGATGGCAGAGATGGCCGCCATGTTGCCCCAGCCGAGGCCGACAAGAAGAATGGGAAGTGCGGATGCAGCATAGGGAACGGCACTGAACGACGGCTGCATGCTGGCGCCAAGCACCAGAAGTGCGGCGGTCAATCCGGCGAGCGCGCCGATGCCTAGCGTTTTTGCGTTCAGTTGCTTCACGGTCGCTGTCCTGCTTCATCGAGCAGTTAGAGGGACTTTCCTGAATCGGTTTCAGAAAGGCCTCAACATGGGTTTTAAGAGTTCCGATTCGCGCCCATCGCGAAAGGGAGAAGGGAAGGCATCGCTGCCTTCCCTCGATTTGGTCTCGTCAGCTAACTAAGCGACGACATACGGCAGCAGGCCGAGGAAACGAGCGCGCTTGATCGCCTGAGCGAGTTCGCGCTGCTTCTTCTGCGAAACAGCCGTGATACGGGAAGGAACGATCTTGCCGCGCTCGGAAATGTAGCGCTGCAGGAGACGGACGTCCTTGTAGTCGATGCGCGGAGCGTTTGCGCCGGAGAACGGGCACGTCTTGCGACGACGATGGAACGGGCGACGGACCGGAGCGGAGGAAGCTTCAGACATTCTTAGATCTCCTTATGCACGGTCTTCGCGCGGACGGCGCGGACGATCTTCACGGTCACCGAAGCCACCTTCACGCGGCGGGCGAGGACCACGGTCGCCGAAGCCGCCTTCACGCGGGCCACGGGCGCCATCACGCGGGCCGCGGTCGTCGCGGTCGCGCTTCTGCATCATGGCAGACGGGCCTTCTTCGTGCTTTTCAACTGCGATCGTCATATAGCGCAGGACATCTTCGCTGATGCGCATCTGGCGTTCCATTTCCTGGACGGCAGCTGCCGGTGCATCGATGTCCATCAGGGCGTAGTGTGCCTTGCGGTTCTTCTTGATGCGGTAGGTGAGGGACTTGAGGCCCCAGTTCTCGATGCGCCCGACCTTGCCGCCGTTAGCTTCGATCACACCCTTGTACTGTTCTACGAGGGCATCGACCTGCTGAGCGGAAATATCCTGTCGGGCAAGGAATACATGTTCATAAAGAGCCATGACAGCTTTGCCTTTCTTGCGTTGGTTCAACCCGATATTCGGCGGCTAAGCCTCAACGACTGCTCCTGACAGGCGGCAAGCGCCAAGCAAGAAAAGCGTTCCGAGACGGTCGAGAGCGGAGACACGGGAGGCTGGAACGCTTCCGTTCCGACGATTCTCTTGCGAAAACCGGCCCTCCGTTCAGCCACCAGCCAGAAGACCGGGTTTGCGAACAGGGCGCCTTATACGGATTTTTGGCGGAAACGCAAGGGACAGTCAGCAATGTTGTCGCTGCGCGCTCAACGACGGAAGCCCCGCCTTGCGCAGGCCGTCGACAAAATGGTCGTAGTGGCTGGGGGCGACATAAGGTGTCAGGATCTTCCAGTAATGCTCGAGATCGGCTGGCACGCTTGTCAAGATTTCCGGGATCAGCCTCTGCGCTTCCTCCTGGCGTCCGAGCTGCCCCAGGCTGGCAAGAAGCACAACGCGATTGAAATAGGCGCGGCGGAGCGAAAGACCTCGCTCGGAGTAATGCACAGCCTCTTCGTAGTTGCCCAAGTGATAGTGCGACAGCGCAATGCGGTCGAGAATGAGATAGGCCAGCGGATCGTGCGGGCTTAGCCTCGTGGCCATATAAAGGGGGTCTAGAGCTTCGACAAAGTGACCGTTGAATATCCGCGCCCAGCCGAGAGCCATATGCGCGAGGGCAAAATTGGGATTGAGGTCGATCGCCTGCTGGGCGGCCTCAATCGCCGCCGGCGCGTTATGGGCTACGAAATGCGCAAGGCACATCGCGTAGTGCGAGTAGGGGTCACGCGGGTCGAGCGTGACGGCGCGCTCCGCCTCTATTCGCAGTTCGGTGCTGTCCCTGTCCACGTCGTCGCTGAAACCATGGAAGCATCGGGCGTAGAGTGAGCGGGCAAGCATCATATGGGCGCGTGCGAAATCGGGATCGAGCTCGATCGCGCGGCGGTGCCAGGCAATGGCTTCGATGAAATGCTCGACGGTATCCTGCGCGTTATGGAGCCAGGTGCCGCGCATATGGCTCTCATAAGCGTCGAGATTGTCCGTTGTCCTTATCAGCGCACGCCGGCTTTCACCAATGAGGATTTCCGGCTCGATTGCGCCGACGACATTCGGGGTCAGTTCGTCCTGAATGGCGAAGATATCGGATATTTCCCTGTCGTAGCGCTGCGCCCACAGGTGAACGCCGCTTTCGGCCTCGATCAGCTGCCCGGTGACACGGACGCGCGTCCCGGACCTGCGGACACTTCCCTCGACGAGGTAGCGGACGCCGAGATCACGTCCGATCTGCTTGACGTCGACGGCGCGCCCCTTATAGGCGAACGATGAGTTTTGGGCGATGACGAAAAACCAGCGGTAGAGCGAGAGCGCCGTGATGATGTCCTCGGTCAGGCCATCGGCAAAGAACTCCTGCTCCGGGTCGTCAGACATGTTGACGAAAGGCAGCACGGCGATTGAGGGCTTGTCCGGAAGTCTGAGCGGTCCACCGAGCGCGCCCGTTTCCACCGGGTCTTCCCGGCCCCAATGGACCCGATGCACTGGCACCGGGCGAGGAATGTTCTTCAGCGTGCGGTCGCCCATCGGCACGAGGGGAAAGTCCAGCTTTCCCTCGATCTGCTCGCGCAACCCGCCGGAAATGCAGAGTCCGGAAGGCAGCGCTACCTCCTGCAGACGGGCTGCGACGTTCACTCCGTCGCCAAGCAGGTTCTCCCCGGAGACGACGACATCGCCGAGATTGAGCCCGAGACGGAATTCCATCCGCCGGTCCGGCGGCAGGTCGGCGTTGCGTCGATGAAGCGCGCGCTGGATCGCGACCGCAGCGCGAACGCCTTGTACGGCGCTTGGGAATTCCGCAACGACGCTGTCTCCGGCGCTGCCGAAGACCCGTCCTCCATGCTCTCGTACGAAATCGCTGATCGTAGCGGTGTAGATGCTCAGCGTCGCAAGCGCATCTTCCTCGTTGGCTGCAACGAGGCGGCTGTAGCCGGCAACGTCGCCGGCAAGGATGACTGCGAGCTTCCGTTCCACGGTATAAGCGCTCCTGTGGCGCTGCCAGAGCCTTATAAACCTAGCTGAAATGCGCAAAACGGAGAAGCAGAAATTGATAGCCGGGCGAAGTCACCGAAACTTGTCGTTGCAAGTGCCGGCGAAAGCCGCACGGCTTCCATGCGGAGTAACGATCTGGCCAGGGAAGGCCAGATCGTTGTGCGTCGTCTGACAGCCCTAGATCGGCATCGGGTACTGGCGGTGAACTTGCTCGATTTCAGCCAAAACCTCGTGTGACAGCTTGAGGCTGACCGAACTTATGTCCGTATCGAGTTGCTTCATCGTCGTCGCGCCGATAATCACGGATGCCATGAAGCGGCGGCTCAGGCAGAATGCGAGCGCCATCGCACAAGGGTCGAGCCCGTGCCGTGCAGCGATATCGAGATAGGCCTTCGTCGGCGCTTCCTGCAAGGGCTGCAAACGGCCGCCGATGTCGCCGTTGATCGATCCGCGCGAGCCCTCCGGCTTGGCGCCGTCGACATATTTACCGCTGAGGATGCCGCCGGCGAGGGGAGAGTAGGCGAGCAGACCGACGTCCTCATGATGCGACAACTCCGCCAGATCGAGATCGTAATGGCGGTAGAGCAGATTGTACTCGTTCTGGATCGTCGCGACGCGCGGCAGATCGAGCTGTTGGGAAAGCGATAGATATTTTTGCGTGCCCCAGGTCGTCTCGTTGGAGAGACCGAAGGCGCGCACCTTGCCCTCCTTCACCAGTTCGCCCATTGTCTCGAGGATTTCGATGACATTGGCGAGCGCCTTCGCGCGGTCCTGCTTGAAGGGATCGTAGTGCCAAGCCTGGCGGAAATGGAAATGCCCACGGCTCGGCCAGTGAATCTGGTAGAGGTCGATGTAGTCCGTCTTCAGCCGCTTCAGGCTCGCCTCGATCGCCAAGCGAATGTTGTTGGCATCGGCGCCGTCGCCGTCGCGAATATAGGAGCGGCCGGGACCCGCGACCTTGGTGGCCAGTACGATATCCTTGCGCTTGCCAGTCTTCTGGAACCAGCCGCCGATATACTCTTCCGTCAGCCCCTGCGTCTCCACCGAAACCGGTGTGGTTGGATAAAGCTCGGCCGTGTCGAAGAAGTTGACGCCTTTCTCGACGGAATAGTCCATCTGCCCATGCGCCTCGGCCTCCGTGTTTTGCGTGCCCCAGGTCATGGTGCCGAGGCAGATTTCGGACACGGAAATATCCGTGCGGCCAAGTTCCTTGTATTTCATCTGAAAGCCTTGAAGGTGATCTGGAAAAGAAAAGGTCTGGAAGGACGGCGCAAATCTAGACCGGAATTGTGCAAGCGCAAGAGGCAAAACCGGGCTTTCTCGCCGCCGGAAAAGCCTTGGAACGCGGGCGTCCGGCACTTGACTCTCTGACAAAGAATGTCAATTGGAGGCAAAACACTCAAAGGCCCATATAAAAGGGACGCAGGATGACCATCGCTTTCACATTTCCGGGGCAGGGCAGCCAGGCTGTCGGCATGGGCAAGGATCTTGCCGAGAATTTCGCCGAGGCACGCGCCGTCTTCCAAGACGTCGACGAAGCTCTGGGCGAGAAGCTCTCCGAGACCATGTTCAACGGTCCGGAGGACACGCTGACGCTGACCGCCAATGCACAGCCGGCGCTGATGGCGGTCTCGATGGCCGTCATTCGCGTCCTGGAAGCCAAGGGTGTCGATCTGGAGGCGAAGGTCTCCTACGTCGCCGGCCATTCGCTCGGCGAATACTCCGCGCTTTGCGCCGCCGGTACCTTCTCGCTTGCAGATACCGCGCGCCTGCTGCGCATTCGCGGCAATGCCATGCAGGCTGCCGTACCGGTTGGCGTTGGCGCGATGGCTGCCATCATTGGCCTCGAACATGCCGATGTCGTCGCCCTGTGCGAAGAGGCTTCAGCCGTCGGCTCCTGCCAGGTCGCCAACGACAATGGCGGCGGCCAGATCGTCATTTCAGGCGAGAAGGCAGCCGTCGAGAAGGGCGCCGCGATTGCGAGCCAAAAGGGTGCGAAGCGCGCAATCCTGCTCCCGGTCTCCGCTCCTTTCCATTCTTCGCTGATGGCGCCCGCTGCTGAAGCAATGCGTGAAGCGCTGGCGGGTGTGAAGAAGTCGAACCCGGTCGTGCCCTTGATCGCCAACGTGCGTGCCGCACCGGTGACCGACGCCGACGAGATTGCCAGGCTGCTCGTCGAGCAAGTCACGGGCCAGGTCCGCTGGCGCGAGACGGTTGAATGGTTCGCGGCCAATGGCGCTACGACGCTTTATGAGATTGGCTCAGGCAAGGTCCTGACCGGCCTCGCACGCCGCATCGACAAGACCGTGAACGGCATTGCCGTCAATACGCCTGCCGATATCGATGCGGCCGTTGCCGCTCTGATGGCATGATTGATTTAACGATTACAAGGAACGCTTCCATGCTCGATCTTTCCGGCCGCAAGGCTCTCGTTACCGGCGCATCCGGCGGCATTGGCGAGGAAATCGCCCGCATCCTTCACAAACAGGGCGCCATCGTCGGCCTGCACGGAACGCGCGTCGAGAAGCTCGAGGCGCTGGCGAATGATCTCGGCGATCGCGTCAAGATCTTTCCGGCGAACCTTGCAGACCGCGACGAAGTCAAAGCACTCGGAGTCAAAGCCGAGGCCGATCTCGAAGGCCTCGACATCCTCGTCAACAATGCCGGCATCACCAAGGATGGCCTGTTTGTTCGTATGAGCGATGAAGACTGGGATAACGTCATCGAAGTGAACCTGACGGCGATGTTCCGCCTGACGCGCGAGCTGACGCATCCGATGATGCGGCGCCGTTATGGCCGCATCATCAACATCACCTCGGTCGTTGGCGTTACCGGCAACCCAGGTCAGGCGAACTACTGCGCCTCCAAGGCAGGCATGATCGGCTTCACCAAGTCGCTGGCTCAGGAGATTGCAACCCGCAACGTCACTGTCAACTGCGTGGCGCCGGGCTTCATCGAGTCCGCCATGACCGGCAAGCTGAACGACAAGCAGAAGGAAGCGATCATGGGAGCGATCCCGATGAAGCGCATGGGCACGGGCGCCGAAGTTGCCTCCGCCGTCGCCTATCTCGCCTCGTCGGAAGCTGCGTATATGACTGGCCAGACGCTGCACGTAAACGGCGGCATGGCCATGATCTGAAACGGGAAACTGCCTTCCGGGCAGATTTTCCCCGCAATAGCGTGTTGACCAACCCGATGGGGTTGATTTTCTGGCTTTGCGGCAGACTTAAACCGTGTTAAGCGGGCCATGACTGTGAACAGTCTCCCGAGAAAGCAGACGGACCGGCGGGCTTTTGTGCAAGCCTGGGACATTTCTGGTAGCCGGGGTCAAAGAGTTTGCCGAGGTGGCTTCAAGGGGCGCCGCAGGCTGAAACAGGGTAGGGATGTCACAAGGCATTCTGATCAGGACATAAGGTCGAGGAAACCGACATGAGCGATATCGCAGAACGCGTAAAGAAAATTGTTATTGATCATCTTGGCGTCGATGCCGACAAGGTTGTCGAAAGCGCCAGCTTTATCGACGATCTGGGCGCAGACTCGCTCGATACCGTCGAACTGGTCATGGCGTTCGAAGAAGAATTCGGCGTTGAGATTCCGGATGACGCTGCTGACTCGATCCTGACGGTCGGCGATGCCGTAAAGTTTATCGAAAAGGCTCAGGCTTAATCCTGAGCATTTGAGAAAGAGGGCGGACCCGGAGTCCGCCCTTTTTATTTCTGGCATGGTTCTCCAAGAACATAAAAGGCGGGGAATGCAGTCGATGAGACGGGTCGTTATAACAGGTACCGGTATGGTATCGCCCTTGGGATGCGGAACGGAAGTGACGTGGTCCCGCTTGCTTGCGGGTCACAACGGCGCCCGCCTGGTCACTGAATTCGAAATCGACGACCTCCCCGCAAAGATCGCCTGCCGCATTCCGGTTGGTGACGGCAGCGACGGCACCTTCAATGTCGACGACTGGATGGAGCCCAAGGAACAGCGCAAGGTCGATCCCTTCATCATCTACGGCATGGCAGCCGCCGACATGGCGCTGAACGATGCGAACTGGCATCCGCAGACGGACGAAGAGCAGGTCTCGACGGGCGTGCTGATCGGCTCCGGCATTGGTGGCATCGAAGGTATTGTCGAAGCCGGCTATACGCTGCGCGACAAGGGCCCGCGCCGTATTTCTCCATTCTTCATTCCCGGCCGTCTGATCAACCTCGTATCCGGCCAGGTATCGATCCGTCACAAGCTGCGTGGGCCGAACCACTCGGTGGTCACGGCATGCTCGACCGGCGCGCACGCGATCGGCGACGCAGCCCGTCTCATCGCATTCGGCGATGCCGACGTCATGGTCGCGGGGGGCACGGAGTCCCCCGTCAGCCGCATCTCGCTGGCCGGCTTCGCCGCCTGCAAGGCGCTGTCCACCCAGCATAACGACAATCCGACCAAGGCATCGCGTCCATACGATAATGACCGCGACGGCTTCGTCATGGGTGAGGGCGCCGGCATCGTCGTTCTCGAAGAACTGGAACACGCCCAGGCGCGTGGCGCCAAGATCTATGCCGAGGTCGTGGGCTATGGTCTTTCCGGTGACGCCTATCACATCACCGCCCCGTCAGAGGACGGCGAAGGCGCGCAGCGTTGCATGACGATGGCGTTGAAGCGCGCCGGCTTGACGCCCGCGGATATCGACTACATCAACGCGCATGGCACATCGACGATGGCCGATACGATCGAACTCGGTGCCGTCGAGCGCCTGGTCGGCAATGCGGCCTCCAAGATCTCGATGTCGTCGACGAAGTCTGCGACGGGCCACCTGCTCGGTGCGGCCGGTGCGATCGAGGCGATCTTTGCAACGCTTGCCATTCGCGATAACGTTGCGCCTCCGACGCTCAATCTCGACAATCCTGAGCGCGAGAGCGCAATCGATCTCGTTCCGCACAAGGCGCGCCAGCGGGAAATCAACGTCGCGCTGTCGAATTCTTTCGGATTCGGCGGTACGAATGCATCGTTGGTGCTGCGCCGCTACGTCGCTTGAGTGCAGGCGTTGACGTCCTGACGGTGGGGCTGCACCACGCGCGGCGTGGCCCTACCTGCATTTTGCCGCATTGCTTAGCAAGAAGCGGGACTTGAGGCCAAGTTTAGAGGATTGCCGGTGAGCGATACGAACCACAGCAACGGGACGATCGGCGAGGAAAGCCAGCAGACGCAGAGCGGGCCGATTATTCCCAAGTCGCCGAGCGAGGCGCTTCGGCCGGAACGAGTTCCCGAGCCGCCGAAGCGCTCGAAGAAGGCGCGCAGCCAGGTTATCATTTTCCTGAACTTCGTGATGACGCTTGTCGTGCTCGGCTGCGCAGCCGCCGTCTTCCTTTTCTATTACGCGATCTCTTCCTACCAGAATCCCGGTCCCCTGGAGACAAATACGAATTTCATCGTACGAAGCGGCGCCGGCGTTGCTGAGATCGCCGCAAGCCTCGAACGCAACAACATCGTGTCGGACGCACGTATCTTCCGTTATCTCACCACGACGCATCTTGATGACGGCGAGAGCCTCAAGGCGGGCGAGTACGAAATCAAGGCGCATGCTTCCATGAACGACATCATGGAACTGCTGAAATCCGGAAAGTCGATCCTGTATTCCGTCGCGTTTCCGGAAGGCCTCACAGTCCGCCAGATGTTCAATCGTCTGAACGAGGATAGCGTGCTGGAAGGCGACCTGCCGACCGTCGTGCCTGCCGAAGGAAGCCTGCGTCCGGATACCTACAAGTTCTCGCGCGGCACGAAGCGGGCCGAGATCATCGAGCAGATGGCTGCGGCACAGCAGAAGCTTGTCGACCAGGTTTGGGACAAGCGCGACCCGTCGCTGCAGCTCAAGTCAAAGGGCGAACTGATCATCCTTGCTTCGATCGTCGAAAAGGAGACCGGCGTTCCGGACGAGCGCGCCCATGTGGCTTCCGTCTTTCTCAACCGGCTGGACAAGGGGATGCGCCTCCAGTCCGATCCGACGATCATTTACGGGCTGTTCGGCGGCGATGGAAAGCCGGCGGATCGCCCGATCTATCAATCAGACCTCAAGAAGGAAACGCCCTTCAACACTTATGTAGTCAAGGGCCTTCCCCCGACGCCGATCGCCAATCCGGGCCGAGACGCGCTGGAGGCTGTCGCCAATCCCTGGAAGACGCAGGATCTCTATTTCGTTGCCGATGGTTCCGGCGGGCATGTCTTCGCAACGACGCTCGAGGAACACAATGCCAACGTCAAACGCTGGCGTCAGCTGGAAGCGGCCAAGGGTGCCGACCCCAATATTGTCGTTGACGGACAGCCTGAAAGCCAGACGCAGTCGGATGCGCCCGCCGCGCCGGCTGCCCAGAAGAAAAAGAAAACGAACTGATTTTCGGAGGCTTGCATGGCTTTGCAGTCCATGACCGGTTTTGCACGGTGTGAGGGCACGAGTGGCCGCTGGCGCTGGGCGTGGGAACTGCGGTCGGTCAACGGCAAGGGCCTGGATCTGCGCTTGCGGCTCCCGCCGGGGCTGGAGCGCATGGAGAATGATGTTCGCCGCCTCGCCGGCGAGCGCTTCAGCCGCGGCAATATGCAGGCGTCGCTTTCCGTCTCTGCCGGCGAGAGCCGCATTGAAACCGTCCTCAATCAGGAAGCGCTCTCCGCCGTGCTCGCCTTGCGTGACCAGCTTGGCGGCATCATCGATCCCGCGCCATTGCAGTTGGATACTTTGCTCGCCATCCGCGGCATCATCGAATTCCGTGAGACCGAAGACGGCGACGAAGCGATCGCAGCGCGCGATTCCGACATTGTCGAAGGCCTGATCACGGCCCTTGCCGACTTGCGTCAGATGCGCGAACTGGAGGGTGCCGCATTGTCGCGTGTCCTTCTGGACCATATCGCCACGATCGAAGGATTGACGCAGACCATCGACCGTGACCCCTCCCGCTCTCCGCAAGAGATTGCTGGCCGACTGGCTGCGCAAGTCGCCTTGCTGATGGATGGTTCGGGAAAGCTGGATCGCGACAGGCTGCATGCGGAAGCCGCGTTGTTGGCCACCAGGGCGGATCTTCGCGAAGAGATCGACCGCCTGAAGGCGCATGTGGTTGCCGCCCGCGACCTGCTCAGCAAGGGTGGTCCCGCCGGGCGGAAGCTCGATTTCCTTGCACAGGAATTTAACCGCGAATCGAATACCATCTGCTCGAAGTCGAATGTCGCTGCGGTCACGGCCGCCGGCATCGAGCTGAAAGTCGCTATCGACCAGTTCCGCGAGCAGGTCCAGAATCTGGAGTAGACCAATGAAGCCGGCGAAAACCGCGCCCATCCCGATAGCCCGCCGCGGTCTCATGCTTGTCATCTCGTCGCCATCGGGCGCCGGGAAGTCGACGATCGCTCGCACCCTGCTGGAAACGGACAAGCAGATCGGTTTGTCCGTCAGCGTGACCACGCGCCAGCGCCGGCCAAGCGAGATTGAGGGCATCCACTACCATTTTAAGTCGGTCCGCGAATTCGAACGGCTGCGCGATGCCGACGAATTGCTGGAGTGGGCCGAGGTGCACGGCAATTTCTATGGCACGCCGCGGGAGCCCGTTGAGCAGGCGATGGCAGACGGCCGTGACATGCTGTTCGATATTGATTGGCAGGGCGCACAGCAGCTTCAGGACAAGATGTCCGCCGATGTCGTGTCCATCTTTGTTCTGCCGCCGACGATGACGGAGCTTCAGTCCCGCCTGCATCGCCGGGCCGAGGACACGGAGGAGGTGATCGCGACGCGTCTCGCCAATTCGCGCTCGGAGATCGGGCATTGGCGGGAGTACGACTACGTCATTATCAATGACGATTTGAACACTGCTTTCGAGGCGGTGCAATCGATCGTTCGTTCCGAACGGCTACGCCGCGACCGGCGCCACGGCATGTTTGATTTCGTCACAAAGCTGCTTGAGGAAACGCCGGCTCTTTAAAGGCTGTTGGCAAGCAGGCAGAACTCGGCGACCGACAGCGTCTCGGCCCGCCGTTGCGGGTCAATGCCCACCTTGTTGAGCAAGGCCTCGCCGCCGAGGGGCTTGAGGCTCTGGCGCAGCATCTTGCGACGCTGGCCGAAGGCCGCGTGGGTGACCTTTTCCAGATCAGCGACAGAGCAGGGGATCGGGTTCTCGTTCGGGGTCAGATGAACGACCGTCGACGTCACTTTCGGTGGCGGTGTGAAGGCCTGCGGCGATACATCAAACGCCATATGCGCCTTCGTGCGCCATCCGCAAAGCACGCCAAGACGTCCATAGTGATCATCCTCTTCGGTCGCGACGATGCGCTCGCCGACTTCTTTCTGGAACATCAGCGTCAGCGATTGCCAGAAGGGAGGCCACTGTTTCGGCAGGATCCAATTGACCAGAAGCTGCGTGCCCACATTGTAGGGCAGGTTAGCGATGATCTTCACCGGACCTTCTGGTGGCAGAGCTTCGAAGTCCGTCTTCAATGCGTCGCCTTCGATCACCTCAAGCCGTCCCGGATAGTGGGCAGCAATTTCGGCGAGGGCCGGTAGGCAGCGAGAATCGCGCTCGACGGCGATCACTTTCTTTGCGCCGAGCGCCAGAATGGCGCGCGTCAGGCCGCCCGGGCCCGGGCCTACTTCGAAAACCGTGACGTCTTCCAGCGAGCCGGCCGTTCGCGCAACCTTTTGCGTCAGGTTGAGATCGAGCAGAAAATTCTGGCCGAGCGCCTTCCGTGCATCAAGGCCATGACGTTGAATGACATCGCGAAGGGGCGGCAGCCCATCCAAGGCAGCCATCAAAGGCGCCCTTCCACAGTGCGTCCAAGGTGGCCGGCGAGCTTCAGGGCTGCGACGAGGCTGCCTTCACGTGCAAGTCCCTTGCCGGCAATGCCGAAGGCGGTACCATGATCGGGCGAGGTGCGCACGAAGGGCAAGCCAAGGGTGACGTTGACAGAATCGTCGAAGCCAAGCGCCTTGGCCGGTATCAGCGCCTGGTCGTGGTACATGCAGATTGCGACGTCGTAACGCGCCCGGGCCTCGTCGTGAAACATGGTGTCGGCGGGCAGGGGCCCGATCGCATTGATGCCTTCGGACCTAAGGAACTGGATGGCCGGCTTGATGATCGCCTCATCCTCCTTGCCGATCGTGCCGTCTTCGCCAGCGTGCGGATTGAGACCGGCTATCGCGAGCCGCGGCTGCTCGATCCCGAAGCGACGCCTAAGGTCGGCATCAGCGATCCGGCAGGTCTCGACGATGAGTTCCGCCGTCAGCGCCTGAGGCACGTCCTTGAGGGGAATATGGATTGTGACCGGAATGGTGCGCAGCTTTGGACCGGCGAGCATCATCACCGGCATAGCTGCTTTTCCCGTCGCTCGGGCGGCGAGATCTGCCAGAAATTCGGTGTGTCCCGGGAAGGGGAAGCCGGACTCGTAAAGCACCGACTTGGCGATTGGATTGGTGACGACGCCAAGGGCTTCACCTGAAATCGTCAGCGAGACGGCTGTTTCGATCGCAGCGATCGTGGCCTTCGCTGTTGCGACGTGGGGCTCGCCCGCCACAACCCCGATGCCTGCAGCTATGGGAAGCACGGGGAGGGCATCGGCAAAGACGTCATTGGCGTTGGCACAATCGGTCTCGCGAATGGCAACCGTCAGGGCCAGCAGCTTGGCACGCAACGCCAGCACATCAGGGTCGCCAATGAACACGAACGGAGGGAGTCCGAGCTCCCTGCGCCGCATCCAAGCCAGCAATGTGATGTCGGGGCCGACACCGGCCGGATCGCCCTGGCTCAGCGCGAGTGGGCGCGAGAACGAAATCGCCATCTTGCTCAGGGGCGCATGATCTGCGCCTTCTTGCGCAGCTCTTCGAGATATTTCTGGGCGTTGGGGTTTTCAGGAGGTGCGTTCTTGCCTGCCTTCGCCTTGTCGAGGTCTTCCTGGCGGAACACCATTTCCGCTGCCTGGTCGTCGGACACCTGACGCTGGCTGCATATGGCTATATATTCCACACCCCTGTCGGTCACGCGCGTCGCCGTCGTGTTGCCCTTTGCCTGTTCGACGAGCGGCTTCCACTCTGCCGGAAGTTCGGGAGCCATAACGCGGCCGAGGTCGCGTACCGATACGTCGCGCATCGTTGCGGCAAACACCTTAGCCTGCTCGCAACCTGGATACTTCGACCGCGATGCCTCGGCTTCGCTCTTGCGCTTGCCGACGATGCCCTTCTTGCTGGCGGGGACGACGAAGATCATCTGCTGCAAAATATATTCCGTGGTTTCCGGCTTCTGCTTGTTCTCCATCATGCGGGCAACAAGGTCGGAATTCGACATATGGGCGCTCGAGCCGTAGCGAGCATTGACGAGGCGCGGCCAGCTCATCTGCACGGCAATGAAAGCCTTGAAATGAGCGACACCGACGCCGGCGCGTTCGAGAATCTGCGTCATCTGATCGGTCGTCAGCTTGTTGCCGCTCGCAAACCGCGCGAACGATGCATCGACGTCGTCCTTGGAAACCGACATGCGCACGCGCGCGATTTCCTGCTGCTTCAGTGCTTGGTCGACCAGCTGTTCTTCGGCGGCCTTCGCATCAGCCTTCTGGTGCTGCAGCCGGAGGAATGCCTGGCGCTTGGCGACATCACCGCTGGTTATGGCCGTGCCGTTGACGACCACTCTGACTTCGCTTGCTGCAAAAACTGATCCCGTCTGCGGTGAGGCAAACGCTGCCAACATTGCGAAAGCCGCGCCGGCAATCATTGTTTTGACGGTTCTTTTGGCGCCAATCATCTATCGACCCTTCCCATTGACGCCGCGCATTCACGTCGCGGCGCGCATACCTTCTCGAGACAAACGGGCGTTGCCGCTGTAAATTGAAAACTCAGCATATGCCCTAGATATCAACTGGCGACAATGTCCTGCATAGTCTTACGGCGAAAGAAAGGCCCTTTCTTCCGCCGTACTGCTGAACTCTCCATCAATTCTGGTAGATGGTCGTGTTGGTATCCACCGCGCCGCCGAGGTTGATATCGCCCAGCGTGCGGAAGGTCAACCTGGCGCCAATACTCCAGTCGCTGGCGGTTTCGGCGCTGGTATCACGCTTTTCGCTATATGCGATCGTAAAGATCGTGCATTCGTCCTCATAGGTCAGGCCGAATGTTTTCCTCACGATGGTGTTGTCCTGAAGATCCCAGGCTACGCCGCCAAATACCGACCAATAATCCTTGAACTTAACAGTTCCCTTGGCCTGGATCTCATCGTTGTCCTCCGCAAAGCCATACGCCGGCTGCGCTGAGACATGCGTGTAGATCAGCTGGCTTTGGAGGTTGTCGTTCTGGAAGCCGGCTGTCAAATCGCCGCGACGGAAACCGAGGTTCTTTTCGTCAAGCCGATAGGAGGCCGCGAGGGCGATGCCCTGCGGCGTTTCAATGCCGCCGAGACCGACGAAGTCGGACACGTCGCTCTCCAGACCAGAGTCCGCGCCGACATTCACCAGATCAGCTGTGTCGAAGGAATTCTGGCCGCCGAGCTGGTAGGACTGGCCGAATATGCCGTGCAGCTTGTAACCATTGTCGAACGTGCCAGTGTACTGGAAGCCGACGTTGGCGCGCGTGCCACCCTCGATGCGGTCGTAACCGGCGAACTTGTCACGTTCGAAAAGACTGGTCGCGTCGAACACAAAGCTCTGCGCGTCCTCGTTCGGAAGACCGCCGGCAAGGCGTTCGTCGGGCCGCGCATAGATTTGAACGATGGGTTCGAACAGGTGCGTGCTGTTTGCGGTCGTGCCAAGGATGGGATAGCGCATTTCCAACCCGGCGGTAAACATCGAACGCGTCGCCGCATTGCTGTCGTCGTAGTTGCCGTCATAGACAAACGTGCCAGAGGTCGGCGGAGGTGTCATGTTCAACGCCAAGGCGTCACCGCGCGCAGCGAGCAACGGCGTGATCAGGAAACCCTCAGGCGTCACAAACGTCCGCTTCCATTCCAGTTCGCCCGTCAGACGGGACGTCTGGCCGTCAAGACCACGGAACCGGTCGAATCCTGCGACGCTGTAGAAGTCGTCGTGAGTGCGCGACAGGTTCGTGAAGTTGATATCGGCAGAAAGTTCGCCTCCGGCGAGCGGCTGCGGCGCCACGAAGTGATAGTCCATCACCGGATAGACGATTGCCTGTTGCCTCTCGGCGACGTCGTTTGTATCGGCGTTCTGCACGTCGAAATAGAACGAGCGCAGATCGAAGTAATTCCGCTTGCCGAGACCGGTTAGGTAGACCTGGTTTGTCTTTGTCGAGTAGTCCAGTCCTTTCAGACTATAGGTACGAGAGAAGTTGTTGTCGCTCTGCGCCATGACGTCCCAGCCGAACGCCCAGCGAGGGTTGATCTGGAAATCTCCCTTCGACGCGACAACGCCGCGGAGGTCATTTTCGGCATCACTTGTGCCGGCCGTGAAGGTCTCCGGGCTGAGCTGATTGATACCAGCCATGCGCAACGTGTGCGTGCCGTTTTCAAATCTCTGACGATATTCTGCGTCGAGCAGAAAGCCTTGCGTCGTATAACCTGTGCCCGTGACCGTTAGGTCGCTGCTCGGCGAAATAACGTAGTAATACGGGACGGACAGGCCGAAGCCGAGATTTTGAGCGGTGACAAAACTAGGAAACAGGAAGCCGGACTTCCGCTTCACGGTGTTGTCGGGAACTTCGATCCACGGAACGTAGGCAAGCGGATGACCAAGGAGCTCAAAGCGCGCCTTTTCGAGGCGAATCGTATGCTTGACGCCGTCCTGGATGACCCGTTCAGCCTTGACCTGCCAGAAGGGAGGCCGTTCCGGTTTCTCGGCGCAAGGCAAACACGCAGTATAGACGCCCTTGTTCAGGATCATTTGCGTGCCGCCAACACGCTCACCGGTTTCGGCAACCAGGCGCGTATTGTCGGCGGTTTCGATTCTGAGCGCGTTTACGAAGCCGTTTCCAAAGTCGTCGGTGACGTCAAGCTTGTCGGCGTACATGCGATTGCCGTCGGGGCCAACGAGCTCGACGTTGCCAAGCGCCATCAGGCGCCCGGTCTGCTGATTATACTCGACGCGCTGCGACACCATCTTGTAGCCGGCGTAGTTGATCTGCACGCCGCCAATGGCCGAAACGATCTGCGCGTCCTTGTTATAGACGAGCTCGTTTGCCGACAGAATCAGCTTCTCGTCGCCAGATACGGTCGGCTTCATATTTTGCAGGGCATCCTGTGCGAAGGCAGCAGGAAGGCCGTTGGAATAGGTAGACAGAGCCGCGCCTACGAACAGGGCAACCAACTGTTTACTAAGAGTCTTGCGGTCGCCTGCCGCCACTAGCCATCCTCCTGATGAAGCAGAATTGTTGCACCCAAAGCCAAGGCAACGGTGACCGGAATCCACGTCGCCACGAAAGGCGGGACAACCCCACTGCTTCCGAATGCTTTTACAAGCACGGTGACCACATAAAGCACGAAGCCTGACAGGATTCCACCCAGAATCACCGACCTCGATTGGTTGAACCGGCTAAATTTTAGAGACACTGTTGCAGCAATGAGAGTCATGGCAACAAGCAGCAGTGGCTGGGACAACAATGAATGAAATTGCGTCTCGAGAGCCTTGGTCGGAATCCCAAAGGATTTCGCTGCGTCAATTCGGCTCGAAAGATCAAAAAATCCAACAGTTTCAGGGGCTGTCAGCCTTTGCTGGACGAAATCCTGTTTCAAATTGGTGCGGACTCGCACCTCATCCTTGCGTGCCGCGACTTCGCCCGGACGGCGCTCGACAACATTCTTAAGAAGCCAGTAACCATCTTCCAATTTTGCCGACGCGGCGTCCTGCCTCAGGATGATGTGGTCGGTCGAATCGAAATGCACGAATACCGCATCCATAAGCAGCGTGCCGTTCTCCAGAACCGTATGCGCTCCTATGATGGCATCGTCCCCGCTGCTGATCTGGCGAAGCCACGGAACCTGCGGCGCGGCATTCGTCGCCGAGCCTTCTCCGCGCCAGTTGCTCTCGACGATGGCGGCCTGACGTTGCCCCCATGCTGCCAGCGGATTGAGGACAGTCATGACGAGGACGCCGAGCAAAAAGGCGCCGGCAAGAAAGGGCGACATAAACTGCCAAACCGAGATGCCGGCAGCGCGCGTCACGACCAATTCGTATTTTCTGTTGAGGCCGATCAAAACCGTCATGCCCACAAAGAGGGCAATGAAGGGAACGGTCTGCTGCATAATGAGCGGCAGGCGCACGGCCGTCATCACGAGGCCGCCTGTCACGGTGTAGCCGGGAAGACCGGAGAGGCGGCCAGCCGTCTCGCTGAAATCTACGAGGTAGACGATGCCGATCACGCCGAGAAAGAACCACATTGTGGTCAGCAGATAACGACGGAAGAAATAGCGGCCGAGCGTCCCGAAGATCATGCGCTACCTCCCGCGGAGGGACCTGCCGACCGCCCGAAGCGTCGCAACAGTCTTTGCCAAGCTGCGGCGATGTGGTCGCTCATTGCGGACACGACCGACAGACGCTTGTGATGCGACAGAGACGCGATTGCGAGGAGGCTGGCGATCACGGGAATCGCATAGAGGACACCAATATACTCGGGATCAGTATCGATCTGATTAGCGGCGTAGAATGACGCCCAACGAATCGCGAATGCAAAGATGAGCGCCGCCACCATCGGATGCAGCCGCGCTTCGCGATGGGAGCGCGCGTCACCGGCAATCGCCAGCGAAATCAGCGCAAACACCATCGGCAGAACCCAATCCGTCAGACGGCGGTGCAATTCGGCACGATAACTGCCGGGCTTGGCGATGTAGTCCTTGTCGTTCGGATCCGGATTGAGCAAAAACGGAAGCTCGCGGTCGGATGCTCGAAGCGTTGCCTGACCGCGGTTCTGCGTCAGATCGGACAGGTCGAAGGAGTAGGAATCGAAGCGAATGACGGAGACTTCGCCGGTCTGCGTTTTGCGGTGAACCTCGCCATCATGCATGATGAGCGACGTGCCCTTCTCGTCAACGGCGCCTTCCCGTGCGTAGTAGATGAGCTCGAACGCAGGGTCACGCTCGTCGACGACGAACAAGCCCTTAAGCACACGCCCCGCCAGCCGCTCCGATATCTGCACATAAAGACCGGTATCGATGCGGCGGAAGTTCTTCTCCTCAATAACTGTGGAGAGCAGATCCGCGTAAGCCGCAGCCACCATCTGGCGAACGCCGGTCTTGGCCTTCGGCTCGACGACGTTGTCCACCAGAAAGGAAAAGACGCTGATAACCGCGGCGAGGATAAGAATCGGGCGCAGGATGATGCCGCGCTTGGCACCGGCCGCATCGATGACGGTCAGCTCCGAATCGTTGTTCATCGTCGTCAGCGTCTGCGTGACACCAATGACAATTGCGAACGGCAGCACGATCGGAATGATCGATGGAAGGATCAACGTCGCCAGCTTGGCAAACGACCCCATCGACTGGCCGCTGTCGGTTACCAGATTGACGCGCTGCAGAACCTGAGTCGTCCAAATGATCGCGAGCACCGGCAACAGGGCAACGAGAAACATCTGGCCAACACGCCGGAGTATATATGTTTCAAGCAGTTTCATTCATGCCCTTGAACGCCATTTGCGAACCGATGCCGCTATGCAGCGAAATCCATCTACGCTCTTTGGTTCGCTTTTGCGACAAGCCAGCGTCGAAAATTCATTCAAATTTCAGATTTTTTTTTGCCCTGTGGCGAATCGGTGAGAGCAAGTAGACCTGCGAAGATAACAATGGACGAAAGCCATCCGAGGATCACGTCGGAAAGATAGTGCGCGCCGAAAGCAACCCGCATGGCGGGTGCCAGAAACGAGACCGCGGCAAGGGGGAGGGCAAGGGCGGAACGCGCTGGCTGCGGTATCAGGAAAATGAGACAGAAGACCCAGCCGGCGCCTGCCGCTTCGCCGGAAACGAAGGAGCAGTTCGACATGCATTTTCCGGCCATGGAGCCTGCCTGTACGAAGTCGAGGTAGCCGCCGAAATCGAGCGTCTGCCAAGGCCGCGGTCTGCCCCAGTGTGCCTTGAGGAGGAAATTCACCAGGATCACCGGGCCGATGATTAACGAGGCGAGAGCGACCTTGAATGTGCGGGCGCGTGCGACATTGAAGGTGGCTCCACAGTGCCAATAGCACGCCGCTAGTTTCCACAGCATCATGGGGGCGATGAGATACGGCAGCCGAAAAAAGAGAATTCGCAGCAGCCCGAGGTAGGTTTCTTGCCGGTAGGGAAAATACCCGCAGGCTCCGCCAACAGTGGCTGCGGCCTTGCAGGCTTCCTGCACAAAAAAGTGTTTAGATGCGTGGATATCGATCTGGGGAAAGACATTGAACAGCAGAAGCAGCAGCCACCAGAGACAGAGCAGGCCGATAAATGCACGGGCGGGAGCGTCGTTCAATGCAGCAAAACGCCAAGTTGCTCGTGCCCTCGATAATCCTAATGTCGAAATCACCATGCAATTCCTGTGGACTCAATTCCACCAGAGGAATATGCGCCAATGATGACATCCCTTTAACGAGTTCGCGGCTAGTCAAGCTGCCACATCGTCGGGCCAAAGACTTGTCTTCGGGGGTGAAACCCGAAATGATCGGGTGGAGCGGATTTAGGAAAATCCCACTGGAGAAGATATGTCAGCCAAGTTCGATATTTCATTTGAGACGTCCGCCGATATCGTCGGTGGCTACGCGATTCTGCTCCAGGCAGGCGGAGCGGATCTTGCCGCCGGAGCCAAGGTCGCTGACCCCGCTGGCGTGATCGCCAGAGCCGCAAAGATCGCCGGCTTCTCCGCCAAGCCGACGACCGTATTGGATCTCGTTGCTCCCGAAGGTTCAGCTGCCGAGCGGCTTATTGTTGTCGGCCTCGGCAAGCCGGAGGAACTGACCGCTCACGATTGGCTGAAGGCCGGTGGTGTCGCTGCGTCCAAGATCAAGAAGGCCGAAAAGGTCGCGATCTTCGTCGATGCGCCAGGTGCCGGCGTTGGCGCCAAAGAGGCGGCGGATTTTGCGCTTGGAATGCTGTTGCGTGCCTACAGCTTCGACACTTACAAGACCAAAAAGAAGGACGAGGACGGCAATAACCGGAATGGACGGGTGGCGGTGACGATCGTTATCGCCAATGCGACCGATGCCGCCGAGGCCTTCAGGGTCTCCGAAGCTGTCGCCGCAGGGGTCAATCTGGCCCGCGATCTCGTGAATGAGCCGCCGAATGTTCTGGGTCCTGTGGAGTTCGCAGCCAAGGCAAGCGACCTGGAAAAGCTCGGCGTTGAGGTTGAAATCCTCACCGAGAAGGAGATGCAGAAGCTTGGTATGGGTGCGCTGCTAGGCGTGGCGCAAGGCTCCGTCAGGCCTCCGCGACTGGCCGTCATGCAGTGGAAAGGCGGCAAGAGCGGTGAAAGCCCGATCGCCTTCATTGGCAAGGGCGTCGTTTTTGACACCGGTGGCATCTCGATCAAGCCCGCGGCCGGCATGGAGGAAATGAAAGGCGACATGGGTGGCGCTGCGGCCGTCACCGGCCTGATGCATGTCCTCGCGGCGCGCAAGGCGGCCGTGAACGCCGTGGGCATCATCGGCCTCGTCGAGAACATGCCCGACGGAAACGCCCAGCGCCCCGGCGACATCGTCACCTCGATGTCTGGCCAGACGATCGAGGTCATCAATACCGATGCCGAGGGCCGGCTCGTGCTCTGTGATGCGCTCTGGTATTGCAACGACCGCTTCAAGCCCAAATTCATGATCAATTTGGCAACCTTGACGGGCGCGATTCTTGTTGCGCTCGGCAACGTCCATGCCGGTTTGTTCTCGAATGATGACGAGCTCTCAGAGCAACTGACTGCGGCTGGGCTGACGACGAGCGAGAAGCTCTGGCGCATGCCGCTCGGTAAAGAATATGACAAGCTGATCGACAGCAAGTTCGCCGACATGAAGAACACGGGCGGCCGCCATGCGGGCTCGATCACTGCGGCTCATTTCCTGAAACGGTTTGTGCAGGACACGCCTTGGGCGCACCTCGACATCGCGGGAACAGCAATGGGCTCACCGCAGGACGAGATCAATCAGTCCTGGGGTTCCGGCTACGGTGTGCGCCTGCTTGATGAGCTGGTGCGTGCCAACTACGAGTCATGACGGAAGTCCTGTTCTATCATCTGACGGAATCCAAGCTGGAGGACGCCCTTCCGCCGCTGCTCGAAAAAAGCCTCGAGCGCGGCTGGCGGGTTGCCGTGCAGGTGAAGGATGCGGCGCGGCGCGACCTGCTCGATCAGCATCTCTGGACATTTCGGGAGGATAGCTTCCTGCCGCATGGCACGGACGAGGGGGACTTCGCAGTAAATCAGCCGGTTCTCCTCACCGTTTCCGAAGCGAATGCCAACGCCGCGACAGTTCGGTTTATCGTCGATGCCGCAGAGCCACCGCCGGTCGAAACCTATCAGCGGATCGTTTTCATGTTCGATGGCTACGACCAGGAGCAGCTGGAAGGTGCCCGCGCGCAATGGAGGAAGCTGAAAGGTGAGGGGCACAGCCTGACATACTGGCAGCAAACACCCGAGGGGCGATGGGAGAAGAAGGCTTGAACTTTACTGGCCCAGGCCGGAAGCTACCACGACCTCATCGATGAAAGCCTGCTTTGCCCTGGTATATTGCGCGCGGCTTTCTGCATGCTCGCCGGCCAATCCAACCTTCAGTTGCTCGTAGGCACGTGCGAGCCGCGCATCGCCGCGCAGGGCGTCGCGAAAGGCGATCATCCGCTTCCAGTTGTCGCCGCGATACTCCACGACATGGACCAGATGGGTGCGGCTTTCATTTTTGATGCCGCGGCCGAAAATATGGTCATCAGGAACGATGTTGCCACCGGCATAGTCATAGCCGATTGCTTCCATGGCGCCGATGCAGCACAAGCCATCGTCCAAATGCTTGACACCGACAAGTATGTCGATGATCGGCTTCGCCTTGATGCCAGGAATGGCGGTGCTGCCGACGTGCTGAATACCGATCGCGATGTCCCCGAGCGCCTGTCGGATGGCGTGTGCCTCGTTGGCATAGGCTTGTTGCCACAGGGTATTGGGTTCGGCGAGAGAAACCGTCATATTCTTCAAGCCAAGACCGTAAGACGCATCGTCTCGCATGCCGAACCTCCGTGACAGACCGTGAGCCCTTCACAATATTAGGAGGTTCGGCACGTTTCTATCAATCGTGAAACGCGTCGACGAATTTGCGCTTGCCGAGCATGAAGGCATCGGCAACATGGCGAAGAGGCGCGAGATCGACGTCGGACTTGCCGGCTTTGACGATTTCGGCGAAGCGACGGTAGAGCGCGGGGTATTCCTCTTCCGGCGCCGAGAATTTCAATTCGCCATTGATCGACAGCTTGGATCCGCCTTCAGCAAGCTGCACATGGCCGGCTTCGGTTTCCGCGAGGATGTCCCAGCTCTGCTTGCCCGTCTGTCGCCAGTCGAACTCGGCATGAACAGGCAGGTCGTCAGCGTTCTTGAAATGCAGATCGGCAGCAATCGGCGCGTCGCGATTTTCCGGAAATTCGAGCGTTGCGCCCGTCAGGAAGATTGCTTTCGGCAGAATGTGCGTGACGATTGAAAGGGCGTTGATTCCCGGGTCGAAAACGCCAAGACCACCGGCCTGCCAGATCCAGTCCTGGTTCGGATGCCAATGGCGAACGTCTTCCTTCCAGATGACGTGAACGCTCTTGATCGTCGTCGACGCGAGGAAGGACTTCGTGGCTTCGACGGCCGCTGCATAGCGCGAATGCCAGCTCGCAAACAGCGAAACGCCCTTGCTTGCAGCGAGACTTTCAAGATCGGCCACTTCGCTCAGCGTCGCGCCCGGAGGCTTTTCGAGGAAGACGTGCTTGCCGGCAGAAAGCGCCTTGTGGGCGGCTTCGTAGCGATACTGCGGCGGCATGCAGAGCGAAACGGCATCGACCGCCGGGACTGCATCGAGCATTGCATCGATCGTGGTGAAGCTCTGGATGCCTTCGACAGTGCCGTGACGGCTCGCCGTTGCAATGAGCTTGAAGTCGGGATTCTTGGCGATCGAGGGAAGGTGCTGGTCGCGGACGATCTTGCCGACGCCGACGATGGCGAGGTTGATAGGTGACATGCTGGTGGCTCGCGTTCGGTGTTTCGCTCAAAAGTATGATTTATTTTGCGCCTGTTTTAGCAGAAAGAAACCGGCGGGCAAGCGTCGATCGGCCCCATCAGAGAGACGCCATCTCGGCGGGCGCTGTCGGCTTCTCGAACTGCAGCGTTACGACCTTATACCCCTCGGCCTCGAGCGTTGAAAGAAGCGTCGGCAGCATTGTCGCGGTGCGATTGTGGATGTCGTGCATGAGAATGATGCCGCGGCCGCGCCTGTGCAGCAGGTCCATCGTCCGCTTGGTTATGGCCGCAGGCGATGTGTTGAGGTAGTCCTTGCTGTCCACATCCACATCCATCACGACCATGTCGCGCATTGCAACGGCGGCGCGAAGCTTGTGGCTGTCGGCAAGGTATGGAAAGCGAAAAAAGTTGACGTCGACACCGGTCGCGTTGGTGACGGCTGCCGCGCCGCGCGTGATCTCATTCATCGCCATGTCGAAGGCCAGCGTCGCCAGATTGTCGTGCCGGTAAGTGTGGCTGCCGATCGCGTTGCCTTCCATGGCGACCTTGCGAGCAAGCTCCGGATGCAGTTCCGCCAATTCGCCGACCATCATGAAAGCGCCCTTGACGCCAAACTGGTCCAGTGTCGCGAGCACGCGGTCCGTCCGGCCAGGAATGGGGCCGTCATCGAAGCTGAGGATGACCTCCTTGTCGTGCAAGTGCAGGTCGTGAATGGAAGCGACCGTCAATGTTCGGCCGGCGAGGTGAAGGGGGCGCGTGTCGTGAGACATTTGGGGTAGACGACCTTCCGTTTCCGCTATCTGGCTGCCTTCCTGTGCGACGATGGAGGAGGTCTTGATCGTGGTGTCTGGCGCAGGCGCAGGCCGCTTGGTGGTTTGGCAGCCGGCCAGGGCCACGCTCAAGATGAGACTGGAAAGGAAGGCGAAGCGATGCATGAAAAGGGCTCAACAAATCAGTCATGAATGTTGAGACAACCTTGATGATTATGGTTAACGATCGGTTTCGATCGCCCCGAGATTGCCGAATAGTGCTTCATCCGACAAGCTTCCGCCGCCGGCTGTGCCTATCCCGCCATGGCTTCTTCGTATTCCGACGAAAGCTCCAGCCACTGCTCTTCAGCAGCCGCGAGCTTTGCGGCGGCTTCGCCGCGCTGCTTGGCTTTTTCGGCAGCCTTCGCGGGCGCCTTTTCATAGAGCAGCGGATCTGCAAGTTCTGCATCAAGCGCCTGAATCAGTTTCTCCAGCTTGCCGGTCAAGGATTCGATTTCGTTGATCTTTTTCTTGAGCGGCGCAAGCGACGCGCGTTTCTCGGCATTCAGCTTGCGCTGGTCCGCCTTCGAGGCGAACTCTTCAGCGAGTTGAGGCTTTTCATCTTTCTTTTTGCCCGACGCGACAACGAGGTCGCGATACTCGTCCATATCGCCTTCGAAAGTCGTCACGGTACCATTGTTGACGAGCCACAATCGATCGACCGTCGCCTCGATGAGATGGCGATCGTGCGAGATCAGGATGACGGCACCCTCGTAGTCATTGAGCGCTTCGATGAGTGCCCGCCGGCTGTCGATGTCGAGGTGGTTTGTGGGCTCGTCGAGAATCAGCAAATTCGGCGCGTGGAAGGCAGCGAGACCCATCAGCAAGCGGGCCTTCTCGCCACCGGAGAGATCCTTTGCCGCGGTGGACATCTTTTCGGTTGCAAGGCCCATCTGGGCGACGCGCGCTCGCACCTTCGCTTCCGGCGCGTCCGGCATCAAGCGGCGCACATGCTCGACGGGTGACTGGTCGGGGATCAGATCCTCGAGTTGATGCTGCGCGAAGAAGCCGATCTTCAGGTTCGGCGCGAGCTTGACTTCTCCCGTCTCTGCTGACAGGCGACCGGAAATGAATTTCGCGAACGTGGATTTGCCGTTGCCGTTAGAGCCCAGCAGTGCGATGCGATCGTCGTTGTCGATGCGCAGGTTCAGGCCTCTCAAGATCGGCTTGCCGGGCTCATAGCCGACCGCGCCGCCGCTGATGGCAACGATCGGGGAGGCCGGCTGCCTTTCCGGCTCCGGGAAGGTGATCGGCTGGACGTGATCCTCGATGACGGCGGCCACCGTGCCCATGCGCTCCAGCGCCTTGACGCGGCTCTGCGCCTGGCGCGCCTTTGAAGCCTTTGCCTTGAAGCGGTCGATGAAACTCTGCAAGTGTTTGCGCGCAACCTCGTTCTTTGCCCGTGCCTTGGTCTGCAACTCGTCAGCTTCGGCCTTTTGCCGTTCGAACTGGTCGTATCCGCCGCGATAGAAGGTGAGCTTCTTCTGGTCGAGATGAACGATCGAGTTGACGGCGTTGTTCAGCAGGTCCCGGTCGTGGCTGATGATGATGACCGTATGCGGATAACGGCGCACATAGTCCTCGAGCCACAACGTGCCTTCGAGGTCGAGATAGTTGGTCGGTTCGTCGAGGAGCAGCAGGTCGGGCTCGGAGAATAGGACGGCCGCGAGGGCGACGCGCATCCGCCAGCCGCCCGAGAAGGACGAGGCCGATCGCGACTGCGCTTCCTGATCGAAGCCGAGGCCCGCGAGGATGCTGGCGGCACGCGCTTCCGCTGAATGCGCGTCGATATCGACCAGTCGCATCTGGATTTCGGCGATGCGGTGCGGATCTGTGGCATTTTCCGCCTCCACCAGCAACGCCGAGCGCTCCTTGTCGGCTGCCAGTACGATTTCAATCAGCGCGTCTTCCGTTCCCGGTGCTTCCTGCGCCACCTGACCGATGCGAGCATTTTTCGGGATCGATATCGAACCGCTTTCCGAAGCCAAATCGCCGGTGATGACCCGAAAAAGCGTGGACTTGCCCGCACCGTTGCGGCCGACCAGTCCGGCCTTTGCGCCGGCCGGCAACGAAACGCTGGCGTGATCGAGAAGCAGGCGGCCGGCAACACGTGCGGAAATATCGGAAATCGTGATCATGCGCCGGGTTTTGGCGGAACTCTTGGCCGAAGGCAAGGGCGCGGCGAAGCCGGATGGCACGATATGGCGGAAAGTTACATCGCTACCGCAACCCTTTATCGCTTAGCGCGTGCTGAAGTTAATTGCGCTCTATGATTGCTTCGGCGATAAGCATCGTGCGATGCCCGCACGGATTGAAGGATAGGCATTTATGTCCCGCAACGCCGATATTCTCGTGGTGTCGCGAGTTGAAGGCGCAGTACTTGGGGCGGATGAAAGCCTGAGCCTGGCGCTCAGCGCCCGAAGGCTTGCACGGGCTGGCGCCGGTTTGATTGGGCCGCGTGCAGTGCGACGCGCGCATTCGCCTGCAGCTGCGATGCCGTCGCTGCGTCAGCGCTCAATGCAATCCCGAGCGAAATCGTGAGCTTGGCAGGCGCGGTGTTGTCAGAGGTCGCAAAAGCCAGGTGATCTTCCACGGAGGCGCGCAGCCGGACGGCAATCGCCAGGGCCTCCTGCATGCCGACATTGGCAAACAGAAATGCGAATTCATCGCCATCAGTCCGCGCAACAAGATCGTTTTTCTTGATCGACTTGCGAAAGAGATCCGCAAGTTTCTTCAGCAACCGGGTGCCGACCTGCGTGCCGTAGCGGGTACTGAGTGCCTTGAAGTCGTCGACATCGACCATGATCAGGGCATTGCCGGAGGCGCCTTCCTCGCGATCATAGAGATCTGCGATTGCCTTGTTGAGCGCGATGCGGTTGGGAATCCCGGTGAGCTTGTCGGTGGCCGACGCGGAATGAGCGGCTGCAATGCCAAGCTCAATTGTTTCCAGGCGCTCGACGTCGCTCCTCAGCCGGGCCTCGATATCCTTTTCCGAAGCCAACACGGTGGAGAGAGAGGTCGATAGATACTCCATCTCGCTCATGAACGAGCCGAGGCTCTGGTCCAGATTGCCCGCGATGGATTGCAATGCTGTTTCTGCAGCGCGTACGAATGCCTGCTTTTGGCGAAGGCTTTCCGAAAGTCGCTCCGCTGCCTCCCGCAGCATCTTGCTAGTTTCGCCATGAGAGACTTCGCTGGCGAGACCGCAATGGCTGACAAGCCGGTACCTCAGGCCCAGCTCGTCGAGAGAAGCTTGCCGCGGGCTTGGGCCGAGCGCCGCGATATCCTGCGCCAGGCCGGCGTTCTGGCCGATGATCGCCTCGTGCAAAAGCTCATAGTTGCGAGGCAGGCCGGCGATCGTGAGCCTTGCCATATGCTGCGCGATCCGCTGGATATCCGTCGGGGCAGCCGGACGTGGTGCGGCTTCGCGTTGTACCTGTGAGTTCGGCGCAGTTCGCATGACGATCCCCTCGTTCCGACGCTATGGCCGGCGTTTGGTTCTCTATGCAACTATCGCGCTTAAGATAGCTTAAATTCTGCGCTTGTAGTTGAAGTCGCGGCGCGAAACAGTGAAATGCAGTTAATGCATAGTATCCATTGCGCATTTACTGTCGCGAAAAGCAGCGGAACGTGATCGAGACGAATGCGATGCCCTCCGGTGGGAAGGTCGTCGTCTGGACAGCAGATCTGCGCGCATCTGCTCTGCGGCAACAGGCAATCGTTTCGTGACAGCGGCGTGAAATTGCCGATGCCCACTTGTTTTCGGGCTATCAGGCGGGTAAACACCGCCCACTTTTCCCACGGAATAAAGGATTTTGACCAATGGCGATTGAACGCACCTTCTCGATGATCAAGCCGGACGCAACGAAGCGCAACCTGACGGGCGCTATCACCAAGATTCTCGAAGACGCCGGCCTGCGCGTCGTCGCTTCCAAGCGCGTCTGGATGAGCAAGCGCGAAGCCGAAGGCTTCTACGCCGTTCACAAGGATCGCCCGTTCTTCGGTGAACTCGTTGAAACCATGACCTCCGGCCCGACGATCGTCCAGGTTCTGGAAGGCGAAAACGCGATCCTCAAGAACCGCGAAGTCATGGGTGCGACCAACCCGGCCAACGCTGACGAAGGCACGATCCGCAAGACACACGCCCTGTCGATCGGCGAAAACTCGGTTCACGGCTCAGACGCCCCGGAAACCGCTGCTCAGGAAATCAAGTACTGGTTCTCCGACACAGAAATCGTCGGCTGAGACAGGCTCTCAGGGAATCCGCTGAAGGTATTGAATTGACTCTGAAAGCCGGGGCTCTGCTCCGGCTTTTTACGTTGAAGGGCAGGTCGCGGCGGAATCGTAATCCACAGTGCCGTCCGGTTTGAAGACCTCAGGATTCTTTGTATACAGCGGACCAACGACCAGCGGCTTGCCGGGCATGACAGACTGGTCAAGGCTCGAAATCACCTCGGTCTTCAGGCTTTGTAATGTCTCTCCCTTGGCGTCGACAAGACGAACGCTCACGGCGTAAGGCTTGTCCTTCTTGACGCAATGAATTGCAGGGCTCTGAAGCGTGATCTTGTCCCAGAACGGGTAGATCTTTTCATTCGTCACTAACACGTCGCCGCCCGCAGGGTTCTCGAATTCCGCGATGGCGACAGTGCCTTCCGGGATAGGGGCCTTCTTGTTCAGCGTCACGACATAGGTCGCGATCGCGATCCGGTAGTTGAAAACGAAGACGCGTCCGCTGACCTCGACAAACTTGTCGGTCTCTCGCTGGCATCCGGTCAGCACTGCACTTGCAAGCAGCACGGCCATCGATATCGCTTTCATGGCGCTTCCTCCTCTTTCCTCCGGCGATAATGCCGGTTCGCCTTGGCGCGATTGCCGCACACCGCCATGTCGCACCAGGCGCGACTTCTGTTCTTGCTGCGGTCGATGAAGAGCCAGCCGCAATTGCGGCAGACCTTCATACGTTCGGGGTCAGGCATCGCGATGAGCCGTAACACGGAATGCGCGGTTGCTACGTCGAGGCCGTTTGCTCCATTGGCACCATGCAGCGTGCGGGCCAGCGCCCCCAGAAGGTCGGCGAGCAGCTGATCGTCATTATCGCCTGAAACGCGAGCCCGGAAATACCTGTCCGTCGCCTCGCGCAACTCCAGGAAGTTCCCTTTGTTATCTGGCGCCGGAGCAACCATGTCACCGAAGATCGCCCGCTCCGCGCAGAACTCCGCTGCAGCCTGCGGAAAGGTTTCCAGTTGGGCGGGTGCTTCGAAGCGGTCGATCCGTCGCGTCTCGTCATGCCTCAGGACGACGCTGTTGGCGACATCCAGTGCCAATGCGCCTCCGGAAAAGCGGTGTGGGGTCCAGGAGAAGCTCATGATGAAAATATAACTGGTAAAATACGTTTTGCTAGTTATGATTTCTGCAATCGGGAGTTCTTTATGGCCTATCTGCTGCAGCAATTGGCGAACGCGGTCCCTGTGGCTGCACTCTACGCCGCGCTTGCGTTCGGCTACGCCATCGCCTTTGGGGTCACCAAGCGCGCCGATATCACCTATGGGGCGATCTTCGCCTTCTCGGGTCAGATTTTGCTGCTCTTCACCGATCTAGGCTACAACAGGCTCTGGCTGATCCTGCCGGCCGCGCTGGCACTGGGGGCTCTGTTTTCGGTTATCTATTCGATGCTGGCGGCAATCTGGATCGGGCGCTCCATCATGCTGCCGCTGGTGCGCCAGTCGTCGAATACTGTGATCGTGGCGGCGCTCGGCATCACCATCGTCCTCATGGAAACGGCCAGGCTTGCATCCGACACGAAAAGCCTGTGGCTTTCGCCTTTCCTGAACAGCGCCGTGGTATTCTGGAGCGACGGGGCGTTCAAGGTGACGCTCACGGAGATCCAACTCATCAATACCGGATTGATGTGTGCCATGATGGCGCTCGGCGTTGTCATCATGAGGGGCACGTCCTGGGGGCGTCTGTGGCGCGCGGTTACCGACGATCCCCTGGCAGCAGAACTCTGCGGCACCAGCGCCGATCGCGTGTTCCTCATCGCCTACGCGTCGGCAGGCTTGATCGCCACGGCATGTGGCATCCTCGCCACCTTCTACTACGGCACGATGGATTTCGGCGCCGGCCTGATGTTCGGCCTCAAGGTTTTGATGGTCGCAGCTGTCGGCGGATATTCGGACCCGTTGAAGTCGGCCGCCGGCGCCGCCGGTCTCGGTGTCGCGGAGACGATGTGGAGCGCCTACGGCCCCTATCTCTGGCGCGACCTGGTGGTCTTCTCGCTCCTTGTGCTTCTTCTCGTTCTCAGCAGGAGGGAGCGGGCCATACCCTGACTATTTCCACTTGTCGCGTGCAGCGTCATCCGCGTCCCGGGCCGCAACCCATTCGCCCGTGGAGCCATCCTTGCCGTGCTCCTTCTTCCAGAAAGGAGCGGCTGTCTTCAGATAGTCCATTACGAAATTCGCACCGTCGAATGCAGCCTGCCTGTGCGGCGCCGCGGCGATGACAAGCACGATATTCTTTCGCGCGGCGATCTTGCCGTAGCGGTGGATGGCTGTCAGGCCGAGGAGCCCGAAACGTTCGATCGCAAGGCCTGCAATCCGTGTCATCTCCGCTTCGGCCATCCCCGGATAATGTTCGAGTTCAAGTGCTGCAAGCCTTCCGCCCTCGTCACGGCACAAGCCTGAGAACGTGACGATCGCGCCAACACCGTCGGTGCCTGTGCTGAGCCGGTCGACTTCCGCCTGCAGGTCGAAGTCCTCGCGCTGGACGCGGATATGCGGCTGGACCTTGCTGCTCACGTCAGCCTCCGGTCATCGGCGGGAAAATACCGATCTCCCTGGCGTTGCCGATCGGCTCGTCGTGGTCGACGTGCTCCTGGTCGATCGCGACGCGAATGACATCGGGAAACTGAAGCGCGGTCTCATATTCCTCGCCCATCGTCTTCAAATAATTCAGAAGATCAGTGACGGTGACGACGGAAGCGGGCAGGGCGATGTCTTCTTCAGCCTTACCGATCCGCTCGCGCACCCAGGCGAAATAGACGAGCTTTGTCATTCTTCATCATCCACGATGTGCTTCAGGCCGGCCCGGAAATAGTCGTAGCCAGTGTAGATCGTCAGAATCGCTGCGATCCAGAGAAGACCGATGCCTGTCTTCGTCGTATAAGGGAACACTTCGTCGCCAGCAGGGCCAGCGAGCAGGAACGCGATCGCGACCAGCTGCACCGTGGTCTTCCACTTGGCAATCCGGGTCACGGGCACGCTGACCTTGAGGGCCGCCAGATATTCGCGCAGTCCCGAAACCAGGATCTCGCGGCAGAGAATGGTGATCGCCGCCCAGATGGACCAGCCGGCAATCGTCTGGTCCGCTGCGACCAGCAGCAGAATGGACGCAACCAGCAGCTTGTCGGCGATCGGATCGAGCATCCGGCCGATGTTCGATGTCTGATTCCAGATGCGGGCGAGATAGCCGTCGAGAAAGTCGGTAATCGACGCGATGACGAAGATCCACAGCGCCACCCATCGGGCCGTGTTGCTGATCGCCAGCTTTCCTTCGAGAAAGAAGCACAGCACGATCAGCGGCACTGCCAGAATGCGGCCGTAGGTCAGCAGGTTCGGTATATTATATGCGCGCGATGCCATGAAACATATCTCTGAAGTGATGTGCCCGTAGATGACGGCTTTGACCGCAAAGCGTCAACATTCTTTCTGTTTTTTCGCTGCCTTTGCGTGGAATTTGCGACCGCCTCCACCTATTTCGCGGCGTCGTCGTGAAAATGGTTGTAAACTTGCTTGGCGACGGTCTCCGAAATACCCTCGACGGCCATCAGGTCGGAAAGGGCGGCGCGGGAGACCGCCTTGGCGGTTCCGAAATGCTGCAGCAAAGCGCGCTTGCGCGACGGCCCGATCCCGCCGATCTCGTCGAGCGGATTCTTGACCATCTCCTTCTTACGCCGGGCGCGATGCGAGCCGATCGCGAAGCGGTGCGCTTCGTCGCGCATGCGCTGAATGAAATAGAGGACGGGGTCGCGTGGCGGCAAGGTGAAGCTCTCGCGTCCCGGCGGGAAGAAACGCTCGCGCCCGGCGTCTCGGTCGACGCCCTTGGCCACGCCGATGGCGATCACGCTGTCGGTAATCCCCAATTCCTCGAGGATGGCGCGCACGGCCGTCATCTGTCCCTGTCCGCCGTCGATCAGGATCACATCAGGCCAAGCGGGGAAGGGCATATCGGCTGCATCCGCCGGCGATGCCGGCTGGCTGCGGTCAGGAATTCCCTCTTCCTTGAGTAGCCGGGAAAAGCGGCGCGTCATCACCTCGCGCATCATGCCGAAGTCGTCGCCCGGCGTGATGTCGGTCGATTTGATGTTGAACTTTCGGTACTGGTTCTTCACGAAGCCTTCCGGCCCCGCGACGACCATGCCGCCGACGGCATTGGTGCCCATGATGTGGGAGTTGTCGTAGATCTCGACGCGCTGGGGCACATAGGGGAGCCGGAACGTCTCCTTGAAACCCTCGAGCAGGCGAGACTGCGAGGCCGTTTCAGCGAGCTTCCGGCCGTGCGCCTCGCGTGCGTTGGCGATCACGTGCTCGACCAGATCACGCTTCTCTCCGCGCTGTGGCACGAGGATGGACACCTTGTGTCCGGCTTTTTCGCCGAGTGCGGCCGCAAGCAGTTCGATCTCTTCTATGGTCTCCGAAAGCAGGATCTGCTTCGGCACCGGCTTGTCGTCGTAGAACTGGGCCAGGAAGGCGTTCAGCACCTCGGCAGCCGACAGCTGCGGGTCGGCCTTCGGGAAATAGGCGCGGTTACCCCAGTTCTGTCCGGTGCGGAAGAAGAACACCTGGATGCAGGAGATGCCGCCTTCATGATGGATCGCGAAGACATCCGCCTCTTCCACGCCTGCCGGATTGATGCCCTGGTGGCTGGAAACATGCGAGAGCGAGGCCAAACGGTCGCGGTAGACGGCGGCGCGTTCGAAGTCGAGATCGTCCGCCGCGAGGTTCATCGCCTGCGCCATATGTTCCTTGACCTTCTGGCTCTTGCCGGAAAGGAAGTCCTTGGCCTCCTGAACGAGCTCGGCGTATCCCTCGTCGCTGACCTCATGCGTGCACGGGCCGGAACAGCGCTTGATCTGATAGAGAAGACAGGGGCGGGTGCGTGTTTCGAAGACGCTGTCGGTACAGGTCCGAATGAGGAAGGCGCGCTGCAACGAGTTGATCGTACGTCCGACGGCGCCGGCTGACGCAAAGGGCCCGAAGTAGTCGCCCTTGCGGGCACGGGCGCCACGGTGCTTGAAGATCGCCGGGGCGCGATGATCGCCCGTGATCAGGATGTAGGGAAACGACTTGTCGTCGCGCAGCAGCACATTAAAGCGTGGCCGCAAACGTTTGATCAGATTCGCTTCCAAGAGCAGCGCTTCGGTCTCGGTGCGCGTCGTCACGAACTCCATGTTCGCCGTCAGTCGCACCATCTGAGCGATGCGGTTCGAGTGCACACGGCCGAGCGCGTAGTTGCTGACGCGCTTCTTGAGACTGCGGGCCTTGCCGACGTAAAGAACGTCGCCGGCCTCGTTGAACATGCGGTAGACGCCCGGACTGTTCGGCAGCCGTTTGACGAATTCGGCAATCAGTTCGGCACCGACGAGGCCGGTTTCGTTGACCCCGCCTTCATTCCAATCGATCGCAGCCGAAATCGGCGCAGCGGAGGCCTCACTCTCCACGTCGATATCGTCGTCGCTTTCGTCCGTTTCGTCGTAAAGAACGCCGCCGTCGGGCAGCTTTCTTGAATTCATTCCATAATCTCCGCCACATCGGGCGTCTGCCAGGCAAGATGCTGGCCGCCGTCGAGGGCAATCATTTGACCGGTGATCGAGGGCATTTCGTAGAGGAAGCGAATCGTTTTGCCGAATTCCTCGAGCTTTGGCCCTCGCTTGAGGATAAGCGCGGAAACCTGCGCTTGGAAGTCCTCTTGCGACTGCCGCTCGCTCGGCATCGATGGACCGGGGCCGATAGCGTTGACGCGGATGCGCGGCGCGAGCGCCTGCGCCATGGTCTGTGTCGCCGTCCACAGGGCCGATTTCGATAATGTATAGGAATAGAAGCTCGGTCGTAGCGCCCAGACGCGCTGGTCGATGACGTTGACGACCAGCCCATCCGTCTGTTCGGGCAGTTGCGCCGCAAAGTTCGCCGAGAGAATCGAGGGCGCTCGGACATGGACGGCGAAATGCTCGTCCCAGGCCTTGGCATCGATATGGCGGACGGAATCTTCGTGGAAAACGGAGGCGTTATTGACGAGCAGATCGATCGGTCCAAGCGTCTCTGAGACCTTCCTTATCAGATCGCTTGTCTCGTCAATTTTCTCGAGGTCCGCTTGCACGGCGACCGCCCGAGAACCGCTTCGCCGCAGTTCCGCCGCGAAATTCTCGGCTGCGTCAATCGAACGACTGGCGTGGATCGCGACCGAAAAGCCATTCGCGGCCAGATCCTCGACTATCGCCCTGCCTATTCTTTTGGCCGCCCCGGTCACGAGTGCCGTCCGAAGTCTTTTCTCGTTCAAAATCATGCCTTTTCGCCACGAAACTCTGTTCGCTGCTTATATAGGCTGCAGCGAAGGGCAGATAAATAGGCGTTTTGATTGCGATGCGTTGGGAATTATTGTATGTATTATTTAAGAATATAATTTCCTAAAATAAGTATTCATGATTTAACCATTCATTATGGTTAACAAATATTCTGTTGCTGCAAAGCAACATCGAATTTCAGCCATTCAGGCGCCACAATCAAATCACAATTTGGCTCTTTCAAATCCTCAATTGGGCATCAATTTCCCTTCCGAACCGCAAGGGACATTTGTAATAGCCCGCGAATGCTTCGCTGTAAGACAGTTGACGAAGGACGCGGGTCTGAAAGGAGACGAGTATGCGTACATTTATTGCTAGCCTGTTGGTTTCGACCGTTGCCCTTGGCGGGTTTTCCGCCGCTTATGCAGCTGATGCCGTTGACCAGATCCCGGAAGCTCCGGTTGCACAGAATGAACCGGTAACACCGGCAGGCAACTGGCAGGGCTTCTACCTCGGTGGCGCCGGCACCTACAACCTCGGTGGCTTCGGCGACAAGTACAACGCGCGTGCTCTCGGCGGTCAGATCTATTCCGGTTACAACTGGCAGGCTGGCCAGATCGTTTACGGTGCCGAAGCCGACATCGGCTATTCCGGTGCTGACGGCGCTGCCGGCGGCGGCGAGGGCAAGAACGAAGTCAACGGCTCGATTCGCGGCCGTATCGGCTACGATCTGAACCCGTTCCTGCTGTATGGTACAGCGGGTCTTGCCGCCACCAAGAACAAGTTCAGCAACGCCGCCGGCTCTGACACTGACACGTCGCTCGGTTACACGGTTGGCGCGGGTGCAGAAACCTTCGTGACCAACAACATCACGGCGCGTGTCGAGTACCGTTACACCAACTACGCTGACAGCGACTTCAACGTCGGTGGCGCGAACATTTCGCGCGGTTACGACGAACACAGCGTCAAGGTCGGTATCGGCGTCAAGTTCTAAGCCGAACATCGAATACGAAAAGCCGGGCTCTAGCCCTAAATGCAGTTCACTTAGTGAGCTGCGGGCAAGTTTGATGGTTCAGGATGGGGATTCGTTTTCCCATCCTGTTTTTGTTTGTGATGTCACGCACCCTTGGACATTCGGCCGAATTATCGGCTCTTTCGCAGGCGATCGACCCGGACTGGATCGCTCAGGCTCTCGCCACGACAGGCAAGGCGAGCATCCGCAAGCGCAAGCTGCCAGCCGAGCAGGTCGTCTGGCTGGTGATTGCGTTGGCCCTTTATCGTCATCAGTCGATCCCGGAGGTGGTGGCCCATCTTGATCTGGTTTTGCCCGATGAGGTCAACGCGGATATTGCCAAGAGCGCGTTGACACAGGCACGGCAGCGCTTGGGTCAGGCACCGTTGGCGCAGTTGTTTGCAATGAGTGCATCATGCTGGGATGAACGCCACCAATCCGGGCGTGCCTGGCGGGGTCTTTGTCGTTATGCCGTGGACGGCAGCACGCTGCGGACGTCCGACAGCCCGGAGAACCGGGCGCATTTTGGAGCGCAGGCCTACGCGTCTGGCGTTGTCGCAAGCTATCCGCAATTGCGGCTGCTGACGCTGACGGCGCTGGCGACGCATCTGGTGCGTGATGCGGTGTTCGGAGCCTATGGCACAAACGAGATGCTCTATGCCAAAAGCCTGCTCGACCGGGTTCCGGACCATTCGCTGACGGTCTTCGACAAGGGCTTCTTCAGTGCCAGCCTTCTCTTGCAATTGCAGACGAAGGGACATGAGCGTCACTGGCTGATTCCGGCCAAAGCCAACAGCACATGGGAACGACTGGATCCGCACCCCACCGATTATCGGGTGCGCATGAAGGTCTCGCCCCAGGCGCGGCAGGCAGAACCGGACTTGCCGGCCTTCTGGGAGGTCAGGGCCATCGAGACGACCACCAGCCATGGCAAAAAGCGCATATTGTTGACATCGCTGATGGACAGACAAACTTATCCGGCAAGCGAAATCGTCCATCAGTATGAAGAGCGATGGCGCATCGAGACAAGTTATCGCGAACTCAAGCAGGAGCTTCTCGGTAGCGAACTGACCCTGCGAAGCGGCACGCCGGAGACTGTCTATCAGGAGGTCTGGGGCGCGTTGCTGGCCTACAATCTGGTGCGGCTCGAAATGGCAGAGGTCGCGACCGAAGCCCAAGTCGAGCCAACCCGACTAAGCTTTATCACAGCCCTGCATTACCTGCGTCACGAATGGGGATGGATGGCGATCGAAGCACCCGGCAAAATCCCCGCCCACCTCACCAGATTGAGAAACAGATTGGCAGACTTGCTGCTGACAGAAAAACGGGGGCGATCATGCCCCCGTGTCGTCAAAAAACTCCCTGCCAGATACCCGATAAGAGCCGTAAGCAAACCTAAGTGAACTGCATTAGGGCTTTAGCCCGGCTTTTTTTGTTTGTCAGATGAACCCTCAAGCGTCCTGCTTTGGGAAGTCAGTCGAAACTGCAAGCTCACGCCATGCGGCGAGTTCCTTCGCGAGATGTTCGTTCTTCGCTTCGACCACCGCCACGGTATCGCTGCCGAACGGCATTCGCAGCGGCGGGTTTTGCGAATGTGCCAGTGTGACCATTGCCTTCGCAAGGCGAGCAGGGTCGCCGGGCTGCTGGTGGTTATGGCCGGCAGCGAATTCGCGCATCGCGCCGACAGGCGTTTCCCGGTAGTCAGCGATCGAACTCGGGCTGACGGCGAGAGAGCTCTCGTCCAGGAAGTCGGTGCGGAAGAAGCCGGGCTCGACGATCGTCACCTTGATGCCCAGCGGGGCCACTTCAGCTGCCAGCGCCTCAGACAGGCACGTTGACGAGAGCTATTGGCTGCGCGATGCCCAGCGAATGGCGGCGGCCGGTTTCAACGTCGTGCGCCTTGGCGAGTTTGCATGGCACCTGATCGAACCTCAGGAAGGGCACTTCGACTTTTCGCTGTTCGATCGGGCCATCGATGTCTTGGCCTGCGAAGGTATCAAGACGATCTTCTGCACGCCGACTGCGACGCCACCGCGTTGGCTGACATCAACCTATCCTGAGGTGCTGCGCACGGACGAGTGGGGCCGCACAGCGTCTCACGGCTCACGCCAACACGCAGACACGAACAGCCCTGTCTACCGTATTCACAGCCGACGCATCACGGAGGCTTTGGCCCGGCACTACGCGGGCAATCCGAACGTCATCGGCTGGCAAACCGACAATGAATTGAACACGACTGTGTCGACGTCATACGCCGAGGCAACCGAACGGGAGTTCCGGCGCTATCTTCGGGATCGCTATGAAACCATTGCGGCGTTGAATTTCGCGTGGGGCGGGAACTTCTGGGCGCTGGCCTACGACAACTTTGACCAGATCGCTGTGCCTCGAAAGGACAATCCGGGTTTTCCTGCTCCAGGGCACCTGCAGGACTATCACCGGTTCCTGGCGCATGCGACGGCTGTCTTCCAGCATGACCAGGTGGAAATTCTCCGTCGAGCGAACTCCGACTGGTTCATCTTCCACAATCTCGGCCGTCTTGAAGACATCGATTTCCGCGGTCAGTTCGGTCAGGACCTCGACTTCCTTGGCTTCGACGTTTACCCGATGCTCTACGACGAGATGAGGCGCAGCGGTGGTCATCCCGCCACTCAAGCCTTGCATCTTGACATCTGCCGCGCCTATTCAGGCAATTTCATCGTTCCCGAACAGGCTTCAGGCTTCGGGAGTCAGCCTGGTTTCTCGACAATGACGCCTGAGCCGGGTGAGATGCGACGGATGGCACTGAGCTCGGTCGCCCGTGGGGCCGACGGCCTCCTGTTTTTCCGCTGGCGTCCAGCACATTTCGGCGCCGAAATTTACTGGATGGGTATCATTGACCACGATGACGTGCCCCGCCGCCGCTACCAGGAAGCCGTTCAGTTCGCCGGGGATATCAGCAAGATAAAGCCGCACCTGCTTGGTACGACTGTGCGCATGGACGTCGCCATCGCCGGCGCGGACTTCGACAATCAGGAGGCCTATAAGACTTATCCCATGGGTATGCCAAGCCCCTTGGAAGACGGGCTGCTTCTCCATCGCTACTGCTATTCCAGGGGTATAGCGTGTGGCTTCATCCATCCCGAAGACGACTTGTCGCGGATCAAGATCCTATATGTGCCGCATTGGGTAATCTGGCGACCGGAATGGAACGAGAATGTGGAAGCGTTCGTCAAGGATGGCGGGACCTTGATTGTCGGTGCGATGACGGGGACCAGAGACGAGAACAACCATATTCCAACCGAACTCGCTCCGGGAGCGGGACTATCCAGACTATGCGGCGTTCGCGTCGAGGAGTTCGGCCGTCTCGCAGAGCCGGGTGCCGATGGGCTCTTCGGCCTGCACGGAACTGAGTACGGCCTCCACAATCCAGCGAAGCGTCTGCCGGCGAGTTCGGCGACCAGACGTTACAGTTTCAGTCTCGGCAACCAGGAGTACGACGCAGCGCACCTGTACGAGCTTCTTCGGCTCGACGATGACGTGAAGGTCATCGGGCGATGGACAAACCGCTTCGCCAGCGGTCGACCAATGGTTACAGTCCGCAGGTTCGGTAACGGTCGTGCGGTTTATGTCGGAACGTATCTAACCGAACCGTTGGTCGAAGCCTTGGCGACCCAATTGTTCGCAGAAAGCCATGTTCAACCTCTTCTCCAGGACTTGCCGCCGAATGTGGAAGTCACAATGCGGGAGGCCGATGACCGCAAGTTGCTGTTCGTCCTAAATTGCGACGCCGAAGCAACGGAAATCAAAACTCCTCCGCAAGGCATCGATCTAATCACCGGTCGGCGTGTCGAAGAAAAGTTGACGCTGGGCCCACATGAATGCGCTGTAATTCAGTTCTGAAGAGCAGCAATATCCTGCCAAAAGCTTCGAAACTCGAATTTGCAAGCTTAGCTCAGGAAGCGTTGAAGGCGCCGCGAAAACGGACGTCAACGACTGCTGTCAGCCATCGCGAGTTTGCAAGTTCGATTTCTCTCAAGGCGACTGTCTGGCGAGGCCATTACGCATATTGCAGTTGATTGAAGTTGCTCCAGCAAAGACGCCGACTTCAATCTCGTGCTGTTTGAGGAAGACCCTCGACCGGGTAGCCGAGGGCCGCCCCGGTACGGAGACATGACCGGGCAGATGGGGCGGATCGCGCCGACTGACCTTGCCATGATAATAGGGTTAGGACCTGCCAAGCGAGGATGCCCCAACGGCCGAGAGGCGAACATTTGGGCTACCCTTGCAACCTTCGAAGAAGCACGCCCAATCGCTCCTCGGATGGGCAGTCCTCAAGATCTGGGCGAACCGGTATGCCACCCCCTTCTCGGTTCCTCACTTCGCTCGGGCTATAACCGAACGCTCGCTTGAACGCGCGGCCAAACTCGGCGCCGTCGCTGAAACCGCGCTCTTCGGCAATCTGAAATATCAGCCGCCGATCGTTGGGGTCGGTCAACGCCGCATAAGCACTCAGCAACCGACGATGCTGAATGTAATGCATCACCCCGCCGAAGGGCTCGAACAGGTTGTAAAGGCGCGTGCGCGAGACCCCGAGCTCCCGTCGCACCATCTCACTTCCGAGTTTCGGGTCGAGCAACCGGTTGTGCACCAGTTGCCGTGCCCTTTCGAGAAGCACATTGGCGATCGGTCCTTCGGCCGCCTCGATATGATCTGCGGATGGCGACACACAGGCAAGGATCATTGCCCGTGTGGCGGCCGCGAGCCCCGGCAGATCGGCCCTGGCGAGCATCGGCAGACGATTGGCGACGTCAATCAGGTAGTCCGAGAACAATCGTCCCATGCCTGTCCCAAGCGTCGAAAATTCCGCCGAGCTAAGCGTGGCCGCCGTCTCAAGCGAAAGATCGCGCGGCACGAACAGCACGAGCATTTCGCCTTGATCGACGACGCCGGTGAAAGAGCGACCAAGCGAATGAATCTGGGCCTCACCGGGACCCGCGGTAAACACACTTCTTCCCGCATCGGTCCTAATCTTTCCAGACAGCAGGATCGTCATTGTCCAGTGATCGATCGGATCCCGCCTAAGATGTCCCGGCAGGCTGGAAAATGCGAGGCTGTCAGTACTGATTTGAGCAAGCAAAAGACTGCCAAGGTCCCAAAGCTTCTGCCGGCCGTGGAAGGCGGCGGTCGTCGGGTCGATGTCAGCCAGTTCGAGCATAGGCTCGAAACTACTGTGCCATGCCGCAAACTGATCCGGTCGCGGCAACCCTGCGGTCGAAAATTCAAAGGAGGGCAAGGACGATGCCCTCTCGTCTTCCCAAGCCGCCGCCTCGCAATTCGGGCTCGCAAGGCTTTCGTCGTCCAGGTGCCGTGCGAGCAACCCGACAGGCGCTGTGCCGTCTTCGGTCCTCATCGCATCAACTCCTGGGGGCCGATGTCAGCGCGCAACCGGTTGCCGGTGCCGGAACGTTCATCCCTAAAGACATGGAATTTAAACGCAAATTCCGACGCGCGCCGTCGTGTCGCGGCATGATTTTCGCCCGCACCATGAGCGAGGCCGCACCGTCAGCGTGCCCGCCAAACAGATTGCGGCGTGTCGTCGTGCGATCCGTGTCGAAGCGTTTCCAGCAGTTCGAAGACGCGCTGGCTGGAGTGCGGGGTCTGCGCTGAAGGCGACCACCTGAAATGGCAACGATCCTCCTCAGGGTGTAGGTCGTTGCCAAGTCTGTGGAAAGACTGGTTGAGAGAACAGAAAAAAATGTGCAGTTCATTCGTACTCTCCTCTTGGGGGCCAGGTGACGACTGAATGATGCAAGCGAACTGTTTTCTGCGGGCTTTGAGAATGGCCTTCCATCCGCACGCGGTGAATGCCGAATATTTCAGCGTTCATCTCGGCAAATGGCGATAAGCCCCCAGTGGTGGCATTTCCTCCAAACCACAATCTAGCCATTTCGTCTTGTCTTCTCAACCGTCAGATGCATCAGGAGCCAGGCGACTTCGCTGTCGATGGACCTTACGCTGTCTGCGCCCCAAAATTCATCTACCGAACCTGGCGCGGATAGCCTAGAACTACGATACGCTTCGCTTCATGCGTGTAGCCCGCGTGAGCGACCATAACCGATTGTCCGCGAGACACCTTGTTGTCGACCGATTTGACCAGCTCGCCAGGGAATAAGACCGAGCCATGTCCTCAATGCGATTGTCCGTCATTGCGATCATGCTATTGGTTCTCGTCGGCTGTGGCGGACCACGCGCGGTGCTCGGCCTTCCCGTGGCATCGTCATCAGGCGCAGAACCACGGGCAATCGTTCCGATCTATGTGGCTACCACGCGCGCGCGATCCGATAATCTTTCCCTACCTTATTCGGCTGAGCGGTCGAAGACGCTGAATTTTGCGAAGCTCGACATTGGAGTTCCAAGAAACCACGTTCCTGGCCGCGTCGAGACAAGCGGACGCCTGCCCGATCCCAGCCGGCACTTTTCGGCGCGAACCTACCAGCCGATCGCCGAGCGACAAGAATTCATCAGGCGGCTGAATACCGCGCTGGCGCAGCGTGCGCCCGAAAATCGCGAGATCTTAATCTTCGTCCACGGATACAACAACAACTTCGCCGACAGCGTCTTCCGTAATGCTCAGATCACCTACGATTACAATATCAAGTCGGTCTCGTTGCACTATGCCTGGCAGTCAGGAGCGTCCGTCCCTCTCTACGTCTTCGACCGCGATAGCGCCCTCGTCGGCCGGCGGGGACTTGCCGAGACGATCGAGATCGCTGCGGAGACGAATGCGACGAGAGTGATCCTGGTCGGTCATTCAATGGGCGCCTATGTCGTCACCGAAGCCTTACGCGATCTGGCCCTTAGAGGCCGCACCAGCACTGTGAAGCGCGTGGGTGGAGTGGTGCTCGCGGCCCCGGACATCGACGTCGACGTGTTCCTGAGCCAGCTTGACGATATCGGAGATATCCCGCGCCCGTTTACGATCATCGTTTCACAGCGCGATCGAGCGCTCGGGATTTCCCGGCAATTGGCGGGCGGCCGCCCGCGTGTCGGCAGCGGCTCGGATGTCGCGATTCTTCAAAAAAGGGAGATCGCTGTTATCGATGTCTCTGACATCGATGGCGGTAGACACAACGTCTTTGCCAGTTCACCGACGCTCATGGACATCGTCAGCAACAATGCCCTGATGCGCAGCGTGCTCCGAGAGGATCAAGGCCCTGTTGGCCAGACCATGCTGGCAGACGGAGCATCGGTGGTCGAAGGTGCTGCATCCCTGGTGATTTTTCTTCCAAGCCGCATTCTGGGTGGGCTTGCGCAAGCAGCTGCTGGGCAATAGCGCACGTGTGCAGGTCGAGCCCACATCGCCCGAGCCTTTAGCCTTGCAGCGGCGCGCATTGACCACCTGTCAAGCTGCGAGAAGGCTGAAGGTGCCCAACAGATATAATGCTATAACATAGTAGAGCACGTGCAGCGCGTATGTTTGGCCGTTTCCGGTGTAGACTCTCCGCACCACTCCCGCCGCACCGACAGTCAGATCGCAAAGCCCATCCCAGACGAAGTTGGCAAGTGGGGTCACGAGCGGGGCAAACATTGATCGATAGAAGGCGTAGAAATGCGCGGTGCTGACAGGCATGGAACGGCCCCGCCAAGTTCTATAGATCAACAGGAACACCCCAAGCAGCGCCGTTGCGATCGCCACGCTTATGGCCATGACGGGCAAGGGGTTCCAGTAGCCATAGATGGTCTCCAGCGACATGCCTTGCCACACCAGCGTCGATGCGAAGTATGGGTCGATCGCGGCGGACACGGGATCCATCACCAGCTTCGGGAAGAAGGACAGCAGGAAAATTGCCAGAACCAGAACGAACTGCGGCACCAGTAGCGTCAAAGGCGCTTCCGTGATTTCATCGTGCGCTGCCTTTCGCTGCCCCAGGAAGAGCGCATAGGCAAAGCGAAACATGTAGAGAAAACCAATGAAGGTCGCGAGCACAGCAACGATCGCAAGGCCGTACCAACGTCTGTCCACCATCGCACTCAACAGCAGCCATTTTCCGCCGAAGCCGGCAAGCGGCGGCAGACCGGACATCGAGATAAGAGCAATGACCACCGACGCGAAGGTGAGCGGCATCTTTCGGCCAAGGCCCCCGATCTCATCGAACAACCGCGTGCCGGTGCGCAGGATGACGGCGGCTGCGGCAAGAAAAAGGATGCCCTTTACCATCAGATGGTTGGCGACCAGGTAGAAAGCGGTGACCCAACCGAGATGGCTCATCAAGGCGATCGCCGTGATGATGTAACCGATCTGGCTCATGCTGGAATAGCCGAGCATGCGCTTCAGGTCGCTCTGCTGAAACGCCATCACTGCACCAGCGATGGTCGTTAGAAGCCCGATCCAACCCATCACATGCGCCATCTCGAGCCCAACCTTTGAGCGAATGGCGAGATAAGTCACCATAAACAAGCCGAAGATCGCCACCTTGCTGATGACGGCGGACAGCATCGCCGAGAGATCATCGTCGGCCTCGGCATAGGCGCCCGGCAGCCAGACATGGACGCCAACAGCCCCGGTTTTGATGAGAAATCCGATCGAAAGGAACATGAAGGCCGGCGCCGCATCCGAGCCAGCCGTGGCAAATGCTGCAAGCGCCGTGCTGCCGTTGGCGCTGGTGGCAACGCCGAAGCCCGCGAGCAGGCAAAACGCCGACACCAGAGAAAACAGCAGGAACTGCAGCACATAGGGGTGGGCGCCGGGCCGCTGCGCGATCAGGAAATAGGAAGAAAGGGTGATGATCTCCCAATGGAAAAAGAACTCAAGGCTGGTGGCGGCGCGCAGCAGACTGGCGATCGACAACAGCAGGATCGCCATCATCGGATAGAAGCCTCGGCGAGAATCGGAGCGATAGAGGCTGGCGAAAGCAATGACCATACCGCCTGCGAGGAGTAGTACGGTAAACAGTCGGCGCAAACCTTCGATATCGTCAGCGATCCACAGACCGACAACCAGCACCGCCGCTATCATCAGAACGCACTTGATCCGGCCGGCAAGCCCGTCAAGCAGGCACAGAACGCCACCAACGCAAAGCGGTCCGACAAGCCACAGCGACGCTGCACCGGAAAGGGCCGCCGCCACATAGCCACTCACAAACAGTAGAACGGCGCTGGCCATCACTGGAACCAACCGCGCCAGGCCGATGGGCGCCAGGTTGCCAGCCGGCAAACCACTGTCTAACTGGCTCGGCATCGGCCGCGTCGCCTGCTTGAACCAGCGGAACATATAGGCTGCCTCAAGCAGCGACCCGGCCAGAATGACGGCAATCCAGATGTATCGCTCGCCGGCCGCCGCCTGCATCACGAGCTCCCATTTCGCCCAGAAGCCGGGAAATGGCGGCAAGCCGGCAATCGCGACCAGAAACACAGCAAGGATAAAGAGCACAAGTCGATTGCCGGCGACATCGGACCAACCGCCGATCTCACGCCGCTCGACAATGCCGGCAAGCCAGAACAGACCGGCCTTCGCGAGTAGATGGTTGATGAAGAGGCCCCCGACCACCAGCGGCAGTGACTGCTCGGCCCCAAGCTGATGCAGCAGCGCCAGTGCAAGCATCAGAAGCCCCATCTGCGCGATGGAGGAATAACCGAGCATCCGTTGAACGCTCGTCTGGTTCAGCCCGACGAGATTGGAGAACAGGAAGGTGATCCCACCCGATACGGCGAGGATGCCCAGGTGATCGCCAAAAAGCGGCAGCAGCTTGAAAAGCGCAAAGAACACACCCGCCGACACCCCGACAGAGACAAGGGCTGCGATGCCGCTGGCCGCCGTCTCGTAGACGTCGAGCCCCCATCCATTGGCCGGGAACGGCTTCAGTTCCAGCACGAGGCAGGCCAGCACGAACAGCAGCGCGCTCACGCCGATCGGGCCGGTGATTGCCGCCCGGTTGGTGATCATGTCGTCGATATTGAGCGTACCGGTCACATGGTAGAGAAGCCCGGCTCCCAACAGGAAGAAGGACGAGGCAAGCACCGTCGCCATGATGTATTTGAAGCTGGCCGCAAGCGCTGCGGGCGTCCGTTCAACCCCAAGAAGCCCATAGGTTCCGATCGACGTGATTTCCAGGAAAACGAACTGGTTGAACAGATCGCGGGTCATGACCATTCCGTTGATGCCCATGATCAGGATCAGGTAGAGCAAGAGCGCCGGATAGCTTGAGCGCAACTGCGCCCAAAGGTGCCAGGCACCGAGCAGCGCGACGACATTGACGCAAAGGGAGAAAAACCCCTCCCACGGCCCAAAGCGCAGATTGATCGAGAATGGCGGCACGCTGCCCGCAGTTAAAATCTCGAAGGTCGGCGCGCCATTGTGGATCGCCCACAGGCAGACGCACGAAATAAAGGTCATGCCCAGAAGTGCTACGACAAAGCCCACCGCCGGCAACGGCTTGGCGATGCGGTAGAGCAGGGGAATGAGAAATCCACCGCCAAGGCCAAGCAGGAAGATGTTCAGTGGCTGGAGGAGGCTGCCTACCATTTAGACTCCGTCAGCACGTCGATCGAAAGAGTTTTTCGCACGGCATGCAGCCGGATCGCGAATGACAGCATGATCGCGGTGACCGAAAAGCCGATGACGATAGCAGTCACGACCAGTGCGGCAGGAATGGGATCGACCGCGTGCGCGGCCGCATCTGAAGCGCTGAGCGCCACGTCGACGATCGGCGCGGTCGCGCCGCTTACATAGCCGGTCGCCACCAGAACGATGTGCATACCGGTATCGATCAGCGAAAAGCCGATGATGATGCGCAGGATGTTGCGATGCCTGAGCATGCCCCAGAAGCCGATGAGCACGAGAAGAAATCCCGTGGTGAGAAGTATCTGTGATATCGCCAGCCCCATCGCGCTCCCCGTCTGTCGTCATTCAATTGCGAAACCGATCGATAATGACGCTCAGTTCGGCACCGACCTTGATACCCAGCAGAGCCGATATCAGCGGAATGGCCCCGGCACTGAAGAGCGTCCCGAAATTACCGCGCGGCAGAATATGGCTGTCGAGAAAACCGCCGCCAAAGACAATCCCGACAATGCCGATCGAGACATAGAAAACGCCTGCCAGCGATTCCGTGATGCTGAGGAAAGCATGATGGAGCGGCGCTGAGGGATAGGCGAGCATCAAGAGCATCACACCGGAGGCAACAACTGCGCCACCCTGGAATCCACCGCCAGCCGACAGGTGGCCGTTGATGATGACATACGCACCGAACAGGAAGATAACAGGAAGCACCACCTCTGCGCCGTTGCGCACCAGTTCGCTCGGCCCCTGTGTCACGCCAACAGGCTTGGAAAATGGCGTCTCATCCGCTTCACTTGCCAACAGCAGGCCGACGCTCGCTGCCACCATGAACAGCACTGCAACCTCTCCCAATGTGTCGAAGCCGCGAAAAGTGATCAGAATTCCGGTCACAACATTGGGGGCGCCAAGATCCGCCGGCACCTGCGTCAGATAATGCACCGCCAAGGCAGAGAGCGTCTGGCGTTCGCCATAGTCGCTGACAAGTCCAGCAAAGATGACGGCGAATGCCAGCACGGCGAGCAGGCTGAACGCGCGCCTCATAGCGAGCCCTCTTCGGCAGCATTGTCGTTTTCGTCGCGCAGAGCGTCGACGATCGTCGTTGCCGCCATCGGTGTGCGGATTGCATGCGCGGCCCGCGACAGCGCGTGTGACGACAACGGATTGGTCATGAGCACGAAATAGGCGATGATCAGCAGCTTCAACGACCAGTCGGGATGATAGATTCCGAGGCCGGCAAGAACCAGGATATTGCCGAGCGTCGAGGCCTTGGTGCCCGCCTGGATGCGCGTGAAGACATCGGGCATGCGCAACAGACCGACCCCCGCAGAGAAGAGGAAAAACGCACCAACGAGGATAACGAGGCTGCCAACCAGATCACTCATCGACAGGTCCTTCACCTCTGGTCTTGCGTATCGCATAAAGGAAGATCAGCGTTGCAAGACCCGACCCGATCGCAGCCTCGGCCATGGCGACGTCAGGCGCAGCCAACAGCACATAGGACGCCGCCGCAAACAGGCTTGCCAGTCCGGCGCTGACCATCGCTGCCATGAGATTGCTGAGCACGACGGCCAGCACTCCGCTCACCAGAATGCTGCCGCATACCAACAGGATCAGCATCTCCAGCATCTGGCTACGGCCCCTTTTCCAGAAAGCGGGCAATGGCAAGGACAGCCAGAAAGCTCAGGAGACCGTAGACAAGAGCAACGTCGATATAGACGAAGCGCCCGGATATGTGGGCGTAAAGCGCGATCAGCGCGATCGTGACGACCGTCAGCATATCGATGGCCACCACCCGATCGATCGCCGTGCGGCCGATGATCAGCCGCAGCACGCCGAAGACGATGCTGAAGAAGATCAAGACGACGGAGATCTGCAGGATGATCTCAGCCAAACACCACCCCCAAGTGCCTTTCGAAAGGCCCGATGATCATTCGCGTCGCGCCTTCCGGATCGGTCGTCTTGACGTCGAGCCAATGAATGAAGAGTGCATCGCCTCTGAGATCCATCACCAGCGAGCCCGGCGTGAGCGCGATCGAATTTGCGAGCGCCAGCCGTCCGATCGGCGACTTGAGCGACGTCCTGACCTTGACGATCCCCGGACGAATGTCGATGCGTGGCGCGTAGACATAGCCAAGCATGTTGACGTTCGCCTTTACCAATTCGACCAAGAAAACGCCGGTATAGGCAATGAAATGAAAGATCTTGCTCGGCGTCACTTTGATCCGCCAGACATCGCCACGACGCATGAAAATCACCGCCACGACCAACGATACCAGCGCGCCGACGCCCATGATCGCCGGTTCTACCGATGAATTGATCACCAGCCAGACGACGAACAGCAAGCTCCAGAGGAGGATCAGGCCCTGTGGCAATCCCGATGCGCGTGACTGCGGTGTTGCGTGGTCTTCTGGCATCGCACAGGCTTTCGACGGGTTATGATGGTGTAATAGCGCGCAGTCCCCGCAGGCCAACTTCCTTCATGCATGCCCCCTGCAGGGCCCGATTTGTATCCGGCCTTTTCACCGGTCGCATGGGCCGTGAGGCGTCCTGGCGACACTTTAGCATCGCCTATGTCGGGCTGTGATCGGCACTGAATCCAGAAACTATGCTTGTGGTCCGATATGCCGCCCGATCAGCGCGCATTTTTGCGACACCTCTTGACCAACACTCAAAAACGGCGAAATCAATGACGCGACGGTCAGTCAGGCGGCTGGAAAAATGCCGCCCCGGTCGCATTGCCAAGGCAGCGCCGAATCCGATGTCGTTGGAACGTAGGTCTTGCCGAAACGACCCGTTTGTTTGGTGGCTTGGCCACGATCGCGTTGTGGTACGACACGCTGATCGGCCAGGATCGGCGCGAACGCCATGATCGAGGAGAACGATCGTATGAATTGCCACGCCCCTCTTGCCGATCGACCGGTGTGCAAGTCCGGCAGATTTCCTCTCTGCCAGAACAGTGTTCGATCATTATGCGCAGCCGAACCCAAACGGATACCGGTTCGATGAACCAGACGGCCCCGCAATCAGGATCTGCTGTTCCCGTCGTACCCAGCCTTGCTCAGTTTCACCCGCTCAGCGTGGCTGAAGCGAAGGTGGTTGCACATCTGCAGCTGGGAGACTTCGACCGATTGGGCGATGGTCTACGCCCGGAACGGGAAGACCCCGAGCGAACCGTGCGGGCGGACCTTTTGCGCTATCTCATCCTCGGCAGCGATGGCTACCGTTTGCATGAAAAGGGGCTGAGGCTGAGCGGCGCCTGGATAACCGATATTCTCGATCTTGAAGGATGCCGGGTTCCTCGCGACATCGGTCTCAAGGACTGCCACTTCGAAGCCTCGCCAGTGTTGCGCTCCGCCATCATCGACAATCTCTTCCTCGACGGCTCGGCCTTACCCGGCTTTCAGGCCGATAGGCTCGAAGCGCGCGGCTGCCTTTCGCTTCGCGGCGCGATCGTAACAGGCGAAATCCGCCTTCCCGGCGCGCGGATCGGCGGCAGCATAGAGGCCGACGGCGTTTCGATCGCTGCCCCCGGCGGGATCGCGCTCGACGCTGATGGACTGGAAACCCGAGGCGGCGTTCTGTTGCGCGGTGCCGATGTGCGCGGCGGCATCAATCTTTCCGCGGTTCGCCTTGGCGGCGACGTCAACGCGGTCGGTGCCCGGTTTGAACGCCCCGGTGAAGTCGTTTTCAACGGTGACGCGATCGTAGCAGCAGGCGACCTCGCCTTGCGAGGGGCTACCATTGTCGGTGAGACCCGCCTGCTGGGTGCCCGCTTCGGTGGCGACATCGATTGCACCTCGGCGTCACTTTCGCAGCCGGGCGGTTATGCGCTGCGGCTCAATCGAACCACCATTGACGGCGCATTCTTTCTGCGACAGAACGCATCCGTCGAGGGCGCGCTGGACCTGACTGCCACAACGATCGGCGCAATCGACGACGAACCAACGAGCTGGCCTAAGACCGGCGACTTGCTTCTCAATCGCTGCCGGTATGGGGCCTTCATCGGCGGGCCGGCTGATGCGGAAAGCCGGCTCGACTGGCTGTCGCGCCAGACGCCTGACCGTTGGAAGGCGGACTTCTGGCCGCAGCCCTACGAGCAGTTATCGATGGTCTTGCGGGAGATGGGGCATGACGAGGATGCTCGCGCCGTCCTGATCACCAAGGAGCGACTACAACGGCGGGCGCGTCGGGCACGCGCCAAAAATCCGATGTTGCGTGCAGTCCTGGGGGGCACCGATGCCGTCCTTGCGGTGACGCTGCGCTACGGGCGGCAACCCCTTTTGGCGCTGGTCTGGCTCATGCTCTTTTGGGCGATCGGTACCGGGATCTTTGCTGTCGCCTATCGCAGCGGCGCAATGAAACCAAACAGTCCTGTCGTCCTGCGTTCCCCGGAATGGACGATGTGCGATCTCCAACGAACCGAAAGCCGCTTCATGCCATCAAGCGGACAGGATTTGACGGGACGTGCCGAGGTTGGAGAAAACCAGCTCACCTGTTTCCGCAATCAACCGGAAGCAGCCAGCTACCCAGAGTTCAATGCGTTGATGTATTCGTTGGATGTTCTTCTGCCGGTGGCCTCGATCGGGCAAAAGGACTACTGGCGACCGGACTCGTTGAAGCCAAACGGCACGTTCACCTTGAAATACTATTTCTTCCAGTCGGTGATTGGCTGGGCACTCAGCCTTCTGGCTGTCGCTGGTTTTTCGGGGCTGGTGAAATCACAATAGGCGAGAACGTGAGCATCTCCCGCCGTTTCCACGCTCACGCACGGCGCGATCTTTGAGATTCGCTTGTCGCGCTTTAGTTCTTTGTTTTCACGCATGTCTTTGGCCCGCCGGTTCCCGCCTTCGGGAGACATGCTTTAGCCTGCCGGCCGTTCCTCATTCCGCGATGTGCCCAACGGTGTCGCCTGGAAAAACCTGGGCAGGCGCGTCTCGCAATCCGGATCGTCGCGCCGACCGTCACACCAGCAATCTTAGAAGCGCCAGATCAAGGGCACGATGAATACTGCAACGACAAAGAACCAGATCAACAAGGGCAATCCAAGCTTCCAGTAGTCGTTGAAGGCATAGCCGCCGGGGCCCATCACCATCAGGTTCGTCGGTGTCGCGATCGGCGTCAGGAAGGCAGCAGCTGCAGCGACAGCTGTGCTCATGAGCACCGGACGCGGAGAAATCCCCATGGCCGTTGCCGCCGCCACGCCGATCGGGATGACGATCAGTGCCGTTGCAGTGTTGCTGATCAGTTGCCCCATGATCGCCGTCAGGATAAACAGCCCGGCGAGCAGGGCAACTGGTCCTGCATCGCCAACGAGATTTACGAGATGCTCTGCCATCAGTTTGGCTGCACCTGTTTGCACCATGGCAGTCGAAAGCGGCATCATCGCGCCAACAAGGATGACCGTCGTCCAGCCCACAGCGCGATAGGCTTGCTCGACACTCATGATCCCTGACAGGATGATCGCACCAGCAGCAAGCAGACCCGCGACCGCCGGCGGCACGATGCCGGTGGCAAGTAGCAGAACCATCGCGATCAGGATGATGACTGCCTGGCGCGCGCCCGGCCCCATCGGGACAGCCTGACGGCGGACAAGCTCAGGCGAATTGACAACCAGAACGTCCGGGTCATTGAGGTGAACATCGAGTGCCTTCCAGGTTCCCTGCAGCAGCATCGTATCGCCTGCCTGCAACGCGATGCCGCCTGCATCCTTCGTGGTACTGCCGGGCGCGATCCCGGCGCCGGCGCGCTGTACCGCTAGAATGATGAGATCGCCGCTGTCTGTGACCATGCCAGGAAAAACCGTTTCGCCGATAAGCCCGGAGCGCGGCGGGATGACGACCTCGGCAAGACCCGAGCTGCGATTGAACAAGGTTTCCTCGCCGTGACCGGTCGCCTTCTCGTCGCGAAAGGCGAGATGCATCGCGGATGCGAATGCGGCTGCGACGTCAGGCTCGCCACGCAAGAGAAGATGATCCCCCTCGGCAATATGAGGCCTGCGGAGCGGGCCGGCCGTCTCCCCCTCCTGAATGGCGACAAGTTGTAACCCCTGATGCGCCAAGAGATCGACCCCGGTGGATGCGAGGCCGACAAAAGGCGAGCTTGCGCGCACACGCATCTGGTATATGCCGCTTGCAAGCCCGTATTGCTCGACAAGGGTCTTGGCATGATGGCTGAAATCGGCCGGCATGGTTGCGCCGTTGCGTTCGGGAAGCAGCTGCTTTCCGAACAATATGATGATCGCCATCGTGCCCGCCAGAAGCGGAAGACCCACGAGCGCAAATTCAAAGAACCCGAAGCCTCCGGCGCCCGCGTCGGTGCCTGCCTCCGACACCAGTACGTTTACCGGCGTTCCCGTCAGCGCCAGCATGGAACCTGCATGCGCGGAAAAGACCAGCGGCATGAGCAGTTGCGACGAGTTTCGCCGCAGGCGAACAGCGATGACCACCACGACCGGCAACAGGGCCGCGACTGCGCCGTTGACGCTGATCAGTGCAGTAAGCAGCGACACCAGTGCCATCGTCAGAAGCAGAAGGCGCGTCCGGCTCTCCTCGCCCGCACCACGGATCAGCAGTTGTCCGGCCCAGGCGGTCACACCGGTGACCTCAAGTCCGGAGCTGACGACGAAAAGCGACGCGATGAAGATGACCGCTGGATCACCGAAACCGCCAAGAGCCTGGCCGATCGTCAGGACACCGCTCGCCCAAAGGGCAAGCGCAGTCAGCATCGCCACAAAGACGACCGGCAACTTGTTCCAGACAAACAGAACGACGGCAACGGCGATGATAGTCGCGGTGTATGCTATTGGACTCAATCGCCTTGCTCCCTTGTGCCTCTAACCGTCCAAACCACGCAGTCCAAGCCCAATCGCGCAACCATCGGGATCTCCAAGTTTGCCTCCCTCGGCCTGGATCGACAAAGACCGGGCTGAGGCGCGATGACTGCAGCCAAGTGCAGCATGACAGCCGCACCTGCTGCAGCCGACCACGGCACACGGCCCTGCGAACACATCAATCGTCGAGCGTCGCCATAAGCACGCCCAGACGGCAGCCCTTCTCGTACTCCTTGAGGTTCACATATTCCTTGATGGTGTGAATCTCGGCTTGTCCAGCCCCAATGGTGATGGTGGGAACGCCATGCTTGTCGAGCCAATTGGCATCCAAGCCCCCGTTCGAAAACACATACACTGGCTCGATATCGAGCATCTGCAGCGCTTTCGTCGCGCGTTTCACGATTGGCGTGTCTTTGCCCAATTCAAAGGGCGGATAGGATGCCTGATGGCTGAATTTCACCTCGGCCTTGTCGCCCTGATCGTCCGTCACCTCGCTCTGGGCCTTGGCAAAGGCTTCCTTGTAGCCGTTCGCAATCTTCGTCGCGAATGTCGCCTCAGGGCTGCGCGCCTCGCCCTTGATGAACGCGTAGTCGGTCACGACATTGGTCGCATCACCGGCCGGCTTGTTGCCCTTGCCTCCGAAAATGCCGACGTTGCTGGTGCCTCGACCGTCCGGTTTGATCACCTTGCCGAACCAGCCGCTGTGCTTTGCTTCGGCCAAAGCCATGGCGCCGACCAGGGTTGCCGAAATACCTTTCTCCGGCGCGACACCTGCGTGCGACGCACGGCCTGTGATCTCGACTTCCCAGTTTTCTTGGCCGACGGCGCCGACAATCAGGTCGGCGGCCATCTGGCCATCGACGTTGATGCACATCACAGCGCCGTTGAGATCAGCTGGGTTGAGCTCACGTGCCCCGTGCAGCCCACTTTCCTCGCGTACCGTGAACAGCAGCGTGATTGGCGGGTGCGGCAACTTGTGTTTGATCAGCGTCTCGGCAACCACGACGAGGACCGCGACGCCGGTTCGGGCATCACCGCCCAAGGCGGTGGTACCGTCTGAGACGATGCGGTTGCCCTCGCGCCGAGGCTTGGCGCCAGCGCAAAGTGGCACCGTGTCAAGGTGCGTGGAAAAAAGAAGCCGCGGACCCGGCCGCGTTCCTGGAATATCCACGATCAGATTGCCTGTCTCGGTCGGCAACGGGATGCGCTTGTTGGCATCGTCGAAGCGAATGGCCGATTCCGGCACGCCGATCTTTTTCAGAGCGTCGCAGACGGCAAGGCCAATATTCTTTTCCTGTCCGGTGACGCCCTCCACCGATAAGAAGCGCATCAGATGGTCTTCTGCGGCGGCGACGTCGAGAGGGATTAAGGTGTTGCTCATGATACCCATCCGTTCATTCGAGTGTTTATTCGTTCACGGTTGCCGCATCGATCGTCATAGGCCCCACGGCAGTCCGAGGGCCTTCCAGACCGCAAAGAGACCCGTCCACAAGACGAAGATCAGCACGACATAAGGAAGCATCAGAGAGACGATCGTGCCGACACCGGCGGACTTGTCGTATTTCTGGGCAAAGCCGACGACGAGCGCGAAGTAGGCATTGAGCGGCGTGATAGCATTCATCGGTGAATCGCCGACGCGATAGGCGGCAAGCACGGCTTCCGGCTCGACGCCGAGCTTCATCAGAAGCGGAACGAAGACAGGAGCGAAGATCGCCCACTTGGCAATGGCGCCCGTCAGCAGCAGATCGATGATCGCAACCACGACGATAAATCCGATCAACAGCGGTAACGCTCCGATATTGGCGGCCTGCAGGACGCCCGAAAGGCTAAGCGCCATGACGGTGCCGATATTCGTGTAGGTGAAGTAGGCAACGAACTGGCTCAGCACGAAGAACAGGAAGATGGTTCCGCCCATGTTCTTGATCGACTTCTCGATTGCCGCGATGACCTCGGCCAGTGTCTTCAGCGTGCCGGCGCCGATGCCGTAGGCCCAGCCCGTCACCAGGAAGATCAGCATGATCAGCGCTATCAGGCCGTTCATGAAGGGTGAATTGCCGATGAGTTCGCCGGTATCGGGATTGCGCAACGGCGCGCCGCTGGGGATCGTCAAAAGCAGGAAAACCACGAGAAGACCGATCAGACCATAGAGCGCGAACCGCAAGCCGCGCGATTCCTGCTCGGAAAGGGTCGCCCCCTGAGCCTGCACGCCGCCCTCTGCGGTTGCCGGATCATAGTCTCCCAGCCGCGGCGCGATCATGCGATCGGTGATGAACGCAATCACCACCGTCAGGAACAGGACCGAGACAATGGAAAACCAGACGTTGGATGCCAGACCGATCGAGCGTGCGGGATCGACAAGGTGCGCCGCATCGTTGGTGAATTCGACGAGCACGGCATCGAGTGGCTTGATCAGCATATTGACCGTGAAGGCGCCGGCCACGGCAGCAAAGCCAAGCGCAAGGCCCGCCAGAGGGTGTCGCCCGACCGCCAGATAGGCAACGCCCGCAAGCGGTATCAGCACGAGATAGCCGGCATCCGCCGCGATACTTGCGAGGATGCCGACGAAAGCCAGGATATAGGTCAGCGCCCAGCGGGGTGAGACAATGACGAGCTTGCGGATCAGCGCCGTGACCAGACCGGATTCCTCTGCGACGCCTGCGCCGATCATGGCAGCGATCATCAGCCCGACCGCGGTAAAGCTCATGAAATTGGGAATGAGCGATGAATATAGAAAGCGGATGCCCTCCACATTCACCAGGCTGCGGATTGCTGTCGACGCCTGCTCAATCTCGTGTGTGTCAGGATTGATGCGCTCGTAGCTCACCGCCGCTCCGAAAGCGCCGAGTACGGCCGACAAAATGATGACGATGCCGATCAGTATAAGGAAGATGATGACGGGATGGGGAACCATGTTTCCCACCTTCTCAACGCCGTCGAGAAATCTCTGCATCGTGGTCTTTGACGCGGCATTGGCAGTGGCCATGTCTTGCCTCCAGTTGAACCGAGGTATGTCGTACCCGAAGGGTGCTCAAATGCGCTTGGTTGGCACGTTGCCGTGACAGCCGTTGACCAGCGAAGTGGCATCGATCTCAACATGCAATCAGTCGCGCGTACATGCCTTGTGTAACAAACCGATCTTGCCCACCAACGGTGGCCGACAGCCCAGAACGCTCAAAAATCGCGATATAATTCAATAAATTAATGTCGTTGTCTGCCCATCCAGTCTGACCGCTGGCGCAACGGCTAGAATTCAGCAGCGATCATTCGGGAGAGGGAAGGAGAGGTAGCGCAAAAGAGCGACCTCTTTCGCAAGCCCGCGTTCGAACTACTGGCCCGTTACCCGCTGGCGTGAAGGACACCGACCGCGATTTCATGTTCATCACCCGTTAGCGCGGGCAAGCTGCGATATAGCGCCGACCATTGCGATCCTGAAACTCGCACTGCCCTGGACGACCGGCCACGTTGCCGATCACAGCGCCGGAAGCCCCACCGATCGCAGCGCCAACGGCCGCACCACGCACATTATTCGTCACCGCACCACCGACCACCGCTCCCGTTGCGGCACCAATACCGGCACCCTGCTGCGTCGGCGTGCAGCTTGCAAGTGCCAGACCCGCCATCGAACACATCAGTAACTGCTTCATCACTCTATCCTCTGTGACGCTCAATTAAGTCCGTAGATCGCGGCAGAAGCCTATGCACCATCATCACAACTATAGTGTCGCAGAAGACTGTCTGTGATCGGCATAGAATCCCAAAACCAAGCTCTGAGTTCAAATCTCTTGGATCTGCTGACAGCTAAGTCGTCCGCTTTACAGCGCGAATCTGCGCCGGCAGCGATCCTATGTCTCCTGCGCGAACAGCCTCGCAGGCACTGTCCCGGGGTGGGCGCCAAGGCAATTGACTATCTTTCGACAAAGGCAAGGTCGATCGGCAGACGCGGGCCGTCTATTCAAACATTGCCAACATCGCACCGCTCGCTTCGTGAAGCGTCAGGTTGTGATCGAATGCCCCCGTCTCAAGAAAATTCATGGTTTCAACAACGACGATTGGATTGAACATCATAAAGGTGTGCGTGGTATGAAGCACCAAATGGTCGCTCGCTCCCTCGATCTTCGTCGAGGCGACCGACACTTTTCCATCATTCGGTCCTTCGATGATGGAATTGAAGATAGGATTTAGCGAAATGTCACCGGCGATGATCCCTAGCGGATAATCGGGGTTCGGTAGAACCTTTGGTGTGGCACTGGCGTCGGTTCCGAGTTCTAGCCCCGCAGGTCCATTGATCCACTGGAACGGCGCGATATCGCCAAAGACATCCACGATCTCGGAGCCGTTGTTGGGTGGAGCAAGCATCACGACACGTCCCAAACTCAGGGGCCGTGTGTGAGCAAGCCAGTAGCGGACCAGAATTCCCCCAAGCGAGTGGGTTACGAAGTTGACGCGCCGGGCCCCGCACGCTTCGACCGATTTTCCTACGTAATGCGCGAGACCGGCAATCGATGCGGTCGTTGAAGGGTACTCTTCGTTGATGACGAAGAATCCACGCTGCACCAGCACCCTTTCGACAAGCCAGAACGATCCGCTGCCGCGGGCAAGCCCGTGCATCAGCACAACACATTCCAAGGAAGGGCGCTCGATGCCCATCGCCATTGGTTGATCCAGCCAAAGGCATGCCACAGGAAGCGATACGCAGAGATTGAAGACAAATCGAAGAGCGCGCCCGAGCGAGCGTGCGCGTTCCAGCATGGAGATCCGATGGCTATATCGAAACCAATTCAAGCGCATGGCGGATTTGATCTATCTCTATGTGCATGTGCTGGCCGGATGCTCTCTGTCTCTGGAGTTTACTGGCGTTGCTGTGGAGCCATGCTCGAATATCCGCCAGCGGCGTGTGACATGACCGCATCTATCGGCCTCATTTACGCATGCCGAGAAAGCCTCTGACGGTCGGACACTATACGAGCTTCGGCGACATATCGCGCCCGATCGGCTCTGGCATCCAAAAAGCCGACCTGGTGAGAGAACGGGCACGCACCAGTGCTGGGCGCCGGCACTATTCCGAAGGCGCGATCGCAGGAGGTTTGCTGCCTTCAGCATTGCGGTCGGTCCGGAAAAGACGACGCTTGACAGCCTCCCTGACTGTTTGGATGAAAATATACAGAAGCGGAATGATGAGAATGCCAAATACGGTGCCGACGAGCAATCCTCCGAGCACTGTCGTGCCGATCGCCTGCCGACTACCAGCTCCCGCCCCCGTGGCCACGACCAAGGGTATGACGCCAAGCACAGACGCCATAGCTGTCATCAGCACAGGCCTAAAGCGCTGTGACGTTCCCTCGGTTGCAGCTTCCATGATGGTTAGACCTGCTTCCCTGCGCTCCTTGGCGAACTCAACGATAAGGATCGCATTTTTGGCAGCGAGCCCGATGAGCAACAGCAGGCCTATTTGCGCGTAGATGTTGAGGTCGATGCCCCCAACCACAAGGCCCCCCAACGCCCCGGCAACGGCCACGGTCACAGACAACATTACTGCCAGAGGCACGCTCCAGCTTTCATATTGTGCGACGAGAAACAGGTAGGTGAACACGATCCCCATGATGAGAATGACCACGGTCTGGTTGCCGGCCTGCTTCTCCTGAAGAGCCAACCCTGTCCACTCATACCCGAAGCCGGGTGGGAGTTTTTCCGACGCCAGCGTTGCCATGGCACCCAACGCATCGCCAGTACTGGATCCGGCTGCTGCCTGTCCGTTGATCGCGGCCGATGGGAAGAGGTTGTAGCGGTTGACCGTGCTGGGACCATAGACGGTCGATATCGACAGCAGGCCCTGCAGCGGAATAAGATTGCCGGACTGGCTGCGCACCCTCAGTCGCTGAATGTCCTCGACGCGACTTCGAAAACTTGGCTCGTCTTGAATACGAACCTGGTATACACGCGAAAATATATTGAAATCGTCCACATAAGACGATCCGAGGTGAGATTGTAGCGCGCCGAATATCGTCGCCGGCGAAACGCCATAAAGTTCTGCACGCTTTCGGTCAATGTCGAGATAAACCTGTGGTGAGTCAGCCGAAAACGTGCTGAATACACTCGCCAGTCCCCGGGTCTGGTTTGCCGAGACAATCAGGCTTCGCATGACTTCGGCCAACTCTTCCTGACTTTGCCCGGCGCGCGCCTGAAGGCGGAAGTCGAAGCCACCCGTTGTGCCGAGGCCGGGGATGGCAGGTGGATTGAATGGCACAACTGATGCCGTCGTGATCGCCGCGAACTCAGCCCGCAATCGGTTCATCAGGGCAAAAACGCTTTGATCCGCGCCACGCTCATTCCACGGTTTCAACGCCGAGATGATCATACCGGAATTGGAGCCGCCCCCGCCCACCATGCTTGCACCGGCAATTCCGATCGTGTTTGCAACGCCTGGCGTACGCTGAAGCATCGAGGTGACTGTTGCAATTGTCTGCTGTGTGCGTTCGAGAGACGCGGCATTCGGCAACTGGACGTTCATGAAGAGATAGCCCTGGTCTTCGGAGGGGATGAAGCCGGTCGGCAGGACACGATAGAAGCCGTAAATGCCAGTTACAATTGCCACAAGCAGCAAGGCACTAAGACCAAGCCTTCGGGCGAAGAGCGCCAATAAATGCAGATAAAAGCGGCGTGAAGCGTCTAGCCCCTCATTCACCTTGCTGAAAATTCGGGACTGGCTCTGTTCCACGGGAGGCCGCAGCATGAGGACGCATAGGGCAGGGCTAAGCGTGAGTGCATTGATCGTGGAAAACGTAATGGTGACCAATATGGTAACCGCAAACTGCCGGTAGAGCTCGCCGGTGATACCAGCCAGAAAAGCCACCGGCACAAACAGCGCGGCCAACACGAGCGTTGTGGCGACGATTGGACCCGTGACCTGGTTCATTGTTTGCAGCGTCGCTTCGCGCACGCCGATCCCGGTTTCGCTCATGATGCGCTGAGCGTTCTCCACGACGATGATGGCGTCGTCCACAACCAGGCTGATCGCGAGGATCATCGCAAAGAGCGTGATCGTGTTGGCCGAGTACCCCATGAGGTAAAGAACGGCAAAGCCACCCACCAGTGAAACGGGTATCGTTAAGGATGGAATGACTGTTGCACGCCAGTCTTGCAGGAAAATGAAGACAACGGCGACGACGAGGACAAATGTAATTGCCAGGGTGATGAAAATTTCCTCGATGGTTTGTCGAACAAAAGCGGTCGTATCGAAAACCACCGTATAGGCGATGTCGTCGGGGAACTGCTTTGACAATGTCTCCAGTTCGCCAAGCACAGCGGTGGACACCGAAAGCGCGTTGGCATCGGAGGATTGGTAGACAACCACCGTCGCGCTGGGCTGTCCATTCAGCGTCGAGGCTGTATCGTATGATTGTGCTCCGAGTTCCACGCGCGCAACGTCGCGAAGACGCACGATTGCTCCATCCCTGTTCGTGCGAACGATTATGTCGCCGAACTCTGCCTCGTTCGCCAGTCGTCCTCTTGCCATCACGGTCAGTTGCAATTGCTGGCCTTGGGTCGAGGGAGGAGACCCCAGTTGGCCGGCGGAGGCTTGCGCGTTCTGCGCCTGGATGGCTGCAGTCAGATCGGAGGCCGTGACCCCGAGGGCCTGCATGCGATCAGGATTCATCCATATCCGCATACTATAGGCAGGGCCAAAGACGCTCGCCTCTCCGACCCCCGGTAGCCGTGCGATTGCGTCTCTAATATTGATCGTTGCGTAGTTACTGAGGAAGACATCGTCGTGCGTACCCTTCGGGGAGTAAATTGCGAAGCCGAGCAGCATGCTCGACGAACGACTTCTCACCGAAACGCCGGTTTGGGTCACCGCAGCAGGAAGTCGCGGCGTCGCCATTGCTACGCGATTTTGTACATTTACCTGGGCGATTGCAGGATCTGTTCCGGCAGCAAACGTCACTGTCAGGCTGTAAGCGCCATTGTTGGTACTGGAGGACGACATGTAGAGCATGTCTTCAACCCCGTTCACCTGGTCCTCAATCGGTGCTCCCACGCTGTCGGTCATGACGCTGGCGTTGGCACCTGGATAACTCGCGGTAACCTGCACCTCCGGCGGAGTGATCTGAGGAAATTGGGCGACAGGTATTTGAAGGAGGGCGACAGCACCCGCGATGATCATGACGATTGCAATGACCATCGCGAACCTGGGTCTTGCAACGAAGGGCGCGGATATATTCATTGCGATGAACCGGACTGGGAGACGATCGACGTCACGCTGTTGTTTGCGGGCGAGGCTTGCGTGACAGTGACAGCCAATCCTTCGGCGACATTCTGTATTCCTTCCACGATCAGGCTTTCGCCGCCTTTCAGACCGTCGTCCACTGCCCAGTTTCCACCCACCTGTTCAGAAACTTTTATTCGCCGGAGCGCGACCTCGTTGTTCTCGTTGACAAGCAGGACAAACTTGCCCTCGCGATCCTGTTGGACAGCGCCCAACGGTACGATCGGGCGCATCTTCTTTTCCGCCTCCGAGACGATCACTGTTACGAACTGGCCCGGAACCAGCAGAAAGTCCGGATTGGGAAACAGAGTTCGAATCGACAGCGTTCCGGTTGCCTCATCGATCTCGTTTCCAAAAAACTCGATCTTGCCCGGCCCCTTGTATTCCTGCCCGTTGGACAGCCGCAGGGTGGGTACGAATTTTCCAGCGAGCTCATCCTTGCTGATGCCGCCGGCGGCCGCACGAAGCTCGAGAATTGATCGGTCGGTTACTGAGAAAACCACGCGAATGGGATCCATCTCTACGACGCGGGCAAGTGTCATCGAACTGCCACTCACAAAGCTGCCGTCCGATAATTGCGCGGCACCGATACGGCCCTCGATTGGTGAGCTTATCCTGGCGTAGCTGAGATTGAGTTCGGCTTGACTGACCCGTGCTTGCGCCGCCAAAAGGTTTGCTTGACCAGTTTCCAGCGCTGTTTGACTTTCCTCCAGTGTTGCGCGTGATACTGTCTGGCTGCTCAGGGATTTATTTCGCTCGACGCGGCGTTGTGCGTCTGCCAGCGTTGCCTGCGCACTTGCAAGTGATGCCTTGGCATCTGCCAGCGCAATTTCCAGCGCGCGACTGTCAATGAGGAACAGATCCTGCCCGCTCTTGACGGCCTGGCCTTCGTTGAAAAGGCGTTTGTCAATGAAACCCTCGATCCGGGAACGGATGTCAACGGCGTTCATCGCTTCGACGCGTCCCACGAACTCATGCTTTGGGGATACGTCTCCGACTGCAACGGCCATAACGCCGACGGAGGGACCGGTCTGCGCCAATGGGCTTTGAGGTACGAAAGCCGCCAGTATTACCAGCAGATAGGCCGGCGGAACTCGACGAGGCACTTTCATCGACCAATCTCCCACAAGACCGAGGTGTCTTTTCAACTCAAGGCATTCGAAGTCGATGGGCGCCAATGCGTTGATGCTGCCGGTGGTCGTTTCGATCCGCAAGCCCTGGCAAATACCACACTCACGGGGGGCGATCAGGTCGAAACCCATGACGAGCAGACCGATGCACTAACGGACCCTTTCGCCTCGCATGCCCACATTTGCGACCCGTTGCGGGGCAGTTGGCCACATACCATCGCCCGTATCACTCGCCGCCGGAACAATCTGCCGCTTGGCCTGCGACGTCGCCTGTCACGGCTGCTCGCCCCGCCGTTAGCGGTGCCGACGGCGATGCCGCGAAGATTGTTTGTCGCTGCCCCCGCCAGAACTCCGGTCGTTGCCAATGCCGGGTGCTTGTTGCGTTGGCGTGCAGCGAGTGATCATTCCCATGGTTCGACGGACAACGTGCTAGATTGTTGACTTCGCGTTGCCGGCTTCGATGCGCACGTCCGCGGGTGCCTTGGGGGAAAGCGCCGTGCGCAGTCTCGTTTCCTGTTCCGGCGAGAGCGAAGTCCGCAAGATCCGCGCGTTCGCACCTTTGAATTCCTCAAGGACCTTTTCCGGCTGGACTTTACGAACAAGCAGAAAGAGGGCCGAGCTGTCGACCGGAATGGTGTCCGCCAATTTCTTGATTAAATTGTCGTCTATGCCAAAATCTGTGATCGAACCGGCAAGTGCTCCAGAACCAGCTCCGAACGCTCCGCCAAGGACCATGCCGGCCAGCGGGTTCAGAAACAAAAGACCCACAAGAGATCCCCAAAGCGCGCCGGACAAACCACCCCTTGTGGCTCCCATTGTCGTGAGGTTCACGCTCTGCTTGAGCCGGACCTTTCCTCCGTTGTCGCGAACCGCGACAACCGCGTCCTCGAGGTCGATCAGGTACTCCTTTTCGAGCGTCAACAAGCGATTGAGTATGGCGTCCGCCTCATCGGCCTTATCGAAGCCAAGCACCACGAGTTCAGACATTGCTCCCTCCCTGATACGAATTCACGTCCAGATAGCGCCGCGGCTAGCTTCGTCCAGAGGTAGCTATCTACATTTTCGGCCTGTCATGTGAGATCATGTCGCGAGCATCCGTCAGCCGCCGTCGTTTATTCTTTTTGACCAACTCGTCGCAGGGACGTTCGACCGCAGGCTGATATGGCCCACCAGAAGCTCTTTGGCTGCACGAGATTCATAGACACCAAAGAGGAACGTCGGCGTTGCCACGCTCGCTTCAAAGGTCTCCCAATGGATGCCAAAGTCAGAGAGACAGCCTCGTCAAACGCCGTTTCGACGCCAGATTGAAGACGGGCGGCGGCTGCTTCGCGCCTTCCTTGGCGCGAATGAACGCGGTCACAAACGATTGAACAAAGATGCATTGACGGAATTCGAATTGCGCGATAATAGATTGTGCACAATCTAAAAGCAGGAGAAGAAAGATGAAATTGCTGTTGAGATCATTGCTGGCCTTTGGTGTCCTGGCTGCTCCGGCCGCCCCCGCGGTCTCCGCGCAGGCAAAGCCCACTGTCGTCCTCGTCCACGGTGCGTTTGCGGATGCATCCAGTTGGAACGACGTTGTCGCTCGGCTGGAGAAGGACGGCTACCCCGTCGTCGCGGTTGCCAATCCGCTGCGCAGCGTAAAGAGCGACGGTGATTACGTCGGCCGCATCCTCGCCGGAATCAAAAACCCGGTTGTGCTGGTCGGGCATTCCTACGGAGGATCGGTGATCAGCGATGCGGCCGCACGTGCAGACAACGTCGAATCCCTCGTGTATGTGGCGGCGTTCGCCCCGGAAAAGGGAGAAACAGCCGTCGAGCTTTCGAGCAAATTCCCCGGAAGCACCCTGGCTCCCACACTGGCCGAACCAGTTGTGCTCGATGGCGGCGACAAGGACCTCTATATCCAGCAAGGGAAGTTCCGCGAGCAGTTTGCGGCCGACGTGTCATCTAGAGCGGCCACGTTGATGGCAGCGACACAGCGGCCGATCACCGAAAGTGCGTTGAACGAACCAGCGCCAAACGCGGCGTGGAAAAACATCCCGTCCTGGTTCATCTACGGGGACGCCGACAAGAACATTCCGGCCAAGGTGCTTGGATGGATGGCCGAGCGGGCCCATTCCAAGGGGACTGTCGTGGTCAAGGGAGCCTCCCACGTCGTCATGGTCTCACACCCCGATAAGGTCGTTCAGGTCATCGAAGAGGCTGCTTCGGCCAAGTAGGTCTCGCAATGGGCGGCGACATATCGCGCCGCCCATCATGGCTGCGGTAGCCTCTCATGGAAGGGGTCCGCGGACATTCACGCTGTGCGGAATCACGAATAACGCGCGGGGGAGCCACCCGCCGGGCTAGCGCCTTTCGCGCGCCGCCGAGCCCAGTGGGTCCCTTGGTCTACCTCTCTGCATTTTCAAGAGAATCCCGTCGACAATGACGGCGAGCGGCGCAGTGGCGTCGATTACGAGACCACACTGCGGAACATCCTCTTTCGTCGCATGCAATCGCACAATCAGCTCCCGTTCGCCAGGTCTTCCGCCAAACTCGTCTTCTGGTCTCCCGATGGCCTGATCATCAGCTTCCTTGGCCTTGGCGACGGCAAGTTCGGCCACCGCAGCGGCTCGTTCCGCCCGTGCGACGATCAGCTCTGCCTCAAGGGCAGCGGCGTAATCGGGGTGCTGTTCCGAGCCGGTTTCCATGCTCGAAGTGGACCGCAAAACCCCTGATTTGCATAGCTTTTCTTCGGATTCTGAGCCGCAAATCCCGGCAAAATATGCGCTATCCGGCGCTCGTCGGACGCCAGGTCTGCAGCGGGTTTCGCCAGTCGATCCCCTCAAGCAGATAGGACATCTGACCGGCGGAAAGAGCGATCGCGCCACCCTCGGTCGCGGGCCAAACGAAACGGCCCCGCTCCAGGCGCTTTGCATAAAGCGATAGCCCGATCCCATCGTGCCACAGGGCCTTTATCAGTCGTCCATTTCTCCCGCGGAAGACAAAAACGTCACCTTGGAAGGGGTCACGACCGAGACCTTCCTGCACCAGAAGTGCGAGCCCCTGCATCCCCTTGCGCATGTCGCAGTGACCGCTCGCGATCCACACCCGCACCCCGGAGCTGATCGGGATCATTTGAGTGCTCGCATGACCGCAGCCGCCAGTTCGGCAGGTGCGGTACAGTCAATTCTCACCTTCGCGCCATTCGGGAAGTCCCACGAACATAGCCGTTTCGACCCCGCCGTTACCCGGAAGGCCAACGACCCGCGCTGGTACGAAGGCAGGGCCGACTTCTGCAGCCAAAGCCTGCCGCCGCCAAGTATAAATCAACCGGTCGAAACATCGAAGCGACGCGCAACTTCGGAAACAATCCCATCCGGCGCAAACGCCGCCGCCAGTATCTCTGCACGCTCATCTCGGGACCATCGCCGACGTCGCTCTCGCCCGGTCAATAAAATTGCCTGTGCCATCAGTCCTCAATGCGCTCTTAAGCCCACTCTTAAGAGCGCAAACTCACAACATCACAACAATTCCGCAAGGTGGCCCCCGCCGAAGGCGTACGCCGGTCAAGCAGGGCCTTCTTTAAGACTGGGCGCGCGCCGGCAAGGGGCGACGATGGACGTGATCGGCGTCACGACTGGGACAGGAGCCGTCATGCTCGCGAATGCACGCGTCGAAGCCGAGCTTCTCGGTCCGTCGAAGCCCCGCTGCTCGACGACCGCTACCTTCTTCGCGACGATCGCGCTGAGAGGGCCGCGAGCCGACCGGTTGGGATTGCCGACGTCGCTTCGGCCCTGCCGCCACTCGAAACACTTTCCGCGGAGAAAGCCCGGCGTGTGGCAGCACGTGAAAGCGGGCACACCGTTGTCGCGTTCGCGCTCGAGCGAAGCTGCACGGTCAGCGTCTCGATGCGCAAGCAGTTCAGAACCTTCTCCTCGGGTTCGCCAGTGGTTTGATCTACTCGTGCTGAATTTTGTACTAGCGGACGGCCTGCTTAAACTTCGCCGGCGTCAAGCCGGTAGCACGTCGAAATGCGCGCGCAAAGCTCGATTGCGACGAGTATTGACAATCAAAGGCAATCTCGCTGAGTGACATTTGTCCTATCGCGAGGAGTTTTTTTGCTCGCTCCAGCCGACGCCTACTCACATAGCTATGCGGTGGCGTCCCGACACTGGCCGCAAATGCGCGCGTAAAATGGAACACGCTCAGACACGCTATGCTCGCCAGATCGCTCACTGTAATTTCCTCGGTGAGATGCTCTTCAATGTAGGCAAGAACACGCCGCAATCTGACGTTATCAAGTCCAAGTCTCGGCTGGCGTTCTAAACGACGTAACGAACTTTCTGAATGCTCATGAAGGAGTCGGGCTGCCAGAAAGAGCGACGCAGTCTCGATCAGCATAGGTCCAGACGTCGTTGGATCCGACATTTCGCGTAGGATCGACAAAGCAATCTGGTTGATAAGGCTGTCGTGCACACCGGAAACATAGCGGATAGACTGTCCGGGGGTTCGAGGCACGCTGAAGTCTGTCGCCAAGCGGATGAAAGCGGAGGATGGAAGATAAAGGTGAGCGACTTGCAGTTCTTCCGTAAGCGCTAATTTCTGTGCGCCTTCTGTAGCGGAGTGCTGTGAGGCATGAAGCGTCCACCAAAAAATAGGTGGACACCAAATCATGGATGAAGATGCTCCTAAACTGCAGGTACGGCTTGTTGGTCGCGACGGCCGCCGTCGATATGACCCTGCGTCGAGAGATCAGCTTGTCGCGGCGTGCTTAGAACCCGGCGTTTCGGTCTCGCGGCTGGCGCTGGAGCACGGCGTCAATGCGAATCTCGTCCGGAAGTGGATGAAGAAGTCCAGAGCGGAGCGTCAATTGCCTTTGGCCTCGGCGTTCGTTCCGGTTCAGATTGCTCCGGATATGCACTCGGGTTCTGCTGGCGATCTGAAGAAGACCAAGCCATTGAGCCAGTGCCTTCCCGCATCCAAGGTGAGCGCACTCCTGCCGAACGGGGTCAGCCTGACCGTCGAGTGCGCCGGTGTGGAAGTGCTGGAAGCAATCATAGGAGCGCTGGGTCATGTTCAGACTGGGCGGTGATCTCAAGGTTTACCTGCATCGCGAACCGATCGACTTCCGCGCGGGCATCAACAGCCTGGCGGTCCTGGTCCAGGAGACGATGGCGCTGGATCCGTTTGCGCCTGCGGTTTTTGCCTTCTGCAATCGCCGGCGTGACCGAATGAAGCTGCTGTTTTTTGATCGTTCCGGTTTTGTGATGGTCCTGAAGCGGTTGACCGAGGACAGGTTCAGATGGCCCCGTTGCGAGGTGCCGGTGGTCATGCTGACGACAGAACAGCTTCACTGGATCCTCGATGGCATCGATATCGACGCAATGGTGCGCCATCCGGTGCGGCAATATCAGATTGCCGGCTGACGGATGTCGAATTGAGCAGTTGACGCGGCTGGGCGGTTCAGATTCAAGAATCTGATGACTCGCACCGGCGAACCGAGCATTGCAGAACTGATGGCGCAATTGGCAGCCAATGCTGCCGAAATCGCTGCGCTCAAAGCCGAGAAGGAAGCGCTCTCGCAGCGGGTCGTCAAGCTGGAAGAAGAGCTTGCACTGGCAAAACTCCATCGCTTTGCCCCCCGCAGTGAAAAGCACATTGATCGTCTCTTCAACGAGGCCGAAGAGGCTGCGGTCGAGGATGGCAGCGAAGCAGGCGATGTTGTCGAGCTTCCGGACACCGGCCTGCCAGCGGTAGAAGGTCAAACGGGAAAGAAGCGTGGACGCAGACCTCTGCCAGAAGACCTGCCACGCGAGCGCGTCGAATATGACCTCCCCGACGATCAGAAGTCTTGTCCCTGCTGCCAGGGTCAGATGCATCGCATGGGCGAGGCTGTTACCGAGCAGCTCCATATCGAGGTCAAGGCAAAGGTCCTACAGAATGTGCGGTTCAAGTACGCTTGCCGCCATTGCGACCGCACCGGGATCAACACACCCGTCGTGATCGCACCGATGCCGACGCAGCCCCTGCCGGGCAGCATCGCTACCGCCTCGACGTTAGCCTTCGCGCTCGTCCACAAATACGTCGACGGCACACCGCTTTACCGCGTGGCTCAGACATTCGAGCGTGCTGGTGTTCCGATCAGCCGCGGCGCTCTCGCTCACTGGGTCATCGGCTCAAGCGAGAAGCATCTGCACCGCATCTATGATGCGCTGAAACTGCGGTTGCGATCGCAGCCTCTCATTCATGGCGATGAGACGACGGTTCAAGTCCTCAAGGAAAAGGACAAGGAGGCCACCAGCACATCGTACATGTGGGCCTATCGCAGCGGCGAGGACAGTGACCAGCCAATCGTACTGCTCGATTATCAGCCCGGGCGCGGCCAGATCCACCCGCAGACCTTCCTTGGTGACTACCGCGGCATATTGGTGAGCGATGGCTACACAGCCTGGCGCACATTGCATGGCGCAACCCATGTCGGATGCATGGCTCACTCCAGGCGGCGCTTCGTCGAAGCCCTCAAGGCAAGAAAGAATGGCGGCGGCCCGCCGGAGCAAGCGCTCAGGTTCTTCGAGCAGCTCTACCGGATCGAGAGGCAGGCGCGAGAGATAAAGCCCGACGCCGGTGAAACGCAGGCCGCCTGCATTCGCCGCTTCCGGCAACAGCACAGTTTGCCTGTCCTGAACGCCCTCAAGACGTGGCTCGATAACATCGCGCCGAAGGTCGTGCCGGATACCAAGCTCGGCGATGCTGTGTCCTACACCCTGAACCAATGGGATTATCTGACGCGCTACACCAGCGACGGCAGGATGCCGATCGATAACAACATCCTGGAACGCGACATCAGGGTTTTTGCGACCGGAAGAAAATCGTGGCTGTTCAGCGACACTGCTGACGGAGCCAAGGCCAGTGCTGTGATTTACAGTCTGATGCTGACATGCCGCGCCTGTGGCGTCGACCCTCTGATCTGGCTGCGCCACGTACTCACCGAGTTGCCACAGCGCGAAGAGAATGCCGACATCGGCGACCTGCTCCCGTTCAACTTCTCCAAGACCTCCACGACCGAATAGAGCCGGATACCGCGACCGATGCTATCCGCCGTTCGGTGTGGAACAGGCGTCAATACGCATCGAAAATCGCGCTTACGTTCTTCCGATGCGATGTGAATTGCGTCGGCTTTGGCAGCCATGGGATTGAGCCAGATCGTACCGTCGGAAGGCCGAACGCGCCGCTGCTCTCCTCCGACCTTGCAGGTCACGACTCCTGCATCTGAGCCACTGACTATGACTGCTATTTCCAGATCCTGTCCTTCTGCACCCGGTCCTTCACAGCTGGAGTGAGATCGGAGCTCTGCAAAGAGCGTCGACCATCCCAAATCGTCCGAAGACCTGAGTAGCCGGGAGGCCGGGTATTTTCTGTAACCCTGTGAATGCAGTTGGTCCAACATGTCAGCGCACCAGCAAGTATAGGCAATGGCCTGTCCGACGGTAATAACCTGGACGGTTTACCGTCGTCCATGACCAGCCACAACCTGCACCTCAGGATAGGAGAATTTGGTCTAGTCCTTTGATAAAGACCAATCTCGGTGCCGTTATTCGTTGGATACACTCCTCAAGCGTTATTGCTTACGTGTGGCGACTTTTGGCTGCTCAGTTCATCTAGAAGACGCTGATAGCCACGAAATGCGGTTGACGCGGCGGTGCTATGCCGCGCCGAGTCAAGATCGGACCGCCTAGTTGTTGACCGGCCCGAGGTGCTGACGCAGACCATCGTTGATCTGCTTGATCGCCGCTTCTGTCGAGGGAACGTTGCGAAGTGCGTTGAGAAGCACGAAGTCATGGATCGTACCGTTGTATCGAACCGCATCGACCTCGACGCCGGCGTCCTTGAGCTTTCGGGCGTAGGCTTCCCCTTCATCACGCAGCGGATCATTTTCTGCCGTGATCACGAGCGCGGGGGGCAGGCCCTTCAGCTCGTCCTTGCTTGCAAGAAGAGGCGAAACGTACGGATTGTTTCGAGTCTTCTCGTCCGGCGCATAGAGATCCCACCCGTACTTCATAAATGCGCGGGCCAGGAAGCGACCTGTTCCGTACTCGTGATACGATTGCGTGTCCACGCTGGCGTCGGTTGCCGGAATGAGGAGGGCCTGGTACGCGATCTTGGGCCCTTGGCGGTCCTTGCTCATGAGAGAAAGCGCGGCGGTCATATTCCCGCCGACGGAGTTGCCGGCAACGGCGATGCGATTGCCGTCAGCACCAAACTCACCGGCGTGCTCGGCGACCCATTTCAGGCCCGCATAGCATTCCTCAAGCTGGGTCGGGAATTTCGCGGCCGGCAAGGGTGTGTACTCGACGAAAACGCCAATTTGTCCCGAGCCTACGACGAGATCGCGGAGCAAACGCTGATGGTTCTCAAAATTCCCAACGATCCAAACGCCACCGTGAATGAAGAACAGGACACCTGGCTTTCCGCTCAAGTGTTCGGGCTTCATGATGTACAGTTTCACTTGCCGCCCGTCCTGAGAGATGATCTTTTCTGTCGTCGTAACGCCGCTCATGTCGACGGGCGTCTTGGACTGCAGGCCCGTGAGGATATCCTGCGGCTTTGGTTGGGGCAGCTTCCAGAATGGGCTACTGTCCTTACTGATATCAGCCAGGAATGACCGAATCTCGGGATCGATCCGTGGATCGGTGTTGGCGTCGGCAGCCATTGCGATCGTTTGGGTCATGAGAGTTGCTCCTATCAGTACGTTTGCGAGTGTGCGGATGCGGCCCATGGAAATGCTCCGGATGGTGGGGTGGCGTCAGTTTTGCGGGGTCATTCTTAAGAGCTCAGCCGGAAGTCCTCTCTGCCGCGCCTGCTATTGTTTTGACTGATCTTGCGCTTTGCAGTGGCCTGTGATCGCCAGCGATATGCCGGCATTGCCGGGCCATGCTCCGGCAGAAGCCGTCAACGACTGAACATGAGAGGAAGGAGATGCTGGAAGCTCGACTTGTTGCCGTGATTTCAGTGGCTTGACTGTAAAACAGTGCAATTTCTGTCGGAGATTGTCGAATAATATCAGTGGGGGTGTAAAACGCGTTTTCCCCCATCCCAGCCATCCGCGCGCCTTAGATATAGCGACTCTCAACCGGATTTGAGGATGTGGCGAACGCTCAAAAAGACAGCAATGAGCAGCATTCCGCAAAAGAAGTTCAAAAGGTGGTTGAAATCCTCCATCGAGCGCGCCAAACGTACGCATCCGAGCAGGGCCGCCTTGTAGGAATTGTCGGATTTGGCACTGACTGTCCTTATTGACGTCAAAAAGGACAGTGCGGAATGGAACGGCTTGAGATTGTCGATAGCGGCCGGCGGCGACGCTTCAGCAAAGAGATGAAGCTGCAGATTGTCGCCGAGAGCTATTCGGAACCTGGCTTGTGTGCGACGACGGCGCGGCGACATGGGATTTCCCGTTCGCAGTTATATGAATGGCGGCGGCTCGCACGAGCGTGGCAACTGGATGTTGGGTCACCTGCCGGCGGCTTTATCCCAGCACTGCTTGTTCCAGAGATAGAGCCGGCAGCAGGGTCATTGCCGAACGCCGGCCGGATGGAGGTTGTCAGCTCGAATGGTCGCCGTGTGATCGTGGACCGCGATGTCGACGTTGAGGCGCTGCTTCAGATCATGCGCGGACTGGAGACGCTGCGGTGAATCCGTTTCCGATGGGAACAGGCGTCAAGGTCTGGCTTTCGACGGGGTATACGGACATGCGCTGTGGCTTCCCCTCTCTGGCGCTTCGGGTGCAGGAGGTTCTGAAGCATGATCCGTTGTCAGGGCATCTCTTCGTCTTCAGGGGCCGCAGATCGGATATTTTGAAGATCATCTGGCATGACGGTTTGGGTGCCTGCCTTTTTACCCGGCGGCTGGAGCGAGGCCGGTTCATCTGGCCGAATTTGGAGGGCGGTGCGGTTGCGATCTCTCCAGCACAACTGTCTTATTTGTTGTCCGGGATCGACTGGCGCAATCCGCAGGAAACATGGCGTCCGACACGGGTCTGATAGCATTATTACATTGAAAATACAGGGAGAATCTGATCGAATGGCTTCATGAATTCGAAGCCTGCCGATCTTCCCGCGGACCTTGCGAGCGCCTATCTGGCGCTGCTTTCCGAGCGTGAGATGTTACAGGCTGAACGCGATGTCGTTGTTGCCGAGCGCGACACCGTCGTCGCCGAGCGGGACATTGCGGTGGCGCAAGCCGCCAATGCGCAGGCCATGTTATCGGACAGCGAGGCACTGATTGCCCGTCTGGAACTGGCGATCGAAAAGCTGAAGCGCGAACTGCGCGGCCAGAGATCTGAGCGCACGGCGCGACTGATCGACCAGATGGAATTGCAGCTCGAAGAGCTGGTGATGGCGGCGACGGAGGATGAAATTGCGGCGCAGGCTGCGGCTGCCAGGACATCGAGCGTGCGTTCGTTTACACGCAAACGGCCGGTACGAAAGCCCTGGCCGGAGGATATCGAGCGACAACGTGTGATCATCGATCCTCCCACCGCTTGTGTCTGTTGCGGTGGATCGCGTTTGTCGAAACTGGGCGAGGACGTCACTGAGACGCTGGAGGAGATTCCGCGCCGGTTCAAAGTGATCGAGACGGTGCGGGAGAAATTTACCTGCCGTGACTGCGAGTCGATCAGCCAGCCGCCGGCGCCGTTCCATGCCACGCCGCGCGGCTTCATCGGCCCTCATCTGCTGGCCACGATCCTGTTCGACAAGTTCGGAATGCATAGCCCTCTCAACCGCCAGAGCACCCGGTTCAAAAGCGAGGGCATCGAGCTTTCGACCTCGACGCTGGCTGACCAGGTCGGGTTTGGGACAGCCGCGCTCATGCCGGTCTTTGATCTGATCGAGGCGCATGTCTTCGCGGCCGAGCGCCTTCACGGCGACGACACCACCATTCCCATTCAGGCCAAAGACAAATGCACGACCGGGCGCATATGGACTTACGTATGCGATGACCTGCCCTTCGGCGGTGCGGCGCCGCCGGCGGCAATATACTATGCGTCGAGTAACCGGCGTGGTGAGCACCCGCAGAAACACCTGGCCGGGTATGGCGGCATTCTGCAGAGCGATTGCTACAATGGCTTCGAGCCGCTCAGTGTCGCCGAGAAGAAAGCGGTGCCGATCACCTTTGCCTTTTGCCATGCGCATGCGCGGCGTAAATTCTTTGAACTGGCCGACATCCAGAAAAGTGCCCGTGATCGCAAACGCAGAGGCAAGCCGATCTCGCCGATCGCATTGGAGGCCGTCCAACGGTACGATGCGCTGTTCGAGATCGAGCGCCAGATCAATGGATTGAGCGCCGAAGAACGACTGGCCGCGCGGCAGGAAAAGAGCAAGCCGCTGTTCGATGACATGCACGAGTGGCTGAAACGGGAGCGCGCCACGCTCAGCAGATCCTCCGAGGTCATCGAGCCGATCGACTACATGCTGAAGCGATGGGATGGTTTTGCCGGTTTCCTGGAAGATGGCCGGATTTGTCTCACGAACAATGCCGCCGAGCGCGCGCTGAGAGGTATTGCCCTCGGGCGCCGCAACTGGACCTTCGCCGGTTCCCAGCGTGGGGCCGATCGTGCCGCCATCATGCTCACCTTCATCACGACCTGCCGTCTCAACGACGTCGACCCAAAGGCATGGCTCGCCGATGTGTTCGCACGCATCGCCGATCTTCCCGTCTCCCGCCTGCACGAACTGCTCCCGTGGACGTGGAAAAGGCTCCGTGAGGCCGAAAAGGCCCAGGATCAGTACATCGCCTGAGCGACAGCCTCACCATACATCAGCAAGTGCGCCTGCGCGCGAGCCAATTCCGCGGCCTTCCGCGTATGGATACCGCCAAACAAGCCTTCAAGAGTTCCACTGCAGATTCCGAGGCAATCCGCCCCCGCATTCCGAAATGATGCCGCCCCCCAATTCCGAGAATTAACCGCCCCCTTGTTCCGAGATGATGCCGCCCTCTGATTGGGGTGTTTGTCGGGGTGTTCTGCTGGTGAGACGTTCGTCCTTTCAGTTGCCTGAGAGGAAGGAACGCGATGCCAGCGGAGAGACTAAAGATGCGGCGTGTCCGCGAGATACTGAGATACAGATTTGAGGAAGGCCTTGGCCACAAGTCGATTGCGGTGCGCGTTGGTGCGGCGCCGTCGACGGTGCGTGAGACGCTGCGCCGTGTGGACATTGCTGGGCTTTCCTGGCCGTTGGGCGAGGACGTCAGCGATGCGATGTTGGAAGCGGCTCTCTACAAGGCTGCCGGCACGAAGACCGGTCATCGCCGCAGCGCTGAGCCGGATTGGGCAATTGTTCACCGGGAACTGAAGCGCAAGCATGTGACGCTGCAGATCCTCTGGGACGAGTATATCGGCCTTCATCCCGAGGGATATCGCTACAGCCGTTACTGTGATTTGTATCGCGGCTGGGCGCTGAAGCTGCCGGTGACAATGCGCCAAAACCATGCGGCCGGCGAAAAGCTGTTCGTCGATTATGCCGGCGACACGGTCACGGTGGTCGTCGACAGATTGTCGGGAAAGACGCGGCAAGCCCACCTGTTCGTCGCAGTGCTCGGCGCATCGAGCCTTTCATTTGCACATGCTCGCTGGAGCGAAACGTTGCCCGACTGGATCGAATGTCACCTGCTTGCGCTTGAGGCGTTCGGTGGCGCACCGGCGTTGCTGGTTCCCGACAACGCCAAGGTCGCCGTCATCAAGGCCTGCCATTTTGATCCGCAGGTCAATCGCACCTATGCCGGGATGGCGGCTCATTACGGAAGCGCTGTTCTTCCGGCACGACCGCGCCGGCCTCGGGACAAGGCGAAGGTCGAAGCCGCGGTTCGCATTGTCGAGCGCTGGCTGCTGGGTCGACTACGCCACCGCGTCTTTTACAGCCTTGCCGACGTGAATGCGGCGATTGCTGAATTGCTCGCTGATCTCAACGACAGGCGCGTCCTGCGTCGCGTCGGGCGCACGCGACGGCAATTGTTCGAAGAGCTGGATTATCCCGCCCTGCGTCCGCTGACTGTGGAACGATACGTCTTTGCGGAATGGAAGATACGCAGGGCCGGTCTCGATTATCATGTCGATATCGACAAGCACTATTACTCGGTGCCCTACCGCTTTGCGCGTGAGCAGGTCGAGGCCCGCATCACCGCCAATACCATCGAGATCTTCCACAAAGGTGAGCGGATTGCCGCCCACAGGCGTTCGAGTGGCAATGGCAAGCACACGACAACGCCCGAGCACATGCCGTCATCGCATCGCCGCTTTGCCGACTGGACGATCGAACGTATCAGCCGCGAAGCCTCCGCGATCGGCTCAGACGTTGCATTGCTCTGCGAGCGTATTCTTGCCGATCGACCGCATCCCGAACAGGGCTACAGAGCCTGTCTGGGCATTATCCGCCTCGTCAAAGCGTTTGAGCGCGAGAGGGTCAATGCAGCCTGCGGCCGGGCATTGGAAATCGGCGCTCGAACCTATGGCTCGGTGCGTTCCATTCTCGACAATCACCTTGACCGACCGTCGGCGTCATCAGGCGCATCATCACCCGAGCCGATCAACCACTCCAACATCCGCGGTCCCCGCTATTACCACTGAGGAGACGACATATGCTTGCACATCCCACCCTTGATAAATTGAATGCCATGGGCCTGACCGGCATGGCCAAGGCGTTCAACGAACTGCTGACCAACGGTGAGAGCGAACAACTCTCCCATGCCGAATGGCTCGGGCTACTGCTGGAGCGAGAATGGAGTTCGCGCCACGATCGCAAGCTTGCCGCCCGGCTGCGGTTTGCCAAGCTTCGCCATCATGCTGTGCCTGAGGATGTCGATTACCGCAGCGACCGCGGTCTCGATCGTGCGCTGTTCATGAAGCTGATCGGCGGCGACTGGATTGATGCCCACGACAACCTCGCGATTTGCGGGCCATCTGGCGTTGGCAAAAGCTGGTTAGCCTGTGCACTCGGGCACAAGGCCTGCCGCGACGATCGCTCAGTTCTTTATCAACGCGTGCCACGCTTGTTTGCCAATCTCGCTCTTGCCCACGGCGACGGCCGCTATGCAAGGCTGCAGCGAACCCTCGGCCACGTCCAGCTCTTGATCCTTGATGACTGGGGTCTGGAACCGCTCAATGAGCAGGCACGCCACGACCTCCTGGAGATCCTCGAAGATCGCTACGGACGCCGCTCGACGATTATCACCAGCCAGCTTCCGGTATCAGCCTGGCACGAGATCATCGGCAACCCAACCTACGCCGATGCCATCCTCGATCGCCTCGTTCACAACGCCCACCGCATCGACCTATCCGGCGAAAGCTTGCGGCGAAATCAGCGCCGGAAATCTTGACTCGTTACACGAATGAACTGACAACAATCACAGCCAGCAGGACCCCAGCCTCAAGGGGGCGAGATCATCCCGGAATCCGGGGGCGCAATCATCTCGGAACAAAGGGGCGGCTTCATCGGAATCGGCATTCCACATCTAGGGCCGGTGCACGGACGTACCAGAAAGGGTGCGGCAGCCTTAAGCGCGACCACTATTGCGGATGAGATGAGCGCAAGACGAGCCAGCGCCGCAGCGCCGCTCCGTGATTTCGTTAAGAGCGCGGGTTCATTCTCTCCTCGCGCAATCGCAATCTTCAGCAATGCGTAAGCGAACATCGCCGTCAGGCTCTGTGAGAAGTAGAGCCAAAGAAAGGATGGTTCATTGAACGAGTGGAGCGACGACGTAACAACAAGCGAACTTAGAAGCAAGGTTGTATAGAAAACAACAGAATTGTCCGTTCGCCTGATGATCAGGCCGCGAAAATACGAATAGGCCGAGAAAGCCGTGATTAAGATTGGGATCGGCCGATGATGGTCAGCATATTGCGTTCCGGCATTTTCTTGAATGTCATCTGTTGAAAACAGCTATAACACAACCTCAGCGAGCGCAAGCTACGTGACGCCTTTGGCACAAAGCCGTCATCTGCTGATGACCGCTGACGGCCGATAGGGTTGAAAAAGTCGAAAATCCGGGCTTGCCGAAAAGTCAGCCAATTCGCGATTTGAGTGAATGGTGCCGCTCGATGCTGTTTCACGTCCGTTACACGGCCCCACACGCAGCTTGAACGCAAAATTGGCAGGTCCCCCAGCTCAATTTTCTGTGTCGGCCTCTACGGCCGTTAAAAAAATCAGAGTTTGCAGAAAGCGGACTTTTTCAACAATATCGGCCCGAAGCGGTCACCCCTAGACTTCGGCATGTCCGTGATCTACTTTGATGCTTGGTGAGCCTGACATCTTATCAGGTCTCCGCCCCCTCGCATCGCCTGCCGCAAGAATTGCGGTTCGGGCCTGCGCTTCAGCCCTCACAATTCAACTTGATTTCACCGCGTAAGCGGGAGGAGTTTCCATGGCCGATGCCCAATGCGCCTGTGGCGCTCTCAGACTGGCCTTTAGCGAACGGCCGCAATTGACGGCGCTCTGTCACTGTTTTGCGTGCCAGCGAAGAACGGGCGCACCGTTCAGCGCCAATGCGTTCTACGCGACTGACTGTGTCGAAATATCCGGAACGTCGACGGAATTCATTCGCACCGCCGATAGCGGTCGCAAGGTTCACATGCATTTTTGCCCGACCTGCGGTTCGACCGTCTATTGGAAGGCCGATGCCGCGCCGTCCTGGATCGGTGTGGGGGTCGGTTCATTTGCCGACCCGGCCTATTCGCCGCCTGCCATGTCTGTCTTCGAGCAATCGAAACATCCGTGGGTACAGCTTGACGACACGGTTGAGCATTTCAAAGGTCTTCCAGCCCGCCTGGATTAAGGGTGGTGCGAAACCTTCTTTGTCCTCATTTGCCGCTGCGCCGGCCCGATCCCTCGTCTGCTTCCGCAGGGGGGCTCACGGGATGAATGCAACACACTATTCTTTTGTCAAAGAGGAGTGTGGACATGAAGCGTCGGCGGGTGATTTCCGAAGCGAGGCGTATAAACTGGCAACCTTTACGATGAATGGAGGATGTGCTGATGCCCCGCTTTCTTGCCGTTTACACCATGAAGCCCGAGGACCTGGCGTCCTTTCGAAGCCTGCCCAAAGCCGAGCAGGATGCAGTCGACGCCGTCGGCATAAAAGAGTGGTCGGCGTGGGAAGAAAGAAATGCTTCATCCATCCTTGATCCTGGCGGAATGGTGGGCAAGACGACACGCATGACCAAGGAGGGCGTCGTCAACGCGGTGAATTCGTTCTGCGGCTACTTGGTGGTCGAAGCGGAGAGCGCTGATGCCGCTGCACGACTGTTCGAAGACCACCCGCACATCACCGTTTTTCCGGGCGACGGGGTGGATATAATGCCTTTTTTGACGTGACCTCTTTGCGCGGGCATCACCACAGCCGATGATCTCACCTCAGCGACGAGGGGGTCCGCATTGGGCCCTGATTGGCCACGCGTAACGGCAGCTTTGTGCCCCATGCACGAACCCGCTTCGCGGGAGGGCGTGCGCGGTGAGGTTGGTGTGATTATCTGAAGTTCTGGGCAGGCTGTTGGTGTTGCCTGACCATTGAGTTCCCTTCAACGAGAGGAACGTTCAATGGCCAGCTTCTCCAATGATGCCCCGACCACCCCGCTTCGCCAGCGCATGCAGGAAGACATGGTGATGCGAGGGTTGGGATCCCACACTCAGCAGGACTACATCCGTCATGTCCGGCGCTTCGCCACGTTTCTTGGGCGTACCCCTGACACCGCAATGGTCGAGGACATACGACATTTCCAGTTGTATCAGCATGAGAACGGTGTGGGTCCGGCCACGATCAACGGCACGGTTTCGGCGCTACGCTTTCTGTTTGCGGTGACGCTAAAGCGGCGGGATCTGGCGCGAGCGCTGGTGATAACCCGCAATCCACGCAAGCTACCCGATGTGCTGAGCATGGAGGAAGCTGCGCGGTTGCTCGAGGCGGCGCCAGGCATCAAATACAAAGCGGCGCTTGGCGTGGCCTATGGCGCGGGCTTGCGCGTCTCCGAGGTCGCGCATCTCAAGGTCGATGACATCGACTCGACGCGCATGCTGATCCGCGTTGAACAAGGCAAGGGACGCAAGGATCGCAATGCCCTGCTTTCTCCGCAACTCCTTGAACTGCTGCGACTGTGGTGGCGCGAAGGAAAGCGGCGCGGCGTGATGCTGCCTCATGGCTGGCTGTTTCCGGGGCGCAGTCGCACCGACCCGATCTCGTCGCGGCAACTGCATCGCGCGGTTCAGGAAGCTGCGGAGGTCGCCGGCATCCACAAGCGCGTCAGCCCGCATACCCTACGGCACAGCTTTGCCACCCACCTTCTGGAGGATGGCACCGATATCCGCGTCATCCAGGTTCTGCTCGGACATAGCAAGCTGGAGACGACCGCGCTCTATGCGAAGGTCTCCACCCGGACTATTCACGCGGTCGCAGGGCCCCTCGACCGGCTGATGGCGCTGATGGAAGGCAAAACGCCCGACGGCTGAGCCATGCGCACCTCGATTGAGGTCGCCGATATCTTCCGTGTTGCCGGGCCGACCTATCGGAAAGCCCATGGGGGACACCTCAGCTTGGCCCAGTTCAAAGTGATGTCGGCGGTCGAGCACTGCCGCACCGCTTCATTGGGCGGCCATGTCGAGGCCTGCGAGGATTGCGGAGAGTGGCGCATTGCCTACAATTCCTGCCGGAACCGGCATTGCCCGAAGTGCCAGGGCGCCGCCGCACGCACATGGCTCGCCGAGCGCGAGGCTGATCTCTTGCCGGTCGGATACTTCCATGTCGTCTTCACGCTGCCTGCCGAGATCGCCGCGATCGCCTTCTACAACAAGGCGCTCGTCTACGACCTTCTGTTCAAGGCCGCATCGGAAACGATGCTGACAATCGCCGCCGATCCGAAGCATCTCGGCGCGCGCATCGGCATGACCGCCGTGCTGCACACATGGGGATCGGCCATGACCCATCATCCCCATGTTCACATGATCGTGCCAAGCGGCGGCATCTCCCTTGATGGGTCACGCTGGATATCGTCACGTCCTGCATTCCTCTTGCCGGTGCGTGTGCTAGGCAAGCTCTTCCGGCGCTTGTTCCTCACGAGACTGCTCCAACTCCACGATGCCGGGCGGCTCGCCTTCTTCGGTTCGGCTGCGCATCTCACTGACCGTCGGGCATTCGTACGGTACCTGTCGCCGGTGCGAAAGAAGCGTTGGGTCGTTTATGCCAAGCCGCCCTTCGCGGGACCTGAGGCGGTTCTTGCCTATCTGTCACGATATACGCACCGGGTGGCCATCTCGAACAGTCGTCTGATCTCGTTCGACGAGACCGGTGTCACCTTCCGCTACAAGGACTACCGCCGCGACGGCCGCGACCGGCAGCAAATCATGACGCTCGCGACCGTCGAGTTCATTCGCCGCTTCCTGCTCCATGTCCTGCCGCGCGGGTTCCACCGCATCCGGCATTACGGTCTGCTCGCCGGCAGCTCCCGAAAGATCAGCATCGCTCGCGCCCGCGAACTCCTGAACGCTGTCCCGCCGCCCGCTGACGACGCAACCGATGAGCCGAACGATATCCGCCCGCCATGCCCATGCTGCGGCGGACGTATGATCGTCGTCAAGGTGTTCGAACGCTGGCGGCAACCGCGCGGACCGCCAGATAAGGCAACAACGAACCGGGAGAGTGCGTCATGACCCGGCATGGCAGATCCATTCATATGGTCCACTCAAAACAGAGCCGGCCAACGGGAGGGCCTGCGCCAGTCCGAACGGCGCTGGCTTCCAACCGGCCAAACGCTCTCCCAATCACCACGAAACTCTCGGCCGTCACACCCGAAAACACCAATCTTCACCCGCTGGGACCGACAAGCGACGCTGCGAGCAGCGGCCCGCCGGAAGATCCGATACACAAAACCCCATAGCTCACGGAATGCCGACCGCGGGTTCCTGCATGAGAGGCTTTCGTACGCCTAACGGCACCCGAAACCCTTCACCAAAGGCGACATGACTGTGTCCCGAAGATTTCATTTACCACAGTTTTGAATTTGCGATTGGACGCTCGCATAAATTGTCTCATTCAGTTCTTTCGAAATTATCGGCAAGTCCTGGAACACGTCATGTTGTGGAAGCTCTTTGCAGGGGCCCTTTCTCTCTACCTCCTTGGTTGCATCTATCTTCTGTACGCTAATGAGCCCACTATCGAGTTGCTGGTCGATGGCATAATGCAGCTATTGGGCGTTGCCGCCGTCATAACGTACGGATTTGACATCGAGATAATCGACCGTCGATGCTGGAGCTACTTGTCCAAGGTATTTGTAGTTTACATTGTCTACTACGTGGTCCGACCGCTTTGGGTTCTTTGGAACATGCCGACATCTGGGACTGATCCAACAACAATATCATTGCTATGGGTTACACTAGGATCGGCGCTCTTGCTTATCATCGTCGTGGGCTACTTTCAGTTGCTCGCAATGCTGCGTTGTGCGCGCGGTGAAGCCGTGGCGCGGCGGTGACCGTCTGCAATTGGCGCGATGCCGCCGAGGTTGGCGTCTGCTGTTGGCCCAAAGCCGCCATAAAGTTGTATCAATGCATCTCACAATTTCGCAACTTCATGTTGATATTAGTGCTTTTTCGAGAAAGCTAATGGTGGATTATGGAGTTCTTGCGCGCTTCCATTTTGGCTGCCGTTGGTATGGTGATCTTAGGAGACTTCATCGCCTTGATGACCCGATTTGACCGCCTGAGGGACCCAGATCGGGTTGGCTTTATTTTGAATGTTCCGACGATTCCATCATCCGTCCGAAACGTCGAATGTTCGTCGGGCGCTATCACCGATGTGATAATCACCTGCGCCTTCGCCATTGACGCCAAGGATTTTGATCAGCTTCTGGTCGGCTGGCAGTTTGAGAAAAGTACCAGCGGAAGAAGCACCTCATACATGAGTTATCCCGATCTCGGGCGCGAGTTCGATGTTGCGACTGCCTATAGCGCCGAACCAGAAAGCTTCAAACACGGCGGCAGCGTCGATCTCGTCAGCAACGCTGATCGAACGCTTGCCGTGGCAAGCAGGTTCGAAGAATGATCTTGTGTTGGCAGGTGTTAGGTACAACGGTGTCCGCATCCGGCCGATAGTGTTGAAAAAGTCGAAAATCCGAGCTTGCCGAAAAGTCAGCCAATTCGCGATTTGAGCGAATGTTGCCGCTCGATGCTGTTTCACTTCCGTTACACGGCCCACACGCTGCCTGAACGCGAAACTGGCGGGCCCCCCAGCTTAATATTCTGTGTCGGCCTCTACGGCCGTGAAAAAAAATCAGAGTTTGCAGAAAACGGACTTTTTCAACAGTATCGGCCCATTGCAGACGTGCACCCCGCTGCTACGCAACAATGCGGACCATGGAGCATGTGCCACAAACCGTCGCGAGCGATTTAAGCTCGGCGCGTTGCACGCTGGCTGTCAGGGTCCTAGACTGGTGGGAACTCGGTCTTTCTCTTGATCAAGAGCGCTCGGCACTTTGAATTCATTCGGTCTGGTTTGCCGGATCAGGGTGCATCCGGCCCGACAACGGCACCGGCGTGACCGGCACCCGTGGCACTGAGAGTCAAGCTGGCAAACGCGATCTCGCCATCGGTAATGTAATGGTTGACCTTTCCGATGTTCAAACGTGAGCCAGATTGGTGCCGCGCGACCTCCCCGATTACTTGCTTTGCCCTCAGTTCATTGACTATGTAGTCGCGCTCGGCGTTCGTATCGGAATCGGTCTTATGTGTGACTTGGAATGTCAGCCAAGTCAGAGAAAGACCGGTATCTCTGGTGCCCGCCCCAACCCATAGGACCCGCTCCTCGGGCGATGGCCTGTCGGTATTCAACCAGAAGCTCGCCGCGCTCATGTCGTCCTCGGAATGGGCAAGACTAAGGGCCCAGAAACGGATGTGATGGCGCTTGCGGGGGCTATCGTCGATGGGCTCCTGGAATCCTATGTCCTGCCGTCGTCCAAAGAGATAGAAGGTGCTGAAAGGTGCGGTGGGATAGGCAGAGTTCATCAGGAAAGCGCGTACCATTCGCAACGAGCTTGCGATCCCCAAATGGTCGGCCGTGGACCAGCCTGCCGTTGCAAAGGCCTCGCGGAGTTGTTGAAGATTGCCGATGAGGGCGAAATTTATAGGATCGCCGGGCAGGCCATCGGCCGTGATCGTGTATCTGGGGATCAGCCCCCGATGAAGAACCTTCAGGGACAGTCGGACGACGTTCGGAAGAATGACGTAAGCAGCCAGGCCATATGTGAGGCACACCGCAACGAGCCATGGAAACCTGTGGTCCGCAGTATCGAAAACAACGAAGACGATCAGCCAAACGCTGAGTACACCCAGACAGAAAACCAGAAACCTCCGGAAAAGGCGCGTCAGCAATCTCAAGACACAGTCTCCTCGTCTGGCGTCTGATGGGCTGGCAGTCGCCCTCGCTGTTCGTCACCGGGATTTTAGCACCCGAGAGTATGCAAATGATAGCGCCGCCTTCGCTCATTATGGGCCATATCGAGCGAGCCCCCACCACACGCTAGCGGAACCATGTGGCACTTGCTCCATGACGCCGCAAAAGTGGTGACCTCACCGCGAGCGTAAATGCTCATCTCGCGAAGGTCGAGTATTCCTCCGATGAGGGACACTTCGCCTTTGTTTTCATCAGAAAGCAAGGCATCGAAATAGAACGGATCAAGCGATCACAAAAACTGGATTTCTTTGGCAATCGAAAGCTGCCGACGGCAATCTCTGATGCCGTGCCTCACAATTTCTCCCAAGAAGACTGCGTTAGTGGACCTTCCGCTGCCATCATCAAGATAAGGTTGGACGACCGGACCTACCTCCTCTTTGGTCAGGCACCGGCACCGTAGCTACAGCAATGTGAACGATGACCGCTTGTGGCGCATTCCGGCCAAGACCGTCTTCGTGGCCTTCGCCGGAAGGCGCTCGTCATTGCCCACGTGATGGTGGCCATCGGAGCAGTTCCGATGGGTGCCTGTTGTCTGCTGCCCAACTATGGCAAACGACTTCCGCATTATAATTCTGGCCGTTCTCAATGACGCGCGTGCTGTACATTGCCGTCGGCGGAAACCCACCTATCGCAGGCGTCCTTGAGCTTTGTTTTAGCCTCTTCGAGGGCCTCCTCGCCATATAAAGTCACGAAGCTCTGCTCATAGTAACCGTTCGCTGCCAGTTTCTGATGGATTTCTCTTGGCAGGGCATGCGGCGATAGTCGGCTGATCTCTTGGAAGTTATCTTTTCCGAGCCGCTCCATAAGATGAAGGCTATGTCTTGCCTCTACAATTACATTCACTAGCACCGTTTCTCGGTCGGGACTTGGATGGTCGGCGGGCATGAGACGGCATTCGACAGACAGTTCTTCCGGCAGACCATGCTGCTTGCCCTTTTCGGCCTCAGGAAAGAGCGAATAGCTTATGACCTTTCCATTAACGGTAGCCTGCCTAAAGGAATGCTGCGGCTGAGGCGCGGGGTGTTCGCAGAGGAGGGCATTCAGGCGAGCTAGAATAGCATCGGCAGACCCAACAAGGGCCTGACTTCCGAGTATCGTCAAACGGAGTTGCCCGTCTTTCGCACGAGGCACGCTGAAGATGAAGTTGGGACTGTTGAAATTCCTCTGCACGATTTTAAACGCGATTTGGGAATCAATTAGATCATAGAAGAGACTCGAAGGTATCATGGTCTTTCTCCCGATAGCTTTGGACTCGACAAGGGGGATAACGCGCGGCACGTTGGATCGCAGAAGCAAAACTGTGTGATCCGAATCGCTGTTCCTTCAGGGTCGCTCTCGCTGCCCGCGATGTCAAATTCATTGGTCTGCCGCAAGGTGGCGCTTCGGTTTTATGGATTGGGGCCGTAGTTGGTGAGTAGGTTGGCTCCCCAGGATAACATCCCGGCCCCTCCAATTCGCCGCCGCAAGTTCGGGCACCATGGGTGCGGATGTGGCCTGTGGGTGAGGAGAGGCGCTTGCCTCCTGCTAAAATGTGTAGGCCAAGCCGATGAGCAAGGCCACAAAGGCAGCTGCCGCGAACAATGCCCAGGTGCCCTCCTTGGACATAGCTTTCTCTTGGCCGTCGTAATTTGTTTTCTCATGGGTGGGCCCACAAGGATCGCTTGTGTTGTCTGACAAATCGCTTACTCCAATGTAGTACCTGACCAGGGCGGGCGGTTTGTTCCTGACGGTCGTTTGGCATCATTGGAGATCGACGCCGAGGTACTCGGACGGGAGATGCCTTGCGAATACCCTCGACGCCCCCCATCTCCAATGGGTCGGGCGAGCCGACTGCGTTCTCTTTCTGGCTACTGTTTTGCCAGCGGAAAGAATCGTGGTGATATCGGCCGGACTGCAGCTAACTGTCTCAAAAGGAATCCTATGAGCACCTTCGACGTCGCTGCCCTCCTGGTTGTCGCCGGATTTGCATTGGGCGCATTATCAATCAGTGGCTTTCTCTGGGTTCGGCCCATTTTTCAACAACGCGACGAACCCGTCCTTCATGACGATGCCCGCGACCTAGCCATGCGGATCGTTCTCATACTGGATGACTTCGTGGGGTCGTCCCATGCCGCCGCCATGGACTTTCCGGAAATCGACTTGAATGAGCCGTCGAACTTCTTCCTTCATTCCGATAATCCCGTTCTCTTGCTTCCAAAGGACGCGAACTGGACGCTGCTCGGGCGGGAGCTGTCTGACGAAATACGCTGGCTTCCGAACCGGTTGAGGAATGTGCTCGATGCGCTGGAATCGATTGAGATCGACCCTCCAGATTTCAACGATCTTTTCGAGCACCGACAGGAGGACTTCGCGCGACTCGGTTTGCGGGCTATGGACTTAATCGAAAGGCTTTGCTCCGAGTACGGATTGCCACTTCCCGAGCGCCCCGCCTATTTCGATCCGCGAAAAGGGCTTGTCGCAAAACTCCGGGAAATGGAAGAGTTCTGGAAGAGACGCGTCCAGAGTGCGGAGCGAGTTCCGTCTGGTGCGTCGAACATCACCCCAATATTTGGGAGGAACGGTTCGCCTGAGAACCAGTCAAGGTAGTCGACTGCAAGACGCGAAGGCCCCAGCTCCTTCGCGTGAATGCGGTGGAACCACCGACACGGAATTCCTCCCAGGTCAGAAATACCCTGAAAGATACGGTTCTGTCCGAAGATCAAGCTCGAGCGCTGGTTCTTGAGCGAAATCGCAAGATGGCGGGGTCGGCTCACGCTTATGTGCGGCAGCACGAAACGGATTTACGAGTGGCTATCGCAATCAGAGCACACTGAAATTCCGACCGGTCCGGCGATTTGGATTTGCGGCGATTGCGGGCAATCTTGGACCGGTTGCCACCGGCGAGGGGGTGCTCGCCATCCAAATCCGCGATCTCGATCAAACAGTTGTTGGAAATCGGCGTACGACCTGATCCGGCTTGCAGTCGCGGCTCGCTCATCCGACCTGCTCGGCGTGACCACCGCCCTCATGCTGGAGCGCATGATGGAAGGAATACGGCAAAGGCTCATTGCGAGACCTGATCGAAAGCGATCGACCGCACCGCCCATCAACGGGCGGGGCTGGAGAATTCACAAACGGACCGACACCTACCGATGGTCAGCGAAATCAACTGATGAGATGTCTACGCTCCATTCAAAATCCTTGGGCGAAGGTTTGTCTGGTAAGCTCTCCAAGCCTCTATACTTATTTAGCGCCCAGCATGTCCCGTAAACGCCATGCGGCTCAATGATCTTGTAGCTGCTGAGATAGTCGGAGTAAGCTTCAATGCTGAAGCCTGGGCGCTTTGCGACCAATCGGAAGCGCACTACGTTGACCTGCTGGTCCGAGCCGTTGAACAACTGAACGAAAACTGGCTTGGCAGGGTCAAGGCAGCCTTGGGTGCCGGTGCTCGTGCCAACCACCAAGCCCGCTGAGTTGTTGCGGTCGGATTGCTGGAAGTAAACATAGATCCCGATCCCAGCGCCGACGAAAATGGCCGCAATCAGCGCAATCAACGTGGGGCGGGGAAACAGGAAGAAAAAAACTAAAACGATCGCGACCGCAACTATCATGAGGATCATCTGGCGTGCTCCATTTGATTCAGGAGCTAAAGCAGGCACCGATGACAGGCAAGGCTGGTTCGAGACCGACCTCATTTAATCTTCGTTAATCAGTCATTGGTCACGATCAAACCACTCCCAAGTTGCCGCCTCTTTGATCTCGATTTGAAAGATATCGACTGGGTAAGGAGTTACGTCGCCTTCATCCAGACGTTTGTGGTCGGAAGAGGCTGGCGTCGCCTCCTGGCCCATTCCAAACACATTGAGGGCACCAATAGCGGCTGTGTTGTAAAGTGAGCGGTAAGCTCGAACCATAAGAGCTACTGCCGCCAGCGCTTTCGAATGAAGCCATTTCGTGGGCCGGTCAGAAACGACCGAATTATCGCCAAATAGATCGCGGTTCCGTTCGCAGATGTTGGCACTCTTATTAAGGGAAACCGTAGAGGTCTTCAATTAAGCCTGCAAGCCGGGTTGTTTCAAGCATGACCGCTCTTGGGCCCATGCACGAACCCGCTTCGCGGGAGGGCGTGCGCGGTGAGGTTGGTGTGATTATCTGAAGTTCTGGGCAGGCTGTTGGTGTTGCCTGACCATTGAGTTCCCTTCAACGAGAGGAACGTTCAATGGCCAGCTTCTCCAATGATGCCCCGACCACCCCGCTTTATAGCGCGACGATCAGGATGAGACGCGAGCGACAATCTGGATGAGATTCTTATGTCGCGGTTGGAGCGAAGTTATCATGTTGATTGTCGCTGGCAAGAGTTTCATCGTGTTCTGATTGCCGCTCCGCGACAAGCTGGGAAGAGCTTTTGATTGTCGCGAATGAGGCGGGTCTGCCGCGCTGGCGTTTGGCTTCCATGGCCGAACGCCGCCGGTAGCTTTCGACATTCATCTCGAAGATTGTTGCGTGATGGACAAGTCGGTCCACCGCGGCAAGCGTCATGGCCGGGTCTGGAAAGACGCGGTTCCATTCTCCGAAGGGCTGATTGGCGGTGATCATGATGGAACGCCGCTCATATCTTGCGGAGATGAGTTCGAAGAGCACGCTCGTTTCGGCCTGGTCCTTGGTGACGTAGGCCAGGTCGTCGAGGATGAGAAGATCGAACTTGTCGAGCTTTGCGATGGCGGCTTCGAGCTGAAGCTCCCTCCGCGCGACCTGAAGCTTCTGGACGAGATCGGTCGTGCGGGTGAAGAGCACGCGCCAGCCGTTCTCGATTAGCGCGAGGCCGACGGCTGCGGCGAGATGGCTCTTTCCGCCGCCGGGCGGACCGAACATCAGGATATTGGCGCCTTTGGCGAGCCAGCTATCGCCGGCTGCAATCGCCATGACCTGGGCCTTGGAGACCATGGGAACAGCGTCGAAGGCGAAGCTGTCGAGCGTCTTTCCGGGTGGCAGGTGGGCCTCGGCGAGGTGTCTTTCGATCCTGCGATGGGCGCGTTCGGCCAATTCATGCTCGGCGATGGCCGAGAGGAAACGGGCAGCAGGCCATCCTTCCCGATCGGCCTGCTCGGCAAATTGGTGCCAGAACGTCTTGATCGTCGGCAGCCTCAGTTCGTTGAGCATGATGCCGAGGCGGGCTTCATCGACTGTGTGGATGTTGCTCTTCATGCGACCTCTCCCGCATAGGCCGTGCCGATCAGGGCTTCATAACCATTGAGCGACGCGAGTTGCACATGAACGATCGGCAACTGATCCGGGTCCGGGCTGAAGACCGCTCTCAAAGCCGCCAGATCAGGCAGTTTGTGGGCGTCGAGCGTTTTGGCAAGCTCCTCGGCCAGTTCACGCTCGCAACTGCGATCGTGAGCCAAGGCAAGCAGTTCCACGGTGATCTTGCAAGCCTGCCGCTCGGGCAGTTGCTCGATGAGCGCGTCGAAAGTCCTGCGATATTCCGGCCTGGGGAAGAGCTTGTCGCGATAGACGAGCCCCAAAAGCGCCATCGGCTTTTTGCGCAGGGAATGAATGACGTGATGATAGTTGACGACTTGATCGTGCTTGCCACTCGCGTGGGCGCGGCCTCGGGGTAATGTCAGCAGATGCGTGCCGCCGATGAAGACGTCGAGGCGATCGTCGAACAGACGCACCCGCAGCCGGTGGCCAATCAGACGGGAAGGCACGGTGTAGAAGACCTTGCGCAAGGCGAAGCCGCCGGTGCTCGATACGGTGACGATGACCTCTTCGAAGTCGGTGGTGCGACGATCGGGAAGAGCTTGCAGATGCGTGCGCTCGGCATCGATGCGCTTGCCATGTGCGGCATTGCGGCGGCTGACGATCTCATCGATGAAGGCGCGATAGGATCCGAGGTCGCCAAAGTCCCTGGTTCCGCGCATCAGCAGAGCATCGCGGATCGCATTCTTGAGATGGCCGTGGGAACTTTCGATCGAGCCGTTCTCGTGCGCGACGCCCTTGTTGTTGCGCGTCGGCGTCATGCGATAATGGGCGCACAGTTCGTCGTAGCGATGCGTCAGATCGACCTTGGCGTCGGCATCGAGGTTGCGGAAGGCGGCCGATAAGCTGTCGCTGCGATGATAGAGCGGCGAACCGCCAACCGACCACAGGGCGTTCTGCAGCCCCTCGGCCAGAGCGACGAAGCTCTCTCCACCCAGGATGACATGGGCATGCTCGAAGCCCGACCAGACCAGCCGGAAGTGATAAAGCAGATGATCGAGCGATTGGCCGGCGATCGTCACGCCGAGGCTGCCCATGTCGGTAAAATCCGACAGTCCTAACCGACCGGGTTCGTGCATCTGACGGAAGATCACTTCCTGCTCCTGACCGTGAACAGCCCGCCATGATCGGATACGACGCTCAATCGTACGGCGAACACCTTCTGACAGCTCTGGATGACGCCGCAGCATCTCGTTGTAAACGGCGACCGCTCGGATGCCGGGCGCGGCCTTGAGGAGCGGAACAACCTCGGCGTCGAAGATGTGCTCAAGGGGATCGGGGCGACGCCGGTCGCGCGGCGGCTTGGTCTGCGATGGAAGACGCGCATCCTTCTCGATGCGGTAAGCCGTCGCCCGGCTGATCGACGCCTTGGCGGCAGCGACCTCAATGGGGTTGTTTTGTCGGTACTTCATAAAAAGCCTCGTCTGATGATCGGTTACATGGCGACCCGGCACAAAGGTGATTCTCCATTCTCAGAAAATCACCGACGCTACCGGGCCAACCGCGATCATGAGACGCCGAAAAATTGCGCCGCGGCGGGGGTGTAACTCCAGTCGGGCTACGCCCTCCCTTCGTCACACCCCCGCCGCCGAGTCTCATCCTGATTGACGCTGAGTCTCACCTTGTTTGTCGCCGCGCACCGCTTCGCCAGCGCATGCAGGAAGACATGGTGATGCGAGGGTTGGGATCCCACACTCAGCAGGACTACATCCGTCATGTCCGGCGCTTCGCCACGTTTCTTGGGCGTACCCCTGACACCGCAATGGTCGAGGACATACGACATTTCCAGTTGTATCAGCATGAGAACGGTGTGGGTCCGGCCACGATCAACGGCACGGTTTCGGCGCTACGCTTTCTGTTTGCGGTGACGCTAAAGCGGCGGGATCTGGCGCGAGCGCTGGTGATAACCCGCAATCCACGCAAGCTACCCGATGTGCTGAGCATGGAGGAAGCTGCGCGGTTGCTCGAGGCGGCGCCAGGCATCAAATACAAAGCGGCGCTTGGCGTGGCCTATGGCGCGGGCTTGCGCGTCTCCGAGGTCGCGCATCTCAAGGTCGATGACATCGACTCGACGCGCATGCTGATCCGCGTTGAACAAGGCAAGGGACGCAAGGATCGCAATGCCCTGCTTTCTCCGCAACTCCTTGAACTGCTGCGACTGTGGTGGCGCGAAGGAAAGCGGCGCGGCGTGATGCTGCCTCATGGCTGGCTGTTTCCGGGGCGCAGTCGCACCGACCCGATCTCGTCGCGGCAACTGCATCGCGCGGTTCAGGAAGCTGCGGAGGTCGCCGGCATCCACAAGCGCGTCAGCCCGCATACCCTACGGCACAGCTTTGCCACCCACCTTCTGGAGGATGGCACCGATATCCGCGTCATCCAGGTTCTGCTCGGACATAGCAAGCTGGAGACGACCGCGCTCTATGCGAAGGTCTCCACCCGGACTATTCACGCGGTCGCAGGGCCCCTCGACCGGCTGATGGCGCTGATGGAAGGCAAAACGCCCGACGGCTGAGCCATGCGCACCTCGATTGAGGTCGCCGATATCTTCCGTGTTGCCGGGCCGACCTATCGGAAAGCCCATGGGGGACACCTCAGCTTGGCCCAGTTCAAAGTGATGTCGGCGGTCGAGCACTGCCGCACCGCTTCATTGGGCGGCCATGTCGAGGCCTGCGAGGATTGCGGAGAGTGGCGCATTGCCTACAATTCCTGCCGGAACCGGCATTGCCCGAAGTGCCAGGGCGCCGCCGCACGCACATGGCTCGCCGAGCGCGAGGCTGATCTCTTGCCGGTCGGATACTTCCATGTCGTCTTCACGCTGCCTGCCGAGATCGCCGCGATCGCCTTCTACAACAAGGCGCTCGTCTACGACCTTCTGTTCAAGGCCGCATCGGAAACGATGCTGACAATCGCCGCCGATCCGAAGCATCTCGGCGCGCGCATCGGCATGACCGCCGTGCTGCACACATGGGGATCGGCCATGACCCATCATCCCCATGTTCACATGATCGTGCCAAGCGGCGGCATCTCCCTTGATGGGTCACGCTGGATATCGTCACGTCCTGCATTCCTCTTGCCGGTGCGTGTGCTAGGCAAGCTCTTCCGGCGCTTGTTCCTCACGAGACTGCTCCAACTCCACGATGCCGGGCGGCTCGCCTTCTTCGGTTCGGCTGCGCATCTCACTGACCGTCGGGCATTCGTACGGTACCTGTCGCCGGTGCGAAAGAAGCGTTGGGTCGTTTATGCCAAGCCGCCCTTCGCGGGACCTGAGGCGGTTCTTGCCTATCTGTCACGATATACGCACCGGGTGGCCATCTCGAACAGTCGTCTGATCTCGTTCGACGAGACCGGTGTCACCTTCCGCTACAAGGACTACCGCCGCGACGGCCGCGACCGGCAGCAAATCATGACGCTCGCGACCGTCGAGTTCATTCGCCGCTTCCTGCTCCATGTCCTGCCGCGCGGGTTCCACCGCATCCGGCATTACGGTCTGCTCGCCGGCAGCTCCCGAAAGATCAGCATCGCTCGCGCCCGCGAACTCCTGAACGCTGTCCCGCCGCCCGCTGACGACGCAACCGATGAGCCGAACGATATCCGCCCGCCATGCCCATGCTGCGGCGGACGTATGATCGTCGTCAAGGTGTTCGAACGCTGGCGGCAACCGCGCGGACCGCCAGATAAGGCAACAACGAACCGGGAGAGTGCGTCATGACCCGGCATGGCAGATCCATTCATATGGTCCACTCAAAACAGAGCCGGCCAACGGGAGGGCCTGCGCCAGTCCGAATGGCGCTGGCTTCCAACCGGCCAAACGCTCTCCCAATCACCACGAAACTCTCGGCCGTCACACCCGAAAACACCAATCTTCACCCGCTGGGACCGACAAGCGACGCTGCGAGCAGCGGCCCGCCGGAAGATCCGATACACAAAACCCCATAGCTCACGGAATGCCGACCGCGGGTTCCTGCATGAGAGGCTTTCGTACGCCTGACGGCACCCGAAACCCTTCACCGAAGCGGTCGCGTCTGTCTGGCAGCCGACCGTCTGCATTGGGGAAAGCGGTCAGGTCTCGATTTAAGGGAATGCACTCACGAAATCTGCAGTTGTAGAGAGATCGCGTTGTCCAGACGGGCGGACGGCCCCGGATCCGCCCGGCCGCCCATTCTGGTAGAATTTGGGGCGAGCGTTCGCGATCAACAAACTGCGTTTTTCGCGCGGGGCGATGCGACACCGTGAATGGGCCATTATTGAAAGAAAGCTTCCTGCGACTGCATAATTCCTCGAATCAAAATCGATTCTAAGGTAAAATTGCGCCGCTCATTTAAAGGGCTGCAGCGTCGTTGCGCGCCGTATTCGACGCGGGGCGCTGTAGAGGAAAGGTGAAGCCAATGAAAAGGTTAGCAATCGTTACCCTGTCGCTGGTGACGGCGCTGACGAGCGTCCCGCCGGCCATTGCGTTTCCCACCGTTGCCGTGCCGAAGATCGAAGTATCAGAGGCGCAGCCCGTCCAGTACAGGCATTACCGCGGCGGCTACAATCGCGGATACGGGGGCGGCTATCGCGGGTATGGACACCACAATGGTGGCGACGGTTGGGCTTGGGCACTCGGCGGTCTCGCGACGGGCGCAATTATCGGCGGATTGCTGGCGCAGCCGAGCTATTATGGCCCCAGCTACTACGATCAGGGCTACTACGGGCCGACCTATTACCGTCAGCATTACTACGCGCCCCCGCGCTATTACCGTCAGGTCTATTCTGGCGGCAACGCACATACGCGCTGGTGCTATGCGCGCTACCGGTCCTACAGAGCTTACGACAACACGTTCCAGCCCTTCTACGGTTCGCGACGCGCGTGCGCCTCACCCTACTATTGATTGCGGGCGTACTTGGCTTGGCATTAATTGAGATCAGTTCCAAGTCTCTATCGGCCCGAAGCGGTCGCTCGACGAGAGCTTGGGGCCTTTCCTATGCTGCTCACTCGGCCTTCTAGGGACAGTCTTAGAGAGCAAAGGCGGCAGACGACCAAAATGCTGGCGGAGATACTCAGCGACCGATCGAGGCCTCCATTCGAAAGACTTCGATCGTTGGTCCATGCGTTCCTCCGCTCGGAATGCGAGGAGGCATCCGTTCGGATCGCGCTCAGCGATGCCGCGCCGCTCTACCGCGACGCCCCCGAGGCCGAGGCATCAAAGAGCGCGACCGAGCCGGTCATGGAGGAATTCATGCTTGACGTCCTGCCGGCAGCGTCGAAGCCAGTTCGCGATGTCGCATGTGATTTGATCATGACCACGCTGGGTACGGTCGGCCAGGATTTCTCGGCAACGCCGAGGACAGAGGACGATCACCGCTTTCTTGTTTTGCGCATACCTGCAAAGCCTGGTGAACCGGACTGATCCGGCCGCGACGGCGAAATAGAAAGCAAGCCGCTCTTCACGTCTGCCTTGCCGTGACGTCGCCATGTAGTCTTGACCGCAATTGGCGCAAACGCTCAAGGTCTGATATGTCCGGAAGCGGCCCCCTTGCGGTCATGACTCACAGCGATCCTCTCGATGGTTTGACATCAGTTGTAGTTCGTATCCCTTTAATCCAGCCCCGGAAGCGGCGGCAGCCAAAGGCACGCCGGACGGCGAGCGCGTCTTGCGCCAGCACGGCGACGAACCTGGCTGTTCAATGCGAATACCGCTTCGATCGCTGGCGCGTCTCGCCTACGGTCAAACCGCCTTTTTGACAAAGGCTAGAGGAGACAAGCCGGCTTACTCTGACGGGATCAGGCAACGCCGAGCTTCCCGCGCTCCCCTTCACGAGGTGTCGAGAGTTTCTCGGGTGTCAGAAACTCGGCCAGATCCGCCGCCTCGTAGAACGGGCGGATCTCCATCTCACTCTTACCCGACATGAATTTGGGGGCGCGCTTCGCCCAAGCCATGGCCTCGTCCATGTCCCTGACCTCCCAGATCGAGAAACCGGCGACCAGCTCGCGGGTCTCGGCGAACGGCCCATCGATGACCGTGTGGCCCGGACCATCGAGAATGATGCGTTTGGCTTGAGCGCTATTCTGGAGGCCGGCGGCAGCAATGAAGACGCCGGCCTTGACCAGCTCCTCGGTGAACCGATCCATCGCCGCGAACGCCTCGGCCGTGGGAGGCAGGCTATTGTCGCGGACTTCAGTGGCTTTCGCGAACACCATAACTCGCATCATCTGTCTCCTTGTTTGTGCCGGCGCTTTTGGCCTCCAATATGTACGACGAATGAGCGTGTCGAAAATCGACATCGTTCAGCAGATTTTTCTCGAGGTTCGAAGCGGAGCAGGAACGGCCGCTTTCGGGGCGGTCCGATAGCGCGATGGCCGCACTTGGCGCGAGGGAGACCATCGGCGTTGGCCGATGGTCTGTTGATCACAATTCAATTTGCTCAGCAATCCGAAGGGCGTCATCGACCTCCACGCCGAGATATCTTACGGTGCTTTCGAGCTTCGTGTGGCCAAGCAGAATTTGAACGGCACGCAGGTTGCCCGTCTTCTTGTAAATCTGCGCTGCCTTGGTTCTCCTCATCGAGTATCTGCCGTAGGCGTCGCTTCCAGGCCGATGCTTCCGATGGACGATTCGGGCATACTGTCGCGTCGATAGATGCTGCGACGCCTTACGACGGCTTGGGAAAAGGTAGCGGCCGCCATTTCGTCGAACAAGGGGAACCATGCTATCAGCGCGGACTTTGTCTGCTCAGTGACTTCGAACTGAACGCGGCGCTTTGTTTTCTTCTGGATAATGGTCGCACGATCTCGGATGGGTCCTCCGGACCATAGGTCGTCGACCCTCAGCTGACGAGGTCGCAGGCGCGAAGCTTGCTATCTATCGCAAGATTAAAGAGAGCAAGCTCCAGCGTTGCGCCGGTCATTTCAAGACGGACGCAGATCGACCAAACGTTCTTTGGCTGAAGTGGCCGCTTCTGACCGACAATAATGCCCTTGTTCCACGGATGCCGGAGACGCGATACGACGGTTCTATGACAAAGTCTCCGCCACTCCTCCCGCCGCAACGCCCTGCTGGGCGGGCAGACAATATCACAATCGGCGCTTGTCGGCCCCAAGCAAGCTGACGCGTCGGCGCAATCCACCAGGCGGGTCGCGCGATCAGGCAGGAACGTACGTCAACCTGATGACGTCCTCGGCAATCCGATCGCTGGCCGCTAGGCGGAGCGGCTCGCGCGGGCCGGCGAAGAAAGGTTTACCGCGACCCACCACGACGGGGCAGAGGTAGAGTCGATCCTCATCAATGAGACCAAGATCGGTAAGGCTTCGCGCCAGGTCTGGTCCGGCAACTTCAATCTCCCCACCCAGCCGAGCCTTCAGTCCGCGCACTGCCGGCTCAAGCTCGTCCTCGACGAGCGTGGCGTTGGGGCCGGCCGACTTCAACGTGGGCGACACGACCCACTTCGGTTGGCTTCGCCACGCCGCCGCGAAGTCGCGTTCCTGCCCAACCCAATCAGGGCGATCTTCGTCCCAATAACGCATGATCTCATACATGCGGCGACCGTACACGCAGCCGGTCAGGCCGCGCACTTCCTCGATGAAGTGACGGAAGAGGGCGGGGCTTGGCGCAAACTCCATATCGACGTAGCCGTCTAACGACTGCATCATTCCGAAGACGAGCTTGGCCATGCCCTCTTTCTCCTCCTAAGCGCCCACGCCACCGCAATTCTAATTGCATTATGCAATCAGTTTTATAGCTGGACTGGTTTTATGTTGCTATTGGTTCTTTGGACTGCGCGTGAACGCGGTGACGCTCGGGCTGCCGATCAATCTGATTCTAGAGACGCTGGGGGATCGCCCTTGGTCAAAGGACGCTCCTCGGCATGCGCAGAACATCTGGCATCCGCACGCCGACGCTGCCATAAATGAGCTTCATCGAGGGAGGCATGATGATGCAGAAGAATGCGCCGGACTTCAGCCTTGAGGGCAAGGTGACTTTGGTGACGGGAGCAAGCCGTGGCATCGGTCGAGCTTGCGCACTTGCCTGTGCCGCAGCAGGCTCCGATATTGTTTTGGGGGTCCGCGATGTCGCAGCGTCGGCGGGCCTGGTTGCCGAACTCGAAGGCGCGGGACGAAAAGTTCTCCCTGTTGAACTGGACATTCCCAATAAGGCCCATATCGCACAAGCCGTCGATGCGGCGCTTACTACGTTCGGTCGGATCGACGTCCTCGTCAACAACGTCGGCGTGGCTCCGGGCAATCTCGCAGAACTCGTTGAGGAGAAGGACCTTGACGAGATACTCGATGTCAACATCAAGGGCACCTTTCTGATGACGCAGGCAGTAGGCCGTCACATGATCAAGCGCAATGGGGGCCGGATCATCAACATCAGCTCACAGGCCGGTACCGTGGCACTGCGCGGCGAGGCAATCTATTGCATGAGCAAGGCGGCAATTAATCATCTCACGCGCTGCCTTGCAGCCGAATGGGCACGCTATAATGTTACCGTAAATACCGTATCGCCGACGTTCATTCACACCGATGGTACAGCACCTTTTCTATCCGATGCCGACAATCGCAAAGCGACGCTCGGTCACATTCCACTCGGCCGGATCGGTGAAACCGATGATGTGGTGGGCGCCGTAGTGTTCCTTGCATCACCGGCTGCGAGCCTAATCACCGGCGCGAACCTGCTGGTGGACGGTGGATGGTCCGTCGCCTGAGGCCGAGGCGCCTGCAGCGCAAGTCTTGTGCAGATGAGAACGACGATTTCGGCGGATAAGGATCGCCTTACGTCATCGGCAAAGGCAGAGTTCGACCAGTATTACCTGAAGAACAATGCCTGTGCCGGCTTCTGGCGCACAGTTGTCATATCGCGTCACGCGGTGGCATCCGACTATATCCCGTCGACGTGTGAGCGGCACACCGCTTACTGTTCGTCTCCAAACAGCCATGAACTGCGCCCGATACGACGCGTGCTCGTTTCATGGAGAAATCAGGCGGGCCGCCTTGTTCCACTTGGAGATTTTTCAGGCAGTTGATCTGCACTCTTCCTTCTTCGTCGTCTGGTCCGTCTGACGAGGGAAAGGAAAGCTGAGGATTATCACCGGGCCACAAAAGCGCTCGCACGCCGATCTATGGATGCGCCGGTAGCGCGACCTTATGTCCTGCAAACGGACATTGTACGATGCCGTGCCTTGAAACCAGATCCCGGAATTGGAAACGAGAATGTACAACTTTTGATCGGGGGAGGCCGACCAATTTGGTAAATAGCCGCCGCCGTCGTTTTTGTTCAATCTTACCTTTGACAAGGGACTTACTTGATGGCCGGATATTGTCTCTGCATGAAATATGTCGGCTGGTCGATCATCGACAAAGCCACGCACATGCCGGCGCGACTTGACGGCGTTCCCCTCGTCTCGTTGGAGGCCGACGAAGCAAAGGATATGCGGGCCATTCTGGAGGGAATTGACCGCATACGATCGGACAAGGCGTGTTGGGTTTCTTTTGTCAAGCAGCAACGACTTCTTGCGAAAAAGTGGCAGGCCCGTCAGCTCCGGACGAACGAATGCGCGGCGTCCAGATCGTTCACGGGCTTTTGCGGACAAGGCCGGAGCAAAACCGATGCACTACGTGGCCGAAGAAGAGAAGCGACTTGGACGACCGATCGGCAGACGGCTCGGGACGATCAAGCGGGACGATGGGTTTTATGAAGCGCGGGTTGTCCCTGCGTATGCGGGCGAAGATCGCACGGTCGTCTTCATTCGCAGGCCGAACTGGAAAGAGTGGCTTTTATCGCTTGCGCGCTCATCGACGTCCTTGACAGGCCGGCGATCGAGCTGGCCATCGAACTCCTCGAACGTCCTTTGATTTGAGAGAAAAACGACAAATGGGAAGAGGTGTTCGTCAGGCACGCATTTCGGATATCGACAAGGCGATAGGTGAGCGCCTTCGCCAGCTTCGGCAGATGCGTGGGATGACGCAGACGACGCTCGGCGAAGCCGTGAATGTGACGTTCCAGCAGATGCAGAAGTACGAACGCGGGCTCAACCGGATCGCCGCGTCCACTCTCGTCGGCTTCTGCAACGCCCTGAAAGTGACGCCAATGGAAATCCTCGGAGGCTTCGTGGCCGAGGCGATGCAATCTGAAGACCTGCAACTATTGGAGAAGCTCCATGACGCCGAGAACCGCTTGCGGCAGATCCACGAGCTTTCGAAAAGTTAGCTGCTTCTCGTGGAAGTGGGTTCCATGAAACACGAGGGCAGGGCACGATCATTCCCTGACTACATGGATAGAAGCGCGATAAATGATCGGTTTCGTTGCGCTTTCCTTTATTTGTCGAGTCGCATAGGATTTTCATGTCTCATCGGGACACGAGAATCTGCGGGCGACCGTTTAAGGCAACGCGGTGTGCCGCAGCAGGTTTTTGCGGAGGGTCTAGCGCTGGTGCGTTAGCCCTCCAATTTTTGGTCCCGACATCCTGTCGACGGAATGGATCCTGGTTCGCTGTTTCTGCCGGTGTGAAGCACATGCCCCCGGTGCCACGCGTGATCAACTTGCCAGGGACGGTGCGCCGTCCCGTGCCGGACCCCGACGTTGTCTTAAAATCGTGGATTTAGTGCAAATGGTCCCTCGACCATCTCCAAAGCCAAAAAGGGTCAGATTGCAGGCGATAAGAGCGTTGTCCTAAAGTGTTGATTTAGTACAGCGAGGCCAACATGAAGCAGATCGATCTCATGTATCGCACGATGACTGAACTCGGGCAACCGTTGCTGGATGCCAGGTTCTCGGCTGACTTCCCGTTGAGGGTCGCTTCGTAGGTGTCACCAACACGGGTCGCAAATGCTGGTATTTCGATCAGCCGAGCGAAGGCGAGGGGCATAGGCAGCAACGCCAGTATATCGGCCCTGCAGATGATCCGTAAATCAACAGGCGCGTCGAAGATTTCAAGGCGATCAAATACGACGCCAAAGCCCGCCGGACATATGTCAGCACGCTCGTTCGCGACGCTGGCTTTCCGGAACCGGATCGGTTTGCAGGCAATTTGGTCGAAGCTCAGCGGTGGCGCGCAATGGTGACACTTAAGACTTTCATGTGCCTGTTTCAGATTACTGTCTGAAGGCCAAGTTCGACAACTCGCCCGCTCGGCAGTCCGAAGTAGTCTGTCGCATTGCTCGCGTTCCTGGAAAGGGCGATGAACAGCCTGTCCTGCCAGAAGGGCATACCTCCCTTCCTTGAAGGCAGGATGGTCCTTCGTGACAGAAAGAACGAGGTCGACATGATGTCGAACTTCAGACCGAGCTTGCGCACGAGGATGAGCGCGCGGGGAATGTTCGGCGTCTCCATATACCCGAAGGTAATCACGATCCGGCTGAAGAGCGGGTTGAAGCTCTCGAGAAAGATCTTCTCGTCGTCGGGCACAAACGGGGTCGTGGCGGTCGTGACGCTGAGGATGACGTTCTGCTCGTGAAGCACCTTGTAGTGCTTGAGACTGTGAAGAAGTGCTGTCGGCGCGCCCTCGACGTCACTCGTCAGAAAGACGGCAGTCCCGGGCACCGTCGGGAGCTTCTTGCGGTCGAGATTGTTGATGATGACGGACAGAGGAATCTCATCGGCCCTTGTCCGCTTCGCAAGAAGCCTGCGTCCGGCCGTCCAGGTCTGCATGATAAGCGCCATGACCGACGCCACGGTCACTGGAACCCAGCCGCCGTCGGCGAACTTGGCGACGTTTGCGGCAAGAAAGCCGGCATCGATCATCGCCAGCGGGACGATCACGGCGACGGCGCCGGCCAGCGTCCAGTGCCAGATCCGCCGCATCACAACAAAAAGCAGCACCGAGGTGATGAACATTTCCGCCGTCACCGCTATACCGTAGGCGGCCGACAGCCCGCTGGAATTCTGGAAGAAAAGGACCAGCGCGGCGACGAAGATGAAGAGCAGGCTATTCACCTGCGGCATAAAAATCTGCCCGGAATGCGTTTCTGACGTGTGCAGGATCTGAAGGCGAGGGAGCAGGTTCAGGTGCATCGCCTGTCGCACAAGCGAGTAGGCGCCGGAGATCACCGCTTGGCTGGCGATGACGGTGGCCGCGGTTGCGAGGCAGACGATCGGAAGCCTCGCCCATTCCGGATGCATGCCGAAGAATGGATGGGCTGCCATCTCGGGATGAGAAAGGACGAACGCGCCCTGGCCGAAGTAGTTGAGCAGCAAACTTGGGAAGACGAGCGCGAACCAGGCGATGACGATCGGGCGACGGCCGAAGTGGCCAAGATCGACATACAGCGCTTCGGCGCCGGTGACCGCAAGGAAAACGGCGCCCAGTACCGCGATGGTCGATCCGAGATTGTCGGCGACGTAGCGAAAGGCATGAAGGGGATTGATCGCGGCAAGGACGGAAGGATCGTCGAAGATATGGATCGCGCCGCTAATGCCGAGCACCAGGAACCATAGGGCGGTGATCGGCCCGAACACCGACGCTACTCCGCCCGTTCCGAACCTTTGGACAAAGAACAGAACGGCAATGATCATAAGCGTGATCGGCACGACCCAGTGCGACAAGGCGGGCGCGACGACCTCGATGCCTTCGACAGCCGACAGGACCGAAATCGCCGGCGTGATGATGGCGTCACCGAGAAACAGCGAAGCGCCCACTACTCCAAGGATCAGAACCCACTTTGGACGGCCCGCGAGGCCCTCGCGCGCCAGTGTCATCAGCGAAAGCGTGCCGCCTTCGCCTCGGTTGTCTGCTTTCAGGACAAAGGAGACGTACTTTACGGTGACGACGATGGTAAGAGCCCAAACGATAAGGGATAGGACGCCAAGAACGTTGGCGTGATGCGTCCCCGATCCGGCCGTGGCGTGCAACGCCTCCCTGAAGGCGTAGAGGGGACTGGTGCCGATGTCGCCGTAGACGACCCCGAGCGCCGCGAGCACGAGCGACGGCATTCCGCTCCTAGTCTCGTGTTCCAGTTCCGGATCATCGAGGCGCATCTGGGGGTGGGTCAAGTTGGGATCCTGATTGGCACCAAAGCGAAGGTTGCCACCGCGACGCTCGCATTGCAATGTCTGACGAGAGGCTGTCTTGCGACCCGCCGAGCTCGAACAAACGCGGCGTGTTTGACAGACCGCGTTGGCGAAGCTACTCCGATTTCGGTCGGTGTGCCGGCCGGACGATGTGTCGTTCAATCCGACCCACCACCGAAAAGATCAACACCTCGACATCCATGTCGATCTTGTCGCCATCAAGAAGCCTCACCACGTCGTCGATGCCCGATGTGGGGTGGCCATCGATTGCAAGCAGATAGTCTCCCTCCCGAAGTCCTGCTCGCGCTGCCGGGCTTTCCTCCTCCACCCGGCGCAGACGCACGGCCGTTGTCTGAACAAGCCCAGCCTCCAAGGCCACTCGCCGATGCAGTTCTACGGTATCGGCTGCGATGCCGATATAGGCGCGCCTCACGTGGCCGAACCGCAGGAGCTCTGACACAACATGTTTGGCGGTGTTGGATGCCACAGAAAAAGCGATGCTTTGCGCGCCTTGGATCACGGCTGTATTGACGCCGATGACCTCGCCTGCCGAGGACACGAGTGGCCCACCGGAATTTCCGGGATTGAGCGCAGCATCCGTCTGGATGACATCATCCATCAGTCGTCCGCTGGCGGCGCGCATCGATCGGCCGAGGGCCGAAACGATACCGGCCGTCACCGTCCACTCGAAACCGAGCGGATTTCCGATTGCGATTGCAATGTGCCCGCGCTTTAATGTCTTGGAGTCTCCAAGCCGGGCAAAGGAACCTGCCCAATCGTTCGCACGAATGAGCGCAAGATCGCTGTCCGGATCGCGACCCAGCACCTTGCCCTCGATCACGGTGCCATCTGGCGTTTTGATCCGAACGGATTTTGCATCGTCGACGACGTGGCTGTTCGTCACGACCAGACCATCAGGAGAGATCGCGAATCCGGAGCCATGTCCGGCCCGACCGCCCACCCTTTCGATGCGACTGACCGCCGGCCCAACAAGATCGACCGCGTTCGAAACTGACTGAGAATAGGCGTCCAGCAGGCTGGCGTCATGTGACGGCTGGACGTCACGATCAATGAAACCCATGAAAACTCCTCGGACGCGCGGCGTCCAATTTGAGGAACGGCAGCGGCTGCAAAGGCGAGAGGCTGTCGGTTCGACAGATTGAGATAGGGATATCAAATGAGATGGCAGCTTGCTCAAATCAAGTGGGGTCGAGCGAGACGTCTTTCACACCCATTACGTGACGCATCACCGAAAGTTGACTTGGAGGATGCATCGCGACGTCGCCTGCATATCAAGCTGTGTTACATTTTCGACAGTGGACAATGCGGTGATTGGAGCGCCGATGTTTGCAACGCTTGCGATGCTCATGAGCCTCTCAGCTGCGGCCCCGGTAACCGTGCCGCTGGGCGGAGGCGAGGTTGATGTGAAACTCGTCCTCGCTGTCGACACGTCCCGGTCTATGGATCAGGAGGAGGTGCGCATCCAGCGGGAGGGCTATGTCGAGGCGCTCAAGCACAAAGAATTCATCGAGGCGGTGACGGGAGGGCTCACCGGACGCATTGCGATCAGTTACTTCGAATGGGCGGGCTATGTGGTGCCCGGTTCCGTCATCGACTGGCATGTGATCGAGACACAGCAGGATGCGATTGGCTTTGCCAGCAAGCTTGAGCAGCGACCGATCACCACGCAGCGCCGCACGTCGATCTCCACCGCGATTGCCCAAGGGGCTGCAATGATCGTCTCCAGCCCATATTCAGGCACGAGACAAGTGATCGACGTGTCCGGCGACGGCACAAACAATTCCGGAAACCCAGTTGCGCCAACCCGCGACAAGGCCGTTCAGGCCGGCATCGTCATCAACGGACTTGCACTCATGTTGCGCCCCTCTGGCGCACCAGGCGGACTCGACAAGTATTATGCCGATTGCGTGATTGGCGGCCCCGGTTCCTTCGTCTTGCCAGTCAACAAGATCGAGGATTTCGCTGTGGCGGTGCGCCGCAAGCTTGTCCTGGAAGTCAGCGGTCTTTCTCCTGTGCCCACGATGGACAGGATTGCTGACCAACCGGCGACCGACTGCATGGTCGGTGAGCGGCAGTGGCAGGATATGTTCGATCGATGATGTCACGAGGCTCGCCTCGCCTTTGCAAATTCAGTCCCTCAGCGTCTCGCGCAGCACATCGAAGACCCGCGCATCAAGTGTCTGGGAAACATTGAAACGAATGAAGTTCTTTGCGGATTGGGAGAGGCTGAACGCATTTCCAGGCGCCAAGACAATCTTCCTTTTCAGGGCGGCACGTGCGACATCGGCTGCGTCAGCATCTTCGGGCAGTCGACACCAAATGAACATTCCTGCCGAAGGTTCGAGCCAAGGGATGATGCCGAGGTTCTTCAGTCTGGCCGAAACGTCGAACATCGCTTTCGAGAGCCGGCTTCGCAGGACCTCGACGTGTTTGCGATAGCTGCCATCGCTCAGCACTTTGTAAACAAGCTCGGCAGAGAGCCGTCCGCCGCCGAAAGAGGTCGCGATCTTGAGATCGATCAGCCCATCAACCCATTCCCGCTTTGCGGCAATGAAGCCGCAACGGGCCGAGGCAGACAGGGTCTTCGAAAAGCTTCCGATTTGGATCACTCGCTCCAAGCCGTCGAAGGCCGCCAGGCGTGGAGCCGGCGTATGCTCGAAATCGGCGAAGATGTCGTCTTCGATGATGGTCAGGTCGAACTTGTCGGCAAGTTTCAAGATCCTATGCGCAACAACGGGGGAAAGGATGGCGCCCGTCGGGTTGTGGATTGCCGAATTGGTGATGTAGAGGCGCGGTCGATACTCTTCCACGGTCCGAGCGAACAGCTCGATGTTCGGACCTGAAGGCGTATAGGGAACGCTGACGATCTTGGCGCGGTGCGCCCGCAGCAGTGCCTGGAAATTGAAGTAGCACGGATCGTCCACGAGCACCGTGTCCCCCGGTTCGAGGAGGAACCTGCAAAGGAGATCGATGGCCTGGGTCCCGGACTCGGTCAACATGATCTGATCCGGCGATGCCTCCATCCCGCGCTCCGCCATGCGCCTTGCGATGTGTTGGCGCAGTGGCGGCAATCCGAGAGGGGAGCCGTAGTCGGCGAGCGCAGTGCTGCCGGCGCGCGACAGCCCCCGCAACGCCCGGCGAATGCCGTCTTCTGGAAGCCACGATGGCGGAAGCCACCCGCAGCCTGGCTTTAGATTGCTGTCGTCGGCCTCCAGCGACTGGCGCGATACCCAGAAGGGATCGACGGCCCGGTCCAGCTTTGGGCTGATCTCGGAAAGCGAAAATGGAGCGGCCTGGTTTGCGACGTAGAAACCGGAACCTTGTCGGGACAGGATCACACCTTCAGCAACCAGGCGCTCATAGGCATCGACGACCGTCGACGTGGACACGCCAGCTGTTGCTGCCATTGCCCGAACCGACGGCAGCTTCGCACCTGGCGTCAAAATGCGGCCGGCAATCCGTTGTCGAATTGTGGCCATGACCATCGCCACTCGGCTGATATTGCGTTCCTCAGCTCCATCCATCTGTACTGCTTCCTCAGGCATAACAGTTTTCTAAAACTGTATCAGACTGTCACTGGCGTGACCATGCCTCCGGCCCGATAAGGACGGCACATGAGAAAGGCAAGGTATATGGACCGCTCGGCTTCTGGATGGCTTAACGGCCTTATCGGCGTAGTGATCTTCAGCGGCTCGCTGCCGGCGACGCGTGTCGCGGTCATGCAGTTTGATCCGGTGTTCTTGACGGTCGCGCGGGCGGCAATCGCCGGTGCGCTGGCGCTTTTACTGCTGCTTTTTTTCGCAGAGAAGCGTCCAGCACGGCGTGATGTCTTTTCGTTGGTCGTGGTCGCTGCAGGCGTGGTCGTGGGTTTCCCATTGCTGACGGCGCTCGCGCTGCAGCACATGACGTCGGCGCATTCGGTCGTCTTCGTCGGCCTGTTGCCCCTTGCCACCGCTGTCTTCGGCGTCATTCGCGGCGGAGAACGTCCGAAGCCGGCCTTCTGGCTCTTTGCAGTAATGGGAAGTGCATTCGTTTGCAGTTTCGCGTTGGGGCAGGGCCTCAGCGCTGCGCCCGTCGGAGATGCTCTGATGATGGCGGCGATCATCGTCTGCGGGCTCGGTTATGCCGAAGGCGCTAAACTTTCGCGAACATTGGGAGGATGGCAGGTCATTTCCTGGGCGCTCGTTTTGTCTCTCCCGGTGATGATCCTGGCCTCGATCTGGTTCATGCCGGCAAGCTTCTCGCATATCAATGCCCCTGCGCTAGGTGGCCTGGTCTACGTCTCGCTCTTCAGCATGCTGATCGGTTTTGTCTTCTGGTATCGGGGCCTGGCGCAAGGCGGCATTGCCAGTGTTGGGCAGTTGCAATTGCTTCAACCCTTCCTCGGTCTGACCCTGGCCGCAACCCTGCTGCATGAAACGGTGACTTGGACCATGTTTGCAGTGACCGCCGCGGTCATTGCCTGCGTGGCGGCTGCCCGCAAGTTCGCACGATAGCAACGGCCACTAACGCCGCTTTCCGGCCAAGCGGCAGCCACGCTCCCCGACGGTCGCTCGCTGCCCGATGCCGACGTCGATCTGAGAGCAGCTCGATGCCATCGGCGTGCGTGTAGCTTTGGCCCGACGGTCGTTGGAAGCGTAGATCCAGCTTTGATTGCCACGACAATGGCGTGCGTCTTCGCGCAATCGCAATCGAAGCGCGGCTATCATCACGAACTACCGCGCGGGCTTTCCTTGCTTATGTGGCGACCTCACCGGGGGATGCTTTGTACCAGAAGCCGATCTAACCGTATGTATAGTGTCTGGCGCCGCACAATCCTCCTACACTTCAAGCCTCATGAAGCAAGGGGAATGACGATGACTTCGGCTGATCTCATTCATTCGAGCAGGCATCCGGCTACTGCCAGGCAAAATGCGGTGTTAATCGCTGATGCCGAAGTGGGGACGGCCTCGCCGCTTGTCGAAAGCCTGATCGGGAAAGGCCTTCATGTATGCCTCGCCGATACCGCCGATGCGGCGAGACGGCACCTGCGCGAAAGAACCATCTCTTTCGCCATTGTGGAACTCGTCTTCGATGATGGCGATGGCATCGGCCTGGTTGAAGCTATCGCAACACGCTATCCGCGCTGCCGCACGCTGGTGCACAGCCGCTTCTGCAACCTGTCTAACGCCGTAAAGGCAATCAAGTCGGGTGGCAGCGATGTCCTTCCCAAGCCGACCGACGTCGAGTTTCTGATTGGCGTTCTGCTGAACAAGGATCTTAGACAGCCGACGTTCCGGTCATCCTTCCCGGCTCCCGGTAATGTCCGCCAGGAGCATATCAGGGACGTCTACAGGTCGTGCGGCGCCAATGTGGCGCGCGCTGCACGCCAATTGTCCATGCACCGACGGACGCTGCAGCGCCTCCTCAAGCGCACCCCGCTGTTGTGAGGGGCACGTACTAGGTGCCGGCATCACTGGTGGCGGTGCGGGTCGCCAATATCTTGTCAATACGCATCCCGTCCATGTCGATGATCTCAAACCGCCAGCCGTCAAAGTCGAATATTTCACCAACCTCTGGAATACGCTGCAGATGATGGAGGGCAAAACCTGCGAGCGTGTGGAAATCTCCTTCCGGCTTGTCGCGCATGCCAAGGCGATCAAACGCTTCGAATGCCGGCATCATCGCATCGACGAGCAATGAACCGTCGGCGCGTATGACGATATCTGGTTCCTGATCCGTACCCGGAAGGTCTCCCGCAATTGCCTCCAGCAGGTCTGTCTGGGTAATGATGCCCTCAAGGGTTCCGTACTCGTCGATGACAATCGCAAGCCGCACCGGCGATGCCTTGAAGCTGTCGAGCACCCGAACGACCGATGTTCTCTCGTGCAGCACCAATGGTTGCTTTATCACATCCATGGGACGCAATTTGCCTCCGTCCAGCACCTGATCGAGCAGGTCCTTCTTGAGAACCATGCCAATCGGTTCGTCGATCGATCCTCGTGCGACGAGGAGCTGCTCATGTCTACACTTCCGGATCGTCGTGAGGATTTCGGCTTGACTGCCATCGGCGTCGAACCAGTCGACATCAAGGCGCGGCGTCATGATGTCGGAGATCGGTCGATCTCCTATGTTGAACACGCGTTCGAGCAACTGCTGCTGGACCTGATTGAGAAGGCCGGCCTCTTGGCTCTCGGCAACAAGTAGTTTCAGTTCTTGTGGCGAATGGAAGGAGGCTTCGACAGTGCCGGGATGAAGCCCCACAGCACGCAGCACGAGGTTGCCCATGCCGTTGAGAGTGACGATGGCGGGCTTGAAGATCACCAGGAACAGGCGAAGCGGTCTGACGACGGCCAGGGATGTCACTTCGCTTCTTTGTAGGGCAAGGCTTTTTGGTGCCAGTTCGCCGAGGACGATGTGGAGCGAAGTGATGATGACAAACGCAATCACCACGGCAATGGTGTGTGAGCCCGTGGCGGCCCAGCCCGCCGGCAACCAGCCCAACAGCGGCTCGATGAGATGAGCAAGGGCAGGTTCGCCGACCCATCCAAGCGCCAGTGAGGAAATCGTGATCCCGAGCTGCGTGGCAGCAAGGTTGGCATCGAGGTTATCGACAGCGCGCTGCAGGGCCGACGCGTTCATCCTGCGAGCGGCTACAAGTTCGGCGACGCGACTGCGCCTGACAGAGACCAAAGCGAACTCTGCGGCGACGAAAAATCCGTTTGCCGCAACGAGTAAAACTACAGCAAGAATTCCGATATAGTCGAAAATACTGCCATCCTGGTCGGGCATGCGGAAAAGCTCCAGCTGTCGAAAGAGCTGGAACCTTAACATGACGGTGAGTTAATCATCTATCGCGAAGGTGCGGCAGCACTCCCCGCTTTCGCTGTCAAAGACCTCGACTTTCGCCAGTCGTTCTCGCCCGTCAGTTCTTTCCAGCGATCAGGGCTTGCGGCACGTCGTCTTCGCGGTGACCACGTCGCATCGCCCCGAAATTCGGCTGCGCGGCGAGGCCCAGCCGGTCAATCGCCGGAAAAGGAGTTGTCGATCGACCTGCGCAGTGACTGAAGCCGCTGTCGAAACATGCCACGTCGATCGTCTCCACGGGGCTCGTCACGCCAAAGTTCGCCAATGTGTATGATCGGCGCGACAGGTGATTGACTAGGCTGACACTCAGGGACAGCAATCCGTCTGTCTCCGACAGATGGGCATTCTTGAATGAGAACATGCGCGGCCCTTGCAGCCTCGATGAGGTGCGCCCTCGGCCCGCCATTTCCGTCCCTTCAATCTGCGCAAGGCACACCCACCGCTGTCTCGATGGGGCATGTCTGACCGGGGACCGCCTCGCGATGCTCGGCTCGATCGTCCTCCCGCAACGGCCGGCTCGTTTTCTTCCCCTGCCGGCTGCGCCGTCATTCCTCGCGATAGCCAAGAAAGCCTCGGCCCATGGCCGTCCTCCACTTCGTTGCGGCCCTGCGGGTGCGGGCCGATCGTCGCCGGTCTGATCGACAGCCATCGAGACCGCGATGGGCGCGGCTCGAGCAACAGAAAAGGAATGCGACAATGGCTCAGATCGGCACCTTCACCCGCGACGAAACCGGCGCCTACAACGGCACCATCAAGACCCTCACCCTCAACGTCAAGGCATCCATCAAGCCCTGCGACCGCGACAACGATCGCGCCCCGGACTTCCGGGTCACAGCAACTGGTGTCGAGTTCGGCGCCGGCTGGAGCCGGACCGCGCGGGAAACAGGCGCCGAATACCTCTCGCTCAAGCTCGATGACCCCTCCTTCACGGCCCCGGTCTACGCCTCCCTCGTCCAGGGCGACAAGGGCGAGCACAAGCTCATCTGGTCCCGCTAATCAGGCCAATGGCGCTCCGCTCACTGCGGGGCGCACCCCTTCCACCCCTCGGTATTATGCGGAGCAGGAACCCACCGCAAATGCCGGCCAAAGCGGCATTTGGAGATCGATACTCCGCTAATCCTGCTCTCTGCATAATCGACATATGTGGAGCTCCGCATAATGTCGAGTTCGGCGCCGGCTGGCAGAAACAGGCCCGCGACACAGAGCGCGACTGCATCTCGGTCAAGCTCGACGATCCGAGCTTCCCGGCACCGATCTACGCGCGCTGACCGAAGTCCCGGGCCAGGAAGGCCTCCAGCTTATCTGGTCGCGCAACACGCGCCGGTGATAGGGATCGAGCGACATGGACAACAGGATCGGAGATCTGGTGCTCGGCGTCCAACGACAGTTTTGAATCGGTCGCGGTGCATTGATTCATGTGCTTGATAGGTCAAAATCGACGCCACTCCTCGTTCTCCTAGGGCAGGGGCGGCATGTCGCCATCGGCGACGCGCCAGACCCACGGCGTCATATCCGGTCGCGCCTCGATCATCTCCTCAAGCGCAATCTCGAAGTCCGCGCCGGCGCCGGGCGGCACGACATAGAGCGCTGCGGGACAGGGCTTCAGCTCGGGAAGCATCGCGTTTGCGAGCGGCTGCGTGGTCGCAAGGTTGAAACGAAGCCCCTTGACGGTTTTTTGGCGCAACTTGGTCAATCGTTCCAGCAATCGCTCTTCGTGGATGCTTTCGACCGGTAGCCACTGTTCCGTGACGACCGTCAAGGCGATCTCGTTGACGGCGATTGCTCCCGACGCTGACGCGCCGATCGTCGCAATCGCGATCAGGTGACAGGTCCCGGTTGCTTTCCAGATGTCGAATTCGGCGGCAAAACGCGCGTTGAGGCGACGCCACGAGGCCTCTTCCAGGAAAAGGGAAAAACCAGGCAGGTGTTTGGCGACAATCCTTTGACCACTGCGTGTCGGCGTAAATTCCTTTATCTCGCAGATCAGAACCATCAAGGGTTTTGAACCGGTGGCTCCAGCGTGAAGAGAGGCCAATGCCGCGCCGCGTCGCTGTTCGATCGCGTTTCTATCGTCGAGCCGGAATGGTTCCGGTACGAACAGCCGATCGGCGAGTGGCTCTCCTTTGACAGACATGGTGCGCGCCGCTTCCAAAAGGTGGTTGCGAACCTGCGGCCAGTGCCGCTTGCCCGCCCAGTGTGCGGTCCATTCCGTCAAGCCGCCCTGATGCCAGAGATAATGGAGGAGGGCACGCAGTGACATCTTGCGGGCATCGTTCTTGACGGACTCTGAGCCCGCCGATGTCTGCGTTGGCGCGGTGCGCGGGCCTTTCGTGGAAAGGGAAAAATTCAGCTTCAAAGAAGCAACCCCGCTTTCCGTATCGATCTGGATAGCACTGCCGATCAGGGAGCCCAGCCCCGACAATTCGTAGGGTGGCTCATGAGATTCGCAGTCAGACGCGTGCGCACCGCCGGTCAATGGCATCCGTTTAATGACGAGTTGGTCCCCGATATTGGCAATGTACATCGCCACGCCAGGCGTCTGACAAAGACAGACCGGGCGCAGCTTCGATCGATAGGCCATCGCCAGGTTTTCCTGAATGCTTGCGGATTGCTCCTCGACGACTGTGTTGCCGATTTGGAAACGCCTCATTCCTGCAATGTCTCCTTGAGTGTTTCGAACACTCGTTCCGGTGCCACACGAGACCAAACCCTGTCTGCTCAGAACTGCGATTGTGCTGTGAGCGGAAAAGCCGCCTCAAGGTCGCGCAGTCCCTCCAATTTTGCCTGCGCTTGCGCTCCGACAAAATCGGTTCCTCCGCACGCCGGCTCCGCCGGTCGCTGATGCGAACCTTGACCCGTCTCCTCCCCTCACAGCCGCGCCGGTCATCTTTCACAAACGTCAATGGAGACGACGATGACGACCGAACAGCACATCGAAGAACTGCGCACTGAGGCCCGCAACGCCCCGACCCTCGAAGAGCGCCGGCAGATCGAAACCGAACTCAACGCTGCGATCGAGCACCTCGCCGCCGAAATCGCGAACCTGTCTCCGCGCTAGGAGGCATTTTGGCGTCTGCTTGAGATGACCCCGCCATATCGACCGGCTGGATCATCTTCGACGACACTCAATAACCGTTTTCCTTCAGATAAAAGTCGATCGCCGCCTGCATGATTACCGTCATCTTCACATCGTTCTCGTGCGCCGCCGTCTTCAGGCGCATCTTGGTCTCGTGGTTCAGCGCAACGTTGACATAGAACTTCGCGTCGCGCTCTTTGGCGCGCTTCAGGTTCTTGAGCGCAAGCCGCGCTCCTTCTCCGGCAATAGCTCGGGTGGTTGCCTTTTGCTGGCGCACACTCTGCGAAAGCTTGGCCAGGATAGGGGCCTCGACCGACGGCGCAGATCCTTCTTCGGCGAGACCTTCGATCGATCTCGCGTTCGCACCCCCGGCATTGTGGTCGGCTTTGACAGCGTTCGATGCGATGATGAAGTCGTCAAGGTCCAGGCTCGGCTTGTTCATGCGGCAATGCCCTTGAGGTGGATCGATCGTTTGCTCTCGATTTCGTTGACGAGCGCCTGAACTTCGGCGCGGGCCTTTCGGACGCTGTCGGTCAAGTCCTGCATCTGCAATGTGCCGAGGCCGTTTTGGATCGCGCGATAGATATTGCGCTCGAACAACTCCGTATCGAGAAGTGCAGTGCGATAGGCGGCTTGCTGCAAGCCGGCAACGAATGGCCGGATATAGCGATAGGCTTCGAGGTTGCGCCCCGGGATAGTCACGCGCGTTCTCACATTCAGATGCTGAATCTTGGTACCCGCTTCGTCGTTTATCTCGTTGACCATGGCGACCGCCTGTCCAGCCGCCTCGATCTCCTTGATCGCCGGTTGAATGGGAGAGATGACCAGTTCCGAGGCGCGAATGATGCTCGTCTGAAGTGAGCTGTCGACGCCAGGTGCATCGATCACGATGAGGTCGAAGGACGTTGCAAACCGCTCGATGGCCGTCTCGAGCGTTCGTGATGTCGATGCGGTCGTGACTTCGATGTTGTCGGGCACATTTTGCTTGTTGTGGCACAGTCGCCACCATCCCGACAGGTTCTGCCTGCTATCGGCGTCGATCAGAAGCACACGCTCGTTTCTAAGCGCATACTCCCCCGCCGCCAGGGTGACGAGCGTGGTCTTGCCCGCGCCACCCTTATTGCTCACCGCGGCATAGATCCGGCTCATCTTGATCGACCCTTTGAAAGCTGACGTGCTCAGTGTCTCTGTGAATATAACTCTATACGTATAGTAATCGTCAACCGAAATGCTGGCGATCAAACACATTCTATGGGCGATCGCCCCTAGAGTGGGATCACATGCCAATGGCACACGATGTGATTACACGATGTGTCTGTGTCGAACTAAAGTATTTAAATAGCGTGTGAACACGCGATGTGATTGCTCACATTGCGCACATGGCTGTTGTCCCTGCGAAGCTTCGTTCGTTCGCGGTCAGGCCCCATCAAGGCTCTCCGATGACAGCTTGAAAAAACAATACTAAATACGTATAGTGATGTTTGGCAGGATACGCAAATTTGTGATACAAATTTGCTGACGATCGACGGACAAGCCGTCGATGGCGCCTGCGGCGATTGTTTCGAAGAGGATGAAATGGCGGCAAGCCAGCGCAAGGTGATCGAATCGGGAGCGGCAGACAAGCGGAAGGATCGGGTCGTGCACGCGCGTTTCAGCACCTCCGAAATCGCCGTCATTGCGCGCGTTGCCGCAGGCGCCGGAATGACCATCTCGGCCTTTATGCGGTCACTGACATTGGAAGGCGCGGGCGTCCGCCCCTTCTTCACCGATGACGACCGGGCAATTCTGGATCTGCTTTTGTCGGACATGCGGGCGATTGGCGTGAACCTCAACCAGCTGGCGCGCGCCGCAAACAGCAGCGGTCACGTTGATGCCAAGGCGATCTCTGCTCAAACGGCAGATATTCAAAAGATCGTCGCCGCCGTCATGCTCGAGCTCAGGCGTTTCGCGGCGCGCGGCGCCCAACGGCGGCGAGGAACCGCCTGATGGAGTTCTTCTTCGGTGCGTTCGAGAATGAGTGGGAGCGGCGTAGGGCAGCGCTGCTACACGAGCGGTCGCTGGGCCGGGGCAAGACTTTGGAGGAAGAGGAGCGCCGGCGCCGCGGCGGAGCGGTCCCGACCGCATCTCTTGTCGCCGGCCGAATGCATGGTGGGACCAAACGCGGCCGCCGTTCGGCCGGGTTGAGGGCTGGATTTGGCGCCGGCGAACCTTCCATGCGGTCCCGGTTTGCATCACTCGCGTCCGGCAGCCAACCGGCCGTGGTCAAGATGGCGTCCTTCGGTGGCGGCAGCAGGCTTGGCGCGATGATCGGCTATATCTCGCGCAACGGCGACGTCGTCGTCGAGAACGAGCGTGGCGAACAGCTGCGGGGCCGCGATGAACTGTCCTCGGTCCCGGGTGAGTGGGACCACCTGATGAAGAATCGCGCCGAAAGCCGCGATATCGGGTCATTCGTGGTGGAGGTGAAGGAGCAGTTCGATCCGGCATCGGCTATTCACGAGCAGGCGCGGGCGATCCTCAAACGCGGGCTTGGTGACCGGATGTTTGCCTTTGCCGCATCGCCTCGCAATGATGACACGGGCTTTACCATCGAGGGCGTCACTGTCTTGCGCGACAGCATGGGTGAGCGCCTCACCGGTGACGCGAAAGCATCGGCGATCGTGCAAGGTCGTCTGGATGGTGACGAGGGCGAGCAGAGCGTGGCAACGATGTTTCGCTTCACCGGTTACGGCAACGGCACAGACTACGGCTCCGCCCGGCTTCGTGATCTTGTCGGTCGACACCAGGGCGTCGTTCACGATGAGCAAGGCGGTGCGATCACGGATGCCAAGCAGGCCGGTGATGTCGTGCAGCTCAAATGGCGCGACGGCCTGCATAGCCGCAAGCCGCGCGACGTCATGCATGTCGTCCTCTCGGCACGGGCCGGAACGGATGTCCAGGCTTCCCATGCCGCCGCACGAGGGTTCCTGGCGCAGGAATTTGCCGGTTACCGCTATGTGTTTTCCCTGCATGACCCGTCGAAGGACCCAAAGCCCGAGGAGGCGGGCGGCAAACGGCCGCATGTGCACGTCCATGCGATCGTTGCCATGCGTTCGGATGCCGGCGATCGGATCGAAACGACGATTTCGGTGTTTCGTCGCTGGCGGGTGACGATGGCGGAAAAGGCACGCGCGCACGGCATCAATATGGAAATGACCGATCGGCGCGAGCGGGCGAGTGCCGCGGCCTATGGCAAAAACCAGGTGCGTCCGACAAATCGCCACGGGCGAACCGAACACGAGGCAACGAGCGAGGCCGCGCAGCGACGATATGATGCGAAGCGGTCCGACAGACATAGCTTGCCTCAAACAGAGCGAAGCCGACGCTATACTGATTTCGCTAAGCGCCAATGGGAGGCTGTGGCCACAGAACATGGCGGAGAAGGAGTCGAAAGCTTCGCTCAATCGCAGCTTATCCGTTTAGAATCAGAAGTGGTGCGTGATCATCCCCGAGTGCCTGGTGGGCGTAAGACGGAAAGTTTGCGCTCGCAATTCATAACGCATCTGGTATCTCTGGATCAGATCGTTTCGAGGGATGAGCCAATGCGTCAAATGAGCCGATCCGAATTCGAAGCCTATGAGAAGCGTGTCGAGACCGCCCTGTTCCAGGCGGAACGCGTCATTCCCGCAAACGAGCGCGCAAACTTCGACGAGATTGCCTCTGCAGCCCGTGAGCATGTAAGTGTGCGGCGCGAACTGATGGAACTGCAGGAGCAAAACGGTGAGCGGATCGCCAGCGATGAGCCAAGGCTGCGCGAAGGTGACAACGATGCCAACGTGCGCTGGGACGAGTCGGTCGCGCGCCATGGGCTGCGGACCGTCGAAGCAGCAAACGAGATCATGCTCGAGGTGGAGCACTACCGTGAAGCGATCGACCTCGCGGATGCAGGCGAAGGCAACGCCAATAAAGCGTCGTTGCAGGCAAGCCTGGACCTTGTAATTGCCCGTGTGGGTGAGCTCGGTGCCTCCGGCAATACATTGATCCGAGAAATCGCCGAGGTGGATCACGACCTCAGGATTGCGATCGAAGCGGCCGAGCGCTCGCCGCAGCGCGGTGGCAAGATGACACAGGAAGGGAACGGCACCTCGGTGATCCAGACGTCACCTACCGCTCTGGACGTGTTGCGCGATCATGACGATGAGGCAAGCCGTGTTCAAACTGAAGAGGAACGGGACAGGCCGGTCGCCGATATGACGCAGCAGAGTCGGGATCGTCCAGCTCCTCGATCAGGCGATGCGACGCGCTCCGATCCAGCCCAGCAACATATTCCGAGCCTCGACCAGCTCCAGCGCGAGACCGATGAACGGCAAGAGCGCGAACGCGACGATCGCGAGCGATAAGGCGGCTGATCCATGCGAGGCGAACGCGCGGCGGGCGGTCCGGTTCGTTGCAGGGCTGAGAAGCCGGTACGCCGCGCTTCTCGCTTTGGCCAGGTGTCCGATCAGCTGTCTTTCAACGCTACATCATGTTTTACATCGTCCATGACCACGCCGTCCGTATCGAGCGGGTTTTGCATGGCGCCCGCGATTTGGAAGCCATCCTTGGGGACAACTAGCGACGTGCCGCCTCTCGCGTTGGGCCGCATTTGCCATATGAGCCTCCTCGTGCGGAGACCTGGCCTATTCTAAGCCGATTTCGACCGGATCAGGGATGGTTTGCGCCAAAATCTCCTTGATGTTCTTCCGCCGCGGCAACGGCATATCGGGTACTGCAGCAAGGGACGCAGCAATCGCAGCTTTCAAACGACTACCTGTCGGTAACAACTTTTCTTCGACTTGCGCCTGCCGATCGCCGGCCAGTGCACCTTCGGGCGATATCAGCTTCGATTTCGCTTTCCGACTTACGCTGGATCTTGGTCTTGCCCGGATGCTGCGCGCTACCTTCTTCGCGCCTGTCTCCGCACTCTCAGTTGTCGTGTACATGTTTGACATTGGGGCGTGCGCTTGACCTCCCTCGGGAGGGAGACTTGACACGGTCTCATCTCCCGCTGCGATGGCGGGAACCCGAAGGGTCGCGGCGAACTCCGTTTCCGGAACGTCGACGGGATGTTCCGCGGCATATTTCGCAGCACTCCTGAATGGTTCGCTCACGTGATAGCGAAGCTTTGTTTGGAAGATCGGACGCTGACCCTCGACCAACAGGATGAAGCGATCTTCCGGCATCTGCCGAACCTCCTGCGGCATCAGCAAGTCGCGCTCACGTATCTGCTCGACCTTGGTGCGACGGGGAAGGCTCATCAGTTCCAGTGTCCGGGATTCCGATTGGTAGCGAATGGTACGCTTGCCAAGCGCCCGTGAGGAATATTCGGCGGTAGCCTGATCATTAGCGCCGAGAATGAGCTGCAGGCCGCAATTGCCGAGAAGCGAGTGCCGCGCAGTTTCTCCGTAGATCTCATCGAGGTTTTTAAGGTCCTGAATGATGAAGGCCATCTTGACGTTGTAGCCGGCCACATAGGGCAGCTTGTTCATGATCTCGTCCATCTTCTTCAGCTGGCGGAATTCGTCGAGCAGGAAATAGACGGGAAGGGCGCTCGAGTTATGCTCGCGGGTGAGCAGCTCCATGGTCTGCTGCACGAAGAGCGTCAGCAAGGGTCTCAGGATCGTCATGTCAGTGATATTCGGCGCCAGGTAGATCGTGACCGGCCGCCGCTGAAGGGACGCCAGGTCGATGTCGGTCACGTTGGTAGCGGCGATAACGCGCTCGTTGCGAAACGGTGCCAGAGCCTTTTGAATATCCAGAAGGGCAGAACGTGCCGCTCTCTCATTCAGAGCGATATAGGCATTGAAGCTCTCGGTCGTGAACCTGGAGAGATCGGGCTCCTTCTCCTTGATCCGCTTCATCAGGACCTGCAGATCGACGCCTGAGTTGAAGAAGCTGTTGACTTCGCCGAGGTTGCAGCGGTTCTTGTAGTGCGGGCTTTCCAACACGTAACTGATGACGCCCGCAATCACCTGCTGAGCAATCCCTTGCCAGATGGCGTTTTCCGAGCCCATTGTTTCGGGAATGAGGATACTTGCCATGTTCTGCAGGTCGAGCGTGCGGCTACCACGATCGGTCCGCACAAAATCCAGCGGGTTCCAGCGGTGCGTCTTGGCCGATCCCGGCGAGAACAGGTAGACGCCGTTACCGCTGTGCGCCCGGTAGCCGGCGGTGTGCTCGAATATTTCGCCTTTCAAATCCGTGACGATCATCGAGCCCTTGTGCATCAGAGCATTTGGAATGACATAACCGACACCCTTGCCGGAGCGTGTTGGGCCGATTACCAGATGATGGCGGTCATCCTTGCGGCGAAGAATTTTGCCTCCGACGCGGCCGAAGACATGTCCATCCTTCCGAAACCAGCCCCCACGTCGCAGCGACGCCATGTCCTGAAATGCGGCATCTCCCAGCGGGTTTGCGGGACGACGCAGTCCGAATGCGGCCGCAGCAGCTGCGACGAAAATCGCTGGACCCAAAGATCCGATTGCCACCAGTCGCAACGGCCGGCTGTTCGAGTAGGCGACGAATTGCTGGATTGGCGCCAAGGGATTGGTGGTCGTCATCAAATGCAGAATTCGACCATCCTTCCAGACAAGCAGCAGGATCAGGCTGTAACTCATCATCCAGACGGCTGCGGCGATCAGCACGCAGAACAGCAGATAGATCGAAAGATAAGATCGGCTCATGGCACGCGCCGGGCATAGTAGATCTCCGATACGCCGCGCCGGCCACCGTCACGGCGCAGCTGGATCACCACCGGTATCACCATGCGGATGTAGGACATCAGATCCGGCTTCGAATAGCCCGACGACAGCCCCGCCTGCATCATCATCATGGCGAGCTGCTCATAGGCCCCCATGGGCGTATCGGCGTGCACGGTCGACATGCTGCCGGGATGACCCGTGTTGATGGTGCGCAGGAACGCGAAGGCCTCGGCCCCGCGGATCTCCCCGACGAATAGCCGATCCGGCCGCATGCGCAACGATGCCTCGAGAAGCGATTGGATTGTCACATGGGCCGTCCCCTGATCGCCACGCGATGCGACCAGATGGACGCTGTTGCGATGAGGCGGGAAGAGTTCGCGTGTGTCTTCGAGCGTCAGGATGCGTTCGTGCACGTCGATGCTCTTGAGGCAGGCGTTGAGAAAGGTCGTCTTGCCGGTGGACGTGCCGCCGCTGATCAGGATCGACACGCGTTCACGGACGGCCGTCTCGACAAAGTCGTGGATGCGGTCCGCCTTCAGGAGCGCGACAAGCCTCTGCTCGGTCCCGCTCAATCCGCCGACGGTGACGGAAACCTTATCGAGCGCGCCGCTATCGCGATACTGCGCCAGCGTGAAATCGCTGATCACCTGCTTACGGATCGAGATGGCGCCCCCATCAGGAGCAGCCGGTGGAAGAATGATCTGGATACGCTCGCCGCCCGGCAGTGCGGCACTGAGCAGTGGATTGATGCGGCTGATGAACTGGTTGCTCGTGGCGGCCACCCGCTCGCCGATATGTTCGATCTCGGTCCCCGTCAGGGCCGGGATTTCATGAAACTCCATATGCGGTGAACCGAGACGCTCGATGAACACCTCGCCCGGCCGATTGATGGAAATCTCGACGACTTTTGGATCGGCGAGAAACTCTGCCAGCGGGGAGAGCGCCCGCTTCAGGAAATAATGCGGATCATTGCCTGACGCCGCGACCCGTGCCAAGGCCTCGCTCATGCTTGATCTCCTTCAAGGCTGCCTCGACCGGATCCGGATACATGGCGGAGAAGTCGAGATCCTGGCGGACATAGACGAAGATGCGCTCACCCTGGTGGACGCTGATCGTCGGCGGAATTTTGAGGTTTTCTCCGAGCGCCTGGTTGGCCATGTCGGAGAAGGTCTGGGCGATGGTCTTGCGAGCCAGGTCGGCGGCGCGTTGGGAATCGGACTCTCCATTGTTACTGCTGCCGGAACTGTATTGGCCGGTGCCATAGCCGGTAAGATAGGATGAGCCAGCACCGACAATGGAGAGCAGGACGGCCGAGCCGAAACGCTCGCGCCATTTGTTGTCGACGACACCGGTGAGGCCGGACCGGCCGAGGCTGTCGGTGCCGATGCTGTTCAGCCGAACGGAAACGCCGTCGTCGCGCAGGAGCCGTGTCCAAATGACGAAGATGCGCTTCTGCCCACGGGTCATATCGGACTGGTATTCGCCAATCAGCCGCGTTCCCGTCGGAACGAGGATCCGACGGCCATCGAAGGAATAGACGTCCTGGGAAGTGATGGCGCGGATCTGACCAGGGAGGTCGCTGTTGATGGCAGTTTCAAGAATCCCGGGGATCAGCGTGCCCTCGGGGATCATGGCATCCAGCCGCCCGATCTGACGCGCCTTGGCCGAGCGATCGCCAATTGCCGAGGCCGTTGCCAGGAACTTGCTGTTGCTATCCTCACCCGCCACGGTCGGTGCACCCTCCGCAGCGGCACCGGTCAGCGAGCCGTCTCCGCTGTCGGCCTTGGCGGAGTCTGTAACAATCTGCTTGGAAAGAAATCGCTTCGGGAATTCCTCGGGCGGCTGTTGCTTCTGTTCGGCGGTTTCGACGGCGACGGGCGGAGGCGGAACATTAAATTCCGTGGTATCCGAATGGTCTTCTTTCTCTTCCTCCGGCGGCTGCGGAAGCTGGATGATATTCTCGGCCGGTTTCTGCTCGGGCTTGCGGTCCTCACGGAGAAAGGACGGCGGCCGGAAGGTGGTCGTGGAAAATTCTTCGTCACCCTGAGGGACATCCCCTGGACGCTTTTGCGGTGCGAAGACGATCACATAAGCGAGTGCTGCCCCCCCGAGCAACAGCGCAGCACCGCCGATGAGCTGCTTGCGCCGGGCACCCTGATCGCGCACTTCAGTCTCGTCCGCAGCCAACATCGCCTCGAGTTCGGGCGATCGTTTCATCCGTTGCCGCTCCTTCTTCGCATTGTCGCCTTGTCATCCGGCACTGGCCCCATGATCGCTGGATCCGGGGCGCCGAAATCGGGCTTTCTGAGATTGAAGATGCAGGTCCACTGGTTCCCGTCGCGCAGCGTATATTGTGCAGCGGTTCCGTCGACGACGATGTAGTCGCCCTCGCGCCGGAAATTGCGCAGGGTCTCGGTGAAGTCCGCGTTGACAGCAAAGATCGCCGGTACTCTGTCGCCGAATTTGAAGAACGTCTTTTTACCATCATCGAAGACCATCAGTGGCTTCAGCCGGCCATCGCCGGAAAAGGAATAGTCGATGTTGACGTTGGCCTTCTCGATGCCTGAGATGTTCGGGTAGCCGGCGCGGACTTCCGCCTCTTTTCGAAGCGAGGCGTTCAGGGCCTTGTCGGGATAGATGAAGCGAATGCCGAACACCAGTTTGTTGTCCTCCGGCGCATAGTCGTTAAGCTCGAGATAGTAGATGCGCTTCGTCGTCACGACATTCATGTTGGTCGCGATGTTCTTCGCCTTCGGCTTGACGAAGAGGATGTTGCCCTTGTCGGTCGGTACCACGTCCCAGCTGTCCGTATCGCCGACGGCGATCGTTTCGAACTTCTCGTCTTCGTCGAAGATGATCATCGTCGAGACGCCGTAGGTCGCGAAGACACGTACGACGTTGTTCGCTTGATAGACGACGCTGGTGACGCGAGGGTCGAGACGGCCCGCCAATGGCGTCTCGGCGCCTGTGGCGCTGTCGGCGCCGTTAATAGCCATGACGGCAATGGCAAAGAGAAGCGGTTTGATCACTGGCCGCTCCCCGTCACCGTTTCCTGGTCGCGGCGATAGTCATAGGCCTGGAAGCCCAGAGGGTTCTCGAAGCGCCACTCGTTGGTCGCCGGCGTGTCGGTGTAGCGATAGCGAACCACCGCGATCCAGTGGTTGGTAACGGAATCGGTGTCGGAGAGCTCCGTCGTCGAAAAACGAACGATGCCGGTGGAGTTGTTCGGGAGGGTGACCGAAGCGATCTCGGTGGTGATGCGCTTGCTCTTGCCGTAGACCTTGGCCGGGTTCTTCGCATTGGTGGCGCTGTAGAGGTCCTGCAGCTCGCGCGCCGCATTGCCCGTCGACAACAGTGCCGCTATGCCGAAATTCTGTTCGATGGCATAGGGATCGTACCCCTCGCGAGCCCGAATGTATCGGACGATACTGGCCTGGGTGATCGCCTGCTGTTCCGTGAGGTTCGTCGGTCGCGTTAGACCGGTCTTCACCTCGATATAGCCCGTGCTCCTGTCGACTTCGACGATGTAGGGCTCGAAGCTTTTCAGCGGCACGAGCATGACGAGGGCGAGCAAGCTCAACAGCGTGATGCCGCCGAAAATCGTTGCAACGAACCACGCAAGCGTGCGCGAGCGCTTCGCCTTTTTGACGATCTCCTGCTCCCAGATATCGCCGCTCTGATAATAGGTGCGTAGATTGAGGTCTTTGGAATCGGCCATAGCAAATGTCTTTTCGGAAACGGTTCCGTTCAGGTTGGCGTGCTGTTCTGGGTGATGCGTGATTGCATGGCGGAACGCGTGCCGGAGGCATCGTCGTTACCGCCATTTCGGGCGCGCTCGCCCAGACCCCGCCCGGCCTGGTAGGCGGCTCTCCCAACGCTGAGAGCGGCCTTACCGGCCGCAAGCGGTACCCTTACGCCGGCAAAACGGGCAATGTTGGTCGCCGCGTTGCCGATGCCTGCAGCGATTCCGCCAGCGATGCCCTGGCCCAACGACTGGATGTAGAGCATGACGAAGCCGCCCGCGATGCACAGCAGCAGGAAGCCGGCGATATCGGCGAGCGTGAGTGTTCTCGAACCACTGGCTGCGTCGATCTTCAATAGTTCAGGATTCATGGCGGCAATCAGGAATGCGGCAATGACGTAGATGAACAGCGGGATCAGGGCGTAGGTGAGCAGCTGATTGAACCAGCCAACGCCGTAACCGCGCGTTCTCTCGAACAGCATGCAGCTGATGAAGATAGGAGAGGTTCCAATCAGCACCCAAAGCATCACCTTGGCGAGGATCAGAATGGCAAGCGCGATCGCAATGAAGACACCGGCGCCGACCATGATAGTGACGCCGATCATGCTTGGCAGGATGGTGAGGTAGCCAGACTGCTCGGCAAGAGCCGAGGCCGCCTCGTTGGCGGTGCGCCAGATCATCGACATGCCATTGGTCGGCTCGGAAATTCCGGTGCCGGATGCTGCCAGGATCGCACGGCCGACGTCCTCGGGCGTGTCGTTGATCCAGCGGTAGAACAGGTTGTTGAAGTTGCCCCAGGAGCTGACCAACGTAAGGATGATCATCATACGCACGATGCGTCCGACGATTTCGCCGACGCCGAGCCGGGCTGTTCCCATGACAAGCTGGAGCCCGTACCAGGCGACATAAACGACGAACAAGGTCTGCAGCAGCGGCATGATCTCGTTGCCGACGATCGTATAGGCTTTCTCCGAGAAGCTCGTCCCCGAGTTCTCGATGCGGTCGAGCAGATCACCGAGAAAATCCTGCATTGGCGCGTTCCTAATGCTGATCCTGATCCATCACGCCGATCACCGCAAAGGCCGCGGCCGGATCGTTCACGCGTCGCATCGGCCCGCACTCATGCCTCGGATCGCCCGCAAAGGACGTGAGATTGACCGGACGCCTGCAAGGCGCCGTCTTTTCCTTGACGGTGCCGCAGCCGGCAACGATTGCCGCGACCAGAAGAGCGGTGCCGATTTCACGCTTTGCCATGTCAGTTCCCATAGGCCAGCGCCTTCTTGGTGTTTGAAATATCGGTGAGACGCCGCTGGTTCTCCGCTTGCAGGGACGTGACGGCGCCATTCATGACGCCGATCATTTCGTTGAGCGTCAGGCCTGATTGAACCTGCAGCTGTGTGTTCTGATCGATCGAACCCTTGATGTCTTGCGCTGTGCCGATCTGGCCCCCTGCCTGCTCGAAAGCGCTGCGTCGGCTCTTGATCGCCTGCTGCGACCCGTTGACGAGTGCCGATACCCCCAGGACCGTGTTCACCAGCTGCTCGTAGGATTTGTCGCCGGAAAAAGTGCTGTCTTCTTTGCCGGACAGCGATTTGACCAGTTGCAAACCGTTGATGAACACCGTTGCGCCCTTGGCAATGTCGCCGCCCATGTTGCCGAGGTTCGGAACGCCTTCTTTCAGGATGCTGTCGAAGGACGGGATCGCCGAGACGCTGAAGCCGCTGCCGATGGCAAGGTCTTTCAAGGGGGCCGCCGTGCTGCCGCGATCGCCGGTGACCGCTTTCAACGTATCCTCGACGGTCGTCAGGATATTCTTGTTCGTGTCCAGGATCTGCCTGGTCGTCTCCGCGGTCTTTTGGGCGACCTTATAGTTGGTCCTGTCGATCACCGGCACGTCAGCCAACACGACGCTCGGCAGAACGTGCAGCGCAAGGCTGCTCAGCACGATGGCTCTCATATCGATTCTCCTATCATTGCGGCTGCAGCATCAGCTCAACCTGGTCCTCGTTTTCCCGTTTCTCGATGCAGGCCTTGTGCGCATCGCTCCAGACGAGGTTCTGGCGCGGGTCGCAGAGACCGGTGACGTCCCGTGGCTTTTCATCGCCCTCGTCATGGGCGGTGCTTCGCGACGAGCTGGAAAGATTGACCGAGGACACGGCATTGCTGGCGTTGACAAGATCGGCCATCGCCGTGCCGAGCTTGATGACGTTGTTCATCATCTCGAGATTGGCGTTGCGCACCGTGGAATTATGGTCCCAGCTCTCCTGGATGGTGCCGGTCTGAAGTTGACCGAGCTGCTGATACCAGCTCGAAACATTGGCAAGGCTGTCGCCAGTCGCCGCAGTGGTTCCCATCGCGTTCAATGTCGCGGAACGCATTCCGGCATAGGCCATCTCGCCACCCCCGAAATTGAGGAGTATTCCTGATTTGTCCGAGCCGCCGAATGCCGGCAGCCAATCCTGCGTGATACTGCGGACGTAGCCCTGCGTCTCCTTGAACGGCGGAATTCCGCCATACCTGTTCACATTGCCGGGGCCGGCATTGTAGGCGGCGAGCGCCAGCGAGACATTGTTGTCGTAGCGGAGCAACTGCTGCCTATAGTACCGCGCGCCACCGCGCAGGTTTTCCTCGATATTGTTCTCGTTGACGCCGAGCTGGGCCGCCGTCCCCGGCATAAGCTGCGCCAGGCCCGTGGCGCCGGCACTGGATTTGGCGCAGGGATTGAAACGGCTTTCCTGGTAGACCAGCGCGAGGAACTGGTTCTCATCGACGCGTTCCTCGCGGGCGACGCGCCGTACGAGGCCGGATATTTCAGGATTGGCGCTCGCCGCACCAACCGGATCATTGCTGCGGCCCGGCCGGTAGACCGAGCATGTCACCGAGGTGTGGATCGTATGGCGATCGTGGTCGGTATCCTCGATGTCATCAGTCGTCTTGTCGCGCTCCTGGTGCTCACCGAGATTGATGCCATCGATCACGGGGACGTTGGCCATCGCAACGCCTGCATCAAAGCCGATCAGCAACAGGGTCAGGACGGAGACCGGCAGGGGGCCTCGGCTCATGTGCCATCCTCCCAGCCACAAAAGGTAGGGAGCCATGCTCCGGCATCATCGCCATGGGTCTCGCGCAGGCTCGCGCATTCCTCGATCGTTTCCTTCCGTCCCGACAGAACCTTGATCAGATCAGGCATCGAGCTGAGATCGAGCCTGGCAATCACGCTGTCATGGCCGTGCTTGATCAGGAAGGCCCGCTTCTCCGGCGGCGTGTTACGGATGAAGTTGAACTCCTTCACCGTCAGACCGAACCCGCCGATATAGCTTTCCTCATCCGCCCGGGGATTGGGGAAATGGATATTGGTCGCCGATTGTTCGATCAGGGTATGCGCCGCCGGCGAGCGGACGATGTCGGCGGCCGATTGCGTTCCGAACCCGACGATGCCGTTCAGCTTTCGGATCGTCTTCGCCTTGTCGATGATGAAGTCGCTGAAGGTTTGATCCCTCAATAACCGCCAGCCTTCATCCATGAAGATCATCACCGGCGCGCCATCGAATAACTCATCGAGACGGTGGTAGATGTACATCAGCGCTGGCGTGCGCACCTCGTCATTGTCGAGGATGCTTGTCATGTCGAAGCCGACGGCGTTTCGATCGGAGAAGGACAGAACATCATGGCGAGCATTGAACAGCCAAGCCTTCTCGCCATCTATCCATGGCCTCAGACGCGAATGCAGATCGTTGGGATCAGCTCGCGATCGGCCGGTCAGCAGACCGGAGAGGTTGGAAAGATTGCGCTCTGCGGCCGGCTCCTGCATCAGCCGCACGATGGCGCGCTCGAGCACGTCCTCTTCTTGTTGATCGAAATCGCCACCATCGCCACGCCGCAGCATCGTTTTGAGGAGGCGCAGGAGGAATTCGCGGTTCTCGCCGATGTTCTCAAGCTGCAAGGGATTAAAACCGGTCTGCGTTCCCGGGGTGAGCACCTCATAGGTGCCGTTGATCGCCCGGATGAAAATTTCAGCACCCCGGTCTTTGTCGAAAAATACCGCCTTAGGCGTCGGTCGCACACGGAACGCCTGCGCCAGAAGGAACGTCAGCGCCACGGTCTTGCCTGAACCGGTCGGGCCGGTCACCAGGAAATGGCCGATATCGCGCTGATGAAAATTGAACCAGTAGGGCGTCTGGCTGGTCGTCTCCAGGATGGTGATGGGACTTCCCCAGTGCAGGCGCTCGCTCTGGCCGGACGCGAAATTATGCATCGACGAGAGGCCGGAGAAATTGGCGCTCGACAACATCGCTTTTCGGGCGATGTAGGCATGGTTGCCTGGAAGCTGGGCCCAGAAGGCCGCCTCTGCGTTCAGATCTTCGCGCAGCCAGTTGATGTTCATGTCGGTCAAGCAGGCGCCGAGTTCGGACACCACCTTGTTGATGCCGTCGAGGTCGCGCGAAAGGCAAAGCAGGGAGAGATGATGGAAACCGAACACCGCTTCCTGGTTCAGCAGACTGTTCAGCGCGAAATCGATATCGTTTTCGACATCGCTGCCGGCCTCATCGGACGCGCGATCTGCCGCTTCAGGCGGGTGATGCGCTCTTGGGCCACCGGTTTGTCGGCGATCGTAAAGGACTGGGTGAGGATGAACTCGTGGTTCACCTGAAGGAGCCCATCGAGCATGCCGGGACCGGTGAAGGGGGGATATTCCTTGATGGAGAGCATCGCGCCATAGCGGTTGTCGTCAGGCGTCGCGCCCTGAGCCTGTAATGTTCGCCTCGAAAAGTGCAGTCGTGAGGCTCCGACGTAGTTGGCAATACCCATCCTGGGCAGGCGCATCTTCCGCGGGATGCCACAGGTCAAAATGGTGTTCAGGAACTCCAGCGGCTCCGAATAGGGTTCGCCGGCGCGATGGACGACGCCGAGTGCGCGGGCGCCGTACTTGCGAAGATCGCGCACAATGTTTTCCGTCAGCTCCTCGAGCTCGCCGACCGCTTCGCGCAGTTGCTGGTCACGCAAATCGCTGCCCGCTGTACGATCCAGGAGGCGCCGCAGCTTGTCGCCGATCGCAAGCGGGCCACGCATGCCCGAGCGAACAATGGTGAGATAGAGTTCGTTCGCAAACAGTCGCTTTTGGGCAAGTGCTGCCATGTAGCGGCGGTTAAGAGCAGCACAGAATGGGTCCTCGTACGCGCCCTCCTGAGCGGCATCAATCTGGCGGCGGATCACCGTCGACCAGATTGAAAAGCGGCTCGATCCGAGCGCCCTGATCATCGTGTTCTGGACTGCCGAGCGCATGTTGAGCTCGGCCTGGTCCTCTGTCTGGAAGAAGAGGCCGTCGAGTTTGATGACACTCATCAGCGCGCCATCGGCGAGATTGACGACCGTATCCGCCACATGCCTGAGATAGGGGATGTGTTTCGACATCGGCCGTTCGCGGCCGCCGATGACGCCGAAACCGAGCTCTTCGCGCACGACCTTCAGCATGGTTCAAGGCCCATAGGAATTGCCGCCCCAGAAGACCTTGTTCGGCGTTCGCGGCGTCAATCGTGTTGAGACTTGAAGGACGTCCAGAATACGAGCGTCCCAGGTGCAAAGGGTGAAAAGAGCCAGATAGGCGATCGGGGCGGTCAGCAACGCCCACAGCCTGTTGGTGGCAAGCCAGGCGATGATCGTGAGACCCATGACGATGATGGCCGCCATGTACGGCACCCCCCACAAGGTCGGCGAGCGCGTCAGACCGATGATCAACGGGGTGAGGATCGGCTTTGTGAGGTCGGGCTCGGCCATGACTTAGTGCCCGACAACGGATATCAGTGCATCGACAATGCCCGGCCCCCCAAAGACGAGACCAATGCCGAGTGCAACGCCGCCCACGAGGAGCCAGCTGAGGCGACCGGCAAAGGCGAGGAAGCCCATCGAAATTACCGCGATGATCGCGCACAACCGTCCAAAGGGTCCGGTGATGAAGTCGACGATCGCCTGCATCACGGCCTGAAGTGGTGCGAAGGCCTGGCTCGTTTGCTGCGCCATCGCCAAATCGGCGCTGAAAAACTGGGCTGTCGCAACGAGCGAGCAGATTGTCACGATGTGGAGCGCCCGGGATTGCCGGAAAGTATCGGGAATCTTCATGTCCTTCTCCTCATGCCACTAGTGCCGCGCCACAGAGATTATGACTCTTTGACGGGGTAAGCTTTGCGGAGCTTTTGGCGGGCTTTTTCGGTTGTGAACATCCATTGGATCTTTGCGCCATTAGCGTTGCGTTGCTGCTCCCAGGCTGCGACTTCGGCGATTATGGTGTCTTTATTGTCGATACGACGGTCGAGGCATTGGCTGCGCAGGACACCGATCTCGATCTCGACCATGTTGAGCCAACTGGCGTGCTTGGGCGTGTGGTGGAACTCCAGTCGCTTCAGCACCCTTCGAGCCTCCGGGGCTGGAAATGCGTCGTAAAGCGCCCCGGCGGAATGGGTGGAGAGGTTGTCCATCACCACGCGGATGATCGGGGCGTCGGGATAATCGACGTCGACCAGTTCGCGCATGCACTGGGCGAAGTCTTGGTTGGTTCGCCGATCGGTGACCTTCACCCTGCGCCAGGGCTGGTGGGCGTCCATGAAGACAAACAGATTGACCGTGCCGTTTCGGCGATACTCGCAGTCGTAGCGTTCAAGCTGGCCAGGCTTGGCCGCAATGGGCTCGCGCACTTCGCCGATGAGTTGGGTCGGGCTCTCGTCGAAGCAGACCACGGGCCTTTGTGGATCAGGCGTCTCTGCGTAGAGGTCGAGAACATCCTCCATGCGCGCGACGTATTCCCCATCGAGCTTTGGGATGCACCACATGTCTTTGCGCCAAGGTTTGAGATGATTCTCAGCCAGCCGGCGACGTACGGTCTCCGAGGACAACTCGTCATGATCGGTGAGTCGGACCATCTCATCGGCCAGAAGCTCCAGGGTCCAGCGGGCTCGCCCGGGCGGCGGCTTTGAGCAGGCGGTCGCCACCAACAGCGCCTCCTCCTTGCTCGATAGCTTGCGCTCAACACCCGGGCGCGGTTCTTCACTGAGCGCGCCTTCCAGATTGGCTTCCACAAACCGGCGCTTGGTCCGGTAAATCGTCGATCCGCTGACGTTCAAGGTTGCCGCGATCACCTCGTCGCTGAAGCCTTCGTCCGCCGCCACCAGGATCTGGGCGCGCTTGATCTTGCGCGACGCATGGCGTCCCCCGCTCAACAAAACGGCCAGTTGATCACGTTCCGATTGGCTAAGCTCTACGTGAAACTTTATATTCATCGACACCTCCTTCAGCGCGGAGACGCAGATGAATCCGAAAATGAGTCCCTCACTTGACCCGCAAGCCGCAACGGCAAGACATGGCCTTACGCAAGTCCAAGGCCAGTACCTGGCCTTCATCTACGCCTACAGCCGCATCTTCAAACAGCCTCCGGCCGAAGCCGACATGCGTCGCCACTTCGCCGTTACGGCTCCGTCTGTTCACCAGATGGTGCTGACCCTCGAGAAGGCAGGATTTATATCCCGCGTGCCAGGCGCAGCACGCAGCATCCAACTTCTCATCCCACCAGAAGACTTGCCCATTCTACGATAACCCAACCCGTCATAATCTCTGTGGCGCGGTACTAGAATTGCATCACGCCGCCAACGAACTTTGCCGTGGCGGTTGCGCCGATGACGCTGTTGCTTCGAGTTGATGATCGGTCGCCGTCGCCCGACTGCAGCGTCGCGCTCTTTACGCGGAGCGGCTGGAGCCCAAGCTGATAGTTGAGGACGGCTGCGACATAGGCGACGGTCTCGGGGTAGGGCGGCACACCGTGATGGTCGTAGATCGGCTGCTCACCGGCATTGTAGGCGGCTGCCGCAAGCAGCGGGTTGCCGAACTGGTCAATGAGCGAGCGGAGATAGCGGACACCACCGTCGATGTTCGAGACGGGATCGCAAACGTCGCGTACCCCGTAACGCTGCGCGGTTGCCGGCATCAACTGCATGACGCCGCGCGCGCCTTTCGGGCTGTTGCGGATCCGATCGAACCGGCTTTCGGTCCAGGCGATCGCCGTTGCAAGGCTTCGGTCGACGCCGTGCTTGTCCGCCGAGGCGATGACCAAATCACGGATAGCTGCCGGGCCAAGTGGCGACGGCCCGCAACGGCTAGTCGACAAGTGACTATGACTCAGTTCGTTATGTTCATCGCCGACGGTTTCGTCTTGTCGCGTGTCATATTCGCGTTCTAGAGCGATAGAGACGTTCGGTTCAGCTATACGTATATAGTAATACGAAAGATCGCGACTTGCGTTGCTGAGAATGCCGTCTTTCCCCATCGAAAACTCTTGTCTCGCGTCCGCCTGAAGATGTGAGAGAACTTGATCCAGCGCAGTGCCAATGTTCCGTTTTTCGTTTGGAAAACGGCTAAAAGCAAATGATTTCAGATCGTTTGCGCTGATACCAGTCATGGTGCCGGCAGTCAGTGCCATGATCGTTGCGGAAAAAAGTATGCCCTTCATTGCACGCCTTTCATCCAGAACTACGCTCGACAAAAACGGTTGTCGTTTCCTAAGAAACCCGCTAGCCTAACCCAAAACAATAACTCAATACGTTATCTGCTACATCGAAAATGCGGATTGTGGAAGCCCGAAAAGAAACTTTTGAGCGAGAGCTTCAATGATTACGAATTTAGTGAAGTTCCGAAGGTGGGCTTGCAGCCTGGCTTTGGTCGTGCCGGCGATGCCGTCATCGCCCGCTTCAGCTGCGGGGGTGGTCGACGAGGTCTATGTGAAATCGCTTGCAGCGCCTGGGAAGACGGTCCTGGTCATCGAGTACTACGACGGCAATCGGAAGGTCGTCGGCCGACAGGGTTTTGCCTCGGCCAGCGGTTTTAAAGCCGCGTCGCCGACCGACATCCGCGTTGACGATAAGGTTAGGCTGCATCTCTATGGCGTCGAACCGTGCGCCGGCGAAATGGTAAATCGCGAAGAGAATTTCGCCGGCCGCTGTGAGGACTTCGCGCGGACCCAGCTCGAGATCCTGCTGAAGAACCCCAAGGTGCTGTTCTGCCGTGCCTTTGTCTCGGAAGAGCATGCGCCGAGCCAGGATGTCACCTGTTTTGGCTATTACAATATTCCAGGCACGCTCGACACTGTCGCAAACCTTGAGGAACAGCTCGTTTCGCTCGGCGCACTGAGGCTCGCGAAAAAGCCGGGCGGATCGCTAATGCGGCCCGATCTTGGCGATGCGGAGAAGATCGGACGTGGCGGCTTCGGGATGTGGGCCGATCCGAGGGTGCAAGGGCAATGAAGGGGCCGGCTCATATTCCTGGCTAGTATCGTTTGGCTCGCCGTCACGCGGGCTGCCCATGCCGAGACGCCAACCGTTCTCGCTAAGAACGATCAGAGAACGCACGCCTCATACCGGGACGAGCCGATCATTGACGTCCGCACCTGCGAGCCGCTGCCGGAAGGACCCGTCTCGTAGTTGGTCGGCCGGATCGCTCCGGCGAGGTCGTCGAGCCGGCCTTCCTTGAGGCCCGCGACGTTGAAGCGGGAATCGCCGACCATGTAGATCCCGAACTCGTCTCGCAGGCGGTCGACCTGCGCTTCGGTCAGGGCGAGGCGCGAGAACATGCCGCGGTGGTCGGCGATGAAGTCGAAGCGCGAGGAACATCGTCTTGTCTCCTTGCGCGCGTTGCTTTCGGGACACGCCTGTAGCCGGCCAAACAGAAGGTCGCTTTCCCAGACGGTGTCGGTCAGGAGATGCATGCATTGGCGAAGCGCCGAATTCCTGATCGTGCGGTTCGCTTCGCTCTGGTGGGCCGTGCCGATTGACGATGATGTGGCGCGCTGTGGTATTCCCGAGCGCAATCACGGCAATTTCAATTGCCCTTCACCTCTCAGTGCCCGAGCGCCGACTCCAGGCAACCGATCAGCTTTTCGATATCGACAGGCTTTCCAAGAAAAGCGAATGCACCCGCGTTCATCGCCGCGCTGCGCGTCCGTTCATCCTTGTAGGAGGTGACAAAGATCATCGGGGGGCGCTGCGAATGCTTGTTCAATTCAGCCTGCAGCTCGATCCCACTGAGACCGGGCATCTTCACATCGACGAGCATGCAATCGATTATCGATCGCGGTTCGAAGGCGAGAAACTCTTCCGCCGAGGCGAACACCTGGCACTCGTAACCGCAGGACTTGACGAGATCATCCATGGCTTCACGGATAGCCTGGTCGTCGTCTACGACGGCTATGGTAGGGACTGGGGGCAATGAAACGACCTTTTTTGACTGCTTTCGAAGTCTTGTTATGCGCTCATGCCCGCTTCAAAGATACCATACTAAGATACAGGTGGTCGTACGCCATCGCCCAGCATTTCGGCCTTCCTCACAAGCTCTGCCACCGAGCGAACGTCCATTTTCCGCATCACATTGCCGCGGTGCAGTTTCACTGTGACCTCGCTGATGCCGAGCTCATAGGCGATCTGCTTGTTCATCAGCCCCCTGACCACCGCTTCCATGACTTCGCGCTCACGCGGTGTCAGGCTTCCCGCAAGCGAGGCAACGGCTTCGCTCTGCGCATTCTGGCGTCGGCGCACGGCATCGCGCGCGATCGCCGTTGCCACCGCGTCGAGAATATCCTGATCCTTGAAGGGCTTGGTCAAAAAGTCGACGGCGCCGGCTTTCATTGCCCGCACGCTCATCGGAATGTCCCCGAATCCGGTCATGAAGACAACGGGCATCTTGCTGCCGATGCGCTCCAGTTGCGTCTGGAATTCCAGACCGCTGACACCAGGCAAGCGCACATCGAGGAGAATGCAGCCGGGGCGATCGACGTTTGCGGCCTCCATGAAGGCCGTCGCGCTGTCGAATGCCTGCGCGTCGAATTTCATCGAGCGGAACAGGTCCGTGAGCGCTTCTCGCATCGAGAGGTCGTCATCGACGATGAAGACCACAGGTCCGGGCGCTTCCTTTTGTGACTTGCGTGTCTCAGCCATGTTCCACCTCCGGCTTTATCAGAAGGCGCATTTCGAAGATCGCGCCACCTTCGGGATGATTGGTTCCATCGAGCTTTCCACCACGGGCCTCCAGTGTGCTGCGGCAGATTGACAGGCCCATGCCCATGCCGGTCACCTTCGTCGTGAAAAACGGGGCAAACAGCTTGGCCTTCGCATCTTCGGTGATCCCGGGTCCGGAGTCACGCACGGCAATACTCACATGCTCGATATCCGGCCGCTCCATCGCTATCTCAATGATCCGCTGTGCACTGCCGGCCTCGTCCATCGCCTGGATAGCGTTGGTCATGAGATTGATCAGCACCTGCTGCAACTCGATCTTCACGGCCGAGACAGGCGGAATGTCAGGCATCCGGTCGACAAGCACGGTCGTGCCACTGCGCTGTAGCTCGTGCTCCATCAACGCCATCGTCTCGTCGATCAGCCTATCCAGGCTGACGTTCTCGAGCTTGTTGCTCGAAGGAGAAAGCAGGCTGCGTGTATTCTGGATGATCTCGCTCGCCCGCTGGCTGTCGCGGATCATTCTTTCGGCCGAGCGGCGCACGGCGATGAGATCCGGTGGGTCGCGGTCAAGCCACCTCAGCAGCGTTTGCGAATTGACGACGATCGCGCCGAGCGGCTGGTTGAGCTCGTGCGCAAGCGATGCCGACATCGCGCCGACCGTCGCGGCCTTTGATGCCTTTGTCAGCTCCGCCTGCGCTTCGGCTATGGCCTTCAGGGCCATTTCGCGCTGGGTGATGTCGACCATGCTGACAACAACGCGGTTGAAGGCGGCCGGATCCTCGGGAAAGCTGATGCTGAGCAGCACGAGCTTGTCTTCGCCGTTGTCCGCCCGTGCCTCGACCTTGTCTTCGAACACCCTTGCGTCGTCCATGATCGCCTGAAGCACGTCAAGGAATTTCTCTTGCCCGGGGAGGGCGGACCGGCGCAGGGTGCCGACCGCCGCCGACTGAGGTCCCAGCAGTTCGCGTGCCGCTTCGTTCGCCGCGACCACTTCGATGAGACCGACGCAATGATCGACGACGGCCGGATTAATGCGCGCATGCGCCTTGATATCGGTGATGCCCTGCGCCCTGATATCCACCAGATAGCTGCGCAGCTTCGAATAGTCTCGCTCCCAAAGGGCCACGCGCGTGCGGTCGAAAATCGACCGGTATCTGGCCTCGCTGTCCTTCAGCGCGGAGTTGATCGAAAGGAGCGCGAGGCGGGCGCTCTCCGTTTTCAGGAGCAGCATGGTCGTAACGAACAGCGCAGCAAGCGCCACAATCAGGCGGATGGTTGATTGAAGGTCTGCATCGTTCCTATGCGTGGTGGCGTAGGAAAGAAGCGTGAGGGCAGCGCAAACGGCAGCGATGACAAGCAGGCCGGTGCGCGTGGTCGCTTGGGCGGCAAGCAACATGGTGACGACATAGAGAACCGCGACGGCGCCCTCGATGTCCGTATAGGTATCAACGTAAAAGACCGCGGCTGCAAGCGCGACGGCAATGAGGCCGAAAGCCAGATTGTGGCCTGATCCTCCGACATCGCGAAAGCGAAATATCGTTGACGCTGTAGACATTGTTCCCCCAGCCGATGTTGCCGAAACCATACCTTCTTCCTGGCCCAGTCTAACCTATACATAGGTGTGAGTCGGACTGGCTTTTGCCGGGCAGCCACAAGCCTGGGGTCGAACGCCATGCTTCGTCTTGGACGATCGTGTGACTTTGCTCCGATATCGCCGCTGACCGGCAAGCATGATGGGCGCTTGTCGATCAAGCGGCCTTGCTCTGTGCAGCTGGGGTCCCTGCTGCGGGCCCCTTATGATGAAAGTCTGGGTGGAGTGGGCCGAACGGCATCGCGCCCATCAGTGTGACCAGCCCCAAACCAACGACGGCGAAGCAAAACGACAGGATAAAGCCATCGGAATAGGCAAGCACATAGGCCTGCGCTCGCACGTGTGTCGCAACGGTCGACAATGCTTCCAGGCTTCCCCGCGACGAGGCACCGAACAGCGTCTCCAGCCTGGCCATCACGCCATGAAAATCTCGTGAAGAGGCCGTAATGGGGCCAGTCAGTATGTTGGAGTGAAACTGCTCGCGTTGCCGCAGCCAGGTGCTCAGCACACTGACAGCCAGCTCAGCACTTCCAAGACGGATGACCTGGATATAGGCGGACGCCGCGGTTGCCCGCTTTGGATCGGTGTTTGCCAAGAGGTAGACGACAGTTGAGAAGAAGGTGAACGACTGGCCCGCGGTAAACAGGAAAACGACGGGCAGGAAGTTCCATGGAGACCATTCAATCGTCAGCCTGGAACCAATGAGAGAACCGAGCGCCATCGCCACCAGACCGATGAGCATGCACAATCTCGAGTCCACCCGACGTTGCAGATAGACGGCCAGCGTGATGAAGACAAAGACCGGGATGACGGCACCGACGACATAAAGTTCTGAAATCGCAATGGGTCGCAACCCGACGACGTTTTGCAGGAACGCCGGGATGACGATCGAACCGCCGGAGCTGGAGAATGTGAAGGCGATAATAACGGCGTAGCCGAGCCCGATGTTACGCGACAGGATGACGCTGGCATGCGCCCAGGGGAGTTTTACCACGCTCTCGTTGATGAAAAATCCGATGACAAGGATTGCGCCGCCGGCAAGAAGCGAACTGATGATGCCTGACTGGAACCAATCGAGCCGGTTTCCCTGGTCAAGAGCGATATAGAGCATCGTCATCGATGAACCGAGCAACAGCATTCCGCCCCAATCGGCAGTCGCAAGCAAGCTGACGTTGATCTCCTCCTTGGGGGCCGCAACGATCAGCAAGAGCGCAATAAGTGGCGCGACGATCACGTCCTGCCAATAGAGCCATTGCCAACCGAGGTAGTCCCCATAAACCCCGACAAGCACGAAGCCGAGGTTTTGCGACAACGGAAGGCGAAGCGCGTAAATCGCAATTCCGACCAGCCAGTATCTCATGTCGAGGTTCCGGAAGATCACCATGATCGTTGCCGGGATGAAGACGCCGAGCAGCAGCGCCCGCACAGCATGAAGCGCATAGAGCGCCGTCCCGTCATGGAGCAGCGGGATTGCAAACGAGATGCAGGCGTAGACAAGGCTCGAAGGGATCATCACCCGGCGGACGCCAAACACTGTGGCAAGCCATGCCACCGCTGACGAGATGAGGATCTGCGGTGCGTTGGCAATGGTGTTCAGCCAGGAGGCCTCGTCGGCCCCCAATGAATAGGCGCCCCGCAGGTCTGGAAGGCCGACAGTAAAGACCCTGGTGTCGAAACCAACGACGAAGGATGCCAACAGCAGCGCCGCGACGATCAGGTGAGGGCGGCTGGCTGTCGTGCCACTCGTCACCGGACCAAAGGCGCTGGCTGCGGCGCTCACGGCTTTGCGTCCGCCGCTGTATCGACGCTGACGACAGCCGACATTCCCGGCTTGAGCTGATTGGCGAGCGTTTGGCCTGGATCGAGATCGATCCTGACAGGAATGCGCTGCACGACCTTGGTATAATTGCCGGTGGCATTGTCAGGCGGCAAAAGCGCGAAAATGGAGCCGCTTGCCGGCGACAGCCGGGAGACCTTTCCAGAAAGCGTCTGGCCGGGAAATGTATCAATGGTGACCTGTGCCGCACGGCCTGGGGTCATACGGGCAAGCTGTGTCTCCTTGAAGTTTGCCGTCACGTAGACGCTCGGAAGGGGCACCTCCGAAATGACGCTGGTGCCGGCGGCGACAAAATCGCCTTCGTGGACGAGCTTGCGGCCAACGACACCATCGAAGGGTGCTGAGATGCGGGTGTATCCCTGGCGGATCAGAGCTGTGTCCAGATTTCCCTGTGCGGCGCTAACCTCAGCGCGCAACAACGGATCCTGTCCATCAAGAACCTTCAACTGCGCCTTCTGTTGCTCGATGGCGGCTGCGGTCGATTTGACGGCAGCCTGGGCCTGGAGATAGGCCGATTGTGCCTGCTGCAGCAGCTGCTGCGACGTGGCATCTCCAAGATTTGTCTGCCGGTGAAACTCAAGCTCAGTCTGTGTTTGCTGGGCAAGCGCGGATGCGTTCTGCGCTTCGGCTGCCTGCACGACAGCCTTCTGCAACGCGACTTGGTTCGCAAGATTTGCGAGCGAGGCGTTGGCGGATGCCAGGTTTGCTTTCGCCACCTCGACGGCGGCGTCATACTCGCGGGGATCGATTTCACCGAGCAACTGGCCTTTCGTGACCCGCTGATAGTCTCCAACCGGCGTGCTTCGTACCGTGCCGCTAACCTGCGCGCTGAGAGTGGAGACATCAGCATTAATCACCGCATCGTCTGTCGATTGCCGGGCAGCACCGGCCACCCATCGGTTCCAGTCTGCCATGACCAGTGCCATGCTGGCGCAGACGACCGCGATTGCCAGGGCCGGAATGGCGAGCCGTCTGATTGTCGCCGTGGCCGTCGAAGGCTGCGGGCTAGGGGCGAAAGCCTCCCCGGCCGGCGCGAGACTGGCCGGCGGTGGGCTGAGGTTTGTGATATTGAGTGGGTCGTCCATGACGAGCCTCACTCGTTTGTGTTGGCGGAAATCTTTGCCCGGACGGCTATGGGAGCGGGCACGACCGAAACGTGCCAGCTGTTGTGGAACTGCGCCCTGCCCAAGGCCATGAAGGCCGTGCCGCCGATCAGATTGGTGATCCAGACCAGATTGTGAAGAGCGCCGGCAACAGTGATATTTGCGGGATAATCGCCAATCAGCCTCATGGAGAAGGTGGCAGGATCGACATGCACACCGGCGGGGAACGTCAGAATGTCGCCGAAGCCGATATAGGCGCCCGCCATCGCCGCTCCTATCAGGAACGCGAAGAACAGGGTGCGGACCATGGGTGCGTTGCATTCACCCAAGCGGGCAAGGTTGGTGACGGAATCCTGGTACATGACGAGATCCTCGCATCCTGCCCGGACCGAGCCGAGCGCGTCGCTGGTTGATGCAAGGAGTCTAGTCGAACGGACTGGTGCGGTGAATCATACGTAGGTGTAGGTGATGAGTGGTGTAGGATTGGCACGCGGGACGACTGCAAGCAAAGGACACAGGGCGCAGCTCGCGATCTCATTCGCGCTCCTTCCCGGGCAAGGAGGCCTGGAAAGAATGACCCCGGTTCCGTCGGTAACGAAAATTGGAGACGCTGCCTCGATCTGGCAGTCCACTGCCTCACATGGACGTGGGTGGCAAAACGGATTGTCGCGATCGTGAGCTCGCAAGCATGCTGATCGCCAAAATCCTGCGGCCTGGGGGAGTTATGCCCGATATTTGGAAAGGATTGTTGATGATGCCGTGGTTTCTTGCAGGGGCCAAAGCCTCCGGCTCTTATAAAAAGTAGGCCGTCTCCGGGCAGATGGAGACGGCCTAGGCGGACCTTGGGAGGATCCGCGGCCTCGGCGGAGGGGAGGGACACCGAAGCCCGGTAGCTGGGAGGATGCTACCCGCCTCATCGAGGGGTTGAGGCGATAGAGAAAAGGTAGGCCTATCGGGGAGATTGCGTAACTACACTTAGGTATGGTCCCGCCTATACCACCAGGCAATCTCGGTCCATCTGCGCGCTCGTCTATCGATGAACGTTTCCGACCGGTGGGCGCGTGAGAATAACCTTGGGCGGCCATACTCTGCGTCGTGCCCATGGGCTGGAGGTAAATTGCTGGGAGGAATGTGGCTGGTGGTAGCTTTGCTACCGAGTTCGGTAAAATCCTATCGCCGAGTAGATAGGTGCCCTGCCGCCAATTCTGTCCGGCAAGCCTCGCCAAAATCGAGGAGAAAGTTCATCGCGCCGGAACGGGCAAGATCCCGGATTTCAGAGAGCGAGCGATTGGGTGTCAGATAGGTTTCGACGATCCTTGCCATCGCCAGCTCGGCTGCATCCACGACCGGACGGGATGAGATCAGACGCATCTGGGCGACCAATGCGTAAAGCAGCACGAGGTCAGAGACGTCGTCCTTCTGGTGGCTTATTGCATCACCATAAAGCCGGGTGGCTTCGGCGATGAAATCCGAAAACAGCTTTTCGCGCTTGGCAGCCTCGAGCTCCCGATGTTTTTCCCTCACCTGTGATCGATGCGTCATCCACGTGGTAGCAAACGAGGTCAGGCTGCCAATCGCAATGCCGGCGAGACCCATCAGAGCAGAGATGTAGGCGTCCATGAGAATTCTCCTCTCGGAACGAGACGGCGCGCGCACCACGTAAATGACAGAGCGGTTGCCCGACCAGCTCCAATATTCAAGCTCGCTCGTCGAAATGTCAGCAGGTCGCCGATCGGGAGGCTTGGGACGTCCTACTTGGCAGGCGGAGGACCTATCCAAACGCCCTCTGGTACCGTGGGGATACAATTCGCCAATCCGTCGAGCATGCCTTGCAAGACGTTTTCGGTCAGCTCCTCTATCCTGTCGCTGGGGCCGACGAGGCCGTCTACCAGCAGCAAAGTGAGTCCGTGCATTTGCGACCAAAATATTAGAATGGCCCCGTCAATCGTACGTGTGTTTGCCGCGGTGTTTGGAATGAGACGCCCGAGCGCGCCGTCGCATATCGCGTCTACAATTTGGGCTTTCATGTTGTTCGCCGCGGTTCTTTCGATCGCAGGATTGTTGACGCCGCCGCAAACATACGCGCGCGCCATGGCTGCCAGCCGCTCGCGCGGACTGTCGAGTTTCTTCGTCGCGTCGGTCATCTTTTTTGCGAGGAGCTCGAACCCTACCGCCGAGACGGCCGCCAGCAATTCACGCTTGTCGGCGAAGTGTTTGTACGGGGCGTTATGGCTGACGCCCGCTCGACGGGCGAGCTCCCGAAGCGAAAACTCCGTGCTTTGGGATTCGCTGAGAACATCGAGTGCGGCACGTACGATCGCCCTGTGCAGGTCACCATGGTGGTAGGGGCGCTGCTCTGTCGTGGAAATGTCTTGGGTCATATCCGTCCGTTTAGGTGCTGAAGTTGCTCTTGTCAACATTTTTACTTAAGCGATGTTGGCATTGCCCACTCCAACGTTTAAGTGGGCGTTGTCAACATCGCCAACCGCCCCTTATTTCGCATCAGATTGAAGACTGCGGCGAACCGGCTCTCTTTTGGTCACAACCCCACCGGAGCAAAACATGCAGTCCTTTCGATTGCTGGGAATTGGTCTCGCCTGCGCAGTTCTGGCTGCCTGCGAAGACAAAGCTGAAGTGGTGCCGCCGCCGCAGCAGGTCCGCGTTGTTGCGGCGTCGGCGGCTCAGTATCAACCGGGTGCGGAAATCACCGGCGATGTGAAGGCACGGGTCCAGACAGAACTCTCTTTTCGCGTCAGCTCGAGTTCTCGAGAGAAAGGTCGACGTCGGATCGCACGTCCACGCCGGCGACGTGCTTGCAAGGCTCAACGACACGGAACAACAGGCGGACGTGAGTGTCGCCCGCGCCGCGCTGGTGAGAAAACGACCTTGGTAGTGGCCAATTCGACTGTAAATAATTGATTTTCTGCATCCCGAAGGGAAATTCGATCGAGAAATGGCCATTCTTGAAGCTAAAACTGGCCAAAGATCGAAGGCAAAGAAAAAGCCGGATCGAAATCCGGCTTCTCGACATTTCCAACTACTCGGACGGGAAAAGGTGTAAGACATCAAGCCGCCGATAGAAGGCCATTTCACTTGACGTGAACGCTGGGTCGATGAGCGATTCCTCGAGAAGAAGCCTGAGCTTCTTGCTGTTCCAGCCTAAAGTGGCCGCAAGGTTCGAAAGCGGAACTCGCGCGAAACTGGTCCTCGCCGTCGCGCAGCAGATCGTACCCGGTGCCCGCACATGTAGACCATTCCTGTTCGTCGATCGCCGCCATCCGGAAGCGGGTTCCATGCCTCACCGAGGCCCCAACCATTTCGCAAAGGCGAATAGCGACGTATAGCCGAAGAGTATCGAGCCAAGCCGCGCCTGTGTCGGTACCCGCGAGCCTTGCCTCCACATAGGTCTGAAGGCTGTCCGTTTCCCAGTGTTCGGCGCAGGATTGCAGCGCGTCGATGTTCTCATTCTCTACTGCCAGATTGGCAGCAAAGGTGGCAAGGCTGCCGAGAAAGCAGTCCTCGAGGAAATGTACGCGGGTTCCGGAGGGGGTGAAGGATCTGATCTGCATCTGGCGTTGGACATTGCAACGATCCTCATTGCGACCCACGGCGTGAGCGCCTTGGGTTTCACGAGCTTCACAGGATCCCGCGACCTCGAACGAATTCGTCGCACGGATCCTATCCTGAGGCGGCGGGTTGAACGCCTGCTTGCCGAGGAGCTGGCGCGGGCGGAGGAAATCATCAGTGAACGGCGGGCGAATGTCATGCGGGTCGCCGAAGCCCTAATGGAACAGGAGGTTCTGTCGGGCGAGGTTGTCGCTAAGTTCATCCTAGGACGAAATTCTCCGTCCTAGGTTCCGCCAAATGAGGTCGTGGAGGAATCCTGGTTCGCTCGTCGAAGGCGGCCGCCCCTGGCCGCCCTACCGGCACTTGCTGCTGCGTGGAATCCAGGTCACGCTTGATGAACAACCTTGGAAAGGCCTGCTCGAATCCTTGTCGACGTCAAACACCGGCGAAAATCGTGCCCATGATGACCACCAAAGTTCCCCGGAGTAATTTTGCGGAGAACGCCTCGTAGTCGAGCGACACGGCTGAACCCAGACCTCCGCGGCTATGAGATTGGATCGGGTCGGTTACGCCTGGCGGACTACCACGCGTCGATCGTCCTTTATCCGGGCACCCTTCAATCATAGGATGTCGGCGTCAAGTGCCATGATGGCTGAAGCGCCGGAGCGGATCGCCGCTTCCAGTCCCAGAGTTCGAGGCAGCAGACGGGCCGCGAAGAATTGCGCCAGGATAAGCTTGCGCTGCTTCAGTTCGGCAGTCGCATGGGCGGATGCAGCAGCCTTTCCAGCCATGCGAACCCACAACCATCCGAAGGTAACCAGCGCGAAAAAGCACAGGTAGTCGGAGGCGCTAGATCCCCCCTCCGACGGATCTTCGCCAATGGCCAACAGATGTTCCGTCAGTTTCGCCAGCCGGGCGAGGGCCTCGCCGACGGCTGCCTTCGCCGTGTCAAGCTCGGCCGGTCCTCCGGCTGCGAATAGTTCGGCACGCATCATCGCGAAGAACCGCCGCGGCAGATCGCCATCTTCCATCGGCAGTTTTCTGCCGACGAGATCCATGGCCTGAACGCCGTTCGTCCCCTCGTAGATTTGAGTGATGCGCGCGTCGCGCACATACTGTTCCATGCCCCATTCGCGGATGTAGCCGTGCCCGCCGAATACCTGCTGCGACAGGACCGCCGTCTCGAACCCGAAGTCGGTGAAGGCAGCCTTTACTACCGGCGTCAACAGGGCGACGAAGCCAGCGGCCTTGTTGCGCTCTCCTTCGTCGGGATGAAGGGCGGCGATGTCCATCTGCATCGCGGTCCAGACGCCGAGCGCTCGTCCAGCATCGGCAAACGAACGCCCCGTGAGGAGCATCTTGCGCACATCGGGATGCTCGATGATGGGTACAGGGCCGCGGGCGCCGTCCGTGGAGCGGCCTTGCAGGCGCTCGCGGGCATAGGCGACGGCCTTCTGGTTGGCTGCCTCGCCGATGCCGAGACCCTGGACGCCGACGAACAGGCGCTCGGCGTTCATCATCGTGAACATGGCGTTCAGGCCGCGGTCGGGTTCGCCGACCAGCCAGCCGATGGCCCCGTCATAGTTCATCACGCAAGTCGGCTGGGCATGGATGCCCATCTTGTGCTCCAGCGATCCGACCGACATGCCGTTGCGTTCACCAAGCGAGCCGTTCTCGTTGACAAGGAACTTCGGTGAAAGGAATAGACTGATCCCCTTCACTCCCGTCGGCGCATTGGGAAGGCGCGCCAACACCAGGTGAATGACGTTGCCGCCGAAATCGTGGTCGCCGGAGGAGATAAAGATCTTGGTGCCCTTGAGCGCAAAAGACCCGTCGCCGAGCGGTTCCGCGCGGGAAGTGAGCAATCCGAGGTCGGTGCCAGCCGAGGATTCGGTGAGCGCCATGGCGCCCGTCCATTCGCCAGAAATCATCCTAGGCAGGTACTTCTGCTTCAGTTGGTCGCTCCCGTGGTGGGCAATCGCCTCGACGGCGCCGCGGGTGAGGCCTGTGAACAGGCCGAAGGAGAGGTTGGTCGATGATAGCATTTCGTCGAGCAGGATCTGGAGCACGCGCGGCAGGCCTTGGCCGCCAAACTCCGGAGCTCCAGAAAGCCCGGCCCAGCCGGCCGCGACAAAGGCCCTGTAGGCGTCAGCGAAGCCCTTCGGCGTGGTGACCGCGCCTTTTTCCAGTCGGCAACCTTCCTCGTCGCCGGGGCGGTTCAGTGGTTCGAGCACCTCGGCGCAGAACTTGCCGCCTTCTTCGAGAATGCTCGCGGCAAGGCCCGTATTGACCTCTTCGCAGCCCGGAAGGGCGACCATCAGCGCGTCGAAGTCGAAGACCTCGCCGAGCAGGAACGTTATGTCGTCGATGGGGGGGATATAGGCAGCCATAGGTTTTCCTTCGTTGGTTCAGTTGCGCTGCGGCTTGACGGTCGCCAGCATGTGCTTGACGCGATTAGCAGTTGCCGGCGTTGCGAGGAGTTCGATAAAAGGTCTCGCGCTCGAGCGCGATGACAGGGTCTTCGGTAAGCGGCTTCAGCGGATCCGCGTAGGGACCAACCGGTCAACACGTTGGCGACCGCGCGTCCCACCACGCCGTCCTGGGCGGTGGCGCGTCCGGCCAGCGCCTCCCTTCGATGAAGTTGCGGATTGCGGATGCCCCGAAAGGTGCCGGCGTGACGATCACCGGTGATTTCGGCGCGACATAATTTTCCGCAAGGGCCAGGGCCTTGGCTTTGGCATCGATCAGTCGGCTGCGGTGGTGATGCCGTCCGAGGCTCTCATAAAGCCGAGGTTGCGGCCTGGACGGCGTCGCAATGAAGCAGCAGTTCGCAGGCGCCGTCGAGCCCCAGCGGACGCTGCGCTCCCCCAAAGAATGTGGGCACCAACTTCGGAACTCTTTTTCACCACAACGGCCGAGATTTCCTGTCCTGCGGCGATCGCGCGCTGCTTGATCACGATGGTCGCCGAAAGACCTGCCGGCTTGGCGCCCATTATCACCACATCAAGTTGTATGGCTTCCCTGGTCGTGTTGATCAACCTTTTCTCCTTGTATTGTCGCGATGAGATGTATCAAACGGTTGTTACAGTCCGCAAGGACAAAATTTGGCTCTGCAGGGGAGGCGAGGCGTGGGGAGTTGGGAAATGCGCAAGTCTGCGCTAAGAGCTTCTTCAGATGGGCGCAGGACATACGATCACCAGGAGAGGCGATGGCTGAAGTTGAAAATCCGAAAACGGCGGCGGCAGCAGAGGGCAGGCTGGGTGGCGCATTGCTGCAGGGCGAGTTCAGCGACCGGCACCGGGACATACTGGAAGCCGCCGCGTCCCTCTTCGCAGAGCGCGGCTATTCGGCGACATCGGTCCGCGATATTGGCGAGCGTGTCGGGCTACTCGGCGGCTCCCTCTATCATTATATCAAGTCGAAGGAAGCGCTTTTCGTCCGCATCCATGACATTGCACTGCAGGTAGCCGAGGACCGTATTCTGGCCGCGGTATCAGGACTGACCGATCCGTGGGCGCGGCTGGAGGCGGCATGCGTCACCATGCTGGAAATTCAGCTCGACCCAAATTCGCTTACCATGCCCCTAATGAATGACTTCGCTTCCGCCCCGTTGGAGATCCGCGAGCGCCTCGTCGCCAAGCGAGACGCGTTCGAGCAAATGTTCCGGGACCTGATCGCTGATCTTTCCCTGCACCCCGCGTTTGACAGAGGCGTTTATCGTCTGCTGCTTCTGACGCTCCTCAATAATGTCGGGAGTTGGTATCGCCCCGGCGACATGACGCCGGAAGACATCGGCCTTCAGATCGTTCGCATTTTCCGACACGACGAAATTTGTGCGAACGATGGGTAACACTGACACGCGCCAAATCGAGTGGTGCGGTTGGCAGGCTTGGTACTGCGAACTAGATGCCGGCCATTCGCTCCTTCACGAGGCGCTCATACCCTCCGGTTGGCGTTGGCGCATGGGTGCTGCTTTGAGGGCCGCTTTTCGACGATCGTCCGGACGCTGCATTTTGAGCTGACGTCGCTCAGCAATTTGAGACCTCGCTCCCGTTCCTCTGATCTGACGCCTGCCGAGTTCTAGTGTGGCTCTGTCAGGCGCAGCCGGCAGGACTTCGGTGAGCACACCCGCCGCCTGGCACAGGGAATCATGCTCCCAGGTCCGCCTACATGGATGCCTTTCGGATCTTGTGAAAGCACTCGCAGGCCTTCGATTCGAGGCGTGCGCGATTCGCGATCGTAACGTCCCCACGGGAATATTCGATAAGTCCTTCGGATGCCAGTTCTGAACAAATTGCATTCACTGTCGCGCGCCGTAGACCCAGAACCTCCGCTATCACCTGCTGCGTTAGATTGAAACGGTCCCCCACTACGCAGTCATGAGCCCTCAGAAGCCAGCGAATGCTCCGTTGCTCCGCGGAATGAAGGCTATTGCAGGCCACTGTCTCCATGAGTTGCGTGATCAGCGATTTCGCGTATCGCAGCATGGTTTCCCTGACGCATTGGAACTCCTCCAGTGCCTCGTCGAGGTCGGCTATCGAAAGCCAGGAGGCATAGCCCGGAACCTGTGCGACGCACATGCCGAGCGCACCGGTTCCACCCATGATCAGCCCGAAGCCGAGGAACCCCTCGTGCCCCACGGAGGTTTTCTCCACGCGCCTTCCATTCGCCATTTCCGTCATCAGCGAGATAAGACCCGTGTGAGGAAAAACGGCGTGAGTGAAGGGCGCACCCTCTTCGTAAATGACCTCCCCGGCGACCATGGGCCTGACGAGCGATCTTTTCGCAATGAAGTCTTGGGCTGCCGGCCTTAATGCAAGCAATAACCGATTCCGAATTGCGTACTCTTTCAAGTTAGCCTTCCAAACAAAAGTTGCTTTACTCCAGATGACATACTTTGCGTTAACCGACGCAATGTACGGTAACGAACATAGTTAGTTCCGATACCGTACTATGAAGGCACGTGGCTGAGTACGCTACGACTTCGAATACCTCCTGTCGACCGCAACCGCGTAACGCCGTCTTGGAATTTGTGCAAGTCCAGCAAGGGGAACAAACAATGCCGGGCCAAGAGAACAGAGCAGACTTATTGAAATCCGAACAGAGAAATGCCGGGCCACATGCGTGCGCGACCCTGGATGATCTTAAAGACATGGTGGCGGAACTGGCATCATTCAAAATGGCGCTTGATCCCCATACGATCGTTGGGATTACCAACCGCGCCGGAACGATCGCCTACGTGAATGATCATTTTTGCCAGATCAGCAAATATTCGAGATTTGAACTCCTGGGAGCCAAGCACAGTCTATTGAACTCGGGACACCATCCGCCATCGTTTTTCCAGGAGATGTGGCGGACGATCTCAACGGGGAGCACGTGGCACGGAGAGGTATGCAACAGGGCAAAGGACGGTTCGCTCTACTGGGTCGATACGACCATCGCGCCAAAGCTGGACGCATCAGGTTCCATTCGTGGCTATGTCTCAATTCGGTATGACATCACGCAACGCAAATTGGGCGAAGAGACGCTGCTGGAAGAAAATCTCCGGCGGGAGCGCATGGAAATTCTTCTCCGCGACATCATTGAGACAATCCCCAATGGCGTTGCTGTGTACGATGGAGACGATCGGCTCGCCTTGTTCAACTCCGGCTTCCAAGACTGCTATAGGCGGACCGGGCCCGCCATCCGGGAAGGCCAACCGTTCCAGGAGATTTTGGAACGCGCAATTGCGTGCGGCGAGTTTGCGGATGTCTCGTCCGGGGATGATGGCAGGCGGAACTGGATCAACACGAGGCTGCGCAATCACCGCAATCCGGGAAGGGCATTTCTACTGGCGCTGACTGGAGATCGGTGGCTTAAGGTGCAGGAGCGGCGATCTGCCTCCGGATACATCGTCGGTGTCCAAACCGACGTCACCGATCTAAAGAGGGCAGAGCGACAGATCAAACTCCAGGCGGAAACCGACCCACTCACGGGCCTCCTTAACCGCCGTTCCATGATTGAAGGACTGGATGCCGTTATATCCTCTGAACGGACAGACCGGTATAGTGCGCTGGTGCTCGTCGATCTGGACCACTTCAAAGCGATCAACGACACTTTGGGCCACGGCGCGGGCGACGTACTTCTCGTCGAAATCGGAAAACGCTTCAAAGAAAGCGTGAGGAAATCGGATTTTGTCGCCCGCCTAGGAGGTGACGAATACGCCGTCCTGCTCGTGGATATCGGCAGCGAAGCCAACGCAATCCGGATCGTTCGGAAGATGCTGAAGGGCCTCGAGGCCCCAGTCCGGCTCGGTCGAAAGTCAGTTAACGTCAGCGGTAGCTTCGGACTGGCTGTCGTCCGGAGCACGAAGGCAGGTACTCCGCTAGAAGTAATCAAACGTGCCGACATTGCCCTCTACCAGGCTAAACGCAACGGACGGTCGACCTATGCCGTCTACAGCACAGATATGGAACGGAGCATCCGGCACCGAAATGGGATGGTCGAGGCGCTGCGCCGTGCAATCGAACGCGACGAAATACAGGTGGCTCTGCAACCTCAGTTACGGTTTCTTGACGGAGCCCATTCCGGTTTCGAGGCTCTCGTCCGCTGGAAGAAGGATAGTGAATGGGTACCGGCGGCGGAACTCATATCTCTGGCGGAGCAATCGGATCTGATTAGTGCGGTTGGGCGATCCGTTGTTTCCGCTACTCTCAGCGTGATGCGCGACATGAAACGGAAGGGTCGCGTACCCGGCAAGGTGGCCATCAACGTTGCCGCGGCGCAGTTGCGCGACCTCAACTTCGCTAAAGAACTCCTCGCTGCCATCGCGGCTCACGGACATTCGGGTTCCGAGATCGTCATCGAAGTCACGGAGAATGTCATTCTCGACCGTACTAACGAAGCGATCGGTGTGACGCTGAACCGGTTGTCGGAGGCAGGCGTCAAGATTGCGCTTGATGACTTCGGTACGGGCTACGCTTCGCTGACCCATCTGCAGCGCTATCCGGTGTCGTACATCAAGATAGATCGCTCCTTTGTCGCGGACCTTAACCGTGGCTATGGAAACGGTGCGATCGTGAGGGCCATTATCTCCTTGGCCCACGACCTCGGCATGGAGGTAGTCGCGGAGGGTATCGAGACGCAGGCCCAATATCAGTCCCTTATGGAGATGGGTTGTGACTATGCGCAAGGGTATCTTCTGGCCAAACCCATGCTCGTCGAGCAGATCGACGCTTACTTCCTCGATTGCGAAGCAAAGCGGCCGGTTGCCGCACTGGTCGCTTGATCGTTTTCCACCAAGCAGAGGAGAATAATTCATGTCGCATCACTACCCCCATCCCGCATATAATCAGCGTTCGAATGCCGGCTCCGGCACGGCGGAGGAAAAAAAGCAGAACGTCGCCCGTCGCCTCGAATTCATGCAGTTGGATACTGCTGGCCGCGCCAGCATCCGTTTGCTGAAGGCTGTTGTGGAACGCGAGCTGCCAAACGGTCTGGATAAGTTTTACGCGCAACTCCGCCAGAGCCCCGAAGTGAAGAGGTTCTTTTCAACGGAAGAGCATATCGCTCGCGCCAAGGGGGCGCAGCAGGGCCACTGGATCAGCATTTCCAACGGCAATTTCGATGAAGACTATGTCAACAAGGTTCGAACGATTGGATCGGTTCATGCCCGGATTGGCCTTGAACCGCAGTGGTATATCGGTGGATACGCGATTATTCTCGACCATCTTATCGGCAGCGCCGTTGAAGAGGTGTTCCCCAGGGGCGGTCTGTTTTCCAAGAAGACAATGAAGCCGACCGAATTCGGAAAAGCACTCGCAAGCTTGGTCAAAGCCGTTTTGCTGGACATGGATCTGGCAATCTCCGTCTATATCGACGAAGCGGAAGTCGCAAAGCAGAAGGCACATGCCGAAGCAATTTCGGCCGAGCAGAAACTGGTCGCCGACTGTTTTGGCAAGGCGATGGCCGCCATCGCCGCCAAGGATGTAGGCTATCGGATCACCGACGATCTGCCGGAAGCCTATCATGGGCTGAAGAACGACTTCAACGATGCCCTGGAACAACTCTCCGCGACGATTGCCAAGATTGATGCCGGAGCTTCGCAGATTCATTCCGGGGCCGAGGAAATTTGTTCGGCCGCCGACGATCTGTCTAGGCGAACGGAACAGCAGGCTGCCTCGATCGAACAGACGGCGGCGGCACTCGAACAGATCACGACGACCGTCAAGGATTCAAGCCGGCGCGCCGAAGAAGCCGGTCACCTCGTCGGCAAGGCCCGGGTGGGCGCGGAGAAATCCGGTCAGTCGTCCAGCAGGCGGTGGCGGCCATGAGCGGGATCGACACCTCGTCGCGCGAGATTTCGAACATCATCGGCGTAATCGATGAGATCGCTTTCCAAACGAATCTCCTGGCGCTAAACGCCGGTGTTGAAGCCGCGCGCGCCGGCGACGCCGGGAAGGGCTTCGCTGTCGTCGCGCAGGAGGTACGTGAACTTGCACAGCGCTCCGCCATGGCGGCAAAGGAAATCAAGAACCTGATCAACAATTCCGGTGAGCAGGTCAAGAGCGGCGTAGCCCTTGTCGGAGATACCGGTAAAGCGCTGACAGTGATCGTTGATGAGGTCAAGGAGATCGACCGGCACATCAATGCCATTGTCGAAGCTGCCCGTGAACAGGCAACAGCGCTCCAGGAGATCAACACCGCCGTCAACACCATGGATCAGGGCACCCAGAAGAACGCTGCCATGGTGGTGGAGACCACGGCGGCAAGCCACGCGCTTGTATCCGAAGTGGTGGGAATCGCGGAGATGCTGCGGGAATTCAACATCGGCGAGAACAGGCAAAAGCCGACTTCCAGGCCCGAACCGGCACCGGCGTTAAAAACAGCCGCGATGACCCAGAATATGACGGTTAAGAGATTGCAGGCGAAGGTCGCATAGCAACATCGCATCGCGTGGAAACGTTGCAGTCGCACGCGACAATTGAGAAGAGTTTTTATCTATCGCGATCCGGAACTGCGGCTGCTGCCGCAGTTCCGAGACTGAAGTAGGTTGGCGCCGGTGGAGTAAGAAGTAATTTTACTTCGAGGAGGTTGCACTGCCGGTCGACCAAGCGGCCACTGCGGAAAGCACTGAGCCAGCCCCCCCATCAGCCACAAAAACCACCGCTTTCCGGCGCAATCATCGTCTGCGCGCTTGCTTCATTCGCTATTCGGTTCGCCGACCGACGAGGTCGAAGTGAACTTCCGCAAGAAGGCGGGTCGAAAGCATTTGTCTGGTATGAGTGGGGATCCTCCCGCGGCGAGCGGTTCCCTCGGAGATCATCAGGCGGAGGAGCGATCGGTCGCTCGCAGCACGCTCGGGCGCTTCAGCATTTCCTCGTAGAAAGCGTTGAGCGGCGCGGGCAGATCGACGTTCAACGCTATGGCCCATTGCGTGACGTAAAACAGCGCCGCATCGGCGACCCCGGGGCGGGTGCCCGACAGCCACGGCGTCTCTCCCAAAAGAGCGGAGACATGGTGTAGACCGTCAGTCGCCACCTGCAGTCCATTGGCGCGCAATTCCTGCTGCGCCGCTGGCGATGAGACGAACTTGCCAGGCATGATGACTAGTGCAAAGCCGCGCATGTGAATCGTGCCTACGATGAACTCCATCACCTCCGTCACGCGCGCCGCAGCGTCGGGATCGTCGGGAAGGAGCCCGGCCTCGGGAAAGCGCCATGCAAGCCAGAGGGCGATGGCCTGGAACTCGGTCAGCACCGTCCCGTCGTCACGGAGTAGGGCGGGCACCTTGCCCTTGGGATTGACTGCCAGGGAGGCATCGTCGCGCTGGTGGCCGGATGACAGATCGATCGCCGAGACCTTGTGGGGGACGCCGATTTCCTCGAGGAGAACCCGGATGCCCAGCGAGCAGGATCTGGGAGCGTGAAAAAGTTGCATAAAACTGACCTTTGTTTCGGAAGGTGACGCGATCGTGTGGATCAGGCCTGCGCCAGGCTGAAGGCGAACTCGGTTTCCCAAGCCGCGAGTTCCGTGAGCTTCCATTCGCGCGGAGCCATCGGGAAGTGCCCGTGCCAGGGGCGTGCCTCGCACATGTTCAGTTCCGGGATGAACACGTCCATGTCGGTGTAGAGCTCGATCAGCACCTGGTCGGGGTCGTAGTGATAGCTGGCAATGTTGTGACCGGCGGTATGACGCGTTGGACCCCACTTCACCGGAAGACCGCGCTCGGCCAGCAGATCGCCTGCCATCGCGTGGCTGGCGTTGCCCTTTAGCTGGAAGGCTATGTGATGGACCCGCTGGTCCGGCATGCTCACCAGATTGACGACGTGGTGCTCGCGATTGCAGGTGATGAAATTGGAGATGCCCGCGATCGTATCGGTGAACCAGAAGCCCAGGAAGTCCATGAAGAACGTCTTCAGCTTCGGGCCTTCGGGCGAGATCACCGCCACATGTCCGAGCCGGAGGGGTGACACGCCGGTACGCTTGAAGCCGGGGGCGGGAGCATCGATGTCGGTATAGAGCTGCAGCGTTGTGCCGGGAACCGGCTCGACTTCGACCAGTTCGCGGATTCCCGGCTGACTGTCGGACTTGATCTGAGCGCCCAGGCCGAAGGCGCGCAGCTCGGCCACGAGCTGCCTGAGTTCGGTGCCGGGGTTGAGCTGGAAGCCGAGATGGCCCATCGCCTTGTGCATGGCTTGGCGCAGGACGATGTTGTGGTGCTCGTAGCCGATGGACAGATAGCTCTCTCCATCATGACCGGTCGCGGTCTCGCTCATGCCTATGGTTTCTGCGTAGTGATCCCTGGCGCGCATGACGTCGGGCGTTTCCAGCGCGACGTAGCCCAGTTGGAACACTCTCGGGGCGAATTGTTTGTGCACAGTTTCCTCCATTGAGATGGGTTATGTTTGGCGCCCCTCGGGCGCGGGTTGATGCCGGTTCCGCGATACCCGCGTTACCGAAACCTGGCTGCCGAAGGACCCGTGTGGAAGCGACGACGAGGTCCGCGCGGGAGCGGTTGCGTGGGTGATGTTCGAGGATCTCAGTGTCTGCGGCGGCAGCTCCGGTCAAAACGCGTACCCGACCTTGACGGCAGCGCTGAGGACGTCGTTGTCCGTGAAATTTCCGAACGAGCCCGAAGCATCGCCGAACTGGTAATAGGTTATGGCGCTGGTTATCTTCACCTTGTCCCTGGCGTAGATCGCGCCAAGTGTCGCGCCCCACAGTCCGTCCGTTGCATCGATTGGTGCGTCAGCCGATATGCCGGTTTTCGGCTCGTAGGTCAGGGCCGTGAACCCCGCCCAGTTCTCGCTGAACATTTGCACTACGCCCAGTCTGTAGGTCGTCGTGTCGTTGAAGTGGGTGAGCGATCCCAGAGGATAGCCCGGCGGACTGATCGTGGTTTCACTCCATTCGGCCCAGCGGACCGACGCGAAGACCAGCGTCGAAAGACTGACAGGGGCCTGGAGATCGACGTTGACCGATTGCGGCGTCTTGACGTTCGTCGTTCCTACGTAGGCACCGGACGTGTCCAGATCGTAGTCGATCGCGGAATTGTACGTGACGGCGATCCGGACATGGGCTTCGGGAATTTCGAAGGCGCCCCCGACCACGTAGCCGACCGCCCACGTGTCCTCGAACTCCACGTTGGCGAAACCGGCAGGCAGGCCGCCCGCAAAGACCGAGATGTCGGTGTTGCCGCCGAGGCGCTGGAGCCTGGGACCGCCGAACACGCTGAATCGATCCGTGAGTTTGTAGCGCAGCAAGCCTGTAATCGCGATCGACTCGACTTCCCCCGACAGGCCGGACAGAGGTCCGCGATCATACTGGAGTTTGCGCCCGTAGGGATTGTCGACGATGACTGCTCCCGAGAACTGCTCGTTTATGTCGTCCTTGAAGGCGCCATTGTAAAATGGAAGCGTGGGCGCGGTGTCGCCCGAAGCAAACGGCGGTCCGGCGGCGGTGATTTGTCCGGCCACATCCGCACCGCCGAGGCCGAGCCCGAACTCGGCGTAGCGCCCCGGTTCGAAAAGGACGTCGTTCGGTTGCCCCAGAATGTCGAAGCCTCCCGCCATCGCGGGCGTGATGAAAAGACAGCCGAAAAATCCGGTCAGCAATTTAGTAGTCTTCATGCAGGTCTCCCTCCTCCGAGACGTCCGCCTTTCCGCAACGCCCAAGGAATGGGCGTTTGCCACCATGCCTGCAGTCACTGCGCCTTTCCTCCAACCAGCCGTCTCCCCCAGACCGAGCGGCCGGACTGCGGCGACCCTCGAGCCCATGCCGCCTCCGGCGATCACGCTGCGGAGCGAGCTGCATCGACCCGCCCGTGCTGGTCCGCCTGGGATCACGCGTCCACGACTTCGAGCATCTGGCGGCCGAAATCGACCGTGCCGTCGTCGGTGCGCATTTCGGCGCGCATGACGTCGCCCGGCGCGAGGTAGCGCGCGTGCGCGGTCGCCTCCTGGGCGATCGCCTCCTTCCGCTCCGAATCCTTGAAGAGCTTGGTCGTCAGAATCTGGGCGAGGGCGGCGCTGGCTTGCAGGATCACGCCGCCTGGCGTCCCGGTCAGCACCAGATCGCCCGCAGACAGGTCCATCAGCGACGCAACGTCGTTGAGGCAGGTTTCCGGGCGAAAGACGAAGTCACGGGTATGGGCCGACTGCCGCAGTTCGTCGTTCAGCCACAGACGGATCTCGATCCTGTCGAGCAGGTCGGCTACCTCGTTTGGCTCGGGAACGACCAGCCAGGGACCGCAGGGGCAAAAGGTGCGGGCGCTCTTGCCGCGGAACCACTGAAGGAAGGCTTCGCCGAACATCACGTCGCGGGCCGACACGTCGTTGCACAAGACGAGTCCGCCGATGAAATCGCCGAGGGTCTCTCTGGTGACGTGATCGCCTGCTCTCAAGGGTCGTTTCAATACGAGCCCGAGTTCCACTTCGTAGTCGAGCATCTGAACTCCGTCAGGGCGGATCACGGGATCGAACGCCCCTGACAGCGAGGATGCGGCCTTCATGAAAAGCAGGTTTTTCTGGCGTGGCGCATGCCCTGATTCAATCGCGTGATCTGCGTAGTTCAGACCCTGGCAGATGATCTGCGCCGGCGCGGTGACGGGGCTCAGAATCTTTGCCGAGGTGATCGGGAGACGTTCGACGCCCGCGCGCGTCTTGAGTTCGGCGGGAGAAAGGCGAAGGATGTCGGAGGTCGAGACGAAGATGCCCTCGAGTGGTGCGATCTCGTCTCCGTCTACAATCCCCCACAAGGGGTCGCCGCCCGTCGTAAATCGGGTCAATCTAACTACCATTTTTCATTTCCTTTGGTTGGAAGGGCCACTTCGAAGGCGGTTCGAGCATCCGCTCAGAGCGCCTTTTGATCGGACAGGGTCAGGCGCGTTCGTCGCCCTTGAGGTCCCCGTATCGCGCGCGATAATTCTCGATCGTGTCCATGGCCCCACAGAATTCGACGTTGTGCCAGTCGGGATCGTAGAGGTAGCAGGCGACGTTGCCGCCTGTTTCGCCGTCTCCCAGGTGGGGCTCGCTGTTGTGGCGGACCGGACCGTAGTTCAACTGGAATCCGTCAGCCTGCCGCTGTTTGGCAAAGGCCATGACATCCTCCAGTTGGTTTCCTTCCACCTCGAGCGCAAAATGGAAGAAGCTCATGCCCGAAGGCACGGTAGCCCTGCCGGAGGGGTCGTGCTCCTCGACGAGCACGAGGCATTCCTCGTGGTCGGCCGCGCTCATGTAGCAGCAGCGAATGCGCCAGCCTTCCTTGAACGGGTGCCGTTCGGGCTCGCAGGTGCGGGCGTGGACCATGCCGGCGACTCGCTCGTACCAGGCCCGGCTTCGCGCGATGTCGCGCACGTAGATCGAAAGCTGCCCCATGTGAGCGACGAGCGAGGGCTTGAAGACGCCGTAGTCCTCGGTCTTGTTGGAGAACCGCCGCCTCGTCAGCGTCGGCCACAACAGCACAATTTCGCGAAACCATTTCCGCTTCAGCAGGCCTGCGAAGCGTAGCTTGAATGGGGACAGGACGTTCGGGGGAACGAAGGCGGCGTTGCTCATCTGCTAGTCTCCTCGATGATCTCGATCCAGTGCTTGTCCGGGTCCTGGACGCAAAAGGCGCGCGACACGGGGCGTGCGGAGGCGAGCATGCGCCCTTCGCGGATCGGCAAGCACATGTCTCGTGCGCGGCTTCTGACGGCATCGAACGCTCGTGCGTCCTTCACCGCCAGCGCGAAGTGCAGCATGGATTTATTGTCCATCTTCAGCTTGTGGTGCTTCACCAGGCAGATGTCGTGATGGTGGAAGCCGAAGGAGAAGAAATGCATCTCCTGCTGCGACAAACGCATTGCGGCGCTGCTGTCCGGATGGTTGAGAGCGGAGAACTGCAAGTCGAAAAGCTCAATGTAGAAGGCCTTTGAGCGCTCCAGTTCGGTGACGTAGAAGACGTGGTGCTGAAGGTTGGTGACGGGGATCCGTGCTGTAGCGTTCATGACTGGTTTCCTGACTGCTGGAACTGGGCCTTGAAAGCATAGCGACCGAGCTTTTCGCGGAGAGTGGCTGGATCGCTGTCGGTCGCGATTGTTGCGAGCAGTCCGAGGCGGGCGTCTTGAACGACCGCTAGCGATATGAGCCTGATGCCGGAGGCTTCCGCCTCCTGTCGCACCACGTCCTCGATCTCGAGCATCGACAATGCCGGTTTGAAGATCTTGCCGACGGGCGTGACGGGCAGCGAGGAAAGAATCCGGACGAATTTCGGGTGCGCGGCGCGCTCGGGAATACGGTGGACGGCATGGGCAAGCAGGTCTGCTTCCGACGCCACCATCGCCGGCTTCAACTGGACATAGAGGATCGGCAGTTCACCGGCGCGCTCGTCGGGCCGTCCGACCGCTGCGGCGAGTTGCACCGCCGGGTGGTCCTGCACCGCATCCTCGATCAGCTTGGGATCGATGTTGTGGCCGCCGCGGATAATGAGCTCCTTCCTGCGACCCGTCAGCCAGAAGTAGCCGTCCGCGTCCTGGCGGGCGAGATCGCCGGTGTTCAGCCAGCGCTCGCCGTCGATCTCGATCCAGAGACCCTTGTTGTGTTCGGCGTTGACGTACCCGGCAAAGACGTTCGGTCCGCGGATCGCGAGCACGCCGACCTCTTCCGTCCCGGCGAACCCGAGGAAAGTGCCGGAATCATCAAGTCTGACCGATGCCATTTGCTGGTAGGGGAGGCGCAGGCCGATCGAGCCGATGCGTCGCTCGCCCTCCGGCGGATTTACGCTGGAAACGCAGGCGCCTTCCGTCAGGCCGTACGCCTCCAGAATGCGGATGCCAATCGTCTTTTCGAACGTTCGGAACAGTTCCACGGGCATCGGAGCCGCGCCGCAGAAGCCGTAGCCGGCGCTTGAAATGTCGCGGCCGCCGACCGGGACTTGCAGTAGTGCCGAAAATACTGTGGGAACACCCGAGAAGGCCACGATCCGATAATGTTCGACGATCTCCCAGAAGGACGGGATCACTCCTTCTCCGCGATAGCCGTGCGGCGTGCCCAAGACGACATGTCCGCCTTGCGACCACGGGATCAGGCCCGTCACCAATTGCCCGTTGACGTGGAAGAGCGGCAGGCCGCAGAAAATCGTCTTGCCGGGCGCGAACGCGTCCCCCGTCATGGCCTTTGTGGACCACGCGTCGAATACCTCCGACAAATGCGTGCGTGCGGCGATCTTCGGCAGTCCTGTCGTACCGCCTGTGCAGAAGTACGAAGAGATGTCCCCGGCGGTGGGCGCGTCGAAGGTCAGCCTGTCGCCGCTTTCCGTGTTCATTTCCTCGCGAAGGCTGAGAACGGGGATGGAAAGTCCATCGACGCCCGCGATCTGTAGCCGCTCCTCCGGCGCGTCGTCGGAGTTGTAGCGGAGATACGGTGCTAAGCTGACGGTGAGGATACCTTGCAGATCCGGCAGGTTCGCGGCGGCCCTTGTCGCCTTCTGCCAGATGTCATATCCCGGAAAGGGCGCCAGAGTGACGAGCCACTTCGCCCTGCCGGCAGCAAGGAGTTCGGAGATCTGTCCCGCTTCAAGCAGCGGGTTGACTGCGAAAGCGATGCCCGCCGCCTCGCTCCCCCAGATCACGAAATGCGTTTCGGGCAGGTTGGGCAGCACGAAGGCGACGACGTCGTCGCGGCCGACACCCAGCCGGCGGAGGGTATTGGCCGTTTTCGTGATGTCAGCCAGCAGTTCGGCGTGCGTCCAGACGAAGGCCTCACGGAAGTCGTCTGAGCGTAGAAAGAAGGACAGCGCAGGCTGATCCGGCGCTATGGCGGCGCCGCGCTCCAGCATTTCGTAGGTGTTTGCCGGGAGGTCACGCTCGGGCAGCGGGAACTGCTCGAACGCCTCGACGTCGGGCAAGGCGACTATGGGACGGCCGAAGCCGCCGGGGGTGGTTGCAAGCATGGTGGTCTACCTCCCTAAAGGTCAGCGTCGGCGCGCCTTGGCGGCAAGCCGGATGCAGCGATGCGACCGACTTCCTCAGAGCCGGCCTCCAGCGCCATAGGCATGAACTTCGCCGCGTCTGATCCGTCGTCTCGCCTGGTCCTGTCGCCCGGCATCACCGGAAGGGCCGCGGAGAAACGGATGCAGACCGTCGTCGTCAACATGGAAGAGCTCCATTCCGGAGCGCCTCGATGCTGAATGAAATCAACTCCTCGGGCGTAATGAGCGAGCGCCTCAGATGGAACGTCTTGATGGCTTTCGGTTCCCAGAGTGCGGCAGTCGACGTGCACAGGCATTCGGCGGCGCGAAGACTGTCCTGCTGGCGAAATTCCCCTTCCCGGACACCCGCCTCGACCAATTCTGCGACGATGCTTCTCACGCGCTTGACGTGTGCTTCGAAGGCGGGCCAGTGTTCGTCATCGGCGATCGTGAGCAGCTCGAAGAGCTTTTCCTCATCCCGCATGAGGGCGAGAAAACCTCGATGAAGGCCGCCGAAGAACTCGCGAAGTGTTGCAGCGCTGAGCTTTCTGTCGGAGCCCGATCGCGTTGCCGGAAATGTGTCTTCGAGCACGCGCGCAACGAGCGCATCGTACAACGCCAGCTTGGACGGAAAGAACCTGTAGACATTTGCCGGCGACATGCTGAGGTAGCTCGCGATGTCGCATACGTTCGTCTTGGCGGATCCGTGGATCGCGCACAAAGTCTCTGCTGCACCGAGTATGCGGGCTACGCTTGTTTCCCGGCTCTCCTGCCGTCTTCGTCGGCGAGATGTCATGCCAGGGCGGCAATGATCACTCTCAAGCATCGGCGCCTCCACGCGAATCCGCGGGTGAATTGCCAGTCAACCTCAGTTCGCCGAGATAGACGCTCTCCGACAGAACGCAGTCGCGCCAGATCCCACCAAGGGCATGGGTGATGTCGATGCGATAGGTGCCGCCGTCCCCGGCGAGCTTGTTGAAGCGAAAGTCGCCGAAACCGTCGGTGACCGTCCTCGCGAGAACCGTGCCGTCCTGGGACAGGGTGACGTCGGCCGCCTCGACGCATTCCACGGTGCCGCCGACATCGGCGCTGACGCTACCGCCCACGAAGCATGTCTCCCACCTTTCCAGTCCCCGGTACCAGACGCGGGGGTTGGCTCCGAGGTTGGGCTTGAGCACCTGAAGTCCGTCTGTTTCCGCTTTTTTCTTCATCGCGGCGTCATCGACTTTCAACGCCTCGAAGACGTCCGTCGGGCAGGACTGTTGACAGCGGGGCCGGTCCCACCCCTGATCCAGTAGGTGGGCGTCGAAGAACCATGTCTCCGGCACCTGTTGCTCCTCATTCCAGACGATCGCGCCATACGGGCAGGAACGGACGATGTCCTTGCGGCCACGCGACTTCACCGGATCGATGATGACGATACCGTCATCGCGTTTGCGGATGGCGTCGCCGGCGCGGCGAATGCAGGGCGCATCGTCGCAGTGATTGCACATCACCGGCAGGTAGGTGGTCTCCACCATGGGCGCGCTTCCCTGCGTACGGCGCAGGATTCGGATGGGGCTCTCGCCGACGGCGGCGGCCGGCGCCGCGTAGCCGGGGAAGTCGTTGCCGACGTGTTCATCTCGATTGGCGATGACGCAGTTGTAGCAGTTCTCGCAACGGCCGACGTTGATGATAAGATTCCACTTGCTCACAAGACTTCCTCCTAAGCCGCGCGCGCCATCTTGAAGGCTTCGGCGTTCCGCCACTTCTCGATCTGCACGAGGCACGAGTTGGGCGCCATGCTGCTGGTTCCGCGGCTCTGCGATCTGTCCGGCGTCAGCGTGTTCAGGCAGCCGCCGATCTCGACGGTCTCGCCTTCGACGTCGACGAGCTGAAATTCCGCGCTCGCTTCGTAGGATTTGACGACGCCTGGGGTGACCAGGGGCGAAATGTCGGCGGCGCAGATGACGGCGCCCCGGTCGTTGAAGATTTTCACCAGGTCGCGATGGCGGATGCCCCGCGCCGCGGCGTCGGCCGTGTTGACGCGCAGCAGCCAGAAGCGATGCCCGGCAATCAGGGCGCGATGGTCATCCACCTGATTGACCGCGCTGTTCTTGCCGTCCATGCTGGTGTGGAAGCTGTAGCGGCTGTGCGTCGCGATCATCTGCAGCGGATAGCGTTCCGCCAGCTCGGCATTGCGGCCTTCCCAGGACGGAATGTAACGGTTGACCGCCGGCCGGTCCGGATTATCCGCAGTGTGCCGCTTGAATATCTCGGGCACGAATTCCAGCTTGCCGCTCGGCGTCTGCAGGCCCATGCCGAACTGCTCGGCATACTGGGACGGCATCGGCGCAGGTTCGGGCAGGTCCTTGCGCCGACCCTCGGCGAACCAGCGCATATCGACGGGCTGGCGCAGCTCCGGCTTTTCCGGCGGCACGACGTAGTAGCCCTTGCGACAGAATTTCTTCCAGGCGACGTGATCGGGCAGATCCGACGAATCGAAGACGCGCTTGACCCAGTCGAGTTCGCTGCAGCCCTCGGTGAAGACTGCGCCCAGGCCCAGCCGGGTCAGGATGGCGGTGAATATCTCATAGTCGGACTTCGACTCTCCTAGTGGCTCTATGCATTTGTGCTGGAGGGTGACGACGCGATGGTTGACGACGTTGACGCCGTGATGGGCGTAGCCTCCGGAGTTCGCCCATTCTCCGATGTCCCAGCGCTCCAGTGACGTGCAGGCCGGCAGGATGATGTCGGCGAACTGGGCCTCGCCCTCCATCCAGATGGACTGGTTCACCACGAACTCGATGCTCTCGTGCCGGTAGGCGTCCACCCAGCGCCCGGACCGCGTCACGGTGCTGAGCGACGATCCGCCGTAGCGGTAGATCATGTGGATCGGCGAGTAGCCAGGCATCGGATAGGTGAACGGCGCGAACTGCGCCTCCTGGGCCATGCCGTCCCACAGGTAGCCGGTGGCCTCGCCGTCTATGATCGCGTCGGGCATTTGCTGGCGCGGCACCATCTGCTTGACGGGGTTCATCGTCAGGATGTGCGGCATGCGCTGATAGTTGTTTACGGCATTGCCGGTAAAGGCGAGGTCGCCGGATATCCCCCCGTCCGCATAGCCCGGGAAATAGAAATGCAGGTCGTGCGGGATGCCGATCTCGAGGTTGCCGAAATTGACGCCGGGCTTGCCCCAGCCCTGCATCGCCATCATCATAATCATGCAGCGCGCCCATTGCGCACCCGTCGCGCCGCGGCCCGCGCCGCCGAAGCCGGTGCCGGTCATGCCGACGGCAAGGTAGACCTTCCTGCCGCCCCATTTGCGGGCCAGGGCGCGCACGTCCTTGGCAGGGATTCCGGTCTCGGACTCCTGCCATTCAGGGGTCTTGGGGACTCCGTCGGTCTCGCCGAGCAGGTAGGCCTTCCATTCGTCGAAACCGGTGGTGCGGGTGGCGACGTAGTCCTTGTCATAAAGGCCTTCCGTGGCCCAGACATACATGATCGCCTGGGCGAGGGCCGCGTCGGTCTGCGGCCGGACGGGAAACCAGCGTCCGCCAAACAACTGAGCTGTCGGATTGCAATGCGGATCAATGTGAACGAACTCGATGCCGAGTTCCTTCGCCCAGAGGCGACGCGTCGTGCCCTCGAATCCTGCGTAGGCTCCGTTGGTGCTTTCGGGATCGCTGGACCAGAAGACGATCATCTCGGCTTCCTTGAGGCAATCCTCGACGCCGCCATAGCCCGCCGGCACGCCGACACGCATCGAATTGCCGAAATGGTGCATGGCGCCCCAGTACCAGCCCTCCCAACTGTCCGGATTGGCGGCCACCCGCGTGAACCCGATCAGGTTGGCGAACCGCATCAGCGAGCTGAGATAGTAGCCGACGTTGCCCCACTGGTGGTGGGACGACATCGGGAAGGTGATGGCACCCGGCCCATGGACGCGCTTCTGCCGGTTGATCTCCTTGGCGACGATGTCCAGCGCTTCGTCCCAGGTGATCCGCACGTAGCCGGATTTGCCGCGGTTTTGGGGATTGCGTTCGCCATCGGGATCGAAGTCCACTCGCTTCATGGGATGAAGGATTCGCTTGTCCGAATAGACCAGGGATTTCATCGTCAGGGCGTGGGGCGCCACCAGCGCCCGACGGGGCGGACTGAACTTGCGGCCGCGCGCCTCGATCACCCAGGTGGATGGATCTGTCGCGTCGAACTCGAGGGGGGTGACCCGTAGAATGCGGCCATCCTTGACGTAGACGAAGAGGGGACCGCCGTTGGTGCAGGTGGTGTACCTTAGACTGCCATCGGACATTCGCGTCCCCATGGACAGACCGGCGGTATCGCTCATGTTGAGGGTCTGCGTGAACCAGACGACCAACTCGTCCGGCCCGGTGGTCACAACCTTGAAGTTCTTGGCCGCGTGGATGATCTCGCCCTGATCGCGATTGGGCAGCAGGAGTTTCAAGGCGGTCGCCACATCCTTGAAGGACATCGCCACCTCGGCCTCGGCGGCCGCAGCCTGCCGGGAGCGGAACCTGCCGTTCCGGATTTCCACGATGCGGCCAATGCTGCCGTCCTGCAGCCCGATCCATGCGACGACGTCGCGCTGCTTCAGCCGTTCCCGGAACGCGGGATTACGGGAGGCCGTGAGGTTCATCACCTTCGGCAGGGCGACAAGGATGGCCCTGAGGAGCTGCCGGTTCATCTTAGATCTTATGGCTGACATGTCGTGCCGGTCCTCGAGTCGTAACGTTCGATCTGGAGGCGAAGAAGGAAGAGGCCCGATCGCTCATCGCGAGGGTCCGCCGCTTCGTCGATGGTGCTCCTCCGATCCCATCTTTCAATATGGACCTTTATGTCATAATGACTATAAGGTCAATTTGAAAATTATTGACCTGTTAATCTAATGATCTGGCCGCCCGCATCGGGGCGGGCCGCAGGCATTGACGACGCGGGCGGCGCCACTAGAATCGTCCGGAGATCCGGATTCGACCGGACCATGATGGAAATTCCGCCGGGGCCGTCCTTCGGGGCAGGGCGGGTCTGATGCGCTGGCAAGGAGCGGTAATGGCACGAATCAATCTTGAGCGTCGGGCGGCGATCGGCGAGGCGAAGCGCGCCCGCACGCGCGCGGCGATCCTTGAAGCCGCGCGCGCCTGCTATGCAGCCCCGGAGCCGGTCTCGGCGACGGTGGATGCCGTGACCCAGGCCGCAGGGGTGGCGAAAGGAACCTTCTATCTGCATTTTCGGGACCTTCCGGCGCTGGAGGCGGAGCTGGGCGAGACGCTGATCGCGGAATTGAGCGAGCGTCTGGAGCCGGCCCGCCTGGCGGTCGACAACCCGCTGACCCGCATGGCCACGGCCGTCACCATACTGCTTCGCGACCTGGCCGCAGCGCCAGCGCAAGCCCGTCTCGCCGCGCGCGCGGCCGTCATGCTGCCAGATGTCGCCCAGGCGGTGCAGGCTCGGCTGCGGGGGGACCTCGCCGACGCCCAGGCGGACGGCCTGCTGGCGGTCGGGTCCGTCGATCTCGCGGTCCGCATCGTTGTCGCGCTTGTCGAGCAGGCTTCATCGCTTTTCAGCACGAGCAGGATCGATGCGACGGCCATCCCGGACATCGTACGCGCGGTCTTGCGCGCGATGGGATGCCCGCCGGGCGACGCCGCGAACCGGACAGACGAGGCGGCACTGAACGCCGATGCCTTTGCTCAACGAACATCCGCGGTCGCCGGCGCGGTTTCCAGAATTCATCAGACCAACCAAGTCGAATAAGACTATGGCTCGTGAACTACGCCTTCAACGAGTACTGCGCTCTGCACGAACTCTTCTGAAAGGCCCGCCTTGCGGAATCCGCGTTCGCAGACGTATGCACGGGCTATGGCAGCCAGCCGCATGCGCGGGCTGTCGAGCTCCTTCGTCGTTTCGGCCATGCGCATCGCCAGAAGTTCGAACCCCACCGCCGAGACGGCCGCGAGCAGTTCGCGCTTGTCGGCGAAATGTTTGTACGGGGCGTTGTGAGACGCCCGCCCGGCGGGCGAGCTCACGGGGCGAAAACAGCGAATGGCAAGTAGCCTCCGCGCAGAAGCTGGCCGTCAATGGCGCGCGGAACGGGTAGGTCGGCGCGGTAAGCAACCCCATGAACAGCTCAGGGAGGCGGCCTCAGCGCCTGTGAGGTCGCGAACCCGATCGGCTGGAGGGCAAGCCCAACGCGGGCCGCAAGCACCACTTTGTTCAAAACACGCGGAAACTTGTGACGCCGCGGTTGGCTTCGATGCGCTCGAGCAGGGCAAACCCGGCAATCGTGACGACTGCGATGAGCGAGGAGGCCAATCCAAGCGCAATCACTGCTCTATCCTTCGTGATAACTTCTTACTGTTCTGGAGGGAGGAAGCGGTTGAAGGTTCATTCATAGCAGCATTGTCGAGCATGGTCTCCGCCAGCAGCCGCATCAGCTTCGTATTGGACGACGGAACAGCTTCCTCTGCTCGTCCTGCCGGTAGCCTGGCAAATCCCACAAAAACACCGAGCGAACCTCCTTGAGCTGGGTGCCCGAGGACCACGTTCGTCAGCGTCGGCCAACGCGGCAGGAATTCGCCATAAGACCCAGGAACCAAGCCGACCGTTTGGCGACCGTCGTCAAGCGCGGTCCTATCTGAATTATCGCAAACTCTCATCCGAATCTCTCTTTTGCTGCACTACAGTACGAGGGCGCGATCAAGACATGCCACGTAGCCGTCGAGCGACAGGTCGCTTGCGGTAGCGCTGGTACCGTGAAAGTGAAGAGCCGGAACTTCAGTGAAGGCACGAGCACTGCTTCCTCAGTCCCTCGCTGGATGATCGTCCAAGGCGGGTCGGAACTTGGTAGACGTGTTACTGCAGCCGGCAAAAAAAGATCGTGGAAGTGACTGTGACGACCGAGGGCCAGGTTCCCGTCGGCATCATGAATGCGAGGCAGGAGCTGTCTCTTCCCGATGAAATGGACGTCTCGGTCTTCCATCCCGATCGCGACTCCGGACGACCCGACGAGTTTATCGATCGGGAAGAACTCCGGACCCTGACGGAGCCGTGGATAGATTCAGTCGGCATCCGATTCCCGGCCCCCATAAGTGAAGACGCTGTGGATCGTTTGAATGAAGCGAAGGCCGCCCGAACCGTGTTGGAGGAAATCATTGCATCGGCAAGCGAGGCCGGCTGGGGGACGCGGGAAATCACGGTCGCTCTCATTGAGGCAGCGCAATCGCTCACGGATGCTAACCGGGCCGATCCAGAGCCGGCAGGCGATCCCGATGGCGAGGACGCAGTTCGGGAACAGATCGGACATGGCGAACAGTTCGATTAATGTGTTTGTCCAGTCATCAGGACGGAACTGACCGACGTCCTTGAGAAGGCGCGATGATCATCCATGCTGCGGAAATCCGCCGAGGTTGTTGGCCGCCAAGTCGACTGGCGGCCGTCAGCTACACGGTCGAACGACCGGATATCGCTCATGCCTTAATCACGGGACCAGGGACCTCTCGGTATTTGCTGCTCGCTCGCCGGAAGGCGGCGGATGGTTTAACCTTTCCGCAAAAATCCTATGATCGGGTCGATAGGTGCCCGCCGCCAATTCTGCTCGGCCGGCCTCACCGAAATCCAAGAGAAAGTTCATTGCGCCGGAACGCGCGAGATCCCGCATTTCAGAAAGCGAGCGGTTAGGGGTCAGGTAGGTTTCGACGATCCTTTCCATTGCCATTTCGGCGGCATCCACGACCGGTCGCGATGAGATTAGACGCATTTGAGCGACCAGGGCGTAAAGCAGCACGAGATCTGAGACGTCGTCCTTCTGATGGCTGACCGCATCACCATAAAGCCGCGTGGCTTCGGCGATGAAATCCGAAAAGAGCTTTTCGCGCTTGGCAGCCTCGACCTCGCGTTGTTTTTCCTTCACCTGTGACCGGTGCGTCGCCCAGGCCGTAGCGAACGAAGCCAGGCCGCCGATCGCGACGCCGGCGAGGCCTACCAGGGCAGAAATGTATGCATCCATGAGAATTCACCTTCCGGAACGAAAACACGGCGTGCACCAGGAAGATGACGGGGGCCGCTCACCGACAAGCTCCGACTCGTCATCGGTACTTCTACCCCGCCAGCGGAGGACCTACCCAAACGCCTTCTGGCACCGCGGGGATGCTGTTCACCAATCCGTCGAGCATTCCCTGCAGGACGTTCCCGGTCAGCTCCTCCATCTTGTCGCTAGGGCCGACGAGGCGGTCCGCCAGCAGCAAGGTGAGACCGTGCATTTGCGACCAAAAAATGAGAATGGCCCCATCGATCGTGCGGGTATTGGCCTCGGTATCTGCAATTGGCCGCCCGAGAGCGCCGTCAGAAATCGCACCTACGATGAGTGCTTTCATGTTGTAGGCCGCGGTTCTTTCGATTGCGGGGCGCCCATCGTCCTGACCGGCGAGGTAGCCGCCGAACATCAATCTGTAGAGCGCCGGATTTTTGACGCCGCCGCAGACATATGCGCGCGCCATGGCTGTCAGCCTCTTGCGCGGACTGTCGAGTTCTTTGGTCGCTTCGGCCATGCGTTTTGACAGCAGTTCGAACCCAACCGCCGAAACGGCGGCGAGCAATTCTCGCTTGTCGGCGAAGTGTTTGTACGGGGCGTTGTGGCTGACGCCTGCCCGACGGGCGAGTTCCCGCAGCGAAAACTCCGTGGTCTGTGATTCGCTGAGGACGTCGAGCGCTGCATCCACGATGGCCCTGTGCAGGTCGCCATGGTGGTACGGGCGTTGCTCTGTGCTGGAAATATTTTGGGTCATACCGGTCCAATTAGCCTCTCAAGTTGCTTCTGTCAACATATTTGGAGGTGATGTTGAAATTGGCCGCTCTGTTCGACAAGGTGTCGTTGTCATCATGGCCGGCTCGCTCCGCTCAATGTCACGTCACTCACACCTCAGTCTTTTACGGGCACCTAACTTCTCTTCCACCTCTCGCTCTGCGTTTACGCTGGAAGGCGGGATGCAGTCTTCGGCGGTCCTTCCCGCAGCGTGAATGTAGACACCATCGGATAGCGAGATTGAACGAGCGTATAATTGCCGCAGAGGGCTCCTCCGACTACGATGTTTTCGGTGACAAAGGAGCTCAATACTGCCGTTGTCGAGGTCGGAACGTGAATCGTTCAGTGTCGGCGGTAAATGAAGGCGGACACGATTGTGGCATTCGTCCCCTCTGACGCGGTGGAACATCTTTCTACATACACAGGGTGGGGCACGCCGCCAAAACTCACCCTTGTCGGCGAAGCGCTTGTGGACCGTTCCGACCGACACCCATTCGACGGGCGAGCCCCCTAAAGAGAAACTCGGCGTTCGGTCCGCCCCCAAACTTCGATTGCCTTGTCTACGATCGGCCCCGTGCAGATCCGCCGCGATGGGGCGTTGCCTGACTATGTCTTCTGGTGGTTGTCCGTAGTCGTCAACCTTGGTTGGAAAGCTGCGTGGTGTCGACACACAGGAGGATCAATGTTGCTGTCGCCAACTTTTGGCCATTTTTGATGCCTAAGTGGGCGCCGTCAACTTTCGCAGGGCCGTTTGCGCAGATCAGATTGGAGTTTTCAATGAATCGTGAAGAACGCAGCGTAGCAGTATCGGAATCCATCACGAGCGCCGGCGGGTGGGGCCTGCGCTACCCAGGTCTTGTCATGGGCAAGGGCAGCAAGAACGAGGTGAAGGAGTTCACCGGCATGTGGGGACTGAAGTCCGGAGCCGACCTGGTGGCGTTCACGGACACGCTCAGCCGAGAGGTCCCTGTCTGGGGCGGGCCCGGCAAGACGTTCTCGGAGGCGACGACGATGCTCGGCTTGATCCGGACGGCGCGATGGTTCGTCGCGAGGACTCAGGACTTCGATGGTTATGCCCTGTTCTTCATCTCCCAGTTCGACGGGAGTCTCGACAAATACTTCGACGACTTCGTTCTCAATGGGAAGGAGAACCTGACGAAGATCTGGGGTCAGTGCGTAGGGTGTCCAAGCGGCCCGGATGCGACGGCAAGCGATATCGTGGAATATATCGCACGCGGTCAGATCAAGACCCTGGCCTGTTACGATGTTTTTCCGAGCCTCAGCCTCGGCCAGATCTACAAGGCCGCTGACTGGTACGAAAAGACCCAGAAGTTTCAGCGCGCGGTCGCCAAGGGCGAGGGCAAGCTCGAGGACATGGTCACCGCGTTTTTCGGAGAGCTGGCCGAATCCTACAAGCAAGTGCCAAGCGACGCGATGATCGACACCGAGGTCGGTCACCAGTGGCAGTACGAGGATGTTGCCGAACACATCGGCAAATGACGCCCGCGAACACCGTCAGCACCAACTGACCTCCCAGAAGATGAGGTCGGCAGTTCGCCCCCGGCTCGGGCGGCCTCATCTTCTGACGACTGCGTCGACTTTTTGAGACAAGGATTCCGACAATGCCGACTCTAGGTTCTCAGCCTGGCTTAACTTCTGCTGACCTCAAGGGCAACCTGCACGACATCCAGGATAATGTCGTGACGCCAATTCTCCTGCGATACGGCCGTCACGTTTTCCTGAGGTTCAGCGACGGGGCGAAGTCGCGAGCATGGCTGCGCAACATGTTCCAACGCGTCAATGCGCGCCAACAGGAGCGTGGCACGCGATTCACGGTCAACATCGGGTTCACCCATCATGGCCTGAAGGCGCTCGGACTTTCCCAACGGGCGCTCGGCAGCTTCCCGGAAGCGTTCCGGGTCGGCATGGGGGGACGTGCAGGGGCGGTAGGCGACGCCGGACCCCATTCGCCGGAACATTGGGAGGGCGGCCTTGGGGGGCCCGACATTGACGCAATGGCTTGGCTTCGAACCGATTCCGATCAAGGTCGCGAAGAGGCAACCCGCATCCTCCGCGAGGAGTTCGAGTCGACCGGCGGGGTCGAGATCCGGTTCGTTCAGGATACCATGGCGCTCGCGCATGAAAGCGGGATCGGGTCCGAAGGCGAACATTTTGGGTTTGCCGATCCAATCTCCCAACCGCCGATCGAAGGCGCGGATACGCCTGCCTATCCGGGCGACGGCGTGCTCGAAAACGACGGCACCTGGCGTCCGCTGAAACCGCGCGAGTTCCTGCTCGGGTATGAAGACGAGGTCGGACCCGGCGGCACGATGATGCCCGAACCATTCGAACTGCGGGTGAACGGAACATACATGGTGTTCCGCAAGCTCTACCAGGACGTTGCAGCGTTCCGCCGATATCTGGCGACCGCCGCGCGCTCGCTCTACGGCAGCGACGATCAGGACCATCGGGACCTGGTGGCGGCCAAACTCATGGGTCGCTGGCCGAGCGGTTGCCCGCTCGACCTGTCGCCCGAGAAGGACGATCCGGCCATCGCCGCCGACCCTGACCGGCGCAACGATTTCACCTATGCCGGCGACGACGAAGGCCTGCGGTGCCCGCTCGGATCGCACCTGCGTCGCAGCAACCCGCGTGCCACGCGCCTTAAACGGGCGACTGCCGTAAGGCGCCACCGACTGCTTCGGCGCGGCGTCGAATACGGTCCGCATCTTGAGGATGGCGCCCTTGAAGACGATGGGATCGATCGCGGCCTGATTAACCTGTTCATCCAGGCCGACATCGAACGACAGTTCGAGTTCGTCCAGGCCGAATGGATGAAAGGTGGGGAGTTCATGGGACTCGACCCCGCCGAGCAAGACCCGATCAATGGCGTCGGTGGCGAAGGATCGCAAATGTCCGTGCCAGGCGCCAAGCGACCGTTCCTTTTCGATCTACCCACCTTCGTCACGGTCAAGGGCGGCGAATACTTGTTCGTGCCCGGGCTGAACGCGCTCGCGGGCATCATCGAACAGAAATTCTGATCCATCGAAAGAGGCGAATACAATGTCAGATCATTTCAGCGGCCCGGCGGTCATGGACGACCCCGCCGTCGACATCACCGATTTCTACGCCTTTCCCAGCCCGGAACGTCCAGGCAATCTCGTCCTGATCATGAATGCGTTTCCCATGGCCACATCGCAGTCGTTTTTCAGCGATGTCGTGACCTATCGTTTCCGGCTGCGACCGCTGACCCAGTCGGGAGCCGGCTTCGTGCACGGTCCGGAAGACTATACGATCGACGTGCGTTTTAGTGATGTGCCAGACGGGACGTCGGCCCAGAAAGGTTCCATCGTCACATCGGATGGGCGCGAGACAGGATTCGTCACTGGCGAGCCTTCGGAACTCGAGGGCATGCGGATCTACGCGGGACTGGTCAGCGACCCGTTTTTCATGGATGTCGAGGCCACCATCCGCACGGACATTTCCGGCAAGCTCTCCTTCGGAGCCAAGGGCACGAACACCGTCGAGTTTCGCGACGTCTTGACGATCGTCGTCGAGGTGCCGTTCGCTCCAATCCTTGAAGGATTGGATGGCGTTACTTTGATTGGAGCCATTGCGGAAACGCTAGTCGCACGCAGCAAGCCCATCCGGCTCGAACGTGTCGGCCGGCCGGAAATCAAGAACGTGATGCTGTCGAACGCGACACGCGATCCCAAGGGTGTCGAGCTACGCGACCTTTACAACAAAGAGGACGCCTTCTCCCTCTCCAGGGAATATCGGCCGCTCTACGAGTCGCGTGTCGATGCGACGCTTGCGTTCTTCGACGGTCTCGACGGCGAGATGGCCTGGCAGTTGGCAGCGGATGGGCGGCATCCCATGCGCGATCTGCTCATGGACGACTACCTGGTCCTGGATCTCGCTCATCCCTTCGCGACGGGCAATTTTCTCGAAATCGAACGGGCGGCGCTCGAGAACCGTCCGCACGCGAGCGCAGGCGGTCGCTGGCTCGACGACGACATCCTGGACGAGATGCTCACGCTTCTCGTGAACGGCGGGCGGGGCGAACGGCTGGGTGATGGCGTCGACGGTCCAACCAATCCGGCCGCACCAATCTTTCCTTACGTGCGTCAAGCCAACGAGCGGACGGATCTTTCCATGCCCGCATTTGTGGAGAAATGAACATGAACATCATGAAAGACAATGGCAGCGCCACCGACTGGTTCCTGGAGTACCCAGTGATGCCGACGCTGAGGCCCAGCTATCCTCGCGGGCCTTGGCACTACAAAGACATGCACCAGCTCGTCGTCACCTACGAGAGCACTGCGGAGGCCATCCGGGCGGTCGTCCCAAGACCTCTCGTACCCGCCGAGGGCAACCGCGTCACCATAGAATGGCGGCGTATGACGGAAGTCACAGGTTTCGGACCCTACACGGAGGTCGGCCATTCCGTGGCGTGCACCTACGAGGGCGAACCGGTCATCTACGTCTTCCAAGCATATCTCGACAGCGAAGCGCCGACGCTGGCCGGCCGGGAGATCCTGGGCTTTCCAAAGCGACACGGCGAGCCTGAACTGACGGCCGTGCGAGACGTCCTGACTGGTGCCCTGTCCTATGGCGGGACCCAGGTCGCGCTTGCGACCATGCCGTACCGCATGGTCGATCTGTCGGATCGTCTGCCCGAGATCGAGAAGGAACTGCAGACCACCCAGCTCGTGCTGAAGCTGCTTCCCGACGTCGACGCTCGCACCCCGAAGGTCGCCCAGCTTGTCAAGGTCAATCTCTACGATGTCCGGTTGAAGGGCGCATGGGGCGGTCCCGCGGAGCTGTTCATGGTCCCGCATGTCGGCTGCCCGGTCGCGGCGCTTCCGGTCGTGCGCGTTCTCGAAGGGCGCCAGCACCTCTGGGACATGACGCTCAACGACGGTGAAGTCGTCTACGACTACCTTGAGGCCGACGCCGCTAGAGCGCGCTGAAGGTGGCGCGGAGAGCGACTGCCCAGGCAGCGCTCGTCGTCCGCTTCCCTCAAATACTCCAATAGCAAAAGGAAACCAAATGATTGCCAATGTTGACCGCAACAGCCTTCGTCGTGGCGAACCACTCGGCGCCGATGCCGTGGCCCAGCTCTTTACCGAGGCGCGGACCCACAATGCCTTCCACGAGCTTCCCGTTCCTGACGCGCTTCTGCGTGACGCGCTCGACCTCGCCAAGATGGGGCCGACCTCGGCCAACCAGCAGCCTCTGCGCGTGCTTTTCCTGACCTCGACGGTAGCCAAGGAGCGGCTGCGTCCGGCGCTCATGTCCGGCAATCTCGAAAAGACCATGGGCGCACCGGTCGTCGCCATCACGGGCTATGATCTGGAGTTTTACGAACACCTGCCGTTTCTACTCCCGCACGCCGATGCGAAGAGCAGGTTCGCCGACAACCCGGACCTCGCTGCCCGCAGTGCCGCTCAAAACGGCACCCTTCAGGTCGCGTACTTCATTCTTGCGCTGCGCGCCGTGGGCTTGGATGCGGGGCCGATCACGGGCTTTGACCCAGCCAAGGTCGAGCGGGAGTTCTTTCCCGACGGCAACATCAAGGCAAACGTCATTATCAACATCGGCTACGGCAACGACGCCAAGCTGTTCCCTCGCAGCCCGCGGCTCTCGTTCCACGAGATGGCGACGATCCTCTGAAGCTTGCAACCCAAAGGGCGTCCGGACGTAGGATCCGATCCCTATGTGGAAACCATTCCACAGATCAAGGAGAAGTAAATATGGACATGTTGAAGGGCAAGGGCGCCGTCGTGACCGGCGCCGCATCCGGTATCGGCAAGGCCATCGCGACGGCATTTATCGAAGCGGGCGCGAGCGTGGTGCTTTGCGATCTCAATGCAAAGGCGCTCGATGAGGCGACCCGTGAGCTTGGCGACCGCGCCATCGGCCGGGTCGTCGACGTTTCGGACGAGGATCAGGTCGAAGGCGCGCTGCGGGCGGCGCACGATAGGTTCGGGTCGCTCGATGTCGTGGTCAATTGCGCCGGCTTTGGTGCGATCATTCCGCTTACCGAACTCTCCGCCGACAAGTGGAGAGCAGTTCATGCCGTGACGCTCGGCGGGGTCTTCTTCGGCGTCAAGCATGGGGCCCGGATCATGATCGAGCAGGGACGACCGGGTGTCATCATCAACATCTCCTCGGTGAACGCACGCCAACCCGGCGAGGGTCAGGCGGCCTACTGCGCCGCGAAGGCCGGGGTGGACATGATCACCCGGTGCGGCGCGCTGGAACTCGGTGGCCGAGGCATCCGCGTCGTTGGCATTGCGCCCGGTCTCGTGGAAACGCCATTGACTAGGAAGGAACTCGAGGATCCCGCCATGCGCGACCTGTTCCTGAGCGTCATCCCGATGAACCGCGCCGTGGAAGCGGAAGAAATCGCCGCGGCTGCCGTGTTCCTTGCATCCGCCAAAGCGAGATCGATCAATGGCGACACGATTGCGATCGACGGAGGCTCCCTGACGCGGGGCTATCCTGCGCTGCTGACCGGCCTCAAGGTTGCCTCCTGATGATGATCCAGCCCCATCGCTATACAAGCGGGCGGATTGCTCTCGCCAACCTGTCGACATCGATCGACAGGTTGGAGCGGGAGCGTGCTGCGGGTGGGAGTTCCGAAAGCTTGCTGACGCTCGCGAAGCTCCTCTTTCTCCGCGGTGACGTGCTCGGCAGAATCGAGGACCATGACCGGGGCGAGTCCATCGCCACTGAGGCGATCGACATGTCGTCCAACTGCGCAAGAGCGGTCTATGTGCGTGCGCAGATGGCGGGACGCTTCCACTGTTTCGCGAAAGCCAAAGCGCTTCTCGCTCAAGCGTTGGTGGCTGGATATTCGAGACAGGAAATTGAAGCAGAGCGCGCGGCTCTGCTTCAGGCGACGGGATACTATAACGAAGCGCTGGTCCTGCGTGAAAGACTCGCGAAGCGCAATCCTCGGATTGATACGCTTGCAAGCCTCGCGACGCTGCTGGCGGAAATGGATCAATGGGGCAGGGCGGAGACCTACTATGCTGCCGCGCTCGACGCCGACGATGGTGCGTCCCCTTTCCCCTGCGGACAACTGCTCTTCGAATGGGGAGTGAGTTCGATGCGCCGAGGCGATCTGGATCACGCGGAGGCGGTCTTCGCAGCGCTCGACGCGGTATTGCCTGCACACGTTCCGGGACGCGGGCATCGTGCCGAGGTGGCGTTCGCCCGCGGGAAACTGGACCTGGCAGAATCTCTCGTCGCCCCCCTGTTGGAAGCCTCCGATGATCCGGAGTACCGCGCGCTCTATGCGGAAATTCTCGCCGCGCGCGGCGACGGCAGGTCCGCGAGACACGCCGAACTTGCAGGCGAAGCATATGAGCGGCTGCTGGCGCGTCGGCCCGAAGCCTATGCGGACCATGCGGCGGCTTTCTTCATGGGGATCGGCAATCGGCCAAAGCGAGCGGTCGAGCTTGCCTTGGCCAATTTAAGAGTCCGCGACACGCCGAGGTCGCGCAAGCTGCTTTCCAAGGCGAGTGCTTCGGAACAAGCCACCACCCTGGCCCGCGAGTTCACCGTATGAACGCTCGCCTCACCGTCGCGACAAACCAGACATCGCGGGTCAAGATCGTTGTCATCGGCGCAGGTTTCGCCGGCCTGGCAGCCGTACGCGCCCTGCGCAACAGCAATGCCGATATCACGCTCGTCGACCGCAACAATCACCACCTGTTTCAACCTTTTCTCTTCCAGGTCGCCACCTCGATCCTGGAGCCGGCGGAAATCGCGACGCCGATCCGATCGCTTCTGCAGGAGATGCCCAACGTCCGGGTGGAAATGCGCGAGGCGACGCGCATCGACCTGTCCCGCCGGGTTGTCGTCATGAACGAAGGCGGCAATCTGGCCTATGACATCCTGGTGGTCGCGACGGGAGCGCAGACGAGTTATTTTGGTCGCGAGGCGGAATGGGCGCCACACGCGCTCGGACTGAAGTCGCTCGGCGACGCCATCACCGCCCGCAATCGACTTTTGAAGGCGTTCGAGCGAGCCGAGTTGGAGCCTGACCGTCGGAAACAGGCGCGCGATATGACGGTGGTCGTCGTCGGCGGTGGGCCGACAGGCGTGGCGATCACAGGCACGATTAGCGAGTTTATTCGAAGGACGCTCGCATCCGACTTTCGAAATATCGACCTCGGCAAGGCGCGCGTCGTTCTGGTCCAGTCGGGATCAAAATTGCTGCCGGCATTCAGCGAGCAACACTCGGCCTATGCGGCCCGCGCGCTGGAAGACCAAGGGGTCGAGGTGAAGCTGGGCGTTCCCGTAACTCACGTGGACGCGACGGGTGTTGTCGTCGGCGACGAGCATATCGCGGCCGCGACCGTGTTGTGGTGCACAGGCGTCCAGGGAGTGCCGCTAGCCCGCACGCTCGGCGCGCATGTCAAACCCGACGGAACGGTTGCGGTCCTGAATGATCTTTCAGTGCCGGGGCATCCCGAGTGCTTTGTAATCGGCGATGCGGCCCATGTTATCGGCCCCGACGGTCGCCCGATGCCGGGCCTGGCGTCGGTTGCGCAGGATCAGGGCCGATACGTCGGCAGGCTCATCGCCGCCCGGCTTGCAAACACCGCCCATTCCAAGCCTTACGAGTCCTTCACGCCGAGCAAGCTGGCGACCATCTCCCGCCACGTCGGCGTTGCGGAATTTCGCGGCCGTTCGATCATCGGCTTTCCAGCGTGGTTGTTGTGGGGACTGCTGCATCTTCGAATCCTGTCTGGCGGCGGTCATGCAAGGCTGTCGATCCTGGGGAACTGGGTGCGCCTTCTAACCACCTACCGCCGCAGCGGACGGCTGATCGTAGAGCCGTCCGAGGTGGGAGCCGGTCGGGGAGGGTACGCGCCTGCAATCAACGAAATCGCCGAAGACACTGCCATCTGGAGAAGATAGATGTCGAATCCATCCACACCGTCCGACAAGCTGCAGCGACACGACCCTGACCAAGGTGTCAGGCCTTCGAGGCCCCACCAGATCGTCGTCGTCGGCGGCGGAATCGCCGGACTTGAAATTGCCTCGAAACTGCCGGGAAGCATACGCAACGCCTCGATCGCCGTGACGCTGGTCGACAGGGAGCCTGCCTATGTATGGAAGCCGATGCTGCATACGATCGCCGCCGGAACCACCGACGTCTCCCAGCAGGAAACCTCCTACATCTCCCAAGCCCGCAACCGACGTTTCGTGTTCGAGACGGGAGAACTCAAGGGCATCGACCGGAAAGAGCGGAAGCTTCATCTGAAGCCCTTGGAAATCGAGGGTCGCTCCATCTTGCCGGAGCGCGCGATTTCCTATGATACGCTGATCCTCGCGACGGGCAGCGAGGCGAACGACTTCGGAACGCCAGGCGTGCGCGATCACTGCCTCACGATCGATAGCCGTTCCCAGGCGATGAAATTCAATCGCGAGGTGATGGCTCACATGCTCGAAGCGCTGGCCGCCAAGAGCAGCTTGCACATCGCGGTGGTCGGCGGCGGCGCCACAGGAGTCGAACTCGCAGCAGAGCTTGTCCAGCTAGCCGATACCTCTGCCTACTACGGCGCAGCAGGCCTGCTCGACCAGGTCAAGGTGACGCTGATCGAGAGCGGGCCGAATCTGTTGGGTGCGTTTCCCGATCGGGTGGCGATCGCCGCCCGCGAGCGTATCGAAAAACTCGGCGTCACCGTCCTGACAGGCGCGCGCGTCGTCGCTGCCGAAGCCGGTTGCCTTCGACTGGCGGACGGAACACAGATCAACGCCGGGCTGAAGGTATGGGCGGCCGGTGTGAAGGCTTCGGACGCCTGTGCCTCGTTCGACGGGCTCGAGGTGACGAGCAACAACCAGATCGTGGTGCGACCTACGCTGCAGACGACGCAGGATCCCCGGATCTTTGCCGTCGGGGACTGTTCCAGTCTTTCCGTGGGAGATCCCGGCAGGCCACTACCGCCGGCGGCACAGGTCGCGCATCAGCAGGCTTCGCATTTGATCCGCCATCTTCCTGGCTGGCTGGAAGGGAAAGAACTGCCCTCATTCTCCTACAGGGACTTCGGTTCGATCGTATCGCTAGGCGGCTATGGCGCCTATGGCTCGCTTGGACAATTCGGACTGTTCACGGGCGGCTTCCTACGTGGGCGCGTGGCACAACTCGGTCACGTTCTCCTCTACCGCAGCCATCAGTCGCGGCTGCACGGATTCTGGCGTGGCGGGCTGATATGGCTCGCGGACATGATCAACTCCCATGTCCGAGCGCGCATTCGATTGCCCGACCGATGATGGGCGCCGTGGCCGGACAACTGCTCCGTGCCACGTTGGTCGCGCTCCCTGACCGCTATGCGAATTGGATCGCCCGAGAGGCTACGACATGACCCCCTTCTTTCTGACGACCCTTCTGGCCTCCGGGCTCCTCGCAGGCTTTGTTCACGTGGTCTCCGGGCCCGATCACCTTGCAGCCATCGCGCCCTATGCCGTCGACGCCAAAGCTCGTGCATGGCGCACGGGGATCCGATGGGGGGTCGGGCACAGCGCCGGCGTCATCGGCGTTGGGCTGCTCGCGCTTGTGTTGCGGGGCGCTCTGTCCATTGACGTCGTCTCCGCCTGGGGCGAACGTTTCGTGGGAGTCATGCTCTGCGGCATCGGCATCTGGGGACTACGGACAGCATTTGCCGACCAGGCTGAAACTCATTCCGACGGGTATTATCCGCACGGTCGCCGGCACAAGCATCCGGCCTTCGCTGTCGGTACGGTGCACGGACTGGCCGGCAGTTCTCACTTGCTAGGTATCGTGCCGGCGCTCGCATTGCCCACGAATACCGAAGCGGCGGCCTATCTCCTCGTCTTCGGTCTTGGCACGATCGCAGCGATGGCGACCTTTTCAACCTTCATCGGCTGGTTCGCAAGTCGGCCCGGCGCCCGACGTGCCAGAGTGCAAAGCGGCCTCATGTCCACGTTCTCGATGCTCGCGATCATCGTCGGAGGCGTGTGGTTTTGCCAAGGCATTTGAGCATCCCATTCCTTGGGCGCCGAACGCTCAAGCGCGTGGAAAACGTCTGCTGGCGGGAACCTTCGTTGGGCCTGCCTGCCATCAATGAATCTTCAATCAAAGAGGAAATGAACATGAAAGTTTGCAATGGCTCGAACCGAATCCTATTGAAAGGCCTGCGCTGTTCGGTCGCGGCGGACCCAACTGTCGATGGCGCAAGCGGGGGAGGTTTGAATGCGATACTTCGAAATGCCGTCCAAGCCGTCGCGCTCGTCGTGTGCGTAGGATTCGCCGCGCTGCCGACAGCCCGCGCAGATGAGTCGGAACCTCCGTTCAAGCCGGCGATCAGCGACGAGGCCGAGACCGCCGTTTCACAGATGGGAAAGACGCTACTCGCAAGGGACCTGTCGATCACTGCGAGAACGATCCGCGTTTATTTGGATCAGTCCGGACAACCGCTTCACATTTTTCACACAATGAAGATCGCCGTGCGCCGGCCTGACCGGATCGTCGTCGAATTTACCGGCGATGACGGAAAGCACAATCTGTTCTACGACGGCAAGGCGGCCTCGCTCTTTTATCCCGACAGTAAAAAATACGTGACGACCCCCGCGTCGGGCGACATACCGTCCGCGCTTGAGGTGGTCGCAGACAAGCTCGACTTCGATTTTCCGCTGGGCGCACTTTTTGGAGCTTCTCCGGATAAAATCCTGTTGGGCGATGCCATGGCCGCCTGGCAGGTTGGGACGGCCGAGGTCGACGGCATCGAGTGCAGGCATCTGTTTTTCTCTCAGAAGTCCGGTATCGATCTGGAACTGTGGGTCGAGAAGAACACCGCGGCGACGCCACATCGCCTGATCGTCACCTATCCGTTGCTGCAGGGCCAACCCCGGTTCATCGCAGAATTCACGAGCTGGAAGACCCAGCCTCCTTTGTCCGACTCCGAGTTCACCTTTGACCCTCCCGCCGGGGTGAAAGAGGTCGACTCGACACCCGCCGTCGCGTCGGGAAAGGAAGGCGGCAAGTGATGAACCGTCTGAAGTGCACCAGCCTTGCTTTTGTCGCTTTAACGGCCATTACGTCGGACGTGGCCTTCGGTCAGTTTGCGCCACCGCCCGGCGGTCCGCCGAGTCTGCCAATGGGACGGCCACCGCGTTTCCCGTCAGGAGGGATGCCGCACCTGCCGTCGGGAGGGCCTGGCGGGTCGCCGCGTCCGCAGGTGGGTCGGACACCGCGTCCGCCGATGGCGAGCCACGGTCGGCCGCCGATAAGCGCGCAGAACCGTCCTACAGTGAAGCCAAGAAGTCGTATGCCAGGTGTCGGCGGCGCAAAGGGGCGACTGGCGGAGGGCCCCGGCCGCGAAGGGAGCAATGTGTCCGGAAATATCCGCAACACGCTGAACTCGGGCGGCAACGTCGTCGGGAACCGCGCCTTCATGAACTCCGGGGGCAATATCGTCGCGAAGGACTCAGGCAACCTCACCGTCAACAACTCAGGCGATCTCAAGGTCTCGGGCAACGGCAACGGATACTTTGGCCGTGGATACTATGGTGGTGGAGACCGCGGCGTCGGCGACTACGGTTACGGAGAGTATAGCGGCGGAGACTACGGGCGCGGATACTATCGCCGCGGAGCCTACGTTCTGGGCGGGTATGCGGCAGGCCTCGTTACCGGTGCGGCAGCCGCCTCGAGCACCGGCGGAACGACGTATTCTTCCTATGGAGATCAGTCGGGATCCGCTACGGGTTCCTCCGGCGCGGCGTATTCGAATTCGTCCCACGGCAGCGCAGGCTCCGCTAACGCGGCGTCGTCGGGTTCGTCCGGGGGCTCTTCGAGTTCGTCTCACGCCAGGTCTTCGGGCCCTTCTGGCGAGGTATCTCCGACCTCTTCCGATCAAATCCGCTCGGCTCCGTCCGATGGCGGCGGAGGAGGGGGGACGAACCAGGGCGGCGGGAACAGCAGCTCCTCCTCTTTGAGTCCTTTGATCGTAGGCCTGTTTGAGAGTTTACCGCCGGAGGGAACGGCATGGACCTCGGAGGATGCCGTCGGTTGGCTTCAGGCTGCGGCTGCCAATTTGCGGATAGTCTATAGGATCCAGGGAAATATCTCGGTCACGGGCGACATCCAACCATCTGATTACAATCGCGCGCCTCGCGAGAACTAGAACCAACCTAGCACGGGGAAGGTTACAGGCCGGACGGTCGCACGTCTCGTCCGGCCGTTGCCCGCATTGAAAACTGTATTCCCTGGCAGCAACGACGGTGTCGATATGCTCAAACTCACCGCCGAGGAGGTCGATAACTTGGTCGATCCGCTAAACGGCAACCAAGCGAGCCTTTGGGGCTTTGCCGGATCGTTTTAGAAGGAACACGGCTGCCGCGTAGATACGGCGAAGCTGGCGCCGGAACGCGGCATCTCCGTCGGAGCACCGATATGGAATGGAGTTGGTTTGCAAGGCGGGAACATCGTTGTGATGTTCCAATCGAACCCTCGAATCCTTGGCGACGCCGAACGCCGGCGAAATTGTTCGTCGTCTCCGCAAAGGAAACTTTGCGACGCCTTCCATCTCGTTCTTTGTTTTTGGGCTGAGGTCGATATGCTGGACCTCAATTCTCTCGGCCGAGTATATTGAGGGCGTCTTGCAATCTAAGGGCAGCCAGCGCCTTCGTTGCCTCATCGGCGGGCCATCCGGCCTCCATCGCCGCCGACAGCAGGGTGGCCTCGGTGTGAAGCTCCAGTCTCTCATAGAGGGGCTCAAGCGCCTCTCGGGCGGTGACAACATGCTCGTCTGGAGGCGTGATAGGAGTCGGAGATACCGTCGGCATTCTGCGTCCCTTCCTAACGGTTTTGGAACCTGATTAGCCGTGGTTCCAACGTGTGCTGAATGGCTGCCGACGCCGGTGCGAACATGATCAATTTGGGGAGCCAGCACTCATGAGCAAAAGGTAAAGCAAAGTTCGTAGGTCCGCCATGATACTTGTGTATGCGCAAATTATACGGAGGCAGCACACGGGCGGGCTGCCACGGAGTTATGGCCGGCTCAGCCACTCGTTTCGAAGCGTCCCTACGTCTCGCGGCGGCGCGCTCAAGGCGTCCAAGGAAACGCGGCAACGCAGTTCGGGACGAGGGTTTCCATCTGGTCGATGTCATCGGCCGTGGGAACAGGAGGGCCGAAGGCGCCTCATCGCGCGGGAGCGGATGGCGGTCTGATTTCTGCCAGTGGGCCTCGATGAAGGACTACTAAACCCCCGTATAAGCCGTCTCCTCCTCTTCGCTACCCGATCCTTCCTCAAGATCAATAGCAGGTCGAGCCGCGTCCTGTTACGGTCAGGATACTTTCTCCCGCGCGGCAATGTCATCTAGCTCACGAAGGCGCTCATCACGCCGATGCCTGCATCAAGAACAGACTTGAGGCGGTTCACCAGCGATGCGTGGCCGGCGAGCCGATGGGTCGGACTGTTTGCCTATTCGTTGCTCCGCGTTCCTCCAAGGATTGAGACCATGACACACGAACTCCACCGCATCCAAATCGAGCTGGTCCCATTGACGCTGTTTCCCAGCGCATATGGGGAAGCTGGGCCTTGCGCTCCGGGCTCTCCGCTCCACACGCCGCCAGATATTTCATCATGGCCGACTACGGACTTGGAGGCTCATTTGATGATGTTCTCCGTCATGCCACGCGAAACGATCAAGTCTCCCTGGGGACAAGCTTTGCAAGCCTGGAGATCTGCCTTCACCCTATACGTTGCTGGGACCCGGTTTGGTCTCTTGTGCCACTCCGTCGAGCTTCTCCGTCTTTTAGACGATTTCGGGGATCTCCGCCCTCTAGTGATTTCCGCGACCATGCATTGAGCCGAAGTCGCGTCCTGGGTCCGGAATTGAGGGCCATCGAGCTTGGTGCTCAGCACTTTTAGCCGATGTAGACAGGTTGACGCTCTCCACCGCTTCGCCCAGTTTTCGCAAGCGCGATTGCGCACCGTGATCGATGCGTTTGTTACTTCCGCCACTGCCGCCTGTCGGCCCGAGCGTGAAGGTGGAACCAGTTCGGGGCACCCCGTTGTCTCGCGATGGAAGAGAGGACCTTCCGAAGGCCTTCACGCTTCGCGGAGACCTGCCTGGCTCGAGAGCTTCAGCCAGTTCTTGGTCATACGCAGTCTCTCAACATTGCGGTTTGGTCGGCAGGCTTTGCGCCAGTGGTTTCGTCTGGTTCGAGAGGCAGGGTGAACAGAAACATTGCCCCACCAGATCCACTAGTACCGCGCCACAGAGATTATGACGGGTTGGGTTATCGTAGAATGGGCAAGTCTTCTGGTGGGATGAGAAGTTGGATGCTGCGTGCTGCGCCTGGCACGCGGGATATAAATCCTGCCTTCTCGAGGGTCAGCACCATCTGGTGAACAGACGGAGCCGTAACGGCGAAGTGGCGACGCATGTCGGCTTCGGCCGGAGGCTGTTTGAAGATGCGGCTGTAGGCGTAGATGAAGGCCAGGTACTGGCCTTGGACTTGCGTAAGGCCATGTCTTGCCGTTGCGGCTTGCGGGTCAAGTGAGGGACTCATTTTCGGATTCATCTGCGTCTCCGCGCTGAAGGAGGTGTCGATGAATATAAAGTTTCACGTAGAGCTTAGCCAATCGGAACGTGATCAACTGGCCGTTTTGTTGAGCGGGGGACGCCATGCGTCGCGCAAGATCAAGCGCGCCCAGATCCTGGTGGCGGCGGACGAAGGCTTCAGCGACGAGGTGATCGCGGCAACCTTGAACGTCAGCGGATCGACGATTTACCGGACCAAGCGCCGGTTTGTGGAAGCCAATCTGGAAGGCGCGCTCAGTGAAGAACCGCGCCCGGGTGTTGAGCGCAAGCTATCGAGCAAGGAGGAGGCGCTGTTGGTGGCGACCGCCTGCTCAAAGCCGCCGCCCGGGCGAGCCCGCTGGACCCTGGAGCTTCTGGCCGATGAGATGGTCCGACTCACCGATCATGACGAGTTGTCCTCGGAGACCGTACGTCGCCGGCTGGCTGAGAATCATCTCAAACCTTGGCGCAAAGACATGTGGTGCATCCCAAAGCTCGATGGGGAATACGTCGCGCGCATGGAGGATGTTCTCGACCTCTACGCAGAGACGCCTGATCCACAAAGGCCCGTGGTCTGCTTCGACGAGAGCCCGACCCAACTCATCGGCGAAGTGCGCGAGCCCATTGCGGCCAAGCCTGGCCAGCTTGAACGCTACGACTGCGAGTATCGCCGAAACGGCACGGTCAATCTGTTTGTCTTCATGGACGCCCACCAGCCCTGGCGCAGGGTGAAGGTCACCGATCGGCGAACCAACCAAGACTTCGCCCAGTGCATGCGCGAACTGGTCGACGTCGATTATCCCGACGCCCCGATCATCCGCGTGGTGATGGACAACCTCTCCACCCATTCCGCCGGGGCGCTTTACGACGCATTTCCAGCCCCGGAGGCTCGAAGGGTGCTGAAGCGACTGGAGTTCCACCACACGCCCAAGCACGCCAGTTGGCTCAACATGGTCGAGATCGAGATCGGTGTCCTGCGCAGCCAATGCCTCGACCGTCGTATCGACAATAAAGACACCATAATCGCCGAAGTCGCAGCCTGGGAGCAGCAACGCAACGCTAATGGCGCAAAGATCCAATGGATGTTCACAACCGAAAAAGCCCGCCAAAAGCTCCGCAAAGCTTACCCCGTCAAAGAGTCATAATCTCTGTGGCGCGGCACTAGAACCCGCAAAGACCTGTCAAACAACTCTAACATAACTGGTCATGCCGGTCTTTTGATGCTCGATGATGTGGCAGTGCAGCAGCCAATCGCCCGGACTGTCGGCAACGAAGGCGAGCTGCACCTTTTCGTCCGGTTGGACGAGATAGGTGTCGCTGATGAGTGGCATGACATTGCGCGTCGATGACGACAGCACGGTAAAGCTCATGCCGTGCAGGTGGATGGGATGGGTATGTGGCGTCAGGTTCTCGAGCTGCAGGATGTAGCTCTTGCCGAGCTTCAGTTCCGCCAGTGGCGCCGTCGGGTCAGGTGTGTCGCCTGGCCACGGCACCTTGTTGATGGCCCAGAAGCTGTAGCCCAGCGTGCCGCAGATGCTGTCGGCAGGCGCGCTTTCGGCCGTGGCGCTGAGAATGAGCGGAATCTTTTGTGCCGAGGACAGATCGGCCTTAGCGACGGGGTTTTCGCCGAGCGTGGCAAGATCGCCGACATGGCGCTTCAACGATGTTGCGACAGCCCTAAGCTTGGCGATCGTCTTCGGCGTCGTGCCCCTGATGTCTTCGAGTGTCGCAATGGCGCCCTCGCTGTCCGGCATCCGCACGGCGAGATCGAGGCGCTGGCCGGGGCCGATCAGCAGCAGATCGAGCGGAAAGCGTTTCGGTACGGGATTGCCGTCGATCGCAATCACGGTCGCCTCGGCACCTTCCATCTTCAGCGAGAAGATGCGGGTGACGTCGGTCACGGCAATCCGTAGCCGGATGAGACCGCCGGCCGGCGCATCATATTGCGGCTCCTGGTGCCAGTTGGCCGTCCTGACCGTTCCGTAGGTGCCGGTCTTTGCCGCGTCGCGCGGGCGGAAGGCCGCAATGAATTGGCCGTCGCCGCCGAGGCGCCAGTCGCGCAGATTGAGCACCACTTCGGCATCGAATGTCGGGTCAGCCGGATCCTCGACCACGAGGACACCCGTCATGCCGTGGCCCATCTGCGTCAGCGTGTTGCAATGCGGGTGATACCAGAAGGTGCCGGCGTCCGGCGGCGTGAAGGCGTAGTCGAAACTGTCGCCGGTATAGACGTAGGGCTGCGTCATGAACGGCACGCCGTCCATCTTGTTGGCGATTCTCAAACCGTGCCAGTGGATCGTCGTCGGCTCGTCGAGCGCGTTCGTCAGCCGAGCCGCGTAGGGCTTGCCCTTCGTCATCCGCAGCACTGGTGGCATGCCGCCGTCACCCCAGGTCATGATGTCGTTCGTGACACCGGCATCGGTAATACTGGCCGTCGTCTTCACCGCTTTCAGGATCTGCGGCTCTGGCGCTGCTTCCGCCAGCCCGAATTTTCCCGCTATGCCAACACCCACGCCGTAGGCTCCTGCGACGCTAGAGGCTTTCAGGAGATTGCGGCGAGTGAGGAGGGGCATGTCGAGGCTCCGCGAGAACGATATCGTTCCTCTTTAAAGTTGACCGGCAGCTTCAGCAATATGGCGCGGGATTGCCAAACTGCCGCATGGCCGTTTGCGATCCCGCGGTTGCACCGCTGCCATAAACCGCTCTCAAAGCGCAGGCTTGGTGCTCCAACCCTTGACAAATCAGACCGTCCATGCGCTTTTCCGCCCGATTTTCTTGTCGGCGCGGGAGAGCCATTGGAGCCCCTTGCCGCCGTCTTTAAGCCAAATACTGGGAATTGAGATGATGCATCGTTACCGCAGCCACACATGTGCAGCCCTCCGCAAGTCGGATGTCGGCGCCAATGTCCGGATTTCCGGCTGGGTCCACCGTGTTCGTGACCATGGCGGCGTTCTCTTTATTGACCTGCGCGACCACTACGGCATCACCCAGGTCGTCGCCGATCCGGATTCGCCCGCCTTCAAGCAGGCTGAACTGGTTCGCGGCGAGTGGGTCATCCGCATCGACGGCCTCGTCAAGGCTCGTACAGAAGACACCGTCAACAAGAACATGGCGACCGGCGAGATCGAACTTTACGCGCAGGAGATCGAAGTGCTCTCCGCTGCCAAGGAATTGCCGCTGCCGGTCTTCGGCGAACCTGACTATCCGGAAGACGTGCGCCTGAAGTACCGCTTCCTCGATCTGCGCCGCGAGACGCTGCACAAGAACATTGTCAAGCGCACGCAGGTCATTTCAGCCATGCGCCGCGAGATGGGCAATATCGGCTTCACCGAATACACGACACCCATCCTGACGGCCTCTTCGCCGGAAGGCGCACGCGACTTCCTCGTGCCGAGCCGGATTCATCCCGGCACGTTCTACGCGCTGCCGCAGGCGCCGCAGCAGTACAAGCAACTGCTGATGGTCGCCGGTTTCGACCGCTACTTCCAGATCGCGCCGTGCTTCCGCGACGAAGACCCGCGCGCCGACCGCCTGCCGGGCGAATTCTACCAGCTCGACCTCGAAATGAGCTTCGTCGAGCAGGAAGATGTCTGGAACACGATGGAGCCGGTCATTCGCGACATCTTCGTCGAGTTCGCAGACGGCAAGCCGGTGACGGAAACGTTCCCGCGCATTCCTTATGAGACCGCGATGCGCAAGTACGGCTCCGACAAGCCGGATCTCCGCAACCCGATCGAGATGCAGGCCGTCACCGAGCACTTTGATGGCTCCGGCTTCAAGGTCTTCGCCAACATGATTGCCTCGAACCCGAAGGTCGAGGTCTGGGCTATTCCGGCCAAGACCGGCGGCTCCCGCGCCTTCTGCGACCGCATGAACGCCTGGGCGCAGAGCCAGGGTCAGCCGGGCCTCGGCTACATCTTCTGGCGCAAGGAAGGGGAGAAGCTCGAAGGCGCCGGTCCGCTCGCCAAGAACATCGGTGAGGATCGCACCGACGCGATCCGCACCCAACTCGGCCTTGATGACGGTGACGCCTGCTTCTTCGTCGCTGGCGACCCCGCGAAGTTCTACAAGTTCGCCGGGGAAGCCCGCACCAGGGCTGGTGAGGAACTGAACCTCGTCGATCGCGATCGCTTCGAATGCTGCTGGATCGTCGATTTCCCGTTCTACGAATGGTTGGAAGAGGAAAAGAAGATCGACTTCGCCCACAATCCGTTCTCGATGCCGCAGGGCGGCATGGAAGCACTCAGCGGTGCCGATCCGTTGTCGATCAAGGCTTTCCAATACGACATGGTCTGCAACGGCTTCGAGATCGCTTCGGGATCGATCCGTAACCAGCTGCCGGAAGTCATGGTCAAGGCCTTTGAATTGACCGGTAAGTCGCAGGCGGAAGTCGAGGAGCAGTTCGGTGGCCTCTACCGTGCCTTCCAGTACGGCGCCCCACCGCATGGCGGCATGGCCTTCGGCATCGATCGTATCGTCATGCTGCTCGTTGGCGCCAAGAACCTGCGCGAAATCTCGCTGTTCCCGATGAACCAGCAGGCGCAGGATCTGCTCATGGGCGCTCCGACTCCGGCGACGCCGACGCAGCTGCGCGAACTGGCGATCCGCCCGATTCCGCCGGTCAAGAAGGACTGAGCAGGTCTGTTTGAACACAAAAAGCCGGCGACCGATTTCGCCGGCTCTTTTGTTTCTAGGGCCGATCAGATCGCAGCGTAGATCGCCTCGCATCCAGGCGCGTGACGGTCGGCTCGCAAATACAAGAAACCCGGCGGGCAATTGCGCGCCGGGTTTCAAATACTCAAGCTCGGCACATCAATCGTTGGCCGAAACCTTCACGCCGAGAACCTGCGGCAGCGTGTTCGGTGCGCCCATCGCGGCCCCCATGATCATCGGGAACGGTACGGGCTTTGCTGGAGCAGCGGCAAGCGTCAAGTTCTTCGGGTCGTCGAGGAAGGTGTTGACGGCCGCCGACACGGCGTTCTGTAGCTCCGGAATGTTGAGCTGCGCCAGCATGATCGGCGTCATCGCCTTCAGCGAATCCGCCATCTGCTGGCCGGAGATGTTCTGCTGGCTGCCGGCGTAATCGAGCGCGCGCTTGGTAATGGAGGCGTCGTCGAAGCGGATCTGGGCGCTTTCAAACGACAGCTGCTGCATCAGTCCGAGCATCGAGAGGCCGAGAGCCTGCTGCGCTTCTTCCTTGTTCTGGTTCGCTTCGGCCTGCTTGGCGGCTTCCTGCAGCGACTTTATGAAGGGCATGGTGTAGCCGGAGATTTTGAAGGCGAGGTTCAGCTTGCCGATGTTGTTGAAGTCGAACGCGAATTCGGAAACGTCGATCGTGCCGGGTGTCAGTTCCCAAGCGCCCTTCATGGTGATGTCGCCTTGGATGTGCTGCAGCGCCAGCTTGTCGATCGCTTCCTTGCTCTGAGCGTCGCTTGCCTTGCTGAGATCGGCCTTCAGGCCCTTGAAGGCACCATCGAAATCGAAGCCGGACTCGTCTTCGCGAAGCGTCAGGTTGACGTCGCTTTCGGTGATCGAGAACAGCTCGGCGCCGTTCTGGACGACCTTCACCGGGCCGCTGTGGGCGTTCTCGTAGAGCAGCATGGCGTCGAGCCCTTCGCCCTTCGGATCGGCAGGGATCGAAATGCCGTTAAGCGTCAGATCGGATGCCGTGAAGGTGGCGCCTTCGCTCGTGGCGCTGATGTTCGGGAAGGACGCTTCCTCGACATAATAGCCGCCGTCGTCGTCTGCCTCGACGCTCGTCATGGTGATGTCGCCGATCGACACCGCTTCGCCGCTGTTTGCCTTGAAGCTCGCCTTCTTCAGCGTCACTGTCGTGCCGTCGACATTGACACTATCGGCAACGATCGTGCCGCCCTGCTGGCTATAGGCCGCGTTGATCTTCTTCAGCAGATCCTGGCCATCGAGAGCGAAGGCGGAGCCGGCGAGAGAAAGAAAGGCAACGCCCGAAAGCATCAGCCGTGTCGTCCGGTAAAAAGTCATCTGGGGTCCCCTAGTGGCGGTTCGTAGCGACGGCTCAATTCGTGGCCGATCTACCTTGGTTCAATCGCGGTTTATATTTGCGGATTTCTAAATTTGTGTTGAAGGGAAAACGAAACAACGACCAAATTCAGGCAAAGTGTCGCGGCGCATTGTTTTCCTGTCCTTCGAAGACTTCATCCACAGCCGGAATGCCCGGATTCCTTGCTCAAAAGGGTCATCTCGGCTAGTCAGGACATATGGGACAAGAGATTTTGCCGCCCTCTGGCGGAGACGACGATAGTATCCTTCCGGTCGATCTGAAGGCGGCGCTCGAAGAGCGATACCTTGCCTATGCGCTATCGACCATCATGCACCGCGCGCTCCCGGACGTGCGTGATGGCTTGAAGCCGGTGCACCGCCGTATCATTCACGCCATGAGCGAAATGGGCATTCGGCCCAATTCCGCCTTCAAGAAGTGCGCCCGTATCGTCGGCGACGTCATCGGTAAGTTCCATCCGCATGGCGACCAGTCGGTTTACGATGCGCTGGTGCGCCTCGCGCAGGATTTCTCGCAGCGCTATCCCGTCGTCGACGGGCAGGGCAACTTCGGCAACATCGACGGCGACAGTGCTGCCGCCTATCGATATACCGAAGCGCGCATGACCGAGGTCGCGGGTCTGCTGCTCGATGGCATCGAACAGGATGCGGTCGATTTCCGGCTAACCTACAACGAGGAAGACGAGGAGCCGGTCGTTCTGCCGGGCGCCTTCCCGAACCTGCTTGCGAACGGTTCGTCCGGTATTGCGGTCGGCATGGCAACGTCGATTCCCTCGCACAATGTCCACGAGCTATGTGATGCCGCGCTTCACCTCATCAAGCACCCCGACTCTACGGTGGAGAAACTGGTCGAGTTCATTCCCGGTCCGGACTTCCCGACTGGCGGCATTATCATCGACGGCCGTGAAAGCATCATCGAGGCCTACAAGACCGGCCGTGGCGGTTTCCGCACACGCGCCAAGTGGGAGATCGAGGATCTCGGCCGCGGCGGCTACCAGATCATCGTCACCGAAATCCCGTTTCAAGTGCAAAAGTCCCGCCTGATCGAAAAGATCGCCGAACTGCTGCTGGCGCGCAAGCTGCCCTTGCTCGAGGACATCCGGGACGAATCCGCTGAAGACGTTCGTGTCGTGCTGGTGCCGAAGAACCGCACGGTCGACCCGACGATCCTTATGGAATCCATGTTCAAGCTAACGGAGCTGGAAAGCCGCTTCCCGCTGAACATGAACGTTCTTTCGATGGGGCGCATCCCGCGCGTCATGGCTCTGAATGAGGTGCTGAAGGAATGGCTCGACCATCGGCGCGACGTGCTGCAGCGCCGCTCGCGCTTCCGTCTGGCCGCCATTGACCGGCGCCTAGAAATCCTCGGCGGCTTGCTGATCGCTTACCTAAATATCGATGAAGTCATCCGCATCATCCGCGAAGAGGACGAGCCGAAACCGGTGATGATCGCGCGCTGGTCGCTCACCGACAATCAGGTCGAAGCGATCCTGAACATGCGATTGCGCTCGTTGCGCAAGCTCGAGGAGTTCGAGATCCGCACGGAGTTCGACGAACTCACCAAGGAGAAGGGCGAGATCGAGGCCCTGCTGGCATCGGACGAAAAGCAGTGGCAGACGGTCGCCTGGGAAATCGGCGAGGTGAAGAAGAAGTTCGCGAAAGCAACCGAGCTCGGCCGCCGCCGCACCCAGTTCGCCGAGGCGCCCGAGGCCGACGAGCAGGCCATCCAGCAGGCGATGATCGAGAAAGAACCGATCACCGTCGTCGTCTCCGAAAAGGGTTGGATCCGCGCACTGAAGGGGCACATCTCCGACACCGCGACCTTGACCTTCAAGGAAGGCGACGCGCTGAAGGTTGCCTTCCCGGCGCAGACGACCGACAAGATCCTCATCATCACGACAGGTGGCAAGGCCTTCACCCTAGGCGGCGACAAGCTGCCTGGCGGTCGAGGCCACGGCGAACCACTGCGCATCATGATCGACATGGAAAACGATCAGGACGTCCTGACCGCCTTTGTGCACGATCCGGCCCGCAAGCAGATGATCGTCTCGACGGCCGGCAACGGCTTCGTCGTTGCCGAAGCCGACATGGTGGCCAATACCCGCAAGGGCAAGCAGATCATGAACGTCTCCATGCCTGATGAGACGAAGCTGATCGTTCCCGTCAGCGGCGACCATGTCGCCGTCGTCGGCGAGAACCGCAAGCTGCTCGCCTTCCCACTGGCGCAGGTGCCGGAAATGGGTCGCGGCAAGGGCGTTCGCCTGCAGCGCTACAAGGATGGCGGCATCTCGGACGTGCGCTGCTTCGCGATCGCTGACGGGCTCGTCTGGGAAGACAGCGCCGGCCGCACCTTCACCAAGAACAAGGACGAGCTTGCCGAATGGCTCGCTGATCGCGCGACAGCCGGCCGCACCGTTCCGAAGGGCTTCCCGCGCAGCGGCAAGTTTGCCGGCTAAGACAAAAAATATTGGCCTCGCTCTTGGCGAGCGAGGCAACTCCTCTACCTCTGTCCTGTAATCACAACATGGACAGACATCATTCCGCAGGCGGACGGAATGATCGAATGTGGCGCTTCAGGGAAAACGTCATGTCCGATCACGGAGGAATGTTGATGAGTGCTTGCAATACCATCACCTTGAACGTTGCGCATAGTTTCAATGCCTCGCCCTGCGCTGTCTATGACGCATGGCTGAACCCGCAAATCGCAAAACGATTCCTCTTCGCGAGCGACGAAGGCCGCGTTATCCGCGCCGATATCGATCCGAAGGTGGGCGGCCATTTTCTCGTCATCGACCGGCGTCCGACAGGTGACGCGGTCCATTACGGCGTGTTTCTGGAATTGCGCCGGCCGCGGCGAATGGTCTTCTGCTTCTCGGCAGCGGAGCATGACCACAACGCAGATCGAATCCAGATCGACATCGAACCACTGGCCGAAGGCACGCGGTTGACACTCTCACACGAAATGTGCGCCGAATGGGGGCAGTTCGAGGAGCAGACGCGACAGGGCTGGGTTCATGTGATGCAAGGGCTTGAACGCGAGCTCGAGGCGATGCAGGTGGTCAATGCGCCAGAGATTGTCGCGCAAGCCGCCTCCGAACCATCCAAAGCGAGTGCGCCATAATCGCAAAGACCAGGATCGCGCCGCCGATGAGCGTCATCGTCGGGGGCGTTTCCGCGAAGACCAGCCAGATCCAGATCGGAGCCAGAATGGTTTCGAGCAGATAGAACATGCCGACTTCGGGCGCTGATAGATAGCGTGGTCCCGTGGCGAGGCACCAAAAGGCAACCGGCATCAGAAGTGCGCCATTGAGGATGATCCAGGCCGGATGTTCTATGGCGAGCCCGCTCGGCAATGCCTTGGCAAAGCCGAGGATGGCGGGCAGGGCGGCGGCAAGCAGGGGCACGAAGCCCATGTCCCGGCGTGATGCCCGGCCGACCGTAATTGCCGATGCAAGGATAAAGGCGCTGAGCAGCGCCATGGCATCACCAAAGACATGGCCGCCGGCCAATCCATCATGCACGATCAAGCCAACACCGAACACCATCACCGCCATGGTGACGAGCGTGGATACCGAAGGGCGTTCCTTGAGGAACACCCATGATAGAAGCGCTCCGAACATCGGATTGAACGCGACGATGAAGACCACATTGGCTGTTGCCGTATTGAAGACGGCAAGCAGGAAGGTCAGCGTCGAACAGCCATAGAGCAGTCCCGCCGCAAGGCTGTGCCTGCCGGGCACGAGCACCGGCCACGTGCCTTTGACGTAGCTGGTAAGGCAGATCACCAGCACCGCGACGGCAACCGTCGTGAGGCTGCGCATGCCGAGGATCGACCACATGTCTCCGTGTGCAAGGCGTACCAGCGGAATATCCATGGAAAGGGCCAGACCGCCGATCGCCGTCAGCAGCAGACCCTTCCGATGATCGGAGAGGGCAGGGAGGGGCATTTAGTAGCGTGTGCTTTCGGGCATTGTGGAGGGATCGAAACGTTCCCAGCCGCGCGAAGTCAGGTGCTCCTGTGGCTGGAAGCGAGTCTTGTAGTCCATTTTCCGCGACCCTTGAACCCAGTAGCCCAGGTAGACATGCGGAAGACCCAAAGCCTTTGTGCGCTTGATGTGATCAAGAATCATAAACGTACCAAGGGAGCGTCGATCCATGTCAGGATTGAAGTAGGAATAGACCATGGACAGGCCATCGCTCATCGTATCTGTGAGAGCGGCGGCCAGCAGCTCACCCGTCGGGCGCTCTTCGAGGCCAGCGCCTTCCTTTCGAAGCCGATACTCGATGATCTTGGTGTTCACATGTGTATCCTCGACCATGATGGCGTAGTCGAGCACGGTCATGTCGGACATTCCGCCCTGTTGGTGGCGAAAGTCGAGATAGCGTCGGAATAGCGAGTATTGCTCGCTGGAGGGCTGAGCGGGGAATTCGGTGGAGATGATATCGGCATTCGTCGCCAACACCCGCTTCATTGATTTCGTCGGCAGGAACTCCTGCGCGAGGATACGGACGGAAATGCAGGCACGGCAGGCCTCGCAGGCCGGTCGATAGGCAATGTTCTGCGACCGGCGAAAGCCGCCTTGTGTCAGGATATCGTTCATCTCCGCTGCGCGGGGGCCGACGAGATGTGTAAAGACCTTGCGTTCCATCTCGTGGGCCAGATAGGGGCACGCAGCCGGAGCAGTCAGATAAAACTGCGGTGATGGCGTCGTCTGCGTATTCATCTGTTGCGGAGATTTCCTTCGGTTCGTTGCTTGTCTGACAGGATGACTTAAGAATAGAAAACGTCAACAGCGGGGCCGGTCTCCTGCCCCTTGTCGCGCGTTATACTTTTGGATATGGCGCCGAAAGGCTCCCGGCAAAGGCCAGGAGCAGCGTTTATTTTAGCTTGTAGCGGGCCTGATCAGGCGGTGCGTACCGTGACGGTGCCCACCAGAAAATCGTGGATCAACCGGCTGCGCTCGGTGAATAGGCCGACCAGCAAGATCAGCGGCGTCAGAACGGAGTTCAGGATCCAGAAAAGCGCCAGGTGAACGATGGCGGTCAGAAAGTCCATCCGCTGGCCATCGACACGCACGATCGCAATCCCCATTGCGCGCATGCCCAGAGAGGCTTGATTGGGGCCGCCCACCGTAAAACCGAAATAGAGGCCCGCGACGATCAGGAACAGCGCCGGATAAAGAAAGAATCCCAGCCCCAGTGTGACGATCGACAAGAAGAAAAGCACGACCGCTGCCGGGATGCAGAGCAGCAGGACGATCACGTAGTCGAGGATGAATGCGAAGACACGACGGCTCAGCGTGCCGCTATAGGCGCGCCAGTCGTCCGGTGCAGCATAAAGCGGGTTGGGAGTGAGCGTCATCGTTGCGGTCTCCTTTCGAGAAAACGATGCCGCTGATATGGTATCGCTTCCTGGAAATGCAATATTGGGCGCAATCAGCGCTTGGTGAGGATCCTGGCCACCTCGACCGCAAAATAGGTGAGGATGCCATCGCAGCCCGCACGCTTGAATGACAGCAGGGTCTCCAGCATCGCGCGCTCGCCGTCGATCCAGCCATTCATCGCGGCAGCCTTGATCTGTGTGTACTCACCGGAAACCTGATAGGCGAAGGTCGGCAGACCGAAGGCCTCCTTCATGCGCCAGCAGATGTCGAGATAGGGAAGTCCTGGCTTGACCATCAGCATGTCGGCACCTTCCTCCACGTCAAGCGCGGCGTCGCGGATCGCTTCGGTGCCGTTTGCCGGATCGATGTAGTAGGTCTTCTTGTCGCCCTTGAGCAGTCCACCGGTCGAGATCGCCTCGCGGTAGGGGCCGTAGAAAGCTGAGGCGAATTTCGTGGCATAGCTCATGATGCCGACGTTCTGATGCCCTGCGGCATCGAGCGCGCGGCGGATGGCTCCGATTCTGCCGTCCATCATCTCCGAGGGGGAAATGATGTCCGATCCGGCATCGGCCTGCATCACAGCTGCGCGCGCGACCTGATCGACCGTCTCGTCGTTGACGATCTCGCCCTGTCGCAGGATCCCGTCATGGCCATGGCTCGTGAAAGGATCGAGCGCCACATCGGTGATGACGCCGATGCCGGGCACCGCTTTCTTGATCGCGGTCGTTGCCTGGTTGATCAGGTTGTTGGCTTCGAGACTGTTCGAGCCGGTTTCGTCGCGCAGTTCCATCTCGATATTGGGGAAGGTCGCGATCGCCGGGATGCCGAGGTCAGCCGCTTCTTTCGTGGCTTCGACGAGCTTGTCAACACTCATGCGGTTGACGCCGGGCATCGCCGGTATCGGCTCGACGATGCCGGTGCCCGGCACGACGAAAACCGGCCAGATGAGATCGTCGACCGTCAGGCGGTTTTCCTGCACGAGGCGGCGCGTCCAATCCGCCTTGCGGTTGCGGCGCATGCGCCGATGGCCGGTGATTTCATCGACGAGGTGGGTCTTGTCCTGCATGGTCGTTCCAGCTTTTGCCATTCCAATTGTCGAACCGCTCATTATCATGGCGTCGCCGAAATCCAAACCGGACGATTGGCCGCAATCGATGAGGCGCTGGCGAAGTCGCAACCACAACCCTATTGTTTGAGACATGGACGCTGATTCTCCGACGATACCGAAACGGACGCTGACCAGCGTTCTCTTCATCCTGTTCCTGCGGCTTGTCGCCATTTCCTGCTTCTGGTTCGGATTGCAGTATTGGGCGATGCTTGTCGGCTATTCGCTTGTGGGGGCAGGGCGCTTCGATCTGCTCAGCCTTCCCTGGAAGGTCGCAAGCACCTGCCTTGCCGTTCTCTTCCCTGTCGCGTCTCTCGGGCTGTGGCTTGCCGTGTCCTGGGGACCGGTTATCTGGGTGCTCGCGGCAGGCGGACAGATCATCATGTACGGCTTCATGCCGGAGATTTTCGGGGGCAATCGGCTGATCGTTCTGCTGCATTTTGCGGTAGCCCTGGTCTACCTGGGATTCCGCGCCGCGCTCTGGTACGAGAAGCGCAAGCGGCGCCAGCAGGTAAGCGTTGATTTACCCTGATACAACGTGGGTTTCCGGTAAGGCACTGTTAAGCCTGCGGTTTAAGTAGAATTTTATTTGTATTCGATAGGGTCTGTCTCAAGGCGGGAAGAAAACCAACACCGCCAAACAAACAGTGAGGCAGTCATCATGAACACGAAAATCAAGCCGCAGGCGGTATCGAACTTCCGTGACCAGCAGGAACAGGGCATCCGTGATCTTTACATGGAATCCCTTCATCTTGTTGAACGTCTTCACCGCCGTCTGCTCGACGTCATCAAGGATGAGTTCGACCGTCAGGGTCGCAGCGACGTCAACGCCGTCCAGGCGCTTCTTCTCTTCAATATCGGCAACTCCGAGCTGACCGCCGGCGAACTTCGCTCTCGCGGTTACTATCTCGGCTCCAACGTCTCCTACAACGTCAAGAAGCTGGTCGACCTCGGCTTTATCAACCATCAGCGCTCGCGCATCGACCGTCGCTCGGTCCGCATCAGCCTGACGGAAACGGGCCAGGACATCGCCGAAACCGTCGCCAAGCTCTATGAACGCCATATCGGCTCGATCGACAAGGTCGGCGGCATCGGCACCGACGAATTCACGCAGATGAACAAGCTGCTCACCCGTCTGGACCGCTTCTGGAACGACCAGATCCTCTATCGCCTGTAACCTTTTAAGCCAACTTCCCTGCTGGCTTAATGGACCTCCAAGGCACGAAAGGGCGCAACGGTATTCCGTGGCGCTCTTTTCGCCGTTTGCTGCGCCTCGTTGCGGGGGCTACATATTTGGTCGCCGACTTGATAATGACGTCCGCACGAGTCTAGGGTTTTTCGCGTGAGCCAGGAGTTGCAGGTCATGACGTCAGCTGTATTGGCTGCAAGTGGTGGGGTGAAGCAGGTCATCTGCATAAGCTGGGGAACCAAGTACGGCGCCCCCTTCATCAACCGCCTCTACGCCATGGTGAAGCGCAACATTACGCCGCCCTTCACTTTCACTTGCTTTACCGACGACCGCGCCGGCTTGAATCCAGAAATCCTATGCGAAGACCTGCCGCCGCTGGATGTCGAGAACATGCCGGTGAGGACGAAGGGCATCTGGCCCAAGGGGCGGCTTTGGGGTCCGAAGCTTGGAAATTTGAGCGGCCCGGTCCTGTTCCTGGACCTCGATCTGGTGATTGTCGGCTCTCTCGACTCGTTCTTCGAGGTTGGCGAACCGGATGACGTCATCCTGTCGCGCAACCAGACGACGCCGTTCGAACGCCTCGGGCAGACCTCTCTCTTCCGCTTCCCGGTCGGCAAGCTTGTTCCGTTGCAGGAGACGTTCCGCGCCGATCCGCAGGGCGTGGCTGACAAGTACGAATTCGAACAGCGCTTCGTGACACGAAATGCGCCCGGTGGCGCGACGTTCTTTCCCCGCCGCTGGGTCCTGCACTTCAGGCAGGATTGTCGCTGGCCTTTCCCTTTGAATTATTTCCTGACACCGCGCCTTCCCGCGAACGCCCGGGTGATCCTCTTTCCACGCGATTTTCATCCGCAGTTCGCGGTCGAAGGGCGCTTCGGTCTGAAGGGGCGTGCCGCGCCGCCGCTTGATCACATCTCGCATATGTTCGATCCGGAGCGGCGGAGGAACAAGTCGCTGTTTCGTTATCTGCGCCATTATATCCGCCCAACCCCGTGGGTGGCCGACCACTGGCGCGAGTAATCCGGACCGCGTCGGCGATTTCGTGACATCTTTGCAACGCATGGCAGGCAAGCATAATCGCCTGTATTCAAGCCGTTTTTTAGCCGCTATTAACCGCCACATTCTGTGGATCGGTATGGTTTTTCGCGCATCGCCCGCCACCGACGGTTGAGCGTGGTGCAGGGCGACACGAATTGGCCATATTAGCATGTCAGCGGAAATACACGGCAAATGGCGCTTCCCCAATTGAGGTCCGATAACCTCGCGCTCCCTGCATGCAATCATGTGATCGCCGGCAGAGAGATTGTGCGATGCGCCGTGGCGACGGGTTGATAGAGATTTGCGTTCTCGCAGGGATAGCGAAGCCGCCGGTCTCTCAAGGGCAATTTAGTGGTTGGGATGAATGTCGAAGAAAATCGGAACTGAAGCTTTCTCTCGTCGCGCGTTTCTGACGTCTGCGGCAATGGTCGGCGCGGGCGCTCTGGCAGCCCCCGCATTCGCGCAATCGGCCATCGATTCGCTCATCAATGCTCCGCAGCGGGGCGATTGGGACGACCAGTTCGATGCGAAGGCCGCATCCCGCACGGCGACAGCCGTCGTTTCGAACACGCCGATTCTCGGGCCGCAGTCGGTGCCGAGCATCCAGCAGGCGATCGCCCAGTATCAGCAGATCGCTTCCGCGGGCGGCTGGCCGGAAGTGAGCCCAAGCCAGCAGCGTCTGCAGATCGGTGTGAATGATCCGGCCGTCCAGAGCCTTCGTCAGCGCCTGATTATCACCGGCGACCTGCCACGCGAAGCGGGCATTTCCAGCGCATTCGACTCCTATGTCGACGGCGCCGTCAAGCGCTTCCAGGCGCGCCACGGGCTTCCGGCTGACGGTGTCATCGGCGAGTTCACCTTGAAGGCCATGAACATTCCGGCTGACGTTCGCCTGCAGCAACTGAACACAAACCTCATCCGCATTCAGACGTTCCCGGAAGAACTGGGACGCCGCCATGTGATGGTCAACATTCCGGCGGCTTATGTCGAGGCAGTTGAAGACGGCAGCGTTGCCACGCGCCATGCAGCCGTCGTCGGCCGCATCAGCCGTCCCACGCATCTCGTCAACTCGAAGATCTACGAGGTCATCCTCAATCCGTACTGGACGGCACCGCGGTCGATCGTCGAAAAGGACATCGTGCCGCTGATGCGCAAGGATCCGACCTACCTCGAGAAGAATGCCATTCGCCTGATTGACGGCAAGGGCAATGAGGTGGCGCCGGAAACGGTCGACTGGAATGCCGAGAAGGCGCCAAACCTGATGTTCCGTCAGGACCCAGGCAAGACCAACGCGATGGCCTCCACGAAGATCAATTTCTACAACAAGAACGGCGAGTACATGCATGACACGCCGCAGCAGGGCCTTTTCAACAAGCTCATGCGCTTTGAGTCATCCGGCTGTGTCCGCGTTCAGAATGTTCGCGACCTGACGACGTGGTTGCTTCGCGAGACCTCGCCGTGGTCGCGTCAGCAGATGGAGCAGGTCATCACGACCCGCGTCAACACGCCGATCAAACTCGCTGAAGAAGTGCCGGTTTACTTCGTTTACATCTCAGCCTGGGGCATGCCCGATGGCGTCGTGCAGTTCCGCGACGATATCTACCAGCTCGATGGCAATGCCGAACTCGCGCTCGACACGACGGCGGGCACCGAGCAGCCGGTTCAGTAGCGTCATGCATTTGAATTGGGAAACCGCGCTGGGAGGCGCGGTTTTTTGTGTTTCCGTCCCTCTGCCGGATTCCTGTGATCAGCACAGTGAGGTAGAGGTGAGCTAGGCGCGGTATTTGTTGCGCGTAGATTGCCTAGCAAATGTCGTTCTTCGTATTGCCCTTGACAGGGCGGGACGCTAATACCTTCGCGCATTCCAGTTGAGGAGCCCGCCCATGACAAATGCTTCTACCCAGACCTTCTTCAATCGTTCGCTTGCCGATACCGATCCGGACATCTTCGGCGCGATCGAAAAGGAGCTCGGCCGCCAGCGGCATGAGATCGAGCTCATCGCCTCGGAAAACATCGTTTCTCGTGCGGTGCTGGAAGCCCAGGGCTCCATCATGACGAACAAGTATGCCGAGGGATATCCGGGCAAGCGCTATTACGGCGGCTGCCAGTTCGTCGACATCGCCGAAGAACTGGCGATCGAACGCGCCAAGAAGCTCTTCGGCGTCAACTTCGCCAACGTTCAACCGAACTCGGGTTCGCAGATGAACCAGGCCGTGTTCCTCGCGTTGCTGCAGCCGGGCGACACCTTCATGGGCCTCGACCTCAACTCGGGCGGTCACCTGACGCATGGCTCGCCGGTCAACATGTCCGGCAAGTGGTTCAACGTCGTCTCCTACGGCGTCCGCGAAGGCGACAACCTGCTCGACATGGACGAGGTCGCCCGCAAGGCGGAAGAGCACAAGCCGAAGCTCATCATCGCCGGCGGGACTGCTTATTCCCGTATCTGGGACTGGAAGCGCTTCCGCGAGATCGCTGACTCCGTTGGCGCGTACCTCATGGTTGATATGGCTCACATCGCTGGTCTGGTTGCAGGTGGCCAGCATCCGTCGCCGTTCCCGCATTGCCACGTTGCCACGACCACGACCCACAAGTCGCTGCGCGGCCCGCGCGGTGGTGTGATCCTGACCAACGACGAGGATCTGGCGAAGAAGTTCAACTCGGCCGTTTTCCCGGGTCTCCAGGGCGGTCCGCTGATGCACATCATCGCAGCCAAGGCCGTTGCCTTCGGCGAAGCGCTTCAGCCTGAGTTCAAGGACTATGCGGCCCAGATCGTCAAGAATGCCAAGGCGCTTGCCGAAACGCTGATCGCCGGTGGCCTCGACGTCGTCTCCGGCGGCACCGACAACCACCTGATGCTCGTCGACCTTCGCAAGAAGAATGCGACCGGCAAGCGGGCGGAAGCAGCGCTTGGCCGCGCCTACATCACCTGCAACAAGAACGGCATTCCGTTCGATCCTGAAAAGCCCTTCGTTACCTCGGGCGTGCGTCTCGGCGCACCGGCCGGCACGACGCGCGGCTTCAAGGAAGCGGAATTCAAGGAAATCGGCAACCTCATCGTCGAGGTTCTCGATGGCCTGAAGGTCGCCAACTCCGACGAAGGCAACGCCGCCGTCGAAGCCGCAGTACGTGGCAAGGTGATGAACCTCACCAACCGCTTCCCAATGTACGACTACATCGGCTAAGGATAGCGCATGCGCTGCCCATTCTGCGGATCGGAAGACACACAGGTCAAGGATTCACGCCCGGCGGAGGACAACACGTCCATCCGCCGGAGGCGTATCTGTCCCGACTGCGGCGGTCGCTTCACGACCTTTGAACGCGTGCAGTTGCGGGAGCTGATGGTGTCGAAGAAGACCGGCCGCAAGGTGCCGTTCGATCGCGACAAGTTGGTGCGTTCTTTCGAGATCGCGTTGCGCAAACGCCCGGTCGACCGCGACCGCATCGAGCGCGCGGTCTCCGGTATAGTTCGACGGCTCGAAAGCTCCGGCGAAGTCGAGATCAGCTCCGAGCAGATCGGCCTGCAGGTGCTCGAGGCGCTAAAAAGCCTCGATGATGTCGGCTTCGTTCGCTACGCCTCGGTCTACCGGGATTTCTCGCACGCCGAGGATTTCGAGAAAGTCATTTCCGAGATCAACGCCAAGATCGCTCGCGATCCCCTGGACAACTAGCCCATGAGCGCTTCGGAAGACGACGCGCGTTTCATGCAAGAGGCGATCCGCCTGGGTCTCCTGCATCTCGGCCAGACATTCACCAATCCTTCGGTCGGCTGCGCCATCGTGCTTGACGGGCAGATCGTCGGCCGTGGAGTAACGGCAGTTGGCGGGCGACCTCATGCCGAGCCGCAGGCATTGGCCGAAGCCGGAAAACTGGCGCGGGGCGCCACTGCCTACGTGACGCTGGAACCCTGCTCGCATTACGGCAAGACGCCGCCCTGCGCCGAGGCGCTGATTGCCTATGGCGTCGGTCGCGTCGTCATCAGCGTGACCGATCCGGACCCGCGTGTTTCGGGTAGGGGTATTGCCAGGTTGCGCGATGCCGGGATCGAGGTCGAGTCCGGGATTCTCGAAGTTGAAGGCAAGCGCTCGCTCGCTGCCTATCTCACGCGGCAGACGAAGAACCGGCCCTATGTGACTCTCAAGCTTGCGGTTTCCGCTGATGGCATGATCGGGAAAAAGGGCGAGGGGCAGATCGCAATCACCGGTCCTGCCGCACGCGCCGAGGTCCAGAAGCTGCGCGCTGAAACCGATGCGATTCTGGTTGGGATCGGCACGGCTATCGCCGACGATCCCTTGCTGACGGTTCGCACGCCTGGCCTTGAGACGCGATCGCCGATCCGCGTCGTGCTGGACGAAAATCTGTCCTTGCCGCTGGACAGCAGGCTGGTGACTACCGCAAGGGAGGTGCCGGTCATCGTCGTCGCAACCGAGCCGCCCCGCTTCGACAACAGCGAGGACGAGGCTTTCCTCGCACGTCGCGCAGCGCTGGATCGGGCAGGCGTCGAAATCGTCCAATGCAATCCCAACCGCCCGGACGAGCTGCTGCCCGCGCTCGCATCGCGCGGCATTTCCTCGCTTGTCGTAGAAGGTGGCGCGCGGACGGCGAAGCTCTTCCTTGATGCCGGATACGTCGATCGCATTCTCTTCTACCAGGGACCGGTCGTGATCGGGCAGGACGGTATTGAATCGCCGGTGACGACGACCGATATGCCATCGGGCTTCCTGCACAAGGGCACCTTCATGTTTGGCGACGATCGCCTGGACGAGTACGAAAGAGAGCTTTGATGTTTACCGGAATTGTTACCGACGTCGGCACGATCGAATCCGTTTCGCCGTTGAAGGAAGGCATCAAGCTGCGTGTCGCCACTGCCTATGATCCGGCGACGATCGACATGGGCGCCTCGATCTCCCACTCCGGCATCTGCCTGACGGTGACCGGCTTGCCTAGCGACGGCAGCAACGGGCGCTGGTTCGAGGTTGAAGCCTGGGAGGAAGCGCTGCGTCTGACGACCATCGGGACGTGGAAGGAAGGAAGCCGCATCAATCTCGAGCGCTCTCTGAAGATCGGCGATGAGCTCGGCGGTCACATCGTTTCCGGGCATGTCGACGGCAAGGCCGAGATCCTCTCCGTCACCGAAGAGGGCGATGCGACGCGCTTTCGCCTGCGGGCGCCCGAGCATCTCGCCAAGTTCGTCGCACCCAAAGGCTCTATAGCCCTCGACGGCACATCGCTCACCGTCAACGCGGTTGATGGGGCCGATTTCGACGTGCTGCTGATCCGTCATACGCTCGAGGTCACGACCTGGGGCGAGCGCAAGGCCGGAGATTTCGTCAATTTCGAAGTCGACACCATGGCGCGGTACGCCGCTAGGCTGGCTGAGTTCCCGACCGCGAAAGCAGAATGACCTCTCCATTGTAGTTGCATCGCTGGATTTCGCGGAAGCCGAGCTTACGTGCGAGGCGCAGCGAAGCGTCGTTTCCCGGGTCGATGATGCAGGTCATGGGTTTGGAGGGGAAGCGTTTTTCTGCCCAGGCGATCAGCGCGGTTAGCGCTTCGCAGGCGTAACCGCGGCCTTGCGCGAAGGGCATGAGGCCCCAACCGGTTTCCAAGGTGCCTTCCGTGGAGACCGGATGCATGTCCCGCTTCATGTCAAGAAAGCCTGCTTCTCCGATGAAGCGTCCTGACTGCTTTTCCTCGATCGCCAGAAACCCGAAACCCATGTGATGCCACATGCCTGCGACGCGAAGCAAGCGTGCCCAGGCCTGTTCGCGGGTGGAGGGCACACCCCCGATGAAGCGCACCACCGCTTCGTCGCTCCACATCGTCTGGTAGTCCTCAAAATCGTCAACGGTATGCGGCCGCAGCAGCAACCGCTCGGTCTCGATGGTCAAAATGCTGGTCATTTCGAAATGCTCTCCTGAATGGGCGTCATGCACCGGGTTCCCCATCCCAATAATCCAGGTTGCTGCTTTCGCTGCCGATGAAGCGAAAGCGGTTCGTTTGCGCTCCGTCGCGATTGGTCTTGGCAAGAAATTTGCCGGAATCCGGATATTCGACAATCTCGGTCTTCGCCATTGTCGAGATGCCGATGTAAATGAGAGGCGTCGAACCTGTGTTGATGATCTGGTGGGCGGTCTCTTGTCCTCCGGCTGGAGCACCAAGCGTGTCGCCCTTCCGGATTGGATAGCGGTCAGGACCGAAGCGATACTCGCCGGTGCCTTCAATAACGAAGAACAGTTCATCCTCCACATGATGGTTGTGGAACGGACAGCTCGATTTGCCGGGCGGCACTTCATTGTAGCTTATGCCAAGACCGGCGAGGCCGAGAAGCGACCCGAACGAGACATCTGCGCTCTCGTACAGATCTCCTTGCTTCCAGTGCTCAAGCTTCACATCGGCGACGTTGATCACTGGCTTCGATATGCTGGGCATTTGCTCCTCCTGTTTCCGGGGAGGAGGCACCATCCTGTGGGAAAATACAACCGCAAAGCATAATATCGGGCGACAGCCTTCCGCTGCCGCCCTTGCTTTTATCGATAGTAGACGGTGATACCGCCATCGGCGGCCTGGTCGGCATTGACGATGTTTCCCAACAAGACGCCTCTGGCGTTGAGTTGATGCACAAGTGGCTTGTTGACGGCAATGCCGGCGCGGATCATTTGGATGTCGTTCAGGCTGCGTGCGGCAAACGACTTGGGGTCACCGATATTTCCCGAGCCGCCGTGATCGTACACCTGCCGAACATCGAGATTGCCGCCTCTAAAGCTGCGCAGCGTTAATTCGATGCCCGACGGGGTATTCATATCGAGGCTTTCCGCACGGTCGGCGTCTGCGAAGGCGAGAGTGGCGACTGCGGAGGCGATGGCGGCAACGCGATTCATGGGAGTATCCTTTCATCTGCTCTGACGATCGGTTGTCGGCAGTGGATCGTCAGCGTTACACAGGTGAAATTGGTGTCGGGATGATCCGCCTTCAACTGATAAGTATCTGGGATTTAGTTACAAATTGTTCATGCGGTTCGCCCTTCATTTGCCATCTTCGAGGCGCCGGGAAGCTGTCGCGGCAACGCGATGCGAGGATTGTCCGCCACGCCCTTGCCGTGATTCCAAGATTTCGCATCCAATCCATGTTCGGAATTTGCTTGCCATTCGGGTCGTGGCGTGTTTTGACCGCGGCCTGCCGAATGGCGAAGTCCTCTAGCTACCCAAGGTGAAGCATGGCGCGAGAAACCGCTCCCCACATTCTGATCGTTGAAGCACGCTTCTACGACGACATGGCCGATGCCTTGCTTGAAGGCGCGACTTTCGCGTTGAAAGAGGCCGGCGCGACCTATGAGGTAGTCACCGTTCCCGGCGCTCTCGAAATTCCGGCGGCGATTGCCATGGCGCTCGACGGAGCAGATAATGACGGTACGCAGTACGACGGGTACGTCGCCCTTGGCATTGTTATCCGTGGCGAGACGTATCATTTCGACATCGTGTCGAATGAATCCTCGCGTGCGCTGATGGATCTGGCAGTGAGCGAGTCCATTGCCATTGGCAATGGTATTCTGACGGTGGAAAATGACGATCAGGCATGGGCCCGTGCCCGCCGTTCGGACAAGGACAAGGGCGGTTTTGCCGCCCGCGCAGCTCTCACGATGATCGAGCTGAAGAAGAGATTGGGTGCATAACGAATGAGCAACGAAAACTCGGAGCGTCCCGTCAAGACCGCGAACCAGCGAGGCGCTGCGCGCCTGGCTGCCGTTCAGGCGCTCTACCAGATGGATATTGGCGGCACCGGCGTCCTGGAAATCGTCGCCGAGTATGAGGCGCATCGCCTCGGCCAGGAACTCGACGGCGAGACCTATCTGAAGGCCGACCCCTCCTGGTTCCGCTCCATCGTCTCCGGTGTCGTGCGAGAACAGCGTCGACTCGATCCGCTGATCGCGTCCGCCCTTCAAGACGACTGGGCTCTGTCGCGTCTCGATAGCACGGTTCGCGCGATCCTGCGTGCCGGCGTGTTCGAGATCCTCGATCGCAAGGATGTTCCCGTTGCGGTCATCGTGACGGAATACGTCGAGATCGCCCAGGCCTTCTTTAGCGAGGATGAGCCGAAGCTCGTTAATGCGGTGCTTGACCGCATCGCGAAGCAGGTTCGCGGCGAAGCCAAGAAGTAGCGTTCTGCCGGGGCCGTGGCCCCGACCTCCAGAAACTCCCGGTTCCCATTGTGCTGCAAGGGCTTTTGGCGTTTGCGGGCTTGACGCGCCGTTTTCCTCCACGCAATCTCCTCGCGGCGTTGCAGCATTTCTGTGGGAGGAAATCGAGTCGGCGTATTCGCAGCCGGAGAGGGAGTGAACTCCGGCTCTTTTGGAGGAAAGAGCGAAATGAGCATTCTTTTATGGGTAATAGCATGCGGTCTGCTCTCGGTGGTCTATGCCATCTGGGCGACCCGGTCGGTGCTTGCCGCCGATCAGGGCAACAAGCGCATGCAGGAAATTGCAGGCTATATTCGTGAAGGTGCGCAGGCCTACCTGACGCGCCAGTATAAGACTATCGCAATCGTCGGCATCGTCGTTTTCATTGCAGCCTGGCTGCTGCTCTCCGGCATCGCTGCAATCGGCTTCCTCATTGGCGCGGTTCTTTCGGGCGCCGCGGGCTTCATCGGCATGCACGTCTCGGTGCGCGCCAACGTGCGCACGGCCCAGGCAGCGTCTCAAAGCTTGTCGGCGGGACTTGAGATCGCGTTCAAGTCGGGCGCGATCACCGGGCTTCTGGTCGCTGGTCTCGCCTTGCTCGGCGTGTCCGTCTACTACTACGTCCTGACCGTCATTCTTGGGCACGAGGGAAGCTCCCGCGAGGTCATCGATTCACTCGTCGCGCTTGGTTTCGGTGCGTCGCTGATTTCGATCTTCGCCCGTCTGGGCGGCGGCATCTTCACCAAGGGCGCCGACGTCGGCGGCGACCTTGTCGGCAAGGTTGAAGCGGGCATCCCGGAAGACGATCCGCGCAACCCTGCCACGATCGCTGATAACGTCGGCGACAACGTTGGCGATTGCGCAGGCATGGCTGCGGACCTCTTCGAAACTTACGCCGTATCCGTCGTTGCAACGATGGTTCTCGCAGCGATCTTCTTCGCCGGCGCGCCTATCCTGCAATCGGCAATGGTCTATCCGCTTGCCATCTGCGGCGCCTGCATCATCACCTCGATCATAGGCACCTTCTTCGTCAAGCTCGGCAGCAACGGGTCGATTATGGGCGCCCTATATAAGGGCCTGGTCGTGACCGGCCTGCTGTCAATCGTCGGTCTCGGCGCTGCGACGTCCCTGACCATCGGGTGGGGAAGCGTCGGAACCGTCGAAGGCCGTGACATCACCGGCACACACCTGTTTCTCTGCGGTATCGTCGGTCTGATCGTGACAGCGCTGATCGTCGTCATTACCGAGTACTATACAGGCACCAACAAGCGCCCGGTCAACTCGATCGCCCAGGCGTCGGTGACCGGTCATGGAACCAACGTCATCCAGGGGCTGGCAGTTTCGCTCGAGTCGACGGCGTTGCCGGCCATTGTCATCATCGGCGGCATCCTTGCCACCTATCAGTTGGGTGGTCTTTTCGGTACCGGCATTGCGGTTACCGCGATGCTCGGCATTGCCGGCATGATCGTTGCTCTGGATGCCTTCGGTCCAGTAACGGACAATGCCGGTGGTATTGCCGAGATGTCCCATCTGCCGCCTGAAGTTCGCAAGTCGACCGACGCGCTTGATGCCGTGGGAAACACGACGAAGGCGGTCACCAAAGGGTACGCGATTGGCTCGGCGGGCCTCGGAGCACTCGTGCTCTTTGCTGCCTATTCGTACGATCTCAAATATTTCGCGGCGAACGGGGACAAGTACCCTTACTTTGCGGGAATTGGTGAGATCTCGTTCGACCTCTCGAATCCCTACGTAGTGGCGGGGCTGATCTTTGGTGGTCTGATTCCGTATCTCTTCGGCGGCATTGCCATGACTGCCGTCGGTCGTGCGGCTGGCGCGATCGTCGAGGAGGTTCGCCGCCAGTTCAAGGAGAAGCCGGGCATCATGCAGGGGACGGAGCGGCCGGACTATGGCAGGGCCGTCGACTTGCTGACGAAGGCAGCCATTCGCGAAATGATCATACCGTCCTTGCTGCCGGTGTTGGCGCCGATCGTCGTGTACTTCGGCGTTCTTGCCATCTCCGGATCGAAGGCTTCGGCCTTTGCGGCGCTGGGCGCATCCTTGCTCGGCGTGATCATCAACGGTCTCTTCGTCGCCATCTCGATGACATCGGGCGGCGGCGCCTGGGATAACGCCAAGAAATCCTTCGAGGACGGCTTCGTCGACAAGGACGGCGTTCGCCACATGAAGGGATCAGATGCGCACAAGGCCTCGGTGACTGGCGACACTGTCGGCGACCCCTACAAGGACACGGCCGGTCCGGCCGTCAATCCGGCGATCAAGATCACCAACATCGTCGCGCTTCTTCTTCTTGCCGTTCTGGCCTGAGGCTAACCGCGAACACTAAAAACCCGCCGTCTCACACCAGACGGCGGGTTTTTCTTTGAGAATTCTACCCGCGTTAGCGCAAGCTGGCCGGGTTCTGCGGCGAGGCCGGCTGAGAGGTGCCGCCCCCGAAGAGGCCCTTGGCAGCGTTCGCGGCACTGCCGCCAGACAGAAGCTGCTGCAGGAAGGTGAAGTCCTTTCCGCCTGTCGGGGTGACGCGGGTAATCGTATCGAAAACCTTGCCGTCCTTGAGGGTGTAGTTCGCGCGACGCGTAACGATGCCGTCCTTGTCGAAATAGATCGCCAGAACGCTCTGGTCGACGACCTTCAGTTTCTGGAAGGCCATGGAGCGCTCGCGGCGCTGTGAGATGTAATAGAAGACTTCACCATCGAACGTCGCCGTCGTTGACGGCGTGCCCAGGGATAGGAGAACCTGCTCGCGGCTCGATCCTTCCGGGACAAGGTTCAACGATTGCTCGTCGGCGACATACCCGCCATTAAGCACGGTTCCTGTCTGGCAGCCCGAAAGTCCGGCGGAGGCGATCATGATGGCAATGGCGGCATTGCTGAGGAATTTTTTGTCAGACTTGAAATACCGTTTCGTCAACGACATCTACTCCCTAAAATTATGAATAGCAGCCACCGGCCTCAGATCGCTGATGCAAAACCATTGTGGCCATTCCGGGGTCAGACCTCCCGTTGGCTCGTGCGGACAGATGGGGTGCTGTCCCGAAAGTGGCCACCTTCGGCATTGCAATTCGCGCCTGCTTCGGTAAACCAGCTTTCGAAATCATGCAACAAGGCCGGACGCCGCTTGGCGTCAAGAATGAGGTCTTTCCGGAAAAAACGATGATCTTCGGGCTCTTTGGCAAGAAAAACAACAATCAGGCAATCGTTGATCGGCAATATAAGGCATTAACGTCGGCGGCGCGGATGCCCGAACTCTACGAGCGCTTGAATGTCCCGGATACGGTCATGGGGCGCTTCGAAATGCTTTCGGCGGTGATGATCCTCTTCTTCCGACGCACGCGAACGTCCGGGACAAGCGGTCAGGAAATCGCGCAGGAAATCGTCGACGCCTTCTTCGAGGATATCGACTACTCCATCCGGGAACTGGGGATCGGCGACAACACCGTTCCGAAGCGCATGAAGAAGCTGGCCGGCATGTTCTATGGCCGTCTTGAGGCCTACTCCAAGGCGATGGACATCAAGGATGCCGAAGGGCTTGCTACCGCACTCGTTCGGAACATTCATCCCAAGGCGAATGAGCCGGTCGATATGGGCGGTCTCGCGAGCTGGATGTTTGCGGCTGAGGATTATCTTTTGTCTCAGTCGGAAGACGTCATCGCGACCGGCTCGGCGACGCTCCCGAAGGTTGCCTGAGGAGAAGACGATGAAGAACAAGAGAGATGACGTGCCATTCTCCTACCTCGTAAATGTCGGTCATATATCGGCCAATCCTGTCGAGGTGCATCTGGAGGCCGATAAGCGGGAGTTGGCGGCGCTCGCTGAGCGTTGGAATGTCCTCTCGGTCGACAGCCTCAAAGCCGAACTCCAGATCGCTCGGTGGAAGCGCGACGGCATCCGTCTGAAGGGCAGAGTTCAAGCAAATATTGTCCAATCCTGCGTCGTCACCCTCGATCCGGTCCCATCCGCGATCGACGAGACCTTCGAGCAGATCTTCGTGCCTGAAAATTCGAAGCTTGCACGCCGACCAGCCAACGATGCGGGCGAAATGGTGCTCGATCCCGACGGTCCGGACCTTCCTGAAAGCTTTACCGGCGATACGATCGACGCAGGTGAGGTGGTCACGGAATTTGCAGCGCTTGCGATCGATCCCTATCCGCGCAAGCCCGGTGTGGAGTTCGGCGGTCACACAGAAGACACCGCAGAGATCGATAAAAAGCCGTCCGCCTTCGCCGTGTTGAAGGATTGGAAAAAGGACTGAACCCCGTTGGGGATTTGACACAATTCAGTTGTAAGCGACGGGAAAACCGGTATTTTGGCCGAAATTTCGCCCGCCGGAGGCGAAAAATAAGGATCAGGGACGCGTGATCAGAATTTCTATCGACCTCATGGGTGGCGACTTTGGTCCCCAGGTTGTCATCCCCGGCGCTGCCAAGGCACTGGAAAGACATCCCGATATTTGCTTCGTGATGTATGGTTTGAAGGAACAGTGCGAGCCGGTTCTCGACAGGTTTCCGAAGCTCAAGGAAAAGAGCGTTTTCCACGATTGCGAACTCGCCGTCCGCATGGATGAGAAGCCGAGCCAGGCGCTTCGCCGCGGTCGCTATGTCTCCACCATGTGGCGGACGATCGAAGCGGTGAAGACGAAGGAAGCCGACGTTGCCATATCTGCTGGCAACACCGGCGCCCTCATGGCGATGGCCAAGTTCTGTTTGCGGACGATGGCCAATATCGAGCGGCCGGCGATCGCCGCTATCTGGCCGACGCTGAAGGGCGAGAGCATCGTGCTTGATGTCGGCGCGACGATCGGGGCGGATTCACAGCAGTTGATGGATTTCGCCCTCATGGGTGGGGCAATGGCACGCGCACTGTTTGAGATCGAACGTCCGACGATCGGCTTGCTGAACGTCGGTGTCGAAGAGATCAAGGGGCAGGAAGAGGTGAAGGAAGCGGGGCGCCTGCTCCGCGAGGCGAACATCGACTCGCTCGAGTACTATGGCTTCGTCGAAGGAAACGATCTCGGCAAGGGGACCGTCGATGTCGTCGTGACCGAAGGCTTCTCCGGCAATATTGCGTTGAAGGCGGCCGAAGGTACGGCGCGCCAGATCGGCGAATATCTGCGCGCTGCAATGTCGCGCACGCTGCTTGCCAGGATCGGCTACTTCTTCGCGAAAGGCGCGTTCGACATGCTGCGCGAAAAGATGGATCCGAGCCGTGTGAACGGCGGTGTCTTCCTGGGCCTCAACGGCGTTGTCATCAAGAGCCATGGTGGCGCTAACGCCGAAGGCATCGCTGCTGCCATCGAGGTCGGCTATGACATGGCCAAGAATGGCCTCAATCAGAAAATAGAAAACGATCTTCAAAAATATCATGCCAAGCGGCAGCCCCCGATCGGGCCGGAAGCCGCATGAGCGACGGGGTTTAAGCAATATGATCCGTTCAGTTGTTCGCGGGTTCGGAGCCGCACTTCCGAAACGCGTTATGACCAACCGCGACATGGAAGATGTCGTGGACACATCTGACGAATGGATTGTCCAGCGCACGGGCATTCGCCAGCGCTACATTGCCGGCGAGGGCGAGACGACATCGTCGCTCGGCGAAGCGGCAGCGCGTGCTGCGCTCGACAGGGCCGGACTGACGCCGGCCGATATCGACCTCATCATCTGTGCCACCTCGACGCCGGATAACACCTTTCCGGCGACTGCCGTCAATATTCAGAATCGCCTCGGCATGAGCCATGGCTTTGCCTTCGACGTGCAGGCGGTTTGCACGGGCTTCGTCTATGCTGTGACGACGGCCGACGCCTATATCCGCGGCGGTCTTGCCAAGCGCGTGCTGGTGATTGGCGCCGAGACTTTCTCGCGCATCCTCGACTGGAACGATCGCACAACATGCGTACTCTTCGGTGACGGTGCAGGCGCGATTGTGCTCGAAGCCGCGGAAGGCGAGGGCACGACTGCCGATCGCGGCGTATTGACGGCGCATCTGCGCTCCGATGGCTCCCACAAGGACAAGCTCTATGTGGACGGTGGCCCCTCGACGACGGGCACGGTCGGCAAGCTGCGTATGGAAGGCCGGGAAGTCTTCAAATATGCCGTCGGTATGATCACCGATGTCATTCAGGCTGGCTTCGACGCAACCGGGACGACTGCGGATGATCTCGACTGGCTGGTGCCGCATCAGGCCAATCGGCGTATCATTGATGGCTCCGCCAAGAAGTTGCATATCTCTCCTGAGAAAGTAGTCATTACGGTTGATCTTCACGGCAACACGTCTGCCGCCTCGATTCCGCTCGCGCTGGCAACGGCAGCCGGCGATGGCCGGATCAAGGAAGGCGATCTGGTGATGCTGGAGGCGATGGGCGGCGGCTTCACCTGGGGCGCAGCACTCCTGCGCTGGTAACCCGAAAATCCAAAAAACTACCGACGAACAAGAGCTTGACCGTGAGGCGCAAGACAAATACTCTTTGTTCGCTTTCATAATATAATTGGCAAATGGGCGGGGAAACCATGACCGGAAAGACAGTGACGCGAGCAGACTTGGCGGAATCGGTTTTTCGCAAGGTCGGTCTTTCGAGAACCGAATCTGCCGAGCTCGTGGAAACTGTCATCGACGAGATTTGTAACGCGATTGTCCGCGGCGAGACCGTCAAGCTCTCGTCCTTTGCGACCTTCCAGGTGCGAGACAAGAACGAGCGCATCGGACGTAACCCCAAGACGGGCGAGGAAGTACCGATCTCTCCCCGACGCGTCATGACCTTCAAGGCGTCCAATGTCTTGAAGATGCGGATTCTCAAGGCGCACACCCTGCGCAAGACCAAGCAGAAAACCGCCAATCCGGCCTCCTGATCGGACCCAAAAGAGAGAATCGTTCTCTCGTTCGGCGACAACAACTATAATCTTCCCTGAACGATCTGTGCGGTATTCAAGACGTGACTTGAATTCACGGCGTCAAACCGTTGAAATATGATGAGTCGCGGCTCGGTTCTGGCGTTCGTGAGATACAGCTGCGTCCTATCAGCCGAAGAGACGCGCGGCACGCCCCGAGACCGCGTAGGGAGTAAGGATGTTGGATAAGAGCCCCGATGCTTTCCGCACCATCAGCGAGGTGGCGGATGACCTAGACCTTCCACAGCATGTCCTACGCTTCTGGGAAACGCGATTTCCTCAGATCAAGCCGATGAAGCGCGGCGGTGGCCGCCGCTATTACAGGCCCGAGGATATCGATCTCCTGAAGGGCATTCGCCACCTGCTCTATGATCACGGCTACACGATCAAGGGCGTGCAGAAGCTTCTGAAGACCAATGGCAACAAGTTCGTCATCTCGATAGGACATGGCGACCTTGCCAGTGTCCAGGCGCTGACGGGCGGCCCGCAGGATGACGCCAACACCGCCGAACCGCGGGTCGGAATGTCCGACGAGGATCAGGTGGTCGGGCGCGCGAAACCGCCGATCACCCGCCGCTTCTTCAATTTCGGCGGTGGCGACGAAGAATCTCCCGAGATTTCGATCGGCAAGTCGAGCGTCGGCAAGGAGGATCGGGCTCTGCTGCAGGAAGCACTCTACGATCTCCTGGAGTGCAAACGCTTGCTGGACCAGGTTCGCTGACCAACGTGTTCGCCTTCGGGTGATCTAGGGAAGCACCGTTCCTTCATTCGATCGGAGAAGACGCCATCGGCTGCCGATGCGGAATTCGATACAACTTACTAAGGAAGCCCTCGTGACTGCGTCTCATTCCGTTCCCGGCAAACTTTATGACGCCTTCCTCTTCGATATGGACGGCACGCTCTTGAATTCCATTGCCGTGGTTGAACGGGTCTGGAGCGAGTGGGCAGTGCGCCATGGACTGGAGCCGGAGGTTTTCCTCAAGACGATTCACGGCATTCGCGCCAGCGATGTCATTCGCCAGCTGGCGCTGCCGGGCGTCGATCCTCAACATGAGGCGAGGGAATTGTTGAAAGAGGAGATGGAGGATGTCGAAGGCATCGTCCCGATCCCGGGAGCGATTGATTTCCTAAACAGCATTCCGCAGGCGAAGTGGGCGATCGTAACCTCGGCACCGATCGAACTCGCCAGAAGCCGCATGGCGGCGGCGGGAATTCCGACGCCGGTCGCGATGGTGAGCGGCGAAGAAGTGGCGGCTGGAAAGCCTAGCCCGGAATGCTACCTGCTGGGTGCCAAGCGCCTCGGAGTCGATCCGACGAAATGCCTGGTGTTCGAGGATGCCGTTGCCGGAATCCTCGCGGGCGAAGCGGCGGGCGCAGATGTGACGGTCATTACCGAAACGCATACGACGCCGTTCGCGACGCCGCATTTTTCGATCCCCGACTACCGGGGCTGGCGTGTTGACACCAGCCCCGACGGCCGCGTTGCGCTCGCCAAATAGCGCGGGCTAGTGCTTGCGTTGTTGCTGCGCTTGCTTCTTCATGCGCTCGTAGGCGGCAAGCATTTTTGCCTTGGCCGAGCCCAGCGTCCCCAATTCATGCCCGCAGGTGAAGCAGATGAGGATATCGGTGTCGAGCGGCTCGGGACGCTCGAATTTCATTCGTGTGTTCCTGCATTTCGGGCAGGGGATCTCGATCTGCATGTTCTTATCCAAAGTCTCGCGTTTTGCAGGTCTCTTATTCGCGTAGCGCGGATCGAGCAAGCATTTTTGAGTTACTGGCCAACAGCGACATGTGACGTGCTACTGGCAAGCAAAGAAAGTCGAGTAGCCTCCGATCACAGCTACTCCCGCGTATCGCAGGTTGGGTCGAAGCAAGTTCGTGTTGTGACCCGGGGACCTCCTCCAGCCAGCAAAAAGCTGCTGCGGAGTCGTATACCCGACGCCGACATTTTCTGAACACACCACGCTGAGCCCCGCAGCTCTGGCTTGAGCCGATCTCTGGCGAAAGCCATCATGGTTGATGGCTCTCCGTGTTGCTTGGTACCGGCTGTGTTGGCGAGCCAAGGCTTTCAAAGTGCCATTTGCGGCGAGGGGAGATAGGCCGCGGCTCGTCCTATAAGAATTAATGAGAGCCAGTGTCTGGGAGCCAAAATCGCTTGTCGTCGTTGGCGGTTGTGCTGCACTTGCACATGCTGAACTGAGAATCGCAATTGCTGTTGTCCGTAGCATTTTCATGGTCGGATTTCTCATCTTGGCAACGATTCGCCTTTGGCGGGTCTGCCCAATAGAGCAGAAACAAAGCAAGCGATCCAGGCAACCATAAACGAGGCATTGCGCCACAGTTATCGATATCGAGCAGAAATGTGAGCTACAAAGAGCTAGGCTAGCTGGATTGATGCGGTCAGGAGGCACTCGAAGGACGAGCCTCAGCTGACGACGCCGTTCTGCCGGCACATGTCGTTGAGGTTTGTTTGTGCGTTGCCCTGGGCGGTCAGGGTGAACGAAAAGGCGGATCTCCCGGCCGCAATCGTGTTTTTCAAAACGCCAGCGAAGGGCTCACCGCCAGTAAAGGCCCCAGCTTTGTTCTTCGAGTTTACTATGCCGCAAACATAGACGATGCCTGGTTGTCTCTGTGCTGCCATCATGCGTCCGAACGTCGCACTGGCGGGATCTTTAAGGAACCTTCGAATTCCATTCTGAACGGCAGAAATCTCGCCCATGGAGAGCGTGTACGGGATCGTTTGGTCTCGCTGAGTGAAGCCTGCGCAAGAACTGAGCATCAATATGCCGGCAATCACGATTTTCTTCATGTCGTCCCCCAAGAGCATCGCCGAATTGCATGGTATGTCCCCGGGACAATTCGCCTTAAGTGGTTGCTAACGCAAGCCCGTATTTCGACGTATATCGATATGAGGCGCGAGCCGGGATTCCAAGAGTCCGTTGCGTCTCAGAAATTTGTGGCTCACTTGGCCCATCGCAAAGCCACTGCGTCCCGACAAGCGAATGGCGTTCGCTGACGCGAGTTGTTGTGAGATGCATTGCCTCCCGGAACGCAGCGGAACCCTTAGCGGCCGAAGCGCGCTTTTCCCCTCGTCGTTCCTTTTTTATTCTCTCCTGTCGATTTCCTCTTGCGCCCCAAATCCCAAAATACTAACAGGATCAGGCCGTTTCGGCAGGTCGGGGCGTAGCGCAGCCCGGTAGCGCACTTGACTGGGGGTCAAGGGGTCGCTGGTTCGTTATACGGGATAGGCGATTGTGTTCAGATCTGCGGGTACTGCAAGGTGACGGAATGTAGCGCAGCCTGGTAGCGCACTTGACTGGGGGTCAAGGGGTCGCAGGTTCAAATCCTGTCATTCCGAGATATTTCAAGGGCCTATCACATGATGGTGCCTGATCTTTCAAAGCCAGTTGGTCTCCGGACTAGCTGGCTTTGTTGTTTGTTCGAGAGGGTTTTCTACGAACTGAACACGTGAACACCTCTATCCAGTGTATAACGCTCGAGACAAGCACTTTATGCTCACTCATCCGCCGACTAGGCGGATACCGTTTGCATGCGAATGCAAGTCGGGACGAGCGCTTATCCAAATAGCAGGTCGAGGACCGACTTGCTGTCATTCGCATAAGAATGTCGGGCGACAGCCCGTCAACTTCGACCGAAGGTCGTTGGTCCCGTCCTTTGGACGGGCTTGGAGCTGTAACGGCAGGCGCTATCTGAACCTATGTTCGGTTCCTTCAAGATCCGTCAAATTGCGGAGTGTCCGGTTGGACGGCGCTACACTAGATTTGCTACAGCCTAGGTAACAATTGGCTATTTCCGGTTCTTGCGCCATCATGCATCGCGGCGGGTCGTCGCCGAGGTGACTTCTGTCGATTTTCCCCGAGTCCTGGGTTCCTCTTTTACAGAAGCTGTGTTGGGTTTGGAGACCGTCTTAACTGACTGGTTAAGCCTGTTCAGTTCTCGCTCTTCAAGCAAACAAAATGAACTGTGCCTGAGATTAAGAAAAATTGAAAGAACATCGTTGCCTTTCCAAACGCGGAAAAATCGAGTGACCGAAGTTCAACAGCTTACCCCGCAAGAGAACCCTCGGTATTTACGACGCAGCGAAGGGCAGAGGTTCTAACTGAGCGTTCGTCGTCGCACGCGACACTGCAAGGCTATGAGTCATTCGAGGAAGGGGAATGATCGTTCGACTCTGATGATGGAACATTTCCGAGTCTGTTCAGGGTTTTGAAATCGTCCTTCGTGTTGGCATTGAACACACCCCAACCTTCGTCGCCACTTGGCGCGACGAACTTAATGCCCTGATCCTCGTAAAACCTCTGCACCGTCGAAACGTAGTGGACGACGACACCTTTGTCGCGCTCCATCTTGGCGATCGTCTTGCGAGATATGCCGAGAACTCCCGCGACGTCGTCCTGGCTGAGGCCAAGAAACTCACGTGCAATCCGAAGAAGGGGCGGCGGTACAGGGTGCATAAGGATTCATAAGCACGGATCTGTGGGCGAGCAAAATCCGACGTCAACAATTGTTGACGCCGGTTCCCATTTTGGGTCTATAGGTTACATAAAGAGAATTTGATTCCCAAAACGAGTACCGAATCCTTTGCGCATTTCGTCGCAATTTTTGTGGAGGCACGCGAATCATGGAGTTCCAGACTTATGAGCAGGTCTCTCGACTGCACCGGCTTGTCACCGATTTGAAGCGTCTTGAAGCCGGTCTCGTGCGCCCGCCGGATCTTATGGCGGAGCCCTTCCTTGACAACTGGCGTCACTCCGCCCGGCAGGTGCCTTGCCTCCAGGGTATCGTTGAGGGACATCCGTCTTTTCCAGACGGGCACGTGATCGTTACGAGCGAGGTGTTCGGATACTTCCGTGGCGATGACGAGCACTTCGTCCGCACTCGGAACAAGTGGTATCGACTGGGCGAAAAGAGGGGCTGAGGTCATGCAGCACAGAATGACTGCAGCCGCGTTTAAGGAAGTGCGAAAACGTCCCGGCGTCCTGCTCGCTTATTTCCTACTTCGGCGCGCGTTTCGAAATACGCCGCAGTTTCGAGGAAACAACGCGGGCACCCTGATCGCAATTGTTGACAAGCAGTGGATCGGGCGTTTTGAACGGGCCGGCCAACTGCTTCTGTCGGGGCAGGCCAAAGCGTTTTTCCGTCCCGAATTGACCCGCCATCAAGTCATCACGGTGGAGACCGGTTCAAGGAAAAAGATCGACATGGACGTGCTGAGAGGCTTCGCACAGACGATTGTCGTAGCGGATAGTCCGCGGGCCATTTCCAAGACGATGCGACTTGCCGCCGATGCCATGTTTGTCGTCGAGAAGCCCTCAGCGCGGCACGTGATGGCGATCAGGAAGCTGGCTGGTCGGTCCAAGGTCGAACTCGGGGAGGCAGAAAAACTCGTCCGCCAGGATTGGGATGTAATTGACGCACTTCTTTGCCGACAGGTGCTCGGGGACAATGCGTTCGAATCCTCCGCCATGCAGGATTCAATTGCGGAAGTGCAACCGCGCCTCAGTGAGTTGCCGGGCTATGCAAATGCGAAACCTTGGGCGGCGGAACTTGCGGCCGACGTCGCGTCGTGGAGAAACGGAGCGCTGGAGTGGTCTCAGGTGGACAGGGCAGCGCTCTTGACGGGTCCACCGGGAGTAGGGAAGTCCTTTCTGGCGGGAGCCCTTGCGGCCGAACTTCAAGTCGCACTCGTCGCAACGTCCCCTGGGCAGTGGCAGTCGTCCGGCGGCGGATATCTGGGCGACATGCTGAAGGCCATGCGCGCCTCGTTCGAAGAGGCACGTTCAAACGCCCCGGCCGTGCTGTTCCTGGACGAGCTCGACAGCATCGGCAATCGGCAACACCAAAGTCAGCACGCTTTCTATGAAACGCAGGTCGTCAACTTGTTCCTCGAGCTGACCGGGAGCGCCTCGAAGTGGCCCGGCGTGATACTTCTCGGCGCGACGAACCGTCCCGACGATATAGACCGGGCGGTTTTGCGATCCGGGCGGTTCGAGCGTCACATCAGGCTGGAGATCCCGACGCCCGACGAACGTGCGGAAATCCTCTCGTACCATCTATCGGGGCCCTGTTTACAAGAGGTTCGTCCACTCACCGATCTCCTCGAGCGATACAGTCCTGCCGATCTTGAATGGCTGGCCCGCGTCGCCAAACGACGCGCGCGAGCCGAAGGACGCGCAGTCGAGATCGTGGACGTCGAGCGGAGCATGCCCCAACGGCTGAAACTACCCGCCGACGTTCTTCGGCGCGTTGCCTTGCACGAGTGCGGTCATGCGTTGATTGCCCTAGATTCCGGCTTCGTAGAATCCGTCATCGTCTCGGTGACCGACACGATATTGGACGATCCAGCCAGGCAGTCGGGCGGGAAGGCGCACTTCGACATGAAGGATTCGTTCCTACAGACCGAGGATTTCCTTCGAGCTCAGATCCGGATCGCCTTGGCTGGCGCGGTTGCGGAACAGGTGGGCATGGGAGGTCGGTCGACGGGAGGGGCTGGAAGCCGTGGCTCGGACCTCGATCTCGCCACCTCGATCGCAATGCGAATGGTGGCGAGCTACGGCATGGGGCCGGTGCCGCGCCTGTACGCCGATCTGGACAGAATTACCGAATCCTTCCGTCCATCGCCCGACATCTCCCGCGAGATCGATCGAATCCTTCGTGAAGAGTGGGACAAGTGCAGGTCATCCCTGACGCGGGACCGTGACAGACTGCTGGCCATGGCGGCGGATCTCGTGCGTCAAGGGAGGCTCTCTCTAGCAGCGTAGCTAGTTTGCGGTTCTCGGACCAAACCTGTCGTGTCCAGCTCGGAACGCGATCGCCCGCCCTGCTACGACCAGGTATCGTGTTCGCGTGGTGCCATCATGATGCGTTTCCGCGAGGATGGACGACGTCCCAGTTCAATGGCTTGCTGACGCCGGCTGGGCGTCTGATATTCGTCGTCTCACCCACCGCGACCATGACCACTCTTTTTCACGACGGAGCTCGATTTTGACCCTGCAAGACCTCGCTTGCCGCCTCCGTGCAGAGAAGAGATTCCATATCCAACGCGCGCTTTCCGAATCCTGCTATTGGGGCCGCGCGATCGAGCGGAACCAGAAGAAGCCTTCGGATCAACGTTGGATCGAGACCTTCTCGAAAGGCAGCGCGACTATCGACGATGTTAAGGAATTCTTCCCGACGTATCAGATCCATCGTGCCCCGTGGCGGTTCGAAACCGTTGCTATCCAAGTAAACGGTCTTCACGACGACAAAGACTGGACGCCGACTTCGGGAATTCAGGCCCTTGCGAGATCCCTTCCCAAGGCGCTCGAGAACTCGAAGGACGGGAAGGCGTTGCAGGATGGCCACCGGACATCCGCGGCAAGTAAGGTAGCGATGTTCGCACGGCCTGGAGATGACGTCTTCATCTGGGATCGCCTGGCGAACGTCGCCGTGGGCGTACGGGTGGCAGCGCGAAACACCGTGGCAAAGGCGATCAAGTATAATGTCAAAGGTCCCAACGGATACGACGTCTTCCATCGCCATTGCATGCTCGAACTCGAGGCCGAACTTGAGGTGGTAGAGTTCATTGCGGCGGTCGATGAGTTCATGGACTTCACCGCCTTTACGCGCTCCGGCAGGGAACCAGAACAGCTCGCTGGGCGACGGTATTTCGAGCGTCGCCTGTTTGACAAGCTGCTGGTCTGCGAAGGGGTGAGGATCGAGGAGCTTCGCGCCGCAGGGAGGGAGTTCGATCGCTCCTAGAAAGGAGCGAACGACGTTCCAGCAACGCGCCGACTCGAATCATCGTGCCGCACCAAATATTGGTGTGTTCGAACCAATGATGGGTGCATCCATGTCCCTGGTAGATTTCCTTCTCTCGCGACGGCAACAGAAGATGCTGGCGGCTCTGTTGGTCAATCCACGGCGGCAGTACGGCTCGAACGAGCTTGTTACAATCGGTGGACCAGGATACGGGGCTGGGAAACGAGCTCTCGACCAGTTCGAGTCGTCGGGACTCGTCGTCAAGACGGCGCGGGGTAACCAGCGCCTTTACTCGATAAACACGGAACACCCGGTCTTTGCGGAACTTCGCTCGATCTGCATCAAGACTTTCGGAATGGGAGAAACGATAGCCGAAGAACTTGCCCCATTCCGCGATCGGATCAGCCTGGCATTCGTATTCGGCTCGATCGCGCGCGGAACCGACGGCGCCGACAGCGACGTCGATCTGATGGTTGTCGGACATATAGACGCGTTCGAACTTGGGGAAACCATCGAGCGCATCGAAAGGAAGTTAGGTCGGTCGCTCGATCTCAATCTTCACCTTCCGGAAGAATGGGAGGCGTTGAAGACCGATCGGGTTGTCGCCGCGATCCTTGGGCAGCCGAAAATCATGCTTCAAGGAGAGATACCACAGCCGTCTGGCGCGCAGCCCGCCACGACGCGCACATGATGTCCGCCTCGTAAGGTCAGTTACAATTCTTCGGAGCCTTCAGGGTCTTCACCATCCGGTCGACGAGCGGTCCGTAGCGCTGCTGCTTGGAGGCCGGGTACTCTAGTGTGAAGCTGCCCATTGCATCGTCGCAGAGCGCAATCTGCCGCATGTAGATGATGCGGTCGCCTTTGACCCCGGAGTAGCTCGCCCAGGACGCGCTGCGTTTCTCGTAGGTGAACTTCCAGCCGTCGTCGGATTCGAACTTCCGTCGCAGGTCGCTTTCCTGTGCGAAGCCGCCTTCAGTCACGTAGCTTCCCCGCACCGATAACTTCCCTGTCCCGTCCACGCTTTCGAGGCCGATGCCGTCCCCGTTCTCTGGCGTAGGCATGGTCCTGAAGTCCGCAGGCAGGTCGATCTCGTAACCGAAACGACCGTTCTCGTAGCGTTTGAAATCCGCACCGACAGCCGCAGTGGTGCAAATGGAGACGATGGCGATGGCAGCGATACGACACATGGCAGCTTTCTGGATTTCTCTAAAATACTGAGGTGACGAACGACGATCGGAGTCAACAGGCGCCAGCGAGCGATTTCACGAAAGTAACGACGGACTTCCGAATTCGGGTGTCAATCCGCTGGAAGGCATCATTCAGCTCTTTGCCCCGCCGAGGCTATGAACGCCTCAAGATCCTTCACGCCGCCGGGAACGCCATCGTTCGCGCTGGTGTCCTGCCCGGAACAGGGTTGCCGGTGTGACGCCGAGCGCGTCGGCAATCTTTTGAAGCCTCCTCGGGGACACGCGATTGGATCCGATCTCATGTTTCTGGATCCGTTGGAAGGAGACGCCGGATTTCTTGCCAAGCTCCGTCTGAGACATCGTATGGAGCTGTCTAAGCCGGATGCGGGCGCCAAGTTCCGATTGGAGAGCGGACGAACCGCGGCGCGGCCGCCGGACCTACCACTTCACAGTGAAACCTATCTTGGCGCCGATTGTGTTGCTGTCGCCGAAGTCTTTGAGGCTGGTGCGGGCAAAGGCTTCACCGTGGGCTGCATAACGCTCATCGGACCAACTGAGCGAGCCGCCCAGGCCAAGACCGCCCCAGAGCGCCTGGTTCTCGCTGACGAGGCTGGTCCCAGAGACATCGACATCCGAGCCGTCAAGGAAGTCGTAATAGAGATTGGCGATGCTGTAGAGCGTCGAGCGACTGGTCTTTCCGGAGGCATCCTTCCACTCGCTGTCAAAATCGGCCGAGACGCCGAGGCGGCCTGTCAGGCTGTCACCGTCGTCAAGCGAGACATCGGCGCCATAGGCATCGGTGAAACTGTCGAAGCGCACTGAGGAATAGGCGAGCTGTGCCTGCGGCGTCAGCGACCATTGGCTCGTCAGAGCGATCCTCTGTCCGGCTTCGATGCTGAGGCCATAACCGAAGCCGTCATTGCCGTCGCCAAGCGAAGTTTGAAGCGTCGAGGATTTGAGGTCGCTGTCGTACCAGGTGACGGCAGCCTGCGTATCGACGTAGAAGCCGCTCTTGCCGTACCAGGTCAAGGTGCCGTCGAAGCCATAGCCTGTGGTGTCGATGTCGCCCTTTCCGAAGCGCGAGGAGATGTCGGCCGAAGCGGTATTCATATGAAAGTTGATCCCGCCGATAAGGGCACCGGCCTCGCTTTCGCGCAGCATTCCGTCGACACCAGCCTGCAGCATCCAACTACTGACCTCATAGTCGGTGCCGGTGGTCGAGCTTTCCGGCTCGAAGTGCGATCGGTTAGCGCCGATGCGGGTCTGGATCCCGGTGGCGGCGGTGTTGCCGTCCTGGTCTGCGGATCGATCACCGTCGAGCATCCACCCACCGGTGCGCTGGCGTAGCGTGCCGAACTGGTTGAGGCTTTGCAGCACGCCGGCATAGGCCTCGTAGACCGGCACGCCGGGCGCATAGATCGGTCCGATTGCGACGCCTGCGGCATCGAGCTCGGTCGAACGCAGATACCAGTCGCCATCGGCAGGCGTGCTGACGCCGCCCTGATAGAGGCGGTAGGCATATGCGCCGCCAACCACGGCCTGATCACCCTCGAACACATAGTTGCCGAGCAGCGAGAAGTTGCCGGCTGATATGCCGCCGACATCGATGATCTTGATGCCCTCGACCGTCTGTGCACCGCCGCCACCGAGGTTGCTGACAGTGACATTGGTCGTGCCTGCGGTATTGCCCGTCACCACCAGACGGTCAGTCGGCGAGGCGTCGCCGCCGAGGACTGTTTCGATCTCTACCGTGCCGCCAGTGCCTGTATAGTTGCCCGCGATCGTCAGCGTGCCGATCGAGTTGCCGGGTGCCACCACGCCGGCATTGGTCACATCGCCGAAGATCGTGCCGATGCCTCCAAGAATGCCGCTGCCCGATGTCGTGAGCGCGCTGGTGATCGAGCCGTTGACGGCAAGCCGGCCACCGCTCACCGTCGTCGCGCCGGTATAGGTGTTGACGCCGGAAAGCGTCTGATTGCCGCCAGAGACGTTCAGTCCGCCCGTGCCGCCGATGACGCCTGCGAAGGTGTCGTTGGCATTGGTGATTGCCAGAGTTTGGGCGCCGAGCAGCACGCTGCCGTTGCCGGCCAGGCTCTGGATGGTCGGCGTCGTGGCAGCCGAAACGTTGAAGATACCATCCGCGACAACCCGGCTGGAATTGGCAATGGCGCCGGCGCCGGATAGCGCGAGGCCGCTGCCGAAGTCGATCTGCGTCTCGCCGGTATAGATGCTGTTTGCCAGGAGGCTGAAGACACCCCCACCGGTGACGGTCAGGCCGCCGACGCCTGAAAAGCCCGACGTTGCGTCGGTTCCAACAGCAAAGCCGGCAGTGTCGATCGTCAGCCCGCCGGCGAGCAGGTTGAGTTCGTTGCCGGAAAATCCATTGATGAAGGTCGCGTTGGCGGCCGTCGCGCGCAGAATGCCGTCGTCGAAATTGGCCTGGCTCGCGCCGGGGCCGCCCCGAAGGGATAGAGCTCGGAGGATGCCGCCGCTGCTGATGTTGAGCGTGCCTGACGAGTTGGCGTTATTGTTACCCAGGATCACGGTGCCAGCGTTGAATTGCCCGCCATTTTCAATGTTGAGGATGCCCGTACCGAGAAAGCCGATATAAAAACTGGCGCCGGTGATGTTCCACTGCGATCCTGGTCCGGTGACGGTGGCAATTCCGGTGGTAAAGGCAGCACCGCCCAGACGGGAGGTGCTATTGCTGGTCAGGGTGCTGCCATTCTGGATCGTCAGGATGCCGGGCACGGTACCGCCTTGTCCGACTGTGATCACCCCTACCGTTGCGTTGGCCGGCCCGGTCACGCCGAAGACAACCGGAGTGTTCCCCGGTGCACCCGCCGTACTGATGTTGACGGGTGTACCAGCGCCGGGGACGATGCCTCCCGACCAGTTGCTCCCGTCTGTCCAGTCGCTGCTTGTGGATCCGTGCCAGTCAGCGGCCTGGATCACTCCTGCGGACATCGCCATCAACGCCGCGCCTGAGACGCCGGCCAACAGTCCGCGCAAATTGAAGGATAGTCTGCGCACCTGGTTGCTGGCTCGCGATGCATCGCCCATGATCGTCCCCGGAATCGTTTACGGAACAATACGGTAGGTGGGACGCAGAAGGATGACAACCTGCCGGCTCAACTAAATTCTCCTAGAGCTTGAACAATTCCTTGCCGACTTCGGGCAAGTTGTAGGGGCTTCAAAGCCGGCCCGAGCGATTACGCCAGCTCATAAACAGTCGCCACATCAGCCGCGTCGCGCAGCCCTTTGTAAGACGCATGCCTCAGCTTGCCGTCGTGCGTCCATGCCCGATACTCGATCTCGGCAACAAGTTTGGGAGCGATGAAGACCGCGTTTCGCTTCCTCCCCGTATCAACGGCGGGCTTGCTGATGATCAGCTTGTCCATCTGCTCCCGGAGCTCGGCGGCGGATCGCTGATTAAAGCCGGTCCCTACTCCACCGACGTAGACGAACTCATCTCCTTTGCGCGCCGCGAGGAGCAGTCGGCCGATGCCACCGAACGACGCTGATGATTTCTCATATCCGACGATCGCGAAGCCGTCGCTCTGGGTGCACTTTATCTTCAGCCAGTCGCCCAGGCGGCCGCTGCGATAGGGCGCGTCCCGGCGCTTGGCGATGATGCCTTCCAACCCGTGTTCGCAAGCGCTTGCCAGCAACCGATCGCCATCGGCCTCAATCTCCTCCGAGAGCCGGATATCGCCCCGCTCGCCGGCCGGCACCAGGTCCTCAAGCAGATGCCGGCGCATGTCGAGTTCGGAGTTTCTGAGATCGTGGCCGTCGAAATAGAGCAAATCGAACGCCATGAAGATGGCGTCGGATGAACTCTTGTTGCCGCCACGGCCGCCGAGGCTTTGCTGCAACAGTCCGAAATCCGGCCGGCCCTGCTCGTCGAGAACCACGGCCTCGCCGTCGAGGATTGCCGTGCCAACGGGAAGCCACAGGGCCGCTTGTCGGATTGCCGGGAAACGATGCGTCCAGTCATGGCCGCCGCGCGTCAGGATGCGAATGCGCGTTGGCTCGACATGAACCGACAGGCGATAGCCATCCCATTTGATCTCATAAACCCAGTCGTCGCCCATCGGCGGTTTCGCTTTTAGCAGCGCGAGGCACGGCTCAATGCGATCCGGCATTGGGTCGAGAAGAAGATTCGGTTGCGCCGGGTCGCGGGGTTTGCGCGGCCGGGATCGAACCGGTTTATCGGCATCTCTCAGGAGCGGTTTTGACTTCGGAGGTTTGGCCATGGAACCATCACATCAGCAAGTGCTTAAGATGCTGTCTACCGATGAGTGAGTCCACGCAATGGAAGGTGTATACCAACCGCGCTACAAATGGCGCGAGACTTGGCCAGGAGAAGGACATCAGGACTTCAGCGGGTTCGACGGCGAACAGTCGTTCGGCCGCGTCCAGTTAGACCAGACGAGCCACGGCAAGATGGGTATGTGGAAGTGGAACGCCACCCACGTCCATTGGGTGCGAGAGCATATCGTGCCTCACAGCGGATGGGAGGTTACCTCGCGGGAGGCATGCCGGAGGGTTGAGGAGCACTATGAAAAGCTGAAGGTATTACACGGACGTTAGGCCATTAGCCGACAACGGCGTGGTCGATCGCTTAGCTCATGGTCTTGCGAACTGCGCCCGCTGTCGGGCGTCCAACTCTTCTCCCTGTCGTATCCACTCAAATGAATTGAGCTTCTTTTTGACTTCATCGTACCGATCCAGCCGGATACAGAATTGCTCTGGGTCCGGCGGATTGCGTCGTTCGACAGGTTTCGGGAATAGCTCGCCGAGCAACAGTACTTGCATCTCGCTCTGAAAATCTGCGACCCATGCTGAAAGCCGGATGATTTCAAAAATCTTTTGATCGATCAGAACGTTTAAGGCGGTGCGGTCTTCCGGGCTAGGCATCGTCCAGCCCGTTTCGTGGCCAGGAAAAGGCATCGTCTTGACCAACAGATTGGGAGCCCGATCCGTTTTTCTAAGTTCGTCGAGACCCACTGAAATCGCGAGCCGAAACACATCCAACTTGGGCTCTATTATGTGCCATGACTCGATCACCGTCATCACGCCAATGAAGCTTGCTGACGCATCGTTGTAGAGTTGCTGATACTCGGTAAACCGTTCAGCCGGAACGCGCACATTCCGCGTCGTCGGGAAAACGTCCCTCAGATCCAAGCTCATGCGAAACTTCCGCAGATATCCTGTAAAATCGACGGCCGCCACCTGTGCCTTTCGCGTGGTTTCCAGCATCCGCTCGTATATCTCAACCTTCCGCTTTAGCTCTTCATTTTTCGTGTTCGCCTTAATCGCGTTCCGGCCTTGCCGGCCGATCTGAATGAACACGGCAGTAAAGCCGATCAGCGCGGAAACGCACGTGGCTGTCGCCGTTATAATTGCCGCCTGCACAGGAGCCTCAAGCTTGAGAAAGAAATCCAGCATCTCTCAGATCGCCCCTTTGACGCGGCGTCGCTATTCGTCACTGCTGATAAGTGATGTGCCCTGAACTGTTAAGTTGCTGCACCCATCTAAGCGCCTCAGGGCAGTCCTGACCGAATTGTGCAATGGCTTAGGCATCCAAGGGCTGAGAATGATCCTGTCGATCCAACCCAGCTCGATATCCACATCCACCTCTTCGATCACCTCATCGGCGGAACAATAGATAACTCGATACTCAGTCTCAGGCTCGTACGGCCAGCGCTTCAAGAATGGCAGTTCTTGCACGCTCCAAGGGTTCAGCTTTGTGCCAAGGCTGATTTTTCTATATACGACTTTTCGGTGTTGAACCCCTTCCAACAGGTCAAATGCCGATACCAGCGGCGCTTTTTTGAACTCAATGCATACACCCGACATTCCAGGCGCGAACACCTTCCAATGATGGTAGGTTTCCGCACATTCCGCAAAGCACATTGCGAGTACAGATTTTAGCTCTCGCCGCGTCTTGTATTCGTCCAGCGTAATTTTGTCGTTGCCGTCATCCCAGTTCTTTGGATCCCGTATGGTCAGGGATTTGGTCTGAAGGACATGAATTGCAGCCGCAAGTTCCGTGTAACGCCTTAGTGTCGGCTTTGCCTTGATCACCCGAACTGCCATGCCTTTGTTCCCCCGTGCTGAACTTCAACTAAAAGCAGTAATAATCACTTCCTTGACCTCTTTGCTACTCCCGCCGCCGCCAATCGAAAGAGTGCAATCCACCTCCTCAATGTGGAACTTCGAGAATGTTTCGAAGACCCCTTGAACGGCATTCAAAGACAGAATGAACCGGCCTCGAATTCGACCGAGGACGTCCGCTAGCTCGGCGAATTCATCCCTGCCGAAGACAGCGCGGCCATAGTCGTCCTCATTTCCCCAATACGGCGGGTCGAGATAGAACAGCGTGCCGGGTTGATCGTAGCGCTCGACGAAGCGCCGCAGCTTCAGTTTTCAATCCGCTGCTCGGAGACGACGCTCGCCACAACCTCGTCGGCGCCGTTCGGATAGATTGGAAGGTCGAGCGTTAGCGCTTCCTTCACGCCCTCGCGCTCGATCGCGAAAAACTTCCGCACCCGGCCTTGTCCCTTTTGCTCTCCAGAAGGCCGCGCTGCTTCTGTCGACGCGAAACTCCGTTCGAATGCGGCCGCGTCGGTCCCAGCGAACGCCATGGTGCAACTCTCGACGGTCTTTGGACCGACCGCCCCACGTGCGACCACCACCGCCTCGAAAGGAGAAGCGCCATCCGAATTCACGAGCCAGCCTTGGAAGGTCGCTGGTTCCCCGAGAGGCTGAATGCCCATCGTCATGTCGTCCGCCAGATCCGGCCAGCCGCTTTCCCTAGCAAGTGCGACCGTCTGGTCGTAGCGCGGCCCGAGTTCGAGGCACCGCTCGGCGAAACGCTGGAATGGCGACTTCGTCTCCTCACACTGGGCGACGCTTGCCGCCGCCAGCAGCGCTGCCGTCGCGCCAATCAGCACCATTCCAGTTCGACGCATCATTGCCCTCATGTAGACGCCAGCCAATTTGCTACCTCGACCGCAGCGACGGCAACCAATACCAGCCCCGCGAGTGCACCCGTCGCACGGGATACGGAACCCAGCAGCCGCGGCCACGTCCTCATCAGATAGGCGATGCGGTCGCGGAAAACCACGGTCAAGATGGCGACCACGGAGAGCGTCAGCCCAACCCCGATCATCATGGTGAAGGCGAACAGCAGGCCGGTGAAGACGACCTGGTGGATCATGGCGAAGGTCATCACGAACAGGGTGAGCGGACACGGCACCAGCCCGGCTGCTACCCCCATCAACAACCCGTCGCCCTCCGCATGCGCGTGATCGTGCCGGAACAAAGCCGACGCCAGCATCCAGAGGCCGATGACGCCTAACAACGCCCGGCTGACGACTTCGAGGGTTGGAGACGATCCGGCGTCGACGAAGGAATGTGACACCAGCGGCAGGGCGAGAAGCGCGATGAGGACTGCCATCGTCCCGTGCGTGAAGGAAAGCGCGAGCGATACAAGCAGCGCCCGGTGCGCCCTGGTGGAGGATCCGGCAAGGTAGGTGGCAAGAACGGACTTGCTGTGGCCGGGCGTCATTGCATGGACGGCGCCGAAAACGATGCCCATCAGCAAGAAGGCGAGGAACGAGGCCCAGCCGCCGCCCGCAACAAATTCCTTTATGTGGCCGGCGAAGGCGAGGTAGATGTCACGCTGGACGTCGACGATCTGCTGGAACATCACGCAAGCCCCGTCGTCGCTGCGGCAAGCACGAGATATCGCCCTACTTTGGCGATGGCAACCAGCACCAGGAAGGTCGGCAGCGGCTCCCGCAGTTCTCGCGTCATGAACAACTCCCAGATCCAAGTTCCCATCCGTCCGCTCCACGTCGAGATCGAAGGTCTCGCCCGGTACCGACAGGCGGAAACTGTCGATGAACTGGCAGGACTTTTGCTCAGTGTAAGCTGGCCTTCCGGCGGCAAGCAGTTGTCCGAATTTCACAGGGCGCTTGCTACGGCGCTGGACGCGATGGAACTCTACCTCGATCCGGAGATCGCCCGCGATGCGTTCGTGAAGGCGGCCCATGCCGCAGGGATGCACGTCCTTCCGGACGACATGTCAGAAATGAAGATGGCGAGCTGATAGAAGGAAGGCTACGAGGAGTCGGCCGCTAGGCGAACTAGGGCGTCGACTCATAAACTCTGACACCAGATCCGCGCCGCGACAAGTTTGACAGCGGCGAGATAGTTTTCCGGGCGCTTGTCGTAGCGTGTGGCGATACCTCTGAACTGTTTGATCTTGTTGAAAAACCGCTCCACGAGGTTTCGCTGCCGATAAACCCAGCGCGAGAATGAGAAGGAGCCCGTCCGATTTGCTTTGGGCGGGATGTTGGCCCAGGCTTTGCGCGCGGCCGCCTTAGCCCGGATGGCGTTACTGTCATAGCCCTTGTCGGCAAGCAGGATGTCGCCTTCGCCGAGGCTGTCAGTCAGCGCATCGGCTTCAGTGCAATCAGCAATCTGCCCGCCGGTCAGGCGGAGCGTGACGGGCCGACCTTCAGCATCGACGAGCGCGTGGATTTTGCTCGTGAGCCCGCCGCGGGAACGTCCCATGCCACCATCGTCTTGATCCCCTTTTTTCCCGTGGCCGCGTGCTGGTGAACGCGAACACAGGTCGAGTCGATCATGACGATGTCGCCATCGTAAGCTTCTGAAACCGCTTCAAGAAGCCGATCCCAGACACCAGCCTTCCGCCAGCGGACGAAGCGGTTGTAGCAGGTGGTTGGCGGCCCATACCGCTCAGGAACTTCCGCCCAAGGAGAGCCTGTTCGGAAGCGCCAAAGGATGCCATTCAACACCCGTCGGTCGTCGACACGGGGAACGCCGCGCGGCTTGTTGGGAAGAAGTGGCGAAATAATCGACCATTCCTGGTCCGTGAGTTCGTAGCGGCGGCGTGTCATCATGGCTCCTCATTCGGAAGCCTTGAATCACGAGGCACGCAAAACGCCAAGAACATTAATGGGTTTACGCCCTAGGCAGCCATCTGCTGCAGACGCAGCGTCCAGCCCAGGGGAGACTCGTGAGCTGCCGATCCGTCCTGGTCGGCATCGATCCGCATGAACGAGACCACCCAATCGGCCGGCATGGCGCCGGGAACGTCCTCGGCCACGATGAGCCATATGATTTCCTCGACCGTGTCGAGGCCGCTGCGGGTCGATCGGCCCTCGCGTTCCAGCGTCCAGAGATAACGTGTCGTCATGCCCCGGACTTACGTCGACGGTCGAACCCGTACAAGGCCGCCTCGACGGCATCCACAAGCTGCTCAGGCGAGGCAGGCTTCATCAGACGATGACCTTCTGCGAACGCAGGTTCCAGCTCGGAAAGGGACTCTGTCTCGCCCGAGTAGACAATGAACGGAATGCCGCAATCGACGAGATGGCGCGCGACGGCAGTGCAGACGCTGTCCGAAAGGCGAGGGTCGATGATTGCGGCGGATGGCGAGTTTTCCTTCAGCCAGGAAACGGCGTCCGAAGCAGTCGAGAGCGTTATGAAGCTGTGCTGGCCATATTCCTCCAGAACCGTCTCGATATCGAGCGCGATGAACGGTTCGTCTTCAAGGATGAGGATCGTGGGCATATTTCTCCTTCTGGGGCAGCGCAAGAGTATCGAAAAGGACCGTGGCTGTCACTTCGGACTGAAGTCCGAAGTTCCGTTCGAAGAGTGCCGTCAATAAAAACTTCGCGGGCATCCACTGCTTTATTTAGCGTTTTCTTATCTATCCGTCGTTGACTTTCGTTGTCGCTGAATCATGTCCGTTACAGAGGTAGGAGAGGCGGCTCCATGCAGAAGGCAGTCCTGGTAGTGGACGATGAAGCGCTCATTCGCTTCGTCGCTGTCGACGTCCTCGAAGACGATGGCTACGTGGTCTATGAGGCGGGCTCCGTCCTCGAAGCGGTCGGTATCCTGTCGAGCCGGAAGATCGATGTCGTCTTCACCGACGTGGACATGCCCGGTGGCCTGACGGGCGTAGACCTGGCGAGGCTCGTGGCAGGCGTCTATCCGGAGATAGGCATTCTTATCACCTCGGGCAGATACCACGTTGGCGCAGACGTCCTGCCAGCAGGCGCGCGATTTCTCCCTAAGCCGTATATGTTGGTTTCCACGCAGAACTGAGCCGGTTAGGCGCATAATTTCCATTGAGAATTGAGCCATGTGAACCTTCCCCCCAACGCGGTGAGCGACGGGGGCCACGGAGTGATCCACATGGGACTTTTAAACATCATCCGTCGGATGGCGCTGCGCGAGAAGCAGTCGATCCGCGAGATCAGCCGGCGCACTGGGCTGTCACGCAACACGATCGCGAAGTATTTGAGCGCTGGTACGATCGAGCCGACGTTCACGGTACCGGAACGTCCGAGCAAGCTCGATCCTTTTGCCGACAAACTTGCTGGCTGGCTGAAGACCGAGGCCGGGAGGTCGCGCAAGCAGCGCCGAACGCTGAAGCAGCTTCATGCGGATCTGGTGGTTCTCGGCTTTACCGGCTCCTATGGTCGGGTCGCCGCGTTCGCCCGCGACTGGCGGGCTGAGCAGCTGACAGCGGGCCGCGGCATATTCGTTCCGCTGTCTTTCCGCCCAGGCGAGGCATTCCAGTTCGATTGGAGTGAGGACTATGCCGTGATCGGCGGCGAGCGCACGAAGCTTCAGGTCGCACATATCAAGTTGTCGCACAGTCGGGCCTTTCTGGTCAGGGCCTACCTGCTGCAAACGCACGAGATGCTCTTCGACGCCCACTGGCACGGCTTCCGTGTGTTCGGCGGCGTACCTGGTCGCGGCATCTACGATAACATGAAGACGGCGGTCGATCGTGTCGGTCGCGGCAAAGAGCGGCAGGTCAACATCCGTTTCCTCGCGATGACGAACCACTACGTCTTTGCGCCAGAGTTCTGCAATCCCTCTGCCGGCTGGGAGAAGGGGCAGGTCGAGAAGAACGTCCAGGATGCTCGCCCACGACTGTGGCAACAGATGCCTGACTTCCCGGATTTGGCGGTATTGAATGCTTGGCTGGAACAGCATTGCCAGGACCTGTGGCGGGAGACGGCGCATGGCACCTTGCCCGGCACAATCGCAGATGTTTGGGCTGATGAGCGGGCAGCATTAATGGCACTGCCACCCGCATTTGACGGCTTCGTTGAGCAGAGCAAGCGCGTCTCACCGACATGCCTGATCACCTTCGAGCGCAATCGTTACAGTGTGCCAGCATCGTTTGCGAACCGGCCTGTCAGCCTGCGCATTTATCCCGAGAGACTGGTCGTTGCGGCCGAGGGCAATATCCTATGCGAGCATGAGCGGGTCATTGAGCGGAGCCACGATAAGCCGCCACGAACGATTTACGACTGGCGACATTACCTTGCCGTCATCCAGCGCAAACCCGGTGCCTTGCGCAATGGTGCGCCCTTCCTGGAATTGCCGCTGGCCTTCAGACAGTTGCAAGATCAGATGCTTCGCCGCCCCGGCGGTGATCGTGAGATGGCCGACATCCTCGCTCTGGTGCTTCATCACGACGAACAGGTCGTCGTCAGGGCCGTGGAACTGGCTCTGGATCAAGGCGTGGCGACCAAAACGCATGTGTTGAACCTGCTGCATCGGCTGATTGATGGCAAGACGACCGACGGTCCCGACATCGATACGCCACAGGCACTGACCCTGCTGCGCGAACCCAAGGCCAATGTAGAACGCTACGATGGCTTGCGGGTCCGGATCGTAGGAGGTCGTCATGCGTCATGACCCCGCAAGTGCTGCCGTCGTCATCATGCTGCGTAGCCTGAAGATGTATGGCATGGCCCAGGCCGTCACGGACCTGATTATAGCGCGGCGATCTGGATGAGAGGCGCGCGACAATCTGGATGAGAATCCCGTGTGTCGCTGGCTGGGTGAGTTTATCTGTTTGATTGACGCTCGCAAGCGTCATTCATTGGTCTGATTGACGCTCCGCGACAATCTCGTTTGTGTTGTTGATTGTCGCGTAGGAGGACGGTCTTCCACGTTGGCGTTTTGCCTCCATGGCAGAGCGACGCCTGTAACTTTCGACGTTCATCTCGAAGATCGTTGCGTGATGAACAAGCCGGTCCACCGCGGCGAGCGTCATCGCCGGATCCGGGAATACACGGTTCCATTCTCCAAACGGCTGGTTTGCCGTAATCAGCATGGATTTACGCTCGTATCGCGCGGAGATCAGTTCAAACAGAACGCTTGTTTCGGCCTGATCCTTGGTGACGTAAGCAAGATCATCGAGAATGAGCAGATCGAATCTTTCGAGCTTGTTGATCGCGGATTCCAGTTGAAGTTCGCGGCGAGCGACCTGAAGCTTTTGAACAAGTTCCGTCGTGCGCGTGAAGAGAACCCGCCAACCATTTTCGACAAGTGCCAGCCCGATGGCGGCCGCCAAATGACTCTTGCCTCCGCCTGGTGGGCCGAACATCAGGACATTAGCGCCCTTAGCGATCCATGCGTCGCCAGCGGTGATCGCCATGACCTGGGCTTTCGAGATCATTGGCACGGCATCGAAGTCGAAGCTGTCAATGGTCTTGCCGGGCGGCAGTCTTGCCTCAGCGAGATGACGTTCAATCCTGCGCCGGTCTCGTTCCGAGAGCTCGTGCTCGGCGATGGCCGCAAGGAAGCGCGCTGCTGGCCAGCCTTCCTTGTCGGCCTGTTCAGCAAATTGCGGCCACAGAACTTTGATCGCTGGCAGGCGGAGTTCATTGAGCAGCAGGGAAAGGCGTGCGGCGTCGACGGAGCTGCTATTCTTCATGCTGCATCTCCCATCTCGTTCGATGCGAGCAGAACTTCGTAGCTGGAAAGAGGAGCCAGTTGGACGACGACACCGGGTATCGCGGCCGGATCGGGAGCGAACAGTGCGTTCAGGCGCTGCATGTTCGGCAGTTTACCGGCGTCGAGACTGAGCTGAAGTTGGTCGGCGAGTTCAGCCTCGCAGCCGCGGTCATGCGCAAGTGCGAGGAGCTCGACCATCAACTTACACGCCTGCTTCTCTGGCATCCGTTCAATCAAGAGGTCGAAGGTCTGCCGATACGATTGCCGTGGAAAGAGCTGATCGCGATAAACAAGGCCGAGCAGAGCCATGGGTTTGCGGCGCAGCGAATGAATGACATGCCGATAGTCGACGATCTGACTATGCTTGCCACTGGAGTGAGCGCGCCCTCGGGGCAGTGTCATCAATGGTGTTCCGCCGACAAACAGATCAAGGCGATCGTCGAAAAGGCGAATGCGCAGCGTGTGTCCGATCAGTCGGGAAGGAACTGTGTAGAAGACTTTACGCAGTGTGAAGCCCCCGGTGCGCGCGACACGCAGAACGATCTCCTCGAAATCGGTCGTTCGTCTTTCGGGCAAACGTTGCAGATGCGTTCGTTCCACATCGGTTCGCTTGCCCTTCAGCGCATTGCGACGGCCGATAATCTCATCGATGAAGCTGCGATAGCTGTCGAGGTCGTCGAAATCATTTGAACCTCGCATCAAGAGTGCGTCTTTAATCGCACTCTTGAGATGGCCATGGGAGCTTTCGATCGAGCCGTTCTCATGGGCGATACCCTTGTTGTTGCGCGTCGGCGTCATCAGGTAGTGCTCGCAGAGCTGCTCGTAGCGTTGCGTCAAATCCCGCTTTGCGTCGTTGTCGAGATTGCGGAAAGCAGCAGAGAGGCTATCCGTTCGGTGGTTCAATGGTGCCCCACCCACCGACCACAAAGCATTCTGCAAACCTTCCGCCAGGGCGACAAAGCTCTCTCCGCCCAAGATGACGTGCGCATGCTCAAAGCCGGACCAGACAAGACGAAAGTGATAAAGAAGATGATCAAGCGGCGCAGCGGCGACGCGAACGCCAATGCTGCCCATATCGGTGAAGTCGGATAGTCCAAGCCTGCCTGGCTCATGAACCTGCCGAAAGATAACCTCCTGTTCTTGGCCATGTATTGACCGCCATGCACTGATCCGCCTCTCCAGAGTCCGCCGAATTCCCTGTCCGAGTTCCGGATGACGCCGCAGCATCTCCTCGTAGAGGGCCACAGATCGAATACCTGGCGAGGACTTCAGGATCGGCACAACTTCGGCGTCGAAGATGTCGACGAGTGGATCGGGACGCCGCCGTTCACGGGCCGGCTTCTTTTGGGATGGTAGCCTGGCATCGCTATCAAGGCGGTAGGCTGTGGCAACGCTTATGGAGGATTTGGCGGCCGCAACAGTGACCGAATGCGTCTGACGCAACTTCATAAAAAGCCTCATTTGATGATCGTTTACATGGCGACCCGGCAATCGGTGCTCCTCTCAGGAATACACCTCGATACTGGGCCGGCCGCGATACACAAACGAGCCGAAAAATCTCGCCATCAGCGCTGCTGGAACTCCGGTCGGGCTACGCCCTCCCTACGTTCCAGCAGCGCTGACAGATTCTCATCTTGATTGACGCGCATTCTCATCCTGATTGTCGCGCCGCACCTGATCGAGCAAGGTGCTCCCGCCTTCGATGCGGCCGTGCCAATCTTGTCCCAGTTGCTGAAAGCCGAGATGGCCGAGCGTGAGGTCCGCTCGATTGCCTATCACATGAAGGCTGCTCGCTTCCCAGCCTACAAAGACATCTCCGGATACGACTTCGCCGCCAGCGAGATCAACGAGGCCACCGTGCGCCAACTGCACCGATGCGAGTTCATGGATGGGGCGCAGAACGTTGTCCTTATCGGTGGCCCTGGCACTGGAAAAACGCATGTCGCGACCGCTCTTGGAATCCAAGCCATCGAGCATCATCGCCGAAAGGTCCGCTTCTTCTCGACCATCGAACTGGTCAATGCTCTCGAGCAGGAGAAGGCTAAAGGCAAGGCGGGCCAGATCGCGGAGACCTTGGTCCGCCTCGATCTGCTCATCCTGGACGAGTTGGGATACCTGCCGTTCAGCGCCTCAGGCGGAGCACTACTCTTCCACCTGTTAAGCAAGCTCTACGAGCGGACCAGCGTCGTGATTACCACCAACCTCAGCTTCAGCGAGTGGGCAACCGTCTTCGGCGACGCCAAGATGACGACCGCTCTGCTCGATCGTTTGACCCACCGTTGCCATATCCTGGAAACCGGTAACGACAGCTTCCGCTTCAAAGCCAGCTCGGCTGCCGCAGCACAGAAGAAAGGAGAAAAAGCCAATCCCTTGACCAAATCCTGATCAGAAAACCATACTTAGAGGTGGCTCACTTCTTGGTGGAAAAACCGGCTCAGTTCCGCGTGGAAACCAACACTTCGGCACCCCCAGCAGCCCGAAGGTCACCTCTCCTGCTTGATGGTCACTTGTTGAACAATCTGCTGATGGTTTGCCTGTTGGGGCCTCAACGGAAATACAGCTGTTAGAAATTTGTCTTCGCAACTCGAATAAACTATTAGTGTCTTGTAATATACGTCCCGCGAATATTGGTGGATGACGCATGGCAGACCGCGAAACGAGCAAAACATGCCGGGAAGCACTATCGGAGCCCTTTGGGGCTCTGGTCGAGAAGGCTGTGTCGTCGGGCTGGCCGGAGCACGAAATCGCGCTGGCGTTGACCGAACTGGCCGAGGCCTATGTCGTCAAGGTCAGCGCAAGGATCATCATTGAGGGCTCGCTACAGTCGCAGCTTGCCTCGGAGCGGCTGAAAAACTGAAGCCGGATGTGCGCATTAAGCCGGCTCGGTATGCGCCGTTCACACACATGTTTCTGTCGGAAATGTTCGGTTGATAAATGGTTGGCTCGGGTGCATAGTGGCCGCAATGTCGGCTATGGATGGGCGGTCGACGACAATGTTTTCCGTGTTGATAGCCCCTGATGGGACCTGTGGCGTCATGCTCAAATCCCCAGTTCTTCCGCGTGACCTGCCGCTTTTCTCGGACGATCTCGATCTTCTGTCCGGGGTGCTTGACGATGTCTGCAAGGACAGGGGGCTCGAGCGGAACACCTCGGCCGCCGAGACCATCGGTGCGCTCCTGATCCAGCTTTACCGACAGGGTGTCAGGGATCAGGGCAAGCTCGCGGCTCTTGCAAAGGCCTATTTGTAATCCCGGAGCTCTAAGAACGCCGACGAGCTAGTCGTCGTTTGCGGCGTTGAGGTTTTCTGGGCGGATACCTTCATCGATCCCGGTACGCGCTCGTAGCCTGACGCCCGGTCCGCCTTCGTCGTGATTGCCGCTGGCGATGAAGATGATGCCCGCCGCTTCAAGCGCTTGCTTTACGGCGAGCAGCGCGTGCGGCGGGCCTTCCTGCTCGTCGCGCTCCATCGTTTCGATAGTGGCAGCGGGCAGACCGGATGCGGCTGCCAGTTGCTCGATGCTCATTCCGGTCATCGCGCGGGCGCCGCGCATCTGTGTTGCTGTGATCATGAATCAAAGACTAGCGCGCCGGTGCTCATTCGCAAGGCCGATGTGCGGCACTTGTGCCGCATGATTGCGTATGTGGCGCTGTTCCAGCGCGGCGCAGCCCCAGACGACGCCGAAAAGCAAGTAGACATGCCGCCAGTGGTCGATGTCGATGACGTTGCCGATCGCTGCATGGCCAAGCACTCCGATCCAGGCAATCATCAGATAGGGTTGCCAGGGACGATCCTTGAGGAGATTCCTGAACCCGAGATAGATCGTCCAGCAAAGCATTGTGATATAGCTGACAAAGCCGAGCCAGCCGTAGCTCGTCAGCGATTTCAGCCAGATGTTGTGCTCATCCTCCGGGAACATCGTGCCGAAGACCAGCGGACCGATTCCGAGCGGCCGCTCCATCATCATCGTGAAGCCGATGCGGTGGCGATCGAAACGGCCGAGATGCTCGCCGTCATATTGCTGCACGAGCTGGGCACGCGCCGAAAAGAGCGCACTGATTTTCGGGAACTGCAATGCAACGACCAGTGACGCAGCCAGCAACATGACCGCCGCGAGCGACAAGATCAGGATACGCAGGCGAAACGCGCCGCTGCGCTCCTTGAGCAGCATGCAGAAGATCAAAAGGATGATGCCGAGAAGAAAGAGGCCCCAGGCCGCACGCGAGAAAGACAGAAACACGCCAAGTGCCAAAATCAGCAGCGCAAAGGCCTTGATCGGCGCAGCTCTGAAATTGCCGACAAGAATGCCATGGACGAGATAGATGGACGGCGGGACCAGGAATGGGCCAAATACGTTCGGGTCCTGGAAGGCACCCTTGGCGCGATCATAGAGCGTGAAAACCTCCGCTCCCGGGAAGGCGTGAAAATAGCCAAGGATCCCAAGCAAAGAGGTGATGACAGCGGCGAATGCCCAGGCATCGAAGATGAGCGGCAGTCGCCGATGGCTTTCCTCGATGATCGCCGCGTAGAAGATGGCCGTAAGTGCGAGGAAGGTCGAGACGGCCACATACATCGGCGCGGTCCCGAGATCCTTCATTTGCGTCAGCGAGAGCATTCCGCCGACGTTGAAGGCAAGCAGCAGGGCAATAAGCGGCGCGGTGAAGCGAGAGATCCTGAGGCCCAGGATGAACCAGATGCCGAGGAGGGCTGCCATCCAAAGCTCGTAGGGCGCCGGCTCGTCGATGACGAAGCCGGAGAGAAAGACCCCAAAGGCGACCATCGCCGACCCAATCAAGCGCAGCGTCGCCCGCTGTGGCTGGGCAACCCGCAGATGTGTCGCCTCGACCGCACTCAATAGGCGTTTTCCGTGTTGAACAACCGGAAGGGCGTCAGGAACAGGATCTTCAGATCGAACCAGAGCGACCAGTTCTCGATGTAGTAGAGGTCGTAGGCCGTCCGGAACTTGATCTTGTCGTCGTGATCGACTTCTCCTCGCCAGCCGTTGATCTGCGCCCAGCCGGTCACCCCGGGCTTCACGCGATGGCGGGCGAAATAACCTTCCACGACATCACCAAAGGCCCGGTCCCGCGCCTGGGCAAGAATGGCATGCGGACGCGGCCCGACCAGCGACAGGTCGCCCTTCAAGACGTTGAAAAGTTGCGGCAATTCGTCGATCGAACTTTTGCGGATGAAGCGTCCGACAGGTGTGACGCGAGGATCCCCCTTGGTGACGGCGGCCCGCCCGGTGGGGTCGCCCTTGTCGGCGTGCATCGAGCGAAACTTGAAGATGTTGATGATCTCGTTGTTGAAGCCATGGCGGTTCTGCATGAAGAAGACCGGCCCCTTCGAGGTCAACTTTATGGCGATCGCTGTTGCCAGCATGACCGGCCAGAGAAGCGCCAGAGAAAGCAGCGTAAAGAAGATGTCGAAGCAGCGCTTGGCGACCGAGTCCCAGTCCCTGATCGGCTTGTTGAAGATATCCAGCATCGGCACAGACCCGATGCGCGAATAGGCGCGCGGGCGAAAGCGCAGGCGATTTGCGTGAGCGGCCAGGCGGATGTCGACCGGCAGTACCCAGAGCTTTTTCAACAGCTGCAGGATGCGGGCCTCCGCGCTTAGCGGAAGCGAAATGATCAGCATGTCGATGCGGGTGATGCGGACGAATTCGACCAGTTCGGCGACCGTTCCGAGCTTCGGATAGCCGGCGACCATGATCGGCGACCGTTTCTCGCCACGGTCATCGAAGATGCCGCAGATCCGGATGTCGTTGTCGGCCTGCTGTTCGAGGACACGGATCAGATTCTTGGCCGGTTCTCCGCCACCGACGATCACCGCACGGCGCTCCATGATACCGTTGCGCGACCAGTTGCGGATGCCGTAGGCGATCAGGAAGCGCGCGGCGAGCAGGAAGATTGCCCCAGTAACGAACCAGGCAAGGTAGGCCTGCGCCTGTCCCAACCCGACATTGCCGGAGAGCGCGCTTCCGGCAATGACGATCAGGAAGACCGATGTCCACACCGCAAAGACGCGTGGCAGCAGACGCATACGGGCGCGGAGCGCTGGGATGGAGTAGGTGTCGGCCGTCTGGAGCGCACAAACGAGGAGAACCGCAACAATAGCCGCAGTGATCCCGCGGCCCGAAAGCGTCTCCGCCCCATTCCCAGGCCAGAAAGGGAACGCGAGCAGCCCGATCAGAAACTGCGTTGCAAATTCGAACAGGCGGAGCTGGCCGATGATGATGGCCGGCGAGCGGTTTCCAGCGCTGAATTGCTCGGCGATCTGACGGGCATAGGTGTTGATCGGCTCCGGCTGAACCTCTTCGTCCGCCTCTTCGGCGCGTCGCTTGATGTCCGAAACCTGCTTGCGCAGCGCTTCCAGGTCAAACTGATCGCTTTTCTCTGCCTTGTTCATGAGGCTACCGCCGCTGGTTATCGGAACGGCAATAGCAGAAAGGCCCTAAGAAACTTTTACGAAGCAACCGCAATAGCTTGCTTGGATTGGGGATCCAGGAGGTCGTGGTACAATTTCAGGACATCATTGGCCATGATCGAGGCCGAAAAGACCGACTTGACCTTTTCCATCGGCGGCATTGCCTCATCGTGCCAGCCCGAGATGCGGATTGCATCCGCCATCACGCGCGCCAGATCGTCGGAATCTTCGGGGTTGACGAGGGCAGGGCTATCTCTGCCCAATACCTCGGGAATTCCGCCGACGCAGGTCGCGATGATGGTCTTGCCGGCGCCGAGGCCTTCGAGCACGATGTACGGCATGGCTTCGGCCCGCGACGGCACGACGAGGTTCTGGGACATGGCGAAAGCCTGCTGAACGCGCATTGCCGGCAGCATGCTGATCCGCTTGCCGAGGCCACGCTCGATCATCATCTCGCGGTATCTGTCGCGGTCTGGCCCATCGCCGATCATCACAGCCGAAAGCGGGCGTCCGAGAATGCGCTCCGCTTTCGCGAAGGCCTCCACAAAGAGATCGGGACCCTTAAGGTCCCGCAGCATGCCGACATAGATGTAGTGGACAGCATCCGAACGGGTCGGGATGAGCTCGAAGTCTCGCTCGGCGATCCCATTGTAGATCAGCCGCGTTGCCGTCTGCGGTCGTCCGACCTTCTTCGTGTAGGCATCACGCTCGTATTCGCAGATGAAGACGAGCGCGTCCGTGAAGTATTCCTGCAAGCGCTCCATGCGGAGCACGAATTGCCCCGTGAGCGACCTGCGGGAATAATGCAGACTTCCGCCGTGCGCAGTGTAGAGGCGGGCTACGCGATACCTGTTCACCCGCAGGGCTGAGCCGGCAAGCCGCGCGAGCACACCGCCTTTGGCGCCGTGACCGTGCAGCACATCCGGCCGCAAACTTTTAATGTTCTTGTACGTATCCCAGATCACTCCGATGTCGGAGAGGCTGACATGCCGCCGCATGGGCATGCGCGTCAATCCCATCGACAGAAAGGGACGAATGTCGTCGAACAGCCGGTCCTCATGCTCGCCGCCCGTTGAACTGTCGCAAAGAATGCCGACCTCATGCCCCGCCTTGCTGTGTTCCAGCACCAGATCGCGGACATGGCGGAAGATTCCGCCGACCGGTGACCTGAAGCAATGGAGGATGCGGAGGGGGCGCTGTTCGGTCATCGAGGATCAGAACAGTCGTTCGCGCACGTAGATGGTGTCGCCGGCGATGATCGCAGAAGAGATGTTGACGCGGCCGGTGATAACTTGCCCATTGATCTTGCGGGTGACGTCGACGGCGCCTTGATTGGCGCGCGAGGTAAAGCCGCCGGCAACGGCAACGGCGTTCTGCACCGTCATTCCGGGAACGTAGGCGTATTGGCCGGACTGGCCGACTTCGCCCATAACGAAGATCGAGCGGTAGCGGTCGACATCGATCGTCACGTCTGGATCCCGCAGGTAGCCTTGCCGGAGTTTCTGGGCGATCTGGCCCGACAGCTGCTGCAGCGTCCGTCCGCGAGCCGGGACCTGGCCAACCAGCGGGAAGGCAATGTAGCCAGCCTGGTCGATCGTATAGGTGTTGGTCATGCTCGGTTGGTCGAACACGGTGATGCGCAGCCGGTCGCCGCTGTCCAGCGAATAGGGCTGGATCGTCGCCTGATTGAAGGCCTGAGGGGCGGGCTTATAGCTATTGCAGCCGCTCACGACCGCGGTCATGGCGGCGAGGCTCAGAGCCATCAGGAACTTGGGCTGTGCGAAAGGCATCGCGTCTGCTCATAGGAAAACGAATTCGGTCTCAGCCGTTATCAATCCGTTAGGGTTAATGGTCGGTAAAAACCGCCGATTTTTTTGGCTTCGGCCAGCCGACGTACCGCCGGAATGCCGGAGCGGACATTAACCGTTGGGTTACTATAGTCATTTACCCTCGCGGCCACGTTTGTTCTTGGAGTACAAGCATGTCCGGCGTATCGGGTAATCAGGATGTGGACATAGATCTTGGACAATTGGTCCGCGCCGTTTGGGCACGCCGGCTGAAGGTCTTGGCAATCACCGCGTTGGGGGCAGGGGTCGCCTTCACGGGCGCCAAGATGATCTCCCCCAAATACCGAAGTGAAACGCGCATCCTGATCGAGCCGCGCGCTCCTGCCTTCGCCAATGCCCAGGTAAACGATACCAACGCGGGTCCGTTGCTGGACGAACTCAATATTGCGAGCCAGGTGCAGCTTCTGCAGTCCGCAGACCTCATCAAGCAGGTCATCAACGGCCAGAAGCTCTACGATTTGCCGGAGTTCGATGCGGCCGCCAACGGCTCCGCTCTCACCGATATCCTGGTGGCCCTTCACCTCAAGAAAAATCCATATGAAAATCCCCCCGAAGAGCGCGTGATCGACGCCTTCACGGAGCGGCTTCAGGTCTATCAGGTGCCGGGATCGCGCGTGATCGGTATTACCTTCACCTCGAAGGATCCGAAGCTCGCGGCAACGATTCCGAATGCGATGGCCCGTGTCTATCTCGCTACACAAAGCGGCGCCAAGCTGGATTCGAATTCGGAGGCGACACGTTGGCTGGAGCCGGAAATCGAAAATCTCCGCCAGAAGGTGAATGACGCCGAGCAGAAGGTGGCGGAATACCGTGCCGAGCACGGATTGCTGCCGACCAATGGTGGCGCGAATTTCCCGACGCAGCAATTGAACGACATTTCGGCAGAGCTTACCCGCGTCCGAGGAGAGCGAGCCAATGCCGATGCACGCGCGCAGTCCGTGCGCAATGCCCTCTCTGCCGGCGAGGCATCCGATACGCTGCAGGACATCATGTCGTCTCAGTCGATCCAGCGGCTGAAGAGCACTGAGTCAGGCCTGCAGTCGCAGATCTCCGACCTGCAGACCTCATTGCTCAATAGCCATCCGCGGCTGAAGAGCCTGCGAGCGCAGCTTTCGGACATCAAGGTTCAGATTCGCCAGGAGACGCAGAAGATCCTGGCAAGCATCGAAAACGAAGCGAAGGTCTCAGCGGTTCGCCAAAAGGAATTGGAACAGCAGGCCGACAAACTGAAGGCCAACAGTGCCCAAGCCGGCGAAGACGAGGTCGGTCTCAATGCCCTGACGCGCGAAGCCACGGCACAGCGGCAACTCCTGGAAACCTATCTCTCTCGTTACCGCGAGGCGGCGTCGCGGGCCGACAAGAACTCAAGCCCGGCCGACGCCCGCATTGTGTCGAAGGCCATACAGCCGGTTGATCCCTATTTCCCGAAGGTTCTGCCAATCGTCATCGTCGCTGCCTTGGCGACCTTCATCATGTCATCGATTGTGATCATGCTCGCCGAACTCTTCAGCGGTCGGGCACTCCGCTCCATCGAGCCGCCCGAGGAGGAGGTGGCGCGTGAAGAAGCAGAGGAACCTCACGCAACAACGGCCGGCTCCGCCAAGCGAACGGCTACGCCGAGCCTGCTCGCCACCCCCGCAGACGAGGAGCCGGTTGCCCAGCTAGTCGAGGAAGAAGATGCCGTTGAAACGAACGAGTTCTCGATCGCATCTGTCTCGGATTACCTTCGCGGCAGCAGGGCGCCACTGGCGATTGCCATTTCGCCGACCGGCGATGATGGATCGGTGGCAACCGTATCGCTTGTGCGCAAGTTGGCCGAGGATGGCTCGCGGGTCATCCTGGTCGACATGACGGGCTCGGGGCTGCCGACCGACCTCATGGCCGAGGATCGCAATATGCTCGGCATAACCGATTTGCTCTGCGGGGATGCGGCCTTCGGCGATACGATCCATGGCGACAGCCGCACCGACGCGCACTTCATTCCGCAGGGCATCAGCGATCCGCGGCGGGCGATGCGCGGTGCCGATCGGCTGTCCCTGCTGCTGGACGCTCTTGTCTCGGCCTACGACTTGGTGATCGTGGAATGCGGCGCTGCCGACGTGGCCGGCGTTTCGCGCCTGACGCAGAGCAAGGACGTCGAAATCATCCTCTCCATGCCTGAAATCGTCGAGCAGGAGTTCGTGACTGCTATGACCGAGTTCGAAGCGGCCGGCTACGAGCGTGTCGTGCTGATGTCCGATAGCGACGAGCCCCTTGAGAGCCCGGTCTCGCGGCACGCAGCGTGATCAAACGCCGATCACCCGGTGTATGCGCTGGGCAAGGTGGTAGATCTTCGGGCGAGACTTAGTGAAGGCTTTGCCTCGTGTGATTGCCCGATGGACGAGGCCGCCCACTCTGCCGCGTAGCGAAAGCGGCAGAACAACGTCATAGTGCTCGGTTTCTACAGGCGCCCAGGAGCGCTTGTATCTTTGGTCGCCGAGGCCGAAGTCGAACAGGCCGACGCCCTTACCATGCTGCCCGGCGATCATCTGCCAGAACAGGAATTCGCCAGGGCTCGTCTCCGCCGCCAAGCTCTCATCGATGGCGCTGAATTGGCAGATGATGTGGTCGCCCTTACGAGAAATGCCAGCCAGGGCCGCGATATGACCATCGTACGCACCCTTCAGGCGGATCGCGTGCATTTCCAGCCCTACCGTCTTGCTGCCGGGGTCGCGAATGTCGAGTGCGCCGTGCAGAAAAGCCTTGGTCTGCGAGGCTTCAAACACATCCGGCAGTCCGAGCGCGTTGAATCGTTCGCCCTTCTGTTCGAAGAAGCGATCGAGCAGCCGGTGTTGCTCATCTGAAGTTCCGCTAGAAATGTAGTCGAACCCGCCGAGCGCCTCCAGGCGTCTCAGCTGCGTTCGGAACTTCTTACGCCGGCCCTTTGCATTCACTTGTTGGAGTGTCGACTCCATGTTTGCCAGGAGCGGAAGATGGTAGGCGTGGTTCTGGTTCTGGACCATCGGCAGCAGTGCCAGGGGACTGTGGCATCCGCGCCATTCCAACGGTATGTTCTGCAGCAACAGAAGGTCGGCGCTTCCGACCAGAGCACGGCGCAGCAGCTCCGCGAATTTCCGCGGCTCGAGATTCGTGGCCAGTTCGATGAAGCGCGCTGTGAAAAGGCCCGTGTTGATGTTGCTGTGATCGGCACCGACAAATCTGGCGGTGCGGAAGCCGTGAAACCTGTTTATCTCTATTGGCAGAATGAATGCGGTCTCTTCGCCAAGCCTGCCCCAGACGATCGACAATGGGTTTCCATGGGCCTTGGCCCAGGATAGGCACCAGTCGTAGCCTTGGTGCAGGGAATTCAGATCGTCACGATCGAGTTCACGCCAGATCTCTTCCAGCGGCCCCAAGCTATCCAAGACGACGATATCGAGTTCGGCCACCGCAATCTGCGCGTTCAGCGCCCGCAATTCGGAAACTTCCGCGTTGGATTCTGTTGAATGGTGCGCTTTGCGTGCGACAGGAAGCTTCTGCGCCTGCACGGTTTTTCTCCGGTCTGACTTGCCGGCGCGGAGAATAGCGGAGCGGTGCATCCATTTCGTTTATGAGCCGCGAGGGACAGTGGTTTCCGTTGATCACGGTTATCCTGTCGTTAACGGATCACTGCTGTTTCGGCCCAGCCATCCATTTGATGATGACCATGGCGGGAAGCACCCACAGTAGTCCTGTCAGGAAAAAGTACAGGAGTTGCCCCCACCATGGAGCGTTGCCGAGCGTCGCAACGGCGATCGTGTTTGCAAGCAGCGCGTAGGCGAGCACGAGCACGACGATCAGGATCGTACCGATGAATTTGCGGAGGCGGACAGGCATCAAATATCTTTCGCACTGGTGTTTGAACTGCCGCGACGGCATGCCGCAAAGGTTCGGGGCTTGTTTTGCATGAGCCGCTCAGGCAAATCAACTGCCGGACGTAAGGAGCAGTCATGGCGATCGCGAACTCGAGCACTGAACAGCAGATCCTGCGTGAGATACGCCGACAGGACGGCAATCGCCGGGCTGTTCGCATCTGGCTGGGCTTTGTGCTTCTGGCGCTGTTCTGTCTCGTAATCGTCGGCGGTGCCACCAGACTCACGAATTCGGGCCTGTCGATCACCGAGTGGAAGCCGATCCACGGCGTGATTCCGCCTCTGGGTGCCGCGCAATGGGACGAGGAATTCAAGCTCTACCAACGCATTCCCGAGTATCAGCAGATAAATGACGGAATGACCATCGACGAGTTCAAGGGCATCTTTTGGTGGGAGTGGGCCCACCGACTGATTGCACGCGGCATTGGTGTCATCTTCGCGTTGCCGTTGCTCTATTTCTGGATAACGGGAAGGGTGGAAAGACGGCTGCGCTGGCCTCTCTTCGGAATTCTGATGCTGGGTGGACTGCAGGGCGCGATCGGCTGGTGGATGGTCTCTTCGGGGCTCTCAGTACGAACCGACGTGAGCCAGTATCGGTTGGCAACGCACCTTGTCATGGCCTGTCTCATCTTCGCGTCCTGCATGTGGATCATGCGGGGGCTTTCGCCTCACTCCGACGATCCCGCGCCCACGCAAGGCTCGCATGTCTGGGCCGCTGCGATCGCGGTGTTTGCGCTTTTCCAGATCTACCTCGGCGCGCTCGTCGCCGGCCTCGACGCCGGCTTTACCTACAATACCTGGCCGTTGATGGACGGCGCGGTCTTGCCCTCCGATCTGCTGATCCAGCAACCGGCCTGGATCAATTTCTTCGAGAACCCGAAGACGGTACAGTTCGTCCATCGGCTGGGTGCCTACACGCTTTTTGCGCTGACGCTGATCAATATGATCATTGCCCTTACCGCAGCGCCGTCGACGACACATGCTCGGCGTGCCGTCGTTCTGTTCGTGTTGGTGACTGTCCAGGCGGCAATTGGAATCGCTACTTTGTTGCTGCAGGTCCCGCTTCATTGGGGGCTGCTGCATCAGGCCGGAGCGCTGGTGATCCTTGGTTTCGCAATCGCCAATTGGCGGGGTTTTCATGGAGCGTACCCGCGCGAGACCATGATTGCCGAGCAGGATTGAGCTCGACAACGGCGACGTTAAAAAATCGTCAGTTCGCTGTCGAAACCGAGCCATCTCAAACGTCCTTGAAGCAGGGCGGTGGAACGGGAGACGACGATGCGACAACTCAGCGTATTTCTGAGCATTTCTCTTGATGGATACTTTGCCGATTTGAACGGCGATGTGAGTTGGGCTCACCGCGACGATCCCGAGTTCAATGCTTTCGTTGCCGGCAATGCGAGCGCCGGCGGTGAGCTCCTCATGGGACGCAGAACTTACGACCTCATGGCTTCCTATTGGCCGACGGCGGTGGCAAAGGAACGCGACCCGATTGTGGCGGACCGAATGAACAGTCTGCCGAAGATCGTGTTCTCGCGAACGATGAGCGAGGCCGGCTGGATCAATACGCGGCTAATTCGCGAAAACCCCGCGCAAGCCGTAGACGCCCTCAAGCGGGCAGAGGGCAAGGATATGGTTGTCCTTGGCAGCGGCAGTATCGTTGCACAGCTCGTGGAAGCCGGCCTGGTCGATGTGTTTCAGTTTGTCGTCGTGCCGATAGCGCTCGGGGCGGGCCAATCCGTGTTTGCCGGTATCAGCGAGCGATTGGCACTAACCCTCACGGATAGTCGAGCCTTTGCCAAAGGCAATGTGGTCCTGACCTATGCTCCTTCGCGATAGCGGAGCCAACGCATTGACCTCATCGGCGGCATAAAAAATCCGGCTGCGTCACCGCAGCCGGATCGTATTACTTATCGCCGAATATCAATCTCAGAAAAAACCGCGGCGCTGCCACCAGCCAGCTTTCTTCGGCTTACCGTCGCCCTCGCTCTCGGCGGCATCGCTGCGCGTCGACTTCACCGTCGGTTCAGACGAGGAGATGTTCGACTCCCTGTTGGCGCGGACAGGCTTTGCGTCTTCGGGGGCCGGCGTCGCGAGGTCTGCGGCTGCCGCCTCAGCTTCAGCGTCTACGGCCGGGACCACTTCGGCCGCTGCCTCTTCCACGACAGGCTCCTCGACCGGCGATGCCTTGCGGCTACGACGTGCGCGCTTCGGCTTCACGTCTTCCGTCACAGTAGCACCGGTCTCGACCGCTGCCATCGCCGGCTGAGCTTCGACTGCTTCTTCGGCGGCAGCTTCGATCGCCTCGACAGCGGTCACGTCTGTCTCGCCATCTTCAGCGCCGTCACTTGCCAGTTCGGCTTCGGAAGCCTCCTGCTCGCCGCCTTCCTCGCGGTTGCGGCGGCCGCCGCGCTTGCCACGACGGCGGCGCTTGCGGCGTTGGGTCTCATCACCTTCGTCACGCGTGTCCGAGGTGGCAGCAACGCTTTCGTCGCCTTCATCCTCGTCGTCACCGTCGGTCTGGTCGCCTTCCTCAGCGTCGGCAGAGCTGCTGTCGGCGGCAACCGGCTCGCCGTTGCCATTGCGGCCCCGACGACGACGGCGGCGCTTGCGCTTGCGGCCTTCTCCATCGCTTTCGGCGCTCGGCGCCGGACGTTCGGAAGCAGCCGGCTTGGCCTCCAGTTCCTCTTCTTCCTCCTCATCGACTTCGACCACGATATCGTCGTCTTCGTCATCGGGGATGGCGGCAAAGTTGAACAGGCTTTCGATCTTGACTGGATTCTCGACCGGCTCGCCGCGGTCGATCGCGAAGTGCTGTGAGCCGACGGAGCCGTCTGCGTCGATAATGATCGCAACACCGAAGCGGGCTTCGTAGTCGAGGATCGTCTGCCGCTTGTGGTTGAGCAGGTACAGCGCAATATCAGGCGTCGTGCGAACCGTGATGTTATGCGTGGTGTTCTTGAGCAGGTACTCCTCGATGCCGCGCAGGACGTGCAGGGCAACGGAGGACTGCGAACGCACGTGGCCGGTGCCGCCGCAATGCGAGCAGACCTGGGTCGTCGATTCAAGAACGGAAGCGCGGATACGCTGGCGCGACATTTCGAGCAGGCCGAAATGCGAGATGCGGCCGACCTGGATGCGGGCGCGGTCGTTCTTCAGGCATTCCTTCAGCTTCTTCTCGACCGCGCGGTTGTTGCGCTTCTCTTCCATGTCGATGAAGTCGATGACGATGAGGCCGGCAAGGTCGCGCAGGCGAAGCTGGCGGGCCACTTCATCGGCGGCCTCGAGGTTCGTCTGCAGCGCGGTGTCCTCGATCGAGTGCTCGCGGGTCGAACGGCCGGAGTTGACGTCGATGGAAACCAGCGCTTCCGTCTGGTTCATGATCAGGTAGCCGCCGGACTTCAAGGTCACCTGCGGCTGCAGCATGCGGTCGAGCTGAGCTTCGATGCCGGAGCGCGAGAAGATCGGGTGAATGTCGCGGTAGGGCTGGACCACCTTGGCATGGCTCGGCATCAGCATCTTCATGAAGTCTTTCGCTTCACGATAGCCTTCCTCGCCGGAGACGATGATCTCGCCGATGTCCTTGTTGTAGAGGTCGCGGATCGAGCGCTTGATGAGCGAGCCTTCCTCGTAGACGAGGCAGGGAGCGGTCGACTGCAGCGTCAGCGTGCGCACGTTCTCCCACAGGCGCATTAGGTATTCGAAGTCTCGCTTGACCTCGACCTTGGTCCGGTTTGCACCGGCCGTGCGCAAGATGACGCCCATGCCCTGCGGCACTTCGAGCATCCGTGCGATTTCCTTCAGGCGCTTGCGGTCCTGCGGATTGGTGATCTTGCGGGAAATGCCGCCGCCACGCGCCGTGTTCGGCATGAGGACGGAATAACGGCCGGCCAGCGAAAGATAGGTGGTCAGGGCCGCGCCCTTATTGCCGCGCTCTTCCTTTGCCACCTGCACCAGCAGGATCTGGCGGCGCTTGATGACTTCCTGGATGCGATACTGCTTGCGCGGCTTGCGCTGGACGCGATCGGGAACTTCCTCCATGGCGTCTTCAGCGCCAACGGATTCGATCACTTCCTCTTCGTGGTCGTGATCATCGTCATCGTCGTCATCGCTGCGGCGGCGGGCGTCGACCTCTTCGGAGATCGAGTCCGTCTCGACCATCGCTGCCATCTCGTTGCCCGGCGAGCCTTCGTCATCGTTGTCGACCGTGGCTTCGCTGGCAGCCTCATCGCTTGCCGGCACTTCGGCAACCGGCGCTGCCTTCTTGCGGCTGCGGCGTGGCCTTGCCTTCTTGGCAGGTGCTTCCTCAGCAACGTCCGCAACGGCCTCGACCGTCTCGGCTACAGCAGCAGTTTCTACCTCTGGCGCGGCTTCCGCTGCAGGCACTTCGACACCGACGTCCGGCTGCTCTTGAGTGGAGAGATCGACCGGTGCCGTCTCGACATGTTCGACGTCGTCGTCGCGGCGATGCTCCTCGGCTTCGGCGCGAAGCAGGGCCTGACGATCAGCAAGCGGGATCTGATAGTAGTCGGGGTGAATTTCAGCAAAGGCCAGGAAGCCGTGCCGGTTGCCGCCGTAGTCAACGAAAGCGGCCTGCAGCGAGGGTTCGACCCTCGTTACCTTTGCGAGATAGATATTGCCGCGAATCTGCTTCTTGTGCTGCGACTCGAAGTCAAATTCTTCTATGCGGTTTCCGCGAACGACAACAACGCGCGTCTCTTCCTCGTGAGACGCGTCGATAAGCATCTTGTCTGCCATGTAAGCTGTGCTCCTCGGCGCGGCCGAACGTCGGCATCCCCTTGTGTCAATGAGACAGAAGAGGTGCGGCTCGTCATTGCAGCGCCGGATAATGAAAGTCGCGATTGGTGCGGTGTGGAAGGCAGCAGCCAGACAGCAGCGGGGGAGATGTTCTCCCGGGGCCTGTAGACTTCAGATAAAACCTGCTGCGACACCATCAAAGACCAAGCGAGATCGACAAAACTAAGACCTTGTTCAGGTCCGATGAGTTTGCTCTCTCTGTAAAGAGCGGTTGGTGGCTTTCCACCGATGAAGTTCCCGCATACGCCGGAAAATTCAGGATCCAATTTCGAGTGGAAACACATTTGACGGCGGACGATTGCCGGTTGTGGCGCCAGTTCCTTAGCGGTTTGGCTGCCGTGCAGGCGACTCTATCCCGTCAGCACTTCTACCCTAAAAATCCTTGTATGTTTTCTCTGTCACAATAGCAAGGGAAAAGCCAAATGTGCCATAATATTGATGGATTTTGGAAGGCATACAAAATCGGGGATTAAGGGCGCCGATTCGGCTCCGCGGCCGCGAACGGCGCCGACACCGGCAATTTCGCGTTTACCGGGAGAACTTGATCGGAATGTTATTTAAGGTGTGGCGGTCGATTGTTTAAGAGGGTGCGACCCGCGACGGTGATATCCGGATGGCGGAGGACGAAGGTTGCGGGTGCGTTCGTCGCTGCTGTGGTTTTTGCATTTCTTCCGGACGTGAGAGCAGATGATGTGGCGAAGGTCGAGCCGTTGCTCGCCTATGGTGCCCGCATCATCGGCGACGATGCCCGCACCCGCATCGTCATCGATTTCGATCGGGCACCGGACTTTTCGATCCATTACATTGCCAATCCCGAACGCGTTGTCATCGATCTCCCGGCGACGGCCTTCGGATTCCCAGCCGGCGACCTTTCGGCGAGGGGGCTTTTCAAGGACATCCGTTACGGCAAGATGGATGAGGACAGCGCCCGTATCGTGCTGACGGCCAAGAAACCGGTGAAGATGGAAGTCGCCAAGGTTCAGGCAGATGAGGGCGGCAAGGGGCATCGTCTCATCCTTGATGCCGCAATGACGGACAAGGACAAGTTCGCGGAACTGGTCAAGGCCCAGTCATGGAGCGATCCTTCCTCTAAGCAGACGACCAGTGCCATCCCCGCGCCGGAGAGGCCGGCCAACGGCGATTTCATCATCGCCGTCGATGCCGGTCACGGCGGGATCGACACGGGCGCGATCGGCGTCGATACCAAGACGCAAGAGAAGGACGTAACGCTCGCTTTTGCCAATGCGCTTGCCGATCGTCTCAACCGCGAGAGCGGCATCAAAGCATTTCTGACGCGAAAGGACGACTCGTTCCTGTCGCTTTCCGAGCGTGTGGAGATTGCCCGTCAGAACCATGCAGGTCTGTTCATTTCGATGCATGCCGACACACTGAAGCAGAAGGATATTCGTGGCGCGACAGTCTACACGATCTCCGACAGGGCCTCGGATAAGCTCGCCGCCGATCTGGCTGACCGCGAAAACCTTTCCGACCAGATTGCCGGAAAGGAGACCGTGGCCGAGCCTCCCGAAGTCGCGGACATTCTGCTCGACCTAACACGCCGCGAAACGCAGGCTTTCTCGATTTCGCTGGCAGAGAGCGTGCTCGCGTCCTTCAAGGATCAGGTGGGGACAATCAACAACCCGCATCGCCATGCCGGCTTCCGCGTTCTTCAGGCGCCGGATGTGCCGTCTATCCTGTTGGAACTGGGCTTTCTTTCGAACAGGGAGGACGAAAAACTCCTGCTCGATGACGCATGGCGGGGAAGGATGGCGGACCTGCTGACGGAAGCGGTAAAGCACTATCGCACGGCGATGGTTGCAAATGGTGGCTGATTCAGCCGTGGCCCAGATGTGACACTCGGTCGGGTAACACAATCGCAATGTGGGAATAGCGCTTCAAGGCCCTATTTTACTCACATTCACGCCGTTACTCAGCCTTGTGTTTCCGTAGGTGAAACTGAATCGGCTTGTGGCGAAAACGCTCATGGAGTAAGTCGCCCAACGTGCAAGATGCCCCGATCCATGCGATTGTTATGCTCGCGCCGATCGATGATTGAGATACCGGTAGCTTAAATATGATTAGACTTCTTGGATATTTCTTCGGAGTGGCTTGCGTCCTGTTCTTGGGCGTGGCGGCTGTTGTTGCCATTTACCTGGCGACCGTCACGAAGGATCTTCCGGACTACGCAGTGCTGAGCAGCTACGAGCCGCCGGTGACGACCCGCGTGCATGCAGGCAACGGTGCGCTGATGGCGGAGTACGCCAAGGAGCGCAGACTTTTCCTGCCGATCCAAGCTGTTCCCGATCGCGTCAAGGCTGCATTCCTGTCTGCCGAAGACAAGAACTTCTATCAGCATCCCGGCATCGACGTTACCGGCTTTGCGCGTGCGGTCGTCGCTTACCTGACCGGCGGCCCGACGCAGGGTGGTTCAACGATCACGCAACAGGTCGCCAAGAACTTCCTGCTTTCCAGCGAACAGACGATGGAGCGCAAGGCGAAGGAAGCGATCCTCTCCTTCCGTATCGAGCAGGCATACAGCAAGGACAAGATCCTTGAGCTGTACCTGAACGAGATCTTCTTCGGTCTAAACTCCTATGGTATCGCGAGCGCCTCGCTCACCTATTTCAACAAGTCGGTGAATGAACTGACGATCGCCGACGCGGCCTACCTAGCCTCCCTGCCGAAGGGCCCGGCCAACTATCATCCCTTCCGTCATCCCGAAGCAGCGGTCACCCGCCGCAATTGGGTCATCGATCGCATGGTTGAGAATGGCTATGTCAGCCAGTCCGATGGCGCCGAGGCAAAGAAGCAGCCGCTTGGCGTGACTGGCCGAAGCAGCGGTCCCTCGCTCTTTGCGTCCGGTTATTTTGCCGAGGCAGTCCGTCGCCAGCTGATCGAGCAGTACGGAGAGAAGATGCTTTATGAAGGCGGCCTGTCCGTTCGTACCTCCTTCGATCCCGAGCTTCAGGTCTTCGCGCGCAAGGCGCTGCAGGACGGCCTGACGACCTATGACGAACGCCGCGGCTTCCACGGCCCGATCAAGCAGATCGACACGACGGCGGACTGGGGCAAGGCGCTGGCCGATATTCCTGCGTTGATCGACGTGTCCGAGTGGCGATTGGCGGTCGTGCTGGCCGTATCGGACGATAGCGTCGACATCGGACTGCAGCCGCCGAAGGATGGCGCCGGCAAGATCCCTGCTGAACGCGAGCGCGGTGTCATCGAGGCCAAGAACATGCAGTGGGCGTATCGCTCGGCTGCCGGCCGGAAGACGGCAAAGTCGCCAGACGGCGTCCTGTCGGCCGGCGATGTCGTCTACGTCGAACGGCTGGGTGACGAAGGTTCGAGGTCCTACCGGCTTCGCCAGCCGCCGAAGGTCGAGGGCGGTCTGGTGGCGATGGATCCGAAGACCGGTCGCGTTCTCGCGATGGTCGGCGGCTTCTCCTACGCGCAGTCGGAGTTCAACCGCGCGACCCAGGCGATGCGTCAGCCTGGATCGTCCTTCAAACCGTTCGTCTACGCGGCCGCCATGGACAATGGCTATACGCCGGCTTCGGTTGTGAGCGACGATCCGCTCTCGATCCAGACCGGCAATGGCCAGGTATGGGCGCCGGACAACTATGAAGGCGAGGGCGGTGGCGCCAACACGCTTCGCTTTGCCATCGAGCACTCGCGCAACCGGATGACGGTGCGCCTTGCGAACGACCTCGGCATGAACGTTGTTGCCGAGTATGCCGAGCGCTTCGGTATCTACGATCACATGATGCCGGTTCTCGCCATGTCGCTGGGTTCCGGGGAGACCACGGTGCTGCGCATGGTGTCGGCCTATTCGGTCATCGCCAACGGCGGCAAGCAGATCAAGCCGACGCTGATCGACCGGATCCAGGACCGCTACGGCCGCACCATCTTCAAGCATGAGGAGCGCGTCTGTGAGGGCTGCAACGCCAGCGACTGGCAGAACCAGGAAGAGCCCAACGTCGTCGACAATCGCGAAACCGTTCTTGATCCGATGACCTCCTACCAGATCACTTCGATGCTGCAGGGCGTCGTCCAGCGTGGCACCGCTGCTGGCAAGGTCGATCTCGGTGAGCGCGATGTGGCCGGCAAGACCGGCACGACGAACGACGAGAAGGATGCGTGGTTCGTGGGCTTCACACCGGATCTCGTCGCCGGTCTCTATATCGGCTTCGATTCGCCTTCGACGCTCGGCCGCGGTGGCACGGGTGGCTCGCTGTCGGCGCCGGTCTTCAACGAATTCATGCAGGCTGCCGTCAAGGACATGCCGGCTTCCAAATTTGTCATTCCCGCTGGGATGAACCTCATTCCGATTGACCGCAAGACCGGCATGGCGGCAGCGCAAGGTGATCCGAACACGATCATCGAAGCTTTCAAGCCGGGCACTGGTCCCGCCGACAGCTTCTCGGTCATCGGTATGGACAACACCATGGCGCCCGAGGAGATTTTGAAGACCTCGCCGCAGGCCAACCAGGCCGTTCAGTCCGGCGCCGGCGGTCTCTACTAACCCTTCCCCCGAACAGTTGTGGCGGCTGCGGCTCTTTACATCCGCAGCCGCCACAATTATTTGACGGGCAACTTTCGAAGCAACGCAAAGAAGCAGGAAAATGCGAGCGGAAATCCAGAACGTGGTCGATGAAACCAAGCAGGCTATCACCCTGCTGAGGAGGCATCTTTGACTGGGACCAGGCGGTAAGACGACTGGACTGGTTGAACAACAAGGCAGAGGATCCGAACCTCTGGAATGACGCCTCCGAGGCGCAGAAGCTGATGCGCGAGCGCCAGCAGCTCGACGATGGCATCAATGGCGTGCGGCAGCTGGAGCAGCAGCTGAACGACAATGTCGAGCTCATCGAAATGGGCGAGGAGGAGGGCGACGAAGGCGTCGTCAAGGAGGCTGAGGACGCCCTGAAGGGTCTGAAGACCGAGGCCGCGCGCCGCCAGGTCGAAGCGATGCTTTCCGGCGAAGCCGACAGCAATGACACGTATCTCGAAGTCCACTCCGGCGCCGGCGGCACGGAAAGTCAGGACTGGGCCAACATGCTTCTGCGCATGTACACCCGCTGGGCGGAACGTCAGCGCTTCAAGGTGGAGCTTCTCGAAGTCCATGATGGCGAAGAAGCCGGCATCAAGTCTGCGACCCTGCTGGTCAAGGGCCAGAACGCCTATGGCTGGCTGAAGACGGAATCGGGTGTTCATCGCCTGGTTCGTATCTCGCCCTACGACAGCAATGCGCGCCGTCACACATCCTTCTCGTCGATCTGGGTCTATCCCGTCATCGACGATTCGATCCAGATCGACGTCAACGAAAGCGATTGCCGCATCGATACGTACCGCTCGTCGGGTGCCGGCGGCCAGCACGTCAACACGACAGACTCCGCGGTCCGCATCACGCATATTCCCTCGGGCATCGTGGTACAGTGCCAGCAGGAACGCTCGCAGCACAAGAATCGCGCCAAGGCGTGGGAGATGCTGCGTGCCCGCATGTACGAAGCCGAGCTGAAAAAGCGGGAAGACGCCGCAAACGCCGAAGCCGCCTCCAAGTCGGACATCGGCTGGGGCCACCAGATCCGCTCCTACGTTCTGCAGCCCTATCAGCTGGTCAAGGATCTACGGACGGGTGTGGCGAGCACGGCGCCTGGCGATGTTCTGGACGGCGAACTCAACGAGTTCATGGAAGCAGCTCTCGCCCACCGCATCAGCGGCAAGCCGGACGCCGTCGTCGACGACATCGACTAACTGCTCTCAAGTTTGAATTTGGAGGAGGCCCGAACGGGCCTTTTCGATTCACTCGGGAGCCCCCTTAAAGAGGGAACCCGTCAGCGTCAGAAGCGATGGAGGCGCGGCTAGTACCGCGCCACAGAGATTATGACGGGTTGGGTTATCGTAGAATGGGCAAGTCTTCTGGTGGGATGAGAAGTTGGATGCTGCGTGCTGCGCCTGGCACGCGGGATATAAATCCTGCCTTCTCGAGGGTCAGCACCATCTGGTGAACAGACGGAGCCGTAACGGCGAAGTGGCGACGCATGTCGGCTTCGGCCGGAGGCTGTTTGAAGATGCGGCTGTAGGCGTAGATGAAGGCCAGGTACTGGCCTTGGACTTGCGTAAGGCCATGTCTTGCCGTTGCGGCTTGCGGGTCAAGTGAGGGACTCATTTTCGGATTCATCTGCGTCTCCGCGCTGAAGGAGGTGTCGATGAATATAAAGTTTCACGTAGAGCTTAGCCAATCGGAACGTGATCAACTGGCCGTTTTGTTGAGCGGGGGACGCCATGCGTCGCGCAAGATCAAGCGCGCCCAGATCCTGGTGGCGGCGGACGAAGGCTTCAGCGACGAGGTGATCGCGGCAACCTTGAACGTCAGCGGATCGACGATTTACCGGACCAAGCGCCGGTTTGTGGAAGCCAATCTGGAAGGCGCGCTCAGTGAAGAACCGCGCCCGGGTGTTGAGCGCAAGCTATCGAGCAAGGAGGAGGCGCTGTTGGTGGCGACCGCCTGCTCAAAGCCGCCGCCCGGGCGAGCCCGCTGGACCCTGGAGCTTCTGGCCGATGAGATGGTCCGACTCACCGATCATGACGAGTTGTCCTCGGAGACCGTACGTCGCCGGCTGGCTGAGAATCATCTCAAACCTTGGCGCAAAGACATGTGGTGCATCCCAAAGCTCGATGGGGAATACGTCGCGCGCATGGAGGATGTTCTCGACCTCTACGCAGAGACGCCTGATCCACAAAGGCCCGTGGTCTGCTTCGACGAGAGCCCGACCCAACTCATCGGCGAAGTGCGCGAGCCCATTGCGGCCAAGCCTGGCCAGCTTGAACGCTACGACTGCGAGTATCGCCGAAACGGCACGGTCAATCTGTTTGTCTTCATGGACGCCCACCAGCCCTGGCGCAGGGTGAAGGTCACCGATCGGCGAACCAACCAAGACTTCGCCCAGTGCATGCGCGAACTGGTCGACGTCGATTATCCCGACGCCCCGATCATCCGCGTGGTGATGGACAACCTCTCCACCCATTCCGCCGGGGCGCTTTACGACGCATTTCCAGCCCCGGAGGCTCGAAGGGTGCTGAAGCGACTGGAGTTCCACCACACGCCCAAGCACGCCAGTTGGCTCAACATGGTCGAGATCGAGATCGGTGTCCTGCGCAGCCAATGCCTCGACCGTCGTATCGACAATAAAGACACCATAATCGCCGAAGTCGCAGCCTGGGAGCAGCAACGCAACGCTAATGGCGCAAAGATCCAATGGATGTTCACAACCGAAAAAGCCCGCCAAAAGCTCCGCAAAGCTTACCCCGTCAAAGAGTCATAATCTCTGTGGCGCGGCACTAGTTGCTTGCTTTGCCGACGGTAACCTCTCCAAACTCATCGATCACGACAGTCCAGGTCTCCGATTCCACGTCCGGGTCGGTCTTCAAATAGATCATTGCAAAGAGCCCCGGCTCCTTGAGTATGCCGGAGGAGTTTTCGGGCCTGATGTCGGTGACATAGGGCCTGAGATCGTTGAGTTCCTGCAACTCCACTGTCGAGGCGATGGCTGGTCCGCCGTCGCCCTGCTCGATCTGTTGCAGATAGATCTTGGCCGTGCGGTCTGCTTGCCTGACAGCAAACAATTTGTAGTAGCCGTGGCGCGGTTTTGCCGGAGCGGCAGCGGGCATCACGGTCTGAGAGGCTGAAGGTGCGCGTTGGACGCCAGGCGTCGTGCCGTCGTCTTCCCAGTAGCCCGTGCTCGTCGCGAATATGATCGAAGCCGGCAGGACTGGGTCGTCTGCCGCAGCGGTCCGAGCGCAGAGTGCGGGCACGGCGAGCAGCAATGCACAAAGCGTCGTTCGTCGCAGGTTCATCTCTCAATCCTCAAACTGCTCGGCAAGAATACGATCGGACCATGATCGATCAGGATCGGAGAGAATGCGCGCCGTGGTATGTTCCGATTGAGCGATGCGAATATGAAGCACCGATTTCACTTCCGTGTTGTCGGCAACCGCGTTGACCGGACGTTTCTCCGCCTCGAGAATATGAATATCGACTGTCACCTTGTTGGGCAGTAGCGCGCCGCGCCAACGCCGCGGCCGGAACGCGCTGACCGGAGTCATCGCCAGCAGCGGTGCGTCAAGCGGCAGGATCGGTCCGTGGGCGGAGAGGTTATAGGCCGTCGAACCCGCGGGCGTCGCCACCATCACGCCGTCGCAGATGAGTTCGTCGAGCCGGACGACGCCGTCCACCTCGACCCGCAGCTTGGCGGCCTGGTAGGATTGCCGGAACAACGACACTTCGTTGATGGCAAGGGCTGTCAAATTCGTGCCGTCCGAATTCGCCGTTGTCATCTGCAACGGGTGAAAGGCGTTTTCGACAGCCGCGCAGATTCGATCCTGCAGGTTCTCCGTTCGGTAGTCGTTCATGAGGAAGCCGACAGAGCCGCGATTCATGCCGTAGACAAGCTTGCCGGAATTCATCGTGCCGTGCAGCGTCTGCAGCATGAACCCGTCGCCACCAAGGGCGACGATGACGTCGGCATCATCAGGGGGCACGTCGCCATAAATGCCAATCAGCTCTTCCCGCGCCGCCAGCGCCTCGGTTGCCGAGGAGGCAAGGAAGGAAAGCGTCTGAAATGAACGGCCCATGTAATTCCTTTGTCGTATTCAACGAACGATAACATAGTCTTGGCGTCTAGGCGCCAATAAAAGCCGATTTTGTCAAGTGCATCTGCGGCGCTGGACGGAGCCAACGTCAACTCGAAGGGTGGCATTCACGCGAAGAGCTAGCTCGCCTCGGTTCACACCGTCGGCGCAACAGCCCCAAAGTCAATGCGTAGGTAGTTCTGAGTAGAAGGAGAAGGATGGTGCCCCCGGCAGGGTTCGAACCCGCGACCCCCTGATTACAAATCAGGTGCTCTACCAACTGAGCTACAAGGGCGATGCCTGCCAAGTACCAGATTCTGCCGTCCTGTAAAGCAGAAATCGGCGCGATCTTGATTTCTTTGGTGCCACCTGACCGCCGGAGATTGGCGAACGCAACGAGATTGCGGCGTCCGGTTCCCAAGCCTAATTCTGAGCAGTCTGCCGCACGCTCGCTTGCAAGGCGTCGCCGGTCTTCCCGGCGCCTGATGGTGACATCATTGTGATGGTCAGCACCGAGGCAACCATGAAAACAATGACGGCGATCATCACCCGCACGTTTCTCTCTTTCAAAATCGTACGAGGCAAACGCACGGGGCCGATCTACTGTTTCCCGGGCGATCGCCGAGCGTTTACGGCATTGGCGTTGGGATGGGGCGTTCAGGGGCAGGTGCAAGCGGAGAGGGTTCGTGCGTTGGCTGCGACTTGTCGATCCAAGCGATGCTGAGAATGATGGCGACGAATACAGCGACGAAGAGAGTGCCGACAATGAGGGAGCGGATGGCCATATGGGATACGTTCCTCCTGTTCGAGTGCGGGACAGCTATAGAAAACGGCAGCGTCAAAAGCGAGGCGACTTCGTTTTTTTCTGATCATCAGCAATGGCTTGCCGCCTTCCTCGTTGCTTTTCCCGAAGTTGCCGTGGTCCCGCAGTCGAATGAAAGGGATGCTTCGTTGGCGCTCATCAGTACGAGCCAGAAGCCCTCAATGTGGAAGATCGAAGGATCGAGCCTTGCAACGGCTGTCGCGCAGTCTCCGGCCGGTGACAGGGCGAAATTGCTATTCGCGTTGGCCGCGTCGCTCAGCGCGCAAACTGGCAAAAAAGTGCCGCCGATCGAAGAACGAAGGGGATCGCGGCATTCCCTCTGTTGCCACGATCTGCCGCTGATCCCATCATACTTTCAGATGCAGCCTCGCCGCATAGAGACCGATCGCCGCCGCGTTGGACACATTCAAAGACTTGATAGCACCCGGCATGTCGAGCCTTGCTAGTGCGCTGACGGTTTCGCGCGTCTTCTGCCGCAGCCCCTTGCCCTCGGAGCCCAGCACCAGCGCCACCTTGTCACCTGAGAATGTGCTCTCGAGCGGAGCCGGGCCTTCCGAATCAAGACCAATCGTGAAGAAGCCAAGCTTGTGCAGTTCGCCAAGCGCGTCTGACAGATTGGTGATCTGAATATAGGGAATGAGTTCCAGGGCACCGGAGGCTGATTTTGCCAGCACGCCTGATTCGGTCGGGCTGTGGCGCTGCGTGGTGATGACAGCCCCGGCATTGAAGGCAACGGCGGAACGCATGATTGCGCCGACATTGTGCGGATCGGTCACCTGGTCGAGCACGAGAAGCAGCGGGCTGCCTTTCAGTGCTTCCAGCCGTCGAACGGGCAATGGCCGCGTTTCCAGCATCACACCCTGATGGATCGCGTCGGGGCCGAGGACCTTGTCGATATCCTGCGGAGAAACGGTCTCGACCGGAATGCCGAGCGTATCCGCATCGATCTCGAGACGGGCAAGCGCATTCTGAGTCACCGACAGCTTGACGTTCTTGCGCTCCTTGTTGTCGAGCGCAGCACGAACCGTATGCAGGCCGTAAAGATAGACCTGATCAGGCGCGAGTGCCGGAGGTTTCCAGTCCTCGGCGCCACGCCGGCGCTTCTGTGGTGTGGGTGTCGGAATCTCGCCGCGCTCGCGCTTGCTGTCGCGATGCGCGCGGCGCAAGTTTGCATAATGTGTGTCCTTGGCGGACTTGTCGTCGGTGGGCTTGCCACCGGTTTTGTTGTCTTTGCTCATGCGGCTTTATAGCGAGGGCGCTTCTTTCCGCATAGGATTTCTTTCAGGAGCCCGGCTTTCCGCTGCCGATGAAATTTTTCACATTTTTTCCATCGTCATCGTGTTGACATGCGGAAATCGTCCGGTCATATACGCGGCGCAGACCGAGGGGTGGCAACGCTTCGAAAGTCTGACGAGCTTGGTCTCGCGATCCGGACGAAAAGACTGGAGAGATGCCCGAGTGGTTAAAGGGGACGGACTGTAAATCCGTTGGCTCAGCCTACGTTGGTTCAAATCCAACTCTCTCCACCATTCGTCATTGGATCGGATACCACCCCGCGGGTATAGCTCAATGGTAGAGCAGCAGCCTTCCAAGCTGAATACGCGGGTTCGATTCCCGCTACCCGCTCCAAATTTCCGAAAGTCCGGTATTCACCTAGACGTTTTACACGGCTTGCACTGCTTCTGCGTGGCTGCTAGCCCCACAAGAGCACAAGAGGCGAGGCGAGCGCGATGATGCCGGCGATCATCCACCTCGTCTGTCCGTAGGCACTGAGGTCTTCCCTCGAAAGCCAGGCGCGGACGGCAATGAATCCGATTGCTATGATCGCGCTGTAGATCAGGGCGCGCAGCAGGATCGACCAGCCGCCCCCGAAAAGCCCGATGGCGATGCCGAAGCCGGTCAGGGCACCGAGAATGCCATATCCGACATCGAACATCAAAGTGGTGGTGGCCGAAAGCGGCGTCAGCATCTTCGGGAAGGCGATCGCGAATGCTGCGGTGAGCAGCCATATGGCCACAATCGCCTGCAGCGTCGACGAGTTGACAATGGATGTCGCCAGAGCCGGAAGGCGCTCGGGCGAGGACAGGCGCAGAAGCTGTGCGACCCAGTCGATCGCGGCGGCAAGAATCCACAGTATGAATGCGCAGGCGGCAAAGATCAGAAAGTTGCCTGCGGATCGCTTTGCAATTTCCTTCGGTTCCATTGCGTTGTCTCCGAGTGCTTCCGCGTGAGCGCAGCAAATGAAGTAGTATCATATTCTTGGCCGGTCGCGCGCGTTCTTCGGGAATATATCTTCGCTGCTATTTGCAGTGCAGGTTGCCGATTGGATGCTTGCTGCCCTATGCGTGCCCGGGTCAGGAATCGGGCTAGGAATACCGTCCGCAATTAGGTCTTGCGCAATTTCCCCGAAAGCCTTAAACGGCGGCACTAAACCGGTTCGCCGGGGTCATCCATTTCGTTCACAGGAAGCATTCAAATGGCAAAGAGTAAGTTTGAGCGCAACAAGCCGCACGTTAACATCGGCACGATCGGCCACGTTGACCACGGCAAGACGTCTCTGACGGCAGCGATCACGAAGTATTTCGGCGAGTTCAAGGCGTACGACCAGATCGACGCTGCGCCGGAAGAAAAGGCCCGCGGCATCACCATTTCGACGGCCCACGTCGAATACGAGACCCCAGCCCGCCACTATGCTCACGTTGACTGCCCCGGCCACGCCGACTACGTCAAGAACATGATCACCGGTGCGGCGCAGATGGACGGCGCGATCCTGGTTTGCTCGGCTGCTGACGGCCCGATGCCGCAGACCCGCGAGCACATCCTGCTGGCTCGCCAGGTCGGCGTTCCTGCGATTGTCGTGTTCCTCAACAAGGTCGACCAGGTTGACGATGCCGAGCTTCTCGAACTCGTCGAGCTCGAAGTGCGCGAACTGCTGTCGTCCTACGACTTCCCGGGCGACGACATTCCGGTCATCAAGGGCTCGGCTCTTGCTGCTCTGGAAGACTCGGACAAGAAGATCGGCGAAGACGCGATCCGCGAGCTGATGGCAGCCGTTGACGCCTATATCCCGACGCCTGAGCGTCCGATCGACCAGCCGTTCCTGATGCCGATCGAAGACGTGTTCTCGATCTCGGGCCGTGGTACGGTTGTGACCGGCCGCGTCGAGCGTGGCATCGTCAAGGTTGGCGAAGAAGTCGAAATCGTCGGCATCCGCCCGACCTCGAAGACGACGGTGACCGGCGTTGAAATGTTCCGCAAGCTGCTCGATCAGGGCCAGGCTGGCGACAACATCGGCGCTCTCGTTCGCGGTGTGAACCGTGACGGCGTCGAGCGTGGTCAGATCCTATGCAAGCCGGGCTCTGTCAAGCCGCACAAGAAGTTCAAGGCCGAAGCCTACATCCTGACGAAGGAAGAAGGCGGCCGTCATACGCCGTTCTTCACGAACTACCGTCCGCAGTTCTACTTCCGCACGACGGACGTGACGGGCATCGTCACGCTGCCGGAAGGCACGGAAATGGTTATGCCTGGCGACAACGTCACGGTTGACGTCGAGCTGATCGTTCCGATCGCGATGGAAGAAAAGCTGCGCTTCGCGATCCGCGAAGGCGGCCGTACCGTCGGCGCAGGCATCGTTGCCTCCATCGTCGAGTAACGACCTGGATCGAATTGATAGAGCCCCGCTGGAAACAGCGGGGCTTATACATTGAGAGGCCGGAACATTGTGATGATGCTCCGGCCTCTGGTGTGCTTGGGAGGCGTGTCGTCACCGGGGAGCGGGTAAAGGGTTGAACTTTTCCTTGGAACCCGCGGTTTAAGTGTCTTCGCGCAGCGCGCTGCGGTGGCCCGCCCAACTTCTTCGTAGGAAGTGAACAGGACGTGCTCAATCGACTAGCTGAAGGCCAGACCATCGCATTGGAGCCTAAGTGGAATCACCAGCACGGCAAGAGCGCTCCGGCGGACGTCCGGATCATTCATTTCACCCACGCAAAGCCGAATCCGACCCACTGCGTCCATCCTGAGAAGACCACTTTCCACCGGTCCAAGACACCTTGGGCGAATGCTCGGCTGCGCACGAACATGGGATAGGCGGCTCGACCGTATCGCCCACTCGGTCAAGAGGAAATGGGTTCGTGTGAACAGGGCTCTTCGGAGTTAGGCTTCAGTTCTTAACACCCACTGATAAGTCTTCATCCACTGGCCTTGGCCGCCTCATGAGAATGGAGCGCGTCACCGCGTGGTGACAGCGCAGCGCAGGCAGTGGTCTTGCGCTTGAGTGCAAAGCCTTTATCTATCCCTCCGATTTCATATGCGGAGGAAACTATGAAAAAGCGTATTCTCTTCACGGGCGGTTCGGGCAAGGCAGGGCGCCATGCGGTGCCATGGCTGGTCAACGCCGGCTACGAGGTTCACAACGTCGATCTGGTGCCGCTTGATAGCCCCGGTGTGACCAATCTGATCGCCGACATCACCGACAGCGGCCAGATCTTCAACGCGCTTTCGATGCATCGGGACTTTCCCGACCTTGATGCGGGCAGGGGCGTCCAGCCTTTCGATGCCGTGGTGCATTTCGCCGCGATCCCGCGCATCCTCATCAAGCCTGACAACGAAACGTTCCGCATCAACACGATGGGTACCTATAATGTCATCGAGGCAGCGGTGAAGCTCGGCATCCGCAAGATCATCGTCGCCTCCAGCGAGACGACCTACGGCGTCTGCTTTGCCGAAGGCCATCGCGACTTCCATCAGTTTCCGTTGGAAGAGGACTACGATGTTAATCCGATGGATTCCTACGGCCTCTCCAAGGTGGTGAACGAGAAGACAGCCCGCGCTTTTGCGGAGCGCTCAGGTTTCGACATCTACGCGCTGCGCATCGGCAATGTCATCGAGCCGCACGAGTACGAGAAGTTTCCGACCTATTTCTCCAATCCTGAAATGCGCAAGCGCATCGCCTGGAGCTATATCGACGCCCGTGATCTGGGCCAGATCTGCCGCCTCTGCATCGAGAAGGACGGCTTGGGCTTCCAGGTCTTCAACGCCGCGAACGACACGGTCTCGGCCAATACGCCGTCGAGGGAACTCGCCAGGCGATTCTATCCGAGCGTGCCGTTCACGCGCGAAATCGGCGAATACGAGGGGCTGCTCTCCAACCGCAAGATCCGCGAAGTGCTTGGCTTCAAGGAGGAGCACGACTGGCGCAAATATGTGAAAGTCTGATCGCAGGCGTTTCCCGCACTGCAGGATTGGAAAAATAGAAAAACGCACTTGCCAATCCTGCGCTGCCGCCTTAAAGGGAGCGCCATGCTTGCAGTTGCGCTTCGCGGCCAGTCGGTCAAGAAGCTGAATGTAAAGCGTAAAGGGGTATAGCTCAGCTGGTAGAGCGGCGGTCTCCAAAACCGCAGGTCGTGGGTTCGAGCCCCTCTGCCCCTGCCATCTTTCTTGAACGAGTAGCGCGGATATATCGCGGCGGTTCGGACAGAAAGGCGACGTATGGCTAAGTTCGTTAAACTTCGGTTTCCCTCTTGTGTAATCGGGAATCGATGTTTATGTAGGGTTCAACAGACACGCGGTGCGTGGGGCTGAATTTTCAGCTTTACGCGCCGTAATTGCGTGGGCAGTCGATGGCATCCAAATCCAATCCGTTTACGTTTCTACAGCAGGTTCGCTCCGAGACGTCGAAAGTTACCTGGCCGTCGCGCCGCGAGACGATGATCTCGACGGTCATGGTGCTTGTAATGGTGATCTTTGCCGCGCTGTTCTTTTTTGCCGCTGACCAGCTCATTGGCTGGCTGTTGAGCTTCGTGCTTAACGTCGGCAATTGATCGGGTGGAGTAGTAACATGGCGGCACGTTGGTACATCGTCCACGCGTATTCGAATTTTGAGAAGAAGGTGGCTGAATCCATCGAGGAGAAGGCCAGGCAGAAGGGCCTCGAGCATCTTTTTGAAGAGATCCTCGTACCGACTGAAAAGGTGGTTGAAGTGCGTCGCGGCCGCAAGGTCGATTCCGAGCGCAAGTTCTTCCCGGGCTACGTTCTCGTTCGTGCCAATCTCACGGACGAGGCCTACCACCTGATTAAGAACACGCCGAAGGTTACTGGTTTCCTCGGCTCCGACAATAAGCCTGTTCCGATTCCGGATTATGAAGCCGAGCGTATTCTCGGCCAGGTTCAGGAAGGCGTCGAGCGGCCGAAGGCATCCGTTACCTTTGAGATTGGCGAGCAGGTCCGCGTTTCCGACGGTCCGTTCGCGTCGTTCAACGGCACGGTTCAGGATGTGGACGAAGAGCGTTCGCGCCTGAAGGTTGAGGTGTCGATCTTCGGCCGCGCTACGCCGGTCGAGCTGGAATACGCTCAGGTCGAAAAGGTCTGAGCGGGCGCGGTGTGAGCCGCGAACCGCGTGGAAGGTGAGGGGTCTTAGCCGGACCCTGTGATCCGCACCACGCAACCGCAGCCGCCGGAGAAATCCGGCATCACTGGCCGGGCAACCGGTCATCAATGAAAGGCAGAGAGATATGGCTAAGAAAGTTGCAGGCCAGCTCAAGCTTCAGGTCAAGGCAGGATCGGCAAACCCGTCCCCGCCGATTGGTCCGGCGCTTGGTCAGCGTGGCATTAACATTATGGAATTCTGCAAGGCGTTCAATGCCGCTACGCAGGAAATGGAAAAGGGTATGCCGATCCCGGTCGTCATCACCTACTACCAGGACAAGTCCTTCACCTTCGCGATGAAGCAGCCGCCCGTCAGCTACTGGCTGAAGAAGGAAGCGAAGATCACGTCCGGTTCGAAGACGCCTGGCAAGGGCGCTACCGCCGGCAAGCTCACCAAGGCTCAGATCAAGTCGATCGCAGAAGCCAAGATGAAGGATCTGAACGCAGCGGATATCGAAGGTGCAATGGCGATGATCGAGGGCTCTGCCCGCGCCATGGGCCTGGAAGTGGTAGGATAAGACCATGGCTGGCAAGCGCACCAAGAAGATCAACGAAGGTGTTGATCCCACAAAGCTCTACGCTCTGAACCTTGCAATCGGTATGGTCAAGGAGCGCGCGGTTGCGAAGTTCGATGAAACCATCGAAGTCGCTATGAACCTCGGCGTTGATCCGCGTCACGCAGACCAGATGGTCCGCGGCGTTGTCAATCTGCCGAACGGCACGGGCCGCGACGTTCGCGTTGCTGTCTTTGCTCGTGGCGCCAAGGCTGACGAAGCCAAGGCAGCTGGCGCAGATATCGTCGGTGCTGAAGAGCTCGTCGAAATCGTCCAGGGCGGCAAGATCGATTTCGATCGCTGCATCGCGACCCCGGATATGATGCCGCTCGTCGGCCGCCTCGGTAAGGTTCTCGGCCCGCGTGGGATGATGCCGAACCCGAAGGTTGGTACGGTTACGATGGACGTCGCTGGTGCCGTTAAGGCATCTAAGGGCGGCGCTGTTGAATTCCGCGTTGAAAAGGCCGGTATCGTTCACGCCGGCATTGGCAAGGCCTCTTTCGACGCCAGGGCGCTGGAAGAAAACATCCGTGCCTTCGCTGATGCGGTCATCAAGGCCAAGCCGGCAGGCGCCAAGGGCAACTACGTCAAGCGCGTAGCGATCTCTTCGACCATGGGCCCGGGCGTCAAGATCGACCCGTCGTCGGTTACGGCCGCTTAAATAATATCGCCGGGCTTCGGCCCGGTTCATGAATTCCGGCCTCGCAAGGGGCCGGAGAAATCCGGAATCCTGTCCGAGATTGCAGGTGGTTTTCCCTTAATCACTTCGCCTGCATGAGACGGGTAAGACCCGAATTGCATGAAGTTCTCTTCTAGGAATTTGGTTCGAGCCTTGGATGCCTTGTGCCTTCGGCCTTTCTTTGGCGCGAAGCGCGAGGGGACAGGATCCTCAAGCGTCGCTTGGGATCTCTTCTGATCCCAGGAGGCAAAGGCAACCCGGTAGGTCCCGTCAAAAGGTCCTGCCAACTGGAGATAGGCAGTGGAAAGAGCGGAAAAACGCGAATTCGTCACGGAACTGAACGAAGTCTTCAAGGCTTCGGGCTCGGTTGTCGTGGCCCACTATGCTGGTGCTACAGTCGCGCAGATGAACGACTTCCGTTCGAAGATGCGCGCTGCTGGCGGCACCATCAAAGTCGCGAAGAACCGCCTGGCCAAGATCGCCCTTCAGGGTACGGAAGCGGAAGGGATTTCCAATCTCTTCACCGGTCAGACGCTGATTGCATACAGCACTGATCCGATCACCGCTCCGAAAGTCGTCGTGGATTTCGCCAAGGGCAACGACAAGATCGTTGTACTGGGCGGCGCCATGGGAACAACCACGCTCAACGCCGATGCAGTCAAGTCGCTTGCGACCCTGCCGTCGTTGGACGAACTGCGCGCGAAGCTGCTGGGCATGATCCAGACTCCGGCTACCCGCATCGCAGGCGTTGTTGCAGCACCGGCAAGCCAGCTTGCTCGCGTGTTCTCGGCTTACGCCAAGAAGGACGAAGCCGCATAAGGCGGTTTTTTGCTGTTTATAAAATACCGGTTCGAACCGAACAAAAGGAACTGATAACATGGCTGATCTCGCAAAGATCGTAGACGACCTCTCCTCGCTGACCGTTCTGGAAGCTGCAGAACTGTCGAAGCTTCTCGAAGAAAAGTGGGGCGTTTCCGCTGCTGCTCCGGTAGCTGTTGCTGCTGCTGCTGGCGGTGGCGCTGCTGCTGTCGTTGAAGAAGAAAAGACCGAGTTCGACGTCATCCTCACGGATGCCGGCGCAAACAAGATCAACGTCATCAAGGAAGTCCGCGCCATCACCGGCCTCGGCCTCAAGGAAGCTAAGGACCTCGTCGAAGGCGCTCCGAAGGCTGTCAAGGAAGCCGTTTCCAAGGCTGAAGCTGCTGACATCAAGAAGAAGCTTGAAGACGCCGGCGCCAAGGTCGACGTTAAGTAATCTTGAACTGCATCTGGGAGGTGGGTTTCCCGCCTCCCATTTGCCGTTTAGTCGAACGAATTACCCAAAAGCCGCGTGAGAACGGCTTTTGGGTAATGGGTTCTTCAAGAGGATGGTCTCGAACCGAGACGCGCAGGCAATCCGGCCTCGCATTTCGGGAAGTGAGACGAGATTGAACTACTCATTGATTGACGGGGCCGACTGGCCATCGGTTCCCGTCCGTTGCAGGCCCGGATGCAATTTTGAAGGAGCGACGATGGCTCAGACCCTTTCGTTCAATGGTCGTAGGCGCGTACGCAAGTTTTTCGGTAAGATTCCAGAAGTCGCAGAAATGCCGAACCTCATCGAGGTTCAGAAGGCATCGTATGATCAATTCCTGATGGTTGAAGAGCCCAAGGGCGGTCGCCCTGACGAGGGCCTTCAGGCTGTCTTCAAGTCCGTTTTCCCGATCACGGATTTCTCCGGCGCTTCGATGCTGGAGTTCGTGTCCTATGAGTTCGAACCGCCGAAGTTCGACGTTGATGAATGCCGCCAGCGCGACCTCACCTACGCCGCGCCGCTGAAGGTTACTCTCCGTCTGATCGTGTTCGATATCGATGAAGATACGGGCGCGAAGTCCATCAAGGACATCAAGGAACAGTCGGTCTACATGGGCGACATGCCGCTCATGACCAACAACGGTACGTTCATCGTCAACGGCACCGAGCGCGTTATCGTGTCTCAGATGCATCGTTCGCCGGGCGTCTTTTTCGATCACGACAAGGGCAAGAGCCATTCTTCCGGCAAGCTGCTCTTCGCTGCCCGCGTGATCCCGTATCGCGGTTCCTGGCTCGACATCGAGTTCGACGCCAAGGATATCGTCTATGCCCGTATCGACCGCCGCCGCAAGATCCCCGTAACTTCGCTGCTGATGGCGCTCGGCATGGACGGTGAAGAAATTCTGTCGACCTTCTACACGAAGTCAGACTATCAGCGCGACGGCAAGGGCTGGCGTATTCCGTTTACGCCTGAGACCCTCAAGGGTGCCAAGGCGATCACCGAAATGGTCGACGCCGATACCGGCGAAGTCGTTGTCGAAGCCGGCAAGAAGCTGACCCCGCGTCTGCTCCGCCAGCTCGCGGACAAGGGCCTGAAGGCTCTGAAGGCAACGGACGAAGATCTGTACGGCAACTACCTCGCCGAAGACATCGTCAACTACTCGACGGGTGAAATCTACCTCGAGGCCGGCGACGAGATCGACGAGAAGACGCTGCCTGTCATCCTGCAGAACGGTTTCGACGAGATCCCGGTTCTCGGCATCGACCACATCAATGTCGGCGCCTATATCCGCAACACGCTGACGGCAGACAAGAACGAGCACCGCCAGGACGCTCTGTTCGACATCTACCGCGTCATGCGTCCGGGTGAACCGCCCACAATGGACTCGGCCGAAGCCATGTTCAACTCGCTGTTCTTCGATGCGGAGCGGTACGACCTCTCCGCCGTTGGCCGCGTGAAGATGAACATGCGTCTTGATCTCGACGTCGAAGACACCGTCCGCATCTTGCGCAAGGACGACATCCTGGCCGTGGTCAAGATGCTGGTCGAACTGCGCGACGGCAAGGGCGAAATCGACGACATCGACAACCTCGGCAACCGTCGTGTTCGCTCCGTCGGCGAATTGATGGAAAACCAGTACCGTCTCGGTCTGCTCCGCATGGAGCGTGCGATCAAGGAACGTATGTCCTCGATCGAAATCGACACGGTCATGCCGCAGGATCTGATCAACGCGAAGCCGGCAGCTGCTGCCGTTCGTGAATTCTTCGGCTCCTCGCAGCTGTCGCAGTTCATGGACCAGGTGAACCCGCTTTCGGAAATCACCCACAAGCGCCGTCTATCGGCTCTTGGCCCAGGTGGTCTGACCCGCGAGCGCGCAGGCTTCGAAGTCCGCGACGTTCACCCGACCCACTACGGCCGCATTTGCCCGATCGAAACGCCGGAAGGCCCGAACATCGGTCTGATCAACTCGCTTGCGACCTTCGCCCGCGTGAACAAGTACGGCTTCATCGAAAGCCCGTACCGCCGCATCGTTGATGGCAAGGTGACGAACGACGTTCTTTACCTCTCTGCCATGGAAGAAGCGAAGTACTACGTCGCGCAGGCGAACGCCGAGCTCGGCACCGACGGTTCCTTCACCGACGAATTCGTCGTCTGCCGTCACGCCGGCGAAGTCATGCTCGCACCGCGCGACAGTATGAACCTGATGGACGTCTCGCCCAAGCAGGTCGTTTCGGTTGCTGCCGCTCTCATCCCGTTCCTGGAAAACGACGACGCCAACCGCGCTCTCATGGGCTCGAACATGCAGCGTCAGGCCGTGCCGCTGCTGCGCGCCGAAGCTCCGTTCGTCGGCACCGGCATGGAGCCGGTCGTCGCCCGCGACTCCGGTGCTGCTATCGGCGCCCGCCGCGGTGGTGTTGTCGACCAGGTGGACGCGACGCGTATCGTTATCCGTGCGACGGAAGACCTCGAAGCTGGCAAGTCCGGCGTCGATATCTACCGCCTGCAGAAGTTCCAGCGTTCGAACCAGAATACCTGCGTTAACCAGCGCCCGCTGGTCACCGTCGGTGACGAGGTCAACCGCGGCGACATCCTCGCCGACGGTCCGTCGACGGACCTGGGCGATCTGGCACTCGGCCGCAACGCGCTCGTCGCGTTCATGCCGTGGAACGGTTACAACTACGAAGACTCGATCCTGCTCTCCGAGCGTATCGTTGCTGACGACGTGTTCACCTCCATCCACATCGAAGAATTCGAAGTGATGGCGCGTGACACCAAGCTTGGTCCGGAAGAAATCACGCGCGACATTCCGAACGTATCGGAAGAAGCACTGAAAAACCTCGACGAAGCCGGTATCGTCTACATCGGCGCCGAAGTTCAGCCGGGCGATATCCTCGTCGGCAAGATCACGCCGAAGGGCGAAAGCCCCATGACGCCGGAAGAAAAACTTCTGCGCGCCATCTTCGGTGAGAAGGCTTCGGACGTTCGCGATACCTCCATGCGCATGCCGCCCGGCACCTACGGCACGATCGTCGAAGTGCGCGTCTTCAATCGCCATGGCGTTGAGAAGGACGAGCGCGCGATGGCGATCGAGCGCGAAGAGATCGAGCGTCTTGCAAAGGACCGCGACGACGAGCAGGCGATCCTCGACCGTAACGTCTACGGTCGTCTGGTCGACATGCTGCGTGGCCAGGTCGCCATTGCGGGCCCGAAGGGCTTCAAGAAGGGCACCGAGCTGGCAAACGCCGTCGTCTCCGAATACCCGCGCTCGCAGTGGTGGATGTTCGCGGTCGAAGACGAGAAGGTCCAGGGCGAACTCGAAGCTCTGCGTGGCCAGTACGACGAATCCAAGTCGCGCCTTGAGCAGCGCTTCATGGACAAGGTCGAAAAGGTCCAGCGCGGCGACGAAATGCCTCCGGGTGTCATGAAGATGGTCAAGGTCTTCGTTGCTGTGAAGCGCAAGATCCAGCCAGGCGACAAGATGGCCGGCCGTCACGGCAACAAGGGCGTCGTGTCGCGCATCGTTCCGGTCGAAGACATGCCGTTCCTGGAAGATGGCACGCACGTCGACGTCGTTCTGAACCCGCTGGGCGTGCCTTCGCGCATGAACGTCGGTCAGATCCTCGAGACCCACCTTGGTTGGGCATGCGCCGGTATGGGCCGCCAGATCGGCGACATGCTGGAAGCCTACAGGGCAAGCGGCAACATCGAGCCGCTGCGCAAGACGATCGGCGACGTTGTCGGCGACGGTCCGAAGGCCGAACAGGTCAAGGACTTCGACGATGACTCGGTCCTGCGTCTGGCTGACCAGTGGAAGCGCGGCGTTTCGATTGCAACGCCGGTCTTCGACGGTGCTCATGAAGGTGACGTCAACGAGATGCTGGCTCTGGCTGGTCTCAAGGAAAGCGGTCAGTCGACGCTGTACGACGGCCGTACCGGTGAGCAGTTCGACCGCCAGGTCACGGTTGGCTACATCTACATGCTGAAGCTGAACCACCTTGTCGACGACAAGATCCACGCCCGTTCGATCGGTCCTTACTCGCTCGTTACCCAGCAGCCGCTGGGCGGCAAGGCGCAGTTCGGCGGACAGCGCTTCGGCGAAATGGAAGTCTGGGCTCTGGAAGCATACGGTGCAGCCTACACGCTGCAGGAAATGCTGACGGTGAAGTCGGACGACGTCGCCGGCCGTACCAAGGTCTACGAAGCCATCGTCCGTGGCGACGATACGTTCGAAGCCGGTATTCCGGAAAGCTTCAACGTTCTCGTCAAGGAAATGCGCTCGCTCGGTCTCTCTGTCGAACTCGAGAATTCGAAGGTCGACGAGCAGCAGGCCGGCCAGTTGCCGGACGCCGCCGAGTAACCACCGATAGGGTGTGCGCTGCAACGCAGCGCGCACCGTTCCCGCTCTGGCCCCGTACGTGTCGGCCGGGCAGGGACGATTTCGCCGCATTCTGCGGTTATTGTCGTTTTGAGCGTTGGCGCGGCTCCCGGGATTTGCCGCCGTCCATGCAAGCTAAGGGCGCATCCGCCCATGAAGGAGACAGGCATGAACCAAGAGGTCATGAATCTTTTCAATCCGCAGGTGCCTGCACAGAACTTCGATTCCATCCGGATTTCGATTGCTTCTCCGGAGAAGATTCTTTCCTGGTCTTACGGTGAGATCAAGAAGCCGGAAACCATCAACTACCGCACGTTCAAGCCGGAACGCGACGGTCTCTTCTGCGCGCGCATCTTCGGACCGATCAAGGACTACGAGTGCCTGTGCGGCAAGTACAAGCGCATGAAGTACAAGGGCATCATCTGCGAAAAGTGCGGCGTCGAAGTCACGCTGTCGCGCGTTCGCCGTGAGCGCATGGGCCACATCGAGCTCGCAGCTCCCGTTGCCCACATCTGGTTCCTGAAGTCGCTGCCGAGCCGCATCTCGACGCTGCTCGACATGACGCTGAAGGATGTAGAGCGCGTTCTCTACTTCGAAAACTACATCGTCACCGAGCCGGGCCTCACCGCCCTCAAGGAGCACCAGCTCCTCTCGGAAGAAGAGTATATGCTGGCCGTCGACGAATATGGCGAAGACCAGTTCACGGCCATGATCGGCGCTGAGGCCATCTACGAGATGCTGGCCTCGATGAACCTCGAGAAGATCGCTGGCGATCTGCGCTCTGAGCTTGCCGACACGACGTCGGATCTCAAGCAGAAGAAGCTGATGAAGCGCCTGAAGATCGTCGAGAACTTCATGGAGTCGGGCAACCGCCCGGAATGGATGATCATGAAGGTCGTTCCGGTGATCCCGCCGGACCTGCGCCCGCTCGTTCCGCTTGATGGCGGTCGTTTCGCGACGTCGGACCTCAACGATCTCTACCGCCGCGTCATCAACCGTAACAACCGTCTGAAGCGCCTGATCGAACTGCGCGCTCCGGGCATCATCATCCGCAACGAAAAGCGCATGCTGCAGGAATCTGTGGACGCGCTCTTCGACAACGGCCGCCGTGGCCGCGTTATCACCGGCGCCAACAAGCGTCCGCTGAAGTCGCTGTCCGACATGCTCAAGGGCAAGCAGGGCCGCTTCCGTCAGAACTTGCTCGGCAAGCGCGTCGACTACTCCGGCCGTTCGGTCATCGTGACCGGTCCGGAACTGAAGCTGCATCAGTGCGGTCTTCCGAAGAAGATGGCGCTCGAGCTCTTCAAGCCGTTCATCTATGCCCGTCTCGACGCCAAGGGTTACTCCTCGACGGTCAAGCAGGCCAAGAAGCTGGTCGAAAAGGAAAAACCTGAGGTTTGGGATATCCTCGACGAGGTCATCCGCGAGCATCCCGTTCTCCTGAACCGCGCGCCGACGCTGCACCGCCTGGGCATCCAGGCCTTCGAACCTACCCTGGTCGAAGGCAAGGCTATCCAGCTGCACCCGCTCGTCTGCACGGCATTCAACGCCGACTTCGACGGCGACCAGATGGCCGTTCACGTGCCGCTGTCACTCGAAGCCCAGCTCGAAGCCCGCGTTCTGATGATGTCGACGAACAACATCCTGCACCCGGCAAACGGTGCACCGATCATCGTTCCGTCGCAGGATATGGTTCTCGGCCTCTATTACCTCTCGATCATGAATCAGAACGAGCCGGGCGAAGGCATGGCCTTCTCCGATCTCGGCGAACTGCATCATGCGCTCGAGACCAAGGTCGTGACGCTGCACACCAAGATCCGCGGTCGCTTCAAGTCGGTCGGCGAGGACGGCAAGCCGTATTCGAAGATCTACGAAACGACGCCGGGCCGTCTGCTCATTGGCGAACTTCTGCCGAAGAACGGCAAGGTGACCTTCGACATCTGCAACCAGGAAATGACCAAGAAGAACATCTCGAAGATGATCGACGCGGTCTACCGTCATTGCGGCCAGAAGGACACGGTCATTTTCTGCGACCGTATCATGCAGCTCGGCTTCAGCCATGCGTGCCGCGCCGGCATTTCGTTCGGCAAGGACGACATGGTCATTCCGGAAACCAAGGCGAAGATCGTCGGTGATACCGAAAACTTGGTGAAGGAATACGAACAGCAGTACAATGACGGCCTGATCACCCAGGGCGAAAAGTACAACAAGGTCGTCGACGCCTGGGGCAAGGCCACCGAGAAGGTCGCCGAAGACATGATGGCGCGCATCAAAGCCGTCGAATTCGACAAGACCACCGGTCGTCAGAAGCCCATGAACGCCATCTACATGATGTCGCACTCCGGCGCCCGTGGTTCTCCGAACCAGATGCGTCAGCTGGGCGGCATGCGCGGCCTCATGGCCAAGCCGTCGGGCGAAATCATCGAAACGCCGATCACGTCGAACTTCAAGGAAGGCCTGACCGTCAACGAGTACTTCAACTCGACGCACGGTGCCCGTAAGGGTCTCGCAGACACCGCCTTGAAGACCGCGAACTCCGGTTACCTGACACGCCGTCTCGTCGACGTCGCCCAGGATTGCATCGTCAACTCGGTCGATTGCGGTACCGATACCGGCCTCACCATGACTGCCATCGTCGATGCCGGTCAGGTCGTTGCCTCGCTCGGCGCGCGTATTCTCGGTCGTACGGCTCTCGACGATATCGATCATCCGGTTACGGGTGAGCGCCTCGTTGACGCCGGCAAGATGATCCTCGAACCCGATGTCATCGAGATCGAAAAGGCTGGTATCCAGTCGATCCGCATCCGTTCGGCCCTGACCTGCGAAATCCAGACCGGCGTTTGCGCGGTCTGCTACGGTCGTGACCTTGCGCGCGGCACGCCTGTCAATATGGGCGAAGCGGTCGGTGTTATCGCCGCTCAGTCGATCGGCGAGCCGGGCACGCAGCTCACCATGCGTACGTTCCACCTTGGTGGCACGGCAACCGTGGTCGACCAGTCGTTCCTGGAAGCTTCGTATGAAGGTACGGTTCAGATCAAGAACCGCAACCTGCTACGCAACTCGGATGGCAACCTCGTTGCTATGGGCCGCAACATGACCGTCCAGATCCTGGACGAACGTGGTGTCGAGCGCTCCTCGCAGCGTGTGGCCTACGGTTCGAAGCTGCACGTCGACGAAGGCGACAAGGTCAAGCGCGGCCAGCGTCTGGCAGAGTGGGACCCCTACACCCGCCCGATGATGACGGAAGTAGCCGGTACCGTTCAGTTCGAAGACGTTGTCGACGGTCTGTCGGTTCTTGAAGCGACCGACGAATCCACGGGTATCACCAAGCGTCAGGTTATCGACTGGCGTTCGACCCCGCGTGGTTCGGACCTCAAGCCGGCAATCGTCATCAAGGACGCCAGCGGCAATGTCATGAAGCTGTCCCGAGGTGGTGACGCTCGCTTCCTGCTTTCGGTCGATGCGATCCTGTCGGTCGAGCCGGGCACGAAGGTGTCTCAAGGTGACGTGCTTGCACGTTCGCCGCTCGAAAGCGCCAAGACCAAGGACATCACCGGTGGTCTGCCGCGCGTTGCCGAACTGTTCGAAGCTCGTCGTCCGAAGGACCACGCCATCATCGCTGAGATCGATGGTACGATCCGCCTCGGCCGCGACTACAAGAACAAGCGTCGCGTCATCATCGAGCCGGCGGAAGACGGTGTCGAGCCGGTCGAATACCTGATCCCGAAGGGCAAGCCCTTCCACCTTCAGGAAGGCGACTATATCGAGAAGGGTGACTACATCCTCGACGGTAACCCGGCTCCGCACGACATCCTGGCGATCAAGGGCGTCGAAGCTCTGGCTTCGTACCTGGTCAACGAAATCCAGGAAGTCTATCGCCTGCAGGGCGTTGTCATCAACGACAAGCACATCGAAGTGATTGTGCGTCAGATGCTGCAGAAGGTGGAAATCACCGATGCAGGCGACTCGACCTACATCGTCGGCGACAACGTCGACCGCATCGAGCTCGAAGACGTCAACGATGCGCTGATCGAACAGGGCAAGAAGCCTGCTTATGGCGATCCGGTTCTGCTCGGTATCACCAAGGCGTCGCTGCAGACCCCATCCTTCATCTCCGCCGCGTCCTTCCAGGAAACGACGAAGGTGCTGACGGAGGCTGCAATCGCCGGCAAGACCGACGGCCTGCAGGGTCTGAAGGAAAACGTCATCGTCGGCCGCCTGATCCCGGCCGGTACCGGTGGCACGATGACCCAGATCCGCCGCATCGCGACGTCGCGCGACGAGATGATCCTCGAAGAACGCCGCAAGGGCACGGGCGCCGATGTCGCCACCCCGATGCTGCAGGATCTCGCAGGCGAGAGCGCGCCGGCTGCCGAATAATCGGCAGTTTGGTTCTCAGAATTGAAAAGCCGCCCGGAGCGATCCGGGCGGCTTTCGTTTTTGGTTCGTTATTACTGGTGAGAGGCTCAGCTAAGCAGCGGCAATCCATGCTCCATGCCGTAGCCGAGCCGTGTGCGGGCGTGGTCGAAGCTGAGCCAGAAGAAACGGAACAGGATTGGCCCTCCGCCGCTGAACGGCGTCATTTCCCGATGCAGCCAGGTGGCGGGCTGCTTACCTTCGAGGGAAACGTGGAAGTAGTGCCGCCGGTGGCAAGTTTCGGTGCCGTCTTTGGAAAAGCGATAGTCATGGACGGCGAGCGGGGCGAGGCGAGTTGCGGGCAGGATCCCGGTCTCTTCCGAGAATTCCCGAAGTGCCGCGGCACCGACATCTTCGCCGGCCTCAACCGTACCGCCGGGAACCTGGAGCGCGACCTCGGGAAAGTCGGGCTCATCGAAAACCAGTAGCCGGTCGTGCCACGTGGCATAGATCAGCACCTTGAGCGCATTCGGCTTCATCGGGTCTCAGCTGAAGCGGATGATCGCGACTTCGCCGTCGACGGCTCCCTGGTAAGCGGAGGCGTGCGGCTCCTCTTCTGGTACCTCGGTCAGCATGCCGATCTGGTCGAGATCTGCCTCGATGAAGCCTTCCTCGGCCAGTGCGTTCAGAGCCTCGCGCACGGCGCTGTCGTCATCGGCGGCCTTGAGCATGATGTGGAGGTCGACGCCCTCGCTGTCATCGGACTGATAGCCCTTGCCGATGATGATGAAGACCATCGGGCCTTCGGAATTATTGTCGTTGTCGGGGGCAGTAATCATCGGATGTCCTTCGATTCGAGATTTGAATCTGATGTCATGCGCTTAGCGTCTGCAATCGGTGATTCCATAGCCGCTTTTTGTCGCGATGCTCAAGTTTATCTTGCCGCGCCGCAGTGAATTCGCCTAGAAGCGCCAAAAGAGCGCGGAATGACCCGGTTTCAAGGCGTTTGGCCGAAGTTTATTTCTCAAGGCCTTGACGAGACGACGGGAAACCAGTAGTACCCGCGCCATCCGGACCCATGTGAGGCATGGCCATTCGGGGCGACGCGCTCCGGAGATCACCTCAAACAAGGTCCGAAACGCACGTTGAAGATATGATGCCTGCACGCACGACGCATGTCTTTTGCGTCCTCTGCTCTCTCTGGTCCATCTGCGAAAGCGGATCGGGCCACGTTTTGCGCATTGAGACAAGCGTGTGATCTTGCCGGAGACGGCGCGAGTTACGCCCGCAAGGGATTGAGATATAAACGTAAGGGATGGTTGAATGCCTACCGTAAACCAGCTTATCCGCAAGCCGCGTCAGGCGAACGTAAAGCGTAATAAGGTTCCTGCCCTGCAGGAAAACCCGCAGAAGCGCGGCGTTTGCACCCGCGTCTACACGACGACGCCGAAGAAGCCGAACTCGGCTCTCCGTAAGGTCGCAAAGATCCGTCTGACCAACGGCTTCGAAGTCATTGGTTACATTCCCGGCGAAGGTCACAACCTTCAGGAACACTCTGTCGTCATGATCCGTGGCGGCCGCGTTAAGGACCTTCCGGGTGTCCGTTACCACATCATTCGCGGCGTTCTCGATACCCAGGGTGTCAAGAACCGCAAGCAGCGCCGTTCGAAGTACGGTGCGAAGCGTCCGAAGTAATTCGGGTTTTTAAGAAATCCGGCGCTGCGTGAGGTCCTCCGCGTGATAAAGCGCCTTAACGGTTAAGAGACGAGAAGTATGTCCAGACGTCACAGAGCAGAAAAGCGCGAGATCAACCCGGACCCGAAGTTCGGCGATCTCATCGTCACCAAGTTCATGAATGCCATCATGCTTGACGGCAAGAAGTCCGTCGCTGAAAGCATTGTCTACGGCGCATTTGACTCCGTACAGGGCAAGTCCAAGCAGGAGCCGCTCGGCGTGTTCCATCAGGCTCTGGACAACGTTGCTCCGCACGTTGAAGTCCGTTCGCGCCGCGTTGGTGGTGCTACCTATCAGGTTCCGGTCGACGTTCGTCCGGAGCGCCGTCAGGCCCTGGCCATCCGCTGGCTGATCGCTGCCGCGCGCAAGCGCAACGAAACGACCATGGTCGACCGACTGTCGGGCGAGCTTCTCGATGCATCCAACAACCGTGGTTCCGCGGTCAAGAAGCGCGAAGACACGCATAAGATGGCTGATGCCAACCGTGCGTTCTCGCATTATCGCTGGTAATCCCGAACGGGTTCGAAAGGCAGTCCACAATGGCTCGCGAATATAAAATCGAAGACTACCGAAATTTCGGTATCATGGCGCACATTGACGCCGGCAAGACGACGACGACCGAGCGTATTCTTTACTACACCGGCAAGTCCCACAAGATCGGTGAAGTGCACGACGGCGCAGCCACCATGGACTGGATGGAGCAGGAGCAGGAGCGTGGCATCACGATCACTTCCGCTGCGACCACGACCTACTGGAAGGGTCGCGACGGCAAGACGCGCCGCTTCAACATCATCGACACCCCCGGCCACGTCGACTTCACCATCGAAGTCGAGCGTTCGCTGCGCGTTCTCGACGGTGCTATTGCTCTTCTCGATGCCAACGCAGGCGTAGAGCCGCAGACGGAAACCGTCTGGCGTCAGGCTGAGAAGTACAACGTTCCGCGCATGATCTTCTGCAACAAGATGGACAAGACCGGCGCGGACTTCTACCGCTCGGTTGAGATGATCAAGACCCGTCTCGGTGCGACTGCTGTTGTCATGCAGCTGCCGATCGGCGCAGAAACAGAGTTCAAGGGTGTTGTCGACCTGATCGAGATGAATGCTCTCGTCTGGCGCGATGAATCGCTCGGCGCCCAGTGGGACGTCGTCGAAATCCCGGACGACCTGAAGGCCAAGGCTGAAGAGTATCGCGAAAAGCTGATCGAGACCGTTGTCGAGATCGACGAAGCCGCGATGGAAGCCTACCTCGAAGGCAACATGCCCGACAACGATCAGATCCGTGCGCTCGTTCGCCGCGGCACGATCGACGTCAAGTTCCACCCGATGTTCTGCGGCACGGCCTTCAAGAACAAGGGCGTTCAGCCGCTACTCGACGCCGTTGTCGACTACCTGCCGTCGCCGCTCGACATTCCGGCGATCAAGGGCATCGACTTCAAGACGGAAGCCGAAATCGAGCGTCATGCTGACGATTCCGAGCCGCTTTCGATGCTCGCGTTCAAGATCATGAACGACCCCTTCGTCGGTTCGCTGACCTTCGCGCGCATCTACTCCGGCAAGCTCGAAAAGGGTTCGTCGGTTTTGAACACGGTCAAGGACAAGCGCGAGCGTGTCGGCCGTATGCTGCAGATGCACTCGAACTCGCGCGAAGACATCGAAGAAGCCTTCGCAGGCGACATCGTTGCTCTCGCCGGCCTCAAGGAAACCACCACGGGTGACACGCTCTGCGATCCGCTGAAGCCTGTTATTCTCGAGCGCATGGAATTCCCTGAGCCGGTTATCCAAATCGCGATCGAGCCGAAGTCCAAGGGCGACCAGGAAAAGATGGGCCTCGCGCTCAACCGCCTGGCTGCTGAAGACCCGTCCTTCCGCGTTAAGACCGACCAGGAATCCGGCCAGACGATCATCGCCGGCATGGGCGAGCTTCACCTCGACATCATCGTTGACCGTATGCGTCGCGAATTCAAGGTTGAAGCAAACGTCGGTGCTCCGCAGGTTGCTTACCGCGAAACCATCACGCGCCAGCACGAGGAAGACTATACGCACAAGAAGCAGTCCGGTGGTACCGGCCAGTTCGCGCGCGTCAAGATCGTCTTCGAACCGAACCCGGAAGGCGAAGACTTCAAGTTCGAATCCAAGATCGTCGGCGGTGCTGTTCCGAAGGAATACATCCCGGGCGTTCAGAAGGGGATCGAAAGCGTTCTGTCGTCCGGCCCGTTGGCTGGCTTCCCGATGCTCGGCGTCAAGGCGACGCTCATCGACGGTGCCTTCCATGACGTCGACTCGTCGGTTCTGGCCTTCGAAATCGCCTCGCGTGCTTGCTTCCGTGAAGCAGCCAAGAAGGCCGGCGCTCAGCTGCTCGAGCCGATGATGAAGGTCGAAGTCGTAACGCCTGAAGATTACGTCGGTGACGTGATCGGCGACCTGAACTCCCGTCGTGGCCAGATCCAGGGCCAGGAAAGCCGTGGTGTAGCGGTTGTCATCAACGCCAACGTTCCGCTGGCGAACATGTTCAAGTACGTCGACAACCTGCGCTCCATGTCTCAGGGCCGCGCGCAGTACACGATGACCTTTGATCACTATTCGCCGGTCCCGTCGAACGTCGCAACGGAAATCCAGGCAAAGTATTCCGGTCAGAAGTGACCGGAATACCAATTGACCGATAACAAAAATTAGATCCCTCAGGGGACCTTAAAAGAGTGGAGAGCCCACATGGCAAAGAGTAAGTTTGAGCGCAACAAGCCGCACGTTAACATCGGCACGATCGGCCACGTTGACCACGGCAAGACGTCTCTGACGGCAGCGATCACGAAGTATTTCGGCGAGTTCAAGGCGTACGACCAGATCGACGCTGCGCCGGAAGAAAAGGCCCGCGGCATCACCATTTCGACGGCCCACGTCGAATACGAGACCCCAGCCCGCCACTATGCTCACGTTGACTGCCCCGGCCACGCCGACTACGTCAAGAACATGATCACCGGTGCGGCGCAGATGGACGGCGCGATCCTGGTTTGCTCGGCTGCTGACGGCCCGATGCCGCAGACCCGCGAGCACATCCTGCTGGCTCGCCAGGTCGGCGTTCCTGCGATTGTCGTGTTCCTCAACAAGGTCGACCAGGTTGACGATGCCGAGCTTCTCGAACTCGTCGAGCTCGAAGTGCGCGAACTGCTGTCGTCCTACGACTTCCCGGGCGACGACATTCCGGTCATCAAGGGCTCGGCTCTTGCTGCTCTGGAAGACTCGGACAAGAAGATCGGCGAAGACGCGATCCGCGAGCTGATGGCAGCCGTTGACGCCTATATCCCGACGCCTGAGCGTCCGATCGACCAGCCGTTCCTGATGCCGATCGAAGACGTGTTCTCGATCTCGGGCCGTGGTACGGTTGTGACCGGCCGCGTCGAGCGTGGCATCGTCAAGGTTGGCGAAGAAGTCGAAATCGTCGGCATCCGCCCGACCTCGAAGACGACGGTGACCGGCGTTGAAATGTTCCGCAAGCTGCTCGATCAGGGCCAGGCTGGCGACAACATCGGCGCTCTCGTTCGCGGTGTGAACCGTGACGGCGTCGAGCGTGGTCAGATCCTATGCAAGCCGGGCTCTGTCAAGCCGCACAAGAAGTTCAAGGCCGAAGCCTACATCCTGACGAAGGAAGAAGGCGGCCGTCATACGCCGTTCTTCACGAACTACCGTCCGCAGTTCTACTTCCGCACGACGGACGTGACGGGCATCGTCACGCTGCCGGAAGGCACGGAAATGGTTATGCCTGGCGACAACGTCACGGTTGACGTCGAGCTGATCGTTCCGATCGCGATGGAAGAAAAGCTGCGCTTCGCGATCCGCGAAGGCGGCCGTACCGTCGGCGCAGGCATCGTTGCCTCCATCGTCGAGTAATCTTCGCAACGGCCGCTCCACGGGAGCGGCCGGTTCGATGACAATATTATGAAGCAAGTGGCTTTGGCCGCTTGCTTATTACAGTAAAATGTTGCAAATGGCGCGCGAGCGCTATTTGCGCCCTGCTTCGCTCATCGAAGCGGGTGACTACAGCAAACAATAAGGTGGGCTGGAAGGCCTGAAGACTGGATAGGGGCACCGTAACCCGGCGCCTCTCTCGATCTTTGAAACCGGTGGTCCGCCTTAGGAATAAAAACAGCCCGTGCCTAACCGAAAGGCGCGCGGGATAACAAACACAAGGATAACGTCGAATGAACGGCCAAAATATCCGCATTCGCCTGAAGGCGTTCGATCACCGCATTCTCGACGCTTCGACGCGCGAGATCGTGTCGACGGCGAAGCGCACCGGAGCTAGTGTCCGGGGCCCCGTTCCGCTTCCGACTCGCATCGAGAAGTTTACGGTCAACCGGTCCCCACACATCGACAAGAAGAGCCGCGAGCAGTTCGAGATGCGCACGCATAAGCGCCTTCTCGACATCGTTGACCCGACACCGCAGACGGTAGACGCGCTGATGAAGCTCGATCTCGCCGCTGGTGTCGATGTTGAGATCAAGCTCTGAGCCCTGCTCGAGCTGAGTTGGAAGGATTGAACCGATGCGTTCAGGTGTGATTGCACAAAAGGTGGGCATGACCCGCGTCTACAACGACGCCGGGGAGCATGTTCCGGTAACTGTACTGCGCATGGAAGGCTGCCAGGTTGTGGCCCAGCGCACAGTGGAAAAGAACGGCTACGCCGCAGTTCAGCTCGGTGCTGGCGCGGCGAAGGTCAAGAATACGTCGAAGGCGATGCGCGGTAACTTCGCTGTCGCCAACGTCGAGCCGAAGGCCAAGCTCGCGGAATTCCGCGTCACGGAAGACAACCTCCTCGAGGTTGGCACCGAGCTCAAGGCTGGTCACTTCGCAGCTGGTCAGCTCGTCGATGTGACGGGTACGACGATCGGTAAGGGCTTTGCGGGCGCCATGAAGCGTCACGGTTTCGGCGGTCTTCGCGCCACGCACGGTGTGTCTGTTTCGCACCGCTCGCATGGTTCGACGGGTTCGCGCCAGGATCCGGGCAAGGTTTTCAAGAACAAGAAGATGGCTGGTCACATGGGCCAGACGCGCGTTACGACTCAGAACCTTGAAGTGGTTTCGACCGATGAAGATCGCGGTCTGATCCTGATCAAGGGTGCAGTACCCGGTTCCAAGGGTGCCTGGATCATTGTGCGCGACGCCGTCAAGTCGGCCGCGAAGTAAGGGAGCCAGACCAATGGAATTCAACGTCAAGACCCTCGAGGGAAAAGACGCAGGGAAGGTTTCTCTTTCTGACGCGATTTTCGGCCTCGAGCCCCGCGAAGACATTCTCGCCCGCGTCATCCGCTGGCAGCTTGCCAAGAAGCAGCAGGGCACGCACAAGGCCAAGGGCCGCGCCGAAGTATGGCGCACCGGTGCCAAGATGTACAAGCAGAAGGGTACGGGCCGCGCTCGTCACCATTCGGCTCGCGCTCCGCAGTTCCGCGGCGGTGGTAAGGCTCACGGCCCGGTTGTTCGCAGCCACGAACACGACCTTCCGAAGAAGGTTCGCGCGCTCGGCCTGCGCCTCGCTCTTTCGGCAAAGCTGAAGTCCGATGATGTCATCGTCATCGACAACCTAGTCGCTGCTGAAGCAAAGACCAAGGCACTGGCATCGACCTTCGAGACGCTCGGCCTGACCAACGCTCTCTTCATCGGTGGCGCTGAACTTGATGGCAACTTCAAGCTCGCAGCCAAGAACATCCCGAATATCGATGTTCTGCCGATCCAGGGCATCAACGTTTATGACATCGTGCGCCGCGGCAAGCTCGTGCTTTCCAAGGCAGCCGTTGAAGCTCTAGAGGAGCGTTTCAAGTGACCGATCTTCGCCACTATGATGTGATCGTCTCGCCGGCGATCACCGAAAAGTCCACTCTGGTATCGGAAAGCAACCAGGTTGTTTTCAATGTCGCCAAGACGGCGTCGAAGCCGGAAATCAAGGCTGCAGTCGAGGCGCTCTTCGGCGTCAAGGTCACGGCCGTCAACACTCTGCTCCGTAAGGGCAAGACCAGGCGTTTTCGCGGTATTGTCGGCAAGCAGAAGGACGTGAAGAAGGCTGTCGTGACTTTGGCTGAAGGCCAGACGATCGACGTCTCCACCGGTCTCTGAGGAATAAAAAGATGGCATTGAAAACATTCAATCCGACGACCCCGAGCCAGCGTCAGCTGGTCATCGTCGATCGCTCCTCGCTCTACAAGGGCAAGCCGGTCAAGGCGCTGACGGAAGGTCTGACTAAGAGCGGTGGTCGTAACAACCTCGGCCGCATCACTGCCCGCTTCATCGGCGGCGGTCACAAGCGCACTTATCGTCTGGTCGACTTCAAGCGTCGCAAGTTCGACGTCGAGGGCACCGTCGAGCGTATCGAATACGATCCGAACCGTACGGCTTTCATCGCGCTGGTGAGCTATGCTGACGGCGAGAAGGCCTATATCCTCGCTCCGCAGCGCCTTGCTGCCGGCGACAAGGTCATCGCTTCGGAAAAGGCTGTCGACGTGAAGCCCGGCAATACGATGCCGCTGCAGTTCATTCCGGTCGGCTCCATCATCCACAACGTGGAAATGAAGCCGGGCAAGGGTGGTCAGATCGCCCGCTCCGCCGGTGGTTACGCACAGCTCGTCGGCCGCGACCAGGGCATGGCGATCCTTCGCCTGAACTCCGGTGAACAGCGCCTCGTCCATGGCTCCTGCCTTGCGTCGATCGGAGCCGTCTCCAACCCTGACCACGCCAACATCAATGACGGCAAGGCCGGTCGTACTGTTTGGCGCGGCAAGCGTCCGCATAACCGCGGTGTCGTCATGAACCCGGTCGACCATCCGCACGGCGGTGGTGAAGGCCGTACCTCTGGTGGTCGTCACCCGGTAACTCCGTGGGGCAAGCCGACCAAGGGCAAGCGCACCCGGTCGAACAAGTCGACCGACAAGATGATCATGCGCTCGCGTCATCAGCGTAAGAAGTAAGAGAGGAAGTCTCCAATGGCTCGTTCAGTATGGAAAGGTCCGTTCGTTGACGGCTATCTTCTCAAGAAGGCTGAGAAGGTTCGTGAAGGCGGACGTGCAGAAGTAATCAAGATCTGGAGCCGTCGCTCCACGATCCTGCCGCAGTTCGTCGGTCTCACCTTCGGCGTCTACAACGGCAGCAAGCATGTTCCGGTCAGCGTCAATGAAGACATGGTCGGCCACAAATTCGGTGAATTCTCTCCGACCCGGACCTACTACGGTCACGGTGCGGACAAGAAGGCAAAGAGGAAGTAATCATGGGCAAGGCAAAAGCCGAACGCCGGCTGAAGGACAACGAGGCGCAAGCAGTCGCCCGTACGCTCCGCGTCAGCCCACAGAAGCTCAACCTCGTTGCTGCGGCTATCCGCGGCAAGAAGGTCGATCGTGCACTCGCTGAGCTGGAATTCTCCCGCAAGCGCATCGCAGGCGCCGTCAAGAAGACGCTCGAATCTGCGATCGCAAACGCCGAGAACAACCACGATCTCGACGTTGACACGCTGGTTGTCGCAGAAGCCTACGTAGGCAAGTCGATCGTCATGAAGCGTTTCCACGCTCGTGGCCGTGGCCGTGCATCTCGCGTCGAGAAGCCGTTCGCGCACCTCACGATCGTTGTCCGCGAAGTGCAGGCACAAGAGGAGGCCGCATAATGGGTCAGAAAATCAATCCAATCGGTTTCCGTCTTGGCATCAACCGTACCTGGGATAGCCGCTGGTTTGCGGACAATGCCGAGTACGGCCAGCTGCTGCACGAAGACCTGAAGATGCGCGAGTTCGTGATGAGCGAACTGAAGCAGGCCGGTATCGCCAAGGTGGTCATCGAGCGTCCGCACAAGAAGTGCCGCGTCACGATCCACTCGGCTCGTCCGGGCCTGATCATCGGCAAGAAGGGCGCAGACATCGACAAGCTCCGCAAGAAGCTGTCGGAGATGACGAATTCCGAAACGCACCTCAACATCGTTGAAGTTCGCAAGCCGGAAGTCGACGCTACGCTCGTCGCACAGTCGATCGCTCAGCAGCTCGAGCGTCGTGTTGCTTTCCGTCGCGCCATGAAGCGTGCCGTTCAGTCTGCAATGCGTCTTGGCGCCGAAGGCATCAAGATCACCTGCGCAGGCCGTCTCGGCGGTGCAGAAATCGCTCGTACGGAGTGGTACCGCGAAGGTCGCGTTCCGCTGCACACGCTGCGTGCTGACATCGACTATGGTACGGCTGAAGCGGAAACCGCTTTCGGCATCTGCGGCATCAAGGTTTGGATCTTCAAGGGCGAAATCCTTGAGCACGATCCGATGGCCTCCGAGCGCCGCGCACTCGAGGGTGACGCTCAGGGTCCGGCAAGCCGTGATCGCGATCGTCGCCGCGACAACGCTTAATGGCGTTGGTGGCAGATAAGTTCGGAGAATAAGAAAATGTTGCAGCCAAAGCGTACCAAGTACCGCAAGCAATTTAAGGGCCGCATCAAGGGCGTCGCCAAGGGTGGTTCAGACCTCGCCTTCGGTGAATTCGGCCTTAAGGCTCAAGAGCCGAACCGCGTCAATGCACGCGAGATCGAAGCGGCCCGCCGCGCGATCACGCGTTACATGAAGCGCGCCGGCCGTGTATGGATCCGCGTGTTCCCGGATGTTCCGGTAACCGCAAAGCCGACCGAAGTCCGTATGGGTAAGGGTAAGGGCTCTGTTGAATATTGGGCATGCAAGGTCAAGCCAGGCCGTATGATGTTCGAAATCGACGGCGTTAGCGAAGAAATCGCTCGCGAAGCGCTTCGCCTCGGCTCTGCCAAGCTCTCGGTCAAGACGCGCTTCGTACAGCGCATTGCAGAGTAAGGAGCAAGGCACATGAAAGCCGAAGAAGTTCGCGGCCTGACGGCCGATCAGCTCAAGGACAAGCTTGCCGACCTGAAGAAGGAGCAGTTCAACCTGCGCTTCCAGAAGGCCACCGGTCAGCTCGAAAAGTCCTCTCGCGTCAACGAAGTTCGCAAGGACATCGCCCGCGTGAAAACCATTGCCCGCCAGAAGGCGGCAGAAGCAAAGGCGTAAAGGAAAAGATCATGCCGAAGCGCATTCTGCAGGGCGTTGTCGTTGGCGACAAGAACGAGAAGACTGTCGTAGTTCGCGTTGAGCGTCGTTTTGCTCACCCGCTGCTCCAGAAGACCGTTCGTCGTTCCAAGAAGTACAAGGCTCACGACGAAAACAACCAGTACAAGATCGGCGATACCGTATCCATCGAGGAATGCGCGCCGATCTCGAAGGACAAGCGCTGGACGGTCGTTTCCGCCCAGGCCAAGTAAGATTTTTGCGCGAGGCCTTGCGTCTCGCGGAAATATCTGTATGAAGCAGCAAAAGAACGCTCGTCCGTCGGGCGTTCTTTTGCTTTGAGCGCACGGAAGGTCCCGTTGGGAAACCACCCTGGCACGATCGATCCCGCGCTATTCAAGCTATGCCGTGTTTTCGCCTGCTCTCGTAGCAAGCGGCCGGCTGACAATTTTCATATGCCGGGGAAGGGGGCTCGCAGCCCAACCATTCCGGTAAACCAAGAAGGCGACCTGATATGATTCAGATGCAAACAAACCTCGACGTGGCGGATAATTCCGGCGCACGTCGTGTCATGTGCATCAAGGTGCTGGGCGGCTCGAAGCGCAAGTATGCCGGGATCGGCGACGTTATCGTCGTTTCGATCAAGGAAGCGATCCCGCGTGGCCGCGTGAAGAAGGGTGACGTGATGAAGGCGGTGGTTGTTCGTACCGCCAAGGAAATCCGTCGCGTTGATGGCAGCATCATCCGTTTCGACACAAATGCAGCAGTCCTCATCGACAACAAGAAAGAGCCGATCGGCACCCGTATCTTCGGACCGGTTCCGCGCGAACTTCGCGCCAAGAACCACATGAAGATCATCTCGCTGGCTCCCGAAGTACTGTAAGGAGCGCGAACGATGCAAAAGATTCGTAAGGGCGACAAGGTCGTCATGCTCGCAGGCAAGGACAAGGGCCGCACCGGCGAAGTCCTTCAGGTTCTGCCTAAGGAAGATCGCGCCGTTGTTCGTGGCGTCAACGTTGTAAAGCGCCATCAGCGCCAGACGCAGACCCAGGAAGCCGGCATCATCAGCAAGGAAGCCTCGGTTCACTTGTCCAACGTTGCAATCATCGACAAGGACGGCAAGCCGACCCGCGTTGGTTTCAAGGTTGTTGACGGCAAGAAGGTCCGTGTGGCTAAGCGTTCTGGAGATGTGATCGATGGCTGAGGCAAAGTACGAGCCGCGGCTCAAGAAGGAATATGTTGAGCGCATCCGCGCGGCGATGCAGGAGAAGTTCTCCTTCGCCAACGAGATGATGATCCCGAAGCTCGACAAGATCGTAATCAACATGGGTGTTGGTGAAGCAACGGCTGATTCGAAGAAGCCGACTGTTGCTGCAGCTGACCTGGCTGCTATCGCTGGTCAGAAGCCGGTCATCACCCGTGCACGCAACTCCATCGCTGGCTTCAAGGTCCGCGAAGATATGCCGATCGGCGCAAAGGTTACCCTGCGCGGCGCTCGCATGTACGAGTTCCTGGACCGTCTGATCAACATCGCGCTTCCGCGCGTTCGCGACTTTCGTGGCCTGAACCCGAAAAGCTTTGACGGCCGTGGCAACTTCGCCATGGGCATCAAGGAGCACATTGTGTTCCCTGAGATCAACTACGACAAGGTTGATCAGATGTGGGGCATGGACATCATCGTTTGCACGACGGCAACGAAGGACGACGAAGCACGGGCTCTGCTGACAGAGTTCAACTTCCCGTTCCGTCAGTAACCGTAACGACGAGCGTAGAAAAGGAACCGCACATGGCGAAGACAAGCGCAGTTGAAAAGAACAAGCGCCGCCGTACTACGGTCGCCAACCAGGCCGCTAAGCGGGCTGCGTTGAAGGCGATCATCATGAACCAGGCTCTTCCGATCGAAGAGCGGTTCAAGGCCTCGATCAAGCTGGCATCCCTGCCGCGCGATGGATCCAAGACCCGCATTCGCAATCGTTGCGAAGTATCGGGCCGTCCGCGCGCATACTACCGCAAACTGCGCATGTCGCGTATCGCGCTGCGTGAACTCGGCAATCTCGGCAAGGTGCCGGGCATCGTCAAGTCGAGCTGGTAAGGAGCAGGTTAGATGACAATGACTGATCCGTTGGGCGATATGCTCACTCGCATCCGCAACGGCGCTTCTCGCCGCAAGTCGTCGGTCTCGACGCCTGCTTCGAAGCTCCGTGCACGCGTTCTCGATGTTCTGCAGTCCGAAGGCTACATCCGTGGCTATTCCGTTGTCGATTTCGGCAATGGCAAGTCGGAACTCAGCATCGAGCTCAAGTACTACGAAGGCGCATCGGTGATCCGTGAGATCGGCCGTGTGTCCAAGCCGGGCCGCCGGGTTTATGTCTCGGTCAAGTCCATTCCGCAGGTCGCGAACGGCCTCGGCATCACTATCCTTTCGACCCCGAAGGGCGTGATGGCCGATCACCAGGCTCGCGAACAGAACGTTGGTGGCGAGGTTCTTTGCTCGGTCTTCTAAGACAGAGCAAGGATCTCCATAGCGAACAGACAGGATTGAAACATGTCTCGTATCGGTAAAAGGCCCGTTCAGGTACCTGCTGGGATCACGGCTACGGTCGAAGGCCAGAAGGTCACTGCAAAGGGCCCGAAGGGCGAACTGTTCTTCGTCGCAAATGACGGAATCGGCATCAAGCTCGAGGATAATGCGGTTGTTGTAACGCCGCTCACGCAGTCGAAGGAAGCTCGTTCGAAGTGGGGCATGTCCCGCACGATGATCGAGAACATCTTCAAGGGCGTCAAGGACGGCTACGAGCGCAAGCTCGAAATCAACGGCGTTGGTTACCGCGCATCCCTGCAGGGAAAGAACCTGCAGCTGGCGCTCGGCTTCAGCCACGACGTGGTTTATGAGCCGCCGCAGGGCATTACGATCGCTGTGCCGAAGCCGACGGAAATCGTCGTTTCCGGCATCAACAAGCAGCAGGTCGGCCAGGTTGCCGCTGAAATCCGCGAATACCGCGGTCCTGAGCCTTACAAGGGCAAGGGCGTCAAGTATGCCGAAGAGCGGATTGTCCGCAAAGAAGGCAAGAAGAAGTAAGGATCACGCGAAATGGCTAGCAGGAAAGAAGCACTTGCACGTCGTGCCAACCGCGTGCGTCGTCACCTCAAGTCGGTGGCCAACGGTCGGCCGCGCCTGTCGGTTCATCGCTCGTCGAAGAACATCTATGCTCAGATCATTGACGATGTCGCCGGTAAGACGCTCGCGTCTGCCTCGACCCTCGACAAGGATCTGCGCGGTTCTCTGAAGACCGGTGCTGACACGGCAGCAGCGACCCTCGTAGGCAAGCTCGTTGCTGAGCGCGCATCGAAGGCAGGCGTCAAGGACGTGGTATTCGACCGTGGCGCCTTCATCTACCACGGCCGTATCAAGGCTCTGGCAGAAGCAGCCCGCGAAGGCGGTCTGTCCTTCTAATAAAGTTTCCGGCCGGCAAGCCCTAGGGCACCGGCCGGATCTCACCGGACCGCAGGCGTCTCGAAAGGGGAGGCCGATGCGGTCTTCGTTTTGTTTGCCGATTGCACCCGGAAAAGAAAAAGGAAAAGGACAATGGCACAGGAAAGAAGAGGTTCTCGCGACGATCGCCAGAACCGCGAAGAACGCGATAGCGAATTCGTCGACAAGCTGGTCGCGATCAATCGCGTTGCCAAGGTTGTAAAGGGTGGCCGCCGTTTCGGTTTCGCCGCTCTCGTCGTCGTAGGTGACCAGAAGGGCCGCGTTGGCTTCGGTCACGGCAAGGCGCGCGAAGTGCCGGAAGCAATCCGCAAGGCGACTGAAGCCGCTAAGCGCGAACTGATCTTCGTACCGCTTCGTGACGGCCGTACGCTGCATCACGACGTTCATGGCCGCCATGGCGCTGGCAAGGTTCTGCTTCGTTCGGCCAAGGTCGGTACCGGTATCATCGCCGGTGGCCCGATGCGCGCCGTTTTCGAAACGCTCGGCGTTCACGACGTCGTCGCCAAGTCGACCGGTTCCTCGAACCCATACAACATGGTTCGCGCTACCTTCGACGCCCTGAAGCACCAGGTTCACCCGAAGGACATCGCAGCTCAGCGCGGCATCAAGTATGCAACGCTCCAGGCTCGCCGTGCCGCTTCTGGCAATGCCTCTGAAGAATAAGAGGAGTCTGACAGATGGCTAAGGCTACCAAGAAGACTGAAGCGAAGACGGTTACTGTCGAACAGATCGGCAGCCCGATTCGTCGTCCGGACGTCCAGCAGCGCACGCTGATTGGCCTCGGACTTAACAAGATGCACCGTCGCCGCACGCTGGAAGATACCCCTTCCGTTCGTGGCATGATCCGTGCTGTCCAGCATCTCGTTCGCGTCGTCGACGAGAAGTAAGCCGGGAGATTCACTATGAAACTCAATGAAATCAAAGACAACGTAGGTTCAACCCACAGCCGCAAGCGCCTTGGCCGCGGTATTGGTTCGGGTTCGGGCAAGACCGGTGGTCGCGGTGTAAAGGGTCAGAAGTCCCGTTCTGGCGTTGCCATCAACGGTTTTGAAGGCGGTCAGATGCCAATCTACCGTCGCCTGCCGAAGCGCGGCTTCAACAACATCTTCAAGGCCGACTTCGTCGTCGTGTCGCTTGAGCGTGTTCAGGCTGCCATCGACGCTGGCAAGCTCGACGCGAAGGCAACTGTCGACGCAACAGCTCTGAAGGCTGCCGGCGTTATCCGCCGCGTCAAGGACGGTGTTCGCGTTCTCGCAGACGGCGAGCTGAAGGCAAAGGTCAAGTTCGAAGTTGCTGGCGCTTCCAAGCCGGCGATCGAAAAGATCGAAAAGGCAGGCGGTTCCGTCACGCTTCTTTCTGCCGCAGCTGCAGAATAATTAATCTTATGATAAGTCGCCCGGGGTGCTTCACACCGGGCGATTTTGCTCCCATATGTGAGCCTCACAAAAACCGGCTGGACGCACGTGCGTCATGGGCGGTAGGAACGAACACATGGGTGAGGCATAGGTTGCGTCCGCAATCCGTCCGAAGCCCGCTTTTGAATAATTCAGAATGCTGATTCCGGGTCCGGCACCTCGCTTGGCTTGAGCCCGAAATTGGTAGCGCGGAGAAACGCATGGCGTCTGCAGCGGAACAGTTGGCTTCCAACCTCAATTTCTCGACCTTCGCCAAAGCCGAGGATCTCAAGAAGCGCCTGTGGTTCACACTGGCAGCTCTCCTCGTGTACCGGCTGGGTACGCACATTCCGCTCCCAGGCCTCAATCCAGAAGCTTATGCCCAGGCCTTCCGTGGCCAGGCGGGAGGCATTCTCGGCCTCTTCAACATGTTCTCGGGTGGTGCCGTGCAGCGCATGGCAATCTTTGCGCTCGGCATCATGCCTTACATTTCTGCTTCGATCATCGTGCAGCTGATGACCTCGGTCGTCCCGGCGCTCGAAAACCTGAAGAAGGAAGGCGAACAGGGCCGCAAGATCATCAACCAGTACACGCGCTACGGTACGGTCCTCCTCGGTGCGCTTCAGGCCTACGGCATTTCCGTCGGTCTTGAGAGCGGCAACGGCCTGGTTGTCGATCCGGGCATCTTCTTCCGCGTTTCCACGGTTGTTACGCTGCTCGGCGGCACGATGTTCCTGATGTGGCTCGGCGAGCAGATCACCTCGCGCGGCATTGGTAACGGCATTTCCCTGATCATTTTCGCAGGGATCGCAGCCGGCCTTCCGCAGGCTCTTGCTGGCACCCTTGAACTCGGCCGCACAGGCGCCCTGTCGACGACGCTGATTCTCGCGGTCATCCTCGTCGCGATTGGGGTCATCGCCATCATCGTTTTCGTCGAACGCGCGCAGCGCCGCCTTCTGATCCAGTATCCGAAGCGTCAGGTCGGCAACCGCATGTTCCAGGGCGATACCTCGCATCTGCCGCTGAAGCTCAACACCTCGGGTGTTATCCCGGCGATCTTCGCGTCCTCGCTGCTGTTGCTGCCAGCGACGCTCGCAGGCTTCGCAAACACCTCGTCCTTGCCTGCATGGGCAACCTCGATTGTGGCCGCGCTTGGGCACGGCCAGCCGCTCTACATGCTTTTCTATGGCATGCTGATCGCTTTCTTCGCCTTCTTCTACACGGCGATCGTCTTCAACCCGAAGGACACGGCCGACAATTTGAAGAAGCATGGCGGCTTCATCCCCGGTATCCGTCCGGGTGAGCGGACCGCAGAATATATCGACTACGTGCTGACCCGCATTACGGTAATTGGCGCGATCTACCTCGTTTTCGTGTGCATTCTGCCTGAAATTCTTGTGTCGCAAACGGGCATTCCGTTGTCCCTGGGTGGCACTTCGCTCTTGATCGTGGTTAGCGTAACTCTCGATACGGTGGCACAGATTCAGGGTCATCTGATCGCACAGCAGTACGAAGGCCTGATCAAGAAATCGAAGTTGCGCGGAGGAAAGAGGGGGCGATGAGACTCATACTGTTAGGGCCGCCGGGTGCGGGTAAGGGGACCCAGGCTCAGCGGATCGTGGAGAAGTACGGAATTCCGCAACTCTCCACGGGTGACATGCTCCGTGCTGCCGTTGCGGCTGGTACGGAGGTAGGCATGCGGGCAAAGGCCGTCATGGACGCCGGCAAGCTTGTCTCCGATGAGATCGTCAATGCCATCGTCTCCGAGCGTCTGGATGCTCCAGATTGCGGCAAGGGTTTCATTCTCGACGGTTTTCCGCGCACGCTGGTTCAGGCCGACGCCACGGAAACCATGCTGAAGAGCAAGGGCCTGGAACTCTCCACCGTGATCGAGATCCAGGTCGACGACAACGTCCTCGCCGACCGCGTCTCCGGACGCTACACCTGCGCCAACTGCGGTGCAGGCTACCACGACACCAACGTCAAGCCGAAGGTAGAAGGCGTCTGCGACCGTTGCGGCTCGACACACTTCAAGCGCCGTCCCGACGACAACCGTGAAACGGTCGTCACGCGCCTGCAGGCCTACTACAAGGAGACATCTCCACTGATCGGCTACTACTATGCCAAGGGCAAGTTGAGGTCGGTCGATGGCATGGCGGACATCGATCACGTCACCGGCGAGATCGATAAGGTACTTTCGAAGCTTTAGTCTTTGAAAATAAACTTGGCGGAAGCGGTTGCTTTTCAGCACTGATTCCGCTAAACACCGCGCCAACTCGCGACATTTGATGCGATCGGCGCGGATTTCCAGGGAAGTCCGGGTTCGGTCTTTTTGACATGTACGAACCCAAATTTGAACGAGCGGCCGGTTCGGCTGCGCAACGAAAAACCTCTTGCCGGATGGCAACGGGAACGCAAGGAGAATAGGCGTGGCACGTATCGCTGGCGTCAACATCCCGACTGCGAAGCGCGTCGTTATCGCGCTGACGTACATTCACGGGATCGGTTCAAAATTCGCGCAGGAAATCATGGAAAAGGTTGGCCTGCCGGCTGACAAGCGCGTCCATCAGCTGACGGACTCCGAAGTCCTGCAGATCCGTGAAACCATCGACCGTGACTATCAGGTCGAAGGTGACCTGCGTCGCGAAACCTCGATGAACATCAAGCGTCTGATGGACCTCGGTTGCTACCGCGGCCTGCGTCATCGCCGTGGTCTTCCGGTCCGCGGTCAGCGCACGCACACCAATGCTCGTACCCGCAAGGGCCCGGCAAAGGCTATCGCTGGTAAGAAGAAGTAATTTCCGGGAAACCGGAGGTGAGGGGGCTGGCGGTCTGCGCCGGCCTCTTTTGAGTTTCGGGCAGGGCCGCAAGGTCTCGTTCCGGTGTAGCCGCTGGCATTACGGCGGTGAAGAGATCCAAGAAAGGGATTTAGATGGCCAAGGAAGCCGTACGCGTTCGCCGTCGCGAACGTAAAAACATTTCGTCGGGTGTTGCCCACGTCAATTCGACCTTCAACAACACGATGATCACCATCACTGACGCACAGGGCAACGCGATTGCCTGGTCGTCGGCTGGCGCCAAGGGCTTCAAGGGCTCGCGCAAGTCAACCCCGTTCGCTGCCCAGATCGCTGCTGAAGACTGCGCCAAGAAGGCTCAGGAACATGGCATGAAGTCGCTGGAAGTCGAAGTTTGCGGTCCGGGTTCGGGTCGCGAATCCGCTCTGCGCGCGCTCCAGGCTGCTGGTTTCATGATCACGTCCATCCGCGACGTGACGCCGATCCCGCACAATGGCTGCCGCCCGCGCAAGAAGCGCCGCGTCTGATCATCGCCACTCACAACGCCGGTGAGCGGATTTTCGCCCCCGGTGCTTCTCAAGCTCGGTTGCCACGATTGGATGGTGGCAACGAACGGAAGGCAAAAATATGATTCAGAAAAACTGGCAGGAATTGATCAAGCCGAACAAGGTCGAGTTCTCGTCGAGCTCGCGCATCAAGGCGACGCTCGTAGCAGAGCCGCTTGAGCGTGGTTTCGGCCTCACCCTCGGTAACGCGCTTCGCCGCGTTCTGCTGTCCTCGCTGCGCGGTGCCGCAGTCACGGCTGTGCAGATCGATGGCGTGCTGCATGAGTTCTCGTCGATCCCGGGCGTCCGCGAAGACGTGACGGACATCGTGCTCAACATCAAGGAAATCGCCATCAAGATGGATGGCGATGACGCAAAGCGCATGGTCGTGCGTAAGCAGGGCCCTGGCGTTGTAACGGCTGGCGACATCCAGACGGTCGGTGACATTGAAATCCTCAACCCCGAGCATGTCATCTGCACGCTCGACGAGGGTGCGGAAATTCGTATGGAATTCACCGTCAACAACGGCAAGGGCTATGTTCCGGCCGATCGCAATCGTGCGGAAGATGCTCCGATCGGTCTCATCCCGGTCGACAGCCTTTATTCGCCGGTCAAGAAGGTGTCCTACAAGGTAGAAAATACCCGTGAAGGACAGGTTCTCGACTACGACAAGCTGAACATGACGATCGAGACCGACGGTTCGATCTCCGGCGAAGATGCCGTCGCTTTCGCGGCTCGCATTCTCCAGGATCAGCTTGGCGTGTTCGTCAACTTCGACGAGCCGCAGAAGGAAACCGAAGAGGAAGCAGTTACCGAACTCGCTTTCAACCCGGCGCTCCTCAAGAAGGTGGACGAACTCGAACTGTCTGTTCGCTCGGCAAACTGCCTGAAGAACGACAACATCGTCTACATCGGTGACCTCATTCAGAAGACCGAAGCAGAAATGCTCCGCACGCCGAATTTTGGTCGCAAGTCGCTGAACGAAATCAAGGAAGTTCTCGCTTCCATGGGCCTGCACCTCGGCATGGAAGTGCCGGCATGGCCGCCTGAGAACATCGAAGATCTCGCCAAGCGCTACGAAGACCAATACTAAGGCCGCAAGCGCTCCTGCGGAGCGCATAAAGCTTGGCCTTAGCATGTTAAATGGCGCATATGCCTTGTCGCTCCGGCTGGAGCCGGAGCGGGACATGCGCAGGTTCAAACGGCAGGCGGATGCCTGCAAGTGAAGGAGAATAGCAATGCGCCACGGTAAAGCCGGCCGCAAGCTGAATAGAACCGCTAGCCACCGCAAGGCAATGTTTGCCAACATGGCGGCTTCGCTCATCACCCATGAGCAGATCGTGACCACCCTGCCGAAGGCAAAGGAAATCCGTCCGATCGTTGAAAAGCTCGTCACCCTCGGCAAGCGCGGTGACCTGCACGCTCGCCGTCAGGCGATCTCGCAGATCCGCGACGCCGCTGTCGTTTCGAAGCTCTTCGACACGATCGCTTCGCGCTACGCAACCCGCAACGGCGGCTACCTGCGTATCATGAAGGCTGGCTTCCGCCAGGGCGACAACGCTGCTCTCGCCGTCATCGAATTTGTTGACCGCGACACCCACGCCAAGGGCGCAGCCGACAAGGCTCGCGTAGAAGCCGAAGCGACTGCAGCTGAAGCCGCTTAATCATTTCCGGTTCGCCGGAATCAAAACAGCCGGGCTGCGAAGCCCGGCTGTTTTTGTTTGGGGCGCTGTGTTCGGGGACAAAAGCGGTGTTTTCGATCGCGGCCTGATGGTCTCTGGTCACAGAAGAGGCTCTTCTGGGCATCCGGACAACGAGCATATCGAGATCGGGCACCCATCGGATGCTTGTCGAGCAAATTTCGGATCGGCGTTGGCTTTGCCTCTGCCGTCAGGCGCTCCAAGGAGTGCGCAGCGTGATCGACCACATAACCATTGCAGTGAGTGATCTGCAGAAGAGCAAGCTGTTCTACGAAAGCGCTTTTGCATCGCTGGGGTACAAACTTTCCTTCGGTAAGGTGAGCGTATTCTGGGCTTTCGCTATTGGCGGCGGCAGCCTATTCGAGATCCAGCAGGCGGACAGCGAGCCGCCTTTGACGCGCCTGCACGTCGCCTTGCGAGCTCGTAGGAAGACGGACGTCGACCCTTTCTAGGCCGCGCTCGAGGCCGGTGCCAAGGACAATGGTGCTCCCGGTCCACGACCGCAATATGCTCCTGATTATTACGCCTGCTTCGTTCTCGATCCCGATGGCTACAACATCGAAGCCATGATCAATCAGCCAGCGGCGGGAGCGTGACCGGACGCGTGCCCGATCCGCCTGGCGCCCGCCCGCGGAAGGCTGCATGGGGCACCTGTGGCATCACGACACGGTCGCAGGAGCCCGCGTGCGCTCGCGACCTTGCCCGCGCTTCCTACTCCGGGCAATCGGCCGCCATGAGCGGTAGAGGATCAAGAGGATCAGCAGACCGATATAGATGGATTGCTCGAGGCCGAGGAGTTTGGTCGACAGCGCGAAATGCAGCGCGCCGCAGGCTGCCACGATGTAGACGAGGCGGTGCAGGCGGACCCAGTTCGGTCCCATGCGGCGGATCGAGAAATTGTTGGAGGTCACGGCAAGTGGAATAAGCAACGTCAGGCCCGCCATGCCGAACATAATGAAGGGGCGCTTCACCACGTCATTGATGACAGCCGAAAAAATCAAGGCCTGGTCGAGGACCATGTAGACCGTGAAGTGCATCGCCACGTAGTAGAAGCAGAGCAGGCCGAGAGCGCGGCGATAGCGGAGATAGTTCCAGCCGAGCAGATCGCGGGCAGGGCTGACGACAAGCGTCAGGATCAGGAAGCGGATCGCCCACAGACCCAGGAAGAGTTCGAAGGTCTTCACCGGATCGGCGCCGAGCTGGTCCGTCGCCCCGAGATAGAAGGTCCAGGCAGCAGGGAGGAGCCCCGCCACGTAAAGGAGCCACACGGATGCCGGCTGCCAGCGTTTCGGAAGCGCGAGCGAGAAATCCGTCATTAGAAATTCGCCTTCAGATCCATGCCGCTATAGAGGCTGGCCACCTCGTCGGCATAGCCGTTGAACGGCAGTGTGGGGTGGCGGCTCGCACCGAAGAAGCCACTTTCGCCGATGCGCCGCTCTGTTGCTTGGCTCCAGCGCGGATGATCGACCTCGGGGTTGACGTTGGCGTAGAAGCCGTATTCCTGCGGATTGGTGACCTGCCAGGTGTTCTTCGGCTCCCTGTCGGTCAGCGTGATCCGCACGATCGACTTGATGCCTTTGAAGCCGTATTTCCACGGCACGACCAGGCGGATCGGAGCGCCGTTCTGATTTGGCAAGGTCTCGCCGTAAAGGCCGACGGCGAGCAGCGTCAGTGGATGGCGTGCCTCGTCCAGCCGCAGGCCTTCCAAATAGGGCCAGTCCAGCGACTGGAAGATGCCCTTCTGCCCCGGCATCTCCTCCGGTCGCACGACCGTCTCGAAAGCGACGTACTTCGCGCTTCCGAGCGGCTCCACCTTGTCGAGCAGGGAGGCAAGGGGGAAGCCGTCCCACGGAATGACCATCGACCAAGCCTCGACGCACCGCATGCGATAGGTGCGGCTCTCGATCGGAAATTCCTTCATCAGCGCTTCGACGTCGAACGTGCCGGGCTTGTTGGCCATGCCGTCGACCTTGATCGTCCAAGGCCGCGGCTTGAAGTCGCCCGAAAGTGCCGCGGGATCGCCCTTGTCGAGCCCAAATTCATAGAAGTTGTTGTAGCTCGTGACATCCTTGAGCGGCGTCGTCTTCTCGTCGACGGTGTATTTACTTTCGATGACCGACAATGCTGCGGCACTGGCCTTGCCGGCGCTGTAGAGCGCCATGGCGCCCAGCGTCGCAGCGCCGAGGAACTCGCGACGCCTCAGGTAGACCTGCTGCGGCGTGATCTCCGAGGTGGCGATCTTTGGGGGACGATAGGATAGCATCTGAAACCTCCTGAGCATTCGAGCTCGGCCTGAACCTTCAACGCGTCACATGCGTCTTTGGATCATTGTTTATGCCCACCGACAGGCCTGCGGAAAGCCAACTTTTTGTGTACGGTGTTTGGCGGAATAGTCTGTAACAAAACCACTGCGGCGACCGTATATGCTCGATGCGTGCAGGCGTACCGGTTTCAGCCTTCCCGGTAGTGACAGTACAGGTCGTTTGGATTAGGACAATTCCAAAAATCAGCGATCGCCCGGCCGCGCAATACCGTTGCCGCCCTGCATCGCCGACGATTTCACGACGCGTGAGGAATACGCCATGCCAGCTTATCGTTCCAGAACCACGACCCACGGCCGCAACATGGCGGGCGCGCGCGGCCTTTGGCGCGCCACGGGCATGAAGGACTCCGATTTTGGCAAGCCTATCATTGCGGTGGTGAACTCTTTTACCCAGTTCGTGCCCGGTCACGTCCATCTTAAGGACCTCGGCCAGCTTGTCGCTCGCGAGATCGAAGCGGCCGGTGGTGTCGCCAAGGAGTTCAACACCATTGCCGTCGACGACGGCATCGCCATGGGCCATGATGGCATGCTCTATTCGCTGCCCTCGCGCGAACTGATCGCCGACAGCGTCGAATATATGGTCAACGCCCATTGTGCCGACGCCATGGTCTGCATCTCCAATTGCGACAAGATCACTCCCGGCATGCTGATGGCGTCGCTCCGCCTCAACATCCCGACGGTCTTCGTGTCCGGTGGTCCGATGGAAGCCGGCAAGGTGGTCCTGCATGGCAAGACGCATGCACTCGATCTCGTCGATGCGATGGTCGCGGCCGCCGATGACAAGATCAGCGACGAAGATGTCAACGTGATCGAGCGCTCGGCCTGTCCGACCTGTGGCTCGTGCTCCGGCATGTTCACCGCCAATTCAATGAACTGCCTGACCGAAGCGCTTGGCCTGTCGCTGCCAGGCAACGGCTCGACGCTCGCAACGCACGCTGACCGCAAGCGCCTATTCGTCGAGGCCGGCCACCTGATCGTCGATCTAGCTCGCCGCTACTACGAGCAGGACGATGTCAAGGCTCTGCCGCGCACGATCGCCTCCAAACAGGCATTCGAGAACGCGATGGCCCTCGACATCGCCATGGGCGGTTCGACAAATACCGTCCTGCACATCCTGGCGGCTGCGCACGAAGGCGAGATCGATTTCACGATGGCCGATATCGACGCGCTGTCGCGCCGCGTTCCCTGCCTTTCCAAGGTCGCCCCGGCAAAGAACGACGTCCACATGGAAGACGTTCATCGCGCCGGCGGCATTATGTCGATCCTGGGCGAGCTGGATAAGGGCGGCCTGCTCAACCGAGAATGCCCGACGGTCCATGCGGAAACGCTTGGCGATGCGATCGATCGTTGGGACATCACCCGCACCAATAGCGAAACCGTCCGCAATTTCTACCGCGCTGCGCCAGGCGGCATCCCGACCCAGGTTGCCTTCAGCCAAGAAGCGCGCTGGGACGATCTGGACACGGACCGCGAAAAGGGCGTCATCCGCTCCGTCGAACATCCGTTCTCGAAGGATGGAGGCCTTGCGGTTCTCAAGGGCAACCTCGCCCTCGACGGCTGCATTGTGAAAACCGCGGGCGTCGATGAATCGATCCTGAAATTCTCCGGTCCGGCCAAGGTTTATGAAAGCCAGGATGCAGCGGTGAAGGCCATCCTGTCGAACCAGGTCGTGGCCGGCGATGTCGTCGTCATCCGCTATGAAGGTCCGAAGGGCGGTCCCGGGATGCAGGAAATGCTCTACCCGACGAGCTATCTGAAGTCGAAGGGCCTCGGCAAGGCGTGCGCGCTGATCACCGACGGGCGGTTCTCGGGAGGCACCTCCGGCCTTTCCATCGGCCACGTCTCGCCGGAAGCCGCAAACGGCGGCATCATCGGTCTGGTTTGCGAGGACGACATGATCGACATCGACATCCCGAACCGCATCATCAGCCTGCGCGTCGATGACAAGGAACTGGCGAACCGCCGCGCCGAGCAGGAGGAGAAGGGCTGGCATCCGGCCGAGCAGCGCAAGCGCAACGTCACGACGGCGCTGAAGGCCTATGCTGCCTTCGCAACCAGCGCCGACCGCGGCGCCGTTCGCGACCTTGGCAGCCGCTGAACTGCTGATCAAGGGCGTGCATTGATGGACCGGTCGCTAAAGCGGCCGGTTTATTTTTTTATAGGTCTCGTCCAGCTGCTTCAGGCGTTCGTCGTAGGCGGCCTTGATGCAAGCCGCATCGGAAGCGCATTCCTGGCGTTTCTTCAGCCAGGCCGTTTGCCCGTCCTGCAACGTGCCGCGCGAACCCATCGCCATCAGCCCGGAAAGCAGGTCGAAGGTCGTCACCATCTTCACATCGGCGTCATTCAGCGCGCGGTTCTCGCAAATCACCTTTTCGTCCGGCTTCAACTCCTTGGCCTCGCAGTCGAAGCTCGCGGCATAGGAAATGCTGGCAAGGGCCGTGCAATGGATACATATCGCGAAAGGGAGAAGTGTGCTGCGGAGACGTCTCATGCATGAGTTCCTGTTCAATTCGCTGTGGAGCTGCCCATGGGTAGATGATGCACGCCGTGGCTTCGGCAAGAACAGAGTCGCGTTTGCAGGATGAATTGACGGGGAGACGTTCTCTATCGCCATCCGAGAAGGGCTCGTCGCTGCCATCCGTAGAGTCAAGATGTCTCTCACGGGTGACTTTGACCGCCTTTGTCATTAGATATCAGTTGCATGGAGCTCCTTCCTGAATCGATTTGCGAGGCGTGTTCAGCAGTTCGTGAGCTGCTTTATTCTTCCATGCTTCCGCCCTCTTTCCTTTCTAGCGTCCGGCGCTACAACGTCTTCACAAGAGAATTTCAGAAGGACTCCCCATGCAATACCTGTTGAAGCGCGCAGCCCTGCCTTTTGTGGCTCTGGTGCTCGCGCTACCGGTTTCCGCCAATGCTCAGACGGCCAAGACTGTCCCGCAGAGCCAGATGGAGATGCAGCTTTCCTTCGCGCCGCTGGTCAAACAGACGTCCGGAGCCGTCGTAAACGTTTATGCGGAAAAGACGGTACGCAGGCAGTCTCCCTTTGCCGGCGATCCCTTCTTCGAGGAGTTCTTCGGTCAGCAGATGCCGAACCGCAGCGAGAAGCAGTCGTCGCTGGGATCCGGCGTCATCGTTGAAGCAAACGGAACGATCGTCACGAACAATCACGTCGTGGAAGGCGCCGATGATATCAAGGTTGCGCTCTCCGACGGGCGGGAATTTCCGTGCAAGGTCGTCTTGAGGGATGACCGCGTCGATCTCGCTGTTCTCAAGGTCGATACGAAGGAAAGCTTCCCGACGCTGCCGCTCGGCAATTCCGATGCCGTCGAAGTCGGCGATCTCGTCCTGGCGATCGGTAATCCATTCGGTGTCGGCCAGACGGTCACGAGTGGCATCGTTTCGGCGCTGGCGCGCAACCAGGTCGTCAAGAACGAGTTCGGTTTCTTCATCCAGACGGACGCGTCGATCAACCCCGGCAATTCCGGCGGCGCGCTGATGAACATGAAGGGCGAGCTGATCGGCATCAACACGGCGATCTTTTCGCGCGGCGGCGGCTCAAATGGAATCGGCTTTGCGATCCCCGCCAATCTGGTCAAGGTGTTCCTCGCCTCGGCCGATGCGGGCGTAAAATCCTTCGAGCGCCCCTATGTCGGCGCGACGTTCGATGCGGTGACGTCCGAGGTTGCCGAGGCGCTCGGGCTCAACAAGGCGCGCGGCGCCCTCGTGGTCAAGGTGAGTGACGGCAGCCCGGCTGCGAAGGCTGGTTTGAAGACAGGTGAAATCGTGACCGCCGTCGACGGCATTGCGGTCGAGCATCCGGATGCGCTTCTCTATCGCCTGACAACGGCAGGGCTTGGCAAATCGGTGCAGCTGACCGTGGTTGAGAACGGCCGCGAGCAGCAGATCGCGCTGGCACTCGCCAGAGCGCCCGAGACGGCTCCACGCGACCAGCGCACGATCGGCGGCCGCACGCCCTTTACGGGCGCCGTGGTCGAAAACCTGTCGCCTCGCGTCGCCGACGAGCTTCGTATGCCCTCGGAGTCGACCGGCGTGGTTGTTTCCGAGGTGAAGGAGGATTCCCTTGCCGCTCGCCTCGGCTTTGAGCCGAAGGACATCATCATCTCGATCAACGGCACCGAAGTTAGGACGACCAAGGAACTGGCCGCCGTCGCCGACGAGGATCCGAGCTTCTGGCGCGTCGAGATCGAGCGCGATGGCCAACGCATCAGACAGTTTTTCCGATGAGCGACGATCTTTTTGCACCGCATATTCCCGAAGAGGTCGCTAATCGGCGGCCTCTCGCCGATCGCCTGCGACCCCGGACACTCTCGGAAGTGACCGGCCAGGAGCACCTGACCGGTGAAGACGGTGTATTGCGACGCATGATCGAGAGTGGCTCGCTCGGCTCGATGATCTTCTGGGGGCCGCCTGGAACCGGCAAGACCACCGTCGCCCGGTTGCTGTCGGGCGAGGCAGGTCTCGCATTCGAGCAGATATCCGCGATTTTCTCCGGGGTGGCGGATCTGAAGAAGGTATTTGAAACGGCGCGCATGCGCCGGATGGATGGCCGGCAAACGCTACTCTTCGTCGACGAGATCCATCGCTTCAACAGGGCGCAGCAGGACAGCTTCCTTCCTGTCATGGAGGACGGCACGGTCATCCTTGTCGGCGCTACCACCGAGAATCCGTCTTTCGAACTCAACGCGGCCTTGTTGTCGCGCGCTCGCGTGTTGACGTTCAAGTCGCACGACGATGAAAGCCTTGAGGAATTGCTGAAGCGTGCCGAGGCCGTGGAGGGCAAGGTATTGCCGCTGGCGGAAGACGCGCGCGCAAGCCTGCTGCGAATGGCCGACGGCGACGGTCGCGCCGTGCTGACCCTTGCGGAGGAGGTTTGGCGTGCTGCTCGGGATGGAGAAACCTTCGACACGGAGGGCCTGACCCGGATCGTGCAGCGTCGCGCCCCGGTCTATGACAAGGCGCAGGATGGGCACTACAATCTCATCTCTGCACTGCATAAATCCGTCCGCGGCTCCGACCCCGATGCGGCGCTTTACTATCTCGCTCGCATGTTCGACGCCGGCGAAGATCCGCTTTACCTCGGCCGGCGGCTCGTTCGCATGGCCGTCGAAGACATCGGCTTGGCCGACCCGCAGGCGCTGGTGATCTGCAACGCCGCGAAAGATGCCTATGACTACCTCGGTTCGCCGGAGGGCGAACTGGCGTTGGCGCAGGCTTGCGTCTATCTGGCGACTGCGCCGAAATCGAACGCCGTCTATACAGCCTTCAAGGCCGCGACGATGGCTGCCAAGCAGAATGGCTCCCTGCTGCCGCCGAAGCACATCCTGAATGCACCGACAAAGCTGATGAAGGGGGAGGGCTACGGTGAGGGCTATCGCTACGACCACGACGAGCCGGACGCCTTTTCCGGCCAGGACTATTTCCCAGAGAAAATGGGCCGGCAGACTTTCTACGATCCGCCGGAGCGCGGCTTTGAGCGGGATATCCGCAAGCGGCTTGAATGGTGGGCGAAGCTCAGGAAGGAACGCAATCAGAGCTGATCAGGAGGCACGGACCTGTCCAGCGGGCGCGACAAGTTTGACGGCGGATTCCGCAAGCCCGTGATGGCCTTCCATGTCGACGACCAGATGCCAATGTCCGCTGTCGGGAATGGATAGACGGATGGGAGACTTGCGCGCGACACCGCCGACATATTTGAAGTCGAGAACTTCGGTAAAGCGCTGATAGTTTGGTGCCGTCATCAGGCGAACATTCGCGACCGCGTTCAACGTCACCTCGATGATCGTCCCGGCGCGCTGTTCCTTCAGATCGTAGTGGGTAAAACGGAAGTTCGGTTTCGGCATCGGTCTGTGGCGTGGCTCGTCTCTGCCAACACCATAGCCCATTCCAGTTAAGGAAGCGTTCGCCATTTGCGGCGGACCGAACGACCTGGCGCCACTCGTATCAGATTCGTGGATGTCGTTGTCGCCGCGGTCGAGCGCGCTGAACTGCAGGACGACCTCCTCGGCCGCGCGGCAAATCTGCTCGGGATGATGATCGCACTCGGCTGCAAAATGGCGCGCGGCCTGCTCGCTGATGAATACGCCTCCCACGAGCCCCTTCCGGTCTTGTACGACCCAGCGGCCGTTTCGATCCTTGCCGATGATAAAGCGCGCTGAGTTCTGGCGTTGGAGGGGGGCGATTGCTGAAGCAGATCGAAGAGAGGGCATCGATGTTCCTTTCGAATTGTCTTCTGCCTTGGGAACAGGCGGTTGCGACGTTCATGACGTTAGTGGCAATGACATCCACCTTCCATTGGCTGGATCTAGAGAAAATATAAAAATATCATATAGATATGGCGCTTTTTTGGATCTCGGAGAGGCACGCCAGCGCTTGCGATACCGACTGTTTCCCATCGTCATCAAGAGCCAGAAGAGGCAGACGGACCTCCGGATCGATCTGCTGCAAAGTCTGTAACGCGTGCTTAATCGCCGCGGGGTCGACCTCAGCACCCAACGCGGTCGTCAGCGGAGCCAGCCTGTCCTCGAGCAGGCGCGCAGCCGAGAGGTTGCCGCCGCGCGCCGCCTGCTGCAGCGATGCATACAAACGCGGGCATACGTTCGCAGCAGCCGAGATGATGCCGCGGACACCGGTGCTCAGAAACGAGAGCGCCGTTGCGTCCCGATCGGAAAGCCGCAGGAAGCGCTGGCATAAGTCCGAAGGCATGGCCCGTGCAGCGGTGCTGCCGTCGGCAAGGAGCATGCCGACGATTGACGGGATATCGGCAAGGGCCGTGAGTGTAGGCAAGGTCACATCGATTGCCGTGCGCAGCGGGTTGTTCTCAACGATCAGGGGAAGGTCCGTCGCGGCCGCAAGCTGCGCGAAGTGACCGGCAATCCCCTTTTGGCTGGGTTTCGAATAGTAGGGCAGCGTCACAAGGGCTGCGCTCGCTCCCAACTCTTCGGCATCGCGCGTCAACGCGATCGTGCTTGCCGCCGCATTCGTGCCGGTTGCGGCAATCACGGGAACACGACCGCCGGCGAAGCGAACACAAGTAAGGATAACTGCGGCGCGCTCGCTTCTGGTGAGTGTCGGCCCCTCACCAGTCAGCGTGCAGACGGCAAGGCCGTCAACACCGCCACGGATCTGCCGCTCAGCCAATCGCTCCATTTTGGAAAGATCGAGTGCTCCGTCCCGAAACGGCGTTATGAGCGCAGTCGTCGTGGCGCCTAGGCGCAATGCTCTGTCTGCCGGTATCCCGGTGGCTCAAAGTCCACCGAGAATGACGTAGAGTTCGACCGCGGCAAGCACGACGCCGAACAGGATGAGCGCCTGGGCCGTACGTCGTTCGCGCATCTGCCTTTTCGGTGCCGGGCGGCGCGGGCGGGTGAGAGGAGCGTTCGACAGCATGAAGTTTCGCATGGCATTCAACCTTCGCATTTCATGGGAAGGCTAACGCCGTTCACGGTAGGAATTCCATTCGTGGGTAGGTGCGCAGATATAGAAATCGCATAAAGGAGCGGACCCGCCGAAGGCGTTCACTCCGGAGAAAATTTCTGAAATTGCAGATGGTTATTGGAAAATCCCGAATCATCCTCTTAGGAACTTGATTCAACGTCCGAGGAGCCGAGGGCGAACCCAGGGTTGATCTCGTCGCCGAAACGCGGACAATATATCCCCTTATCCGGGAGGAATGTCAGGATAATGGATGACCCAGCTATCGATACCGCGCTCGTGCGTCGGCTGATTGCCACGCAATTTCCCGAGTGGTCGGCTCTGCCGATCAGACCCGTTGAATTCGGCGGATGGGACAACAGGACATTCCACCTCGGCGCCGGGATGACGGTTCGGCTGCCAAGCGCAGCTCACTATGCCGATCAGGTCGCCAAGGAGCAGCAGTGGCTGCCGATCCTTGCGCACCAGCTGCCATTGCCCATACCCGTACCGCTTGCGATGGGAAGGCCGGACGAAAGCTATCCCTGGCCGTGGTCCATCTACGAGTGGCGTGACGGTGAGACGGCGCTGGCGGAGCGCATCGACGATCTCTGCGAGTTCGCCACGACGCTGGCTGGCTTCCTCGATGCGTTGCAGGCAGCAGACGCCACGGGAGGACCTCCGCCTGGCTCGCACAATTTCTTTCGCGGCGGTTCACTGAAAGTCTACGACGCGCAAACGCGCGAGGCGCTTGTGCGGCTGGATGGCCGGATCGACACGCAACTGGCCACGCAGGTCTGGGACTCAGCTCTTTCGACTTCGTGGCAAGGTGTACCCGTCTGGTTCCACGGTGACATCGCCTACGGCAATCTTCTGATCAGAAACGGTCGGCTCGATGCCGTCATCGATTTCGGGACGTCGGGCGTTGGCGACCCTGCCTGTGATCTCGCAATCACCTGGCAGCTTTTCGAGGGGGAGAGCCGCGAGGTCTTTCGCAAGGCACGCCCGCTGGACGCGGGAACGTGGGCGCGAGGCCGCGGATGGACGCTGTGGAAGTCCCTGATAGTCGTTGCCGGCATGACAGGCGCAAATCCCGTAGACGTCAAGAGGTCGTGGCAGGTCATAGACGGCGTGCTGGCCGATCATTTGGCTTGGGCGTGAGACCCTCGGGATCGCGGAGTCGAAAATGATGGCGGATGCATGTCGGGAGGGACGATTCAGCTGCGTCCTTTGGGGGAAGGCTTCGCAATCGCAGGTGCTGGGAAGCTGGAAGTCTGGACAATGACGCTGAACGGCTTCGGGCCGAGGGGGAGACGAGATGAGCAAGACGATTGCAATTCTGCTGGCGCGACTGATCTTTGGCGCCGTTTTCGCGATGGCCATGAGCTTCAAGTTCATGGATATTCAGTCCACCGCAAGCTATATCGCCGCGGCAGGCTTTCCATTCCCGCTCTTCCTCGCCTGGATAGCGGCAATCTTCGAACTTGCCCTGACCCTTGCATTCCTCACGGGGGCCTTCTTTTCAGAAGCCTCGTTCCTGGCCGGCATCTACGTGGTCTTCCTGGCGTTTGCGTTCCATGGCCCCAGCCACTGGAGCGGCAATCAGGCGGAGTTCGGCTTCTTCGTCGATCACTTCACCTTCCTCGCTGGCCTACTTTTCGCAGCCGTGCACGGTCCGGGAAACGCGCTGGTCGTGAAGGCGCGCTCGCCATTGACGGCGCGATAGGCACGGACGGTCAGCCTATCCGGAGGCCGGAGGTGTCGCCAATTCATCGAGCAGGCGTTCAAACGCTGTCGGCTTCAGCGTGGCCGGCGGATTGTAGGGATCGGAGAATGCGTAGATGAAGAAGAGTATGATGCCGGTGAAGGCGCCGAGCACCGAAAGTAGAAGTAGGTTTCGCGGATCCGGCGGATAGGGGTAGTAGCCGAGCGCCATGAACACGACGCCGGAAACCGCTGCGAACCAGAAGATGATGCTAATGGAATCGGTGCCGCTGTTTTCCCGTTTGTCTCGGGCCTCGGCGATGCGGTGCACATCGCTGAGCATGTGCTCGCGAATGCTCTGTTGGCGCGCATTGGTTGGTGTCAGGTCGAGCACACGCTGATAGACGTTATCCCACTTGTTCCACGCCGCGGGGGATAGCTGCCCCGTGGCTCCGAGCAGGCGCCACTCATCGTCGACGACGATCTGCACATACTCGAAGAGCGCTTGCTGGATGGGGGCCTTCTCGTCGGCGCCGTAGCGATCCGCATCGAAATAGACGTCCGCGATCGCGTTCGCTTCCGTGACACTCTCAAATTTTAGCTGCTGATACTCGATCATCTCCTGAGCGAAGACGAGGGCCAGGATGAGTGCGTGCAGTGACGCGATCCGCATGACGATGGCACCGGCAAGTTCCCTGTCTTTGCCGGTCGGATCGCTGCCCATGATCAGGCGCATCAGAAAATAGAAAACTAGTGTTACGACGATCGTACCGCCGACAAAGGCAATACCGAACAGGACGACTGCATTCATGCCGCGCTCCCCCAAAGGTCACCCATGACTTTAGGCGGCTGGCAAAAATTGATCAACGACGGTTGCTCGGCGCTTCATTCAGCAGTTTGACGAAGAAATATGCTCAGCGGAGGATCCCGTCGAGCGCCGGCATTCCCATGATGGCGGAGGCTGCGATCAGCAGATAGCAGATCGTTCGGAACGTGCTCTCCTTGGCAAGCCCAAACAGCTTCGAGCCGACGTACAGGCCGATGGCGTAACTCGGCAGAATCACGATCGTCAGTGCGAAGACGGCTTGAACGAAGAGCCCACCGAAATAGTAGCTGACGACGCTGAAGCAGGTCGAGATCGCGAAATAGAGAATGACGTTTGCTCGCACCCGGGCAAAATTGGTCTTGCCGCCGAGCCAATAGGCAACGACCGGCGGTCCACCAAGCTGGGCGGCGCCGCTGAAGAGGCCGGCAACGAGACCTGTCATGGAGGTAAGCGATGTTCGCGGTTCGCCATGGTACCGCCACCCGGAAACAAGCAATGCAAGCAGGCAAATGGCAATCGCTGTGATCGCCCAGCGCAACGTCAGCGGATCCACCAACGCCAGGGCTGCTGTACCGGCGGGCACCCCAAGTACCGCGCCCGCAGCCATGGTGAAGACTTCGCGGCGGTTGGCGCTGCGCCAGGCCGGCGGAATCATGCCGAGCGTCGCAAGACCATCGATGACAAGCAGGACGGGCGAAATCAGCTTCGGACCGATGATTGCGCCGCCAAGCGGAATGAAGATCAGCGCAGCTCCAAATCCGGAGAAGCCGCGTGCCAGTCCCGCAATGAAGGCTATGGCGACGAGTGACAGAATGCCGTGATCCGGCAAGGCGGCGACAAACCACGCGCCCGTGTTCGCCAGCAGCGTATCAAGCGACACCGATCGGTTCCGGGACTACGAGGCGAGCATCAGGTCCATGTTCTGGACAGCGGCCCCCGAAGCACCCTTGCCAAGGTTGTCGAGCAGCGCAACGAGATTGATCTGCGACGCGCCTGGCGTGCCAAACACGAAGAGCTTCATCGTGTCCTTGCCAGCAAGCTCGACAGCATCGATGCGCGGGAGTTTGCGGCTTTCTTCCAGCGGCACAACCGTCACGATGTCCTGACCCGCGTAGTGGGCCACAAGAGCAGCATGGATGCTTTCAAGCGTCGTGCCTTCCGCCAGATCATCGAGATGCAGCGGCACCTGAACGATCATGCCCTGCGGGAACTTGCCGACTGACGGGGAGAAGATCGGCGCGCGATCCAGCAGCCCGTGGATCTTCATCTCGGGTACGTGCTTGTGCGTCAGCGTCAGGCCGTAGAGGAAGTGCGGCGCAGCGATCGCATCGTTGCGGTTCTGGTCTTCGATCTGCGCAATCATCTGCTTGCCGCCGCCGGTATAGCCGGAGACTGCATTGACCGTGACCGGATAGCCGTCGGGCAGGATGCCGGCAGTGCGCAGCGGCCGAAGGAGGCCGATCGCACCGGTCGGGTAGCAGCCCGGATTGGCGACGAAGCGTGCCGACTTGATCTTGTCTGCCTGTTCCTTGTCCATTTCCGCAAAGCCGTAGGCCCAGGAAGGATTGACACGGAACGCCGTGGAGGTGTCGATCACCCGCACGTTGTTGTTGCGCGAGACCATCTGCACCGCTTCCTTCGAAGCGTCGTCGGGCAGGCAGAGGATGGCGATATCGGCGCCGTTCAGCATATCCTCGCGCATCGCGGCGTTGCGACGCTCAGCTTCCGGGATGGACAAAAGCTCGACATCGCGACGGCCGGCCATGCGCGTGCGGATCTGCAAGCCCGTCGTGCCGTGTTCGCCATCGATGAAGATCTTCGGTGCCATTGTTGTCTTGCTCACACTTTCAATAGGTTAGAAAGAAGTCCGGAATCATTTTGCAAGAAGGATGAGTCAGCCGTGTGACGCGCTGGCGCGGCGCTCGGCATGCAGCCCCAGCATATACATCGCGACCGTCGCCCCCGCAATGGCGGTGATGTCAGCGTGATCGTAAGGCGGCGAGATCTCGACGACGTCGGCGCCCCTGATATCCAGCTGGTGCAGACGCTGCAGCACGGAGAGGATCTTGGCGCTCGAGGGACCGCCCGCTACAGGCGTACCGGTGCCCGGCGCATAGGCGGGGTCGAGGCAATCGATATCGAAGGTCAAATAGGCTGGCGCGCCACGCGTATGTGAGATGATCGTCGAGGCGATGTCGCCGGCGCTCATCTCCTCAAGTTGATGGCCATAGAGAATATGAATGCCGAAATCCTCGGGCGCATGGGTGCGGATGCCGATCTGGATAGAGCGATCCGGATCGATGATGCCATCGCGCGCAGCCCTTGCCACGAATGAGCCGTGGTCGATCCGCCTGTTGTCGTCGAACCAGGTGTCCTGATGCGCGTCGAACTGGACGAGTGCCAGCGGCCCGTGTTTGGCGGCATGTGCCTTGAGGATGGGCCAGGTAACGAAATGGTCGCCGCCAAGGGTCAGCATGAAGGCGCCACTGTCGACAATGGTCTTGGACTGCCTCTCTATTGCTTCCGGCGTCTCGTTGTGATTGCCGTAGTCGAGCAGGCAGTCGCCGTAGTCGATTACGGCCATCTCGGCAAAGAGATCGCGATTGAAAGGATACTGCGGGTCGTTGTCGAAGATCGCCGACGCACGCCGTATCGCTTGCGGCCCGAATCGCGTCCCCGGCCGATTGGAGGTCGCGGCATCGAAGGGAATACCCCAGACCACGGCGTCCACGCCGGTCAGGTCCTTGGTGAAACGGCGTCGCATGAACGACAGCGCGCCGGCAAAGGTCGGGTCGCTGGCTGCCGAGGTCAGGTTCGTTGCCGTAAATGCATGGTCGATCGACTTGTTGGCCAAGAAATGCTCCTCGAGGGTGTTTTGTCCGCTATGCCTACCAGAAACGAATCTCAAACCGAATGGGCAAAGCTGGTCGCTCGGCCAAGCCTGGTTTAGCCCGGCAGCTTCTCCGCCAGCACTTCGGGAGTCCTCAGCTGCGGAGCCTCGGCAAGCAGCTCCTCTGCTCGGGCCATCAGCGCCGCGGCCACCTTGCCATTCAAATGCGCCTGTCGGCCGGCCTCGTCATCGAAGGCATCGAAGATGGCGAATGTCCTCTGGTCATAGCGAACGGCAAACCATGTCACCGTGCCCGGTTCCTGAGCGACAAGAGCCTGGGCGCTTTTCAAGAACGTGGCCACTTCTTCTTCCTTGCCGGACCTTGCTTTCAGTTCGACATAGATTGCTTGCTTGGTCATTCCTGCCTCCCTTGGCGTGCGCGTGAAGCGCGTGGAATGCGGTAGAACTGGCAAGGGAACTTGGCCGCTTCAAGCGCCCGCCAAAAGAAAAGGCGGGCTCCGGGCCGTAATGCAGTTCACTTAGGTTTGCTTACGGCTCTTATCGGGTATCTGGCAGGCAGTTTTTTGACGACACGGGGGCATGATCGCCCCCGTTTTTCTGTCAGCAGCAAGTCTGCCAATCTGTTTCTCAATCTGGTGAGGTGGGCGGGGATTTTGCCGGGTGCTTCGATCGCCATCCATCCCCATTCGTGACGCAGGTAATGCAGGGCTGTGATAAAGCTTAGTCGGGTTGGCTCGACTTGGGCTTCGGTCGCGACCTCTGCCATTTCGAGCCGCACCAGATTGTAGGCCAGCAACGCGCCCCAGACCTCCTGATAGACAGTCTCCGGCGTGCCGCTTCGCAGGGTCAGTTCGCTACCGAGAAGCTCCTGCTTGAGTTCGCGATAACTTGTCTCGATGCGCCATCGCTCTTCATACTGATGGACGATTTCGCTTGCCGGATAAGTTTGTCTGTCCATCAGCGATGTCAACAATATGCGCTTTTTGCCATGGCTGGTGGTCGTCTCGATGGCCCTGACCTCCCAGAAGGCCGGCAAGTCCGGTTCTGCCTGCCGCGCCTGGGGCGAGACCTTCATGCGCACCCGATAATCGGTGGGGTGCGGATCCAGTCGTTCCCATGTGCTGTTGGCTTTGGCCGGAATCAGCCAGTGACGCTCATGTCCCTTCGTCTGCAATTGCAAGAGAAGGCTGGCACTGAAGAAGCCCTTGTCGAAGACCGTCAGCGAATGGTCCGGAACCCGGTCGAGCAGGCTTTTGGCATAGAGCATCTCGTTTGTGCCATAGGCTCCGAACACCGCATCACGCACCAGATGCGTCGCCAGCGCCGTCAGCGTCAGCAGCCGCAATTGCGGATAGCTTGCGACAACGCCAGACGCGTAGGCCTGCGCTCCAAAATGCGCCCGGTTCTCCGGGCTGTCGGACGTCCGCAGCGTGCTGCCGTCCACGGCATAACGACAAAGACCCCGCCAGGCACGCCCGGATTGGTGGCGTTCATCCCAGCATGATGCACTCATTGCAAACAACTGCGCCAACGGTGCCTGACCCAAGCGCTGCCGTGCCTGTGTCAACGCGCTCTTGGCAATATCCGCGTTGACCTCATCGGGCAAAACCAGATCAAGATGGGCCACCACCTCCGGGATCGACTGATGACGATAAAGGGCCAACGCAATCACCAGCCAGACGACCTGCTCGGCTGGCAGCTTGCGCTTGCGGATGCTCGCCTTGCCTGTCGTGGCGAGAGCCTGAGCGATCCAGTCCGGGTCGATCGCCTGCGAAAGAGCCGATAATTCGGCCGAATGTCCAAGGGTGCGTGACATCACAAACAAAAACAGGATGGGAAAACGAATCCCCATCCTGAACCATCAAACTTGCCCGCAGCTCACTAAGTGAACTGCATTAGGGCAGAGCCCGGCCTTCGCAATTCCGTATTCCAGTAGCGATTAACGCTTCGAGAACTGGAACGAACGGCGGGCCTTGGCCTTACCGTACTTCTTACGTTCAACAACGCGGCTGTCGCGGGTCAGGAAGCCGCCCTTCTTCAGGACCGGGCGCAGGCCCGGCTCGAAGTAGGTGAGGGCCTTGGAAAGACCGTGACGAACGGCACCGGCCTGGCCGGAAAGACCGCCGCCTGCAACCGTTGCAATGATGTCGAACTGGCCGTCACGGGCAGCAGCGACGATCGGCTGACGCAGAATCATCTGCAGAACCGGCCGCGCGAAGTATTCCGCGAATTCCTTGCCGTTGACGATGATCTTGCCGGAACCCGGCTTGAGCCAAACGCGGGCAACGGCGTTCTTGCGTTTGCCGGTCGCGTAGGAACGGCCAAGCGAATCGACCTTACGGACGTGAACCGGAGCAGTCGCTGCTTCGGACGTGCCGAGATCCTTCAGGGAGGAGAGGTCAGCCATTCTTAGGCGCTCCTTACATTCTTTTTGTTCAGCTTGGCCACGTCGAGAGCGACAGGCTGCTGGGCTTCATGAGGATGGTTGGAACCAGCGTAAACGCGGAGGTTCTTCATCTGGCGACGGCCGAGCGGGCCACGCGGAACCATGCGCTCAACAGCCTTCTCGAGAACGCGCTCGGGGAAGCGACCTTCGATGATCTGGCGAGCGGTACGCTCCTTGATGCCGCCGGCAAAACCGGTGTGCCAGTAGTAAACCTTGTCGGAATACTTCTTGCCGGTGAAGACGACCTTGTCGGCGTTGATGACAATGACGTTGTCGCCGTCGTCAACGTGAGGCGTGAAGGTAGCCTTGTGCTTGCCACGCAGGCGCATAGCGATAACAGAAGCGAGACGACCAACGACAAGCCCTTCGGCGTCGATGATGACCCACTTCTTCTCCACCTCTGCAGGCTTCTGGGAGAAGGTTGCCATAGTTGTTACTCTCTGTTTGATCCCTCGGCCCGAAGGCGAGAGGGCGTTTCTTGTTGCTTGGTTTGGCTGTCCGAAGATACACCAAAAAGAAAGCAGCCCGGAAAGGCTGCATTTCTGGCGGTGTGTATAGAGGCAAAGCGGAACGCGGTCAATATTCTCAGGTTGGTACCTGATAAAAATGTACAAGCAAAATCAGTAGTTTAAGCGTGTGGTATTTTGGTACCTCATATTTCTCGCGGCGGAATGGAGTAAGTCGCGGTCGCATGGGCGATCAACTCATCTGCATTCTCCTGGAAAATTGAGGCGTCGATGACGGCGAGGCGCTTACCAAGCTTGAGAACACGGCAGGTGCAGGTCGTTGGCCTCAGCTTCGGCAGGCGCAGGAAATTGATGCTGAGATTGGTGGTAACCGCCAGCGCGACCGGCCCTATATGCGCCAGTACTGCCGCATAGGCCGTCACGTCCGCCAAAGTGAAGAGGGCCGGGCCGGACACGGTGCCGCCCGGTCGCAAATGCCTCTCGCTCGGGTCGAGCCGCATCGAGACGCTGCCGGGTCCGATCTCGGTAATCGTGAACACGCGCCCATCCGTGTGGATCTGCGGAAAGTCCGTATCCAAAAAACGGTGGAGCTCGTCGATCGTCATGATCGGCTGCATGACTTTGCCTCGAAATTGCTTGTCGCCTGTGGCAGAACAATTAGCACGAAAAAGCAATGCAGGGAGTTAGACCATGGCCGAAGTCGTATCCTTTCGAAAGGACCCGAACAAACCCGGCGATGGCGCGCTCGTCATTCCGCAGTTGAGCGACGGCGTGCTGCGGCTGACGCTCAACAATCCGCCCGCAAATGCACTGTCGATCGCCGTCATGGAGACCCTGATCGGTGAACTCCAAAGCGTCGCAGAAGACGCTGCTGTTCGCGTGGTCATCATCGCGTCGACGGGCAATGTCTTTTCCGCAGGTCACGACCTCAAGGAGTTGACCGCGCATCGCGCCGATGAGGATGGAGGCGAGGCATTCTTCGAAGAAACTTTCGCATTGGCAGCTGATCTCATGCTGGAGATCACGCGCCTGCCGAAGCCTGTCATTGCCGAGATCGACGGCCTTGCAACCGCCGCCGGCTGCCAGTTGGTCGCTTCCTGCGACCTCGCGATCTGCACCGATACGGCGACCTTCTGCACGCCGGGCGTCAATATCGGCCTGTTCTGCTCGGCACCGATGGTGGCGGTCTCGCGGGCAGCGCATCGCAAGCAGGCGATGGAAATGCTGCTCACCGGCGAGACGATCGACGCCTCTACCGCCAAGGATTTCGGCCTCGTGAACCGCATCGTGCCGAAGCAGTATCTGACGCAGGTCGTCACCAAGTATGCGGCCATCATTGCAAGCAAATCGCCGCTGACGCTGAAGATCGGCAAGGAGGCATTCTATCGCCAACTCGAAATGCCGATCGAGGACGCTTACGGCTACGCCGCGCAAGTCATGGTCGACAATATGCTGACGGCCGATGCCGAAGAGGGGATCGGAGCCTTCCTTTCCAAGCGCATGCCGCAGTGGACGGGCGAATAACTTAGCCGCGTTTCAGGATCAGCCCACCGAGCGCGATGATTGCGCCGGCGAGATAGCGCCAGGGACTCGCCCTTTCCTTCAGCACGATGACGGAAATCAGCAGGGCGAAGAGAATCGACGTCTCGCGCAGCGCTGCAACGGTTGCGACGGGCGCCTTGGTCATTGCCCAGAGCGCGAGGCCGTAGGACGCAATCGATCCGCCGCCACCGATCAGGCCACGCCACCAGTTGTAGCGGACATGCATTGCGACTGCGACGGCACCCCTGTTGGAAATCGCCCAGGCGAAGAGCAGCACGGGCGGCAGCAGCGACATCCACAGGGTATATGACACCGCATTGCCAGAGACGCGGGCGCCGATGCCGTCCACATAGGTGTAGGTCGCAATGACACACGCATTGGCGAGCGCCAGCCTGATCGCGTGCCCGCTGCCTTTTCGTGCCTCGAAAACCAGCGTCAGGATACCGGCGCAGATCGTCATCGTGCCGATGAGCGCGCCCGTCGACAGTTTCTCATCCAGAACGAAGCCGCTGGTGGCTGCAATCAGGAGCGGCGCGCACCCGCGCATCAGCGGATAGACGAGGCCGATATCGCCTGCACGATAGGCGCCGGCAACAAGCTGGAAATACACGAATTGCAGCACGGCCGAAGCGCCGATGAAGGGCCATGCCGCCGAGTTCGGCAATGGCAGGAACATCAGGAAGGGAAGGGCGCAAACGGCGCCGCCCGCTGATATCAGGCTGGCATCCAGCGACTTGTCCGCGCCCGCCTTGATCATGGCGTTCCATGTCGCGTGCAGCAGAGCACCAAACAGAACGAGCAAGATGACGTGGAGCGGCAAAAAGACCACCGAATGGTGTGAAAACAGCAACTGCGAACTGCTTGTTACGCCGCTGTCGGTAAAAAGCAATCCCGATTGATGAAGCGACGGAGGGCGCTTCTGTTCTCTTATGTGTTAGGCAACCGGAAGCTGCTGTTTCCGAGCCCGATCAAAAGAGGAACGTACACCAGAAGTGTTTATTTGGCGCTCGCTTATTCAACTATGAGGCGTTGCTAACATACGCAGGAACATATGTGAACATATACAGGATATACATAGAACTCTGACGTCGGCTGCGGGCGTGTCGCTTCGAATTTTACAGGAGTGTGACAAAGCCATCACGAAATCCTTCGATCCACCCGATCTTCGGGGAGCGCGCACTTGTGTCAGCAAGGCTCACGCCTCACGATTTAGCAAAGCAGGAGCCGACTTTTACAGCGAGTAATAGGGGATGATAAACATCCCGTCGAGGTTGTCGATATTCTGGCAATTCAGGACACGGCACCTCGGATTGTCCTTTGTCGGGATGGTCGTCCATTCGGCGTATTTGTTGGCGTCGCAATAATTGCTGTTACGAATGTAGCGGTCGAACAGTGTCGTGCCGGGCACCCGGTTCGATGGATATCGCAAAATCACGGCGCCCTCATTGTGGATCGCTGCGCGCGCTGCCTGGCAGCTTATCGTGAGCGAATTGTATCGCGAAATGGCAAGCGCCGGGGAGGCGACCATGACAAAGGCGACCACAACAACCAATTTTTTCATGGGAACATCCTCCGTCGGCGTCCTAAATTCCTATATAGGCGGAAGCTAACTGCTGGTTTCAACGAAGCGCGAAATAAACGCGATTGTTCTTGGAGGCGAAGCCCTTGAATCACGATAAATATGAGGATGACTACATCCTCGATATTTTGCGTTCCGTGAAGACGATTGCCCTGACTGGCGCTTCGCCGAATCCCGCTCGGCCGAGCAATGGTGTGATGGGCTATCTGCTGTCACGGGGATACAACGTCATCCCTGTGAATCCGGGCCAGGCAGGCAGGCAGATCCAGAGCCAAACGGTTTACGCCCGGCTCGCCGATGTGCCTGGAGCCGTAGACATGGTCGAGGTCTTCCGGGCTTCGGAATATCTGTCCCGCGTTGTCGATGAGGCATTGGCGATGAACCCGCAACCGAAGGTGATATGGGCGCAGCTTGGCGTGCGTGATGATGCGGCGGCCGCAAGAGCCGAGGCGGCCGGCATCAAGGTGGTCATGGATCGCTGCCCGGCCATCGAGTATCCACGCCTGATCGGCTAAAGGGTTGGATTTTTCAAATAGCGTGTCTGGGTTGAAATGGAACGCGATTAACTTTTTGCGATCGTCGGCTATGCTCGCCGCCATTCGATCAAGCTGAATGGGAGGGCTTCATGGCCAATAACGGTCCGGGTTTCAATACGTTGGCAATCCATGCGGGGGCGCAGCCGGACCCCGCGACCGGCGCACGCGCGACGCCGATCTACCAGACGACGGCTTACGTCTTCAACGATTCGGATCATGCGGCCGCCCTTTTCGGTCTGCAGCAGTTCGGCAACATCTACACCCGTATCATGAACCCGACCCAGGCCGTGCTCGAAGAGCGCGTCGCGGCGCTCGAAGGCGGCGCTGCGGCGCTCGCCGTTGCGTCCGGCCACGCGGCGCAGGTGATCGTCTTTCACACGATCATGCGTCCCGGCGAGAACTTCGTGGCCGCAAAGCGGCTCTATGGCGGCTCGATCAACCAGTTCGGCCATGCCTTCAATAATTTTGGCTGGGAGGTTCGCTGGGGCGATTCCGCAGATCCGGCAAGCTTCGAAAGCCAGATCGATGACAAGACGCGTGCGATCTTCATCGAAAGCCTCGCCAATCCGGGCGGCACCTTCGTCGACATCGCAGCGATCGCCGCGGTGGCGCACAGGCATGGCCTGCCGCTGATCGTCGACAACACCATGGCCAGCCCCTATCTTATTCGGCCGATCGAACACGGTGCCGATATCGTCGTGCATTCGCTGACGAAATTTCTCGGCGGCCATGGCAATTCCATGGGCGGCATGATCGTCGACGGCGGGACCTTCGATTGGTCGAAGTCCGGCAACTACCCGATGCTCTCCGCGCCGCGGCCGGAGTATAATGGCGTGGTCTTGCACTCGACCTTCGGCAATTTCGCATTCGCCATCGCGTGCCGCGTGCTCGGTCTGCGCGATCTCGGTCCGGCCATCTCGCCCTTCAATGCGTTCCTGATCCTGACGGGCATCGAGACGTTGCCGCTGCGCATGCAACGCCACAGCGACAACGCGATCGCTGTCGCAAAGTGGTTGAAGGCACACAGCAAGGTCGCCTGGGTGAATTATTCCGGCCTCGACGACGATCCGAACCATGCGCTGCAGCAGCGCTACTCGCCGAAGGGCGCCGGCTCCGTCTTCACCTTCGGCGTCAGGGGCGGTTATGAGGCCGGCAAGACGCTGGTCGAAGGATTGGAGCTGTTCTCGCATCTCGCCAACATCGGCGATACCCGCTCGCTCGTGATCCATCCGGCGTCGACCACGCACCGCCAATTGACGGACGAGCAAAGGATCGCCGCCGGTGCTGGTCCCGATGTCGTTCGCCTTTCGGTCGGCATCGAGGATGTGAAGGATATCATCGCCGATCTCGAGCAATCGCTGGCGAAGATATGAATGTCCTTCGCAGCAAACGTTTGTATGCAGACTACCTTTATCGAAATACAACCATAGGATCAGCGCCCGATTCGAACAGAGTCGGGCGCTGATTTCGTTTTGTCGTGACAGAAAAAGCGGTGAAATCGGGAGCCTGAAAATGTGGTTACCAATTTTGCTAAAATTTCATCAAATGGCTTTCGCGAAATGGAAATCTAAATATCTACGTTGTCTAATCTTTCCCATTAAGAAATGAAGCCGCTCGCGAAGAGCTCGCGGGCGGCTCGAAGCGGCTCGATGGATACGAGCGGAATGCGGCGTTCCTTCGCCTTTCGGTCCAGCCACAAATACCCCATAAAGAACTCGATGACCGTCTTCTCAGTCTCGAAGAAATTAATGACCGCGGGGTCCAGCCGCTCGAATGGCGTCTTTGAGTGGGGGCTACCCGCCATTCGCGAGGCCGATTGCTTAGGCAGGCCGGACCGGCCGACGATCACTCTCACATCGTCACCCCGCCCCAAAGGAGCGTGCTGCTAAGGTTTAGGCGTGCTTCGTGTGCAACGGTTCGCAACATCACCATCGCGGACCAAAGCACCCCGCTGCTGAAGAGTCGCCTTGACCGGCAAACAGCGCGCCGTTCTCTCCAGCAGCTAGTAAAGCGTTCTCTCGTATTCAACTTCGAGATCGTCATCTATCTTGCGCATCTCATCCTCGTCGCTTGGCGCGCCAGTGGTTTCGTCCAGAATGATCTTTACAAGTGATGGCATCTTGGTGCGGTCCTGGAAATGATCTGGGTTCCACAAGTGCGATCGCCGAAATGCCTTGGCGCAGTGCATGAAGACCTCACTCACTTTGACCACAATTGCGAGTTTGGGAGCGCGATCATTGACACTCATGCTCCCCAGAAGTTCAGGGTCATTCATCAGAGTGGCGCGCCCATTCACGCGCAATGTGTCTTCAAACCCCGGAATGATGAACAAGAGTCCAACGCTCGGATTGGCGAGAATGTTGACCAGTGTATCGAGACGGTTGTTGCCGGGTCGGTCCGGTATCGCCAGCGTGCGCTCATCAAGAATTTTGACAAAGCCGACAGGATCACCGCGGGGGCTGACATCCGCTTTTCTATCCAGATTTTGTGTGCCGATGCACAGGAATGGCGAACGCCTGATAAACTCTTGCGCATGCTTGCCGAGGTTATCCTGACACTTCTGTATGGCCAGAGCATGTGTCGCATCAAACAGACTTCTAAGCGATTGTTCATCTGTTATGGCGAATTCTGGATTAACCTTGAACTCCTTCATCATATTGCCTTTCGAAGTTCTCCTGTTGGCTTAATCAGCCCCCCGAGTGGTCCCATTTGAATTTCTGCGCACTGTGGGCCTTTGATTCAGCGGGACGATATGAGGTACGTACATCATATCACTTTGATATAGTGAATTTTGGTTGCAATCAAGTGGAACCTCTCGCGTTTCGGGAAGAAGACCGCGGCATTCGCCACGCTGATGCGAGAGGTCTTCAATCTTCTGCCATGAGTGAAGACTGTCCAAGGCCAGATCGATGAATTGCTAAAGTTTTAGAAGATGCGCTCTGATCCGCAACTCGCAGCGGCGCGGCGGCGGTGTTACCTGTTTCCCGGCCGAAACCAGGAACCGGGCCACATCTCGACGCGCCAATATGCTCGGCGAAAAGAAAAATGGCTCATTCCGTTCACGTGTTGCCTCAATTCTCTGTGCATCGAAGAAATCGACAACAGATATCGATTCCCGCCTTTGATTCGTAAGCGGTTAGCCGATAGCGTCAGCGGTGAAGTTCCACGGCATGAGCACCTCAATGTCTGAGGCTGGCCAGCGATTTGCGATGCGGGTCAGGGTCTGGGATAGCCAGGCGAGCGGATCGACACCGTTCATTTTTGCCGTCTGCAGCAGCGTGGCGATCGTCGCCCAGGTTTCGCCGCCTCCCTCGCTACCAGCGAAGAGACTATTTTTTCTTGTAATTGTTTGGGGCCGGATCGCGCGTTCAACGATGTTGGAGTCGATTTCGATGCGGCCATCGGTCAAGAAGCGCTCCAGCGCTTCCCGGCGTGTCATCGCATAGCGGATCGCCTCAGCAGTCTTGGACTTCCCAGAGACTTTGGAAAGCTCCTGTTCCCACAATTGGAAGAGATCGGCGACGATGGCGGCGGACGTCTCCTGACGACGCGTGGCACGGGCTTCGGCATCACTGCCGCGGATCTCGTCCTCAACCTTCCACAGTTCCGTCATGGCTGTAATCGACGCTGTCGCAGCCTCATTGATACCGCCGACGTGCAGCTCATAAAACTTACGACGTAAATGCGCCCAGCATCCGGCCAGCTTGATCGTTTCATTGCTGCCGGACTTGGCGCGCTCTTTTATCATGCCGGTGTAGGCCGAGTAGCCATCAACTTGCAGGATGCCGCTGAACCCGGCGAGATGACGCGCGACACACTTGGCACCTCTGCTGTCTTCGAAGCGATAGGCAACCATCGGCGGACCGGACCCGCCAAACGTTCGGTCATCGCAGGCATATGCCCAGAGCCACGCCTTCATCGCTTTACCAGAGCCGGGAACCAATGTCGGCAACGTCGTCTCGTCCGCAAAGACCCTCTCACTGGCTTTGATGCGCTCCAGGATGTAATCCGCCAAGATCCGCAACTCGAAGCCCAGATGCCCCATCCACTGGGCCATCAAAGAGCGGCTGAGAACCACGCTGTCGCGCAGATAGATCGCCTCCTGGCGATAAAGTGGAAGACCGTCGGCGTATTTCGACACGGCGATATAGGCAAGCAACCGTTCCGTCGGTAGGCCGCTTTCGATGATATGCGCTGGTGCCAAAGCCTGCAGCACGCCGTCACGTTCCCTGAACGCATATTTGGGGCGGCGTGTGACGATAACCCTGAACTTCGGCGGTATGACATCGAGCCGCTCGGATCGATCTTCACCGATCAGAACCTTTTCCAAGCCCTGGCATTCTTCCGGGATCTCCGGCTCAATGACTTCCTCGATACGTTCTAGATGCGCGGCAAAACCTTTGCGAGGCCGCGCTGCCCTCTTCGGCCGGTCTTTGTCTCCCTGGCCAAGTTCGCTATCAATCGCGGCAAGGCCAGTCTCGACCTCCTCAAAAGCGAAGTCTATCTGCTCGTCATTTATCGCCAGCCGCAGACGCTCGGAGCGCGTACCATTTTGGGCACGCTGCAAAACCTTCAAGATCGCCGTCAAAGTGGTGATCCGCTCGTCGGCTTTCTGTTGGACAGCCTTCATTCGGGCGATTTCGGCCTCAGTCGCAGCCTTCTCTGCGCTCATCGCGATGATCATCGCTTTCAGCGCTTCGACGTCGTCAGGAAGGTCGGAACCAGGTAAAATCATGAGATGCACTAAAGCATAAAATCAGCCGATTTCCCAACACTTACAGCGACATGATTCATCTTGCCGCAGGCCTGTTCAGCCAGTCGAAAGCGGTCTGCGCACTTGGGCAGGCCTGATCCTTTTCCAGTCCATACCGGCCAGAAGTGCCATCAACTGCGCATTGCGCGGCGACAAACAAGGTGAGACTCAGCGTCAATCAGGATGAGACTCGGCGGCGGGGGTGTGACGAAGGGAGGGCGTAGCCCGACTGGAGTTACACCCCCGCCGCGGCGCAATTTTTCGGCGTCTCATGATCGCGGTTGGCCCGGTAGCGTCGGTGATTTTCTGAGAATGGAGAATCACCTTTGTGCCGGGTCGCCATGTAACCGATCATCAGACGAGGCTTTTTATGAAGTACCGACAAAACAACCCCATTGAGGTCGCTGCCGCCAAGGCGTCGATCAGCCGGGCGACGGCTTACCGCATCGAGAAGGATGCGCGTCTTCCATCGCAGACCAAGCCGCCGCGCGACCGGCGTCGCCCCGATCCCCTTGAGCACATCTTCGACGCCGAGGTTGTTCCGCTCCTCAAGGCCGCGCCCGGCATCCGAGCGGTCGCCGTTTACAACGAGATGCTGCGGCGTCATCCAGAGCTGTCAGAAGGTGTTCGCCGTACGATTGAGCGTCGTATCCGATCATGGCGGGCTGTTCACGGTCAGGAGCAGGAAGTGATCTTCCGTCAGATGCACGAACCCGGTCGGTTAGGACTGTCGGATTTTACCGACATGGGCAGCCTCGGCGTGACGATCGCCGGCCAATCGCTCGATCATCTGCTTTATCACTTCCGGCTGGTCTGGTCGGGCTTCGAGCATGCCCATGTCATCCTGGGTGGAGAGAGCTTCGTCGCTCTGGCCGAGGGGCTGCAGAACGCCCTGTGGTCGGTTGGCGGTTCGCCGCTCTATCATCGCAGCGACAGCTTATCGGCCGCCTTCCGCAACCTCGATGCCGACGCCAAGGTCGATCTGACGCATCGCTACGACGAACTGTGCGCCCATTATCGCATGACGCCGACGCGCAACAACAAGGGCGTCGCGCACGAGAACGGCTCGATCGAAAGTTCCCACGGCCATCTCAAGAATGCGATCCGCGATGCTCTGCTGATGCGCGGAACCAGGGACTTTGGCGACCTCGGATCCTATCGCGCCTTCATCGATGAGATCGTCAGCCGCCGCAATGCCGCACATGGCAAGCGCATCGATGCCGAGCGCACGCATCTGCAAGCTCTTCCCGATCGTCGCACCACCGACTTCGAAGAGGTCATCGTCACCGTATCGAGCACCGGCGGCTTCGCCTTGCGCAAGGTCTTCTACACCGTGCCTTCCCGTCTGATTGGCCACCGGCTGCGGGTGCGTCTGTTCGACGATCGCCTCGACGTCTTCATCGGCGGCACGCATCTGCTGACATTACCCCGAGGCCGCGCCCATGCGAGTGGCAAGCACGATCAAGTCGTCAACTATCATCACGTCATTCATTCCCTGCGCAAAAAGCCGATGGCGCTTTTGGGGCTCGTCTATCGCGACAAGCTCTTCCCCAGGCCGGAATATCGCAGGACTTTCGACGCGCTCATCGAGCAACTGCCCGAGCGGCAGGCTTGCAAGATCACCGTGGAACTGCTTGCCTTGGCTCACGATCGCAGTTGCGAGCGTGAACTGGCCGAGGAGCTTGCCAAAACGCTCGACGCCCACAAACTGCCTGATCTGGCGGCTTTGAGAGCGGTCTTCAGCCCGGACCCGGATCAGTTGCCGATCGTTCATGTGCAACTCGCGTCGCTCAATGGTTATGAAGCCCTGATCGGCACGGCCTATGCGGGAGAGGTCGCATGAAGAGCAACATCCACACAGTCGATGAAGCCCGCCTCGGCATCATGCTCAACGAACTGAGGCTGCCGACGATCAAGACGTTCTGGCACCAATTTGCCGAGCAGGCCGATCGGGAAGGATGGCCTGCTGCCCGTTTCCTCTCGGCCATCGCCGAGCATGAATTGGCCGAACGCGCCCATCGCAGGATCGAAAGACACCTCGCCGAGGCCCACCTGCCACCCGGAAAGACGCTCGACAGCTTCGCCTTCGACGCTGTTCCCATGGTCTCCAAGGCCCAGGTCATGGCGATTGCAGCCGGCGATAGCTGGCTCGCCAAAGGCGCCAATATCCTGATGTTCGGTCCGCCCGGCGGCGGAAAGAGCCATCTCGCCGCAGCCGTGGCCTCGCGCTAATCGAGAACGGCTGGCGCGTGCTCTTCACCCGCACGACCGATCTCGTCCAGAAGCTTCAGGTCGCGCGGAGGGAGCTTCAGCTCGAAGCCGCCATCGCAAAGCTCGACAAGTTCGATCTTCTCATCCTCGACGACCTGGCCTACGTCACCAAGGACCAGGCCGAAACGAGCGTGCTCTTCGAACTCATCTCCGCAAGATATGAGCGGCGTTCCATCATGATCACCGCCAATCAGCCCTTCGGAGAATGGAACCGCGTCTTTCCAGACCCGGCCATGACGCTTGCCGCGGTGGACCGACTTGTCCATCACGCAACAATCTTCGAGATGAATGTCGAAAGCTACCGGCGGCGTTCGGCCATGGAAGCCAAACGCCAGCGCGGCAGACCCGCCTCATTCGCGACAATCAAAAGCTCTTCCCAGCTTGTCGCGGAGCGGCAATCAGAACACGATGAAACTCTTGCCAGCGACAATCAACATGATAACTTCGCTCCAACCGCGACATAAGAATCTCATCCAGATTGTCGCTCGCGTCTCATCCTGATCGTCGCGCTATAGCGCATGGTCGAGACGGATGCGCGTGGCTGATTGCGCTGGCCAGCAAAAACCATTTTCCTCAAGAATTTTTGCATAAAGGCAGATACCTGTACCGTCCCACCACACAATGCGGATCCGGTCTGCCCGCTTCGAGCGGAAGACAAAGAGCGCGCCACTGAATGGATCAAGGCCGCCATCCCTCACCAAGGCCATCAACGACGCAGCGCCCTTGCGGAAGTCGACCGGTTGGCATGACACGTAGACCACAACACCCGAAGCGATCATGCTTGCCGCATCGCCCTGACAATGCCGCTCAGCAGCGCCGGATCGATGGAGGCGCTGACGCGAAGCGTCGTGTCGCCCACCCAAATCTCTACGGAGTCCGTCCGCACCGCTTCGAAACGGGTAAAAGCCTCATTGTCCCTGGTTACCTTCAGACGCCGAACCGAGCCCGACGCAAGGGCTGCTCGCCGCCATCCGAAAAGCTGCGACGGGTCCATTCCATGGGCACGCGCGACCGCCGAGACATTCGCGCCGGGTGCCAGCGCTTGTTCGAGGATCAGACTCTTCGCTTCCTCTGACCACAACTTCGGCTTTCGCCGCTTTCGCACCGGCTCCGCCGTCAGAATTTCGAACGTACGATCCTGATTCATATCTTCGCTCATAGGATTCCCAGCATGATTCATGCCGAAAATGAGCGATTTCCCTTCCCGACGCTACGTGGGGTGGCCTAAGCGCTTACTTTGATTCCAATGCTTGGGCAATAACGAGCGCGATTCGCGGCAAAGTGTCCCTGTTGACGTTCTGCAGAATAATTCAAGCTTGATGATGTCGTAAACGATCCCGTCGGCAAAGTACTCCTGCTCGGCGCTATCCCCGAGGCAGACGAATGGCAAGACGGCCAGGGCCGGCAAAGAGGACAGGGCGTCGTGACGTTGGCGCTCGACACGAAGCAGGCGGTAGCCGATCCGGGGCACGGTCGTGATCCACTCGCCATTGTCCGGTGTGGGACCCAGCGCCTTGCGGAGTGCTGCCATCTGGACAGTCAGATTGCTTTCTTCCAATCGCGTATGCTGCGAATGTGCTGGACGTATTTTGCAACTGGATACAAAATTGCTAACGATTTCAACCGACCGCATGCAAACATTTGATGCGAAGGACATATGAAACGATATGGCAAACTACCTGACCTTTGACATCAATGGCGTCGAACCGGAGTTCGGCGCCCCGGATGCCGACCGTGTGCTGGCAGGCGAACCGGAGTTCAAGACCTGGAATCTGGAGGAGGCCGATGGCGGCGTCTACTCCGGCATATGGGAAGCATCCCCCGGCAAGTGGCGCATCGTCTATGACGAGTGGGAATACTTCAGTGTGCTCTCCGGCTACTCCATCGTGACGGAGGATGGCGGCGATGCCGTGCATCTTCAGGCGGGCGATCGCATGATCCTCAGGCCAGGCTTCAAGGGAACCTGGGAAGTGGTTGAAACAACTCGCAAAGACTACGTCATCCGGCTCTGATTTCAGCGCAGCAACAGGCTGAGGCAAGATGCCCAAGGATGGTCAGTCGACGCGTTTCCGTCTTGTCCTTTCGAAAGGCTGGATACACCTAACTCCTTTCGGAAGCCGACGCGAAATCGCTACGGACAATGCCGTGGCGCTGGAGCTTGTCGTAGAACGTCTTCCTGGGGATGCCGAGGTCCGCGATGGTACGACGCACGTCGCCGTCGTTGGCGTTCAGAGCTTCGCGAATGATGTGAGCCTCATAGCGTTCGAGCCGGTCAGGCAGGGACAGGGCTTCATCCGCCCCCGGTGCTGCTGCCGGAATACGGTCGGAGACGTGCCCGACACCCAGCACAAACCGCTCGGCAAAATGGGACAGTTCACGCACGTTGCCCGGCCAGTCGTGTTCCCGCAGGTGAGTGTGGATCGATGAGGGGATCGTGGGCACGTCCCGCTTGAAGCGCCTCGCGGCGCGCTCGGCGAAGTAGCCGAAAAGAAGTGGAATGTCGTCGCGGCGCTCCTTGAGCGGCGGAATGGAGATCGTCACGACGTTAAGCCGGTAATAGAGATCCTCGCGAAAGTCGCCGCGCTGGCGGGGATCGCCGAGATCGATCTTGGACGCTGCGACAACGCGCAGGTCCACGGGTCGGACCTCGTTGGTGCCGAGCGGCGTAACCTCGCGCATCTCGAGCACACGCAGCATCTGCACCTGCGTTGCCGGCGGCATGCTCTCGATCTCGTCGAGAAAGAGCGTTCCGCCGCTCGCATGTTCAATACGGCCGATGCGTTTCTTCTGCGCGCCGGTGAAAGCGCCCGGCTCGTGTCCGAACAGCTCGCTTTCAACCACGCTTTCCGGCAGCGCCCCGCAGTTGAGCGCGACGAAATTACCGGATGCGCGCCTGCTCCAGCGGTGGAGCAGGCTTGCCACCACCTCCTTGCCACTGCCGGTTTCTCCCATCAGGAGAACGTCGACATCGGTATCGGCAATCTGCCGCAAGGTGTGGCGCAGCCGTTCCATCGCCGGTGTCTGGCCGATCAGCGGCAGGTCGTCACGCGCCTGTTCGGTCGCTTTCCGCAAAGATCTGTTCTCCATGACCAGACGGCGCTTTTCAGCAGCGCGCCGAACGCTTTGGATAAGCCGGTCTGTCGCGAAGGGTTTCGTGATGAAGTCGTAGACGCCATCTTGCATGGCTTTCACCGCCATCGGAATGTCGCCGTGGCCGGTGACCAGGATGACCGGCAGGTCCTCGTCGTGCTGTCGCACGCGGCTGAAGAGTTGCAAGCCATCGATTTGCGGCATCCGGATATCGGAAACGAGAACGCCTGCGAAGTCCGGGTTCAATGCCGCCAGCGCTTCGCCAGCGTCGGAAAAGGCGGAAACGGAAAAGCCGGCGAGTTCAAGCGTCTGCTTGGTTGCCCGCAACAGGTCCCTGTCGTCATCGACGAGGAAGATCGGCGTTACATCGGTCATTCCATGGCCTTCCGCAAATGCACCGTGAAGCAGGTCCCGTTTTCATCGCTCGTCACGTCGATGCGGCCGCCGTAGTCGGCCACGATGTCCTTGGAAATGACGAGGCCGAGACCCAGGCCTCGTTCCTTGGATGTGTTGAATGGCGTGAAAAGCGACTTCAGGATGGCAGACGAAATGCCCGGGCCGTTGTCGGCAACGTCAATTGCAACCTCATCATGCGTCTCGGTCACAGAGACGTCGACCTTCGCGTCGGTGCGCCCATCAAGGGCTTCCAAGGCGTTCTGGAAGAGGTTGATCAGAATCTGCTCAAGCCGGATCCGGTTGCCGAGCACACATAACCCTGCGGGCGGCGGCCGAATATCGAGCGCTTCCAGCTGGCCGGCAAATCGGCTTTTCAGCAGGACGACAGCCCCATCAATGACGCTACGCAATTCCACGGGCTCCGGCGCCACTCGGCCCTTGCGCGCGAATGCCTTCAATTCTTCGGTAATCGCGCCGATCCTTTCGGTGAGGCCGGCGATCGCCTCGAGGTTTTCGTCGACCGGATTGGTTTGCTTGCGCTCCAGAAAGACGCGGGCATTGTCTGCGTAGGCACGTATGGTCGCGACCGGCTGATTGATCTCATGAGCAACGCCTGCGGCCACTTGGCCGAGGATTGCGAGCCGGTTTGCCTGCACTAGCTCCTGCTGGACGATCTGCAACCTTGCTTCCGTTTCCCGATGGTCGGAGATCTCGGCTTGCAGACTGTCGCGTGCCCGGCTGAGATCGTCTGTTCGCTCAACCACCCGCCGCTCCAGTTCTTCGCGCATGGCCTGTTCTTCCGCGATCTTTGTCGCAGCCGCCTGGCGTCTCCACAGAATTAGCGCTGCGATGGCGAGAAGGGGCAGAAGGACGGCCAGGGACATCAGCCGAATTTCACGAACCGAGGCCGCGACCGGCGCGTCGGTGGGCACAAGGTATTCGAGATGCCATGGGGTGGTGGGGACTGGTGTCGCGAGGCGCAGATACTGACCCTCGCCACCACCGGGAAGAACGGCGAAAACAAGCGATGCTTCGGCGTCGATGGGCTGTGGGCGCATGATCGGCAATGTCGCCAGCGGCGCATCGCCGAACTGCAGGCTGTCGCGTATGGCAGCAAGGTCGGCCTCCGGCACAGGCCTGTTCATCATAAAGCGCCAGGAGGGAATGCTGGTGATCAGAACGACGCCGCGATCATCCGCGACATAAACCGGGCGATGCGTGTCGCGCCAGTCACTCTCAAGCCGGTCGAACTCAAGCTTCACGACGACCACACCAAGCGGCGCAGCAGCACTGCCCACACGTCGGGAAATGTAGAGGCCAGGGCGCTTGCTGACACTGCCCAGGGCAAAATGCTCGGCGGTTCCTTCTTCCATAGCCTTTCGGAAGTAGTCGCGGAAGGTGTAGTCGTTGCCGACGAAACTGATCGGTTCCCGCCAATTGCTCGAGGATACGGCGATGCCATTGGGGCCGATGACGTAGAGCACAGCGGCCTGTGTTCCCGTGACGAGTCGCTCAAGCTTCCGGTTCAATATGTCGATCGCATCGTTGCCTTTGGAGGAGAGGCCATCGAGAACCTGTTGGTCCTCCGCAAGAAGCAGCGGTAGCGCGCGAGGTCTCTCCAGGACTGCGTTGAGGAGTGCGACCTTGAGGTTGGCGTCGGTTCGGCTTTGACCCTCAATCGCGTCAATGGCGGAGCGTCGCCCATAAACATCAGCACCAAACAGAGCGGCAAGGATGAGCGCGGCTGAAACGGAGGCAAACAGAATCCACACTCGCCGTGCCCGACGGCGGACACGGTCGAAAGAGCCCAAGCCTGACATCGATGACGACTGAAGCATCATGCAATGTGTGCGTAATTTCGCACTCAGGTCAAATCAATTTGTGCGAAAATACGCGCACGTCTTCGATCCTACGAACGGCCTCCGAGAAAAAATTATCATAAATCAATAATGTAAAGCCGCTGTCCATGAGTTGGCACGCATGTTGCAAAACCTCCGCAAACAGCCGTGTGGGCTGTTGACTTGGTAACGCAATCGCCCCGGGAGGCCACGTTGGTTTTGGGGCATATGGAGGACATCATGGGTGCAGCACTTCCAGTCGCGCAGCCGCGCGGCAAGGTTCCCTTCTATCGGCTTCTCTACGTGCAGGTTCTTGCCGCCATCTGTGCTGGTATCCTGCTCGGCCATTTCTATCCCGACATAGGCACCGCTCTGAAGCCACTCGGCGATGCCTTCATCAAGCTCGTCAAGATGATCATCGCCCCAGTCATCTTCTTGACGGTCGCGACCGGCATCGCCGGCATGTCCGATCTGCAGAAGGTTGGGCGCGTTGCTGGCAAGGCCATGCTTTACTTCCTCGTCTTTTCGACGCTGGCCCTGGCGGTCGGTCTGCTGGTCGCCAACGTCATACAGCCCGGCGCCGGCATGCATATCGATCCGGCAACGCTGGATGCCAAGGCCGTGGCAAGCTACGCGGCGAAGGCTCATGACACGACTGTCACGGGCTTCCTGATGAACATCATTCCGAACACGATCGTTGGTGCCTTTGCCGACGGCGACATTCTTCAGGTGCTGTTCTTCTCGGTCCTCTTCGGCATCGCGCTCGCCATGGTCGGCGATCGCAGCCGTCCGGTCGTCGATTTTCTGCAGGCCCTGACGGCACCGGTCTTCAAGCTGGTCGCGGTCCTGATGAAGGCTGCTCCGATCGGCGCTTTTGGCGCCATGGCCTTCACGATCGGCAAATACGGCATCGGCTCAATTGCAAATCTGGCAATGCTGATCGGGACCTTCTACCTGACGTCGCTGCTCTTCGTCCTCGTCGTTCTCGGTGCTGTTGCCCGGTACAACGGATTCTCGATCCTGGCTCTGATCCGCTACATCAAGGAGGAGTTGCTGCTGGTACTCGGCACGTCCTCTTCGGAAGCGGCCCTTCCCGGTCTCATGGCGAAGATGGAACAGGCAGGCTGCAAGCGCTCGGTCGTCGGTCTCGTCATTCCGACGGGCTATTCCTTCAACCTCGACGGCACGAACATCTATATGACGCTCGCGGCCCTCTTCATCGCTCAGGCGACGGACACGCCGCTGACCCTGGCAGACCAGATCTTGCTTCTGCTGGTTGCGATGTTGAGCTCGAAGGGTGCTGCCGGCATCACCGGCGCCGGCTTCATCACGCTTGCCGCGACGCTCTCCGTGGTACCCTCGGTTCCCGTTGCCGGCATGGCGCTGATCCTCGGTATCGACCGCTTCATGTCGGAATGCCGCGCGCTGACGAATTTTGTCGGCAACGCCGTTGCGACGGTCGTTGTCGCCCGCTGGGAAAATGAACTTGACCAGACGAAGTTTGCTGCTGCCATGGCCGGCAAGCTGCCGCCGGAACCGATAGACGGCGTGCCGGCTCTGCAGGCTGCGGAATAGCGCGCATTGCCATAAGGCGCCAGAAAGCGACGATAAAGCCCGCGCTCTCTCCGGAGCGCGGGTTCTTTTATCGGTGGCCTACCAGGCGAGATCCAGGCGATCCAGCCCGTGGAAGTGGTAGACGTCCTTCACCATCGGTGTATGGGCGAGCCTGAGCCCTGGCAGCCGCTCGAAGAGAATTGGCAGGACGACGTTCAGTTCCAGTCTTGCCAGCGGCGCCCCGATGCAGAAATGGATGCCCGCGCCAAAGGAGAGGTTGGGAGCCTCGTTCCGGTCAGGCTTGAACGTTAGCGGATCGCTGTACTTCGCCGGGTCGAGATTGGCTGCGGCCAGAATGAGGCTCACCTTGTCGCCTCGTTTGAACGAAATACCGTCGATTTCGACAGGTTCCAGCGCCCAACGCTGGAAGATGTGAACCGGCGCGCAGATACGCAAGGACTCTTCCACCGTTCGTTCGGTCGTCGCCTCGTCCTTGAAGAGAGCGGCCGGATCGCGCCCGCTTTCCAAGATGATGCGGGCCGAGTTTCCGATCTGGTGGACCGTCGCCTCGTGACCGGCATTGAGTAGCACGATCGTCGTCGAGACAAGTTCGTCCTCGGACAGGTACTGGCCCTTGTGCTCCGTGTGGATCATGTGCGTCAGCAGGTCGTCCCGCGGATTGGCGCGGCGCTGCGCGATGGCCGTCTTCACATAATCCGAGAACTCCTTCGCGGCCCGTTCGGCGCCATCCTCGTCCTCGCGGGTGCGGCCGAAGAGATACATGCGGATATAGGCGTGCGACCACTTCAGGAGCTGCGGTCCCATTTCCTCCGGAATGCCGATCATGCGGGCGATCATCGTCACCGGGATAACATCGGCAAATGCCGAAAGCAGCTCGACTTCGTTGTTTTTCTCGAAGCCGTCGATGAGCTTGTTGGCGAGCTCGGCAAGCTCCGGCTTCATCCTCTCGACGTGGCGAGAGACAAAAGCGCGGTTGACGAGCGTTCGAAGACGGGTGTGCTCGGGTGGCTCCAGCTCAAGCAAGGAGTATCGTTCGGCGAGATCGAAATTCGCCACGTGCTGATCCGGCTCGGGAAGGCCAAGCTCCTCGCGCGTGGCGATATGCAGGATCTGGCGGCCGAAGCGACGGTCGCGAAGCAGGCTGTTGACATGGTCGTAGCCGGTGAAAAACCATTGCTTCTGCTGCTCCCAGTAGAATGTGGGGCAGTGTGCGTGCAAAGCGGCGTAAACGGCGTTCGGATCGCTGTAGAAAGCCGGATTGCTTGCGTCGAGGGAGACGTGACGCGTGGCGGGATCGATGGAAAGAAAAGGTGGGATCATCATGCCTCGAGGCTTAGCGGATTTGCCAAGCCTCGAAAAGATGGGTTCAACCTCAAGACAGTGAGCCGACGCGACGAAGCGCGTGAATCTGGTCGTCGAGCGTGGGGACGAGTTCGCCACTTGTTTGATCTGGTTCCGGAGGCGGCGGTGCCGCAGCTTCGGCTTCACCGAAGATGACGGTGCAGTTGCGGCCGGCGACCTTGGCGGCATACAGCGCGCGATCGGCCGCCGAAACCAGTTTGTCCCTGTTGGCCTCGATCGCAGAGGCAAGAGCGACGCCGGTGCTGACCGTTGCTGCAATGATCGCATCCCCGGTGCTCACCGGGACCCGGCAGAATTCGGCGCGGATCAATTCTGCGAGCGCTTCCGCCTCGGTCTGGTCGGCCACCGTCGCGAAGGCAGCAAACTCCTCGCCGCCCATGCGGCCGAAAGCACCGGCAGGAACAAACTGTCGGGCCATGCGCGCGAAGACAGTCAGTACGATGTCGCCAGCCTGATGGCCGAACCGATCGTTGACGCGTTTGAAATGATCGAGGTCGAAGAGCAGCACGGCGACCTGGCGGTTGTTTTGGAATGCGCTCTCCTGAATGGCATCGAACCGGCCGAAAAGGCCTCGTCTGTTCAAGACACCCGTCAGTGAATCGGTCAGGCTGAGCATGCGAAGGTGCTTCTCCGATCGTTCCATGATGACAAGGCAGGTGAGGGCGCACGCCAAAGTCAGCAGAAAGCCTGTCGCCATAGCGGCGGCGCCCGCAAAATTGGCGGCTTCCGCCTCGGTGGGGCCAATGATCGCCATTGCCATCGCCGTGCCGAAGCACAAGAGACTCTGGATTACAAAAATAGCGCCCAGTTTGCTTCTCGAGCCCTCGTTGCGCGGGGCGGCCGTGCATACAGCCATTGCTAGCGCTGTCGCGCCGGTGGCTGAGGCCAGGTTGTAGAGAATGACGCGATTGGTGTAGTCGTCGTTGACCCACGGCAGGAAGACGCCTGCGAGCCATACGAGTGGGGGCAGCAGCGCCCACCATTCGACCTTGCGACGGTCGAGCGCCAGATATCCGACAACCCACGCGCTCTGCCCACAGAGTGCGATCGCGTTGCCGATTTCGATGGAGAGAATGGCGGGTATCTGCCCGCGCAGGGCCACCATTGCAAAACCCACGCCGCTAAGAAGAAAACCCATTCCCCAATAGAAATAGGTCTTGTTTCGGACATTGTGGCGCCAGGCCATGAACGCTACAAGCGCGAGCGTCATGGCTTCCGAGCACCAAATGGCTAATCCAGTCGTAATATTGAACACGGCAATACCCCTTGCATTGCGCGCATTCTTTCGGAAGAAACTGGCAACTTCATTAATTGCGCTTGGCCCGTCGGTGCATTTTTGTGCGGACTTGTCGTTAGGCTTTCTGGTCTGTAAACGCCGCACAGTCGTAAACGGATTCAGAATTCGTTCATCCTGACGCCGACAAAAGCTGTGCGACAGCGTGATCGCCGCTCGCTCTTTGAGGCGATTTGCAAGAATGACTCCACATCGGGCGAAAAGTTGTTCGCATTGCACCGGCCCCTCTTAACGTTATCCATCAGCGCGTCTTGAAGAGGAGGGCAGGGAAGCTCTATGTAGGGATAAGGCATTTTCTTTGATTCCCGGCCATAGCCGGCAGACGTTGACAAAGGACGCACATGAGAAACCCAGTCGATACCGCTATGGCCCTCGTGCCGATGGTCGTGGAACAGACCAACCGCGGTGAACGCTCCTACGACATCTATTCGCGCCTGCTCAAGGAACGCATCATCTTCCTGACGGGTCCGGTCGAGGATCACATGGCGACGCTCGTTTGCGCCCAGCTCCTTTTCCTCGAGGCTGAAAACCCGAAAAAGGAAATCGCGCTCTACATCAATTCTCCGGGCGGCGTTGTAACAGCGGGCATGGCGATCTACGATACGATGCAGTTCATCAAGCCGGCGGTCTCGACGCTCTGCATCGGCCAGGCCGCCTCCATGGGCTCGCTGCTGCTGGCTGCCGGCCACAAGGACATGCGCTTTGCCACTCCGAACTCCCGCATCATGGTGCATCAGCCATCGGGCGGCTTCCAGGGCCAGGCATCGGATATCGAGCGTCACGCGCGCGATATTCTGAAGATGAAGCGCCGCCTCAACGAAGTTTACGTCAAGCACACCGGTCGAACCTACGAGGAAGTCGAAAAGACCCTTGATCGCGACCACTTCATGGATGCGGACGAGGCCCGGGCCTGGGGTGTGATCGACAAGGTCCTGACATCGCGTGTCGAGATGGAAGGTGATGCCGCCTAGTGAGAAGTAGGGATGGTGTTGTATCCGCCACAGTTCTATCTCATTTGTGATCGAACAAGGGAAGAAACCCGGTGGCGGGTGCGGCAATCTCAAGTATTAATGCTATGTTGAATTCTTATGACATAGCATCGGCAGTCGAAGGGGAATTCGTTGCCGCCGGAGCCAGGACAGCATAGTTTGGACCGGTTCGTACCCCTTAACGGCCTTGGCCGGCTGGGGCTCCAAGCATGGAGCAGGCCAATGAGTGGACCGTTATTTCACCTTGAAATGCGGCGTGCTGGAAGGAAAGTGATATGAGCAAAGTCAGCGGCAGCAACGGCGGCGACTCTAAGAACACCCTGTACTGCTCCTTCTGCGGAAAGAGCCAGCACGAAGTCCGGAAGCTTATTGCCGGACCGACCGTTTTCATCTGCGATGAATGCGTCGAATTGTGCATGGACATCATCCGCGAGGAGAACAAGTCCTCGATGGTCAAGTCCCGTGACGGTGTCCCGACGCCTCAGGACATCATCAAGGTACTCGACGAATATGTCATCGGTCAGCGCCAGGCGAAGAAGATCCTGTCGGTTGCCGTTCACAACCATTACAAGCGCCTCGCGCATGCCACGAAGAATAGCGAAGTCGAACTGTCGAAGTCGAACATCATGCTGGTCGGCCCGACCGGCTGCGGCAAGACCTATCTTGCCCAGACGCTCGCCCGTATCATCGACGTTCCCTTCACGATGGCCGACGCGACGACGCTGACCGAAGCCGGCTATGTCGGCGAGGACGTCGAGAACATTATCCTGAAGCTGCTGCAGGCTGCAGACTACAATGTCGAGCGGGCCCAGCGCGGCATCGTCTACATCGACGAAGTTGACAAGATTTCCCGCAAGTCCGACAACCCGTCGATCACCCGCGACGTTTCGGGTGAGGGCGTTCAGCAGGCGCTTCTGAAGATCATGGAAGGCACGGTTGCCTCGGTGCCCCCGCAGGGCGGCCGCAAGCATCCGCAGCAGGAATTCCTGCAAGTCGACACGACGAACATCCTGTTCATCTGCGGCGGCGCCTTTGCCGGCCTCGACAAGATCATTTCTGCCCGCGGCGAGAAGACCTCGATCGGCTTCGGTGCAACGGTGAAGGCTCCAGACGACCGCCGTGTCGGCGAAGTCCTGCGTGAACTAGAGCCGGAAGATCTGGTCAAGTTCGGTCTCATCCCTGAGTTCATCGGCCGTCTGCCGGTCTTGGCGACGCTTGAGGATCTCGACGAGGATGCGCTGATCCAGATCCTTTCCGAGCCGAAGAATGCGCTGATCAAGCAGTACCAGCGCCTGTTCGAGATGGAAGACGTGGAACTGACCTTCCACGAGGATGCTCTTCGCGAGATCGCCCGCAAGGCGATCGTGCGCAAAACCGGCGCTCGCGGCCTTCGCTCGATCATGGAGAAGATCCTGCTTGATACGATGTTCGAACTGCCGGCGCTGGAAGGCGTACGTGAAGTCGTCATCTCCGAGGAAGTGGCACGCGGCTCTGCCCGTCCGCTTTACATCTACGCCGATCGACAGGACGAGAAGGCCAACGCTTCGGCGTGAGACGTTAGAGATATCTTGACGATACGAACCGTGAATTTAAGGGGCTTGCCGTCGGCAGGCCCCTTTCTATTTGAAAACCAGTGCACGACCCTGATAAATCTTGCTAAAGAGGTCGGAAAGCGCCTCTGCGGCCGTTGCGGATTCCCACGTCCGTGGCAATTATGGAATGATTCCGTTTGGTGTGTTTCGGTCTTGTGTGTTAGCCGGCGCGGAAGTGGCAAGCGCCGGTCCAGCCTGGCGCTCCAGAGTGAAGGTGTTCCGTTGTAGCATAGCTGTCATGTCCGAGGGGACACCGGCCATGGCGCAGCTTGAAAAGCATAGTCAGAACCTCCACTTGTGTCTCAAGTGGAGTGCGGCCCGGTTCTAGTGGCCGCGCCAGAAGAGCCCGGCAACGGGACGATGGAAAGGAAATAAAATGACGAAGAAAACGTCAGCTGCGAGCATCGCATATCCGGTTTTGCCCCTGCGCGACATCGTCGTCTTCCCGCATATGATCGTGCCGCTGTTCGTCGGCCGCGAGAAGTCGATCCGTGCGCTGGAGGAGGTCATGGGATCGGACAAGCAGATCATGCTCGTCACACAAATCAACGCGAGCGATGACGATCCGGAACCGTCCGCCATCCACAATGTCGGCACCGTCGCCAACGTATTGCAGTTGCTGAAGCTGCCTGATGGCACCGTCAAGGTCCTGGTCGAAGGTCGCGCACGCGCCGAGATCGATGCCTACACCGATCGCGAGGATTTCTATGAAGCCCTCGGTCATGTTCTCGAAGAGCCGCAGGACGATCCGGTCGAACTCGAAGCTCTGAGCCGTTCGGTTGTCTCCGAATTCGAGAGCTACGTAAAACTCAACAAGAAGATCTCGCCGGAAGTTGTCGGGGCGGCCAGCCAGATCGACGACTACTCGAAGCTCGCCGATACGGTCGCTTCGCATCTGTCGATCAAGATCACCGAAAAGCAGGAGATGCTGGAAACCACCAGCGTCAAGGCTCGCCTCGAAAAGGCGCTCGGCTTCATGGAAGGCGAGATTTCGGTTCTGCAAGTCGAGAAGCGCATCCGCTCGCGCGTCAAGCGCCAGATGGAGAAGACCCAGCGCGAGTACTACCTGAATGAGCAGATGAAGGCGATCCAGAAGGAACTCGGCGACGGCGAGGAAGGCCGCGACGAGATGGCCGAACTGGAAGAGCGCATCACGAAGACGAAGCTGTCCAAGGAAGCCCGCGAAAAGGCCGATGCCGAGCTGAAAAAGCTGCGGCAGATGAGCCCGATGTCTGCTGAAGCGACCGTGGTCCGCAACTACCTCGACTGGCTGCTGGGTATTCCGTGGGGCAAGAAGTCGAAGATCAAGTCAGACCTCAACAACGCCGAGAAGATTCTCGAAGCCGATCACTTCGGTCTCGACAAGGTCAAGGAGCGCATCGTCGAGTACCTGGCTGTTCAGGCTCGCGCGACCAAGATCAAGGGTCCGATCCTGTGCCTCGTCGGCCCTCCGGGCGTCGGCAAGACCTCGCTTGCCCAGTCGATCGCCAAGGCGACCGGCCGTGAGTATGTCCGCATGGCGCTTGGCGGCGTTCGTGACGAAGCCGAAATCCGCGGTCACCGCCGCACCTACATCGGTTCGATGCCCGGCAAGGTCATCCAGTCGATGAAGAAGGCAAAGAAGTCCAATCCACTCTTCCTGTTCGATGAAATCGACAAGATGGGCCAGGATTTCCGTGGCGATCCGTCGTCGGCTCTGCTCGAAGTGCTGGATCCGGCTCAGAACTCGACCTTCATGGATCACTACCTGGAAGTCGAATACGACCTGTCGGACGTGATGTTCATCACGACGGCGAACACGCTGAACATTCCTGCACCTTTGATGGACCGCATGGAAGTCATCCGTATCGCCGGCTACACCGAAGACGAAAAGCGCGAGATCGCCAAGCGGCACCTGCTGCCGAAGGCGATCAAGGAACACGCGCTGCAGCCGAACGAATTCTCGGTCAGCGACGATGCGCTGATGGCGATCAGCCAGCAGTATACCCGCGAAGCCGGTGTTCGTAACTTCGAACGCGAATTGATGAAGCTCGCCCGCAAGGCGGTCACCGAGATCATCAAGGGCAAGACGAAGTCCGTTCATGTGACCGCAGAGAACATTGACGACTATCTGGGCGTTCCGCGCTTCCGCCATGGCGAAGCCGAACGCGAAGATCAGGTCGGCGTTGTAACCGGTCTTGCCTGGACGGAAGTCGGTGGCGAACTGCTGACGATCGAAGGCGTGATGATGCCAGGCAAGGGTCGCATGACCGTTACCGGCAACCTGAAGGAAGTCATGAAGGAATCGATTTCCGCAGCGGCATCCTATGTGCGCTCGCGCGCAGTCGATTTCGGCATCCAGCCACCGCTCTTCGACAAGAGCGACATCCACGTGCACGTGCCGGAAGGCGCGACGCCGAAGGATGGCCCGTCGGCCGGTGTCGCCATGGCAACCGCGATCGTCTCGATCATGACCGGTATCCCGGTCGACAGGAACGTCGCGATGACCGGTGAAATCACGCTGCGCGGCCGCGTGCTGCCGATCGGCGGTCTGAAGGAAAAGCTGCTTGCAGCGCTTCGCGGCGGCATCAAGAAGGTGCTGATCCCGGAAGAAAATGCCAAGGATCTGGCGGAGATTCCGGACAACGTGAAGAACAACATGGAGATCATCCCGGTGTCCCGCATGGGCGAGGTGATCAAGCATGCGCTGGTCCGCAGACCCGAGCCGATCGAGTGGGATGGCACGGTGGAAACGCCGGTCATTGCAACGGTCGAAGGGCTCGACGAAACGGGTGCAACCATAGCTCACTGAGCCATGTTTGCCACATTCGCGCCCAATTGCTTAAAAACCCTGAAAAGGCTGGCGTTTTCGCCAGCCTTTTTTTGTGAAATCGACACGCAGACGCTTGCATTTCCTTGATTTGCAGGGTCTTTGGGGTGCGGCGGGCCTGATGAACTCCGTTCTGCGCCTAGCTTATAGATTTGAGTCGTTTCGAACCATTTAGAAAGGGGTGGAAACATGAACAAGAATGAACTCGTGTCCGCAGTTGCCGAAAAGGCAGGACTCTCGAAGACCGACGCTGCTTCCGCAGTTGATGCTGTTTTCGAAGTCGTCCAGGCTGAACTGAAGGGCAAGGGCGACGTTCGTCTCGCTGGTTTCGGTAGCTTCACCGTTTCCCATCGCGCTGCCACGAAGGGCCGCAACCCGTCCACCGGCGCTGAAGTCGATATTCCGGCTCGCAACGTGCCGAAGTTCACGCCCGGCAAGGGCCTGAAGGACGCCGTAAACGGCTGATATGAATTTGCTTGGCGGCCGGACCACCAGACCGGCGGTGTAAGTTTCGAAGGGTTCGGCCACGGCCGAACCCTTTTTGCTTTTCGCGGACTTGTCGGCACACGAAGCACGTCCTATGAAATGGTTGTTCTCAGGGCGGGGTGAAAGTCCCCACCGGCGGTAAGAGCTTCGGCTCAAGCCCGCGAGCGTCTTTCGGCCGATCTGCCGAAAGGGTCAGCAGATCCGGTGCAACTCCGGAGCCGACGGTTACAGTCCGGATGAAAGAGAATGAGCGGAGCGGGCGGGGCGAAATCTGTCCTTGCCGTGACATCGCGCTCATGCGTCCTGATTTGTGTTGGTTTCGGATGAAAGACATGAATTAGACTTCCCAGATATCTTCTGCCTCGCGTGCAATGGTCGGTGCTGCCTGGATGGTCGCCGCGGGCATTGCCTTCTCGATCCTCAATGTCCTCACACAGTGGCTGACGATGAAGCTCGCCTTTCCCTCGGCCTCGGCAGCCTTCTGGCAGTATGCCATTGCATTGGTCTTCTCGTTGCCCTTTCTCCGGCGCGTCGGCCTCGGGGCGATGCGAACGCGCTATCCCTGGCGCCATGTCGTGCGCGTTGCCTTTGCGGCATTCGGCGTGACGACCTGGGTCGCAGGACTCGCGTCCGTACCGATCTGGCAGGCGATTGCGTTGGTGATGACCTCGCCGTTCTTCATCATCATGGGTGCACGCATCTTCCTTGGTGAATATATCGGTCCCGCGAGGTGGGCAGCGACCGGTACCGGCTTCGTCGGAGCGATGATCATCCTGCAGCCATGGTCCGATAGCTTCAGTTGGGCGGCGTTTTTGCCGATCCTCTCTGCCCTTCTGTGGGGCGCCTCGTCGCTGATCACCAAGAGTCTCACCGGAGTGGAACGGCCCGAAACCATCACCGTCGGGCTGCTGGCACTCCTCACTCCGATCAACGGCGGCTTGGCTGTGGCCGCCGGCCTCAGCATCCCCTCCGGCCTGACGCTTCTCCTTTTTGTCGTGGCAGGTCTGCTGACCGTCATGGCCCAATATTTCCTGACGCTCGCCTACAGCACGGCCGATGCCGCCTACATCCAGCCTTTCGACGATCTGAAGCTTCCCCTGAATGTTTTTGCCGGCTGGCTGGTCTTCGGCTATGCCCCGACCGGTTATCTCTGGTTGGGTGCGCTGCTGATCCTCGGGGCATCGCTCTTCATCATGCGGAACGAAATGAAAAAGGAGCAGGGGGCCGGCTAACGCAGCCGGAATACGGCGCAGGTGTCATTGCGCTGTCATGCCCGTCCCGCAAAAACCCTGTGTTTGAATTCATGGGGGATTTCGTGACAATATTTTCGCGCAAGACAGCGGTTGTTGCCGTGCTTCTGACGACGGCGGCCTTTCCGGCCGCCGCAGAGCCCGTTATCAACCGCATCGCAACCTTCCCGGTGGCATCCAACCTGCCGGAGGGAAAAGACAAGCTTTCGGCCACGTCGGCGGAAATCATTACGGCCACTGACGACGGCATGACGCTGATCTACAGCGATAGCCCGCTCGGTGCGATCTGCTTTGTCGATATCTCAGACGCCAAGGCACCAAAGGCCGGTGGGGCGCTCATGATGGACGGCGAGCCGACATCCGTGACATCCGCTGCGGGCAAGGTGCTGGTTGCGGTCAATACGTCGAAGAGCAAGGCAAAGCCCTCGGGGCGCCTGGCGATCGTTGACGTTGCCACCGAGAAGATCGAGAGCACCTGTGATCTTGGCGGTCAGCCGGATTCCATCGCGCTCAACAAGGACAAGACCCTCGGCACGATCGCAATCGAGAACGAGCGTGACGAAGAGGTGAACGACGGCAAGATTCCGCAGCTGCCAGCCGGCGACCTGGTCGTATTCCAGATCAAGGATGGCACGGTTGATTGCGGCTCGATCAAGCACGTCGCGCTGAGCGGACTTGCCGGGATCGCGGCCGACGATCCGGAACCGGAATTCGTCTCCCTCAACGATCAGAACGAGATCGCCCTGACCCTTCAGGAAAACAACGAAATCGTCATCATTGACGCGGTAACTGCGTCTGTGAAGACGCACTTCTCCGCGGGCAGCGTCGATCTTGCAGGCATCGACACCAAGCGCGATGGCGCGCTGAAGTTTGCCGGTGAGCTCAAGAACGTCGCACGCGAGCCTGACGCTGTGAAGTGGCTCGACAATGATCGTCTGGTCGTCGCCAACGAAGGCGACTATCAAGGCGGTTCGCGCGGTTTCACGATTTTCGACACAACCGGCAAGGTACTCTATGAGTCCGGTGCCTCCTTCGAACGCGCCGTTGCCAATATCGGTCATTATCCGGACAAGCGTTCATCCGCCAAGGGTGTCGAGCCGGAAGGCCTGGAAGTGGCAACGATCGGAGGTCAGAAATATATACTCCTGCTCGCGGAGCGCGCCTCCGTCGTCGGCGTCTACAAGGATACCGGTGCCGTGCCTCAACTCGTCCAGATCCTTCCGTCCGGCGTTTCACCTGAGGGCGCTGTCGCCGTTCCGTCGCGCAATCTTCTCGCCACCGCCAACGAAGTCGATCTCGGCAAGGATAGTGGCCCGCGGTCGCATGTGATGATCTATGAACTTGCCGAGGGTGAGATCGCCTATCCGAAGATCGTTGCCGCCGAAAAGGACGGCAACCCGGTTGGCTTTTCGGCGCTCTCCGGCCTTGCTGCCGTTCCGGAAAAGCCAGGCCAGCTGTTTGCGGTCAGCGACAGCGTGCTCGGCATGCAGCCGACGATCTACACGATCGACGTAACCAAGGAGCCAGCCGTGATCACCGAGGCGCTGACCGTGAAGCGCGACGGCCAGCCGGCACAAAAGCTCGACATCGAGGGTGTGGCTGTCGATGAAAAGGGTTGGATCTGGCTGGCGTCGGAAGGCAACAGTGAGAAGCTGGTGCCGCACGCTCTCTATCACGTCAACCCAAAGGGCGAGATCAAGGAAGAGATAGCACTTCCGAAGGAGCTGGCGGCTAACGAAATCCGCTACGGCTTTGAAGGCGTGACGATCGTCGGCTCCGGCGACGACGCGACGCTCTGGATGGCCGTTCAGCGTGAGTGGAAGGATGACGAGAAGGGCTTTGTCAAACTCGTTTCCTACAATGCGAAGAGCAAGGAGTGGGGTGCCGTCCGCTACCCGCTCGACAAGTCCGAAGGGGGGTGGGTCGGTCTTTCCGAAATCTCCGCTCACGGCGACAGCGTCTACATCATCGAACGCGACAATCTCGTCGGTGACGCGGCAAAGCTGAAGAAACTCTACAAGGTGGCGATATCAGATCTGAAGCCCGCCAAGTTGGGCGGCGAGTTGCCGGTGGTCAAGAAGACTGAGGCTCACGACTTCCTTCCGGAGTTAAAGGCCGCCACCAACGGCTATGTTCTCGACAAGCTAGAAGGCTTCGCTTTCGATGCCTCCGGCAAGGCCTACGCGGTCACGGACAATGACGGCGTCGACGATTCCTCGGGTGAAACCCTGTTCTTCCCGGTCAATCTCGTCGGCACGAACTGAGATTGATCTATCAAGGAAACAGAATGGCCGGGTCTTAGCCCGGCCATTTTTTCTTGTGGTCGTCTTACCAGCGCTGGTGGACATAGGGAGCGACCAGCCGCTCGTAGATCTCGCGTGTTGCGTCCATCACTTCATGCGATAGCGGCGCGAGGCCAGCAGCTGCTGCGTTGGCGCGTGCATGTTCGGCGTTGCGTGCGCCGGGGATGACGACGGTTACCGAATCGCTCATCAGGATCCAGCGCAGCGCGAAGGCCGCCATTGTTGCGCCGGCCGGCACGAGCTTGCGCACTTCCTCCACAGCCTGCAGGCCGACCTCGAAGGGAACGCCGGCAAATGTCTCGCCGACGTCGAAGGCCTCGCCGTGGCGATTGAAATTGCGGTGATCGTCGCTCGCAAACTTCGTCTCGCGAGAGATCTTCCCGGACAACAGCCCGCTTGCGAGCGGCACGCGGGCGATGACCGCGATGTTCCTTCGTCGCGCCTCCTGGAAGAACAGGTGATCGGGCCGCTGGCGGAAGAGGTTGTAGATGATCTGGATGCTGACGACGCCAGGATACTCGATCGCCTTCAGCGCTTCCTCGACTTTTGCGACGCTGACGCCGTAGCCTCTGATCTTGCCGGCCTTCTGCAACTCATTCAGGCCTTCGAAGACCTCCGGGCGATAAAGCACCTCGGTCGGCGGGCAATGCAATTGCACGAGGTCGAGGCTGTCGACGCGCAGATTCTTCAGGCTGCGATCGATGAAGCCTTCGAGATTGGCCTTGGTGTAGCCGTCGGCAACATGCGGATTGAGCCGCCGACCTGCCTTGGTCGCAACCATCGGCCGTTCGCCGCCGCGGCTATCGAGAACGTCGGCAATGATCTTTTCCGACCGGCCATCGCCGTAAACGTCGGCGGTATCGATGAAGGTCATGCCGGCGTCGAGCGCCGCATTCAGCGCATCGCGACCGTCGGCTTCGCTGACATCGCCCCAGGCGCCGCCGATCTGCCATGCGCCGAAGCCGATATTCGTGACGGTGTGGGGCAGGTGACCGAAAGAATGCTGTTTCATGGAAATCCTCCGCGTGATGAAATGCCAGGCACTAGCAGTCGCCCAGGCAGGGAGCAAGCGTCTGCAGCCGAGATAGGGCGGCATCTGCCAAGCGTTGCCAATTCTGGCGAAGAGCGACGCAAACGGCGCGGTCGGCGACCGATTTGCCAGATATCGCTGTCGTCGGACACGTCGTATCACTGGCCGGTGACTGAAGGCCTGCTGGTCAACAGGACAGGCTGTACGATCGAGCCATACATCGCTTGGATGATGCGGACGCTTGGCTTACGGTCGGCTCAGACGGGCAGGTCAAGTTCGAAAGGAAAATCTGATGGAGATCAAACCCTGCGGATCACAACCCTCGATGAAGGCGCCGGCAGAGTATTTCACGGGATCCGTCCGCCAGGATCCATTGATGGATGCGCCGAGCCCGGCCCGGATGCGGGTGGTGAGCGTCACCTTCGAGCCAGGTTCCCGAACCGCATGGCACACCCATCCGCTGGGACAGACCCTCTTTGTCACCGCCGGAAAAGGCCTGGCGCAGAGCGAGGGCGGCCCCCTTCGTGAAATTCGCGCCGGCGATACGGTCTGGTTCGCGCCGGGCGAAAAACACTGGCATGGCGCCGCACCCGATACCGCGATGACGCACATCGCGATCCATGAAGCGCTTGACGGCAGCGCCGCCGACTGGATGGAACGCGTTACCGACGAGCAATACACCGGAACGGCCTGAGGTCAGAGACGCTTGAGACAGTAGGAAAAATGCGCGTGCGATTCGACCGTTAGGAACTCGAACTGCCAGCCATAATCCTTGCAGAATTTGGTGACCGCTTCGACGACGCCGTAGACGATCGGCTTCACAGTGTTGCCGGTGCAGAAATCGTGCCCGGCGATTCTTCCCGTTCGTTTCACTTTCTTCTCGCAAAGGAGGAGTTCCTGCCAGGTGAGCTCGAAGGAATGGTCCGTATCGATGTAGGCCCAGTCGAGGAAGTCATCGTCGAACTCGGCGAGCTTTTCGAGCGATGTGCCCTGCATCAGGTGCAGTTGTCCGCTCTCGATCTGGTCTTTGAATTGAGTGTGGATTTGATCGAGCCCCGAACTATAGCGGTCCATGCTCCAGGGATCGATCAGGTAAAGCTGCGCTGGCCGGTTCTTTTCGAGGATCTCTGCCGTGTACTCCCCAAAGGCGGCTCCGACTTCGACACCGATGCCGCCGTTCGGGATACGATAGAGCAACTCGCCCCGATCCGGCAGCAGCCTTGCGTTCTCCATGTGATGAGCGGCAAGCTGGGTCCTCGGCATGCTCGCCCGTTGTGCCTGCCGTTCCGCGCGTGTTTTCATGATGATGTCTCGGATGATGCTTGTACAATTGGACCGTGCGGCCCGTGAGAACCACCTTATAGCCAGTGCGACGTAAAGTTGGCTAGGCTTCTTCCTGAGGAAGGCGCAACGCAGATCGCCGACGTCTGATTCTATCGATAAATGAGCCAGTCCTTCGGCACGTGCGAGACATTCGTCACGCCATGTATGGAGACATTGTCTCCGCCCGATGCCTTTGCCATAGCGAGCGCTTGCTCGGCGAATGCGATCACGCCATCAGCAGTCAGGGCCTCCTTCGACATACATATCCCGACCGAGAATGAAAGCGCAGCGGCCCGTTTTCCGGATACTGGATGCACCACCGCAAGCCCCTTTATTCGATCGCGGAGCCTGTCGATGAGCCGCATGATTTCCGTCTCGTCTGCGGTTCGGAAAACGAAACCGAAGCGACCGCGATCGAAGCGGCAGGCCAGGTCTTCTTTGCTGGAGATCCCCTGGATCAGCTCGCCGATTTTCTTGAGGACGGGTTCGAGGAGGTTCGGAACGGCGGCAATCGTCTCATAGCCGTCGATGTCCGCAAAGGCGATTCCACAAAGATCAGGCAGCCCTGATTTCTCGTAGATCTTGGCTAGTTCCTTGTTGAACCCCCGGCGGTTCCCCAGCCCGGTCACCGTATCGACAAATCTGGCAGCGTTCGCCGCGGCGGTCTCTCGCTGCACCTCCTCAAGTTTCTGCGATTTCTCCACCACCTTCGAGGCGAGCATTGAGCTTTGTGCCTCGCGAGCGTGTGTGGCCGAGCTCACCGATTGCAACGATTGCGTGAGAGCGACCTTGTCTGTCACATCATTGGCTTCGAAAATTCGGGCAGCTTGGCTGATGACACTTCCGTAACGCGTAAGAGCGGACTTCTCCTCGTTGAGCAGGGAGAGGATGCTCTGCAGCTCCTGCTGCACCTGGCCGGAACGCGCCTCGAGTAGGCTGCCTTCGAAGTGATGGGGCAGGTAACGTCGGCAAATCGCATCCAGAGCATCCTGCGTCTTGACCGGGCCGAGCGACCTGAGTTCACGGGCGAGATCCGGACTATTGCCGGTCATGGCCTCGAACACGAGCTCATAGTTGCGCGGCAGCCCCTCGATACCCAATTGTTGCAAGACCGTTGCAACGCGAAAGGCCAGATTCGTGTGCGTATTGGGCTGCACCAGATGCTCTCCACCGTGACACTGTGTTTACCATCGATGAACTGCGGGAAGGGGCCGGATCACCGGCCAGCATGGCAGTCACTATTTAGGCAAGGTATGCTGGGGACTTCCTGCAGCGACCTTTGGCCGTGCCGAAAAGCATAAGAGATATGTATGAGAGAAACCGCAGAGCGTCATGCTCGCGCGGCAGACAACTTATAAGAACAATATTGCGCGCGCTCAATTAAAACGGAGTAAATGCCGAATTTGGCATAGAATGATGTGAACCTGCTGGCGCGCGTTTGGCTCCCAGCCGCTTGAGATCCGGTGGTCTTCGCTTGGCCGGCAGGCGTCTGCTGGCGCGGGCAGCGAAAGACGTTTTGCCAGTAGCAAATGCCATCGCGGATATGAACGGAAAGAATGGTGGGCGATGAGAGACTCGAACTCCCGACATCCTCGGTGTAAACGAGGCGCTCTACCAACTGAGCTAATCGCCCTCGCGAGAACGGTCCGGTTCGGTCCGCCGCGTCGGTGGCCGTGATCTATGCGGATCGCGGACAAACCGCAAGAGTGTTTGCGAAGATTTTTTGATTTTTTTGAGTGGAGCTGCTCGCCTTGCTTTGGTCTCGGCGATTTCTGAACTGTGGAAAACCGCAGGCTGGGCAGGCGAGGGCTGGGGAGTTGGTTGCCTGCCCGCAGCTCGGCAGGCACTCACTTAACAATACTTCGATTTTGCCCATGGAATTTGAGGCCCCGAAAACAATTCGCGGACTGTCATCGTTTTGTCTCTAAAGCTGCTTGACACTGAAATGCGAACCCCTTAGTTAGCCGCTCATCGAAGCGGCGAGGCTGCTTTGACATGGACGCGAAAGCTTCCGGATGCTTGAAATGAATGCGGGTGTAGCTCAGTCGGTTAGAGTGCCGGCCTGTCACGCCGGAGGTCGCGGGTTCGAGCCCCGTCACTCGCGCCATTTCAAGAAAAGGTACCACCTGGTGCTTGATCCGGTCCTTTGGTCCAACATGCGCGGGTGTAGCTCAGTCGGTTAGAGTGCCGGCCTGTCACGCCGGAGGTCGCGGGTTCGAGCCCCGTCACTCGCGCCATTCCGTCCCGGATAGGGTGTTTTTCTCTTCTTGTTGCATGCCTGCTTGGTCACCGGTTCCGATCTTTCCGTTGGCTTGGAGTTCGTCTTTCGTTGCGAGCCATGCAATATCCGACGGGCTGGCATGCAGTCTGAATCGACTTGTGTGGATTTGTCGCGACATCATTGCATCTGCTTGATAATGTCGCGCCTCGGCAGTCGAATTGGTGCTCTAAAAGTCTTGCGCCGTGGCGCTGGCTGCGCTAACCACGGCTGTGTTGCAACGCACGTTCGCTTGCCGGGCAATTGCCCACTTGCGCCTTCCTGGCGCAGCCCGCAAGCAGGGATGAACCTGATGACTGGACTGCTCAGTTCCTATATTCCGATCGCTATTTTCATTGGTATCGCCCTTGTAATCGGCCTGGCGCTTCTGATCGCGCCGTTTGCCGTTGCCTTCAAGGCGCCTGATTCCGAAAAGCTTTCGGCCTTCGAGTGCGGCTTCAACGCATTCGATGACGCTCGCATGAAGTTCGATATCCGTTTCTACTTGGTATCAATCCTCTTCATCATCTTCGACCTCGAAGTCGCTTTCCTCTTTCCGTGGGCCGTTTCGTTCGGCGCGATCGGCTGGTTCGGCTTCTGGTCCATGATGGTCTTCCTCGCTGTGCTGACCATCGGCTTTATCTATGAATGGAAAAAGGGAGCCCTGGAATGGGAGTAGCCCAAAGCGATAAGGCGCTCGTCGCGCCACACCCGAAGGGCATCATCGACCCGGCAACGGGAAAGCCGATCGGCAGCGACAGCGCCGTCTTCGGCGAAATCAACGATGAACTGGCCGATAAGGGCTTTCTCGTTACCTCGACCCGCGATCTGATCACCTGGGCCCGTACGGGCTCGTTGATGTGGATGCAATTCGGTCTGGCATGCTGTGCCGTCGAAGGCCTGATGCAGGTTTCCGGTCCGCGTTACGACATGGAGCGCTTCGGTGTTGCTCCGCGCGCTTCGCCGCGCCAGTCGGACGTTATGATCGTTGCCGGCACGCTGACCAACAAGATGGCGCCTGCGCTGCGCAAGGTCTACGACCAGATGCCTGAGCCGCGCTACGTCATCTCGATGGGATCCTGCGCCAATGGCGGCGGTTACTATCACTATTCCTATTCGGTCGTCCGTGGTTGCGACCGTGTCGTTCCTGTCGATATCTACGTGCCGGGCTGTCCCCCCACGGCAGAAGCGCTGCTCTACGGGGTGCTGCTTCTGCAGAAGAAGATCCGTCGAACCGGAACGATCGAGCGCTAAGGGCGGAGGACTGTCATGACTGAAGCCTTGAGCGAATTGTCTTCGTATCTCCGCGAGATGCGCGGCGATCTCTTTCTCGATGCATCCATCAGCTACGATGAGCTGAACGTCGCTGCGACGCCGGAAACGATTCTGGCGCTGCTGACGTTCCTGCGCGACGACGCACGCTGCGGCTTCATCAGCATGATCGATATCTGCGGTGTAGACTGGCCGCAGCGCGAAAAGCGTTTCGATGTCGTCTATCACCTGCTGTCGCCGAAGCAAAACCTGCGCATCCGTGTCAAGGTTGCCGTGGCTGACGGCGAACCGGTGCCGTCGGCAACCGCCGTTTATAAGGGTGCCGAATGGTTCGAGCGGGAAGCCTGGGACATGTACGGCATTCCGTTCTCCGGTCATGCGGACCTGCGCCGTCTTCTCACCGATTACGGTTTCGAGGGCCACCCGCTGCGCAAGGACTTCCCGACGACGGGTTACGTCGAAGTGCGTTATGACGATGCTGCCAAGCGCGTTGTCTACGAACCCGTCGAACTGAAGCAGGAATTCCGCAATTTCGACTTCATGTCCCCTTGGGAGGGCACGGACTACGTGCTGCCGGGAGACGAGAAGGCGGCGAAGTGAAGATGAGGCTCGGATTTCTTGAAGCCTCTCTGCTTTTCGTCTCATGCCAATTGCCAGCGCGGAGCGCGTCGCTATGACTGAACATAACGTTCGCAATTTTACGATCAATTTCGGACCGGAGCATCCGTCCGCGCACGGTGTTCTGCGTCTCGTGCTTGAGCTCGATGGTGAAATCATCGAGCGCGTCGATCCGCATATCGGCCTTCTGCATCGGGGCACTGAAAAGCTGATCGAGACGAAGACCTACCTGCAGGCCGTTCCCTATTTCGATCGTCTCGACTACGTCGCGCCGATGAACCAGGAACACGCTTTCGCGCTCGCCGTCGAAAAGATGCTGAAGCTCGAAATTCCGATTCGCGGTCAGCTCATTCGCGTTCTCTACTCCGAAATTGGCCGAATCTTGTCGCACATCATGAACGTGACGACGCAGGCCATGGACGTCGGTGCGATGACGCCGCCGGTCTGGGGTTTCGAAGAGCGCGAAAAGCTGATGGTGTTTTATGAGCGCGCCTGCGGCGCCCGTATGCACTCAGCCTATTTCCGTCCGGGTGGCGTTCACCAGGACCTCCCGCCGGAGCTGGTCGAGGATATCGGGAAGTGGTGCGATCCCTTCTTAAAGATCCTCGACGATATCGAAGGCCTGCTGACCGACAACCGTATCTTCAAGCAGCGTAACGTCGATATCGGCGTCGTATCGCTGGAAGACGCATGGTCGTGGGGCTTCTCGGGCGTCATGGTGCGCGGTTCGGGCGCTGCCTGGGATCTGCGCCGCTCGCAGCCCTACGAGTGTTACAACGATATGGAATTCGACATTCCGATCGGCAAGAACGGCGACTGCTACGATCGCTACCTGATCCGCATGATCGAGATGCGCCAGTCGGTTCGCATCATGAAGCAGTGCGTCGAGCGCCTGATGGGCAGTGCCAAGACCGGTCCGGTCTCGTCGATCGACGGCAAGGTCGTTCCGCCGAAGCGCGGCGAGATGAAGCGTTCGATGGAAGCGCTCATTCACCACTTCAAGCTCTACACGGAAGGCTATCACGTGCCGGCCGGCGAAGTGTATGCGGCCGTCGAAGCGCCGAAGGGCGAATTCGGCGTCTACGTCGTCGCCGATGGCAGCAACAGGCCGTACCGCTGCAAGATCCGTGCACCGGGCTACGCCCACCTGCAGGCGATGGACTTCCTCTGCAAGGGCCACATGCTCGCTGACGTGACGGCCGTGCTCGGTTCGCTCGACATCGTGTTCGGTGAGGTAGACCGCTGATGAAGCTGCCTCCTTGCTGCCTCCGGGGCCGTCGCCCAGGACGTCGGCGGAATGGGCCCGAAGCTGGGCCAGGGCGAGGTGCAGCCGCCGGCAGCAAAGGCCTCGATGGGCGACCTGTTGTCCAAGGGCTATGAAATCAAGGCCGCCGTTCCGAACGGCGGCAAGTTCGTTGTGTTTTTGCAAAAAGACCAGTCGGCCTACGCATGCGAGATGAAGTCTCTGACGGCATCGCAGTGTGGGACCATAAACTGACAAGGCGTGAGGAAGAATGTCCGTTCGTCGATTAGCCGAAGATCAATTCCAGCCTGCCGCGTTCGCCTTCAATGACGAGAACGCGCTCTGGGCGGAAAAGACGATCAAGAAATATCCCGCTGGCCGTCAGCAATCCGCGGTCATCCCGCTGTTGATGCGGGCGCAGGAGCAGGATGGTTGGGTCACGCGCCCCGCGATCGAAAAGATCGCCGACATGCTCGACATGGCCTATATCCGCGTTCTCGAAGTTGCGACCTTCTACACGCAGTTCCAGCTGAACCCGGTCGGTACGCGCGCCCACGTCCAGGTGTGCGGCACAACGCCCTGCATGCTGCGCGGCTCGGAAAGCCTGATGGCGGTCTGCAAGAGCAAGATCCACCATCACCCCTTTGAGCGTAACGCTGACGGCACGCTCTCCTGGGAAGAAGTCGAGTGTCTTGGGGCCTGCGTCAACGCGCCTATGGTCATGATCGGCAAGGATACGTACGAGGACCTGACGCCGGAACGTCTTGAAGAAATCATTGATACCTTCGAGGCCGGCAATGGCGCGAGCATCACGCCCGGCCCGCAGATCGACCGTCACTTCTCGTCGCCGGAGGGCGGCCCGACGACGCTGACGGAAGACGAACCGAAGGCAAAGAAGGCGCCTGCAAAGAAGGCCGTTGCCGAAGCTGCGACGGCAAAGGTCGATGCTGCTCCGGTTCCGCCGTCTGAAGCTGCGCGCCCGAAGAGCACCGATGCTGAAACCAACGCTGCATTGAAGACGCCGGCAACGGCGCCGAAGGCGGCCGCCAGGAACGTGAAGGCTGTCGAAGAACAGGCGGCTGCTGCACCGGCAGCGGCTCCGGTTGCCACGGCAAAGCCCTCGCTTACCGACAAAAACCGTCCGGCCGGCATCGAAAAACCGGCTGCTCCGGATGATCTGAAGCTGATCTCCGGCGTCGGTCCGAAGATCGAAGGCACGCTCCACGAACTCGGCATCTTCACCTTCGCGCAGGTCGCGAGCTGGAAGAGGGCCGAACGCGAATGGGTTGATGGCTACCTGAATTTCAAGGGCCGCATCGAGCGCGACGACTGGGTCAAGCAGGCCAAGGCGCTCGCCAAGGGCGGCGAAGCCGAATACATTAAAGTCTTCGGTAAGAAGCCGCGGTAAGGGGTGAAGCATGTTACAAGATAAAGACCGCATCTTTACCAATATCTACGGCCTCAAGGACAAGTCTCTGAAGGGCGCGATGAGCCGCGGCCACTGGGACGGCACCAAGCAGATCCTCGAAAAGGGTCGCGACTGGATCATCAACGAGATGAAGGCATCGGGCCTTCGCGGCCGAGGCGGCGCGGGTTTCCCGACCGGTCTCAAGTGGTCCTTTATGCCGAAGGAAAGCGACGGACGCCCACATTATCTCGTCGTCAATGCCGACGAATCGGAGCCCGGCACCTGCAAGGACCGGGACATCATGCGCCATGATCCGCATACGCTGATCGAGGGCTGCGTGATCGCCAGCTTCGCCATGGGTGCAAACGCGGCCTATATCTACGTCCGCGGCGAATATATCCGTGAGCGTGAAGCCCTGCAGGCGGCGATCGACGAATGCTATGATTACGGCCTGCTCGGCAAGAACAACAAGCTGGGCTGGGACATGGACATCTTCGTCCATCACGGCGCCGGCGCCTATATCTGCGGCGAAGAAACCGCTCTGCTCGAAAGCCTGGAAGGCAAGAAGGGCCAGCCGCGCCTGAAGCCGCCGTTCCCGGCCAACATGGGTCTCTACGGCTGCCCGACGACGGTCAACAACGTCGAATCGATCGCGGTTGCTCCGACCATTCTGCGCCGCGGCGCTGGCTGGTTCTCGTCGATCGGTCGTCCGAACAACGTCGGCACCAAGCTGTTCATGCTGTCGGGCCACGTCAACAAGCCGTGCACCGTCGAAGAGGAAATGGGCATCACTTTCCGCGAGCTCGTCGATCGCCACGCAGGCGGCATCCGCGGCGGTTGGGACAACCTGCTTGCAGTGATTCCGGGCGGCGCATCGTGCCCGATCGTTCCGGCAAAGGACATCATCGACTGCCCGATGGACTTCGATGGCCTGCGCGCGGTCGGTTCTTCCTTCGGTACGGCCGCTGCGATCGTCATGGACAAGTCCACCGATGTCATCAAGGCCATCGCCCGCATCTCGGCCTTCTTCAAGCATGAGAGCTGCGGCCAGTGTACGCCGTGCCGCGAAGGTACCGGCTGGATGTGGCGCGTGATGGAGCGCATGGCCAAAGGCAATGCCCACAAGCGCGAAATCGACATGCTGTTCCAGGTCACCAAGCAAATCGAAGGTCACACTATCTGTGCGCTCGGTGATGCTGCCGCATGGCCGGTGCAGGGTCTGATCCGTAACTTCCGTCACGAGATCGAAGCGCGTATCGACCAGTATACGGCAAGCGCACTGGATCACGGGGCGGTTCTCGAGGCTGCAGAGTAAGGCTGATGACGAAGGCGTCCGATAGCACTGACAAGGAAGGGGTGGCTGATTTCTCGGCCGACTTCGGCCGCCTTGCTGCCGAGATGCTGGAAAACGCCCGTGCGCTGCCGGTGCCGTCCGTGATGGTCAATCCGGCTGCGGCAATGGCGGCGGCTACCGCGATCGGTTTCGGCTTTTCGACGCAGATGGCCGGCGCATTCTTCGGAGCGCTGCAGGGCGCGCTCGATGCAACGAGCAAGCTCGCCTCCGTTCTCGACGAAACGCCGCCCGATGAGGGCAAGCCGCAAGTCGAGGTCCGGCCGGAGAGGGCGCCTGCCAGGAAGGTTGCAGACAAAGTCAGGCTTTCGGTTGTTCCGGTTAGGCAACCGAATGCCACGCCTGAAGTGGTTGCCAAACCCGCTTCAGGCGCTCGAAAGGCGGACGATCTGAAGCAGATTTCCGGCGTCGGTCCGAAGATCGAGCAGGTGCTGAACGCCAGGGGCATTCGCTCCTTCGCCATAATCGCCGGCTGGTCGGACGAGGACGCGGCGCACATCGACGCCGAACTCGGCTTCGACGGGCGGATCGCCCGCGATGGCTGGGTTGCGCAGGCCAAGGCGCTGATCGCCAAGGGGCGAAAGCGGAAGTGAATTTTCGGCCGAAACGGCCGGAGCAGGGTCAAGGCTGAAGAGGACGGGCAGGCGCCCGAAACTGCGAAGGCCGAAGGCTGATCCCGGGTCTCGGGATCGGCAGAGAATTTGAGCGACACCGATGCCAACGGGACAAGAATCCGGCCTGGCAGCGAAACTGTTGCAAAGTGGGTTTGTTTGCCGCCATCCGGCAAACGGAAAACAGGACTGAGTGACGATGGCAAAACTGAAGATTGACGGTAACGAGATCGAAGTACCCGATCATTACACCCTCATTCAGGCGTGTGAGGAAGCCGGTGCTGAAGTTCCGCGCTTCTGCTTCCATGAGCGCCTTTCGGTTGCCGGCAACTGCCGCATGTGCCTCGTTGAGGTAAAAGGCGGCCCGCCGAAGCCGCAGGCATCCTGCGCCATGGGCGTGCGCGATATCCGCGGCGGCCCGAACGGCGAACTGCCGGAGGTCTTCACCAACACGCCGATGGTCAAGAAGGCCCGTGAAGGCGTGATGGAGTTCCTGCTGATCAACCATCCGCTGGATTGCCCGATCTGCGACCAGGGCGGCGAATGCGACCTGCAGGACCAGGCGATGGCCTTTGGCATCGATAGCTCGCGCTATCAGGAAGACAAGCGCGCCGTCGAAGACAAGTACATCGGACCGCTCGTCAAGACGGTCATGAACCGCTGCATTCACTGCACGCGTTGCGTCCGCTTCACGACCGAGGTAGCCGGCATTTCCGAACTCGGCCTGATCGGCCGCGGCGAGGACGCCGAAATCACGACCTACCTCGAGCAGGCGATGACCTCCGAGCTGCAGGGCAATGTCGTCGACCTTTGCCCGGTTGGCGCTCTGACCTCGAAGCCGTTCGCCTTCACGGCCCGTCCTTGGGAATTGAACAAGACCGAAACGATCGACGTCATGGACGCACTCGGTTCCGCAATCCGTGTTGACACGCGCGGCCGCGAAGTCATGCGCGTGATGCCGCGGGTCAACGACCAGATCAATGAAGAGTGGATTTCCGACAAGAGCCGCTTCATCTGGGACGGCCTTAAGACGCAGCGCCTCGACCGCCCATACGTCCGCAAGGACGGCCGCCTGCAGGCTGCGACCTGGGGCGAAGCTTTCGGCGCGATCAAGGCTGCCGTTGCCGCGACCAGCGGCGAGAAGGTCGGCGCAATAGCCGGCGACCTCGCATCCGTCGAAGAAATGTACGCACTGTCGGAACTCGTGAAGTCGCTCGGTTCCGAGAACCTCGACTGTCGCCAGGATGGGACGGCACTTGATCCGTCGCTCGGCCGCGCAAGCTACCTCTTCAACCCGACGATCGAAGGCATCGAGCAGGCGGACGCACTGCTGATCATCGGCGCCAACCCGCGCTTCGAAGCCGCCGTGCTCAACGCCCGCATCCGCAAGCGCTGGCGCCGCGGCAACTTCCCGATCGGGGTGATCGGCGAAGCTGGCGAACTGCGCTACGGCCATGAATATCTCGGCGCTGGCCCGGACACGCTGAAGGATCTCGCTGACGACAACCACGCCTTCGCCAAGGTTCTGACGGATGCCAAGAAGCCGCTGATCATCATCGGCCAGGGCGCTCTGTCGCGCAGCGATGGTGCTGGTGTTCTCGCAACTGCTGCAAAGCTTGCCGGCACGGTCGGTGCAGTCGTGGAAGGCTGGAACGGCTTTGCTGTTCTGCACACGGCGGCATCGCGCGTCGGCGGTCTCGACCTCGGCTTCGTGCCCGGTGCAAAGGGTGTCAACGCTGCAGAGATGCTGGCATCAATGGATGTTCTCTTCCTGCTTGGCGCCGACGAACTTGATTTCGCCGCCAAGAAGGCAAAGCTGACGGTCTACATCGGATCGCACGGTGACCACGGTGCCCACAATGCCGATGTCATCCTGCCGGCGGCAGCCTACACCGAGAAGTCCGGCACCTGGGTCAACACCGAGGGTCGCGTTCAGATGGGCAATCGAGCCGGCTTCGCACCGGGTGACGCCCGCGAAGACTGGGCGATCCTGCGCGCGCTTTCCGACGTGCTCGGCAAGAAGCTTCCGTTTGACTCGCTTGGCGAATTGCGTGCAAAGCTCTATGCGGCCTTCCCCCATTTCGCAGCGCTTGACGAGATCGCTGAAAGCGACAGCGCCAAAATTGCCGCAGTTGCGAAAAAAGCCGGCAAGATGAACAAATCCGGGTTTGCTTCGCCGGTCAAAGACTTCTATTTGACGAACCCGATCGCGCGCGCTTCGGCAGTGATGGCCGAGTGCTCGGCATTGGCCCGCAACAACTTCAAAGTCGCGGCAGAGTAAGGGCAGGGGACTATGGAATCGTTTGTTTCAACTTATGTCTTGCCTGGCCTCCTCATGGTCGGTCAGTCGCTTCTTCTCCTGGTCTGCTTGCTCGTCTTCATCGCCTACATCCTGTTGGCAGACCGCAAGATCTGGGCAGCAGTGCAGCTCCGCCGAGGTCCGAATGTGGTAGGTCCGTGGGGACTTTTCCAGTCCTTCGCCGACCTTTTGAAGTTCGTCTTCAAGGAGCCGGTCATTCCGGCCGGCGCCAACAAGGCGGTCTTCCTGCTGGCGCCGCTCGTGACCGTGCTTCTGGCGCTGTCGACCTGGGCCGTCGTGCCTCTGGCTGATGGATGGGTCATCGCCAACATCAATGTCGGCATCCTGTACATCTTCGCGATCTCCTCGCTTGAAGTGTATGGCATCATCATGGGTGGCTGGGCCTCGAACTCGAAGTATCCGTTCCTCGGCGCGCTCCGCTCGGCCGCGCAGATGGTGTCCTACGAAGTCTCTATCGGCTTCGTCATCGTCACAGTCCTGCTCTGCGTCGGTTCGTTGAACCTGACGGATATCGTCCATGCCCAGCAGGCCGGCCTCGGCACGCGCCTCGGTCTGCCATCGTCGTTCCTCGACTGGCATTGGCTGGCGCTGTTCCCGATGTTCATCATCTTCTTCATTTCGGCGCTGGCCGAAACGAATCGCCCGCCTTTCGACCTTCCGGAAGCAGAATCGGAACTCGTCGCCGGCTTCATGGTCGAATACGGCTCCTCGCTCTACATGATGTTCATGCTCGGCGAATATGCGGCCATCGTTTTGATGTGCTCGCTGACGACCATCCTGTTCCTGGGGGGGTGGCTGCCGCCGGTCGACGTATGGTTCCTGAACTGGGTACCGGGCGTCATCTGGTTCACGCTGAAGTCGTGCCTGGTGTTCTTCATGATCGCGATGGTCAAGGCATTTGTCCCGCGCTATCGCTACGACCAACTGATGCGCCTGGGCTGGAAGGTCTTCCTTCCCTTGTCGCTCGCCATGGTCGTTATCGTTGCATTCGTGCTGAAGCTGACGGGTTGGGCATGATCATGCCGGCCCTCGTTTCAAGCAATATTGGAGGTTGAAGATGGCAGGCTTGTCCAACGCTGTCAGCTCGCTGTTCCTGAAGGAATTCGTCAGTGCGTTCTGGCTGACCTTCCGGTACATTTTTAAGCAGAAAGCAACAATCAACTACCCGTTCGAAAAGGGGCCGGTCAGCCCGCGCTTCCGCGGCGAACACGCACTGCGTCGCTATCCCAACGGCGAAGAGCGCTGCATCGCCTGCAAGCTCTGCGAGGCGATCTGTCCTGCCCAGGCGATCACCATCGAAGCTGGTCCCCGCCGCAACGATGGCACGCGCCGCACGGTTCGTTACGACATCGACATGGTAAAGTGCATCTACTGCGGCTTCTGCCAGGAGGCATGTCCGGTCGATGCGATCGTCGAAGGTCCGAATTTCGAATTTGCAACGGAAACCCGCGAAGAACTCTACTTCGACAAGGCGCGGCTTCTGGAGAACGGCGACCGTTGGGAGCGCGAAATCGCGCGCAACATCGCGCTGGACGCACCGTACCGTTGATCGAAATTGAAATGCCGGAATGCCGCCCGTCGCGCGGCTACCGGTCAACATGCACCGAGGCTTTGCCGGACCCGTCCATGCGAAGCTTCATCGGGCAGGGAAACTCCCGGCTGCCCGGGGGAAGATGAAAAAGGCACCAACATGGGTCTGCAGGCTCTATTTTTCTATCTTTTCGCCTTTGTCGCGGTAGCGTCGGCGTTCATGGTCATTTGGTCGAAGAATCCGGTACATTCGGTTCTCTTCCTGATCCTGGTTTTCTTCAACGCGGCCGGCCTCTTCCTGCTGCTCGGCGCCGAATTCCTTGCGATGATCCTGCTCGTCGTTTACGTCGGTGCCGTGGCGGTTCTCTTCCTCTTCGTGGTCATGATGCTTGACATCGACTTCACGGAGCTGCGCGCCGGCGTTCTCGAGTACGCGCCGATCGGTGCGATAATCGGGTTGATCCTGGCGGCTGAGCTCATCGTTGTCGTCGGCGGTACGGTCATTTCGCCGGAGATCGCCAAGACGGTCGCGATGCCGATCCCGGCTCTGACCGAGCGGACGAATACCGCTGCACTCGGCGACGTGCTCTATACGAATTACGTCTACTTCTTCCAGATCGCTGGTCTCGTGCTGCTCGTCGCTATGATCGGTGCGATCGTGCTGACGCTCAAGCATCGCACGCACATCAAGCGGCAGGACATTGCCAGACAGGTTGCCCGCAATCCGGCGACCGCCGTTGAGGTGGTCAAGGTCAAGCCGGGGCAGGGCGTTTAAGGCAGGCGCGAGCTTAAGGAACAAACACAATGGTCATCGGACTTTCCCATTACCTGACGGTCAGCGCCATCCTCTTCACGCTCGGCGTCTTCGGCATCTTCCTGAACCGGAAGAACATCATCGTCATCCTGATGTCGATCGAGCTCATCCTGCTCGCGGTCAACATCAACATGGTCGCCTTCTCGTCGTTCCTGAATGACATCGTCGGCCAGGTTTTTGCACTGTTCATTCTGACCGTCGCTGCAGCTGAAGCGGCAATCGGTCTTGCAATTCTCGTCGTCTTCTACCGCAACCGCGGCTCGATCGGCGTCGAAGACGTCAATATGATGAAGGGCTGAGGGCTCATGTTTTTATATAAAGCTATCGTCTTTCTTCCCCTGATTGGCGCGATCATCGCCGGCCTCTTCGGCCGCGCGATCGGCGCCAAGGCATCGGAATACGTTACCTGCGGCCTGATGATCATCGCCGCGGTGCTGTCGTGGTATGTCTTCATCACCGTCGGCATGGGTCACCATGAAGGCGGCCCGATCAAGGTTGAAGTCCTGCGCTGGATCCAGTCCGGCGGCATTGACGTTTCCTGGTCGCTGCGCGTCGACACGCTCACCTCCGTCATGCTGATCGTCGTCAACACGGTCTCGACGCTGGTGCACGTCTATTCGATCGGATACATGCATCATGATCCGCATCGCCCGCGCTTCTTCGCCTACCTCTCGCTCTTCACCTTCGCCATGCTGATGCTGGTGACCGCCGACAATCTGGCCCAGATGTTCTTCGGCTGGGAGGGCGTTGGTCTGGCCTCGTATCTGCTCATCGGCTTCTGGTTCAAGAAGCCGTCGGCAAACGCCGCCGCAATCAAGGCCTTCATCGTCAACCGCGTTGGCGACTTCGGCTTCATCCTCGGTATTTCCAGCCTGTTCGTACTCTTCGGCTCGATCAACCTCGACACCATCTTCGCGAACGCAGCGAGCTTTGCTCCGGCCGAAGCCGGCGGCGCGGGCGGCGAAATCGTTCTCAACCTCTTCGGCATGCACCTCGACAAGGCACATGCGCTGACCGGGGCCTGCCTTCTTCTCTTCATGGGCGCAATGGGTAAGTCGGCACAATTCCTGCTGCACACCTGGTTGCCTGATGCCATGGAAGGCCCGACGCCGGTGTCGGCACTCATCCATGCCGCGACCATGGTTACCGCAGGCGTCTTCCTCGTTGCCCGCATGTCGCCGTTGTTCGAGCTTTCGCCAGATGCGCTTGTCTTCGTAACGACGATCGGTGCCATCACGGCCTTCTTCGCCGCAACTGTCGGCCTCGTTCAGAACGACATCAAGCGCGTCATCGCTTATTCGACCTGCTCGCAGCTCGGCTACATGTTCGTCGCTCTCGGCGTCGGTGCATATGGCGCTGCAATCTTCCATCTCTTCACGCACGCCTTCTTCAAGGCTCTGCTGTTCCTCGGTGCCGGCTCGGTCATCCACGCCGTCGATGGTGAGCAGGACATGCGGTACATGGGTGGCCTGCGGACACACATCCCCGTCACCTTCTGGATGATGACGATTGGCACGCTGGCACTGACCGGCGTCGGCATTCCGTTCACGCCGTTCGGCTTTGCCGGCTTCTTCTCGAAGGACGTCATCATCGAAGCGACTTACGCTTCGCATTCGCCGGTCGCGGGCTTCGCCTTCACGCTCCTGGTCATTGCAGCTCTGTTCACCAGTTTCTATTCCTGGCGCCTGGCGTTTCTGACCTTCTTCGGACAGCCGCGCGCCTCGCACGAAGTCATGCACCACGTCCATGAATCGCCGCAAGTCATGCTGGTTCCGCTCTATCTTCTCGCTGCCGGTGCGGTTCTGGCAGGCGTGCTGTTTGAAGGCCGCTTCTATGGCGAGGAGTATGCCGAGTTCTGGAAGGGCGCGCTCTTCACCTCCAAGGAAAACGAGCTGCTTGAGCAGTTCCACCACGTTCCCGCGTGGGTCGGCCTCAGCCCCTTCATTGCGATGGTCGTTGGCTTCGTCACGGCCTGGTACATGTACATCAAGTCGCCATCGACGCCGCGCATCCTCGCGCAGCAGCATCGGGTTCTGTACCAGTTCCTGCTCAACAAGTGGTACTTCGACGAACTTTACGACTTCCTGTTCGTACGCTCGGCAAAGGCGCTCGGCCGCTTCTTGTGGCAAAAAGGTGACGTCGGCGTCATCGACACCTACGGCCCGAACGGCATCGCTGCCCGCGTCGTCGATGTCACCAACCGCGTCGTGCGCTTGCAGACCGGTTACCTCTATCACTACGCGTTCGCCATGCTGATCGGCGTTGCGGCGCTTGTTACCTGGATGATGCTCGGGAGTTCCTTCTGATGACCGATTGGCCTATTCTTTCAACGGTCACCTTCCTGCCGCTCGTCGGCGTGGTGCTCCTACTGCTGATGAATGAAAACGGTCCGAGTGGCCGCCGCAACGTGCTCAACATCTCGTTGATGACGACGGTCGTGACGTTCGTCCTTTCGCTCCTCCTCTGGATTGGTTTCGACAATGCGAACCCGGGCTTCCAGATGATCGAGAAGCATGGCTGGCTTGGCACCGGCATCAGCTATCATCTCGGCGTTGACGGGATCTCGATGCTCTTCGTGATCCTGACGACCTTCCTCATGCCTTTCTGCGTGCTGGCGAGCTGGCTGTCGATCGAGAAGCGCCTGAAGGACTACATGATCGCTTTCCTGATCCTGGAAGTGATGATGGTCGGCGTCTTCGTTTCGCTTGATATCGTTCTCTTCTACGTCTTCTTCGAAGCCGGCCTCATTCCGATGTTCCTCATCATCGGTGTCTGGGGCGGCAAGGATCGCGTCTACGCCAGCTACAAGTTCTTCCTCTACACGCTGCTCGGCTCCGTTCTGATGCTGCTTGCCATTATGGCGATGTACTGGCAGGCCGGCACGACCGATATTCAGGCACTGCTCGCCTACCAGTTCCCGCCGCAGATGCAGACCTGGCTCTGGCTTGCCTTCTTCGCGTCATTCGCGGTGAAGATGCCGATGTGGCCGGTTCATACCTGGCTTCCAGACGCGCACGTTCAGGCGCCGACGGCCGGCTCGGTCATCCTGGCCGGCGTGCTTCTGAAGCTCGGCGGCTACGGCCTGATCCGCTTCTCGCTCGGCATGTTCCCGGTTGCCTCCGAGTTCTTCGCACCGCTCGTCTTCGCGCTGTCTGTGATCGCCATCATCTACACCTCGCTGGTGGCGCTGATGCAGGACGATATGAAGAAACTGATCGCCTACTCGTCCGTTGCCCACATGGGTTACGTGACGATGGGCATCTTTGCGGCCAACGCGCAGGGTCTGCAGGGCTCGATCTTCCAGATGCTGTCGCACGGCATCGTCTCGGGCGCTCTCTTCCTTTGCGTCGGCGTCATCTACGACCGAACCCATACGCGAGAGATTGCGGCCTATGGCGGTCTGGTCAACAACATGCCGAAATACGCCGTTGCGATGATGGTCTTCACGATGGCGAACGTCGGCCTGCCGGGCACCTCGGGCTTCATCGGCGAATTCCTGACCCTGATTGGCGTCTTCCGCGTCAACACCTGGGTCGCGCTCTTCGCCGCAACGGGTGTTATCCTCTCCGCTGCCTATGCGCTCTGGCTCTATCGCAGGGTCATCTTCGGCGCGCTAGAAAAGGAAAAGCTCAAGGCGCTGCTCGACCTTTCCCGGCGTGAACAGCTGATCCTCTATCCGATGATCGCACTGACCATCTTCTTCGGCGTCTATCCGGCTCCGGTCTTCGATGTGACCGCTGCATCGGTTGACCAGCTGATCCATAGCTATACGGCCGCAGTCCAGGCAGCGCACGACGTTGCGCTGTCGATGAAATGATGACGGGACTTTTGGGACATGATCTCTGAAACAATTCTCGCAAGCCTGCATCTTTCCATTCCGGAGTTGATCCTCGCGGTCGGCGCCTTGGTGTTGTTGATGGTCGGCGTCTTCTCGGGAGAACGCTCCGGCCGCATGGTCAGCGTTCTCGCGCTGATCGTGCTGGCGGCGGCCGCTCTCTGGCTGATCGTCCTTCCGAGTGAAGGTGTTGCATACGGCGGCGTCTTCCTGTCGGACGGCTTCGGTCGCTTCATGAAGATCACGGCGCTGGTCGGTTCGAGCGTGGCGCTCTTCATGTCGCTCGGCCTTGCCAGGGAAAACCAGCTCGACAAGTTCGAGTTTCCGGTTCTGCTGTTGCTCTGCACGCTCGGCATTCTGCTGATGATTTCGGCCAACGACCTTATCTCGCTTTATCTCGGCCTCGAACTGCAGTCGCTCGCAATCTACGTCGTTGCTGCGATCAATCGCGACAGCGTCAAGTCCACGGAAGCCGGGCTGAAGTACTTCGTGCTCGGCGCGCTCTCCTCGGGCATGCTGCTTTACGGCATGTCGCTGGTCTATGGCTTCACCGGCCACACGCAGTTCGCTGCGATTGCTCAGGTATTGACTGTTGACGGCGCGCGTTCGCTCGGCCTCATTTTCGGCCTTGTCTTCATCCTTGCCGGTATCGCCTTCAAGATTTCGGCCGTTCCGTTCCATATGTGGACGCCGGACGTTTACGAAGGTGCGCCGACCCCGGTCACGGCTTTCCTTGCAAGCGCCCCGAAGGTTGCTGCGATGGCGATGATGACCCGCATCGTCATCACCGCCTTCCAGCCGGTTCTGGCCGACTGGCAGCAGGTCGTGGTCTTCATTTCGATCGCCTCCATGCTGCTCGGCTCCTTCGCCGCAATCGGTCAGAGGAACATCAAGCGCCTGATGGCCTATTCGTCGATCGGCCACATGGGCTATGCGCTGGTTGGTCTTGCCTCCGGCACGCAGACCGGCGTCTCGGGTGTCATGCTCTACATGGTCATCTACATGGTCATGACACTCGGCAGCTTTGCGATCATCATGTCGATGCGCCGCAAGGACGGCACGGTTGTCGAGGAGGTCAACGATCTGGCCGGCCTATCGACCACCAATCCGTTCATGGCGACGGTGCTGACCATCCTGATGTTCTCGCTGGCCGGTATTCCTCCGCTCGCAGGCTTCTTCGCGAAGTACTTCGTGTTTGTCGCTGCAATTGAGGCAAAGCTCTATGCGCTTGCCATCATCGGCATTCTCGCATCGGTCGTCGGCGCGTACTACTATCTCCGCGTCATCAAGCTGATGTGGTTCGATGAAGCCACCGACGAATTTGCTCGCGTGTCCGGTTCGCTGCGCCTGGTCTTCGGTGTCTCCGGTCTCTTCGTTCTCGCCTATGTCCTTATCGGCGGTCCGATCGGCGGCGCGGCCGAGCTTGCTGCTGCGACGCTGTTTTGATGAACTCTGAGGCACGGCGCCGGATATCGCTCGACGATTTCAGGCACGAGGCCCTGTCGGAGACATCGTCCACCAATAGCGAATGCCTTGCCCGAGCCCGGGCAGGGGACCGCGGCCTCCTCTGGGTGACGGCGGAAAAGCAGACCGGCGGCCGCGGCCGCCGGGGACGCCCCTGGGTTTCGGAACGGGGCAATCTCTACGCCTCGCTTCTACTCATCGATCCGGCGCCTATGGAGCGTCTGGGCTCACTGCCGCTGGCAATTGCCGTCGCGGTACATCAGGCCGTGCGCCAGGTGCTGCCGCACACGGCCGAGCGGCTGGAAGTGAAATGGCCGAACGATATCCTGATCGGGCGAAAGAAGACCTGCGGCATTCTCGTCGAGGCCGAAGCCTTGCCGGATGGGCGCCAGGCCCTCGTCATCGGTATCGGCATCAACGTTGCGTTCATGCCCGACAACCCGCTTTACCCTGTGACTTGCCTACGCGAGCAGGGGAGCTTTGCTTCCCCTGAAGAGGTTTTCGCGCATCTCTTCGCGTCGATGGCCGAAGTCCTCGAGGCATGGGATCGCGGCCGCGGAGTGCGCGAAATCACCGAACGCTGGCGCCAAGTCGCCTGCGGTATCGGCGAAAAGATAACTGTGAATCTGCCGGACCGGTCGATTTCCGGCCACTTCGCCGGAATTGATGTTAATGGCCTGTTGATGCTCGATACTGGCGCAGGCAGGATGATGACGATTGCCGCCGGCGATGTCTTCTTTGGTTGATTGGAAAAAAGAATAATATGACGAAGCAGGACGAACTGGTATTTCTGCCGTTGGGCGGCGTTGGCGAGATCGGAATGAATCTCGCCCTTTATGGCTACGGCCCGCCCGACCATCGCCAGTGGATCATGGTCGACTGCGGCGTCACCTTCCCTGGACCCGACTTGCCGGGCGTCGATCTTGTGCTGCCCGACATTCGCTATCTCGCCAGCGAACGGAAGAGCCTCAAGGCGATCTTCATCACTCACGCGCATGAGGACCACTACGGCGCGCTCGCCGATCTCTGGCCGGGCCTCAACGTGCCGGTCTATGCCTCAGCCTTTACCGCGGGCCTGCTCGAGGCGAAGCGCAATTTCGAGAAGTCGGCGATCGGTGAGATCCCGGTGACGCTGTTTACGGCGGGCGATACCGTCAATGCCGGACCCTTCAGCGTCGAGGGCGTGGCGGTAAACCATTCCATTCCGGAGCCGATGTCGCTGGTAATCCGCACACCACTCGGCAATGTGATCCATACCGGCGACTGGAAGATCGACCATGAGCCGTCTCTCGGTCCTCTGACAGACGAGACCCGTTTCCGCCAGCTTGGCGACGAAGGCGTTCTGGCGTTGATGTGCGATTCCACGAACGCGCTTCGGGATGGTGTCTCGCCGTCGGAGAAAGACGTTTCCGAGAGCTTGCGCAAGATTATCGAGAACGCCGAAGGCCGCGTCGCGGTGACGACGTTCTCATCGAACGTCGGCCGTATCCGCACGGTAGCCGAGGCGGCGGAGGCTGAAGGCCGCGAAGTACTTCTCCTCGGCAGTTCGCTCAAGCGCGTGGTCGACGTTTCTCGCGATATCGGCCTGATGGAGGGGATCAAGCCGTTCATTTCGGAAGATGAGTACGGCTATATCCCGCGCGACAAGGTGGTGGTCATCCTCACCGGAAGCCAGGGCGAGCCGCGTGCGGCCCTTGCCAAGCTCTCGCGCGATGAGATGCGCAATGTGGCGCTTGCCGCCGGCGATATCGTCGTATTCTCCTCCCGCGCCATTCCGGGAAACGAGAAGGCGATCCAGGATATCAAGAACGGCCTCATCGAGCAGGGCGTCCACGTGATCACCGACAACGAGGCCCTCGTCCACGTTTCCGGACATCCGCGCCGCAACGAGCTGCAGAAGATGTACGAGCTGACACGGCCGAAGATCGTCGTGCCGGTGCACGGCGAGGCGACGCATCTGACAGCGCACAAGGAGCTCGCGGAGCAATCCGGCATCTCGATCGTGCCGCGCGTGCGCAACGGCGACATTCTTCGTCTGGCGCCGGGACCAGTCGAGGTGATCGACGAGGCACCGCATGGCCGCATCTACAAGGACGGCTCGCTGATCGGCGATTTCGACGAGATGGGCATCGGTGAGCGCAAGAAGCTCTCCTATGTCGGCCACGTCGCCGTCAACGTCGTGATCGACAGCCGCTACGATATCGTCGGCGACCCGGATCTGGTTGCGATCGGCCTGCCTGTCTATGACGATGAGGGCGACGAGATGGAAGACACGCTGTACGATGCTGCTGTTGGCGCCATCGAGAGCATACCGCGCGCGCGCCGGAAGGATCTCGACCTGTTGCAGGAGTCGGTGCGCCGCGCCATTCGCGCAACGGCCAACCAGACCTGGGGCAAGAAGCCCGTGGTCACTGTCTTCGTTACGAAGGTCTGACGAATGCTCGGCCGGGTCAACCACGTTGCTATCGCTGTTCCCGACCTTGCCGCCGCAACGGCCGCCTATCGGGACACACTCGGCGCAACCGTCTCGGCCCCGCAGGCTCTGCCGGAACACGGCGTCACCGTCGTCTTCGTGGAGCTGCCGAATACCAAAATTGAACTCCTGCAGCCGTTGGGAACGGACTCGCCGATCGCGGCTTTCCTGGAGAAGAGCCCATCCGGTGGAATGCACCATATCTGCTATGAAGTCGGCGATATCCTCGTGGCTCGCGATCAGTTGATCCGGGGCGGTGCAAGGGTACTCGGCAACGGCCAGCCGAAGATTGGCGCGCATGGCAAGCCAGTGCTCTTCCTGCATCCGAAGGATTTCTTTGGGACACTCATCGAACTGGAGCAGGTCTGAGCAAGCCTGCGGCAGAGTGACACAAATCCGGCAAATGTCAGCAAGTGGTTCAAACCTGCTTTGAGTTGACGGACATTCCGGCCTATAAGCACGACAATTGCGATAGTCGCAAAGAGCCTAGTGGGACCATTTCGATGCTGCAGACATTTCTACAGGGCTTCGCCGTCTACTTTATCGTGTGGTGGATTACCCTCTTTGCCGTCCTGCCGATCGGCCTGCGCACGCAAGCGGAAGACAACGATATCGTGTTGGGAACCGTTCACAGCGCGCCGACCCGGTTCCGGCCAGTATTTGTTTTCTCGATGACGACGCTCATCTCCGCCGTCATCCACGCGTTGTGGTATATTGCTTCGAACTACTTCGGGTGGGGCTTCGACGCCCTGCCGCAGATTGGCCCTTCATTCTCAAACGTCTAAGGGCGTTTGCCCAGTTTTTGGGCGGATGCAGATTTTGGCCGTCACACACATGTCATGAGGTTGCGGCATGGAGGTGCCGTAACGGAACGAGGCCTTACGCTACGGTAGTGAAGGGTGTTATAAAGCGGAACATGGGTAGAAAAAGCCCAAAAAAAACAAGGCTGAAAGCCTTGTTTTAAGTATCGCGTGATCCTTATCCGTTGCCGGGGCTGCGACAAGCGCGCCTAAGATCTGATCCTCCCAAGACTTGACCGCGAAATCGACAGGGATTTGAGCTCCCTGCCTGTTTTGTGGGCTAAAACTAGCTCAAAGAATGGGCTTTGTCATCAGGTTTTTTGCATTTTTGCTACACTCCAGCAAAATTTTTCTGTTGATAAGAATTTCGTACAAACCATTATAATTCCGGCTTTTTCTTACTTTGTCTGCTTCGCAAGTGCGAACTTGCTTTAACGGAAGGCCGCTTCAGCCCGTCGCGGGTTTCTTTCCTTTCGCGAAGCAGCTATGAACGCTGCCAATATTTGTGATCGCCTTCGATTCCGCGACATGCGGTATCTCAACAGCTCTGGAATTCGCCATGCGCCTGTCTCGCTATTTCATGCCCATCCTCAAGGAAAATCCCAAGGAGGCGGAAATCGCCTCCCATCGGTTGATGTTGCGTGCCGGCATGATCCGGCAGCAGTCGCAGGGTATCTATTCCTGGTTGCCGCTTGGAAAGCGTGTGCTTGACAAGGTCAACAACATCATCCGCGAGGAGCAGAACCGCACCGGCGCGATCGAGCTCTCCATGCCGACGCTGCAGTCGGCCGAGCTCTGGCAGGAAAGCGGGCGCTACGACGCCTACGGTAAGGAAATGCTGCGCATCAAGGATCGTCAGGATCGTCCGATGCTGTACGGCCCGACGAATGAGGAAATGGTTACGGATATCTTCCGGTCCTACGTGAAGTCCTACAAGAGCCTGCCGCTCAACCTTTATCACATCCAGCTGAAGTTCCGCGACGAGATCCGTCCGCGCTTCGGCACCATGCGCTCGCGTGAGTTCATGATGAAGGACGCCTATTCCTTCGACCTGACGCGCGAAGATGCAGAGCACTCCTACAACAAGATGTTTGCCGCCTATCTGCGCACCTTCGACCGCCTCGGCCTGCGCGCCATCCCGATGCGCGCCGATACCGGTCCGATTGGCGGCAATCTCAGCCACGAGTTCATCATCCTGGCCGACACCGGCGAATCCGAAGTGTTCTGCCACAAGGACTTCGTGAATTTCGATATCCCTGCGGAAGATACCGACTTTGACAGCGTCGAAGGTCTGAAGGCGGTCTTCGACAAGTGGACATCGCTTTATGCCGCGACATCGGAGATGCACGACGAAGCTGCGTTCAACGCGGTTCCCGAAGGGGACCGCCTCTCCGCGCGCGGCATTGAAGTGGGCCATATCTTCTACTTCGGCACAAAGTATTCGGAGCCGATGGGCGCGAAGGTGCAGGGTCCGGATGGCAAGGAGCATACTGTCCACATGGGTTCCTACGGGATCGGCCCAACCCGCCTTGTTCCCGCCATCATCGAAGCATCGCATGACGAGAACGGAATCATCTGGCCGGCGTCCGTGGCGCCGTTCGATGCTATCGTGATCAACATGAAGGCCGGTGATGCGGCGTGCGATGCTGCCTGCGAGAAGATCTATGCGGCACTCTCGAACGCCGGCAAGGACGTTCTCTATGACGATACGGACGACCGTGCCGGGACGAAATTCGCGACCGCCGACCTGATCGGCGTTCCACTGCAGATCGTTGCCGGCCCGCGCGCGGTCGCGAGCGGCGAAGTCGAAGTGAAGGACCGCAAGACGGGCGCTCGCGAAACGATGACCATCGACGCGGCGATCAACAAGCTCTTGGGCTGAGAAGGCGGGTGGCAGGATGGCAGATGTAGCGGTGAGCCAGCAGGGTTCCAAATCCGGCTCGGCGCCGGCCAGCCGGCCATTTTCCGCCTTCGAACGGCTTGTGGCGTGGCGCTATCTGCGTGCCCGCCGCAAGGAGGCGTTTATTTCGGTGATCGCCGGCTTTTCCTTCATCGGCATCATGCTTGGCGTTGCTACACTCATCATCGTCATGGCGGTGATGAACGGATTCCGCACGGAGCTGATCTCCCGCATTCTTGGCATCAACGGTCACATGATCGTTCAACCGGTCGATACGCCGTTCACCGACTATCCGGCGTTGACCGATAGGCTTGCTGGTGTGCCAGGCATTAAAATGGCACTGCCGCTGGTGGAGGGCCAGACGCTCGCTGCCGGGCCAAGCGGAGCCGGCACAGGTGCGCTGGTGCGTGGTATCCGACCGGAAGATTTGGACAAGGTGAAAACCGTCTCCGGCAACATCAAGTCCGGTGATCTGGTCGGCTTTGCCGCCGGGCAAGGCGTGCTGGTCGGCTCGCGCATGGCAGAACAGCTCGGACTCCAGGCGGGGGACACGATCACCTTGATGTCTCCGGAAGGTGACATTACGCCGATGGGCGTCAATCCGCGCGTGAAGTCCTACAAGGTCTCGGGTACTTTCGAGATCGGTATGTCCGAATACGACGCGACGATCATCTACATGCCGCTCGAGGAGGCGCAGCTCTATTTCAACGCCGAGGGACTGGTTCAATCCATCGAGCTCTTCGTCGACAATCCCGACGACATTGACAATATGCGGCCGAAGGTTGAGGCCGCGGCCGGTCGTCAGATCGCGATTTCCGATTGGCGCCAACGCAACCAGACCTTCTTCTCGGCCCTGCAGGTCGAACGCAACGTCATGTTCATGATCCTGACGCTCATCGTGCTCGTTGCTGCGCTCAACATCATTTCCGGCCTCATCATGCTGGTGAAGGACAAGGGCAGCGATATCGCCATCCTGCGCACGATGGGCGCGAGTTCCGGCGCGATCATGCGCATCTTCTTCATGACGGGCGCCGCCATTGGTGTCGTTGGCACGCTGGCCGGTGTCCTGCTCGGCGTTCTCGTCTGCGTCAACATCGAGGAGATCCGCGAGTTTTTCTCGTGGGTTTCCGGCACGGTGCTGTTTGATCCGCAGCTTTATTTCCTCAGCCAGCTGCCTGCCGAAATGAGCTTCAGCGAAACGCTGTCGGTCGTGATCATGGCCCTGACGCTGTCCTTCATCGCGACGATCTTCCCGGCATGGCGAGCCTCCAAGCTCGATCCCGTGCAGGCCCTGCGCTACGAATAAGGAATGCCCTGTTCATGAAACGGAATACCGTTCTCAAGCTTTCCGGCGTCGAGCGCCACTACGGCCAGGGCGAGACGCTGCTCTCGATCCTCAAGGGTGCGGATTTTACGTTGAACAGCGGTGAAATCGTAGCCCTCGTCGCGCCATCAGGCACGGGAAAATCGACGCTGCTGCATGTTGCCGGCCTGCTTGAGCATCCCGATGGCGGCGAGGTGACGATTAATGGCAATGCCTGCGACGGCTTGCCGGACGACAAGCGCACCACGATCCGCCGCAATGAAATCGGCTTCGTCTACCAGTTTCATCATCTGCTGCCGGAATTCTCCGCGATCGAGAACATCATGATGCCGCAGATGATCGCCGGCCTGCCGCGCAAGGAAGCAAAGGAGCGGGCGGGCCAGTTGCTCGACTACATGCGGATTGGCCATCGTGGCGCGCATCGCCCCGGGGAACTTTCCGGGGGCGAACAACAGCGCGTGGCGATTGCCCGCGCCGTCGCCAATGCGCCGAGCCTGCTTCTGGCGGACGAGCCCACAGGCAATCTCGATCCTGAAACCGCAAGCTATGTCTTTGACGCGTTAGAAGCACTGGTGCGCCAATCTGGCCTGGCGGCGCTGATCGCGACCCACAATCACGAACTCGCCGGCCGCATGGACCGGCGCGTCACGATCGCCGACGGCAAGGTCGTGGATTTCTGATCAGCGGTGGATGAGACCGCCACGGTAGTCCAATTCGTAGGCCCTGCGCTCGTTCACGACGATAACTTCGCGGCCGCTGAAATGGCTGCAGTCGCCCGTGCTTTGATCGGCATAGAAACCGAAGGCATGCTCGAATTCCATGCCGCCGAGAAAGCGTCGGTACTCGGCATACATTTTCGACAGCGCAGCCTTGATGACGGTCCCGGCCCGTTCTCCATCAATCAGCGCATGCTCGACGATGCGTCCGAAGTAGTTCATCGCCCAGATCGGCTCGCCATCCAGCCAGACCACTTCCTGCCCGGCGAAATCGGTTCCGCCGAAATAGCTGTCGAGATAGCGCCACCCGCCGCGCTGATAGCCGATGTCGTGCGATCCCGTCCGGCAGGCCGGCGAAGGAGTTCCGCCGCCGACATAGGTGTTGGCCTTCGCCTCGACGATAAAACTGTTCAATGCAGAAATATTCATGGCCTGTCGCCTCCCGCTCGGCAGCGTCTCAACAACGGTGCCAATTGTAAAAAACAAAATAAGAACGAAAGCTATTGCCCGCAGATCGATTGCCCAGTGTCGTCGTTCCACTGGGCGATCGGGATGACACGGGGCTCGGTTTTGACGTCCTTGCCATTCTTCTGCAACTTGCCAGCCAAGGCGTTGTAGTCGCAGGAGCTGCCGGCGTTGGGGTCGAGCGTGTCGTAGTGATTGTAAGTGTAACCGGCCACGACGAACTGCTTGTTGCGATAGGCGACCGTCAGCGTTTGGTCCCAGCGATCGCGGCCGATGGCGCTGTTTTGCGAGTGTATCGCGATCGAGGACTTGCCGACGGCTTTCAACGACGGCTCCTGGCCGAAGACCCCATCAGCACTGGTGCTGCCCCAAATCTTGTTTGGCGCGCTCAGCGAAAGTCGCAGGAGTTCGTGGTCGCTGTCGCGAAGATAGATGTAGATGCTGATTTGATCATCGTTGGCTTTGTCTACTGGAGCAACAAACATTGCAAGATCCACCCGCCCGTCGCCATCCCAATCGCCCGTCGCCGCGTCGACGATGCGTGCAGGATCAATCTGCTCGGCTCGGGCGGTAAACGCCGTGGATAGAGCCAGTCCAGCAATTAATACAAACTTAAACATGCTTTTCTCCATCGCCATGCGGCCAGCAGAGCGGAAAAGAATCCTGTTGACAATAGAACAATAGCAGAACAAATTAAAAACATAAGAGAACAGGAGAGCCAAATGACTGACATGATCCGTGATATCGCAGCATTCACCTCCATCGCAATGTTCGTTGCCAGCTTCTCGCTGATCTGCATGGCAATGTGAGAATTCCGGGGACCGCACGGCTGCCATGCGGTCCAAACGCACTCCCTTCTCTGGACATCGACCCCTCAATGCTGAGAATACACCCGATTGATTCAGGTGATCGGAAGGCATGTCATGGCGGGTGCGGAGAAAGACGCGGCGAGCGGTTTTATCGGCGGTACGCCGGGCTTTGTTCACCTTCGTGTCCACTCGGCTTATTCGCTGCTCGAGGGCGCGCTGCCGCTTAAGAAGATCCTCTACAAGGCATCGAGCGACAGCCAGCCGGCGATCGCGATCACCGACACCAACAATCTGTTTGTCGCCCTCGAATTCTCACAGAAGGCGATGGATGAAGGTCTGCAGCCGATCATCGGCTGCCAGGTCTCGATCGACATGGAAGACGGCCTTGAGACGGAGCGGCGCGGCGGACAGCAGGCGCTCGTCAAGCTCCCGTCCTTGGTGCTGCTGGCCGCCACCGACGCCGGGTACGAGCGACTGGTGGATCTCGTCAGTCGGGCCTATCTCGGCGGTGAGGGCAACGGTCAGTCGATCCACATTCGTGCCTCCTGGCTCGATGAGATCGGAGCGGACGGCCTGATCGCCTTGACAGGTGCCTTGACGGGGCCGATCGATATGGCGTTGAAGGACGGGCACGCAGCGCAGGCAGAAGCACGCCTCCTGCTGCTGAAGCGCCATTTCAGCGACCGTCTCTATGTCGAACTGCAGCGTCACGGCACCTATGACAAGCGCCATGAACAGAAGGTCGTGGGCCTTGCCTATCAGCACGATCTGCCGCTGGTCGCCACCAATGAAGCGTTCTTCCCGACCCGTGACGACTATGATGCGCACGACGCGTTGATGGCGGTGGCCCACAATGCCATCGTCTCTGACGACACGCGGTTCCGCCTGACGCCGGATCACTACCTCAAGAGCCGCGCCGAAATGGCGAAGCTGTTTGCGGATCTGCCGGAAGCGCTGGAAAACACCATCGAGATAGCCCGCCGCTGCTCGTTCATCCTCAAGACGCGCAAGCCGATCCTGCCGCGCTTCACGGGCGCCACGACCGATCCCGAGGAAGCGGAACGCGAAGAGGCGCTCGAACTGCGCCGGCAGGCGGAGGAAGGGCTGGACAATCGCCTCGCCACGCTCGGCATGTCGCCTGGTTACGAGGAGAAGGAATACCGCGATCGGCTGGAGTTCGAGCTCAGCGTTATCGAACGCATGAAGTTCCCTGGCTACTTCCTGATCGTTGCTGATTTCATCAAATGGGCAAAGCAGCATGATATTCCCGTCGGCCCGGGCCGTGGTTCGGGTGCTGGGTCGCTGGTCGCCTATGCCCTGACGATCACCGACGTCGATCCGCTGCGTTTCTCGCTGCTCTTCGAACGCTTCCTCAACCCGGAACGCGTCTCGATGCCCGACTTCGACATCGACTTCTGCCAGGATCGCCGCGAAGAGGTGATCCGCTACGTCCAGCGCAAATACGGCCGCGAGCAGGTCGCGCAGATCATCACCTTCGGTTCGCTGCAGGCTCGCGCCGCATTGCGAGATGTCGGCCGTGTGCTGGAAATGCCGTACGGACAGGTCGACAAGATCTGCAAGCTGGTTCCCAACAACCCGGCCAACCCGACGCCGCTGTCGAAGGCGATCGAGGAAGAGCCGAAGCTGCAGGAAGAGGCCGGCAAGGAGCCTGTCGTCGCGCGCCTGCTCGACATTGCCCAAAAGATCGAGGGCCTATACCGCCACGCCTCCACCCACGCCGCCGGTATCGTCATCGGCGACCGCCCGCTGTCGAAGCTGGTGCCGATGTATCGCGATCCGCGCTCCGACATGCCCGTCACCCAGTTCAACATGAAGTGGGTCGAGCAGGCCGGCCTCGTCAAGTTCGACTTCCTCGGGTTGAAGACGCTGACGGTGCTGAAGGTAGCGGTCGATTTCGTCGCCAAACGCGGCATCAATGTCGACCTGGCCTCGATACCGCTCGACGACAAGAAGACTTACGAGATGCTCTCGCGGGGCGAAACGGTCGGCGTGTTCCAGGTGGAAAGTGCGGGCATGCGCAAGGCACTGATCGGCATGAAGCCGGACTGCATCGAGGATATCATCGCGCTTGTGGCACTTTATCGCCCAGGCCCGATGGAGAACATCCCGACATACAACGCCCGCAAACACGGCGAGGAAGAAGTCGAGTCGATCCATCCGACGATCGACTATCTGCTGAAGGAGACGCAAGGGGTTATCGTCTACCAGGAGCAGGTGATGCAGATCGCCCAGGTCCTGTCCGGCTACTCGCTCGGCGAAGCCGACCTTCTGCGCCGCGCCATGGGTAAGAAGATCAAGGCGGAGATGGACCAGCAGCGCGAGCGCTTCGTCGATGGTGCCGTGAAGAACGGCGTGTCGAAGCCGCAGGCTGACAACATCTTCGAACTACTCGCCAAGTTCGCGAACTACGGCTTCAACAAGTCGCACGCCGCCGCCTACGCGATCGTCTCCTATCAGACTGCCTATATGAAGGCGCATTATCCGGTCGAATTCCTTGCCGCGTCGATGACGCTCGATATGTCGAACACCGAAAAGGTCAACGACTTCCGCCAGGACGCCAAGCGCCTCGAGATCGAGGTGATCCCGCCCTCGGTGCAGACCTCGTTCCGTCATTTCGAGACTGGCGACAACAGGATCTACTATGCGCTGGCAGCGCTGAAGGGTGTCGGCGAATCGGCCGTCGATCATATCGTGGAGGTCCGCGGCGACACGCCGTTCGCAAGCCTTGAAGATTTCTGCCTGCGCATCGACCCGCGGCAGGTGAACCGTCGCGTGCTGGAAAGCCTGATCTTCGCCGGTGCCTTCGATTGCTTCGGGCTCGATCGCGCGCAACTGGCAGGCGGTCTCGATCGCATCATGGGTTATGCCCAGCGTGCACAGGAAAACAAGCTGAGCGGCCAGTCGGATATCTTCGGCAGCGCTCTTTCGTCGGGCCCCGAGAAAATCTCGCTGCCGCCGTTTTCGCCGTGGCTGGCCTCCGAGAAGCTGCTCAAGGAGTTCCAGGTCCTTGGCTTCTATTTGACCGCGCATCCGCTCGATAGCTACCAGAACATTCTGCAGAAGATGCGCGTGCAGACCTTCGCCGAGTTTTCGGCGGCAGTGAAGCAGGGAGCGAGCAACGGCCGCCTTGCAGGGACGGTCATTTCCAAGCAGGAGCGCAAGACGAGGACCGGCAACAAGATGGGCATCATCGTGTTTTCGGATTCATCGGGTCAGTTCGAAGCGGTGTTGTTTTCTGAGATGCTGAACCAATACCGTGACGTACTGGAGTCTGGAAAGTCCTTCGTGATCACGGCGATGGGGGAGGAGCGGCCGGAAGGCGTCGGCCTTCGGCTGCAGACCATACAGTCGCTGGAAGAGAAATCGCTGCAGATGCAGAAGGCCCTGCGCGTCTACGTGCGCGATTCCGGGCCACTCCGCGCGGTCGCGGCGCACTTGAATGCGAAGGGCGATGGCTTGGTCTCCTTCATCGTGATCAAGGAGGAGGGCAAGCGCGAGGTGGAGGTTGAACTCCCGCAGAAGTATCGCATCACGCCCGAGATTGCCGCGGCGCTTCGCGCAGCACCCGGTGTCGTTGACGTCGAGTTGGTCTGACGTCAGCTTTTGGTAACGGTGATGAAGTCGGTTCCTTTGCCGGTCTCGGTTCCGAGGCCGGTGTCGGAGATCGTCAGTGTCGAGCCGCTGGTCAACATGGCGTCGATCTTGCGCCGCGTCTCCGCGGGAATATGGATACGGCTCAGAGCATTGGCGATCGGCGTGCCGCTGATGATCGAGCTTTCGAGGCTGCTGATTCCGAGCCGCGTCATGGTTGCGCGCGAGAGCGTGTTGGGAAGCGTCGCACCCATCCAGTCCGCCGAGCCTGTTTCGAAATCGACACTGTGTGCCATGAAGAAATGCGTACCGAGAGCAAGGCCAGGATTTTCAATCGAGATCGGCGCTTCAAGAACAGGCTGGAAACCTTGGCGGATCATGAGGACTCCATTCGGAGGCGTTCCCTTGCCCGCCGCGGCATAGACGGCTCGGATGAGCACATCACTTGCCGGTGACTTGTCTGCGGTGGGCTCAACTGGACGCTGCAACTTGAAATCGCTGATTGCCTGGAGCGTTGCTGGTCCGAGGAAGCCATCCGGCTCACCCACGGCAAATCCGAGCTCGTTGAGGTATGTTTGAAGGTCGATAACCTCCTCGCGCAGGCTGCGGCGCGTAACGAGAATACGGATCGGCGTGTCGTTCGCGGGAGCTCTTGCCGCCGGGGTCTGGGCAGCCGGTAGCGCGACGTCGTTCATGGCGACCTGAACGGGGGCCTGCCCGATCGCCGGCCGCAAAGCAGCGTCGGAAAGCAGCGCCGGGGGCTCCGGCATGTCCGGCCGGAAGAGCGTCGGATGATCGATCGGTTCCGGCGTCACTTCCGCGTCGGTAATGACAACCGGAACGCCCATCTCTGTCATCTCATAGAGCTGCTTGGCAAAGGCTGCCGGCATGCGGACGCAGCCGTGTGACGCGGGGTATCGCGGCACGGAATTGGACTCGTGAAGCGCGATACCAGACCAAGTCAGCCGCTGCATGAAGGGCATCGGTGCAGCCGAGTAGAGGTTGGACTCGTGATATTTCTGCTTCTCGATGACGGAAAAGATGCCGCTCGGCGTTGGATGGCCCGGTTTCCCCGTCGAGACCTTCGAGGTCGCCGCGACCTCGGTGCCATCGTAGAGCGTGAGCGACTGCGCATCCTTCGATACGAAGATCTGCAGCGTGCGTGCATCCGCCGCGAGCGCAGGGTGCACGAGTGCGGTGGCCGACAGCAAGCCGAGGCCAAAAACGAGACGCGACAACATATGACTCAACCGATACGCAATACGTGAAGCGCCAGCCTAATCGGCGAAGCTTAAGGAAAACTTGAAATAAAGGACGTTGAGGCAGGCTCACATACTAGTGATCGCGCTTGCCGCCAAAAGTATATCCGGTCTGGACGGTTCCTTTGCCGAACCTGTCGCGCAGCTTGTCCATCGCCGCTTCGGCCGCCGCCCTGCGGCCCGATTGCACATCGATGAGGTCGGGCGGATCTGCCCGTGCGGGATCGCAAAGATCGGTCACGCCAATGCCGATCAGACGAAACTTCGTGCCGTCCGTTTCTTTCTCCAAAAGGTCCAGCCCGGTGCGGAAGATCCGGTCGGCAAGTTGGGTCGGGTCTTCGAGCTTGCGATTGCGCGTGCGCTGCTTGAAGTCCGCCGTCTTCATTTTCAGAACCACCGTCTGGCCCGCAATGCCGTGCTTCTTCAGCCGCCAGGAGACCTTTTCGGAAAGACTGCGGAGGATCGGAAGGAGTTCGTCATAGCGGGAAATGTCGTCGAAGAAGGTTGTTTCGGATGAGACGCTCTTTGCGACGTCGTTGAGATGCACTTCGCGGTCGTCGACGCCACGGGAAAGGCGTGCCAGACGCTGCCCCATGCTGCCATATCGGCGCATGAGGTCGCCTTCTTCCATCTCCTGCAACTGGCCGATCGTGCGGATGCCATCGGCCTCCAGTGTTGCTGCAAACGCCTTGCCGACGCCCCAGATCGTCGTCACCGGTCGCGGTGCGAGGAAAGAAACAGCCTCCTCCCGGCCGATGACCGAGAAGCCGCGAGGCTTCTGCAGGTCGGATGCGACTTTTGCGAGAAACTTGCAATAGGAGAGGCCGACAGAGATGGATATGCCGATCTCCTTCTCGATGCGCTGGGCAAATTTGGCAAGCGTGCGTGCCGGCGGATCGTGATGCAGCCGCTCGGTGCCGCCGAGTTCCAGGAACGCCTCGTCGATCGAAAGCGGCTGAACGAGCGGCGTCAGTTCCTGCATCAAGGTGCGGACCTCGCGTCCGACCTCGACGTATTTTTCCATGTCGGGCCGAATGACCACTGCCTGAGGACAGGCCTCCAGGGCCTTGAACATCGGCATCGCAGAACGAACGCCGTGAATGCGCGCAATGTAGCAGGCGGTCGACACCACCCCCCGCTTGCCGCCACCGATGATGACAGGCTTGTCGGCGAGCTCGGGATTGTCACGTTTCTCTATCGTCGCATAGAAGGCGTCGCAATCGATGTGCGCCAGCGTCAGCTCGTACAGCTCCTTGTGCCGCACAACACGGGGACTTCCGCACGCCGCGCAGCGGCGCGTTTCGGCCTTCTGCTCGGCAAGGCAGTCGCGACAAAAGCCGGGTGTCTTGGCGTACGCAAGTGTCATGACCAGAACAAAGATTGAACATCGCAACATTAGCCTCTAAGCTTTTGAGTCTCAAGAGAGGCGAGGAGGTTTGCATTGGATATCGATCTCCGTTTCGAGCCGGTGACGAAAAACCGGTGGGGTGACTTCGAACGGCTCTTCGGTCCTCGCGGAGCCTTCTATGACTGCTGGTGCGTTGCCCTGCGCTTGCCTCGTGCCGTGCGAGCGAAGATGGGGCCGGGAGAGCGAAAATCGCACATGCAGGGCCGAATAGCTGTCGGCCCGCCGCCAGGCATCCTGGCCTATGCTGATGACGAGCCGGTCGCTTGGGTCCAAGTCGGATCGAGGCACGACGTGCCGCAATTCAATTCGCCACGCACCGTGTCCCGACCGGTGGAAGAACGCGATGCACACGATCCGTCATTCTGGGCCGTGAGCTGTTTTTTTCTGAAGTCGCATTTGCGAGGGCAGGGGCTCAGCCATCGCCTTCTTGCCGGTGCGATCGACCATGCGCGGCGTCACGGTGCTCGCTATCTCGAGGGCTGTCCGATCGACCACGTCAATGCAATCGAAGTCGGTGACGCTCTGTACGGGGTCCACCGCGATCTTCGATGCGGCTGGATTTGCGGTCTTGAGACTATCCGCCGAGAAATGCGCCCTCAGTAGGTCTGCAGCATGTTCCCAGCCAGCGGCGGCCACGATGCTTCCAACCGGCGGTGGTGCGAACGGCTTGAAATCGGCGTTGGCCATCATGGTCAGGAGCAGGCACTCGGGCACATGATCGGCAACGGAAAGGAGATTGCGTTGCATATCATCGATGAAGGCGACAGGCAGGCTTCTGCGATCATGCAGCCTGGCGACAACAGGACCTTTCGGCTCCTCCGTGGCGATCAGGTCGAAAGAGAGGTCGAGCTGATCGAGCAATTTGCGCCGGATGCCGTGGTGCCGAGGCGGCATCGCAGTCAGGAAGACGACGTCGGCGTCATCGGAGAGCGCCCGCAGCGTTTCCACCGCCTTTTCCGCCGGCATCTGCCAGAGGTGCTGGTTTGCGAAGAACACCTCTTCGAACGAATCGACTGCGGCCTTGTCCAGTTCGCTGCCGTCGAGGAGCGAGACAATATTGCCGTAGAGCCGGAACGAGCGGGGCAGCAGGTCGTAACTGTGCGAGCGAAGGAAAGCGGTAAACGGCGAGAGGAATTCGAGAACCACTTCGTCGATGTCGCAGACGATCAAGGGCCGGTCGCCGAGGCGGATCTGGCTGGTGTTGGTTGCCATATCCATGCTCAATATTCTCCCGAGCCCAATCCGGGTGGCGAAAAGTGCAGCCATGCCGCGTTCAATACGTCGGGTGCGGTGTTGGTCGCCTGGCAAAAGGCCATGGCCGTCGGCTCGTGCTGCATGATGAAATCCATCATGCCGGAGAGAAATCCGGGCTCCTTGAGTGCACCGCGCACTTGCGCCGGTTCGACGCCGGTCAATGCAAGGAAACGGCCGAACAAATCCGGTTCGTTGGCAAGCCATGCGAGAACGGCGATCGCGGTCTGCTGCGGATCGGCCGCGAGTTGTTTCGAAGTCTTGAAGTTGCTTTGCATTTCTCGGGGTAAATTACCTATTCTTCAACCAAATACCGCTAGCCTGCAGCCATCGGTTCTATGGAACCATGCCGTCGCATAAGCCTTCTTCATGCGGGGAAGCGGTTACCAGAACGGACGTAGGACGCGTGTCATGCCCAAACAGGTGATGATTGTAGAAGATAACGAGCTCAACATGAAGCTCTTTCGCGACCTTATCGAGGCGTCTGGCTACACGACGATCCAGACCCGAAACGGCATGGAAGCCCTTGATCTCGCTCGTAAATACCGGCCTGATCTGATTCTGATGGACATTCAGCTCCCTGAGGTTTCTGGTCTCGAGGTCACCAAATGGCTGAAGGAAGACGATGACCTGCACGTCATTCCTGTTATCGCCGTCACAGCATTCGCCATGAAGGGAGACGAGGAGCGCATCCGCCAGGGCGGCTGCGAGGCCTATGTCTCCAAACCCATCTCCGTTCCCAAATTCATCGAGACGATCAAGACCTATCTGGGCGATGCCTGACGCATCGGAAAGAAGCCTATGACTGCGCGCATTCTGGTGGTTGATGATATTCCGGCCAACGTCAAGTTGCTCGAAGCGCGGCTAGTCGCCGAGTATTTCGATGTATTGACCGCCGGCGACGGCTATCAGGCCCTGGCAATATGCGAGCGGAACCAGGTCGATCTTGTCCTCCTAGATATCATGATGCCGGGGATGGACGGCTTCGAAGTGTGCGAACGCCTGAAGGCCAATCCAAAGACCTCGCACATACCCGTCGTCATGGTGACGGCTTTGGATCAGCCGACTGACCGCGTGCGTGGCCTGAAGGCAGGCGCCGATGACTTTCTCACCAAGCCGGTCAATGACCTTCAACTGATTTCGCGGGTCAAGAGCCTCTTGCGGCTGAAGACGCTCAGCGATGAACTGCGCATTCGCGCTGAAACCGCCCAGACGATGGGGATCGACGAACTGCTGCGGTCGGGTGAGGGGCGGGGCGACGAATCGGGCCAGGTACTGCTGGTCGATGGGCGTGCCAACTCCCAGGAACGTATCATCAAGGCACTGAAGCCTGTCGCCGATGTCTCCGCAATCTCGGATCCGCAGGCAGCTCTCTTCGAGGCCTCGGAAAATCCGTTTGAACTGGTCATCGTCAACGCCAACTTCGAGGATTACGATCCGCTGCGTTTGTGTTCGCAGCTCCGCTCGTTGGAGCGCACGCGTTTTCTGCCGATACTGATCATCACCGAGCAGGGCGACGACGACATGGCGATCCGGGCGTTGGAACTCGGCGTCAACGACTATATCGTTCGCCCGGTCGACCCCAACGAACTGGTGGCACGCAGCCTGACGCAGATGCGTCGCAAGCGCTACAATGATCGTTTGCGCGCGAGCCTGAAGCAGACGATCGAGCTTGCGGTCACGGATCCGTTGACCGGGCTCAGCAATCGCCGCTACCTGGATAATCACCTGAGCACGCTGTTCAATCGCTCGATGGCGCGGGGTCGTCCGCTATCGGTGCTGATCACCGATATCGATCGCTTCAAACAGGTCAACGACACCTATGGGCATGATGCGGGAGACGATGTGCTGCGGGAGTTTGCGAGCCGCATCCGTTCCACTGTCCGTGGTGCCGATCTTGCTTGCCGCTACGGCGGCGAGGAATTCGTGGTAATCATGCCGGATACGTCGCCAGAAGTCGCTGCAGCCGTCGCGGAGAGGTTGCGCTCCGCGGTCGAGACGGTACCGTTCTTGCTGAAGTCATCGGGGCAGGAGTTGAGCGTCACGGCTTCATTCGGAATTTCGTCACGGATCTCCTCCATCATCACTCCAGGACAGTTGATGAAGCAGGCCGATCTGGCGCTCTACGAGGCAAAAACGGGCGGCCGAAATCGCGTCGTCGCCGCGGCTTGAGTAACACGTCTATGAAGCATTTTGGGTCATCCACAGCTACCTGATTCATGCCTGCCGACGCGCAGCAGCCAAGTAATTTGAATACAAAGCCGGCCATCTGACCCGCACATTTGTTGGCTCTCGAAATCGCGCCAAGCAGATGCGGCATGGGCTCAGCGAAAAATGTGAGGATCAATCAGATTTAGCCGGCATTTCGCAAGTAGCTGCGATAACCGAGCTTCGAGGCGCAACGGCGCAAGCTAATACTATTGGTCTATAGTTTCGCGCTTCTTTGTCAATTTGGCGCTGTTCTTGCCGTCGGAGGCGACTTGAAGCTCTAAAGATTGTCCCAAAGCCGTACTTTTAACCATGCAATCAACCTCGGAAATCTAACCATTAAGAATTTGTTGATTTTCTTTCATTTTCGAGCAAATTATCGGCCATAAGAGATAAGTACTCCCTGTGAGGAGTCCGGGATACCCCATGATGCTCAGGTCCGCCGCATCTCCTGGGTCGTGGGGTCGGTCGGCTGGTTCGCAACATTAAGCGGTTCCTCGTGCCGCGTTGCTTGCCGGTCGACCCCCTTTCGAGTAAACGCCGTCCTTTCCGCATTTTCAGGAGGGGCGGCGTTTCTGTTTCTGTGCCTCGAACCAGACAGCAAAGCCGGCAAACAAAAAGGCGCGCAGCCGGTGGGCGCGCGCCTTCTTGAAAAACGTCAGATCCAGCGATTACTTGATCTTGGTTTCCTTGAACTCGACGTGCTTCTTTGCAATCGGGTCGTACTTGGTCTTCGTCATCTTGTCCGTCATCGTACGGCTGTTCTTCGTCGTGACGTAGAAGAAACCGGTGTCGGCCGTCGACAGCAGCTTGATCTTGATTGTGGTAGCCTTGGCCATGGTCGTCCTGCCTTTAATAAAATGAAAGCCGTGGCAGGCCGGATAGGCTCCACGGCAAATTCTGGCGCGAAACTACGAATCCCGCCCGAAAAGTCAAGCCCGCTTTCGGAGGAAAAGCAGCCTGACGGCGGAAAGCAGGGCATAAAGGCCGAAGAATCCGGCGATCGCCCAGGCGAAACCGTCATTGCCGGCAACGTCGATGGCTGCGCCGATCACCTGCGGTCCGGCCACGGTGCCCACCGCATAACAAAACACAAAGGCCGCGTTGGCGGCCGCGAGGTCGGAGCCGGTCAAGCGCGAACCCAGGTGACTGAGGCCCACCGTATAGAGCCCCGCGACACACCCTCCCCAGAAAAGGAGTACCGTCGCCATCAGAATCCAGCTGTGCACGAGGACCGGCAGCATCAGGGAGCCGATGAGGCCCATGAATGCCATGGCGGCCAGCAGCGGCCGCTTGTCCTTCATGCGGTCCGATAACAGGCCGACGGGAATCTGGAAGATCACATTGCCGATTCCCATGACGGTCAGCAGCAGGGCTGCCTGCGATTCGGTAAAGGAGGCGCGCACTGCATAGATTGGGAACAGCGCTAGGCCACCGGCTTCAACGGCCCCGAAGATAAAGACGGCAGCCGTCGCGGTCGGGACCAGGAAGACGTAGCGCATGAAATGCAGCTCCGGCTTCTCTTCGAGAACCGGGCTTTCGTACCGTGCGATATAGATCGGGATGGCGGCCAACAGAACGGCGCCTGCGCCGACAGCAAACGGCAGGATGCCATCGCTGCCGAGAATCGAAAAGAGGAGCGGCCCGCCTGCAAACCCGAACGAGAGGACAGTGGCATAGATACCGAGCACGAAGCCGCGCTTGGAAGGCGGCGAGGCGGCGTTGATCCAGAACTCCGATAGGATGAACAGCGTCGTTGTCGCGCCGTGAAAGGCGAAACGCAGCGGAAACCACATCCAGAAGTCCTGGGCGTAGTAGAAGCCGAGCGCGCTGATCGCTGAAATCACGACGGCCCAGATCATGGTCGGGGCGACGCCGTACTTGTGCGCCAATTTCGTGGTGATCGGGGCAGCCGCCATCGCGGCAACCCCGGCCATAGCCGTGTTCAATCCGATAAGCGTCGAGGGAATGCCGCGTTTTTCGAGAATGATGCTGAGAAGCGGAAGCCCGAGGCCGATTGCTATGCCGACAGCGGAGATGGACGAGACGGCTGCCACCAACGAAGGCCAATGAATTTCTTCGACATCGCCTGGTGTTGTGCCGTTTCGCGGCTGAGACATATACGCATCCTTAGAGACTTGCTGCACAGGTTCGCTCACCGCGCAGCACCATAGAAAGGCACAGTTGTGCCAAATCCAAATGACGGCTGTGCTTTACAAGATGAAACGCGCTGGCGGCAATAACCTGGATGAACTTGAATTGGTATAGTCAAAGAAGCTTACCGAATACACATGAGATTTCGCCCCGCGGAACCGCAGCGCCGTTGGGGCGTGCCACTACACGTCAATTGTGTCGTGAAGGTGAAGGGGCAGGTACGCCTAGCGTTTGCGGCCCGGTATCTCGTAGGCGTCATGATCGTCGGTTTGGCCACCGAAGCCGTGCATCTTCAACGCCCATTGCAGGCCGATGACGCCGCCTTTGATCGGCTGGATGATCAGCAGCGTGGCGATCAGGGTGATGGGCGTCCAGATCGCGAAGGTGAGCCAGAGGGGCATTGGCCAAACGAGGTCAGTTGCCATGTAGCCGCCGATGATGAGGTGGCCGATGACCACGATCGCGAGGTAGGGCGGCAGGTCGTCCGAGCGATGGTGGTGCATGGCTTCGCCGCAGGCAGCACAATTGTCGACCGGCTTCAGGAAGCTTTTGAAGAGTTTGCCGCTGCCGCATGCGGGGCAGGTGTTCAGCATGCCGCGCTTGATAGAGCGGCCGAGCGGACGCTCCACCTCGTCGCTGCCCCCGTAACGGATTGCCTGGTCGCTCGAGGTGGTCGTCATGGTTCATTTCCTTTCGCGGCGTCCCTACACGCCTATTGCCGCCCTCTTGGCGGCCTTGTTCCGGCCTTTTTGCGCGCGCGGCTTGCGTCGCGCCGGCCCGCCTTGTGGAACGAACGTACAGCGGTCGGCATCTTTCGCCCCTCGCTGATCATCTCGAAGCGTAGCGCACCGGCAAGCGGAATGGCTTCTGCAAGCTTGACCGTGACACTGTCGCCAAGGCGATATCCGAGCCCGGTCTTTTCGCCAGTCAGTGCTTGGTGCGCCTCATCGTAGATGAAGTAGTCCGTTCCGAGCGTAGATATAGGAACGAAGCCGTCCGCTCCATAGTCCGGGAGAGTGACAAATAGTCCCGATTTCGTCACACCTGATACGCGTCCTTCGAATTCCTCGCCGATGCGGCCGGCAAGATGATGGGCAATCAGGCGGTCTATCGTTTCGCGCTCGGCAGCCATGGCTCGCCGCTCGAAGGTGGAGATCTCGGCGGCGATGTCGTCGAGCACCCCTTCCTCATCGGGTGTGATGCCGCCTTCGCCGAAGCCGAGCGAGCCGACCAGCGCACGATGGACGATGAGGTCCGCATAGCGACGGATCGGCGAGGTGAAGTGCGCGTACTTCATCAGGTTCAGCCCGAAGTGCCCGATGTTCTCGGGGCTGTAGATTGCCTGGCTCTGCGAGCGCAGCACCATCTCGTTGACCATCGTCTGATGCGGGGTATCATCGGCCTTGGCAAGGATCATGTTGAAATTGTTGGCGCGCATGTTGCCGCCCTTGGCGAGCGATATGCCGAGGGTCGCCAGAAACTCACGCAGCACTTCCTGCTTGGCGAGCGTCGGCCCGTCATGAATTCGGTAGATCAATACCTGCCGCTTCTTCTCCAACGTCTCGGCTGCAGAAACGTTTGCTTGGATCATCATTTCTTCGATTAGCTTGTGCGCGTCGAGGCGTGGCGGCACGAAGACGCGGTCCACGGTGCCATCCGGCTTCAGCAGGATTTTGCGCTCAGGCATGTCGAGCTCGAGCGGCTGGCGTCGTTCGCGCCCGCGCGTCATCAGCCTGTAGGCATTCCAGAGCGGCTTCAGAATGGGTTCAAGAAGCGGTCCCGTCTTGTCGTCGGGTTTTCCGTCGATCGCTGCCTGTGCCTGCTGGTAGGAGAGCTTTGCCGCACTCTTCATCATAATGCGATGGAAGGTATGGCCGATCTTGCGGCCGTCGTTCGAAAACACCATGCGAACGGCAAGCGCCGGGCGGTCCAGACCTTCTCTCAGCGAGCAGAGGTCATTCGAAATCCGCTCTGGCAGCATCGGCACAACCCGGTCGGGGAAATAAACCGAGTTGCCACGCTTCAAGGCCTCGCGGTCGAGCGGCGAGTTCGGGCGCACGTAATAGGAAACGTCGGCGATGGCGACGGTGACGATGACGCCGTCGCGATTGTCAGCTGAAGGATCGGTCTCGGCATAGACCGCGTCGTCATGGTCTTTCGCGTCGGCCGGATCGATGGTGATGAGTGGGACATCGCGCCAATCCTCGCGATGCGACATCGTCGCGGGCTTGGCATCATCCGCCTCGGCGACAACTGCCGGCGGGAATATGTGCGGAATGCCATGCGCATGGATGGCGATCATCGAGATCGCCTTTTCTGATGCGACGGAACCGATGATCGACAGCACCTTGGCGCGCGGCAGGCCGAAGCGCGAAAGACGTGCAACTTCGACCTCGACGAGATCGCCGTCCTTGGCCTCGCCCTTATAGTCGGGGTCGATGACCATTTCCTCGCCGCGCCGGTCGATCGGTAGCAGACGTCCGGCTCCACCCGGCGCATCCTTGAAGACGCCCATGCTGGCGGTGCGGCGCTTGTCGAGGATCTTGATGATACGCGCGGTATAGGCCGGTCCGCCGCGGTCGGCGGCCGGAAAGATTTTCGCTAGAATGCGATCGCCCATGCCGGCAACGGGCGCCTTGCCCTTGCCGTTGCGTCCCGCGGGAGAGGTCGATTGGCGGATGGCGACGGCCGGCGCGACGCCCTGGTCATCGGGCCACTCCGCCGGCCGGCCGATCAGTTCGCCGTCCTTGTCGCGCGTCGTGATGTCGAGCACGGTGACGGGCGGCAAGGCTCCCGGCCGGATTAGCGACTTGCGCGTCTTCTGGAGCATGCCTTCCTGCTCCAGTTCGCGCAGCAGGTGCTTGAGCTCGACGCGGCTTTCGCCTTTCAGCCCGAACGCCTTCGCCAACTCGCGCTTCGACGCCTTCTGCGGATGATCGGCAATGAAACGCAGGATAACCTCACGGGAGGGCAGCGCGCCATGGGCGATGTTCAGTGGATCGGCGGCGGGTGGCTGGCTGGAGTGTCCAATCTTGCCCGGGCGCTTGCCCATGCCCTTCATTCTTTCCCGCGGGATTTTGCTCACTCTCAGCTCTTTTTCGTCTTTGCCGGCGCCTTGGCCTTCGTCGCCTTCGGCTTGGCGGCGGTCTTGGCCGTCTTCGTTTCGGCCGCCGCGGCCTTCGCCTTCGGTTTTGCCTTGCTCTTCGAAGCCGGTGCCTTGCCTGCCTTTGCGGCGATCAGCGCGAGCGCTTCCTCGACTGTCAGAGCCTGCGGATCGGTGCCCTTCGGCAGCGTCGCGTTAACCTTGCCCCAGTTCACATAGGGGCCATACTTGCCGTCGCGAATGGTGATTGCGCCGCCATCCGGATGGTCGCCGAGTTCCTTCAGCGCTGCCGCTGACGCCCGCCCGCCCGGTGCCTTGCTCGCCTTCTCGGCGATCACGGTGACGGCGCGGTTAAGACCAATTGAGAACACGTCCTCGACGCTTTCGAGATTGGCGTAGCCGCCATCGTGCAGGAGAAACGGTCCATAGCGCCCGATGCCGGAGGAAATCATCTTGCTGGTTTCCGGGTGCTTGCCGATATCGCGTGGCAGCGAAATCAATGCCATTGCCTTTTCGTAGTCGATATCGTCAGGCTTCCAGCCCTTCGGCAGGGAAGCACGCTTGGCATCCTTGCCGTCGCCACGCTGAATGTAGGGGCCGAAGCGTCCGGAACGCAGCGTCAATTCCTCGCCGGTCACCGGGTCGGTGCCGAGATTCTTCGGCTCGTTCAGCCCGGTGCCTTCGGCTTCCGAACCGCCTTCGGACGAAAGCTGACGGGTATAGTTGCATTCTGGATAATTCGAGCAGCCGACGAAGGCGCCGTATTTTCCCAGCTTCAGCGAAAGATTGCCGGTGCCGCAAACCTGACAGATGCGCGGATCCCCGCCATCTTCGCGCTTCGGGAAAACAAGCGGCGCGAGCGCCTCGTTGAGCGAGTCGAGAACGTTGGTGACGCGAAGCTCCTTCGTGTCCTCGATCTGGGAGAAGAAGTCCTTCCAGAAATCGCGCAGGACCTGCTTCCAGTTCAGTTCACCCGCCGAGATCCGGTCGAGCTTCTCTTCAAGGTCTGCCGTGAAGTCGTACTCGACGTACTTGGTGAAGAAGCTTTCGAGGAAGGCAGTCACCAGCCGGCCCTTCGCCTGCGGAATGAGCTTGCGCTTGTCGATGGTGACGTATTCCCGGTCACGCAGCGTCGCCAGCGTCGCGGCGTAGGTAGACGGACGCCCGATGCCGAGCTCTTCCATCTTCTTGATCAGCGACGCTTCCGAGTAGCGCGGCGGCGGCTCGGTGAAGTGTTGGGTCGAATTGATCTTCTGCTTCGCGAGGTTTTCGCGGGCGTTGATCTCGGGCAGGCGACCATCTTCGTCGCCGTCGTCGCTCTGTTCGCCGTCCTCCTTCTGGTCAGTATAGGCGGCGATGAAACCATCGAAGCGGATGACGGAGCCGACAGCGCGCAGACCGGCCTTCTGGCCGTTGTTGTCGGCGGTGATCTCAGCCGTCGTGCGTTCGATCTCCGCGGAGGCCATCTGGCTCGCGATACCACGCTTCCAGACAAGGTCGTAAAGCCTTAACTGGTCGGCATCGAGGAACTGACGCACTCGATCGGGCGAGCGATTGAAGTCGGTCGGCCGGATTGCTTCGTGGGCTTCCTGGGCGTTCTTCGCCTTGGTGGAATAGAAGCGCGCCTTTTCCGGCATGTAGCGTTGGCCGAATTGATCGACGATGGCAGCCCGTGCCGCATCAATGGCTTCGGGCGCCATCTGCACACCGTCCGTACGCATATAGGTGATCAGACCGACCGTCTCGCCACCGATGTCGACCCCCTCATAGAGCTTCTGGGCAACCTGCATGGTGCGGGACGCCGAAAAGCCGAGCTTCGATGAAGCGGCCTGTTGCAGCGTGGACGTTGTGAAGGGTGGTCCCGGGTTGCGCTTGACCGGTTTCGCTTCCACCGTATCGACGACATACGTGGCACCTTCGAGAAGCGCCTTCAGTGTGCCGGCTTCCTCGCCGTTTGCGATCGAGCGAGCCTGCAACCGCTTGCCATTCGCTGCAACCAGCTTTGCCTCGAATTCGTCGCCCCGCGGCGTCTTCAACAGGGCCGAAAGGTTCCAGTATTCTTCCGAGATGAAGCGCTCGATTTCGGATTCGCGATCGCAAACCAGGCGAAGCGCCACCGACTGCACACGGCCCGCCGAACGCGCGCCCGGAAGCTTGCGCCAAAGAACTGGGGAAAGGTTGAAGCCGACGAGGTAATCGAGGGCGCGGCGAGCCAGATAGGCATCAACCAGCGGTACGTCGATGTCGCGCGGTTCGGCCATCGCATCGAGGACGGCTTTCTTGGTGATCGCGTTGAAAACGACCCGCTTCACCGTTTTGCCGTTCAGGACGCGCTTTTTGTTCAGCATGTCGAGGACGTGCCAGGAAATCGCTTCACCCTCGCGATCCGGGTCGGTTGCAAGGAACAGGCCGTCGGAAGACTTCACCGCATCGGCGATGTCCTTGATCCGCTTGGCTGACGCACCATCGACCTCCCACAACATCTCGAAATCCTGGTCGGGAAGAACCGAGCCGTCCTTGGCAGGCAGATCGCGGACATGGCCGAAGGAGGCGAGCACCTTGTATCCGGGCCCCAGATACTTGTTGATCGTCTTTGCCTTGGCAGGCGATTCCACCACTACAACATTCATCATGATTCTCTAAAAAATGCGCCAAACCGGCGGATAAGCAGATGGAATCCCTGCCATGCCAAGATAACCGGTTCTTCGACATGGACAGGGAAATCGTTTCGGTCAAGTGTTTTGACTTCATTTTTACGCATTACGACGTGATGCAACCAATACGAGATAGTCAACGTATTGCAATTTCGGATAATTGAAGTATCGTTTTTGAAGTGTGGTTCGGGCCCGCCGAAAGGCAGCATTTCTCTTTCCTCAGAGACTATCCCATGGCGGCCAAGTTCGCAAAGAAAGATACCGGACGATCCGGCTCGCATGAGAACATCGCTTCCATCAGGCAGATGCTTGCTGAGTTGCGGCGGGTGGCGGAAGACGAGAACGCCGATATGCTGTGCTATCTGATCGAAATGGCCAATGTGGAGGCCGGCGATTTGCAGGCCTCGATGTAGGAACCTCAGTCGCCCATTGCAAGCGAGACGAAGCCGCCTTGATGGCGATAGTCATCCGGCGATAGTCAGCTCCAGCAGGGCAAGATAGACCGAAGGCGCCGGCAAACTGGTGTGACGGATGACGTCGTCGACCTCAACAGACGTCGGGCCGAGCGCATCGACGATGAGCGAGCGATCGGGGTCACCGGCGGCAGTATCGAACGACCGCCCTCGCGCCGCGACGGGCGCTGAGGAGCGATCGATCTGCGAGAGGGGTGCCAAAGCTTCGGTGAGATCACCCGGAGTGGTGAATATCATTGCTCCATCTTTCAGCAATTCGTTGGTGCTGTGACAACGCCGGTCGAGCGGCGAACCCGGCACCGCGAACACCGGCCTGCTGAACTCGCCGGCAAGCCTTGCCATGATAAGTGAGCCCAGGCGCATTGCCGCTTCGACAGCGACGACGCCGAGCGAAACGCCGGCGATCAGCCGGTTTCGGCGCGGAAAGTCGCGTGCGCGTGGTTCTCAGCCGAACGGCATTTCGCTGATGGCAAGTCCGTTGCCATTCCAGATTTCGTCAAGCAGACCGGCGTTCTCCGGCGGGCAGGCTGACAAACCTCCGGCCATGGCGGCCACAGTTCCGGTTTCGAGGCTTGCGTGATGCGTTGCCGTATCGATGCCGCGCGCAAGACCGGAGACAACCACATAGCCTGCCTGGGCCGCACTGGCGCGCAATCGTGGCGGCGAACTTCGCTCCACTGATGGAGGCGTTGCGGGAGCCGACAAATCCGACTGCCGGCTGCGAGGAAACAAAAAGATTGCCTTTGACGGCGAGCAATGGCGGAGCACCGTCGACTTGCTTCAACGCCTGCGGGTACTCCGGCTCGCCGATACCGACAAACCGGGCGCCAAAAGCGTCGGGCTGCCTCCAGCTCCTTATGCGTTCGTTCTCCGTCGCGCTATCCGGATCGCCCGCGTCGCCCCACCACGTGCAGAAAGCTCGGGGAGCGCGGCCAGGGTAGTCTCGGCGGATCCGAAATGATTGATAAGGTCACGAAGGTCGCGGGCCCGACATTGTCGGAGCGGATAAGACGCAGCCAGGCGATGCGTTGCCGCTTTCGTCAGCGCAATTCCCTTTGGCGGTGCGCTGCGAGCGTCCATCCTATCCCTTCGCCCCGATCTTGCTTTCCGTCCCGCTTATCAGGCGGGAGATGTTGGTCTTGTGCTTCCAGTAGGAGATGACGGTCATGATGGTCATGACAGCTGCAACCTTCTCGGCGCCAAGTATCCACAATGCAGCCGGAACGACAAGCATTGCAACCAGTGCGGAAAGCGACGAATAGCGCGTCGTGAAGGCGACTGCCAACCAGACCGCGGCAAAGGCCAGAACCATGATTGGGGCGACGCCGAGCAGCGTGCCGATATAGGTGGCAACACCCTTGCCGCCCTTAAAGCCGATCCAGACCGGGAAGAGGTGACCGATGAAGGCGAAGAAGCCGGCGATCAGCGCTGCTTCGTCGCCCAGGAAGTAACCGACGATCCAGGCCGCTGCGGATGCCTTCAGCGCATCGAGGAGAAGCGTTGCCGCGGCAAGCTTCTTATTGCCGGTTCTGAGCACGTTGGTCGCGCCGATATTGCCGGATCCAATGCTGCGCAGATCACCGAGACCGGCGGCCTTTGTCAGGATCAGGCCGAACGGGATGGAGCCGAGCAGGTAGCCGATGGCGGCAGCCGCCAATGCGATCGGCAGCGTGATCTGCCACGTCATGAGATCCGAGACCATGTTCCCCTCCGGTGGTCTTTTTATATCGTATACACGCACTGTCCGGCGACGTAGGTCGCAACAGCGCGTCCGCTGAAGCGCGCGTCTTCGAACGGCGTATTCTTCGAGCGGGAAAGAAGCATGTCCTTCGAAACAAGCCAAGGGTCATCGAGATCGATCAGCGTAATATCCGCCTTCGCGCCCGGCTTCAGCGTGCCGGCCTCGAGGCCGAAAATCCGCGCCGGTCGCGTCGACATCGCATCGATAAGGCGCATCAGGCTCACCTGACCGCTGTGATGCAGGCGGAGCGCCGCAGCGAGCATCGTTTCGAGGCCGACGGCGCCATCTGCAGCTTCGCCGAAGGGCAGACGCTTCGTGTCGACATCCTGCGGATCGTGCGAGGACACGATGATATCGATCGCACCGCGTGCCAGTGCATCCACCATCGCTACGCGATCGCCTTCGGAGCGCAGCGGCGGGTAGAGCTTGAAGAAGGTGCGGTACTCGCCGATATCGTTTTCGTTGAGCGACAGATTGTTGATCGAGATGCCGCAGGTCACGGTGGCGCCGCGAACCTTGGCAAGTTCGATCGCCTCGACCGATTCCGGGACGGAGATCATCGCCGCGTGGTAGTTGCCACGTGTCAGCTTGGCGATACGCAGATCGCGCTCGAGCGGAATGAGTTCGGCTTCCTTCGGGATGCCGCCGAGGCCGAGCCAGCTGGCAAACAGTCCCTCATGCATCACGCCGGTGGCGCCGAGATATTTGTCGCGCGTCTCGCAGGAGATTACGGCGCCGAATTCGCGCGCATAAGTCATGACCCGGCGCAGGACCTGTGTGTCGTGCACGCTCGAGCGACCATCGGTGAAGGCAACAGCGCCCGCTTCCATCAGCAGGCCGATCTCGGTCATTTCCTCGCCGGCAAGATGCTTGGTGATCGCCGCTGCCGGATAAACGTTGACCAGCGACTTGTCCTTCGCGGTCTTCTTGACGAACTCGACCAGCGCGATGTCGTCGATGACAGGATCGGTATCCGGCATCATGATGATCGAGGTGACGCCGCCGGCCGCTGCCGCACGGCTCGCCGAAGCGATCGTTTCGCGATGCTCAGCTCCGGGTTCGCCGATATGGACGCGCGCATCGACGAGGCCCGGCGCGGCGACGAGGCCGGTGCAATCGCGCACTTCGGCGCCAGCAGGCGTGCCCTGGTTCTGCGCATCCGCGCCGGCTGCGACGATCACGCCGTCCTTGACGATGATGGTGCCGACTTCGTCGAGATCGCGCGACGGATCGAGGATGCGAACGTTCTTGAGGACGATCGAGTTTCTCATGCACCGGCTCCTTCGGTGCGAGGACCCTGATTTTGCGACACAAGCAGCGTCTCCATCACAGCCATGCGCACAGCAACCCCCATTTCCACCTGTTCTGCGATCACGCTCTGCGGCCCGTCCGCGACCTCCGAGGAGATCTCGACGCCACGGTTCATCGGTCCGGGGTGCATGACCAGGGCGTCTTCCTTCGCCGCCCTCAGCGTCTCCGTGTCTAGCCCGTAGAAGTGATAGTATTCGCGCACCGACGGCACGAAGGCACCGGACATGCGTTCGCGCTGCAGGCGCAGCATCATCACCACATCGGCGCCCTTCAGACCTTCCTTCATGGAATGGAAGACCTCGACGCCCATATCGGTAATGCCAGCGGGAAGAAGCGTTGCCGGAGCAACGACGCGCACGCGTGCGCCCATTGCGTTCAGCAGTAGGATATTCGAACGCGCGACGCGCGAATGCAGAACGTCGCCGCAGATGGCGACGATGATGCGCGACAGCTTGCCCTTGGCGCGGCGGATCGTCAGCGCGTCTAGCAGCGCCTGCGTCGGATGCTCGTGCTGACCGTCACCGGCGTTGACCACCGAGCAGGAAACCTTCTGGGCAAGCAGGGCGGCGGCACCGGCGCTGGAATGGCGTATAACCAGCACATCGGGCCGCATTGCGTTCAGCGTCATCGCCGTATCGATCAGCGTCTCGCCCTTCTTCACCGAAGAATTGCCGACTGACATGTTCATCACGTCGGCGCCGAGGCGTTTTCCGGCGAGCTCGAAGGACGATTGAGTGCGCGTCGAGGCTTCGAAGAAAAGGTTGATCTGCGTGAGGCCGCGGAGCGTCGACGTCTTCTTCTCTCGCTGCCGGCTGATCTTGACGGCCTCGTCGGCCTTGTCGAGAAGAAAGGTGATATCCTGCTCTGTGAGCCCTTTGATACCGATGAGGTGGCGGTGGGGAAAGAAGACCATGAACCTGCCTCTTGCTGTCGTCTGCGGGGTCTATAAAGAGTGAGCCGGGCGGCGGCAAGCTTGCGCTGTGGGAAAGGCCTGTCTCCCCCTGCAATTTTGCCCGAATTCAACTATTGCAGAGATAGGGAAATTATAACTTCCGGTTTCCCTTTGCCTGCCTCTTGCACTAGAAGCGATTCATGACGCCCGCCGAAGAGAAACTTGCCGAACTCAACCAACCGAGCCTGTGGTCCGGTATCAATGCCTACAGGTCCGATCCGCTGATCGTTGACCTGACCGGCACGTTGCCGCGCGGGATCCGCGATGATCTCGACAATATGGGCCGCTATGTGACTTCGCCGGAGGCGCAGGAACTGGCGCGCATGGCAAATCAGGGCACGCCGCAGCTGCGCACGCATGGTCCGCGCGGCGAGCGGCTGGATGTCGTCGAGTTCCATCCCGCCTGGCATGCGCTGATGCGCCGTTCGATGTCATCGGGGCTTCACTCGTCGGTCTGGGATCCGCAGGCGGATACCGAGGCGAAAAACCAGGCACACAAGATCAGGGCGGCGCGCTTCTATCTGACGGCGCAGCTCGAATCTGGCCATCTTTGCCCGCTGACGATGACGAGCGCCTCGGTTGCTGCCCTTTCCGCGTCGCCGGCCGTGCAGAAGGACTGGGCGCCGAAGATCCTGTCACGCAAGTATGATTCCACGAACAAGCCGGCCATGCAGAAATCTGCCGTGACGATCGGCATGGGCATGACGGAGAAGCAAGGCGGCACCGACGTACGCGCAAACAAGACGGCGGCGGAAAAGGTCAGCGAAGGCATCTATCGCCTGTCCGGCCACAAATGGTTCATGTCGGCTCCGATGAGCGACGCCTTCGTGATGCTGGCGCAGACGAAGGATGGGATGGGCTGCTTCCTGGTTCCACGGCTGCTGGAAGATGGCTCTGCGAACGGCCTGCACTTCCAGCGCCTGAAGGACAAGGTCGGCAACCGTTCCAATGCCTCTTCCGAAGTCGAGTTCAACGATACCTTCGGCTTCCTGCTCGGCACGCCCGATGGCGGCATCCGAACCATCCTCGACATGGTGACGTTGACGCGTCTCGACTGCGCGCTGGCATCGTCAGGCATCATGCGCGCCTCGCTCGCCGAGGCTGTCCACCACACCCGCGGACGCAGCGTTTTCGGCAAGATGCTGGTCAACCAACCGATCATGACGCGCGTCTTGGCCGACATGGCGCTCGATGTGGCCGCCGCGACGGCGCTGTCCTTCCGACTTGCCGACGCATTCGACAGAGCACGCGCTAGCGCCGAAGAGGCGGCCTACGCCCGCGTCATGACGCCGGTTGCGAAATACTGGTGCTGCAAGATAGCGCCCGCATTGATCTACGAAGCGATGGAGTGCATCGGCGGCAGCGGCTACATCGAGGAGCGTCCGATCGCCCGTCATTATCGCGAAGCGCCGGTCAACGCGATCTGGGAAGGCTCCGGCAATGTGATGGCGCTCGACGTGCTGCGCATCCTGAACCGCGGCAAGGATCTCTTCGAAACGGTCTTTGCTGGGCTCGCGCGGGATCTCGGACCGGCCGGCAAGAAGACAATCGACGTTCTGCGGGCCGCCATGGCGCTGTGCGAGCGTGACGAGGGCGCAGCCCGGCTTCTGGTCGAGCAGTTGGCGCTTGCCGCCGGCGCAGCCGAACTTTATCGCCTCGGAGCAGGGCGGATCGCCGATGCCTTCATCGAGACCCGTCTCGCGAGCGGTTGGCGCTCCACCTACGGCATGCTCGATTCGCGCTTCGACGCCAGCTACATCGTCGATCTTCTCTATCCACCGGCAAACTGATGACAACGCTGCGTCCTGTCCGTGCCGAAGATCTGGAACAGATTTACGCAATCTCTCTCCTGACCGGCGATGCCGGCGGCGACGCGTCCCAATTGCATCACGACGGCAAGCTGATCGGCCACATCTACTCAGCGCCCTACATTGAGCTCAGCCCCGAAACGGCTTTTGTGGCAGAGGATTTTGAGGGTGTGGCAGGCTATATCGTCGGCGTCTTCGATACGGTTTTTTTCGAGGAACGGCTTGAACGCGATTGGTGGCCGGCGCTGCGAGAGACGTACGCCGATCCGCAGGGCGATCCGGCCAGCTGGGACGCGGATCAGAAGCACATCGCCGCGATCCATCGCCCGTCTCGTGTGCCCGCGACGCTCGTCGAAGCCTTTCCCGCCCATATCCACATGAACCTCCTGCCTCGCCTACAGGGGCAGGGGATGGGCACCAAGCTTTTCGACCGCTGGCTGACGAATGCACGACAGGCTGCTGTCGAGGCAGTCCACCTCGGCGCGAATGCGAACAATCATGGCGCCCTACGCTTCTGGGGCTCCCGCGGATTTAGTCGAATCGAGCCGCCATTGGTCGATCCTTCCGACCCGACCGCCTGGTTCGGGCAGCGACTGTAACAGCCTGTTGCAAAGCCATCCCCGCATGGTGACATCGTTGTAATTGTTCCGTCTTTGGCCGATTGTCCACAATCTTTCGAAGATGTCTCCGTTGCCGGTTCGCAGCGGTGTTGCTACTCACCGCAGAGTGACAACCGGACCGAATCCCTGATGCTCAATGATTCCATGGTGCTAGCGCCCGTTGCTGAGGCAATGCGTGTCGAACCCGAAAAGCGTATCCGCGACCGCGGGGCGACCGAAAAGGCGATCCTGAAGGCAGCCAAGTCGCTGCTGGCGGAGGAGGGGTTCCAGAATTTCGGGATCAACGCAGTTGCCCGCCGCGCAGGATGCGACAAGCAGTTGATCTACCGCTACTACGGCGGCCTGAACGGCTTGGTGGAAGCGATCGGCGCTGATCTCGGCACCTGGGTCAAGGATCGCATTCCCGAAGACACCGGCGGCATGTTCCTCCTGACCTACGGGGATTTGATGGAGCGCCTGTCACTCCTGTTCCTCGAGGCCTTGCGGGACGATCCGCTTGTTCGTCGTATCGTTGCCTGGGAAGTCTCCGAGAACACCGAGCAGGTGAGGCGGCTTTCCGAAGCGCGGTCGAAGGCCTTGGCAAACTGGCTCGACCGCATGCGTGGATCGCTGACGCCGCCGAAGGGCGTCGACGTCGTGGCCGTCAATGCGATTCTGATTGCAGCCATCCAACATCTCGTGCTGTCCGCATCCGCGGGCGGTCAGTGCGCTGGCCTGGCGTTGAAGACGCCGAAGGACTGGGAGAAGGCCGCGACCGCCCTGAAACGCATCGTTCGCGGCGTTTACGGCTGAAGCGCAAACAGCTTTCCACAGGCAGTCGGATGCCCGTTAACCTTAACAAATGGTTTACGTTGCGCGCTCCGGGTTAAGAAGTCAGGTTGCAGGGCAGTCCAAAATGCTTGGTGTCTGGAACCATGGGAACCAAAATCGCGAGAGCCGCGTTTCTTGTTGCCGCGATCATGTTTTTCGCTGTGCTTGCGCTGGATATTGCTGTGCCCGCGCTGGTTCTAGGTTCCATGGCATTGTCGATATGGCTGGTTTCGTTCGAGGGACCGTCCATTCGCAGAGAACGAGAGACGACCGCATGAAGTGGTTTCTGATCTTCTGGGCCGGTCCCATCGTCTTCCTGGCGGGATGGTATTGGCTTTCTTACTACGACATGAATTTCGGCATCTTCATGCTGAGCCGGCAGGTTCACGACCTCACGTTTGAGATCTACGGAAAGATCCTTGGCATTCCGCCGGAAACCATTCCGCCGCTGGTCGCCCGTGCGATCGTTGTCGACAGCCTTGTCGTGTTCGCCATCATCGCCTTCCGCCGGCGCAAGGCGATCGGTGCTTGGTGGCGTGCTCGTCAGGCGTCCAAGTCGTCCGATGCCGCTCTGGCGAGCAAGGACAGTCTGTCCAGCGCTCCCTGAAGAATGAAGCTTGCCGCAGCCGAGTCGATGCGCTCGGCACGCTTGCTGCGCGATACGTCCATCTCCAGCAGTGCCCGCTCGGCGGCGACCGTCGACAGCCGTTCGTCCCAATAGACGAAGGGCAAATCGGTCTTCTGCTCAATGTTGCGCACGAAGGCGCGCGTTGCCTGGACACGCGGCCCGGCCGATCCATCCATGTTCATCGGCAGGCCGATCACGAAGGCCGCAACCTTCTCCTTTGCAACAAACTTCAGAAGCGTTACCGCATCGATCGTGAATTTTTCGCGCTTGATGACGGGCCTCGGCGTGGCAAACCGTCGGCCAAGATCGGACATCGAAAGCCCGATCGTTTTCGTGCCGAGATCAAGCCCCGCAATCGCCTGTCCCGGCTGCAGCACAGTTGCCAGTTCCTCGATCGTCAGCACTGTCATCGTGGTTTCATCCCGTCAAAAGAAATTGAAGCGGTAACGCTTTTCTTTGCGACCGCATCGGATATGTCCATAACGAGCAAAGCAGGCTTTTGCATCCGATAATAGAAGGAGAAATTTCATGAAGATCACTTGGCTTGGTCATTCCGCATTCCGCATCGAGATCGGAAAGGCTAAAATCCTGCTGGATCCGTTCCTCACCCACAATCCGTCCTTTGCCGGGCAGGATGCAAAGGACGTCGCAAACGGCATCACACATATCCTGCTCACGCATGGTCACGGAGATCATGTCGGCGATACGGTTGCGCTTGCCAAGGCCTCAGGTGCGGTCGTTCTCGCCAACGCCGATCTCGCCGCTTGGCTGGGCTCGAAAGGCTTGTCGAGGATCGAGGCGGGCAATACCGGCGGCACGATTTCGTTCGACGGTTTTTCAGCGACCTTCACCAACGCGCTGCATTCCTCGGCGCAGATCACCGAAGACGGCGTCTCCCATGCGCTCGGCAATGCCAACGGTTTGATGCTGCACTTCGATGAGGAAGCCTCGATTCTCGCCATGGGCGATACCGACATCTTCTCCGACATGGCGCTGATCAACGAGTTGCACCAGCCTGAGATCGCTCTCGTGCCGGTCGGCGATCGCTTCACCATGGGCGGCGCCGTGGCGGCGCTTGCCTGCCAGCGCTACTTCAACTTCAAGACCGCCATGCCCTGCCACTATGGTACCTTCCCGATCATTGACCAGACGCCGGAGAAGTTCGTCTCCGGCATGGAAGGATCGAAGACGGCGGTGAATGCGCCGAGGCCGGGCGAGAGCCTTTCCTTCTAGTCGAGGTCTACTGAAATCGCGTCGATTTCAGAGAGGGAATTCTATGCACTCAAAAGAGCATGCCCGTTGCGCACAGCGGGCATGCTCTTTATAGCGGGTAGGAAAATCCTATCCGGAGAATACCATGTCCGTCGACTTTGCCACCGTTAAGCGCGTAGCGCGCCTTGCCCGTATTGCGGTCTCCGAAGAAGAGGCAAACCGCATGGTGGGCGAGTTGAATGGTATCCTCGGCTTCGTCGAGCAGCTCTCCGAGGTCGACGTCGAAGGCGTCGAGCCGATGACGTCGGTCACGCCGATGGAGATGAAGAAGCGCACGGATGATGTGACTGACGGCAACAAGGCGGCCGACATCGTTTCCAACGCGCCTGTCACCGATCAGAATTTCTTCCTGGTGCCCAAAGTCGTCGAATAAGGCGTCATGCCGCTTTCCGACTCCGTTGCCAATCCAGATTTGAAGCGAAACACCATGAGCGAACTCACCAGCCTGACCATTGCCGAAGCCCGTACGAAGCTGCGCGCCAAGGAGATCAAAGCGACTGAACTGACCGAGGCCTACATCTCGGCAATCGAAGCGGCCAACGACAAGCTCAATGCCTATATTAAGGTCACGCCCGAGAAGGCGTTGCAGATGGCGGAAGCCTCTGACGCACGTCTCGCCGGCGGCAAGGGTGGCGCGCTCGAAGGCATCCCGCTCGGCATCAAGGATCTGTTCGCCACCGAAGGCATTCATACGCAGGCCTGCAGCCACATCCTCGACGGTTTCAAGCCGCACTACGAGTCGACCGTCACCCAGAACCTGTGGGGCGACGGCGCCGTGATGCTCGGCAAGCTCAACATGGACGAGTTCGCGATGGGCTCTTCCAACGAAACCTCCTACTACGGCGCGGTCATCAACCCCTGGCGTTCGGCTGGCTCCAACCAGCAGCTGGTACCGGGAGGCTCCTCCGGCGGCTCCGCAGCGGCTGTTGCGGCCCACCTCTGCGCCGGTGCGACGGCAACCGATACGGGCGGCTCGATCCGCCAGCCGGCCGCCTTCACCGGTACGGTCGGCATCAAGCCGACGTATGGCCGCTGCTCGCGCTGGGGCACGGTGGCTTTCGCCTCGTCGCTTGACCAGGCTGGTCCCATTGCCCGCGACGTGCGCGACGCCGCAATCCTGCTGAGGTCGATGGCGTCAGTCGATTCCAAGGACACGACCTCCGTCGACCTGCCGGTTCCGGACTATGAAGCCGCGCTTGGCCAGTCGCTGAAGGGCATGAAGATCGGCATTCCAAACGAATATCGCGTCGACGGCATGCCGGAGGAGATCGAAACCTTGTGGCAGCAGGGCATTGCCTGGCTGAAGGACGCAGGCGCCGAGATCGTCAACATCTCGCTGCCGCACACCAAGTATGCGCTGCCGGCCTATTATATCGTTGCTCCCGCTGAAGCTTCGTCGAACCTCGCCCGCTATGACGGCGTCCGTTACGGCCTGCGCGTCGACGGCAAGGATATTGTCGACATGTATGAGAAGACGCGCGCCGCCGGTTTCGGCAAGGAAGTCAAGCGCCGCATCATGATCGGCACCTATGTTCTCTCGGCTGGTTACTACGACGCTTACTACATCAAGGCCCAGAAGGTTCGCACACTGATCAAGCGCGACTTCGAACTGGCCTTCAATGCCGGTGTCGATGCGATCCTGACGCCCGCGACACCGTCGTCTGCCTTCGGCGTCGCCGACGAAAACCTCGCCTCCGATCCGGTCAAGATGTACCTGAACGACATCTTCACGGTCACGGTCAACATGGCCGGGCTGCCGGGCATTGCCGTTCCGGCCGGACTTGACCACAAAGGCCTCCCACTCGGCCTGCAGCTGATCGGCAAGCCGTTCGACGAAGAGACATTGTTCAAGACTGCGCATGTGATCGAGCAGGCTGCGGGTAGGTTCACGCCCGCCAAGTGGTGGTAAGTGGACCCGCAATTAGGATGATGGCAGGGGCTGATCATCAAGTGGTCGGCGAGATTGGCTTGCCGCGTGGAAATCCAGCGGTGCAAGGGGAAGCCGGTTTCGACGATCCCGTCGTAATCGAGGCTGCTCAGAAGGCTTTCTTCGACTACCGGCAGCGACGAAATGTGACGTCGCGATTGCCGAACTTGGAAGCCCGGGTGGTCGGCTGGGGCGCCCGGGAAAACGAGCCCAATTCCATTTCTGACATCTGGATCGATCCCGCCTGCCAGGGCCGTGTCATCGGTTCGCCTGGTCCGCTATTTCGTTGAAGGCATTGCCGCTGATGGCTTCAAGGTTGCAAAAATCCGCTCCCGCGCTACCAATGGCGGCGCCATGCGGCTTTACGAGCGGGCCGGCTTCTCGATCGTCTGGCGCGGTGAGAGGTTCGATGCGGAACTCGCCATTCGGCTCGAAAAGGTGCATCTGGAGAAGCGTCTCGGCTAAAGGCGCAATTTCGGGAGGAGGCCTATGTCCAAACAGAATCTTGCGGACATGATCGGAGCATTGGATTGCCTCGCGGCGGCAGGTTTCGCCGTGGGTGCGGAGTGGCAGGCCGTGCATGAAATCTGCCAGGCACATGAGGGCGAGGCGCCTTTCGACTGGGGCCACGCCCTTTGCCATCGTATCGAAGGCGACGACTGGAATGCCGACTACTGGTACCGTCGAGCGGGAAAGCGCCGCGGGAGCGGCACGGTGGCCGAGGAATGGTCGGTGATGAAGGCCGAGCTTGCCGCACATCTTTGAACGATGCCGCGCGCCGAGGCGACGCGCGGCCGAATGTCGGAAAGCTACTTATTGTCCTGTTCCGCTCTCACCAGAATCAATCCCCGTTCGGTGATGCGATAGGGCTTGCCACCTGAGGATTTGATGGCCTTCTTCCGCTTCAGCTTGCGAAAGAGCTCGAGACCGAAGCCGGGATAGACCCAACCGTCGCGCGTGAAGCACTTTGCTGCCTCGATTTTTCTGTTGTCGTCGCGTTCGATTTCAATACGGCCACCCTGAGCCAATAGATGCAGGATGCGCTGCTCCGTGCGTGAAATATCCATGGAATGTTGATCCGGTCGTAGCGCCTTGAGGAGGCGCGCAAAAACGATCTGGCGTCCGATCGGACGTCAGGGCTTCGTTCTTTCGGGCCCGTGCGCGCAAGGAAAACCTGCGGGCAGGGGCCTCTACCGGGTCTGAGAGGACGAGTTCAACATGAGGCCGTCATATCCTCTGATCGCAGTCTCGTCAAGTTTTGCAACCCATGGGGGGATATTGTCCAGACCCTCGCGCTTGAAACGCAAGGCTTTGATAACGCGGTGATTCGGTGTTTTACTTCGGTGCAAACGCGGGGGTGCTGTTGATCCACATTCGCAATGCCCGCGAGGGCGACGCAAATCTTTTGAGCGAGATCGGAATAAGAGCCTGGCAGAATGCAATGGCGTCCATTGGGGAAGCGGACGCCATGGTGGATGCTGCCCGAAGCGCGTTCTTCAATTTCGTTGCCGGTAGCTGGATCACCGTCACCGTCATCGAATGGAACGGACATGCGGCAGGATGGGCCGCGCGCGAGACGCTCGACGAGAAAATTTCGGATTTCTGGATCGATCCTGCCTTCACCGGTCATGGTCTCGGAACAGCACTCTTGCAGGATATCGAGAAAGACATAGCAGCGCAGGGTTTCGATACGGCCATGATGCAGACGCACTCCGCGAACTCCGAAGCGATCAGCTTCTTCCAGAAGCGTGGATACGCAATTCATTGGCTGTCGATTGCCTACAATCCCAAGCTCGATCGTGATGTGCCGTCAGTCGGTTTGTCAAAGGCTTTGGAGTCCACGGACGACGGCACATACGGCCTTGTCTTAGTCTAGCAGCGGGCCATCCAGCGCGACGTAGCCGAGGGCGCCTGATAAAACAAGCGCGGCCACCATATGAAACATGACGATGGCCCTAAGGATCGATCGGAACGGTTCTTTCTGCGTCTTGTGACGTAGGAGCCTTTGCGCGCAAACCGCGCCCAAGCTGCCACCGACGAATGCGAGCGTCAGCAAGGTTTTCTCGCTGATCCGGCGCCGATGATCGCGAGCAGCCTGCTTGTCGAGGAAATAGATCGAGAACACGAAGGCATTCAGTGCCAGGAAGAGCCCGATGATCTTGAGAATAGCGGTTGCGGTCATCTGCGCCACGCTAGCGACATTGCGTTAACACGCCCCAAACTAGTTGGCTTGCTGCTACAGCACGGCCGAAAGCCTTGCACCGGCAAGCCATTTCCGTTACCTCACCAGTTGAAAAGAACAGCCTCAAAAAGAGCATCTCAATGACCATTGTCGACGTTCGCACGCCCGATCCGAAACGCTTCATTCCCGGCGCCACCGGCGATTGGGAAGTCATCATCGGCATGGAAGTCCATGCACAGGTGCTGTCGAATTCGAAGCTGTTCTCGGGCGCGGCGACGGAGTTCGGCAAGCCGCAGAATTCCAACGTCTCGCTTATCGATGCGGCCATGCCCGGCATGCTGCCCGTCATTAACGAGGAATGCGTCAAGCAAGCTGTCCGCACAGGTCTTGGCCTCAAGGCGCAGATCAACAAGCGCTCGCTCTTCGACCGCAAGAACTATTTCTATCCCGACCTGCCCCAGGGCTATCAGATTTCGCAGTTCAAGGATCCGATCGTCGGCGAGGGCAAGATCACCATCTCGCTCGGACCCGACCGGCAGGGCCAGTTCGAGGATATCGAGATCGGCATCGAGCGCCTGCATCTGGAGCAGGACGCCGGCAAGTCGCTGCACGACCAGCATGCCACCATGTCCTATGTCGATCTCAATCGCTCGGGCGTCGCGCTGATGGAGATTGTCTCCAAGCCTGATATGCGCTCGTCGGATGAAGCCAAGGCTTACATGACGAAGCTGCGTTCGATCGTTCGCTATCTCGGCACCTGCGACGGCAACATGGACGAGGGCTCCATGCGCGCCGACGTCAACGTCTCCGTCCGTCGCCCGGGCGAAGGCTTCGGCACCCGTTGCGAGATCAAGAACGTCAACTCCATCCGCTTCATCGGCCAGGCGATCGAATACGAAGCCCGCCGCCAGATCGCTATTCTGGAGGACGGCGGTACGATCGATCAGGAAACCCGTCTCTTCGACCCGAATAAGGGCGAGACGCGCTCGATGCGCTCCAAGGAAGATGCACACGACTACCGCTACTTCCCGGATCCGGATCTGCTGCCGCTCGAATTCGACGACGCCTTCGTCACGGCGCTCGAAGGTGATCTGCCGGAACTGCCCGACGACAAGAAGGAGCGCTTTGTGCGCGAACTCGGTCTCTCGATCTATGACGCTTCCGTCCTTGTCTCGGAAAAGGCGATCGCCGACTATTTCGAAGCCGTGGCAGAAGGCCGCGACGGCAAGGCAGCCGCCAACTGGGTCATCAACGACCTGCTCGGCGCCTTGAACCGCACAGGCAGAAGCATCGAGGAGACCTCCGTTTCGCCGGCTCAACTTGGTGCGATCATTGACCTCATCAAGGCGGAGACTATTTCCGGAAAGATCGCGAAGGACCTGTTCGAAATCGTGCTGAACGAGGGCGGCGATCCCGCCGAGATCGTCGAAACCCGGGGCATGAAGCAGGTGACCGACACCGGCGCGATCGAACGGGCTGTCGACGAGATTATCGCCGCCAACCCGGATCAGGTTGCAAAGGTCCAGGCCAAGCCGACACTTGCCGGCTGGTTCGTCGGTCAGGTCATGAAGGCGACCGGCGGCAAGGCCAATCCGCAGGCCGTCCAGGCTCTCGTGAAGGCGAAGCTCGGCATTGAGGAGTAAGGCCGTGTATTTCGTGCGCACCGCCAGCGAGGGTGATTTAAGCAAGATGCGCACCTTGCTGGATGAGGGCTTTCGCGCGACCTATGCTGGCCTCTATGGCGAAACGAAGGTCAACGCGCTCATTGCGCATCTGTTTTCGCCAGCGGCGCTGCAGGCGCGGCTGGCGAAAAAGAATGCCGAGTTCCTCGTTGCCGATAACGGCAAGGATATCGGCGGCATCGGTTATGCCGCCATGTCGGATGAGATGACGAAGACCGTCATGCTGCATCTGCTCTATGTCCGCCCGCCGCTGCATCGCCAGGGTATCGGGCGGGAGATCTTTGCCGAGTTGGAAACCTGCTTTCCCGATGCCGAAATCATGCGCCTCGAGGTCGAGCCGCGGAACAAGACGGCGATCGCCTTTTACCATGCCCACGGCTTCGAAGATGTCGGCCGCAATGAAAACGATGGGCCTGGGCAATCCGGAATACCGACGCTGATCCTCGAAAAGCCTCTCGAACAGCGCTAGCCCCAGTATGAGCATGAGCCAAACCATCATTCGCGAGGCGCGCAGCGCCGACGTGGCGGCACTCGTCGCCATCTTTGCTGCCGATGAACTCGGCGGTCACGGGGACACGACTGCGCCCGAGGTCTTCGGTGATTATCTCAGGGCTTTCGAGCGGCTCGCCACATCACGCGACCAGACACTCTACGTGGCGGAGCGCGACGGGAAGGTCGTCGGCACCTTCCAGACGATGATCGTGACGTCGCTGGTCGGTCGCGGCTCGTCATCGATGATCATCGAGGCGGTGCAGACGCGCGGTGACATGCGTGGACAGGGCATCGGTGCCCAGATGATCGAGTTTGCCATAGCGGAGGCAAAGCGTCGCGACCTGCGCCTCGTGCAACTGGCATCGAACGCGAGCCGCACGGATGCGCACCGTTTCTACAAGCGGCTTGGCTTCAAACAGTCGCACCTCGGCTTCAAGATGGCGCTGAAATGAGCCGGTGTGGCGCCGGAATCACTGGACAATGCGTATCGCTGGCGGCATAAGCGAGGGATCAAATTCTGGTCCCGCTCGCCGCTCGGCTAGCTCAAGGAAAAGACATGAAGAATCTCGTCGTGCAAATCTTCACCTGGTGGAACGGTCAGACGATCGGTACGCGCTTTGCGACCTGGCGTTTCGGCAAGCGCGTCGGTGAAGACGAATTGGGCAACGTCTACTACGAAGGCGGCATGTCGTCCTACGGCCTGCCGAAGCGTTGGGTTATCTACAAGGGGTATGCCGAAGCCTCCGCGATTCCGCCGGGCTGGCACGGCTGGATGCATCACCGCACGAACGTTCCCCCGAGCCAGGAAAACTATGTCGCCAAGGAATGGCAGAAGCCACATCGCGCAAACCAGACCGGTTCGCCGCAGGCTTATCGCCCGCCGGGCTCACTGGTCGTTCCTGGCGAACGTCCGCGGGTTACGGGCGACTACGACGCGTGGACACCTGGCAACTGAGCAGGGCAGCCGGCCCCGCTTTTGGCCACAATTGACCATTACCCGCAGAATGGCCGCAGCGATTGCGGCCTTCGATTTTAAGATGCTGTGGAGACGGGTAGATATGAAGCTTTTCACGCGGAAAAATCTCCTGCGTGCCGTCGGTGTCTCCCTGGCGCTTGGCTCGTCCTTTCTGCCGCAGGCTGCCGCCGCTGCCCGCATCGAGAACTCCGTCGCCGTATTCTCCGGCCTCGACAAGATCACCGGCCGCATCACGACCTTCGATGTCTATGTCAATGAGACCGTGCAGTTCGGCGCGCTGCAGGTCACGCCGAAGGCCTGCTATTCCCGCGATCAGACCGAAGCGCAGAAGATCGATGGCTTCGTGGAAGTGGACGAGATCACGCTCGACCGCAAGATTCGCCGTATCTTCACTGGCTGGATGTTTGCTGACAGCCCCGGCCTCAATGCCGTTGAGCACCCGATCTACGACGTCTGGCTGAAGGATTGCAAGCAGAACTCGAACGTTCCCGCTCCGGATAAAGCGGCCAAGTAATTCTCAGAATTCAAGATGTGGTGAAGCCATCGCCGCCGCTAGCATGTGGGTATACTCGTCCTTCGGAACATCTATGGCTCCGAAAGTCTTTAGGTGTTCGGTCGTAAACTGTGTGTCGAGCAGGGTAAAACCCTTGGCTCGCAGCCGTTCCACGAGATGAACGAGACAGATCTTCGAAGCGTCTGTCCGGCGTGAGAACATGCTTTCGCCGAAGAACGCCGAGCCCAGCGACACTCCGTATAATCCGCCGACAAGTTCGTCGCCGTCCCACGCCTCGACCGAGTGCGCATGGCCGATGCGATGCAGCGTCGAATAAAGCGTCCTGATCGTCTGATTGATCCAGGTGCTCGGCCTGTCCCCGGTCTCTGCTGCACAGGCTGCGATTACCGCATCGAAATCGTGGTTGAAGCGGATGTCGAACGGCTTGCGTCGGATCGCCTTGGCGAGGCTTTTCGAAACGTGGAATTCGTCGAGCGGCAGGACGCCGCGAAGATCGGGCTCGACCCAGAATATTTCCGGGTCGTCGGCCGACTCGGCCATAGGAAAGAGGCCGATAGAATAGGCGCGCAGGAGGATTTCCGGTGTAATGCCTGGAGACTTCCTGCGCGATCCTGCCATTCGTTGTTACGCCGGTTTCTTGGCAAGATAGTTTTCCAGCCAATGGATGTCGTAATCGCCGTTGGCGATGTCCTGGTTGTCGACCAGATCCTGGAACAACGGCAGCGTCGTCTTGATACCGTCGACGACGAACTCGTCGAGCGCGCGGCGCAGACGCATCATGCATTCGACGCGTGTGCGGCCGAACACGATGAGCTTGCCGATGAGGCTGTCGTAGTATGGCGGGATCTTGTAGCCCTGATAGGCGCCGCTATCGACGCGCACGCCAAGGCCACCCGGCGCATGGAAGTGCGTGATCGTGCCGGGAGAGGGCACGAAGGTACGTGCGTCCTCGGCGTTGATGCGGCACTCGATCGCATGGCCGTGGAAGTTGATCTCTTCCTGCTTGACGGAGAGTCCGCCGCCGGAGGCGACGCGGATCTGCTCGTGAACCAGGTCGATGCCAGTGATCGCCTCGGTGATCGGATGCTCAACCTGCAGGCGGGTGTTCATTTCGATGAAATAGAACTCGCCGTTCTCGTACAGGAACTCGATCGTGCCGGCGCCGCGATACTTCAGCTTGCGCATGGCATCGGCGCAGACTTCGCCGATCTTCATGCGCTGCTCGACATTCAATGCAGGAGAATTGGCTTCTTCCCAGACCTTCTGGTGGCGGCGCTGTAGCGAGCAATCGCGTTCGCCGAGGTGGATCGCATTGCCTTCGCCGTCGCCGAATACCTGGATTTCAATGTGGCGCGGCTTGCCGAGGTACTTTTCCATGTAGACGGCGTCGTTGCCGAAAGCGGCTGCCGCTTCGGTGCGGGCCGTCGACCAGGCTTCGATCAGGTCGACCTCGGACTTGGCAACCTTCATGCCGCGGCCGCCGCCACCGGCGGTTGCCTTGATCAGCACCGGATAGCCGATTTCGGCGGCAGTCCGCAGCGCGTCTTCCTCGGTCTTCACCTCGCCATCGGAGCCCGGAACGACGGGGATGCCGAGTTCCTGGGCGGTCGTCTTGGCGGTGATCTTGTCGCCCATGAGGCGGATGTGTTCCGCCGTCGGGCCGATGAAGGTGATGCCGTGCGCTTCCAGGATTTCCGCAAACTTGGCGTTTTCGGAGAGGAAACCGTAGCCCGGATGCACCGCGTCGGCGCCGGTGATCTCGCAGGCGGCGACGATCTGATGGATGTTCAGATAGCTTTCGCGCGACGGCGGGGGGCCGATGCAGACGCTCTCGTCAGCCAGGCGCACATGCATGGCATCGGCGTCAGCAGTCGAGTGAACCACGACGCAGGGAATGCCGAGCTCCTTGCATGCGCGCAGCACGCGAAGCGCGATTTCTCCGCGATTGGCGATGAGGATTTTCGAGACCATGACGCTCGCCTTATTCGATGACGACGAGGGCTTGGCCGTATTCGACGGGGCTTCCGTCTTCGACCAGGATTTCTGTGATCTTGCCGGACTTCGGCGAAGGGATCTGGTTCATGGTCTTCATCGCTTCGATGATGATCAGCGTCTGGCCTTCCTTGACCGTGGCGCCGAGTTCGATGAAGGGACGCGCGCCCGGAGCCGGAGCCATGTAGGCCGTGCCGACCATCGGGGCGCTGACGGTGTTGGCAGGGTTGCGCGCGGGGGCCGCAGGCGCCGCTGCGGCTGGAGCTGCAGCGACCGGTGCCGCGGCAAATGCGGGCGCAGCGATCGGAGCCTGGACGTACTGGGTGTTGCCGGCGCGCGAAACGCGAATTCGCAGATCGTCCTGCTCGACTTCGATTTCCGTCAGATCCGTATCGTTGAGGATGTTCGCGAGGTCGCGGATCAGCGCCTGGTCGATACCGTTTTTCTTCTCAGCCATGAGTGTTTGCCCTGTGTTCTTCTTATGCCGTGAGATTCTTCAGCGCATGCAGCGCCAGAATATAGCTGTGAGGCCCGAAGCCGCAGATGACGCCTTTCACCGCTGGCGCAATCATCGACTTGTGGCGGAATTCTTCTCGTGCGTGGACGTTGGAGATATGAAGCTCTATCACCGGAATGGAAATAGCGCGAATTGCGTCGTGGAGCGCGACCGACGTATGCGTGTAGGCTCCGGCGTTGATCGCCACACCAACGGCCTTGTCGTTCGCTTCATGGAACCAGTCGACGAGCATGCCTTCGTGATTGCTCTGGCGAAAATCGATATCGAAGCCGAGTTCCTGCCCTGCTGCCTTGCAATCTGCCTCGATATCCTGAAGCGTCTTGCCGCCATAGATGCCCGGCTCTCTTTTGCCGAGCATATTCAGGTTGGGCCCGTTCAGGACGAATATCGTTTGCGTCATCGAGTGTTCCATCAAGTGCGAGACGGCAACCTATAGACTCCCAACGGACCTAATGAAAGCCCTTTGGAAGAGGCAGCCGGAATCGCGCCACATTTGTCCACATGGCTGAAACGCGTCGATTTTGGCGATTTGATGGGCGCCGTCTCAACAACTCGTCTTGCCGCAGGCGCGCATGTTCTTGACCTTGGCTTCGAGGTCATCGAAACCGACTGCGCCCTGAACCAGTTCGTTGCCAATCACGTAGGACGGCGTGCCTGTAATGCCGAGGCTCTGGGCAAGTTGATAGGTCTCCTTCACGGAGGCGTCGCTGGAGCTCTTGGCCATCTCGTCACGGATTTGCTTTTCGCTGACACCAAGTGAGGCGGCGACTTCAATTGCACTCGCTTCGTCGGCGCGGCCATCACTGCTGAGAAGAGCGACATGGAACGCGCTATACTTCTCCGGCGCCAGCTTGCGGAATGCATCGGAGACCTTGTGCGCGGCAACCGATTCCGGGCCGAGGATGGGAAATTCCTTGAGCACGAAGCGGACGTTCTTGTCCTTTTCGAGCATCGTCTGCATGTCGGAAAGTGCGTGGCGGCAATAGCCGCAATTGTAGTCGAAGAATTCGACGATCGTGATGTCACCCTTCGGATTGCCGATCGTCACGTCGTACTGCGAATCGAAGATCGTCGACTTGTTGTCAGCAATCACCGCGTTGGCTTTGACGAGGCGCGTCTGCTCCTGCTTCTTCTGCAGGGCATCCTGAACATCCAGCATGATCTCCGGGTTTTCGATCAGATACTGCTTGATGAACTCGCCGAACTCCTTCTTCTGCGCCTCATCGAGCGCTGCCGCCGGGTAGGCCGTTGCCACAGAGGCAGTCAGCGCCAGCGCGGTGAAGATTTTCGGAAGTATGGCCATTATATCCTCGTCTTTCGCAGTTCGTATGCATCGTTCTAGGCACCGGATAACACTGCCCGGTTAACGGCAGCACTCCGATGCCGCCAAATTAAGGTGCGTCCGGTCGTCTTCAAACAGGAAATTTCGCATCCGCAGTTCAATCGCGGGATTGTGATGATCCGATTATTGCGGCAATTGTCTGGCCGCAAGCAAAGTTAGAGAGAAGCGATCTTGTTTTCCATTTCCCAACGCAGCGACGTCGAGCCCTTTCATGCCATGGATGTTCTGGCCGAAGCGACGAAGCGGCGAGCGAGCGGTCACCCGGTCATTTCCATGGCTGTCGGGCAGCCCTCGCATCCGGCGCCACGCGCCGCTCTGGAGGCTGCGCAGGCCGCACTCGTCGAGGGCAAGATCGGCTATACGGACGCGCTCGGCACGACGAGGCTGAAGCATGCACTGGCCTGGCACTATCGCGACCGGCATGGGCTGGAAATCGATCCTGCGCGCATCGCGATAACCACCGGTTCTTCCGCCGGTTTCAACCTTGCCTTTCTCTCGCTGTTTGATGCCGGTGACGCGGTCGCCATCGCCCTGCCGGGCTATCCTGCCTATCGCAACATTCTCGGGGCGCTTGGGCTCAGGGTGATCGAGGTGCCGGTCACTGCCGACACGCATTTCACGTTGACGCCCGAGAGCCTTGAGGCTGCACAAGCGGCACACAACGTCAGGCTGAAGGGTGTTCTGCTGGCGAGCCCTGCCAACCCGACAGGCACTGTGACCGGCCGCCAGGGGCTGACGGCGCTGGCCGACTATTGTGCGGCCAATTCGATCGCGTTCATTTCAGACGAAATCTATCACGGGCTGACTTTTGCCGGCGAAGAGACCAGCGCACTGGAATTGACGGACGAGGCGATCGTCATCAACTCCTTCTCCAAATATTATTGCATGACCGGCTGGCGCATCGGCTGGATGGTGCTACCTGAGCGGCTGGTGCGACCCATCGAGCGTGTCGCGCAAAGCCTCTACATCTCGCCGCCCGAACTCTCGCAGATCGCAGCGACGGCAGCGCTCGGCGCGACTGCGGAACTCGATGTCTACAAGGCGAGCTACGCGGCCAACCGTGAGTTTCTGCTGAAGCGTCTGCCGGAAATCGGTCTTTCCATTGCATCGCCGATGGATGGCGCGTTCTACGCCTATGTCGACGTAACGCGCTTCACCAATGACAGCATGGCGTTCGCCAAGCGGATGCTGGCCGAGATCAACGTCGCCGCGACGCCGGGTCTGGATTTCGATCCGCTGGACGGCAACCGGTCGATGCGCATGTCCTACGCCGGCGCCGAGGCCGAGATCGTTGAAGCAGTCGAACGCATCGCAGCGTGGTTGAAATAAGTCTGTTTCATCAGAGCGGCTTGTGGAGACTTCCTAGAGCGTTTCCGCATTTTTCTGAATCGGGTCAGATTGAACTAAGCCGCTACCGCGGCAATTGCGGCGGGCTTTGAGAAGAGCCTCCTGGCTGAGAGGATGAGGGTGTTGCAAACCCACCCTTCAGACAGGAGGTCCAGATGGCCGAGATAAGCCCTCTTCGCCGCCGGATGATCGAGGACATGACGGTCCGCAATCTGTCTCCGGCCACCCAACGATCCTATATCAATGCCGTCCAGAAGTTCAGCCGCCATTTCGGCCACTCGCCGGATCGGCTTGATCTTGAAGATGTCCGCGCGTTCCAAGTCTACCTTGTCTCAGGTGGAATATCCTGGGCGGCATTGAACCAGATCGTCTGCGCGCTGCGGTTTTTTTATGGGGTCACGCTCGGTCAGAATGAGATCCCGGAGCGCATCCCCTATGCCCGCGCACCGCGGAAGCTACCCATCGTTCTGTCGACGGACGAGGTAGTCCAATTCCTGGAAGCTGTCTCCAGCCTGAAGGCGCGTGTGGCACTAACCTGCGCCTATGGAGCCGGTCTCAGGGTCTCGGAAGTCTGCGGACTAAGCATCGGTGATATCGACAGCTCGCGCATGGTGATTCATATCCGCCATGGCAAGGGCGGCAAAGCCCGCTACGTCATGCTGTCGCCGGAACTGCTCGGCATCCTACGCAGCTATTGGCGCTTGACGAGGCCCAAGACGCTGCTCTTTCCCGGACGCAATCCTGACAAGCCGATCGAGCCGACGGTGTTGCATGCCGCTTGTCGTTCGGCGGTTGCAGCAACGGGACTGGCCAAGCGGGTCACCATCCATACATTGCGGCACAGTTTTGCCACCCACTTGCTGGAGAACGGCACCGATATTCGTATTATCCAAGTACTGCTCGGTCATGCACACCTGTCGAGCACGGCACATTACACGCGGGTTTCCACCGACACGATCCGCTCCACGGCAAGCCCGCTTGACCGATTGCGACTGGAGGTGACGCCGCCGGTATCATAATCGGTTGCGCCCCGCTTTCGAAGTTGCCGACATCTTTCGGCGACACGGTGGCTGCTACAGGCGAGAGAACGCCGGTCATCTTAGTCGTGGCGAACGACGTGTCATGGGCGCGATCGAAGCTTGCCGCACACCCAGGCTCGGCGGCCATGTCGATGCCTGCGATGAGTGTGGCACGACTCGCATCTCCTATAATTCCTGCCGCAATCGTCACTGCCCGAAGTGCCAGGGCATAGCTCGCAGGGGATGGGTCGCGGCCCGCATCTGCGATCTCTTGCCGGTCCAGTACTTCCATGTGGTCTTCACACTACCGCCTGGCATCGCCGAGATAGCCTTCCACAACAAGGCGGTCGTCTACGCACTGCTGATGCGGATCGCAGCCCAGACGCTGCAGACGGTCGCCGCCGACCCTAAACGGCTGGGTGCCGAGATCGGTATCATCGCCGTGCTTCACACCTGGGGCCAGGCGATGACCCACCATCCCCACGTCCACTGCGTCATACCAGGCGGCGGTCTCTCACCGGATAAGTCAAAGTGGATCGCATGCCGGCCGGGCTTTTTCTTGCCCGTCCGAGTTCTATCGCGTGTCTTCCGGCGGCTCTTTCTGACGGCCCTTGCTGACGCCTTCGCTCAGCGTAAACTTCGCTTCTCCAACGCGCTTGCACGCCTTGCCGACCCCACCGCTTTCACCAGCCATCTCGCGCACGCCCGTCGCAGTGAATGGGTCGTCTACGCCAAGCCGCCGTTTGGCGGACCGGACCAAGTGCTCGCCTATCTCGGCAGATACACCCATCGTGTGGCCATCGCCAACAGTCGTATCGTCGGTGCCGATGACGAGCATGTCGACTTCCGGTGGAAGGACTATCGACGCCAAGGACATGATCGCGAGAAGATCATGCGCCTTGACCCGCTCGAGTTTATCCGGCGCTTCCTTCTCCACGTACTACCCGACGGCTTTCACCGTATGCGTCACTTCGGCTTTCTCGCCAATAGCCATCGCCGGCAACGCATCGCCCTCTGTCGGGACCTGCTGGGCCAGCGGTCGACGTCGGCCGAGCAACCGCATTGCCTCAACCCAAATCAAGGCTACCCCTTCACATGCCCCGAATGTGACCGGCCGATGCGTCGGATGAAGGCCAACATCCGACCCGCTCAAGCACGGTCATCTTCATTCCGATGTGACACATCATGACATCAGGCGATCGGCAGACGACCCATATCACCCGCCGACTTGGACGCCGTTCCGGCGGACAATCGTCGCTGCCTGGAACCAGGCCAGATGTTCGATCCGTAGGCGCAAATGCATCCATATCGGCACAACCGGCACAGCGACCCGCGACATTGCGCTTCGACAATCATGTAAAACCTCGCCGTCTGCCACTTGATTGCGCGCCCTCAGGGCCACCGCATCACCGCGCCGGAACCGGACGCAGAACGCAATCCCCATAGTGCCAAACAACCCGCGCCTTCGTTCAATCCGGCTTATGTGAGGTCGGCCGAGTATGACGCCACTGTCCTATCCGACCTCACATAACCCTCCAGATTCCCGAATCGACATTGTTCTGATTCACTGATGCTGGCTGGATGGAGGCCAGCATCATATGACCGCACCATTATCGAATGATCTTCGTGAGCGTGTTGTTGCGGCCGTTTTGAACGGCGAAGGTGTCCGTGCCGTGGCTGCACGTTTCGAGGTTGCCGCTTCTTCGGTGGTGAAGTGGTCGCAGCGCCATCGCGCGACCGGATCGGTTCGTCCGGGCAAGATGGGCGGGCATCGCAAACGCATTCTGGAGCCACATCGCGGCTTCATTGCCGAGCGGCTTGAGCAGAACCCACATCTGACGCTGCATGGTCTGAAGGCCGAACTGGCAACGCGAGGCATTACCGTCTCCCATAATACGATTTGGGAGTTCATCCGCAGCGAGGGACTGCGCTTCAAAAAAAACGCTGTTCGCCCTTGAACAGGCTCGTGCCGATATCGCCCGCAGAAGAGAGCGGTGGAAGACCTTGCAACATCATCTCGATCCTGAACGGCTCGTCTTCATTGATGAGACCTGGATCAAGACCAACATGACACCCATCAGGGGCTGGGGACCAAAGGGCAAGCGTCTGCGGGCGTTTGCGCCGCACGGCCACTGGCGCACGCTGACATTCCTCGGTGCGTTGAGGAACGACCGGCTGGCAGCACCTTGCGTCTTCGACGGGCCGATCAACGGCCAGTGCTTTCGCGCCTATGTCGAGCAGCAGTTGGTCCCTGTTCTCAAGCCAGGCGACATCGTCATCATGGACAATCTCGGCAGCCACAAGTCGGCTGCCATCCGCCAGGCTATTAAAGCCGCCGGCGCACGGCTTTGGTTCCTGCCACCCTACTCGCCCGACCTCAATCCGATCGAGCAGGCCTTTTCGAAGATCAAACACTGGATGCGGCACGCGCAGCGCCGAACAATTGACGAAACCTGGCGGCACATCGGCAGGCTAGTCGAAACAATCCAGCCCGACGAATGCGCCAACTATCTCGAAAACGCGGGCTATGCTTCTGTCAAAACATGAAATGCTCTAATTCAATTCATGAGCGTTCTCCCGAGAACGCAGCAAGCCGCTCGACCGCTCGCGCAGTCACTTCGCCGGTCGGCAATTCTCCCGGTCAAGCTGCGACACCAACGCCAGGATCGTTTCGGAAACCGGTGTCGGCGTTGCCGTCAGGCGGCCCAATGAAACGACCATTCCCACCAGCGGCGCAATCTCCAGCGACTTCCCTGCCAGAAGGTCTTGCAGCATAGAGGTGCGAACCGGCCCGATCTGCCGGGCCTGTTCCAGTCGCTGCTCGACGGACATCCCGACATTCGCGCCGAGTGCCTCTCCAACGGCCTTTACCTCCTTCATGACCTTCCCGATCTGGTCGGTGATTGCGGCATCCGCCATCAGATCGGACATCAATGATCGCGTCAGCGCGCTGATCGGGTTGAAGGAGGCGTTGCCCATCAGCTTGCTCCAGATATCGTCGCGGATGCGGCTCGAGAGCTTAACGCCGATATCGGCGCGCTGCAGCAGTGACTCGATGTCGCGCAGATCTGCGCTGATCTCGCCGGAGGCCTCCCCGAGAATGAAGTGGCCTTTGTTGCTGAGCCGGACCTCGCCGGGCTTGCTGACTTCGGCGCCCTGGTGGGCGACGCAGCCGATGACGCGCTGCGGGCCGACAAGGCGCCAAAGCTTGCCGCCCTCATCGAGCTCGTCGAATTGCAGCTCCGCATGCCCGCTGTCCTGATCGCGGTGGAAATACCACCACGGAATGCCGTTGAGGATCATCATGACGCGCGTGCTGTCTTTCAGCAGGTGACCTATTCCCTGCGCGGCAGCGCTGAGCTGATGGCCCTTCAGCCCGGTGATCACGAGATCCTGCGGTGGTAGTTCCCTCGGATCGTCGGTGGCTCTCAGTTTGACGATGAGGGGTGCGTCTGCGCCCGCCTCAAGGAGACGCAATCCGTCGCCTCGGATGGCAGCGAGATGAGCGCCGCGCGCAACGACCGAAACCGTTACCTCTGCGCCGAGCGATAAGGCAAACTTCGAGGCGATGGCGCCGCCGAGTGCACCGGCGCCGAAGATGCAGATATTCTTGAGGGGCATGCGATGATCTTTCCGCGATTGGTGGGTCGCGCTGAACTTAGGTCATCCATTCCTCGAGGCGAATGATATTTTGAAGCCGCCCGACGCTTTTAGTGGCCGGTGCCGGGAAGAAGCTCGTTGCGGCGAAGCTCGTCGATGGCTGCCACCGCATCTTCCGCAGACCAGCCCGCGCGAATGGCAGCGCCGATCATCCGGACCTCGGCCTCCTCTTCGATCTTGAGAAAGAGCGGTTCCAAGGCCTCCTGGGCGGTAAGAATATGCTCGTTTGGAGGGGTAACTGACTGGCGGGTGACTGGCGTAGGCATCTGCACGGTGCTCCTCTCTCTGGCAGGGGATGATTCAAAATAAAGCGCGAGGGCAAAAAAGGTTCCGGATAAAGTTTCAAGAAAGCTTCATCTTGTTCTTTCGCCCCGGCTCTGCCTTGTTGCGCGACTAAGCTGATGCTCGATTCGGTTCCCAAAAGAGGCGGAGCCATGACAAAAACGCACGAAGGAGATTGCGATGACGAACGCCAAGAACGGGATTTCCGAAATGCGACCCAGAATTACAGTAATTGGCGTCGGCGGCGGCGGCGGCAATGCGATCAATAACATGATAGCGGAAAATCTCGAAGGCGTCGATTTCATCGCGGCCAATACGGATGCGCAGGTGCTGGCGACCTCCAAGGCATCCCGCCGGATACAGCTCGGCGCGCATGTAACCGAAGGGCTGGGGGCCGGTTCGCTGCCGGAAGTCGGTCGCGCCGCCGCCGAAGAATCGATCGATGAGATCATGGACCATCTGGCTGGCTCGCATATGTGCTTCGTCACCGCAGGTATGGGGGGCGGCACCGGAACGGGGGCAGCACCTGTTATTGCCCAGGCCGCCCGCAACGCCGGCATCCTGACGGTCGGAGTGGTTACTAAGCCCTTCACCTTCGAAGGCAATCGCCGCATGAAGACAGCCGATGTCGGTATCGAGGCGCTCCGCGAAGCGGCTGATACGGTAATCGTCATCCCGAACCAGAACCTTTTCCGCATCGCCGATGCAAAGACCACGTTCGCGGATGCCTTCATGACCGCCGACCGTGTTCTATATGCCGGTGTGGGCTGCATCACCGACCTGATCGTCAAGGAAGGCCTCATCAACCTCGATTTCGCAGACGTGAAATCCGTCATGCGGGGCATGGGACGGGCGATGATGGGCACCGGCGAGGCTTCGGGTGAGGGGCGTGCGATGAAGGCCGCGGAGGCTGCGATCGCCAACCCGCTGCTCGACGACATTTCGATGAAGGGCGCCAGGGGCGTTTTGATCTCGATCTCCGGCGGCACCGACATGACGCTCTTCGAAGTGGACGAAGCGGCAAGCCGCATCCGCGACGAGGTTCAAGATGAGGCCGACATCGTCGTTGGCGCGATCTTCGACCGCAACCTCGATGGCAAGTTCCGCGTCGCGGTTGTGGCGACGGGCCTCGACGGGGCGACGGCTGGAACGCAGGCCCGTCAGGGCGTAGCGCCTGGCCAAGACATGCACACGCGTACGCTGCAGTAAGCTTCTTGTCGTCTGCGCGTCCGATCGGGCGCGCAGACTTTTCCTGATCGATGTCGTTTAGGCGTAGTCGTGCGCTGGAAATATCAGGCGGCGGCCCTAAATCCGCTCTCGCTCCTTTCGCCCATTCAGGCGTTCCCGACAGCATCAGGAAAATCACATGTCTCAGGACAAGTCTCCCGTCTGGCTCATCACCGGCTGCTCCACTGGCTTCGGCCGTGAGCTTGCGAAACTCACCATTGCCCGCGGCTGGCCGACGGTCGTGACCGCGCGCGATAAGGCCCGCGTTGCCGATCTGGCATCCGCCCATGACGCGAACGCGCTGGCGCTGGATCTCGATGTGACCGATCGCGCTCAGGTCAAGGCGGCGGTCGCGGCTGCCGAGCAGCGCTTCGGCCGCGTGGACGTTCTCGTCAACAATGCCGGCTATGGCTACCAGTCAACGGTCGAGGAGGCGGAAGAGCAGGAAATCCGCGATCAGTTCGAGGCGAACGTCTTCGGCCTGTTTTCGATGACCCGTGCCGTCCTGCCTGGTATGCGGCAGCGCCGGCATGGCCACATCATCAACATCACCTCGGTTGCCGGCTTTATCGGCTTTCCCGGCTCAGGTTTCTATGCGGCGAGCAAGCATGCGGTCGAAGGTTTTTCCGATTCACTCTACGCCGAGGGCAGGCCGCTCGGCATCAAGGTGACCTGCGTCGCCCCCGGTCCGTTCCGCACCGATTGGGCCGGCCGCTCGCTTCGGCAAACGAAGAGCAGAATTGCGGACTATGCCGAAACCGCAGCTTCCCGCATGCGCCAGACATCGGATTACAGCGGCAAGCAGGCCGGAGATCCCGTGCGCGCCGGCGAGGCGATGATCCGGATCACGCAAGTGGAGAATCCGCCGCGGCATCTCGTGCTTGGCGAAATCGGCTACAGCAATGTCACCAACAAGCTGCGCGAACGGTTGGCGCAGATCGAGGAATGGCGCGAAACGAGTCTCGGAGCGGATTTTGCGAAGGAGTAGGGTCGTCGCAGCACGGTGTCACCTTTCGCGATGATCTCGGCGTCTGCGATGGGCGCGCGTGGGGCGTTAGGCAAGCGGTTTGGTGGAGGAATATTGAATGGCGAGGATTGCCTATATTGTCGCCGGCCTGCTCATCCTTATCGGGCTGGTTTGGATGGGGCAGGGCAGTGGCTATTTTCCGTATCCGGCGGAAAGCTTCATGATCGACCAGACACAATGGATCTATTGGGGCGCACTTGCTGCGGTGGTCGGAATTGCCGTGATTGTGGTGACGGGAAACGCGCGGCATCGGTCGAGATAAACATGTCCGATGGCTGGGCATCGCACACACTGTCGATGACGTGCCACAGACAGCTAGGCATGTTTTGCGCGCCGGCCACATGGGGTCGCCTACCGGTGACATCGATTTAAGTGATCGCACGTGGCCCAGCATTGGATTGCGCGGTCGCCCTTAAAATAAGCTCGCCGGCGAAGGAAGCCTGTGTAAGCGTCCGTCGCCGGCGAAGATTGGAATATGTAAACGGCGTGAATTACGCTCGGCGCGAACGAGCATCCATCATATCGGGCCGCGTGCCATCAGGAGCGCGAAGTCCGTAGTGCTTGCTTGCGAACACCCATTCCACATTGCCGGGCTCAAACGGGCGACGCGGATTTCTCAGCGCCATCCGGCGCTCGGAGAGGCTGCGCGGCAGGCTGTCGATCATATCATTGACGAAGGTTTCAACGCTGTCTTTCCAGCGGGGCGAGATCGAAACATCGACGCCGCCATAACGATGGAAGTCGGGATGTTTGCGGGAATAGCATGCGCCGAGCATCCACGCATGCTGCTGCTTGAGAAAACGTTCTTTAATGGTCATTCCTAGTCTTTTTCCTTGGCGTCATCGACGACATCGGCCTCGGGGCGGTCGCCTCCGTTCGACCGTTCCGTTGTCCAGCTGCCGTCTGCACGCTGATATGTAATGTCCGCTCCCTGGCCACCGAGCTGTTGTCGCTCCGCGGCTCGTTTTGCCGCTGCCAGTGCTTCTTCGTGAGTTGGGAAAGTTTCCGACCAGACATCGTCCAGGCGGTAGGCCCAGGCGCCATCATGTTCGGCGACGTGGTAGGTAATCGACATCGATCTTTCCTTCAAGAACTTTTCGCAGGAATTTGCATGGAGGCTCCACCCAGATTGAAAAGCTGGAACGCGCTCGCCCCATGCTTGTTCCCCCCGTGCCTGGCCTGTGTGAGGCTGGATTCAGCGCGACGTGTGATCTTGCGCGAGCGCGGAACGCTTCATAGGCTTGGGGCGTTGATAGATTCGTTCAACGTCTTTCAATAGGAACCCCATGCGCGCTCAGTCGAAGCCGTTCATCGTCGAAATCAAATCCTCCCGCCGCACGGAGCGTCGCCAGTCAGCGTCAATCTGGGGGAACCTCGATCTCGCAACCGTTGCCGAAGAGATTGCGGAAGAACTGCCGCAGCCGGTCGCCGTGCCTGAAGAAGCCGCCGGCGCGCAGTAACCTGCCCGAACCCTACGCCGACACAAACCGGTAGGAAGCATCCTTGCGTTCTGCATAGCCAACGCCCGGGTAGCTCCAGTGATAGCCGAGCATCTTGAGCTTGTCGGTCGCCGCGCGATCGAGCAGCATTTGGCGGGTCTTCAACGCGATCTCAGGTTCCGTGTCGAAGCCGAAATGCCAGGCGGGATTTTCGAAGAAGATCACGTCGTTGGTGCAGGCGTCGCCCGTGATCAGCAGGCCGCCGTCTCCAGCCAGTTCGATCGAGCCATGGCCAGGTGTATGTCCGCGGGTTTGCTGGATCCGCATCCCGGGAATGATCTCGTCATCCGGTCGCAGGAGCGTTAGCCTGTCCTTGACGGCAAACAGGTCCCGCTGCGCACCGCGCGCAAAGTCATGAAGCGCGGATGGCATATGCGTCGCGCAGTCCCTGTCGGTCCAGAAAGCCCATTCTGCTTCGCTGACGAAATACTGCGCGTTCGGATAAAGAACCTTGCCGTCAATCGTCGTCGTTGCGCCGGAGTGATCCGGATGCGCATGGGTGAAAACAACCTTGGTGATCGCCTCCGGCGCGATGCCGAGCGATTGCAGGTTCGCCGCCAGTTTGCCGGCGCTTGCCTGGAAATGGCTGCCGGATCCGGTATCGATGAGGATCAGGTCTTCGCCATGGCGGATCAGAGGGATGTTGGCCTGAACGGGAGCGGTCGCCGCGTTGCCGCCCAGCCGTGGCATGATCGCCTGGCGCTCCTCGAGCGTGATCTCCGCCGGAAGCGTCAGGAACCCGTCGCTGACGACGGTAATGTCGAACGTGCCGTGCTGGAAGCGGTGGAAATCGGCTGCAATCGCGTTGCGTGAAGCCAGCATCACCACCGCTGCTGTGGCAGTCAGCTTCAGCAGGTCGCGTCGGGACAACCCGCTCGGAATGGTATCTCGTGTGGTCACGAGCGTCTCGTTTGATGAGCAAATGCCGGCATGCGGCAGGCGGGCACCCCAGGGACCCGCCTGCGAATGTTCGAACGGTCTTCATCCGTCATACGATTGCCGGGCCGTAGAGGGCCCGGCGGATGATCCGCCACCTCAGTCCAGGAAGAACTCCAGCAGATCGGCGTTGATGACATCAGGATGCGTGGTGCACATGCCGTGCGGGAAGCCGGCATAGGTCTTCAGCGTGCCGTGCTTCAGGAGTTTTACCGAAAGCGGTGCGGAATCGGCATAGGGAACGATTTGATCGTCGTCGCCGTGCATGACCAGCGTCGGCACTGTGATCCGCTGCAGATCCTCGGTGAAATCCGTTTCGGAAAACGCTTTGATGCAATCGTAATGAGCCTTGGCAGCGCCCATCATCCCCTGCCGCCACCAGTTCTCGATGACGCCCTGACTGACCTTGGCGCCCGGGCGGTTGAAGCCGTAGAAGGGGCCTGTCGGCACATCGAGGAAGAACTGAGCACGGTTGGCGACAAGCGCCGCGCGGAAGCCGTCGAAAACCTCGAGTGGCAGGCCGCCGGGGTTCTTGTCCGATTTGACCATGATCGGCGGCACGGCGCCGATCAGCACTGCCTTGGCGACACGGCCGGGCTTGGCGCGCGCGACGTAGTGGGCAACCTCGCCGCCGCCGGTCGAATGGCCGACATGGATCGCATTCTTGAGATTGAGAGCATCGGTAAGCGTCGCAACGTCGGCCGCATAGGTGTCCATCTCATTGCCCTGCCACGTCTGGCTGGAGCGGCCGTGGCCGCGTCGGTCGTGGGCAATCACGCGATAGCCCTTGTCCAGAAAGAACATCATCTGCGCATCCCAGTCGTCGGCGCTGAGCGGCCAGCCGTGATGGAAAACAACGGGCTGGGCATCGAGCGGGCCCCAATCCTTGTAGAAGATTTCGGTTCCGTCCGTGGTCTTGATGAATGGCATGATCAGCTTCCCTCTGTCTGGATGTGATGGCTTTCATGGCGGTAAAGGCACGCGAGCATCCTTCCGGCGCCCATGTCATGGGGCATCCGGGCAGAGCTGACCCGCCCATCTACACTCTACGTCATCACCATGACGCGGCTTTGGTGGCGTTGCGAGCCAAACGCTAATCTGATGCAAATATCGCAGAATGGAAGATGCCGTTTTGAAGAATGGCGGCGGCAGGAGAGAGGGAGGAGAGATGTGCTCTTTCCGATCGGCTGCAGGAGACTGCAGGTCGTCACGTTACATCACGGGATTGGCGGCGCCCAGGAACATCGACGCCAGCGTCGCGACGCCGCTTCGCCCTTGCTCGGCGTTGCCTGGATAGACCACTCAGTCCCTCAACTAACGTTCCAGCCGCCAGCCTATCACGTCGTTCGCATCGAAATGTATTCTTTGAGAACATTCATTGTGTACGCAAAGTACACAATTTATTGACATCGTTTTAGATGCATGCGATGTTCCGGGCCTGACGCAGTAACGGCACGGAGAGTGACCCATGGCGAAGACCGTGAAGAGCAACCTGTACGAAGATTTGAAACGTCAAATTCTAACGATGGAGCTCGACCCCGACGCCGATCTCGACGAAGCCAGCCTGAGTGAGCGCTACGGCCTCTCCCGAACACCAGTCCGCGACATCTTTCGTCGCTTGGCGGGCGAGGGTTATGTCGACATTCGCGAAAACCGCGGCGCGCGCGTCATCCCGATGAACCATTCGACGCTGCGTAATTTCTTCCTGGTGGCGCCGATGATCTATGCGGCAATCGGTCGTTTGGCGGTCCAGAATTTCAAACCAGCACAACTCGTGGACTTGAAGCAGACGCAGGAGCGTTTCCGCGCGGCCAGCGAGAAGGGGGGCGCGCTGGACATGGTCCTCGAGAACAACCGCTTCCACGAGATCTTCGGCGAGATGTCCGCAAACGTCTATCTGCAACCAAGTCTCGGCCGGCTCCTCATCGACCACGCCCGGATCGGTCACACGTTCTTCCGGCCGAGAAACGAGGACATGAAGCGGCGCCTGCAGTTGGCCGTCGAGCATCATGACTGCTTCATCGAAGCGCTGGCGGCGCACGATGAGGACGCGGTCGTCGATCTCGTCTTTGAACATTGGGAATTGTCCCGCGAGAACATGGAGATGTTCATCGCTCCGCAGGGACTAAAAGCGGACGTCCTCATCGGCGGTCCGGCTGCAAAAACACTGGAGAAATCACCGTGAAATTCGAGGGGATCTATACCCCGGCCGTTACTCCGCTCGATGAGAGTGGACAGATCGACCGGAAGGCTTTCGCGGCTGTGCTGGAGTCGCTGATCGAGGCGGGGGTCCACGGCATCATCGTCGGCGGATCGACCGGCGAGTACTATTCTCAGACCAGCCAGGAGCGTTTTGACCTCGCGTCCTACGCCAAGCAGGTAATCGGGAGCCGCTTGCCACTCGTCGTCGGAACGGGCGCAACACGGACCGAGGATTCGGTGGAATACGCGAAGGCCGCCAAGGAGATCGGCGCGGACGCGATCCTGGTTTCGACGCCTCCCTATGCGCTTCCGACCGAGCGGGAAAATGCCGTTCACGCGCTCACAGTCGACCGTGCGGCCAATCTGCCGATCATGCTCTACAACTATCCGGCCCGCATGGGCGTGATGATGGGTAAGGACTATTTTTCACGAGTCGGCAAGTCAAAGAACGTCGTCGCCATTAAGGAAAGTTCCGGCGACATGGGCAACTTGCATCTTCTTGCCAGGACGTTCCCACACATCTCGCTCTCCTGTGGATGGGACGACCAGGCGCTCGAGTTCTTCGCATGGGGCGCGAGAAGCTGGGTGTGCGCCGGATCGAATTTCCTGCCGCGGGAGCACGTCGCTCTCTACGAGGCCTGTGTTCGCGAGAAGAACTTCGACAAGGGCCGCGCGATCATGACCGCGATGTTGCCGCTGATGGATTTCCTCGAATGCGGCAAGTTTGTCCAGTCGATCAAGCACGGCTGCGAAATCATCGGGCTCAAAACCGGATCGGTGCGTGCGCCGCTGCGGTCTCTCAACTCCGAAGAAAAGCGAACACTCCAGACTGTCGTCTCCACATTGAAGCGAACGGTCGGTCAGATCACCTCGGGAGCCAATCGTCATGCATGAACCGTTGACCGCCGCCGAATACAAGGCGATCGCCGCCGAACTGCAGTTTCCGACAAACGCGTTCATCGATGGTGCATTCCGTCCGGCGAATTCCGGCAAGATTTTCAAGTCCAAGAACCCCGCGACGGGAGAGACGCTTGCCAAAATTGCCGCCTGCGACAGCACGGATGTCGACTATGCCGTGCTCAAGGCGAGGGAGGCGTTCGATGACGGTCGCTGGCGGCTGAGGTCCCCCTCCGAGCGCAAGGAGGTTCTCCTGAAGCTCGCCAGACTAATCGAGTGCAATCGCCATGAGCTTGCCGTCATGGAAAGCCTCGATAGTGGCAAGCCGATCCGCGAGTGCCAGACGGTTGACGTCCCCGATACCATCCATACGCTGCGCTGGCATGCCGAGTTGATCGACAAGCTCTATGACAACACGGCGCCGGTCGGACCGAATGCGCTGACGATGATCGTGCGCGAGCCCGTTGGCGTCGTCGGCTGCGTTCTGCCGTGGAACTTCCCGCTGCTCATGCTCGCTTGGAAGATAGGCCCGGCACTTGCCGCGGGATGCTCCGTCGTCGTGAAGCCCGCCGACGACACGACGCTGACGACGCTTCGCGTCGCCGAACTGGCTCATGAGGCAGGCGTCCCTGCCGGCGTCTTCAACGTCGTAACTGGCAGCGGCAAGGAGGTCGGCGAGCCGCTTGGCATGCACATGGACGTCGACATGGTCGCCTTTACGGGCTCGACTCCAACGGGGCGTTGCTTCCTGCGCTATGCGGCGGACTCGAATCTGAAGCGCGTGGTGCTCGAGTGCGGTGGCAAGAACCCGGCGGTGGTTCTCGACGACGCGGAAGACCTCGACCTTGTCGCCGAGCAGGTCGTCAATGGTGCGTTCTGGAACATGGGCGAGAACTGCTCGGCCACGTCGAGGCTCATCGTGCATGCCAAAGTCAAGGACGAGCTGCTAAAGCGGATCGGGGCCTACATGCGCGAATGGAAGACGGGCGACCCGCTCGATCCGGAAAACCGCATCGGCGCACTCGTCAATAAGGCGCATTTCGAGAAGGTTACGTCCTTCCTCGATGACGCCAAGAAAGAGAAGCTTTCGGTCGCTCATGGCGGCGACACGCGCGACGGCATCTTCGTCGAGCCAACGGTTGTCGATGGCGTCACGCCATCGAGCAGGCTGTTCCAGGAGGAGATTTTCGGGCCGGTTCTGTCGGTCACGACCTTCAAGTCCCTAGCCGAGGCGGTAGGCCTTGCCAACGACACGAACTATGGCCTGACGGCGTCCGTCTACACCGGAAGTCTCCGCAACGCGATCAAGCTCTCGCGCGAGATCCGGGCGGGCGTCGTGACGGTCAACTGCTTCGGAGAAGGGGACGCGACTACGCCGTTCGGCGGCTACAAGGAGTCCGGTTTCGGCGGACGCGACAAGTCGATCTTCGCGCACGACAACTATTGCGAACTCAAGACGATTTGGATCGACGTGTCAGATCGTTCAGTAGACGAGACGATCCGATGACACGGCACGTCATCAAGCGCCTGCCAGTCGATACCGGCGTCTCGGGCTGGGAAGCGATCAGCGAACGCGGATTTCCCGTCACGGCGCTTGATGGGGATATCACCGCGGACTGGCTGATCATCGGTGGTGGTTTCGCCGGATTGTCCGCGGCTCGCCGTCTCTCGCAGCATCGCCCGCAGGACAAGATCGTGATCCTGGATGCGCGGGAGTTGGCGAAGGGGCCGGCGGGTCGAAACTCGGGGTTCATGATCGACGTTCCGCATAATCTATCGTCGGGCGAATACTCCGTCGCTGACGAGGGATCTGCGAAGACCGAGATCAGGCATAATCGCCTGGCAATCTCTTTCGCGGCAGGCGTCGCAGCCGAGTTTGGACTTTCCGGAGAGACGTTCGATCCTTCTGGAAAGGTGAACGCAGCGGCCTCCGACAGGGGGTTGGCGCTCAACGACAACTATAGGCGCTCGCTGGAAAAAATCGGAGAAGCGCATCGCGTCCTCGACGCCGGCGAGATGCGGCGCATGACGGGCTCGACATACTATCGCGGCGGGCTGTTCACGCCCGGCGCCGTCATGATCCAGCCTGCCGACTATATCCGCGGCCTAGCCCGTGGACTCCGGGGGAAGGTTTCGATCTACGAGCATTCGCCGGTCCTCGAGCTCTCGCGGGAAGGCCGGAACTGGAAGGCCCGGTCGAACCGCGGCTCGGTATCAGCGCCGAAGGTCATTCTGGGGGTGAACGGCCACATTGAAAGCTTCGGCCATTTCCGCGGCAGGTTGATGCACATCTTCACGTACGCGTCGATGACGGCCGCCTATTCGCACAACGAGTTCGGCGGCGACGTGACGGGCGCAGACCGATGGGCGCTGCTGCCTGCGGATCCGATGGGCGCGACTGTCCGCAAGATCACGTCGAACGGCCGCTCCCGCATCGTCATCAGGACGCGGTTCACCTACAACCCAAGTCTAAAGGTATCCGAGCGGCGTGTCTCTGGCATTGCTGCCGAGCAGCGTCGGTCCTTCGACGCGCGGTTCCCGGGGATGGAAAGCCTGCCACTGGAATATAGCTGGGCAGGCGCGCTCTGCCTTAGCCGCAACCACGTTCCCGCCTTCGGCGAAGTCGAGGAGGGGCTGTTTTCCGCGTGCTGCGAGAACGGTCTTGGGACCGTCAAGAGCACGCTTGCGGGCATGATGGCTGCAGATCTCGCGGCCGGTGTCGGGAGCCCGGAGCTCGATCAGTACAGGAACCAGCCAGAGCCGAGCAGGCTGCCCCCAGAGCCATTTGCATGGTTGGGGGTCAACTCGGTCATTCGATTTCAGGAATTGCGTGCTGGCCGTGAGGGATGAGCCCTCGCCGCGCAATGGTGAAGACTGAGCCTACCGCAAGTCTTCAACGACAATGGGAACGAGAACTAGGAGTAAGAACAATGAAGACTTTGTGGAAAGCGCTCTGTGCCGCTGCGATGGTCGGCATCAGCATGCTTCCGGCCCGCGCGGAGGAGAAGACCATCAACATGGGCACGCTGTCCTGGGAAGACCTGACGCCCATCACCGGCATCACGAAGAAGGTGCTTGAGGATGCTGGTTATACCGTCAAGGTGACGGAATTCTCCGAGTGGGGTATTGCCTACGCGGCTCTGGCCAAGGGGGACATCCAGGTTCTGGCTTCGCAGACCGATTACGTCGCGCAGGACTACTGGGACAAGAACAAGAACCGTCTCGAGAAGATCTCTCCGGTTTCTCACGGCCTCTACCAGGGCATCGCCGTTCCGAAGTACGTTCCGATCGACTCCCTCGAGCAGCTCAACGAAAATAGCGACAAGTTCGGCGGCAAGATTATCGGCATCGAGCCAGGCTCCGGTCTGATGCGTGACTCCTCCAACGCCGTCAAGGACTACGATATAAAGCTGCAGCTCGTCGAAGGTAGCACTGCGGCGATGACGGCCGCCCTCAAATCGGCATACGATCGCAAGGAGTGGATCGCCGTCACGATCTGGGAACCGTCGTGGATGGTCCAGAAGTACGCGGTAAAGTATCTCAAGGATCCGAAGGGCATCTTCCCGCCACCGCAAGGCTACTACTGGGTCGGCCAGAAAGGCTTCTCCGAAGAGAACCCGCATGCTCGTGAGGTCATGGCAAGCGTCTACGTTCCGATCGCCGACATCACCGCCATCAATGGCGAGGTGAAGGATGGCAAGACTATGGACCAGGCCGTCCAGGGCTGGGTCGGCGCCCATGCCGACCTGATCAAGCGCTGGGAAAACATCAAGAAGAACTGATCGCTTCGGCCGTCCGATGCTGTCGGGCGGCCACCTTCAAGCCCAACAAGAGAAGCCAGCACCAATTGGCTCGAGGGGATCGCTATGAAAACCGCAAATGCCGATACCAATGAAGTCCTGATTGACTGCCAATCGCTCTGGAAGGTCTTCGGAGACAAGTCCGCCGCCGCGATGAAATCCATCAACGCGCGGGGACTTGGGAAGAAACAAGTGCTGAAGGAGTACAACTGCGTCGTCGGCGTGACGAACGCCAGCCTGCAGGTCCGGCGCGGCGAGATATTCTGCATCATGGGCCTGTCGGGTAGCGGAAAGTCGACGCTTATCCGCCTTCTCAACAAGCTGATTACACCGAGTTCCGGAAAGGTGCTCGTAAAGGGCAGGGACATTGCGGCGCTGTCGCCGGTCGAGCTCAGGCAAATGCGCGCCATGAACATCGGCATGGTGTTTCAAAGCGTTGCCTTGCTTCCGCATCGCACCGTGCTCGAGAACGCTGCCTTCGGACTGGAGGTTCAGGGCATCTCCAAGCTTGAGCGAAACAAAACCGCCAAGGCAGCTCTGGAAACGGTAGGCTTGGCGGACTGGGTCGACCGGTACCCGAACGAATTGTCGGGCGGCATGCAGCAACGCGTCGGTCTCGCTCGTGCCCTTGCGTCCGATCCGGAAATCATCCTGATGGACGAGCCGTTCAGTGCGCTCGATCCGCTCATACGCCGCCAGCTTCAGGACGAGTTCCGGCAGCTCACGAAGTCGCTGGGCAAGTCCGCCGTCTTCATCACGCACGATCTCGACGAGGCGATCCGGATCGGCGATCGCATCGCCATCATGAAGGATGGCGCCATCATCCAGACGGGCACGGCCGAGGAGATCATTCTCAATCCGGCGGACGACTATGTCGCCGAGTTCGTGGCGGGCATATCGCGGCTCCATCTGATCAAGGCCCATTCCGTAATGCATAGCGTCACCGAGTTTCAACGCAGTGAGCCCAACTCCGATATCTCTTCGCTGGTGCGCACCACGCCCGACGCTGACATTGACGAACTGATCACCCTCACCATGCAGTCGGACCGCGACGCGATCGCCGTCGTCGACAACGACCAGGTCGTCGGCGTGGTCACGCCCCGCGGCCTCCTCATGGGCGTCAAGGGAACTTCCAACAACGATCGTGCGGCCGCCTGACCGCTGAACGGGAGCTGAGTGACATGGACATTTCAAGCTTCACCGACACCTTCGACGAATGGACCGACGCAGCGCTTGAATGGGTAGGCGACAACGGCGAATCCCTTTTCGACTATGTCAGATGGGTTCTCGAGGGGCTTTACGATGGAATTCTCTGGCTTCTTGAACTCCCGCCGTTCTATGTCGTTGCGATCGTCGTGGCACTGGTTGGATGGCGAGTCGTCAATGCTTGGTTCGCTATCTTGAGCGGCGTCGCACTGATGCTCTGCTTCTCGATGGGCCTCTGGTCAGAGACGATGAGCACCCTCGCGCTTGTCCTAACGGCGACGGTGCTGGCGCTGGCGATCGGTATCCCGATCGGGATCGCGGCAGGTTTCTTCACGGCGCTGGATCGCTTCATGGAACCGGGCCTCGATCTGATCCAGACGCTTCCGCCTTACATCTACCTTCTACCGGCGATCGCCTTGCTCGGATATGGCCCCGCAACTGCCTTGATTGCCACCGTCGTGGTTGCAATGCCGCCGGCGATCCGGTTGACGTCGCTTGGCATTCGCATGACGCCGAAGGCGTTCATCGAATTGGGAGAAGCGAACGGTATCACGCCAGGCCAGATGTTCTTCAAGATCCGCCTGCCGTTTGCCCTTCCCAGCATCATGGCTGGCATCAACCAGAGCCTGATGATGGCGTTCGGAATGGTTGTCATTGCCGGGATTGTTGGATCAGGCGGTCTTGGAGAGACGATCTATGGCGCGATCCGGACGCTCGACATCGCGACGTCTATCAACGGGGCGATCGCAATCGTCGTCCTGACAATGGTTGTTGGTTTCCACGCGGAACTGATACCAACGAGCGCTAATCAAAACCGGTGCGCCCAGTCACGCATTCCAATCGACATGATCTTCCACGGCTGAGCGACCAGCTTGTTCCATGCGTCGCAGCAATGGGCGACGATGTCCTCGTAATCTTTGAAGATCCGGTTGGACAACCAGTTGTCACGCAGAAATTGCCACACGTTCTCGACGGGATTTAATTCGGGCGAGCGTGGCGGCAGGAAGAGCAGTGTGATGTTGTCGGGCACATCGAGCTTCGGCGTGACATGCCACCCCGCCTGATCAACGATCAGCACGGCATGAGCGCCGTCATCGACGGCCTGGCTGATTTCGATCAAATGCTGGTTCATGGCGCTGGTGTCGCAGTAGGGAAGAACGAGACCCGCACCTTTGCCCTTCTTGGGGCAGATAGCGCCGAAGATATAGGTCCACATCGTGCGTTGATCGTGTGGTGCCGAAGGCCTTGTTCCCCTGCGTGCCCATCGCCGGGTGATCTTGTTCTTTTGGCCTATCCGAGCTTCGTCGGCCCACCAGAGCTCAATCTCGACGTTCTTCGGGAGCCTGCCTTTGATGGCTGCCAGTGTGGCGGGGAACTTTTTTTAAAACTCTCCAGGTCGCCTTCGTTCTGGGCGTAATGGCGCGGGCGGGCAGACAGCTTTGCAAAGCCGAGCGCCTTCAATTCGCGGCCAATGGTCGTTTCATCGACGGATATCCGATATTCTTGGAACAGCCATTGAGCAAGATCCTTGCGCCGCCAGCGCACAACGCCATGCACCGCCGGTATCGGGCCACTTTCGACGATCTTTGCCAAAGCCTGGCGATGCACGTCGGAAAGCTTTCCTTGATTGCCGGGTGCTTTGCCATTGATGAGCCCCGACGGGCCACGCGCATTGAAGCGAATAACCCAGTCGCGGACAATTTGCAGGGTCACGCCTCCGATCCTGGCCGCATCGCTGCGGGAATGGCCATCATAGATTTCGGCAAGGGCAAGAAGCCGCCGAGCCTGTGCCGCATCCTTCGTGCCTTTGGCCAACGCCCGAAGAGCGAAGCCGTCGAAGTCATCGCGCAGTGGAATTCCTGATGTCATCCGCAAACCTCCGTTTGCGGTATTGATTCAGAACTCAACTGATTTGGAAACCTCAAAAAGAGTCAGAGATCGCTCACGCTGGTATGAGCCGGTTTTTCCACCAAGAAGTGAGCCACCTCTAAGTATGGTTTTCTGATCAGGATTTGGTCAAGGGATTGGCTTTTTCTCCTTTCTTCTGTGCTGCGGCAGCCGAGCTGGCTTTGAAGCGGAAGCTGTCGTTACCGGTTTCCAGGATATGGCAACGGTGGGTCAAACGATCGAGCAGAGCGGTCGTCATCTTGGCGTCGCCGAAGACGGTTGCCCACTCGCTGAAGCTGAGGTTGGTGGTAATCACGACGCTGGTCCGCTCGTAGAGCTTGCTTAACAGGTGGAAGAGTAGTGCTCCGCCTGAGGCGCTGAACGGCAGGTATCCCAACTCGTCCAGGATGAGCAGATCGAGGCGGACCAAGGTCTCCGCGATCTGGCCCGCCTTGCCTTTAGCCTTCTCCTGCTCGAGAGCATTGACCAGTTCGATGGTCGAGAAGAAGCGGACCTTTCGGCGATGATGCTCGATGGCTTGGATTCCAAGAGCGGTCGCGACATGCGTTTTTCCAGTGCCAGGGCCACCGATAAGGACAACGTTCTGCGCCCCATCCATGAACTCGCATCGGTGCAGTTGGCGCACGGTGGCCTCGTTGATCTCGCTGGCGGCGAAGTCGTATCCGGAGATGTCTTTGTAGGCTGGGAAGCGAGCAGCCTTCATGTGATAGGCAATCGAGCGGACCTCACGCTCGGCCATCTCGGCTTTCAGCAACTGGGACAAGATTGGCACGGCCGCATCGAAGGCGGGAGCACCTTGCTCGATCAGGTCCGTGACGGCCTGGGCCATGCCATACATCTTCAGGCTACGCAGCATGATGACGACGGCAGCACTTGCGGGGTCATGACGCATGACGACCTCCTACGATCCGGACCCGCAAGCCATCGTAGCGTTCTACATTGGCCTTGGGTTCGCGCAGCAGGGTCAGTGCCTGTGGCGTATCGATGTCGGGACCGTCGGTCGTCTTGCCATCAATCAGCCGATGCAGCAGGTTCAACACATGCGTTTTGGTCGCCACGCCTTGATCCAGAGCCAGTTCCACGGCCCTGACGACGACCTGTTCGTCGTGATGAAGCACCAGAGCGAGGATGTCGGCCATCTCACGATCACCGCCGGGGCGGCGAAGCATCTGATCTTGCAACTGTCTGAAGGCCAGCGGCAATTCCAGGAAGGGCGCACCATTGCGCAAGGCACCGGGTTTGCGCTGGATGACGGCAAGGTAATGTCGCCAGTCGTAAATCGTTCGTGGCGGCTTATCGTGGCTCCGCTCAATGACCCGCTCATGCTCGCATAGGATATTGCCCTCGGCCGCAACGACCAGTCTCTCGGGATAAATGCGCAGGCTGACAGGCCGGTTCGCAAACGATGCTGGCACACTGTAACGATTGCGCTCGAAGGTGATCAGGCATGTCGGTGAGACGCGCTTGCTCTGCTCAACGAAGCCGTCAAATGCGGGTGGCAGTGCCATTAATGCTGCCCGCTCATCAGCCCAAACATCTGCGATTGTGCCGGGCAAGGTGCCATGCGCCGTCTCCCGCCACAGGTCCTGGCAATGCTGTTCCAGCCAAGCATTCAATACCGCCAAATCCGGGAAGTCAGGCATCTGTTGCCACAGTCGTGGGCGAGCATCCTGGACGTTCTTCTCGACCTGCCCCTTCTCCCAGCCGGCAGAGGGATTGCAGAACTCTGGCGCAAAGACGTAGTGGTTCGTCATCGCGAGGAAACGGATGTTGACCTGCCGCTCTTTGCCGCGACCGACACGATCGACCGCCGTCTTCATGTTATCGTAGATGCCGCGACCAGGTACGCCGCCGAACACACGGAAGCCGTGCCAGTGGGCGTCGAAGAGCATCTCGTGCGTTTGCAGCAGGTAGGCCCTGACCAGAAAGGCCCGACTGTGCGACAACTTGATATGTGCGACCTGAAGCTTCGTGCGCTCGCCGCCGATCACGGCATAGTCCTCACTCCAATCGAACTGGAATGCCTCGCCTGGGCGGAAAGACAGCGGAACGAATATGCCGCGGCCCGCTGTCAGCTGCTCAGCCCGCCAGTCGCGGGCGAACGCGGCGACCCGACCATAGGAGCCGGTAAAGCCGAGAACCACCAGATCCGCATGAAGCTGCTTCAGCGTTCGGCGCTGCTTGCGCGACCTCCCGGCCTCGGTCTTCAGCCAGCCAGCAAGTTTGTCGGCAAAAGGATCGAGCTTGCTCGGACGTTCCGGTACCGTGAACGTCGGCTCGATCGTACCAGCGCTCAAATACTTCGCGATCGTGTTGCGTGACAGCCCAGTGCGCCGGCTGATCTCGCGGATCGACTGCTTCTCGCGCAGCGCCATCCGACGGATGATGTTTAAAAGTCCCATGTGGATCACTCCGTGGCCCCCGTCGCTCACCGCGTTGGGGGGAAGGTTCACATGGCTCAATTCTCAATGGAAATTATGCGCCTAACCGGCTCAGTTCTGCGTGGAAACCAACAAATGGTGCTCGACCGCATAACGCAGAGCGCGGCCCGGCTTGGAACAGGGAGGCAGTCATGAATCCTTCGATCTTGCAGTTTTCGCCAGGTGCTCTTCTTGCTCCGGCGGTTGATTGGTTGAACACGAACCTGCATCCACTGTTCTCTGCGATCAGCTATGTAGTGGAGGCCGTCCTGTCGGCGATCGAGGCCGCGCTACTTTCAGTGCCGCCCTATGCCCTTATTGCGATCGTCGTCCTTGCGGCCTTCTTTGCGGTGAATCTTCGAGCGGCAATCCTCGCGGGCCTCTGCCTGGGATTTTGCCTGATCGTCGGGTTGTGGACGGCGTCGATGCAGACGATTGCGCTCGTGACCGTTGGCGTTTTGATCTCCGTCCTGATCGCGTTTCCCATCGGTGTCCTCTGCTCGCGCCACAAGACGCTTGAAGCCGTTGTGCGACCAGTCCTCGACGTTATGCAGACTGTGCCGCCGTGGGTCTACCTGATCCCCGCGGTGATGATCTTCAGCCTCGGGCGCGTCCCGGCGATCATCGCCACGATCGTCTACGGCATTCCCCCGATGCTGCGACTGACAACATTGGCGTTCAACCAGGTGCCGCGCGAGTTCATCGAGCTTGGCAACGCGATCGGCGCCCATCCTCGTTCGGTGCTTTGGAAGATAGAAATCCCGCTGGCCAAGCAAACGCTGATGGTCGGCCTCAATCAATGCATTCTGCTTTCGCTGGCCATGGTCGTTCTGGCAGGTCTGGTAGGGGCGGGTGGACTTGGTGCCGAGGTGACACGTGGTCTGACCCGTATGGAAATGGGCTTGGGCTTGCGCGCGGGGCTCGCAATCGTCGCAGTCGCGCTCCTGCTCGACCGGCTGAGCCGCGGTCTTCTCAATCGCGACGGGGCGCTTCGGACGGCCTGACTTGAGGAGACGTATATGAGAAACAGCTTTTTCTGCATCGACGCGCGCACCTGTGGAAACCCGGTGCGTCTCGTTGCCGGCGGGGCGCCATTGCTACCGCATGCTCCCATGGGCGAGAGGCGCGAATTTTTTGTCCGCGACCACGACTGGGTCCGAAGGGCCTTGATGTTCGAGCCCAGAGGACATGACATCATGTCGGGAGCAATCATCTACCCTGCCTATCGGGATGACTGCGACTTCGCAGTCCTCTTCGTCGAGGTGAGCGGCTGCCTTCCGATGTGCGGTGCTGGAACGATCGGCGTCGTGACGGCCGCGATCGAGGAGGGCCTGGTGAAGCCCCGCACATCGGGGCGTGTTTCCATCGAAACCCCCGCAGGACGAGTCGATGTGAGCGGGTATGTGGACTCGGTGCGCCTCTATAATGTGCCCAGTTACCTGCACGAAGCGGATGTCGACGTGGATGTGCCTGGAATGGGGCGCGGAGGCAACTACTACGTCGTCGTGGAGCCTCAGGAGAACTGGAGCGGCCTCGACGGTATGACCGCGGCCGAGATTGTCGGCTTCAGCGGGAGGCTCCGGGACGCGCTCGCGGACATCTGCGACCCGGTTCATCCCGACGACGAAAGGATTGGCGGCGTCCATCACGCCATTTGGTGTGATCAACCCGTCAATGGGCGCTCCGATGGACGTTGCGCGGTGTTCTATGGAGACAAGGCGATCGACCGGTCGCCTGGTGGAACCGGCACCTCGGCACGTATGGCCCAACTTCATGGAAAGGGGCGGCTTGCGGTCGGCGCAAGCTACCGGCATGAAAGCCTGATTGGCACGGTCTTCGAAGGTAGGGTCGAAGCGGATGCCGACGTAGGTTCCGATAATGGAATCCTTCCGAGCATTGGCGGCTGGGCGCGAGTCATCGGCCACAACGCGATCTTCGTCGATGACCGGGATCCGCTTGCCCACGGCTTCCAGATCCAAGTGAATATCACGCTCCACCAGACAGGAGACCATCAAGATGAGACCTGAGGATTTTCGATCCGGAGAGGCTGCTGCGACCCCTAAGCAGCTCAGAGTCGGATTCGTCCTGGCACGGTCGTTCACTCTTTCGGCCTTTGCGCTGTTCGTTGACACCCTGCGTCTCGCAAGCGACGAGTTCGATCGATCCGGGCGTGTGCTCGCCGACTGGCAGGTACTCGGCAGCACGCGCCACCTCATCGCATCGAGTTGCGGCGTCCAGGTGGCGCCAACTTCTGACTTCGTTGATCCATCCCGGTTCGACTACATCGTGGTTGTCGGTGGTTTGCTGACGGTTGAACGGCCGGTGGACCTGGAGACGGTCGTGTTCTTGAAACGTGCTTCGTCACAGGGCGTGCCGTTGATCGGAATTGCACTGGAACCTTTATTCTTGCCGACGCCGGATTGATGGCAAGCCACCAGACCTGCGTGAGCTGGCTTCACGCAAAGGCCTACAAGGAGCGATTTCCCGGCCTTCCGGTGCGATCGGACCGGTTGTTCAATCTCGATCGGCGGCGTGGATCCTGCGCGGGCGGAAGCAGCGCGGCGGACATGGCAGCGCTGCTCGTGCGGCGCTACATCAGCCGGGAGGCCGAGCGTAATGCATTGGAAGTCCTGCAGATTGAAAAGGCTCGGTCGCCCGGAGACGTGCAGCCCCGCAGGCCGCTCCACGAGAATTACGACGACGACCGCGTAAGAGCCGTCATGATCACCATGGAACAAAACATGGAAGACGGCATATCCATACCGGCTCTTGCATCGTCCGTTGGGCTCTCACGGCGGCAGCTCGAACGGGTTTTCTTGGAGAAGGCCGGGATGTCACCAGCTCAAGCCTATAAACGTGTGCGAATGGAGAGAGCGAAAGTCTTGCTTGCCCGCTCGAAGCTTCCGATGATCGAGATCGCCCTCGATGTCGGCTTCGAGAACGCCTCCCACTTCGCGCGCGCCTTCAAGCGGATCTTCGGGGCGACACCCTCGCAGGTGCGCGCGACCTCGGCGCGAGCTCATTAGACATGCGATCGGTAGGAGTGATCAGAGAGCTCTGGCGCTATCCAGTCAGCTCACTAACCGGCGAAATGGTCGACGCAGTCAAGGTGTCCGGTGACGGAATGGACGGCGACCGGCGATATGCACTCGTCGACGTTTCGACGGGCGTCGTTGCCCATCCCGAGCGCGACAAGCGTTGGCAAAAGTCCGTTTATGTGAAGTCACGGACGGCGACGGACGGCACCGTCGAGATACAAGTGCCCGGTCATCAATGGCTCCCCGTCGATGAACCACAGCTCGCGGGCGGCCTAACGGCGTTCTTCGAGTTCGACGTGGCCGTGAGGCCTTATGAGCGCTCTGCGCACGAGAGCGCCGAGACGATCTTCGCGGTCGATAGGTACGAGGTGTCTCCTCTTCACCTGCTGACGAGCGCGTCGGTCGACCATCTGCAGTCGCTTCATCCGGCCGGTAGTCCCGACCGGCGGAGATTTCGCCCGAACATCTTTATGGAAGCGAAGGCCGGTATCAGCGGCTTTGCTGAACTAAGCTGGATCGGCGCGCCGATCCAGCTTGGCGAAATAACCGGAAAAGTGATCGCGCCGACGAAGCGATGCGGGTTCACCATCATTGCTCAGGAAGGACTGGAGAGCGATCCGGAAATCCTTCGAAGTGTGATGAAGTTCGGCAATCGAAACATGGGTGTCTACTGCCGCCCGAGCCAAGAGGGGTTGCTCCGGGTAGGAGATGTCGTGTCGCTCTCAGCGTGACGTCGTCGCAACTGGTTCGATGCCGGCTTCCTTCAAGGCTGCAAGCAGCGCCACAGGCACCTCGATCTCGCCAAGTTGATCGTCGTCGACGTCTTGTCTGGGAACGGTGACACCGGGCAGACCCCGGCGATATTGGGAACCCTTCTATCTCAACCGTGATCAACTGTGCGATTGCCTATGCCGACGCTTAACCGCAAAGCATCGAGGCGAGATCAATCAGGGAGACCACGGAGCGGTGGTCAAGCTTCTTCGTGCCGCGCTTGGCAACGAGCTGCCGAACCGTCAGGAAGCGAATCTCAAGGCGCTTCTGGAGCAGAAGGACGAGCTGCAATACGAATCGCGGGACGATGCCGAGCGTGCTCTCGAGCGGCTGGAGGAGTTCGTCGCCTGGGCTGAAACTCAGCTTCTGAAATAATGTCCGCTGCCCATCGAATAGCGGAAATCTACCAATTAGCGATGGTCAGTCTGGTGGCAGTCTCTACCTGAAGGTCAGAAGATCTAGGCGACGCTGCAGTTCGAGAGGTTGCGGTCAGCTCTCCGAGGGCGACGCAAACCGGAATCGGGTTTGCAGGTTGGGTGAGCGCTCTGCGGGACGCGAGACGCACGGATGCGTCCATATTCCCTGCTTCGATGGACCACAGCATTTACTTCGGTTCTCCCATCTGGCTCTACAGCCCCGCTCCTCCAATTTGGGAATTCATCAAAAGCAACGATCTTTCAGGGAAGAAAGTTGTCCTGTTCAATTTGATGAACAGCAAGTTCGACCAGAAATATATAGACGAACTTGCGGAATTGGTGAGGCAGAAGGGCGGTTCGCTCGAAGGCCACGATCCGCTCTACGAACTGGTTCTTGTACTTGCCTAGCCTCAACCATCTCCGGATGATCACTATTTGTTCCTGAATGACTTTCCGGGCGTTTTTCACGCCCGGAATTCTTTCGAATAGCTGTTCGCCAGTTTTGGCTTCGAAAATGGCCGGTTTTAGAGGTGTTTGGCCAGACCTAAGTTGGGTTTCTCAGAAAGACGCCGCCACAAGTCAGACGAGCAATCAAGAGCAGCCGCTTGTGCTTCCGCACGTGTCGCACTTCTCGCACGTTCCATTCCGCACCATCGTGAAGTTCTGGCACTCGGAGCACATGTTGCCGGTGTAACCCTGCATGATCGAGCGGGCGCGGCGTTCAGCCTCGACCTTCTTGGCTTCCGTCTTGGCCGAAGCGGCGTCGGCGGCAGCCTTGTCGGAGAAGAGGGCGGTTGCCTGCTGCTGGGTTTCGGTGGCGACCTCTTCGATCACTTCCTCGGCGATCTCTTCGGCCAATTCCCGAGCGCGCTCCTCGTAGTCGCGCTTGAAGGCGACGATTTCGGAGGTGGAGATGCCAACGGTCGGCTCGATCTTGCGGGCGGCTGCACCCGCAAAGGACGTGACCGTGGCACCGGAGGAGGCGCGCGCAGGAGCTGCGGTGGCGGAGCCCTTCGGCTCGCCAGATGTCTGACGCTCGTTGCCGGAGACGAGCGTCGGCTTGTAGCCGCGGGTCCAGCCCGTCGAAACGAGATTGGTCTTACCTTCCTGGATGCCCTTGCCGAGCGCCGTGTTCGAGAAGTCGGATGTGTCGACATGCGCCAGATCGTGACGGCCGAGGTAGGAAACGGCGAGTTCGCGGAACACGTAGTCGAGGATCGACGTGGCGTTCTTGATCGCATCGTTGCCGATGACCACGCCTGCCGGTTCGAATTTGGTGAAGGTGAATGCCTCCACATATTCTTCGAGCGGCACGCCGTACTGCAGGCCAAGCGAGATGGCGATGGCGAAGTTGTTCATCATTGCGCGGAAGGCGGCACCTTCCTTGTGCATGTCGATGAATATCTCGCCGATGCGGCCGTCGCCGAATTCGCCGGTGCGCAGATACACCTTGTGTCCGCCGACGGCAGCCTTCTGGGTATAGCCCTGGCGGCGGTTCGGCAGCTTTTCACGCTCGCGGGTAACGCGCTCGACCACACGCTCGATGATCTTCTCGGTGATGGTGACGGCCTGGGCTGCGACCGGCTGCTGCAGCAGATCCTCCATCGCATCGTCGTCGTTCTCATCTTCGATCAGCGAAGCGTTCAGCGGCTGCGACAGCTTGGACCCGTCGCGATAGAGCGCGTTTGCCTTGAGGCCGAGCTTCCAGGAGAGCATGTAGGCGCTCTTGCAATCGTCGACCGTCGCGTCGTTCGGCATGTTGATCGTCTTGGAGATCGCACCCGAGATGAAAGGTTGCGCGGCAGCCATCATGCGGATGTGACTGTCGACCGAGAGATAACGCTTGCCGATCTTGCCGCACGGATTGGCGCAGTCGAACACGGCGAGGTGCTCGTTCTTGAGGAACGGTGCGCCTTCGAGCGTCATCGCACCGCAAACGTGGATGTTCGCAGCCTCGATGTCCTTCTTCGAGAAGCCGAGGTGGTCGAGCAGGTTGAAGCTCACGTCGGCGAGCTGCTCGTCCGAAACCTTCAGGATGGCCTTCAGGAAATCTGTGCCGAGCGTCCACTGGTTGAAGACGAACTTGATGTCGAAGGCCGACTTCAGCGCGGCGTTGACGGCATCGACCTTCTCGTCGGTGAAGCCCTTGGCCTTCAGCGTCGAGGGGTTGATGGCTGGCGCCTGGTTCAGGTTGCCGTGGCCGACAGCGTAAGCTTCGATCTCGGCGATCTGGCTCTCCGAGTAACCGAGAGTGCGCAGCGCTTCCGGAACGGCGCGGTTGATGATCTTGAAGTAGCCGCCGCCGGCGAGCTTCTTGAACTTCACGAGCGCGAAGTCGGGCTCGATGCCGGTCGTGTCGCAATCCATGACAAGGCCGATCGTGCCAGTCGGCGCAATGACAGTTGCCTGGGCGTTGCGGTAACCGTGCTTTTCGCCGAGTTCAAGCGCCTTGTCCCAGGCGCTCTTGGCATGCGCAGCGAGATCCTGGTCCGGGTTTTCCGGATGGATGAGCGCAACCGGGTTGATCGACAAGCCCTCATAGCCTGATGCCTCGCCGTAAGCGGCGCGGCGATGGTTGCGGATGACGCGCAGCATGTTCTCGCGGTTCGGCTTGAACATCGGGAACGGGCCGAGCTCGGAGGCGATTTCCGCCGAGGTGGCATAGGAAATGCCGGTCATGATCGCCGTCAGCGAGCCTGCGATGGCGCGGGCTTCGTCGCTGTCATAGGGGATGCCCGAGGACATCAGCAGGCCGCCGATGTTGGCGTAGCCGAGGCCGATCGTGCGGTACTCGTAGGAGAGTTCGGCAATGCGGCGCGACGGGAACTGCGCCATCATCACGGAGATTTCGAGCACGACACTCCAGAGACGCACGGCATGCTCGTAGTCTGATATGTTGATGCGCTTGGTGGCCGCATCCTTGAACTGCATGAGGTTAAGCGAGGCAAGGTTGCATGCCGTATCGTCCAGGAACATGTATTCCGAGCACGGGTTGGATGCGCGGATCGGGCCGGCAGCCGGGCTGGTGTGCCAGTCGTTCATCGTCGTGTTGAAGTGCAGGCCCGGGTCAGCCGATGCCCAGGCGGCGTAGGAGATCGACTCCCAGAGATCGCGGGCCTTCAGCGTCTTCATGACCTTGCCGTCCTTGCGGGCGGTCAGGTTCCAGTCGCCATCGTCTTCGACTGCGCGCAGGAAATCGTCCTTGATCGAGACCGAGTTGTTGGAGTTCTGGCCGGATACGGTGAGGTAGGCTTCCGAATCCCAGTCGGTGTCGTAGGTCTTGAACTCGAGGTCCTTGTAGCCCTGGCGAGCGAACTGGATGACGCGGCCGATGTAATTCTCAGGAACCTGGTCCTTCTTGGCAGCGCGGATTTCGCGCTTCAGGGCAGGGTTCTTGTTTGGCTCGAAGCAATCGCCGTCATCGCCGCCGTCGCAGTTGACGCAGGCCTTCATGATCGCCTTGAGATGCTTGGCGACGACCTTGGAACCGGTGACGAGGGCAGCAACCTTCTGCTCTTCCTTCACCTTCCAGTTGATATATTCCTCAATATCCGGATGGTCGATGTCGACCACGACCATCTTGGCCGCACGGCGCGTCGTGCCGCCCGACTTGATGGCGCCCGCTGCACGGTCGCCGATCTTCAGGAAGCTCATCAGGCCGGAGGAACGACCGCCGCCGGAAAGTTTTTCGCCTTCGCCGCGCAGATAGGAGAAGTTGGAGCCGGTACCGGAGCCGTACTTGAACAGACGGGCTTCGCGAACCCAAAGGTCCATGATGCCGCCTTCATTGACGAGATCGTCTTCAACGGACTGAATGAAGCAGGCATGTGGCTGCGGGTGCTCATAAGCGGACTTCGACTTCGTCAGCTTGGCGGTGAACGGATCGACATAGAAGTGGCCTTGGCCGGGGCCGTCGATGCCGTAGGCCCAATGCATGCCGGTGTTGAACCACTGCGGCGAGTTCGGGGCGACGCGCTGCGTGGCGAGCATGTAGGCAAGCTCATCCCGGAAAGCAGAGGCATCTTCCTCGGACGAGAAATAGCCGCCCTTCCAGCCCCAGTAGGTCCAGGTACCGGCAAGGCGGTCGAAGACCTGGCGGGCGTCTGTTTCGGAACCGTATTGCTGATCCTTCGGAACGTCCTTCAGAGCCGCTTCATCGGCAACCGAACGCCACAGGAAGGAAGGAACGTCGTTTTCCTCGACCTTCTTGAGCTTGGCGGGAACGCCAGCCTTGCGGAAATACTTCTGCGCCAGGATGTCGGCAGCCACTTGGGAGAACTGCGCCGGAACATCGATATTCTCGAGGCGGAAAACGATCGAACCGTCCGGGTTCTTGATCTCGCTCGTCGCCTTGCGGAATTCGATATCCGCGTAAGCGCTCTGTCCTGCCTTCGTGAAACGGCGTTCTATGCGCATTTGCCTAACCTCTAGCTTGCGCGCCCCGTCCCCGTTTGACCAAGGCGCAAGTTTCCACCTCCGGCGGCGCCGTGAGGAGCGCAGCCAGTTCTCGTTTCCGTATCGTCACAGGAGTGTCATCGGAGATGTCTTTCCTGTATCTTGTGGTGATGGTGGCTGCAAACACTAAATATAGTATTAACAGCTTATTATCGCCAGCCCCCGATGTCACTTTTTGGAAGATAAAAATCGCGCACAAAGCCCCTCTTGGCGGTCGACCTTCATGGACGCAACACCCTGATTCTACGCTCGATTTTTGAAGAGAACCGGCCTCGTTAATTCCGGTCCAACTGCCGTAGCAACATCGGGACCCATTAAGTTGGAAACGCGCGATTCCGTCAAGGGGTTGTTTTTAACGAACCGTTCACCACAAGATGTTGTGGATCGGGCTGTGGAGAACGGGGAAAAGAAAGTCGTATAAGGAATTCAATAGGTTGCACCCGCTTATCCCCAGAGAGCGAAAAAAATCTAAGAAAAGTTGCGACCGTGTTGATTTGGTTGCAGCTTTTGGCGCGCAAATGGGCATGGCGATTCGTTGAGGCCAATTTCGATCACAATGCGTCGATCGCGATCGTCACCGTTGCGACACCTATCGGCTTTCCGTTTTCATCCTTGATGACGAAACTAGCCTGCGTTTCCAGTACTTGTGTCTGCTCATCGCGCTCGGCACGGTCGATGAATATCTCGTCGGACTGTCTCGCGAATGTTTTCAGGAACTTGTCTTCGTCGCCTTGCCAATAGTCGGTGGTCATCGTGCCCTGGCCGACGTTGAGCCCGTGACGATCGGTTACGAAAAATTCGATGATGGCGCCCTGCGAATCATCCTGCTTGGATTTGAGGTATCGCGACACCGGCTTGGCGAGCAGATGTCTGACCATCTGCCAGCCGCCGGCCTGGATTTCGGAGCGGTAGGTATTGTCCAGCACCTGGATGTCCATGTCGCTGACATTGCCGAACTTGGTGTTCTGCTCCTCGATCGCCTTGCGCACGATCGCGGCATTCACCATCGGCTTGACGACTGTCTCGACGTATTCCCGTACGACGGACACATAGGCCGGTTCCGCCCAAGCGGCCAAAGGCGAGAGACAGAGGCTCAGCCCGAAAGCCACCACCGTCCCGACGTAGCCCCAACGCATCATATTCGTTCCAACGTCGCGCCCTGCGACTATGCCTCTAACGCCAGTCCGCAACGCAACGCCGTTGCCGCGTTGGACTGTGCTTAGAAGAATAAGGTCTGCGTGCGCAGCGCGATAGCGGAATCCGATGTGTTAGTTAAACAAAGATTTGTGCAATTTGAGGTTGCAACCGGTCCGTCGGGTTCGCGGCGAGGCGCTCTCAGCCGCGGCCAGCCTTGGAGATCGGTTCCTGATAGGTGAACCCCATATCCCAGGGGAAGTAAATCCAGGTGTCCTGACTGACTTCCGTGACAAACGTATCGATCGTCGGCACGCCCTGCGGCTTCGCATAGACACACGCGAAGTGTGCCTTGGGCAGGATCGTGCGAACTTCCGAAGCTGTCTTGCCGGTATCGGTCAGGTCGTCGATGACTAGGACGGATACGCCTTCGTCAGCGGTCAGTTCCGGCGCGATGCCCTTGAGGAGTACCATTTCCCCCTGGTTCACATAGTCGTGGTAGGAGGCGACGCAAACCGTTTCGATCAGCCGGATGTTGAGTTCGCGCGAGATGATTGCCGCCGGCACGAGACCGCCGCGCGTAATGCAGACGATCGCCTTGAAATCGCGCTTGAGGCCGGCGAGACGCCAGGCGAGTGCGCGCGCGTCTCTGTGGAACTGATCCCAGGAAACGGGAAAGGCTTTATCGGGAAGGGACATGGTTTGCTCCGCGGCATGAATGATGAGACGCCGTTTGCCGGCGGCCGGACGAGGCATTCCGCGATCGGCCAAACGCAAATCGCGCAGCCGAGACTGCGCGATAGGAGGACCGAAGCCGGAGCTCGTCATCGGTCGCCGCAATTAACGGATTCCGGAGGCAAAACGCAAGCCCCTCGTGATTCTTATCGCGACAGCAGGGTCAATGCCGTCATCGACTGCAGCAGGCTCTTTGTGGTGCCACCGAAGATCATCTGCCAGAGGCGGGAATGGGTGTAAGCGCCCATGACGAGCAGGTCGATGCTGCTGTCGGAGAGACGGTTTTCGATCACGGCTGACGCCGACTTGTCAGCGCTTTGCGCCGTTGCCAGGGTCACCTTTACACCGTGACGCGCCAGAGTGGCTGCAATCTCCGCGCCGGCCACAGCCGCAGATTGGAGCGCGTTGTCGACGGGATCGACCGAGAAAACCTCGACTTCGTCGGCGGCCTGCAGGATCGGCAAGGCATCAAACGCGGCGCGCGCCGCCTCCTTCGAGCCGTTCCAGGCAATGAGGACGCGCTTGATCGGCTTCGGCTGGCGCAGCACAAAGGGGATCATCAAGACCGGACGACCACTTTCAAAGAGGAAGTTGTCGACGTCCACGTGACTGTCCGATGGCTTGGAGGGATCCGCCTGTGAGGCGATCAGCAGGTCAGCGCTACGGGCGCTTTCGATCAGCGGCGCCGTGCCATAACCGGTGGAGGAAGCGAAACTGCGCCATTCAAAGGAGCCTTCCACCTCGGCCTTCCTGCGGAAGATGCGCTCGATTTCGATAGTCTCGGAATGCGCCATGTCCTGCAGCGCCTGGACGGCGACCGGATCCGGTATCTCCATCGGCGCGACAAGGGGCACGACAGCGACGGTTTCCGCATGAAGGCCGATAACATGGGCATTGGTCTGTGCGGCAATGGCGAAAGCAAAATCGGCCACGGCGGTGGCGTTGTCGACGGTATCGAGAATGGCAAGTATGGTTTTGTAAGACATAATCACTTCTCCTTACGCAGATGAAATCAGCTTGCCTGGAACGAGAATGCGTCGGGAAGGACGTCGGTTCCTTGATGCAGATCAATGAGCAGACGGCATCGCCTCGTGCTACGCCTCCGCCGAACGGTTTTCAGCAATCTCCTTTGTCTGGCGGATGGTCTCGATCATGGCGCGAACGTCAACTCCTACGGCGTCGACCGCGTCCTGGGAACGGCCCCGCACGACGATTTCGGTGGAGAACGCCTGCCCGATATAGCGGGGATACGAGCCGATGCTCGTCTCGGAATGGGCTTTCTGGATGGCGGCAAGCGGCGTGCCGATGTCGCCTTCGCCATAGGGGCAGGAGATACCGAGCGAGAGCATGCGCATGCCGGTGCGCAATGTCGGGACAACCGCATCGACCATGGCCTGGAAGACCTGCGGGACACCCGCCATGACGTGAACATTGCCGATGACGAAACCCGGCGCGGTCGAGACGGGGTTGGGGATATGGCGTGCACCGCTTGGCATCCGAGCCATCCTCTTTCTGGCGTCGGTGAATTCGAGACCGCGGCGCGCATACATCTCGCCGAGCAGGGTCATTGCGTCAGCATCGTATTCGCAAGGCAGCCCGAACGCCGCAGACACGGCATCGGCGGTAATGTCGTCATGGGTCGGCCCGATGCCTCCCGACGTGAAGATGTAGTCGTATTTTGCGCGCAGTGCATTCAGGGCCTCGACGATCGCATCCTCCTCATCGCCGACGATGCGGACCTCTTTGAGATCGATGCCGCAAAGCGTCAGAATATCGGCCAAGTGGCCGATATTCTTGTCTTTGGTGCGGCCGGATAAGAGTTCGTCGCCAATGGCAAGCATGGCGCTGGTGACAATTGTCTCATTGGTCATTGGAAATTTCCGAACATTTGGGTCCCAACATAGGTAGCGCCCTTCGCCGGTCTTGCAAATCGTATCGCTGCCGCTAGCCCACGCAAATGGTTCAAGTATTTTTTTCGTCTATGGCCATTGAACAGTGCGTTCTGCCGCGTGGGGCTATGTTCGTTGCGGCGCGCTGCTAAGTTTCCAACCGCTTACGAAATTCAAACGCAAATTCCTTGATGGAGATAAATAAATGGCGAAGGTACTCGTGCTCTACTATTCGGCCTACGGCCACATCGAAACCATGGCATATGCCGTCGCCGAAGGCGCAAAGTCGACTGGCGCCGAGGTTGTTGTCAAGCGCGTTCCGGAACTGGTTCCGGACGAGGTTGCCAAGGCGTCCTACTACAAGATGGACCAGGCTGCGCCGATTGCCACTGTCGATGAACTTGCTGATTATGACGCAATCATCGTTGGTGCCGGTACACGTTTTGGAACGGTTGCCTCGCAGATGCGCAATTTCTGGGATCAGACGGGCGGCCTCTGGTTCGCAGGCAAGCTCGTTGGCAAGGTCGGTTCGGCTTTCACATCCTCGGCGACGCAGCATGGCGGTCAGGAGACCACCATCCTCGGCTTCATCCCCACCTTCCTGCACCAGGGGATGATCGTTGCCGGCCTTCCCTATGCTTTCCAGGGCCAAATGGGCGTTGATGAAATCAAGGGCGGTTCGCCCTATGGTGCATCCACCATCACGGACGGCGACGGATCCCGCCAGCCCTCTGCAATCGAGTTGGAGGCAGCCAAATACCAGGGCGCTCACGTCGCCAAGATCGCTGCCAAGCTGGGCTGATCGGCTCCCTTCACCGGCAGGGGCGGCCTTTGGGTCGCGCCTGCTTACAGTGCGCAGAGAAAGTCGCCGACTGTGCGTCAGCCGTAGAAGTCGTGCAGCTTCACTGCGTAGAAAAGAAGCGGTATTCCGAGAACCGCAATCGCGATCATTAATGCCGTTCCCGCCCTGAACAATTTGAGACGTCGCGTCCTCGTGCCATCCCAATCGTAAACCATCGCCTTACTCCCACAAGACAAGCTTACAACTATGCGCAGCCCCAACCGCGGTCCTTCTGGCGCGCGCATACAAGCACATTCGCGAGCGATGATAAAGGGTCGTGGCCGGCTGCCGTGGATGCTGGTGCAGTCTGGCCCGATGGTGCGGACGACGGGGCTCGAACCCGTAAGTCATTGAAGACGAGAGATTTTAAGTCTCTTGTGTATACCAGTTCCACCACGTCCGCTTTCCTACATTCGGTGGTGAAACAGTCGGTTTCCTACTTGGTCTCCGACACGCTTTCCTACACGCCTCCTACTCAGTGGCGTTTGTAGGAGAGCCGTTGATTAGCATCAGTTTTGACGCTGCGCCACCCTCCAGAGCCCTCAAATTATCCATGAGGTGATCCGTGGCGAGGTGGGCGTAACCGAGCGTCGTTTGGTAGGATCGATGGCCCATCTCATGACGCGCGTGAGGTCGATGCCCTTGATGACCTGGCAAGAGGCGCATGTGTGACGAGCCGTGTAGACGACCGTGTCTTCAAGCGCGGAGAGGTGCGACCGGATGCTGCGCCAGATGTCGACCATGGCCACCCGGTGATGTCAGCCCACGGGCCTTCAAGGTTCTCCTTGCGCTGCCGCTCGACGGCTTCCCATGCGCGGTTGCCAGCGGGAGCGTCCGGTCGTACATCATCTCGATCATGCCCATAAGGCAACAAAAGGGGCGCCTTAACGACGCTCCAATAGGTGAAAGGCCAGGGTGATTTACGGGCCTATTCCTTGCCCGTTCCCCGCTGCAGTATTGCCATAACCGAGATAGTACGCGACCGCGACCGCCACCCCGGCTGTTAAGAGATATAGAACGTCAAGCCAGTTGACGCCTTGGAGAGTGGATTGCCAGAGCCCGCGCTTTGCCTCGCTCGCGTCTTTTGTCGTGCGCGTCATCCGGCGTTAGGTGCTTTGGTCGCTTCAAGGTTTACAGGTGCAGCCGGTCCGACTGGTCTTGAGAGACCGTCGACCGGATTGTGAACGCCATAACCGAAGTAGAGAGCGCTAAAGGCCAAGAGGATAACCACTGCATAGGCCATAACCCCTTGTGTCCGGTCACTATTGAAAAGGCCCTTCATTCAACAACCCCACTGATTTGCTCCCATTACAGGGATAAGCATTAGGGAATGACGATGGAAGCCCTACACGTTCCTTCTATGGTGCATCGCAACGAGAATAGAAGGCGTGTGCCCTATGGGTCACATTATGGGCGTTAAGTAACTAATCAGTCGCCGGGTCATTTTGTGAACATTATATCAGCTAGAGGGCTCCAATAGGTATCCCTTAGCTGTCCCTATGGTGCGCGTTTAGTTGTCCCTAGCGTCGGACCTATCGCCGGATAGACCAAAAGACACTGATTGAGAGGGACATGAATGAACATTCCCGCCCTTCATTACCCATTGGAGCGCCTTTAGCGCCACTACCCGTGGCCCCGTGCAGCGCCCACATCGGTCAGATAGAGAACTCCATGGAGCATCTTAACGACAGCCCACGAGGTTTCGTCCTTACAACGACCGGAGGGGTCCACGTACATGGCCGTGCCTTCGTAGTCGAGGAAGTCCTTGTCGTGTAAGATCGGGCGATGCCAGCCAGCGGTCACCCGCAAGGCCAACTATAGCGCGGCGATCTGGATGAGAGGCGCGCGACAATCTGGATGAGAATCCCGTGTGTCGCTGGCTGGGTGAGTTTATCTGTTTGATTGACGCTCGCAAGCGTCATTCATTGGTCTGATTGACGCTCCGCGACAATCTCGTTTGTGTTGTTGATTGTCGCGTAGGAGGACGGTCTTCCACGTTGGCGTTTTGCCTCCATGGCAGAGCGACGCCTGTAACTTTCGACGTTCATCTCGAAGATCGTTGCGTGATGAACAAGCCGGTCCACCGCGGCGAGCGTCATCGCCGGATCCGGGAATACACGGTTCCATTCTCCAAACGGCTGGTTTGCCGTAATCAGCATGGATTTACGCTCGTATCGCGCGGAGATCAGTTCAAACAGAACGCTTGTTTCGGCCTGATCCTTGGTGACGTAAGCAAGATCATCGAGAATGAGCAGATCGAATCTTTCGAGCTTGTTGATCGCGGATTCCAGTTGAAGTTCGCGGCGAGCGACCTGAAGCTTTTGAACAAGTTCCGTCGTGCGCGTGAAGAGAACCCGCCAACCATTTTCGACAAGTGCCAGCCCGATGGCGGCCGCCAAATGACTCTTGCCTCCGCCTGGTGGGCCGAACATCAGGACATTAGCGCCCTTAGCGATCCATGCGTCGCCAGCGGTGATCGCCATGACCTGGGCTTTCGAGATCATTGGCACGGCATCGAAGTCGAAGCTGTCAATGGTCTTGCCGGGCGGCAGTCTTGCCTCAGCGAGATGACGTTCAATCCTGCGCCGGTCTCGTTCCGAGAGCTCGTGCTCGGCGATGGCCGCAAGGAAGCGCGCTGCTGGCCAGCCTTCCTTGTCGGCCTGTTCAGCAAATTGCGGCCACAGAACTTTGATCGCTGGCAGGCGGAGTTCATTGAGCAGCAGGGAAAGGCGTGCGGCGTCGACGGAGCTGCTATTCTTCATGCTGCATCTCCCATCTCGTTCGATGCGAGCAGAACTTCGTAGCTGGAAAGAGGAGCCAGTTGGACGACGACACCGGGTATCGCGGCCGGATCGGGAGCGAACAGTGCGTTCAGGCGCTGCATGTTCGGCAGTTTACCGGCGTCGAGACTGAGCTGAAGTTGGTCGGCGAGTTCAGCCTCGCAGCCGCGGTCATGCGCAAGTGCGAGGAGCTCGACCATCAACTTACACGCCTGCTTCTCTGGCATCCGTTCAATCAAGAGGTCGAAGGTCTGCCGATACGATTGCCGTGGAAAGAGCTGATCGCGATAAACAAGGCCGAGCAGAGCCATGGGTTTGCGGCGCAGCGAATGAATGACATGCCGATAGTCGACGATCTGACTATGCTTGCCACTGGAGTGAGCGCGCCCTCGGGGCAGTGTCATCAATGGTGTTCCGCCGACAAACAGATCAAGGCGATCGTCGAAAAGGCGAATGCGCAGCGTGTGTCCGATCAGTCGGGAAGGAACTGTGTAGAAGACTTTACGCAGTGTGAAGCCCCCGGTGCGCGCGACACGCAGAACGATCTCCTCGAAATCGGTCGTTCGTCTTTCGGGCAAACGTTGCAGATGCGTTCGTTCCACATCGGTTCGCTTGCCCTTCAGCGCATTGCGACGGCCGATAATCTCATCGATGAAGCTGCGATAGCTGTCGAGGTCGTCGAAATCATTTGAACCTCGCATCAAGAGTGCGTCTTTAATCGCACTCTTGAGATGGCCATGGGAGCTTTCGATCGAGCCGTTCTCATGGGCGATACCCTTGTTGTTGCGCGTCGGCGTCATCAGGTAGTGCTCGCAGAGCTGCTCGTAGCGTTGCGTCAAATCCCGCTTTGCGTCGTTGTCGAGATTGCGGAAAGCAGCAGAGAGGCTATCCGTTCGGTGGTTCAATGGTGCCCCACCCACCGACCACAAAGCATTCTGCAAACCTTCCGCCAGGGCGACAAAGCTCTCTCCGCCCAAGATGACGTGCGCATGCTCAAAGCCGGACCAGACAAGACGAAAGTGATAAAGAAGATGATCAAGCGGCGCAGCGGCGACGCGAACGCCAATGCTGCCCATATCGGTGAAGTCGGATAGTCCAAGCCTGCCTGGCTCATGAACCTGCCGAAAGATAACCTCCTGTTCTTGGCCATGTATTGACCGCCATGCACTGATCCGCCTCTCCAGAGTCCGCCGAATTCCCTGTCCGAGTTCCGGATGACGCCGCAGCATCTCCTCGTAGAGGGCCACAGATCGAATACCTGGCGAGGACTTCAGGATCGGCACAACTTCGGCGTCGAAGATGTCGACGAGTGGATCGGGACGCCGCCGTTCACGGGCCGGCTTCTTTTGGGATGGTAGCCTGGCATCGCTATCAAGGCGGTAGGCTGTGGCAACGCTTATGGAGGATTTGGCGGCCGCAACAGTGACCGAATGCGTCTGACGCAACTTCATAAAAAGCCTCATTTGATGATCGTTTACATGGCGACCCGGCAATCGGTGCTCCTCTCAGGAATACACCTCGATACTGGGCCGGCCGCGATACACAAACGAGCCGAAAAATCTCGCCATCAGCGCTGCTGGAACTCCGGTCGGGCTACGCCCTCCCTACGTTCCAGCAGCGCTGACAGATTCTCATCTTGATTGACGCGCATTCTCATCCTGATTGTCGCGCCGCAGCCAACCAATCGGCAGCTTCTCGATGACCTGATCGGGACCGGAGCCCCGGACGATTTCACGAGGAGCCTTCTTCGGGTTCAGGCCCATCACGATCAGATCGCTGAGCTTGAGCGGGAACCTGTCTTTGTCCGACAGGCTGGTGTCCGGCATGAACTGGAGCGAGAAGCGATCGATCGGATCAACCTTGAGCCGCGCAGCGATCTTGTCATGGATTGCTTGATGGCTGGCCTTCGTCCACAGGCGGATGGTCTTGAGGGCGTCCCAGTCGTTCTCCCCGAGCAAGGCCCCGTAGTCCATCCAAGCGTTGTGCATGGGATGTCGCGGTAGCCGCATACGCGACCGGCAGGCCATGCAGGGTGCAGCCTTCCCGTATCAGACCTTCACGCTTGAGTTTGGTCAGGTAATCGTTTCGCCAGGTGAGGACCGCGCACGTCTGTCCTCGCGTAACTGCAGATGTCTGTTAAATTGCTCTGTCGATTACCAATTATGGGCAGTTTACCGCCATATATTGAAATGCTGCTGCATGTACTCGATGCACCGGCGATTGGCCTCAGCACGGTTCGCACCCTCGATGGTGGCGAGGTATAGTGAGGCGACATCGTGTGCAGCGGTCGTCCGTGGTTCTTCCAGCCCGGCAGGAAGCCAGATCGGGATACCTTTCAGCGCGAGCATGCCGGACAACCAAACATCGTCGACTGCCCATATGACATCAGGAATGTCATATGCGATATCATCGAAAAACTCGGGACGCACGACGGCACCACCGAGCCCCTGAAGTACGTCCACATAGCCGCCTTCCGCAACCAAGCTTGGCATCGGTTTCGGCCGATCCAAACGCAACACTATGGAACCGAACTTATGTCGTATTCGGCGGACGCGGAGCGAAAGATCTATTTTCCGCCTACGCATTGCTTTCGGCACAAAGGCGGAAGGTCTCGCGATATTGGTTGGCACGTCCTTGCCGATCAAGGCTACGCACTCCGCCGGTCGCTCATCCTGTGCCGCGAACAACTGAGCGGCCCAATTAGGCGAGAACACCTTGTCGTCGTCACAAAATAGGATCTGCGCTTTTTTCCCACGCAGATCGCGCGCAGCAAACAGCACCTTAGACGCAGGCCCCATATCTTCTTCGGGCCGAACTATCGTGATCCCGGCGGGTACAGATGGAAGAGACCCGTCGTAGTCGGGAAATCGTCGATATCGTTTGGGAACGTAGAGCCGGATTTCATCCACTGCACCGTTCTGCTTTATGAGGCTGTTAAGCGTCGGCGCAAGCTTAGCGAAACGCGGAGGGATCGTGGAGAGCGAGATGATGCGCAATGTCGTGGGCTCGGCGGAACTATAAAGCATTGACGGGAGGTTGTGCGGCACTGTGCCATTCCGAGTTGAGTTAAGTCAACCAAGACCGAACCAATGAGCGTGAATGGGCGGCAGGCATGCAGCCCACTCCATCTACGACTGCGGCCATTCAGTCAAGAGCAGGCGGCTGTGTCATATCTGCGAGATGCTCGCTGCAGATTTTGCGAACCGGACTTTATTCAGCACGCAGCCTACCAAAACTCCCACGGATGCACCAAGGATTTTGACGAGCGCGTCGTGCAGGCGCGCGTGGCGCGTCGGGGATAAATATTGCAGGTACTCAATTGCCAATGCGCCGAGGAACAAGAGAATGGCGACCGCGAGCCAATGCCGCGGATAGGCGACCGCGAACATGAAGCCGACCAACGAATAGGCCAGCGCGCGGTCGAGATTGACCGAGGTCACGGTATGCGGCCGCAGCCCGATCGGCGACAGCGTGGCGAAAATAATGGCCGCGAGAAGCAGCCAGGCACCTGGCCTTGCAAATTTACTTGAGATCATCGGGGCGATGTAGCTCCGTCGCGAGCGAATTGATAGCGCACAATTGCGTTATCACACCAGCTTTGGAAGCTGGCGGATATGGGCTTTCTCGCTCCGCCCACTTGTGCGATAGCGAAGGTGAAACAGGAATGGACGAACGACCGTGACCAGACAGGATGTCGAGAGCGCCGAGGCGGCCATGCGCAGCCTCTTTCCAGCAACGCCACTGCAGCTGAACGAGCACCTGTCGGCGCGTTATGGCGCCGACATCTGGCTGAAGCGCGAAGATCTTTCGCCCGTGCGCTCCTACAAGATTCGCGGCGCCTTCAATTTCTTCCGCAAGGCGATCGCCGAGGGTGCCGGCGGCAAGACCTTCGTCTGTGCCTCGGCCGGCAATCATGCCCAGGGCTTTGCCTTTGTCTGCCGCTATTTTGGTGTGCCTGGTGTTGTCTTCATGCCGGTGACGACGCCGCAGCAGAAGATCGACAAGACTCGCATTTTCGGTGCGGAGTTCATCACCATCAAGCTGACGGGCGACTTCTTCGATCAATGTTACCAGGCCGCGCGCGATCACGTCGAGGCGATCGACGGTGTGATGGTGCCGCCTTTCGACCATGCGGATATCATCGAAGGCCAGGCGACGGTTGCTGCCGAAATCCTGCAGCAGCTGCCCGAGGGAACGGTACCTGATATGGTCGTCATGCCGGTGGGAGGCGGCGGCCTCGCGGCTGGCATCACCGGCTATCTCGATGGCGTTGTGCCGACGTCCGGGTTCATCTTCACGGAACCGGCCGGAGCGCCGAGCCTGAAGCGAAGCATCGAGGCAGGGCGCCTGGTGACGCTCACCAAGGTTGACAATTTCGTCGACGGCGCGGCCGTGGCGAGGATCGGGGAGCTGAACTTCGCCGCCTTGGAAACATTCCCGACCGAGCAGGTCATGCTGATGCCGGAAAACGCGATTTGCGTGACTATCGGCGAGATGCTGAACGTGGAGGGAGTCGTCCTTGAGCCGGCAGGGGCATTGTCGCTGACCGCGATCGCCGCGATGGATCCGGAAGTGCTGAGAGGCAAGACTGTCATAGCAGTCGTTTCTGGAGGCAACTTCGATTTCGAACGCCTTCCAGACGTCAAGGAGCGCGCCATGCGCTATGCCGGCTTGAAGAAGTACTTCATCCTGCGGATGCCGCAGCGACCGGGCGCTTTGCGCGACTTTCTGAACCTGCTTGGCCCGGACGACGATATCGCACGTTTCGAGTATCTGAAGAAGACGGCTCGCAATTTCGGCTCGGTGCTGATCGGCATCGAATCCAAGGCACCTGAAAATTTCGCGCAACTCGTCGCGAATTTCGAGAATGCTGCCATCGGCTTCGAGGACATCACCGAAAACGAGATCCTCGCAAACCTCATCATTTAACTTTTCCGGTACGAGTTGCCATGATAAAGGCGGAGTATGGCTTCGATCTTCTCCAGCATTTTTTCAATGTTTTCAGGCGTCGGCAAATCTGCTGACGCTCCGGCAGGCGTCTCCTCCGAGCCCCAGCTCTACGGCGACTGCACAATCTACGCCGAGCCGCAGAAGGAAGGTGGCCAATATCGTCTCGCCGGCCGGATCGAGAAGACTGTTGATGGCGAAGTCCTCGTACGCAACTTCATCCGCGCCGATATGTTCGGGTCTTCCGATGATGCGATCGAGTGCACGGTACGCAAGGCGCAGCAGATTATCGATCAGAACGGTCCGTCACTGTTCAGCGATGGCGCAAGAGTTCGTCAGGTCTGATCCGCTTCCGACGCGGTTTTTCGGCATCTGCCGGGGCAACGTTTCTGCTCACGCAATCTTAAAGGATTGCGAAGAATCTTGGTGTCCGAAGTCTTACAGAACAGCCACGTTCCCTGCGCCACACAAAACCGACCGTCATGTTCACCGCCGTTGGTTGTTGGCGTGGACGCAGCGCTCTGGTGTTTACGCGCTGGCTGATGACAGGGGCGCCTGATGCAAGCCATTAACCTGCTGCTCTTTGCCATTGAGGCGGTTGGCTATCTCACCCTGGTGTTTACGACCGCACCCGGATGGAGATGGACGCGCCGGTCATGGTTCGTGAGGCGCTGCGGCAAGGGCACTTCGCCACTGTGATTATCCTGGATGCGGACCATTTCAAGGACGACAACGACCGCTTCGGACGTCTGCAGGGAGATGAGGTGTTGAAGGCGATCACGCTTCGCCTCGGCACCATTCTGCGATCGGCCGATCGTGTTTTCCGCTTCGGCGGTGAAGAATTTGTCGCGGTCTGCCCGGCAACCGGCCATGCTGAGGGAATGCGTCTTGCCGAACGCTTGCGCTGGACGATCGCAAGCAGCGTCAAGACGCCGGACGGAAAGCCGGTTACCGTCAGCATCGGCGTGGCGACAGCCGATACCGACGGCGTGAGCTTCACAACCGTCCTTTCGGCTGCCGACGAGAGGCTCTATCAGGCAAAGAAAGGCGGCCGCCACTGCGTCGTTGGCAAGCCTGGGCTTGTGAAGACTGGCTAGCGATTAACCGGCGCGGAATATCTTGGCGCCGGAGGGCGCGCTTGTCGCGCCGCCGTCGACCACGATCTCGATCCCTGTGACGTTAGCCGAATCGCTTGAGGCGAAATAGAGCGCAGCCTTGGCAATTTCCTCCGCTTCGCTCATTCGTCCGAGCGGACTCATTCCGCCCAGCCGGGCTTCGAGCGCGGACATTGCATCGGCGGTGGACGCCATCGGTTGCCAGATCGGTGTTTTGGTGCCGCCGGGCGTGACCTGATTGACGCGGATGCCGCGCGGCGCAAGCTCGGACGCCATATTTCGGGTCATGGCGCGTACCGCACCCTTCGTGGCGGCATAGGCAGACCAGCCAGGCGCACCAAGCACCGCATGCACGGATCCGTTGAGGATGACAGAGCCGCCATCGTTGAGATGCGGCAGTGCCGACTGGACCGTAAAGAACACGGCGGTGAGGTTCGTGCTGATGATGGCGTTAAATTGCTCCAGCGACGTCCCTCCAAGTGGGGTAGCACCGCCAATGCCGGCATTGGCGAAGAGCACGTCAAATTTGCCGAACTTGGCAGCTGCTTCCGCGAATGCCCGTTCCGTGGCCGCTACATCGGTGACGTCGAGTTTCAGCGTGAGCACGTTGCTACCGAGAGCTTTTTCGGCGGCCGCGAGGGTCTCGGGATTCCGACCGGTAATGATCACCTTGGCCCCTTCATCGAGGAAGATCTTGGCGGTCGCAAGACCGATGCCGCTGTTTCCGCCCGTAATCAGGGCGACCTTGTTCTGCAGACGCATTGCATGACTCCTCTTGGAAATTTGCTCGATCTGGATTACGATCGACATCCATAAGGATTATGAGTATAATCTTTATGAGTCAACCGATCCCCGGAGAGAATTTTCATGGGCCACTCACAGCAGGATAAGCGCAAGACGCACGAGAGGATTGTCGAAATCGCGTCGAAGCGTTTACGCGAGAAGGGGCTGGAAGGCGTAGGCGTCGCGGATCTGATGAAGGAGGCGGGGCTGACGGTCGGCGGCTTCTACAAGCATTTCGCCTCGCGTGACGAACTGGTGGTCGAGGCGATGCAAGCAGCTTTTGGCGCCTGGGCCACGAAGGTACGGTCGGAAGGGCGGGCTCCGGAGGATATTCCGTTGCAGGAGTATGCGGCGACCTACCTGAGCGGGGAACACCGGGACGATACCGCTGGGGGATGCCCGTTCGCAGCCCTCACGGCTGATATAGCGCGCGCCGGCGAGAGGTGCCGGTCGCTCGCGACCGATCAGATGAAGATGAACTTACACATCATGCAGGCGCGCATCAACACGACCGATGAAACACAGGCACGCCGCAAGGCGATAATCACGTCCTGTCTCATGACCGGCGCACTTGGTCTCGCACGGATCGCGAAGGATGAAAGCCTCGCCAGCGAGATACTCGATACCGTGAAGGCTTTCGTGAACGAGGTCGGCACAAAATGAAAACGGCCGGTGAGGACCGGCCGTTCCAATATCGGTCTGAACACCGATTAGGCGGCGAGGGCGATTTCCTCGGCGCGAGCCTTGGCAGCGCCAATTGCCTTCTCGGCAGCTTCTGGGCCAAAGGCGAGGCCTTCGACGAAAATCGTTTCGATGTCGGTGATGCCGAGGAAGCCGAGGACCGACTTCAGATACGGAACGGCATGGTTCATGCCGGCTGCTGGGCCCTGCGAGTACACGCCGCCGGAGGCGAGAACGACGTAGACCTTCTTGCCGGTGGCAAGGCCGACCGGGCCGCTTTCGGTATACTTGAAGGTGAGGCCGGCGCGGGCGACGTTGTCGATCCAGGTCTTCAGCGACGAATAGATGTTGAAGTTGATGAGACCGGTGCCGATGACGATCGTATCGGCGGCAAGCAGTTCAGCGGCGAGCTCGTCGGACGTCTTCACAGCCGCGGCTTCGTCAGCGGTGCGGGCATCAGCTGGCTTGCGGATCGCGGCGGTGAAGAGATCGTCGATGTGCGGAAGCGGGTTGGCAGAGAGGTCGCGGCGAACGACAACGCTGCCCGGCTGCTGAGTCTTGATCTTTTCAACGAGGTCAGCCGCGATCGTGGTGGAAAGCGAGTCTACGCGCGGGCTGGAAGTCAGAAGCAGGATGGACGACATGATTGAATTTCCTCTAGAATTGGGTTCCGCGGCTCGTCTTGGGAGCCTCGAGCCGCTTGTTCGGGAAGAAAATAGGACTGGCCGGCTATCGAAAAAACTGTGATAATGTCGATCAAAATCATCGATAGATTGGATGGCAAATGCTTCCGAACCCGACATTGGACCAGCTGCAAGTATTTCTCACTGTTGCGGAGACGGGCAGCTTCCCGCACGCTCAACCGCGCTCAGTCGGTCATCAGCTACACGATCGCCAACCTCGAGGCTCAACTGGAAGTGCCGCTCTTCGAGCGTTCCGGCGCGAGGCAGCCGAAGCTGACGGAGGCGGGCAAGGCGCTTCTTGAGGATGCGCGGCGGCTTGTCTCCGATCTCGAGGTGATGCGCGCCCGCGTAAAGGGGCTGAAGGAAGGACTGGAGGCCGAGGTCTCCGCGGCGATCAGCGTCATGGTGCCGTCGCATGCGGTCGTCGACGTGCTACGCGGGTTCCGTGACAAATTCCCGTCCGTGGCGCTCAGTTTGACGGTAGGGGAACTCGGTGTGGTGATGGATCTCGTTTTGAGCGGCAAGGCAACGATAGGCATCGGCGGCGCTCTGCTGAAGCAACACGATGCGCTTGTTGCAGAACAAATCGGACACTCCTTCATGATGCCCGTTGCCGCGCATGATCATCCGCTGGCGAAGATCGGCAGACCGCTGACCCTGGCGGATGTCCGTGAGGAGACGCAGTTGGTGGTGACGGACGCGTCGGGTTTGACAAAAGGCCGGGATTTCAATGTACTTTCCTACAAGACATGGCGGGTCAGTGACATTGCGACGAAACACTCCCTCATTCGCGGTGGGCTTGGTTGGGGCGGCTTGCCCGCCTCGCTTATTCGCAACGATCTGAGAAGCGGCGCTTTGGTCCATCTCGACTTGCCGGCTTTCGAGCAGGGAGAATATCCGATCTACGCCATGAGACGGATCGCCAGCCCGCCAGGTCCGGCGGCAAGCTGGATGATCGATGCGTTTCGGGTGAGGCTCGAGCAATGCCCTAGGCACGCCGATTTTACGGCTCAACTGGCCGAGCTGGCGCCGCCCGATTTTCCGATTGCGGCCGAGTAAGAGGACGCGGGTACCTCGCGCCTCCCATTCCGCTCTGAGTGGACAACCTTCTGAAAGCTCACATCTACAGTATCAACCTGAACTTCGAGAAGCCTTCGGCGCCGTCGCCTGCTTCCTCGATCTTGACGCTTTCCACGTTAGCCAGGAACTGTTTTGCCTTCGGGCTGCTCTGGAAGACTGCCGTTGTTCCCGAGAGTGGCTTGAAGGTCCAGTTGCCGTCGGCCGACGGATTGATCGTGCCCTCTTCGTGGACGAAGCGGACGATGACGTCGCGGTTCGTGTCCGGCGCCTGGAAGATGACCTTGTCGGCGGCAATTTCCGGAAACTTTCCACCGCCGCCGGCGCGGTAATTGTTGGTGACGACCACGAATTTCCGCTTGAGGTCAATAGGTTTGCCATCAAACTGCAGGTTCTGAATGCGGTTTGCGTCGGCATTGATCAGCTTGCCGTCATCATCGAACCTGCGCGGCTGCGACAGGTCGATCTGGTAGGTCACGCCGTCGATCACATCGAAGTTGTAGGATGGGAACGCGTTGTTCAGCAGGTCTGCATCCTTCGATCCGGGTTTGACCTCATTGAACATCGCCGCTGACATCTCCAGCCAGTTCTTCACCTGCTCGCCGCTGATGGCGACCGCCTGAACCGTGTTGGGGTACAGGTAGAGGTCTGCCACGTTCTTGATCGCGATGGCGCCGGCCGGCACATCCGTATAGTAGTCCGCGCCGCCGCGTCCCCCGGCCTTGAAGGGTGCGGCTGCCGAAAGCACCGGCAGGTCCTTGTATTCGGTGTCGGCCAGCATTTGCTTGATATACCAGGTCTGGGCCTGGCTGACGATCTGAACGGACGGGTCGTCGGCAACCAGCGCGAAATAGGAGTAGAGCGGCGCCGAGGTCTTGCCGACGGGGGTACGCACATAAGCGAGCGTCGCCTGGTGCTCGGCCTTCGCAGCCTCAATGACGTCCTTCTGATCGGCCACATCGGCGATAATCTTCTTTTTGTCATCGCGGTGGTAGATCGGCCGCGCTTCCGATGTGAAGTCGACGATCCGCCAGCCTTTGCCATCCTTTTCCAGCAGGAGATCAATCAGTCCAAGATGCGAGCCCCAGAAGCCGGCCATCACCGCGGGTTTGCCGTGCAACGCACCTTTCACTGGATCGGCATTCTGAATGCCGTCCCAAGTCTTCGGACCGGGAAAGACGAGGTGCTGATGCCCGGTGAAGATCGCGTCGATCCCATCGACCGCGGCAAGATGCAGGGATGCATTCTCCATCTTCTCGGATGGGGCCGCACCGTCGATGCCGGAGTGCGAGAGCGCGATGACGATATCCGCGCCTTCCTGCTTCATGACCGGCACCCAGGCTTTGGCAGCTTCAACGATGTCGCGCGTCTGCGCCTTGCCTTCGAGGTTCTTGATGTCCCACAGCATGATCTGCGGCGGTACGAAGCCGATGAAGCCGATCTTGACGGGGCTCTCGTTGCCGGCGCCGTCCTTGATGGCTTTCTCGACGATGACGTACGGCTTGAGGAACAGCTCGTCCTTTGTCGGGTCGGACGCAAGTTGGCCCTTCGTCAGGTTGGCGCAGACGAACGGGAAGTTTGCTCCGCCCAGCACCTTGAACATGAAGTCGAGACCGTAGTTGAATTCATGGTTGCCGAGTGTGCCGACGGTGTACCCCAGCGTGTTCATTGCCTTGATGACGGGATGCACATCGCCGTCCTTCATGCCGAGCTGATAGGCCATGTAGTCACCCATGGGATTGCCCTGCAAGACGTCGCCGTTATCGATCAGCAGAGAATTGGCAGCCTCCGCCCGGATGTTGTCGATGATCGTCGCGGTGCGCGCCAGGCCCATCGTGTCGTTCGGTTTGTCGGCATAGTAGTCGTAGGGGAAGACGTTGACGTGAATATCCGTCGTTTCCATCAGGCGCAGATGAGCCTGATTGGCGCCCGCGCGCGCACTAAAGGGATGAAGCAGGATGAGTGCAGACGTGGCAGCAATGCCACCAAGCAATGAGCGGCGGGTCATTGGCGGCAGATCGAGAATGGAAGACATGAAAACTCCTTCGAAAATCACGCGTCGCCCGGCCCGCAGGCGAGACTAGGGTGATTCGCGAAGGAGTAAACCCTGAAAATGACAGGGCAATTATCGCGTCAGGACCGGTTTCACTTCCTTGTGGAAGAACCGGAAATACGACGACACCTGCGCGCGGGCATTGGAGTTCGGATCGAACTGAATTCCAAGGCGGCCATTGTGGGTCCAGCGGATGATGCCATGAAGGGTGCCGAGATCATCGGCAAGGATCTGCACACGGCTGCCAGATGCCGCATGAATCGGCGCCCGGATTTCGACGGCCATGCCGGTAACCGACATGTCAAGGATGCGCGCATCCACTTCCTTGGTGAGATAGCGGACCTTACCGAATATGCGGCAATGTTTGCGCTCGGCCTTGCGAGTGATGATATTCAGATTGTTCTGCATGTTACGCTCCACCAGAAACATGTGGATGAAATCTACTGGGTGAACATTGAGAATGCTTTAATAGCTCGATCTAAAATTACGGAGATGTCGGTTGTGGATGGGATCTGCGTGCAACGACGTGTTCCCGCCACACGGTGAAAATTCCTGCCGCAACGACAATGAAAGAGCCGATGATCATACTAAGGCTCAGCCTCTCGTTGTAGATCACGACGCCGATTATCGATGCATAGACAAGCTGCAGATATGTCAGCGGCTGCACGGCGGTGGCATCCAGCATGTCGTACGCACGGATGAGAAAATAATGGCTCGATATGCTGGTCATGCAGACAAGCGCCATCCATCCCCAATCCCACCCCGACATCCATGTCCAATAGAAAGGGCCGACCAGCGTCATGCCGATGCCGCCGACGACGCCCGTGTAGAAAAAACTCGTCATGGCCGAGTCGTCCCGGCTGACAAGCCGCGTCGCGATGACATAGAAGGCAAACAGGAAGCACGAGAAGACGGCAAGCAGCAGCTTGAAGTCGAAGAATCCGCCTTCCGGCTTCAGAATCAACAAGACCCCGACCAGACCCGCGGCGATCGCCGTCCAGCGACGCCAGCCGACCCGTTCGCCAAGGATAGGCATTGAAAGCAGCGCAATGAGAATCGGTGTTGCCGAGAAGATCGCTTGCGAGTGGGCAAGACCGATCAGGGCAAAGCAGTTGATGACGACAACCACCTGCACGGCCAGCAAAAGGCCCCTGATCGCCTGTAGGAACGGCCTCTTTGTCCTGGCCGTCTGTTTCAGGCCACCCCTCATCTTGCAGGCCAGCGCAACGGTGAAGGCGGCAAACGCCCAGTAGCGGATCATGGTGACGAAGACGGGCGGGTAGGCGGATGCCAGATGCTTCGAGATGCCGTCCTGCAGCGAAAAGATGGTGATCGCCAAGAGGACGAAAATATAGCCTTGGGTCTTGGATTTCATGCGTGTGTCTTACAGCGGGGGATCAGGCCGGGGATAGCGAAGCCGCAGCTCCGCGCCGGGGACTGTCTGCCGGTTTTGGGGCTCTGTCAAAGCCCGACATTTGGCCTATCGATGACTTCTCGGAGCGCAAAGCTGGAATTGATCTTCACGACGTGCGGAAGCGCCGAGAGCCAGTCGCGATGGATGCGCTCGTAGTCCTCTAGGTCACGGGCGGCGACACGGAGAATGTAGTCATATTCGCCGGACATCAGATAGCAGACGAGGACGTTCGGACAGCGCTTAACGGCAGCCTCGAATTCGGAGAGCGTCTTCGCAAACTGGCCCGACAGAGAAATGTGTACCACCGCGATCATCCTGTAGTCGAGCGCCTTGTGCGAGACGTGGGCGTGATAGCCGCTGATGACGCCGCTCTTCTCCAATATGTCGAGCCGCCGCGAACAGGCCGATGCTGACAATCCGACCTTGGCGGCAAGATCGGCATTGGTGATGCGGGCATTGGACTGAAGCGTCTTCAGAATCGCAAGATCGATGGCGTCAAGTTCGGACATTCGAAGAACTTTCGATTATTTGCTCGAATTCGCAATGATCTTCGAAAATCAGCATCAGAGCAAACCTTCTTTGCAAGGACATTTCGCGGCTGTGGTGGTTGGATTTCCCCGTCAAAGACATTCCGCCAAGCGGACATAAAAGAGAGGAACGCCAATGCGTGTCGGTTGCCCGAAGGAAATCAAGAATCATGAATATCGTGTCGGCCTGACACCCGCGTCCGTTCGTGAGTACGTTGCCCATGGCCATGAGGTCCGGGTCGAAACCAAGGCAGGCGCCGGCATTGGCGCCGATGATGCCGCCTATGTGGCCGCTGGCGCAAAGATTGCCGCCTCGGCCAAGGAGATCTTCGAGAAGTGCGACATGATCGTAAAGGTCAAGGAGCCGCAGCAATCCGAGTGGGCGCAGCTTCGCGATGGCCAGATTCTCTATACCTATCTTCACCTCGCGCCCGATCCGGAACAGACCAAGGGCCTGCTTGCCTCCGGCGTCACCGCTGTTGCCTATGAGACTGTGACGGATGATCGCGGCGGCCTGCCGCTCCTTGCTCCGATGTCCGAGGTCGCCGGACGTCTGTCGATCCAGGCGGGGGCGACCGCATTGCAGAAGGCCAATGGCGGCCTTGGCATCTTGCTCGGAGGCGTGCCTGGCGTGTTGCCGGCCAAGGTCACGGTGATCGGCGGCGGTGTGGTCGGCTTGCACGCGGCCAGGATGGCGGCAGGCCTCGGCGCCGACGTCAGCATCCTCGACAAGTCTCTACCGCGCCTGCGCCAGCTCGATGATATCTTCGGCGGTCGTGTCCATACGCGCTATTCCAGCATTCAGGCCTTGGAAGAGGAGGTATTCTCGGCCGACCTCGTCATCGGCGCCGTGCTCATTCCGGGCGCTGCCGCACCGAAGCTTGTCACCCGTGAAATGCTGTCGGGCATGAAGCGAGGCTCTGTCATCGTCGACGTCGCCATCGACCAAGGTGGCTGCTTTGAGACGTCGCATGCAACGACGCATTCCGAGCCGACCTACGTTGTCGATGACGTGGTGCATTATTGCGTTGCCAACATGCCTGGCGCTGTGCCGGTCACTTCGGCGCATGCCCTAAACAATGCGACGCTCGTTTATGGCCTGGCGCTTGCAGACCGCGGACTGCGCGCGATCGCGGAAGATTGCCACCTGAGGAACGGTCTCAACGTCCATAAGGGCCGCGTCACCAACAAGCCGGTGGCCGAAGCGCTGGGCTATGAATCCTACACTCCGGAAAGCGTACTGAACGTCGCGTAAATTGCTTCACGTTAGGTGATGCAGGCCGGCCGCAGTCTCCTGCGACCGGCGTTTTCTTGTCATCTGTCGATACGGCACTGATAGCAATTGTTGCGCGCCGAGCGCACATGCACGTAGGCAATCTCCGGCCGCTCGAGGAGTTCGGCGGCATAGGAGCGGATATGGGGGGTCGGCGTCACCGCGCCGGTGCCGTAGACGATGCGGTTTTCGGCATTGTAGCCGCGCACGATGAAATCCGGGCTGGTCAGGACCGGCGGTAGGACTTCTTCGGCGGCATAGCGCTCGCAGCGTTCCTTGTGGAGGAAGACAGGACCGGTTTCGGCATAGGGCTGAAGCTCGGGAAACGGCCTATAGGCGAAGACCAGCAGTTCCTCGCCCGCATCGATATTCTTCAGGCAATGGCGGCAGGGATGGCCTGGGCCGTCAGAGACCATCGTCTCGGGCAAGAAACCGTAGGCATCTGTACCACCGTTCCAGAGATTTTCGGCGTCGGCAGTGGGCATGGCGGAAAAGCGGATGTCGGTCATGGCAGATCTCCTAGCTGATGGCCATGAGATGCGCCTTTGCCGGCACACATACCACCCGATTCCTGCAGGTGCTCTTCGGACTGGTTTGCCTCTGCCGGCTCACCAGTCCCTTTTACTCAACTCCAGAAGTTCCTTGTCGCTGAGAGGCCGGACGATGCCCGAGCCGGTGGAGACCGGGGAAAAACCGAACATCTGGTAGAGCTGCAAGGCGCGCGGGTGATCGAGGTTGTTGGTCGTGGTCGTCACCCGCTTCGGATTGAGCGTCCAGATTGCATAGAGCGCCTGCAGCAGGAACCACTTTCCGATCCCCAGCCCAAGCGCATGCTCGAACAGTCCGAAGTGGCAGAGCTCGATCGTGTCCTCATCCTCGATGAAATATTCATAGAAACCGGCGGGTGCGCCGTTCACGTAGAGCACGCTGATACTGTTGCGCTTGTCGTGCAGCGCCCTGGCCAGATCCTCGTCAACCATCCGCAAACGGTCCACCCACTGCCATCTGGCCCCGACTTGGCGGTAGAGATAGCGGTAGAACGGCAACGGAATGTCGGGAGCCCGCATGATCGCCGTCTGGATGTTGATCGGCACCGGCAGGCTTGCCTTCGGCGGTGACGTCATTTCCAGGCGCGTAATATGGGCTTTCATGGACGAGGGGGCCTTCACCATCGTGTCAGGCTTTGACCGGTTCTGGCGGGCCAGTGACGACGGGCGTGTCGTCCCGGCCACCCCATTCGCTCCAGGAGCCGTCGTAGAGCTTGTTGTCGGTATGGCCGAGCGATTCGAGCGCCAGCGTGACGATCGCAGCTGTGATGCCGGAGCCGCAGGATGTCACCACGGGCTTCGACAGGTCTATGCCCGCGTCCTCGATCGTCTGCTGGAGTTCCGGCAGCGACTTGAAGCGGCCCTGGTTGGCGAAGACGCCCGATGGCAGGTTTCGCGCCCCGGGCATGTGACCGGATCGCATACCAGCGCGCGGCTCGGGCTCGAGCGCTGTAAATCGGCCGGCGCTTCGGGCATCGGCTATCTGCAGGGCGCCGCTCGCAACGATGTCCCGCATTGTGTCGAGATTGACGACCCGCGAGGCGTCATAGGTCGGCCTAAAGACCTTGGGCTCATAGTGCGGCACGTTTGTCTCTAGCGGGCGGCCCTCGGATTTCCATCCGTCCAGGCCGCCGTCGAGCACGTACACATTCCGCGCGCCCATCACGCGAAACAGCCACCAAACACGCGGAGAGGCGAACATCCCGATGCCGTCATAGACGACGATGCGGTCCTTTTCCTCGATACCGAGCTTACCGACCTCGATTGCGAAAAGGTCTGGCGAAGGAATGGTGTGCGGCAGCGGCACGGAGTGATCGGCGATCTTGTCCTGATCGAAACGGATCGCGCCGGGGATATGGCCGGCGGCGTATTCCGCGTCAGCATCGCGTTGCTGCGCCGGCAGATAGAAGGACGCATCCAGGAGCCGCAAATCCGGCTTGCCGAGTTCCGCCTGCAGCCAATCGGCCGAAACGACGAAACGGCTCTTCTTTTCGCTCATTTTGCTCTCCCTAGACCGTCAAGCTTCGTCGCCGGGAGCGCCGAAGCGAATTCGGAAGCGCCGGTTTTCTTTGCCCTTCTTCTCGATCTTGGCAATGTGAATCTGGCCGACTTCCTGAGTTTCGGACACATGTGTGCCGCCGCAAGGCTGGCTGTCAATCGCAGAGTTTTCGCCGATGCAGACAAGGCTGACCCGGCCAAGGCCGATCGGCGGGCGAACATTCTTGGATTTGACGATACCGGGATTGGCCGCAAGTTCCTCGTCGGTAATCCACTGCAGGTAAACCGGATAGTTCTGCCGCACCAGCTCCATGAGTTTTTCGGTCACGTCGTCCTTGTCGATCGTCTCGCTCATGTCGAAGTCAACACGGCTCTCGTCTTCGCCGACGGCGGCACCGGTGATCGGATAGGAGCAGACGACGGAAAGCAGATGGCAGGCCGTGTGCATTCGCATCAGCTTGTAGCGACGCGGCCAGTCGACATGCAGCACCAGCTTTTCGCCAACAGCTGGCTTGGCTTCGCCTTCGAGGGGCACATGCACGACGATGTCTTTTGTCGCTCCATGTTTCGTCTGCCCAAGCGCGATCTTGCTGCCGTCCGTGCGCTCGAGAAAGCCGGTGTCGCCCGGCTGGCCTCCCGATGTCGCATAAAAGCAGGTCTGGTCCAGCTCAATGCCCCCGTCATCGTGAACGGCGGTCACCACCGCCTCGCATGTCGAAAGATAGAAATCGTCACGATAGAGGGCATTGACGGGCATGGGGTCTCACGCTGCTGGTTCGTATGGGATCTGTATGGTTTGCGTCTTGGCGAGCCATGCGGGAACGGGAAGGCCCTTCGACGTCAGGAAGTCCGAATTGAAGAGCTTGGACTGGTAGCGGTTGCCGTAGTCGGCGAGGATCGTCACGACTGTATGGCCGGGACCGAGCTCCCTGGCAAGGCGCACCGCGCCGGCGATGTTGATCGCCGTCGATCCACCCAGGCACAGGCCTTCATGCTCGACGAGATCGAAAAGGTAGGGCAGGGCTTCCGCATCCGAAATGTTGTAGGCGAAATCGGGCGTGAAACCGTCCAGATTTGCCGTGATCCGGCCTTGACCGATTCCTTCGGTGATCGAGGAGCCAGCGGATTTAAGTTCGCCGTTCTTGTAGAATTCGTAGAGCGCGGCTCCGTCGGGATCGGCAAGGCCTATCTTGATGTCCTTGCTGAAGGCTTTGAGGCCGGCTGCGACACCCGCAAGCGTCCCCCCCGAGCCAACGGAGCAGATAAAGCCGTCCACTTTGCCGTTCGTATCGTTCCAGATTTCGCGGGCTGTCGTTTCAATGTGGGCCTGCCGGTTGGCGACGTTGTCGAACTGGTTTGCCCAGATCGCGCCGTTCGGGTCCGTCTTTGCCAGCTGTTCGGCAAGCCTTCCGGACACCTTCACATAGTTGTTCGGGTTCTTGTAGGGAACGGCAGGCACCTCAACGAGTTCTGCGCCGAGCAACCTCAGTGCGTCCTTCTTTTCCTCGCTCTGAGTCTCCGGGATGACGATGACCGTTCGGTAGCCAAGCGCCTTCGCAACGACGGTCAAGCCGATGCCGGTATTGCCGGCCGTCCCCTCGACGATAACGCCGCCCGGCCTCAGCAGGCCCTTCTTCTCGGCATCGCGAATGATGTAGAGCGCAGCGCGATCCTTGACCGACTGGCCGGGATTGAGGAATTCCGCTTTGCCAAGAATCGTGCAGCCGGTCGCTTCCGACGCGCCCTTGAGCTTGATCAGGGGGGTGTTGCCGATTGCTTCCAGAACGGAGGGATAGACGGTCATGGACTCTGCCTCATTTGAACGCTTAGTTTAGGAACGGTCTTTTCCCTTCACAAGGCTAGGTTGGCAAGAAATGCTATTCCATCCCTTTGAGCGCAACGATAAAATTAGACTTCGATGCGTCCAGTGTGGTCGAGACTGAGCGTTCGCCGCCGTTGTGATCCGGAGATTGACTTTCAACGTACGGATGACGACAAAGCAATCTCTAAAAGCGGAAACGACCGAAACCGTCATGGTTCCCGATCATATCGACACGGTCGATGCACTGATGGCGCATTACGTCGCCGGATCCCTTCCTGAGCCGGCGCGCGTGCTGGTGGAATCGCATCTTGAAATGAAGCCGGATCATCGCTTGCTGGTGAGCGATCTCGAATCCATGGCTGGCGAGGCTCTCGAGCAGATACCGGAGGCTGCGATCAGCGATCGCAAGGCGCAGCTCGCTGCCGTCTTCGGCTCCGCGCCGCCGGCCGAAGATCAGGCGCCAGCCGATCTGCAGACACACGGCGGCTTCTTCCCGAAAGCGATACGCAATCTGGTCGGCTATGATGTGGATACAGTGCCTTGGAAGACGAAGCTTCCAGGCTTCAAGGAATACTCCACCAACATCGATGGCTGTGAAGTCAGCCTGATGTGGATCAAGGCCGGCCGCGCGCTGCCGGCACACACCCATAAGGGAATGGAACTGACCTTGATCCTGGACGGCGCGTTCAACGATGCTCGCGGTCGTTTCGGACCTGGCGATATCTCGGTAGCAGATGAGAGCGTTGACCACCGGCCGATCGCCGAAAAGGACCGTCCCTGCATCGCGTTTTCGGTTCTCGATGCGCCGGTCAAGCTGACTGGATCTTTCCGTCAGCTCATAGGTGACCTGATCGGCTGAAAGCAGCCACAATGGTGTGATACAGGCCTAAATCCGGGAGATGGCGAGGAACACCCGGACTTTTTTGACGTTCAGAAAGGCGGCCCGGAGGAGATGTACCATGCAAGATTTCTTTGCTCGTCCCGAACATGGGATAGCCTGGATTTCCGGCGCGAGTTCCGGAATTGGGCGAGCGCTGGCACTCAAACTCGCGGGAGATGGATACAAGGTCGCCGTCACCGCCCGCGACCATGAGAAGCTCGCCGAACTGCAGGCCGAGGCCTCCGACCTGTCCGGCAGCATTATCGTGCTCGACGGCGATGTCACGAACGCCGAAGACATGGAGCACGTGCTTGCTTCAATCGAATATGAACATGGTGCGCTCGCACTGGCGATCTTCAACGCCGGCGTCTATCTGCCTGTCCACGCGGAGGAGTTGAAGCTTGCTGATTTCGAGCAGAGTTTCGCGGTCAATCTGCAGGGTGTTGTAAATTGCCTGGTCCCGGCCGTACGGCACATGAAGGCGAAGGGGCACGGACAAATCGCCATCGTTTCGTCCGTTTCGGGCTATGGCGGCCTGCCGACCAGTGCGGCCTACGGCGCCACAAAAGCCGCCTTGATCAACATGGCGGAAAGTCTGAAATTCGATCTAGACAAGATGGGCATCCGCATTCAGCTCATCAATCCGGGCTTCGTCGATACTCCTGGAACGAAGAGGAACGAATTTCCCATGCCCTCTCTGGTCTCGTTCGAGGAGGCAGCCGAGCAGATTTCGGCGGGCCTCAAGTCTCGGCGTTTCGAGATTATCTTCCCGAAGCGTTTCACCTACATGATGAAGCTCGTCAATCTCCTGCCTTATAGTCTCTATTTCTGGTTAGTGAATCGCTCGACCGGCTGGCGGGAGCGGCCGCTTGAAAAGCATGCACGACCGGGTATGGCGCATCCTGCAGAGTAGTGTTCGGCGTCCAAGGCACGGACGAGGCGGATGGCGGCCGGACAGGAGGTCATCTGCCGGATTGGCCGCCATCCGCTCTCGTCAATTCCGCGCAAAGACGACCTGGCGGACGTCTATTTTTCTAGCGCGGAAGCCTGCTTCGCAATACAAAAAATAGAATTCCCAGAGCCGCTCGAAGCGCTCGTCAAAGCCCAATAGGCCAACAAGCTCCCATACCGACCAAAAACGCTCACGCCATTCGGCAAGCGTACGGGCGTAGTCTAACCCGAAAGCAAAGTCCCTGACCAGTGACAAATTCACCTTGCGGCCAAGTTCGGCCAGGTGGTCGCGTGCCGGCAACATGCCGCCGGGGACGACGTAGCGCTGGATGGAATCGGGGTTCGTCCGATATTGGGAAAACGCCTCGGGGCGAATGGCGATGATCTGAAGGCCGGCTTTGCCCCTCGGCTTCAGGCATTGGCGTAATTTGGAGAAATAGGCTGGCCAGTACTTTTCACCGACCGCCTCGAACATCTCGATCGAGACGATGCTGTCATAAACGCCGGCCTCCGCAGTGCAAGTTTGACTTTGGGGGCACCGCCCGGGCATAAGAAGAAACTGGAGCCGCTGCTAGAACTGCGGATGCACGCATCACTGCTCCCTCTTTTCGGTCGCAGATGCAGTTTCACAAATTTTTAGCAGCTTTTTGATTTCGTCGCATAAAACCACAAACGCAGCGGCGACGAGCTCGTTGGGCGTGTCGTCCATCTCGGCAATCAGTGTCTCCACCTCGCTCAGTGTCCGTGATGTCATAGGCGTATCTGCTCCACTTTCATCAAGTGTCAGTCGCAACTCGCGGATGCTGGCAATGCCGCGAGCGACTAGCTCGTTTCGCTCGTTGGGCGTCAGTAGGTGGATTTGGTTTACGGCCCGAACGAGCTCAGAGACAAAATCCGATGTTGTCGAGATGCTTGACATGCCTCAGTGCCCGAACGGTAGCGGCTTCAATTTTAACTAAATATCAACACTGTCGTTGTTCAGGGAGCTAACCTTTCGGTTGACGGGTGCATTTTCATAACTGCTGCGGGTACAATAAGCTGCAAGCACACGCGAGCTCTGTACCAAGCGGACCAGCTTCGTGCGCTAGAGAGCACTGGCGCTCCGGGGACGCGCCAACGCAACCTCGAGTCGTCTCGCAGCGGCTCGACCTGTCCCAAACGTCGTCGTCCTTCGCATCGTAGTCGCAAGCGTCCGGTTCATCGAGTTCGTCGTCGACGTTCCCAAGCTGCTGTCATGCGCACGAATGTGTAGGGTCCTTGGCCTCTGCCGCTTTATAAGACCCTACACATCGGACTACAAGAAGGCCATACGCTTTCGCTCTGGCCTTTGCCTATCTGAACAAATGCAAGCTCGCCGTACGCGACTAACTGTTGAGTAGTTGACGGAGATGCATTCAGCGCCGACGCGACTTCCTTAAGCGACAACAACCGCGGCACTGGGAAAGCTTCCATTCCGGTCAAGAACGCTCGTTGCACGTCCTCGCGCTGCGCTGAACGGCGTGGGGCGACGGCTGATTCTTGAAGATCGGATTTATTCCCACCAAAGACATCAGAGGCATTGCCGCCGGCACGAATCCCGAAGGCATTTCGATGTCTCCTCCGGTATGGTGGTGTCCGCTGTCCTTGGACGGCGAATTTGCAGCTTGGTGGGCCGCGATGAAAAAAGCGAGGCGAGCCGCGTGAGGGCGGTCAAGGAGCTATCAGGGGCGGTCACGTGATCTCGTGACAGCGGCGTGACGTCAATCTGCCACCCGACCCCATTCTTAAGTTAATGGCAGTCGCGCCCGGTCGCAGGGTCTAGCTGATCTTGTCGCAAAGGGCAAAGGCGTCATTCGTCGACTTCCATGAAACCGGAGCAATCGTCATTCTCCGTCAGCGAAGCGCAATGGGTAGAGAAATCTACGGAATAAACCTCCCTAGCGATCACGAACGTCCAAACCGAACCGTTCGAGGCGACGCGCTCGAGCACACTCATTGGCCACGCGGAACCACGCAGTGAGGATCAAGCAGGCAGGACTCCGCGCAACGCTCAGGCGCAAGCAGCGAAACCTCTGCTGCTGCTGCTGCGGGGTGCGGATGGTCCTGACGAACCCTACCAGCAGGATGCCTAACGTGGAAACGCTCGAGCATCTTGATCGGCGATCGGATGGCGGCAGCAACAGGCGGTCGCGCCTGGCGTTGGCGTGTTTCGACTGCAACTTCGGCCGAGGTTCCATGGACTGGCTGATCTACAAGACAATCAAGAGCGGTGAGCTCTTCGACATAATCATGAACAAGTTTTAGACGCGATACTTGCGCGCCGGCCCGCCTCCCTGGCGTGGCCTCTTGTATATACCAATGGCCGGCGCGGTCACCACCTGCGCCTCCACCAGCAGCGCGCCGACCGGTCTACCCCAATAGAATCAGTTGCCTCCGCCCGTTTTCTCATCTCTATTAGGTTAACCTAATGGAGGATTCGCGCATGGAAAGACTGCCGCCAGTTCGATCCGACGAAGTCAGCGCCTACGACAACTACGCTCGCCGCTTGATCGCCCATATGCGCGAGAGTCGCCGTCTGCTGGACTCGTTCACGCTACGGGATGATGGAGCCGGATCAGGGTCTGACGGAAAAATCGGCGGGAAGCATTAAGCACTCAAAATGAAGACCCGGCGCTGGGAGCTTCCGGGCCTTCTTGTGCTGGCGCCTTGAGGGACTGCGGGGGCCAGCGCGCGCAACTACCTGTCAGAGTGATTGCGTTGATAAAACCCGCAAACCTGCGAATGGTTCCGTTGCGCTCTGCTAACGCCCACCAGAAAAAGCGAAAGCCCGACAGGCTAGGGGGCGGCGCTGGCGCTCGCGGCTCGGACATGCTGCGGCGCAAGTTATCCGCAGCCAGCCGCTCGTGGTCGATTTCAAAAGTGGGGAGGGAAAGTGGAGAAGTAAGCGCCTGCTTCGGACAACAAAAGCAGGCGCTTACTTTCAAAACTGGCTCCCCGGGCCGGATTCGAACCGGCGACCTGTCGATTAACAGTCGAATGCTCTACCGCTGAGCTACCAGGGATCACCGCTCGCCGCGGTGTGAGTGGCCTAATACAAACGCTTGCCCGATTTGCCAAGCGGTTTTTTCAAAAAAATGACATCCGCTTGTATTCGACCTGCATAACCCCATTTCCTGTGGATGACTGAAGCACATGATACCACTGGAAAATCAAGCGCCAAGCGATTTGGCATCGACCACACCACGGGCCATCTCATTCTGGGTTCCGTAAGCATCCCGCTCCCGCGGTCGCGCTTTGCCCGGATGACAATCGGCGTGCTGCTGATCTTCGGCGGCGTTTTCGGTTTTCTGCCGGTTCTCGGCTTCTGGATGCTTCCGCTGGGGTTCATCCTGTTGTCGCACGATTTGCATCTCGTCCGTCGGATGCGGCGGCGATTCTCCGTCTGGTGGGTGAAGAGGCGTAAATCCAACCCTTGAATCGGTGATCATCCGGCAGCCCAAGCGAAAATGCCGAACGGTGCGCGGCCCGGAACCTCGCACCTAGCTAAGCGTTAATGAGATATGCGCGTAAGTGTACAAGCATGCAGGAAATAAGAAGGTGCTGGAATGAAGAAACTTGCGGTATTGGTGTTGGCAATCGCCACAAGCCTGGCCGGCGTCGGTCCGTCTTTTGCCGAAAATTCAGGCGATGAGCATTCGGCTCAGAGCCGCGGTGGGTTCGGAGATTCCGGTGCGAGAAATAGTCGCGGCTTCGACCGCTGCAGTATTTACCGTTGCGGCGGCTACCGCCATGGCCGTTACGGAGATCGTTACTACGGAAATCATTCCGGAAATCGCTATTATCGCGACGGCTACTACCGCGGCCATAACAGCGATGCGGGTGCGCTGCTCGGCGGTCTTGCAGCCGGCGCCATCATCGGCGGCCTGATTGCTTCGCAGCCGGTGGCTCGACCGGTGGGCAATTCGCACGTCGATTGGTGTTACAGCCGCTACCGGTCGTATCGGGCGTATGACAACACCTACCAGCCTTATTACGGTCCGCGGCGGCAGTGCTACTCTCCCTACTAGTGGTTGACCACAGAAACCGGTGGGATGACGACCTGAAATCCCATCGGTTTTTCAACAACCCCTTGCACTCGATTTCTATTCATTCTAAATGCCCGCCAACGCTTCGGTCATGAAGCGTCGTGAGGCCTCGTGGCGGAGTGGTGACGCAGAGGACTGCAAATCCACAGCATTTCCAATAAAATCAATGCCCGTTCTGAATAAGCGCCCCTACTTCAGGCGTTTTCTTCGTTTTACGACCATTGTTTTCATTCAGTTTTTTCGGCCATTCAGAATGGCCAAAACGCTTCTTCGTGGCTTCCAAGACGCGCTTTTCCGTCTCCTTCGCATAGCCACGATAGGCCGCCGCAGTCTTGTGCTTTGACAGCACCCGACCCTGTCCTTCGGTGAGCCCGCTTTCTTCCAGTTCCGTCATGCCTCCGTGCCTGCACTTGTCCAGGCTGAAGGATGGCGCGTCGAGCTTTCCTTCGTCTCGGAGCTTGTCCGCCCTCTCGCGAACCTCATGCGCGAGGAACGTGCCGTCTCCGAATAGCTGGCCGTTCTTCTTGCAGACGATCGACGTGCCGTAGCGAGGCGTCTTGTTTACGATCTCCTCCGCCTTCTCGTAGAGCTTCACCAGCGAGCCATCCTCGTCGGCGTACTCCAGCGGGTGGAGCGCGAGCTTGTCCGTCTTGCGGTGCTTCAGGCGGATCTTGTCGGGATGGTCGGAAGCACAGTCCATGGCGCATAGCCGGCACCGATCGAGGAAGCCACGATTTGCACTGGGGGGCATGGTATATCTGATGCTGCGGCAGGTTTACGGGCAGCCCGAGCTAGTGGAGATCTGAGAATGACGCATGAGGAAATAGCCGAGCTGTTCATCCACGCTGCGGAAGTGGATCGGCGGCTGCCAAACACGGCGCGGCCAGCAAGGCTGAAGGCGCAGGCTCTGCCATACGTTCACGACCATGTCGACCAAGCGGGATGGGCCGGCCAGCGATACGAGGAAGAGCGTCAGGCATTCTGGGATGCTCGGTCTATCCGCCTTCAGGTGAAGGATGTCACCGACTGGGAAAGGGCTAACGACCTGATCGTCCACGTTCAGCGCGAGCGGGATCGCCGCTGCCTCTGGTCATGGGCGAAGTCAAAAGCCGGCGGCATGTCCTTTAGCAAGTGGTGCCGGAGTGTCGAGCACATCCATCGGAATTACGGAAAAGAGTGCTGCGACCGTGCAATGCATCAAATAAGAGAATATTTCATTCGAAACGTATCAATCGATGTGATGAATGGTGTTTTAGCCGCCTTGCAACTTGAGCCCGAAATCGAGCATATTCAGGTCAACATAGACGAACCGCGACACTTCGCCTGGATGGTAGCAGCCGCTGACATCGAGGCCCGGGACTTCTCATGGGGCCGCCGAGCAGAACGAACGTCGCAAGCAGAGAGAAGCTCGCCGAAATCGGCGGCATAGGAATTGAAGGAGTGGCCGGGTCTAGCGGCCACTCCTTCACTGCGTTACATGGCTATGAAGTGCAGAGCTTTGAGTATTAGCATGATGAGCACGGGCGGGATCACGAGCTTGATGGTGAGTTCCCGGTATTCGAGTGTAAGTTTCATCTGATCTCCTTCTGTAGCGAAGGGTCACGACGCCCTTCGACAACATTTAGGCGAAACGGCACTTAAACCAAAGTGCCGGTTGGAATTATTCCATGTAGTGGGGATGGCCCGGACTGATACCTTCAGCATCCCGGCGATCCGAAAGTATTCTCAGCTTTCGTCGCGCATCGTCCATTGCAGAGCCTCAAATTATAGCGCCAGAGAGCCCGTCGCCGGTTTGTCACCCGGTCGGCGGGCGGACACCTCGATACAGCTTGGCATTCCGAGGCGTTCACTCTCCGCGGCAGCCACACGGGTTCCGTCTGAGGCGGTCGGATAAGGTCCGAGCAAAGCTAAACCCCATCTTCTCGGATGGCGACCCAATGGCCCCGTCTGGTCCAGCCAGTCGATACAAAATTGCAATTCAAAAGTTTGCCTTTCATGTTCATCGCGATTGATCTCGCGAATCGAACATGCGGCCTGAATGGTTGTTTTCACCAATCGCCCGCCACCTTCACCGGTCGGCGGGCTTTTCCATGGATCTTATCTCGCTCTGCGGCGTTAGTCGCGGAAAGGAGAAGAATCCCAATGGTAGATGCAGGGCAGATCAAGGAACACGCCGAAGTTATCGGAGCCGATGGTGTCCATGTCGGCACAGTCGACCACGTCGAAGGCCATCGGATCAAGCTCACCAAGAAGGACAGTGGCGAAGGCTCGCATCGCGGACACCACCACTATATCCCTCTGGGGCTGGTGGCCGAAATTGAAGGCGACAAGGTGCGTCTGTCGGCGAATGGCGACGTCGCGGTGACATTCGAGGAGGAAGAAGGCTCGGGTCCGGCGTAATTCTTCGGAGTCAAGCGTCAGATGGTATAGAAGTTACCGGCGGACGCATCCTCACAGCCCGGGCGTCGGCTCGGGCACCGAATTTCAAGGCGCCGGACAAGCCGTGAACGAACAGGCACTTTGCTGCTCAACTACTATAATTTGGGTGAGCAAACGAACTGAACACCGTCGCCAGCGGGAAGGCGCAAGTCAGGCAACGTAAGTCGCCGCGCATATTCTGAGCGCCATTTTGTAACAGCCCGTCACCACCGGGTGGCGGGTGTTTATTGATCGGGCCAAGTTGCATCCCGATGCTCGAGAACAGCCTCGGCATGCTTCCTTGCGTGCCCGAACACTTTGGACGCGTCTTCTGGCATTAGCCTGATCTGCAACTCTTGTGATCGGTCAATGCTTCCGAGCGTGTAAAAGCGCTCAACAGCATCATTGAAGTCTTCCGCCCAGACGGTCCATGGTGCAGTCCATTCCCCTTCCTCACCGCGGAAACGGGCCAAGAAGAAATGGAGCGGACGAGCTCCCTTGTGTCGTCCCTGTTGACGAATGAGCCAACCGGCATATTTGGCTGCAGCCTCATGCACTGGACGCACGGCGCTCTTGCCTGCTTCGACGTCTTGGTAGCTTCGGAAGGGCATGCCCATAGCCTCCGCCATCTCGTGCTGGGTGAGGTCCAGGCTTGCGCGGAATGCTTTGAGATCGAACATTGAAGGGCTCCTAGACCTCCCGAAGCTGGATTGCTTCGGTAAGATTGTAATGCACGAAAACCGTGCTTTCAACAACATTAAAAGCACGGAAGTCGTGTAAATAGTTGAGGCCGTCTGGAGCGATCGGGCGGCTCAACGCCCGCCACGGTGACCCGTCGGTGGGTTCTTCATTTTCGACGAGCCGCGGTCCCCGTGGTTGCCGGACTGGCGAGCGTGCAGCTTCGACGGACCGCGGCGGCAGTTCCTCTGACACCGAACCAATAGCCACTGCGGATCAGTTCGTTCAATGAGAAAATTGTGATATTATTGGTGCCTGCGAGAACGTGGTTACGACCGGGGTGGGCCATGAACTTCGAACCGCAGAAGTTTTTCATTGGGCTGGTCGACTTCTTCTCGATCATCCTGCCGGGCATGTTTGTCGCGTATCTCGGCGGGGAACTTGTTCCCCATGACTCTACCCTATTCCCGGACACCAACGAAGTCGGGTGGGGTGTTTTCCTGTTCGTCAGCTATTTCCTCGGCCATTTCATCTTTCTGATCGGCGCGCTGCTGGACGAATGGATCTACGATCCAATGCGGGCGTGGACCGATCTCGGCCAAACGAAAAGGCTATCCAAGGGAAAAGGGCTTTCTCCGGAGCTCTTGCGCAGGCTGGCACCCTCCTACCTGCTGTTCGGCCCCAACCCGGATAGAGCAGTCACGAAGGCAGAACGACTGAAGACAGCGGGCCTGCAGCAGCTCTCTGCCGAGAACACGATCAACGCGTTTCAGTGGTGCAAGGCACGGCTGGCGCTCGAAAGTCCGGAAGGCCTGGCGCAGGTGCAGCGGTTCGAAGCCGACGCGAAGTTCTTCCGCAGCTTCGTGGTCGCGCTTGCCATCTTCGGAGTGATCTACGCTTTCAGGGAAGACTGGCTGCGCGTAGTGATCGCGGCCGTGCTTGGTGGGCTCGCCCTGTACCGCTACGTCGAACAGCGATTCAAAACAACCCAGCAGGCATACTGGCTGGTGATCACGAAAGAGGGACTGAAGAATCCGCCGGCGCCGGCGCCGGCGGCGGCGGCCAGGGCGGACGGATTGACCCATGCCGGGGGCATCGTCTTCAGGAAAAGCAAACAAGGCCTCGAGTATCTGCTGGTAGGGGCGAAGGACGAACCCTCGCAGCTGGTGCTCCCGAAAGGCCACATCGAAGCGGGCGAGCAGACTGAGTTTACGGCCGTCAGGGAGGTACGGGAGGAGACCGGAACGTGGGCGCGAGTGCTGAAGCCGCTCGACACGGTCGAGATGAAATCTCGGACGAGGCCCGATACGCTGGCCCGCGTCTTTCTTATGGAGGCCGTCGAGGAAGGCGACGCCACCGAGGAACGCCCTAAGAGTTGGCTAGACCTGGAGTCCGCGAAGAAGGCGGCGATGCAGGAAACCCAGACTTTGCTCGGCCAGGCCGACAAGGCTGTCAGAGAGATGCGCGATTACGAGATGACGCCGCGCTTCATTAGCTCGATATGTCATCAAGTTTGGCAATTTGGTCGGCGTAGTATTGCGGCGATCTTCTAGCGTGTTCAGAGGTCTCCTCTGGGGGCTCTTTAAGCATTTCTACCAGCCGCCGGGACAGGGGACATGGCGAGCGCTCTAGCGGAAAGCCGATAGGTAACCAACGTTGCCGTCACAGCGAGGGCAGACATATGGCCGGCCGGATTTATCTGACTGTACGGTCAAAACAAAGCGGCCATCATCCATGCATATCGGGCAGAAAGCAGTTCCGATCGGCTGCTTTTCGGCGTCACAACGATAGCGATAGCCGCTATGCTCGACGGTTTCGTCTTTTCTCTGGAGGGACGATTTAAGGATTTAAGAGCCGCTATCTCGGTTTCTTTCTGCCTCAGTTCTTGTTGGGCGTCGATAAGACTAAGCTTTGCTTCCGCAAAGGCGCTGCTAATTTCGGCTATCTTAAGCTTGAAGGAAGCCTCGTCGACCTTCTGGTCGATGTCGTTCAACTGCTTCACGATCGTAAGTGCGGTCGAAATGCCGGTTACTGCGCTGGTATATCCAGGTGCATATCCTTCTCTGGTTGCAACACCATGAAGTTGGAAACTGCCGATTCCATCAAGCGGACATCGCAAGAATCGCCGATGCTCACAGGCTTTCCTGAGCGCTTTGCTCGTTGTTCGTAAGCGCGATTTTCGATGCGTATTGACGCCTGTTCCACACCGAACGGCGGATAGCATCGGTCGCGGTATCCGGCTCTATTCGGTCGTGGAGGTCTTGGAGAAGTTGAACGGGAGCAGGTCGCCGATGTCGGCATTCTCTTCGCGCTGTGGCAACTCGGTGAGTACGTGGCGCAGCCAGATCAGAGGGTCGACGCCACAGGCGCGGCATGTCAGCATCAGACTGTAAATCACAGCACTGGCCTTGGCTCCGTCAGCAGTGTCGCTGAACAGCCACGATTTTCTTCCGGTCGCAAAAACCCTGATGTCGCGTTCCAGGATGTTGTTATCGATCGGCATCCTGCCGTCGCTGGTGTAGCGCGTCAGATAATCCCATTGGTTCAGGGTGTAGGACACAGCATCGCCGAGCTTGGTATCCGGCACGACCTTCGGCGCGATGTTATCGAGCCACGTCTTGAGGGCGTTCAGGACAGGCAAACTGTGCTGTTGCCGGAAGCGGCGAATGCAGGCGGCCTGCGTTTCACCGGCGTCGGGCTTTATCTCTCGCGCCTGCCTCTCGATCCGGTAGAGCTGCTCGAAGAACCTGAGCGCTTGCTCCGGCGGGCCGCCGCCATTCTTTCTTGCCTTGAGGGCTTCGACGAAGCGCCGCCTGGAGTGAGCCATGCATCCGACATGGGTTGCGCCATGCAATGTGCGCCAGGCTGTGTAGCCATCGCTCACCAATATGCCGCGGTAGTCACCAAGGAAGGTCTGCGGGTGGATCTGGCCGCGCCCGGGCTGATAATCGAGCAGTACGATTGGCTGGTCACTGTCCTCGCCGCTGCGATAGGCCCACATGTACGATGTGCTGGTGGCCTCCTTGTCCTTTTCCTTGAGGACTTGAACCGTCGTCTCATCGCCATGAATGAGAGGCTGCGATCGCAACCGCAGTTTCAGCGCATCATAGATGCGGTGCAGATGCTTCTCGCTTGAGCCGATGACCCAGTGAGCGAGAGCGCCGCGGCTGATCGGAACACCAGCACGCTCGAATGTCTGAGCCACGCGGTAAAGCGGTGTGCCGTCGACGTATTTGTGGACGAGCGCGAAGGCTAACGTCGAGGCGGTAGCGATGCTGCCCGGCAGGGGCTGCGTCGGCATCGGTGCGATCACGACGGGTGTGTTGATCCCGGTGCGGTCGCAATGGCGGCAAGCGTACTTGAACCGCACATTCTGTAGGACCTTTGCCTTGACCTCGATATGGAGCTGCTTGCGCGGCGACAAACAAGGTGAGACTCAGCGTCAATCAGGATGAGACTCGGCGGCGGGGGTGTGACGAAGGGAGGGCGTAGCCCGACTGGAGTTACACCCCCGCCGCGGCGCAATTTTTCGGCGTCTCATGATCGCGGTTGGCCCGGTAGCGTCGGTGATTTTCTGAGAATGGAGAATCACCTTTGTGCCGGGTCGCCATGTAACCGATCATCAGACGAGGCTTTTTATGAAGTACCGACAAAACAACCCCATTGAGGTCGCTGCCGCCAAGGCGTCGATCAGCCGGGCGACGGCTTACCGCATCGAGAAGGATGCGCGTCTTCCATCGCAGACCAAGCCGCCGCGCGACCGGCGTCGCCCCGATCCCCTTGAGCACATCTTCGACGCCGAGGTTGTTCCGCTCCTCAAGGCCGCGCCCGGCATCCGAGCGGTCGCCGTTTACAACGAGATGCTGCGGCGTCATCCAGAGCTGTCAGAAGGTGTTCGCCGTACGATTGAGCGTCGTATCCGATCATGGCGGGCTGTTCACGGTCAGGAGCAGGAAGTGATCTTCCGTCAGATGCACGAACCCGGTCGGTTAGGACTGTCGGATTTTACCGACATGGGCAGCCTCGGCGTGACGATCGCCGGCCAATCGCTCGATCATCTGCTTTATCACTTCCGGCTGGTCTGGTCGGGCTTCGAGCATGCCCATGTCATCCTGGGTGGAGAGAGCTTCGTCGCTCTGGCCGAGGGGCTGCAGAACGCCCTGTGGTCGGTTGGCGGTTCGCCGCTCTATCATCGCAGCGACAGCTTATCGGCCGCCTTCCGCAACCTCGATGCCGACGCCAAGGTCGATCTGACGCATCGCTACGACGAACTGTGCGCCCATTATCGCATGACGCCGACGCGCAACAACAAGGGCGTCGCGCACGAGAACGGCTCGATCGAAAGTTCCCACGGCCATCTCAAGAATGCGATCCGCGATGCTCTGCTGATGCGCGGAACCAGGGACTTTGGCGACCTCGGATCCTATCGCGCCTTCATCGATGAGATCGTCAGCCGCCGCAATGCCGCACATGGCAAGCGCATCGATGCCGAGCGCACGCATCTGCAAGCTCTTCCCGATCGTCGCACCACCGACTTCGAAGAGGTCATCGTCACCGTATCGAGCACCGGCGGCTTCGCCTTGCGCAAGGTCTTCTACACCGTGCCTTCCCGTCTGATTGGCCACCGGCTGCGGGTGCGTCTGTTCGACGATCGCCTCGACGTCTTCATCGGCGGCACGCATCTGCTGACATTACCCCGAGGCCGCGCCCATGCGAGTGGCAAGCACGATCAAGTCGTCAACTATCATCACGTCATTCATTCCCTGCGCAAAAAGCCGATGGCGCTTTTGGGGCTCGTCTATCGCGACAAGCTCTTCCCCAGGCCGGAATATCGCAGGACTTTCGACGCGCTCATCGAGCAACTGCCCGAGCGGCAGGCTTGCAAGATCACCGTGGAACTGCTTGCCTTGGCTCACGATCGCAGTTGCGAGCGTGAACTGGCCGAGGAGCTTGCCAAAACGCTCGACGCCCACAAACTGCCTGATCTGGCGGCTTTGAGAGCGGTCTTCAGCCCGGACCCGGATCAGTTGCCGATCGTTCATGTGCAACTCGCGTCGCTCAATGGTTATGAAGCCCTGATCGGCACGGCCTATGCGGGAGAGGTCGCATGAAGAGCAACATCCACACAGTCGATGAAGCCCGCCTCGGCATCATGCTCAACGAACTGAGGCTGCCGACGATCAAGACGTTCTGGCACCAATTTGCCGAGCAGGCCGATCGGGAAGGATGGCCTGCTGCCCGTTTCCTCTCGGCCATCGCCGAGCATGAATTGGCCGAACGCGCCCATCGCAGGATCGAAAGACACCTCGCCGAGGCCCACCTGCCACCCGGAAAGACGCTCGACAGCTTCGCCTTCGACGCTGTTCCCATGGTCTCCAAGGCCCAGGTCATGGCGATTGCAGCCGGCGATAGCTGGCTCGCCAAAGGCGCCAATATCCTGATGTTCGGTCCGCCCGGCGGCGGAAAGAGCCATCTCGCCGCAGCCGTCGGCCTCGCGCTAATCGAGAACGGCTGGCGCGTGCTCTTCACCCGCACGACCGATCTCGTCCAGAAGCTTCAGGTCGCGCGGAGGGAGCTTCAGCTCGAAGCCGCCATCGCAAAGCTCGACAAGTTCGATCTTCTCATCCTCGACGACCTGGCCTACGTCACCAAGGACCAGGCCGAAACGAGCGTGCTCTTCGAACTCATCTCCGCAAGATATGAGCGGCGTTCCATCATGATCACCGCCAATCAGCCCTTCGGAGAATGGAACCGCGTCTTTCCAGACCCGGCCATGACGCTTGCCGCGGTGGACCGACTTGTCCATCACGCAACAATCTTCGAGATGAATGTCGAAAGCTACCGGCGGCGTTCGGCCATGGAAGCCAAACGCCAGCGCGGCAGACCCGCCTCATTCGCGACAATCAAAAGCTCTTCCCAGCTTGTCGCGGAGCGGCAATCAGAACACGATGAAACTCTTGCCAGCGACAATCAACATGATAACTTCGCTCCAACCGCGACATAAGAATCTCATCCAGATTGTCGCTCGCGTCTCATCCTGATCGTCGCGCTATAGCTGCTCGGTAACAGCCTCGCCCATGCGATGCATCTGACCCTGGCAGCAGGGACAAGACTTCTGATCGTCGGGGAGGTCATATTCGACGCGCTCGCGTGGCAGGTCTTCTGGCAGAGGTCTGCGTCCACGCTTCTTTCCCGTTTGACCTTCTACCGCTGGCAGGCCGGTGTCCGGAAGCTCGACAACATCGCCTGCTTCGCTGCCATCCTCGACCGCAGCCTCTTCGGCCTCGTTGAAGAGACGATCAATGTGCTTTTCACTGCGGGGGGCAAAGCGATGGAGTTTTGCCAGTGCAAGCTCTTCTTCCAGCTTGACGACCCGCTGCGAGAGCGCTTCCTTCTCGGCTTTGAGCGCAGCGATTTCGGCAGCATTGGCTGCCAATTGCGCCATCAGTTCTGCAATGCTCGGTTCGCCGGTGCGAGTCATCAGATTCTTGAATCTGAACCGCCCAGCCGCGTCAACTGCTCAATTCGACATCCGTCAGCCGGCAATCTGATATTGCCGCACCGGATGGCGCACCATTGCGTCGATATCGATGCCATCGAGGATCCAGTGAAGCTGTTCTGTCGTCAGCATGACCACCGGCACCTCGCAACGGGGCCATCTGAACCTGTCCTCGGTCAACCGCTTCAGGACCATCACAAAACCGGAACGATCAAAAAACAGCAGCTTCATTCGGTCACGCCGGCGATTGCAGAAGGCAAAAACCGCAGGCGCAAACGGATCCAGCGCCATCGTCTCCTGGACCAGGACCGCCAGGCTGTTGATGCCCGCGCGGAAGTCGATCGGTTCGCGATGCAGGTAAACCTTGAGATCACCGCCCAGTCTGAACATGACCCAGCGCTCCTATGATTGCTTCCAGCACTTCCACACCGGCGCACTCGACGGTCAGGCTGACCCCGTTCGGCAGGAGTGCGCTCACCTTGGACGCGGGAAGGCACTGGCTCAATGGCTTGGTCTTCTTCAGATCGCCAGCAGAACCCGAGTGCATATCCGGAGCAATCTGAACCGGAACGAACGCCGAGGCCAATGGCAATTGACGCTCCGCTCTGGACTTCTTCATCCACTTCCGGACGAGATTCGCATTGACGCCGTGCTCCAGCGCCAGCCGCGAGACCGAAACGCCGGGTTCTAAGCACGCCGCGACAAGCTGATCTCTCGACGCAGGGTCATATCGACGGCGGCCGTCGCGACCAACAAGCCGTACCTGCAGTTTAGGAGCATCTTCATCCATGATTTGGTGTCCACCTATTTTTTGGTGGACGCTTCATGCCTCACAGCACTCCGCTACAGAAGGCGCACAGAAATTAGCGCTTACCGTTGTTCGACTTCTCCACAGGTTGAGAAACGATGATCGAGAATTTCCTGATGATGGCGCTTCTGCTACTTGGCGCCCATTGGCTGTGTGATTACCCACTGCAAGGCACTGGTTTGAGATGCAACGTGAGGAAGGTCGGTGCGATTTCGCCCCGGCCTTTTTGTTGCCGATTCCGATCGCTTTAGAGGCCATGCCACTATTAACTCGCATTCGGTCGAAGGCGCCCCATATCAGGGATAGTGGTCAGCAGGACCGGAGCCGTTGGTTTTGATTGATGCTCTCCACCATATGCGTTCAGATGATGAACGCATTCCTGAATTGGAAATCCATTATGGACGTCGTTGTAAGAACTTACTCAGGTAAGGGCTCGAAAGAGCTGTTCTCATTGCTGGAGATGCATAAGGCAGACGTTGAAAAGCTTATGCGTTCAGTCACGGGATTTGAAAGCTACACTCTAGCACGCAGTAGTGAAAGCGACGGCGGCTTATCGATGACCGTATGCCGGGACAAGGCCGGCACTGAAGAGAGTGTTCGCCTTGCGAAGGAGTGGCTCTCAAAAAATGCAGCAAACATTAGCATGGATGCGCCAAAGGTCTCCTTGGGAACGATAATTATTCAAGCCACTAAGCACTAGTTTTCAATGGTTTCCCGGTCGAGCAACTCGCCGGCCGGGGCTCCGCTCCGCATTTATCACCTGATCGCTCACTCCGGCATACAAGCTGCAGGCGTTGCTGTGGTCACAGGTAATATTTGGCTCGGGTTCCCATTGACGATCGCGCCATCGCGAGGCCACTGGCGTTCCTGCTCAGGGTCTACCACACTGCCGACGAAGCGAGAGCCATAGGGCCGGCCGAGGGTGGTAATCTGTAGTGCGTGCCGCGATACTTTTGCAGAACCCCTGACAACGTTTGAAGCTGACTGTAAGGGACATTTGCAAGCTTCAAACCGCTCATTAGAGGCCGTCGGGCTTGGTTCATCGACATCTTTCCTATCCTACTTTCATAGAGGGTATCCGATTTATGAAGTGAATGGCCACCTCGTCAACGCTGACCACGTGCATTTCAATGGCTACGGTTCGCTCTTTGTCGGTCGCCAACTCGTCGGTTGAGGCAGCGAAGCCTCCTTTAGGCGATCGCTCTACATTATCAGCAACAGGCTCGCTTCGGCGGGCCTTTTTCTTTTCCAACATCGATGAATTTGAAGGTAGCTGCGCAGGAGAACTTCGTTGCAGCTTCTGTCGGGCTGTGCCCATCACCAGGCCCCGCAGCCGTGGCTGATCTAAGGGCGGAAGATCTGGCGGCGCCCCTCCAAGACACATCGCCAGATCCTCCTTCTCGCTGCGAAGAAGGGTTCGAACGCAGCGATCCTGTGTGATTGATCCGGGAGCCCCGACAAGGAACGGGTTTGTCGGGGCTGCCCGGGCATATGCGTGATGATCACGCAATACGAATTCTACTGAAAAATCACGGCGCTAGCACGTACCCAATTCGATTTCATCATTCAACAATCGGAGATAGTCCATATGGCCCGGGAGACACTTCCGAAAGCCCTCACGCTCGTATTCGGGTCTGAGGGATGCTACAGCGATGCCCAGACCGACAGCGGTGGTCCAACCAAATATGGGATCACCCATAAGACGCTGGCGGCGCATCTCGGCCTTGCTCACGTACCGCCTGAACGCGTCAAGGCAATGACAATCAACGAGGCCGCCGAGATCTATGAACAGTCGGCGAGGTTGCGAACGTCATCTATGCCGCATTCACGCAATGGCGGATGATCGGCGGTGCGATCGAACCGGCTCGCCTCGGCACAAAGGCGGCGATCGAGGCTGCGGCTTCCGTCGAAGACGCTGAGGCCGCTGCCAACGCGGTAGTCTAGCCCTGACAACAGGAAGCCCGCCGGGGTTCGGGCGGGCTTCCGTACGCATTACAAGAGAAACTGACCGCATCCGGTCGGGTTGATAAAACCACAACCATCCATTGCTCGCACTTCGTCCATTGGGCGTAGATTGCCTACCTTTCGGTGAAAAAAATCGACGCTACGAATGCGTCACTCGCAATTCTTCCTCGCTAATCAAAATGAGAAAGTGTTCTTCATCTAGTGCCGCGCCACAGAGATTATGACTCTTTGACGGGGTAAGCTTTGCGGAGCTTTTGGCGGGCTTTTTCGGTTGTGAACATCCATTGGATCTTTGCGCCATTAGCGTTGCGTTGCTGCTCCCAGGCTGCGACTTCGGCGATTATGGTGTCTTTATTGTCGATACGACGGTCGAGGCATTGGCTGCGCAGGACACCGATCTCGATCTCGACCATGTTGAGCCAACTGGCGTGCTTGGGCGTGTGGTGGAACTCCAGTCGCTTCAGCACCCTTCGAGCCTCCGGGGCTGGAAATGCGTCGTAAAGCGCCCCGGCGGAATGGGTGGAGAGGTTGTCCATCACCACGCGGATGATCGGGGCGTCGGGATAATCGACGTCGACCAGTTCGCGCATGCACTGGGCGAAGTCTTGGTTGGTTCGCCGATCGGTGACCTTCACCCTGCGCCAGGGCTGGTGGGCGTCCATGAAGACAAACAGATTGACCGTGCCGTTTCGGCGATACTCGCAGTCGTAGCGTTCAAGCTGGCCAGGCTTGGCCGCAATGGGCTCGCGCACTTCGCCGATGAGTTGGGTCGGGCTCTCGTCGAAGCAGACCACGGGCCTTTGTGGATCAGGCGTCTCTGCGTAGAGGTCGAGAACATCCTCCATGCGCGCGACGTATTCCCCATCGAGCTTTGGGATGCACCACATGTCTTTGCGCCAAGGTTTGAGATGATTCTCAGCCAGCCGGCGACGTACGGTCTCCGAGGACAACTCGTCATGATCGGTGAGTCGGACCATCTCATCGGCCAGAAGCTCCAGGGTCCAGCGGGCTCGCCCGGGCGGCGGCTTTGAGCAGGCGGTCGCCACCAACAGCGCCTCCTCCTTGCTCGATAGCTTGCGCTCAACACCCGGGCGCGGTTCTTCACTGAGCGCGCCTTCCAGATTGGCTTCCACAAACCGGCGCTTGGTCCGGTAAATCGTCGATCCGCTGACGTTCAAGGTTGCCGCGATCACCTCGTCGCTGAAGCCTTCGTCCGCCGCCACCAGGATCTGGGCGCGCTTGATCTTGCGCGACGCATGGCGTCCCCCGCTCAACAAAACGGCCAGTTGATCACGTTCCGATTGGCTAAGCTCTACGTGAAACTTTATATTCATCGACACCTCCTTCAGCGCGGAGACGCAGATGAATCCGAAAATGAGTCCCTCACTTGACCCGCAAGCCGCAACGGCAAGACATGGCCTTACGCAAGTCCAAGGCCAGTACCTGGCCTTCATCTACGCCTACAGCCGCATCTTCAAACAGCCTCCGGCCGAAGCCGACATGCGTCGCCACTTCGCCGTTACGGCTCCGTCTGTTCACCAGATGGTGCTGACCCTCGAGAAGGCAGGATTTATATCCCGCGTGCCAGGCGCAGCACGCAGCATCCAACTTCTCATCCCACCAGAAGACTTGCCCATTCTACGATAACCCAACCCGTCATAATCTCTGTGGCGCGGTACTAGACGAGTGACGACGTCCCCGTCGTCTGTCAAATAGTCAACTCTTCCCATTCTAAAGTCGCCAAATCTGGATTGATCGGTCCTGATCTGCTCGATGACCGTGCATAGCTTTCCGGCTCGGCTGGCGCATTGGAATCGCCTCGTCTCTTCATATCGTGCCATTGGCCTACTCCCAGTTTGCAGGGGGCGAGATAGTGCGGCGGCGCCGAATCTTCAATTTCGCTAATAGGCGTATTAAAATGGGCGCTTGCGCGGAAAAGAAAGGGGTAAGCGTCCCATTCCAAGCTGGTGGTTGCTCGCGCCCGGCTTGTTCTAACATCGGCTGATGACGGCCGGTTCGTCCGGGAAGCCATTTGCCTAGGGCAAACGCCCACACAACACGAGCGCTAGGAGAGCGCCCTTACGAGTTGCGCCAAAACCGAAGGGCTAAAAATCGCCAGCGCTAGGGCGTCGACTCATAAACTCTGACACCAGATCCGCGCCGCGACAAGTTTGACAGCGGCGAGATAGTTTTCCGGGCGCTTGTCGTAGCGTGTGGCGATACCTCTGAACTGTTTGATCTTGTTGAAAAACCGCTCCACGAGGTTTCGCTGCCGATAAACCCAGCGCGAGAATGAGAAGGAGCCCGTCCGATTTGCTTTGGGCGGGATGTTGGCCCAGGCTTTGCGCGCGGCCGCCTTAGCCCGGATGGCGTTACTGTCATAGCCCTTGTCGGCAAGCAGGATGTCGCCTTCGCCGAGGCTGTCAGTCAGCGCATCGGCTTCAGTGCAATCAGCAATCTGCCCGCCGGTCAGGCGGAGCGTGACGGGCCGACCTTCAGCATCGACGAGCGCGTGGATTTTGCTCGTGAGCCCGCCGCGGGAACGTCCCATGCCACCATCGTCTTGATCCCCTTTTTTCCCGTGGCCGCGTGCTGGTGAACGCGAACACAGGTCGAGTCGATCATGACGATGTCGCCATCGTAAGCTTCTGAAACCGCTTCAAGAAGCCGATCCCAGACACCAGCCTTCCGCCAGCGGACGAAGCGGTTGTAGCAGGTGGTTGGCGGCCCATACCGCTCAGGAACTTCCGCCCAAGGAGAGCCTGTTCGGAAGCGCCAAAGGATGCCATTCAACACCCGTCGGTCGTCGACACGGGGAACGCCGCGCGGCTTGTTGGGAAGAAGTGGCGAAATAATCGACCATTCCTGGTCCGTGAGTTCGTAGCGGCGGCGTGTCATCATGGCTCCTCATTCGGAAGCCTTGAATCACGAGGCACGCAAAACGCCAAGAACATTAATGGGTTTACGCCCTAGCATTACAGTTGCATATCTATCTGTGGTCTGAATCTATGGGTCTCCATGATTCGGAGGTCATGGATGACAGGTGCATCAATCGAGACTACGCTTGAGCTTTGGGCATCATCGTTGCGCGACGTGAAGGCTCGCATGCGCAGACTGTTTACGCAGGAGCGAGTTGCAGCCTCTGCGAACCTTTTCCTGGACGGCTTGCTGGGTGACGAGCGGCGTAAGACAGGTTGGATGCGTGCTGAGGCGGCCGGTGATCCCGGCCCGTGGCGGCAACAAGCCATTCTGGGGCGCGGGCGCTGGGACGCGGACGCACTTCGCGACATCGTGCGAGAGTATGTCGTAGAAAACCTCGCCACGGATGATGCGGTCCTGGTCATCGACGAGACGGGCTTCCTCAAGCAGGGCAAGACATCGTGCGGTGTTGCACGTCAATATACAGGTTCGGCTGGCAAGATAACGAACTGCCAGATCGGTGTGTTCGCCGCCTATGTGTCCGTTCGCGGTCATGCCTTTATCGATCGGGCCCTGTACTTGCCCAAAAGCTGGACCGGCGATCCGGCAAGGCTGGCAGCAGCTCATGTTCCTCAGGCTACAGCCTTCGCTACCAAGCCAGGCCTGGCTGTCGAGATGATACGGCGTGCGCTGGCAGCCGATGTGCCGTTTTCATGGGTGGCCGCAGATGCGGTCTATGGCGTCGGGGACGTTGAAGGGACCCTGCGTCGAGCCTGCAAAGGCTACGTTCTTGGGGTTAAATCGGACCACCATTTCGGCTCCTGGTCGGGTAAGCCTCCGGTCGCCGGCACAGCGCAGGAGATCGCCCGTGATCTCGATCCAAGTGCATGGCAACGTCTTTCCGCCGGTGAGGGCACCAAAGGCGCGCGGCTTCATGACTGGGCCTATTGCGAACTCGCCGACCTCGATGCCGACGAATACAACGAGACGACATCTGGGCTTTGGACCCGTGGCCTCCTGATCCGGCGCAATATCAGCGACGGTGATCTCGCATTCTTCACCACATGGTGCCTGGCCGGGACGGACATCCAGACGCTCGTTTCCGTTGAAGGCCATCGCTGGGCGATCGAAGACAGCTTCGAGACCGCCAAGAACGAGCTCGGACTCGATCACAATGAAACCCGGTCATGGCATGGCTGGCATCGCCACGTCTCCCTCGTCATGCTTGCCTTCGCCATGATGGCGGTGATCCGGTACCGCGCCAATGACGCGACGCCCCAAAAAAGACCGCGGATGCCGACCATCAGGACTTGATCCGCTGGTCTATCCAGGAAGTCCGGCGCATCGCCATAAGACTCGCTCAGCGTCGCATAAGCCCCGCCTACGTCATCGCATGGTCATGCTGGAGGCGCGCCCATCAGGCGGCCGCTCGACGAGCTCACCTCAAAACTAAAATACAACTGTAATGCTAGAAGAAGAAACAAAGCGGCCAAGCCGAGTCTTGCGCTGATCATACCGATAGCCCCTGTGGTCAAGACAAGAATCGACGGTCGGTGCATCTCGTAGCCGCTTGCGAGGATTAGCAAAAGCGCGATGAAAGCGTAAGCTGCGCCACGAGCGAGTCTGAGAGAGACGCGGCGCATGAAGCCGTAAGCTTGGTCCGTTTCGTCCGGCGGTAGATTTATTTGGTCTGCCATGCCCCCCTCTTAGTCACGGTGCGGTAACTATTGCACTTCAATCGAGAATAGCAAAGTACAACTAGGGCTCGCCTTCGGCGGGCTTTTTCTTTTCCAACAATCTGGAGCGTCCCATGGACCGCAAGGCGTTTTACGACACGCTGCGAGGCAGCGTGCTATTCCCGAATGGCTTCTCGACTGATCAGGTGAAAGGCATAGAGGCGCTTCTAGACGCGGCCAAAAGCCTCGCTGCAGACGAGATGGCGTATGTCTTGGCGACCGCCTATCACAAAACCGCCACCACGATGGAACCCATCGCCGAGTACGGCAAAGGGAAGGGGCGCAAGTACGGCGTGCCTGGTCGCAATGGCGGACAAGTTCCTCACGGTCGTGGCTTCGTCCAGACGACGTGGGACCCGAACTATGAGCGCACCGATCGCGAGCTCGGGCTCGGCGGGCGGCTGATCGCCAGCTACAACCTGCTACTTACCGATATAGCGATAGCCGCTCAGCCTCGAGCTTACAGCCCGCCGATACTTATCCCTCCTGAAGAATGAGCAGGGCTCTAGGTATGCCGGCCGGCGCAAGAACCTCGTATGGGTTCAGCCAACGCTCATTGCGGAGATCGAGTACCGCGCTTGGACCCATGACGGGAACCTGCGCCACTCCTCATACAAAGGGCTGAGAGACGTGCAGGACAACGCTGCGGTTTATGATCTTCCAGGTTGAAGGCTGATGCGGTAAATGCTTCGTTCAATCCGGCAGCCGCCGAAAGGAATTCGAAGACGGAGCCGCCGGTCTCAGGGCATTCAAAAACATGCAAGTCGCGAACACAAATCCGATCATCGCTTGACTCTGACGATGGGTCTGTAACTGGGCGATGCTGACGTATCCGCGAGAATCCATAAAAAGAAGGCACGCACCAAATACCATCAACCAAAGCCAAATCGAGTAGTCGCCAACGAACTTTTCGACAACCTGGGCAACGGTTGAGATTATCCCGCCGTCTTTATCTGCCATCGCTCACTCCAATAGACTAAAAACCGCTCGGAAAGTCCTTTGGCAATGATAGCCAGCAACGTCGATATTAGATGTATATTTTCGACGCGCAGAAAAATAGTGCGCTCCAACGCGCATAGGAATTCTGGACAGATCGAGCGTTCGCCCATCTCATCCAAGCGCCTTACTTTAAGCCTGTGGAAGAACGTTCTGGAAACGCTTATTCAGAATGGAAAAAGGACATTATTCAGAATGGACCCCCTTGCGATTTATCTAGGATGGTTCTAAACGACCGCCACGGTTCGATTTTTCGACCGCGTGAGGCCTCGTGGCGGAGTGGTGACGCAGAGGACTGCAAATCCTTGTACCCCGGTTCAATTCCGGGCGAGGCCTCCAAATCTGTCTAGATATCGACAAGTTATTGATTTTTCGACCGCGTTTCTCCGGGCGCGGGCTGAACGTGGCCTATTCCGCCATGCCTATCCGGCCTGCTCCGTTTTCGGGCCGTCGCCGCATCTGGCGTCAGAGCTTCTTGCTGCTTCTATCTGCGAAATTTCCAGCGTGACCTCGCCAACCAACCTACTCCAATCGGATTAGGACCTAGGTCCGTCTAGGCCGGCCCTGATCTCAGCGCTATTGTTTCTCTCGCTGGTCTGCCGAGGACAGTGGGGCTTTGAAGGTCGGATCCACTCCTGAATTAGCGCTTGCCGCCCACGGCAGACAGGGCGGGGGTAGTTTTCAGTCCCGACAATGCTGGAGGGGCCGGCCAAAGTGGCTGGTCCTCTCCCGGCTTCTAGTATCACCATCCCGACTAGGCCTCAGCGGTATGGACAGGACGCTCCTTCCTGCGTCACCAAAGTCACCTTGCCGTGGCATTTGCTCCATCAACATGGTGAGAATCCATACGGCGCTAGCGTTGATGCATGCTTTTCATAGCCAAATCGTCGAATTGTCGAACTTTCGATAGGTCGCTAAGTTTCAGTTCCAGTTCTTAGGAGCGCCTCCGATGCCGGCGACCCAAATGCCGCAACTGATCTTTGCCTTGAGCGTGGCGCGGGAAATGGCGGAGCGCGAGCTGCACGCGGACATGCTTGTCATCCTGATCGATGAGGCTCTGAAAGAGGCGAAGGAAGAAGCGCTGCGCCACGGCATTCTGGTCGACATAGAAGAAGAAACGGAGCTGCAATAGCCCTCGGCGGCAAACCGGATGTGCCCCGGCCGCGGCTGTTTCGGGCCCCGGCCGGGTTGTCGACCTAAGAGGGGCTGGGGAGGCTCCGAGATCGACGCCGACAGGCTACAGATCTCGTCCGACGGCCGGAATTGGTGTTTAAAGGTATGTTTCGTCGTTTGTTCTTGCCTAAAAAGAACCTCGCGGCGAATGTCGACCCATCGCCGCACCGAAAAGCTAGAGCATCGCACTTGAATTGAGAATCGAGTGGGGTTTTCACGAGGGTATTGGTGTGATTCACTGCGGTTGGAGGTGAATCACATGGGTAAATCTCATTCTGTTGATCTTCGTCAGCGTGTTGTTTCCATGGTCGCTAGCGGCCAATCACGGCGAGCCGCTGCCCGTCATTTCGCAATCAGCGACAGCAGTGTGATCAAGCTGCTGCAACGCCGGGAGCGGACTGGGCTGATAACCCCCGCGCGTCAAGGAAGGCCACCAGGTGCAGGGAAACTGTCGGCGTTTCGCGATTTCCTGGTCGCACAGGTCGAAGGCAAACCGGATATCACCATGCCAGAGCTTGCCCGTCGCCTTGAGGATGAACATGGATTGGTTATTCCACCATCGTCCCTGTCGCGGTTTTTGATAACGCAGGGATACACATATAAAAAAACAGATAATGGCGTCGGAACGCGCTCGCGCTGATATCCGAAAGGATCGTGATGTCTGGATTTCGAAACGCCAACCCCGGATGCGATTTGAACCGCATCGACTTGTTTTCTTGGACGAAACCTCGGTGAACACAAAGATGGTGAGACTGCGTGGGCGCTCCCCGCGCGGCGAGCGTCTCATCGTACGCATCCGAGCAGGGCCGCCTTGTAGGAATTGTCGGATTTGGCACTGACTGTCCTTATTGACGTCAAAAAGGACAGTGCGGAATGGAACGGCTTGAGATTGTCGATAGCGGCCGGCGGCGACGCTTCAGCAAAGAGATGAAGCTGCAGATTGTCGCCGAGAGCTATTCGGAACCTGGCTTGTGTGCGACGACGGCGCGGCGACATGGGATTTCCCGTTCGCAGTTATATGAATGGCGGCGGCTCGCACGAGCGTGGCAACTGGATGTTGGGTCGCCTGCCGGCGGCTTTATCCCAGCACTGCTTGTTCCAGAGATAGAGCCGGCAGCAGGGTCATTGCCGAACGCCGGCCGGATGGAGGTTGTCAGCTCGAATGGTCGCCGTGTGATCGTGGACCGCGATGTCGACGTTGAGGCGCTGCTTCAGATCATGCGCGGACTGGAGACGCTGCGGTGAATCCGTTTCCGATGGGAACAGGCGTCAAGGTCTGGCTTTCGACGGGGTATACGGACATGCGCTGTGGCTTCCCCTCTCTGGCGCTTCGGGTGCAGGAGGTTCTGAAGCATGATCCGTTGTCAGGGCATCTCTTCGTCTTCAGGGGCCGCAGATCGGATATTTTGAAGATCATCTGGCATGACGGTTTGGGTGCCTGCCTTTTTACCCGGCGGCTGGAGCGAGGCCGGTTCATCTGGCCGAATTTGGAGGGCGGTGCGGTTGCGATCTCTCCAGCACAACTGTCTTATTTGTTGTCCGGGATCGACTGGCGCAATCCGCAGGAAACATGGCGTCCGACACGGGTCTGATAGCATTATTACATTGAAAATACAGGGAGAATCTGATCGAATGGCTTCATGAATTCGAAGCCTGCCGATCTTCCCGCGGACCTTGCGAGCGCCTATCTGGCGCTGCTTTCCGAGCGTGAGATGTTACAGGCTGAACGCGATGTCGTTGTTGCCGAGCGCGACACCGTCGTCGCCGAGCGGGACATTGCGGTGGCGCAAGCCGCCAATGCGCAGGCCATGTTATCGGACAGCGAGGCACTGATTGCCCGTCTGGAACTGGCGATCGAAAAGCTGAAGCGCGAACTGCGCGGCCAGAGATCTGAGCGCACGGCGCGACTGATCGACCAGATGGAATTGCAGCTCGAAGAGCTGGTGATGGCGGCGACGGAGGATGAAATTGCGGCGCAGGCTGCGGCTGCCAGGACATCGAGCGTGCGTTCGTTTACACGCAAACGGCCGGTACGAAAGCCCTGGCCGGAGGATATCGAGCGACAACGTGTGATCATCGATCCTCCCACCGCTTGTGTCTGTTGCGGTGGATCGCGTTTGTCGAAACTGGGCGAGGACGTCACTGAGACGCTGGAGGAGATTCCGCGCCGGTTCAAAGTGATCGAGACGGTGCGGGAGAAATTTACCTGCCGTGACTGCGAGTCGATCAGCCAGCCGCCGGCGCCGTTCCATGCCACGCCGCGCGGCTTCATCGGCCCTCATCTGCTGGCCACGATCCTGTTCGACAAGTTCGGAATGCATAGCCCTCTCAACCGCCAGAGCACCCGGTTCAAAAGCGAGGGCATCGAGCTTTCGACCTCGACGCTGGCTGACCAGGTCGGGTTTGGGACAGCCGCGCTCATGCCGGTCTTTGATCTGATCGAGGCGCATGTCTTCGCGGCCGAGCGCCTTCACGGCGACGACACCACCATTCCCATTCAGGCCAAAGACAAATGCACGACCGGGCGCATATGGACTTACGTATGCGATGACCTGCCCTTCGGCGGTGCGGCGCCGCCGGCGGCAATATACTATGCGTCGAGTAACCGGCGTGGTGAGCACCCGCAGAAACACCTGGCCGGGTATGGCGGCATTCTGCAGAGCGATTGCTACAATGGCTTCGAGCCGCTCAGTGTCGCCGAGAAGAAAGCGGTGCCGATCACCTTTGCCTTTTGCCATGCGCATGCGCGGCGTAAATTCTTTGAACTGGCCGACATCCAGAAAAGTGCCCGTGATCGCAAACGCAGAGGCAAGCCGATCTCGCCGATCGCATTGGAGGCCGTCCAACGGTACGATGCGCTGTTCGAGATCGAGCGCCAGATCAATGGATTGAGCGCCGAAGAACGACTGGCCGCGCGGCAGGAAAAGAGCAAGCCGCTGTTCGATGACATGCACGAGTGGCTGAAACGGGAGCGCGCCACGCTCAGCAGATCCTCCGAGGTCATCGAGCCGATCGACTACATGCTGAAGCGATGGGATGGTTTTGCCGGTTTCCTGGAAGATGGCCGGATTTGTCTCACGAACAATGCCGCCGAGCGCGCGCTGAGAGGTATTGCCCTCGGGCGCCGCAACTGGACCTTCGCCGGTTCCCAGCGTGGGGCCGATCGTGCCGCCATCATGCTCACCTTCATCACGACCTGCCGTCTCAACGACGTCGACCCAAAGGCATGGCTCGCCGATGTGTTCGCACGCATCGCCGATCTTCCCGTCTCCCGCCTGCACGAACTGCTCCCGTGGACGTGGAAAAGGCTCCGTGAGGCCGAAAAGGCCCAGGATCAGTACATCGCCTGAGCGACAGCCTCACCATACATCAGCAAGTGCGCCTGCGCGCGAGCCAATTCCGCGGCCTTCCGCGTATGGATACGTCTCATCACGGATGCGCCCTTTGGCCACTGGGGGACACAGACATTCATTGCAGGCTTGCGCTGTTTCGGTCTTACTGCGCCCTGGATTATTGACAGGCCGATGAACCGGGAAATCTTCGACACCTACATCGAGACCCAGCTTGCGCCGACACTCGAACCAGGCAATGTCGTCATCCTGGATAATCTTCGCGTTCACAAGAGCGATAAAGCCAAAGCCTGCCTCAAGGAAGTTGGTGCGTGGCTCCTGTTTCTGCCGTCTTATTCGCCAGATTTGAACCCGATCGAAATGGCCTTCGCCAAAATTAAGGCCCATCTCCGAGCCGCCGCCGCTCGCACGTTTGACGCACTCTCAAATGCGCTCGGATCCATCTGCAACCTCTTCAACAGCCAAGAATGTCGAAACTATTTTACAGCCGCAGGCTATGGGTTCGATTAAAGGTACGGCGCTCTAGGACCCGCGAAGCTTGGGACTTGCAGTCGCCACAACGGCAAGACAGGCCTATAATTCAATCGCCTCGTTCGCCGCAATTCGGCGTTCAGTTGATCCGTTGTAGTGACGGTATTGGTGACACGCCGGTTGTCGCGACATTCGGGGCGCCGACGCTCACAAAGGGAATGAGGAGTATGAGGGCCAGCAGCGCGCAGATGAAAAAGCTGCCCAGCACGAGTGGTCTGATTGCCATTTCCCGTCCATCGAATCCCAAGGGAACGACACTATCCGGCGAAAAACTGACAATGGCCTGAAGGCAGGCAGTCAGCTCGTTTCACGATCAAAAAGCCCGCAGCAGAAGATCCCAACCAGCGTAGCGATGATGAAGAAGTCGAACAACGAGAGATATTCGATGATGTTCGGCATGGCCTGCTCCTCCTCAATTCCTCCGGTTGCAATAATATCACAGCACGCTCCTTTGTTCCATGAAGGATTGCTGTGGGGCCGCTTCGGCAGCCTTGGCACCCCGAATTCTTGCCGCAGCCATTCGTGAAGCCTTGAAAGGCCAGTGTGCTAAGATTAAGAGACGTGCAGACAAAGCCGCTTCCACCGGGCGAGAGGACATAATGAATTTCGAATCAGCACGCGCAAACATGGTCGACAACCAGCTCCGTACGACGGACGTCACCTCGCATTCCGTGCTGACGGCCTTCCTCACCGTGCCGCGCGAGGACTTCGTTCCTGAGAAGGCGAAGCCGCTTGCCTATATCGATCGTGACGTCGAAATCTGCCCGGCAGCTTCCGGCAGGCCGGCGCGCTATCTGATGCAGCCGTCGCCGCTTGCAAAGCTGCTTCAGCTTGCGGCGGTCACGAAGGATGACGTCGTGCTGGAGATCGGCGCTGGCAGTGGCTACGTATCGGCTCTTTTTTCGCACCTTGCTGGAACAGTGATCGCGGTCGAAGAGGATGAAACGCTCGCAGCGGAAGCCAAAACCAACCTTGCCGGCTACACAAACGTGTCGGTCGTCACGGGAACGCTCAATGCAGGCAACCCGGCCGGTGCTCCTTATGATCTGATTTTCATCAGTGGCTCGATCGAGGAAGTTCCTGCGGCCTTGCTCGCACAGCTTCGCGACGGTGCCCGTCTGGTCACGGTACAGGGTTATGGCGGCTCCGCACGCGCGAAGGTCTTTGTGAGCGAGCGCGGCACGGTTTCCGAAAACGTCTACTTCAACGCCTCCGTTAAGCCGCTTCCGGGCTTCGCCAAGGCGCGCGAATTCGTCTTCTAATCCTTGGCGTTCGGTCAGTCATTTTCAGCGGGCGCCTATGGCGCCCGTCTTTCTTTCTCGTCATCGAATGGTCACGCCGCGAAACGACGGCAGAAAGCTGTGCACTCCAGCATTCATTTGATTCCCGATGATTTTTTTCAATCATCGGCTATCCTAAGCTATGGGTGATTCGGATGCCCATTCCACGCACTCCGGTCGTTTTTCGGAATAACGGGGATAGATATGGCTCAGCCAAGCGTAGCGCGTGAACCGTCCATGGAAGAGATTCTGGCGTCGATCCGCCAGATCATCGAGAGCAATGACCCGGGTGCGGGCAGGGCGCTCTCCGCGTCGCCGCCAGCGGTTTATGGCGCCGACGAGGACGATCGTGATTCGGACATCCATTTGACGGTGGACGAGGCCTACGCTGGCGTGGAATTCCCCGAGACCGCCGCCCAGTTCGATCCGCGTTTTGTCGCTGCCAACTCGGCAGGCTCGGCTCCTCTGCCGGAGGCGCCGCCGCGTGCGATGTCTCTCGCTGATGTCGCCGCGCGCGTCCGTGCGGCGTCGGAGCGGAACGCTGCGCAGTTGCAGCGCGAAGTGCCGCCGGCATTTAGGCAGCCGGAAGCAAGTGGCACGGAACTGAGGACCGAAGCGCCGGAAACTATTGGCGAGGCGTCGACTCCTGCGCCCGCTTCGCGATCTGCGGACGCCCCTATGGCTCCCATTTCAGCTCCTGCGCCGAAAATCGTCGCCGTGCGCCAGCCCGTGGAAGTACCATTCGAAATGCCTCAGGTCGCTGCCATGGAGCCACGACCGGCTGTTGCTGACGCGGCTGAGGTATCCGTTCCCGCTATCGCCGCACCGACGGCGGAGGAGATGCTGCCAAGCCGCATTGAGGATGAGCAACAGCCAGTATTGCTCTCACATGATGCGGGCCTTCAGGTCGCCCGGTCCTTCGAGGAACTCGCTGCCGCCATCGATGGCGCCGAGCGTCGCTCTCTCGATGAGATCGCGGAAGACATGCTGCGCCCGATGCTGCGCGAATGGCTTGATGATAATCTGCCAACCCTGGTCGAGCGCCTCGTGCGTGAAGAGATCGAACGAGTGGCGCGCGGCCCGCGCCGCTGATCGGAAACGCCTTTCCTCAAAAAGCCGCTCCGGTCTCCGGGGCGGCTTTTTCATTGACTTGCCTGAAGCCATCCTATTTACAACCCGCATCTAAGAACCTCCAGATTTTGGTCCCCAAATGCTCGACAAGACCTACGATTCTGCTGCCGTTGAACCGAAAATCGCTGCAAAATGGGATGAGGCAGACGCCTTCCGCGCGGGCGCCAATGCCAAGCCGGGCGCCGAGACCTTTACCATCGTGATCCCACCGCCGAACGTGACCGGCTCGCTGCATATGGGGCACGCCCTGAACAACACGCTTCAGGACGTCATGGTCCGCTTCGAGCGCATGCGTGGCAAGGATGTGCTCTGGCAGCCCGGCATGGACCATGCCGGCATCGCCACCCAGATGGTCGTCGAGCGCAAGCTGATGGAACAGCAGCTGCCGGGTCGCCGCGACATGGGGCGCGAAGCCTTCATCGAGAAGGTCTGGGAATGGAAGGCGGAATCGGGCGGCCTCATCTTCAACCAGCTGAAGCGCCTTGGTGCCTCCTGCGACTGGTCGCGCGAGCGCTTTACGATGGACGACGGGCTTTCCGCTGCCGTTCTTGAAGTCTTTGTAACCCTTTACAAGGAAGGGCTAATCTATCGCGACAAGCGCCTTGTCAACTGGGATCCGAAGCTTCTGACGGCGATCTCCGACATCGAGGTCGAGCAGCACGAGGTCAACGGAAACCTCTGGTATTTCCGCTATCCGCTGGAGCCCGGCGTTACTTATCAGCATCCCGTTGCCTTCGACGAAGACGGTAAGCCGACGGAGTGGGAAACCCGCGACTACATCGTTGTCGCCACCACTCGCCCGGAGACGATGCTCGGTGACACCGGCGTTGCCGTCAATCCGAAGGATGAGCGCTACAAGCCGCTGGTCGGCAAGCATGTGATCCTTCCGATCGTCGGCCGCCGCATTCCGATCGTCACTGACGACTATCCGGATCCGACGGCCGGCACCGGGGCTGTCAAGATGACGCCGGCGCATGATTTCAACGACTTCGACGTTGGCAAGCGCACCGGATTGCGCGTCGTCAATGTACTCACGGCCGATGCGCGGATCACGATTAAGGACAATGAGGATTTCCTGGAAGGCATTCCTGATGCGGCAGCGCTGCACGGCGCCTGGGAAGAGCTCGAAGGCAAGGATCGTTTCGAGGCCCGCAAGATCATCGTCCGCATCTTTGAAGAGGGGGGTCTGCTCGACAAGGTCGAACCACACAAGCACATGGTTCCGCATGGCGACCGTGGCGGTGTTCCGATCGAGCCGCGCCTGACGGAGCAATGGTACGTCGACGCCAAGACGCTCGCAGCACCGGCGATCGCGTCGGTTCGCGAAGGCCGCACCAAGCTCGTTCCGCGCAGCTGGGACAAGACCTATTACGAGTGGATGGAAAACATCCAGCCCTGGTGCGTCTCGCGCCAGCTCTGGTGGGGCCATCAGATTCCGGCCTGGTACGGTCCGGATGGTCAGGTCTTCGTCGAAAAGACGGAAGAGGAAGCCCTGCAGGCGGCGATCCAGCACTATCTCTCCCACGAAGGCCCGATGAAGGCCTATGTCGAAGACCTGCTTGAGAACTTCAAGCCAGGCGAAATCTTGACGCGTGACGAGGATGTTCTCGACACCTGGTTCTCGTCTGCGCTCTGGCCGTTCTCGACGCTCGGTTGGCCCGACAAGACGCCGGAACTGGAACGCTACTACCCGACCAACGTTCTCGTCACCGGCTTCGACATCATCTTCTTCTGGGTCGCCCGCATGATGATGATGGGCCTGCACTTCATGGAGGATGACGACGGCGTTCCGGTCGAGCCGTTCCACACGGTCTATGTTCACGCGCTGGTTCGCGACAAGAATGGCCAGAAGATGTCGAAGTCCAAGGGCAACGTCATCGATCCCTTGGAACTGATCGACGAGTACGGCGCCGACGCACTGCGCTTCACGTTGGCGATCATGGCAGCCCAGGGTCGCGACGTGAAGCTCGATCCGGCCCGCATCGCCGGCTACCGCAACTTCGGCACCAAGCTCTGGAATGCGACGCGCTTTGCCGAGATGAACGGCGCCAAGAGCGATCCGCATTTCGTGCCCGAAGCCGCCGAGTTGACGATCAACCGCTGGATTCTCACGGAACTTGCCCGTACGGAACGTGACGTAACGGAAGCTCTGGAGTCTTACCGCTTCAACGATGCGGCAGGCGCTCTCTACCGCTTCGTCTGGAACCAGGTCTGCGACTGGTATCTCGAACTGCTGAAGCCGGTCTTCAACGGCACGGATGAGGGCGCCAAGAAGGAAGCGCAGGCTTGCGCCTCCTACATCCTCGAAGAGATCTACAAGCTCCTGCATCCCTTCATGCCTTTCATGACGGAAGAGCTGTGGGCACACACTGCAGGCGAAGGCCTCGAGCGCGACACGCTGGTCTGCCATGCCGAATGGCCGGCGCCGTCCTATGCCGACGACGCCGCAGCAGACGAAATCAATTGGCTGATCGATCTCGTTTCCGGCATCCGCTCGGTTCGCGCCGAAATGAACGTGCCACCATCTGCGGTCGCGCCGCTGGTCGTCGTCGGTGCGAATAGCCTGACGCGTGAGCGCCTTGCTCGCCATGATGCAGCCGTCAAGCGCCTTGCGCGTGTCGACGGCATCTCGCTTGCCGGGGAGGCGCCGAAGGGGGCGGCGCAGATCGTCGTCTCCGAAGCGACTGTCTGCCTTCCGCTCGGCACGCTGATCGACCTTGCCGCGGAGAAAGCGCGCCTCGAGAAGGCGATCGCCAAGGCCGATGGCGAGATCGCGCGCATTAACGGCAAACTCTCGAACGAGAAGTTCGTCGCCAATGCCAATCCTGAGGTGGTCGCCGCCGAGCGCGATCGCCTGGAGGAACTGCAAGGCCAGATCGCTAGCTTGCGGGTTGCACTCTCCCGTGTATCCGAAGCTGCGTAAAATCAACGCTTAGTAGCATGGAATTTTACGACGCCCGATGCCGAATCGGGCGCCGTTTGTTGAAGGTCGACATGAATCTCCGGATTTGGCATCCGGATTTACCGATATTCCTGAGCCCCACCTTGATTCCACACGTTTTCTTGTCGCCGCTGGCGAAAAACATGAGTGTTGTTTCCCTGTTACAGGAGGCAGCTAATGTGGAATGGTCGACCTCAGCAGTATGGGTAATTTTACCATCCATAGAATTTTGTTCTAAATTGCCGAAATATTGACGTGCCCGTCAATTCTTTACGTAAAACATCCGTTAGCCCAGTTTCCAATCACGCCAGATCACAAAGTTGCCATTTATCGGCATCGCCTGCACAGTCCCGCCATTGCAATTGCCTGAGTGGGGGAGACACATTGGCATCTCGTATGATTTCGGCAGGCGTTCTGTCGCTTGCCCTATTTTCGACGCTGGCGCAGCCGTCCTTCGCGGGCGGCCTTGATCGCGGCGGGTACAATATCGATCTGCTGTTTGACCAGTCGCGTTTTTCCGCGCAGTCGGCTGTGATTTATGTCATGCCGCAGCGTGAATTGGAGAATGTAAAGGACAACACTGCTCGCCGCGGAAATCTGAGTGGTCGGCCGAATTCGGCAGATGAGACGGAAAACTATGCCGTGCCCTATGTAGGCTTCAAGGCCGGGTATGAGGCGGTTGATTGCCTGTTCGACTACTCCGAACCATTCGGTGTTCACACCAATCCGGGCGTGAACTGGGCTGGCGCAAACAGCAACGTTGAGACGAAGGTCGATACTGAGAACTACGCGGCCACATGTTCATACAAGTTTGATGTGGGTCCCGGTCAACTTCGGCTCATCGGGGGCGCTTTTTATCAGCGGCTCGATGGTTTTCAGGAGAAACTCGTAGCTGTTCTCCCGCCGCGGTTCGGCACCGGCATCGGTCGCCTTGACATAGCAGACGAGTCCGGAGGATGGCGTGCTGGCGTCGCTTATGAGATTCCGGAATATGGCGTGCGCGCAAGCCTGGTGTACAACAGCAGGGTGAAATACGACGACTTGACGGGCACGTTGAACCTTTCGCAGGTCGCAGGCGGTGCCATCATTCCAGTTGCCGGCTCTGCCGAGGCGCCTGACTCACTTGAGCTGAAACTTCAGTCCGGTATTGCACCCGATTGGTTGGCTTTTGGATCTGTGAAGTGGACGAACTGGAGCTTGCTGCAGTCGATCCCTTTTTGCCCGACGAACGGGCTTGCCTGTCCGGCTGGAGGGATAACGTCTCTCGATCTAGCCTATCGTGATGGATGGACAGTTGTGGGAGGCGTTGGCCATAAGTTCAATGACCAATGGACGGCTGCGCTTAGCCTTACATGGGATCGTGGTACGAGCGATGGCTATGGCTCACAAACGGACACATGGCTGGTTGGCGCAGGTGCGGCGTACAATCCGACTGAGAATGTCGAATGGCGCGTTGCTGGAAGCCTCGGCGTCATGACCAGCGGTGAGTCAGGAACTTTCACGAGGGATGGCGTCACCTACGGAAATGATGCCACTTACACCTTCGGCAATGATCTTGTGGCTGCCGTATCGACCAGCATCAAGGTGAAATTCTAAGTTACAAAGATGAGCCTCAGGAAAGCCCGGCAAAATTGTCGGGCTTTTCTTTATGTACGGGTCGTTAAGCATGCCGTTTCCACGTCTCATTTTGTGACGATTCAGCAACAGTTTTTTACCAGCATTTGAGTAAGATGATCCCACGGTGAAATTGTCCATTTCCCGCCACAAACTAGGCGCAGCGCTATAGGCAGGCGAGGGAATGACAGGCGTAGGGTGCGCGTAAAAGAGTACGATGAGCGAGTTCGTAACGGGTACAGTCAAGATGGGTGAAGCGTACGGCGAAGATGCCGCTGCCGACGCCATTTTCCTTTTCCCGCAAGGCGATGCCGCCCCAGAACTTCGCTCTGACGTTGCGCTTCCGAACCTCTCTTTCTTCTCGTTTTCAAACCGATCGGCATTATCGGAATCGGCTTCCGGTAACATCGACACAGGTTTGGTCACAATTGGTGATTACCCTTTCTTTGACGGCGGAAAGGCGCATAGCCGGGCCGCGGGAGTGAGGCAGATGGCATCGCGCCGGACAGCGGGCGGAGAGTGTCGATGCGCTGGGAATTGAGGCTCTCGCGGGAGGGCGAAAGGCTAGATGCGACGCGGGCAAGCGGGCCCTTGAGCCCACCGCGGGATCGCTCGCCGGGAGGAATGCATCCGCGGATAGAAAGTCCGCACGGGTGGAAGCGAAAGAAACCGAGTGAAATGCTGACGTCCGAGTTCAGACCTTTCAGACGAATGCTCATGGGGCTTTCCATTGCCTGTTGCGCGGCAATTGCATCGCCCGCGAGCGCATTCGACATCAAGTCAGGCGTTTCGAAGGAGTCCGGTCCCTTCGATCTCTTCAAGTTCGGCTTCAAGGCTTATAAGAACGGTCAGAAAGAAGAAGCGGTCGAGGCTTACAAATATGCCGCCGAGAAGGGCCATACGGGCTCGCGATGGGCACTTGCCAACATGTATGCCGATGGCGATGGCGTCGCGCAGGATGACTTCGAAGCCTTCAAGATCTATAGCGAGATTGCCCAGCAAGGGGTGGAGCCCGGCTCTGAAGACACTGGCTTCTTCGTCAACGCGCTGCTGTCGCTTGCCAACTATTACAAGCGCGGTATTCCTGGCAGCCCTGTTAAGACCGATCTCAACCAGGCGCGTCAGCTTTATTTCCAGGCTGCTTCCACCTTCGGTGTGCCCGAGGCGCAGTTCCAACTGGCACAGATGATGCTAGCGGGCGAAGGCGGCAGCACCAGCACGCAGCAGGCAAAGAAGTGGCTCAACCAGGCTCGCAAGAGCGGCCATCCAGGTGCCATGGCCGTCTTCGGCAATATCCTCTTCCAGGAGGGGCAGGCAGCCAATGGGCTGGCGCTGATGACCGCCGCTCTCGATCGCTGCAAGCCGAAGGACTGTGGCTGGATGGAGTCCCTGCAGGAGCAGGCCTTCTCCGTCGCGACCGAAAGCGACCGCCGCTCGGCCGTCGCACTTTCTCACAAGATCGCCGTCAACGGCGCCGACTAGAGAATGCCTCCCGAAAATTGGGAGCCGGCGACAAGCAATCCGAAGGATCGCGACGCGCTCTAGGCGCCGGTTGTGAAATCGAAATACGCAACGACAGGCACGTGGTCCGACGGCTTCTCCCAGGCACGGACATGCTTTTCAATCGCAGATGATGTCATGCGGTCTGCAGCCTCGGGCGAAAGCATCAGGTGGTCGATGCGAATGCCGTTGTTCTTCTGCCAAGCGCCCGCCTGATAATCCCAGAACGAGTAGAGTTGAACGGCATCCGTCGTCGCGCGCACGGCATCGGTCAATCCAAGGCCTTCAAGTCGGCGGAATGCCTGCCGTGTCTGCGGCAGGAACAACGCGTCGTTCTCCCAGACCTTGGGTTCGAAGCAGTCGTGCGGCTCCTGGATGACGTTGTAGTCGCCGGCAAGGATCAGGATTTCCTCGTAAGCCAAGCGCTCGGCTGCGAATGTGCGCAGCCGCTCCATCCATGCGAGCTTGTAGGTATATTTCTCGGTCTCGACCGGATTGCCGTTTGGCAGGTAGAGGCAGCAGACGCGCGCGACGCGATTGCCGGGCAGCGAAAACACGGCTTCGAGGAAGCGGGCCTGCTCGTCAAGCGGATCGCCTGGCAGCCCGCGGCTCACCTCGTCGGGCTTGGTTTTCGAAAGAATCGCCACACCGTTGAAGCCTTTCTGGCCGTGCGTCTCGACATGATAGCCCATCGCTTCGATTTCGAGCCTGGGAAAACCCTCGTCGATCGTCTTGATCTCCTGCAGGCAGACGATATCGGGATCCGAGTCCTTCAGCCATTGCGTCAGGTTATCGATGCGCGCCTTGACGCCGTTGATGTTCCAGGTCGCGATCTTCATGGGGTGTCCTGTTCCGCTTCGTCGGTCTCTTGTATTGTGCTCCGTCGAGCGCGGACAAGACTATAAACCGGCCGCAAGGGATTCTTCGGCCGGTTCAATGTGGATACCTGGAGAAGGATCAGATCGAGAAGCTTGTGCCGCAGCCGCAGCTTGCAACCGCGTTCGGATTCTTGATCTGGAAGGACTGTCCGAGCAGGCTGTCGACGAAATCGATCTCGGATCCCGCCATATAGACTAGGGAGAGGCTGTCGATTAGCACCTTGGCGTCGTTCTTTTCGACAACGGTGTCGTCGTCCTGCGCGTCATCGGCAAGGTCGAACTTGTAGGAAAAGCCCGAACAGCCGCCGCCTTCCACGGAAACACGCAACGCGCTCTTTCCGGGTTCGGTGCCGACGATCGCCGCGATTCGTTTTGCCGCGGCATCGGAAAGGGTTACACTTGCGTCCGTCATGTTTGCTCCTGCCGGGGTCAAGAACCGGAGAGAATAACTGTTAGCCGCTAGTTTCAAGCGACTGATTTCAAAGCTACTTTCGCTTCATACCACGAAAGCGCATGTTTGGCTAAAGTGGCAGCGAAAGCGGCGCTTTGCCGTTTATGCTCTCTATAGGTATGAAGAGCGCAAGGCGGCGTCAATGGGCGGCTGCATATCGAGTAACGGTGACAAATGACGATCGACAGGCATGCTTTGGGATATGGCAATAGCGACAGGGCGGTTTATGCGGCCGATCCCTGGGCGACGCGCGGGAGGCTCTATCCCGAGGACCTTAGCCCCACCCGTTCCGATTTTCAGCGCGACCGCGACCGCATTGTCCACACGACGGCATTTCGCCGGCTGAAGCACAAGACGCAGGTGTTTATCGCTCAGGATGGCGATCACTATCGCACCCGGTTGACGCACACGATCGAGGTTGCGCAGGTGGCCCGCGCGCTTGCCAGGGCACTGAAGCTCGACGAGGACCTCGCCGAAGGCGTGGCGCTCGTCCATGATTTCGGCCACACGCCCTTCGGCCATACGGGCGAGGATGCGCTGCACGAAATGCTGCTGCCATACGGAGGCTTCGACCACAACGCCCAGTCGCTGCGCATTGTAACCAAGCTGGAGCGCCGCTACGCCGATTTCGATGGCATCAATCTGACGTGGGAAAGCCTGGAAGGGCTCGTCAAGCACAACGGCCCACTCCTGACCAAGGAGGGTGCTGGCACGCGTGGGCCGGTTCCGCAGCCGATCCTGGACTATTGCGAGATCCACGACTTGGAACTGGATACCTATGCAAGCCTCGAGGCGCAGGTCGCCGCGATCGCAGATGATATCGCCTATAACACGCACGACATCGACGATGGGCTTCGCTCCGGCTATCTGACCTTCGACATGCTGGAGGAGATTCCGTTTCTGGCTGGTCTGATGGCGGAGGTGCGGGAACGCTACCCAAACCTCGAGTCCAGCCGCTTTACCCACGAGATCATGCGGCGCCAGATCACCCGTATGGTCGAGGACGTCATTTCCGTCGCGCAACAGGGCCTTGCGGAGATCGAGCCGAAGAACGCAACGGATATTCGCCAGGCCAATCGCGTGATTGCGACATTTTCCGACGACATGTTTGAAACCGACCGGCAGATCAAGGCGATGCTTTTCAAGCGCATCTACCGTCATCCGGACATCATGCGCATCCGCGCCGGCGCAGCGCAGATCGTGACCGATCTCTTCGGGGCCTATATGGCCAATCCGAAGGAGATGCAGAGCCACTATTGGGTGGATCACATCGCCGGCCTTGCCGAAGCCGCGAGGGCGCGCCATGTCGGCGACTATCTGGCGGGGATGACCGACACCTACGCGATCAGCGCCCACAGGCGATTGTTTGACCACACTCCGGATTTGCGATAGGCAGCGGTCGCCCGGCGGGACCGGACAAATGCCTTGTGGCAGAGCCTATGCATGGAAGAGTGCGATGAACCTTTTTACCGATTTCGACGCCAGGATTAAAACCGCCCTTGAACAGATCGATCTGGTCAAGGAGAAGCGATCCGAGGTGGATTTCGGCCGCATCGCGATCGAGCCGCCGCGCGACCCGAGCCACGGTGACGTTGCGACCAACGCAGCGATGGTGCTGGCAAAGCCGCTCGGCACCAATCCGCGCGCTCTGGCAGAGATCATTACGGCGAAGTTGAAGGAAGACGCCGACGTCGCGGACGTCTCGGTAGCTGGCCCCGGCTTCATCAACATCAAGCTTTCCGTCGGCTACTGGCAGCGCCTGCTTGCCTCGATGATCGACGCTGGCACGGACTACGGCCGCTCGGCGCTTGGCGCCGGCAAGCGCGTCAACGTCGAGTATGTGTCGGCGAACCCGACCGGTCCCATGCATGTCGGCCATTGCCGTGGCGCCGTGGTCGGCGACGCGCTCGCCAACCTGCTTTCCTTTGCCGGCTTCGATGTCGTCAAGGAGTACTACATCAACGACGCCGGCTCGCAGATCGACGTGCTGGCGCGGTCGGTTTTCCTGCGTTATCGCGAAGCTCTCGGCGAGAAGATCGGAGAGATTCCGCCAGGACTTTATCCGGGCGACTATCTCATTCCTGTCGGTCAGTCACTGGCCCGTGACTACGGCGTCAGGCTGCACAACATGACCGAAGATCAGTGGATGCCGATCGTCAAGGATCGCACGATCGATGCGATGATGGCGATGATCCGCGAGGATCTGGACGCGTTGAACGTGCATCATGACGTGTTTTTCTCTGAGCGCACGCTGCACGCCCATGGCGCTGCCGCGATCCGCACCGCGATCAACGATCTGACGTTCAATGGGCATGTCTATAAGGGCACGCTGCCGCCACCGAAGGGCCAGTTGCCCGAGGACTGGGAGGACCGTGAGCAGACGCTGTTCCGCTCAACGGAAGTCGGCGACGATATGGATCGGCCGCTGATCAAGTCGGACGGCTCCTACACCTATTTTGCTGCCGACGTTGCCTACTTCAAGAACAAATTCGACCGTGGCTTCAACGAGATGATCTATGTTCTCGGCGCCGACCACGGCGGCTACGTCAAGCGCCTTGAGGCGGTCGCCCGCGGTGTTTCCGAAGGTAAGGCGAAGCTGACGGTCCTCCTTTGCCAACTCGTGAAGCTGTTCCGTAATGGCGAGCCGGTGAAGATGTCGAAGCGCTCGGGCGACTTCGTCACCCTCCGCGAAGTTGTCGAGGAGGTCGGCCGCGATTCGGTGCGCTTCATGATGCTATATCGCAAGAGTTCGGAGCCGTTGGACTTCGATTTCGCCAAAGTAACGGAGCAATCGAAGGACAATCCAGTCTTCTACGTACAGTATGCGCACGCGCGCTGCATGTCGGTTTTCCGGCAGGCGAAGGAGGTGTTTCCGGACCTTGACGTGACGCCTGGCGAGCTTGCGAAAGCGGCAGCGCGGATCGCGGATCCCGCGGAATTGCAGCTGGTTGCGAAGGCAGCAGAATTTCCCCGGTTGGTCGAGTCTGCGGCACAGTCACAGGAGCCGCACCGCGTCGTATTTTACCTCTATGACCTGGCAAGTTCTTTCCATGCGCACTGGAATAAAGGCAAGGATCAAGTAGACTTACGATTTATTAACGATAAGAACCGAGAATCGAGTATAGCCAGATTAGGGCTGGTGTACGCCGTTGCGTCGGTTTTGAAGTCGGGACTTGCCATTGCGGGTACCGCTGCGCCGGATGAGATGCGGTAGCGTCACCATTTACCCACAATGCTCTGGCATAAACCTTAGCAGTTGCGAGTGGGATGAGTATGGCAGACAAACAGCGGGCGTATGACACGCGTAAGAATACGGACCACTTTGCCGACGATGACCCTTTGGCGGAACTTGCCCGTATCGTTGGCTTTGAACCGCGGGTAGCAGCCAATACCGTTGAAGATGCACCCCGACAGGAACCAGCATTCAATCTCGAAGATGAGTTGCTGCGCGAGTTCGAGCGCTACGACGAGCCTCAGTCCGCAGCTTCCTTCGATCGGCTGCCTGAGCCCGTGTTCGAGCAGCCGACTGCCTATGAGGCTTCCGCCGATGAAGCTGGTGTCGCGCCCGCTGCCGAGGCCGAACCTGATTTTGTCATCGAGCCCGAAGGTTCCCCCGAAGTTGCCGTTGAGCCGGAGGTTCTTCAGCCGCCGGAAGTGGCTTCCAACCTGACCGCCGCCGCTTGGGCGTCAAGCGCCCTGCGTGAGGGTGAACCAATCTCCGGTGGCGCTCGTGATCTGATCGAAGAACTCGAGATGTCGATCGGCGCATCGCCCGCTTCGGCTGCGCCCGTCGTGCCGGTGGCGTCTGCCAAGGCTCCGCAGTGGTCTGCGGCCAGCATCCGGCTGCCGATCGCCAACTTCCATCCGGCGCGCCGCGATGAGCCTTTTGCCCCGGTCGTTCCCGTGGCTGTTTCTGCGCCTGAACCGGCTGCTGCGTCGGAGGGCATTGTCGCTTTTGAAGTGCCTGTTGCCGCGGGCTTCCCCGCTGAAATCGATCGTCACGAAGAGCCCGAGGTGGTCCACGATGAGCGTGAGGTGCTTCCAGAAGCGCCGGTCGTTGAACCTCTCATCGATCACCGCGCCTTCGATCTGGCTGCTGCCGCGAAGGATGATGGTGCCGTTCAGGCCGATGCTGCGCTGACGGAAGCAGCGCCGACTGAGATCGACGATATTGCCTTCGATATCGATGCACTCCTCGCCGACGTGTCGCATTACCCCGTTCCGGAGCGCCAGATCACGCCTGCGACAGACGTCGCCGAGATGCCGCGCTCGCCGGAGCCGGTCCGCGTAGCGGCACCTGTCGTGGCTCCGATGCCGAAACCGGTCGAGCCGCCTGTGCTCGCCTCCACTGCCAAGGCTGAACCGGAAGGTGATGATCCTTTCGCCGGCCATGACTTCGAACTCGATCTTGAAGGTATCGAGCTGGAATTGGCCGATTTTGACTTTGCTGAGCCAGTGAAGGTGCAGCCGCACGCGGCCGAACCACCGAGAGTTCAGACACCGCATGTCGAGGCCGTTGGACTGCAGCCGGTCGCCCCAGTGCCCGCTTTCCAGTCGGCGCCCGCTCCGGTTGTTGCCGCCGCGCCGATCCGTCAGGCCCCGGTAGAGGCAGCTTTCGTCGAAAAGGCGCCCGCTACGCCCGTATTCTCGGCCGATGCCGGAGACGACCTCCCGTTCGATCCGTCGATGATCTCGGATGCGGAGTATCATCCGGAAGCCGTCGAAGAAATGCACGTGCCCGTGCTGCCGCCCGTCGAGCAGCGGGAACCGGTGGTGACGACCTCAGACTTCGATTTCGACGTCGACGCCGAGATCGCCAACCTGCTTGCGCCGGCCAAGCCGGTGGAAACGCCTGCGAAGCCAGTCGTCGAGGAATGGCGGACCCGTGCGCCGATCTCTGTCGCGCCGAGCGCAGCGCCAGCCGTGTCTGTCGCCAAGCAGGCTCCGTTACAGAGCTTGGACGAGTTCGAACGCGCCCTTGAAGAAGACTTCCGACGGAGCGTCAACGAGCCGGTCCAACGCCGCGAGAACGTTTCCCAGGTGCAAATCCAGTCGGCAGGTGAAGCCGAGGATATGAGCCGTGCACGCTCGATGAAACGGATGCTGGCTGCCGCTGCAGCGATCGTCGTGTTCGGCGGCGTCGCCTATGCAGGCTATACGTTCCTAGCCCGTGATGGAGGCCTTGGTATTGCCTCCGGCGAGCCGCGCGTGATCACTGCAGACAAGGACCCGGTTAAGGTCGTACCGGAAAATCCGGGCGGAAAGACCGTGCCGAACCAGGACAAGGCTGTTTACGACAGCGTCGGCGGTGCCGCGGCCGAAGCGCCGAAGCAGAAAGCACTGGTGTCGAGCGACGAGCAGCCGGTCGACGTCGTTCAGCGCACGCTGACGCCGGAGACGCTGCCCGAGGACAACGACAGCGACATCGCAACGCCACCAATGGCGACACCGGTCGGTGACACCCAGGATCCGCGCCTGCTTCCCAGCCAGGATACGGCCGCTGTCGACGAAGCTGACAATGCAAACCAGGCTCCGTCGGTTTCCGCCCGCAAGGTCCGCACCATGATCGTCCGGCCGGACGGTACTTTGGTTGCCCGCGACGAGCCGGCTCCGGAAGCAGCCCCGACGCTGCCGAAGGCAACTCCCGTTCAGACGCAGAAGATCACCGCTGGCTCAAAGCCGGCTGGCGGCACTGCTGCGAATTTCCCGGCATCGGGGCAGGTCGCCGCCGCCGACATTCGGTCGACCCCGGTTGAAGAAACCAAGCCGACAGCCGCGCAGGCTCCCTCGGAAAATGCGCTGGCCAAGGCGGCGGCCGCCTCTCCGGCGAACGTCGACCCGCCGGTGCGCGCGGTGAAGAGTTCCACGGTGAGTGACACCGCGCCGGCTCCGGCAGCGCGTCCGGCTGGGACTGAAGCGGTGAAGGCAACTACCGAGGCGCCCGCGGCACCTGCAGCACAGAAGCCGAAGGAAGTTGCCGCTGTTTCGCCGGCTGCAACCCAGGCCCAACCTGCTACGGCCGCTGGTGGCTACGGCGTCCAGATCGCATCGCTTCCTTCCGAGGAAGAGGCGAAGAAGTCCTACGCGAGCCTTTCGAAGAAGTTTGCAAGCGTGCTTAGCGGCCGCAGCTACGAGATTCGCAAGGCCGAGATTGCAGGGAAGGGCACGTTCTACCGCGTTCGTATCCCTGCGGGCTCCAAGGACGAAGCCGCGGCTATCTGCGAAAAGTACCGTGCCGCAGGCGGCAGCTGCCTTATCTCGAAGTAAGCTATCGGCAAGCATTCAATCGAAGCGGCGGGTCTCTGGTCCGCCGCTTTTTTTGTGAATGCCGGTTGACGCGGCTCGTATTTTTGCCGGGCACCTCTATGATTCGGGTATGACCGAATCAAAAGCAATGATCCTTGGCTGTAGCGGCCTTTCTCTTACTCCCGAAGAAAAGGCGTTCTTCAGCGCGGAGCGTCCTTGGGGCTTCATTCTGTTTGGACGCAATATTTCGGAGCCGCAACAGATCAGCGATCTCGTCGCGGAGATGCGAGAAGCAGTCGGTTGGCACGCGCCGGTTCTGATCGACCAGGAAGGTGGACGCGTCCAGCGCATCCGACCGCCGATCTTCCAGCACTATCCCACGGGGCAACAGCTTGGCGATATCTATCGGCAGAACAGAGAAAAAGGCCTCCGCGCCGCCTGGCTGATGTCGCGGCTGCACGCCTTCGATCTTTCGAGCCTTGGGATCAATGTGGACTGCCTCCCGGTGCTGGACGTTCCCGTGGAGGGCAGCAGCAACGTGATCGGCAACCGCGCTTACGGTGGCGATCCGATGACAGTCACGGCCATGGGACGTGCCGCAGCCGAGGGTTTGAAAGCGGGCGGTCTTCTCCCTGTCATGAAACATATGCCGGGCCACGGTCGCGGCTTTGCGGATTCCCATCACGAGCTGCCGGTCGTCGCGGTTTCGCGTGCAGAACTCCAGGTGCATGATTTCCCTCCGTTCATTGCCATGAAGGACGAATTGATGGCGATGACGTGCCATGTGGTCTTTGCAGCCGTCGATTCCGAGCACCCGGCAACCACCTCGCGCAAGGTCATCGCCGGTATTATTCGCGAGTACATCGGCTTCAAGGGTCTGTTGCTTTCCGATGATACATCGATGAACGCCCTTGCCGGCACGATCGGAGAGCGCGCCGCCAACATCATCGCGGGCGGATGTGATATCGTGCTTCATTGCAACGGCCACATGGACGAGATGCAGCAGGTTGTCGAAAATGTGCCGGTCTTGCAGGGCCAGTCGCTCTTGCGCGCACAAGCAGTGCTGAAGGGCTTCCCGAGCGCTGACAAGGCCGAGCAGGCTTCGATCCGCGCCGAATTCGATGAGATGTTTGCGACTGTCTGATCGCAGAAGGGACAGGGCAGGGTGGATACGGTCAAAGGCACGGAACGGCTGCTGACGGCGACGCCGATGGACAAGTTGTGGCAGGAGAACGGCGCCGAGCGCGCGAGCTCCGATCCCGCGCTGCTGATCGATGTTGCCGGCTTCGAAGGCCCGCTCGACCTTTTGCTCTATCTCGCCCGCAATCAGAAGGTCGATTTGTCCCGCATCTCCGTTCTTGCGCTGGCGGAGCAATATCTGCAGTTCATCGAAAGCGCGAGGCGGATCCGGATCGAGCTGGCAGCCGATTATCTCGTCATGGCCGCCTGGCTTGCCTACCTGAAATCGCGCCTGCTGATCCCGCAGCAGGCCAAGGACGACGGCCCTTCCGGCGAGGAAATGGCGGCAACGCTCGCCTTCCGCCTGAAGCGTCTCGAAGCGATGCGCGAGGCTGCGAGCGGTCTCGTCAACCGGAACCGCCTGGGCCGCGATATCTTTGCTCGTGGTGCGCCGGAGCACATCCCGGACAGGCATCCGTCGGCGTACACTGCCAGCCTCTACGATCTGCTGACGGCTTATGCGTCGCTCCGTCAGCGTCAGGCGGTAACGCAGGTGACGATCGCACGTCGCACTGTCTGGTCGCTGACCGACGCCCGCGAGCTTCTGACCCGCATCATCGGCGAGATCAGCGACTGGACAGCATTGGAATCCTACCTCCTGCGTTACATGGCGTCGCCGGAAGACAGGGTGACAGCAATTGCCAGTGCGTTCGCAGCTTCCCTCGAGCTCGTTCGCGAAGGTAAGCTCGAGATCCGTCAGGATGGAGCTTTCCAGCCGCTCTATATGAGACGAGGCCCTAAACATGGAACGCTGCAGGTCGTCGAACAGGAGCGACCGGCGTGACCGATCTGGAAGACGAACACATCGATAGTGCAATGGTGGAAGAGACAGAGGACGACGTTCGTGCAGAGACTGAGGCGGAGCGCATTGCCGAGGCATTGGTCTTCGCATCTGCGCAGCCCGTCTCAGAAGGGTTCATTGCCGATCGCCTGCCGCGTCCGTTCAACGTCCGTGGGATCATGCTGCGCCTGAAGGAGCAGTATGCCCATCGCGGCGTCAATCTCGTGCAGGTGGATGATGCTTGGGCCTTCCGTACGGCGGCAGACCTCTCCTTCGTCATCCGGCGCGACGAGAACGAAGCCAAGAAGCTGTCGCGAGCGGCCTTGGAGGTACTGGCGATCATTGCATATCACCAGCCGGTGACGCGCGCCGAAATCGAGGATATCAGAGGCGTCCAGACCTCCCGCGGCACACTCGACGTCCTGATGGAGGCAGGCTGGGTTCGGTTTCGCGGTCGCAGGCGTACGCCGGGTCGTCCCGTTACGCTGGGCACGACGCGCGATTTCCTTGATCATTTCGGCCTGGAAGAACTGCGCGATCTGCCAGGACTTGAAGAATTGAAGGGCGCAGGGCTGCTCTCCGGTCGCATCCCGGCCACCTTCAATATACCATCGCCGACAATGAACGACGAGTTGACCGAAGACGAAGATCCGATCACGCAGCTCGATCTCGAGGAACTCGGCCTGCTTGCGCCCGGCGGCGCGTCCGAAGACTAATCGGATTTGTCTTGGTTCCGCCACGCATCGCGAAAACAATGCCGATCACAGTTTTTCGAATGTGTCTTCTCTTGTCACAGAGGGCGATACCGTGACATTAAGCGACAATCCAAGGGGAACTTTGATGTTGGAATTGGTGTAGGAAGCTCTTACATCTGGAAACATCGCAACAGGGAGTTAGCGTAATGGGTTCATTTAGCATGTGGCACTGGCTGATCGTTCTGGCCATCGTGCTTCTGTTGTTCGGTCGCGGCAAGATTCCGGAACTGATGGGCGACGTTGCCAAGGGCATCAAGAGCTTCAAGAAGGGCATGAACGACGAAGACACCACGCCCGAGTCCACGACTGCCAAGACCGTCGATCACAAGGCCGACGAAACGAAGTAATCACCTCCGGGCAAACGTAGCCCCCACGTTTCCCGCTCAGGAGCCTTGAATGTTCGATATTGGCTGGACCGAGCTGCTTGTCATCGCGGTCGTACTGATCGTGGTGGTTGGTCCCAAGGACTTGCCGCCGATGCTGCGTGCGTTCGGCAAGATGACACAGCGTGCCCGCAAGGTTGCGGGCGAGTTTCGCGCCCAGTTCGACGAAGCATTGCGTGAAGCCGATCTGGACGAAGTACGCCAGACGCTGACGGACGCGCAGAAGCTGAACCCCGTCAACAGCTTGCGTGAGGCAATGAACCCGCTTCGCCAGATGGGCAACGAAATCAAGGCCGACCTGCAGAAGGCGACGACGGTCGAGAACAAGACCGAGGTTCCGTCCGCTGCGGTATCGGTGCCTGACCCGTCGATGAGCCTACCTGAGACGCCCCCGGTCATGCCGCCGCCTTCGCCTCAAGCCGCCGTAGCCGCTGAAATGCCTGGAGCCGCTGTTACCGAGAAGCCAAAGGCCGTGCGCAAGCCACGCGCCAAGGCTGCGGATAAGGCTGATGCCGCAGCGGCCATCGCCGTTGTTCCGGCCGAAAAGACGAAGCGCGCGCCTGCCAAGGCCGCGGCACCAAGCACGGCCACCGCAGCAAAGAAGCCGACGGTCGCCGCCGTTGAGGCCACAGTCGCTCCGAAGAAGACGGCAGCGAAAAAGAAGAAGGACGACGCATGAGCGGTGACATCGAGGACAAGCCACAGCCGCTGATCGAACACCTGATGGAGCTGCGCACGCGGCTCATGTGGTCGATTGGCGCGTTCTTCGTCGCTTTCATCGTGTGCTTCATCTTTGCCAAGCATCTCTTCAATGCCCTTGTCTATCCCTACAAGTGGGCCGTTATCTGGGCGCATCTCGATGTGTCCAAGGCACAGCTCATCTACACGGCGCCCCAGGAGTTCTTCTTCACACAGGTGAAGGTCGCCATGTTCGGCGGTCTGGTGATCGCCTTCCCGATTATAGCGGCGCAGATCTACAAGTTCGTGGCGCCCGGTCTTTACAAGAACGAGCGCGCTGCCTTTCTTCCGTTCCTGATTGCCTCGCCGGTTCTGTTCCTCATGGGCGCATCGCTGGTCTACTTCTTCTTCACGCCGATGGTCATGTGGTTCTTCCTGACCATGCAACAGGCGCCGGGTGAGGGCGATGTCGCGATCTCGCTGCTTCCAAAGGTCTCTGAATACCTCAGCTTGATCATGACGCTGGTGTTCTCGTTCGGCCTTGTCTTCCAGCTTCCCGTCGTTACCACGCTACTGGCGCGCGTCGGCCTGCTGACGTCGGACTGGCTTCGGGAGAAGCGCAAGTTCGCGATCGTGCTCGCCTTTATCGTCGCAGCGGTGCTGACGCCGCCAGATCCGATGTCCCAGATCGGCCTTGCACTGCCGACCATCCTTCTCTACGAGATTTCCATCTACGCGGCGCGACTCGTGGAGCGCCAGCGTGTCCGCGAGGCGGTCGAAGAGGCTGAAGGAACCACGGACGTTGCCAAGTCGGACAACGTCTGACCGATCTGCTTCAATGAGCGCTTCCAAGCATCCGGTCGAGGCCCAGCCGGGCTTTGGCCGGCTTATCTTTTTACAACGACCCTGGAACGACGATGCTCGATATCAAATGGATCCGTGAGAATCCCGAAGCGCTCGACGCGGCACTCGCCAAGCGTGGTGCCGAGCCTTTGTCCGAAAGCCTGATTGCGGTCGACGAAAAGCGCCGTTCGGCCATTCAGAAGGTCCAGGACATGCTGTCCCGCCGCAACGCCGCCTCCAAGGAGATCGGCGCTGCGATGGCGCAGAAGAACAGCGAACTTGCCGAAAAGCTCAAGCTCGAGGTGGCCGACCTGAAGGTGCTGCTTCCGGCCGAGGAAGAGGGCGAGCGTCAGGCGACGGACGAACTGAATGATGCACTGTCGCGCATTCCGAACGTCCCGCATGACGACGTGCCGGTCGGCAAGGACGAGCACGACAATGTCGTTGCCCGCGTCGTCGGCGAGAAACCGCGCTGGAACCATACGCCGAAGGAACACTTCGAAATCGGCGAAGCGCTTGGCTACATGGACTTCGAGCGGGCCGCAAAGCTCTCCGGATCGCGCTTCACCGTGCTGACCGGTCCGCTTGCGCGGCTGGAGCGCGCGCTCGGCCAGTTCATGATTGACCTCCATACGGGCGAGCATGGCTACACCGAAGTCAGCTCGCCGCTGATGGTGCGTGACGAGGCGGTGTTCGGAACAGCGCAGCTGCCGAAATTCGCGGACGATCTCTTCAAGACGACGGACGGCCGATGGCTGATCCCGACCGCCGAGGTGACACTCACCAATCTTGTCTCCGGTGAAATCCTCGACCAGGAGAAGCTGCCGCTTCGTTTCACCGCGCTGACGCCGTCCTTCCGTTCGGAAGCCGGCTCAGCTGGGCGCGACACGCGTGGCATGCTGCGCCAGCATCAATTCTGGAAGTGCGAGCTCGTCTCGATCACCGATGCCGAGAGCTCGCTTGCCGAGCACGAGCGCATGACCGCCTGCGCGGAAGAGGTGTTAAAGCGCCTCGGCCTGCATTTCCGCACGATGACGCTCTGCACCGGCGATATGGGCTTCGGTTCGCGCAAGACCTACGACCTCGAGGTCTGGTTGCCGGGCCAGAACACCTACCGCGAGATCTCGTCCTGCTCCGTCTGCGGCGATTTCCAGGCGCGGCGCATGAACGCGCGCTATCGCGGTAAGGAGGACAAGGCAACGAAGTTCGTTCACACACTGAACGGCTCCGGCACCGCCGTTGGCCGCTGCCTGATCGCCGTTCTGGAGAATTACCTGAACGAGGATGGTACGGTGACTGTTCCGGACGTTCTGCTGCCATATATGGGCGGTTTGAAGAAGATAGAACGGGCGGCCTGAGCCGATGCGCATCCTGCTCACCAACGACGACGGCATTCACGCAGAAGGCCTCGCGGCGCTGGAGCGGATTGCGCGCACGCTGTCTGACGATGTCTGGATTGTTGCGCCGGAGACTGACCAGAGCGGCCTTGCGCATTCGTTGAGCCTTTCTGAACCGCTGCGGCTGCGCAAGATCTCTGACAAGCATTTCGCGCTGCGCGGAACCCCGACCGATTGTGTCATCATGGGCATCAAGCAGGTCATGGACGTCAAGCCGGACCTCGTGCTTTCCGGCGTCAACTCGGGCTCGAACGTCGCCGACGACGTCACCTATTCGGGCACCATCGCAGGCGCTATCGAAGGCACGATGCAGGGCGTTCGCTCGTTTGCGTTGAGCCAGGCCTATTTCCACCAGGATGGAGCAAGGACTGTCCCCTGGGAGGTCTGCGAGGCGCATGCGCCGGCACTTCTCGAGAAGCTGATGTCACTCGAATTGCCCGAGGGCACATTCCTGAACCTCAACTTTCCGAATTGCCGACCCGAAGAGGTCGAGGGCGTGGACGTGACGGCGCAGGGCAAGCTTGCCTTCAACCTGCAGGTCGATGCCCGCGCCGACGGACGTGGCTTTCCCTATTACTGGCTCAGGTTTGGGGAGCGTGCCGGCGCCTTCGTCGAGGGCACCGATATCCACGCCCTGAAGCATCGCAAGATTTCGGTAACTCCTTTGAAACTGGATCTGACTGATTATTCCGTACGGGACCGCGTGGCGCGGGCGCTTTCGAGTACGGAGTAGATTGTTTTGACGGCACGGCTGGTCGAGAAGGAAGGGTTTGCGGCGCTCGTCTTGAGGCTGCGGGCCGAAGGCGTTTCCGATCTGGATCTTTTGACCGCGGTCGAGCAGACGCCGCGCTCTTTGTTCGTGCCGCCGCAGTTTGCGGAGCACGCCTATTCGAGCCGCACGATCCCGATCGAATGCGGCTCATTTCTCGAGGGCGTCGATCTGGCGGTCAGGATCCTTCACCACCTGAAGATCAAGCCGGGCCAGCGTGTGCTTGAGGTCGGCACGGGCAGCGGCTTCATGTCGGCCGTCATGGCCCGCATGGCCGAACGCGTGCTGACGATCGACCGTTACAAGACACTGACGACGAATGCGCAGCGCCGCATCGACTCGCTCGGGCTCCGAAACGTCATCATCCGCCAGGCTGACGGCAGCGCCGGCCTGCAGGGCGAGGGAACCTTCGACCGTATCGTGGTCACCGCTGCGTTCAATTCGATGCCGCGGTTCTACACCGACCAACTGGTCTCAGGCGGCTCGATGATCGCGCCGCTGATGATCTCAGAGAATGAATGTCGCCTCGTGCGGCTCACGAAGACGGGCAGCCGCTTCGAGCGCGAAGAACTGTTCGATACGCCCTATCTTCCCATTGTCCCGCGCCTGGCGTCTCAACTCTGAGGCGAGGCGGTGGCGTAGGCTGCTATGGTTAGCATTCTCTCAAAAAAATCTCGCAGATTTCGGTACCTTAACCGCGTGGTAATACTAACGCGCTTTAATAAACCCACAAATGGTTGCGTTCATCAGTGGGTCGAGTCATGCGTTTCAGTCTTTCGCCAAGAGTAGGCAAGTCTGCCGGTAATGTCCTGATAGCGGCTTTGCTGGCGAGTGCCGCAACGGGTTGCAGTTCCGATGTGACACGTTTCGGTGGTCTTTTCTCGTCATCCGGTCAGGATCAGATGACGACCAACTCAATCCCTCGCAGAAATATGCAGGCCGATCCGGTGCCGCAGGCGGATTTGGAGCAGGGCGGGTACTCGGCAAGCAATCAAGCGATGAACCAGCCGTATCCGGCACAGTCCACTTATGGCGCCTCCAGTGCTCGCATGGCCTCGGCACCGGTCTCTGTTCAGCGTTCCGACCTTGCTGCACCTTCGGCAGTGGCGCCTGCAGCGCCGTCCCGCGAAAAGCAGGTGGCTCTCGCGCAGCCCTTCCCAGCAGCCGCTGCTCCGAAGAAATCGGCGCCCATTCTCGCTCCGCCAAAGATGGCAACCGACTCGATCGTCACGGGCACGACCCCGAAGGTGTCCGGTTGGTCGGCAACCAACGCGCCATCTGTCACGCTTCGTCCGGGCGAGACCATCGCGACACTTGCCAATCGCTATGGTGTGCCGGAGAAGGAAATCCTTCGTGCCAACGGCTTCAAGACGGCGGCAGCCGCGAAGCCTGGCCAGATCATCCTGATCCCGACCTTCAACGGCGGCAATGCGGCCAAGGCATCCGCTCAGACGACCAACCTTTCCAAGGGCGGACACTTGCCTCAGCCGGGCAAGCAGCAAGAGCAGAACGTTGCCGTCGTTCCGGGCGCGAACTCCGCTCGCGACAAGTCGGTTGCAAGCGCAGATCCGGCGGGCAAGCTTGCGGCTGGTGCAGGCAAGGGGCCCAAAGGCGCTGGCGGCACCTATGTCGTCAAGCCTGGCGACTCGCTTGCCAAGATCGCCAAGGCGACAGGCAACAGCATCGACGACCTGAAGGCTGCCAACAACCTCTCTGCTGGTTCGATCCGCATCGGTCAGGAGCTCAATCTCCCGGGCGGTTCGCAGGATGGAATGAAGACAGCCTCCATTCCGGCAAAGGCAGAGCCGAAGCCGGTCGCTCAGCCCGCCGCCGCAACGACGACTGCCGCCGCGCAGCCGGCAACCTACAAGGCTCCGGTCGCGACCGAGACTGTGGACGAGGCTGCGAAGAAGGAAGTGGCTTCGGCGGCACCCGAGGCGACCGGCATCGGCAAGTATCGCTGGCCGGTTCGTGGTGCGGTGATTGCTGCCTACGGCGCCAACGTCAACGGCAGTCGTAACGATGGTATCGACATCTCCGTGCCGCAGGGGACGCCGATTAAGGCCGCCGAAAACGGCGTGGTCATCTACGCCGGCAATGGGCTGAAGGAACTCGGCAATACGGTTCTCGTCCGCCACGACGACGGTACGGTCACCGTCTACGGCAACGCTGATACCTTGAGTGTCAGCCGCGGCCAGAAGATCCAGCGCGGCCAGACCGTCGCCGTTTCCGGCATGAGCGGCAATGTCAAGCAGCCGCAGGTTCACTTTGAAGTCCGAAAGGATGCGACCCCGGTCAACCCGGTTACTTTCCTCGAGTAGGTTATGCGTTTGAGGATGCTCGAAAGCCCGGCCCAAAGCCGGGCTTTTGTCATTCGGCACGGTCGAGGGCGATGCGCATACGGCCAGCCAGATCCTGAATGTACTGCCAGGCAACGCGGCCAGAACGCGCGCCGCGCGTGGTGGCCCATTCCAGCGCCTCCGCATGCATCTTCTGGCGATCGACGGGTAGCTTGAAGTGGTCGGCATAGCCGTCGATCATCGTCAGATAGTCGTCCTGGCTGCATTTGTGGAAGCCGAGCCAAAGGCCAAACCGGTCGGACAGTGAAACCTTTTCCTCGACGGCTTCGGAGGGATTGATTGCCGTCGACTGCTCATTCTCCATCATGTGGCGTGGCAGCAGGTGACGCCGGTTCGAGGTTGCATAGAAGAGCACGTTGTCCGGCCGCCCCTCGACGCCGCCGTCAAGGGCTGCCTTGAGCGATTTGTATGCCGTGTCATCGTGGTCGAATGAAAGGTCGTCGCAGAAGACAATGACGCGATGGGGCGTATCCTTGAGAAGATCGAGCAGCGTCGGGAGGCTCGCAATGTCTTCGCGATGCACTTCCACCAGCTTCAGCGATACTCCGCTCTCACGCCGCACATCTTCGTGAACAGCCTTGACCAGCGACGACTTGCCCATGCCGCGCGCGCCCCAAAGGAGAACGTTGTTTGCCGGGTAGCCGTCGGAAAAGCGCACCGTGTTTTCGTGGAGGATGTCACGCACGTGGTCCACGCCTCGGATTAGCTTCAGGGCCACGCGGTTCGGTCGTGCAACGGGCTGAAGGTGCTGACGGGCAGGGGACCAGACGAAGCAATCGGCCGCGTTCCAGTCGTTGATCGCAGGCGCCGGGCCAGCCAACCGGTCGATCGCATCCGTCAGTCGGCGCAACTCCGCCAGAATGGTGTTGTTGAAGTCTTCGGCCATGGGCCTTCCTCCTGAATTCTGGTTGCAACCAGCGTACTGTGTCTTTTGCCTGCGGCCTAGCATGGCCTTTTGCGAGCGGAAAGGTTACGAGGCAGCGGAATCGGTACGGTTTCCGGCTGTTTCTGTTGCATTCGCAAGGACCATAATTATAGTCCGGCCACCCGAGAAAAGGCGGAGTTCCGCCCACGGAAAGTTTTGAGGAGTTTAGCATGTTCATCACCCCGGCATTTGCCCAGGCTGCCACCGATAGCGCGGCGTCGCCGTTCGGCTCCGGCTTCGAAATGATTATCCTGTTCGTGCCGCTGATGGTCGTCTGGTATTTCCTGTTGATCCGTCCGCAGCGCGCCCAGGCCAAGAAGCGCGAAGAAACGCTGAAGGCGATCCGTCGCGGCGATCAGATCGTCACTGGTGGCGGCCTTGTCGGCAAGGTCACCAAGGTTGTTGACGACAAGGAGCTCGAAGTGGAGATTGCAGACGGAGTGCGCGTTCGCATCGTCCGCACCGGCATCTCGGAAATTCGCGTCAAGGGTGAGCCGGTAAAGGCAGACGCTGCGTAGTATTGCGAACCCAGTTGTGAACCGGGCTGGGCCGGGTCGGAAATAGTCGAGAGAAAATGCATCGTTTTTCCCGCTTGAAGGCTGTTCTGATCTGGGTTTTGGTGGTGGCGGCCGTGGTAGTCGCGGCCCCAAATTTATTGTCAGACGGGCAGCGTTCTAAGCTGCCCGCATGGCTGGCTCACAGCCATGTTGCCCTCGGCCCGGATGTGCAGGGCGGTTCCCATCTGCTTTTCCAGATCGAACGCGCCGATATCGTCAAGGAACGGCTTGAACGCACCGTCGCGGATATTCGTGGCAAGTTGCGCGAATCTAACATTCGCTACACCGGCCTGACCGGCAACGACCAGGACGTCACCGTCAAGATTACCGATGCCGGCCAGGTGGACGCTGCAATCAATGCCTTGAGCGCGCTGACAGCGAGCAGGAAGAGCGGCTGGTTCGGCGGCTCGATCCAGAACTTGACCCTGGAGAGGGGCAACGTCGGACAGCTCACGCTGCGAATTTCCAAGGATAGTATCGACGAAGGCATCGCGGCTGCCCAGGCGCAGTCTCTGGAGGTTGTCGAGCGTCGCATTGCCGGCCTCGGGATCAAGGATTATTCTGTTCGCGCAGATGGCCGCGACCGCATCGACGTCAAAGCCCTGGGCTCGATCGACGTTGAGCGGCTGAAAAATATTCTGAACGAACCCGCTCAGCTTTCCGTCCGGATGATCGACGACAGCATGTCGGGTCAGCAGGCCCTTGCCGGTCGCTGGCCAGCGACCTCCGAGGTGCTCTATTCGCTGGACGATCCGCCCGTTCCTTACCTCGTCGATCGCACGGATTTCATAACAGGCAAGAATCTCGTCGATGTTCAGGCCGTCGTCGATGCGCAGACGAAAGCGGTTGCTATTAGCTACAAGCTGGATTCTGAGGGAGCCGAACGCCTCGCACAGAAGACGCGCCAGAACATCGGCCGACACCTTGCCATCCTCTTCGATGATCAGGTCATGGCGGCGCCGATGATCAATGCCCCGATCGTGGATGGCATGGGCACGGTACCGGTCAGCTTCAGCGAGGACGGCGCCCACGATCTTGCGCTGATGTTGCGAGCCGGCGCTCTGCCGGCGACGTTGACGACCGTGGAGGAGCGCACCGTCAGTACTGCCCTCGGCGCGGAATCGAAGCGCGCCGGTTTGGTGGCCGGCTTCGTCGCTGCGGTCCTTGTCATCGGTTTGATGTTTGCGTTCTATCGCAAACTGGGCATCATCACCGGCATCTCGCTTGTCTTGAGCCTCGTCCTCATTCTCGCCGTGCTGAGCGCAATCGGTGCGACCCTGACGCTGCCCGGCATCGCTGGCATTGTCTTGATCATAGGCATGGCTGTGGACGCCAACGTGCTCGTCTACGAGCGGATTCGCGAAGAGGCAAAAGCAGGTCACTCCTTCGCGGACGCGATCGACAACGGCTTTTCCCGCGCCTTTTTGACGATCCTTGATGCCAACGTCACGATCATCATTGCGGCCGTCATTCTCTACTATCTCGGCAGCGACACCGTTCGCGGTTTTGCTGTGACGCTTGCGGCCGGAATCCTGACGACGGTTTTCACGACGTTCACGCTGACCCGCTGGATCGTCGTCACCTGGCTTCACCGCAAGCATCCGCGGCATCTGCCGAGGGATGTTCAGACAGGCATTTTCGACCGTGCGAACATCCGTTTCATGGGCATCCGAAGGTACACCTTCACGGTGTCGGCCGCACTTTCGATCTTGGCTATGGTCGGCTTCGCGACCGTTGGCGCGAATCTTGGGGTCGACTTTGCCGGTGGTTCGCACGTGGAGGTCAAGGCGAAGCAGGGCTCTGCCGATCCGAATGATATCCGCGCGCGTCTTAGCGATCTGAACATCGGGGATATCGAGGCTCGTCGCCTTGCCGACGCCTCGACGGCATTGGTTCGCATTCAGGCGCAAGGTGGCGGCGAGAATGCCGAGCAGTCTGCAATGACCTTGCTGCGTGATGAACTGGCGGACGACTATGAGATCCGAAGCGTGGAGGTTGTCGGTCCTGCCGTGTCGGGCGAACTGACGAGGGCCGCGACGTTGGGCTTACTCGGCTCGCTCGCTGTCATCCTGCTTTACATCTGGCTGCGTTTCGAATGGCAGTTTGCGATCGGTGCGATCATCGCGACACTGCACGATATCATCCTGACGCTTGGCCTCTTCGTGCTGACAGGCATGGAATTCAATCTGACGAGCGTTGCGGCCATCCTAACGATCGTCGGCTATTCGCTCAACGACACGGTCGTCGTCTACGATCGCATGCGCGAAAACCTGAAGCGCTACCGAAAAATGCCGCTGCCGATCCTCATCGACGCCTCGATCAATCAGACGCTGTCACGCACAGTTCTGACGGCCGCGACGACGTTGCTGGCACTGCTGGCGCTCTGCATGTTCGGTGGTGAAGTGATCCGCCCGTTCGCCTTTGTGATGCTGTTCGGCGTTGCCGTTGGCACCTTTTCCTCCATCTACATAGCTGCTCCCGTGCTGATCGCTTTCAAGCTCCGCCCGGACGCGGTCGATAGCGATCAAAACAAGAAAGTGGCCGAGCCGGGTACGAACTCCGGCAATCCGGCAGTGTGAGAATATGGCAAGAGGCATAGAAATCCGCGAGGCGCATTTCCCTGGACGCGCGCCCATCGATACCTACGGCAATGGCGGTTTCCGTTTCGCCGACATGTCCCATCGCGGATCGATCCTTTGCCTGCCGTCCGGCATCTATGGCTGGGACATGGATATGTCGAAGCCGCTGGCCGTCGAGAATTTTCAGAAGGTGCTCGATGAGGCAGCCGAGATCGAGGTCCTGCTGATCGGTACTGGCAACGACATGCGACCAATCCCGGCTGATTTGAAGGCTGCCTTGAAGGCAGCCGGCATTTCATCCGATCCGATGAATACGGGTGCTGCGGTTCGCACCTTCAATATCATGCTGATGGAATCGCGCGCCGTTGCCGCGGCACTGATAGCGGTCTGACAATGGCCGATCAGTCTTTGACGAACCAGGACATTTGCCTGGCGACGCTACGCGACAATGACCGCGACCGATACCTTGCCTGTCTGCTGTCGCCGGATGACAAACGCGGCGCCCTGGCAGCGCTTTACGCCTTCAGCGCCGAGCTCGCACGGATTCGCGATCTGGTGCATGAGCCGCTTCCCGGAGAGGTTCGCATGCAGTACTGGCGTGACCTGCTGGAAGGAAGTGCGCACGGCTCCACCCAGGCGAACCCGATTGCCGCCGCCTTGCTGTCGGCGATCGAAGCCCACCATTTGCCACAACAGACGCTCGTGAACATGATCGATGCTCGCATCTTCGATCTCTACGACGATCCGATGGAGACGCGCCTTTCGCTCGAAGGCTATGCCGGCGAGACGGCGTCTGCCCTCATTCAATTGGCCAGCCTGGTGCTTGCGCCGGAGGAGGCGGCAAGATCCGCCGAGGCTGCCGGCCACGCAGGCGTTGCGCAGGCGATTGCTGGCCTGCTGCTTTTGATGCCGCTGCATCGTCATCGCGGACAGCTCTACATTCCCGTCGAAATCCTATCCGCGACGGGACTTGATCGCGATGCGTTTCTTTCGGGCGAGGACAGGCCGCGCATCTCTGCGGCGATCGAAGCCTTTTCCGGACTCGGCCGCGACCATCTCGCCAAGGCGAGAAGTGTCGCGATATCACCAACCGTATTTCCGGCCTTTCTGCCTGTCGCTCTGGCGGAGCCGGTTCTCGTCAGTGCCCAGAGGGCTGGCGCAGGATTGTTCGAGCGTCAGCTGCAGCGCTCGCAGTTGCGACGCCAGGCGGTTATGTTGCTAGCGTTGATGCGCAAGAAAATCTGATCCTGTTTAAACTCGCGCAAGGCTCGTGCGGTATAAGGGCGCCGTTGCAGCTTTGATCGGAGAGCGATGTGAGCATTATCGTCTGGTGCGTTATTTTCGCAATCGTCATCTTCATCGCCTTTATGTCGACGCGCATGGCCGCGCAGAACAAGGAAGATGGCCTCCACGATACAGGACTGGCCATCATCGAGTTCAACCGTGCTTTCCCGAATGAAGCAATCCGCCAGTTGCAGGCGACCGCCAACGGCCAAGCGATGTTCGTGCGCCTGCATGACAACAAGGCGGGCTTCATGCGCAACATGCAGAGACATTATTCATGCCACATCATCGAGCCGGGCAGAGTGCGTGTCCTGAGTTCTGAAACTGGCAGCGGCCTCAGCATCGAGTTCCTTGATGCTCCGCATCAGAACGGCACGTTCGAATTCGCCTCCGCCAAGGAGGCATCAGAGGTCTCCCTCTGGCTGCTCGGCAACTACGTGGCGGAACCTGACAAGGCATTGCCGCCGCACAATTCCACGGCCGCACACGGCCAGTAGCGGAGCCCCTGGCGAACCGGCATATCCTTTCGCCGCGGCCATTCCGCATTCACGATCATCCTTATCGGCGTTGCCTCTCGCGGGACGCATGGCTACGGCCGTTTTGCCGTTGCCTGCCGGCCGAAATAGGCGCAAGATTTGCGCTCATCCGGCAAATGTTTGAGTTTGTGTTCACAAACGCGATGGAGGTGCGTGATGCTTGCGATCAATGATACCGCTCCGGATTTCGAAGCCCAGACGACGGAAGGCAAGATCAGTTTTCACCAGTGGATCGGCAATTCCTGGGCGGTGCTGTTTTCGCACCCCAAGGATTTTACCCCCGTATGCACGACCGAACTCGGTTACATGGCGCGGATCAAACCTGAATTCGACAAGCGTGGTGTGAAGATCATCGGCCTTTCTGTCGATCCGCTCGAACGCCACACCAGCTGGATGAAGGACATCGAGGAAACGCAGGGCTACCGTCCGAACTATCCGATGATCGCGGATGTCGATTACGCGGTATCGAAGCGCTACAACATGCTGCCTGCCCTGGTGTCCGGCGATCCGACGGACCGCACCCCAGCCGATAACCAGACCGTCCGCAACATTTTCGTGATTGGGCCCGACAAGAAGATCAAACTGGTTATGGTCTATCCAATGACGACAGGTCGTAACTTCGATGAGGTGCTGCGGGTGATCGATTCCCTCCAGCTTACCGCCAAGCACAAGGTCGCTACGCCGGTGAACTGGAAGAATGGGGAGGACGTGATCATCGCCGGCTCAGTCTCCGACGACGAGGCAAAGAAGCAGTATCCGCAGGGTTGGCGCGCACCGAAGCCCTATATCAGGATCGTGCCGCAGCCGCACGGATAGTCGATCGCAAACTGTGCCGCCACGCAGGAGGTAGGGATGATCTTCCGGCAGCTGTTCGATCCAGTATCGAGTACTTATTCCTATTTGCTGGCAAGCCGGAAGGGCGGCGAGGCGCTGATCATCGATCCGGTGTTGGAAAGGGTCGATCGCTACCTCCAACTCATCCATGAACTCGACCTGAAGCTGGTCAAGGCCGTAGACACGCATCTCCACGCCGATCACATCACAGGACTTGGCGCTCTGCGCGACAAAACCCATTGCATCACAGTGATGGGGGAGCAGACAAAAGCCGATGTCGTCTCGATGCGGCTTTGCGACAACGACAAGCTGACCATCGAGGGGCTTTCCCTGGACGTGATCTATACGCCAGGCCACACGGACGATTCCTACAGTTTCGTGCTGCCCGACCGCGTGTTCACCGGCGACACGCTGCTCATCCGCGGCACCGGCCGGACCGATTTTCAGAACGGTGACCCGAGAGCACAGTTCGAGTCGATATTCGGTCGGCTTCTAAAGCTTCCGGATTCAACGCTGGTTTTCCCGGCGCACGATTACAAGGGGGATACGGTCTCTACCATTGGCGAGGAGAGGGCCTTTAACCCGCGCCTGCAGGTGACGTCTGCCGATGAATATGCCGACCTGATGAACAATCTGAAGCTCTCGAATCCGAAGATGATGGATGTTGCCGTCCCCGCCAACATGAACGTCGGGATGAACCAGGCTAACGTCATGCGCCACGGCTGGGCACTGACGGCGCAACAGGCACTGAGTGTCGTCGGCCTCGGCGATGTCGCTTTGATCGATCTGCGCGAGAACGCCGAGCGGCAGCGAAACGGTACGATTCCGGGATCGCTGCACGTGCCGTATCCCTCGCTCGAGGAAAGCATAGGCGCGGGCGGAATGCTGCATGAACTGGCAAGCTCAACCCGCAAGAGGCTTCTCTTCTATTGCGCGTTCGGTGAGCGATCGGCAATGGCCGTGCAGGCAGCGCACGATGCCGGCCTTCCCCTGGCCTTTCACATTGAAGGCGGCATCGACGCCTGGAAGAAGGCGGAAGGACCGATCGGGCATTAGCGGGCAGCCTAGGTGAGCCATGCAATGGTGAAGCGGCGATCAATTCTGACCTGTCCCATCTGCTACCGATCGGCAGAGACGATGCCGTTAATGCCTGCGTTTGGTTCCACGAATGCCGAGGCTGCGGCGCGACGCTCAACGGTTCGCTGTCCACCGGTTCAGGCCGGGAACCCTCGCCGTATTGTCACGCGACTTGAAACACAGCCGCGTAGTGGTAGGGCGGGAGATCGACGATCCGCAGCATGGTAAGGCCGGCCGGCTCAACAACGGTGCGGACGGCTTCGATTGGCATGCGCGTCTCGGTTCGCGGTCCGCGCGGCTGACCAAGCACAACCGTTTCTTCCCGCGGCCGCGGATGCCAATTCACGATGCAGAATAACCCATCTGGCCGCAGAGCTGCCCGGACGGAACGCGCAAGGCCAGTCTGGTCAGGAACGCCGTGGAATGTGTTGGCGATCAGGACATAATCGACCGGCTCATCCAGGCGTTCGGCCAGGGAGGTGGCGTCCGCGCAGATCCACTGGCGAACGGACGCGTGCCTTCGTTCAACTTCGGCCTTCGCCAACTCGATCATATCAGGGTCAAGATCAAGCGCCGCAAGGCGTCCGTCGACCAACTCAGCGAGCGGGCCGGTGAAGTAGCCGTCGCCGCAGCAAAGGTCGAGCACGCTCATGCCGTGCCGAATGCCGACCTGCTGAAGCAGCCCTTCCGGATCGGGCCAGAGCGCGGACCACCAGTCCCGGTCCGGCATGGATGTGCCTTGAAACAATGCTGCCATCAGCGCACTCTTTTCGAGGACGTTACGCCGCACAACATCTTCGATTCTGACAACCGCCGACCGATGGCAGCATCGAGAATACTGATACGCGCGGCCCGATCATGCACTCTGCGCGAGTTTAATGTCGAGCCCAAGCCAGTTCGCACAATCAGCAAGGGCGCGCCTCGCGATAAGCTGCCGCTTCATGATGGTCTTATCCTTGCCGCGGAAGCGCTTCACGCCCTCGGGCTTGACGATCGAACCGGGCTCGAGTTCGGGGAAAAGGCCGAAGTTGATGTTCATCGGCTGAAACGACCGCTTGCCAGGCTCCTCGTCATTGACGATGTGACCGCCTGTGATGTGGGCGAGCAGTGAGCCCAGCGCCGTGGTTGCGGGCGGCAGCGATACCGTTTCTCCCTTCCGCTCGGCAGCGGCAAACCGGCCTGCCATAAGCCCGACACTGGCGCTTTCGACGTAGCCTTCACAGCCGGTGATTTGTCCGGCAAAGCGCAGGCCCGGGCGTGACTTGAGCGTCAGAGACGGGTCGAGCAGCGTCGGTGAATTGATGTACGTATTGCGGTGAAGGCCGCCGAGGCGGGCGAATTCGGCATTTTGAAGTCCCGGAATCATGCGAAAGATCTCTGCCTGGGCGCCGTATTTCAGCTTCGTCTGGAAGCCGACCATGTTGTAGAGCGTACCGAGCGCATTGTCCTGCCGCAACTGCACGACAGCGTAGGCCTTAACCGCCGGGTTGTGCGCATTGGTCAGGCCCATCGGCTTCATGGGGCCGTGACGCAGCGTTTCGCGACCGCGCTCTGCCATCACCTCGATCGGAAGGCAGCCATCGAAGTAGGGTGTCCCTTCCCATTCCTTGAACCCGACCGTATCACCGGCAATCAGGGCATCCACGAAGGCATTGTACTGCTCTTCGGTCATCGGACAGTTGATATAGTCCTTGCCGGTGCCGCCCGGGCCGACCTTGTCGTAGCGAGACTGGTACCAACAGGTATCCATGTCGATGCTGTCGCGATGAACGATCGGCGCAATCGCATCGAAGAAGGCCAGCGCATCCGCCCCCGTCTCGGCCTGGATGGCGCTCGCAAGGGAAGGCGCAGTCAGGGGGCCGGTCGCAACGATTGCAAGATCCCATTCCTTCGGCGGCAGACCGGTCACTTCTTCACGAACGACTGTGATCAACGGATGCCCGTGGATCGTCTTGGTGACGGCTTCGGAAAATCCGTCGCGGTCGACAGCCAATGCGCCGCCGGCCGGGACCTGGTGCTTGTCCGCACAGGCCATGATCAGCGATCCCGCCAAGCGCATCTCGGCATGGATGACGCCGACCGCGTTGCTGGTCGCGTCATCGGACCGGAAGGAATTGGAGCAAACGAGCTCGGCCAGATCGTCGGTCTTGTGAGCGTCGGTGCCTCGCACGCCACGCATCTCGTGCAGGATCACGGGCACGCCGGCGTTTGCGATCTGCCAGGCCGCCTCTGAGCCAGCGAGCCCGCCGCCGACCACGTGGATGGGAGAATGGGAAGAGGTTTTGTTCATGCGCGGCTGATTACCACGCTGGAGCGGCACAGGAAACCGAAGAATTGACGACCGTTCGATGCACGCGCCGACGCTCTTAGATATCCAGTTCCAGCCGAGCGCCTGTGTCGCTCGCTGCCGGCACGGCGCAGCAGATCAAAGCTTCCTCATCGGCGGCGTCGGCGGTCGGCTCCTTGAGATAGGCGACAGCGCCGGAGAAGATCTTCGTCCTGCAGCTCCCGCAATTACCGAGGCGACAGTTGAAATCAGGCGCCAAGCCATATGTTTCGGTAAGCTCCAGCAAAGTGCCTGATCCTGGCTCCCAGCGCGCTTCCTTGCCTGAGCGCATGAAATACACTGGCTGCGGTTCGCCAGCGGCGGCGCGCGCTGTCGGCCGCTTGGCTTCATCGCCCGATCGCTGGATAGACGCCGATCCAAACGCTTCGGCGTGGATGCGGTTATCGGCAATATTCAACCCACGCAGGCCGTCGTGCACGGACTGCATGAAGCCTGCTGGACCGCACAGATAAAAATCATAGTCGTTGAACGGCAATACTGTGCTCAGCAGGTTCATGTCGACGCGCCCCTGCTGTTCGTAGTCTTCGCCAGCGACGGTATCGGAGGTATCGCTGAGCAGGCGGACCAGCCTGACGACGCCACCGGATGCCGCGGCGAGTGCCTGCAGCTCGGTATCGAATGCGCGCTCCGACTTGCTATGTGCGGAGTAGACCAGCCACGTCGGTCGTATCCGGCGGGTGCGCAGGCCTTCGTAGACGACATGCCGGAGCATGGCGAGCAATGGCGTTATTCCAATGCCGGCGGCCAGCAGAACGGCAGGACGTCTCTCTGTGGCGTTGATCGTGAACGCGCCGACAGGGGCGCGGGCCTCGATGATGTCACCTTCTCGGATGGCGTCGTGAAGACGCGTCGAGACAAGTCCCTCGCGCTTGACGCTGATGCGATACGGACCATCGGAGGGCGCCGAGGAGATCGTATAGGTGCGCACGGCGGGTACCTGCGATCCCTCCACATTGATGCGGACAGGCAGATGCTGCCCGGAGACATGGGGAATGATCCCGCCTGCATCTGTCGGTTCGAGATAGAACGAGCGCACGCTCGCGCTCTCCTGGACGATCCGGGCGACGCGGAAGGGCCGCCAGCTCTTGGCGATGGCTGTCGCGCGAAGCCGCGCGGCGGCCTCATTCCAGCTGCCGGTCATCAGAGAATTGGGAGATGGACCATCGGTCCGCGAACGCCAGCGAAGCGGCGACGCTTCTTGTCTGTGGACGATCTGCGTCGGGCGAAAGCGCCACAGTCGCTCAGCACCCTGGAAGGCTGCTATCTCCGGCGATTCCAGGATGACCTGCGCGTCGCCCGTCAATTGCAGCAGATCGCCGTTCTCGAAATCCGCAAAGACCAACCCCGCCCGCGGATTGGCGAGGATGTTGCCGAGCGTGTTGAAGAAGAGATTGCCGGCAAAGTCCGGGATCGTCAGAACGCCGTCCTCGCCGATCCGTACGAAACCCGGCCTGCCGCCACGATGCGAAACATCGATCTGGCGCTCGCCATCCTCGCGATCGACGTAGGAGGCGACAAAAAACGTATCGGCCTTAGCAATCATTTCGGCGGGACGCCCATCAAGGCTGTTGAAATGGACAGGGTCGTACCCTGAGCGCTCCATCGGGTCCCGCACGAAGTCGAAATCGCGCAGCTGGATATATTGCGGGCAGTTTCCGTAGGATTGTCCCACGCGCACATCGAAGCCGTCCTGCTCCGTTCTATGGACGGTACCATTCAGGCGGTTGCGGCGGCGCGTGTGGAGTTCGATGCCAAGCATAGCGATGGCCTTGCCGTCGTCGATTCCCGCGTCGGCCGGATCAAGGTGTTCACGCGGAAGGGCGACGCTCAGCATATGGATGTCCGGGCTCTCAAGGAAACCCGGACGATTGGCACGTAGCGTTGCCCATGCATTGCCGTCCGCATCTACCGTTCCCAGGACGATGAAGGGCAACTGCGCATAGAACTGGCGGTGCTGATCGATCAGGTGATCTCGCAGCACGCGCCGGCCCACCTCGTCCATTCGCTTGGCGACGCCGACCTTTTCGTGCAGTGCGATCTCCCCGGCGTGCCAAGGAGAGGACTTGGTGCTTTGTGCCTCGATAGGCATAGCGGGCTCCCTATTGGAGTGTGGTCGGCCGCAGCGCAATGGAACGCCTCAAGCCGCCTCGACAATGCCGACTGGCGATTTCTGGAATGGTTGAAAGCCGGGCAGGGCTTCTATCCGCTCAAGCCATGCCGTCACATTGCGGTAGGCGGACCGGTCGACATTTCCTTCCGGTGCGCGGGCGATGTAGCTGTAAAGGGCGACATCGGCGATGGTCGACCTGTTCGCGGCGATCCACTCGCGATCAACCAGGCGGTCATCGATCAGTTGGAGGATTCGATGCGCTCTCGCGATCACGTCCTCGGAGTCGAACTTCGCTCCGAACAAGGTCACAAGCCTTGCCGCACACGGGCCATAGGCGATCTCGCCGGCAGCGACCGATAGCCAGCGCTGGACCGCCGCTGCAGCTGCCGGTTCCTCCGGGAGCCATCCCTCGGGCGCGTACTTCTTGGCGAGGTAGACGAGGATGGCGTTGGAATCGCTGATGATGACGCCTCCATCTTCCAGCACAGGCAACTGCCCGAACGGATTGAGGGCAAGGAAGCTGGCGCTTTTGTGCTCCCTGGCAGCAAGATCGACCTCTACGACATCGACGTCGACGCCAATAAGCGACAGGAAGAGGCGGGCGCGATGCGAATGGCCCGAGAGAGGATGCGAGTAAAGCTTCATCGGTCTAGTCTCCGTGTTGAGGTGACCAGACAATAATTGTTTCCGCCCGCGTGCTGAATTGCGATATCATGAAAGAAACTATTTCATTTAGCGGAATATTACGGGTGAGCAGATGGATCGGCTTCAATGCATGAGGGTTCTGGTCAAGGTCGCCGAGACGGCGAGCTTTGCGCAGGCAGCGCGCCAGCTTCACATGAGCCCGCCGGCGGTCACACGCGCGATCGCTTTTCTGGAGGAAGCCACAGGGGCGCGGCTCTTCGTCCGCTCCACGCGCTCAGTAAAGCTGACGCCGTCGGGCAGCCGATATGCCGATGACTGCAGAAGGATCCTCAGTGATATCGACGAGGCGGAAGCCTCGGCTGGCGGATCTCATTCAACTCCATCGGGAACGCTAACCATCACGGCGCCGGTTCTATTCGGTCAGATCTATATCGTCCCGATTATGACGGACTTTCTCAGCATGCACCCGGCCGTCACCGGGCGCGTCCTTCTCTTCGATCGGATGGTCAATCTTGTGGAGGAGGGCATCGACGTGGCAATCCGCATCGGCCACCTGCAGGACTCGGATCAGCAGGCGATAAAGGTCGGCAGCGTGCGCCGCGTCGTGTGTGGAGCGCCGGCCTACTTCGAGCGTCACGGCGAACCGGCAACGCCAGCCGACCTGGCCCAACACGTCACGATCGTCAACACGGGCTCATCGGCGCCATTGGACTGGCACTTCTCGCCCAACCATACGCCCGTCAAGCTTCATCCGCGCATGTACTGCAACACTGTCGATGCATCGATTGCAGCGGCGGTGACTGGATGGGGCCTGTCACGGACCCTGTCCTATCAGGTGGCGGAGCATCTTGCCGCCGGTCGGCTGAGAATAGTGCTCGAGGATTATGAGGAAGAGCCACTGCCAATCCACGTCGTTCATGTGGAGGGCAGGCATGTCTCGGCCAAGACGCGCGCCTTCGTTGATGTCGCGGTTCAGAAGATAAAGACGCTCAGACTGTAACTGCCGGGATCCGATGCCACATTGGTGACATCCACGAAGTTCAAGCCATTGTCCTAGCGGAGGCTTCGTATCGTTTGGACATGAAGCTTATTCGATCGAGATTGTTCAGGATATCGACCATGTCGCATGCTTCGCGCCACGTCATCCGAGCCATCTGCACGTCGTTCAGTTCGGCCGGCTGCTGTGTCGTGGCGTCGACGACGGTCCACAAACCGTCCTCCATGCGAAGATTATATCGGCGCATCACGCATGTCTCCCTTAGGCAACGGCGGGATACTTTCACAATGGTTAATATTAGTCCACCCTAAAAGAAAGGCCGAAATCACGGTATCAACAGGCAACCAAGATCGTACCTTGCCGCCGTGCCGCGTTCGCATCGTGCAGCGATTCGGGCCTAGGGATTTGGTTCGCGCTCGTCTCGCGTTAACGGGGTGTCGCTCATCGCGAAAGGCCCGGAATCAAAAACGGCGCCCGAGGCGCCGTCTTGGAAGCTTCACGCTCGCCGCTATTAGCGGAACGAGCGGGAAGCGATGTTGCGAATGTCGTAGCGGCTAACGCCAATGTCGGCGAGCGTCTGGTTGGAGAGGTTACCAAGTTCGCTGAGCGTGCGGCGGTAGCTAATCCAGCTCTTTGCAATGCGGATCGGGTTCATGTTCGTCTTCCTCAGAATGATCGTCGAGGGCGGCGCCATCGCCGCCTCGTCGTTGACATTCATATAGGCGTTTCCTGTCGTATTGTGCAGTGCAAAGAAAAGGCATCTGCTATGCAATTGTGCATGCGATGCTCATTCCGGATGCAGTGATTACTCTCTGTGCGCGACAAGAAGGGAGGTCAAAACGACCGCAACCATTGCGGAAGCTGTGAGCCAGATAAAAGAAAACGCCCGTTGCCAAGGGCAGCGGGCGTTTTATCAAGGCGATCTGCTTGGGAGGATAGCGGACCGCTTGGATTAGCGGGCAGAAGCCTCGCGAGCAACGCGATGGATGTCAGAGCGGTCGATGCCGAGGTCGTGCAATTCGCGGTTGGTCATGCGGCCGAGCTCGGTAACGGTCTGACGGTACTTGCGCCAGTTGTTGAAAGAGCGTGAGAAGTTCATTTTAATCCCCTTTCGTAGGGCTTGTGATTTGCCAGCTGCCGCCGATCGGCGCTGACCTCTATTTGATGAGCAGAATATATGTTGCACTGCGAAGTCGCGCCAGACACAAGATTTCAGACCACCTATGCGTTGGATGCAGATCTCACGCCGCTATTTACGCAATGAAGCCGGAATTTGGTCAATCATTAGGCAGAATGGTTTGCCGCCGATCGGCTGGTGCCGGCCTTTTTGCCTCCAGCGACCAATCGACGACGGCCGGTATATGCGGTTGCCTCCCTCAAGGAGGACTCCCGCAGGTTTGGGGCTGTCGGCAGTGGCTGCGAACCGTTGCTGCATCCGGTCACTGCCACCAGGCCATTGGTCGGGCGCTGCATGCGGGGAGAGGCATCGGCGCTGCTGCCTTGAAGGCACTGGAAAACCAGACATGTGATATTTTCGGGTATGGAAAACCAAACGCCCACCGGGGGAGGATCCGGTGGGCGTCATGAGGGTGACTGACAACTGGGAGGAGGAGTGTTGTCAGTCCATCGGAGGGCGCTGGGAGGAGGAGTGCGCTTCTCCGAATTTTGTTACGAAGATCATCTTCGCAGGCTTCCCGAAAAGCGGGGCAGGGGCGCCATCCCCTGTCTTATGTCAAACATATAGGACGCCTGATCGAGATATTGCAGTGCAATATACTCATGTTGCCCATGCGCCGAGTGCATGGCTAATGAGGAGGCGCTATACATTCGCGATTTGACGTTGTTGATCGGTTAATGAGCACTCCCAAATTCGCCCAGGGAGAATTCATATGGGAATATTTCCCTCGCGCTAATCAGTGGCTATAAAGCAAAGAGGAAGCGCGTCATCGCGCGTTTGTCGGAGTAGGGCATGTACCGCGGTCGATTGGAGCGAGATCTTTCCGTTTGGGTGGAAAAGGGGCTTTTGCCGGAGGCGACCGCAGGAGCGCTGCTGAGTGAGTATGATGCACGCCCGGCAAGCTTCAGCCTCGGCAGCGTGCTGACGATCCTTGCGGCAATCTTACTTGGGGCGGCGATCCTGCTGGTCGTCGCTTCGAACTGGGAAGCCATTCCACGCCTTGTGCGCGTCGCCGTCATTCTTGTCATCATCTGGGCCGTGCATCTCGGTGCGGCGGTTATGCTGAGGCGCGGTGCGACGGCGGCTGCGGGCGGGCTGCTGGTGATCGGTACCTTGTCTTTTGGCGGAGCGATTTCGCTGGTCGGGCAGATGTATCATCTGTCGGGAGACGAGCTGACGGTGATGTATCTCTGGTTTGCCATGGCTGTGATTTCGGCGGTGCTGTTCGGCTCCGGCGTCGTCGCCGCGGTGGCGGGCTTTCTGTCCTGGGGCAGCTTTGCCGCCTATCTCGATACCTACGACACGCGCTGGGTCGGCCTCGATCCTTGGGTCGTGCCGCTCATGGCGGCAGTGGTCATTGGTCTCGTGCGCTTCACCGGCGCTGATCGTGTCCGTCATCTGGCATATCTGCTGCTCGTCGGCTGGCTCACCTGGCTCTACGCGGTGAACGAGAATTTCTGGCTCGCGCTCGTCTATGCCATTGCTGGCATGTTGGCTTTCGTGCTTGTCAGTCTGCCGCCGCCGCGCCTTTCCACGCTCATCAGAAGTGCCGGTTCCGCTCCTGCCTTCTACACCTTCCTCGTCGCCGTGATTGGCCTGTTCTTCCTGCATGTTGAACTCGAGCATGGCTGGCAGTTCGTAACATTGGCGCTCGTGACGCTGGGGGCCGCGGTCCTTGCGATTGCGCTCCAAGGCCGGAACAATGGCGCGGTGCGCTATTTGGCTTACACGGCGTTTGCCATTGAGATGCTCTACCTTGCATCGGTGACCGTCGGGTCGATTCTTGGCACATCGAGCCTCTTTTTGTTCTCGGGGCTTTTCGTTGCAGCCGTTGCGTGGATCGTCATTCGCCTCGAGCGCCGATTTGCCATTAGAACCCCGGAGGCAAGCCTGTGAGCATTTTTTCAATGCAAGGCTCAGGGCGCCGCTACATTGTCGCTGCAATCATCGTTGCTGCCCTGCAGACCGCCGTTCTTGGCTATGTGATTGAAAGTCGCGCATCGATCCTGCGAAGTGGCGCCGACGCACTCCTAAAAACTGCCCCCGTTGATCCGCGCGACTTTCTCCGGGGCGACTACGTCGTGTTGAACTACGAGATATCCTCGGTCCCGGTCGCGTCGATTATGGGTGGTGTGCCGCAGGATCAGGGCAAGAAGAGCCTTTGGGTGCGGTTGAAGGCTGGTGACGGCGGCTTCTGGGACATTGTCGAATCATCGTTCGAACGTCTGCCGGAGCAGCCGGGCACCGTGGTTCTCCACAGCAGACCTTTCTATAGTTATGGTGCCAATTCCGCCGACCATATCCGCATCGAGTACGGCATCGAACGCTACTACGTTCCGGAAGGCCAGGGCATGGCTTTGGAGAAGGCCCGCCAGGACGGTGACGTCTCTGTTGCCATTCGCGTCGCTACCGATGGGACGCCGCAGATACCAGCCTGCTCGTGGACGGCAAGCCTGCTTACGACGAGCCTCTTTATTGAGCAGAGGCCGAATGGTGTGGAAGCCCGCCACTGCGGGCGAAATCACTGTCATTTGCCCTTCATTTTTCCTTTGCCTCTACCAAATCGGGTGTTATAGAGACGCCGCGCTCCGGAAGGCCTCATGTGCAGGCATATGCATGCGGTTTTTGAGAACGCGGGTATGGTGAAATTGGTAGACACGCCAGATTTAGGTTCTGGTGCCGCAAGGCGTGGGAGTTCAAGTCTCTCTACCCGCACCAAAAGCTGGCTTGCAGGCGGGGGGATCGGAAAACGGTGTCCCTCGATTACCCGGAAGCAAAGCGCCGTTCCGCCAGGGGCGGAATGAATAAGAATTGAGAACAAGCCACGCTCGGCAATTTCCCGGCGTCGTGCTCATCGAAACGAACGGCGTCTGGGCACGGCCGCCACGAAATGAAGGTAGGAAGACATGCAGGTTATCGAAACGCTCGCTGAAGGGCTGAAGCGCGAAATCAAGGTCGTAATCCCGGCCAAGGACATGGAAGTCAAGATGAATGAGCGTCTTGCCGACGTGAAGGACAAGGTCCGCATCAACGGCTTCCGTCCGGGCAAGGTTCCGGCCGCTCACCTCAAGAAGGTTTACGGCAAGTCCATCATGGCCGACCTCGTCAACGAGATTGTCCGCGAGCAGCCGACCGCCATCCTCGCAGAGCGCGGCGAAAAGTCCGCGACGCAGCCGGAAATCGCGATGACGGAAGACAAGGACGAGGCAGAGCAGATCCTCGCCGCTCAGAAGGATTTCGAGTTCACGCTCTCCTACGAGGTTCTGCCGCCGATCGAGCTGAAGTCCAGCAAGGGCATCAAGATCACCCGCGAAGTCGTCGACATCTCGGAAGACGAAGTCAACGAGCAGGTTCTGAAGGTCGCTGAAAGCGCCCGTTCCTACGAGACCAAGAAGGGCAAGGCCGCCAACGGCGACCGCATCACGATGGACTACGTCGGCAAGGTCGACGGCGTTGCCTTCGATGGCGGCACCGACCAGGGCGCAGAACTCGTTCTCGGCTCCGGCCGCTTCATCCCTGGCTTCGAAGACCAGTTGGTCGGCGCCAAGGCTGGTGACGAAAAGACCATCACCGTCACGTTCCCGGCCGACTACCCGGCCAAGAACCTGGCTGGCCAGGAAGCCACCTTCGACGTCACCGTCAAGGACGTTGCTGCTCCGGCCGAGGTTGAAATCAACGACGAGTTGGCGAAGAAGCTCGGTCTTGAATCGGCTGACCGTCTGAAGGAAATCGTCCGCGGTCAGATCGAGTCGCAGTACGGCTCGATGACCCGCCAGAAGGTCAAGCGTCAGATCCTCGACCAGCTCGACGAAATGTACAAGTTCGATACCCCGGCTTCGCTCGTCGATGCCGAGTACAACGGCATCTGGAACCAGGTCGCCAACGATCTCGCCCAGTCCGGCAAGACCTTCGAAGACGAAGACACGACGGAAGAGGAAGCTCGCGAAGAATACAAGAAGCTCGCTGAGCGTCGCGTTCGCCTCGGCCTCGTTCTCTCCGAAATCGGCGAAAAGGCCGGTGTTGAAGTGAGTGAAGACGAAATGCAGCGCGCCATCTACGAGCAGCTGCGTCAGTATCCGGGCCAGGAAAAGCAGATCCTTGACTTTTTCCGCAGCCAGCCGGGTGCGGCCGCCTCGATCCGCGCTCCGATCTTCGAAGAAAAGGTCATCGACCATTTGCTGACCGAGATCGACGTCACGGACAAGAAGGTGACCAAGGAAGAGCTGCTCGCCGACGAAGAGGGCGAAGCTTCTGACAAGGAAGCCAAGAAGGCCGCTCCGAAGAAGAAGGCTGCTGCCAAGGCAGAAGCCACTGAAGGCGAAGAAGCTGCCGCTCCGAAGAAGAAGGCCGCTCCGAAGAAGAAGGCTTCCGAGGACAGCGCCGAGTAATCTTCGGTTTTCCGAATTCATGAAAGCTCCGCCTCGTGCGGGGCTTAATACATTGCGAGGCCGGAACATTGTTATGATGTTACGGCCTCGTTTGTCATTGAGGTGGTTGCGACACCGCGATGACGGTGCGGCGCGACGGGGCTACGTCGAAAGTGGAGTTGTTACACGAATTAGTTGCGGTTTCGATTAAGCGGACGCAGACTGGAGCATTGCAAGAGGGGGATTTGGCAATGTCTTCCAATGATGACCTTAGGGATCTGGTGCGGCGGATCTATCGTGCGCGGGTGGAGGGCGATCTCGAGAGTTTGATGTCTTTCCTTGATGACGATTGCCTATTCCGAGTGGTCGGGAATCAGCATCTGGCGCCTTTGACGGATCCTGTTGTCGGCGCCGCCGCGCTTCGCGTGACGATGCAATACTTGATCGACAATTGGGATATGAGAGGGATCGATTTTGTGTCCATCCATGTCGACGGCGACGTTGCGTTGATTCACCGTATGGGACGCATGCGTTTTGGCGCGACGGAATACGATACCGAGATCATGGACAAAATGACCTTCGAGAACGGCAAGCTGAAGGAATGCGTGGAGTTCATCGACACGCTGCAGGCCGCTGCGCTGCTGGACGTCGTGAAATTACCCACGCGAAACTAAGAGCGCCGGTCCGCCAATGGATCTCAACGCGCCCAACCAAAGAGCACGGGCGCGTCAAACTGCCTTGTGGGCATGGGTTAGTTCGGCGACACGGTGGATGTGCGAGACCGCAGCCCGTCCGCCCGCCGTTTTCGTGAAGAGTTCGAGCGTTTCATCCTCGTGGTCACCGACCGGTGTCAGTGCCTGATCCATGTAGTTCGCCGAGTTCTTGTCACGGGCTATGAAAAAGGCGCTCGTTGCGAGGCCGGCGATGGTGGCGCCCAGCGACAAATGCTTGGTGACGGTTTCCCAGATGAACCGTGGCCAGAAGGTAACGGCGCTTTCCTTGGGAAGATCTGGGCGGCGTTCGGATGGATGCTTGAGACGCAGCAGGCCGCTCTGCAGTGGATGCACGTTCTCCAGAGGTACAGTCGTGGCGAACGACACGAGCATCTTGACGAGGCTGGCGAGCGGCACGCCGGTAGCAACAGCCCGGCGCAGCAGCGTCTTCATATGCTCTGGCGAATAGTAGAGCGACCAGGCCTCCTGGTAGATGCTTTCCCACTCCTGCTTGCTCATCTTCGGATGCGCAGTGCAGACGTGCTCGACGTCGTAGATGTTGAGATCGGCGTCCATCTCGACGCCCTTCTTCCACAATGTCTGATGATCTTCCGAGCCCGGCAGCGGCGTCAGCACGAAGAACTCAATGACGTCGAGGGGAAGCTCATGCTGGATGATCGCGATGTCGCGCCGGATCGTCTCCGGCGTGTCTGCCGGGAAACCAAGAATGTAGCCGGCGAGCGTCATGATGCCTTGGGCTTTCCAGGCGAGCAGCATCTTCCGGTATTCGGTGATCTTGTTCTGGTTCTTCTTGGCCGCCGTCAGATTGTCGGGGTTTACATTCTCAAGCCCGATGAAGACGCGAGTGACGCCGGCGCGCTTGGATTTTTCGATGAAGTTCGGGATCTTGTGGCAGAGCGTGTCGACCTGGATCATCAATCCAAGTGGAATACCGTCCTTTTCCCGGAGTTCGATCAACCGGTCGAAGATCGCTTCCCAATCCCTGTTGCGCGCGAAATTGTCGTCGGTGATGAAGAACTTATGGATGCCTTGCGCCCAATTCATCCGCACTAGTTTTTCGACATCATCAGCCGATCGGAACCGCGACTTGCGCCCCTGCACATTGATGATGGTGCAGAAAGAGCATTGATAGGGGCAACCGCGGCCGGCGTCGAAGCTCGTGCTGAGGCCAAGCGTCTGTGCTACATTGGCTTTCGGCAGGAAGGGCACGGCCGCACCTTCGATACTCGGCAGGTCATTCATGAAATTGTAAAGCGGCTCAAGTTTGCCGCTGGCGGCATCCTGCAGGACGCGGTCCAGGCGGCCTTCGGCCTCGCCGGCAAACATCGAAATACCCATCTCGCGACATGCATCCAAGCCGACTGCCTTGCCGTCGAGCATGGCGAGGCAGCCCGACACGTGAAAGCCTCCCATCGAAACCGGCACGCCGGCCTTGCGGAAGGGGCGCGCAATATCCAGTGCCCGTGGATACTGGTTCGACTGAACGCCGACCAACGCGACCATCCCGAAATTGTCATGTTGCGCAAGTCGCTTGAGCAGTGCCGGGATGTTGACCCGCGTGTTTGTCTCGTCGACGACCGTGATCTCGATCCCGACCTCTGCCCCCAATACCTTACGCTCTGCGCAGTCAGACGCGATTCCATAGATTGCAGCCAAGGAGTTGGACGGGATCATCGCCCGCCACCAGCGGATCACATAGCCATCATCGTCATAGTGCGACGGCTTGATCAGAATCAGTTGGAAATTCCGTTCGGCAGTCTTGGACAGGTCTTGCACGGTCGCTCGCTGGTAAGAGGAATCCCCGAAAATGGACGCTACCAGACGCGGTGGATTATACAAGCAAAGCTTTTACCGGTGCTATCCGACACAAATAAGTCGGGTCGCGCAGATTTTGTTCGATTCGTATATCATTGCTTTCGTTAAGAAAACCGTCAGGAGATCGGCGCTGTCACCGTTTGAGACAACATCAAAGCTCCGACTTGATATCGCCCATCCGGTTCCACGCATCTAGGCCAGCAATCTTATAGGCTTCGGCGAGTGTCGGGTAGTTGAACGTGTTCTCGACGAAATATTCGACGGTGCCTTTGAGGTTCAAAACTGCCTGGCCGATGTGCACCAGCTCGGTCGCCCCTTCACCGACGATATGCACGCCGAGCAGCCGGCGCGTCTTCAAAGAAAAGATCAACTTCAGAAGTCCGGTGTCGAGCCCCATGATGTGTCCGCGCGAGGTCTCCCGGAAACGCGCGATGCCGCACTCGTAGGGAATGCCGCGCTCCTTCATCTCTTCCTCGGTCAGGCCGCAGGTAGAGATCTCCGGCACCGCATAGATGCCGTAGGGGAAGTATTTCGGCGGCTCCTTCGCGACCGCGCCAACGGCAACGCGCGCGGCAATGCGGCCTTGTTCCATCGAGGTGGAGGCAAGGCTCGGAAACCCGACAACGTCGCCAGCAGCGTAGATGTTCGGCACGGATGTCTGGAAGGTTTCCGGGTTGACCTTGAGGCGGCCGCGGTTATCGGCGTCGAGCCCGGCTGCGTCCAGATTGAGCGTGTCGGTCGCGCCCATGCGCCCTGCGGCAAACAGAACCATGTCTGTCACCATGTGGCGGCCATTGTCGAGCTTCAGTTCAACTCTGCCGTTGTCGAGGCGCGTCACTGTGTCGGCCTTGGTGCCGAGCAGGATCTTCATGTTGCGATCACGCAGCTGATAGGTGAAATCTTCGACGATTTCCCGGTCGATGAAATCGAGCATCGTCGGCTTCGGATCGATCACGGTCACTGCGGTATCCAGCGCGCTGAAGATCGTCGCATATTCGATGCCGATGACGCCTGCGCCGATCACGGCCATCGAGCGTGGCAGTTCTTCGATGTCGAGCAATTCGTCGCTGTCGAGTACCGTTTTGCCGTCGAAGGGGATGTAGTCCGGGCGGAACGGCTTGGTGCCGACCGCAAGCAGGATGCTGGCCCCGGTGACCTTGACGACTTCGCCATCGTCCTTGACGACTTCGAGCGTCGACGGGTCGACAAAGCTTGCCTTGCCTCTGATGTGCTGGACGCGGTTTCGGGCGAACTGATGTTCAAGCACCTCGACTTCGTGATCAAGGGTGATCAGCAGGCGGCGCCGAAGGTCATCCGCGCTGATCTCTTCCTTCACGCGATAGGACCGGCCGTAGAAACCACGCTCGCGCCAGCCGGAGAGATTGAGCGCCGTTTCGCGCAGCGTCTTGGAGGGGATGGTACCGGTGTGAACCGAAACGCCGCCGACGCGCTTGCCTTGTTCGATGACCAGAACCTTCTTGCCGAGCTTGGCGGCCTGGATTGCGCCGCGGCGGCCCGCCGGACCGCTACCCACAACAACGAGATCGTACTGGAACATTAAGCTGGCCCCGATTGGAAAGCTGGAATCATTTGTGCGACGCAGTATGTCGCGCGTCCACGGGTAGCAGGTCAATGTTGCAGAATATTTTAAGGGAGAATATCAGGATTCACGGAAGCCAAGCAGGGGTTCCAGCTTCTCGAAGGTGCGGTCCATGGCGAAGGCGCGGCTAATCGGCAGCGCAATATGGCCATAGATGATCGACATTTGCTCCTCCGCGACGTTCTCGTTCGTCTTGCTGATCGCCGCCAGATAGAGGGCCGATGCGAGCCCGGTGCGATCCGAGCCCGAGAGGCAATGGATCAACAGCGGCTTTGGAGCGTCTTTCATGACCTGGATCAATTCCTCCGCGCGTTCTGGAGAAAGCTCCTTGTAAGCAGACATCGGGAAATCGATATGCTCGATTCCAAGCGTCTTCGCTTGCTCGACCTCGCCGTGCCATGCCGAGCTGTTGGTCGGGCCGCGCAGGTTGATGATGGTCTTGATCCCATACCGCTGCGCGAAATCCGCAATAGCTTGCGGGGATGGTTGCGACGAACGGTAGACTTCGCCGGCGACGACCGTGTGGAAGTTGTTCGTGGCTTTCAAATAGAGAGCATAGCTGCCAACGATAAGAAAGAGCGGCGCGAGAAAGCATAGTGCTGCCTTCCTGAAGCGAGGAAATTGGCGAGAAGCAATCGTCGTCGTCATGAAAGTCTCGGAGCAGGATGGTTGCAGCATCGTCGCTTTGCCACCCAAACCTGACGGACACCTGAAGCCGATTTGGCTCCTATATGAGACGCAGCCCCTTGAGGCTCGCGTGACCGTCCTTGCCGATGATGATGTGATCATGAACTGTGATGCCGAGCGGTTTTGCCGTATCGACAATCATCTTTGTCATATCGATATCGGCTTGCGACGGCGTCGGATCGCCCGAGGGGTGGTTGTGCAACACGGGGGAGAATTGGAATTGCGCGCGCTTCTAAACCAAGCGTTGGCATTTGCGGGTCTCGCGGTCGACCGACGGGCGAACTCAAGATTGCCGAAGTCGCACAAACCCTCCCGGAGGCCAGCGCCGGGCCCGCGAACTCCGGGCAGATCTCGAAGGCCGCGGCGTTCATCCCGACGTGCTCAGGTTCTGCCGAGCGGAGCTGCTTGCCGACAACTATTTTCACGCAGTACAGGAGGCGGTAAAGAGCGTTGCGGACAAGATGCGGACGCGAACCGGCCTTATGGACGACGGAGCAGCCTTGGTGGATCGCGCTCTCGGGGGCGAGTTTCCCGTGTTGGCCATCAATCCGCGCAGCACCGTCAGCGACGCAGTGAGCAGAGCGGCTTTGCCAACCTCGTTCGAGGCACATTCGGGATGTTCCGTAATCCGACCGCTCACGACGCTCGAATCCATTGGACTATGTCGAAGGAGGATGCTGAGGACCTCTTGACCATTGTCTCGCTCATTCATCGTCGTCTCGACAAGGCGCACATGCCGCCCCGCGTCTAGGTAAGGCCAAGACAAGTCAAAAAATTAGGTAGAAGGGAAGTCACTATTGGGTTTCATCATGCCGACGACGTGGCGCTTCCGCTCAAATGGCGCAATGCCACTGGCCGCTGTGAACGCCTTCAATTCACTTGTTCGCAGGATCTCCGGTCAGTCGGACTCGTCATGTTCAATTTTTGAAACCCAAGACAAAGTTCAGTAGTGGTTATTAGCAGCAGATGACTGGCGCGACTATGCTGAGCCGCGCCAGAGAGATGTCGTCGAAGCCGGTTGGATCGACGGATTATTTCGGAGCCCAACTCGTCAGCGCCCCAAAGAACGCTTCCGTCTCGACGTAGGGGTGTCGTCGCCCGGTGGGAAATAGCTAAGCTTGACCATGACGGTTTGCGTGTCAGGGTCTACGTAGACGTATTGTCCTTGCAGACCTACGGCTTTGTAGGCCTCCGATCCCTCGCGAGTCCAGAATTGAAAGCCGTATCCGCCGTCGACGCCCGCTTCGGAACCCAAGGGCGTGCGCGCCGTTCTGATCCACTCAGCGTCAACAACCCGACGCCCTTCAACAGTCCCTTCATTCAGCAGCATTTGTCCGAACCGGGCCCAGTCGCGCAATGTCGCGTTGAAACCGGCGCCACTGAATTCACGGCCAACTCCGGGCTTTCCGTCCATGATGTAGAAGCCATCCGCCTCAGCGCCCATTGGCTCCCACAGTTTTCCGGTGGTATAGGCTGCAACGGTTCCGCCGGTGACGCGCTCGATCAGCCAACCAAGAATGGCAGTGTCAATGGTTTTATAGGCGAATACCTTCCCCGGCTTGGCGGCAGTGGCAATATCGAGCCCAGCATCGGCAAATCGCGCCACGTTTTTAACAAGCGCATTGATGTGGTTGCTGGCGGCGATGCCCGGATTCGCAAAGTCGTAGCGCTTCTCATAATCCACGCCCGACCGCATTTCCAAAATCTGTCGAATCGTCACATCGCGATATCCGCCATTTTTCAATTCCGGCAGGTATTTTACGATGGGATCATCGATGGATTCGATGGATCGATCGGCCACCGCGGCTCCAACCAGTATGGAAGTGATGGATTTCGTCATGGACCAGCCCATGAAGCGAGTACTTGCATCGCTATTATTGCGATAGATTTCCGTGACGATCTTGCCGTTTTTCATCACCAGAAATGCGTTGGTATAATTGCGTTCTAGAAAATCTTCGGCGTTGAAAGTCCGCCCGTTGAATTCATAGGAGAAATCCATCCTATGATCCTCACGCGGGAGGATCCATGCAGTGCCGGAATGAGGCACGGTGCGAATGCTGAAAAGTTCGTCCATATTGCGGAAAGCAAACGCGTTGACGTCGCCGTCATTCATATGCCAGCGCATTATCTGCGTCGCGATCGGAACGTCTGAAGGTTTACCTTTCGCAATTTCGTCGGGCAGTGCCTGCTGCGCCCCGGCCGTATTGATGTTCAGCATGACGACAGTCATGGCGGCACCCAGCTTGATCAATTTCTTCATTTTTCCTCCCATTTGTCTGTTGCGTCGAGCGCGAACGCATGCCCGCCCGACTGTCCCTTCGAAATCGCGGACGCTGGCCAATTACGCTCTCCATGGATCGGCATTCGAGCAGATGAATCGATGTGCTGATAATCCGCTATCCAGCATAGCGGGTTGGTTGCCTATATAGCCATTTCAACGTGGAAAATGGCGAGTGAGAAAGCCGGGCGCGCCTGGGCGCCCGGCTTTCTCAGGAAATCGACGTCGCGCGCTTGCGGCGAGTCAGAAACCAGGTCGCAATGCCGCCAAGCACAGCGATTGGCAAGATACCCGTCAGCACTTCGGAGGCACTCTGACCCGCGGCAACCAGTGCTCCGGCAAGCAGCGGTCCTGCCACCGAGCCGAAACGACCCACCGCCACGGCAAGGCCGACCCCCTGACCGCGCACCTCTGCCGGATAGCACTGCGGGGCGATGCCGTAGAGCACTGCTTGCACCGAGATGATTGCGGCACCCTGTATCGCCCCCACCACGAGCGTCACGAAGATATTTGCGGGCGCCACGGCCAATAGCGCAAGCGCTACGACGAGTCCGCCAAAGGAACCGGCAACCCAGAATGAGCGGTTTCGCGCATCGAGGGCCACGCCCCCTAGGAGACTGCCAGCAGCTCCTGCCAGATTGAAGGCAAGTTGGACCATCCCCGCCTCGGCACGCCCGAAGCCGCGCGAGACCATAAGCGCCGGAAGCCAGTTGAGCAGCAGATAAAGCACCAGCAGCGAAAAGAAGAAACCAGCCCAAAGCAATAGCGTCGGCGCAAGGTTACCGCTGCCAAGAACCGTACCGATCCCTGTCACATCGCGCCCCTTGGGTGCCACGCGCAGTTCGGGCAGGGTCATGACCAGGGGCACGATCATCAGGGGAAGCAGACCGCCGATCACAAACAGCACCCGCCAACCATCGCCCAGACCGGCGATGGAGATCAGGCTGACCGCGGCACCACCCAGGGGAATGCCCGCATACATCAGCGCGACGGCGCGGCCACGGCGCTCCGGTGCCGCTGCCTCCGATGCGATGGCCACGAGATTCGGGAGAGCCCCGCCCAGCCCCACGCCAGTCATGAACCGCATCACCAGAAGGGTCTCGTAATTTCCCGCCAACGCCGTTCCGATGGCAAACAATCCAAACACGGCAAGCGAGATTGCAAGTCCTGCCCGCCGCCCATGCCTGTCTGAAAGCCATCCGCCCGCCAATGCGCCGAAGATCAGCCCGAAAGTTGCTGACGAGAAAAACATCCCCATCTGGGCAGGCGAAAGACCGAGCGCCGGGCCGAGGCGCGGCGCCGCAATGCCGGCAACCTGGATATCGAAACCTTCAACAAGGGCTGCGGCGAAGCATATGAGTATGGCCCGGCTACTGCCGGCACCTGATGTTGAAATTCCCATTGATCCTCCAAAATCAAAATAGTGAGTGGAAGGCGCGTCTCCTCCTGCGACTTCCGTTCGAGCAAGATGTCGTCAGGGCATGCGTTATGTCAAGAAAAAACGCTATGTCATATAGCGATATAAAATAGCAATCTTGCTGTTGTCCATGCAGCGGCGTGTAATCCTGCCACCCGGACAGTCGCTCATTGCTCATCATTCACGATTTCGACCGTAAGCCCGGCATGGTCCGATATGCGCCGGGTCGGCATCGGCGGCAGAATTCGGCGCCCTGCCGACAGAGCGGGCAGGGTGCCGAGCGTCGCCAGCAGTCGGCGTTTCGTTCACGCCGTGAGGAATTCGTCGCGCAGAATGTGTTTCATGACTTTGCCAGAGGCGGTGCGCGGCAAGGCATCGACGGTTACGAAGGTTTTCGGGATCTTGTAGCGAGCGAGGGAGGTTTCGCAATGCTGGGCCAGTTCGTTCTCCGCAATCGACTTACCGGGCACAAGCACCACGAAGGCACGGCCAACCTCGCCCCAGCGCGAGTCGGGCACGCCGATAACAGCGACCTCGCGTATGGCTGGATGGGAGGCCATCACGGATTCGATTTCAACCGGATAGACGTTCTCGCCACCCGAGATGAACATGTCCTTTCGCCGGTCTACGATAGTGATGTAGCCGTCAATATCTGCGCGGCCGACATCGCCCGTGCGCAACCAACCATCGGCACCGAGCGCGCTGTCCTCCCGGTTCCAGTAACCCCTGATCACGTTCGGCCCGTGCACAAGGACCTCGCCTTCGGCCCCGTGGGGCACCTCCCGCCCATCTTCGTCCACTAACCTTACGCGAGTAAGAGGGCCTGGCAGGCCGACCGCCCCGGCCTTTTCGCGCACGATCCGGGCCGAGAGAGGCATTCCCAGGATCGTGCCGCATTCGGTCATGCCGTAGCCATCGACCATTGCCACGCCGCGGTCCAACCACCAGTGGATATGAGCGGCCGGATTCGGCGCGCCGCCGGTGAACAGGGCTTTCAGCGCCCATCGATCTGGCGCAAAATTCCGTGCGTGGCGTAGCCCCTCGGCCATTTGAGGCACACAGAAGTAATGTGTGACACGCAGCTCCGGATCGGCCAACCGCGTATTGGTCAGTTCAGGATCGAATCCGGCTGAGATCATGCATGTCCCGCCGCGCAGAAGCGCGGGCCAGATCTGTGTCACCAAGCCTATGACGTGGAAAATCGGCGTGTCGCAAAGGAAGACGCTGTTGCTGTCCACTTCGCCGAGCACACCGAAATTGACAGCGGTGGCCAGAAGGCAGCTCGCACTCAGCATCGCGCCCTTGGGACTTCCGGACGTGCCGGAAGTATAGAGGATCGTGCAGGTCTCAGACTGCGAACGAGGCGTGCAACGGTCACCCGGAACGGCCAGTTCAACAGCTTCAGCAAAACCCGCCATGTCACGATACAATTCCTTCGGGGCGCAATCGGCCAGAAGGATATCGATCTCGGGCTCTGAAAGCCTCCAGTTCAGCGGAACAAAAATGCCGCCCATGCGGATTAGCGCTTGCTGCATCACGACCTGCCAGCCCGAATTACGAGCCAATACAGCCACGCGGTCGCCTTCCGTCACTCCCTTGGCCCGCAGCACCGCTACGGCACGCTCAATGTCAGCATCCAACGCCGTGTAGGTCCATTTCTTGCCCGTAGCGAGGTCGAGACAGGCAAGAGCATCGGGCCGGAGGCGCGCGTGAAGCGCCACCGGATCGGGGGTTGTAAAGTCCAGCATCACATCTCCTCCCTGAGATCGTCAGCCTGCCTTGCGCGACGTGTCGTAAGCGCCTAGGCCGGGCTTGTAGCTCTTCTCGTCGATAAACTGGCGGATTCCCTCCTTCCGCCCCTCGGCATCGTAGGAGTTGGCGGCCTCCTGCGCGCGGACGAGATAGTCCTCGGCGTCGTCATAGCTCATCGGCCCGACACGGCGAACAGCGTCCTTGGTGGCCTTCAGCGCAACGGGGTTTTTTTCCAGAAGCACCCTCGCGACCTGCGTCACGCGGTCCTTCAACTCTTTCAAGGGCAGGCTCTCGTTCACAAGGCCCCAGTCTGCGGCTGTCTTCCCGTCGATCGGCTCGCCGGTCATTGAGTGGTACATCGCCTTGCGGAAAGGCAGCAGCTCCACCGCAACCTTCGTGGCTCCGCCTCCGGGCAAAATGCCCCAGTTTATCTCGGAAAGGCCGAACTTCGCCTCGTCGGCGGCAAAGGCAAGATCGCAAGCGAAGAGCGGTCCGTAGCCACCGCCGAAGCACCAGCCGTTGACCATAGCGATGGTCGGTTTCTGGTACCAGCGCAGCCGCCGCCACCAGCTATAGCTTTCGCGCTGCGCCTTGCGTGTGCCGGCAAGACCATCAGCCTCGGTCTCGCGGAAGTATTCCTTCAGATCCATGCCCGCGGTCCAGGCGGAGCCTGCGCCGGTCAGCACCAGCACGCCCACGTCGTCGCGGAACTCCAACTGGTCCAGCGCCTCCATCATCGCCCGGTTAAGCGTTGGCGACATAGCGTTGCGCTTGTCGGGGCGGTTAAAGCGCAGCCAGGCGATTCCGTCCGCTATATCCCAAGTCACGGTATCAATGTCGTTTGCCATATGTTCGTCCTTTCAAATTGGAAAATGTCCAGGCTGTGTCTCGACCGTGATCCAGCGCAGCTCCGTGAATTCGGCTATGCCGGCACGACCACCGAAGCGACCGTAGCCAGAGGCACCGGTACCACCGAAGGGCATTTGGGCCTCGTCATGCACAGTGGGTCCGTTGACGTGGCAGATGCCGGACCGTATCTGCCGCGCCACGGCGATCCCGCGCGAGATGTCGCGGGTAAATACCGCCGCCGACAGCCCGTATTCACTGTCGTTGGCAAGCCTTACTGCGTCCTCTTCATTTTCTGCGCGCAGAATGGCGACGACGGGACCAAAACTCTCCTCCGTGTAGATCCGCATGTTCGAGGTGACGCGGTCTACGACCTGCGCGGGCATTAGAACGCCCTCAGCCGAGCCGGCACTGGTCACAGTGGCTCCTTTTGACTGCGCGTCCTCAATTAGCGACTGGACCTTCGTTACCGTGTGGGCGTCCACGACTGCTCCCAAAGGGGCGTTGCCCTGTGCCGGATCGCCCGCCTTCAGCTGCGCCGCGCGGTCGGTGAACTTCTCAACAAATGAATCGGCCACGTCGCTCACGACAATAATGCGTTCGGTGGACATGCAGATCTGGCCTTGGTTGAAGAAGGCTCCGAAGATTGCCGCCTTGACCGCCTCGTCAATGTCGGCGTCCTTCAGCACCAGAAGCGGAGCCTTGCCCCCCAGTTCCAGCAAACAGGGCTTCAACTGCCGCCCGGCACGTTCCGCGATGATCCGGCCCACCTTGGTTGACCCGGTGAAATTGATGCGTCGGATCGCCGGGTGGTCGATCAGCGCTCCGACGATCTCGGCTGCGTCCTCGGGTGCGTTGGTCACGAGGCTGACAAGACCCGGGGGAAGGCCGCCTTCCTCCAGCGCCTCAACGATCAGCGCGTGGGTGCGAGGGCAGATCTCGGAAGCCTTGAACACGACGGCATTGCCGCAGGCGAGGGGCGTGGCCAGCGCGCGCACCCCGAGGATCACTGGCGCGTTCCAGGGCGCGATGCCGAGACATACGCCCGCGGGTTCGCGGATGCCCATCGAAAGGCAGCCCGGTTTGTCCGAAGGGATCACCTCGCCCGAGACCTGCGTGGTCAACGCCGCAGCCTCGCGCAGGATCGAGGCGGCGAGCATCACGTTGAACCGCGCCCAGCCTTCGGTTGCGCCTATCTCGGAAGCCATTGCGATGACGAAGGCCTCACCCTTCGCTGTGATCACGTCGGCGGCCTTAAGCAGTACCGCGCGACGGGCATTAGGACCAAGGGCAGCCCATGCAGGGAATGCATCGGCCGCCACTTCCGCGGCTGCACGGGCGTCTTCGACGCTGGCGGCGGCGGCCTCGCTGGCAAGTGCTCCCGTCACCGGGTTATATCGGCGGAATGTGCGGCTCGCGGCCCGCTCTGCCCCCGCGATGCGAAGATTGACAATGCTCACGACAGTCCTCCAAGAATGCTGCCCGAACCGTCGAGCATATCGTCCGAGGGTAAATTAACGCGAAGATCGCTATCTTGTATAGCGGTTTTTTTGGAAAGGCACATGACGGCACATGATTGACAACGAAAAGAGCGCCTTGCTGAGCCTTGTAGGCTATCATCTTCGCCGTGCATCGGTCTTCGACCTGAACGGAGCAGTGGAAACGCTTGCGCAGGTGGATGCCCGCCCAATCGGCCTGAGCGTGCTATTGTGCATGGTCGAAACGCCTGGGCTGACCTCGGCCGAGATTTGCCGCATCCTCGGGATGCAGCGCGCCAACATTGTGCAGTTCCTGGCCGATCTGGAGGCAAAGGGCCTGTTCACCCGAGAGGCTGAGGCGACCGATCAGCGCGTTCAACGGCTATTCCCGACACAGGCCGGCAAAGACGCCGCCGCCGATTGGCTGCGCCGCCTGAACGAACACGAGGACCGGATGCTGGAAAGGCTTAACGCGGACGAACGCGCCGAGCTTCGCCGCCTGCTAGGGAAAATCTGGATGAACGCGCCCCGGCGCTAGTTGCTCAGTTTCGACGTCTGGTAGATCGGATTGGCGATGAATCTGTCAGTTCTGAACCAACTGCACCCCCGCGTCGAAGCCGGCCGCCACGATGTCAAATGTATCGTCGGTCACCGTCACACCGCTGCGTTCAAGTCGTTCTGCAACATCTGCGCTATGCACTCGCTGCCGCCGAGAAACGCCCGTTTCCGTCAAGCTTCCATTGCGCTGGACTTGCAGGAGCCGACAATCAGTCGAAGCATCCGCGTTTTCCAAGACGAGATCGGCTTCACCCTGTTCGAACGCAGCCATGCTGGCGTGCGCTTGACGAAAGCAGATAAGCATTATCTGCGCAACGTCCGCGCAGTTCTCAGATATCTCGATCGCGCTACGGGGAGGCGCTGTCGATAGCGTCGGGACGGAACAAAAGAGTCAGCGACATTCCAATACCCAAAGATAAGGAGCAACATGAAACTGAGCGGCAATACTATCCTCATCACAGGCAGCACAAGCGGCATCACCTTCAGTTCACTCTCGATCGTGCAGGATCATGTAAAGCCACGGTGCGGCACATACGATGTCGAATGAGCGATGGGACGGCACGAGTACTTTTAGTCCAAGAAAGTTGGGGCAAAGGACTGGGGTATGAAGATTAGGGTTGCACTCGCCGTCGGGCGCTTCAGGCTAAAATCTCCCACATCCACCTGCGCCGCAGCGTTGTAGACTTCGATGATGCGCCGTCCGCTAGCGTGCGTCACTTGACGGGCTGTGCCGCGGACATTCCTGACGGCTACATGGAACGCTTTCCGTTGTCGGCAGCGCGGGATGTGTAGAGTTCGGCGAACTTGTGCGGACCGCGCGCGCAGTGACGCTCGAGCGCCTGATGGCACGCTTTGGCCGAGGAGAGGAGGGTGGCGAGATTCCGGTGTCGACGGGCACCCATGCGCTGGCCCGGTTCGTACCGACCGTCCAATTCAGCATGTCCATCCTGGCGCGGGTGGTGTCGGACGCGCCCGAGGGTGGAAGCGGTTGCTAGGGTCGCGCTGACGGGCTAGGACGCCCGTACCATGCGGCTTCCCGCCACTGCTACACCATAGTTCAGTCGATCGAAAAAGATTCTGCTCGTGCTTTGCATTAGGAGCGAGCCCACTTGCAGCCATCAGCCGTCGGTCGAGACGGTGACAGACTTCCATTCCGCGATCTCCTGCTGCAGACGCTCCACTCTTTCCGATACAAACTTGAGCGCATCGCTCCCAAGCAGAAGCTGCGGTGGAGGATTGTCAGACTCGATCAGCCGTAGAACGGCCGTTGCCAGTTTGTCGGGGTCACCAAGCTGCTTGCCGCTTTTTTCCTGGCGCGCCTTTCGGATCGGATCGAAGAGTGCGTCATAATCGGCGATGGACCGGTCGGTCCGGGCCATCGACCGTCCAGCCCAGTCCGTCCGGAACGAGCCGGGGCAGAGTGCGGTGACACGCACACCAAACGGAGCCATTTCGGAACGCATGACTTCCGAGATGCCCTGCAGGGCGAACTTACTGCCGCAGTAAAAGGCAATCCCCGGCATGGTGATCATTCCGCCCATGGACGTGACGTTGACGATGAAGCCGCTACGCCTCTCACGGAACAGCGGCATGAAGGCCTTGGCAATCGCAACCGCACCGAAGACGTTGACGTCGAACTGACGCCGCATCTCTTCACGCGGAGACTCTTCCAGAATCCCCTCGTGGCCGTAACCGGCGTTGTTGATCAGGACGTCAACCGGGCCGTGCTCTTCCTCGACTCGTCGGACGATGTTGGGGATCCGGTCGAATTCGGTCACGTCACACAGGACTGAATGCACCCTCGGCAGGCGTTCCGCAAGGAAGGATCGCGAGGCTCCCGAGCGGACGGTACCGATAACCCTATGGCCCTCACAGTCGGCGGCAGCTGCTATGGCGAGACCGAAGCCGGAATTGGCACCGGTTATGAAGAAGGTCTTCTGTGACATGATGTGTTCTCTGCTTGATAACTCGAATGATTAGACAAATAGTCTCCCTATCGAGGGCTCACGATGCTGAGAACTATGAACTCCTTGCCAAATCCTATTAAGCTGAAGGACGAGAGATTAAAGCGCCAGGAGTTGGTGGAACGGGCCGGGCTTCTTGCGCCTCTTCATGGATACAATGCGACGCAGCTCGACAGCGTTCGCATCCTCAGGACAGAGGCAGTCCTTCACGACGTCCCTGTGCTCTATAGGCCGGGTGCGGTATTCGTGTTGCAGGGGCGCAAGCAAGGCCTGTGTGAGGGGAAGGTCTATCTCTACGACGAGGAGCATTATCTGGCTGTGTCGGTGCCTGTTCCGTTTCGGATGGAATCGGTGGCTAGCCCATCACGCCCTCTGCTGGCGGTCTATGTTGAGTTCGACATGCCGATGGCTGCCGAAATCGCTTCAGAAGTGGAGATGAGACGTTCCGGTCCGGCAGTCGGAGAAGCCAAAAGCCTTGTTTCGAGCAGAATGGAACCGGAGATCGAAGATTGCCTGCTGCGCCTACTGCGGGCGCTCGGCGATCCGCTTGAGACGGCGGTTCTAGGATCGGCCTTGTTGCGCGAGCTGCAATACCGGGTGCTGATCGGACCGCAGGGCGATGCAATAATCTCCGCCTTGCAGCAGAGAGGCACAGCCGGGAGGATTATGCAAAGCCTAGCCCGGCTCCGCGAAACCTATTGCACGCAGATTTCGGTCGCCGCGCTGGCGAGCGAATCGGGCATGAGCGTCCCTTCCTACCACGCCCATTTCAAGTCTCTGACCGGCAGTACGCCGATGCAATACGTGAAGGCGATGCGACTTCACGAGGCGAGGCTCATGATGGCGCGCCGGGACCGAACCATCGCGGAGGTCGCGCTGTCGGTCGGCTATGTCAGCCCCTCCCAATTTAGCCGCGACTTCAAACGCCACTTCCGCCGCACGGCCTCCGAAGAGGTGAAATGGGTCCGCCAACATCTCGGCGAACTCTACACGGACGCCGCCGGATAATGGTGCTTAGCCGTCTCAACATCGATCCTTCGAGAAGGTGGGCATGAGTGCCGATGAATAAGAAGAGCCGGAACCACGCGCAGCCGCGTCGCTCGATCTGCGTCACCGGAGCCGTGGGGAGAATCAAGATCCCATGACCAACGGATCGGCCGACGAAGGGACAAACGTCGTGCCTTGGCGTGGAAGACGCGTTGGCAGAGCCCTTTGAAAAGGACAGGTCATCAAGGCCCTTCCGCAGCAGTTCCTGGTGAGATTCCGAGCCATCAACTGGCAGGAGGGTTAGCCTTCTAATTTTCCATCTGCCCCCATGTCGCTCCAGTTCCCAGCGGTTCACCACAGCGCGATGAATCCGGTAGCCCGTCGACATGCCAGGGTTGGCGAGAACTCTTTGTTCGCCCTGGCAGTCCAGGTGAAACGATCTGAAGATAAGATGTCACCACCGCGACATCGCCCGCAGGTCGATCAGCGGCTGGCCGTAAAAATGTGCAAGGCCGCCGGCAATCGCCTCATCATGCTCGGGACGCTCGATGAAGGCACCTCGGCGCCCGTCGCGCCGTCCAATGAGGGACCACGGTCGAGGCCCAATCCTCCCTTCTCAATGTTCCGATGGGCGCGATTGCGCGACAAAACTGCGCGTTGCTCAACCACCACCCTCGTTACGTCGACGTGCAACAACCGAGCTCGTGGGGTTCAGATCTGGATGAAGGCGGGAGAACTCCCTTGCTGACATCAGCACCGGCATGAGGCCGCGACCAGAATCCGTAAGAGCGTACTCGACATGTGGCGGCTGCTCACCAAAGTCTCGCCTCACGACAAGCCCGTCGTTCTCAAGCTCTCTGAGATGCTGCGTCAGCATTTTCTGCGAGATGTTGGGAATGCCCCGCAACAACTGCGAAGTCCGCATCGAAGATTTTGCGAAAAGGCGGAACAAGATCGGCAGCTTCCATCGTCCGCTGATCATACGAAGCACCCTGTTCACATGCGCGACCGAACCTTCCGGGCCAAGGCAAACATCTCTTTCCTCACGTTCTACAGGCACTTTTAAGTGCGTAATTGCGTCACTCATCGTCCTGTCCTCATAACATCCTGACACTAGCACGGGAGCGACGTAATGGATCTGAAACTCGATGAAAGGGTTGCGCTGGTCACTGGCAGCAGCAAAGGGATTGGCGAAGGGGTGGCTCGCGTGCTTGCCCGCGAGGGTGCGATCGTCATTGTTCATGGCCGCAACAAGATCAAGACTGAAGAAGTCGCTCACGACATAGTCGCTCAAGGTGGACGCGCCCATGTCGTCATCGGCGACCTGACGGACGACGATCAGGTACAACGCCTTGTCGATGATGCGCAGGCTTTTGTTAAGCCCGTTGAGATCGTGATTAATAACGCAGGTGGGTCCGGCGCGACTGAGGACTGGACAACAACGCGGCCCGAGACTTGGGCGGCGGGATATGATCGCAACGTCCTTGCGGCGGTTCGAATTACATCGCGTCTGCTGCCGGCCATGCGGGAGGCGAAGTGGGGAAGGATCGTCAACATTTCCAGCCTCGCGGCAATGATGCCTCCTTTCAAGAGACCTGACTACGCGGCAGCAAAAGCGGCCATGATCGCGATGAGGCATCTCTGGCGAAGGCTGTCGCTATGGATGGTATTACAGTGAATACCGTTTCGCCCGGGACGATCCATAGCGCCAGCCTCGACGTAGCTTTCCGGAAGGTGGCTAGCAACCAGGGAGTTGCGGCCGACGCTCCATGGAGGGAAATCGAAGAATCGGTACTGCCCCTGTTCGCCCAGGTTCCTGTTGGACGAGTGGGAACGCTTGAAGAGTTGCCGACGCGATCTGTTTTCTTGTCAGCCCGCGAGCAAGCTACATCACCGGAGCAAACCTCAGGCTCGATGGCGGAATGTGGCCCGGGCTTTAGCTCTTGCCTGGCGCTTCGGCCCGACATCCATCGAAGGTCTTTCCCGTTTCTGAGCTGCAACGGCAGGTTGATCATCGGCCGGTTGGTTCAGATGCGGCCGGGCGGCCGGAACGCGGCTGCGCACCATGCTTGGAGTTTGGATGCCGGTGAAACATCGACAGGTGCTCACCCTGCGACCTAACGACCGGAATGTGAGACCTTTCGCATCTTTCACTTGACCGTCTTCCTACTGGAAGGTAGATAAACTCCATGAGCAATCTTTTGACAACCTCTGACGAAATCCTGGCCTCCGCCCGATCCCTGATCATGAGCGGAGGATATAACGGCTTCAGTTACGCCGATATCGCTGAAGTGGTCGGGATCCGCAAGGCCAGCATCCACCACCATTTCCCGAGCAAGGTCGAGTTGGTCCGCGTGCTTGTAGCGAGATATCGTGACGATGCCGAGCTGGCCGTGGCGGGTCTGGAACGGAACGTCCAGAACCCCTTCGAGCTCCTCCAAACCTACGCGGGCCACTGGGCCAAATGCATCGAGGACGCGAGCAGGCCTTTTTGCGTGTGCGCTCTGCTTGCGAGCGAACTGCCAGCGCTGCCGCCCGAAGTTGCGGCGGAGGTGAAGGCGTTTTTCCACTTTGCCTCAAAATGGTTGACCTCCGTCATGGAACGCGGCGCCAAGGAGGGATCTTTGAACCTCTCCAGCGTACCCAGCGTTGAGGCCGAGGCGTTCATGGCGTCCGTGCATGGAGCCATGCTCTCAGCGCGAGCTTACGGAACCCCTGAAGTGTTCGCCACCATTCTGGCGCCCACCTTGCAGCGACTGTCCCCGACCGTCGCTCAATAAAGCTGCGGGCGGGATTGCCGCCCGAAGCAACAACTGCGGCAAATAATCCTATCAACTAGTAGGAAGATACACTGATGATCAAGAAGATTCTCCCCGCCCTTGTGTTGGGGCTGTCCAGTATCTCGGCGGCCGTCATCGCGGCGCCTGTCCATGCCGAAGATATGAAGGCCGAACGGGTCAATGTCCGGGGCACCATCGTCAACTATAGTGGGTCCACTCTCAAGGTGAAGACGCGCGAAGGACAGACCCTCGATGTGGCCCTCGCTGACGACTGGAAGGTTTCCAGCGTCGCAAATGCAAAGGTCACGGACATCAAGCCCGGCGACTTCGTCGGCATTGCTTCTCTGCCGAAAGAAGGTGGTGGTGACGGCGCGCTTGAAGTGCTCATCTTCCCGCCGGCTCTCAAGGGTGCCGGTGAGGGCAGCTACGGTTGGGACCTCAAGCCCAACAGCAGCATGACCAACGCGACCGTGGCGGATGCAGTTAAAGGTGTCGACGGCCGGACCGTCACCATGTCCTACCATAGCAAGGAAAGGAAGATTTCTATTCCGGACGGCACGCCCGTCGTGACATTTGCTCCGGCGACCAAGGAGGATCTCATTCCCGGCGCCGTCGTCTTCATCCCGGCCGAAAAGGCTGCGACCGGCACGATCGCCCAGCAGGTGCTTGTCGGAAAAAATGGCGTGGTCCCGCCCATGTGACCACGCGTCGCCGGTCGGCTCGTCCGCCCCACCGGTTCGACCGGCGACTACCAACGAATGCTGCCTGACTTGCAGCCGATCGATGTTATGGACGGAGCCGCGTCATGAACGAGAATGCCAGCAATGACAATGTGCGATATCCTCAAACGATCTTCATCCGCCGCCACTCCCTCGTCACGCGGCTCACGCACGGGCTGAACGCGCTTTGCCTGAGCTTCCTCCTGCTGAGCGGGCTGCAGATCTTTAACGCCCATCCCGAGCTTTATTGGGGCCATTACGGCGCAGACGGTGATCGTGCTGTCTTGACGATTGGCTCTGAGGAACGGGGAGGCGAAACGCGCGGTTTTGTGCGTGTCGCGGGCGTCGGATTTGCGACAACGGGCGTCCTCGGAGTCTCGGATGTCGACGGCGGGCGGACGAAACAGGCTTTTCCGGGTTGGGCTACGATACCGTCGATTCAGGATCTCGCCGCTGGACGCCGCTGGCATTTCTTCTTTGCTTGGCTCCTTCTTTTCAATGGCGTCCTTTACCTCGGCTTCAGCCTCCTAAGCGGCCATTTCAGGCGGGATCTCGCACCGACAACCCGCGAGCTGTCGCCGCATCACCTGTGGCACGAAGTCCTTGACCACGCTCGTCTTCGCTTCCCGGAAGGCGAGGAGGCCAAGCACTACAACGCGCTTCAGAAACTGACCTACCTTGCCGTGATTGTTGTTCTGCTGCCGCTGATGGTTTTGACCGGCCTGACCATGTCGCCCGGTATGGACGCTGCCGTTCCCGCGCTGGTTGATGTCTTTGGCGGGCGCCAATCCGCGCGAACCATCCACTTCATCACCGCATCGCTTCTGGTGCTCTTCGTCATCGTTCATATCGCGATGGTCGTGCTGTCGGGGACCTGGAACAATATCCATTCGATGATCACAGGCCGCTACGCGATCCAGGAGAAAGGCATGAAATCATGAGCCATCTTCTCACGCGCCGCCGGTTCCTGATCGGCAGTACACTGGGCGCCAGCGCCATCACCCTGTCCGGCTGCGACCTGTTGGATCAAAACACCGACGTCGCCAATATCCTTCGTCCAGCCGAACAGTTGACAATGAAGGTGCAACGGCTGCTTCAGGGGCGTGATGCCCTGGCCCGTGAATTTACCGAGGCCGACATTTCGCCATCCTTCCGCGTAAACGGCACCAGCGCTCCCGACAGCGACGAATATGCTCAACTGGCGGAGGGCAAGTTCAAGGACTGGAAACTGAAGATCGACGGCCTCGTGGAGCGGCCTCAGGAGATTTCGCTCGCCGACCTCAAGAAGCTCCCGGCCCGTACCCAGATCACCCGCCACGACTGCGTTGAAGGATGGAGCGCCATCGGCAAATGGACCGGCGTTCCAGTCGCGCTCCTGCTCGCTTTGGCGGGTCTAAAGCCCGCAGCGCGCTACGTGGTCTTCCACTGCGCCGATGAGCTCGAAAAGACGCTCGACGGAAGCGGCCGCTACTACGAAAGCATCGATCTTGTCGACGCTTTCCACCCACAGACGATCCTCGCCCATGCGATGAACGGTAACGAGCTCAGCATCGGCCATGGCGCGCCGTTGCGGCTCAGGGTCGAGCGGCAGCTGGGCTACAAGCAGGCAAAGTACATCATGCGTATCGAGCTCGTCGACAGCTTTACGGGTCTCTGGGGCGGAAACGGCGGTTTCTGGGAAGACCGCGGATACGAGTGGTATGCGGGGATCTGACCCGCGTATGCCAGCTCCGGAGGCTGGCCGTCACGGCTCCTGGTCTAAGTCAACCAACTGCAGGATGATCCCGCTGCGCCTTTGTTTTCAGTAAGCAAAAAGCAGACGCCAGGCGATCAGGAACAGAAGACGCGGAGGGCCCCATGAGCAGACGAAGGGCAGCCTCCGCAGACTCATTGAACCGCATGCCCGCATCGAGGCCGACCGCAACCGCTTGCGCAATCGTAGTGACGCCTTCGAGGATGGAGTTGGTTAAAGCAAAATCAATTGCTTATAACTGAATGCGGAACTGCTCACGTGTCTCGTGCGCCATCGCTGCGTGGCGGTACTGGGTCACCGACGACCAGGACGACAGGACCTGCTTGCCTCGGAGTTCGCTCTTCAGGGTGCGGTGAGCGACCGTCGATACCAGTTCGCTGTCGGCGAAGGGCAGTTCGGCGTCGTTGGAGTGCGAAACAGGACCCTTCGTCATCAAGCGCTCATCGGTTCAGGGACGGAAGGCCTGGTCGGTCGAGGCCGCCGGGCGAAAGCGTGAAGATCTCGCAGCCGCCGGCGGTGACGCCGACCGTGTGTTCGTATTGCGCCGAAAGCGAGCGGTCGCGCGTGACGGCAGTCCAGCCGTCCGCCAGCACTTTCACATGCGGCCGGCCGAGATTGATCATCGGCTCGATGGTGAAGATCATGCCCTCGCGCAGCTCCGGCCCTTCGCTTGCGCGGCCATAATGCAGAATATTCGGGGAGTCGTGGAAGAGCGCGCCTACGCCATGACCACAGAAGTCACGCACGACGGAACAACGCTCGGCTTCGGCATATGTCTGGATGGCTTCTCCGATCGCGCCGGTACGAGCACCGGGACGAACGGCTGTTATACCGCGCAGAAGGGATTCATAGGTCACTTCAAGCAGCCGCTCAGCGGCGCGCTTGATGGTGCCGACCGGGTACATCCGGCTTGAATCGCCGTGCCAGCCATCCACCACGTAGGTGACGTCAATGTTGACAATATCGCCCTCGCGCAGCGGCTTTGCATCCGGAATACCATGGCAGACGACATGGTTGATCGAAGTACAGGTCGATTTCGTGTAGCCGCGATAGTTTAGGGTCGCCGGAATCGCCCCGTTGTCCATGCCGAACTCAAACACGAAGCGATCAATTGCATCGGTCGGCAGGCCGGGCCTGACGACAGCAGCCAACTCATCGAGGCAACGCGCGGTCAGCTGGCAAGCCTTGCGCATCCCCTCGAAAGCTTCAGGACCGTAGAGCCTGATTGCGCCCGTATTCTTCGATGGCGCGGAAGAGGCTTCGATATAATTCACCATTGCATGGCCTTAGCGATTGTCATTCTGGTACATCATGCAGCTATGCCGGGTTCGTGCATCGCGATCAATGGGGTGGATGTCATTTCTACCGTACTAGGGTGTGTTCGATGGCGGCGGGTGGATTTGATGAACCCACATTAAAGCGACGCAAATACTGGTCTAAAGCGCCTCAGATTCACCTAAAGCGAGCCCGATTCAGCCAAAGCGAAGCAGTCGAGGATCAACAATCTCAAGCATTTAGCATACTCGCTTTCGGGTATCGAAAGCAGGACCCGATCTGGCCAAGATGCGTTATTGTGGTGATGCCTGTGGGGCAATCTCTGCCATGCCACCGAGGGAACGCAAAGAGACCGTTACTTCACTTGAGGCGCTTCGACCGAAGAATGTCGGGATAAGTCATTTGCGACGGTAGATCCGATGCGGACGGTTTCTAGCGCCGATCGATCCCGAACAGAGCTATTCGAGCGACAATGTCGAGTTCCATTCGTACTGCCCAATCGACGATCCGCGGCAAAGCCGAAAACGAAAAATCGACCACTAAGAAAGGCCGCTGCGGCCAAACTTCGTTGCCCTTCGGCCCAAGAGAAAAGAGCTCTTGAAATCCGGGAGAGGGACGAGCGCCGACAGAGACTGGTGCGGCGCTCGTGAGCCTGCAAACCGGTGACAACTTCCCTTTACTTGCCAGTTGAGACAGCGAGCTGCCGTTCGATCGCTTGCTTGTCCAGAGCCGACCATACGCGGCGAATCTTCGTCCCCTCGAACTCATAAGATCACATTCTCCGCGAAGGATACCGTTCGACCATTCAGGGGCAGGCCAAGGAATTCGCCTTTCGGCGAGCAGTTGAATGTCAGGCGCGCCGCGATCATTGGCGGCTCGCTGACGATCGTGTCGGCATTGAAATGAAGGTCAGGAATGTCTTGGTAATCTTTGATCAGCATTGCCCGATAGCCTTCCAAACCAAACGGACGACCGTTATGTTCGGCATCTTCGCAGACGAACTTCCCCAACTCGTTCCATGCCTGCCGATTGAGGCAGCAAAGATACGACTGATAGATGTCACGCAAGGTCGTCGTCATCGTAGGTCCGGCGCTCCATCGGTCAAGCCGGTGGCCCATGCTCGCCGAGTGCCACTTGGCATCGTGCAACCTTTTGCCTGGCCGAAGAACTTTACCCTAGCAGTAGTAGCCATGTCATTCCTCTGAGGCGCTCTGTCGCTCACGTGCCGCCCAATCCGGTGTCCGCAACTGAAATCATCCTCTCGCTTTGCGTTCGGTGCGCTGTCGAACGGGCTACGCATTCTGCCGGCGATGTTGATGACCATGTAGTTTCGGCGCCCAATGGTTCAAACGCTCGCCCGTTTTCGCTCTGAATTCGAACCCGGCAAATTTTCTCACCGTGCGCATTTCTGCGAAACCCCCGAAGGAGCCTGCGTCGTTCTCCATCATCCAGCGCCGGTCCCGTCTCGCCGCAACGCCTTGCGGTGTATCCGAAGATGGAACGAGGAGATGCTAGCATGGCGGCGCGATGCGGGGAAAATCGAGCGCGCGTCGTTTTGCCTACGATCTGATTAGGAGCGCGACGAGAACAGCGAGGCAAAGGTGGACGTCGGCTTGTTCGGCATGCTCGTGACCACCACCAGCTGACGGATCTGGCCGCGTTTGAAGGCAGCGAGAAAACGCCTGTAGTCCTTGAAGGATACGCAGCCATTGGAGTCGCCGCGGGCGCCGAGCATGTAGGTATGCGCAAGCAGGCCAACGCGGTTGTAGATATAGCCCGCCCCACCGACGGGGCTAAGGCGGATGGCCGCAACGCCATGGAACAGGCTTTCGCGCATCGTCAGATTGTAGGTATGAGGCGGGGTTGGTCCGCGGTTCTTGGCATGCACATAGCGCGGGTTGTCACGCATCTTGCCGAGGCCGGAATGGGCCTCCAGGCGTTCGCCGTTCGGAAGGTAGACCATGTTGGCGGAAATGTCGTAGACCGCGACGCCATTGCGGGCGATGGGGCCCGAAAGTCCCTTCTTCAAGGTCGGCATGGCGTCGTCGTCATCATCCGAAGCGCCGGCATCGGGCCGTGCATAGGCCAGCACGGGTTCTGCCGGGGCGTTGCGATCGTCGGGCGCGGCCCGCTTGTTCAGGCCATCGGGCCGGGCCATCGGCAAGGGGATCGACGTGTCGCTGCCGCTCAGCACGAGATCGAACGGCTGGGCCGTCGTGGACGCAGGCTGCTCGGTCGGGGCAGTCGGCGCAAGGCTTGCAATTTCGACCGGACCCGGCTTGGCGGCGGCAGCCGGTGCCTCTGCCTTGGCGTCGGCCAGGGGCACTGCGAGCGCCAGTAGAGCCGGTCCTTCGGCGGCTGCAACCTCTTCCTTCGACGGGATGATGATGCGATCAGCCGAGGCGACAGCGACCGGCGTGGCGGTCACGGCATCGTCCTTGGTCGCGCGGGCCGGCTGGGCAGGTGCTGTTGATGCGACAATCATTGCCGGCGGCTTATTCGGAGAGGCTTCGGAAAGAGTGAGAGGTTCGGACTGCCCGACGAATGCTGCTGCCAGCGCAGCGGACGGAGCGGCCACGTGAGCACCCCTTACCAGTGCTAGCTCTCTTTCCGTGCTCATGCGCAACCGCGAGAATTTCGTGACGTGAACGAGGCGCTGCGTGGGATCGGTCTTGGCGATGGCAGTGGATGCAAGCGCGACATCGGCAAGCGGACCGGCGCTCGGATGCGGAGCCGGCGCGGCCATGTGCATGGTAGCGACTGTGGCGACCACCCAAACTGAAGCGGCAAAGCCCGCACCGATAAGAGCTGCACCTGAGAGAAAGCGGAAAGAGCGACGGAAGCGAGAAATGGACGTACCTATGGGCCTGCTATTGCTAAACACATCGACCGCAAACGCCATAACACTTGTCTTTCACAACTCGTTACTAGGCCGGCGGTACTGACAGATTGATATTTTCTTCGCCGGGGCCGGTATAGGAGCATCAGGGCTAAATTGCGGCCCGCTAATATATCCGGTCGCCTGATAGAATGACGAATTATGGTAACCAATTCCTTTACGTGATCGCTCGCCTCGTACGAATTCGAATGCAGGGATTTCAGCGCATCGCCGCGGTCCGATATTGCCGGCCTCCTCCTTTGTCATGAGGTGTCGAAGAGTGCGGGTTCTGCTATGAATGCCTCCCGTCGCGGAACTCCGCGTTGGGAGGAAAAGCCAATGTCTTCGACACATCCAGTGGCGCATGAAGAAATCTCGCCGGCCTTGCTGGTCGATGCGATGTTCGCATTTCGGAAAACGGCCGCGATCAAGGCGGCAATCGAATTCGATCTTTTCACGAAACTTGGCGGGGAAGGCCGCACGGCGACAATCCTCGCGTCGGAATTGGGCTGCGCCGAGCGCGGAGTGCGTATTCTCTGCGACTTTCTGGTGGTTTCGGGATTCTTGACGAAGAGCGGGAGACTTACGGGCTGACGCCGTCGAGCCAGATCTTTCTCGATCGGCGTTCGCCTGCCTATATGGGAGCAGCAATCGATTTCCTGGCTTCTCCGCAAATGGTGTCGTTGTTCCTAGACGACCCGGCCGCCTATGTTCGTAATGGCGGCTCCGTCGGCTTGGCGAACGTGGCGCCGGATAATCCCATATGGGTCAAGTTTGCCAGAGCCATGGGGGCATTCACCGGCGCAAGCGCGAAGGCCGTGGCATCGGACGTGGCGACATGGTCAAAACCGCCAAGCAAGGTGCTGGACATTGCCGCCGGTCCCGGCGCTTTCGGTATTGAAATCGCGAAAGTATCGCCATCGGCAAGCGTGGTCGCACTCGATTGGAAGCCGGTTCTTGCGGTGACTGAGGAGAATGCGACGAATGCGGGGGTGGTGGCGCGCTTCACCTTCCAGCCCGGCAGCGCTTTCGACGTCGATTGGGGCAGCGGCTATGACCTGATCTTGCTGCCGAACTTCCTCCATCATTTCGACGTCGATGGCTGCGTCACGCTCTTGAAGAAGGCGCGCGCGAGCCTGGTGCCTGGAGGCCGTGTCGCGATTGTCGAGTTCGTTCCGAACGAGGATCGTGTGTCGCCCGAATTTCCGGCTGCTTTTGCCATGGTCATGCTGGCGACGACGCCGAAGGGCGACGCCTACACCGAGCGGGAGCTTGCCGACATGGCCAAGTCAGCCGGTTTTCGTGACGTCGTCACGAAACCGCTGCCACCATCACCAGCGAGCCTGATCTTCCTGGAGTGACGAAGCCGAGCAGGAATATCGCGCTCAGACGCGCTCCATCACATAGCTTCCCGGCGCCTCTTCGATGGCGTTGAGCGCGGCGCCGCCCGGCTTGCGGGCGGGCACGCGCTTGCCGTCCTTCGCCTCGATCCAGGCTTGCCAGTGTGGCCACCATGAGCCGGCATTCTCGGCCGCTTCGGTAAGCCACGTGTCGTAGTCGCCCTTTGCAGCGCCTCCCGTCCAGTATTGGTACTTCTTCTTGTCCGGCGGATTGACGACCCCGGCGATATGACCGGAGCCCGCCAGCACGAAATCGACTTTGCCGCCGAAGAACTGGCTTCCGACAAACACCGACTTGGCCGGCGCGATGTGATCTTCGCGGGCGGCGAGATTGTAGATCGGAATCTTGACGTCCTTCAGCGACAGCGTTTGACCGTCGAGGATCATCTCGTTCGCGGTCAGTGCGTTCCTGAGGTAACAATTGCGCAGGTAGAAGGCGTGGTTTGCCGCCGCCATGCGAGTGGAATCGGCGTTCCAGAAGAGAAGGTCGAAGGGCATCGGTTCCTGGCCCTTCAGGTAGTTATTTACGAAATAGGGCCAGATCAGTTCCGAGGCCCGCAGCATGTTGAAGGCGGTCGCCATCTTCGAGCCGTCGAGATAGCCGATCTCGTCCATATGGGCCTCTAGTCGCCCCAACTGCTCCTCGTCGACGAAGACCTTGAGATCGCCGGCATAAGTGAAGTCCACCTGCGTCGTGAAGAGGGTGGCGGTCTTGATCCGCTTGTTCTTCTCCTTGGCGTGCAACGCCAGCGTTGCGGCAAGCAGTGTGCCGCCCACGCAGTAACCAATGGCGTTTGCTTCCTTCTCGCCCGTCGCCTTCTCGATCGTATCGAGGGCAAAGTCGATGCCTTCGCGCGCATAGGCCGCCCAATCCTTCTGAGCATGGCGCGCGTCCGGATTGACCCAGGAGATGACAAAAACGGTTTGCCCCTGATCGACACACCATTTGATGAATGATTTCTGTGGGTTAAGGTCTAGGATGTAGAACTTGTTGATCCACGGCGGGCAGATGAGGAGAGGGCGCTTCAGCACCGTCTCGGTCGTTGGCTCGTACTGGATGATCTGGCAGATTTCGTTCTGCGCGATCACCTTGCCCGCGGTGAGCGCCATGTCGCGTCCGACGGCGAATTTGGTCATGTCGGTCTGGCGAAGCTTAAGGTCGCCATGGCCCTTGACGATGTCCTCGGCGAGCATCTTCATGCCACGCACCAGGTTCTCGCCGCTCGTCGCGATCGTTTCCCGGTAAAGCTGCGGGTTTGTTGCAACGAAATTGGTCGGCGAGAGAGCGGCCGATATCTGCTTCACATAAAAACCGGCCTTGTGCTTCGTGTGCTCGTCGAGGCCCTCGGTTTCGGCCACGATCTTTTCGGCCCAATCAGCGGTGATCAGGTATACCTGCTTCAGGAATTCGAAGAACGGGTTCTTCTGCCAATCCTCGTCGGCAAAGCGCTTGTCCTTGCTGTCCGGTTCCGGCGCCGGCGTTTCGCCCTGCATCCGTTGCATCGAGCGCATCCAGATGCCGAAGTAGCTGCTCATCAGCTGCGTCTGCGCTTCGAAGGTGCGGCGCGGATCGGAAATCCAGTATTCGGTGACCTTGGAGAGCGTCTTGACCATGTCGGTCACCGGCTCCGCCGCATTTTGTGCAATCTCGCCACGTTCGCGTGGCGCGAGCCAGGCCGTAGCCGCCTTGCCGAGATTCTCGAGCGCGCGGGCGAAATTGATCGCCATGGCCTCGGGATCTTTCAACAGGTAGGGATCCAGGTCCTTTGCATCAAAGCCCTGGCTCTTTGCCTTGTCGCCGTTTTCCTGCTTGCTGTCGGTCACGCGTTTCCTCCGGCGGCAGCATGTTCCTGCAAATCGAGTTGTACATCTGGAAAGATCGATAAAACAAGTTCCGCTGATGCTCGCTCGTGCTATTGCTTTGTGGCGGCGACGAATTTAACAGTCGAAGCACCTCAGGATTTGGGACCTCTGGCACATGACGAAAAACGGCATTCGCACCATCGCAAACGTGACCTGCATCGCGCTCATCGGCGCTGCCGCGGCCATGACGCTTGCCGGATGCATGCAAACGCCTGAGGAAAAGGCCGCCTTCGCGGCCAGGCAAGCGGCGCCGACGCCCGTTGTCATGAACGCGACAAAGGGTGAGGCGCCCACCCAAAGCGGCCTTTCGCATTACAAGGACGGCTACCCGGGATTCGGTGCGCCGCTGACAGCCGCAAACGTTCAGATGAGTGACGACGAGGCCGGCGGGCTTCAGAAAAAGCTGACCGCACTCGGCGCCCAGCGCAAGGCCGGCACCATTTCGGAAGCCGAGTATCTGCGTCGTGTTGCGGAATATCGCAAGCTCGCGGCTGAGCACGGCGCCGAAACGCTCTCCGAAATCGCCAATTAGGCCTTGCCTTCGCTGCTATTTGGAAGCAAAGCCTTCCGACAGTAGCGGAAGATCAATTTTTCCTGATAATGCGCGGCCTGCACGGCTTTCCGTCAAACAAATGCCTTGTGACGCAAGTCTGATGAATACGGCGTTGGCGATTCTGAAGTTCGTATCGCGAACAGCCGGGAATTAGGACGAACTTCGAGCGCGGTCGTGGTGGCCGCATTTCCGTGGGGAAAGAAATGGAAGAGTTTCACAAAGTCCGGCGTTTGCCGCCTTACGTTTTCGAACAGGTCAACCGTTTGAAAGCGAGCGCGCGAGCGGGCGGGGCCGATATCATCGATCTCGGCATGGGAAACCCTGACCTTCCGACCCCGAAGGCGATCGTCGACAAGCTCTGCGAAGTTGTCCAGGATCCGCGCACGCATCGCTATTCGTCGTCCAAGGGCATTCCCGGCCTGCGCCGGGCCCAGGCTGCCTACTACGCCCGCCGCTTCGGCGTGAAGCTCAACCCGGACACGCAGGTCGTCGCGACGCTGGGCTCCAAGGAAGGCTTCGCCAATATGGCGCAGGCGATCACCGCACCGGGCGACGTCATCCTCTGCCCGAACCCGACCTATCCGATCCACGCCTTCGGTTTCCTGATGGCTGGCGGCGTCATCCGCTCGATGTCGGTCGAGCCGGACGAAAGCTTCTTCCCGCCGCTGGAACGTGCCGTCCGTCATTCTATTCCGAAACCGCTGGCGCTGATCCTCAACTATCCGTCCAACCCGACGGCGTTTGTGGCAACGCTGGACTTCTACAAGGACGTCATCGCTTTCGCCAAGAAGCACGACATCATCGTGCTTTCCGACCTTGCCTATTCGGAAATCTACTTCGATGGCGAGCCGCCTCCGTCGGTTCTGGAAGTTCCGGGCGCAATGGATGTGACGGTCGAGTTCACCTCGATGTCGAAGACCTTCTCGATGCCGGGCTGGCGCATGGGCTTTGCCGTCGGCAACGAGCGGCTGATCGCGGCCTTGACACGTGTCAAATCCTACCTCGATTATGGCGCGTTCACGCCGATCCAGGTGGCGGCAACGCACGCGCTGAATGGCGACGGTTCGGACATTGCGGAGGTCCGCAACGTTTACAAGCGCCGCCGCGACGTCATGGTGGATACCTTTGGCAAGGCTGGCTTCGAGGTGCCGCCACCGGCGGCGACGATGTTTGCCTGGGCCAAGATCCCGGAAAAGTTCCGGCATCTCGGTTCGCTGGAATTCTCCAAACTGCTGGTCGAGAAAGCCGACGTGGCGGTAGCGCCTGGCATCGGTTTCGGCGAAATGGGCGATGACTATGTCCGTCTCGCACTGGTGGAGAATGAGCATCGCATTCGCCAGGCTGCTCGCAACATCAAGAAGTTCATGTCGACGGCGGATGAGACGATGCACAACGTCATCTCGCTCAACGCACATCGCTGATATAATCCCCCTCAATGGCAGCCGCTCCGGCGGCTGCCTTTCATGACACATTTCAGGATCAATCCATGGCAGATGCCCTCAAAATCGGCATTGCGGGCTTGGGCACCGTTGGTGCTTCGCTTGTCCGTATCATTCAGCAGCGCAGCAATGAGCTTGCCGCAACATGCGGGCGCCCGATCCTGATTACGGGCGTTTCCGCCCGCGACAAGAGCAAGGACCGCGGCATCGACGTCGGCGGCATCGAGTGGTTCGACCGGCCGGAGGACCTGGCGGAGAAGGGCGACATCGATGTCTTCGTCGAACTCATGGGTGGCGTCGACGGTTCGGCAAACACCTCCGTGCGCGCGGCGCTCCAACGTGGTCTCCATGTGGTGACCGCGAACAAGGCGCTGCTTGCCTATCATGGCGTCGAACTGGCAACGCTCGCAGAAGAGAAGGGCGTGCTGCTGAACTTTGAAGCAGCCGTCGCCGGCGGCATTCCCGTCATCAAGGCACTACGCGAATCTCTGACGGGTAACACGATTTCCCGCATCTATGGGATCATGAACGGTACCTGCAATTACATCCTGACGAAGATGGAGAAGGAGGGCCTGTCCTTTGCCGATTGCCTGAAGGAGGCCCAGCGTCTCGGTTATGCCGAAGCCGATCCGGCCTTCGACATCGAGGGCAATGACACGGCCCACAAGCTCTCCATTCTCACCACGCTTGCGTTCGGAAACCAGATCGCAGCCGACGACATCTATCTCGAAGGCATCACCAACATCTCGATCGAGGACATTCACGCTGCTGCCGATCTCGGCTACCGCATCAAGCTGCTCGGCGTTGCACAGCGGACGGATACCGGCATTGAACAGCGCGTGCATCCGACGATGGTGCCCGTCGATTCTGTCATTGCACAGGTCGACGGCGTGACGAATGCCGTTGCGATTGAGTCCGACGTTCTCGGTGAACTGCTGATGGTCGGCCCGGGCGCTGGCGGCAATGCAACGGCTTCGTCGGTGCTCGGCGACATCGCCGACATCGCTAAAAGCCGCCCCGGCGCACAGCGTGTGCCGGTTCTCGGCCATCCCGCCAAATCGCTCGAGCCGTACCGCAAGGCGCAAATGCAGAGCCACGAAGGCGGATATTTCATTCGCCTGACCGTGCTCGATCGCACTGGCGTGTTTGCAAGCGTCGCCACCCACATGGCGGAAAACCATATCTCGCTGGAGTCGATTGTTCAGCGCTCGAAGCAGCATTTGGCGCCGTCGCATCACCAGACAATCATCATGGTCACCCATGCGACGACGGAGGATTCCGTTCGCAAGGCGGTCGCTGCGATCAAGGGCGAGGGGTATCATGTCGGCGAGCCCCAGGTGATCCGCATCGAGCGGCCCAAGGAAGACTGAAAACTCTTCCCTCCGACCACATCGACATTGCCTGAGGCGCGCCGCGGCAGACTTGCCCGTGCGTCCACAGCTAACGTCGCCCGCCTCGTCCAAAACCGTTGTGCGACCGCGCGAAGGCGCATAAAGCTGCCGATATCACTCCGGTCCCGGGGTGGTGACAAGCGATGAGGGCAGCAGACCACATGGAACTTCCGGCCGATCCGGTGCAACGCGCATTTCTGGGGGTGGAGAAGTCCGTCTTGGACAACCGCTGGATATCGCGCCTGGATCAAGCCGGTCAGAACCGGGCGCTCGCCATGTCCCAGATGCACGGAATGCCTGAGCTCATTGCGCGCGTTCTCGCTGGACGTGGTGTCACCGTCGATGAGGCGCTGGAGTTTCTTGATCCGACGCTTCGCGGCTTGATGCCCGACCCCTATACGCTGACGGATTGTGAGAAGGCGGCCAAGCGGCTCGCGCAAGCCATTCGCGGTCAGCAGCAGGTCGCGATTTTCGGTGACTACGATGTCGACGGCGCCTCCTCCTCGGCGCTGATGTTCCGTTTTCTCAAGCACTTTGGCGCCAAGGCCGAGATCTACATTCCCGACCGCATTTTCGAGGGCTACGGCCCCAACGCGGCCGCAATCGGCAGCCTGATCGGCAACGGTGCACGGCTGATCGTCACCGTCGATTGCGGGTCTACCAGCCATGATGCTCTGGCTGAGGCTTGCAGGCGCAACACCGACGTCGTGGTGATTGATCATCACCAGGTGACACATGATTTGCCGCCTTGCCATGCGCTGGTCAATCCGAACCGCGAGGACGATCTCTCCGGCCAGGGACATCTCTGCGCCGCGGGCGTCGTATTCCTCGTACTCGTCGCGACATTGCGCCTGCTGCGAGAGGCTGGGGATCCACGCGTGCGATCGATCGACCTGCTGCAATGGCTTGATATTGTCGCGCTTGCGACCGTTTGCGACGTTGTCCCTCTGAAGGGCCTGAACCGTGCCTATGTCGTCAAGGGGCTGATCGCCGCACGCCATCAGGGCAATGCCGGCCTGTCCGCTCTGTTTCGCAAGGCCGGCCTTGCCGGCCCGGTGACACCCTATCACTTTGGCTTCCTGGTTGGCCCGCGCATCAATGCGGGTGGACGCATCGGCGATGCGGCGCTCGGCAGCCGCCTGCTCACCCTGGACGATACGGGCGAGGCCGAGGCTATCGCCCAGAAACTGGATGAGCTCAACCGCGACAGGCAGGCGATGGAAGCGGCAATGCTGCAGGAAGCCGAGGCCGAGGCGCTGGCGGAATACGGGGATGGCGAGGGGGCCTCGGTCATCGTCACTGCGCACGAAAAGTGGCACCCAGGCATCGTCGGCCTGATTGCCGCCCGCCTCAAGGAAAAATTCAAGCGTCCAGCCTTCGCAATTGCTTTCGATCCATCCGGCAAGGGCACCGGCTCGGGCCGCTCGATCAACGGTTTTGACATGGGCAAGATGGTGCGCGCGGCAGTCGATGAGGGCTTGCTGGTCAAAGGCGGTGGCCACGCTATGGCCGCCGGTCTCACCGTCGAGCGCGACAAGCTCGGCCACCTGCGCAGTTTCTTCACCGAGCGTGCCGAAAAGACGGTAGCGGCGCTCGTGGCCAACGAAACCCTGAAAATCGACGGTGCGATTGCTGCCAGCGGTGCAACGATCGATCTGATCGATCGCCTGGAGACCGCCGGGCCTTACGGTTCTGGCCATTCTCAACCGCTCTTCGCGATTCCCGCTCATCGAGTCCGCGATTCCCGTCTGGTTGGCGACAAGCACGTGAAGGTGACGCTCGAAGCCATGGACGGCGCCCGCCTCGACGGGATTGCTTTTCGGGCCGCCGATACGCTGCTCGGCAGCCTGCTCCTGAATTCCAGGGGCGCCAGCCTGCACGTTGCAGGCTCGCTCGGCGCGGACCACTATCAGGGCTCCCGACGCATCCAGTTGCGCGTTCAGGACGCTGCGCCTGCCCGCTGAGCTCGGTGGATGTATAGGCGCAGCGTTTCGTTAGACGGCTGCCGTGCCATAGACGTGAGTTCCGGTCCCTGGCGCGGCGATCGTCGCGTCAGATGAGAATGTGCTGCGTCAAGTCGCTTTCGATGAAGATCATGTTGGGCTTGTAGCCGAGCTCGAGGAACTTCTCGCGGCGTGCCATATCCGCCGCGAAGATTATCGTGCTTTCGACCTCTGCTGAGGCGCTATCGTCTAGGTCTGCGGTGACTTCGATTTCTGGCGCTAGACCGACGTCGCGAAGGAGTTCGGTGATCAACGCCGGATCGGCCATTCCGCTGAGAACCAGCCGGTCAACGCCTGCCGTTGCACTCACCTGGTAGGCGAGGGTCTGCATGGCTACCAGCATCGGGAAGGATTCGCGCAGCGCTGCCACCTCGGGGTGATTGCCCATGCCGCCAAGTGCCATGCGCGTGTAGAGTTCATAGGCCTTGATGAAATCCTTGCGAACGGCCCAGAAGCGCACCGCCACCGCCATTCGGTTGAGGGTGAAGACCTTGCACATTTCTTCGTAGATTGCGCGCGATTCCGGCCCTGTGTTGAGCTTTCCGCGCTTGGCGGCCATGTAGAGGAAGTACTCAAGCCCGCCGCGATATTTATCCCACGCGACCATGACCTCTTCGTTGCCGGTCTGCGAACGGTTGGGCGCCAGCTTCGAGGTGACGACAGAGCGATAGAAAGGCTGCTTGAGGAAGGCCACTCCACCTTGATCGAGAACGTGCGCGAGATAAGCAAAGAAGCAGAAGCAAAAATCGCGCGGAACCCACACGGATCGAAGCGCCGACGATCGGTAGATTGCGATTTCCGGGAAGATGTGGCGTTCAAAAATGAACTGAAACACTTCGACAAAATCATGTCGGCCAAACTTGATATCCTCATCGACCTTATAGAACGTCGTGAGGTCGCGGTCGGCGATCTCGTCATAGAGATACCAGGAAGCGTGGCACGCGGACACGTCCGAATTAGCATCGAGATACGCGACGGCCGCCTTAACGCCATCTGGCATCAGGAAGTCGTCGTCGGCGAGATAGATCGAATACTCGCCAACGGCGTGGCGGAACGTGCTCGCGATATTCTTGTATGGCCCGCCGTTGACCGCACGGCGGTGAAAGCGAATGGGAAGGCCCTTGGCGACGAACTCTTCGACCACCTGCGCTGTATTGTCGGTCGAGGCATTGTCCGAGATCACGATTTCGTATGAGAAGTCGAAGTCATAGGTTTCGCAATGCTCGAGTGCATTGCGGAGATAGGCCTCCCGATTGTAGGTCGGGATACATATGCTGAGTTTGATGCCGCTCAATTGAATTGTCTCCGGGGCAGGGGCCTGTCGCCTTCATGGCATTGGTCGAAGGGCGCGGGGCGCCCGAAATTGTGCGGATCATGATGTCAGAGTAAGGCGTGCGCCCGCGGGACGGCAAAGAAGGTGCCGCCTCTTCTCCATGGGGAACCGCTCCCCAGCGCGCATCATGACTTCCACCAAGATCGCCTCCGCGATGGCGATATCTGCGCGGCTCGCTTGCCGGCAAAGATCTAGCGATGACTATCTATGGGGCAGAGTTGGAGCGAGGCTGGTGTTCGCGGCCGCGGAGGAAGCGGTAATGGTCGGTGCGAAAGAAAATCGGAGCGAGGCGCCAGCATCCCACGATATCAGGGGCACCACGTCAGCGATACCCTTTTGCCCAGCCCACCAGAGGGACAGCGTATGATGCTGATTTTTATTATGAAAATGGCACGCCCTAGGGGAGTCGAACCCCTCTTCCCAGAATGAAAATCTGGTGTCCTAACCGATAGACGAAGGGCGCTTCCTTCGTGGTGGCGCCCTTATAGTCAGGCACTTTGAATCCCGCAAGCGGCAAAACAAGAAAAAATCACAATGGCGCGATTTTTTCTTTGCTTCGCGCTTATGGCGTTCGAAGTGCTATGATTATCGTTTTGATATCACTATGTTATTTCTTGTGCCACACGCTGTTCGCGGCCATGTGGAAAGTTTCAGCGGACGTGGCCGGCCGGAGCCTGCCACGTCGCCAATGTCGCAATTTTCCTCAGGCGCGCACCTCGAAGACCATGTTGAAAGGTGTTTCGGTGGCGCGGCGGAAATGCTTGAAGCCGGCATCGAGGGCGACTTTCCTCAGCTTGGTCTCGCCGGCTTGCGCGCCGAGCGCCAGCCCGACCTCCTGAGAGAGCGAGGCCGGTGTGCAGATCATCGTCGATGCGCCGTAGTAGACACGGCCCACCGGATTGAGGTTGTCCTTCAGGCAGTCATGGGCGAAGGGCTCGACGATCAGCCAGGTACCGTCAGCCGAAAGCGATTCCTTCACATGCTTGCCGGCGCCGACCGGATCTCCCATGTCGTGCAGGCAGTCGAACATGGCGATGAGGTCGTAACTCCCTTCAGGGAAGCCAGCCGCCGGAGCCTGTTGGAACGTGACGCGGTCGGAAACACCGGCTTCCTTGGCCGCGGCCTTTGCCCGCTCGATCGACGGCGCGTGATAGTCGAAGCCGAAGAACTTCGAAGCTGGGTATGCTTGAGCCATCAAGATCGTCGAAGCGCCATGGCCACAGCCGACATCGGCGACTTTCGCGCCGGCCTTCAGGCGGGCTTCGACGCCCTGCAGTGCCGGAATCCAGTCGGCAACGAGATTGTTGTTGTAACCAGTGCGGAAGAAGCGCTCCGTACCTCGGAACAGACAAGTGCTATGCTCGTGCCATCCCACGCCCTTCCCGGTACGGAAGGCGTCGGCCACCTTGGGTTCGTCCATCCACAAGGCCTGCACGACCTGAAAAGCGCCAGCGAAGAAGGCAGGGCTGTCCTCCTCGGCAAAAACCATTGCCTGCTCCGGCGTCAGGTGAAAGCGATCGGTTTTCTCGTCATAGCTGAGGTAGTCGGCGGCCGCGAGCGCGGACAGCCATTCCCTGATGTACCGCTCCTTTATGCCGGTTTCCTTCGATACATCAGACGAGTTGCGTGGCTTTCCGTCGGCCATGGCCTTGAACAGGCCGAGGTCATCGCCAAGCACCACCAGCGCTCCGGATACGGCCGCGCCTACGTCGCCGATCAACCGACCGACGAGTGCATCCACTTTCTGCATGTCAGGTTCGCGCATGTCTTCCTCCATCGAGAATGCAGGAAAGGACCAGCCCCGGTGGACTATATCACCGTCAGCGTTTGCCGCGAAGGCGACAGGATGGCATTGCGGTGATACATTTTCCGTTTGCAAATGCAGGGCGATCAATGGACATATTTAACGTGTTGGTTGCGCCAATTGTCGCGTTGACAAGAAAATGGGTCGGATTGATAGTTCGATCGCCCTGGAGGCTTGGAGGAAAGATCATGATCAAGCATTTCACTATTCTTGCATCCGTTTCCCTGCTCGGGGCGCTGGCGTTTGCAACGCCGTCCTCGGCGCTGAGCATGAAGGAATGCAGCGCGAAGTATAAGTCGGCGCAGGCTGACGGCTCTGCGAAGGACATGAAGTGGAATGACTTCCGCAAGGCGCAATGCGGCCCGGATGCGACGGCCGAGCCGGATGTTACGCTCAATAGCGGCGAAGAGCCGGCAAAGCCGACGATGACGGCGCCCAAGGGCGTTTCGTTCCCGACAGCCGTTGCACCGAAGTATGCGAAGGAAACACCTGGCAAGGGCCGGATGCACACTTGCGTCGACTCCTACCATCAGAACAAGGACGCCAACACGCTCAATGGCCTGAAATGGATTCAGAAGGGTGGCGGCTTTTATAGCCTCTGCAATGCCAAGCTGAAGAGCTGATGGACCGTTGCGTATCTCGAAAGGCCCCGTTATTGGGTCCGTTATTGGGGCCTTTTGTTTTACGCGCTACGGTGGCGATGTGCTCAAACTGGTCGGCCAGAAGTGCTCTAAACAAAAAGGCCGCCGGAAGTCCGACGGCCCTTGAATTCGGTGCTCCAATCGGCCTAGTGCAAAATCTGGCTGAGGAAGAGCTTGGTGCGCTCGTGCTGCGGATTGTCGAAGAATTCGGCCGGCGAATTCTGTTCGACGATCTGGCCCTGGTCCATGAAGATGACGCGGTTGGCGACCTGACGGGCAAAACCCATTTCGTGCGTCACGCAGAGCATGGTCATACCTTCCTCGGCCAGTCCGACCATGGTCTCCAGGACTTCCTTGATCATTTCGGGGTCGAGCGCCGAGGTCGGCTCGTCGAAAAGCATGATCTTCGGGTTCATGCAGAGCGAACGGGCGATCGCCACGCGCTGCTGCTGACCGCCTGAGAGCTGGCCCGGATACTTATGGGCCTGCTCCGGGATCTTGACGCGCTTCAGGAAGTGCATGGCGATCTCTTCCGCCTGCTTCTTCGGCATCTTGCGCACCCAGATCGGTGCCAGCGTGCAGTTTTCCAGAATGGTCAAATGCGGGAAGAGGTTGAAGTGCTGGAAGACCATACCGACTTCGCGGCGCACTTCATCGATCTTCTTCAGGTCGTTGGTGAGTTCGACGCCATCGACGATGATCTGGCCCTTCTGGTGTTCCTCCAGACGGTTGATGCAGCGGATCATTGTCGACTTTCCGGAGCCCGAGGGGCCGGCAATGACGATGCGTTCGCCACGCATCACCTTCAGACTAATGTCGCGCAGCACGTGAAAATCGCCGTACCACTTGTTCATGCCGATGATGTCGACAGCAACATCGGTTGCCGAAACGGTCATCTTCTTTGGTTGAGCCTCAGCCATGCGTTCGTTCCCTTAATCTTTTATCGTTTGTGGCCGGTATCGAGATAGCGTTCCATAAAGCCTGAATAACGCGACATGCCGAAGCAGAACAGCCAAAAAACGAAGCCTGCGAAAATCAGCCCTGTCAAGGGCGTCACTGCGCTTGCCCAGTTGGCGTCGGTAAAGTTGAACCGGACAATGCCAAGCAGATCGAACATGCCGATGATCGATACCAGCGACGTGTCCTTGAACATGCCGATGAAGGTGTTGACGATGCCGGGGATGACCAGCTTGATCGCCTGCGGCAGGATGATGAGGCGCATCTTCTGCCAGTAGCCGAGCCCGAGTGAGTCGGCGCCTTCGGACTGGCCCTTCGGGATCGCCTGCAGACCGCCGCGGATGACCTCGGCCATATAGGCAGACGCAAAGATCGCAACACCGATCAGGGCGCGCAGCAGTTTGTCGATCGTGTATCCGGTAGGCAGAAACAGCGGCAGCATCACGCTCGCCATGAAGAGCACCGTGATCAGCGGTATGCCGCGGATGATCTCGATGAAGGCGACGCAGACCATCTTGATGACAGGCATGTTTGAGCGGCGACCAAGCGCCAGGATGATGCCGAACGGCAGCGACACGGCAATGCCGACGAACGAAAGCACCAGCGTCACCATCAGGCCGCCCCAGAGCGGCGTGTCGACGATCTCAAGGCCAAAGCCGCCGTAAAGCAGCCAGAAGGCAAGAAGCGGCAGGACGATGAAAAGCAGGATCGCGTTGGTGCCCTTGAACGGCGCCTTGGGTATGAGCATTGGCACCAGCAGGAGCACGAACAAGATCCCGACGATCGTCGGGCGCCAGCGCTCGTCGAGGGGATATCGACCGAACACGAACTGGTCGAACTTCGCATCGACGAATGCCCAGCAGGCGCCGCTCCAGCCGTCGGGCTGAGTGCCTCCCTGAACGGCCGTTGCGCAGAACGTGCGATCTGTTCCGGTCCAGACGGCTTGAATGAACAGCCAGTTAATCATGTGCGGCAACGCCCAGGCGAGGAGGGCAACGGCGAGAACCGTCAGCACGATGTCCTTGGGAGTTGCCAGCAGGTTCTTGCGAATCCAGGCCAGCGGGCCACTTTCGCTGCGCGGTGCAGGTTCGGCGTCGAGGAAGTTGGTTCTGACGAAGGGTTGGTTGGAAGTCGGCATCTTATCTCTCCACCAGAGCCATCTTGGCGTTGAACCAATTCATCACGAGCGATGTGAGAATGCTGAGGGTGAGATAGATGACCGCCCAGATAAACACGATTTCGATCGCCTGACCTGTCTGGTTGAGGATTGTGCCGCCGACGGCAACGAGATCCGCGAAGCCGATGGCGATGGCGAGCGACGAGTTCTTGGTCAGGTTCAGGTATTGGCTGGTGAGCGGCGGAATGATGATGCGCAAAGCCTGCGGAACCACGACGAGGCGCGTGACGCTCGCCGGGTGCAGGCCAAGTGCACCTGCTGCTTCGGACTGGCCCTTCGGCACGCCACGAATGCCGGCGCGAACGATTTCGGCAATAAAGGCCGCCGTATAGAAGGACAGCGCTAGAAACAGCGACATGAATTCCGGTCCGACGACGGAGCCGCCGGTAAGATTGAACTTGCCGGCGACCGGTACGTCGAACGACAGCGGCAGGCCGGAAAGGAGGAATATGAGGATCGGCAGGCCGACAATCAGACCGGTGGAAACCCAGATGGTATGGAATTGCTTGCCCGTGGCTGCCTGACGCTTGTGCGCCCAGTGCGCGATAATCGCGGATGCCACGATCCCGACCAGGAATGCCGCGCCAACCGCCCACATACCTTCACCGAAGATCGGCTTGGGGAATGCGAGTCCGCGATTGTTGAGGAACATGTTCAGCGGTAGATGCAGCGAATCGCGCGGCCCTGGCAGAACGGCAAGAACGCCCTGATACCAGAAGAAGATGACGAGCAGGGGCGGGATGTTGCGGAAGACCTCGACATACACCGTGCACAGCTTGGCAATCAGCCAGTTATGCGACAGGCGGCCGATGCCGACGATGAAACCGATGATCGTTGCCGTAATAATGCCGGTAACTGCTACCAGAAGGGTATTGAGAAAGCCAACCAGCAGCGCGCGGCGATAGGTGGCGTCGCTGGAATAGCCGATCAGCGACTGGCCGATGTCGAAGCCTGCGCGCCCGTTCAGGAAACCGAAGCCGGAGGCGGTACCGGAGCGGGTCAAATTCTCAGCTGTGTTGTGGGCAATCCACCACACGAATCCGACGATGACCGCGACGGTCAGGACTTGGAAGAAAATGCCCCGAAGCCTCGGGTCGTAGATCACCGACTGGAAACTCCAGCCAGTGCTTTGCACATGTGATGTGTGCACAGCCTCTTGCGTCATGCCGAGCCTAATCCCCTATGAGCCCGTTTTCGGGCTTTTCTCTTTATGATGGGAAGGCGGAAACCGCCTCCCCACACCTTCGTCAGTCGATCAACGGACCGGCGGGGCGTACTGTATACCGCCCTTGTTCCACAGCGCGTTCAGGCCGCGCTCGATCTTGAGCGGGCTGCCCTGGCCGACGTTGCGTTCGAAGACTTCGCCATAGTTGCCGACGCCCTTGATGATGTTGTAGGCCCATTCATTGGTGAGCCCCATGTCGGTGCCAATTTTCGTATCGGCTTCCGTGCCAAGGAAGCGTTTGATGTCGGGATTTGCCGAGTTCTTCATCTCGTCGACGTTTGCCTGCGTGATGCCAAACTCTTCGGCGTTCACGAGCGCATAAGCCGTCCACGACACGATGTCGAACCACTGGTCGTCACCCTGACGAACGGCCGGGCCCAGCGGCTCTTTGGAAATAATCTCCGGAAGGACTATGTGCTCGTCGGGGTTCTTCAGCGTCAGACGCAGCGAGTAGAGGCCGGACTGGTCGGTGGTATAGACGTCGCAACGGCCGGCGTCGTAGGCGGCGTTGACTTCGTCAAGCTTCTCGAAAACGACCGGATTGTACTGGAGGTTGTTCGACTTGAAATAATCGGCAAGGTTCAATTCCGTCGTCGTGCCGGATTGCACGCAAACGGCCGCGCCGGACAATTCGAGCGCCGACTTCACGTTCAGGCTCTTGCGAACCATGAAGCCCTGGCCGTCATAATACGTGACCGGGCGGAAGTTGAAGCCCTGCGCCGTGTCGCGGTTGATTGACCACGTGGTGTTACGAGACAGGACGTCGATTTCGCCCGACTTCAGCGCCGGGAAACGGTCCTTGGCCGACAGCGGCGTGTATTTTACCTTGGTCGGGTCGCCGAAAACGGCCGAAGCAACTGCCTTGCAGAAGTCGACGTCGAAGCCGGCCCAATTGCCGGAAGCGTCAGGCTGCGCGAAACCGAGAAGGCCTGTGTTGACGCCGCACTGAACGAAACCCTTTGCCTTTACGTCTTCGAGCGTAGTGGCAGACGCTGCCGAGGCGCCAAGCCCGAAAACTGCTGCGCCGATCGCGGCGGACAGAAGCTTAATCTTCATTTTTCCCAACCTTTTCCTTTGTCTTATCTTTTTGTGGGAGCGTTCGCCGAAGCAAGCAAACCTCCCAGATGACCCGACACCCTCCCGGCGCGAGTGGTGCTATCACAGTCGCAAATGTCACTATGGTCAAGTGTCGCGTTGAAAGATTGCGTGATATTTCGGCAATTCCCTATTCGCGGCGCGCAAAAGAGGCAGATGGCTATCGAAATGGCGGCCTTTTGCCGAAAAAAATCGCGCAAAATCACTGATATATCTGAATAACCTGCATGGCAGGGATGCGTTGCCCGGTCCTGCTTCGGGGTTGACCGATGGTTTCGCTCGGTTCAAAAGTTGCCGACTGCATCCCTCCGCCAAAGGCATTTCCAACATGAAAGACAGAGAAGGCCCGCTTCACAACGCTGGCATCAACACGCGCCTTTCCCACCTCGGCAACGACCCGGCCGAATTCCACGGTTTCGTCAACCCGCCCGTTGTCCATGCCTCCACGGTCCTCTTCCCGAACGCGCGAGCAATGGAAACCCGTGGACAGAAGTATACGTACGCAACGCGCGGTACCCCGACGACGGATGCCCTTTGTGAGGCAATCGATGCCCTGGAAGGGTCGGCCGGAACGATTCTCGTGCCGTCGGGCCTCGCTGCGGTTACCGTTCCGTTCCTGGCATTCCTCTCGGCCGGCGACCACGCTTTGATCGTCGATTCGGTTTATGGGCCGACCAGGCATTTCTGCGATACGATGCTGAAGCGCCTCGGCGTTGAGGTCGATTACTACGATCCGCTGGTGGGCGCGGCTATCGAAGCGCTGATCAAGCCGAACACCAAGCTCGTCCATACGGAAGCGCCAGGCTCGAATACCTTCGAAATGCAGGATATTCCGGCGATTGCCGCAATCGCGCACAAGCGCGGTGCGGTGGTGACGATGGATAACACCTGGGCGACGCCGGTCTACTTCAAGCCGCTCGACTTCGGCGCCGACATCTCCATTCACGCCGCCACCAAATATCCGTCCGGGCACTCCGATATCCTGATGGGGACGGTCTCGGCAAACGCCAAACACTGGCCGCAGCTTCAAGAAGCGAACATCACGCTTGGCATTTGTGGCGCGCCCGACGACGCCTATCAGATCCTGCGCGGGCTGCGCACCATGGGTGTACGCCTGGAGCGCCACTATGAAAGCGCGCTCACGATCGCCAAGTGGCTTGAGGACAGGGAGGAGGTCGCGACAGTGCTGCATCCGGCGTTACCGAGCTTCCCGTCGCACGAATTATGGAAGCGCGACTTCAAGGGCGCGAGCGGCATCTTCTCCTTCGTGCTTGCCGTCGACGCCCCGGAAAAGTTCAAGGCGAGGGCGCACGCCTTCCTCGACGCGCTGCAGATCTTCGGCCTCGGTTGGTCGTGGGGCGGTTTCGAAAGCCTCGCCGTTCACGTCAACCTGAACGATCGCCGCATTTGCAAGGCGCCAGCCGAAGGGCCGGTCATCCGTCTGCAGATCGGGCTTGAGGACGTCGTCGATATCAAGGCAGATATCGAGCGCGGCTTTGCAGCCGCCAACGCCGTCTGATCAGGTGCCGGCGCGGTAGCCGTAAATCCAGTCGAGATCCGCCGCGAGACTTTGCGGCGCTCGCAGCGCTAGGACGACGTCACGGCCGATGCGTATCGGTCCGCGGGCGTGATAGGCAAACTGGTTGAACGCGCCGCGCTGGCGCAGTCGCGCTATCCTCGGGGTGCGGCGCGCTTCGAACAAAGGTAGAGCTTCGGCGACCGGGCGCGTCGCAACGAACATCGCGAGCTCACAGGCATCCTCGATCGCCATCGCGGCACCCTGGGCCGCAAAAGGCATCATTGCGTGCGCTGCGTCGCCGATAAGCACGCAGTCGCGGCCGTCCTGCCAGCGCCCGTTTGTCGTTTCGTAGAGCGGCCAGAAGGTCATGTCTTCGGCCTTGCCGAAAAGCTCTGTCATGGCAGGGTGCCACCGAGAAAAACGCGAAAGCAGCTGCCGACGCTGGGCTTGCGTCGGCTGCGTGATCCAGGCATGCGGCGCGCCATTGCCGGCCGTGATCGCCACCATATTGAAACTGTCGGTTTCCCTGAGCGGATAGCAGACGAGATGCGCCGACGGACCAAGGAACGCCGAGACGCCATTGCGTTCAAGAAATGTGGGCGCGTTTGCGGCGCCAACCGTGAAGCGGTAGGCGATATTGCCGGAGAACCGGGGCGAGGGGCTGCCTTCGATGCTTTCGCGAACCTGCGACCAGACGCCGTCGGCGCCAACCAGAAGATCCTTTCGGCGTGATAGGTTCGACAATACCCGACCCTTGATCTGCGCTCCAAGATGCAGTTGGCAGAGCGGCTCTTTGGCGACGGCGTCAAGCAATGTTCGCTGTAGCGTGGAGCGATGCAGGACGCCGTAGGGAGCCCCCCACCGGGCACGTGCAAATCCGCCGGCTGGAATGGCCGCGAGCTGACGCAGCGTGGTTCCGGACATCAGCCGAATGGATTCTGGCTCGAGCCAGGCTTCGGCCAGGCGCCCGAGGATGCCAAGCTCGGCCAGAATGCGTGAAGCGTTCGGCGAAATCTGCAGACCGGCCCCGACCTCGGTCAGATCAGGCGCCTGCTCGAAAATTTCGGAACTGATGCCACGCTTCGCCAGCGCAAGCGCAGCTGTAAGGCCCGCTACGCCCGCGCCGACAATGGCGGCATGTTCAGCCGGCATAGGCTGTCCGATCTCGATTTGGGGTCAGGCAGCCTTGACGTGGAAGACGCAGCCAGCGGGATTGGTCTGGTTTGCCTTCAGCGCACCGTTAAAGCGGTAAAGGGTCGAGCAGTATGAGCAGACCTTCTCGTTCTCGTCGCCCATGTCGATGAAGATGTGCGGATGATCGAACGGAACGGAGGCGCCGGTGCACATGAATTCCTTCACGCCGACTTCGATAACGCGGTGTCCGCCGTCGTTCTGGAAGTGGGGAATGTTGTGGCCGGCCATGTTCGTCTCCGAATGCTTTGTAACGTGCGCGGACCTTATAGTCGTTCACTACAAATGTGTAGAGCCAAAGAGAGGCGGGACGCACAGTTTTTGCAACCGCGAGGGTTTCAGTTCGGCGGCCTATAAAATATGGTCCGGAAAAAAGGACAGTCCGATGAACTTGAATACGCCCGCCTTTTCCAGCTTCACGCATGACGGTCTGAAGCTCGCCTTCTTTGACGAAGGTGATCCGTCGGGGGTGCCGGTGGTGCTGATCCACGGATTTGCCTCCAGCGCCAACGTAAACTGGGTTCATCCGGGCTGGCTGAAGACATTGGGCGATGCGGGTTATCGGGTCATCGCCATAGATAACCGGGGACACGGTGCGAGCGACAAGCCGCGCGACGCCGAGGCCTATCGTCCTTGGCATATGGCGAGCGATGCGGTTGCGCTCCTCGATCACCTGGGAATTCCGGAAGCCAACATCATGGGCTATTCGATGGGAGCCCGCATTTCCGTGTTCGCGGCACTTGCCCATCCCGACCGCGTCCGCTCGCTGGTGCTCGGCGGTCTTGGGATCGGCATGACGGATGGCGTCGGCGATTGGGATCCCATTGCGGATGCCTTGCTGACGGCTTCCCTCGAAGACGTCACCCATGATCGCGCACGCATGTTTCGTGCTTTTGCCGATCAGACGAAAAGCGACCGCGACGCGCTCGCTGCCTGTATCAAGGGGTCGCGTGATCTCGTCGCACGGTCCGATATGGCCAAGATCGACGCTCCAACCTTGATCGGCGTTGGAACGAAGGACGACATTGCGGGTTCAGCCCAGGAGCTTGCAGCACTGATGCCCCGTGCACGGGCGCTCGATATTCCCGGTCGCGATCACATGCTGGCTGTCGGAGACCGGATCTTCAAGACGGCGGTGCTGGAGTTCTACGCCGAAGTCGCCGGATAGTGACTTGGCTTTGTCGCGGCGGTTCGGGACGGCGCAGAAACGATTCCCTGACCACCCATTTATGTTAACAGGTTTTTGCCCTATATAGAGCCGATCCTACGGCATACGAGGAGACCTTTCATGGTCGCAAAGACAGATATTCGCTCTCTTGAGACGGGCAATCCTCTCAAGGTGATGGATCCGATCTGGGACAGCCTGCGCGAGGAAGCGCGTGCTGCCGCAGAAAATGATCCGGTGCTGGCCGCATTTCTCTACTCGACCGTGCTCAACTATCGGTCACTCGAGGAGTGCGTGATCTACCGCATCTGTGAACGTCTCGACCATCCGGACATGCAGGCAATCCTGCTGCGCCAGACCTTCGATCAGATGCTCGAGGATTGGCCAGAGTGGAGTGCCATTCTGCGCGTCGATATCCAGGCAATTTATGATCGCGACCCCGCATGCCTGCGCTTCATGGAAGCCGTGCTCTATTTCAAGGGATTCCACGCGCTGCAGACACACCGCCTGGCGCACTGGCTGCTGAACCGCGGCCGGCGCGATCTGGCGCTATATCTGCAGAGCAGATCGTCGAGCGTTTTCCAGACCGACATCAATCCCGCAGCGCGTATCGGCAGGGGCATCTTCCTCGATCATGCAACCGGGCTGGTCGTTGGTGAAACCGCCGTCATCGGTGATAACGTGTCGATCCTGCACGGCGTCACGCTAGGCGGCACCGGCAAGGAAGGCTCCGACCGGCATCCCAAGATCGGCAGCGGCGTCCTGATCGGCGCCGGCGCCAAGATTCTCGGCAACATCGAGATCGGCTATTGCTCGCGCGTTGCCGCTGGTTCTGTCGTGCTGAAGGCGGTGCCGCCCAAGACGACTGTGGCGGGCGTGCCGGCCAAGGTGGTCGGAGAAGCAGGGTGTTCGGAACCGTCGCGAATAATGGATCAGGTGATCGGCGCAGATATCTGAGCCGCTCGTTGCCTTAACAGCATGGGACATATCGGCGGGGATAGCGTTCATGCGTCTGTTCCCGTGCCTTTACAGCGCCGTCTTTCCCATGCAAAAAGCGGCCAACCGAGACCGCTCAGGAGATGCAGTGTGAAGCCCGAAGAAATCAAGAAGCTCGACGCCTATTTCAAGCGCACGTTCAACCCGCAGGTGATCGTCAAGGCACGCCCGCGCAAGAACGATTCCGCGGAAGTCTATCTCGGCGAAGAATTTCTGGGTGTCGTCTATATCGATGACGAGGACGGCGACCGCTCCTATAATTTCTCGATGGCGATCCTAGACGTCGATCTTTGATCCGTGATTGACGGGCGGCGTGCCTTTTCGCCGCCCGTCTGCCTCGGCTCGCGTCCGCGAGCTGCTGGCCTGTCAAGGCAGCCCAAACAATCGAGCTGGAACGCGGCTCAAGCCTTGATCTTGCAAACCTCCGATTGTTTCTTTTGGCAGAGCAATCTTTAGCGGAAAAATAGGCCGCCTTCTCTGGACCGCTCCGCCGAATGCTCCATCTCCTCCGCTGAGCATGTGCTCTAGCGCCAAAGGAGGATGCCGAGAATGGGTATTTTCGACAAGATCAAGCACGCGATTTTTGGTGAGGCCGTCGCCGCTCCGGTCACTCCGTCTGCCACGCCGGCGCCATCGCCGACCGCAGCAGCGCCAAGCGCAGCGCCGGCAGCCACACCACAGCCGACACCGTCAGCTGCCTCGCCGGGCGCGGCCGCGATCGACATCGTGCCACTGCTAGACGCAGCGGTGAAGAAGAGTGGACAGAAGTTGGATTGGCGCCGCTCGATCGTGGATCTGATGAAGGCAGTCGGCATGGATGCGAGCCTTGCGGAGCGCAAGGAACTTGCCGCCGAGCTTGGTTTTACCGGCGACACGCACGACACCGCCACGATGAACATGTTCCTGCACAAGGCTCTGATGAAGCGCCTTGCCGAGAACGGCGGAAAGGTTCCGGCCGACCTCCTCGACTGACCGGCTCAGTGGCGGTAGCGCCGCGGCGACATTTTTAGCAAAGCTTCTGGTTGCGGCGCTTCTGATATATTTTAGTGAAATCAAATATCGAAATATCGCCGCCCTGCGCCGTCCAAAAAGCGGGGTTCGAGGACGCAATCATAGATTGTTTTGCAATGCACAATGACGCTTGACTATTTGTGCATTGCAGCTACGCTTCACCTGCCGCAGAGGCCAAGGAGGATGATGGTCATGTTGAACTTCGATGAAGCCAACCGGAAGAGCAAGGAAGCCATGGATACGATGCTGAAGAGCTACTCGGATACTGCCAAGGGTTTCCAGGCGATCGCCGCCGAGGCGGTGGAATATTCCAAGAAGTCGTTCCAGGATACGGTCACGCATTTTGAAAGCCTCTCGGGGGCGCGCAGCTTCGAAGCTGCGTTCGAGTTGCAGAGCAACTATGTGAAAACCGCATACGAAGCCTTCGTGACCGAAGCCACCAAGCTCGGCGAAATGTATTCCGATCTCGCCAAAAGCGCTTACAAACCATATGAAGCGCCTGTTGCCGCAGCGGCCGCAAAGGCGACGAAAGCGGCTGCAGTTGTTGCGCCAGCCGCGGCGTAAAGATACGCGGCACAGGCCGCATAGCTCTTGAAAATCGAGGACCGGCTACGCATCTGCGGCCGGTCTTTTCTTTTTTCACGATGCCTGTCGGCTGCCCATCGCCAGTTTCTGTGTCTTTGCGTCAAGACCGGCCGAATTGTGATTGCAGTGTGAAACGAGGGGCTTAAAATCGCTCCAGGATGAACTAAGTTAGTATTTCGAATATTCGGCGGGAAACACTCCTCCCAGGCCCCGCTGGACCGATCGAGGAATGAAAGAAAATGATCGCAGCGCCGATCCGGATGCAAAACGACAGCGAAAGGAACGGGGACAACGGAAATCGCGGAACCTCGGTCATCACACGCACGAAGCCGAAGACCAAGAAGCCCAATCTCTACCGCGTGCTCCTCTTGAATGACGACTATACTCCGATGGAATTTGTCATTCATATCCTTGAGCGTTTTTTTCAGAAGGATCGTGAAAGTGCCACCCGCATCATGCTCCACGTCCACAACCATGGTGTCGGTGAATGTGGAATATTTACATACGAGGTAGCGGAGACGAAGGTGAGCCAGGTGATGGACTTCGCCCGACAGCACCAGCATCCGCTGCAATGCGTCATGGAAAAGAAGTGAGGATCTGAACGTGCCAACATTTTCGCCTAGTCTTGAGAAGGCGCTCCATCAGGCACTGACCTTTGCCAACGAGCGGCATCATGAATATGCCACGCTCGAGCATCTGCTGCTCGCCCTGATTGACGATGCCGATGCGGCCGCGGTTATGGGGGCCTGCAATGTCGACCTCGACGCGCTGCGCAAAACGCTTGTTGAATATGTCGATAACGAACTCTCCAATTTGGTCACCGGCTATGACGAGGACTCCAAGCCGACCTCCGGCTTCCAGCGCGTTATCCAGCGAGCGGTGATCCATGTGCAGTCATCCGGTCGTGAGGAGGTAACAGGGGCTAACGTCCTCGTTGCCATTTTCGCCGAACGTGAGAGCCATGCTGCTTACTTCCTGCAGGAGCAGGAGATGACCCGCTACGATGCCGTCAATTATATCTCCCACGGGATCGGCAAACGTCCAGGCGCATCCGAATCGCGTCCGCCGCGCGGCGCCGATGACGGCGAATCCGAGAGCAAGCCAACGGCGCGTGGCAGCGGCGAGCAGGAGGAGGGCGGTCCTAAAAAGCAGCAGGACGCTCTGAAGGCTTACTGCGTGAACCTCAACAAGAAGGCCAAGGGCGGCAAGATCGATCCGCTGATCGGCCGTCAGGCTGAGGTCAACCGCACCATCCAGGTCCTGTGCCGCCGTTCGAAGAACAACCCGCTCTACGTCGGCGATCCCGGCGTCGGCAAGACGGCGATTGCCGAAGGCCTTGCCAAGCGAATCGTTGAGGGCAAGGTGCCGGAAGCATTGGCCGATGCCACGATATTCTCGCTGGATATGGGCACGCTGCTGGCCGGCACGCGCTATCGCGGCGATTTCGAAGAACGTCTGAAGCAGGTGGTCAAGGAACTGGAAGAATATCCGGGTGCTGTGCTGTTCATCGACGAGATCCATACCGTCATCGGTGCGGGTGCGACGTCGGGCGGGGCAATGGATGCCTCCAACCTCTTGAAGCCGGCTCTGTCCTCGGGCGCGATCCGCTGCATCGGTTCAACCACCTATAAGGAATACCGCCAGTTCTTCGAGAAGGACCGTGCTCTGGTTCGCCGCTTCCAGAAGATCGACGTCAACGAACCGTCGATCGACGATGCGATCGAGATCATGAAGGGTCTGAAGCCCTACTTCGAAGAGTACCATCACCTGCGCTATTCGAACGAAGCGATCAAGACCGCCGTCGAGCTGTCGGCTCGCTACATTTCGGACCGCAAACTGCCGGACAAGGCGATCGACGTCATCGATGAGACCGGTGCTGCCCAGATGCTGCTGCCGCCCTCCAAGCGCCGCAAGCTGATCACCGAGAAGGAGATCGAAGCGACGGTCGCGACGATGGCGCGTATCCCGCCGAAGACGGTGTCGAAGGACGACGAAGCTGTTCTTGCCAATCTGGAGCAGGAATTGCGCTCCGTGGTTTACGGTCAAGACAACGCGATCGAAGCGCTGTCGACCGCGATCAAGCTCGCTCGCGCGGGCTTGCGCGAACCGAACAAGCCGATCGGATCCTACGTTTTCTCCGGCCCGACCGGCGTTGGCAAAACCGAGGTTGCGAAGCAACTGGCGTCGTCTCTCGGCGTCGAACTCCTGCGCTTCGATATGTCGGAATACATGGAGCGGCACACGGTATCGCGCCTGCTCGGTGCACCTCCTGGCTACGTGGGCTTCGACCAGGGCGGTCTCCTGACCGATGGCGTCGACCAGCATCCACATTGCGTTGTGCTGCTCGACGAGATCGAGAAGGCTCATCCTGACATCTACAACATTCTGTTGCAGGTGATGGACCACGGCACGCTCACGGACCACAACGGCAAGAAGATCGACTTCCGCAACGTCATCCTGATCATGACGACCAACGCGGGTGCGTCGGAGATGGCCAAGGCGGCGATCGGCTTCGGTTCGTCCAAGCGCACGGGCGAGGACGAGGAGGCGTTGACCCGCCTGTTCACGCCCGAGTTCCGCAATCGCCTCGACGCGATCATCCCGTTCGCGGCGCTCCCGACGGAAGTCATCCACAAGGTCGTGCAGAAGTTCATCATGCAACTCGAAGCACAGCTTTCCGAACGGAATGTCACCTTCGACCTGCACGAAGATGCCATCGCCTGGCTGGCTGAAAAGGGTTACGACGACAAGATGGGCGCCCGCCCGCTTGCCCGCGTCATCCAGGACGTCATCAAGAAGCCGCTTGCCAACGAAATCCTCTTTGGCAAGCTGCGCAAGGGCGGCGTCGTCAACGTCACGGTCGGTCCGAAGGAAGACGGCAAGCCCGGCATCATCCTCGAAGCCGTGTCGGATAGCGCGCCGATCAAGCCGAAGCCGGAAGCCGAAGTCGCGCATCCCGAGGCCGACGATGAGGATGACGGCGAGCTGAAGACGAAGGCTCGCCCGAAGAAGACAACGGCCAGGAAGGCAAAGGCAGTCGTCGAATCCGAGGTGAAGAGCCCGCCCAAGAAGGGCAGTGCGGTTCCACGGGTTCCAAAGAAGTAAAGCGACCAAAAAGGCGGCTGCAACGGCCTAATGCAGTTCACTTAGGTTTGCTTACGGCTCTTATCGGGTATCTGGCAGGGAGTTTTTTGACGACACGGGGGCATGATCGCCCCCGTTTTTCTGTCAGCAGCAAGTCTGCCAATCTGTTTCTCAATCTGGTGAGGTGGGCGGGGATTTTGCCGGGTGCTTCGATCGCCATCCATCCCCATTCGTGACGCAGGTAATGCAGGGCTGTGATAAAGCTTAGTCGGGTTGGCTCGACTTGGGCTTCGGTCGCGACCTCTGCCATTTCGAGCCGCACCAGATTGTAGGCCAGCAACGCGCCCCAGACCTCCTGATAGACAGTCTCCGGCGTGCCGCTTCGCAGGGTCAGTTCGCTACCGAGAAGCTCCTGCTTGAGTTCGCGATAACTTGTCTCGATGCGCCATCGCTCTTCATACTGATGGACGATTTCGCTTGCCGGATAAGTTTGTCTGTCCATCAGCGATGTCAACAATATGCGCTTTTTGCCATGGCTGGTGGTCGTCTCGATGGCCCTGCCCTCCCAGAAGGCCGGCAAGTGCGCGGCGACAAACAAGGTGAGACTCAGCGTCAATCAGGATGAGACTCGGCGGCGGGGGTGTGACGAAGGGAGGGCGTAGCCCGACTGGAGTTACACCCCCGCCGCGGCGCAATTTTTCGGCGTCTCATGATCGCGGTTGGCCCGGTAGCGTCGGTGATTTTCTGAGAATGGAGAATCACCTTTGTGCCGGGTCGCCATGTAACCGATCATCAGACGAGGCTTTTTATGAAGTACCGACAAAACAACCCCATTGAGGTCGCTGCCGCCAAGGCGTCGATCAGCCGGGCGACGGCTTACCGCATCGAGAAGGATGCGCGTCTTCCATCGCAGACCAAGCCGCCGCGCGACCGGCGTCGCCCCGATCCCCTTGAGCACATCTTCGACGCCGAGGTTGTTCCGCTCCTCAAGGCCGCGCCCGGCATCCGAGCGGTCGCCGTTTACAACGAGATGCTGCGGCGTCATCCAGAGCTGTCAGAAGGTGTTCGCCGTACGATTGAGCGTCGTATCCGATCATGGCGGGCTGTTCACGGTCAGGAGCAGGAAGTGATCTTCCGTCAGATGCACGAACCCGGTCGGTTAGGACTGTCGGATTTTACCGACATGGGCAGCCTCGGCGTGACGATCGCCGGCCAATCGCTCGATCATCTGCTTTATCACTTCCGGCTGGTCTGGTCGGGCTTCGAGCATGCCCATGTCATCCTGGGTGGAGAGAGCTTCGTCGCTCTGGCCGAGGGGCTGCAGAACGCCCTGTGGTCGGTTGGCGGTTCGCCGCTCTATCATCGCAGCGACAGCTTATCGGCCGCCTTCCGCAACCTCGATGCCGACGCCAAGGTCGATCTGACGCATCGCTACGACGAACTGTGCGCCCATTATCGCATGACGCCGACGCGCAACAACAAGGGCGTCGCGCACGAGAACGGCTCGATCGAAAGTTCCCACGGCCATCTCAAGAATGCGATCCGCGATGCTCTGCTGATGCGCGGAACCAGGGACTTTGGCGACCTCGGATCCTATCGCGCCTTCATCGATGAGATCGTCAGCCGCCGCAATGCCGCACATGGCAAGCGCATCGATGCCGAGCGCACGCATCTGCAAGCTCTTCCCGATCGTCGCACCACCGACTTCGAAGAGGTCATCGTCACCGTATCGAGCACCGGCGGCTTCGCCTTGCGCAAGGTCTTCTACACCGTGCCTTCCCGTCTGATTGGCCACCGGCTGCGGGTGCGTCTGTTCGACGATCGCCTCGACGTCTTCATCGGCGGCACGCATCTGCTGACATTACCCCGAGGCCGCGCCCATGCGAGTGGCAAGCACGATCAAGTCGTCAACTATCATCACGTCATTCATTCCCTGCGCAAAAAGCCGATGGCGCTTTTGGGGCTCGTCTATCGCGACAAGCTCTTCCCCAGGCCGGAATATCGCAGGACTTTCGACGCGCTCATCGAGCAACTGCCCGAGCGGCAGGCTTGCAAGATCACCGTGGAACTGCTTGCCTTGGCTCACGATCGCAGTTGCGAGCGTGAACTGGCCGAGGAGCTTGCCAAAACGCTCGACGCCCACAAACTGCCTGATCTGGCGGCTTTGAGAGCGGTCTTCAGCCCGGACCCGGATCAGTTGCCGATCGTTCATGTGCAACTCGCGTCGCTCAATGGTTATGAAGCCCTGATCGGCACGGCCTATGCGGGAGAGGTCGCATGAAGAGCAACATCCACACAGTCGATGAAGCCCGCCTCGGCATCATGCTCAACGAACTGAGGCTGCCGACGATCAAGACGTTCTGGCACCAATTTGCCGAGCAGGCCGATCGGGAAGGATGGCCTGCTGCCCGTTTCCTCTCGGCCATCGCCGAGCATGAATTGGCCGAACGCGCCCATCGCAGGATCGAAAGACACCTCGCCGAGGCCCACCTGCCACCCGGAAAGACGCTCGACAGCTTCGCCTTCGACGCTGTTCCCATGGTCTCCAAGGCCCAGGTCATGGCGATTGCAGCCGGCGATAGCTGGCTCGCCAAAGGCGCCAATATCCTGATGTTCGGTCCGCCCGGCGGCGGAAAGAGCCATCTCGCCGCAGCCGTCGGCCTCGCGCTAATCGAGAACGGCTGGCGCGTGCTCTTCACCCGCACGACCGATCTCGTCCAGAAGCTTCAGGTCGCGCGGAGGGAGCTTCAGCTCGAAGCCGCCATCGCAAAGCTCGACAAGTTCGATCTTCTCATCCTCGACGACCTGGCCTACGTCACCAAGGACCAGGCCGAAACGAGCGTGCTCTTCGAACTCATCTCCGCAAGATATGAGCGGCGTTCCATCATGATCACCGCCAATCAGCCCTTCGGAGAATGGAACCGCGTCTTTCCAGACCCGGCCATGACGCTTGCCGCGGTGGACCGACTTGTCCATCACGCAACAATCTTCGAGATGAATGTCGAAAGCTACCGGCGGCGTTCGGCCATGGAAGCCAAACGCCAGCGCGGCAGACCCGCCTCATTCGCGACAATCAAAAGCTCTTCCCAGCTTGTCGCGGAGCGGCAATCAGAACACGATGAAACTCTTGCCAGCGACAATCAACATGATAACTTCGCTCCAACCGCGACATAAGAATCTCATCCAGATTGTCGCTCGCGTCGCATCCTGATCGTCGCGCTATAGGCAAGTCCGGTTCTGCCTGCCGCGCCTGGGGCGAGACCTTCATGCGCACCCGATAATCGGTGGGGTGCGGATCCAGTCGTTCCCATGTGCTGTTGGCTTTGGCCGGAATCAGCCAGTGACGCTCATGTCCCTTCGTCTGCAATTGCAAGAGAAGGCTGGCACTGAAGAAGCCCTTGTCGAAGACCGTCAGCGAATGGTCCGGAACCCGGTCGAGCAGGCTTTTGGCATAGAGCATCTCGTTTGTGCCATAGGCTCCGAACACCGCATCACGCACCAGATGCGTCGCCAGCGCCGTCAGCGTCAGCAGCCGCAATTGCGGATAGCTTGCGACAACGCCAGACGCGTAGGCCTGCGCTCCAAAATGCGCCCGGTTCTCCGGGCTGTCGGACGTCCGCAGCGTGCTGCCGTCCACGGCATAACGACAAAGACCCCGCCAGGCACGCCCGGATTGGTGGCGTTCATCCCAGCATGATGCACTCATTGCAAACAACTGCGCCAACGGTGCCTGACCCAAGCGCTGCCGTGCCTGTGTCAACGCGCTCTTGGCAATATCCGCGTTGACCTCATCGGGCAAAACCAGATCAAGATGGGCCACCACCTCCGGGATCGACTGATGACGATAAAGGGCCAACGCAATCACCAGCCAGACGACCTGCTCGGCTGGCAGCTTGCGCTTGCGGATGCTCGCCTTGCCTGTCGTGGCGAGAGCCTGAGCGATCCAGTCCGGGTCGATCGCCTGCGAAAGAGCCGATAATTCGGCCGAATGTCCAAGGGTGCGTGACATCACAAACAAAAACAGGATGGGAAAACGAATCCCCATCCTGAACCATCAAACTTGCCCGCAGCTCACTAAGTGAACTGCATTAGGCGTCGGCCGCCTTTTTCTTTGCTGTTATAGGCGATCGCTTAGGCGATTCTTAAATGAACCGGCTTTATATCGGCTCCAGCAAGGAGCCTCGCAATGGCGTTTCTGCCGGCTGAACGTTTTATCATTTTGATCCTCGCGACCTTCGCACTGCTTGATGCTTGCCTGTTGGTATTGAAGGGCGTTGGTAATCGACGTTACCGGATATGCGAGCCTCATCGCCTGTGGCGCCTTCCTGGTCGGGCTTGGGCAATTCTATCGGCATGTCCGCCGCAACGACCGGATTGCCGTAACGTCGATCGCTGCCGGTCTCTTCGTGCTTTTCACGATTGTCGGCTCGATCTTCAACTATCTGCTGTTGCCGCTGCGGTTTCAGCCAATCGACCCAGTTCTCGCTCGCTTTGACGCAGCGTTAGGGTTTCGCTGGCCGGACTTCGTGACGTGGGCCTCGCAATATCCGTCCGCTGGAATTGTGCTCCAGATGATCTACGCAACGTCATTGCCGCAGCTCGTCGTCATCCTGTTGATCTTGGGTCTTGGCGGTCGGACAAGGCTGCTTCATCATTTCCTGATGACCGGCGTGATCGGAGCGCTGATGGCGATCATTTGCTGGTTCTTCTTTCCATCGTTTGGCGCATCATCGATTTACGGGCTGTCGCCAGCGGTGACTGAAGCCGTCCCCCTTGCCGTTGGTCCGCACTACGGTGCTCAGCTTGTCGAGCTCGGACGCAACGGCGCGACCTATTTGACGCCAAGGAACGTGCTGGGACTGATCGGATTTCCGTCGTTCCACACGGTTATGGCGGCGATGTCCGCATGTTTCATGCTGCGGTGCGGGCCACTTGGCCTACCGTTCCTGCTCTTGAATGTCCTGATGATGCCCGCGATCCTGATACAGGGCGGGCACAATCTTGCCGATGTTCTTGGCGGTTTGCTTGTGTTCGGCGTTGCCTACGCACTTGCCGATGCGGCGCTGCGCCAACTTGAAAGGACGCAACGACAACTTAGCACCGGAATCGTAGCCACTGCCGCCGTTTGATCAGAGCTCTGCCTTGATCTTCTCGGCGTTGGCCGCGAGCACCGCATTGTCTTCCATCTGCCCCGAATGCGGACGCAGCGCCATGCCCTCGTATCGCGGGATCACGTGGAAGTGCAGGTGGAAGATGGTCTGGCCGGCGGCCGGTTCGTTGAACTGGCAGACGAGGACGCCGTCTGCATCGAATGCTTCCTTGACGGCATTGGCGATCTTCTGCACGACCGGGATCGTCTGCGCAAGAACCGCCGGATCGGCATCGAGGATGTTGCGCGAAGCTGTTTTGGGAACGACGAGCACGTGGCCTGGTGCCTGCGGCATCACATCCATGAACGCAACCGTGTCGTTGTCTTCGTAGATGCGATGCGACGGAATTTCGCCGCGCAGGATCTTGGCGAAGATATTGTTGCTGTCATAGGCGGCGCTGGTCATACGAAATCTCCTCTTTGCTGCTGTGATCGCGTAGCGCGGCAGGGACGAAAGCGTCAATCCTCCTGTCGCCGCTCGCCCTTTCGAAACGGGCTGTGCTCCGTCAGGATCTCGTTCATCTGTTCGACGTCGTTGCGCTCCCGCTCGAGATAGTCGGCGATCGCCCGGCGCAACCCCGCATGTGCAACATAATGCGCGGAGTGGGTTGTCACCGGCAGATAACCTCGTGCCAGCTTGTGTTCGCCCTGGGCGCCGGCCTCAACACGCTTGAGGCCCCTTTCCAGGGCAAAGTCGATCGCCTGATGATAACAGACCTCGAAATGCAGGTACGGGTGGTCCTCGATGCATCCCCAATGGCGGCCATAGAGCGTATCGCCGCCGATGAAGTTGATCGCGCCGGCAATGTAGCGACCGTCGCGTTTTGCCATGACGAGCAGTATATTGTCCGGCATGCGCTCGCCGATCAGCGAGTAGAACTTGCGCGTCAGGTACGGCCGGCCCCACTTTCGGCCGCCCGTATCCATATAGAAGGCGAAGAACTGGTCCCAGATGCGTTCGGTCAGATCGCTGCCGGTCAGCCAATCGATGCGAATGCCGTTTTCGAGTGCGGTGCGGCGTTCCCTGCGAAGAGCTTTGCGCTTGCGCGACGCCAGCGTCTCAAGAAACGTCTCGTGATTGGCATAGCCTTCATTGATGAAATGAAACTGCTGGTCCGTCCTGTGCAGGTAATCCTCGCCCTCGAAGATGCCGATCTCGTCCTCGGGTACGAATGTGATGTGAGCGGAGGACACGCCGAGCCGGCGCACGACTTCCTTGAGGCTCTCGGCTATTGCATGCTGGATCGGCAGGCGCTGCAGACCTTCGGCGACAAGCAGACGTGGGCCGGTCGCAGGGGTAAAGGGAATGGAGCATTGCAGCTTGGGATAGTAGCGTCCGCCCGCTCGTTCGAACGCATCGGCCCAGCCGTGGTCGAAAACGTACTCGCCCTGGCTATGGTTCTTCAGATAACCGGGGAGGGCGCCGACAAGCTCGCCCTTGTCCGTTTCCAATAGCAGATGGTGGCCCATCCAGCCGGTTTGCGCCGTCGCTGATCCCGATTCTTCCAGCGAGGACAGGAAAGCATGCGACACGAAGGGATTGTAGGCGAGCGTGCTGCCTTTTGGGGAGGCCCCGGAAAGCCGCGACCAGCTCTCCTGGGAAATCGCGGTGAAAGACCGCTCGATGCGGATTGAAAGTTCGTCTGTCATGGAGCGAATGCGAGACCGTTTGGGAGGAAAATAGGGCTCACCACCAGTCTGCGCACGATCTTGTCCAAAAAGCGAGCGTCAAACCGAAACGCGCGGATCGAATCCCTCGAATGTCATCTGGTCGGCATTCTCGAACGTGTGCCTTTGTCCCTTTTCATCGCGCACGGTCCAGGTGATGACCACGATGCCCTTTTCACGTTGTGCCGTAATGAACGGGTTCGGCAGGTCGGCGAAGAAATAAGAAATGAAGTCGAGGCCGAGCTCCATGGCCTTTTCGTGCACTTCGAACTCTTCCGGTTTGTTACCCCCTGCCGTCAGGCCGAGCGGATAGGGGATATTGAGCGCCTTTAGATCGCGAAGCAGCCAGTGGTCGAAGCTCATCAGCGCGACCTTGCCCTCATAGCCTTCAAGCACTTCGAGAACGGCTTCCGCAAATCCCTCGTCATCGGCCTCGCGGCCTTTCAGCTCGATAACCAAGGGAACCTGGCCCTTCACAAGATCCAGCAGCTGCCGCAGCGTCGGTATCTTGTCGGCTGTTCCGCCAACGGAGATGAGGCCGAGTTCCCGTGACGTGCGCTCGCGCACGTCTCCCTTGAGATTGCACAGGCGCTCCAGATCCTCATCGTGGAAGATGATCGGCACGCCGTCTGAGGCGTAATGCAGGTCGCACTCGATTGCAAAGCCTGCTTCGACCGCGCGCGAGAACGCAGAGAGCGTGTTTTCCCACACGGCCTTGTTGAGGTCATGATAGCCGCGATGAGCGACCGGCTGTTCCTTGAGCCATGCAGCTGAGGTCATCAGGCAATTTCCACGATCGCATCGATTTCGACAGCGGCGTTCATCGGCAGGGCGGCCATGCCGACGGCGGCGCGCGCATGCTTGCCGGCCTCACCGAGGACGCCGGCAATCAGGTTGGAGGCACCATTGATGACGAGGTGCTGTTCGACGAAGTCTGATGTAGAGGCCACGAAGCCGTTGAGCTTGATGACGCGCTTGATGCGGCCAAGATCGCCGCCGAGAGCAGCGCGTGCCTGAGAAAGGATATTGATGGCGCAGAGTTCTGCAGCGCGCTGGCCGGCTTGGACGTCGACATTCTTGCCCAGATGACCGCAGACGGCGATCTTGCCGCCCTCGAGAGGCAGCTGCCCGGAGATGTAGAGGAGGTTCCCGCTGACTACGTAGGGAACGTAGTTTGCGGCCGGGGCCGCAGCCTCAGGCAGGGATATCCCCATTTCTTTTAGGCGCGCAGCGATTTGATCGGACATTTTCCTCTCCGCTTTTATTGTGAATAGTTCTAAACTTATGCATCAAGGCTTGGAATCTAGATTGTGACATTTTCGAGCCTCGATTTGGCCGAAAGCGTTCTTATAATATTGCAGGCGAGTCCAACAGGAGATTGTCAATGTTCCGATCGAGTCTTGCCGCACTTCTTCTGGCGAGCGTTTCGACGACCGTCTATGCGGCCGCGCCAGCAACGAGTGCCGCGATTGCGACCGGTCTTGTCGCTCACCGGGCGGTCTATGATCTGGAATTGAAGGACGCCTCGGAGCGCTCCGGCATTTCGGGCATGTCGGGCCGCATGGTTTACGAGTTCGGCGGCAACTACTGCACGGGCTTCACCACCAATTTCCGCTTCGTGACGCAGATCGATACGGGCGATGCCGTCCGCGTCAGCGACCAGCAGACAAAGACCTTCGAGAACCTGAAGGACCGCAGGTTCACGTTCGACACCAAGTCTTTTACCGACGAGCAGCTCGACAAGGAGGTCAACGGAGCCGCGCAGGACCAGGCTGAAGGCGTGAAGGTTGCCTTGACCCAGCCGACCAGCAAGGAACTGCAACTTGCCGCGAGCCGGTTCCCGACCGAACATATGCTGGACGTGATCCAGAACGCCAAGGCTGGCAAGCGCCTGTTCGAGGCGCGCGTCTTCGACGGCTCGGATGACGGGGACAAGGCGCTGGTGACGACCACCGTCGTCGGCAAGCAGGTGGCACCGGCGGTCGATGAGGCCGATGCGGGCAATGCCGGCGCCTTCGCGAAGGCTGCCTTCTGGCCGGTCACGATCTCGTATTTCAACGAGAATACCAAGACCGACGCTTTGCCTGTCTATCGCATGTCGTTCAAGCTCTACGAAAACGGCATCACCCGCGATCTGACCCTGGACTATGGCGACTTTGTTCTCAGCGGCAGGCTTGCAAAGCTCGAACTGCTCGATAGCACGTCCGCTGCCTGCAAATAATCGTCGCGGATGCTCACCACGACGATTGTCGGTATGTCTAAGTAAACCCTCTCTATGCTAGTAATTCGAAAGGCGCGCTGATTAGGGCGCAAGAGTCGGATTGGAGTTTGAATCTTGGCGATGCGGCATGGTGTATTGAGTGGTGGACTCTCCGGAATCTCAGCTGGCTTGGTTGCGTTGACGCTGTTCGCGAGCACTCCAGCCTCGGCGTCGGATTGCGGCAGGACGCCGGTGGCGGGAATTGATTGGAGCGAGTGCAGCAAGAAGAATCTCATGTTGCAGGGAAGCGACTTTCAGGGTGCCAACCTGGCAGGCACGGACCTGAGCCTGACCAATCTCAGCGGTACCAATCTCACCTCGGCGAATCTCGAGAAGGCAACATTGGCGCGTGCGTGGTTCACGGGAGCTCAGGCCGGTAAGGCGAATTTCTCGAAGATCGAGGCTTATCGATCCGGATTCGAGAACGTTTTCGCAGAGGGAGCGTCGTTCGCCGGCGCAGAACTTCAGCGCTCCAATTTCAATGGCGCAAAGCTCAGCGGCGCGAACTTCGAGAAAGCCGAGCTTGGCCGCGCGAGCTTCGCCAAAGCCGTTCTCACAGGAACCAAGTTCTCTCTCGCCAATCTGTCGCGCGCCGACCTCAGCGAGGCAACCTTTGAGGGGCCGGTCGCGTTCGATCGCGCCTTCATGTTTTTGACGCGAATCGAAGGGCTTGATTTGTCTGCTGCGACGGGTCTCGATCAGGCTCAGGTCGATCTTGCCTGCGGCGATGCGAAGACGAAGCTGCCTGCCGGCCTTTCCGCACCGGCAAACTGGCCCTGCGCGTCGGATTGATCGCACTGGTGTGGCGCCTTCAGCCGGCGTCGAGTACGCTGCCACGAGCCTCCATTGTCGCTTTTTTCGCAGGAAGCCTTGATTTTCCGGATAAGGGAGGGTATGGCGACCCGCATTCCACACGTAAGGCATGGGATTGTCCGGGAGAAATCCGGATGGTTCCGCCCGGTGGCATTCTCGACGAGGATGCTGTTAGCCTTGCGGAGGTTCAACCGGAAAAGGATAACAAGGCATGGCATTGCCCGATTTCTCTATGCGCCAGCTCCTCGAAGCAGGCGTCCACTTCGGCCACCAGACGCACCGCTGGAACCCGAAGATGAAGCCGTACATTTTCGGCGATCGTAACAACATCCACATCATCGACCTCGCTCAGACCGTTCCGATGCTGTCGCGCGCCCTGCAGGTTGTCTCCGACACCGTTGCTCGTGGCGGCCGCGTTCTTTTCGTCGGCACCAAGCGCCAGGCTTCCGAGCTCATCGCTGACTCGGCCAAGCGTTCCGCTCAGTACTACGTCAACTCGCGTTGGCTCGGCGGCATGATGACCAACTGGAAGACGATCTCCAACTCGATCCAGCGTCTGCGCAAGCTCGACGAAATCCTTGGCTCCGAGCAGTCCGGCTACTCCAAGAAGGAGCGCCTGACCCTCGAGCGCGAGCGCGAAAAGCTCGACAAGGCTCTCGGTGGTATCAAGGACATGGGCGGCACGCCGGACCTGATGTTCATCATCGACACCAACAAGGAAAAGATCGCGATCGACGAAGCCAAGCGCCTCGGCATCCCGGTTGTCGCAATCATTGACTCGAACTGCGATCCTGATCTGATCGACTATACGATCCCGGGCAACGACGACGCTTCGCGCGCCATCGCTCTTTACTGCGACCTGATCGCCCGTGCTGCCATCGACGGTATCGCTCGTCAGCAAAGCTCGTCGGGCCGCGACCTCGGCGCATCGATCGAAGCTCCGGCGGAGCCGGCGCTCGACGAAACCGGCGCCTGATAAAAGAAGCAGGTGGGCTGAACTGCCCGCCATGCTTTCCAGAGATTGGGAAAGGCCGCTCGCGACTTTTAGAAGTTCGGCGGCCTTGACCGTTTCAGGCGGGGGCAGTCAGCCCGTCGCCCTACGAGTTTCGTTATGACGCGTCTTTCATCACGCTGTCATACATACAGGTACATTTCGTGCCTCAATCCGGTGCCGCACCGCCTTTGCGGGCCACCGTTTGAACCGACAAGAGGAAGCTTATGACCGAGATTACGGCTGCACTGGTGAAGGAACTGCGCGAAAAGTCCGGCGCAGGCATGATGGACTGCAAGAAGGCGCTGCTCGAAAACAACGGCGATATCGAAGCCGCAATCGACTGGCTGCGCGCCAAGGGCATCTCCAAGGCCGACAAGAAGTCGGGCCGGACCGCCGCTGAAGGCCTGATCGCCATTGCCGGTGCCGGCCACAAGGCCGTCGTCGTAGAACTCAACTCCGAAACCGACTTCGTTGCCCGCAACGACGCCTTCCAGGATCTCGTTCGCGGCATCGCCAACGTTGCTCTTTCGACCGACGGCACGGTTGAGGCCATTTCGGCTGCGACCTACCCGGCATCCGGCAAGCCGGTCGCTGACACCATCAAGGACGCGATCGCGACCATCGGCGAGAACATGACGCTCCGTCGTGCAGCCAAGCTGGAAGTCGAGCACGGCGTCGTTGCGACCTACATCCACAACGCTGCCGGCGACGGCATCGGCAAGCTCGGCGTTCTGGTTGCGCTGAAGTCGAATGGCGACAAGGCCGTTCTGACGTCGATCGGCCGCCAGGTCGCCATGCACATCGCCGCGACCAATCCGCTGGCCATCCGCGCCGAAGAAGTCGACGCCGCCGTTGCCGAGCGCGAACGCAACGTTTTCATCGAACAGGCCCGCGAATCCGGCAAGCCGGAAGCCATCATCGAAAAGATGGTCGACGGCCGCATGCGCAAGTTCTTCGAAGAGGTTGCTCTTCTGTCGCAGGCCTTCGTGATCAATGCCGACCTGACGGTCGGCGCTGCGATCAAGGAAGCTGAAAAGGAAGCTGGCGCGCCGATCGAAGTTGCCGGCATGGCACGACTGCTGCTCGGCGAAGGCGTCGAGAAGGAAGAGTCCGACTTCGCTGCCGAAGTCGCCGCCGTCGCCAAGGGCTGATAAACCTATAAATGTGAAAACCGAAGGGCATCGCGTGACAACGCGGTGCCCTTCGTGTATCCGGGCCTCAGCGGTGATATACGAGGAGCCAAGATGTCGTCAGAGCCTGTCTACAAACGCGTTCTACTCAAGGCTTCCGGCGAAGCCCTCATGGGCAGCCAGGGATTTGGGATTGATGTAGCGGTCGCAGACCGCATTGCGGCTGACATAGCCGAAGCGCGGCAGATGGGTGTGGAAGTCGGCGTCGTCGTCGGCGGCGGCAACATCTTCCGCGGCGTCGCAGTTGCCTCCAAGGGCGGCGATCGTGTCACCGGCGACCACATGGGTATGCTTGCGACCGTGATCAACGCGCTGGCGCTGGCAACCTCGCTGCGCAAGCTCAACATCGATACCGTCGTACTGTCGGCGATTGCGATGCCCGAGATCTGCGAGAGTTTCTCACAGCGCGCGACGCTCTATCACCTGTCGCTCGGCCGCGTCGTGATCTTCGCAGGCGGTACCGGAAACCCGTTCTTCACGACGGACTCGGCGGCCGCGCTGCGTGCTGCCGAAATGGGTGCGGAAGCGATCTTCAAGGGAACGCAGGTCGATGGTATTTATTCGGCAGACCCGAAGAAGGATCCGGAAGCGACCCGTTTCGACCATCTGACGCACAAGGAAGTCCTCGATAAGGGGCTGGCCGTAATGGACGTCGCGGCCGTGGCGCTGGCACGGGAGAATTCAATTCCGATCATCGTCTTCTCGATCCACGAGAAGGGTGGTTTTGCTGAAATCCTCAAGGGCGGCGGCCTCAAGACCGTCGTTTCTGATAACTGATCGAGTGGACGGCTGGTTTTGCCGCAGCTTCTACCAAGACGGGAGCAATGACATGAGTGAAGGCATCGACATCAAGGAACTCAAGCGCCGCATGGATGGCGCGATTTCCGCGTTCAAGCACGATATCGCATCGTTGCGCACGGGCCGCGCCTCGGCCAACATTCTCGACCCCGTCATGGTCGAGGCATATGGTTCGCGTGTGCCGCTGAACCAGGTGGCCAACATTACCGTGCCGGAGCCGCGCATGCTGTCGGTTTCGGTCTGGGACAAATCGATGGTCAACGCGACCGACCGCGCCATCCGCGAGTCGAATCTCGGCCTCAATCCGATCATCGACGGCCAGAACCTGCGCATTCCGCTGCCGGAACTCAATGAGGAACGCCGCAAATCGCTGGTGAAAGTCGCCCACGACTATGCCGAGAAGAGCAAGGTTGCAATTCGCCATGTGCGTCGCGACGGTATGGACGGCCTTAAGAAAGCCGAAAAAGACGGTGTGATTGGCCAGGATGAAAGCCGGGCGCAATCAGATCGTGTGCAGAAGATGACAGACGAGACGATTTCTGAAGTCGACCGCTTGCTTGGCGAGAAGGAAAAGGAAATCATGCAGGTTTAGGGCGCGCTGCGGCTGCGCCTTTGCTGCAAGAACCGGACGGGAAATGTCGGAACGAACATTTTTGACTGTGCCAGAACACGTCGCCATCATCATGGATGGCAATGGCCGATGGGCGAAGCAGCGCGGACTTCCGCGGACGATGGGTCATCGAAAGGGCGTTGACGCGGTGCGCGAGGCCGTGCGCGCTGCGGGTGACGCAGGGATCAAGTATCTCACCCTCTTCGCCTTTTCCTCGGAGAATTGGCGCCGTCCGGAAACGGAGGTTTCCGATCTGCTTGGCTTGCTGAAGGCCTTCATTCGTCGCGACTTGGCGGAGCTTCATCGCCAGAATGTGCGCGTGAAGGTGATCGGCGACCGGCTCAGCCTCAAGAGCGATATCCTCGATCTTCTGGTGGACGCAGAAGAGAGGACGAAGTCGAACACCGCGCTGACCCTCGTTATCGCCTTCAACTATGGTTCGCGCGACGAGATCGCTCGTGCAATGACAAGTCTTGCGCGTGACGTCGAGGCAGGACGGCTGAGGGCGCAGGACATTTCACCCGCGCTCATCAATGCGCGGCTCGATACGGCGGGCATCCCGGATCCCGATCTGATCATTCGTACGAGCGGTGAGGAGCGCCTTTCCAACTTCCTGCTTTGGCAGGCCGCTTACTCGGAGTTCATTTTCGTTCCTGAGTATTGGCCCGATTTCAGCCGGGAGATCTTCCATTCAGCGTTGGAGACCTTCGCGTCGCGCGACCGTCGCTTCGGTGGACTGGTAGCCCAAACGGCTGCGGCAGTAGGCACTTGATGCAGCAGGAGTTGAAGTTACGCATTCTCTCCGGAGTGATTCTTGCCGTCATCGTTCTGCTCGCCACCTGGTATGGTGGTGTCGCCTTTAGCCTTTTGTCCGCATTGATCGGACTGCTGATTTATTATGAATGGTCGACAATCACGAGGCTTGCGACCGAGCAACCGGTCGCCAACGCAATCGGTTGGGTGGGGCAGGTGGCGATCGCCGTGGCCGTGGTGGCTGGCACATTTCGCTATTCGCTGCTTCTCTTATCGCTGTTCTTCCTGGTTGCTGTTGGCTTCGTGCTTGTGTCGAAAACATCACGCTGGTTTCCCACGGGTATGATGTACGCCGGTCTTACCGGCATTGCGCTCTCGAGTATACGCGGCGCCGACAGTGTCGGGCTCGTTGCGATGCTCTTCGTCTTTGCAGTCGTGTGGGCAACCGACATTCTTGCCTATTTTGTCGGCCGCGCCATCGGCGGCCCGAAACTGGCGCCGAAGATATCTCCGGGAAAGACATGGTCCGGCGCCATTGGCGGTGTCGTCTCCGCAGTGATTGCCGGCAGTCTGGTTACCTATTTTGCGTTTCCGCAAAGCGTCGTGTTTGTGGCGCCGATCGCGTTCATCCTGTCGATATGTAGCCAGGCTGGCGATCTCTTCGAATCCTTCATCAAGCGCCGCTTCGGCGTCAAGGATTCGAGCCGTCTCATTCCTGGGCATGGTGGCATCATGGACCGGGTCGACGGGCTCATTTTTGCCTGCTTTGCAGCGTTCTTGCTAGCTGGGCTTTTTTCGCTGATAAAGGGCGGCGAAATGACGTCGCTCGGTGCAGCCCTGTTCGGCGTATAATGTCTGCAAAGGCTGGCGGAAAGATCAGATGCTTGGCTTGACCGGTATATTGGCGTTCCTGACGGGCTATATCGTGCCCTTCGTCCTCGTCTTGTCGTTGCTCGTCTTCGTGCACGAGATGGGGCACTATCTTGTCGGGCGCTGGAGCGGCATCAGGATATTGGCGTTCTCGATCGGCTTTGGCCCGGAATTGGTCGGCTTCACCGACAAGCACGGAACCCGCTGGAAGCTTTCACTGATACCGCTTGGCGGCTACGTCCGCTTTTTCGGCGATGAGGATTCATCGAGCAAGCCCGATGACGACAAGCTCGCAGCGATGTCGGAAGAGGATCGTGCGCGTTCGTTCGCCGGCGCGAAGCTGTGGAAGCGTGCCGCAACGGTTGCCGCCGGCCCAATTGCCAATTTCGTCCTGGCGATTGCGATTTTTGCGGTTCTTTTCTCGATCTACGGCCGATCGGTCGCGGATCCCGTTGTCGCGGAAGTCAAGCAGGGCAGCGTTGCTGCCGAGGCGGGCGTCGCGCCGGGTGACCTTCTGATCGCTATCGATGGCACGAAGGTCGAGACTTTCGACGACGTCCGACGCTACGTCAGCATTCGGCCCGAGCAAAGAATCATCGTGACGATCGAGCGCAACGGCGAGAAGTTGGATGTGCCGATGGTACCGGCCCGAACCGACATGACCGATCAGTTCGGCAACAAGATCGAGATCGGCCTTATCGGTATCGTCACGAACCAGGAGGTCGGTCACTTCCGGGTGCAGACCTATTCGCCGCTGGCGGCGGTCAAGGAAGGAACGATCCAGACCTGGCACATCGTAACCGGCACCTTCAAGTATATCGGCAATCTCATCTCCGGTTACATGAAGCCCGACCAGCTCGGCGGACCGATCCGTGTCGCGCAGGCTTCCGGCCAGATGGCGACACTAGGCGTTGCAGCTTTGCTGCAGCTCGCTGCTGTCTTGTCGGTTTCTATCGGATTACTGAACTTGATGCCGGTTCCGGTACTTGATGGTGGTCATTTGATGTTCTATGCGATCGAGGCGGTGAGAGGAAAACCGTTGGGATCGTCTGCCCAGGACATTGCGTTCCGCATTGGCTTGGCGATGGTTTTGAGCTTGATGGTTTTTGCCACCTGGAACGATATAAGTGCTTTGATAGGCTGATTGCCGGACGAGGGAAAATTACCGTTTATTTACGATGTTTCAAAGCTGTAGTGGCGAATGCGTCACGCTTGGAAATGAAGTAAACAGAAATTAACGTGCTCCCTTGCTTGTATGTCAAAAGCGGGTAAAACGACACACGTGACCGGAATCGGGGGACGCCTGGGCCGGGGACGAGAAAAAAGGTAATGGGTGAAATGAAGGCTGGTTCAAGATTTTTGAACGCAGTATCGGCGGTTACGCTGTCTGCAGGTATTGTTGCTTCGGGGGCAGGTGCAACGGTTTTCGTCTCGGCAACGACGGCAGAAGCTGCAGTCATTCAGCGTGTTGATGTACGCGGCGCAAGCCGTGTCGGCGCCGAAGCGGTACGCTCGAACCTGACGATCGTGCCTGGCAAGACCTTCTCCAACACAGACATCGATGACTCGGTGAAGCAGCTTTACGACACCGGCTATTTTTCCGACGTCAAGATCTCCGTCTCCGGTAGCACGCTGGTTGTTTCCGTTGAGGAAGCGCAGCTGGTCAACCAGGTGGTCTTCAACGGCAACCGCAAGATCAAGGACGACAAGCTCGCTGCTGTCGTGAAAACCCACGCGGCCGGACCATATAACGAAGCGCAGATCCAGTCCGACATTCAGGCAATCAAGGACGCGTACGCCGCGACCGGCCGCAGCGAAGTCCAGGTGACCACGCAGGTCGTGCCGCTCGGTGAGGGACGCGTCAATCTGGCCTTCGTCGTCGACGAAGGTGATCGCACCAAGATTGCTGCCATTAATTTCGTTGGCAACAACGCCTATAGTTCGGGTCGTCTCTCTTCGGTCATCGCGACGAAGCGCTCGAACTTTCTGTCGTTCCTGACCCGCAAGGACGTCTACAGCGAAGACAAACTTCATGCCGACGAAGAAACGCTGCGTCAGTTCTACTACAATCGCGGCTATGCCGACTTCCGTATCATCTCATCGGATGCGGCTTTCGACGAGGCAACGAACAAGTACACGCTAACCTTCAACATCGAAGAAGGTCCGCGCTATAATTTTGGTGCCGTGACGGTGCAGTCGACTGTTCCCGGTATTGATTCTACGCAGCTTCAGGGGTTCGTCCGCACGCACGAAGGTCAGGTCTACAGCGCCAAGGAAGTCCAGAAATCGATGGAAGCGATCTCCGATCAGGTCGCCTCCGCCGGATATCCGTTTGCGCGCGTGACGCCGCGCGGCAATCGTGATCTGACCAACAATACGATCGGCGTCGAATACCTCGTTGATCAGGGCGAGCGCGCCTACGTAGAGCGCATCGAAATCCGCGGCAACAGCCGTACGCGTGACTTTGTCATTCGTCGCGAGTTCGACATGAGCGAAGGCGACGCCTTCAATCAGCAGATGATCACGAGGGCCAAGCGCCGCCTCGAGGCTCTCGGCTATTTCTCGTCCGTCAACATCTCGACGCAGCCTGGCAGTTCGCCGGATCGCGTTGTTGTCGTCGTTGACGTGCAGGACCAGGCGACCGGCTCGTTCGGTATCGGCGCAGGCTATGCTGCCGGCGGCGATGGTCTGCTGCTCGAAGCATCTGTCGAGGAAAAGAACTTCCTCGGTCGCGGTCAGTACATCAAGATTAGCGCCGGTGGTGGTCAAGAAGGCTCTCAGACCTATGGCTTGAACTTCACGGAGCCCTACTTCTTGGGCTATCGCCTGGCTGTTGGTTTCGATCTTAACCACAGTCAGACGTCGAGCAACGACAACTACGACTACGAGGAAAACAGTGGCGTATTGCGCGCGACGGCGCCGATCACGGAAGATCTGGCGACGACGTTCCGCTACAACTACAAGCAGATGAAGTATGATCCCTCGGGCTCGCTGAGCAATCTGTCTGCGCCATACCAGAACCTCGTTGAAAACAGTCCGTGGGTGAAGTCGTCCGTTTCGCAGACGCTGACCTATAATACGCTCGATGACATGACGCTGCCTCGCGAAGGTATCTATGCCAGCGCCACGCATGAAATCGCTGGCCTTGGTGGCGACTCGGAATTCTACAAGATCTACGGTAAGGCGCGGTATTTCCACCTGCTTGCGGATGATGCTGATATCATCGGATCGGTTTCGGGTTCGGCGGGTTATGTCATCGGCTTTAACAAGAATCTGAACGTCTTTGATCAGTTCACGCTGACCAACGGCGATATTCGCGGCTTCGAGAACAAGGGCATCGGCCCACGCATTGCCGGGGCAAACGACGACCCGCTCGGTGGGAACACCTATTTTACGGTGTCGGCTGAAGCGACCTTCCCACTCCCTGCGGTCCCGCGTGACTTCGGCTTGCGCGGCGCCGTGTTCGCCGATGCAGGTACGCTGTTTGGCAATGATGTCGATCCGCGTGGTGATAGTGTGAACGGCGTTGATGCATCGCTCCGTGCTTCTGTCGGTGTTGGTCTTATGTGGGCGTCGCCATTCGGTACGCTGCGCGTCGACTACGCTATTCCGGTTCTCAAGGAAGACTTCGACAAAACTCAGCACTTCAAGTTTGGCATAAACAACCAATTCTGATATCGGCAGTCCGGAACCGTAAAATCGAATTCCGTTCTGGAGATTTGCCGATGGAGCAAAATGGCTTTTTTCTGCCCCATGATGGCGTGAAACTCTTGGAGTTGGCGCAGTATCTTGGGGCAGAGCTTGCTGATCCGAAAGATGCAGATGTCGTGATCCGCTCCGTTTCGCCCGTAAGTCGGGCGAAGGCGGGTGACCTGTGTTACATCATGTCGAAGAAGAGCAAGGACGAGCTCGCGACGTGCGCGGCGTCTGCCGTCCTTTGCAGTGTCGGCCTGCGATCGCTGGTGCCGGATCATCTGCCTGTTCTGATTTCGAAGAATGCTCATGCGGCCTTTGCCATGGCTGGGGGCTATCTCTATCCGAAGGCGCTGCGCCCTGAAGCACTGTTGTCCGAAGCTTCCGGTATCTCCGATCGCGCGATCGTTGATCCGACCGTCCGGCTCGAGGGCAAGGTTTCGGTCGAGCCATTCGCGGTCATTGGTGCGCATGCTGAAATCGGTGAGGGCACACACATCGGGGCGGGCGCCATCATTGGGCCAAACGTCAAGATTGGCCGCAATTGCACGATCGCGGCTGGTGCGAGTGTGCTGTGCGCACTCGTCGGCAGTGGCGTCATCATTCACAACGGTGCGCGGATCGGCCAAGATGGCTTCGGTTACGCCCCGGGCCCGCGGGGGATGATCAAGATCGTGCAGGTCGGCCGGGTCATCATCCAGGATCATGTCGAGATCGGCGCCAACACCACGATCGATCGCGGGACGATGGATGATACGGTCGTCGGCGAAGGCACAAAGATCGACAATCAGGTGCAGATCGGCCACAACGTCCGCATCGGACGCCATTGCGCCATCGTTTCTCAGGTCGGCATTGCCGGCAGCACTGTGCTCGGCGATGGCGTGCAGGTCGGCGGGCAGGCTGGACTGAACGGGCATATCAAGATCGGTGACGGAGTGCAGATCGCCGCAAAGAGCGGCGTGATCGGAGACATACCTGCCGGCGAACGCTACGGTGGCGTGCCCGCGCGTCCCATCAACGATTTTCTGCGAGAGACGGCTGCGATTTTGGCGCGATCAACGGGCAGCAAGAAAATGGGAGAAAAGAATGACTGAGGAAGCCAAGACTTTGCTCTCTTCGGCGGATATCAACGAGATCATGAAGCTGCTGCCGCATCGTTATCCGTTCCTGCTTGTTGACCGGATTATCGAGATCGATGGCGACGATTCCGCGATCGGCATCAAGAACGTGACGGCAAGCGAACCGCACTTCACCGGTCACTTTCCGGGGGCGCCGATCATGCCGGGTGTTCTGCTCATCGAGGGCATGGCTCAGACGGCCGGCGCGATCTGCGCCAAGAAGGAAGGTGAGACCGGCAACCTGGTCTACTTCATGACGATCGACAATGCGCGCTTCCGCAAGCCGGTCGTTCCCGGTGATCGCGTCGAATATCACGTGAAGAAACAGAAACAGCGCGGTAACATCTGGAAGTTCCATTGCGATGCTAAGGTCGATGGAGCGCTCGTCGCTGAAGCCGACATCGGGGCGATGATCGTTCGCAAGGATCAGGCATGAGTACGATTGCAGCCACTGCCAGCATTCACGCTATGGCCGTCGTCGAAGATGGCGCCGTGATCGGCGAGAACGTCAAGATCGGCCCTTTTTGCCATGTGGGCCCGAAGGTCGTGCTGGGCGATAACGTGGAACTGCTGACGCACGCGGTTGTGTCCGGCCAGACGACGATCGGCAAGGGCTGCCGCATTTTCCCGATGGCCGTCATCGGCGGCGATCCGCAGAGCGTTCATCATGGCGGCGAAGAGACGACCTTGACGGTTGGCGACAACTGCACTTTCCGCGAAGGCGTGACGGTAAACACGGGTACCGCCGATTTCGGTGGTCGGACGATTGTCGGCAACAACAATCTCTTCCTGGCGAATTCTCATGTCGCGCATGATTGCCGGGTCGGAAACAACGTCATCATGTCCAACAATGTGATGCTGGCGGGCCACGTGACGATCGAGGATCGTGTCATTCTCGGTGGCGGCTGTGCCGTGCATCAGTTCACGCGTGTCGGCCGGCAGGCCTTTGTTGGTGGGCTCTCGGCTGTCAGCTATGATGTCATTCCCTATGGCATGCTCAATGGCAATCCAGGTCTTCTGAGCGGCCTGAACGTCGTTGGCATGACCCGCGCCGGTGTTGACCGGGCGACGATTCATGCCGTGCGCCGCGCCTACAAGGCGATCTTCGAAGGCGACGGTTCGATCCGTGACAACGCCGCCGCGATCAGGGATGAGTATGCCGATTGCGAACAGGTCATGCAGATTCTCGATTTCATTGCCGCCGAAAGCGATCGCGCGCTTTCCTCTCCGACGAGGGGACAGAAAGGGTGATGCTTGGCTCTCGCTGGTGACATGGCAAAAGGCCGCTTGGCAATCATCGCGGGCAGTGGCCTTCTGCCGTCTCATGTCGCCACCGCGGCGCGGCAAGCAGGTGAGAATCCCTTCATTGTTGCGCTGAAGAACGAGGCCGACCGTTCTTGGGAAGGCTTTGACCACGCCGTCATCGGCGTCGGCGATTTCGCTGCTCTCAATCGCATCTTTGAAAGCAACGGCATAGACCGCGTCGTCATGTCTGGCGCTGTACGCCGGCGCCCGGAGTGGCGGGAAGTCCGGCCGACGCTGACGACTCTGGTGAAATTGCCGTCGACGATCCGTACGCTGCTCGCTGGCGGCGACGATACGGTGCTGCGCATGGTAATCACCTTGATTGAAGAGAATGGACGCCGGGTCGTCGGCGCGCACGAGATCGCACCGGATCTGCTTGCATCGGTCGGTCCATTGGGCGCCGTGCAGCCAAGCGCCGACGACACGAAGGACATAATACGTGCAGCCGAAGCGGCCGATGCGCTCGGTAGGCTGGACGTTGGTCAGGGGTCGGTTTCAGTCGGCGGCCGCATCGTTGCGCTCGAAGGTGTGGAAGGCACGGACAGCATGCTGGAGCGTGTCGCGAACCTGCGGTCGGCCGGGCGAATTTCCGCGCGCCGGCGCGGAGTGCTCGTGAAACTCTGCAAGCCTCAGCAGGATATCCGCGCCGACCTGCCATCGATCGGTATTTCGACGATCGAGAACCTGCGCCAGGCGGGACTGGCCGGCGTGACCGTTGAAGCGGGCCGCTCGCTGATCCTTGAGCGTGACGCTGTCATCAAGGCCGCGGATGAGGCTGGTATTTTCGTGTGCGGACTGGATAGGGGATTGCCATCCTGGGGGTTAGTGTGAGCGAGGCTTCGCTAAAAGTTGCTATCGTCGTTGGGGAGGTTTCGGGCGATCTTCTGGGCGCGGACCTGGTCGCGGCCCTAAAGCAGCAGTATCAAGGTCGCGTGGAGCTGATCGGCGTCGGCGGCGAGGGGCTGGACGCGCAGGGCCTGCGCTCGCTTTTCGATTTCTCCGAACTGTCGGTCATGGGCATCACGCAAGTGCTTTCGAACCTGCCGCGGCTGGTTCGACGCATTCGAGAGACGGCGGCGGCGATCATCGCGGCAAAGCCGGATGTGCTTATTATCGTCGACAGTCCCGATTTCACCCATAGGGTCGCCAAGCGCGTGCGCGCGGCGCTGCCTGAACTGCCCGTCGTCAATTATGTCTGTCCAAGCGTATGGGCGTGGAAGGAATACCGCGCGCAGCGCATGCTCTCGTACGTCGACCAGGTGCTGGCAGTCTTGCCCTTCGAGCCGGAAGTGATGCGCAAGCTGGGTGGTCCGCCGACAATCTACGTTGGTCACCGTTTGACCGCCGATCCGAACCTGGTGGACGCACGACGCCAGCGGGCGCAGACGAAACCGCGAAGTGAAACCGACCGCAAGACGGTGATGTTGCTGCCCGGTTCGCGTTCGTCGGAGATCATGAAGCTGCTGCCGCATTTTGGCGATGCCGTGAGCGAGCTGGTGGCGCGCAACGGTGACGTGCGCTTCGTTTTGCCGACCATGCCACGACGCGAATCCATGATCCGTGATCTCGTCAAGGATTGGACGACCAAGCCGGAGATCCTGACGGGGGTGGAGGCGAAGTGGCAGGCATTCGCTGAAGCGGATGCGGCCATGGCCGCGTCCGGGACTGTCGTGCTGGAGCTCGCGCTGACCGGTGTTCCCTGCATTTCGGCCTACAAGACCGACTGGATCATCAAGCTCATGACCAGCAAGATCAAGACGTGGAGCGCGGCCCTTCCGAACCTGATCACGGACTACACTGTCGTGCCCGAATATATCAATGAAGTCGTCCGAGGCGGCAGCTTTGCACGCTGGATGGAGAAGCTTTCGGCAGACACCTTGCCGCGACAGGCGATGATGGAGGGGTTTGACACCCTCTGGCAGAGGATGCAGACCGAAAAGCCGCCGGGAGAATACGCGGCTGAGATCGTTCTCGACGTCCTTCAAAAGAAAAAGCCCGGCCATTTCTGACCGGGCTCTTTGCTGTCTGCTGTCGCGGTTTAGCGCTTGGAGACCGGCAGGTAATCGCGCTGTGGCTCGCCGATGTAGAGCTGGCGCGGACGGCCGATACGCTGCTCCGGGTCTTCGATCATCTCGTTCCACTGTGCAATCCAGCCGACCGTGCGGGCCAGAGCAAACAGCACGGTGAACATGGTCGTGGGGAAGCCCAGAGCCTTGAGCGTGATGCCGGAGTAGAAGTCGATATTCGGATAGAGCTTCTTTTCGATGAAGTATTCATCAGTGAGAGCGATACGCTCCAGTTCCATTGCTACCTCGAGCAAAGGGTCGTCCTTGACGCCGAGTTCGCCGAGAACCTCGTGTGTCGTCTTCTGCATGATCTTGGCGCGCGGATCGTAGTTCTTGTAGACGCGATGACCGAAGCCCATGAGACGGAACGGATCGTTCTTGTCCTTGGCGCGGGCTATGTATTCGGGAATACGGTCGACGGTGCCGATCTCGGTCAGCATGTTCAGCGCTGCTTCATTGGCGCCGCCGTGAGCCGGGCCCCAGAGGCAGGCAATGCCGGCGGCGATGCAGGCGAACGGGTTTGCGCCCGATGAGCCGGCGAGGCGGACCGTCGAGGTCGATGCATTCTGCTCGTGGTCGGCGTGCAGGATGAAGATGCGGTCCATGGCGCGGGACAGCACCGGATTGACGACATATTCTTCGCACGGAACAGCAAAGCACATGCGCAGGAAGTTCGAGGCGTAGTCGAGATCGTTCTTCGGGTAAACGAAGGGCTGGCCGACGTGATACTTGTAGGCCATGGCCGCAAGTGTCGGCATCTTGGCGATCATGCGCAGGCTTGCGACCATGCGCTGATGCGGATCCGTGATGTCGGTGGAGTCGTGGTAGAAGGCCGACAATGCACCGACGCAGCCGCACATGACGGCCATCGGATGCGCATCGCGGCGGAAGCCCGTGAAGAACCGGCTCATCTGCTCATGCACCATCGTGTGATGCGTGACGCGATAGTCGAAATCCTTCTTCTGCGCAGCGGTCGGCAGTTCGCCATAGAGGAGCAGGTAGCAGACCTCGAGGAAGTCGCCATGCTCGGCAAGTTGCTCGATCGGATAACCGCGATGTAGCAGTACGCCGGCATCACCATCGATGTAGGTGATTTTCGATTCACAGGATGCGGTCGAGGTAAAACCAGGATCGTACGTGAAGGAAGCCGTGTGCTTGTACAGGGCGCCGATATCAATGACGTCAGGGCCGATCGTGCCGCTCTTGACGGCGAGATCGACTGATTTATCACCGATTTTCAGTGTTGCGCTTTGTTCCGTCATTCTGATCCTCCAAACTGGCGGTTGGCGCCATAAAAGCGCCATAGGGTTAAGCGTCGTCGACGATAGCTATATGATCGCGCGCCTAATGCCAAGTTCCCGTGACGCCATTTTGTGCATCGCAGTATCAACTTTTGGGCACTCCTGCGATGAGCCCTGCGCATAGCAGAAGCTGATGATTATCCTTGGCTTTTCTGGCTTCCGATTCTCCTTCGGATTTCAATCGATTATTGTTGCCTGAAGCCTGAAGAACTTGCATTGTGGTTGCAAGGGCGGCTGTTTTTGGGCGCAGATGCATGCCGGGGTTGAAGCCACTTTGTGAGGCAGGCCCCTCGGCGCGGATGCGCTTGCTCGCATGGCAGAGCGTTCTTTTCTTCGGGCTCAATCTGCTTAGAAGCCTCCGCGCGCCTTCAGCACGCAATCACTCGTCTCCTGGGCAACGTGGTTTACGACCGCGCCGCCCGGCTGCTCTTCGTGTTTTCGTCGCGCTGTGGCGACGGAGATGGATCATGGGCGGTTCTTCGTATTTTCTCCGGTCTTCCTCGGGCCGACGCCGTCCTCTGGTTTGAGCTCGCAAGTGACCCGCCAATGATCCGCCTGGGGGCATGGTTTGTTGCGTTCGCCCTGATTGCACCGGCCGCAGTCCCCGGGGCGCCGCCGACTGATCCGAAATCTTGCGCTGGCGGGCGTATTGGTGTCGTGGGAATGCTTTCCGCCCAGTTCGAAGCACGGAGTAGGGCGACCGTCATATTGGACGCGCGTATAATCACGACGATCACGGGCTGCGTTGAGCGTCGGGAAGGGGATCGCCGTGACCGCTGGCACTGCATCAATTCCACCTCGGCGACGCAATATCACCCCTGTCCGGCGGCGGACAGCGAAGGCCAAGCTCAAAGACTCTCGGCTAAGGAATTGCGCAATGCCCGCAATACGTTGCGGCAGGCCTCTGCGACGGGCGCTGAAGACCGCCTTGTTTCCCTGAAAACGCCTGGTGCACCGCCACGCACGATAGCAGCTACGTTCTGACAATCGTCGAAAACCCTGCTTACTTCGGCGCTGCGCGCGATACCGCCGATATCGTCGTGACGCCCGCTCGCCTGCGTGCGACCGAATGCCGGCCGGACGCACTGCTATTCACCGGAGAAATCCTGCGTCGCGGCTCTGGCGCCGCCGAGATACGCAAAGACGAACAGGGAACACCATCGTGTCACCGCCTACTACCACGCTTGACCGCCCCTGGATGCGGCATTGGGCATACAACTGGCGAAGCGGCACGTTTGACGGTGAGCCGCCTGTCGTCAATGATAACGACGAATGAGCCCGACGAGCTTGCCCTGAACCTTGACGCGGTCGGGTCCAAAAATACGCGTTTCATAAGCCGGGTTCGCGGCCTCGAGCGCAATGGAGGCGCCCTTCCGGCGGAAGCGCTTGAGGGTCGCTTCTTCGTCATCGACGAGCGCGACAACGATGTCGCCGGGATTTGCGGTGCTGCCATTGCGAATGATCACCGTGTCGCCATCGAAAATGCCGGCTTCGATCATCGAGTCGCCCTTGACCTCAAGCGCATAGTGCTCGCCCGGGCCAAGCATGTCGGCCGGAACGGTGATGTCGTGAGTATTGTTCTGGATTGCCGAAATCGGCACGCCGGCGGCGATCCGTCCCATAACCGGTACCGAGGCGGAATTGCCGTTGTCGGCATGTGCTGCCGGCTTCGGCGGCGCAACAAGCTGCGGTTTGCCGAGGCTGCCTTCGATGACGCTCGGCGAAAAGCCGCGGCGTGGTTGCAAGCTCGGGTTATATGCCTCCGGAAGCTTGATGACCTCCAGGGCGCGGGCCCGATTCGGCAGTCGGCGAATGAAGCCACGTTCTTCGAGCGCTGTAATCAGCCGGTGAATGCCTGACTTCGACGCGAGGTCCAAGGCATCTTTCATTTCATCGAAAGAAGGGGGGACACCGGACTCCTTCATTCGCTCGTGAATGAAGAGAAGAAGCTCCTGTTGTTTACGCGTCAGCATCGAAGTTGAACCCCAGAGTCGTGAAACAAAGCCAGAACAGACACTATATGTTCCATATGTGTTCCGCAAGTGCCTAAATTTTCGTAAAACTTGCCCGCAACTTGTTCAGTTTTCTCAGTTCATTTGACTGAAAGCGCCGAAGGGGGTTGCATTGTCCTGCGACCCGGCGCACATCTTCGCAAATTCCGGAGAGTTTGCTATGAGCGAAGCACATCCGCTGGACCACATCGTGCTGCCGGTCTCCAATATTGGACTCGCGCGCGAACGTCTCGGAAAACTTGGGTTCACCATCGCGCCCGATGCCCGGCATCCGTTTGGAACAGAGAACGCCTGCATATTCTTCTCCGACGAAACTTACCTAGAGCCCCTGGGGGTCGCCAGCGCGGAACTGCACGAGGCGTCGGCGAAGAAAGGGAATGTCTTCACCGCGCGTGACCGCGCCTTTCGGTTTCGATGCGGGGACGATGGATTCTCTGCCGTGGTCTTCGCGACCGCAGATGCCGATCGCGACCACGCCCGGTTCCTTTCCGAAAGGATCAATGGCGGCGAGATGCTACAGTTCGAGCGACCGATGAAGATGCCCGATGGCTCGGAGGCCACAGCCGCGTTCAAGCTCGCTTTCGCGGTGGATCTGCGGGCTCCGGATTTCTTCTTTTTCACGTGTCAACGCGTCAATCCGCTGCCGGCCGATCGAAAAGCGCTGCAAGTGCACGCGAACGGCGTCCATGGGATCGCAGAGATCGCTCTGGTTTCGCCAGATCCGAAGGCGTTCGGATCATTCGTGCGCGCAGCGGCGCACGGCCCGGGGATTGTCAACGACGCCTTCGGCGTGAGCGTCGCCGCTCCGAATGCCAGGATCAGCGTTCTATCCCCCGATGGATTGTATGCATATTTCGACCTTCCTGCAGCGTCCACCGATCGCGGCTTGCGCGGCATCGCCATCGTCTTCAAGGTTGGCGAGCTCGCCGTGACAGAAGCGCATTTGGCTGCTAACGGGATGACCTACACGCGCAAAAACAATCGAATTCTGGTGAAGGCGGCTCCCGGGCAGGGCGCGCTCTTCGCCTTTGAGGAGAAACGATGAGCCAGACAAAGTCCGAAGTCGTGGTTGGCGAAGGCGCCGGCTGCGTCACCTTTTCCAATGCCGGCAAGCTGTCGCTGATTGCTGGGCCCTGCCAGATGGAGAGCCGTGACCATGCCTTCATGGTCGCGGGCGTGCTAAAGGAACTCTGCGACAAGCTTGGTCTCGGCCTCGTCTACAAGTCCTCCTTCGACAAGGCGAACCGCACCTCGCTGTCGGCTCAGCGTGGGATCGGCCTCGAAACGGCGCTTGAGGTCTTTGCAGACCTCAAGAAGGAATACGGCTTTCCGGTCCTGACTGACATCCACACCGAGGAGCAGTGCGCCGAGGTGGCGACCGTCGTCGACATCCTGCAGATCCCGGCCTTCCTCAGCCGCCAGACCGACCTGCTGGTCGCTGCCGCCAAGACCGGCCGCACCATCAACGTCAAGAAGGGCCAGTTCCTTGCTCCTTGGGACATGAAGAATGTCCTCAACAAGCTGAACTCGACCGGCAACCCCAATATCCTGCTGTGCGAGCGTGGCGCCTCCTTCGGCTACAACACGCTGGTTTCGGACATGCGTTCGCTGCCGATCATGGCGGCGATGGGCGCTCCCGTGATCTTTGACGCCACGCATTCGGTGCAGCAGCCAGGCGGGCAGGGCGGCTCAACCGGCGGCCAGCGCGAATTCGTGGAGACGCTGGCACGGGCAGCCGTTGCCGTTGGCGTCGCCGGCGTCTTCATCGAAACGCACGAAGACCCTGACAATGCGCCGTCCGACGGGCCGAACATGGTTCACCTGAAGGATATGCCGCGGCTACTCGAAAAGCTGCTGGCTTTCGACGTGATCGCCAAGGCGGCCTGAAACCTGCAGAAAGTGCCGGCCGTCAACCGGCAAGCGCCATCCGTTTGTGGGAGGGATATCCCTTGGTCACGGAGTTGTCCGTATCGTCGAGACGGAAACGAGACAGCAGGTGATTGAGGTGCACTGCCTCGTCGCCGAGCTCTCGGCAGGCGGCGCTGGTTTGCTCGACCATCGCCGCGTTCTGCTGCGTGACGCTGTCCATCGTGTTGACGGCGGCGTTGACTTCCAGGAGCGCGGTGGTTTGTTCGGAGGAAGAACGCACGATCCCCTCGATCAGCGCAGTGACCATCAGAACCTGCTGATCGATATTGCTGAGCGCTTCGCCTGTGCGGTTGACGAGGCCAACGCCTGCTGAAACCTGGCTGGAAGACCTCTCGATCAACTGTTTGATTTCTTTCGCCAGATTGGCGGAGCGACCGGCAAGGTCGCGCACTTCCTGCGCAACGACGGCAAAGCCTTTTCCGGCCTCACCTGCACGGGCGGCCTCCACGCCGGCATTGAGCGCGAGGAGGTTGGTCTGGAAGGCGATTTCGTCGATGACGTTGATGATCTCGCCGATCTGCGCGGATGATGTCTCGATCTTCTCCATCGCGGCCACCGCCTCGTGCACGACGGTTGCCGAGTAGCTGGCGCTTTCCTTCGTCGCCGTCATCACCGCGTTCGCTTCATTGGCCCGTTCCGATGAGTTCTTGACGGTGACGGTGATCTGGTCGAGCGCGGAGGCTGCCTGCTCCAGCGAGGCGGCCTGATGCTCCGTTCGCCGGGCCAGATCATCCGTGCTCGAGGCGATTTCGCTCGAGCCGGTCCTTACCGTATTCGTGACGGCCGAGATTTCCTTCATTGCGCCGAAAAGCGTGCGGATGCTCGAGTTGAACTCGTGGCGCAGCTTTTCGTAGGCGGCTTCGAAGGGTTCGCTGAGCTGGACAGTGAGGTCGCCGCCGGAAAGGCGCTCCAGACCGCGGCTCAGGCTTGCAATGACGCGCTCGCGGGCGGCTTCCTCTTCTGCCTTGGTCGCGGCAAGCACCGCATCACGCTGTGCCTGCACCCGGCGTTCAGCATCTTGGCGCTCGCGGATATTGTTTCGCTCTTCGGCAGATTGACGGAAGACGGTGACGGCGCGCGCCATCGCGCCGATCTCGTCGGCGCGGCGGCTGAAGGGCACTTCCTTCGAATAATCGCCACCGGCAAGGATCGCCATATAGTCGCGCATCGCCGAGAGCGGCACGATAGCGCGTCGACGGAAGGCATAGAGGCCGCCGAGCAACAGGCAAAACGAGACAGCGGCTGCCGCAAGTGTGATCGTGGAAAGGATGCGGGTTTGTTCGGCAGCATCCTTTTCGGCAGCAGCAAGGAAGGCGTTCGCCATGTCCACGAGCTTGTTGACGGCCTCTTCATGAATATGGAAATTCGTTGAAAGCTTCTCGAAGGCCGCCGGGATGACGGCAGCGTCGTTCTTGAGAATGGCCGGGGCGAGTTCTTCCGCCATCACCTTCCAGAAGACGTCGCCTTTGACGAGGACGTCGTTCAGGAGTTTTTCCTTGAGATCGGCGCTGAGCGCCGTTTCCGACCAATATTTGCGGCGATCCTCATAGGCGGGCTTCAGGACAGTCTGGATGCGCTCGATATTCTTCCGCGCGACTTCAGGACGCTGCACCGCCTCAAGTGCAAGCATGTAGGATTCGACGATGTAGAGAGGCGGCGGCAGGATATCGGCGACGAGATCCTTGCCGTAGACGATCTGCTTATACATTTCGCCGTTCACCCGCAGCTTGTTGAAGGCGTAATTCTGTATGCCGATCGAAGTGATCAATCCCGCGGTGACGACGGCCGCGAAGATGGCAAGGCTGCGAGCAATATTGAGTTTCATCCGGCGCCCCGTAAATTTTATAGTGAACAGGTGTTGTTTATTGAAATGGCTTGGAATTTGGAGGGAACTTAAAAGCCCTATAAGCAGGCGGGTTTGAACCGCACAAGGAAGTGCATCATGCAATACTACTTGCCGGCGGACAGGCAGTATTTCCTTATTGAGGATTAATTGTACTATTGATTGGTTACCGATCGATAAATGTGCAACCGCATCGAATACTGTGACTTGTTTTTTAAAACCTGTAGTTTCGAAACACTGGAGCAGGGCAGCAGAAAGATGGAGGGGCAAGCCTCTTCAAAAGCCTGACATATTCGCGCGATAGGTCGTGACATGCCGTGTGTCGTCGGTGTGGCATTGTAATTTGCGTGCCTTCGATTAAACAGGCTTCGAACGATTTATCCACCCTCGAGCAGGAAGAGCCGATGACCGCAATTACCGACATTATCGCCCGCGAGATTCTCGACAGCCGTGGTAACCCGACCGTCGAAGTCGATGTCTATCTCGAAGATGGCAGCATGGGCCGCGCGGCGGTGCCGTCGGGCGCTTCGACCGGTGCTCACGAAGCAGTCGAAGTGCGCGATGGCGGCAAGCGCTATCTCGGCAAGGGTGTTGAAAAGGCCGTCGAAGCCGCCAACACGGAGATCTTCGACGCGATCGGTGGTATCGACGCCGAAAACCAGATCCAGATCGACAACATCATGATCGAGCTGGACGGCACGCCGAACAAGGCGCGTCTTGGCGCCAACGCCATCCTCGGCGTCTCGCTCGCCGTTGCCAAGGCGGCAGCACAGGCTTCCGGCCTGCCGCTCTACCGCTACGTCGGCGGCGCCAGCGCCCACCTCCTGCCGGTTCCGATGATGAACATCATCAACGGTGGTGCGCATGCCGACAACCCAATCGACTTCCAGGAATTCATGATCCTGCCGGTCGGCGCCGATTCCATCCGTGAAGCCGTTCGCATGGGCTCGGAAGTCTTCCACGTCCTTAAGAAGGAATTGTCAGCTCAAGGTCACAACACCAACGTCGGCGACGAAGGTGGCTTCGCGCCGGGCTTGAAGAGCGCGCCTGAAGCCCTCGACTTCATCATGAAGTCGATTGAGAAAGCCGGCTACAAGCCGGGCGACGACATCAGCCTCGGCCTTGACTGCGCCTCGACGGAATTCTTTAAGGACGGCAAGTACGTTCTCGAAGGTGAAGGCCGGACGCTGGAATCGGGCGCCATGGCCGAATATCTTGCTCAGCTCGCGGCCCAGTACCCGATCATCTCGATCGAAGACGGCATGGCCGAAGACGATTGGGACGGCTGGAAGGCTCTGACGGATCTGGCTGGGAAGAAGGTTCAGCTGGTCGGCGACGATCTCTTCGTTACCAACTCAGCCCGTCTTCGTGACGGCATCCGCATGGGTGTTGCCAACTCGATCCTCGTCAAGGTCAACCAGATCGGCTCGCTGACGGAAACGCTCGATGCCGTCAACACCGCGCACAAGGCTGCCTACACCGCCGTCATGTCGCACCGTTCGGGCGAAACCGAAGACTCTACGATTGCAGATCTGGCTGTCGCCACGAACTGCGGTCAGATCAAGACTGGCTCGCTGTCGCGCTCGGACCGCCTGGCAAAGTACAACCAGCTGATCCGCATCGAAGAAGGCCTCGGCCCGCAGGCCCGCTATGCCGGCCGTTCGATCATCCGCGGCTAATCGCATCTGATTTTTAACGACTTCGAACCCGCGCCTCAAAAGGCGCGGGTTTTTTCTTGCCCGATTTTTCATAGTCAACGGACAGTTAATCTCTGCCCGGTAGGCTTGAACGCATCGAGGTAATGCGTTCGAGCGTGCGTTTATGTGGACAAAGCATCACAAGAAGAAAAAGATCGGTCGTTTCGTGGTTCCGGCGATGACGATCGCGTTTCTTTCCTACTTCGGCTATCATTGCATTCATGGTGATTACGGTCTGCGGGCAACCGAGGGGTTCGAGCGCCAGCGGATAGCGCGCGAAAGGGAGTTGGCGGTTCTGAAAGGCAAGCGCGAGCACCTCGAAAAGCAGGTCGCGCTGCTGAGCGACGGTTCGATGGACAAGGACATGCTGGACGAGAAAGCGCGTCTTCAGCTGAATGTTTCTCGTGCCGACGAGATCGTGATATTCAATCACTATTCCAATTAACCGAAATTGAGTTAATCTCGATAAATGCTTATTTATCAGTAATTTACTGACGAATACGAGCCATGCATTTATGGCATTGCTGCGGCGAAATTTCTTCCCTATGGTACGCGCCACCAAAGAACCGACAAACCCACAGGGAGGGTTGAATGGCGCCGCGAAAAACCGCGACCGTTTCCAGCCGTAAAACTAGCGCAAAGCCGGCAAACAAGGCATCCAATGGTGGTCCTGTTGCTGATTTTACGCGCGATGAGGAGCTGAAGGCCTATCGCGAGATGCTGCTGATCCGCCGCTTCGAGGAGAAGGCCGGACAGCTCTACGGCATGGGCTTCATTGGCGGTTTCTGTCACCTCTACATCGGCCAGGAAGCTGTGGTCGTCGGTATGCAGATGGCCCAGAAGGAAGGCGATCAGGTTATAACCGCCTATCGCGACCATGGCCACATGCTGGCCACCGGCATGAGCGCGCGCGGCGTCATGGCCGAACTGACCGGACGCCGCAGCGGTTATTCGCGCGGCAAGGGCGGCTCGATGCACATGTTCTCTAAGGAGAAGCATTTTTACGGCGGTCATGGCATCGTCGGTGCCCAGGTCTCGCTCGGAACGGGCCTCGCCTTCGCCAACCGCTACCGCGGCAATGACAGCGTCTCCGTCGCCTATTTCGGTGATGGTGCCGCCAACCAGGGCCAGGTCTACGAGAGCTTCAATATGGCTGCTCTCTGGAAGCTCCCGATCATCTATATCGTCGAAAACAACCGCTACGCCATGGGCACGTCGACTGCGCGCGCTACCGCGCAGTCGAACTACTCGCTCCGTGGCTCCGGTTTCGGCATCCCCGGCGTCCAGGTCGATGGCATGGATGTCCGTGCGGTGAAGGCTGCAGCGGATGAAGCGCTCGAGCATTGCCGTTCGGGCAAGGGGCCGATCATCCTCGAGATGCTCACCTACCGTTACCGCGGCCACTCGATGTCCGACCCGGCGAAGTACCGCACCAAGGAGGAAGTGCAGAAGATGCGCTCCGAGCAGGATCCGATCGAACAGGTGCGTGCGCGCCTACTCGAAAAGGGCTGGGCCTCCGAAGACGATCTGAAGGCGATCGACAAGGACGTCCGCGATGTCGTTGCTGATAGCGCCGACTTCGCCCAGTCCGATCCGGAGCCGGATGCATCCGAGCTCTATACTGACATTCTGCTCTAATCGGGGAGGGACGACCCATGCCAATCGATATTCTCATGCCCGCCCTCTCTCCGACGATGGAAGAAGGCACGCTTTCCAAGTGGCTCAAGCAGGAAGGCGATACCGTCAAGTCAGGTGACGTCATTGCCGAGATCGAAACCGACAAGGCGACGATGGAAGTCGAAGCCGTTGATGAAGGCGTCATCGGTAAGCTGCTGGTGCCGGCCGGTACCGAAAATGTGAAGGTCAACGCCAAGATCGCAGTCCTGCTGCAGGACGGCGAGTCGGCCTCCGATATTTCGGCAGCACCTGCCGCGCCTGCTCCCGCCGCCGCTGCCCCACAGGTGGAAGAAAAGCCGGCTGCTGCTCCTGTTCCAGCCGAGCCGAAGGCAACCGTGCAGAACGATCCGGAAATTCCGGCCGGTACCGAAATGGTCTCGATGACCGTTCGCGAAGCGCTTCGCGATGCCATGGCGGAAGAAATGCGGGCTGACGAGAGCGTTTTCGTCATGGGCGAGGAAGTTGCCGAGTACCAGGGCGCCTACAAGGTCACACAGGGCCTCCTGCAGGAGTTCGGTGCGCGCCGCGTCATCGATACGCCGATCACCGAGCACGGCTTTGCCGGCGTCGGCGTCGGTGCTGCGATGTCTGGCCTGAAGCCGATCGTCGAGTTCATGACCTTCAACTTCGCTATGCAGGCGATCGACCAGATCATCAACTCGGCTGCCAAGACGCTCTACATGTCCGGCGGCCAGATGGGCGCCCCGATCGTGTTCCGCGGCCCGAACGGCGCTGCTGCCCGCGTCGGCGCCCAGCACAGCCAGGATTACTCGGCCTGGTACAGCCAGATCCCGGGCCTCAAGGTCGTCATGCCTTATACAGCATCCGACGCCAAGGGCCTGCTGAAAGCTGCCATCCGCGATCCGAACCCGGTCGTCTTCCTCGAAAACGAAATTCTCTACGGTCAGCATTTCGACGTGCCGAAGATAGATAATTTCGTCCTGCCGATCGGCAAGGCGCGCATTCATCGTCCGGGCAAGGACGTGACGATCGTCTCCTTCGGTATCGGCATGACCTATGCGGTCAAGGCTGTCGCCGAACTCGAAAAGATCGGCATCGACGCCGAACTGATCGACCTGCGCACGCTGCGCCCGATGGATATTCCCACCGTGATCGAATCGGTCAAGAAGACCGGCCGTCTGGTCACTGTCGAGGAAGGCTATCCCCAGAACTCCGTCGGCACCGAAATTGCCACCCGCGTCATGCAGCAGGCCTTCGATTATCTCGACGCGCCGGTTCTGACGGTCGCCGGCAAGGACGTTCCGATGCCTTATGCCGCCAACCTCGAGAAGCTCGCTCTCCCGAATGTTGGTGAAGTCGTCGATGCCGTGAAGGTCGTTTGCTACAAGTAACAAGGGGAGGGTATTTCGATGCCTATCAACATCACGATGCCTGCCCTGTCTCCGACCATGGAAGAGGGCAACCTCGCCAAGTGGCTGGTCAAGGAAGGCGACACGGTCAAGTCGGGTGACGTCATTGCAGAGATCGAGACCGACAAGGCGACGATGGAAGTCGAAGCCGTCGATGAGGGCACCGTTGCCAAGATCGTCGTTCCGGCCGGCACTGAAGGCGTCAAGGTCAATGCCTTGATCGCCGTGCTCGCAGCGGAAGGTGAAGACGTGTCCGCCGCTGCCAGCGGGGCAGGCTCCGCTGCTCTGGCTCCAAAGGTCGATGGCGCGGCAGCGCCGAAGGTTGAAGCCGCACCGGCATCCGCCGCTCAGGCGCCGGCGGCCGCCGCTCCTGCTCCGGTCGTTGCACCCGCAGCCGCTCCGGCAAGTGGCAATCGCGCCTTCTCCTCGCCGCTCGCGCGTCGTCTGGCGAAGGAAGCCGGTATCGATCTGTCTGGCATCGCCGGCTCCGGTCCGCATGGCCGCGTCGTCAAGAGCGACGTGGAAGCCGCTGTCACAGGTGGTGGTGCCAAGGCTGCTGCGGCCGCCGCTGCCACGCAAGCTGCTGCACCGGCTCCGGCTGCTGCACCCAAGGGCGCTTCGGAAGAAGCCGTTCTCAAGCTGTTCGAGCCTGGCTCCTACGAGCTTGTGCCGCATGACGGCATGCGCAAGGTCATCGCCAAGCGCCTCGTCGAATCCAAGCAGACGGTGCCGCACTTCTACGTCACCGTCGATTGCGAGCTCGATGCGGTACTGGCGCTGCGCGCCCAGCTCAACGACGCGGCTCCCCGCAAGGATGGCGGCGCCTCCTACAAGCTGTCCGTCAACGACATGGTCATCAAGGCCATGGCTCTGGCGCTGCGCGATGTTCCGGATGCCAACGTCTCCTGGACCGAGGCCAACATGGTCAAGCACAAGCACGCCGATGTCGGCGTTGCGGTCTCGATCCCGGGCGGTCTGATCACGCCGATCATCCGCAAGGCCGAGGAAAAGACCCTGTCGGTGATCTCCAACGAGATGCGCGACCTTGGCAAGCGTGCAAAGGATCGCAAGCTGAAGCCTGAGGAATATCAGGGCGGCACGACGTCTGTTTCGAACATGGGCATGATGGGCGTGAAGAACTTCGCAGCCGTCATCAACCCGCCGCATGCAACGATCCTTGCCGTCGGCGCTGGCGAGCAGCGTGTCATCGTCCGCAAGGGCGAAATGGTGATCGCAACCGTGATGAGCGTCACGCTTTCGACCGACCATCGCTGCGTCGATGGTGCGCTCGGTGCCGAGCTGTTGCAAGCGTTCAAGGGCTACATCGAAAATCCGATGGGTATGCTCGTCTGAGACCGGAGCGGAGGCGGAAATGACGAAGACCGTTCTTTGCTATGGTGACTCGCTGACCTGGGGTTATGACGCCGATACGATCGGGCGTCATGACTACAAGGATCGCTGGCCAAGTGCGCTCCAGGCGGCACTCGGCAACGAGGTGCGTGTTATCGCCGAAGGATTGAATGGACGGACAACCGCCTTCGACGACCACCTCGCCGACTGCGACCGGAACGGCGCGCGCATCCTGCCGACGATCCTGCAGACGCATGCGCCGCTTGATCTTGTCATTCTGCTTCTCGGCACCAACGACATGAAACCGGTCGTGGCTGGATCGGCTTTTGCCGCCTGCCAGGGCATCGCACGGCTGGTGCGGTTGATCCGCAATCATGCCTGGCCGTTCGAATTCGATGGGCCTGACATTCTGATCGTTGCGCCACCGAAGATTCGCGAGACGGCCAACGTGCCCTTCGCGGCCTCGTTTGTCGGTGGCATCGAGGAATCGACAAAGCTTCCGACGCTCTATCGTGATCTCGCGGACGAACTCGGCTGCGGCTTCTTCGATGGCAATTCGGTGGCGAAGACGACGCCGGTCGATGGCATCCACCTTGACGCTGAAAATACCCGCGCTCTCGGGCGCGGCATGGAATCGACTGTGCGGATGATGCTGGGGCTTTGAGCATGAGATCCTTCGTTTCGCTTCGGCCCGCCGCGCGGGAGGATGCGACGGAGCTGGCGCCTCTCACGGCTTCGCCTCTTGGCTTTCGCTCACGGAGCAAGGAAGCGGCGGTGGCGGCGACACCCCGATGCAGCGCGGACGGCGGAAGCCGCGCGGCGACGATGGGCAAGGCAACTGGCGCGATGCCGTGATTGGCGAGGGAGCCGCGATCGGCTACGGACTAGATGAAGGCATACGCAACATTCCGGCGGATCGCCCGGCGCTGAAACCGGTTATCGATCTGCAGCAGATGGTGATTGGAAGCTGGTTTATCGGAACGCTCGGTGTCCACAGCCATTGCGCGGCATCGGGATCGGTCGAAGGCTTCTGGAGGATCAGATCGAGCGGGCAAAAACCGCGCCGGTCAGTCTGATCACAGCAAGTTACAACCAAGCGGCTCCGTCGCTTTACAAGAACAATGGATTTTCGGAGACGGCGCGCGCTGATGCCGTGGCGTTCTTCGAAAACGGCAGAAAACACGAGTGGGTGCTACTCACCCGCGACGCCCGATAGCAAAGGCAGGAAAACATGGCTGAGAATTACGACGTCATCATCATCGGCTCCGGACCGGGGGGCTACGTCGCCGCCGTGCGCGCCAGCCAGCTGGGCCTCAAGACCGCGATCGTGGAACGCGAGCATCTGGGCGGCATCTGCCTGAACTGGGGCTGCATCCCGACCAAGGCTTTGTTGCGCTCGGCCGAAATTCTCGACCATTCCAACCACCTCAAGGATTACGGCCTCGTGCTGGAAGGCAAGGTCAGCGCCGACGTCAAGGCTGTCGTCGCCCGTTCGCGCGGCGTGTCGGCGCGCCTGAACGGTGGTGTCGGCTTCCTGATGAAGAAGAACAAGGTCGATGTGATCTGGGGCGAAGCCAAGATCACCAAACCCGGCGAAATCGTCGTCGGCAAGTCTTCCAAGCCTGTCGTCGAGCCGCAGAACCCGGTGCCGAAGAACGTCAAGGGCGAGGGCACCTACACCGCCAAGCACATCATCGTTGCGACTGGTGCCCGTCCGCGCGCGCTGCCTGGCATCGAGCCGGACGGCAAGCGGATCTGGACCTATTTCGAAGCGCTGAAGCCGGATGTGCTGCCGAAGTCGCTGATCGTTATGGGCTCGGGCGCCATCGGAATCGAATTCGCAAGCTTCTACCGCTCCATGGGCGTCGATGTGACTGTTGTCGAAGTCATGCCGACGATTATGCCGGTCGAAGATGCGGAAGTCACCACGATCGCCCGCAAGCAGCTGGAAAAACGCGGCCTGAAAATCTTCACGAGCGCCAAGGTCGCGAAGGTCGAAAAGTCCGCCAACAGCGTCACCGCGCATGTCGAGACGTCGGACGGCAAGGTGCAGCAGATTACGGCTGATCGGATGATCTCGGCCGTCGGCGTTCAGGGCAACATCGAAAACCTCGGGTTGGAGGCAGTCGGCGTCAAGACGGATCGCAGCTGCATCGTGATCGACGGCTACGGCAAGACCAACGTGGCAGGCATCTATGCGATCGGCGACGTTGCCGGTCCACCGATGCTCGCCCACAAGGCTGAGCACGAGGGCGTCGTCTGCGTCGAGAAGATCGCGGGTCTGCCGAACGTTCACGCCACCGACAAGAACAAGGTCCCGGGCTGCACCTACTGCAACCCGCAGGTCGCCTCGGTAGGCCTCACTGAAGCCAAGGCCAAGGAGCAGGGCCGCGACATCCGTGTCGGCCGGTTCTCCTTTGCGGCCAACGGCAAGGCGATCGCGCTCGGAGAAGACCAGGGTCTCTGCAAGGTGATCTTCGACAAGAAGACCGGCGAGCTGCTCGGCGCCCACATGGTCGGCGCCGAAGTGACCGAGCTCATCCAGGGCTTTGTCGTCGCGATGAACCTCGAGACGACCGAGGAAGAACTGATGCACACGATCTTCCCGCATCCGACCGTTTCCGAAACGATGAAGGAAGCAGTCCTCGATGCCTATGGTCGTGTTCTGAACGCTTGATAGTTTCCGTCGCCGCCCTCTATCTCGGGGTGGCAAATCCATCCCCATGGGGTGGAAAAAACAAAAGGAAATCATCATGTCTATGGGTACGCAGGCACTGCTCATCTTTCTGCTCATCGGTCTGCTTGCGGGCTTCCTCGCAAGCCTGGTCGTCGGTGGAGGTGGATTGATACGATGCCTGCTGAGCGGCATCATCGGCGCGTTTGTTGGAGGCTTTCTCTTCAACGCGCTCGGAATATCGCTCGGGATCGATAATGCGCTTGTGGTGCAGATCATTCACGCAACGGTCGGGGCCATCATCGTGGTGCTGATCGCGAGGGCGATAGCGTAAGGGCTAGGGGCAGGATGGAAGGCGTAGGCTGGATTGCGGCAATCATCATCGGCGGTTTTGCAGGCTGGCTCGCGGGCAAGCTGATGGAGGCGCGCTACGGGATATTGCTCAACATCGTGCTCGGGATTGTCGGCTCCGTGATCGCAACTGCGATTTTGGCGCAATTTCATATAGAGGTGGCTGGCGGCAGGCTCGGCTACTTCGTCACGGGTTTTCTTGGTGCCTGCTTGCTGATATTCGTCGCGCGGCTCGTCCGCCGATAGATAGGGCTTTTGCCGCATGGAGCGGCGGAGATTTGAACTACGATGGTAACCATTCTCGACACGATCAATCCCGACGCCAAGCGCGTGCGGCATCCGGAAAAGGCACATCGGCCCGATCAGGAAGTCCTGCGCAAGCCGGACTGGATTCGCGTCAAAGCACCAACCTCCAAGGGCTACGCGGAGACACGCTCGATCGTGAAGGAGCATAAGCTCGTCACCGTTTGCGAAGAGGCTGGATGCCCTAATATCGGCGAATGCTGGGACAAGAAGCACGCGACCTTCATGATCATGGGCGAGATCTGTACCCGCGCTTGCGCCTTCTGCAACGTTGCGACCGGCAAGCCGAACGCGCTCGATATGGCCGAGCCGGAGAACGTTGCCAAGGCGGTGAAGGAGATGGGGCTCTCCCACGTCGTCATCACCTCCGTCGACCGTGATGATCTGGCCGATGGTGGCGCCGAGCACTTCGAGAAGGTAATTTGGGCGATCCGCGCTGCGTCACCGTCGACGACCATCGAAATCCTGACGCCTGACTTCCTCAAGAAGCCGGGCGCGCTGGAGCGCGTGGTCGCCGCCAAGCCCGACGTCTTCAATCACAACATGGAAACCGTGGCCGGCAACTATCTGACGGTTCGTCCGGGCGCACGCTACTTCCACTCCATCCGCCTGCTGCAGCGCGTGAAGGAACTGGACCCAACCATGTTCACCAAATCGGGCATCATGGTCGGGCTCGGTGAGGAGCGCAACGAAGTGCTGCAGCTGATGGACGACCTGCGTACAGCAGACGTCGACTTCCTGACGATCGGCCAGTACCTGCAGCCAACCCGCAAGCACCACGCGGTTATGAGCTTCGTCACCCCTGACGAATTCAAGTCCTATGAGACGGTTGCCTACACCAAGGGCTTCTTGATGGTGGCCTCCAGCCCGCTGACGCGCTCGTCACACCATGCCGGCGAGGATTTTGCTCGCCTGAAGGCCGCACGCGAGAAGAAGTTGCTGATCCCCGCCGAGTAAGAGCGGTTGTTCCTAATCTGAAGTTGTGTATGTTGCGCGGCTCCCAGTCTCGGAGCCGCATATGCCGAACGACATCACCGCGATCGAGGATGCTGCCGAAGTACTTGGTGCGGCGCGCAGGATCGTTGTTTTCGGCTGCTCCGGTGGTGGCAAGAGCACTTTTTCCCAGAAACTCGCGCGGGTCATTGGCGTCCGCTACGTGTCCATGGATCGCGAGGTCTTCTGGCTGCCGGGTTGGATGTCACGCGCGAGGTCTGAGCAAAGGCAACTGATCGCTCAGATCGTCGCCGAGAACCACTGGATTATCGACGGCAACAATCCGAGCTCACTCGACCTTCGATTGCCGCGCGCCGATCTGGTCGTCTGGGTGCGGATGCCACGCTGGCTGTGCGTTTGGAGTATCGTCAAACGCGGGTTCATGGACCGCGGAAAGACCCGCCCCGACATGGCCCCGGGTTGCCTTGAGCAGATGCCGGATTGGCAATTCATTTCCTATGTCTGGAACTTCGAGCGGGATGACGTACCGGAATTTATGGAGGGCATTCGTCGGCACGGCGCATCGGTTCCTGTTGTCCAGCTGAAAAGCCGAGCAGACATGGGGCGCCTGCTGCATCGCCTCGATCCAGTAGACTGAGCGACCTCTTCAATTCGACACCTGTCTGCAGGGATGGAAACATGCCAAATTTCATTACCGATTTTGCGCACGCGGCCGAATTGTTGCTTCACTCGAAGCGTGTTCTGGTCGTCGGATGCTCCGGTGGCGGGAAGACAACGCTATCGCGCAAGCTCGCGCAGCAGCTCGGCATACGCCATATTTCGATGGACCGTGAGTTCTATTGGTTGCCTGGCTGGGTGAAGCGGCCGAAAACTGAGGAGCGGGACTTGATCGCGGTTGCGGTTGCGTCCGAACGGTGGCTGATGGACGGAACGGGATCATCAACCTTCGATCTCCGTCTACCGCGAACAGAATTCGTCCTATGGGTGCGATTGCCACGCTGGCGCTGCGTTCTTGGTGTCACCGGTAGGTGGCTGCGATGGCGGGGAAGGGCGCGACCTGAAATGGCGGCGGGCTGCCCCGAAAAGCTCGATCTCGAATTTCTGAGCTTCATCTGGAATTTCGAGCGTCGGTTTGTGCCACATATTGTTGCAGGAATCGATCGGTTCTGTCCCGACGTGCCCGTCCTTCAGTTGAAATCGCATCAGGAAATGCGCCGCCTTCTTGATCTTCTCGGCGCTCCCACTTAACTGCCGATCATGCCTCAGTTCGAAACGCATCGCCCCGTCCCGCATTCCGCCGATCAAATGTTCGACCTCGTCGCCGATGTCGAGCACTACCCACAATTCCTACCACTCTGTGAGGCGCTCAGTATTCGCAGCCGCAAGGAGCGTGACGGCAAGGTGCTGCTGATCGCTGATATGACCGTAGGTTACAAGGCGATCCGCGAAACCTTCACGACGCAGGTGCTGTTGAACCGGGCCGAACGCCTTATCGAGGTGAAGTATATCGATGGGCCATTCCGCTATCTCGACAATCGCTGGCGCTTCGAGGAGACGGCAACGGGCTGCAACGTCCACTTCTTCATCGACTACGAGTTCAAGAGCCGCATCCTGGGGGCAGTCATGGGCTCGATGTTTGACCGCGCCTTCCGCATGTTCTCCGAAGCCTTTGAAACGCGGGCGACCAAGATCTACAGCTGAGCCAGTTCCTGGATCATGCCAAATGCGGTCCTGACGGTCGCAAGGCGCACCTGGTCGCGACCGATATCGCCATAGTGCATCTTCCGATGAGTGAGGCCGCCGGCGCGTGACTTGGCAGCGAGATGGACGAGGCCGACCGGCTTTTGCGCCGACCCGCCGCCGGGGCCGGCAATGCCCGTCACGGCAACGGCGATGGCCGCGCGGGAGCGGAAGAGGGCGCCGTGCACCATCTGCCGCGCCGTCTCTTCCGACACAGCACCGAAGCGGATCAGCGTTTCCTCCTGCACGCCAAGCATCTCCATCTTGGCGGTGTTGGTATAGGTGACGAAGCCTCTGTCCACGACCGAAGAAGACCCCGAGATCTCGGTCAGTGCGCCGGCAATCAACCCACCGGTGCAGGATTCTGCCGTCGAGACCATCAGCCCCGCAGCAGTGAAGTCGCGAATGATGGCTTCGGCTTGTGCGACGATATCGGCCGGGAAGATACTCATCTCAGGTTTCCCTATAGACGACGGTTGCCGTGGCGATCGCGGCAATGCCCTCGCGGCGGCCGACGAAACCGATCGTCTCGTTCGTCGTCGCCTTGACCGAGCAGCGATCGATGGAAATGCCGAGAAATTCCGAAAGCTTGGCGCGCATCGCGTCACGGTGCGGCCCGACTTTCGGCGCTTCGGCGATCAGCGAGACGTCGGCATTCATGATCGTGCCGCCGCGCTCACGCACGATCTTCGCCGCATGTTCGATGAAGATGCGCGAGGGTGCACCCTTCCATTGCGGATCCGATGGCGGAAAATGGTCGCCGATGTCGCCGGCGCCACAGGTCGCAAGCAGCGCGTCCGTCAGCGCATGCAACGCCACGTCAGCGTCAGAGTGGCCCTTGAGTTTCTGATCGTGGGGAATGAAAACGCCGCAAAGCGTCACGCCATCGCCGGGCTCTAGCTGGTGAACATCGTAGCCGTTGCCCGTGCGCACATCGGGGAGTGCCTGACCGGAAAGTCTGCTGTCTGCCATCGCAATGTCTCGTTTGACCGTCAGTTTCACATTGTCCGCTAGCCCCTCGACGATCCGTACCGGTATACCGGCCCATTCGGCAATGGCCGCGTCATCGGTAAAGTCCGTCAGGTTTGCGGAGGCTGCCTTCTCGTGGGCGGCCAAGATAGGTTCGAAGGCAAACGACTGCGGCGTCTGCGCTGCATAAAGCTGTGTGCGGGGCACTGTATCGAGAACTGTTCCGTCGAGGTCGGCTCGCTTCAGCGTATCGGCTACAGGCATAGCCGGGAGAATTGCCGGCACGCCTTCCGAGAGGAGGCTGGCGATGCGATCGAGAAGGGTGTGGTCGAAGAAGGGCCGCACAGCGTCATGGATCAGAACATGTGTGAGGTTCTTGCTGCGCAAATGGTGCAGTCCCGCAAGAACGGATTGCTGGCGCGTCGAGCCGCCGTGGACCGCATCGATCGGCGCGCCCGACTGGACCTGACTGGCTGCCTTGGCAAACAGGACCTCGTCATCGGGGTGAATGACCACGACGATGTGGCGGGAAAGCTCCCAACTGGCGAATTTCTCCAATGTGTGAGCGATCACCGGCTTGCCGCCAATGGTCCGATATTGCTTGGGGCCCTCTTCGGATGCGCCTGCGCGTTCGCCACGCCCGGCGGCTACGACGACAATACCTATTGCTGGTTGCTTTTGATGCATTTGCGGCATAAATCCTCAAAACGCGATTTTGCACCGGTGCTTAGCGGCTTGGCGCATCGAATTCCAGCATTTGCCCTAAAAATGTCAATTCGCGCACTGCCCTCTTGGCAAGCCATTTAAACCTGTCTAAAAATAGTGCACGCATTCTGCGTGCCTGAAAGATAATCAATTGCTGAACTTTGACCTCGCATCACCTTTGCGGATCGGACCTGTGGAAGTCAGGAACCGCGTTGTTCTGGCACCCATGTCCGGCGTGACGGACATGCCGTTCCGGCAACTGGCGTGGCGCCATGGCGCCGGGCTTGTGGTCACCGAAATGGTTGCGAGCCGTGAGCTCGTCAACAGCACCGCCGAATCATGGGCGCGCCTTGAGAGTGCGGGCTTTGAGCCGCACATGGTGCAACTGGCTGGCCGCGAAGCGCATTGGATGGCCGAGGCTGCGAAGATCGCGGCCGACCATGGCGCTGATATCATCGACATCAACATGGGGTGTCCGGCCAAGAAGGTGATAGGCGGTTATTCCGGCTCCGCCTTGATGCGCGATCCTGATCACGCCCTGAGCCTCATTGAGGCGACAGTCAAGGCGGTGAGCGTTCCCGTGACCCTGAAGATGCGGCTCGGTTGGGACGAGAATTCCATCAACGCGCCCGAGATTGCGCACCGCGCGGAGGAGGCAGGCGTCCAGTTGATTACGATCCACGGCCGTACGCGCATGCAGTTTTATGAAGGCCGGGCTGACTGGGACGCAATCCGGGCGGTACGCGATGCCATCGCCGTTCCCCTGGTTGCAAACGGCGATGTTGAAACCGTCGAAGATGCGCACGCGATTCTGCGGCGCTCAGGAGCCGATGCCGTCATGATCGGCAGAGGGTGTCAGGGAAGGCCATGGCACGCCGGTGTATTGGCCGGTTACGCGGCGCCTGACGCATGGGAAATCCCCGACATTGCCGCTGAACACTACCGTATGATGCTTGCGTTCTATGGCGAAGCGGTCGCCGTCCGCCATGCACGGAAGCACCTCGGTTGGTATCTCGATCGCTTCGCGCCTGATGTCGCAGCCCAGGAGAAGGCTGCAATCATGACGGCACGCGAGCCTGAAGAGGTTACCGCACGGTTTTATGATGCATTGATGGCTGCGGCATCGAACACGCAGACCCGGGAGGCTGCATGACGAATGACGTGCCATCGTCGGTCGACAACGGAGGCAGCGCCGTTGCCACTGCTGTGCTCAACGCGATCCAGAATCCCGTCGTAATGGTCAACGAGGCCGGCCTCGTCGCTTTCGCCAATTGGGAAGCGGAGGCCTTCTTTGGTGCCAGCGCCGCCCACCTTGCCCGCTACAAGATCTCGACCTTCATTCCGTTTGGCAGTCCGCTACTGGCCTTGATCGATCAGGTTCGCGAACGGCGGGCGCCGATCAACGAGTATCGTGTCGACTTGAGCTCGCCGCGCCTCGGACAGGACAAGCTCGTCGATTTATACGTTGCCCCGGTTGTGAGCGATCCGGGCTCGGTGGTGATCGTCTTCCAGGAGCGGTCGATGGCGGACAAGATCGATCGCCAGCTGACGCATCGTGCGGCCGCTCGCTCGGTCACCGGCCTTGCCTCCATGCTGGCGCATGAGATCAAGAATCCGCTTTCCGGCATTCGCGGTGCAGCACAGCTGTTGGAGCAATCGGTCGTCGATGACGACCGCGCATTGACGCGGCTGATCTGCGACGAAACCGACCGCATCGTCTCGCTCGTGGACCGCATGGAGGTCTTCTCAGACGAGCGGCCGGTTGATCGGATGCCCGTCAATATCCACTCGGTTCTCGATCACGTGAAGGCTGTGGCGAAGGCGGGCTTTGCGCGCCACCTGCGCATCACCGAGAACTACGACCCCTCATTGCCGTCCGTCTATGCAAACCGCGATCAGCTTGTTCAGGTGTTCCTCAACCTCGTGAAGAATGCCGCCGAAGCGGTAGGCGATCGCCCGGATGGCGAAATCGTTCTGACGACGGCTTACCGCTCGGGCATTCGTCTATCCGTCGCCGGTACGCGCGAAAAGATTTCGCTGCCGCTCGAATTTTGTGTTCAGGATAATGGCCCTGGCGTGCCGGCCGACTTGCTGCCGCATCTGTTTGATCCGTTCATTACGACAAAGACGAACGGCAGCGGCCTCGGCCTGGCGCTCGTCGCCAAGATTATCGGCGACCATGGCGGCATCATCGAATGCGACAGCCAAAACAGCCGCACCACATTCCGCGTCTTGATGCCGGCCTCCAAGGACGCATCGCTGGAAGACGCAACGACCATAACTCCCACAGGACTTACTCGATGACAGCAACGATCCTCGTCGCGGATGATGATGCGGCAATTCGTACCGTGCTTAATCAGGCTCTGAGCCGCGCCGGCTATGACGTGCGAATTACCTCCAACGCCGCCACGCTCTGGCGCTGGGTTTCGGCGGGCGAGGGCGATCTAGTCGTAACCGATGTCGTGATGCCGGACGAGAACGCCTTCGATCTGTTGCCGCGGATCAAGAAAGCGCGCCCGGATCTGCCCGTGCTCGTCATGAGCGCCCAGAACACCTTCATGACGGCGATCAAGGCTTCCGAGAAGGGCGCCTACGATTATCTGCCGAAGCCGTTCGACCTGACGGAACTGATCGGCATCATTGGTCGCGCGCTCGCCGAGCCGAAGCGCAGACCTGCCAAGCTTGACGAGGATATGCAGGACGGAATGCCGCTCGTCGGCCGTTCGGCAGCGATGCAGGAAATTTACCGCGTCCTTGCACGCTTGATGCAGACGGATCTGACCCTGATGATCACCGGCGAGTCGGGCACCGGCAAGGAACTCGTGGCGCGGGCGCTGCACGACTACGGCAAGCGTCGCAACGGGCCGTTCGTTGCCATCAACATGGCGGCGATCCCGCGCGACCTGATCGAATCCGAGCTTTTCGGCCACGAGAAGGGTGCATTCACGGGCGCCCAGACGCGCTCGACCGGGCGTTTCGAGCAGGCCGAAGGCGGCACGCTGTTCCTCGATGAAATCGGCGATATGCCGATGGATGCCCAGACGCGCCTCCTGCGCGTGCTGCAGCAGGGCGAATACACCACCGTCGGCGGTCGCACGCCGATCCGCACCGACGTTCGGATCGTCGCCGCGACCAACAAGGACCTGAAGCAGGCGATCAATCAGGGGCTCTTCCGCGAGGACCTGTACTATCGCCTGAATGTCGTTCCGCTGCGTCTGCCGCCTCTGCGCGACCGCGCAGAGGATATTCCGGATCTCGTGCGCCACTTCATCCAGCAGGCGGAAAAGGAAGGGCTCGGCTCCAAGCGCTTCGATCAGGAAGCGCTCGATCTGATGAAAGCCTACGCCTGGCCGGGGAACGTGCGCGAACTGGAGAACCTCATTCGCCGGCTGATGGCACTTTATCCACAGGATGTGATCACGCGCGAAATCATCGAAGCTGAGCTTCGGTCCGATGTTCCAGACAGTCCCATCGACAAGGGTCCGATCCGCACTGGCAATATGACGATCGCCCAGGCTGTCGAGGAAAACATGCGGACGTACTTCGCCGGTTTCGGCGATGGCCTGCCACCGCCGGGGCTTTACGACCGTGTGCTGACGGAAATGGAGTATCCGCTGATACTTGCCGCCCTTACGGCCACGCGCGGTAACCAGATAAAGGCAGCCGATCTTTTGGGTCTGAACCGCAATACGCTGCGCAAGAAGATCAGAGAGCTCGGCGTATCGGTGTACAGAAGCTCCCGCACTGCTTGACAATGTGACTGCCGACGTTGCATTTTCGCCACAATGCGTTGCTTAGAAGTCACGCATGGGGTTCGGGTTTTCGCAGCTGCCCAAAAGCGCAACGGCACTTGTCGTTGCGTCGTGTAGGTAGGCTGGCGGCTTCCCGCCCTATCCGCGGGGAGCGGCGGAAGCGACGGTCTGCCGCCAGGAGAATTAAGCGAATGGAACAGGATGCGATGCCGCCTGCGGCGGAAGGCGAAGCTGTCACGGCCGTGACCGATCGCCGTGCCCTGTTTGCGCTACCGGGCCTGATCCTTGCCGGCGGGGCGCTTCTTTGCGCGACGCTGACGCTCTTCGTGTTGCTTGGGTTGACCCCGATCGCGCCGACCTACCATGTCGTCGTCACCTCCGTCGTCGTGAACTCGTTCTTCGTACTCGGTTTGATGGCCCTCATTGCACGTGAGGTTTCCCGCCTGGTCAAGGCACGCAAACGCGGGCGCGCGGCGGCTCGGCTTCACATCCGCATTGTTGTGCTCTTTTCGATCGTCGCAATCACCCCGGCGATCCTTGTCGCCATTTTCGCCAGCATCACGCTGAATGCCGGCCTCGACCGGTGGTTTGCCCTTCGTACGCAGTCGATCATCAGTTCCTCCCGCAACATCGGGCAGGCCTACATGATGGAGAATGCGAGCTACCTGCAGGGCCAGACCGTATCGATGGCGAACGACCTCGAACGCAATCGAGCGCTGTTCAATCTCGATCGCACAGGCTTTTCCGATTTGATGACGCGACAGGCGCGAGGCCGCGGTCTGCTGGGCGCATTTCTGGTCCAATCTGACGGCTCTGTGATTATCCAGGCTGATATCAAGACCGAGAAGCCGCTGCCGGCAATTCCTCAGGACGCTTTGAACAAGGCCGCGGCGGGGCAGCCCACCTTGATCCCGCCGGGCATAACGAACTTAGTCGGCGCTATCATCAAGCTCGATGCGATTGATGGTGCGTTTCTCTACACGGTTCGCGCCGTGGATCCGAAGGTGATGGGCGCCATGCGGATGATGGAGGAGAACGCCACCGAATATAAGTCGATGGAAGCGGGGCGTTTCTCACTGCAGATCGCGTTCGCGGTCCTTTACATCGGCTTCGCTCTCATCGTTCTGCTCGCTGCCATCTGGACGGCGATTGCCGTAGCCGACCGTATCGTGCGCCCGATCCGACTGCTGATTACGGCGGCGGATAGCGTGGCTTCGGGCAACATGGATATCGTCGTGCCCGTCCATGCCGTGGACGGCGACGTTGCAAGCCTGTCGCGCACATTCAACAAGATGATCTCGGAAATCCGCACGCAACGTGACGAGATCCTGGAGGCCAAGGACGAAGTGGACGACCGTCGTCGCTTCATCGAAGCCGTTCTTTCCGGCGTGACTGCCTCGGTCATCGGTGTCGAGAACGACCGCAGGGTGACGATCGTCAACAGTTCGGCGGAAGCCCTGATGGCGTTGCCGGCGTCGGAGATGCTCGGCAAGCAGCTTTCCGAGATTGCGCCCGAGGTGGATCAGGTTTTGACCGAAGCTGCTTCCCGCTATCGTGGCGATTTCCGCAAGCAGATCGCTCTTGTGCGCGCAGGGACCGTACGGACCCTCAGCGTCCAGGTGACGCGCGAGGAGGTTCGCGACATGAGCGAATCCTATGTCATCACGCTCGATGACATCACTGATCTCGTCATCGCCCAGCGCTCGACGGCATGGGGCGATGTCGCCCGTCGTATTGCTCACGAAATCAAGAATCCGCTGACGCCGATCCAGCTGTCGGCGGAGCGAATCCAGCGCCGCTACGGGAAACAGATCGACCAGGACGACCGGGGTGTCTTCGACCAGTGCACGGAGACCATCATCCGCCAGGTGGGCGATATCGGCCGCATGGTCGACGAGTTCTCATCGTTCGCTCGGATGCCGAAGCCGATCAAGGAGCCGAGCGATCTGCGCAAGATCCTGCACGACGCGGTGTTCCTGCGCGAGATGGGCAACAGTCACGTTAGCTTCCAGCAGGAACTGGGCGACCAGCCGCTGGAAGGACAATTTGATAGTCGCATGCTCGGTCAGGCTTTCGGCAATCTGATCAAGAATGCGGTGGAGGCGATTGAAGCCGTGCCGAGCGGCGAGCGCGACCAACGCAAGATCCTGGTTCGTGCTTCGCTCGATCCGGTACGCGACCGCTTTACCGTTGATGTGATCGACAACGGTCGCGGCCTGCCGGTGGAGAACCGCCATAGCATTCTCGAACCATATACGACGATGCGCGAGAAGGGCACCGGGCTTGGTCTGGCGATCGTCAAGAAAATTATTGAGGAACATGGCGGGCAGCTCGAACTGCATGATGCGCCCGCTGATTTCGACCAGGGAAGAGGGGCCATGATCCGCGTGCACCTGCCACGTCTGGAAACCGTGCCTTCTGCCCCGGCCGCAAGTGACAAGGAAGGTGTTTATGGCCTCTGATATTCTGGTCGTCGATGACGAGCACGACATCCGCGAGATCGTCTCCGGTATCCTGTCTGATGAGGGACATGAGACCCGCACGGCACACGATAGCGACAGCGCTTTGGCTGCGATCTCCGATCGTGCGCCGCGGTTGATCTTCCTCGACATCTGGATGCAGGGAAGCAAGCTCGACGGTCTATCGCTGCTCGACGAGGTGAAGACGCGCCACCCGGATATTCCCGTCGTCATGATTTCCGGTCACGGCAACATCGAGACTGCTGTGTCCGCCATCAAGCGTGGTGCATTCGATTTCATCGAGAAGCCGTTCAAGGCCGACCGGCTGATCCTGATCGCCGAACGCGCGCTCGAGAATTCGAAGCTGAAGCGCGAGGTATCGGAACTCAAGCGCAAGGCTGGCGATCCGGTCGAACTCATCGGTACGTCGGTGGCGGTCTCGCAACTGCGCCAGACGATCGAGAAGGTTTCGCCGACCAACAGCCGGATCATGATTTTCGGCTCGTCGGGTTCCGGCAAGGAGCTCGTCGCCCGGATGATCCACAAGAAGTCGGCGCGTGCAAGCGGTCCGTTCGTGGCGCTGAATGCCGCCAATATCACGCCGGAGCGCATGGAGATCGCGCTGTTCGGTACCGAAGGTTCGCCCGGCCAGGCGCGCAAGATCGGAGCGTTGGAAGAGGCGCACCGCGGCATTCTCTATCTTGACGAAGTCGGAGAAATGCCGCGCGAGACGCAGAACAAGATCCTGCGCGTTCTCGTCGATCAGCAGTTCGAACGCGTCGGCGGCTCCAAGCGCGTGAAGGTCGATGTGCGCATCGTTTCGTCGACGGCCTACAATCTGGAGAGCCGCATCGCCGAGGGCTGGTTCCGCGAAGATCTCTACCATCGGCTCGCCGTCGTGCCGGTGCGCGTACCGGCGCTGGCAGATCGTCGCGAGGATATCCCGTTCCTGGTCGATCAGCTGATGCGGCAGATTTCCGAGCAGGCCGGCATCCGTCCGCGCCGCATCGGCGACGACGCCATGGCCGTGCTGCAGGCCCATGATTGGCCGGGCAACATCCGCCAGCTGCGCAACAACATCGAGCGGCTGATGATCCTTGCCCGTTCTGACGGTCCTGACGCGCCCATCACCGCCGAGATGCTGCCGACCGACCTCGGCGACATGCTGCCGAAGGTCTCGGCCAAAAACGACTATCACATCATGACGCTGCCGCTTCGCGAAGCACGAGAAATGTTCGAGAAGGACTACCTGATTGCGCAGATCAATCGTTTTGGCGGCAATATCTCGCGTACCGCAGAGTTCGTCGGCATGGAGCGTTCGGCGCTGCACCGCAAGCTGAAGTCGCTTGGCGTTTGATACCAGGGCGGCGCTGCTGCGCCGTCACTCGTTCACCTGCTTATACCCCCACGCACAGGTTCTCCATGCCCAGAATAGCCTATGTGAACGGCCGCTATGTCACGCACTCGAGCGCGATGGTCCATATCGAGGACCGCGGCTATCAGTTCGCGGATGGCGTCTACGAAGTCTGTGAAATCAGGCATGGCTATATCGTCGATCTTACGCGCCACCTAAACAGACTGGACCGATCGCTTGGCGAGTTGCGCATTGCCTGGCCGATGAGCCGTAATGCGCTAACCCAGGTCATTCGCGAAACGTTGCGGCGCAATCGGGTCCGCAACGGTCTCTTCTACATGCAGGTCACGCGCGGCGTTGCGCGGCGCGATCACGTATTTCCGGCAGAGGGAACCCTGCCGTCGCTGGTGATCACCGCCAAGAGCACTGATCCCTCGATCATCGCCAAAAAGAACGCTACAGGCATCAAGGCAATTACTGTTCCCGACAATCGATGGGATCGCGTCGACATCAAATCGGTCGGCCTCCTGCCGAACGCGATGGCGCGTCAGCAGGCGAAGGAAGCCGGGGCGCAGGAAGCGATCTATGTCGACGCCAAGGGCATGGTGAAGGAGGGCGCTGCGACCAACGTCTGGATGGTCGACCGCGGTGGTACGCTCATCACGCGCCCGGCGGAACATGGCATTCTGCGCGGCATTACCCGCACGACGCTGATCGATGTCGGAGCCAAGCTGGGGCTGACGATCGAAGAGCGGGAGTTCTCGGTCGCCGAGATGCTTGCCGCACGTGAAGTCTTCATCACGGCTGCAACGAGCATCTGCTTTCCGGTCGTGGCGATCGATGGCCAGTCGATCGCGAACGGTCATCCGGGCAGCATCTCCCAGAAAATTCGGGAGGCCTTTTTCGACGTTGCGGAAAAGATTGCGATTTGATACCAAGGCTTTCTGGGCAGAGGGGATGAGGGTTGTCAGCTGCCTGCAGGCGAGGTTGATTAGTATTTCACCGGCAAAACGAAGCCGGCAATAAAGAAAGAAGCGGCGCGATGGCGGAACGTTCTCAGAATCTGCAGGACTTATTTCTCAATACTGTTCGCAAGCAAAAGATTTCACTGACAATTTTTCTGATTAACGGCGTTAAGCTGACGGGTGTGGTTACGTCCTTCGACAACTTCTGTGTTCTGCTTCGCCGTGACGGCCATTCGCAACTCGTGTATAAGCACGCGATCTCGACCATCATGCCCGGCCAGCCGATGCAGATGTTTGAGAGCGAAGAAGCCGCTTCCTAACAGGAACTGCAATTATTTCGACACGCGATACAAAGAACGATTCGATCATCCCGGAAGCTGCCAAGCACCGGGATGACATGCGCGCGACCGTTGTCGTGCCTGTGCTCAAGCAGGCGCGAGGCGGGCGCAGCGCGGGCGATGCTGCGCCCGTGGTCACCAGGACGCCCGAGAGCCGCCTGGAAGAGGCGACCGGTCTTGCCCAGGCGATCGACCTTGATGTGGTGAATGGCACCGTCGTAACCGTCAACGATCCGCGACCCGCAACGTTGATGGGCACGGGCAAGATCGGAGAGATCAAGGCGACGCTCGATGAAAACGATTCTGGTCTCGTTATCGTCGACCATCCGCTAACGCCGGTACAGCAGCGCAATCTCGAGAGAGAATGGAACGCCAAGGTCATTGACCGCACCGGCCTCATCCTCGAGATTTTCGGCCGCCGCGCTTCCACCAAGGAAGGCACGCTGCAGGTCGATCTCGCGCATCTCAATTACCAGAAGGGCCGTCTGGTCCGCAGCTGGACGCACTTGGAGCGTCAGCGCGGCGGTGGCGGCTTCATGGGCGGTCCCGGTGAAACCCAGATCGAAGCCGACCGGCGCATGCTGCAGGACCGCATCATCAAGCTCGAGCGCGAGCTGGAGCAGGTCGTGCGTACACGCCAGCTTCATCGCGCCAAGCGCAAGAAGGTGCCGCACCCAATCGTGGCGCTGGTCGGCTATACCAACGCCGGCAAGTCGACGCTATTCAATCGCATAACCGGGGCAGGCGTGCTTGCCGAAGACATGCTTTTTGCGACGCTCGATCCGACACTGCGCCGAATGAAGCTGCCGCATGGCCGCACCGTGATCCTCTCTGATACGGTCGGGTTCATCTCGGACCTTCCGACTCACCTCGTCGCGGCCTTTCGCGCCACGCTGGAAGAGGTTTTGGAAGCCGACCTCATCCTCCATGTCCGTGATATGTCCGACATCGACAACCAGGCGCAGAGCGCGGACGTGCTCCGCATCCTGAAGGACCTCGGTATCGACGAGGCCGAAAGCGACAAGCGCATCATCGAGGTCTGGAACAAGATCGATCGCCTTGAACCGGAAGCCCACGATGCGATTGTTCAGAAGGCGAGCGGCGCCGAGAACGTGGTTGCCCTATCCGCAATCAGCGGTGAGGGTATCGATACGTTGATGGGAGAGATCAGCCGCAGGCTTTCCGGCGTGCTGACTGAAGCGACCGTACGCCTGCCTGTCGACAAGTTGGCGCTGCTGCCTTGGCTCTACGACCACGCGATTGTCGACAACCGCGAAGACAACGAGGACGGGTCGATCACACTCGATGTGCGCCTCTCGGAAACCGAATCGGTCGAACTGGAGCGCCGTCTCGGCAACGGGCCGAAGGCTGGCAAAGAGGACTGGGAGCGCTAGAGGCTCCCCCACAGCGGGTACTTGAGTTTACGCCCGCGATTGCGCTTCACGTGAGGCGAGGGTGTCGGCTCAACCCAACTGCCGTTCGATTGCCTTTGCCGCCTGCCAAATTTCTTCCATCCGCTCCAGGCTAGCTGCTGCCAGAGTTTCACCTTCTGCATCAAGAACAGCTTCGATGTGATTGAAGCGTCTACGAAACTTCGTATTCGTTCCGCGGAGGGATTCTTCTGGATCGGCCTTCACGTGCCTGCCGATGTTGACGACGGCGAAGATAAGATCGCCGAGTTCATCACTGACCTTCGCCTGATCGCCTTCGGCCAGCGCGGCGCGCAGCTCGCCGATTTCCTCCTCAATCTTGTCGAGGATCGGTTCGGGCGCCGACCAATCGAAGCCCACCTTCGCAGCATGCTCCTGCAGCTTCAGCGCCTCGGTCAGGGCAGGGAAGTTTCGCTGGACCGATCCCAGGAAACCGGCCTTGAAATCTTCGCTGACACCGCGCTTGGCTCGCCGGTCGGCGCGCTCGCGCTTTTCGGCCTGCTTGATATCGTCCCATTGCTTCTTCACCGCATCCGGCGTATCTGCATCGGAACGGGCGAAGACATGTGGATGCCGGCGGATCATCTTGCGAGTGATGGCCTCAACCACGTCGCTAAATGCGAACTCGCCGGCCTCTTCCGCCATGCGCGCGTGGAAGACGACTTGCAGCAGCAGGTCGCCCAGTTCCTCGCAGAGATCGTCCATGTCATTACGCTCGATCGCATCGGAGACCTCGTAAGCCTCCTCGATCGTGTAGGGTTTGATCGTCTCAAATGTCTGGACGATGTCCCAGGGACAGCCGGTTTCCCGATTGCGCAGCGCGGCCATGATCTCGATCAGGCGTGAAATGTCTTTGGAAGCGTCCATGGTCACTCAATTCAGCGGAATGTCGTTGTCGCCCTTCGACGCCTGGTAGCTGTCGGAGAGCGCGTCGTAGCGCGCCTTGATGCGCGCTGTTTGTGCCTTCAACTCGGCCTTCAAATGCTCGTCTTCCGTCTCGACGAGATCGGCAACCGCAAAGCTGTTCCAGAATGCGTTGCTGCGACGGTAGCCGCCAGGTTCCAGACCGAAGACTTCCTTCAGGATCTTCAGGTCATGGGGAATGGCGAAGGCGTCGCGGGAATCTTCGTGGCTGAAGAAATAGTAGAAATTGTCGAACCCGGCCCAGGTGATCGCAGACATGCACATGGTGCAGGGTTCGTGCGTCGAGAGAAAGATCAGGTCCTTCGTGGCTGGCTTCTCGCCAAGCTCGTAGAAACGCTTGAGCGTGTGCACCTCGCCGTGCCACAGCGGGTTTTCAAGCTCGTTGTTGGTCTCCACAACGACCAGCGAGAGGTCGGATTTGCGAAGGATCGCGGCGCCGAATACCTTGTTGCCGGCAGCGACCCCACGTTCGGTCATCGGAAGGATGTCATGTTCCATCACGTTGAGCAGGCGGGCGGCGATGGTCGTGTCGGGCATGGTCTTCTCCTTGGTGGCTGCACTCTACCGGCAGCGCCAGAGGAGGCAAATGCCGATTTGATCGCGTCGTCGGATTTCTCACAGCCTTTCTGCTGCGTTGCGGCAGCTCCAGGTGTGCCCGCTGCGCCGCACCGGTGACTTTTACTCAAATCGTTGGAAGAGCGGGTAAAAGAATACGCACCCGCGCAGGCTTTGGAATTTCTGTTTCTTCATTTGCCTGGCCGGACGGTGCATATTCCGGCAACTTCGAAATGGATTGATGATGCCTTGCAAGAATGAACAACTGTCGGTATTTCCTGCCTTCTTTCGCGTCGAGGGCAAGATCGCGGCTGTCTTCGGCAATGGCGACGAAGCCTTTGCGAAGGTTCGCCTGCTGCTGAATACGCAGGCGAGGGTCGTTGCCTATACCGATCGCCCCGAGGCCGATTATCACGCCTATCTGATCGCCAATCGCATCGAAACCGTGCGCGCCGGCTTTGCAGCCGAGCAGGTCCACAGCGCAACTTTGGTCTTTGCGGCGACAGGCGACGCGGCGCAGGATCGCGTCATCGTCGAGGCCGCACGCGCCGAGAAAGTGCCCGCCAACGCCGTCGATCAGCCTGACTATTGCGATTTCTTTACGCCTGCGCTTGTCAATCGCGCGCCGGTGGCTGTCGCAATCGGCACGGAAGGCGCTGGACCGGTGCTCGCACAGATGATACGCGCCCAGGTGGATCAGCTGCTTGCGCCGTCGCTGGGGCGTCTGGCCGATCTTGCCACCAGCTATCGAAAAACCGTCGAGCATCTCGTGCCGAAGGGGGCTGCGCGCCGTCTTTTCTGGCACCATTTCTTCTCCGGCGCGGTCGCCGATGCTGTCGCCAACGAGAACCTGCCGCAGGCGCGTCGTGCAGCCAATAGCCTGCTGCAGTCTGCAGAAAAGGTCGACGGCCACGTATGGCTGGTTGGTGCCGGGCCCGGCGCAGCGGACCTGCTGACGCTGCGCGCCCAGCGCGTGATGATGGAAGCCGATGTCATCGTCTATGATGCCCTCGTGCCGCAGGAAATTGTCGACATGGGCCGCCGCGACGCCGAGCGTCTATCGGTCGGCAAGCGCAAGGGATGCCATTCGAAGTCACAGGAGGAGATCAACGATCTTCTCGTGCACCTCGGTCGTGAAGGCAAGCGTGTCGTTCGCCTGAAGTCCGGCGATCCGCTAGTCTACGGTCGGGCAGGGGAGGAAATGGCGGCTCTACGAGTTGCTGGCATTTCCTATGAAGTGGTGCCGGGCATCACCTCGGCATTCGCCGCAGCTGCCGATTTCGAGCTGCCTCTGACGCTGCGTGGCGTTGCGTCCTCGCTGGTCTTCACGACCGGCCACGATCTGACGGGCGATGTCTTGCCGGATTGGGCAAGCCTTGCGGTATCCGGTGCGACAATCGCCGTCTATATGGGCCGCACCGTTGCCGCCTCGGTCGCTGAACGCCTGATGCAGGCCGGCCTTCCCGCGGAGACGACTGTTGCCGTCGTCGAGAACGCCAGCCGATCCGATCGCCGTCTGCTGCATGGGATTTTGCGGGATCTTCCCGACCTGCAGCACCGTAACGAGTTGACCGGCCCGGTCATGGTCATTATCGGCGATGCGGTCGCAGGCGCCAATTTCGAACTGTCGGAACCGCTGGTACGCGAACGCGCCCGGTCCGACGAATTTGCAAGGAGCTGAACATGGTAGACAAGGTTCTGACCGCCAACCGATTGACGGATGGTGTTGCCGTCTGGCTGAACGCCAATGGCGACTGGGTCGCCTCGCTGCAGGACGCCCTCGTTGCTCGCCATGCTGAAGCCGTCGTGGCGCTGGAAGCGATTGGCAAGAAGTCCTATGCCGACAACGAGGTCGTCGACGTTGCCGTCGTCGAAGTTCAGGAGACCAACGGCGTGCTCTGGCCGCTGCGCCTTCGCGAGCGCATTCGTGCCCAGGGTCCGACCATGGAATACGCGCCGGGTTACAAGCCCGCCGACCCCGCATTCATCGCAGTCTGAGGAAGCAGATGTATCGTTACGACGAATTTGACCACGCTTTTGTCGCCGAGCGCGTCGAGCAGTTTCGCGACCAGGTGCAGCGCCGCCTTTCCGGCGAGCTCTCGGAGGACGCGTTCAAGCCGCTGCGCCTGATGAACGGCGTCTATCTGCAACTCCACGCCTACATGCTGCGCATCGCCATTCCCTACGGCGCGCTGAGCTCTCGTCAAATGCGCATGCTCGCTCATGTCGCGCGCACTTATGACCGCGGTTATGGCCACTTCACCACGCGCCAGAACCTGCAGTTCAACTGGCCGAAGCTCTCCGACATGCCTGATGTGCTGGCCGAGCTTGCCACGGTCGAGATGCACGCGATGCAGACCTCGGGCAACTGCATCCGCAACGTCACGGCCGATCACTTCGCCGGGGCTGCCGCTGATGAAGTCGCCGATCCGCGTCCCTATGCGGAAATCCTGCGCCAGTGGTCCTCCGTGCATCCGGAGTTCTCGTTCCTGCCGCGCAAGTTCAAGATTGCCGTCACCGGTGCCGAGCGCGACCGTGCTGCGATCCAGGTCCACGACATCGGCCTGCATCTGAAGAAGAACGACAAGGGCGAAATCGGCTTTGCCGTGTATGTCGGTGGCGGCCAGGGCCGCACGCCAATGATCGCCAAGCTGATCCGCGACTTTCTGCCGGAAGAGGATCTGCTATCCTATACGACCGCGGTCATGCGCGTGTACAACCTGCATGGCCGTCGCGACAACAAGTACAAGGCCCGCATCAAGATCCTCGTGCATGAAACCGGCGCGGAAGAATTGGCACGCCAGGTCGAGGCCGAATTCGCAGAGCTTAGGGATACCGAACTGAAGCTGCCCGAGCAGGACGTCGAAGCGATTGCGGCCTATTTCGCGCCGCCGGCTCTACCCGATCGCGCCGAAGGCTGGGAGAACCTTGCCCGCTGGAAGAAGGCCGATCCGGCTTTTGCTCGCTGGGTGCAGCAGAACGTGCAGCCGCACAAGCATCCCGACTATGGCATGGTGACGATCTCGCTGAAACCGATCGGCGGCATCCCAGGCGATGCTTCGGATAGCCAGATGGATGCCGTTGCCGATCTCGCTGAGGAATATGCCTTCGACGAAATCCGGGTCAGCCACGAGCAGAACCTGATCCTGCCGCATGTGGCACTCGCCGACCTCGAAGCCGTCTATCGCGGTCTGGTAGCCATGGGCCTTGCGGAGGCAAATGCCGGTCTCATCACTGACATCATTGCCTGTCCCGGGCTGGACTACTGCGCGCTCGCCAATGCGCGCTCCATTCCTGTCGCGCAGGAAATCTCAAGGCGCTTCGGCGATCCAGCTCGTCAAACCGAAATAGGCGAGCTGAAAATCAAGATCTCCGGCTGCATCAATGCCTGCGGCCATCACCATGTCGGCCATATCGGCCTGCTTGGCGTGGAAAAGAAGGGCGCTGAACTCTACCAGATCACGCTCGGCGGGTCAGGCGACGAGCACACGTCGATCGGCGAGATCATCGGTCGTGGCTTCGAGCCCGAGAAGGTGACCGATGCGATCGAAACGATCGTCAACACCTACCTCGCGATCCGCAAGGAACCGTCAGAGATTTTCCTCGACACCTATCGCCGTGTCGGTCCACAGCCGTTCAAGGACGCGCTGTATGGTTCGGCGGCGGAAGCGGCGTAAGGAGGCGACGATGAGCAAGATCTGGAGAGAAACCGGCTTCGTCGAGAACGATCCCTGGGTGATTGAGACGGAAGAGGTGAAGGCAGGCGAGGCGCAGAAGCCCCTTCTTGGCCTCGATGAGCTGATCGCCAAAGCCGACGAGAGCAATGAAGTCGGCTTTGGCGTGCTGATCAAGCCGGCGGACGATGTGCGCAAGCTCGAGCCATACCTTTATCGGCTTGAGATCGTCGCTGTCGCCTTTCCGGCGTTCAATGATGGCCGCGCGTTCAGCCATGCGTCGCTGCTGCGCGACCGGCTCGGATACACCAACGAACTGCGCGCCGTCGGTGACGTGCTGATCGATCAGATCCCGCTGATGCAGCGCGTCGGTATCGACAGCTTCGCGGTGACCAATGAGACTGCGATCAAGCGCCTGACGGAGCGCCGCCTGCCGGGAATTCCGCATCATTATCAACCGGCTGTGCGTGACGCGGACGCCGGCAAGGGTTATAGTTGGCGCCGTCAGGCGAAGCCGGCTGCATAAGCACCGGATCGCCGTCGATGAATTGACGGAACGGTGCAATGAAGACTTTTGAAATCGCGGTGGTCGGCGGCGGGCTTGCCGGCATGATTGCCGCTATCGCCTTGGCACGCGGTGGACGCAACGTGGTTCTCGTTGCCCCGCCGTCACCCAGCCAGGACCGGCGCACGACCGCGCTCATGGATCAGTCGATCCGCTTCCTCGACAGGCTGACCCTTTGGGATAAGCTGCGCCCGGCTGCCGCGCCGCTTTCCACGATGCGCATCATCGACGGCACGAATCGCTTGCTGCGCGCGCCGATCACCACCTTCCGGTCCGTCGAACTGGACCTAGAGACCTTCGGCTACAATTTCCCGAACAGGGCGCTGATGGAGGTGCTGGAGGCTGCGATTGCGGTCGAGGGCAATATCACGCGTTTCACGTCTTTTGCCGACGTGATCGATATCGGCGCTGAGTCTGTGACAGTCACGCTCGCTGATGGCGAAGTCCTCTCGGCTGGATTTGCGGTTGGCGCCGATGGGCGCAAGTCGAAGCTCCGCGAAACCGCAGGCATAGACGTTCGCACCTGGTCCTATCCGCAATCGGCCATGGTATTGAACTTCGAACATTCGCTGCCGCATGAGAACATCTCGACCGAGTTCCATACGGAAAGCGGACCATTCACGCAGGTGCCGCTGCCGGGCAATCGCTCCAGCCTCGTCTGGGTCCAGAACCCTTCCGACGCCGTTGCGCGCAACGAACTCTCGCTTGCCGAATTGAGCAATGTCGTCGAAGAGCGAATGCAGTCACTGCTCGGCAAGGTGGAGGTGGAGGAAGGTGCGCAACTCTGGCCGCTCTCCGGCATGATGGCACATCGCGCCGGCAAAGGGCGGATTGCCCTGATCGGCGAGGCTTCGCACGTCTTTCCGCCGATCGGCGCACAAGGGCTCAACCTCAGCCTGCGCGATGTCATGGCGCTTTCGGATATTCTTTGCGCACGGCCCGAACTGCCGATCGCCGCCGATGCCGGCGACCGTTTCGATCGCAAGCGCCGCGCCGATATCATGACCCGCACGGCAAGCGTCGATCTTCTCAACCGCTCGTTGCTGTCCGATTTTCTGCCTGTTCAGGTGATGCGCGCTGCCGGCCTGCACATCCTGTCGGCACTCCCGCCACTGCGCAGCATCGTCATGCGCGAGGGCATCGAGCCCGGTCGCGGCTTTCGCGACATTCCCGGCGCTATCAAGGAAAAGCTAAGCCGGAAGAAAGCCTGATTTGATCGCAAGCAGGATGAGCGAGACCGTCACGACGGAAAGGGCCGTCGTGATCAGGATCGTCGCCGAGGCGCGCTCCTGCCAGACGCCGTATTGCTGGCCGATGACGAAGACATTGGTTGCCGTCGGCAGGGCGGCGAGCAGTACCGCGGCATAGATCCAGACCGGCTCGACGCCGCCAACTGCTGTCAGTGCGAGATAGACCACGATCGGATGTACGATGAGCTTGGCCGGAACGATATAGCCGATCTCGGCGGGTATGCGCTTCAGCGGCCTAAGGGCAAGCGTGACGCCCATGGTAAACAAGGCGCAAGGCGCGGCGGCCTGCGCGAGATAATCAACGAAGCGCTGGAAGGCGAGCGGCTGATCGATGTGCAAGCCTGCGGCAACAAAGCCGAGCGCCGTCGAAAGGATGAAGGGGTGAAAGGCCACTTTCCGAGCAATATCGATCGCCAGCCGCCCGGCGGAGCGCCGATCATCGCCGGCTGCCGCCATGAGCGCGGGCGCGACGATGAAATGCAGTGCGTTCTCGAGGCAGACAATAAGCGCGACCGGTACAGCCGCACCTTCGCCCAGAGCCAGCAACGCGAGGCCGGGACCCATGTAACCGATATTGCCATAAGCGCCGGCAAACGACTGGATCGTGCAGTCAGCGAGCGAACTGCCGCGGATCCAGCGACCGATCGCAAACAGCACAATGAAGATCGAATACGTCGCAGCGAGATCGGTGGCGATGAAATCGATGCGTGTCAGATCCTCGAAGGGTGTGCGTGAGACGAGTTTGAAGAAGAGCGCGGGCAGCGCTGCATAGATAATGAAGGTGTTCATCCAGCCGAGCGCGTCGGCGGGCTGCTTCGTCACTTTCCCTGCGATATAGCCAATGAGGATCAGGCCGAAAAACGGCAGAAGCAGACTGACGATATCGGACAACGGCTATTCCAATGCAAATTTCTGCGGGGGCGATTTCGGCTTAGCCGATTTTCATCAGGATTGGAAAGGTCTGCTGGAACCAGATTGCCACGTCACTGACGAACCCGAACATGAAAGCGAGGCCGGTCAGGATCAGGAACGCGCCCATGACTTTCTCGACCGTTCCGAGATGTCGGCGGAAGCGCGTCAGAAAGCCCATGAAGGCACCGGAAAAGCCAGCGGCAATCCAGAACGGGATGGCAAGGCCGAGGGAATAGACGGCGAGGAGCCCGGCACCCGAGCCAACCGTCTCCCGCGAGGCTGCGACGCCAAGGATCGCACCGAGTACCGGGCCGATGCAGGGTGTCCAGCCGAAAGCGAAGGCTAGGCCCATGACATAGGCACCCGTCAACGTCGCCGGCTTGCCGGTGCCCTGAAAGCGCGCCTCGCGGGCCAGAATTCCAATTCGGAAGACCCCGAGGAAATTCAAACCCATGACGATGATGATCAGGCCGCCGATCTTTGCCAGGAGATCGAGATGCTGACGAAGCGCCATGCCGATGCTGGATGCACCAGCCCCGAGGGCCACGAAAACGGTGGCGAAGCCGAGCGTGAAGAAAAGCGCTGAAAACAGCACGCCCCGCCGCGCATCCGGGGCAACGGCGACCGCACTGCCGCCGCGGAACTGCTCGACGGAAATGCCGGCCATGTAGCAGAGATAGGGCGGAACGAGAGGCAGGACGCAAGGAGACAGGAACGAAAGCGCGCCGGCAAATAGGGCGCTCAACAAGGAAATATCGGCGATCGACACTTAGGGACTCCGGCGGCAGGCAATCATCCGCGAAGTCCTATCGCAGCCTAGGCATCGGGGCCAATCACCTTTTTGCGCTTCTTTTTGAAAAAGAGCCTCCTGAAATGCTGGCGCGCAGTCTGCGCACCAGAGATCGACGGGGATTCTCACGCCGTCGGCGACGGCGGATTAGCGGTCGCCGCAGACGGTCCTGTATTTGGTGATGTAGTGATGATGGCTCTTCTTCTGGTAGGGCTGTTCCCAGCATACCTGCCGGGACGCATAGCTCGGACGATCATAATCGTCATCGTCGTAGGCATAGCGCGGGCCGTGTCTGTAGTAGCGGGGCGGTGGCGGATCGTCATAGTAGCGCGGACCTCCGGAGCCGAGTTCGAAGTATACGCCGTCCGCGAAAGCTGGTGCGCTCACAAGCAGCGTCGCAAGTCCAGCAGCTGCAACAATAAGCTTTCTCATGATCGGTCTCCATCTGTATCTGCTGACGTAACGCCTTTGGAGCGCTGTTGGTTCGACAGATTAGATGTGAGGAATGAATGCGCACTGAAACGGGCGTTCATGTTCCAGTCATGTGGGAGATGACCACAGAGCGTTATGATTCGATGGAGCTTGCCCCGCACGGCCGGGCGTTAAATGCATCGGAAACTGAATACGGTGAAAGACAGTCGCACACAATTTCTGCAATGTGCGGGGATCAGATGCTCGGCGGTCCGCCGCCATCGGTGCCGCAATCGACGTCGCGAGGCAGACAAACGCTACGGCTCAATGATCAGCATCCGAAACATGGGGAATATGCAGTATGTGGCCATCGAGCAGGAGGAGGAAATGTTCTTCATCGAGCCGATTCACGATCTCGCCGTCCTCCGTCATATAATCGGTCTTGGGCGAAGCCGCGTTCTGTCCAGAAATCCTGATCTGCTGAATGACAACGTAGGTTTTCCCTCCGTCGTCCTGACACCGAAACCGCCTTTCCTCTCTATAGTTCGACATGGCTTGGCCTCCATCGCATCAAGAGGAATCTTTGCCGTCATCAATGCGATTTCAAGGCCCGACGATTATTTCGGACGATTTGACGCGAACAGATTGAGACGTCCGTGCCGAAACGCAGTCTGGGATGGCCGCCAAGGACGGGTCCTCAGCAGCGTTCAAACCGGAAGCATCAGGCCCGGCCCGGTAAATGGCTGCGAACCATCAATGAAATTAACGGGACGCAGCGTGCGCGACACGATTGCCGGCGTTCTGGGTAGCATTGACGGTATTGGCCGCATCGCGCCCGACGCCCTTGATCGTGTTTGCGCACGAACTCAATACAATGAGCAGGCACAAGGGAGCAGTAACTTTGGCGGTGATCGTCATCGGGGCGTTTCCTAGTTGAAGACGATAGCTAATGCGCCAGACCGCAAGTTGTTCAAAACGAACCGGAATCGCGTTGAGCCAGTCCATGAAATGAGGGCGGGAAGGGAATGTCCAAGGAAAAGCCCGGCGGGTAGAATCCACCGGGCCTTTTGGACCTACATAGGCGATGCTGGTCCGGCAGCGCGGATTTCAAACGCTGCACTCCTTTAACGAAGAACGCGACCAAAGGTTCCCACAAATACTATTCCGCCGCCCAACCTTACGGCGCGTGCTATGCGGTCTTGAATCGTTCCCTCTCGGGGCAGGGGTGCTCATTCGCGGGCTTCGCAGGCTTTGCGCTCAAAAGGCTAGCAGGCGCTGCGGAAGCCAAGCTGCCGCGATGGCGCGTTTGAGGGCATCGAATTTCACGCTTCCTTCTCATAACGGAACGTCATTTCTTTTGTTCACTAAATTTATAGACAATATTCGATGCGATAACGAAGGAGAGATATATGTCGCTGCGATTGGTGGGCATTGCCGGTAGCTTCAACCGTCCGTCCAAGACCTATGCCCTGGTCGAGCATATTGCCGGGCTTGCCGCTGCAAACTACGGCTTTTCCTCGAAGATCTACGATCTCAAGGACGTTGGCCCATCATTGGGCACTGCCCTATGGCGCAGCGAGCTGGATGAACAGGCCAGCCAGGTTCTCGATGATATCGTCAAGGCGGATGTCCTGGTTGTCGGCTCGCCGACCTACAAAGGATCCTATCCTGGCCGATCTTATCGAGCCGAGCGAACTCCGCTCCAAGCCGATCATCATCTCTGCGACCGGTGGCGGGGATCGCCATGCCCTGATTGTCGAGCATCAACTGCGGCCACTGTTCGGCTTCTTCATGGCCCACACGCTGCCGACGGCCGTCTATGCCTCTGACCGCGATTTCGTCGACTACAAAGTCGTCTCCGAGGCGCTGTCTGGCCGCATCGGCTCTGTCGTCGATGAGTTGGCTGCCTTCTCCTTCCTCCCGTCGGTAAAGGCCACGCTTCAAGCCGCCGAGTGAGATCTGGGGGATGGTGAGATGGACAGTGCGGAGAAGACGCCGATGGGAAGCGAGCTTTGGAGCGTCTTCGACTTTGCTCGCCGTTATCGACTGACGGTGCGCGAGCAAAACCGTCTGCTGATGCTGTTCGGCCCCGTCGCCACCGCCGCGGACTTGCTTTCGAATGCGAGGCGCAACCAGTTGATCTGACAAGGTATGCAAGGAGAAGCCGATGCTGCAGTCTCTTCTTTTATGGCTACGGTGGGCCGTCCTCGGGCCTCCGCAACCGACGGCGAGCGCACCGCGGATCGAGCTGCAAAGTGACGGCGAGCCGACGGCCCGCGACTATGAAATCTACTATTGGAACCCGTCTCCGGGGCCCTGGTACTGAGGGATCGTCATGGCTGTTTTCGATGATCGCCGCATCGCTCCGCGAAGCCGGCTTGTAGGTGTTGTGGCAGATATGGCCGCTTCTGTGGCAACGGTGCTCGCCTTCGGGCTCCTCTTCGCGATCACTCTCGGCGTTCTCTAGCAACGGATAGCTCACACGACGCGATAAGGATTGATGATGACGCCAGTACTTGTTCTTCCCGGGCTCTTCGGATCAGAGGATGCGCATTGGCAAACCGCCTGGCTGCGGGATCATCTTGAAAGTCGCCTCGTCCATCAGGACGACTGGGATCATCCGCATCTGAGAATCTGGCGGGCAAGACTCGAGGCCGTGCTCGAAGAGGTCGGCGAGGCCTACATCGTGGCCCATAGCTTAGGATGTCTGCTTGCAGCGAGCCTCGCCGGGCGGCCTGCCGCAGCACGGGTGAGGGGAGCGCTCCTCGTGGCGCCGTGCGATCTTCCCGCGACCGAGAAGCTTCATCCCCGCCAGATTGCTTTCGGCACGATGCCGACGGCTGAGCTGACGTTTCCAAGCATCGTCGTCGGCAGCCTGAACGATCGTTACATGTCGCTCGACCGCCTGACGCTCTTTGCCCGTCTCTGGGGCAGCGAGTTGCGCAACGCCGGTCTGGCCGGACACATCAATGTCGCCAGCGGCTATGGCCGTTGGCCGGGCGGCTACCGTGTTTTCGAAGCGCTGAAAGCCAGGACCCGCCATCTCGAAAAGATACCGCAGAAAAAGCGGTCTCTCGGCAGAGAGATCTCGTCCGCGTGGTAGAGGATCTCATGGCGTCGCCAAGACGATCATCGACGACATCGGGTGAAACTCGCCGGCGGACACTTCGTCGTCGTGCGTGGGTTCTCCTCGAATATGCGCATGATCTGGACGACCAATCTGACGCGCCGAAGATCGAGAAGCTCTGTCAAATGATCGACAGAATGAGCGTGGATATTGCTGCGGCTGATAAGGCGAGCTTTGCGGCTATCCTTCATCAGGCGACCGTTTTGACGCAGGTGCTTGAACAGCGGCTGAAAACGGCTAGACAATTCACCCGTCATTGAAAACCAACGCCATTTTTACCAACAAGGGTCAACGCTCATGAGCCTCCGCATCAACGATATCGCACCTGATTTTACCGCTGACACCACGCAGGGTCCCATCCAATTCCACGACTGGATCGGTGATGGCTGGGCGGTGCTCTTCTCGCACCCAAAGAACTTTACGCCGGTTTGCACGACCGAGCTTGGCGCGATGGCAGGACTGGAGCCCGAATTCCGCAAGCGCGGCGCCAAGATCATCGGCATCTCCGTGGATCCTGTGGAAAGCCACGGCAAGTGGAAGAACGACATCAAGACGGCGACCGGCTTCGATGTCGAGTATCCGTTGATCGGCGACAATGACCTGAAGGTCGCCAAGCTCTACGACATGCTGCCCGCTGGAGCCGGAGAAACGTCGGAGGGGCGCACGCCGGCGGACAATGCGACCGTCCGTTCGGTCTTCATCATCGGTCCCGACAAGAAGATCAAGCTGATCCTCACCTATCCGATGACGACGGGCAGAAACTTCAACGAGATCCTCCGCGCGATCGATTCCATCCAGCTGACCGCAAAGCATCAGGTTGCGACGCCGGCGAACTGGCAGCAGGGCGAGGACGTCATCATCACGGCTGCCGTTTCGAACGAGGACGCGGCAACCCGCTTCGGTTCGTTTGACACGGTATTGCCGTACCTGCGCAAGACCAAACAGCCACAGGCGTAGTCTTTGGGCAGGGGCAGGTATAGGACGGGAGGGCTTGATGGGCACAGGAGCGGCAATTGCACCTCGGCGCCTTCATGCGCCCTGTCAGCCTGCATACAGGGGCCTGGCGCTACCCCGGCGCCTATCGAGACGCGAACTTCAACTTCAAGCACTTGAAGGAATTTGCGCAAAAGCTGGAGGCGGCGAAATTCGACGCCTTCTTTATGGCCGACCACCTTGCCGTGCTCAACATGCCCGTGGAGGCTCTGAAGAGAAGCCAGACGCTTATATAACCTCCTTCGAGCCGTTCACGCTGCTGTCGGCCGCTTGCCGCCGTCACTGATCGGATCGGCCTCATTGCGACGGCCTCGACGACCTTCGACGAGCCCTATCACGTTGCCCGCCGCTTCGCTTCTCTCGACCATATCAGCGCCGGGCGCGCGGGCTGGAACATCGTAACGACGGCCAATCCCGATGCCGCGCTGAATTTCGGCCTCGAGGAACATGTCGAGCACGGCGAGCGCTACCACCGCGCCCGGGAATTCTACGACGTCGTTACCGGGCTCTGGGACAGCTTTGCCGACGACGCCTTTACGCGCGATGTCGAAAGTGGGCAGTTCTTCGATCCAGCCAGAATGCATGTCCTCAATCACAAGGGCGAGGAGCTTAGCGTGCGCGGCCCGCTCAACATCGCCCGCCCGCCGCAGGGCTGGCCGGTGATCGTGCAGGCGGGGCAATCCGAGCCGGGCCGCCAGCTTGCCGCCGAGACAGCAGAAGTCGTCTTCTGTTCGCCTCGCGACCTACCGGCCGCGCAGGCGCTCTATGCCGATATCAAGGGGCGCATGACCGCGATCGGCCGGGATCCTCACAATCTCAAGATTCTGCCGGCCGCCTTCATCGTTATCGGCGACAGCGTCGAGGAGGCGCGCGCGAAGCGGGCGCGTCTCGATAGCCTCGTTCACTATGACAGCGCCATCGCATCCCTCTCGATCGCTCTTGGTCACGATGCTTCGGGCTTCGATCCGGATGGGCCGTTGCCTGACATAGCGGAGACGAATGCCAGCAAGACTGGCCGCGCGCACGTGCTGAAGCTTGCCCAAGAGGAGCAGTTGACCGTTCGGCAGCTCGCGCAGCGCTATGGCGGCTACTCCGGCCTTGCCTTCGTAGGAACGCCGGAAACGATTGCCGACCAGATGACGAAATGGCTGGTGGAGTGCGGTAGCGACGGTTTCAATGTCGTCTTCCCGTATCTTCCCCAAGGTCTCGGCGATGTCGTCGATCGGCTCGTACCCGAGCTGCAGCGGCGAGGGATTTTCAGGCTGGATTACGAGGGCACGACACTGCGTGAGCACCTTGGCCTTCCTCGACCCACCAACAGATTTTTTGCAAGTCCCTGAACCGCGATAATGGCGGAAGAGATGTCGGATGAATTGTGTGCTGTGCGTGGCGTCCGGGATTTTCCGTTATCGTATTGAAATTAATAGTAATGTTATTTTAAGAATCCGTGCTGATTCGCTATAATTGCGGCTGCAACGGACTCCCAAAGTGGGGAACGACTTGGCGCGAGGGCTCAACAAACTTTCAGCTTCCGCACCGCTCTTTGAGGGAAGATAGTCCCTGCGCGGCGACAAACAAGGTGAGACTCAGCGTCAATCAGGATGAGACTCGGCGGCGGGGGTGTGACGAAGGGAGGGCGTAGCCCGACTGGAGTTACACCCCCGCCGCGGCGCAATTTTTCGGCGTCTCATGATCGCGGTTGGCCCGGTAGCGTCGGTGATTTTCTGAGAATGGAGAATCACCTTTGTGCCGGGTCGCCATGTAACCGATCATCAGACGAGGCTTTTTATGAAGTACCGACAAAACAACCCCATTGAGGTCGCTGCCGCCAAGGCGTCGATCAGCCGGGCGACGGCTTACCGCATCGAGAAGGATGCGCGTCTTCCATCGCAGACCAAGCCGCCGCGCGACCGGCGTCGCCCCGATCCCCTTGAGCACATCTTCGACGCCGAGGTTGTTCCGCTCCTCAAGGCCGCGCCCGGCATCCGAGCGGTCGCCGTTTACAACGAGATGCTGCGGCGTCATCCAGAGCTGTCAGAAGGTGTTCGCCGTACGATTGAGCGTCGTATCCGATCATGGCGGGCTGTTCACGGTCAGGAGCAGGAAGTGATCTTCCGTCAGATGCACGAACCCGGTCGGTTAGGACTGTCGGATTTTACCGACATGGGCAGCCTCGGCGTGACGATCGCCGGCCAATCGCTCGATCATCTGCTTTATCACTTCCGGCTGGTCTGGTCGGGCTTCGAGCATGCCCATGTCATCCTGGGTGGAGAGAGCTTCGTCGCTCTGGCCGAGGGGCTGCAGAACGCCCTGTGGTCGGTTGGCGGTTCGCCGCTCTATCATCGCAGCGACAGCTTATCGGCCGCCTTCCGCAACCTCGATGCCGACGCCAAGGTCGATCTGACGCATCGCTACGACGAACTGTGCGCCCATTATCGCATGACGCCGACGCGCAACAACAAGGGCGTCGCGCACGAGAACGGCTCGATCGAAAGTTCCCACGGCCATCTCAAGAATGCGATCCGCGATGCTCTGCTGATGCGCGGAACCAGGGACTTTGGCGACCTCGGATCCTATCGCGCCTTCATCGATGAGATCGTCAGCCGCCGCAATGCCGCACATGGCAAGCGCATCGATGCCGAGCGCACGCATCTGCAAGCTCTTCCCGATCGTCGCACCACCGACTTCGAAGAGGTCATCGTCACCGTATCGAGCACCGGCGGCTTCGCCTTGCGCAAGGTCTTCTACACCGTGCCTTCCCGTCTGATTGGCCACCGGCTGCGGGTGCGTCTGTTCGACGATCGCCTCGACGTCTTCATCGGCGGCACGCATCTGCTGACATTACCCCGAGGCCGCGCCCATGCGAGTGGCAAGCACGATCAAGTCGTCAACTATCATCACGTCATTCATTCCCTGCGCAAAAAGCCGATGGCGCTTTTGGGGCTCGTCTATCGCGACAAGCTCTTCCCCAGGCCGGAATATCGCAGGACTTTCGACGCGCTCATCGAGCAACTGCCCGAGCGGCAGGCTTGCAAGATCACCGTGGAACTGCTTGCCTTGGCTCACGATCGCAGTTGCGAGCGTGAACTGGCCGAGGAGCTTGCCAAAACGCTCGACGCCCACAAACTGCCTGATCTGGCGGCTTTGAGAGCGGTCTTCAGCCCGGACCCGGATCAGTTGCCGATCGTTCATGTGCAACTCGCGTCGCTCAATGGTTATGAAGCCCTGATCGGCACGGCCTATGCGGGAGAGGTCGCATGAAGAGCAACATCCACACAGTCGATGAAGCCCGCCTCGGCATCATGCTCAACGAACTGAGGCTGCCGACGATCAAGACGTTCTGGCACCAATTTGCCGAGCAGGCCGATCGGGAAGGATGGCCTGCTGCCCGTTTCCTCTCGGCCATCGCCGAGCATGAATTGGCCGAACGCGCCCATCGCAGGATCGAAAGACACCTCGCCGAGGCCCACCTGCCACCCGGAAAGACGCTCGACAGCTTCGCCTTCGACGCTGTTCCCATGGTCTCCAAGGCCCAGGTCATGGCGATTGCAGCCGGCGATAGCTGGCTCGCCAAAGGCGCCAATATCCTGATGTTCGGTCCGCCCGGCGGCGGAAAGAGCCATCTCGCCGCAGCCGTCGGCCTCGCGCTAATCGAGAACGGCTGGCGCGTGCTCTTCACCCGCACGACCGATCTCGTCCAGAAGCTTCAGGTCGCGCGGAGGGAGCTTCAGCTCGAAGCCGCCATCGCAAAGCTCGACAAGTTCGATCTTCTCATCCTCGACGACCTGGCCTACGTCACCAAGGACCAGGCCGAAACGAGCGTGCTCTTCGAACTCATCTCCGCAAGATATGAGCGGCGTTCCATCATGATCACCGCCAATCAGCCCTTCGGAGAATGGAACCGCGTCTTTCCAGACCCGGCCATGACGCTTGCCGCGGTGGACCGACTTGTCCATCACGCAACAATCTTCGAGATGAATGTCGAAAGCTACCGGCGGCGTTCGGCCATGGAAGCCAAACGCCAGCGCGGCAGACCCGCCTCATTCGCGACAATCAAAAGCTCTTCCCAGCTTGTCGCGGAGCGGCAATCAGAACACGATGAAACTCTTGCCAGCGACAATCAACATGATAACTTCGCTCCAACCGCGACATAAGAATCTCATCCAGATTGTCGCTCGCGTCGCATCCTGATCGTCGCGCTATAATAGTCCCGATATGCGTACGACAGTCCACCACGAGAACGCGCGTTGCGACAGGTTCCCCATCATCAGCTGGCTCCCTTGTGCCAGCATTTGCAGCGCATAAATCGGGTGAGCGTTCGTCGGCGGTCATTTATTTCCACTTCCCGGCGAAATACCCCTCGCATCTACCTAATGGCGCGATACATTGCTGCCTGCAGCGTAAACCGCCCTGGCGAGGAGAAGCAAGGATGAGCAGATTTCGTGCTTTAGTAGCAGCCGGAGCGATTATTAGTCTTTCGGCGCTCACATCGGCATGCGCGACTCCCCCGAACTCGATGGGCTCCGCATCAGGCTATCAGCCTGGCGATTCATTGAATCGAGCCTGCGCGGATGGCTTCAGGCCGAGCGACGGCCGCTCGTGCAGTTACTGACGGGCGGTGCCCATGGTAAGCAGATAACTCGCATATCACTGATCTCGTCCATGCGCTCTCTTGATGTCATCCCAATACGGATAATGCTCGCACACCACCATCGCGTTTCAACGCCCTTGGACGAGGTGTGGCCGAAGCCTCCCCATTTCCCGCATCCCTCCACACAGCAGTAGTGGTTTACGTGAATGTTGGCGCCAGGCGCCTTCGAGTGGTTTTCGATGCTCATCGCGACAGATTCCTACCATCAATCGCGCGCCCTTAGAGCCGCATTTGCATCGCATGAGACCGGCGACCTGGCCCAGCGTCAATCCTTTTCGAACTTCCTTTGTATCTCCCACCGCCGACGGGTTTGCGCCGCTTGCACTGTGGGCATGGGGCGAGCAACGCCTCATATTGCGCGAGTTCGCAAGAGTTCGTCCCTGCTCAGGCTTCGGCGCCGGAGAAGGGATGCCAAGTAATTGCTCGCTGAATGATCATAGGACAGTCGCCTTGCGCACGAGGCGGGCCTGAGCATACCCCCAGGTACACCCCCGTTTTCCATATCATCTCAACCAGCACCACGACGTGCACAGTTCCACCACCGCAAGGTCACGAGTCTACTAGCTTACCCGTGGCGCCGCTTCGAATGAGCACCAGATTGCCGGCAACGAGTGTCAGGTTTGGGCTCACCCAGTGCATCTTACCCATCGACTCGGATCGCATACGTGCCTTCCGTCAGAGCTTTGCATAAGCTCGTGTTGTCCGTATTCTTCGCAAATCCAAACGGCGAAACCGACATTCCAGGCGCCGCCGAGCATCAGAAGATTGGTGACGCGGGATCGATGGCGGATGCGAACGGATAACCAGCCTCAGTGGCCTAAACAAGCTCTGCCGACAGCAGCGCCTTCTCAAAGCGCTCGCGCGCGAGATCCGGCGATCCTCGACCGCGGATTGCCGCGAGGATCGCCGCCACGGCCTTGTCGAAGTTACGATCTTTTGCTTCTGGCCAACTGGCGGTCATGAACTCTTTTGCCGCCAGCGGTCCAAAGATCAAAGTGCCGCCGGCGCGGATCGGTCGATCCCACAGTACAATATTCACTTGCATGTCCTTATTGTTTTTCTACTAGAAGCATAATGCAAGTTGGGCTCGGAGTCTAATGACGGTGTCGTGTGAGAACGTCCGGACGGGCAACCTCTCGACGAAAACGAACCGGCTTCCATGTATCGAGGTCAGGAAAACTCAAGGAGTTTAGGGGTATGGATGGCGAAATCCCCGTCTTTATCAGCCCGAGGGACGTCGAAATTGAAGGCAACGGCCGATATCAGCATGCTGATACAGTCGCGGATCTCGCCGCCATACTCCTCGGCAGCAAATGGAAAAGCCGTCCATCGTTCCACCGTGCACTCATGGCGTCCTTGGAGGCACTGGACTTCTACACCGATGCAGCGACAGCGCGGGCCGCTTTCGCAATTGCGGCACACGAAGTGGGGCTGCACATTCTGCCTGACGATCGCGAGAAAATGCAAAAGAAGCCCCGCAGGGCGCGGGGCATCAGGAGTGATGAGCAGCGCCCTAGAGCGGGCGACGGCGGAAGGTACGCCTCATGAAGGGCGGGTTCAAGGTAAGCAAATGATTGTCGTTCCTCGACGTATCACGCGACGGCGGCCGCATTTCATCGCAATGATGCTAGTGCCGTTCTTTCTTATTTGCGGATTGCCAAAGGTTGCAATCGCAGATCCCGTTACCGATGATGGTCGTGCCTTGATAACGGCCATAGGGAAGAACGATTTTCTTAGCGCTCACACTATCTTACGTCGCGGGAATGTCGACGGAAATGGATTTGCCGATGGGCGATTCAAGCGAAGCTTTGTGAAGGAAGCTCTGTACGGGCAGGCTGATGATCGTTTGATTGACCTGCTGATGGAGAACGGCGCGGACCAAAAGGGATGGGACTATTTCGCCGGTCGCCTCTCGAGTGCTTATGCTGTCGCTGTCGGAGGAGTCAAAAGACGCGGTGCTGAATCTACGGTTCGGATCATAAGGGCGCTGAGGAGTAAAAAGTTCGAACATATCCGTGGGGTGAAAGAGAACATAAGTCTCCTTGCAGTTAACGGGCTTCCCTACCCAGACTTCCTCTCCATCGTTGACGAGTTGGCTGCCGATGGAATTGACCTGAAGGGAGAGTTTCGCAACGGGACGCTCAAGATGGTGCGAGTTTTCGATACAGGCTTGGAGGCCACTTGGCCGTATCTTCTTAAAATAATTGACGTGAATGAGGCCGATGCGTGGGGAAATACCATTACGAGCGTATACGCTGGGGCCAATTGCACGGTGGAGAGTTGGCAGGAAGACAATCCAAATTGGTTTTGCAACGAGGATCCTGCCAGGTTGAGGAAGATTGAAACCGCCGTCCATTCGCCGGGGTTTAAGGGAGACACCCTTCTTCTACAGGCCGGAGGCTGGACCACGTTTGACTATCTGGGCTTCACCTCCGGTCAAACTGGCAATTGCTTCAGCATCCCACGCGACGTCAGTCCGGTTCAGGATGAAATTCAGGACTTCGTGAAATCCACCTTCTCTGGAGAACTATCGCAATGGACACCGGTGAAAGACCCGTCATGTTCGGTGCGCGGTTCGACTGTCATTTGCAAATGCCTGAGGCCGTAAGGCAGGTCTGCCAAGGATGCCGCACGAGATCGTGGATTATCGACGATGAAACTCCCCATGTTCGCGCCACATCTGGCACAGACAGCTGACGCGGCAGCGGATGGGGGTTCATGCCAGCAAGAAAAGCAACCTGTAAATCTTCGCGACGCCACCCAGCCTCGGGGTCTAAAGGCTGCGTGGATTGGACATATGCAAGGGCTGCCAGAGTTGCCCTGTCCACCATTCAAAACACCTTCCCAAAATAGACCCATGCCACCGGTGGTGGCGTCGGCCGTCCTAGGGCGGTCAAGTATTCGTGATAGCCCTAGCATCTGGTTGATGGGGCGGCATTTTCACGTCAAGGACGCAAAGTCGCCACGGCGAGGGGACGCCATATGAGCAGATTTCAGGCATTTGTAGCAGCTGGAATGCTGATCGGTCTGGCTGCGATTACTTCAGCGTGTACGACGGCGCCGCGAAATCCAAACCCGCCTGATTATCAGTACCAGCCGAGGACTTCCGTGAATCCAGCTTGCGCGGGTAGGTTCAGGCCGAGCAATGAGCGTTCTTGTAGTTACTGACCCCGATGGCCCGACTTGGCGGCAGCATCAAGTCGATATCCAGTCGCCGGAAACGAATAAGGCAGCCATCCCAGCACGGTGATCGAAAGGGAAGCCCTCGGCAGGGTGTTGCTGCAACGTGGCTGTCGCATGGGGCGAAAGCTTCCCTTCTTGTCCTGGCTCCCCAGCGGGTCAGAACAATTATAGATTACGCCGATCTGCCGGGATCGCTAGTTGGACCAAAGCCCAAGAAATCGAGGGGAGGTTCAGCAGCTAGGTGTACGCGCAGGGGATCGCTGTCGAGAACCTGGCCCCTCAACGCGTCCTGCCCTTCGCGACAGGACGCCGGTGAGACTTCAGGCGGGTTAAGGGTGGTCTGCCTGAAGTCGCGTGCAATGAGGGTAGCATTAGCACACTAATCATCATACGCTCATGGCAGCGGGTTGGGGAGAGAATTCGTCTCGGCAGGTCGACTTGGGGAGCGTCAAAATAGGACTGCAGCTCCTCCTCAAGCTGAACACAGATTTGCTCGTATTCCTCCAGGAGTATCTTGTTGCCACCCTCAGCGCGCAACTTGGCGCGGAACCTGACGGCGTCGCCATAGTTCTCGATATCTTCGGTCCACCAGTGTGCAATATAGGCATAGGGGGACGAAGATGTGGGCAGCGCACTAGAAGGCCGCCAATCATAGCGAAAGCTATCGAAACGTGGGTCTTCCATGTTCAAAGCCATCACGAATGAGGCCGCGCCGAAGGATAGCCATCATCACGCCCATCTGGGGTTCGGACAGGCCCTATGACATAAATTCTCCGACAGCGTCTTCGAACGGGTAATCATACCATATCTTGAATTTGGGAAATTTCACGTTTTAGCGAACGTCGCCGACCTTCGCATCGACAGGAAACATGGGCCATATCCGCAGCCGCGAAGATAAAACCGTAATCAATTCGGGTTAGTACATACTTCGCTTGGAGTAGCCCATGCAGTTGCGTTGCTGTCATTGAGCGGTCGAAAAAAAGCCCCGCAGTATGTGCGGGGCAAGGTCAGGGCTCCGGAATGCTCGCGTCCAGAAGGCCGCGAGCGAAGCGCAAAACGCGGTGGGCTATGCCTTGGTTCCATCTCGGTCGAGATCGAGGCCGCGTGCGGCGTCGACGATATGCTTCAGGTGGCCAACGTCGCGCACGCCCTGCTGATAAAGCTCGATGGTGATTGCGGCAATGCGATCCGCCTCCTCGGAGCCAGGCTCTATTTTGAACTCTTCGCAAATGGCATCTAGAACTACGTGGCATTTGTGTAGGCCGTCAGAATCCAGGGGCACATCGCGGCGACTGAAGTGTTTGCGAGACATCACAACATCCTCCATGAAGAACATCTCTGTTGCCATCGCTAGAGACCCCGCCAGAAGAGCGGGGCCAGCGCTGGGACATAGGAAGGGTCGAGGCGAATGCCTCTGGCGGTAAATGCGACTGCCTGTCTTTTGTTCCAGCTTCGTCACATTCAGAAATGTCGATGAACGGTTGGCAAAAAACGTTCGCCGTTCGACCGCCTGTTACCGCCCCGAACAGCAAGGCCCGCCTCCAGGCATGCCGCGAGGAAGAGCTCTTTGCTTACTGCTGGAGGGGTTTGTCGCCGAAGGGCATTCCGACAGCTGATTACGGCTGCATCGTGATAAGCACCGTGGGCTTTGGGCCATTCGTTTTCGAGAAAGTCCAGGGTATCGTGGATACTCTCGAAAGACTTTTCAGCGCCATTCTGAAGTCGAACATTTACAGGGGTGTTCCAAAGGACATCCGGCGTTGGCATTTTTTCCTCCTTAATCTACCAACTGCAATATGAGTAAAATCTAATATGGGAGGCGCACGCGTGCAAGGGTAAGATCGGTGCCAAAGGAAAAGGCCGGCACCTCCATCAGCGCCGACCCCAGCTGCCAATTCATCCGTGGTCAGCCGTCAGAAACATGATGGGTTGAGTGCAATCCAAGTCGCTGAGCCGTCAAGCTTGGCTTAGGGAGCGAGGCGCCACCACTTCACGATGCGATGCGCCTCCGCCTTGCCTTCGTCTGTCAGTGCGTATGTCTCAACCTCGTCGCGATAGCCTGTTGTCAAGCGAACGGCGCCTTTTTCGATCAGCCAATGCATGTGGCTCGGGCACACTCTTTCCATAGTGCCAAAAGTCAACGCGTTTTGCCTCTTCCAGACCCACGTCCGTCACTTTCCACATGATATCGCCATCTCGGTCTTTCTTCCCCGCAACAATGGCGCCGTTTTCCGCCAACTTGTCCATTGTGAATGCCCCGGCATTTGGGATTGCTGGATGAGTTCGAGCGTATGGATGCGGTCAAGTTCCACGAAGCGCGCGCCGTCATCACTGGCCGCACATGTTCCGCTATGGGCCCCCAGTTTCAGGAAATCACAATGGATTGCGCCGATCGACCGCATCGCACGGTACGTGGCGAGTACTTGGTAGCGACCGATGGATACCGAGACGCGACGCATCTACACGCTAATTCTATTCCACCGGCAGGGCGGAAAGTGCTGCTATCGCCGCAGGTTCATGACGATATCTTACGAGCCGCGTGAGCGTACGCCCGCGGGCTGCGACGCTGGAACATCTTCGCCGCCGTGCCGATGGCGGCAAAGACAACAGAGACAATTTTGCCGCTGCGTGTAAGTCCTGCAACGATAGCCGCGGCAAATGGGACTTGCTTTTTTACGCGAGTTGGAAGCGTAACGAGTTTTAGGCGCGAGATGCGCGCCGGCCGCCATGATGGCGTGCCGCTTTTATTCTCAGTCACCAACGGCCGGCGCGGTCACCACCTGCGCCAAACACAAGCAGCGCGCCGGCCGGTGTTTTTTCGGGAAGTCCGCAGCGGGAGCTGTTCATCCGAGGTTAAGGCCTATTAACCCAGGCTCGCAGCCTGAAAGGATGCGCCGATGATGAAGAAGCTTTTTCCCACACTCGCAGCCATGGTCCTGGCTGCATCTTTCGCCCTGCCGCTAAACGCCATGCCGATCGTCGTGCCGAAAGCAGCACCTATCCACACCGCCGACGTTGAGCAGGTCAAAAACCGCGGTCATGGTAATGGATATGCGTATGGCCACTGGAAGAATCGGCGGTACGCGTACCGAGACTGCCGGTATTACGGCTCGTGCTACCGTCCGCGGTATTACGGCTATCCGCGAGATTATGGCTATCGCGACTATTACCCCTATCATCGCAGGTCAGGTGTGAGCCTATATTTCAATTTCTAGTCGGCATGCCACGGACAGTGCCCGCCTGAGGATACTGCACCCGTCGGCGCGAATGCCGGCGGCTTTCTTCGGTTCGACATGACGTTGGGCCTGCCAGCAGTCTGGGGCCGTTTTGGCTATGCTCTAGGCAATGTTTCTGGCAGACAATCGCAGCTCGGATCGCCAGCGTCGGGGCCCTTACACACACAAACTCCGGGCTGCGACCAGCGACGGCGCATCGCACGCCTGCATCGCTCCACGTCAGCTCCGGCGCCCATCCGTGGTGACGATCTCAAACTTGCCATTATCCGGCGCTTCGCACTACGACTTAGCGCGCGCTACTTTTGACATGCGCTGGGAGTTTCTTGATTCGTATGTAGAAGCGCAGTTGTAGGAGGCGGACGCCGGGCGGCCGATCCGAAGTGATGTATGGACTCTCGAGGAAATGCCTGATGGACTGAGGGGATGACAAAAGCTCCTTGGAAGCCTCCAAAGCCTCCAAAGCCTCCAAAGCCTCCAAAGCCTCTCCCCAGCGAAGCCGATGCGCCCGCCCGTTCGCGCGCACGAAAACCGCGCGATCCGTCGCAACCCCGCCTCCCACTCGATCCTATGCCGGCGCGCATAGAAGAGTGCCTTGCGCTCCTCAAGCCGCGCCCGCCGATCGGCCCTGATTGGATTTACGAGGTCAAAATGGGATGGATATCGGATCGCCGTCCATCTCAACAATGGGAACGTGCGCATTCTCACGCGCGGTGGCCATGACTGGACGCATCGCTTCCCCGCGATTGAGGCTGACGCTAAACGGCTCGGCGTCGGCAGTCCCATTCTCGACGGCGAAGCCGTCGTGCTAGCTGCGGTATGCGTCGTATAAGGGGCTGCTAGTGGTTCAGGACAATGCCACGGTTTATGAGGCCGAGTAGAGCTCAGGCGATCCTGAGGACGACCTTCGCATCACGGGCCGCTGCAAGGAATGCGGCTTGGGCTTCGCCCTGGGTCACCGCGCCGGTGACGGTCCCGGCGCAGGCCTCCATCGCTAGGATGAATCCGATGCCGCTCGTGACCGGCCAATTGGTAAAAAGCATATCAAGGGCTTCTTCTGCCGATCCTATGGCGTGGAGCGCTTGGTTGCGCTCAACGATTAAGGCGAGCCACTCCTGTGCCGACACAAGGTCTCCAATTCACGTTGGAGCGATGGACGAATGACGGATCGCACAGTTGGCCAGCGTTTGACATGAGGGGAGAAAAATTCTGACCTGGCGATCCACTCTCTAAACTCCCGTTGTGATACGTTGTTCCACGCACGCTATTCGTCAGCTGCGGCTGGAAGGCGAAGAAGCAGTAATTCAAGTAACTCAGCGGCGGTTAACGTCGGAAATTGCGACAATAGATCGATGGCAACACCTGCGGCCGTCTGCACCGAAAGGCTGTTGGGGTCAGTTCGGGTTGCTCCGCACCACCCCTGGAGGGAGGCAGTCACAGTTTCAAGTTCGTTGTCGCTGAGGTCCACGTGGGTGAGAAAGTTCATTGAATGGCTCCCGCCAAAGGCAAGAGCATATGTTATCTCCCAATCGGCTCTGCCCGTAAAACAAATGGAGCCAACCTAATCATGTTACGCCGATCAGGAAGAACACGATAGCACTAACGCCGTGTAAATGTGGCGGTTTATGAGTTGACGGAATGATCGCCCATGAGAAGTCCAAACAGACCACCGACTCGTGGGTTCTGTTTCTTGGCCAACGAGAGGCCTAGACCAAGCAGACCGCCATGGGTGCCATTGCCACGCCAGTGCAGCGCCCGCAGATTGGAAGCGTCATCCGCGCCGCAACGCTTTTGGAGTAGGATAGTGATCGAGTTCCCACCCATATTCCGAGTTTCGGTTTCCGTAATCACCGAAGCGCATGAGGGCCATGGGCGTCGAAACGACATTCGCTCGGATCTAGAGTGGTCGGTTTAACCGCGCGCTCCCAAACGGTGAGACGTCGGAAATATTCTAGAAGACCTTCAGCCAATTCATCATTCCCCAATAACGAATCACTTCCTCCTCGATATTTAGAGAATCATAATGCACAATATCTTGCAACTCCCGCAATGAATGGCACAAGATATACGATGTTGACTGCAAAAATCTCACGGGAGCAGTCGCGACTTACGAGCTCGCGCAGTTCTTGCTCCCCATGGCGTTTTGAATTGCCTGCACCTTGCCCTTGGAAACTGCTACCTGGCCCTCCTTGTCGCCGCCGAACGTGCTCGATGCAGGCACGCCGATTAGGAAGGCGCCCACAGCATCTCCCGTCGCGCCGCCATTGGAATGTCGACTGGTACGATTGCATCCGGACGTTTGGCGCACGAGGTTGCGGCCAGAGGATTGCCAGCGAAGCGTAGCGACGTTTCATGAATGCCCCTTTAGAATGACTCTTAACCCGACCACGAAATATGCATGACGTGTCATGGCTTGGAAGGAGCAATTCAAGGTTGAGCGTGCTTTTCCACTGCCGCAACCAATCGGCGTACTAAAGGCAAAGAAAAAGGCCGGCACCTTTCTCGGCGTCGACCTTCCTCAATCTGTCTCAACAACAACCGCCAGTACATCCGTGGTCGGGCCGTCAGAAACATGATGGGTTGAGTTTAGCCCGATCTGAGCCAGCGTCAAGTTCCACCTATGGAGCAAGACGCCACCACTTCACGATTCGATGCGCCTCCGCCTTGTCTTCGTCTGTCGGTGCGTATGTCTCAACCTCGTCGCGGTAGCCCGTGAAGCGAACGGCGCCTTTTTCGATCAGCCATTGCATATGGCTCGGGCCGGCCTGCGGTATTTCGTCAACGGCCCCCGCCTCGGGATGATCGAACATGAACATGAGTATCCGCTCAAGCTTCCTGTCCAGACCAAGGCGGGGGCGGAATTTCTCGCGCCGCTCCTGCTTCTTGATTTTCCATTCTTCGTAGTTGCTCAGTGGTCGCTCATGATCCGATTCCGCTGCGATCGATGGCGGCTCTGCGGTCACTGCCAGCCCACTAATTTCATCGAGCTTTGCATCGATTGCCTTGCGATCCCACTTCCAGGTGCCGGGTATTGCCGGCGGCATCTTGTGGCTCGCCACCCACATGGAAAAGCAAGTGGGCGATATCCCGCAGTAGGCTGCCGCTTCTTTGCGGCCGATGAGGCGTGGTGGCTCGGTCACGGATCGCCCCATTTGGTCTTGATCCTCTTGCTGCGGTCCCTTTTCCACATCCCAAGCTTTTCTTCGCCATCGGGCGCCGCTACGTTGAAGCCTGACGTGATCCCCAAGTACCCATCGTAGAACCGCCGAACCAATGGCACTGGTCGACCCTCGTGCAGTGGATCGATGCGAGGGAAGCCTTTCCTCTCAAGCTGAGGAATGACAGCCTTGATCCACATCGATGCGCGTTCCTTGCCCACCACGGCGATGGCGAATTCTTTGTCGGTGGCAAGGAGCGGCAGAGATCGCCGACAGACTGTGACTGTCCGGTGGTGGCGGAACGCATGCGGATTGGTGGGCCGCGTTCGGAAGCTAGGCGAGTCGGCCGAGGGCGGTCAAGTGTTCGTGATAGCCCTCGCATCTGCTTGATGGCGCGTCATTTTCGCGTCTAGAACGCAACGCGGCGAGGAGACCTCATATGAGCACGTTTCAGGCATTCATAGCGGCCGGAATGATGGTCGGCTTGGCTGCGATTACTTCAGCTTGTACGGCGACGCCGCGAAATCCAAATCCGCCTGATTTTCGATATCAACCACGGAATTCCGTGAACCCCGCTTGCGCGGACGGCTTCAGGCCGACCAACGCGCTCTCGTGCAGCTACTGACCGGGCAGGGCTATTCTGCGGTCGCTTGGGTCTCTGGCGCAGCCTCGTTGGCCGACATCGTGACGAATTCGGTTTCTTTGAAATATGCTTTGAAGACCACAGACAGCTCCTCACAGAGGTTCTTAGAGGTCTCAAAGTCCTCAATAACGTGGCTGTAAATATCTCGAATTAGGGATTCCAATTCAAACGCGGCCAATTCAAAGACGTGAGCTTGGTCTTTTGGAAGTACAGTAATTACTTCACCTTTCCTCTTCCCCGAGAGCTTCGTAAAAGGCTTCATATTTTCTTGGAGCGCCTCCCGCTTTCGGGAGTAAATGTCCAAACTCGCCGCAATGGATCGGTATCTGGCAAAAAGGAGCTGACAGTCGTTTATCAGGTCTGCTCGTTTCGCTTCGACTAAGGGAACGAACTCATTAGACGTAACGCTCGAAACGTCGTCGGTTGCTCCTGCTTGTGGGCGAATCTTTTTCCACATTTCTCCATGGAGAAGCCCGTGATTGTTCGCCTCGTTTAGCCCGCTCCACATGTAGCCGCGATGGGTGAAGTAGCCATTGGAAACTGCTTGTATCTTGAGAAACAGGGACAATGCTGCAGCCCTTTCAAGCTCCAGTTGCCTCACCCGCTCTCGGCTTTCTGAGCGCCTCTCCGTCTGCCAAGCCAGCAGCCATGAAGTGACGCCGCCCATGACCGCGCCCCCGAATCCAGCGTAAAGCGTTGCCTGGTCGGAGGATGAAATGCTTTTCACAGCCAGGTCTTCGACGTGAATGCCAGAGTAGGCGATAAACCCACTCGGGACGATTACGCCGCCAAGTACGCCAAGTAGGAAAAGTGGAAACCCGTCCGTTAGTTCATTTTTTGCATTGGATGCCGACACGTTTCGCTTGGTGATGCCGTTGCTTGGCAACTCAGCCACCCGCGCCAGGAGGAGCGTCGTTCGTCACGTGCTCCTTGTACTGAACGGTTTCGTCAGTGTTCATGTCGATCGATGCGCCGGTAGGCTGCGTCAGGCGCACGCCAGCACCGCCAGAGCCCGTGTAGTTGCCATCAATGAAGGTGACACCGGCGGCTGTCGACGCGTGCTCCAGGGCATCCATCGTCGACTGCTTCGCGTCTGAGCCATTCTCAATACGATTGACCGTATTCGCGGTCACACCGGACTTTGCAGCGAGATCGCGAACTCCCCAACCCCGATGGCGGCAAAGACGACAGAGACAATTTCGCGGCAGCGTGTAAGTCCTGCAACGATAGCCGCGGCAAATGGGACTGGCTTTCTTACGCTAGCCTAAAACGAGACGAGTTCTTCTAGGCGCGGCATGCGCGCCGGCCAGACTGATCCCCCTGACTGGGCTGGCCTCTTTCATTCGCCACTACCAACGGCAACGCCCGCACCAGGGCGTACCACGTGAGGAGGGCGCGAACGCCGGCAGCTTTTTTCCTATATTGCAGCGGGACTGTTGCTTCTGCCGTCGAAATAACCTTTTCGTGAATTCGTTATAACGGTGAGCTGGCGTCATCAGAAAAGGCCCGGCGCGTGGACCGCCGAGCCTTTTTGCGCTGGCGTTGAGGGACTAACCAGAGCGCGCAATGGCCCTGTTAGGAGTTCATTGCGTGGGTGGAGAACTCACAGAGGTATGAAAGGTTCCTCGTAAAAGCCCGGCGGGGACGGGGAATCAGCGCCGGGCCTATGCGAACCTCTGCATTTGGGCGATGCTTGGTCCCACAGCGTGGAATTGAAGCGCTGTATCGATAGAACTGGTGGAACGTAGGATAGTTCCAGTCGGCCAAAACGATCTTGGAAGCACGTTATGATAACTCGCTATTTCTCGTCTAAAAATTCAATAAAATACAACAAAATCAATGAGATTTGGCGGAAGAGGTGGGATTCGAACCCACGGTACGGTTTCCCGCACGCCGGTTTTCAAGACCGGTTCCTTAAACCACTCGGACACTCTTCCATCTAATTGATAAGGTTGAGAAATCGACATTTTGTTGATTTCAAAGAATCGGTGTTTGCTACCGATTTGCTACCCGATCACTCGACGGCTGGCTTTTTAGCAGCTTTGATGGCTGCGTCAACTTGCTCTGCAGCGTTTGCCTGCATCCCCCGAGGTCAAGCGGGATTCCGGTCGTCGAGTGCCCGAGACGCTCGCTGGCAATCTTCTGATGCACGCCGGCCGCAAGCAACTGCGTCACGTGGGAGTGGGATGTCAGCACATCGATCCGGCTGCCTATCTGGGAATGGCCAATGACGATCAAGGAGCGACAAGAACGAGAGGCGCACGATCGGGAGAACCCGTGGCGCCCGATGAGCACGGCGAAACCATCCGGCGGCCTCATCTGCGATCTGCTATTCGACGAGATGGCAGGCCATTTCGCTACCGAAGCTCTGCAGTACTTCCTAGATCCTGATGGTCACTGGTACCAATTCGGTCCGCCGAGGCGAGTTTACGCCCCGGCGCCATCAACTGGCGACCATCCTATGTACACATGACGCCGGAGGGGCGGAGCATCATCAAAAAGAGGGCTGAACGTTGAACATTCAAACACACAAACGAGCCTTCAATCCAAGCAACGAAGAGCGTCTGGCGAAGGTGACGAAGGCCGAGGAGCCGAAGTTTCGTTGCCTTCGCAGCGAGGAAGCAGGCAAGGAGGAGTTGTGGTTCGCCGTGGCCGCCGCCGGGTTCGAGGGGGCCGCCGTGTGTAATCCCGTCCGCAGGGTGTTCTGAGAGCATTCAACGCAAAGCCAGTGGCTGTTCAGGTCAGCAACTCCTTGGCTCGGGCATCGATCTTCTCGCAAGCATCCTCGAATGGATCGAATATCGGCGCTAAGGGAGAAGCGCCGAGCAGAAGAAGAGCTCTTAGGTGCTGCCAGCCGCCTTCCTCGCCAAGGACTGTCGCATAGGATGTCATTTCCTCGCGCGCCTCACCGGCATATAGCCGTTCGTATTCCGCAAAATTCGAGAAATTTTCGCGATTGCTATCCGAGGGATGGAAAGTCTCCGCCGCAGCGCCCTGAGCAAGGATCACTTCGTGAGTCGCGAGCAGGACGGCGTAATACTCGATCGTCATATCGTCGTGGGGTGCGATCGGTGCGATCGTCGTACCATTCACGAGATCCTTCACGCGGATCAAAACGCCATTCAGGAATAGCGCATGGCCAGGCGACAGGTAGAGATCCGAATGTGGCGTACGACTATCAAGCGCATGGCGCGCCACTCGGATTGGCACGAGACCGTCATGCCAGTGCGCGCCGCCCTTCCTGAACACTTGGCGACCAACCCATTTGATCGCGCGGGTGTCTCCGCCCGGAAGAGCGACGCGATCGCCAATCCGAAGATCCTCAACATACTTTTCACCGCAATCCGTGAGGATCGACGTACCACGCAGGAAGCACTGCGCACCGCTGCTCCCGCCTCCGCCGGAGTTGCCGTTGCCGCCGGAGTTGCCGTTGCCGTTGCCCCATCCCAAATGCAGGCCCGCAGCGCGCGCTGGCGACGATGAGGCCGCCATGGCAATGGCCGCCACGCTCGCGAAACGAGCACCGGCCGCGGCCGCCACTCCCATAAAACGCCGGCGTGCAGTATTGCGAGGCAGGTTGGGATCTTTGAAATAAGACATCCTGACACTCCTTTGAGAAAGGGACGGGAGCCCCCGAATACCGTGGGATGAGATCCCGAACAAAAGACAGTCGTATTCACCCAGACAGGAAGCAATTAATTCTAGACTGTCTTCCGCGCGATGCCAGATGTACTTAGGTACTATACTTTAGGACTATTTGTTTATCTGCTGGAACCGCCCTAACCGGCGCCGCTCGTCTTTTGATGCTTAACAAAAACGGCAATCATCACAATCTGTGGAGAAAACAAATGAACGTACTCGTTGCGGCTCAGCACATCCGCGCGACCGCTCTCCAGTCTGTCAATGAAGCCAACATGAAATCCGTCCTGGTGTCGCTCGATCGCTATCGCGAGGACTTCGGCATGGACCGCGTGCACCGCGTGGTGCAGTACCTGGCGCAGCTTATGCATGAAAGCGGCGACTTCCGATACGATCGCGAGATCTGGGACCGACGCCGGCGCGGGCCTGCTACGACACGCGCGCGGATCTCGGCAACACGCCGGCGCTCGATGGCGACGGAAATACATGGGTCGCACCGGCGTGCAGCTCACCGGCAAAGCCAACGATCAGGCGTTCTACGACTGGTCCGAGGCAAAGGGCTTCAACCCGGCCGACTTCGTCGCCAATCCGGATCTAGCCGATAACGACCCATGGGAAGGGCTGGTGCCGCTCTGGTATTGGGGCAGCCACAACCTCAATCGCTTCGCCGATCAGGGCGACATCGAGACGATCACTACGAAGACCAATGGCGGCATGAACGGCTTCGACGATCGCGTCGATCACTTCGCACGCCCGACGCTGGTGCTGGTCCTGAAGCCAACTGCCATCCGCACCAGCAAATGGGTGAAGTTCCGGCAGAAGTGCGCAACCTCCGTGACGCCTCCGCGCGTCAGAAGTGAAGTCGGACGCAAGCCGGGCAACGATGCATCAGCGCGTGGATCAACTCGTTGATCGCGTCGGAAAGGTGGAAGGAAATGTAGCTGCCGTTCAGGAAGACATCTCGGAAATGCGTCCAGTCACCGATGACCTGAAGCGTTGGAAGCTGATGGGCAGGGGCGATCGGGGTTATTGGCATCGGGAGCATGGCGCTGGGTGTCACTTTTGCCGACGTCATCTGTCGCATAGCGGTCGCTGTCATCGCCCGGTAGGACAGGGCGAACATGGCGGCGATCTAGACAGAGGCTGTAACGTTCGGCTTACGTCCACTGAAGGGAAGCCCTCGCGGGTTTGCGCATAGGGCAGGGCCGTCTTGTCCTGCATGCCACTGACAGAACAGCCACAAACTACGCCCGTCTGCCGAGATCGCTAGTCGGACCGAAGCGCTAAGACCGAGATGTCCAGCGAGTTGATAGAACTTTCAGCCGATTGCCGGGAAGAAGTTCGATCACTCGTGTGTGAGATTGATCGGTACATCAAGGATCTCGGTTTCCGTGAATCCCTGGGCGACCAATGGCTGTTCTATGTCGTATAGATCGAGGGCCGCCCTTACCCGGGGGAGGAGCGCCATCAAGGCGGTTCGAGTTTCCTGTTACCTCGTCAATCACGCGCCGCAAAAGACCCCGCAGTCGCGGTTGCGGGGGCCGAGTCGAGAGTTGGGCTTGAGGGGTTTCATTTCTCAAGCCAGCCGTAAACGCTGCACACTGCAATTTGTTCCCACTCCATGTCGAGGTTGTCGAAGAATTGTTCTAAACTGAAACAAGCGCGTTCGATGCAGCGGAAGCCGACCATTTTTTTCGTTAGGCTGGAAGTGTGACTGTCCCTCGATCATCACCTGCATCTCAGTGATCCGTTCTCTCAGCGGCCGCGGCCTCTTTCATGCCGCCTCCTTAGTCGTTGCGTCATTGCAACGTGGAGGGAACCATGCAGGCGGGTCGTTGTTCCGACAGACTACAGCCGCTCGTACGCGCTCGCCGCCTATATTTCGAATCGTACTGGTTCGGGTCGTGTCGCATTCTTTATCTTTTTAAGATTTGCCTGACGTAATTATTTGATGTCAAAAGCCTCCTCGTTCCAAGTCCCTCATTGCAGATGAGAAGCCGCTTCGCAGTCGAGCACGGAAGCCGCGCGACCCCTCCCAGCCGAAACATCCCCTTGATCCAATGCCGGCTCACGTTGAACCGTGCCTCGCGCTTCTCAAGCCGCGCCCGCCGCGGTCAAGATTGGACCTATGAAGTGAAATGGGATGGCTATCGGATTGCCCTCCACCTGAACAATGGAAATGTCCGGATCCTCACGGCGCGCAAGCAGTGCCCATTGGCGAGCCGACCTTCGTGCTGTTTGGGGAACGAGTCAGCGATTTATTTTCTCAGGGGGTCATGACTTGCAGCTTCTAGTACCCGTCGCACCCACTCGGCCAACGCTGGATCTTCTAAAAGGTGAAATTGGAACGTTTTTTCGTCGAGCTTCCCCAGCCGGTAGGCGTAAACTAGCTCTTGTTGTTGTTTGTTCAACCCTCGGACCTTCGCGTGCTTGGGTGAGACGATCCCCAGCTCGGTCAGCCGGCTTTTGAATGCCTCGTTCGACGACATGACATTCTCCTCCTGAGTAGAAAACAAAAAAGGAGCTCCAAAGGTTCCGGGGATCGGTCGACAGATTGACAAAAGTGGCGTGCATTTAGCCATGGTCTGCGCAAAGAGGATACGATGTGCTGCTTCTCAGGTTGAGGTACGAAGGCGGGATGCCAGGACCGCTTGACAATCATATTCTAGAGTGCGCCAGCCCAGTCGCCGATTGATGCGAGAAGACTTTGAGCGTTCGTTCTGGCTGAAAGGGCTTCGCATTCACGTCGGCGCCTGCACGTTGGCATTGACACTGATCTCGGCAGACGCGGCTTTCGGAGCCGCCTCTACTACTGTCGCCCATCGCGGTTAACTCAGACCACGCAGCGTTTAAGCCGTTCGGGGGCAGGTCAACAGGTTCTATCGGCTCGGCGGATTACGACGGAAAGGAGCTCCCTTGCCGACCTGCCTGCTGGGCGCGCGCCGAGCGTGTTCCTTAGAGTGTTAAATTAGTGACCTATTAACCATATTAGTTAGAATTTTCCCTATCTCGGGGAAATGCTTCGCAAATTCGCCATGAAAGCCGCATGATTAAAGTCTCGTTAGGTTGGTGGGATTAGGGGTGTCTGGCCCAGATCGGGGCAGATTTCTTAACCATAACGGTCTTGAGCGGCGTGGGACATATGAAAAGAGACTACGGGGCGGCGTCATTCGCAACGGGAATGCGATGGGTTGGGCTGTCGCTCATCTGCGCAACGGTGACGGCTTGTGGCACGGCGCCGGCTCCGACAAAACGCACTCACGGCAAGGAATATTTCTCGGAGAAGGAATACGGCGTTAAGGCCAGTCCGCGCGTCGCCACCGGCAACAATATCCCGAAAGGCGGCGGCCGTTATCTCGTCGGAAACCCATATGTGGTGAAGGGTAAGTGGTATTACCCCAAGGAAGATTTTTCGTACAGCAAGGTCGGAATTGCATCATGGTACGGCTCGGCCTTTCATGGTCGCCTGACGGCAAACGGCGAAGTCTATGACCAGATGCACCTTTCCGCCGCGCATCCGACGTTTCCTCTGCCGAGCTATGCGCGTGTGACGAATACGGAAAATGGTTCGTCAATTATCGTTCGTGTCAACGATCGTGGCCCCTATCACGAAGGGCGCATCATCGACCTGTCCAACAAGACGGCGGATATGCTTGACCTGCAGCATAGTGGTACCGGAAAAGTCCGCGTCCAGTATGTTGGCCGTGCCCGCATGGATGGTCACGACATGCCCTACCTGATGGCCTCCTATGTGCCGAAGGGCAGCCGCATTCCGGGCATCAACCCGGGCGGCGGGCAGATCGCCACCGGCGTCATGGTTGCCTCCAACAGCAAGCGCATAACCGCAGACCAACTCCAGAGCTTCGGCGGCTTCACGCCTGAACCGGAGAGTGTCCCGGTGCCGGTCTCGGCGACGTCCTATGCCGGCTCGACCCCGAGCGCCAGCTACAATGCCGCGCCCGTTCCGACGCCGATGCGCTCTCCATCCTTTGGCGGCGTCGCGCCGTTGGCGGAGCCGACGACCGGGCAGATGCTCGTTCTGCCGGAATTTGGTCCTTTGCCATATGAACGTCCCTATGGAGGGCAGCGTTCTCTCGCGATGGGGTATCAGGACGAGGGTGCCAAGACCGCTACCGTCGAACTCGCTTTCGATGCAGTGATGGTTCGCAACGACGGGCAGCAGGACTCCATCCTGGCGTCCTTCAAGCGGCAGAAGGCGGCCGCCGCGCACGGCGAGTAGCGACGGCCATTGCGTCGCTCTCGGTCCGCCGTTAGCATCGTCAAGGTCGCCCGTGCTGTGGGGTTTTCGGTGTTGAAGCGTTTAGTTCGCCTCTGTGTTTGTCTTCTGCCTTTTGCAACGGGTGCCGTTGCCGCAAACAGTGATACCAACGCGTCATTTGTTACCAAGGCAGCGCAAGCCTACATGATCGAGGCGTCCACCGGCACCGTGCTTCTTGCCAAGAACGAGAATGAGGCCTTCTCGCCAGCGTCGCTCGCGAAACTGATGACGGTGGATCTCGTCTTCGACGCGCTCTCAAAGAACCAGATCACACTCGATACGCAATATCCCGTTTCCGAATACGCCTGGCGAACGGGCGGCGCGCCGTCGCGCACGGCGACAATGTTTGCTGCGCTCAAGTCGAATGTCCGCGTCGAGGATCTCATCAAGGGCGTCGCCATTCAGGGCGCCAATGATAGCTGCATCATTCTCGCCGAAGGAATGAGCGGTGGTGAGCCGGCCTTTGCGGCGGCCATGATGCGGCGCGCCAAAACGCTCGGCATGGAGCGATCTGTCTTCGGGAATTCGACCGGGCTGCCTGACGGCAAGAGCAAGACGACTGCGCTTGACATGGTGACGCTGGCCGCGGAACTGCGAAAGTCCTACCTTAACCTCTATCCCTATTTCGCGCAGCCCGATTTCGAATGGAACAGGATTTTCCAGCGCAACCGTAACCCGCTGCTCGGTTTCGGCATGGGGGTCGATGGCCTGGCGATCGGCTTTGCCGAGGGAGAAGGGTATTCCATCGTTGCTTCAGCCGAACGCGACGGCAGGCGGCTTTTTATGGCACTGGGCGGCATTGCCTCCGACAAGGAGCGCACCGAAGAGGCCAAACGCGTGCTCGAATGGGGGCTCACCGCGTTCGAGAGCCGCCAGATTTTCGCCGACGCTGAGGTGATCGGCCAAGCCAGCGTCTACGGTGGAACGTCGCGCAGCGTCGATCTCGTGGCGAAAACACCGGTGAGCGTCTATATCCCGATCAACAATCCAGAGCGGTTGTCGGCGCGCATCGTCTATCGTTGGCCATTTATGGCCCCGGTGGAGGCAGGTCATGAAATAGGGACGCTGCGCATCTTTGCGGCTGGCCGCCTGTTGCGTGAAGTGCCGCTTTATACGAAGGAGACCGTGGCGGTCGGCTCTTTGAGCAGCCGCGCCGTCGATGCTCTGATGGAGCTCGGCGAAACGTTGCTGTTCTCCTGGCTGTGGGATAAGCCCGAACCCACGTGATCGCCATGTTCGCCGTTCAGGGTGAGAGTTGTCGCCGGGCGGTTTCGCTTTTCGCCGCCTTCCGGTAGATGTACAGCAGTGGTGCGGGCGAGCGCCGTAATGCAGGAAGTAGTCATTGCCATCCGGTACTGGATTGTTCGTAACGTTTGAAGGCGGGGAGGGTGCGGGAAAGTCGACGCAAATCCGTCGCCTTGCCGAGGCTCTTCGTGGTCGCGGCTATGAGGTGCTGCTGACGCGAGAGCCGGGCGGGTCGCCAGGTGCGGAAGCCGTGCGTCATGTGCTTTTGTCGGGTGCTGCCGAAGCCTTCGGAACACGCATGGAGGCAATCCTTTTTGCAGCAGCACGCAATGATCACGTAGAGGAAGTCATCCGGCCGGCTCTCATGAGTGGCAAGGTGGTTCTTTGCGATCGTTTCATGGATTCTTCCCGCGTCTATCAGGGTGTGACCGGAAATCTCGAATCGGAATTCATCGAGGCGCTGCAGCGCGCCGCCGTCAACGGCATCGTCCCGGATTGCACGCTGATCCTCGATCTGCCGGCACGGGCTGGTCTGGAGCGGGCCCGCAGGCGCGGTGCGGCTGGCGATGTGAGCCCCGATCGCTTCGAGAAGGAAGAGCTGGAAACCCACGAGAAGCGCCGGGAAGCCTTTCTCGATATCGCTGCCCGGGAGCCCAACCGTTGCCGCGTGATCGATGCGATGCAGACCGAGGAAGCGATCGCCGCGGAGATTGTCGAGATCATCTGGCAACGTCTGTCGCATCCTGCTGCGGCGAAGGTAGCGGAAGCAGCTCATGAGTGATGAACGGCCGGGATTGCTCGACGGCGCCATTTGGCCAGCCGAGAACATGAAGCTATTTGGTCATGAAGACGCCGAGGCATTCCTCGCGCAGTCATACCGCTCGGGCAAAGGCCACCACGCAATCCTGCTCGAGGGGCCACCGGGTATCGGCAAGGCAACGCTGGCATTCCGCTTTGCAAACCATGTCTTGACGCATCCCAATCCGGCTAGTTCGCCGGAGCTGCTGGCGGATCCCGATCCGGCCTCGCCGGTGAGCCGCCAGATCGCCTCGGGCGCATCGCATAACCTGCTTTACCTGGCGCGGCCCGTTGATGAGAAGACGGGGAAGGTCAAATCTGCCATCACGATCGATGAGGTGAGACGGGCAGGGCGCTTCTTCTCGCAAACGTCGGGCACCGGCAATTGGCGCATCGTCATTATCGACCCGGCCGATGACATGAACCGCAATGCCGCGAATGCGATTCTGAAAATCCTTGAAGAGCCGCCGAAGCGCGCCCTGTTCCTGCTCATTTCGCATGCGCCCGGCAAGCTGCTGCCGACAATTCGCTCGCGGTGCCTGCCACTGAAGCTTGCGCCGCTTGAAGACGGCGCCCTCGGCGCCGCGCTCGCACATCTCGGCATCGAGGCCGGCGATCCCGACCTGTTTGCGGCTGCGAACGGCAGCGTAGGCGAAGCGCTGAAGCTGGTGAACTATGGCGGCGGTGAGATCATCGAGGCTTACAACGAGGTTCTGCAAGCGCAAGGAGCGTCTGCCCGCAGGGCGATGCATCGGCTGGCGGATGCGCTTTCCGGCAAGGATAGCGATACAATCTTTGAGTTCTTCACCAGCCATGTCGCCGAAGACCTGACGCGCAAGGCACGGGCCGCTGCGATTGCGGGCCAGGTTGCTGCAGCGGAGCGGCTCTCCCGCCTGCATTCCGACATAGGCGAGCGACTAAGCGTTTCGGACGCCTACAATCTGGATCGCAAGCAGACGATCCTCAGCATCCTCGGAGACATCAAGCAGCCCGGTCCTTGATCAGGTAACGAGCAGCTTCCATGCGACAACGGCAAGCGTCAGCGCGAGTACAATGCGGATTGTCCGTTCATGGAGCTTCGGCGCGATCAGGCTGCCGGCGATGATCCCGGGGATCGAGCCCACCAGAAGGGCAAAGAGCATTCCCCAGTCGATCTCGCCGATCATCCAGTAGCCCATGCCACCGATCAGCGTCAGCGGCACTGCGTGGACGATGTCGGAGCCGACGATCTCGCGAACATCAAGGCGCGGGTAAAGCACGAGCAGCACCGTCACGCCAAGCGCTCCTGCGCCCACAGATGTCAGGGTCACGAGGATCCCGAGCACCAGGCCAAGCACGGTCGTCCAGATGGCGATCGTGATCGGCTTGGGCGAAGAGCGCTCCCCAATGGAGCGAAGCGCAAGTGCCAGGACCTGCTTGCGAAAGACCAGCATGAATGCGGTCATGACAAGCAGCCAGCCAAGGGCTGTCGTGATCGTGTGGGCGACGTCGACACTCTTGCGGTCGACACCTGCCATCAGCCAGAGCATCAGCAGGGCGGCTGGAACGCTGCCGGCAGCAAGACAGCCGACAACACGCCAATTCACCCTGCCGTGCATGCCGTGCACTGCCGTCCCGGCCGTCTTGGTGACGGCAGCGTAGAGCAGATCAGTTCCGACGGCTGTGGCTGGATGAATGCCGAAGACAAGCACCAGCAAGGGCGTCATCAGTGATCCGCCGCCGACGCCTGTGATTCCGACAAGAGCGCCGACGAGAAGCCCCGAGAGCGAATAGAGGGGATCGAAACTGGAAAGGGTGGTCAAACGGTCGACCTCGAGCCTGCGCGTGAAATGATGCTGCCGAGTGCTGGAGATGTCACGTCACTGATGCCCCGTCTTTGAGTTTTCTTTGGGTAGAATGCGCCTAAAATCGAGTCAAGTGCAGGACGCCCGCGATCGGCAAATCGCCGATGCTTTCGAAACTTGGTATTTCGCTTCGCCATGACATGCGCTAAGAGCGGCTGACAAATTTTATAGAGTAAGCCGGACAAGAATGGCCGCCATGACCGACAAGACACCCTTCTACATCACCACCGCGATTTCCTACCCGAACGGCAAGCCGCATATTGGCCATGCCTACGAGCTGATCGCGACGGATGCCATGGCGCGCTACCAGCGCCTCGACGGCAAGGATGTCTTTTTTCTGACGGGCACCGACGAGCATGGCCAGAAGATGCAGCAGACGGCGCGCGCCGAAGGCATCTCGGCGCAGGAGCTTGCCGATCGCAACTCCGGCGAATTCGAGTCGATGGCGAAACTTCTCAACGCGTCGAATGACGATTTCATTCGCACGACGCAGGAGCGTCATCACGAGACTTCGCGTGAGATCTGGAACCTGATGGCCGAGAACGGCGACATCTACAAAGATTCTTATGCAGGTTGGTACGCGGTTCGCGACGAGGCTTACTATCAGGAAAACGAGACCGAACTGCGCGCCGATGGCGTGCGCTACGGACCGCAAGGCACGCCTGTCGAATGGGTGGAGGAGGCAAGCTACTTCTTCAAGCTTTCGGAGTATCAGGACAAGCTGCTGGCGCACTATGAAGCCAACCCGGATTTCATCGGGCCGGCCGAGCGCCGCAACGAGGTCATCTCTTTCGTCAAGTCAGGGCTCAAGGATCTCTCGATCTCGCGCACGACCTTCGATTGGGGCATCAAGGTACCGGACGATCCGTCACATGTCATGTATGTCTGGGTCGACGCCCTGACCAACTACATCACCGCGACCGGATACATCGAAAACAAGAACGGCCCCCGGGCGAAGTACTGGCCGGCGGACGTTCACATCATCGGCAAGGACATCATCCGCTTCCACGCGGTCTACTGGCCGGCCTTTCTGATGTCGGCGAAGCTGCCGCTGCCGAAGCGCGTCTTCGCGCACGGCTTCTTGCTCAACAAGGGCGAGAAGATGTCGAAGTCGCTCGGCAACGTCGTCGATCCGGTCAATCTGGTGAATCATTTTGGCCTCGATCAGGTGCGCTACTTCTTCCTGCGCGAAGTTTCCTTCGGCCAGGACGGCAGCTACAGCGAAGAGGCGATCGGCACCCGCATCAATTCCGACCTCGCCAACGGCATCGGAAACCTCGCCAGCCGCTCGCTGTCGATGATCGTCAAGAATTGCGACGGCAAGATCCCGGAATGCGGTCCGCTGACGGATGAAGACAGGACCATGCTGGCGCAGGCTGATGCGCTGCTCGCTTCGACGCGCGACGATATGGGCAAGCAGCTCATTCATCGCGCGCTGGCCTCGATCATAGCAGTCGTCTCGGAGACCGATCGCTATTTCGCAGGTCAGGAACCCTGGGCGCTGAAGAAAACAGATCCGGCGCGCATGGGCACCGTGCTCTACGTGACCGCCGAGGTCGTTCGCCAGATCGCGATCCTGCTGCAGCCCTTTATGCCGGGATCTGCGGGCAAGCTTCTGGATCTCGTCGCGGCGCCTGCGGACGGGCGCGACTTCGGGGCACTCGGCGAAGCAGGTCGCCTTGTCGTCGGCACGCCGCTCGAAGCACCGAAGCCGGTCTTCCCGCGTTACATCGCGCCGGAAGCGTGAGGACGTCATGCTGATCGATACGCATTGCCATCTTGATTTCGCCGACTTCGAGGAGGAGCGCGACGAGATCGTCAAGCGCGCTCACGATGCTGGCGTCAAGCAGATGGTGACGATTTCGACACGCGTGCGCAAGCTCGACGGACTGCTCGCCATCACTGAGAAATATCCGTCGGTCTTCTGCTCCGTAGGCACCCATCCGAACAACGCCGGCGACGAGCTCGATATCCAGACGGACGATCTCGTGCGGCTGGCCAACGCCCATGAGAAGATCGTGGCGATCGGTGAAGCCGGTCTCGACTATTTCTACGACACGCAGAAACCGGAAGACCAGAAGACCGGATTGCGGCGCCACATCGACGCATCGCGCGAGACGCAGCTCCCGCTGGTCATCCATAGCCGCAGCGCCGACGAAGACATGGCGGCGATCCTGACCGAGGAAACGGGCAGGGGGGCGTTCCCGTTCATCCTTCACTGCTTCTCGTCGGGCGCCGAACTCGCAAGGGTCGGCGTTGAACTCGGCGGCTACGTCTCCTTTTCCGGCATCCTGACCTTCCCGAAGTCGGAGGAGCTTCGCGACGTTGCCAAGACGGTCCCGCACGATCGCCTGCTTGTCGAGACCGATGCGCCCTACCTCGCGCCGAAGCGCTGGCGCGGCAAGCGCAATGAGCCGTCCTATGTCGTGAACACGGCCGAGGTTCTGGCCGAGACGCTCGGCCTCAGCTATGCCGAGATGGCACGGATCACGACGGAAAACGCATTCCGCATTTTCTCAAAGATGCCGAGGATCTGACAGCGTGGGTTACAGACGGCGTTTCACCATTCTCGGCTGTTCGTCGTCGCCCGGCGTTCCGCGCATCACCGGCGATTGGGGGGCCTGCGATCCAACCAATCCGAAAAACCGGCGTACCCGCGCGGCGTTCATGGTACAGCAATTTGACGACAATGGTGGCGTCACGACCGTCGTTGTCGACACAGGGCCGGACTTTCGCGAGCAGATGATCGCCGCGCGCGTCACTCATATCGACGCCGTCCTCTATACGCATGCGCATGCTGATCACATTCATGGCCTCGACGATCTACGCGGCTACTTCTACGGCGCGCAGCAGCGGGTTCCGATCCACGCGACGCCGGATACCATGGACCGCATTCGACAGGGTTTCGGTTATTGCATCGAAACGCCGCCCGGCAGTAACTATCCGCCGATCGTCGAAGCGAAAGTTATCGAAAGCCTCGACGTGCCGCTGCGGATCAGCGGCGCGGGTGGAACCATCTCCATCTGGCCGCACCTGCAGCAACACGGCGACATTCACTCGCTCGGCATTCGTGTCGGCAATGTCGCTTATTGCAGTGATATCAGTGACTTTCCACCTGAAACTGTCGAAAAGCTTCAGGAACTCGACGTTCTCATCATCGATGCCTTGCAATACCGTTATCACCCGAGCCACCTATCACTCGAGCAGTCGCTCGACTGGATCGATCGCCTGAGGCCGAAGCGGGCGATCCTGACCCATATGCATACGCCGCTCGACTACGACACGGTTATGGCCGAAACGCCGGACCATGTCGTTCCGGCTTACGACCAGATGAGCTTCGATGTCGAACTGGCGGAACTCGCAACGCCTGACGCCCCGCAAGATTTCACATCAACTGGCGTGGCCGCGTCCATCATACGGCCGCGATCATGATGCCACGAGTCGCTGAGGAGTAGGTCGGACGAGCGGTGCGAAGGCGCCGCTACGAGGTAACCGAGATGTAAGCCTTGTGACATCTCGAACCAGATGCTCGAGGACAGCGCTTCGACATGGAAGGCGAAATCCGCGGTACTGTCCGGGCCGGCCAGAAGCCGTGCGGCGTCTAGGAAACTAGCAGCCTCGCGACATGTTCGACATCACATGTGTCCGCGGTCCGCGAGCCCCACAAACGCAACGCCAGAATGGACTTCAAACGATCCCATAACAGGCCATTTTAAGAAAACGCAACAAATACAAAATGGCTCAGAAGTTCCATAATCTATCTTATCCGATTTATGAATGCAAGGGGGTACATTCTATTTCCAAGTGCGACATGCCAATGATTACAATGGCTTCACTATGGAGATTTTGGCATGTCTGGATGCTATACGCAGATCACCCTCGCCGATCGCCGACGCCTGCATCACTTGGTGGCGGCAAAAGTTCCGGTAAGCGAGATGGCACGTCGGCTTGGCCGTCATCGCTCGACGATTTACCGCGAGATCAAGCGCAACACGTTTCGCGATCGTGAACTGCCGGACTACGACGGCTACTACAGCACGGTTGCGAACGACATTGCGCAGGACCGACGTCGCCGGCTGAAAAAGCTGCGGCGTCACCCGAATTTGCGAACAGAGATCATCAACCAGTTGGAAGCTCGCTGGTCCCCCGAACAGATTGCCGGACGCCTGCTGTCGGACGGCGTCAGTCGTGTTCGCGTTTGCAAGGAGACAATCTATCGCTTCATCTACAGCAAGGAAGATTATGGGCTTGGTCTCTATCAGTATCTGCCAGAAGCGCGCCGCAAACGTCGTCCACTGCGCTCCAGGAAGCCGCGGGACGGTGCGTTTCCAGCCACGCACCGCATATCCCAACGGCCTGATTTTATTGGAGATAGATCGCAGTTTGGGCATTGGGAGGGCGACCTCCTCATCTTCGAACGTCCACTCGGCCATGCCAATGTCACCTCCCTCGTCGAGCGCAAGAGCCGCTATACTGTTCTCATCAAGAATCCGAGCCGGCACTCGCGCCCGATCATGGACAAGATCATCAAAGCGTTTTCTCCCTTACCGGCCTACGCGCGTCAGAGCTTCACCTTTGATCGCGGTACCGAGTTTGCCGGGTTCAGGGCTTTGGAAGAAGGGATCGGTGCGTGCAGTTGGTTTTGCGACCCAAGTGCGCCTTGGCAAAAAGGGACCGTCGAGAACACCAACAAGCGCATTCGACGCTACCTGCCAGGTACCACAGATCTGGCAATTGTGTCGCAACGCGACCTTCTCCATCTGACGCGCCATATCAACGATCAACCGCGCAAATGCCTCGGATACAGGACGCCAACCGAGGTGTTTATGGCGCATTTGCGCGAAGATGGGTGATCCCCTATCCTGCAAAACAGGCATGATGCACTTGGGTTAGCTTCTCCAAGGCCGGCATATGGGTCTCGCGACGCGAGCGTAAGAAGCGCGCCCGCTTGCTGATCTATGCTCTTTCTTTGCGCGTAGACTGCCCTAGAGTTCTCTAGGACAGCCGGAGCCGTTGCCATGCGCGCCTTTCTCGCAGTTTTCATTCTGTGTGCCGCGTTCCTCGCTCTTGTCGCAACCGCTCGCGCCGAGGACCCGATCGACACGACCCGCGCGATGATCGAGGCGCAGATCAAAGCGTTCCTGAACGACGACGTCGACGCGGCCTATTCCTACGCCGCGCCTGGGATCAAGGCGATCTATCCCGACAAGAATGTCTTCTTCGCCATGGTCAAGAAGAGTTACGAGCCGGTCTATCACCCAGGCAACTATGCCTTCGGGCGCAGCCGCTCGATCGACAACGGCGCAATGATCTACCACGAGGTTCTGATATCAGGCCGCGACGGCAAGGATTGGACCGCAATCTACCAGATCGCGCGTCAACCCGACGGAAGCTACAAGATCAACGGCGTCCATATCGTGCCGAACACCGAGAGCAAAGGCATCTGAGCGGCGGTGAGGCGGCTTGCGGTGCGCCATGATGCCTTCGCCGCGAGCCTATCCGGTCTCAGACGGGCTCCAGGTCACCCCTCGCCCATTCTTCCTGCGTTTCCGCCATGAAGTCGGCAAAGCGCCCTTCGGCAATGGCCTTACGGATGCCCTGCATCAGTTCCTGATAGTAGGCAAGATTATGCCAGGAGAGCAGCATGCCGCCGAGCGCCTCGTTGGCGCGGACGAGATGATGCAGATAGGCGCGCGAGTAGTCGCGCGAGGCCGGGCAGTTCGACTGGTCGTCGAGCGGGCGCATATCCTCGGCGTGGCGGGCATTTCGGATGTTGACTTTGCCTCGGCGGGTGAAGGCAAGCCCGTGCCGGCCGGAGCGGGTCGGCATCACGCAGTCGAACATGTCGATGCCGCGCGCGACGGACTTCAGGATGTCATCCGGCGTGCCGACGCCCATGAGATAGCGCGGCTTCTCTGTCGGCAGAACTGGCAGCGTCTCCTCAAGCATCTTCAGCATGACGTCCTGCGGTTCACCGACGGCGAGGCCTCCGACCGCATAGCCCTTGAGATCGAGTTCACTCAGCGCTTCGGCGGAACGGATCCGCAGCGAGGGTACATCCCCGCCCTGCACGATGCCGAACATAGCCTTGCCCGGCTGGTTACCGAAGGCGACCTTGCATCGTTCGGCCCAGCGCAGCGAAAGCTCCATGGCGCGCTCGATCTCGCGCGGCTCGGCCGGCAACGCGACGCATTCGTCGAGCTGCATCTGAATATCGGAACCGAGCAGTCCCTGGATCTCGATCGAGCGCTCCGGCGACATGTGATGCAGGCTGCCGTCGACGTGCGACTTGAAAGTCACCCCCTGCTCGTCGAGCTTGCGCAGACCGGAGAGCGACATCACCTGGAACCCACCTGAATCAGTCAGGATCGGATGCTCCCAACGGATAAGCTTATGAAGGCCGCCGAGGCGAGCCACACGCTCGGCCGTCGGGCGCAGCATGAGATGGTAGGTATTACCGAGGATGATGTCGGCGCCCGTTTCGCGAACTTGGTCGAGATACATCGCCTTGACCGTGCCGACGGTGCCAACGGGCATGAAGGCAGGGGTACGGATCGTGCCGCGCGGCATCGAGACTTCGCCCAGTCGGGCGCCTGCATCGGTCTTCTTGAGGGTGAACTGGAAGTTCTCGGTCATCTAGTCTTTCCGGAAAAGAAGGCTGGAGTCGCCATAGGAATAAAAGCGGTAGCCTGTCGAAATCGCGTGCCGGTAGGCCGCATGCATGGTCTCGAAGCCGGCAAAGGCCGAAACAAGCATAAACAGCGTCGAGCGAGGCAAATGGAAGTTCGTCATCAGCATGTCAACCGCCTTGAAGCGGTAGCCCGGCGTGATGAAGATGCCCGTGGCGCCGGCCCAAGCGCGGATCTCGCCGTTTTCCTGCGCAGCACTTTCGATCAGCCGCAGCGATGTGGTGCCGACGCAGACGATGCGCCCGCCCCTCGCCCTGACGGCATTGAGGCTTGCCGCCGTCTCGGCGCTGACATAGCCGCTTTCCAGATGCATCTTGTGTTCGTCGGTGTCGTCGGCCTTAACCGGCAGGAAGGTGCCGGCGCCGACATGCAGCGTCACGAAATGCCGCTCGACACCTGATTTGTCGATGGCTTCGAAAAGCGCGGGCGTGAAGTGCAGGCCGGCCGTGGGAGCGGCCACTGCGCCCTCCTCGCGAGCATAAATCGTCTGATAGTCGACGCGATCGCGCTCATCCTCGGCGCGCTTGGCAGCGATATAGGGTGGCAACGGAATATGTCCGACGGAATGGATGGCCTCGTCGAGCATCGGCCCGGATAGATCAAAGGCGAGCGTCACTTCGCCGCCCTCGCTCTTCTCCTCGACGGTGCACTCAAGCTTGCCGAGCAGGCAGCTGTTGCCATCATGGCCGAAGGAGATGCGATCGCCGATCTTGATGCGCTTGCCCGGCTTCGCGAAGGCTTTCCAGCGGCCGGCGCCGATGCGCATGTGCAGCGTCGCCGAAACCTGTTGACCGCCGGCGCCTTCGCGATGGCGGACGCCCTCGAGCTGTGCTGGGATCACCTTGGTGTCGTTGAAGACGAGCGCGTCCCCTGCCCTCAGGAAATCGGGCAGATCGCTGATGCGATGGTCGGACAGCTGTACCTCGCCGGCCGGATCCACGACGAGCAGGCGCGCACTGTCGCGCGGGTCGGCAGGCCGCAGCGCAATCCGCTCGTCCGGCAGGTCGAAATCAAAGAGGTCTACGCGCATCACTCAAATCCGGGCAAAGCGAAACCCGCCCCACGCTTTCGCGCAACGGCGGGTTTCAGCAAAAATCACAATCAGACGTCAGCGGCAACCCGCATCGAGACAATCGAGTCCGGATCGACAACCGGCTCGCCCTTCTTGATCTTGTCGACGTTATCCATGCCTTCGATGACCTGGCCCCAGACGGAGTACTGTTTGTTCAGCCACGGAGCGTCCGTGAAGCAGATGAAGAACTGCGAGTTTGCCGAGTTCGGATTCTGCGAGCGTGCCATCGAGCACGTACCGCGAACGTGGCTGACCGCCGAGAACTCCGCCTTGAGGTCGGGCTTCTCAGAACCGCCCATGCCGGCGCGGCTGGGGTTGAAGCTATCGCCGCCCTTCTTGCCGAACTTGACGTCGCCGGTCTGCGCCATGAAGTCGTTGATGACGCGATGGAAGACGACGCCGTCATAGGCCTTCTCGCGAGCGAGTTCCTTGATGCGGGCGACGTGTTCCGGTGCCACTTCCGGCAGCAGCTGGATGACAACGTTGCCCTTGGTGGTTTCCAGGATGACGGTGTTTTCGGGGTCCTTGATCTCGGCCATTCTTCTTCTCCTATGTGTCTTGACGCTTATTTCTTGCCGACAGTGACCTTGATCATCCGGTCGGGATTGCTGACTTCGCCATTCTGGCCTTCGCCGCGCTTGATCTTGTCGACGTTCTCCATGCCGGAAACGACCTTACCGACGACCGTGTATTGGCCGTTGAGGAAAGAACCGTCAGCGAACATGATGAAGAACTGAGAATTTGCCGAGTTCGGATCCTGCGAACGGGCCATGCCGACCGTACCGCGAACGAAAGGCGTCTTCGAGAATTCGGCCGGCAGATCAGGCATATCGGACCCGCCGGTACCGGCGAGGCTTGCATCGAAGCCCTTTTCCATGTTGCCAAACTTCACGTCGCCGGTCTGGGCCATGAAGCCTTCGATGACGCGATGGAAGGCAACGTTGTCATACTCGCCCTTCTTAGCAAGCGCCTCGATCTGGGCGACATGCTTCGGCGCGACCTCCGGCATAAGCTGGATTACGACCGGGCCATTCTTCAGCTGGATCGTCAGCGTATCGCCGGACTGTGCGAACGCGTCGCCGGCGAACGAGGCAAGATAAAGCACGCCTGCAAACGCGAGATAGAAAAGTTTCATGTTGGCTCCGTTGCGGCGACAAAGGTCGCCTAGGATTTGCGCTTGGATTGAAGGGCCTTCAAGACGGGCGCCGGCACGAATGCACTGACGTCGCCTCCCATTGCCGCGATTTGCCTGACCAATGTGGCGGTTATGGGCCGGGAGGCCGTTCCAGCCGGCAGGAAGATGGTCTGGATATCTGGCGCCATCTGCCGGTTCATGCCCGCCATCTGCATCTCGTAGTCGAGGTCGGTGCCGTCCCGCAGGCCGCGGATGAGCAGTGCCGCGCCGTGGGACCGCGCCGCGTCGACGACGAGATTATCAAAGGCGACAACGGAGATATCGCCGGCTTTTTCGGGCAGTGCTTCCGCGAGCGAACTACGAATAAGATCCGCCTTCTCGTCAAAGGAAAAGAGCGGCGTCTTGCCCGGATGAACGCCGATCGCAACGATAACCTTGGATGCAACGCTCAGCGCCTGGATAAGCACATCCAGATGTCCGTTGGTGATCGGATCGAAAGACCCCGGATAAAAAGCTGTCGTCATTGGCCTAGCCGTTTGTTTCGACGCCTTTTGTCATGGATAAAGCCTGCCTGCAAGTCATAGCCCATCACTGAACAGCCGATGAACGCAGCATTCAAGGCGGCTTCAGGTGAGCTCACTATAACGAAGAGCGTCAATACCGATGTCATTCCGGCATCGGCCCTCCCCGGAAACGTTCATGCTGATCATCCTCGTTGTTTTCGCTGTCCTCGTCTCGCTGCTCGCGGAATTTTTCTACGGCTACGTGAAAGATCTTCAGGATGCAAGTTGGGTTCGGCCAAGCGTGCGGGAACACTACACAATTGTGCATGCGACAGGAAACGTGGCGTTTAAATCGATTAAGGATTCTGAACGCCAGATGAACGAGGTATTCAAAGTCGCTTCAGATCGGCCTTGGTAAACGACCGATCAATGCCCCGGAACCATTTTCGCACGCATGCGTTCACTCAACCAGCGTAACGCGATACGCCGCACAAGGAAAAAGATATGCCCAACAAGATTACCATGATTAATGCTGTTTGGATGGTAATGATGACTGGTATGCTTGCAGCGACTGTCGCGCTCTACGATCACAAAGTGGATGCGTCCAAGGTATATGGCCCCTATGCGTCGGCACGCGCGGCGATAACGAGCCAATACTAACGAACGTGAACGCAAAACCCAGGAGGATTGCTCATGTTCACGATATTGACTGTGCTCACCGCCCTTATCAGCATCATGTTTGTCGTGTCCGTGGCTTCCACCATCACCGCTCTTCGCCATGAAAGCGAAGAAACGAAGAAGATCGATGGAAAGCACAGCTGGTTCTAACCGCTGTCGCCCTTCTGGGATTGAACGTCACAGCCATTGAAGGCCGGATGAACGGCGTTCGTCCGGCCTTTTCCTGATCTAATGATGGTGCCAGCGATCCGCGTTCCACGATGTCCACGCGAGGCTTTCTAATCCTCGATGCGCCGCACCATGATGATGTCATCGATCTCTCTGCTGTCATGCATAAAACCGCCGGGAATTCGTCCGGCCTCATGGAAGCCTTCGCGCTCATAACACCGTATGGCAGCCATATTCTCACCGCTGACCGCGAGCTCCAGCTGCCGGATACCGTTCTCTCGCGCATAGTCCACCGTCGCCTCCAACAGTGATTGGCGCAGCCGCCGCCCCTTTCGCTGCGACACACGTAGACCATGATCAGCCTTGCGCGGTGTGCCATCTTGCTGGCACGTTGCCGGCTCAGCCTCATAATGCCAACAGGATCATCATGCCTGAAGGCCACGAACACCGGCCCGTCGATCAGCCGTTTAAGCCATGCATCCTCCGTGAGCACCTCCCAGTCCTCCGCACTGCGCAAAGGCCGCGGGCTGGTCCGCAGCGTTTAAATAGCAACGTCGCCAATACCGAGGATCCGGATCAATCTGCTCTCCATTCGACTGCAACGCTGCCAATCGAGATGGTAGCGGCAGCGCCTCCGGGGTTCAGACAAAAAGAAAACCGGGCAGCGGACTGCCCGGTTTTTCAAGGTCAGAATAACACCATATCAAGCTTCTGTGTCAGGCGCGCTTTCCGGGATCGCAGCGATGTCGTCACCGTTCTCGGCTACGTCTTCGGCCTCTTCTTCCGGCTCGCTGATGCGCTCGACCGATACGACTTTCTCATCCTTGGCAGTTGAGAAGATGGTAACGCCCTTCGTCGCCCGGCTCGCCACGCGGATACCGCCTACGGGAACGCGGATTAGCTGGCCGCCGTCCGATACCAGCATGATCTGGTCGCCGTCGTTGACCGGGAAGGCGGCCACAAGCTCGCCAATCTCGGCCGTCTTCGAGGTGTCGGTGGCGCGGATACCCTTGCCGCCGCGACCGGAAATCCGGAAGTCGTAGGAAGAGGAGCGCTTTCCGAAGCCCTTTTCAGAAACTGTCAGGACGTACTGCTCGCGTGCTTTCAGTTCCTCATAGCGTTCGTCGCTCAGCTGACCTTCCTCGGTCACTTCTTCGCCGACCAGCGAGATTTCTTCGGCGTCACCTGTCGTGAGGCGTCGCTCGCTTGCGGCTCGTTTCAGATAGGCTGCGCGCTCCCAGGGCTCGGCGTCCACGTGTCCGACAATCGTCATCGAAATGATGCGGTCGCCGTCACCGAGGTTGATGCCGCGAACGCCGATCGAGTTGCGGCCGGCGAAGACGCGGACGTCATCGACGGGGAAGCGAATGCACTGGCCGAGCGCGGTCGTTAGAAGGACGTCGTCATGCTCTGTGCAGGTCTCGACGGAGAGGATTTCGTCGCCCTCTTCCTCGAGCTTCATCGCGATCTTGCCGTTGCGGTTGACCTGGACGAAGTCGGAAAGCTTGTTGCGCCGAACAGTCCCGCGCGTCGTCGAGAACATCACGTCGAGCTTGTCCCAGCTATCCTCGTCCTCCGGCAACGGCAGGATGGTGGTGATGCGCTCGCCGGACTCCAGCGGCAGCATGTTGATCAGCGCCTTGCCGCGCGAGGTCGGCGTGCCGATTGGCAAACGATAGACCTTCTCCTTGTAGACGATACCGCGCGAGGAGAAGAACAGAACCGGCGTATGCGTGTTGAGAACGAATAGCTGGCTAACAAAATCCGCGTCGCGCGTTGTCATGCCGGAACGGCCCTTGCCGCCACGGCGCTGGGCGCGATAGGTCGTCAGTGGCACCCGCTTGATGTAGCCGAGATGCGAGACGGTCACGACCATGTCTTCGCGGGCGATGAGATCCTCATCGTCCATCTCAAGACCGCCGTCCATGATCTCGGTGCGGCGCGGCGTGCCGAATTCGTCGCGAACGGCTGCAAGCTCGTCCTTAACGATCGTCTGGATACGGATCCGCGAAGACAGAATTTCCAGGTAGTCCTTGATCTCTTCGCCGATTTTGTTGAGTTCGTCGCCGATTTCGTCGCGGCCGAGAGCGGTCAGACGGGCCAAACGCAACTCGAGGATGGCGCGCGCCTGCTCTTCCGAGAGGTTATACGTCATGTCCTCGTTGATGCGGTGACGCGGGTCATCGATCAGGCGGATCAGGCTTTCGACGTCGGATGCCGGCCAGCGGCGCGTCATCAACTGCTCGCGCGCAGTCTGCGGGTCCGGCGCCTGCCGGATGACGCGGATGACCTCGTCGATGTTGGCAACGGCAATCGCCAAGCCGACCAAGACGTGGGCTCGCTCGCGCGCCTTGCGCAGCAGGAATTTCGTTCTCCGGCTAACGACTTCCTCGCGGAAGGAGACGAAGGCACGCAGCATATCGAGCAGCGTCAACTGTTCAGGCTTGCCGCCGTTCAGCGCCACCACGTTGCAGCCAAATGAGGTCTGCAGCGGCGTGTAGCGGTAGAGCTGGTTCAGGATGACGTCGGCATTAGCATCGCGCTTCAGTTCGACGACGACGCGATAGCCCTGGCGGTCGGATTCATCGCGAAGGTCGGAGATGCCTTCGATGCGCTTGTCGCGCACCAGTTCGGCCATCTTCTCGATCATCGTCGACTTGTTCACCTGATACGGGATCTCGGTGATGATGATCTGTTCGCGATCGCCGCGCATCGGCTCGATCGCGGCAACGCCGCGCATGATTACCGAGCCGCGGCCGGTTTCATAAGCCGAACGGATGCCGGCGCGGCCGAGGATCTTCGCGCCGGTCGGGAAGTCCGGACCCGGAATGATCTGCATGATCTCGGGCAGTTCAATCGCCGGATTGTCGATCAGCGCGATACAGCCGTCGATGACTTCGACTAGATTGTGCGGCGGAATGTTCGTCGCCATGCCGACAGCGATGCCGCCTGCCCCGTTGACCAGAAGGTTCGGGAACTTCGCGGGAACGACAACAGGTTCGGAGAGCGTGCCGTCATAGTTGTCGCGGAAATCGACCGTTTCCTTGTCGAGGTCGTCGAGCAGCGAGTGCGCTGCCTTTTCCAGACGGCATTCGGTGTAGCGTTCGGCCGCCGGCGGATCGCCGTCGACGGAGCCGAAATTACCCTGGCCGTCGATCAACGGCAGGCGAAGAGACCAGTCCTGCGCCATGCGCGCCAGCGCGTCGTAAATCGCCGAGTTGCCGTGCGGATGGTATTTACCCATCACGTCCCCGGTAACGCGGGCGCACTTGACGTATTTCTTGTTCCAGTCGATGCCGAGTTCGGACATGCCGTAAAGGATGCGCCGGTGCACTGGCTTCAGGCCGTCGCGCACATCAGGCAGGGCGCGGCTCACGATAACGCTCATTGCGTAATCGAGATACGACCGCTGCATTTCCTCCATGATGGAGATGGGCTCGATGCCTGGCGGGAGCTTCCCGCCGCCGGGGGGTGTTTGCTCAGTCAAAACGGATCACGATCTCTTCTAGAATCACTTGAAGATTTATAGCGGAAAGGCTGTTCTTAAGCCAATTTTGGCGAGGGTTTTGAACAGTCTTTTGCGGTGTTATGAGGGCAATCTGGTCTTATAACGCCGCCATTTGCGCCATCCAGGCAGCGCCATTTGCCAAATTGATTTCTCCGCATCACAATCGCCCAAAACCAAGCGTTTATATGGGCTCATGGAGAGACAATGGCAAGCGCCGACCAACTGATCAACGCTTTTACGACGCTGCTTGTCACGATCGATCCGCCCGGCCTCGCACCGATTTTTCTCGGGCTCACCACCGGCATGAGCCGTAGTCAGCGAAAGCAGGTGGCGCTGCGAGGCTCGATCATCGCCTTTGTCATTCTCGCCGTCTTCGCCCTGTTCGGGGCCAGCGTGCTCGGGGTGCTCGGCATATCGATCGGAGCCTTCCGCATCGCCGGTGGTCTTCTGTTGTTTTGGATCGCGTTTGAAATGGTGTTCGAGAAGCGACAGGACCGCAAGGAGAAAACGAGCACGGCGGCGATCACCGTCGATCACATCCATAATATTTCGGTCTTTCCGTTGGCGATTCCTCTGATCGCCGGACCTGGCGCCATTTCGGCAACGATCCTGATTGCCGGGTCGATGCAGGGCTCATTCGAGCGTGCGCAATTGATCGTCGTCATTGCGTCGAGCTTGCTACTACTGTTTCTCGCGCTGCTCATCGCCGACAGGCTCGATCGCTTCCTCGGCGTTACAGGGCGCGCAATTCTGACGCGCCTTCTCGGCGTCATCCTGGCTGCGCTGGCCACGCAGTTCGTCGTCGATGGTCTGAAATCCACGCTGGGGACGATGCCTGCTGGCTAAAAAGCAAAACCCGCTACGAGCTAAGAGCCTTTCGGACCTGAGGTGGCAGGGTTTCGCGCGACAGCTCTATGCGTGCAGCAAACGCGTTTGGGCTCCTACTATCGTCCCGCGGGGGGCGCGGAAGACGGCGCACCTTGCGGCACGCCGTCTAGCTGATGTCGTAAAGGATGCTTTGCGGTCAGAACGGGATATCGTCGTCGAGATCGCGCGAAAAGTTTCCACCGCTACCACCGCCGCTGCTGCGGCCAGACGATTGCGAGGGCGCACCGTAATCGTCGCCGCCGCCGAAATCACCGCCGCCGGCATTGCCGCCACGACCGCCGGCGAAGCCCGAGCCGCCGCCTTCACCGCGACCGTCAAGCATTGTCAGGGTCGAGCCGAAGCCCTGCAGCACTACTTCCGTCGAATAGCGGTCTTGGCCCTGCTGGTCCTGCCACTTGCGGGTCTGCAGCGCGCCTTCGATGTAGAGCTTGGCGCCCTTCTTCACATACTGCTCGACGACCTTGCAGAGGCCCTCATTGAAGACCACGACCGTATGCCATTCCGTCTTCTCGCGGCGTTCGCCGGAGTTGCGGTCACGCCAGGTCTCGGACGTTGCGATGCGAAGGTTGGCGATCGGCCGGCCATCCTGGGTCCGCCGGATTTCGGGATCAGCGCCCACGTTTCCGATCAGAATTACCTTGTTTACGCTGCCAGCCATGCTTTCACCTTACCTGCCGCCCTGCCCGGCGGCGCTTGAACCAATCGGTGCACCTTAAACCATAGAGCGCCAGCGATGGGCGTCCATCGCCGGTTCATCCACAAGGAATTTTGTTCTTTATTTGTTCTAGTTTATCCCTATGATCCTGTCAACCGAATCGAAAACCTTGCGGCGGACGGACATTCAGCCTCGACTCGCCAGCCGGCATCACTAAATAAGGGGCTTGTTCCAGCACAGAAGCAGAAGACGATGAGCGAACTGAAGACGATTTCCATCCGCGGCGCGCGTGAGCATAATTTGAAGGGGATCGATCTCGATCTGCCGCGAAACAAACTTATCGTCATGACCGGCCTTTCTGGCTCCGGCAAATCCTCCCTTGCCTTCGACACCATTTATGCCGAGGGACAGCGGCGTTATGTCGAGAGCCTTTCGGCCTATGCGCGCCAGTTCCTGGAAATGATGCAGAAGCCCGACGTCGACCAGATCGATGGCCTGTCGCCGGCGATTTCGATCGAGCAGAAGACGACCTCGCGCAATCCGCGCTCCACAGTCGGAACGGTGACCGAGATCTACGACTACATGCGCCTGCTTTTTGCGCGCGTCGGCGTGCCTTACTCGCCGGCGACGGGCCTGCCGATCGAGAGCCAGACTGTCAGCCAGATGGTCGACCGCGTCCTCGATTTCGAAGAAGGCACGCGCCTCTATATTCTCGCGCCGATCGTGCGCGGGCGTAAGGGCGAGTATAAGAAAGAGTTGGCAGACCTTATGAAAAAGGGCTTCCAGCGCGTCAAGGTCGACGGCCAGTTCTACGAGATCGCGGATGTGCCGGCTCTCGACAAGAAGTACAAGCATGACATCGACGTCGTGGTCGACCGCATCGTCGTGCGGCCGGATATGGCATCGCGGCTTGCCGACAGCTTCGAGACCTCGCTCAAGCTTGCCGACGGCCTGGCTGTTGCGGAATTCGCCGACAAGCCGCTGCCGCCGGAAGAAACGGCTGCCGGCGGCTCCGCCAACAAGTCGCTCAACGAAACGCATGAGCGAGTCCTCTTCTCGGAGAAGTTCGCCTGCCCGGTGTCGGGCTTCACCATTCCCGAAATCGAGCCCCGGCTCTTTTCATTCAACAATCCTGCCGGCGCCTGCCCGACCTGCGACGGTCTTGGGGCGCAGCAGAAGATCGACGCCAACCTGATCGTGCCAGAGCCCGAGCGCACGCTGCGCGATGGCGCCGTCGCGCCTTGGGCCAAGTCGACGTCGCCTTACTACAACCAGACGCTCGAGGCTCTCGGCAAGCATTACGGCTTCAAGCTCGGCGCCCGTTGGAGCGATCTGTCGGAAAGAGCCAGGGACGTCATTCTGAACGGCACAGACGAGAAGATCGAATTTCACTATGCCGACGGTGCGCGGTCCTACACGACGCAGAAGAATTTCGAGGGCATCATCACCAATCTCGAGCGCCGCTGGAAAGAGACGGATTCCGCCTGGGCGCGCGAGGAGATCGAGCGCTATATGTCGGCAGCCCCCTGCCCGTCTTGCGGCGGTTTCCGCCTGAAGCCGGAGGCACTCGCCGTCAAGATCAACGCGCTGCATATCGGTCAGGTGACCGATATGTCGATCCGCGTTGCTCGTGACTGGTTCGAGGTCCTGCCGCAGTCGCTTAGCGCCAAGCAGAATGAGATTGCTGTTCGCATTCTCAAGGAGATCCGCGACCGTCTACGCTTTCTCAATGATGTCGGCCTGGATTACCTGAGCCTGTCGCGAAACTCCGGCACTCTGTCGGGTGGCGAAAGCCAGCGTATCCGGTTGGCGTCGCAGATCGGTTCCGGGTTGACCGGTGTATTGTATGTCCTCGACGAACCGTCGATCGGTCTCCACCAGCGCGACAATGCCCGCCTGCTCGACACGCTGAAGCACCTTCGCGATATCGGCAATACCGTGATCGTGGTCGAGCATGACGAGGATGCGATCCTGACGGCCGATGACGTCGTTGACATCGGCCCCGCGGCCGGCATCCACGGCGGTCAGGTGATCGCCCACGGAACGCCGCAGGAGATAATGGCGAACCCGAAGTCGCTGACCGGTAAGTACCTTTCCGGCGAGCTTGGCGTGCCGGTTCCAGATGAGCGCCGCAAGCCGAAGAAGGGCAAAGAGATCAAGGTAATCGGTGCCCGCGGCAACAATCTGAAGAATGTCACCGCCTCCATCCCGCTTGGCGTCTTTACGGCAGTCACCGGCGTGTCGGGGGGCGGAAAATCTACGTTTTTGGTCGAGACTCTCTACAAGTCGGCTGCCCGGCGGGTCATGGGTGCGCGCGAAATCCCGGCCGATCATGATCGCATCGACGGGTTCGAGCATATCGACAAGGTCATCGATATCGATCAATCGCCGATCGGCCGCACGCCGCGTTCCAACCCGGCGACCTATACGGGCGCGTTCACACCGATCCGTGACTGGTTTGCCGGTCTGCCGGAAGCCAAGGCGCGTGGCTATCAGCCCGGGCGCTTCTCGTTCAACGTCAAGGGTGGGCGCTGCGAAGCCTGCCAGGGCGACGGTGTCATCAAGATCGAGATGCATTTTCTGCCGGATGTCTATGTCACCTGCGATGTCTGCCATGGTAAGCGTTACAACAGGGAGACGCTCGACGTTACGTTCAAGCACAAGTCCATTGCCGACGTACTCGACATGACCGTCGAGGAAGGCGTTGATTTCTTCGCCGCCGTGCCTGCTGTGCGGGACAAACTGCAGGCGTTGAAGGATGTCGGCCTCGGTTACATCAAGGTCGGTCAGCAGGCGAATACTCTGTCAGGCGGCGAGGCGCAGCGCGTCAAGCTCGCGAAGGAGCTGTCGAAACGGTCGACAGGACGCACGCTCTACATCCTGGACGAACCGACAACCGGCCTGCATTTCCACGACGTTGCCAAGCTCTTGGAAATGCTGCAAGAGCTGGTCAATCAGGGTAATTCGGTGGTCGTCATCGAGCACAATCTCGAGGTCATCAAGACCGCGGACTGGATTCTTGATTTCGGTCCGGAAGGCGGCGATGGCGGCGGTGAGATCGTTGCCGTCGGCACGCCGGAAGCGATCGTCAAGGAGAAACGGTCCTATACCGGACAGTTCCTGAAGGAGTTGCTTGAGCGGCGCCCTGCTCGAAAAGCCGTAGCGGCAGCCGAGTGATGCTGAGAGCGGCCTCGCTCGATGATCTGCAGGCGGTCGAAGCGCTGACCGCGGAGGCCTATGCGCCTTACACGCAGCTCCTTGGGCGTCCGCCGACCCCCGTCGACGAGGATTATGCGCCGCGCATCCGTCGTGGCGAAATCTGGCTGCGGGAGGTGCAAGGCGAGCTCGCGGGCCTCGCCGTTATCGAACGGCACCCCGACCATGTAATGCTCTTCAGCATTGCTGTTGCACCAAGATTTCAGGGTACCGGCCATGGTCTTGCAATCCTGAGACGGGTGGAAGAGATGGCGCGCGAATGGAGGCTTCCGGACGTCCGTCTCTATACGAATGCACGAATGGAGCGGAATATTGCGCTTTATCTGGCGTTCGGTTTTCAGGAAACGGGTCGCCGCGAGCATCCGTATCGGCCAGGATGGGTGATCGTCGACATGGCAAAGCAAGTCGGCGGACAGATATAGTCAGAGGAGGAAGGAATGACGAAATCCGGCAACATTCGCGTTGGCATCGGCGGTTGGACGTTCGAGGCGTGGCGGGATCATTTCTACCCCGGAGACCTGAAGCAGAAGGATGAACTGCATTATGCAAGCCGCAAGCTGAAGGTCATTGAGATCAACGGCACTTATTACAGCTCGCAGAAGCCGGAAACCTTCGCCAAATGGGCCGCGGACGTGCCGGATGGGTTCATATTTTCGCTCAAGGCCAGTCGTTTCGTGACCAATCGCCGGATATTGGCAGAAGCCGGCGAGTCGATGGAACGGTTTCTGAACCAGGGCCTGACAGAACTCGGCGCTCACCTGGGTCCGATCCTCTGGCAATTCGCGCCGACGAAGAAGTTCGACGCTGATGACTTCGAAGGCTTTCTCAAGTTGTTGCCTGAGAAGCAGGATGGCTTGCCTCTGAAGCATGTTGTCGAAGTGCGCCATGACTCGTTCAAGGTGCCGGAATTCGTGGCGCTGCTTGCGAAGTATGGGGTTGCGCCTGTTTGCGCCGAGCATTTCGATTACCCGATGATCGCGGATGTGACGGCCGACTTCGTCTATGCCCGCCTCCAAAAGGGCTCGGACGACATCAGGATGTGTTATTCGCCAAGCGATCTGAAGGCTTGGGCCAAGCGCCTCGAGACCTGGGCGGAGGGCAAGATGCCCGACGATCTGCCCTTGATCGACGCCAGCCGCAAGGTAGCAACCGAGCCGCGCGACGTCTTTGCCTTCATGATCCACGAGGGCAAAGTCAATGCGCCCTTCGGTGCAATGGCATTACAGGAAGAGACGGCACGATAGGGTCGTTTTCAGAGCGGGCGGACATGCGTTGCCAATTCTTCCGCCGTCAGCCCTTTGCCCGCCCGCCCGCCAGCCTCTCCATGCATGTAGACGCCGGCAGCAGCCGCTTCGAAAACCGGAAAGCCTTGGGCCAGCAGGGCTCCGATGATCCCGGCAAGGACATCACCGGATCCGGCTGTCGCGAGCCACACCGGTGCGTTCGTGTTGATATAGGCTCTACCATCCGGCGAAGCGATGACGGTATCTGCGCCCTTGTAGACGATTGCGGCGTTGGCACGTGCCGCCGCCGCCCGCGCCTTTTCGACCTTCCCCATGGCCACGTCGGCGGCGATATCGGGAAATAGTCGGCCGAACTCGCCCTCATGTGGTGTCATGACTAGCCGCGGCTTGCCGGCGAACTGCGAGAAGAGCTCATCTGGAGCATCTTTGAGCGAAGTGAGCCCATCGGCGTCAAGCACCAGATGGCGCTTGGCAAGCGCTGCCACGAACCGGCGTGCCTTGTCGCCGACGCCGAAACCGGGGCCAAGAACGAACGTCTGTAGCCGCTCGTCGCGCAGCCAATCGCGGAGCGCGACCTCGTCGCCGATCGCATGCAGCATGATCGCCGTAAGGTGTGACGCATTGGTGCCCAATGCGTCTTCCGGCGCGGCGATTGTCACAAGCCCTGCCCCGGCCTTCAAACCCGCCATCGCCGACATCCGCGCAGCGCCAGTCTTGCTCTCTTCGCCGGAGAAGACGACAAGGTGGCCACGCTTGTATTTGTGTGTGTCCAGTCCGCTCGATGGCAGCACATGGCGCCATCGTTCCGGCCTGTTCTCTGCGATCTGTTGCTTCTTCTCAGCGCGGATGATGCGGGCGGGTATGCCGATATCGAATACTTCCAGTTCGCCGCAGAGCTCTCGCCCCGGCATCAACAGGTGACCGGGTTTCCGCGTCATGAAGGTCACGGTCCGATCCGCCACAAAAGCCGCTCCTCGAACGGCTCCGGTGCGACCGTCGACGCCGGATGGCAGGTCGACAGCAATCACCGGCACCAGCGCCTCCTTCACCCGTTCAATCACTGTGCAGACGTTCTCCGGAACATCGCGGGCAAGGCCGGACCCGAACAGGGCGTCGATAACCACATCGCCGTTGCGCGGCTGATATGTCTCAAGGGGCTGTGCGGCCGTCGGCGCCAAACTGTCCCTTGCTCGGGCGGCATCTCCCTTGAGCCTCTCCGGTTCTCCCATCTGGAATATATCCACAGTAACGCCGCTCTCAGCCAGTCGACGTGCGGCAACATAGCCGTCGCCACCGTTGTTGCCGGGTCCACACAGCACGGCCGCGCGAAGGGCGGCCGGAAAATCGCGCAGCAAAATGGCTGCTGCCGCGGCACCTGCCCGTTCCATAAGGGAATAGCTATCGATACCCGACGCGGCTGCCGCCGCATCGACAGCGGTCATGTCTTCCGGGGCGAGGAGCAACTCAGAGATTCCGTCGATCATCGCCGCATTCAAACAGAAATCGCCTAAATAACAACCGGCCGATTGATCATTGCGCAGATCAACAAATATGCAATTGCACAAAAGAAAGGCCATCGCTGTGCTTTGTCGGGAATTATTAGTGCGGGCAAATATTCCAGAAATTGGCCTGGATTTGCCTCCAGTACGTCGAATCTCGAATGTTTTTATCCAAAAAAACCCGAAAATTACTGATTCTGCGCACTTTTTCGAACGGTTGGTGGTGTTTTTCGAAAAATCGGCTTCCCAACTGGCACGATAACTGCATCATGACGCAAAGCAGGTCTGAGCCTGCTTTTAACGGGAGAAGCGGAGAGTCATTTTCTCATGAAAAAGATCGAAGCGATCATTAAGCCCTTCAAGCTCGACGAAGTGAAGGAAGCCCTTCAGGAAGTTGGCCTGCAGGGTATTACAGTTACGGAAGCGAAGGGCTTCGGTCGCCAGAAGGGCCATACGGAACTCTACCGTGGCGCGGAATATGTCGTCGACTTCCTGCCGAAGGTGAAGGTGGAAGTCGTCCTTGCGGACGAGAACGCGGAGGCCGTCATCGACGCGATCCGCAAGGCCGCGCAAACCGGCCGCATCGGCGACGGTAAGATTTTCGTGTCAAATATCGAAGAAGTCATCCGCATCCGCACCGGCGAAACCGGTATCGATGCCATCTAGTCTTTATCGCCTTCCGGCGAACCAAACTATCGTCATCTCAAATAAAGGAACTATTTAATGGCGACCGCAAGCGAAATTCTTAAGCAGATCAAGGAAAACGACGTCAAGTTCGTCGACCTGCGCTTCACCGACCCGAAGGGCAAGCTGCAGCATGTCACGATGGACGTGGTCTGCGTCGACGAGGACATGTTCGCCGACGGCGTCATGTTCGACGGTTCCTCGATCGCAGGCTGGAAGGCCATTAACGAATCCGACATGGTACTGATGCCGGACGCGGAAACGGTTCACATGGACCCTTTCTTCGCCCAGTCCACCATGGTCATTCTCTGCGACATTCTCGATCCAGTTTCCGGCGAAGCCTACAATCGCGATCCGCGCGGCACTGCCAAGAAGGCTGAGGCTTACCTGAAGGCATCCGGCATCGGCGACACGGTCTTCGTTGGCCCGGAAGCAGAATTCTTCGTCTTCGACGACGTTCGCTACAAGGCTGATCCTTACAATACCGGATTCAAGCTCGATTCCACGGAACTTCCGTCGAACGACGACACGGAATACGAAACCGGCAACCTCGGCCACCGTCCGCGCGTCAAGGGCGGCTACGTCCCAGTTCCGCCGATCGACAGCTGCCAGGACATGCGTTCGGAAATGCTGACGGTTCTGTCCGAAATGGGCGTCGTCGTCGAGAAGCATCATCACGAAGTGGCGGCCGCCCAGCACGAGCTCGGCATCAAGTTCGATACGCTCGTCCGCAACGCCGACAAGATGCAGATCTACAAGTACGTCGTGCACCAGGTCGCCAACGCCTACGGCAAGACGGCCACCTTCATGCCGAAGCCGATCTTCGGCGACAACGGCTCGGGCATGCACGTTCACCAGTCGATCTGGAAGGGCGGCAAGCCGACCTTCGCCGGCGACGAATATGCAGGTCTTTCTGAAACATGCCTCTACTACATCGGCGGCATCATCAAGCATGCCAAGGCGATCAACGCTTTTACGAACCCGTCGACGAATTCCTACAAGCGTCTCGTCCCGGGCTATGAGGCCCCGGTGCTGCTCGCCTACTCGGCTCGCAACCGCTCCGCCTCGTGCCGTATTCCGTTCGGCACCAACCCGAAGGCAAAGCGCGTCGAAGTCCGCTTCCCGGACCCGGTGGCGAACCCCTACCTCGCCTTCGCCGCGATGCTGATGGCTGGTCTCGACGGCATCAAGAACAAGATCCATCCTGGCAAGGCCATGGACAAGGATCTCTACGACCTGCCGCCGAAGGAGCTGAAGAAGATCCCGACGGTCTGCGGCTCGCTGCGCGAAGCGCTCGAAAGCCTCGACAAGGACCGCAAGTTCCTGACGGCCGGCGGTGTCTTCGATGACGACCAGATCGACTCCTTCATCGAGTTGAAGATGGCCGAAGTGATGCGCTTCGAGATGACGCCGCATCCGGTCGAGTACGACATGTACTACTCGGCTTGACGATCAAGAAAGGGAAGCCTCGGCTAGGCCGGGGCTTCCCGTACCGATGTCACGCGGCCAAGCGGCGGATGTGACACTCATGTGACGAGATCCTGCACAAATCTTGATTTGAGTAGGGCCAATCACCAAATCAGGTGATGAAAGGAAGTCGTACCATGAAAGAAAGAGTAGCAAAGTTCAGTATCGGCGAAGTGGTTCGGCACAAGGTATTTCCGTTCCGTGGCGTCATATTTGACGTAGATCCGGAATTTGCGAACACGGAAGAATGGTGGAACTCCATTCCAGCCGAAGTACGCCCCAGCAAGGACCAGCCCTTCTACCACTTGCTCGCCGAAAACGATGAAAACGAATACGTCGCCTACGTATCCGAGCAGAATCTGATAAATGACGAAAGCGGCGTCCCGCTTCGCAATGAGCAGGTCTATCAGATTTTCGATATGGCACCCTCGGGTCAGTTCAAGCCCAAGATGAACTTCACCCATTAAGGTTTGATGCCAACATGCGAAAGCCCCGTCCTTGGCGGGGCTTTTCTTTGCTCTACAGCAACAAAAAACCCGGCTCAAGGCCGGGTTTTCGGTATTCTTTTGGCACTCTGGCTTACTGAGCCTTTGCTGCCTTTTGTGCTTCTTCGAGCTTCTTGCGGGCTTCGTCAGCCTTCTTCAGCATGCTGTCCTGCAAGCTCTTCTGGCTTTCTGCCAGCTTGGAAGCGGAAACCGGTTCGCCGTCGAATGCGCCGGTGAAGCCTTCAAGCGAGATCTTGATCGGGTTCGGCGCGCGGCGGAAGTTGATCGAGGTCAGAACCAGATCGGTGCCCTTCTTCAGGCTAGCGACCATGGCGTCGGTCAGCTGGATCTGGGCGACGCAGCGATCGGGCATACACATCAGGTAGTCGATCTTCTGGCCTTTGCCGCCGTCGATCTGCAGGGAAACGCCCGGCGGGATCAGACGAGCCGGCGGCACCGAAACCTGGAGGCTCTTGTTGTTGATCTTGCCGGAGATGGTGATGAGGCCAACGCCCGTAACGAGCTGGCCGCCGCCTGCAAGAACGACGTTCTGGACGACGCAGACGTCATTGTCTTCCTGCTTGCTGCAGGTCTTGTACCAGCCGAGACGCGGGGCGCCGGCAGCAGTGGCGGGAGCGTCGGCGGGGGCCGCTGCATCTTGCGCGAAGGACGATACCGGAGCCGCTGCAGCACCGAGCATCACTGCCAGAACGGACAGGGCTGCCCGCGTTTTGTTTTCAGCCTTGAACATCATAACGAATTCCGTCTCCTGAAATCCCTTAGGGACGACAACGTGCCATCCTCACCAACGGGGTTGTTCGCACTCCACCTCTTAAAACAATGAGGCAAATGCATGACCCCCGACTTTCGGGTTCCCCTGTTACATTGCGTCGGGTCAGATATCCAGTATTTCTTTGACCTTTTCAGGGTCATCCGAAAGAATTCGGCGCCGATGGCGAACTGCGGTGGCTGCGTGATAGTCTTGCGCCGAATCGTGCCGTTCCCGGAAAGGACCTCAACGATGCTCCGGATCGTTCTTCCCGTCATCTTCACCCTGGTTGGCAGCGCAGCTCTCGCCGAGCCGGTGCATGGCATCGCAATGCATGGTGCACCGGCCCTGCCCGCCGATTTCAAGCATCTTCCCTACGTCAATCCCGATGTGAAGAAGGGCGGGAAGATCAATTATGGGGTCGTCGGGACCTTTGACAGCCTCAATCCCTTTATCCTGAAAAGCATGCGCACGACGGCGCGCGGCATGTGGGACCCCGAATACGGGAACCTCGTCTTTGAGACGCTGATGCTTCGCTCGCGCGACGAACCCTTCACGCTCTATGGCCTGCTTGCCCAGTCCGTCGAATGGGATGAGGATCGCAGCTATATCCAGTTCAATCTCAATCCGGCTGCCAAGTGGTCGGACGGCCAGCCGGTGACGCCGGATGACGTGATCTTCACCTTCAACCTTTTGAAGGAAAAGGGCCGCGTTCCCTTCAACACGCGACTGAACGCCGTGGCGAAGATGGAGAAGGTCGGAGACCACAGCGTTCGCTTCACCTTCAACGACAAGGCCGATCGCGAGTTTCCGCTGATCCTCGCTGGCTCCACACCGATCCTGCCAAAGCACGCCATCGACCCCGAGACATTCGATCGGTCATCGCTCACGCCTCCTGTCGGATCCGGTCCCTACAAGATCAAGTCGCTGAAGCCTGGCGAAAGCATAACCTTCGAACGCGATCCCAACTACTGGGGCAAGGATGTTCCTGCGAAAGTAGGCCTCGACAACTACGACCAGATCACGGTCCAGTATTTTCTGCAGGACACCACTCTCTTCGAGTCCTTCAAGAAGGGCGATATCGACATCTACCCGGACGGCAGTCCCGGCCATTGGGCGAGCGCTTACAATTTCCCGGCAGCAACATCCGGCAACGTCGTGAAGGACACCTTTGAACCAAAGCTTCCGAGCGGCATGTTCGGCTTCGTCTTCAACACCCGGCGGCCGGTCTTCAACAACGCGAAGCTCCGCGAGGGGCTGTCGTTGATCTTCGATTTCGAATGGGCGAACAAGAACCTCTTCTCGAACGCCTACATCCGCACCCAAAGCTTCTGGCAGAACTCGGATCTGTCGAGCTTCGGGGTGCCTGCCGACGAGCGCGAGCTGAAACTGCTCGGCCCCATCAAGGATCGTATCGATCCGGCGATTCTGAACGGCACCTACAAGCTTCCCGTAACGGATGGCTCAGGCCGCGATCGCAACGTCCTGAGGCAGGCGGCGGCGCTCCTCAAGGAAGCAGGCTATACGATCAAGAACGGCAAGATGAGCGACGCCAACGGTCGGCCGCTTGCCTTCGAGATCATGACGCAGAACACCGATCAGGAGAAGCTCGCGGTCTCCTACCAGCGTTCGCTCCAGCTGCTCGGCATTGCCGCGACGATCCGCACGGTCGACGATTCGCAGTATCAGAGCCGCACGAATAGCTTCGACTACGATGTCATCGTGAAGTCCTACACGTCGTCTCTGTCTCCGGGCATCGAACAGCTGGGGCGCTGGTCTTCCGCGGCCAAGGATCGTGAAGGCACCGACAATTTCGCCGGCGTCGCCGATCCCGGTGTCGATACGTTGATCCAGCACATCCTCATGGCTCGTTCGGCAGAAGACTTTACAGCGGCGGTGCGCTCTCACGACCGTATGCTCCTGTCGGGGCACTATGTTCTGCCGCTCTACCACGTCGATCAGCAATGGGTCGCGCGCAGCAAGCGCATCGGCCACCCCGAGACGGTTCCGCTCTACGGCTACCAGCTGCCGGCATGGTGGGATCAGAGCGTCCAATAGAATCCTTTTTCCTGCCTGGTTGAAGTCTCCCGCCGCAAGGCCTAGATGGCGGGAACGTTTCGGTTTGAGAAAAAGGAAAGCCCATGGAACGCATTACCATCGACGTTGTCTCTGATGTCGTCTGCCCGTGGTGCTATCTCGGCAAGGCGCGGCTGGAGCTTGCGATCGCCGAAGTCCAGGACGAGGTCGGTGTGGACATCAACTGGCGCCCGTACCGCCTCAACCCCGACTATCCGCCCGAAGGCGTCGACCAGAAGAAAGCGCTGGAGCAGAAGCTCGGCGGCGCCGAGCGTGTCGCTCAAGGGCACAAGATGCTGAGCGAGCTTGGTCGCGAAGTCGGCATCAACTTCGATTTCGACGCGATCAAGATCGGCCCGAACACGCTGGATGCACACCGCCTGATCCATTGGGCAATGGTCGAGGATCGCGAGAAGCAGGACCGTGTCGTCAATGCCCTCTTCAAGGCCAATTTCGAGGAAGGGCGCAACGTCGGCGACCATGCCGTTCTGCTCAATATCGCACAGAACGCCGGTATGGACCGAGCGGTCGTCTCCTCCCTGCTCGCGTCCGACGCCGACAAGGATCTCGTGATCGCCGAGATCGAAGCCGCGCAGAAGATGGGCGTCAACGGCGTGCCGTTCTTCATCTTCGACCAGCAGTATGCCGTCAGCGGCGCTCAGACACCGGATGTGTTGGCAAACGCCCTTCGCGATATCGCCAAGGCGAAGGCCGAAGCGCGCGCCGGCATGAACTGAGCGTGCTTACGCCTTCGCCATTTCCGCGAGCTGCGTCATGATAACGGCTGCACCCTGCAGCCGCTTTTCCGGTGTCGGCAGGTCGCGGGTGAGGAATACACTTTGGTCAGGCCGAATCTTCGCCATGGAGCCCTGCTTGGCGATGTAGCCAACCACGCTTGCCGGATTCGGAAACTCCTTGTTGCGGAATTGGATGACAACGCCCTTGGGCCCCGCATCCAGCTTCTCCACGTTGGCGACGCGGCAGAGCGATTTCACGTAGACGATCTTCAGGAGGTGCTGGACCTCGATCGGCATCGGGCCGAAGCGGTCGATCATTTCAGCGCCGAAGCCGTCGATTTCCTTCAGTTCCGCGATCTCCCCGAGACGGCGATAGAGTGCCATGCGCAGGTGCAGATCGGGCACGTAGCCATCCGGGATCATCACCGAAGTTCCGACCGAGATCTGAGGCGACCAGCCGCTATCCTGGATCTCATCGACGCCCTTCACCTCGGCAACGGCCTCTTCCAGCATCTGCTGATAGAGCTCGAAGCCGACTTCCTTGATATGGCCGGACTGCTCCTCGCCAAGCAGATTACCTGCTCCGCGAATGTCGAGATCGTGACTGGCAAGCTGGAAGCCCGCACCAAGCGTGTCGAGCGACTGCAGCACCTTGAGGCGACGTTCGGCCGTCGCCGTCAGCACCTTGTTGACCGGCAGCGTGAAGAGCGCGAAGGCGCGGACCTTCGAGCGTCCGACGCGGCCGCGTAGCTGATAAAGCTGAGCGAGGCCGAACATATCGGCGCGGTGGACGATCAGCGTGTTGGCGGTCGGCACGTCGAGACCCGATTCTACGATCGTCGTCGACAGCAGCACGTCGTAGCGCCCTTCGTAGAAGGCATTCATGATGTCTTCGAGTTCGCCAGCCGGCATCTGACCGTGCGCGACAGCGACTTTCAGTTCCGGCACGTCGGAGCGCAGGAACGCATGCACATCCTCGAGATCGGCAAGCCGCGGGCAGACATAGAAGCTTTGACCGCCGCGATAGTGCTCGCGCATCAGCGTTTCGCGGATGACGAGCGAATCGAACGGCGAAATGAAGGTGCGCACCGCCATGCGGTCGACCGGCGGCGTCGTGATCAGCGACAGCTCGCGCACACCCGTCATCGCGAGCTGGAGCGTGCGGGGGATCGGTGTTGCAGAAAGAGTCAGAACGTGTACGTCGCTCTTCAACTCCTTCAGACGCTCCTTGTGCTTGACGCCGAAGTGCTGTTCTTCGTCGATGATCAGCAGCCCGAGATTGGCGAACTGGATGCCCGCACCGAGAAGCGCGTGGGTACCGACGACGATGTCAGTCTTGCCCTCGGCCACTTCCTTCTTCGTCAGTGCCAGCTCCTTCGAACCGACGAGGCGCGAGGCCTGCTGGATGCGCACAGGCAGGCCGCGGAACCGCTCGGAGAAGGTCTTGAAGTGCTGGCGGGCCAGCAGCGTGGTCGGCACGACCACGGCAACTTGAATACCATTCATCGCCGCCACGAAGGCAGCACGAAGCGCCACCTCTGTCTTGCCGAAGCCGACGTCGCCGCAGACGAGACGATCCATCGGCCGGCCGGCCCCAAGATCGGAGCGCACGGCCTCGATGGCGTTGTCCTGGTCTTCCGTCTCGTCGTAGGGGAAGCGGGCGGAGAACTCATCATAGAGACCTTCCGGCGTCGTCAGCACGGGCGCGTGTCGCGTCAGGCGTTCGGCGGCAATACGGATCAGCGCATCCGCCATATCGAGCAGTCGCTTCTTGAGCTTGGCCTTGCGCATCTGCCATGCGCCACCGCCGAGCTTGTCGAGCGGAGCTTCCGTCCCCTCGCCGCCGTAGCGCGACAGCAGATCGATATTCTCGACCGGTAGGAAGAGCTTCGCATCGTCGGCATACTGCAGTTCAAGGCAGGCATGCGGCGCGCCCGCCGCTTCGATCGTCCGCAGGCCCACGAACCGGCCGATGCCGTGCTGCGCGTGGACGACGACCGAACCTTCATCGAGACCGGCGACCTCAGAGATGAAATCCGCAGCGCGTTTGCGCCGCTTCGAGCGCCGCACCATGCGGTCGCCGAGAATGTCCTGCTCGCCGATGACCACCAGATTGCCGGCTTCAAATCCGGATTCGAGACTGAGCACAGCGGCTGCTGCCTCGCCTTTGGCAAGGCTGTCGATCTCTTTCAGGGCGCCGATCGGTTTCACGCGCTCCAGGCCGTGTTCGTTCAGCACCTGCAGCAGACGGTCTAGCGAACCTTCCGTCCAGGCGGTGATCAACACCTTGGCGCCGGATGAGCGTTTGTCGGCAATATGTTTCACGACGGCGTCGAAGACATTCACGCGTTCGGCATTGCCACCCCCCTCCGCGTTCGAGCGTGCCCACCGCTCGCCCTGTCGAGCATCGAGATTGATGACGCGCCGCGCCTCTCCCTCGTGCTCGTTGAAGGGCGAAATCCGCATCGCGTCGAACGCGTCGAGCGTGTTGGCGAAAGTCTTTCCGTCCAAATAGAGCTGGCCGGGCGTCACGGGTTTATAGGGCGTTCCTTGCGCCATCTGACCTTTGCCGGGCTGTCCGGAATTCAGGCGCGCGTCATAATAGTCGAACACAAGCTTGGAGCGCTCCTCGGCAGCCTGGCGTACCGCGTGATCGGTCACCAGTCGGAAGCCTGTGAGATAGTCGAATACCGTCTCCAGCTTCTCGTAGAAAAGCGGCAGCCAATGCTCCGTGCCCGGATAGCGCCGCCCCTCCGATATGGCGAGATAAAGCGCATCGTCGCGCGTTGCCGCGCCGAACGAGGAGAGGTAGTTCTTGCGGAAACGGCTGATGGTATCGGGCGTCAGCGTGACCTCGCTCATCGGGTTAAGGTCGAGTGAACGGAGCTGCCCTGTCGTGCGCTGGCTTGCCGGATCGAAGCTGCGGATGCTTTCCAGCGTGTCGCCGAAGAAATCGAGGCGAACAGGCTCCTCGGAACCGGGCACAAAGACATCCAGAATGCCGCCGCGCACCGCATATTCGCCGACCTCGCGCACCGTTGCGACGCGGTCGAAACCATTGCGTTCCAACCGCCCGGCAATGTTGTCCATGCGCACAGTGTTTCCCGGACGTGCGGAAAACGCCAGGCTCTCGATGACCTCCTGCGGGGCAACCTTCTGCAGCATTGCATTGACGGTCACCAGCACGATGGCCGCATGCGGTTTCTTGCGATGCGCGATCAGGCCGCCCAGCGCCGCGAGCCGGCGTGCTGAGGTATCCGCGCTCGGCGAAACGCGGTCGTAAGGAAGACAGTCCCAGGCCGGCAGTGTCAGGACCGGGATCTCGGGCGCGACGAAGCCGAGAATCTGCTCCAAGTCGGCCATCCGCTGGCCATCGGAAAGCACGTAAGCGAGCGGCTCGCCGGCGCGCGCCAGATCGGCCAGCAACAAAGCCTCCACACCTGTGGGCACGTTGCCGATGGTCAGCGGCTCGGCGACGGCTGACAGCTTCTTTACGTTAAAACCTGGGATCATTACGCGTTCCTGGGCAGGGCGTCGGCTGGATACTCGAAATCGGGCTTGTAGGCGGCAAGGCGCTCGAACATCGGCGTCTGAAAACGCTCGGGCACCGGCCATGTTCCCATGATCCAGCGCACAAGATCGTTGTCCTCTTCGGCCATGACGGTTTCGAACTCGTCGAGTTCGGTCTCTGACAGGGTCGCGATCTCCTTTTCGGCGAACTGCCCGAAGACCAGATCCATCTCGCGAATGCCGCGATGCCAGCAGCGAAAGAGGATTCGGCGGCGGCGCGGATCAAGATCGGCGCTCGAGAGTGACACACCCGTCATGGCGTTACCTTCCTGTTGATGCGCCTCTATAGACCCTCGAAAGCGGCTTGTCAGCCTTGCCAAGGCCGCATTGTTCATCGCATTTTGCCGCCATGCGCCCCGCTATTCTCGATCCGCTGTTTTCGCCCGTTTCCGCCCTGCCCGGCGTCGGCCCAAAGATCGCCGAGCTGCTGGTAAAGCTGCTTGGGCGCGAGACGCCTGACGATACGCGCGTCGTCGATCTGCTGTTTCATGCGCCGCACTCCCTGATCGACCGTCGAAACCAGCCCGGTATCGCCCGCGCGCCGCAAGGCGCCATCGTCACCGTCACGGCTCGCGTGGATCGCCACCAGGTGCCGCCGCGCGGCAAAAGCAACATCCCTTACCGCGTCGTCCTGCATGACGAGTCCGGCGAACTGACACTCGTTTTCTTCCGCGGCCAGCCGGCATGGCTGGAAAAGCAATTACCGCTCGACGAAGAGGTGACCGTCAGCGGCAAGATCGACTGGTTCAATGGCCGCGCTTCGATGGTGCATCCAGACTATATTGTGAAGGCCAGCGAAGCCGAGAATCTGCCCCTCGTCGAGCCGATTTACCCCCTCACCGCAGGTCTTTCGCCAAAGACACTGCGCAAGATCATCGAAGCCGCGCTGCCGCGCACGCCCGAACTTCCGGAATGGATCGACCTGACCCTCGCACAGAAACAGGGGCTGCCCTCGACAGCGGACGCTTTCCACGCCCTGCACGAACCATGTGATCCCGCGGATATCGATACGCAAGCCCCCGCCCGTCGCCGCCTCGCCTATGACGAATTCATGGCGGGCCAGCTCTCCCTCAGTCTAGTGCGCCAGCGCCTGCGCAAGGTCGCCGGCCAACCGGTGCATGCTACCGGCATCATCAGTCGGCAAATCCTGCAGACCCTGCCGTTCTCTCCGACCGGCAGCCAGAACGCCGCGGTTGCAGATATCCTCAAGGATATGGCCGGCGAGGACCGCATGCTGCGGCTGCTGCAGGGCGATGTCGGTTCCGGCAAGACGTTGGTCGCACTGATAGCGATGGCCGCTGTCATCGAAAGCGGCGGCCAGGCCGTCCTGATGGCCCCCACGGAGATCCTCGCGCGTCAACACTACGCGACGATCTCGAGATTCGCCGCTTCGGCCGGTCTGCGCCTCGAAGTCCTCACAGGCCGTACCAAGGGTCGTGAGCGCGAAGACATCCTCGAGAGGATCGCGTCGGGAGAGGCGCAGATCGTTATCGGCACACACGCCCTGTTCCAAGACACCGTCAACTATCGCAACCTGATGCTGGCTGTCGTTGACGAGCAGCATCGTTTCGGCGTCCACCAGCGCCTGCGACTGACCGCCAAGGGCATCACGCCGCACATGCTTGTGATGACGGCGACGCCGATCCCGCGAACCCTGGTGCTTGCCGCCTTCGGCGACATGGACGTCTCGAAGCTGACGGAAAAGCCGGCCGGCCGAAAGCCGATCCAGACGATTACCGTGCCGACCGAACGCATTGGCGAGATCGTTGGACGGCTGAAGAGCGCGGTCGGAGAGGGCAAGAAGGCCTATTGGATCTGCCCGCTCGTCGAGGAATCCGAGGAGAGCGATCTGATGTCGGTCGAAGAGCGCCATGCAACGCTCGTCTCGTCGCTCGGCCCAGGCATCGGTTTGATCCACGGCCGCATGAGCGGCGCCGAAAAGGACGCCGTGATGATGGCGTTCAAGAACGGCGAAATCCGCCTGTTGGTCGCCACGACCGTGGTGGAAGTCGGCGTGGATATTCCTGATGCTACGATCATGGTGATCGAGCATGCCGAGCGCTTCGGCCTGGCGCAGTTGCATCAGCTTCGCGGCCGTGTCGGCCGCGGCGACGCGGCCTCGACCTGCATCCTGCTCTATAAGGGACCGCTTGGCGAGACCGGCCATGCGCGCCTGTCGATCATGCGTGAAACCGAAGACGGCTTCCGCATTGCAGAGGAAGACCTGAAACTGCGCGGCGAAGGCGAACTGCTCGGCACACGGCAATCGGGAACACCGGGCTTTCGTATCGCGAGCCTGGAGGCTCATGCCGATCTTCTGGAAATCGCCCGCCGCGATGCTGCGTATCTGATAGAGCGTGATCCGGACCTCACCAGCGACCGCGGCAAGGCCGTCCGCACCCTGCTCTACCTGTTCCGTCGCGATGAGGCGATCCGCTTCCTACATGCCGGGTGAGTCGCGCGACCAAAACTACATCTCGATAGGCGCCGGCAGCGGCTTGCGCGTTCGTTCTTGTTTCGCGATGCGCCCGGCAAGCTCTTCCGGTGTGACAAGGCCGCCGGAGATCAAGAGCTTTGCTGCATCCTCCGGTGACATATCGAGCGGAACAATCTTCTCGCGCGGCGTAAAGATCAGAAATCCGGCCGTCGGCACCGGCGTCGGCGGCAGGAACACGCAGACCATGTCCTGGCCCATCGCTTTGAACTTCGACGCAATCTCCCCCTTGGCATCCGTCGAAATGAAGACGAGCGCCCAGAGACCGGGGCTGGGATATTCGATTAGGCCGACCTTCTTGAAGGAGTTTGTTTTGTCCTTCAGCACCGTCTCGAAAATCTGCTTTACGCTCTGATAGATACTGCGCACGAGCGGTACGCGCTGCACAAGCGATTCGCTGAAATGAACGATGCTCTGGCCGATCAGGTTTTTGCCGAGGAAGCCGATAAGCGTGATCGCGATAAGCGCGATCAGCAGGCCGGAACCGGGCACAGCGAAATTCAGATAGTTGTCCGGGTCATAGCGCGCCGGCAGGTACGGCTTCACCCAGCTGTCTGCCCATCGCACGACCGACCATGTCAGCCACAGCGTAATCGCGATGGGCGCGCAAATGATAAGGCCCGCCAGGAAGTTGTTCCTGATGCGAGTGGCTATCGGCAATCGGGGCAGTTTTTCCGTCATCGCGTGCTGATGAACTCCGTTGAGCAGACCGGCTATCGGAAATCAGCTCCCCCATGCTTTCCTGATTGAAAAGCTGCCAGAAATTGCCAAGTCGCACAAGTCTTCAGGGGGCGACCAGCCGGTCACTCCACCGTGACCGACTTTGCCAGATTGCGCGGCTGATCGACATCCGTGCCCATGAAGACGGCCGTGTGATAGGCAAGCAGCTGGATCGGCAGTGAGAAGATCATCGGCGCGATGATCTCGTTGACATCAGGCAACACGATCGTCGCCATTGTTGGCAGCTTCGATGCGGCCGCGCCTGCCTCGTCGGTGATAAAGATGATGCGGCCGCCACGCGCTGCAACCTCCTGCATGTTCGACACTGTCTTGTCGAAGAAACGATCAAACGGCGCGATCACGATGACGGGCATGTTTTCGTCGATCAATGCTATCGGCCCGTGCTTCAGTTCGCCCGCTGCGTAACCCTCGGCATGGATGTAAGAAATTTCCTTGAGCTTGAGGGCCCCTTCCATCGCAAGCGGGAAGCTCGTGCCGCGACCGAGATAGAGAACATCGCGGCACTTCGACAATTCGCGCGACAAGCTTTCCATCTGCGGCTGGATGAGATTCAGTACGCGGCTCATAATGCGCGGCATTTCAGCGAGATGGCGCACCAGCTCCCTTTCCTGCTCCGCGCTGATCGTTCCCCTCGCCTTGCCGGCGCCGAGTGCCAGCGCCGCCAGGACGGCCAACTGGCAGGTGAATGCCTTGGTGGACGCAACGCCGATCTCTGGGCCCGCCATGATCGGGAAGATTGCATCCGACTCACGGGCAATCGTCGATTCCCTGACGTTGACCACAGCGCCGATCTTCAGCCCCTTGTCCTTGCAGTAACGCAGCGACGCCAGTGTGTCGGCGGTCTCCCCGGACTGCGAAATGAAAAGGGCGGCCTGCGAGGGCGACAGAGGCATTTCGCGATAGCGGAATTCGGATGCGACATCGATTTCGACAGGTAGACGCGCGTAGCGCTCGAACCAGTATTTGCCGACGAGGCCTGCGAGATATGCGGTTCCGCATGCGGAAATTGCCAGGCTGCTTGTAGCCTTGAAGTCGATCGCGTTGATGTTGTCACTGATCGTATTGCTGGCAAAGTCCATGTAGCGGCTGAGGGCATGCGAGATGACCTCCGGCTGCTCGTAAATCTCCTTTTCCATGAAGTGGCGGTGATTGCCCTTGTCCACTACATACGCAGTCGTCTGCGATATCTGCCGAGGGCGATGCACCTCGTTGCCCGAAAAGTCGAGGATTGTCGCACCGTCTCGCGTCAGCACGGCCCAATCGCCGTCGACCAGGTAGGTGATCTCGTTGGTAAAGGGAGAAAGCGCGATGGCATCCGAGCCGAGGAACATTTCGCCCGAGCCGTAGCCCACGGCAAGTGGCGGTCCGGAGCGCGCCGCCATGATCATGCTGGGGTCGTTCTGGAGCATGATTGCAAGCGCATAGGCGCCGGTTACCCGGTTCAGCATTTTGAGCATCGCGGCACGCGGCTCGATGCCGTGACGAAGATACTTCGCCATGAGATGGGCGACGACTTCGGTATCCGTCTGCGTCTCGAAAACGGCGCCTTCGGCAATCAACTCGTCTCGCAGCTCGGAGAAGTTTTCGATGATGCCGTTGTGGACGACCGCAACCCCCTCGACAAAGTGCGGATGCGCGTTGATCTCGTTGGGAACGCCATGAGTAGCCCAGCGCGTGTGCGCAATGCCGATTGTTCCCGGCAGAGGTTCGCCGTCGAGGCGCTTTTCGAGATTGAAGAGCTTGCCCTCGGCGCGACGCCGAGCCATTTCGCCGTTATGTATCGTGGCGACTCCCGCCGAGTCATAGCCGCGGTACTCAAGCCGCTTCAGTGCGTCAACAAGGCGCCCCGCAACCGGGTTGCTTCCTACGATTCCAACAATACCACACATGAAAGTCCCCAAAGCCTTCCGTTCCGAAGGCCACTCGTAACGATTTTGTCTTTTTTCTCAATGGCCTCGGCGGTCACTTTCGGTTTCCGCGCGTTACGCAGAGCCCTATGCCTTGGACTTGTTTGCAGCCTTGATAGCCAGTGCGCGTTCGCGCAGCACGGCGGCTCGGCCCGGCTTCAGTTCCTGGCGCGCCCTGCCAAAGGCGAGCGCATCGGCGGGTACATCCGCGGTGATGACACTGCCGGAGGCAATATAGGCATTGTCGCCAATGCTGACCGGCGCTACGAGCGATGAGTTCGATCCGATGAAGGTATTCGCCCCGATCAGCGTCTCGTGCTTGTTGACGCCGTCATAGTTGCAGGTAATCGTGCCTGCTCCAATGTTTGCCCCCGCTCCGACCTTCGCGTCGCCGATGTAGGTCAGGTGATTGACCTTGGCTCCCTCGCCGATCTTCGCGTTCTTGACCTCGCAGAAATTGCCGACTTTCGAGCCGTTGCCGAGATCGGCGCCCGGCCGCAGGCGAGCGAACGGGCCGACGGCCGCGGCGGTGCTGACATGCGCACCCTCAATGTGCGAGAACGCATGAATGATCGCGCCGCCATCGATTGTCGCACCGGGGCCGAACACGACGTTCGGTTCGATTAGGGCGTCCTGCCCAATCGCGGTATCGTAGGAAAGAAACACGGTCTCAGGAGCGATCATCGTGACCCCGGCGATCATCATCTCGTGGCGCCGGCGCTCTTGCCAGAGCCGCTCGATCACGGCGAGTTCCGCCCGATTGTTGCAGCCGGTCATTTCGATTTCGGGTGCGTCGACAGCCGTGACGCGGCCGCCGATGGAGCGGGCGATCTCCACTAGGTCCGTCAAATAGTACTCGCCTTTGGCATTGGCGTTGCCGATGCGGGATAGCAGATCGAGAGCCTTGCGGCCGTTGATTGCCATCAGGCCGCTGTTGCACCATTTCACGGCACGCTCGGCATCTGTCGCATCCCTTTCCTCGCGGATGGCGATCAGTTCGCCATCCTTGACGAGCACGCGGCCGTAGCCGGTCGGCCTGTCGGTGTGGAAGCCGATGACGACCACATCGCTGCCCTCGGCAAGGCCTTGACGTGCGGCCTTGAGCGGTCCCTCGGTCTGCAACGGTACATCGCCGTAGGTCACGATGATATCGTCATATCCGCGCGCGATGGCTTCGCGTGCTGCCAGCACCGCATGACCGGTGCCAAGCCGCTCCTTCTGCAGATATGTTTCGATCTCGACGTTTCCGACTTGGGCAGCCTTCGCCACTTCGTCGGCGTCGCGGCCCACGACGAGCGCGACCGATGAAATGTCGCTCTTTGCCACGGCATCCACGACATGCGCGATCATCGGGCGGTTCGCGATCGGGTGCAGCACCTTCGATTTCGACGACTTCATTCGCGTGCTGTCCCCCGCAGCGAGAATGATGGCGAGGCAAGTCCGTTCCATGATGTGCTCCGAGAATCCATTGGGTGCAGCCTTTGCTGCCTCATAGCAGCAAGACAAGGGCGGGACAAAGATCAAAATGGATCAGGCGGATGCCTTGGTTATCGCCGCATAGGCGTCGCGGACGTGATCGCGGCCATCGATGATCACGATCTCCATGGCTTTTCGGGCGCCATCGACGTCCCCGGCGACGATCGCCTCGACGATGCGCATATGCGTGTCCGCAATGTTCGAGAAGCCGTTCTGCGATGGCGGTGTACTAATGCGGAACATGCCGACCAGCGCGGCTTCGATCAGGCTGCCAAGCGTTCGCATGAAGGGGTTGTGAGATGCATCGGCTATTGCGAGGTGAAAATGCAGGTCGGCCAGCGCAAGGCTTTCGCTGGTGTGGCCCAGAGCGGCCATTTCCGTTGCCAGAGCTCGCAGATGCTCGATGTCGTCCTTGCTCGCCCGCTCGGCGGCGAGACCGGCGGCAAATGGCTCGAAAGCTAGCCGGATGTCGTAAAGCTGCAGCAGGAATTCTTCCGTCACGCCGCTGTCGAAATGCCAGGCTATGATCTCGCTGTCGAACATGTTCCAGAGGTTCTTCTCCGTCACGCGCGTGCCGACGCGGGCCTTGGCGACGATCATGCCTTTTGCGGCAAGCGTTTTCATCGTTTCGCGAAGGACGGTGCGTGAGACCTTGAAACGCTGTGCGAGTTCGGCGTCGCCGGGCAGGATGCTTCCAACAGGATAGGTTCCGGCAACGATCGCCCTGCCGAGCTCATCCACGACTTGTGCGTGGCTCGTTCGCGATTTGCGCGCTGTTTTTCCGGTCTCAAGCAATCTGTTACGCAACGAATACCTCCCCGCTCAGGCATACCTCTTATTCATACTGGAAAGGAAGAGAATAACCTTCTGCATTAGAATGAATGCAAAAAGCAAAAGGCCGATCAAGATCTTCGTCCACCAACTCGAGAGCGTCCCGTCGAAGGTGATGTAGGTCTGAATGAGGCCCTGTATCAGGATACCGATGAAGGTGCCTGCCACGAATCCCGCCCCTCCGGTCAACAGCGTCCCCCCAATGACGACTGCTGCGATCGCATCCAGCTCGACGCCGACTGCTGCCAGAGAATAACCGGCCGACGTATAGAGTGAAAAAACGATTCCGGATAGACCAGCAAGAAAGCCGGACAATGCATAGATCTGGATCGTGGTTCGCCCCACGGGAACGCCCATGAGCTGCGCCGTCTGTGGGCCGCCGCCGAGCGCGTAGACATTGGTACCGAAGCGCGTGCGATGCGCCAGGAATATGCCGGCGACAAAGACGAGAAGCATGACGCCGCCGATTAGCGTCAGCCGACCACCGCCCGGCATCCTGTAATAGAGGCTTGTCAGCGTCGTGTAGTAGTCGTGATTGATCGGAATGCTGTCGATCGACAGCACGAACGCCATGCCGCGTGCCAGGAACATGCCCGCGAGTGTCACGATGAAAGCCGGCATTTCCAGATAGTGAATGATCGCGCCCATTGCCGCACCGAAGGCGGTCGTGATGATTAGCACCAGGACAAACGCAACAAGCGGATGGATTGTGGTGTTCTGCAGGATGACGGCCAGGAACACGCCGGTGAAAGCGATGATCGAGCCGATCGATAGGTCAATGCCGCCCGAGATGATGACAAACGTCATGCCGACCGCTGCGATGCCGAGAAAGGCATTGTCAGTCAATAGGTTGCCGATCACGCGGGTAGACAGGATGTTAGGATACTGCAACGTGCAGATTGCATAGGAGAGAACGAAGATCACGACCGTTGCCAGCAGCGGAAGATATTTCGAGTTCATTGAATCTGCCCTTCCCCGACGCTGCTCGATCGCCGGCCTAGAACCACGGCCGCCGATTGAATTGCCGGCGACTGAATGACGAGGATCACGATGACGATCACCGCCTTGATGATCAGGTTGAACTCCGGCGGAAATCCTGAGAGCAAAATGCCGGTGTTCACAGCCTGAATGATCATTGCGCCGATCAGTGAGCCGAGGATGCTGAAGCGTCCGCCCAGCAGAGAGTTGCCGCCCACGACGACGGCCAAAATCGCGTCGAGTTCCAACCAGAGCCCAGCATTGTTTGCATCGGCGCCCTTGATATCGGCTGCGACGATGATTCCGGCGATCGAGGCGCAAAGGCTGCTCAACATATAAACGGCCATCAGCAGTACGGGCGTTCGCACGCCGGAAAGCATGCTTGCACGTCGATTAATGCCGGTTGCTTCGATCAGCATGCCAAGCGCCGTGCGCCTCACGAGCAGAATCACCAGGGCGCCCATGACCAGCCATATGATGACAGGCATGGGCAGGAATGCGAAGGAGCCGCTGCCAAGCGCGATCAACCCTTCATCGTTGAAGGTCATGATGACACCCTCGGTGATGAGCTGAGCAATCCCGCGTCCGGCAACCATCAGCACAAGCGTGGCGATGATCGGCTGGATGTTGAGTATGGCGACTAGAAGGCCGTTCCATACCCCGCAAAGCAGCCCGACTCCCACCGTTACCAGCAGCGTCATGACCAGCGAATGGCCGGACACGATGGATGAAGCGGCAACGGCGCCGCAGATCGCGATCACCGCGCCGACCGACAGATCGATCCCCTTGGTCGCAATCACGAGCGTCATGCCGACTGCCAACAAGGCAACAGGCGCGCCGCGGTTTAGCACATCTATCAGGCTGCCATAAAACCGATCGTTCTGAACAACAACATTAAAAAACTGCGGGAACATAATGAAATTTAATATGAGAATGACCGCAAGCGCGATGAGTTGCGGCGCCAACCGGATCAGCAGTGCGTTGAGCGACGACCTCATGCGTCCTCCGTCTTCTTTTGGGCGGCAGCGATGGCGTCGACGATGCGCGCGGTGTTGACATTGTCTCCCGTCAGTTCCGCGACATGCTCGCGATCGCGAAGGACCAAGATACGTGAGCTATAGGCGATAAGTTCTTCCAATTCCGAAGAAATAACGATCAGTGACATGCCCTTCGCGCAGAGATCTTCGATCAAGCGGATAATCTCGGCATGTGCGCCGACGTCGATGCCGCGGGTCGGCTCGTCGAGGATCAGGAAGTCCGGATTGGTGGCCAGCCAGCGCGCAAGAATCGCTTTCTGCTGATTGCCGCCTGACAGCAGACGTATCGGCTTCTCCCTGTCTGTCGTCCGGATGTCGAGCGCACTGATGTAGCGGTCGGCCAGGGCGTTTTGATCGGCGCGAGAAATCGGCCGGGCCCAGCCTCGCCGTGCTTGCAGCGCCAGGGCAATGTTCTCGCGAATGGAAAGGTCGCCGATGATCCCGTCCGTCTTGCGATCCTCCGGACAGAAACCGAAGCCGCTGCGGATGGCCGCACGCGGATTCGAGAGCGCAACCTGCTTACCGTCGACTTGTGCCGTTCCACCGTCAGCCTGCTCGATCCCGAAAAGCAACTCGGCAGTCTCCGTGCGGCCGGACCCGAGCAAGCCTGCAACGCCCACCACCTCGCCGACGCGGACCTCAAGGTTGAACGGCTTCACCTTGCCACGCTTGCCGTAGCCTTCGAACCTGTATTTGACCGGACCGGCTGTAACCGAATGCGCCCGCGCTGTTGCTTCGGCATTCGCCAATTCATGACCGAGCATCATCGAGATCAGGCTCTGGCGAGACAGCTCGGATGTTTCGCGAGTGCCGACCAATTTGCCATTTCTCAGCACTGTGATGCGATCACTGACCTCATAAACCTGCTCCAGGAAATGAGTAATAAAGACAATGCCAAGGCCGCGTTCTTTCAAGTCCCGCATGATACGAAAGAGCATCGCGACTTCCTGCGTGTCAAGGCTTGCAGTCGGCTCGTCGAGAATGAGGACTTTACCCGACAAATCGACAGCGCGCGCGATCGCCACGACCTGCTGCACTGCGACCGAAAACCGGTCGAGTTGCGCGGTCACATCGACGTCCATCCCGTATTGCTCAAGCAGTGCCCGCGCCTGCCGGTTCATCGCCCGTACATCGATCATGCCGAACCGCTTCGGCTGGCGCCCGAGGGATAGGTTCTCGGCGATGCTCAGATTGGGGAGGAGATTGACCTCCTGATACACCGTGCCGATGCCGAGCTTCTGGGCCGCGAGCGTATCGGACGGATTGATTTCGGCGCCATCGAGAGCAAGCCTGCCCTGATCGCGGTGATAGGCACCCGTAATGCATTTGATGAGCGTTGATTTTCCGGCACCGTTTTCGCCCAGAAGCGCATGCACCTCGCCCTTGCGCAGCGAGAAATCGACCTTGTCGAGCGCAATGGCGCCCGGGAAGAATTTCGATATCCCGGAGGCGGTTAGAACGTTCTCGAAATCGTGAATCATGAAAGCGGCTTTTCCTGATGTGGACCGACAATGCCGCGCCGTGGACGGACATGAAGTCCCGACTGGCATTCGGCAGTTCCGCACCGGCCCATGATGGACCGGTGCGGTTCCAGCGTCAAAATCAGTAGCCGAGGTTCTTCTTCGACTCGTAGACCTTCATCGGATCGTCAGCCGGCGTATAGAGCTTCGATTCCGTCTGGATCCACTTCGGCGGGCCCTTCTTGTCTTTCAGGTATGCATCGAGCACGTCGAATGCGGGACCTGCCATGTTCGGCGTCAGCTCCACGGTCGCGTTCGCCTCTCCGGCTGCCATGGCCTTGAAGATATCAGGAACCGCGTCGATAGAGACGACGAGAATGTCCTTGCCCGGCTTCAGACCGGCTTCCTTGATCGCCTGAATGCCGCCCACGGCCATGTCGTCGTTGTGAGCGTAGAGGGCGCAGATATCCTTGCCGCCGTTTTCAGCTTTCAGGAAGCTTTCCATGACTTCCTTGCCCTTAGTGCGGGTGAAGTCGCCGGTCTGGCTGCGAACGATCTTGAAGTTTGCCTTGCCCGCGATGGCTTCCTCGAAGCCCTTCTTGCGGGCGATGGCTGGCGAAGAACCGGTCGTGCCCTGAAGCTCGACGATGTTGCAAGCCTTGTCGCCAACGGTCTTTACAAGCCAGTCGCCGGCAACCTTGCCCTCATGAACCTGATCTGAGGTGACAGCGGTCAGGTAGAGGTCTTCAGGCGCCTTGATCGTTCGGTCGAGCAGGATCACCGGGATTTCGGACTCCTTCGCTTCTTTTAGAACGGCGTCCCAGCCGGTTTCTACGACCGGCGCCAGGAAGATGGCGTTGACGCCCTGCGCGATGAAGGAGCGGATCGCCTTGATCTGGTTTTCCTGCTTCTGCTGCGCGTCAGCAAACTTCAGGTCCACGCCACGCTTCTTGGCCAGTTCCTTCGTGACGGTGGTTTCGGCAGCGCGCCAGCCAGATTCGGAGCCGATCTGCGAAAAGCCCACAACGAGCTCTGCAGCCGATGCCGAGCCGAACATGCAGGCAGCCAGAACCGTGGCACCCAAGAGTGCGGTCTTCAATTTCATGATTTCCTCCCAAAGCCGCCTCTCGCGGCACGCATAGGAAAAAATCATATAGTATTACTTTTGTAAATGCACTTTTTAGTATGCGATGCAGCAAAAAAGGCGCTCGAAACGAGCGCCTTTTCGCATGTGCTAATTGCTGGCCGAAATCACTTCGGCAGCTTGTCGTCTACGCCTTCGACGTAGAAGTTCATGCCAAGCAGCGTGCCGTCGTCAGCCTTCTCGCCGGCCTTGAGCCAGGGAGTACCGTCCTGCTTGTTGATCGGGCCGGTGAAGGGATGCAATTCGCCCGACTTGATCTTGGCTTCGGTTTCCTGAGCCATCTTCTTCACGTCATCAGGCATATTGGTGTAGTCGGCCATCTTGAGGATGCCGTCCTTCAGACCATCCCAGCTCTGCTCGGACTTCCAGGTGCCGTCAAGCAGCGCGTGAACGCGCTTGGAGTAGTAGTTGCCCCAGGTGTCGACAATTGCCGTCAGCTGGGCCTTCGGACCGGCTGCGATCATGTCGGAGGCCTGACCGAACGCATGAATGCCGCGTTCCTCAGCAACCTGCATCGGAGCGGTGGTATCCGTGTGCTGCGTCAGTACGTCGACGCCCTGGTCGACCATGGCTTTTGCGGCATCGGCTTCCTTGCCCGGGTCGAACCAGGTGTTCACCCAGATGACCTTCAGCTTGAAGTCGGGATCGATTGAGCGGGCGCCCTGCTCGAAGGCGTTGATGCCCATGACAACTTCCGGAATCGGGAAGGAGGCGATGTAGGCGGCGCCGTGGTTCTTCGATGTCTTGGCTGCGATCTGACCGAGGATGTAACGGCCTTCATAGAAGCGCGAGTTGTAGGTCGCGAGATTCGGGCCGGATTTGTAGCCGGTACCATGCTCGAACTTCACGTTCGGGAACTTCGCTGCGACCTTTACGGTGGCGTCCATGAAGCCGAAGGACGTCGTGAAGATCAGCTTGCAGCCCGAACGGGCGAGACGCTCGATGGCACGCTCGGCGTCGGGGCCTTCCGGCACGTTCTCAAGGTAAGGCGTGTCGATCTTGTCGCCGAATTCCTTCTGGATCTGCTGGCGACCGAGATCGTGAGCCTGCGAATAGCCGCCGTCGGTGTGTGATCCGACATAGACGAAGCAGACTTTGGTCTTGTCCGCAGCCTGCGCCACGGAGCCGAGGCTCAGGACGGCGGCAGCCGATGCGGCAAGTGCAAGTGCTGGTTTTTTCATGATAACCCCTGTTGGTTTGAAGCTTCCGGAAACGCGTCTCATTCTTTTGTTTAGCGCTCCGGCACGAACGGTTTTCCCAGCGACGCGGGCGTGTTGATCAACGTCGTACGCCGATTATGAGAAATGATGACAAGAACCACAATAGTCGCTGCATAGGGCAGCATTGACAGGAACTGAGCCGGGATACCGACGCCGAAAGCCTGGGCGTGAAGCTGCAGGATCGTCACAGCGCCAAACAGATAGCCGCCGGCAAAAACCCGCCATGGACGCCAGGATGCGAAGACGACGAGTGCGAGCGTGATCCAACCGCGGCCGGAAGACATGTTCTCCACCCATTGCGGCGTGTAGACGAGAGAAAGCTGCGCTCCCGCTAGTCCCGCGCAGGCGCCACCGAACATGACCGCGAGGTAGCGCGTACGGATAACACTGATGCCGAGAGCATGGGCCGAGCCGTGACTATCGCCGATTGCGCGCAGCTTCAGGCCGGTGCGGCTGCGGAACAGGAACCAGCTCACGCCAAACATCAATGCGAGCGACAGATAAAAGGTCAGGTCCTGACGGAACAGCACAGATCCGAGAGCGGAATGTCGGAAAGGTAAGGGACGACGATTGGCGCTAGGCGAACGCCAGGTACGCTCACAAAGCCTTCCCCCAGCATTCCCGAAACGCCAAGTCCGAGGATGGTTAGCGCCAAGCCGGTTGCGACTTGGTTGGCAACCAGCGTCAGAGTGAGAAAGCCGAAGAGCAGCGAGAACAGCGCGCCGGCGACAATTCCGCCCAGCAGCCCGATATAGGGAGAGCCGGTCATTTGCGCGCTCGCGAAGGCTGCAACAGCCCCCATGATCATCATGCCTTCGACGCCGAGATTGAGAACGCCGGACCGCTCGGCGACGAGTTCGCCAAGCGCGGCAATGACCAGCGGCGTGGACGCAGTAATGACGGTCAGCAGAATCGCTTCGAAGATGCTCATGCAACGCCTCCCCGGACTCGCGACCAGATGATGCGGATCTTGTAATAGATGAGGGTGTCACACGAGAGCACGAAGAAGAGCAGCAATCCCTGGAAGACGCGGGTCACCTTATCGGACACGCCGAGCGACAGCTGCGCAGCCTCGCCGCCGAGGTAGGTCAGCGCGAGCACAAGGCCGGATGCGACGATACCGAGTGGATTCAGCCGTCCGAGAAACGCGACGATGATCGCCGTGAAGCCATAGCCGGGAGAAATCGCAGGCTGTAGATGTCCGATCGATCCGGAGACTTCCGAAATGCCGGCAAGTCCGGCAAGCGCCCCCGAGAATAGAAAGCTGAACCAGATCATCTTCTTCGACGAAAAGCCGGCGAAGCGTCCTGCCCGTTCGGACTGTCCGAGAACGACGATCTCAAACCCTCTCAGCGTATACTTGAGCATGAACCAAACGAGAATCGCCGCGACAATCGCAAAAACGAAGGCCCAATGGGCGCGGCCGGATTCTTCCCAGATCGCCGGCAGCGTAGCTTCCGGCGCAAACGGCACGCTTTCTGGAAAGTTGAAGCCCTGAGGATTGCGCCAGGCGCCGCGGATCAGCCAATCGAGGAAGAGCTGTGCGATATAAACGAGCATCAGGCTCGTCAGTATTTCGTTGGTATTGAAATGCGCCTTCAGCAGCGCTGGAATGGCCGCAAACAAAGCGCCGCCGATCGCGCCCATGATGAGCATCAAGGGCAGCACCATCGGCGAATGCCACTCGGTGAACAGGATCGGCAGAATGGAGCCCGTGATCGCGCCGATCGTAAACTGTCCCTCGGCGCCGATATTCCAGTTGTTGGAGCGATAGCAGACGGCCAGCCCGACGCCAATCATGATCAGCGGCGCTGCCTTCACCGCAAGTTCGTGCAGCGACCAGACTTCCAGCAACGGCTCAAGGAAAAACGCGTCCAGTGCCTCGATCGGGTCCTTGCCTAGAATGGCAAACATGATCGCCCCGGCGAGCAGCGTCAGCAGCAATGCCAGCAAAGGCGACACGAAGCCATAGAGCTTCGATGCTTGCGGCCGCTTTTCTAGTTCAATGCGCATTGGCGGTCTCCGACGCGGTCTTGCTTTCGTGCAGACCGCCCATCAAAAGACCAATCTTCTCACGTGACAGTTCTCCCGCCGGGAAAGGTTGCGAAAGCCGCCCCTCAGAAATCACGGCAATCTCCGTTGCGACCTCGAATATTTCGTCAAGGTCCTGGCTGATGACGACGACTGCCGAGCCGTTGCGCGCCAGATCGACTAGTACCGCGCCACAGAGATTATGACGGGTTGGGTTATCGTAGAATGGGCAAGTCTTCTGGTGGGATGAGAAGTTGGATGCTGCGTGCTGCGCCTGGCACGCGGGATATAAATCCTGCCTTCTCGAGGGTCAGCACCATCTGGTGAACAGACGGAGCCGTAACGGCGAAGTGGCGACGCATGTCGGCTTCGGCCGGAGGCTGTTTGAAGATGCGGCTGTAGGCGTAGATGAAGGCCAGGTACTGGCCTTGGACTTGCGTAAGGCCATGTCTTGCCGTTGCGGCTTGCGGGTCAAGTGAGGGACTCATTTTCGGATTCATCTGCGTCTCCGCGCTGAAGGAGGTGTCGATGAATATAAAGTTTCACGTAGAGCTTAGCCAATCGGAACGTGATCAACTGGCCGTTTTGTTGAGCGGGGGACGCCATGCGTCGCGCAAGATCAAGCGCGCCCAGATCCTGGTGGCGGCGGACGAAGGCTTCAGCGACGAGGTGATCGCGGCAACCTTGAACGTCAGCGGATCGACGATTTACCGGACCAAGCGCCGGTTTGTGGAAGCCAATCTGGAAGGCGCGCTCAGTGAAGAACCGCGCCCGGGTGTTGAGCGCAAGCTATCGAGCAAGGAGGAGGCGCTGTTGGTGGCGACCGCCTGCTCAAAGCCGCCGCCCGGGCGAGCCCGCTGGACCCTGGAGCTTCTGGCCGATGAGATGGTCCGACTCACCGATCATGACGAGTTGTCCTCGGAGACCGTACGTCGCCGGCTGGCTGAGAATCATCTCAAACCTTGGCGCAAAGACATGTGGTGCATCCCAAAGCTCGATGGGGAATACGTCGCGCGCATGGAGGATGTTCTCGACCTCTACGCAGAGACGCCTGATCCACAAAGGCCCGTGGTCTGCTTCGACGAGAGCCCGACCCAACTCATCGGCGAAGTGCGCGAGCCCATTGCGGCCAAGCCTGGCCAGCTTGAACGCTACGACTGCGAGTATCGCCGAAACGGCACGGTCAATCTGTTTGTCTTCATGGACGCCCACCAGCCCTGGCGCAGGGTGAAGGTCACCGATCGGCGAACCAACCAAGACTTCGCCCAGTGCATGCGCGAACTGGTCGACGTCGATTATCCCGACGCCCCGATCATCCGCGTGGTGATGGACAACCTCTCCACCCATTCCGCCGGGGCGCTTTACGACGCATTTCCAGCCCCGGAGGCTCGAAGGGTGCTGAAGCGACTGGAGTTCCACCACACGCCCAAGCACGCCAGTTGGCTCAACATGGTCGAGATCGAGATCGGTGTCCTGCGCAGCCAATGCCTCGACCGTCGTATCGACAATAAAGACACCATAATCGCCGAAGTCGCAGCCTGGGAGCAGCAACGCAACGCTAATGGCGCAAAGATCCAATGGATGTTCACAACCGAAAAAGCCCGCCAAAAGCTCCGCAAAGCTTACCCCGTCAAAGAGTCATAATCTCTGTGGCGCGGCACTAGTGCCTGACGAATGCGGCTCGCCGCTCCCGCGTCGACGCCCCATGTCGGTTGATTGACGACGAGAACCGCTGGTTGGCGGTCAAGCTCGCGGCCAACGATGAACTTCTGCAGGTTTCCCCCGGAAAGCGAGCCTGCCGCCGGGTCCTCGCCGCTCTTGCGCACATCCATCGCGTCGGCGATCCGCTTGGTCGCGGTCTTGACCGCGCCGCGGCGGATCACCTTGAGAAAAGCGCCGCCAAGAAAGGTTCTGCGGTCGGATTGGCTGCGTGCCAGCACGAGATTGTCGGAGAGCTTCATGGCCGAAACGGCCGCGTGGCCGTGGCGTTCTTCCGGCACAAAGCCGGCGCCAAGGAGGCGCCGAGCTGTGATGCCCTGGGTACCGACGGCTTTCTTGCGGATCGTGATCGCGTCCGGCGAACTCACTGGATATTCTCCCGAAAGAGCGTCGAAGAGTTCGCCCTGTCCATTGCCGGCAACACCCGCGATCGCCAGGATCTCGCCGGAACGGACGGCCAGAGACACCTCCCTGAGTGGCATTGCGAAGGGAGTGCGTGCAGCAACGGAAAGATTGGTGACCGAAAGCTGCACATCGCCCTTGTTGCCGCGGTCGGGATGCGTAACCGTCGCGACGTCGCTGCCAACCATCATGCGGGCAAGAGAAGCCGGCGTCTCCTGACGTGGATCGCAAGCGCCCGTGACCCTGCCGTTGCGCAGCACGGTCGCGCGATCACAGATGCGCTGCACCTCCTCCAGCCGATGGCTGATGTAGAGGACCGATTTGCCCTCCGCCTTCAGCTTGAAAAGTGTTTCGAAAAGTCTGTCGGCCTCCTGCGGCGTCAGCACCGATGTCGGCTCGTCGAGGATGATGAGCTTGGGATTTTGCAGCAGCGCGCGCACAATCTCGATGCGTTGGCGTTCGCCGACGGAAAGATCAGCGACGTGGACATGGGGGTCGAGCGGCAGGCCATAGGCGCGCGAGAGCGCCCTTGCCTCTTCCGCGATCCTGCCGATCGGAATGCTGTCATCGAGCGAAAGCGCGATGTTTTCAGCGACCGTCAACGCCTCGAAGAGCGAGAAATGCTGAAAGACCATGCCGATGCCGAGCATGCGGGCGTCGCCTGGCGAACCGATCGAAACCGGTTGGCCTTCCCACAGGATGTTGCCCTCGGTCGGCTCGAGCACGCCGAACAGCATCTTGACGAGCGTCGATTTGCCGGCGCCGTTTTCACCAAGGAGAGCATGGATTTCGCCGGGGGCGATATCGAGGTCGATGTGGTCGCAGGCAGCAAAGCTGCCGAAAAGTTTCGTCAGTTGCTGGACCGACAGTAACGCACCGGAACCCGGCACATCAGATAACGACACGTTCCCCTCATTTCTCTCTGCCGACCGTGCCCGTTCGGGTCATTATGGGATCAGCAGCGTAGTTCCGGTAGTTTTTCTGGATTCGAGATCCATGTGAGCCCGCCCGACGTCACGCAATGGATAGGTTTGGTTGATACTGATACGCACTTTGTTGCTCAAAACAACATCAAATAACGCGTTTGCACAATTGGTTAGCTCTTCGCGTGTGGCGATGTATGTGAAAAGTGTGGGCCGCGTTGCAAAGAGCGATCCTTTCTGTGCGAGCATGGCGAGCGTGAAGTTCTCGATCGGCCCCGAGGACTGGCCGAATGAGACGAACATACCGAGCCGTCTCAGGCAATCCAGCGATTGCGGAAACGTGTCGCGGCCGATCGAGTCATAGACGACGTGGACGCCAGCGCCACCGGTGATTTCGCGCACACGCTCTGCGAAATTCTCGGTATTGTAGTTGATGACGTGATCGTAGCCATGCTCGAGTGCAAAACGCACCTTGCTGTCCGACCCCGCGGTGCCGATCACGGTTGCGCCGAGCGCTTTGGCCCATTGGCCGGCAATGAGACCGACGCCGCCGGCTGCCGCGTGGAATAGAACCGCAGTACCCGGTCCAACCTTGTACGTCCGGGTGAGCAGATATTGCGCGGTCATCCCCTTCAGCATCATCGAGGCTGCAGTTTCTAGCGGAATTCCGTCCGGGACCTTGACGACGTGCTTCGTTTCGATGTTTCGCTCGACGCTGTAGGCGCCGTCCGAGCCCGCGTAGGCGACGCGATCGCCAATCTTCAAATCTTCAACGCCAGGTCCGACCGCGGTTACGGTGCCGGCCGCTTCCTTGCCCGTCACGAAAGGCAGATGCGGCGCCTCGTAGAGGCCGGTCCGGAAGTAGACATCGATGAAATTGAGGCCGATGGCAGCGTGTTTGATCTGGACTTCTCCTGCACCGGGTGGCGGCAGGTTGATATCGATATATTCGAGAACTTCGGGTCCGCCGGTCTTTCTGAATGAGACCGCCTGCGTCTTTGCCATCGCCTTCTCCTAATCGCGGCGTCCAAGCGCCGGGAAGAACTGCAGCACGGCGCCGATGCAGTAGAGGTAGATACCGCTGAGGATAAAGAGGACAAGCGCCCATTGCGGGACGACGAAATGCATCAGAAGCGCATACATTCCGAGCGCCGACCATACGAAGAAGACGCCGAGGTTGAGCGGCCGCAGGCGCTCGACCCGGACGGGGTGGAGAAAATTGATCGGAAGGAAGGTGAGGATGACGGAAACGATGACGACGGCAAGTGCTGTGATCGCGCTGGCATCGATCACGAAGAGCGTAAAGACGATCATGTTCCAGACCACCGGGAAGCCCGAGAAGAAGTACTCGTCCGTTTTCATGCCGGTATCAGCGTAGTAGATTGCGCTCGATACGACGATCATGCCTGCCGCCGCGAAGGACCATGGTTCGCCGATCATGCCGCTCTGATAGAGCGCAAAGGCTGGCAGCAGGACATAGGTCACATAGTCTATGATATTGTCGAGTGTATCACCCGACCAGTTTGGCAGCACTTCCTTGACACTGACCTTGCGGGCGATCGGTCCATCAATGCCGTCAACGAGAAGTGCAAGGCCGAGCCACCAGAACATGTCGATGAAACGATGTTCGCCAGCAGCGACCACGCCGAGAAACGCTAGGAAGGAGCCGGACGCCGTCAGAATATGGACCGAAAATGCGCGCATCTCTGCGTAAGGTACGCGCTTGTAATTGAAAATCTTCATGTTTCCCCGAGCAGCCTATGGCGTCCACGCCCGGCAGGCGCGGTTTTTGCCTAATATGCATCCTTTGCTTCGCTTCGCCAGCGCAAAAGCGACGAAGCGTCGCAAGGCGCCGGAATCCTGATGATGACACGCATATTTCGTGCAAGTTGCTTGAGAAAGAATGGAATACCTTTAATCGCAGCACTATTTGTAATATCTCGCTGGCATAGAAAACATTGCGCGACGAATACGGGACCCGATACCGAAATGAACGCCCCTGCAAAGACCGAAGACTTCGCCTCCCCGATTCCTGCTGGAGTCTATGCCGAGACCGTGCTTAGCGTGACACATTATACGGATCGCTTGTTCCGGTTCACGATGACGCGCCCGCTGGGTTTCCGTTTCCGGTCCGGCGAATTCGCGATGATCGGCCTTATGGTCGAAGGCAAGCCGATTTTCCGCGCCTATTCGATCGCAAGCCCCGCCTGGGCTGAAGAGCTCGAATTCTTCTCGATCAAGGTGCCGGACGGCCCGCTGACCTCGCATCTGCAGGCGATCAAGCCCGGCGACCAGGTCCTGATGCGCAAGAAGCCCACGGGCACGCTAGTGCTCGACGCGCTCACACCCGGCCGTCGCCTCTATATGTTCTCGACCGGAACCGGAATCGCCCCCTTCGCGAGCCTGATCCGCGATCCCGAAACCTATGAGACGTATGAGGAAGTCATCCTCACCCATACGACCCGCGACGTTGCGGAGCTGAAGTACGGCTTCGATCTCGTCGACGAGATCAAGAGCGACGAACTTCTGCGGGAAGTCGTCGGCGACAAGCTTCGCCACTATGCGACGGTCACCCGCGAGGATTTCGATTATCGCGGCCGCATCACCGATCTTATTGCATCAGGCAAGCTTTTCGCGGATCTCGGTGTTCCGCCGCTCGATCCGTCAATCGATCGCGGCATGATCTGCGGTTCCTCTGCAATGCTGAAGGACACCAAGGATCTGCTGGAAAAGGCCGGCCTCAACGAGGGCGCAAACAGCAAGCCGGCGGAGTTCGTCATCGAACGTGCATTCGTCGGTTAAAGCCCGCCACGACACACTTAGTTTACGGCCCCTCAATGGGGCCGTTTTCAATCATGGCTGCTGAGATACTTGATCAGTGCGCTCATCGCTTGGCCGGCGCCCTTTGACTTGCCCTGCTGGATGGCCCGCATGACTGCCACGTGCAGCGAGATGGTTTGATCCATTCGGTCGGGACTGGTGGACGCTGACCAGAGCCGACGCGAATGGGTCTGAACCGGTCCAAGGGCTGACGTGATGAAGGCGTTGGGGCAGGCTTCTTCGAGAATTTCGTCAAAGGCCTTGTCCGCGGCGAAGAATGCCGCAAGGTCGCCGGTTGCGGCGCAAACTTCCATCGCCTCTGCGCATTCGCCCAGCTCTTTGCGCTGCTCTGATGTGGCAAAGTCGGCAGCCAGTGCGGCCGCGATCGGCTCGAGCTCTCGGCGAACCTGCATCACATTCTCATGGTCAGTCGGCTTGATCTCGGCCACCTGCAACCCGACACGCGGCTTCACCACGATCAGCCCTTGCCACGCCAGCTTCTGGATTGCCTCGCGTACCGGCGTACGCCCGTGGCCCGCAAGGTCGATCAGGTGCTTCTCGGTGACCAAGGCGCCCGGCTGCAACGTCAGCGTCACGATCGCATGTTCCAGGGTGAGATAGGCAAGGTGACTAAGTGAATTCTGCATTCGCATATCCGTGGCTTCGGAAAATGTCGGCGGGTCGCGAAGGCGACTGTAACGTCGATGATATATCAGTGTGCTCTCGAACGGCAAGCTGGCGCCGAGCGTGGATCATTCGAGGGCGATGGTTCTCCCGCTCAGGGCGTTCCAATCCTTCAGAAACGGCAAACGGAAACGGCTTGGCTGCGCAGGAGCGGTCAGGCAAGAACGCGCCAACACCTCCACTCCCTGCCCCACGATGCTCTTCGATTCGTTAAATGTCGGGAGCCTAGCCGCGAGGCGGCTGCTCACTCGTGTCTCAGCGCCTCGATCGGGTTGAGTTGTGCCGCACGGCGTGCCGGGAAGTAGCCGAAGACCATCCCGATTGCGGCAGAGAACGCGAACGCCACCGCGATCATCATGGGGCTGACCACGAAAGGCACCTTGAGGACGGTCACTGCCCCATAGCCGAGGCCGACCCCCAGCAGGATCCCGGCCACGCCACCGAATACCGATAGTGCCACCGCCTCGACAAGGAACTGCAGCAGCACCTGGTTTTCTAACGCGCCGATCGCCAGGCGTATGCCGATCTCCCGGGTGCGCTCCGTCACTGACACAAGCATGATGTTCATGATCCCGATCCCGCCGACGAGCAGGCTGATCGCGGCGACCGCTCCCAGCAGGCTGGTCAGCAGCGTGGTGGTGCCCGTCATCGCTTCGCCAATCTGCGTCATGTCATTGACGCTGAAGTCATCTTCGCGGCCGGGGATGATCTTGCGCCGCTCACGGAGCAGGTTTTCGGTTTCGTCCTGAACTTTCGTCGTCGAGACACCGTCGCGCGCCGAAATCACGATCATCTGGACATTGGCGTTCGCTTTGCCGCCGACCCGGCGCTGATAAACCTTGACGGGCATGATGATGACGTCGTCCTGATCGTTGCCCATGCCGGACTGGCCGCGCTTGGCGAGAACGCCGATGACGCTACACGAAACCTTGCCGACACGAATCTGCTGGCCGCTGGGGTCTGCACCGCCGAAGAGCTGCGAACGCACGGTCTCGCCGAGGATGCAGCGCGGCGCCCACGTTCCTCTGCCGCGTCGAAGGTGCGACCGATTGCCATGTCCCAGTCCTGGGCGATGAAATAGTCGTTGGTCGTCCCCATCACGGTCGTCGAATGGCTCTGCCCGCCGTAGATGGCCGTTGCTGTCGTCTGATTGAGCGGCGCAGTGGCACGAAGGCCGTTAACCTGCTCGTGGATGGCGTCGACGTCCTTGATTGTAAAGCGGCGGGCCTCCGAACTCGCACGGCCGGGGCCAAACTGACCCGGACGTGCAAATAGCATGTTGGTGCCGAGCCGTGAAAGCTCCGCCGAGACCTGGGCGGTCGTGCCGTTTCCGATCGTTACCAACGCGATGACGGCCGCGACGCCGATGACGACGCCGAGCACCGTGAGGAACGACCGGAGCATGTTTCGGCTGATTGCGCGCAGCGCAAGTTTCAGCGTCTCAAAGAACATGGTCCGCCCTCCCGCGATGCTCGACTTCCGTCTCGAGCCTGCCGTCGATAAAGCGCAGCAGGCGCTGGGCGTAGGCAGCAATATCAGGCTCATGCGTGACCATGACGATCGTAATGCCCTGTTCGCGATTCAATCGCGTCATCAAGTCCATGATCTCAACGCTGGTCTTGGTATCGAGATTGCCGGTTGGTTCGTCCGCCAGAAGTAGCGAGGGTTCCGTCACAATCGCCCGGGCAATGGCGACGCGTTGCTGCTGGCCGCCGGACAGCTCCTGCGTCTTGTGATGCTCGCGCCCTGAAAGACCCACAAGTCCGAGCGCCTCCTTGGCTTTACGGTGACGCTCGCTCGCATGCATGCCGCGGTAGATCAGCGGCAGCTCGACATTTTCCAAAGCCGAGGTGCGCGACAGCAGGTTGAACCCCTGGAACACGAAACCGAGCATATGGCGGCGCAGCAACGTCAGTTGGCTGCGGTCGAAGCCTTGTGTTGACATGCCTTGGAAACTGTAATCGCCGGCGCTCGGCACATCGAGACAGCCAAGAATGTTCATCGCCGTTGATTTGCCCGAACCGGAGGGTCCCATGATCGCGACGAATTCATGCTCCCGGATCGCCAGATCAACCCGATCGAGGGCGCGGATTGCCGCCTCCCCCTGACCGTAGATCTTGGAGACCTGCTTGAATTCGATGAGTGGCGGGCTCGTCATCTTGAGCCTCGCCTACTTCGCCTGCGCGGTAGCGTCGGTAATCACGGCATCCTTTTCCTTCAGGTCACCGGAAACAATCTGAGTGAATTGCCCGTCGGAGGACCCCACTTGGATGACCACCGCTGCCGGTTTGCCAGCCTTCAGCACCCATACGCGCCGCTTCGCTCCAGTCAGGGCTTCGCCCTGGTTGCCGGTCCGCGGCCCCATCCGCGGTGGTCTTAAGAGGCCGAAGATGCCGCGGCCACGGGGAGATTCGGCAGCAGGGGGTGCATAGCGCAGCGCCGAATTGGGAAGCATCAGGGTATTCTTGACCGCCTCCACGGTGACGTCGGCCGTGGCAGTCATGCCGGGACGCAACAACAAGTCGGCATTGTCGACGGAGAGAATCGCCTTGTAGGTTACGACGTTGTTCGTTGTCTCTGACGCAAATCGGATCTGCTTGATCTCAGCCGGAAAGGTCCGATTGGGATAGGCGTCGACCGTGAATGTGGCCTTCTGGCCGACCGCGATCTGGCCGACATCGGCCTCGTCGACGTCGACCTGAAGCTCCATCTTCCTCAAATCGCCAGCAATGACGAACAGCACCGGCGCCGAAAGCGACGCTGCGACCGTGGCGCCCGGATCGACCGAACGCGTGAGAATCACGCCGTTGATCGGCGAGACGATCTTCGCCTTGGCGAGGTTGACCTCGGCGAGTTGTAGATCGGCTTCCGCCGAGAGCACGGCGGCGACGTTGATGTCCTTCGCGGCGACCGCGGAATCGAACTTGTAGCGCGCATCTTCGAGGCTCTGCTGTGTCGAAACGTTGCTTTGAACCAGGTTACGAAAGCGTTGGAACGAACTCTGGGCCGACTCAAGGTCGGCCGTTGCCTTCACCACGTTCGCTTTGGCCGAATCGAGCTTCGCCCGCGAACTCTTTACGTCAGCCTCGAGCTTGTTCGTATCGAGAGCAGCAAGAACCTCGCCGGCCTTGACTTCGCTGTTATAGTCGACGTTGACGTCGCGAACCGTGCCGGACAGCTCGCTTGATATATCCACCTGTTCTGTCGGCTGCACCGATCCCGTTGCCGTCACCAGCACGGTTAATTCGCCGCGCTTGATCGGCTGCGTGGCATAGCTGTATGGGTTTTCTTCTCGCCGCGAATAAAAGTAGGCGGCGGCACCAGCGGCAAGAATCACCAGAAGCAATACCAACAGGCGACCACGCCAACGGCCTTTGGACTGTTTGCGTGAGGCCACAAGGACGGCAGCCAGGTCGGCGCTCGCCTTTGTCGACTTGGTTTCGTGCATATCCTTGACGTCGTTCATTCCGGCCTCGCAGCATGCTGCCAATGCAGCCGTCAGCAAGATGAGCATGTCGAAGCTGAACGGCGGATTAGCATCGGCCCGGATTGGCACGAAATGGCGATGGAATGAAATGAAATCTTGGTAATGAGAGTTCAGTTTTTCGTAGGATCCATGGCATCGAAGGCATCCGCTTCGTATTGCCCGGCGCCCTCTATCGGATGCAGCCAGGTTTCGCGTCGCTTGATCCAAATCTCTTCAATCGGCTGGAGATCGTTCGGAGCGTCGTCCAGCGAACCAATTCGGACCTCTGCAAATCTATCGCTAAGGCAGAAGAGACGTTCGCCACATCGCGGACAGAAGCTGCGACCCGCGTAGGTGGATGTTTCCCCTGCTTGATAGAATGATGATCTCGGCCAAACTGCAAAGGCGACGAAAACGGATCCGCTCGACTTGCAGCAGTCGCTACAGTGGCACAGTCCGACGCGGAGTGGTTCGCCTCTAGCCGTGTAGCGCGCCGCGCCGCAAAGGCAGCCTCCACTCCGGATGCGCGTTGATAAAGTCATCAGTGAGCCGGCATGCGACGCTTGGCGGCCATCAGCAGATCGAGTTCTGTGGCAGATGGCCCGAATTTTTCATAGAGCCGCTTTGCTTCGGTTTCCTCCAGGCGATATTTCCTGGCAAACTCACCGAGACTATAAGGCCGCCCGCGCAACACTTTTCGGGTCGTCGGCGTCGATGTAGTCACGCTGGTCATTCGCATTCTCCTTGGTTGCACAAGGGGCTAGCTAGAGCGTCGCGTGACTTTGTGAAGGTGTTGAGCGGTCATCCGAAAGGCTTGATTCAATTAATTTTTTTTGGGGAACCTTCTGCCCCCTCGCGCATTTATAAGGCGAGATTGTGAGCCGCGCCAAGCGGACGCGGCGGCGCGAAAGAATGCCCGGATTTTTCCGCTTTCCCCGGGTGGCCAACGAAGCGGCACTCGAGCTTTCGCCCGTCCGGTTCATGATCTCGTTTCCCCCAACTTTGACAAAGCGCTTTCGGGCGCTTTTCTTTTATGGTCCTTGCACAATTGCAAAATGCTGGGCTCGCGCGATCATGATGATAGCCGCAGTTGGTCGATGGAAATGAAGCCGGCATAGGCTGGCGGGCTGCCTTTTCAGGCCCAGGCGCAAGAAATGTGCCTGATGCACAGGGAACGACGATTTTTTGGTTGACCGCAATGGGGCGCCTGCATATGTTCCGCGCACTTCCAGCCGGGCGAACCGCTCGGCGACAGGGAGAGCGTAGCTCAGCCGGTAGAGCAACTGACTTTTAATCAGTAGGTCTCGGGTTCGAACCCCGACGCTCTCACCAATAAAATCAATGACTTACGATAGATTTCAGGTTTGGCTTCCGTGTCGTGTCGCCACACCGACGGTGAGATGGGTCGGTCTTTTTGCGTTTCTTTGGCATTGGGTGAGAAAAGCCGCCGGCATTCGCGCCGACACCTGGCGTTTGGTCAGGCGTCGAGACCCCTTCCCCTCCGTCGGGTCTACTCGTTAAACGAAGGGAACTTTCTGCAGATTTTTGGGTGATGTTGACGCAATCACTCTGACAGGTTGTTGCGCGTGGCTTCAAGCTTCTAGGCGCCAGCACAAGAAGGCTCGAACGCTTCCAGCGCCGGGACCCTTTCGCCGTTGCTCGGTTTTTCTCGGCAACGTCCAGGGGGTCGCATTATAGCTTCGGCCGTTCGTCGATATTTGCATTCATCAAAGGCGCGAGGATCTGTTCGATCGTGTCGATGCGCTCCTTGCGTCGCTCGAGCCTCTTATTGCGACCGCGCTTCTCGTGGGCCTTGGCCTGCCGGCTTGCCTGCAGTTGCTCGATGTAGACTGCATCGGACTTTGCGTTTGAAAGCCGATCGAAGATCCAACAAAACGAAGGGGGAAGTTCGCCAACCTGATATTGCGGGCTCTCGCTTGCGCGATCCTCATCAAGAATTTCTTGGAGGACAATTTGATCCCATATCTCAGGATCCTGGTCGCACCGTTCTTTCCATACTTCCAATAGGCGCAGTGTCGCCGGCGTGTCACGCAATAGGATAGTTGCTGAAATCAGCCGGTCCTCCTCCCGATAAACCGCTAGATCACAGCTGAATGTCGTCATAACCGGCCAAGGATCTCGGTGAAAAACAGCATCCACATCCACATAAAGCAATGGGCCGCGATGCGCCCTTCGCGCCTCTAGGAGAAACGTGGGCTTGAGCGCTGCGTTGCGCACCCAACTGCCGGTACTGTCCACCACAGTGGTGTGAACGAGCAACCCAAGGCGCTTGGCGGATGCTACCATCCGCGCGGCTTCATGCTCATAGAACGTATTGGAAGTATAAAAGCCGACAATTTTCCCGTGGGCGTTCGGCGATATTATGATTTGCGAATCTATCGGGAAGGGTACGACGTGATTACGATACTTAGATTTGGATGCGCTAAAGAAATCGAAGAATCGATAAAGTAACTTTGAACTCATTTTGTGCGGAAATCCATTAAGGTCGGAGGGAAGGCACCTGTAATTTGCCCGCCTACCGTGGTTGCGTGATGCCCGCAAACCAATTTTGTTTTGTCGAAGGAGCGCCGTAAATATTATGCGTCACTGTAGCGCCTTTGCCACGTACCGCCTTTTTGCTCGGCGATCAGCCAGGGCGGCATCGGCTTCACCGGCCGGCGCGTGTCTGGCGTAGGCAAATGGTGGGTCTATGGATAAATCCGCACTTCAAAGATGTGAAATGCGATAAAACGAATCTCACCTGATCTTAATCGGTAGGCCGTCGTTCGAACCCGACGCTCCACGAACATCAAGCTCGTTCTGGCGTGTTTGAACGCTATTTATTGCACCGGCCGTGGCGGCTGCAGGTATGGCAGTCTTCTCTGCGGGCACGTGCTGGTTTCCTATGGCTACCTGTCCGCAGATTGTTTCGTGTCCTTGCCCCAATGAATGTGACGCATTATCAATGTGACGTCGCCTTCCGGCTGGCCAGCAACAGAATGTAGTCATCCGCCGCATCCGCTATTGCCATCGCCACTTCCGCAGGCGCCCACCCCTTTTGCTTCGCATCGCGGATGATCTGATGGAGTGCGGGTTCAACATCGGCACGGCAATCGAGCAGACGTTGATCATGGGTGGCGTCATCACGAACCGACTGTAGATTGATCATAGCTGGAACCCCTCTCATGTGAAGGAAGCTACCATGACATAGATTGCAGGTTGAGCAAGCAAATGCTTAAGGAAAGCCGCAATTTCGTTGAGAATGAGCTTTTTCGATTACATAAGCGGCGTCGGCAAAACGATTCACGGCATAATCAACCATCAAATCCGTCACCAGAGCGTCGTCTATCTTGCGAGCCGCGTGCCGACGACGGCCCGAGCACTCGTCTCCAGGCACAAAACTGATCGCATATTGGTATTATTATTACACAGCTGATAAGGCGCAAACTATGACAATTGGTATGCATTTCGACGCAATCTTTAAAATATGATGACCTGCTCGACGCAATGTTCATCTCGCATATGCAGTTGAAGATGTATGCCTCGCAAAATGCGTGCCTAGGGAGGCATTGCATCCGTTCCACGGGAACTCCTCAGGACTTCTCACGGCGCACTCGACACAGCGTCGAGTGTTTTGAGAAAAACGTCCAGTAGTTGTGTTTTTCGTCATACGGAGGGGAGCGTCGTCGTCCAGCATCATTGGGGTGGGAGAAGTTTAAGGTGGACTTGAGGCAGGTTCTCTGCCGTCTCGCTTGTCTTCGGGCGAACACATTTGCGTTGCGTAACCAAATGGATCGCCTATCTTTCTTGCAGGAGAATTGAGTCTGAGTGCCGGCATAGACATTTACGCCACCATTTGCGCTGCGAACCTATCCTATATTGCCAAATCACATGTCTCTCGTGCCGCGCACCGCCTGGCTATCATAGCAGGACCTCAATTTCTGCCTCGAGCGCTGACTTCGTTGTTCTCTGGAGGGAAAATCATATGGAAGACGCAGGCGTAGGTTGGGTAGCCGCTATCATTATCGGGGGCATTGCCGGGTGGCTCGCGGAAAAGTTCATGAACAGCAACATGGGGCTGTTGATGAATATCATTCTCGGCATCGTGGGCGCGATCGTCGCAAATGCCGTACTCTCAGGATTGGGCATCGCGCTCGCTGGCTGGCTCGGCTATCTGATCGCCGGCTTTGTCGGCGCATGCCTGCTCATCGCTGTTGGCCGGATCATTCGCCGCTAGGCAGTAACGCAAAATCAAAAAGCCGGGCGTCAGCACGCCCGGCCCTCGACTCGTCAAATGCCGATCGATTTTATCGACGGCTCATCAATCCGAAAAGATAAGCGACGCCGGCTGTCACGGCGAGCGCGAAGATAGGCTCCTCCCTTACCTTGTCGCGCACGCGTTCCGTCATGACCGAAGCTTCATCGGCGACGGCGGTCTTGGCGCCGTGTCCAAGCGCCACAACGCTTTCGGACAGGCGTGCAAGGTCTTCGCGCAATGCTGCGACCTGTGCGGAAAGATCGTCTGCCGCGATCTCCGCCTTCACACGCGCGGTTGCGGACTGGGCGGAGGCGGTTTTCATATCGGCCATGGTCTGCTCCTCTTTTTCCGGATGCTGTTCAACGAATCAGCCCTGGGAAAGGTTCCGATATCCGGTGTCTTTTGCTGCGCCAAGCGCTTCTGCGTGATTGCAGATATAGCGCAGATGTTTTCGCGCGATAACCCTTCATTTCCTGCCGGCTTTGTTCTAAGGAACGTCGAATGCTTTGCCCGCGAACGGGCGAATATAATGCGAGGTTTGCGTTTCGATGTTCGATCTTCTGAGAAGAGCTGCTCACACCTGGGTTGCTAAGCTCCTCATGCTGCTTCTGGTCGCCTCTTTCGGCATCTGGGGTGTGTCACGCTCGCTCATATCAGGCGGCAATAGCACGACGGTCGTCAGTGTCGGAGACCAGCACGTGGAGGTCAACGAATTCCGTTTGGCCTACCAGCGGCAGGTCGCAAATCTCAGCCAGCAGTTCGGTATGCGGCTGACGCCCGATCAGGCCCGCGCCTTTGGCGTCGAACAGCAGGTATTGGCGCAGCTGGTTGCCGGCGCGTCGCTAGATCAGTTGGCCGAAGACATGAACCTCGGGCTATCGCAGGATCGGCTTGCGCAGCTGATCGGCGACGATCCGGCCTTCAAGGCCGTCAACGGTCAGTTCGATCGCACCCTCTTTACGTCGCGACTGCGCAATGCCGGCATCCGCGAGGATGACTACATCAAGGAGCGCAGCAAGGTTGCCGTTCGCAGCCAGATTGTCGATGCTGTCTCGAACGGCTTCACGGCGCCGAAGACACTAGTTGATGCGCTCAAGCTCTATCGCCAGGAAAGCCGCGGCGTCGATTACCTGTTGCTGACCAATGCCAATATCGAGCCGATCAAGGCGCCTGCCGAGGATGTGCTTGCCAAGTGGTTCGAAGGTGCCAAGACGCGCTATCGCGCACCGGAATACCGCAAGGTCGCTTTCCTCAAGCTTCAGCCGGAGGATATCGCCGATGCCGCCTCCGTCACGGATGATCAGATCCGCGAGGACTTCGACAAGCGGAAGGAGAGCTTCCGCACACCAGAGACCCGCACGATCGAGCAACTGACCTTCCAGAACAAGGATCTCGCCAATGCCGCCGAGGCCGCGCTGAAAACCGGCACGACTTTCGATCAGCTGGTGACCGATCAGGGCAAGACGTCAACCGACGTATTCTTGGGCGAGTTCTCCAAGGACAAGGTTCCGGATCAAGCTATTGCGGATGCGGCCTTTGCAGTCTCAAAAGACGGTGGAACGACGCCTGTTGTCGATGGCACCTTCGGCCCGGTTGTCCTCCGCGTCAGCAACATCAAGCCCGAGAGTGTCAAGAGCCTTGACGATGTCAAGGACGAGATCCGCAAGCAGCTCGCCGTTTCCAACGCTTCGCAGGAACTCATTAACGTACACGATCAGATCGAGGATCTGCGCGGCTCCGGTTCGACGCTGGAACAGATTGCAGAGCAGCTCAAGCTCAAGGCTGTTGTGGTCGACGCCGTCGATGCCACCGGTCTCGACAAGAATGGCAACGAGGTCAAGGATATTCCGGCCAAGCAGCAGGTTCTTGGCGCGGCCTTCAGGACGGATGCGGGCGCCGACGCTCCTTCCCTATCGATCGGTACTGACGGTTATCTCTGGTTCGACGTCCGCGACGTTACGCCGCAGCGCGACCGCCCCCTGAGCGAGGTCCAGGACAAGGCCGTCGCTGACTGGACTGCTGAGCAGCAGAAGCTTGAACTTGCCAAGAAGGCCGAAGAACTGAAGCAGCAAGCCCAGAAGGGCACATCGCTGGCTGATATCGCTGCGCCGCTTGGCATAACCGTCGAAAGCAAGACCGGCATTGCCCGCGGGACCGATGATGCGGTTCTCGGTCGTGGCGGTGTTACCGCTGCGTTCTCCGGCCCGATGGACACGGTTGCCAATGCCGTCGGCGGCGACCCGACGACGCAAATTCTTCTCAAGGTGACTGAAGTGAATACGGAACCGACGAGTGACGTGCTCAACAACCAGGACCAGCAGATCACAGCAACGGCAAACGCTGCCGGCGATGACATTCTCGATCAGATGGTCAACCTGCTGCAGACGCAGTACGGCGCATCGATCAATCAGTCTCTCGCCGATCAGGCGGCAGTCCGCTAAGGGGGGAACATAAGCGCATGACAGATCTGAAGCCGCTTTTGGCGAAGGCTGCGAGCCGCGAGCCGCTGACACGTGAGGAGGCCCGCGAGGCCTTCGACATTCTGATGTCCGGTCAGGCGACTCCTTCGCAGATCGGCGGCTTCCTGATGGCGTTGCGCGTCCGTGGCGAAACGGTCGACGAGATTGTCGGCGCCGTGACGACGATGCGCTCCAAGATGCTGACGGTTGATGCGCCTGCCGACGCAATCGACATCGTCGGAACCGGTGGCGACGCGAGCGGGACCTACAATATCTCAACGCTGGCCGCCCTCATCGTCGCCGGTGCCGGTGTACCTGTGGCCAAGCATGGCAACCGGGCCCTGAGCTCGAAATCGGGTGCAGCAGATAGCCTCGCCGCTCTTGGCGTCAGGCTGGATGTAAGCCCCGAGGTGATCTCCCGCTGCATTCGCGAGGCTGGTGTGGGCTTCATGTTCGCCCAGCAGCATCACTCGGCGATGCGTCATGTGGGTCCGACGCGCGTCGAACTCGGCACGCGGACCATCTTCAATCTGCTTGGCCCGCTGTCCAATCCGGCCGGTGTGCGGCGCCAGTTGCTTGGCGTGTATGCGCCGCAGTGGGTCGTGCCGATTGCGGAGGTCATGCGCGATCTCGGTTCCGAAAGCGTATGGGTCGTCCACGGCAACGGCCTCGACGAGATCACGACCACCGGAAAGACGAGTGTTGCAGCACTCGAGGATGGCAAGATCCGCACATTCGAACTGTCTCCCACGGATTTCGGCGTCGAGCCTTGCCGGCTGGAGGCCATCAGAGGCGGAGACGGTGTGGTGAACGCCGCCGCCCTGCGCGACGTTTTGAGCGGCGCAAAGAACGCGTATCGCGATATCGCGCTTGCCAACGCAGCTGCGTCGTTGGTGATATCAGGCAAGACTGAGATGCTTCAGGACGGCATGCGGCTTGCTGCGCAGTCCCTGGACAGCGGTGCGACGGCCGCGGCCCTTGATAAACTCATCGCCGTGTCGAACGACATCGACTAGGATAGAGCCATGACCGACATCCTGAAGAAGATCGAACGCTACAAGCGGGAAGAAATCGCCGCCGCAAAGGCGAAAGTGTCGTTGGCCGATCTGAAGGCGATGCAAGCGGATCAATCGGCACCGCGCGGCTTTCACCGTTCGTTGGTTGCGAAGTCAGAGGCTGGCCAGTACGGCCTGATCGCTGAGATCAAGAAGGCCAGTCCGTCAAAGGGTCTGATCAGGCCCGATTTCGATCCGCCATCTCTGGCCAAGGCCTATGAACTCGGAGGTGCGGCCTGCCTTTCGGTGTTGACCGACACGCCAAGCTTTCAGGGCGCGCCAGAATTTTTGATGACGGCACGTGCGGCGTGTTCGCTGCCGGCACTGCGCAAGGATTTCATGTTCGAGACCTACCAGGTGCAGGAAGCGCGTGCCTGGGGTGCAGATTGCATCCTGCTGATCATGGCCTCACTTTCGGATGACGATGCAAAGCGCCTTGAAGATGAGGCCTTCGGGCTTGGCATAGATGTGCTGGTGGAAGTCCACGATGCCGAGGAGATGGAGCGCGCGCTGAAACTCACGTCCCCGCTCGTTGGCATCAACAATCGCAACCTCCGGACATTCGAAGTCAGCCTTGCGGTCAGCGAGAAACTCGCGCCAATGGTTCCCGAGGATCGCCTGTTGGTAGGCGAAAGCGGCATCTTCACGAATGCTGATTGCAAGCGTCTCCAAGCGGTTGGCATCGACACGTTTCTGGTTGGTGAGAGCCTCATGCGCCAGGAAGACGTTGCGGCCGCCACGCGTGCGCTGCTCTTCGGCGAAGCCGTGCTGGCGGCTGAGTGACATGAGCGGGCCCCAACCCGGATTGACCCACATTGATGCCTCCGGCGAGGCGCACATGGTCGATGTCGGCGACAAGGTCGAGACCACAAGGGCTGCTACAGCCGAAGGTTACGTGCGCATGGCAGCGGCGACACTCGATCTTATTCGCGCAGGCAATGCGAAGAAGGGCGATGTTATCGGCACAGCCCGCCTTGCCGGCATCATGGCGGCCAAGCAGACGAGCAATCTGATCCCGCTCTGCCATCCCCTAATGCTTACGAAGGTTTCTGTCGACATCACGGCGGATGCCGATCTACCCGGCCTGCGCGTCAGTGCGACCGCGAAGCTGACGGGCAAAACCGGGGTCGAAATGGAAGCGTTGACCGCCGTTTCCGTTGCCTGCCTGACGATATACGACATGGCCAAGGCTGCCGATAAGGCCATGGAAATCGGGGGAATTAGGCTGCTCGAAAAATTTGGCGGCAAGTCTGGAGACTTTCGTCATCCGGAGTACGGCAAATGAGCATGCTCCCCGTTGCCGAGGCGCAAGATCGTCTGCTGTCGCGCGCAAAGCCGGTTCAGACGAGAGAAACCGTTTCTCTGCCGGAGGCCGAGGGCCGTGTGCTAGCAGCTGACGTTGAGGCCAAGCTGACCCAGCCGCCTTTCGACGCGTCCGCGATGGATGGATATGCACTGCGCCGCGAGGATGTTCCAGAGCCCGGCGCCGAACTGAAGCTCATCGGCACATCGTCAGCCGGTCGCGGGTTCGACGGTGTCGTCGGCAGGGGAGAGACGGTCCGCATCTTTACGGGCGCCCCGGTTCCATCAGGCGCAGACAGCGTGCTGCTCCAAGAGGATGCTGAGAAAATCGAAGGCGGCATCCGCGCGACATTTGCCGTTCGGCTTGGCCAGCACATTCGGCCCCGCGGCCAGGATTTTGTTGAAGGCGAAGCCGTGCTCAAGGCGGGCACTGCGCTTGACTTTTCCCGCCTGACCGTGGCCGCCGGCATGAACCATGCAGCGCTCGAGGTCTGGCGCAAGCCAGTCGTCGCGTTGCTCGCCACCGGTGACGAATTGCTGCCGCCCGGAAGCTCGCCTGCGCCCGCGCAGATCATTGCATCGAGCACCTTCGGTATTGCCGCGCTGGCCCGCAAGGCTGGAGCCGAGGTTCTCGATCTCGGGATCGTGCCCGACGACATCGCCGCGATTTCGGCGGCGGTCGAGCGCGCCCGGCAGGCCGAGGTCGATGTCATCGTGACGCTCGGCGGGGCGTCAGTGGGCGACCACGATCTGGTGCAGGCTACGCTGCTCGCCGCGGGCATGAATCTTGATTTCTGGCGGATTGCCATGCGCCCGGGCAAACCGTTGATGGTGGGCAGCCTCGGGGACACGCATGTTATTGGTTTGCCCGGCAACCCGGTATCGAGTCTGGTCTGCGGGCTGCTGTTCCTGGAGCCGTTGATTCGCAAGCTTGCCTCGCTTGCGCCGGTCAGACGCGACGCAGAGGTGGAGACGGCGGTAACGCTGCGTGCCAATGACCAGCGACAGGACTATGTGCGCGCCACGCTGTCGCGACTGCCGTCAGGTGCCCTGTGCGCAGAGCCGTTCGGCAAGCAGGACTCGTCGATGATGAAGATATTCGCTCGGGCCGACTGCTTGATCATTCGGCCACCCCATGCGCCCGAACTGCCCGCAGGAAGTCCCTGCCCTGTGATGATGCTAAGACCCGACCTTCTTGGCTGAAACCGTCTAGTCTGCCGTTTCATTTGTGGTGCTGGGTATTTGCTCAACCAACCGAAAGCAGGATTGAGATGACGAAGGAGACCGTCTGGGACATGCATGCCAGGCTGTCCGGCATGACGCCGACCCTCATGAATGGCGAGTTCGTATTCTGCGTGATGCCCGACGAGGATGTAGCTCGGCTTGCGGTTCCCGATACGCTGCCTTGGTTTCGCGAGCGCGAAGGAATCTCTCAGGAAGCGTCGTCCAACTGAGCGTCTTCCTTGATCACCCGTCCGCCCCCAGGGTGAAGACGCCGCCAATCGCCGCCTGGCCGGTCGAACCATCGCCGAAATCGGGGACAGCATATTCAGCGATAAGCCTTAGAGCCGCGAGCGGCAGCGACCGTCTACGTGGATCCCCTATGAGGACCTCGATGCCTGCTTTGCGACAGGCAGTAAGGAACGGCAAAACTCTCGCTGCAAGCGGTGCACTATAGAAGACGTCCCCCGCAAGAATGACATCCACGTCGGGTGGAGCGCGGGAGAGAACATCGGTGCTTGTTACTTCGACTGTCACACCGTTCGCTTCCGCGTTGAGACCGATTGCCGAGGTAGCGTTCCTGTCGATCTCCGCTGCGATCACCCGGGATGCTCCGCATTTTCGAGCCACGATCCCGACGACGCCGGAACCTGCGCCGAGATCGAGGACGCGGCGATCGAGAACGATATCTGGATGCTCCAGAATGTGTCTGGCAATCAGGGTTCCGCCGGCCCAGCCATGGGCCCAGTACGGCGGTGGATCCTCCGCGTCGTTGGCTCTGAGGCGCGAGAGCCCGCTGCCGGGATGAGCCGTATAGAGCAGTATCTCAGGCAAGCCTGATGCCGGCTTCAGCTGCAGGTTTTCGACGATAAAGGTGCGAACATCCGCCCCGGAAAGAGCGCGGGACCCTCGGCTATCCTCACGACGGTGCTCTCCGCTCATTCGCTTCCCGGCCGCCCGATCAATAGTTCTTCATCGCCAGATGCGGCATCCCGCCATCGGGAAATTCATCGCCGAACGCGACGAATCCAAAGCGCTCGTAGAGAGCTATCTTGTCGCTTTGCGCGGTCAGATAAAATCGGTTCTCACGGACTGATCGGTGTTCGTTCATCGCATAGGTCATCATGGCGCTTGCAACGCCATGACCGCGCCACGTGTTGCAGACGGCGACGCGGCCGATCTTCACATGCTCCTCGGCATGAATGATCCGCAGCGTTCCGCAGACATCGCCGTCCGCTATGGCAACGACGTGGTGCGCGATGAGGTCGAAAGCATCGAACTCTTCATCGCTAGGGACCTTCTGCTCGACGATGAAGACCGCGCGCCGCAGCTTGAACGCTTCGTTGCAAAGAGTGCTGAAAACGGGAACCGTCAATACGACCGTATCTGCCATTGTCCTCTCCGCGATCTCTGCCGGCGATACAAAAGCTGTAGCACCGGCGAGATGTCATCCCTTCTTCTTCGAGAACTTGGGCTTCGGGTCACCGCTGCCCTTGCCCTCGAACTTCGGCTTTCCGGGCTTCTTGCCCCAGGGCGTTGCATCGCGCCGCTCGTCCCGTTCGCCCTCGCTGCGGGCTTCCTTACGGAACTTATCCTTCTGGCGATCGTCGCTGAATTCACGGCGCTCGCCAAAGGCTTTCTTGCCGGCATAGGGCTTCGAGGCGGCGGGCTTGTTGAAATCTGGCGTGCCGTTCAAAGCGGTGACGCGGATGCCGCGCTCCATCGTCTTGTTCTGACCGATCGCGTGCAGGAAGGTGTCGGCGCTCTCCGCGGAAATCTCGACGTAGGTTTCGTCGGTCTGCATCTTGATTGCGCCGATCTCCCGCTTCGTCAGATTGCCGTTTCGGCAAAGCATCGGGATCAACCACCGTGGCTCTGCGTTCTGTTTCCGGCCGACGGAAATCGAAAACCAGACGCTAGGCCCGAAATCATCGCGCGGCCCTTTCTGATACGGTTCGCGTGGCCCGTCGGCGTGTTCGCGGCGCTTGCCGCCGCGGCTGTCCTGGACGGAGACCTCGATTAGATCCTCCGGTGCAGATTGGTTGGAACGGTAAAGGTTGACGAAGGCGGCGGCGAGCTTTTCCGCCCCGTGTGCATCGAGAAGCCGCTTGACCAGGTCCTGAGCTTCCTCGCTCGGTGCTTCCTCGAAGATGGGGTCTGCAAGCAGACGCGCTTCGTCGCGTGCTGTGACCTCTTCCGCCGACGGCGGACGTGCCCAGGCGGCGGAGATGCCGGCATTGTCCAGAAGGCGTTCGGCCTTGCGGCGAACGTTCACTGGTACGATCAGTGCGCTGACACCCTTGCGGCCGGCCCGGCCCGTTCGGCCGCTGCGATGAAGCAGGGTCTCCGGATTGGTCGGCAGGTCGGCGTGGATGACGAGGTCGAGGCCCGGCAGGTCGATCCCGCGGGCTGCAACGTCCGTGGCGATGCAAACGCGGGCGCGTCCATCACGCATCGCCTGCAGCGCATGGCTGCGTTCGTTCTGCGTTAGCTCGCCAGACAGCGCGACGACGTTGAAGTTGCGGTTGTGAAAGCGAGCAGTCAGATGATTAACCGCGGCGCGCGTTGAACAGAACACGATGGCGTTGGTCGCTTCATAGTAGCGCAGGACATTGATGATCGCGTTTTCGCGATCGCTTGGTGACACGACAAGAGCCCGATACTCGATGTCCCCGTGCTGCTTTTCTTCGGCTGCCGTCGCAATTCGGACCGCGTTCTTCTGATAGCTCTTCGCAAGTTTCGCGATCGCCGCCGGAACCGTCGCTGAGAACATCAGCGTCCGACGACCATCGGGCGAGGAATCCAAAATGAACTCGAGATCTTCGCGGAATCCGAGATCGAGCATTTCATCGGCTTCATCAAGCACGACAGCCTTAAGCGCCGAAATATCGAGCGCGCGGCGGCGGATATGGTCACAGAGGCGACCCGGTGTGCCGACAACGATATGGGAGCCACGCTCCAGCGCACGGCGCTCGCTGCGGATGTCCATGCCGCCGACGCAACTGACAATCAGCGCGCCTGTTGCTTCGTAAAGCCATTCAAGTTCGCGCTTGACCTGAAGTGCGAGCTCTCGCGTCGGCGCGATCACGAGGGCGAGCGGTTCGGCTGCAGGCCCAAAACGGTCCTCGTTTTCAAGCAACGTGGGCGCCAGCGCGAGACCGAAGGCGACGGTCTTGCCGGAGCCCGTCTGGGCCGAAACGAGGGCGTCCGACGCGGCAAGCGCCGGGTCGAGCATGGCCTTTTGGACTGGCGTCAGCTCGGTATAGCCGCGCTTCACCAACGCCTTGGCGATCGCCGGAACGACGCCGTTAAAATTTGTCATGTTGTCTATCTTTCGGAAGTCTCACGCGCATGTTGCGCTCTGGCCGGCAGTTGCCAGCAGAGAAGTTGGGCCGTTCCTACTTCGTCAGACGGCAAATGTCAAAGCAGATGTCCTTGCCAGAGCCATACATCGATGCCTTCACTTCGGCCTCGAATGCGCGCTTGTGCGGGGCCTTCGAGCCGGCCAGAGCGAAGCGGCACGCTATCCGCCCCAGCCGCTTTGATCAATGCCGCGCTCAAGGCCAGTTCAACGCCCCGTGCTGCTGCCACCTCCATCAGGCGGCTCGCGACGTTCACGGTGTCACCGGTCGCGGTAATTTGCTGGCGATTGCCGCTCCCGAGCCGCGAGGCGACGACCGGACCGCAATGAGCCCCGACCTTGAAACCGGTCTTTCGGCCGCGAAGGGTCGGATTGGCGACGAGCCAGGGCCGCATCCGCTCACACAGGCTGACTGCGCAGGCGGCGGCCCGCGTAGCGTCGTCGTCGGCCGGTTGCGGCAAACCGAAGAGAATCATCGCGCCATCGCCCATGAAGCTGGTGACCGCCCCGCCATGCGAGCGCGCCTCCTCGTCGACCAGCTCGAAGAAATCGCTGAGAACTTCGCGGACATTCGTCGCGCCGATTGCCTCGCTCAAGCCCGTGAAGCCGGAGAGGTCGATGAAGATGACCGCAGCGTCCTGTCGGATCGGTTTTGCGAGAAAGTTCGGATCGCGCGCGAGCCACTCGCCCAGGCCCGGTGCCTCGATGCGCTGCAGGAGATGGCTTTGCGCCGCGAAGTGTGCAGCCTGACGACGATCCATCCAGATCTCCGCGGCGCCGAAGAGCAGCACCGGCGGCAGAGCTGCTGCGATGGGCAGTGCTGCGCTAAACCAGTAGCCATGCGCGAAGGCGGCAATGTTCAAGGCGGCCCATGCGACCGACGCGGAGGCAATGATGGCATAGCCAATGGCACTGCGCCGCCACGCAAGCAGGCTGATCAGAAGCAGTGGCAGAACCACGGCTATGAGCGAATCGAGCAAACGCACATTGCGGTCTCTGATGATGCTGTCGCCGGCAATCAGATGTGTCGCTGCAGTCGCCATCACTTCTACGCCCGGCAATACCGGATCGAATGGCGTCGGGAAGACGTCGCCGCCGGCGGTCACCGTGGAGCCGATCACGACGATCCTATCCTCAATCGCTTTGGCGGGAAGCCTGCCGGCCAGTGCATCCACAGCGCTGAAGGTCGGAATGGTGCCGCGCGGGCCGTAGAAGGTAATGGGCAGTCTCTGCCCGTTATCGGTCGGCAAATGCCGATCACCGAGTGCAAGCCCGCCCGGCGAGAACGCAGGATTGATACCGAGTGCCAGCGACGCGACCCGCAGCGGAAACGACGCATCGACACGCTCGATCCAGCGAGAGATCAGCGGAATGAAGCGCGGCGTGCCGGACTCATCGGTGGCGACGTTGACGACGCCAACGGCCGCAATGTCGGAAAAACGGCTAAGTGGCAACAGCATCTGGCTGGCCGTCGGTATCGCCGCCAGCGGATCGTTGGCGTCGTGACCGACCACTTGTACGTCTTTTGGGAAAACGCCGGCGGCGGCGATGACACTGGGCGTCTGCTGCAGGGCCAAAGCCAGCGCCGCATCGCCCTCGTCCGATCCGGGATCAACCAGCAAGAGATCGAGTGCTATGACTTTCGGCTTCAAGGCGCTGACGGCGGCCACTACGCGGGCGAGCGTCGCCCGATTGAGCGGATAGCCGTTGTCGGCGGCGGTCTGATCGTCGATTGCGACGATGCTGGTGACTGGCGGAGGCACTCGCGCGCCGATCACAGTGCTTCGCAGATCGGTGAGCGAAGCCTCGAGGCGGTCGAGGAAACTCATACTGCCCGAAAGATGCATATAGCCGAGAAGCCCGCCCCAGAGTGCGGAGAGCAGCAGCGCGATCGTGATCAGGAGCCGTCTGCCCTGCATCGGCGCTATTGGCCAAGGCGGGCAAGCAGGGCCGCGGCGCGGGCCGCTGGCCAGCGGCGCACGGTCAGCGGGCCGCTGCCTCGCGTGACGTCAACACCCTCGCCTACATTCAACGTGACCCGCCGTCCCGCCGAGGGACGACCGACCGCGACGCGGCCGCGTACGACAAAGACGGACGTCGTGCCGCTCTTGACATCGACAGCCCAGCGCGTGCCGCGCACGGCCGCGATCGCCTGTGGCGTGACCACTTCGAACCCGTCTGGTCGCTGGGCGCGGTCGACATCCACGAGCACGGCCTTGTTGCGCAATGACACCGCGTCCAGTCGCCCGTCGCGGTTACGGTCGATGACATCGAAGCGGGCCCCACCCTCGGCAATGATCGTCACACCCTCCGCGCATAGCATGACTTGCCGCGAGGTCCCCGCCACGCGCTCCATGGTGCATCCGCTGGCTTGTGCAAACGCTGCATCCGAGGCGAACAGACAGGCAGCGCCAACAGACACGAACAGCGCCAAAAGCATTCTGGAGTTTACAAACATATCCGTCCCCTCTGACGATCGGACGACCCCGGTGTGCGGCGGCCATCATACGCTGATTGCTGCAGCACGCATGCCGAAACGTCAACGGCTATCCGACGTAGTCTATGCTTTGAGCGGTGTTTCGATTGCTGGACCAGTATAGCGCGCTCTTGGACGAATGAGATGGCCGCTCTCGACCTGCTCCATGGCATGAGCGAGCCACCCGACGGTTCGAGCGAGCGCGAAGATCACAAGTGGGGCATTGTCAGGAAGATTAAAAACAGCGGTCATCGCCGTTAGAGCGAAATCGATGTTGACGCTTTCTCCGATGATTTCCTGCCCCACCGCCGCCAGTTTGGCATAGCGCGGCGGTAAGGCGAACTGCGACATCAGCGCTTTTGCTCTGATGTCTCCGTCAGGATAGAGGGGGTGGCCGAACGCGGGGAGCGACCTTCCCTGCGTCAGCGCCTGTCGTATGGTCGCGCCGGCCCCGAGGGCGTCGACGTCTTCGATCAATGAGGCGACGCCCTGCCACGCGCCGCCGTGGAGTGGTCCGGTCAAGGTCGAGAGACCCGACAGTACTGCGGCCGACAGCGTTGCGCCTGACGAGGCTGCCACCCGTGCGGCGAAGGTCGATGCGTTGAGCTCGTGATCTGCGAGGAGCACAAGCGCGCGTCTGATGCAGTTGGCAGCTTCAGGCCTGCACCAACTCATGGCGAGGCGCAGATGCAATGGCGAAGCGGCGGTATCTGGTGCTAAGGCAGCAGCCACGGTCGACAGGATACTTTGCGCTTCGGCCTTCAGCACCTTCGGCGACCGTCCGAGGGTCGGCAGGTCGTGGGTAACGCGCTGCGCTAGCAGGACAAATGCCCGCTCCAGCGAGGGTGCTGCTTCCAGAGCCTCACCCGGTGCCGCCGCAATCTGTCCGGAGTTCCACAGAAGCGCTGCGGTCTCCTCCAGCGTCGCATGTTCAGCCCAGGTGGCAGCATCCTGGTCACGATAGTAGAGCCGACCATCCAAAATGGCGGAAATGGCAGACGGCAGTACCGGATCGCCCCATTGCATGGTGTCGGCCGCAACCGTCTCAGTCTTTCGGCGGCCCGCGTGTCGCTCGGCCAACCGCATCACGTCTGCTGCGCTGTAAAGACGTCGCCGCGGGTCGGTGGCATCGGGTTTTGCCCGGATGCGGCCGCGGCTCACATTGGCGTAAAGCGTTTGCGGCTTCGTACCGAGTTTCTCAAGCGCCTGCTCGGCGGACAGCCAGGGCATCCTGTCCTCTTACATTGATCAATTACGTCAAGATTGACGTCAATCAACCTAGGCTCGATCCTGCTCTGCGTAAAGGAGAAACACCATGAAGAACGGTTTGGAAGATGTCATCGCAGCTGAAACGCAGCTCTCCGATGTGGACGGCGAAGCGGGTCGCCTGATCATCCGCGGCGTGTCGCTCGATCATCTCGTTTCGACGGCAACCTATGAAAGTGTTGCCGCTCTGTTGCTCGACGGATTGACGGAGCGGCAGTTTGCTCCCGCAGAACTCCGCCCGTGGTTGGGCGAAATGCGGGAACGTCTGTTCGCTCACGTGACGGCATTCGATTCGCAGCTGCTAGCATTGCCGCCTGTCGATGTCATGCGGGCTCTCATTGCTCGCTTGCCGGATGGCGAGGATTTCGAGGCCGCCCTTCGATTGCTGGCTGCGCCTGCCGTCTTCCTGCCGGCAATTCTCCGTCTGCAGGCTGGGAACGACCCGGTAGCGCCGGACGGCTCCCTTTCTCAGGCGACCGACATCCTGCACATGCTGACCGGCGAGTTGCCGAGTGCGGAGCAGACAGCTGCACTCGACGCCTATCTTGTCACCATCTGCGACCACGGACTGAACGCCTCGACCTTCGCATCGCGCGTCATCGCCTCGACGCAAGCCGGGCTCACCTCATCGGTGCTCGCGGCGATAAGCGCGCTCAAGGGACCGCTGCATGGCGGTGCCCCCGGCCCTGTGCTCGATATGTTCGACGCGATCGGAACCGAAGGGAATGCACGCGGCTGGCTCGGCCAGGCGCTGGACCGCGGCGAACGCCTGATGGGCTTCGGCCATCGCATCTACCGGGTGCGTGATCCGCGCGCCGACGCCCTCAAGCAAGCCCTGCGACCGCTGGTTTCAGCCGGTCAGGTCGATCGCCAGCGGATCGAACTTGCAGAGGCAGTCGAGCGTGCGGCGCTCGCCATCCTCAAGGAGCGCAAGCCGGACCGTCCACTCGATGTCAACGTCGAGTTCTACACCGCCTTGCTGCTCGATGCGCTGGGCTTTCCGCGCGGTTCCTTCACCGGTGTGTTCGCCATCGGCCGGACCGTGGGCTGGATCGCACATGCCCGCGAGCAGGCGCTGGAGGGCCGGCTAATCCGGCCACGCTCGGTCTATGTCGGGCCGTTGCCAAAAGCGGCGTGACAATCGGCAGATAGCCCGGCGGCGAGGGCCGCCGGGCTATCGTTTCAATCCCCGGCCTCGACACCGAGAAAGCCGCCGGATTGGCGAGCCCACAGCCGCGCATAGATGCCGTCCTCCCGTAGGAGGTCGTCATGGCGCCCCTCCTGCGCAATCCGGCCCTTGTCGAGCACGACGACCCGATCCATCCGTGCGATGGTTGAAAGGCGGTGGGCGATGGCGATGACGGTCTTGCCATCCATGAAGTCGTAGAGCGTGTCTTGGATGGCAGCTTCGACCTCGGAATCGAGGGCGGACGTCGCCTCGTCCAGGATCAGGATCGGTGCGTCTTTCAAGATGGCGCGGGCAAGCGCGATGCGCTGGCGCTGGCCGCCCGAAAGCTTCACGCCGCGTTCGCCCACATGTGCCTCATAGCCGCTCCGCCCCTGCTGGTCGCGCAGGCCTGGAATGAAGCCGTCCGCGTGGGCCTTGGCGGCGGCGGCCTCGATCATCGACTGCGGCAGGTCAACTCGGCCATAGGCGATGTTGTCTCGCACCGAGCGATGCAGCAGGGCGGCATTCTGCGCGACCATGCTGAAGCGGCCGCGAAGGCTTTCCTGTGTCACCGAGCGGAGGTCCTGACCGTCTACCAGGATCTGCCCTCCTTCGGCTTCGAAGAAGCGCAGGGCGAGATTGACGAGAGTCGATTTTCCCGCGCCCGAACGACCGACCACTCCCACCTTCTCACCGGCTTCAACGCGCAAGCTGACGCCATCAAGCCCACCGCTGCCCTTGCCGTAGTGGTGACAGACTTTCTCGAATGACAGCGCGCCGCCATTGAGTTTCAGTTCGGTGGCATCGCGACGGTCCGGAATATCGACCGGCTGGGCGATAGTGCTGAGCTGGTCACGTGCCGCCCCGACATAGTTGAACAGCGCGGCGACCGCGTCGAGCAGCCATTCGGCCATCGCAGTGATGCGGAAGCCAAGCGCAAGGGCGGCAGCGACCATTCCGAGCGGTGCTGCTCCCGATTGCCACAGGATGATCGAGTAGCCGATGAGGCTGACCATCAGAAGGCTGCTGAGGAAAACCATACTGCTGTTGACCGTGACTTCGAGTTTTTGCACCGAGATAAACGCCCGCCGAGCGGTGTCGAGATGGTCGCGGCTGTCCCGGTCCTCGTCCCGCTGGCGGGAAAAGAGCTTGATCGTGTCCATATTCGAGAAGGTGTCGACCAGCATTCCGGAGAGCGCCGAGTCGGCCTCCTGAACTCGCTGCGAGGCGTTCCTCACGCGCGGAATCACGAAGCCCATCAACACGAAATACAACCCGACCCAAATGGCCATCGGAATAACCAGGCGCAGGTCTGCCGAGGCCATGAGCCAGATGGACCCGGCGACATAGATTGCCACGTAGGAGATGGTGTGAATGACCGAGTACGCAGCTCCCGTCGCGGTGTTGCCGAGTTCCTGCACGCGGTAGGCGATACGTCCGGAAAAGTCGTTCTGAAACCAGCCGACCGACTGGCGCTGTACATGGCGCAGTGCGCGCCAGCGGATCATCGCGACTGCATTCGGCCGAAAGGCGATGTCATCGAGCGACTCGCGCGCCGCGGAAACCAATGGCCGGACGACCAATAGAAGGAGCGCGGCAACAAGAAGCTCGGCGCCATGGCCCGCCCAAAGCTCGCCCGGGCGAGTGGCCGCAAGCGTATCGACGAGCCGACCTGAGTAGCCGATCAGCCAGACTTCGAGGATCGCGCCGACGGCGGTCAGCAAGAGACTCGCCGCAACGACCCAACGCAGCGGCCTCAGCGCATTAAAGACAAATGGCCAGACCTCAACGGGCGGCGTGTTGCAGGTGTAGGATTGGAATGGATCGATCAGCTTTTCAAAGCGACGAAACATGGAGGCCCTCCATGGGGCAGGATAATGTCATTTGATGATGGACCGGCCAGGCAGCCCCTAACGGCACTGCTGTTCAGCGGTGGTTTCCGGTGCCGTTGGTTCTCATCAAACGCTCTCCCCATGGGTCGCTTTGCGCCGGCTCAATCCGGCGAATGGCCGATTTAGTACCATTTTGGGCTGCGTGTGTGAACCCCTCGACTCCTAGGGGCGAGTTTTGCATCTACGCGACCACGTATGCAGCGAGTTGCTCAAGCGTCTGTCGGCAACCCATTTCGTTGTCTTCCAGGCGTATCCCGGCAGGAATATGCTTGGTAACCATGGCAACCTCTGTGCCGTCCGGGGTCGGCCGCAAATGTGTGAGGATCGTCATTTCGCTGGCAAAACCGGGATCGGCGGAACCGAATACCGTCTTCCAGACCACGAGGGGGTTCGGGATGAGCTGTGCAATTTTCCCGAGGAACCGGTCGGTCTTCTCCGAGGTCTTGCCCACCATGTTGGTCTCTCTGTCAGGATAGACGAGCGACATGCTGAAGGCACCCTGCCCTCGAACTCATGCACGATGCCGCGCATGTCGCCTGGCGGCAGCCATGTGGCAACCGGCGTCTGCATTGAGGAACGCGGCATAGACCGCGCTTGGCGGTGCGTGAATGACGTGGGAGACAGTCGTGCTGCGGTTTTGGCTCGTCCGACGAAAGACAGCGGCCGCGTACCGATTGAAAAGACCGCCGCGCCGATATGGCGAGGCGGCCTATTGTTGATCAGACTAGGCGGCTCTGCTCGGTCGCCGCTTCGATGAAGCTTGCGAACAGCGGATGTGGGTCGAGGGGGCGGCTCTTAAGTTCCGGATGGTACTGGACGCCGATGAACCACGGATGATCCGGATATTCGATCGTCTCCGGCAATACACCATCCGGCGACATTCCCGAGAAGACGAGACCGCAGTTTTCCAAACGATCCTTGTAATCGACGTTGACTTCGTAACGGTGGCGATGGCGCTCGGAAATATCGGTCGAGCCGTAGATCTCGGAGATCTTGGTGTCCTTCTTCAGCGCAGCCTTGTAGGCGCCAAGGCGCATCGTGCCGCCGAGATCGCCCGATGCCGTGCGCTTCTGCAGCTCGTTGCCTTTCACCCACTCCGTCATCAGGCCGACGACCGGATTCTTCGTCGGGCCGAACTCGGTCGACGAGGCGCTTTCCACGCCGGCAAGATTACGGGCTGCCTCGATGACGGCCATCTGCATGCCGAAGCAGATGCCGAAATACGGCACCTTGCGCTCGCGAGCGAAACGAGCCGCGTGGATCTTGCCTTCTGAGCCGCGCTCGCCGAAGCCCCCGGGAACGAGGATTCCGTGGACCTTCTCAAGGTACGGCGCCGGATCCTCCTTTTCGAAGACCTCGGATTCGATCCATTCGAGCTTGACCTTGACGCGATTGGCAATGCCGCCGTGATGCAGCGCTTCGATCAGCGACTTATACGCATCCTTGAGGCCGGTGTACTTGCCAACGATCGCGATCGTGACTTCGCCTTCCGGCGTGCGGATACGATTGCAGACCTCTTCCCAGGGATCGAGGCGCGGCTTCGGCGCCGGCTCGATCCCGAATGCTGCCAGCACTTCGTTGTCGAGGCCTTCCTTGTGGTAGGCGATCGGCACGTCGTAGATGTTGGCGACGTCGAGCGCCTGGATGACAGCGGACGGACGGACGTTGCAGAAGAGCGAGAGCTTGCGGCGTTCGGCCTCCGGGATTTCGCGGTCGGCGCGAACAAGCAGGATGTCGGGATGAATGCCGAGCGCCTGCAGTTCCTTGACGGAGTGCTGCGTCGGCTTGGTCTTCAACTCGCCGGCTGCCGGAATATAGGGCATTAGCGTCAGGTGGACGTAGATCGCAGTGCCGCGCGGCAGGTCGTTGCCGAGCTGGCGGATCGCCTCCATGAAGGGCATCGCCTCGATATCGCCGACCGTCCCGCCGATCTCGCAGATGACGAAGTCGTAGTCGTCATTGCCCTCCGTCACGAAATCCTTGATCTCGTTGGTGACGTGCGGGATGACCTGTACTGTCGCGCCGAGATAGTCGCCACGGCGTTCCTTGTCGATGATGTTCTTGTAGATGCGGCCAGTGGTGATGTTGTCGGTCTTGGTCGCCGAACGCCCGGTAAAGCGCTCGTAGTGGCCAAGATCGAGGTCGGTTTCGGCACCGTCGTCGGTGACGAAGACTTCGCCATGCTGGGTCGGGCTCATGGTGCCCGGGTCCACGTTGAGATAGGGGTCGAGTTTGCGAAGCCGCACCCGATAACCACGGGCCTGCAGCAACGCTCCGAGAGCGGCGGCCGCAATTCCTTTACCGAGAGAGGAAACCACGCCGCCAGTGATGAATACGTATCGCGCCATGGGAGTCATGGGATACCTTTTCAAAAACGATTCCACCAGCCCCAAAATTCATTTCCTGAACTTTTGGTGCCAGCGCGAAATCTGAACAAAAGAAAACCGGCAGACCCGAGGGCCTGCCGGCAGTTTATGCAGTGTGCCGCTTACTGTCCGCTTGGGACGGTTGCTGGCGCCGGAGCCTGTGGTGCTGCCGGAGCAGTTTGAGTAGACGCTGGTGCCGATGCAGCCGGGGCCGCGGGTGCCGTTGCCGCCGGAGCGGTAGCGGCGGGCGCCGTTGCTGCTGGAGCGGACTCGCCGCCGGTCGGAACGCCGTTATTGCTCTGCGGGGCCGGTGCAGCCGGAGCGGAGTTACCATTCTGGCCGCCGAGCGAATCAAGAATACCGTTGCCCTGTCCGCTCGTCGCCGGAATACGGTTCAGAATATCCGTCGGACGGCTCTCATAGCGGTTGAGGATACCGAGACCGAGCGAGGTAATGAAGAACAGCGTCGCCAGGATCGCGGTCGTGCGCGTCAGCGCGTTGGCCGTGCCGCGGGCGGACATGAAGCCCGAACCGCCGCCGATGCCGAGGCCGCCGCCTTCCGAGCGCTGGATGAGGACAACGCCGACAAGCGCCAGCACGATCATGAGATGGATGACAATCAAAACGGTCTGCATGGGTCCAGTCCTGCCCACACGCACGGCGGGCATAAAGTAAAATTCTGGCGCTCTTTACATGAGGTGATCCGCTATTCCAAGCCCTTCGGCTCGGAATATACACGGCTCTAGGAAAGCAACGCGTCGTATGCGCCGTAGATGGCGAGGAAATCGGTTGCTTTCAAGCTTGCGCCGCCGATCAGTGCGCCATCGACATTCGCGACGCCCATCAGTTCCTTCGCATTGCTTGGCTTGACCGAGCCTCCATAGAGGATGCGGATCTTCTTGCCGGCATCGCCAAAGCGCGCAACGAGCTCGGAACGCATGAAGGCGTGCGCCTTCTCGACGTCTTCTACGGTCGGCGTGACACCGGTACCGATCGCCCAGACGGGCTCGTAGGCTATGACCGCGTTCTCGGGTGTCGCGCTGTCCGGCACCGAGGCGGAAAGCTGACGCTTGATGATGTCGAGGGCCTGGCCAGCCTTGCGCTCGTCAGCCGTTTCACCGATGCAGACGATCGCGGTCAGTTCCGCTGCGAAGGCAGCTTCTGCCTTGGCGCGCACAAGATGGTCGGTCTCGGCATGGTCGGTGCGACGTTCCGAATGGCCGACGATGACGTAAGTGCCGAAGCAATCGGCAATCATCTCGGCCGAGAGATCGCCGGTGTGGGCGCCCGATGGATTCTGGTGGCAATCCTGCGCGCCGATCGCAAGCGGGCTATCCGTGCAGAGCGCTGTAGCCACATAAAGTAGCGTCGCCGGAGGGCAGATCAGCGCCTCCACCTTGACGGAAAGTGGCGTCTGAACACCTTCTGCGATCGCCTTGATCTGGTCGAGGGAGGCACGCGTGCCGTTCATTTTCCAGTTTCCCGCCACGAGCGGGCGCACGTCAGGTGTCATGCCAACCTTCCAATCTTCCATGTATCGAGCGGCCTTAGCAAAAGCAGGGATCAATGAAAAGGTTTCGTCCCCTTGCGTAAGGGAAATAACGGCTTTTTGTCGCGCAAATGCTTAGAATTTTGGGCCGATGTTGCTGAAAATCATAGACCGGAGCGCCATGCACGCCATCTGGCCTTCTGTCCTCCTAGCGATCGTCAGGAGCCCAATAGCCAGTTCAGCGTACGGCGCCAATCGATCATCCGGATTGGCGTTCCGTGGTTGCCGGTCTGGTAGAGCGTGAAATGCGTAGGGTAGCCCGTCTTCAGCAGCTTTTCGAACAGCGTCTGCTGGTCGGTCGCCGCATAGATCGGATCGCGGCTGCCATGGGCGAACCAAAGCGGCAGCTTGGCCTTGAAGAAGGAGCTCTTGGCAAAATCCGGATCGGCAACGCCGCTCAGGATCACCATCCCCTTGAGGCGCTTCACGCTGTCCGGATCGCGGCTCACGCCCCAGCAGAGCTGGCTGCCCATCGACGCACAGGTCAGGATGATCGGCTTGCCGGGCGATTGTTTGGAAACGTAACGGATCAGACCCTCAATCGCAGCCACTCCATCGCTGTCGAAGCCTTTGACCGACGGCGAGTAGTAGACGCCGCCGTTGCCGGCCACCAGGTTCTTAAGGCGATTGAAGTTTCCGCCGAAGCTATAGTCGTTGGCGCCGAGACGCCGGTCGCCGTTGCGTCCGTGAATGAAGATGACCGCAAATGCGGCTCCCGAGCTTTGTCCCACCCGGGTGACATCGAGCCTTTGGGCACCAAGCTGCAACGTCTCGTCCGACTGCTGCTTTCTGATGCCGAGAGACACATATTTTTGTTGCGCGCGTTTCTGCGGTATCTGATCGCGGCCGTTGATGTCGCGCATCTCGTCGTATTCGATGACGTCCAGCGCGCCTTTATCGCTTGTCTGCAGCACATTTTGTGTGGAAAAGAGATCGTCTTTGTAGGGCGGCAGCTTCTCAGCGGCCTGGCCGCTTGCTGACGCCGCTAGGAAAAAGGCCGCAATTGCGGCGATAATGGTGCAATGACTTGTGGACATTCGCATGCGCATGGTTCCCTGAGCCTTGTGACCGCTTGCCATTCCACGCCCGTCAACGCAAACCATTTCCTGAGAAAGTCCGCCAGATCGGGCGGCGTCGCGTAACAAGGCGCTTTCTGGCAGAATCTGCCTGATTCGCAAACGTGACATCAAATGCGGTGATTTTGGGTCAGGCTTGGCATAGGCCGCCTGCCCCCGACAGGATGAAGATCTGAACGGCCCCATGGACGATAGCAACGACCTCTTTTCCGGACTGCCCCTGACACCGAAGCAGGACGAGGCTCCAAAGCCTGCCGAGCCGCCAAAGGCTGCGCCCGCCGAGGCCGCTGCTCCGGCCTCGCGTCCGGCGCCCGTGAGCTCGACATCGGACGACTACGGCGCGTCCTCGATCCGCGTGCTCGAGGGACTCGAGCCCGTTCGCATGCGTCCGGGCATGTATATCGGCGGCACCGACGAAAAGGCGCTGCACCATCTGTTCGCCGAGGTCATCGACAACTCGATGGACGAAGCGGTCGCCGGCCACGCCAACTTCATCGAGGTCTATCTCGACCGCGAAGGCTATCTGACGGTCAGCGACAACGGACGCGGGATACCCGTCGAAAACCATCCGCAGGTTCCAGGCAAGTCGACGCTCGAAGTCATCATGACCAAGCTGCACGCCGGCGGCAAGTTCGACGGCAAGGCATACGAGACATCCGGCGGCCTACACGGCGTTGGCGTTTCTGTCGTCAACGCGCTTTCCGACGTGCTGGAAGTCGAGGTTGCGCGTAATCGGAAGCTGTATCGCCAGCGTTTCTCCCGAGGTTTGCCACAGGGCGAACTGGAGGAACTCGGCGACGTCCATAATCGTCGTGGCACGCGTGTCCGCTTTCACCCCGATCCGCAGATTTTTGGCGAGCACGCAAAGTTCGATGCGGGGCGCGTGTTCCGCATGGCTCGCTCCAAGGCTTACCTCTTTGGCGGCGTGGAAATCCGCTGGAGCTGCGAGGAAGGTGTGCTGCCGCAAGGCTCCGAGATACCTGACAAGGCGGTCTTCCACTTCCCCGGCGGTCTGAAGGATTACCTGCAGGCGACGATGGGCAAGGAATTCACCGTCACCCGCGAGATCTTCGCAGGCAAGACGGAGAAGACCAGCGGTCACGGCTCGCTAGAGTGGGCAATCACCTGGTACGGCGGCGATCCTCAGGTCCATTCCTACTGCAATACCATCCCGACGACCGAAGGCGGTACACACGAGGCAGGCCTGCGCATCGCGCTGACCAAGGGCCTGAAGAACTACGCTGATCTGACGCAGAACAAGCGCGCCGCCCAGATCACCACCGATGACGTGATGATCTCCGCAGTCGGCATGCTGTCGGTCTTCATTCGCGAGCCTGAATTCGTCGGCCAGACGAAGGACAAGCTTGCGACCGTCGAAGCCCAGCGCATCGTTGAAAACGCACTTCGCGACCCGTTCGACCACTATCTTGCCGACAATCCGAACGAAGCAGCCAAGCTGCTCGACTGGGTTATAGAGCGCGCGGAAGAGCGCCTGCGCCGTCGCAAGGAAAAGGAAGTCAACCGCAAGACGGCCGTGCGCAAGCTGCGTCTACCCGGCAAGCTTGCCGATTGCGCACAGAACACCGCCCAGGGTGCCGAACTCTTCATCGTCGAAGGTGACTCGGCAGGCGGCTCCGCCAAGCAGGCGCGTAACCGCGCCAACCAGGCCATCCTCCCACTGCGCGGCAAGATCCTCAACGTCGCAAGCGCCGGTCGCGAGAAGCTTGGCGCCAACCAGCAGCTCGCTGATCTCGTCCAGGCGCTTGGCTGCGGCACACGCTCGAAGTATCGCGAGGAAGACCTTCGCTACGAACGCATCATCGTGATGACCGACGCCGACGTCGACGGCGCTCACATTGCGTCGTTGCTGATCACGTTCTTCTATCAGGAGATGCCCGAGTTGGTCCGTGGCGGTCACCTCTTCCTTGCCGTGCCGCCGCTTTACAAGATCACCCAGGGCGCGAAGTCTGCCTACGCCCGCGATGACGCGCACCGGACCGAGTTGATGGAGACCGAGTTCAAGGGCAAGGCAAAAGTCGAAATCAGCCGATTCAAAGGTCTCGGCGAGATGCTGCCGGCGCAGCTCAAGGAAACCACAATGGACCCAAGCAAGCGCACGCTGTTGCGCGTGGTCATTGACGAGGTGGATTTCGAGGGTACGCGCACGGCGGTCGACGACCTGATGGGAACGAAGCCGGAAGCTCGCTTCCGGTTCATTCAGGATCGGGCTGCCTTTGCGGAAAACCTTGATATCTGAAACGGTTAGTCGAGATGCACTGTAATTTCCGTCTTCACGGAGTTGGCGAGGAAGCACAGTTCATGCGCCTCGTGATGTAGTCTCTGTTCGATCTCGCGGTTCGGCCTGTCGCCGGCATAGATGACCCGCGGACGAAGCTCTACGCGGCTAACCATTGTCTTGCCATCCACGGTTTCCATCAGGCCGGTCGCTGCATCGACATAGCTGTCGATCATGATGCGTTTCCTTGAAGCTAGCCAGAGGTAGAACAGCATGTGGCAGCTGGACAACGCCGCAACGTACGCCTCTTCCGGATCCACATTTTCAGTAAGCGCATAGGGCAACGGCACATTATGCGGCGAAGCGGAGGCAGCAACGGAAGCACCGCCATCGAAGTTCCATATATGTCCGCGGCTGTAGCGTCCGTCGATAAAGCTTGCCGCGCCCCGCTCCCACGCGACCTCTGCGGAAAACGTCGTCATCCTGTCATTCTCCTTCGCGCGTCAGGCGCGCTGTTGTCATCTGCAAATGGGCTGACAACGCCTGCAGCGCCGCGGCTTCGTCGCGACGTGCACAAGCTTCGATGATGGCGCAATGCTCGGCGTGGAGGTTGACGCGATCATCGGAGCCCTTCGGCTGTCTCAGATAGGCGCGGCGCGATTCACGTCGCAGTTCATCGATCATGAAAAGAAGGCGGGCATTGCCGCATCGCCCATAGAGCGTTCGATGAAAAGCGACATCCAGCTCTTCCAGGGTAGCAGGGTTCTCCTCTTCAACCAGATCTTCGTTGAGACGGTGCGCCTTACGCAGGTCGCTATCGCCGAGGATCGGCAGCGATCCTCGCAGCGCCATGTTCTCCAACGCCGCGCGGATCTCGGCGAGCTCACGTGCCTGCTCTTGCGTCAAACCGGCGACAGCAAGGCTTCGGTCTGGCCGCCGGTCGAGCAGGCCCGTGGCCAGCAGCTGATTAAGGGCTTGGCGCACCGGCTGGCGGCTCACGCCAAATCGCTCCGCCAGAAGCTCCTGCTTCAATACAGTACCCGGCAGCAGGTTGCCGCCTTCAATTTCGCGCCGAAGCGCCACCGTGATCACATTTGAATCCATGGATCCAAAGTAGCCGATCAAGCGGATTTTGACAATATTGTTGCAGGGTTCTGTCATATTGATTGAGGAGAGTGGGGTTAAGGAGCGTAGTATAATCGCTGCGGATCTCGGAAGCACCTGTTGGCAGCATTAACCGGTCATTGTGCTTGCGCCCGAGAGATACATGGCCCATATCCATAGTCAAAATAGGGGGAAAAGAGCGACGTGAGCCTTCCGAACAGCAATATCCAGCGAGAGTCGCGATGGCTCGGCCCTTCGGGTCCTGCGCGCACGCCATTAATTCCCTCGATCTCTGCGGCGCGCTGGCTGCTGGTCCTTGTTGTCGCGGCTGGCGTCTACTTCTTCTATGGCTTTGCCGTCCCGGTGCTTGCGGCGCTTGTCATCGGTTTTGCAAGCTGGCCGCTTTACCGCCGGCTGCTCGAGCGTGTCGGTGGAAACACCACGATCGCTGCCACCGTCGCCATTGTGCTGATCGTCACGTTCCTGGTCTTACCGATCGTCTTCGCTGTCACCTATACGACAGGCGAGGTGCGAGAGTGGGTGGCCTGGGCGGTCCATGCAAACAGGTCGGGTGCGCCGACACCGCAGTGGATCATCGCCCTGCCCTTTGCCGGCCCCTATCTCGACGAGTTATGGACCAAATATATCGGTAGCCCCGGCTCCATGGGTGAGGTGATCCAGGCTGTCAGCGGCGCCAACATCGGCAATATCTATCGGGCGATTCTGGCAGCAGGCGGCGGCGCCTTCCACCTGCTGCTGACGCTGCTCTTCATGCTGATTGCGCTGTTCTTCGTTTACCGCGATGGTTCCGCTTTCTCGCGGCAGATCGACATGCTTGGCGAGCGTATTCTCCCGAACCGCTGGGAGCGGATTTCGCGGGTCGTACCGGCAACCATCAGCTCGACTGTCATGGGCATGACGTTGATCGCGATCGGCGAAGGCATCGTGCTTGGCGTCGCCTATTGGATCGCCGGTGTCCCCTCGCCCGTGACGCTCGGCGTTCTCACCGGCATCATGGCCTTGATACCGGGCGGCGCGCCGCTCTCCTTTACGCTGGTGTCCGTCTATTTGCTGGCTAGTGGCTCGCACATTGCCGGCGTCGGTCTTTTTGTTTGGGGAACGGTCGAGCTGTTCATTGTCGACAAGACGTTGCGGCCGAAGCTCGTCGGCGGTCCGATTAAATTGCCATTCCTGCCCACGTTCTTCGGCCTCGTGGGCGGCGTGAAGACCATGGGCTTCCTCGGCCTCTTCATCGGGCCGGTCCTGATGGCCCTCATCGTCGCGATCTGGCGCGAGTGGATGCACGAGGTTCGCGATGCGGAAGCAGGCCCACAAGTCATGATCGACGAACAAGCCCCTCCGGGATCTCGCGCGGCTGAGTGATCAGGCGAGCCGCTTTTCCATGAACAGACTGAGCGGGTCCGGCAGGTAGCCGCCGAATGGTCCTATTTCGACATAGCCGTATTTGCGGTAGAGAGCGATTGCCTCCGGCTGGTAGATGCCGGTTTCGAGCCGAACGGCCCGCAGCTTCTTTTCGGCGGCGGCCGCTTCGAGCGCGTTCATCAGCTTGCTTGCCACCTTCAAGCCGCGCGCGGCCGGGTCAACGAACATGCGTTTGATCTCCGCCGTTCCGTCGCCAACCTCGACCAGCGCGCAGCAGCCGACGATAGCGCTGTCGTTGCGGGCGACAAAGAAGTTGACTATAGCGCGGCGATCTGGATGAGAGGCGCGCGACAATCTGGATGAGAATCCCGTGTGTCGCTGGCTGGGTGAGTTTATCTGTTTGATTGACGCTCGCAAGCGTCATTCATTGGTCTGATTGACGCTCCGCGACAATCTCGTTTGTGTTGTTGATTGTCGCGTAGGAGGACGGTCTTCCACGTTGGCGTTTTGCCTCCATGGCAGAGCGACGCCTGTAACTTTCGACGTTCATCTCGAAGATCGTTGCGTGATGAACAAGCCGGTCCACCGCGGCGAGCGTCATCGCCGGATCCGGGAATACACGGTTCCATTCTCCAAACGGCTGGTTTGCCGTAATCAGCATGGATTTACGCTCGTATCGCGCGGAGATCAGTTCAAACAGAACGCTTGTTTCGGCCTGATCCTTGGTGACGTAAGCAAGATCATCGAGAATGAGCAGATCGAATCTTTCGAGCTTGTTGATCGCGGATTCCAGTTGAAGTTCGCGGCGAGCGACCTGAAGCTTTTGAACAAGTTCCGTCGTGCGCGTGAAGAGAACCCGCCAACCATTTTCGACAAGTGCCAGCCCGATGGCGGCCGCCAAATGACTCTTGCCTCCGCCTGGTGGGCCGAACATCAGGACATTAGCGCCCTTAGCGATCCATGCGTCGCCAGCGGTGATCGCCATGACCTGGGCTTTCGAGATCATTGGCACGGCATCGAAGTCGAAGCTGTCAATGGTCTTGCCGGGCGGCAGTCTTGCCTCAGCGAGATGACGTTCAATCCTGCGCCGGTCTCGTTCCGAGAGCTCGTGCTCGGCGATGGCCGCAAGGAAGCGCGCTGCTGGCCAGCCTTCCTTGTCGGCCTGTTCAGCAAATTGCGGCCACAGAACTTTGATCGCTGGCAGGCGGAGTTCATTGAGCAGCAGGGAAAGGCGTGCGGCGTCGACGGAGCTGCTATTCTTCATGCTGCATCTCCCATCTCGTTCGATGCGAGCAGAACTTCGTAGCTGGAAAGAGGAGCCAGTTGGACGACGACACCGGGTATCGCGGCCGGATCGGGAGCGAACAGTGCGTTCAGGCGCTGCATGTTCGGCAGTTTACCGGCGTCGAGACTGAGCTGAAGTTGGTCGGCGAGTTCAGCCTCGCAGCCGCGGTCATGCGCAAGTGCGAGGAGCTCGACCATCAACTTACACGCCTGCTTCTCTGGCATCCGTTCAATCAAGAGGTCGAAGGTCTGCCGATACGATTGCCGTGGAAAGAGCTGATCGCGATAAACAAGGCCGAGCAGAGCCATGGGTTTGCGGCGCAGCGAATGAATGACATGCCGATAGTCGACGATCTGACTATGCTTGCCACTGGAGTGAGCGCGCCCTCGGGGCAGTGTCATCAATGGTGTTCCGCCGACAAACAGATCAAGGCGATCGTCGAAAAGGCGAATGCGCAGCGTGTGTCCGATCAGTCGGGAAGGAACTGTGTAGAAGACTTTACGCAGTGTGAAGCCCCCGGTGCGCGCGACACGCAGAACGATCTCCTCGAAATCGGTCGTTCGTCTTTCGGGCAAACGTTGCAGATGCGTTCGTTCCACATCGGTTCGCTTGCCCTTCAGCGCATTGCGACGGCCGATAATCTCATCGATGAAGCTGCGATAGCTGTCGAGGTCGTCGAAATCATTTGAACCTCGCATCAAGAGTGCGTCTTTAATCGCACTCTTGAGATGGCCATGGGAGCTTTCGATCGAGCCGTTCTCATGGGCGATACCCTTGTTGTTGCGCGTCGGCGTCATCAGGTAGTGCTCGCAGAGCTGCTCGTAGCGTTGCGTCAAATCCCGCTTTGCGTCGTTGTCGAGATTGCGGAAAGCAGCAGAGAGGCTATCCGTTCGGTGGTTCAATGGTGCCCCACCCACCGACCACAAAGCATTCTGCAAACCTTCCGCCAGGGCGACAAAGCTCTCTCCGCCCAAGATGACGTGCGCATGCTCAAAGCCGGACCAGACAAGACGAAAGTGATAAAGAAGATGATCAAGCGGCGCAGCGGCGACGCGAACGCCAATGCTGCCCATATCGGTGAAGTCGGATAGTCCAAGCCTGCCTGGCTCATGAACCTGCCGAAAGATAACCTCCTGTTCTTGGCCATGTATTGACCGCCATGCACTGATCCGCCTCTCCAGAGTCCGCCGAATTCCCTGTCCGAGTTCCGGATGACGCCGCAGCATCTCCTCGTAGAGGGCCACAGATCGAATACCTGGCGAGGACTTCAGGATCGGCACAACTTCGGCGTCGAAGATGTCGACGAGTGGATCGGGACGCCGCCGTTCACGGGCCGGCTTCTTTTGGGATGGTAGCCTGGCATCGCTATCAAGGCGGTAGGCTGTGGCAACGCTTATGGAGGATTTGGCGGCCGCAACAGTGACCGAATGCGTCTGACGCAACTTCATAAAAAGCCTCATTTGATGATCGTTTACATGGCGACCCGGCAATCGGTGCTCCTCTCAGGAATACACCTCGATACTGGGCCGGCCGCGATACACAAACGAGCCGAAAAATCTCGCCATCAGCGCTGCTGGAACTCCGGTCGGGCTACGCCCTCCCTACGTTCCAGCAGCGCTGACAGATTCTCATCTTGATTGACGCGCATTCTCATCCTGATTGTCGCGCCGCAAGTTGACAGTCGGCTTTTCCAACGTCGAGACATCGACGAGGTGGTTGCTCTCCGGCGGATAAAGCGACTGCGCGTAGATATCGGACATGTCGAGCAATCGGAGCACGCCTTCTTGGCGCGGTGGTTCAAGAGCAATCGTAATGGACACGGGATTTTCCTGTCTTGGGCGCGCTTCCCACGACGAAAAGTTAACGCTGGAGCGCCTTCATTCCGTTGGAATCACAGTCTCTAAGAGGCAGAGTTTCAATATTCACAAGGCGATATTATGCAAGCGGTATTGGTTGCAATGACCATCTTAGGGTGCAACGACTCGGTTACACAATGCAACTACATCGCCACGGTCGAGAAACAGTGGCAGACCATTGCGATGTGCGACGCCGACTCGGAAAGGCAGCTGAAGCACTTTACGAATGTAAGCTACCCGACAGCCATTGCCGTTTGCGAGCCACCGAAGCCTGCTACGCCCCCGGACGCACCAAAGGCTGTCGTAGAAAACAAGCCAAAACTGCCCGCACCAGCTGAAACGCAAGGTCGTTTGTCAGTTCTCGCTGACCGGGTGGCGGGCCAGGTACGTGCCCATTTACCATCCGGCAGCGATATGAAAACTGTGCTGGTTTCGCCCGTCCATTTCGTCTCGGGAAGCTATTCCTGGGTCGCGAAGCGGCTTCACCCCTAGGCTGCGGCGAGAGACGTTACCTGCGCGTACGCGCGCGCATGCTGCCGCTGCTCCGCAATGTGCAGCCTTTCGACCGTCTCGAGCAGTTCTTGGGCAGCACCGCGCGTTCCATGCCGACGGAACTTCTCAAGCAGCATGTCGCAGACGTCGCCGAGCATGGTGGCGGCAAGGTTTTTCGATGCCTCCCGCCACAGCAGCGTTGCTTCGACGAAGATCACGCTGATGTCGCGGGCAAGCCCGGCCGATTCGTAGAGGGCGCGCACTGCGTGCATGCGCCCGGTCGCGAGGATGGAGCGAACGCGTCGCTCGTCACAACCCGTAAGGCTGACAATTGCAGCCGCAAAGAACTCCACCTTGCCCGAGCAGAGGGCATGCATCAGGAAGGACGGCGTTAGGTGGCCGCTTACCCGCAAATGTTCGACAAGGTCTGAAATCTCGGGCGGCGTAAGGTCGCCTGCAATCGAGACGACGGCGGCTTCGTTGGCTTCCCGGCTGATCCGATGCAATCGGTTTGGATCGATCGTCGCCTGCGCCAATGGCAGATTGACGAGGGCGACCCTGACATGCTGCGTCAACAACTGGCGTGCGTGTGCCGGCAGGTCCCAACGAGCCAGCAATAGATTGCGGATTTCGCAATGGTGGCCGAGACGCTCGGCAATTCTCTTGAGCGAATAAGGTGCGATCACCGCCCCGTTGTTTTCGAGAAGGCACAGGACGGTCTCGTCTTCGCCGATTTCGGCAAGCGCGGCAGAAACCGACCGTGAGATCGTGCCACGCGCTGCAATCAGCATTCGCGTAACCTCGCTGCCGCTGGTCGCCAGATCCACAAGGTCGGCATCCGACAGCAAGGGCGAGCATGTGACGGCGTGGCACGCAATCTCCGGCTGGTCCGCTGCGAGCGAGAGAATAATGGCTCGCGGCGCGTTCGGCGACCACGAGATTGCTTCGGCAAGCGCCAGCCTCACTTTGGGGGATGGGTCGTCGAGCAGGAAAGTCAGGGCCATCTCGGCGGCTGCGCGTTCTGCTGCAGCCATCTCGGACTGCAGATAGGCTCTGCCCAGGGCATTGGCCGCGCGGGCCCTGTCTCCGGCCTTGGCGGTTTCCGCCCAACGAAGAAATGCTTCTACGATCACCCGTGTGCCCCATGCCCGAATGCGATTCTCTCGCATTCCAATCAGTGGAACTACGGTATGCGCAAAAAGTTTATGATTGGTTCACCATGTTTATTAAAGGCTTGGTCCGGGAGCCTCAAACCTACGGTCGGAACATTTCGAACACGTTGCTGTCTTCGCTGTAGTCCATGTAACCCATGCGCGCGACCGGCCTGGCGATCGTCATATCGAGGCGGCCATCGCGAATGATCGTTTCGTCGATGCGGATGCCGATGACCTGGCCGAAGACCATGACGTTCTCGGAATCCTCGCCGCTGAGTGACTTCGGCACAAGGGTCTCCGTTACCTTGCATTCGAGCACGGCAAAGGCTTCGGCGACATAGGGCGCATCTACAAGCTCGCCTTTCCTCGCAGTCAGGCCGGCAAGCGCAAACTCGTCGACACCGTAGTCGACGGCAGCCGATGAGGTATTCATCTTCTCGACCAGGTTCCGGCTCACGAAGTTGCAGGTGAACTCGCCCGTCTCGACTGCATTCCTCTGACTGTGCTTGCGGCCGGCGGAAGAAAACATCACGAGTTTCGGGCGGTCGGAAATCGCATTGAAGAAGGAGTACGGCGCGAGATTGATCGAGCCGTCCCTTCCCTTGCTGCCGATCCAGCCGATCGGGCGCGGCGCGACGATCGCCTTGAAGGGATCATGCGCCAGACCGTGCCGGTTCGCATCGGTGGTATAGAACATCAGTCCTCTCCGCCAAACCAGGTAACCGTCTCGGTCAACTCCGGACGTGGGCGCTCGACGGCAGGAAACGTCGTCGACCCCATGTGAATGAAGCCGGCGATCCTTTCGCCCGGCTTGACGCCGAGCAGCTCGTAGGCCCGCTCGTCGTAGGCGAACCATTCCGTCAGCCAGTTGGCGACCCATCCGTGGGCGTTGGCGGCAAAGATGATGTTGAGGCAGACTGCGCCGGCAGACATCAACTGCTCCCACTCGGGAATCTTCATATGCGGGCCGGACTTGCTGACGACGGCAACGACGACGGGAGCGCGGGTAAAGCGCGTCCGCTCCACCTGTATCATTTCGTCGGAAAGGTCTGGCTTGGCCTCGAGTGCGAGCTTCAGAAGCTCCTCGCTGATCCGGGCACGCTCTTCGCCGCGATAGACGATGAAGCGCCATGGCGCGAGCTTGCCGTGATCAGGCACGCGTGAGCCCAGGCGCAAAATCTCTTCGATCTCGGCCTTATCAGGCCCCGGCTCTGACATCTGGAATGCAGGAATAGAACGGCGCACGCCAAGATAGTCGATCAGCTTGATATCGGATTTCATGCGGGAGAGACTTCCATTTTCATGACAGCATTTGGGATGGGTCTTGAATTTGCCATCGCGTTGGTCTTGAAGTGGCCTCTGTGATTTCAGATGTCAATTGGTTCGTACGACACATGGTTGGCATTTCGCCATATGCACGCATAAGCCTGGCCTTCGCTTTCACTGCCCTGCTGCCTTTGGGCAGTCAGGCGCAGGAGGCCTTCCAGACCTTCAAGCAGATGGACACGACGGCGAAGATGCCGAAGCTGAACGCCTTCATTGCGCCGGGTACGGCGCCGCAGGGCACGAAGCTGCACGAGGTCGCCCTTGAGGCAAAGCTGACGGCCAATGGCGATGCGGTCCAGGACGGCCTTTCCTGGTATGTGTTTAGCCCCATGACGGGTTCCGACGGCAAGCTCCCGCTGATTGCATCGTCGCAGGGTGGCTCTGCGGACTTCCAGCTTGCGCCCGGAGATTATTTCGTCAACGTTTCCTTCGGTCGCGCCGGTGTTACCCGCAAACTGACGGTTCCCGAAGAGGGTAAGGTTGACAAGCAGACGATGGTGCTGGAGGCCGGGGGATTGCTGTTGAACGCCGTATCGGGCTCGGACGTCCGCATCCGGCCGGATCAGCTTAGCTTCTCGATCTACTCCGCCGAGGTGCGCGAAGACGGGGAGCGCGGTCTTGTCATGGCTGATGTGCCCCCCAACACCGTGGTTCGTCTGAATGCGGGGACGTACCATATCGTCTCCGAATACGGCGACACCAACGCTTCGATCCGCGCCGACATTCAAGTGGAAGCGGGCAAGCTCACAGAAGCAACGATCCAGCACAAAGCCGCGCAGATCACCTTCAAACTCGTGTCCGACGCTGGTGGAGAAGCGATTGCCGATACCGCCTGGTCGATCCTGACGGCTGCTGGCGACAGTGTCGGCGAGAGCGTCAGCGCCTTCCCGACCATGGTGCTTGCCGAAGGCGAATATTCAGCGGTTGCCCGAAACAAGGACAAGATCTACCAGCGCGATTTCAAGGTGGAGGCCGGCAAGAACACCGATGTCGAGGTCCTGATGAAGGACGTACAGCCCGAAGAGCCGACTGAGGCGGCAAAAACGGTGCAGGTTCAGCCGGATCAACAACCGCCGGCGGGTGACGCATCGTCCCGGACGCAGGCGCCATTGCCCTCTTATGATCAACTGCAGAGCGGCACCGGCGACGACGCGGACTAATCTGCTTCAACGTGTTGCGAACAAAGAAAACCGCCCGGTCCTGTCCAAAGACCGGGCGGTTTTGTATTGAGGTCTGGTTGGTGGCTCAGGCCGCCTTCGCCTTCTTGGCGTCCGCCTTGCGACGGACATCCGGCGGCGTGGCTTCGAGCCCGAGGCTTGCGATCGCCTCGTCAAGCGACATCGCGGTCTGCTCCGGGCTGCCGAGACGGCGGATATTGACCGTGCGCTCTTCCGCTTCCTTTTTGCCGCATACGATGATGACGGGAACTTTCGTGACGGAATGTTCGCGGATCTTGTAATTGATCTTCTCGTTGCGGAAGTCTGTCTCGACCGTCAGGCCGGCGTCGCGCAGAGCTGCCGCAACTTCGGCGCCATAACCATCGGCTTCGGAGGTGATCGTCGCAACCACGACCTGCTGCGGCGATACCCACAGCGGCAGGTGTCCTGCGAAGTTCTCGATCAGGATGCCGAGGAAGCGCTCCATCGAGCCGCAGATGGCGCGGTGGATCATCACCGGCTGCGTCTTTTCCGAGTTGCTGTCGATGTAGAAGGCACCGAAGCGTTCCGGCAAGTTGAAGTCGACCTGCGTCGTGCCGCACTGCCATTCGCGGCCGATCGCGTCCTTCAGGGTATATTCGAACTTCGGACCGTAGAACGCGCCCTCGCCCGGCAGAATGCCGGTCTTGATGTTGTTTGACTGCTGCTGGATTGTCTCCAGCACCTCGGTCATCACGCTTTCGGCGCGATCCCACAGCTCGTCCGAGCCGACGCGCTTTTCCGGGCGCGTTGAAAGCTTGATGGCGATCTCATCGAAGCCGAAGTCTTTGTAGACCGAAAGGATCAGATCGTTGATCTTCAGGCACTCGGCTGCCATCTGCTCGTCCGTGCAGAAGATGTGCGCATCGTCCTGCGTGAAGCCGCGCACGCGCATCAGGCCATGCAGAGCGCCCGATGGCTCGTAGCGGTGGACGGTGCCAAATTCCGCAAGGCGAATTGGTAGTTCGCGGTAAGACTTCAGACCGTGCTTGAAGATCTGCACGTGACCGGGGCAGTTCATCGGCTTCAGTGCGAAGACGCGGTCGTCATCCGTATCGTCGCCGGCAACGGTCACCTTGAACATGTTGTCGCGGTACCAGCCCCAGTGGCCGGACGTTTCCCAAAGCGACTTATCAAGCACCTGCGGCGCGTTGACCTCCTGGTAGTCTTCAGCGAGGCGGCGGCGCATATAGGCGACAAGCGTCTGGAACATCCGCCATCCCTTGCCGTGCCAGAAGACGACGCCTGGACCCTCCTCCTGGAAGTGGAAGAGATCCATCTCGCGGCCGAGCCGACGATGGTCGCGCTTCTCGGCCTCGGCAAGCACGTGGAGGTAATTGTCGAGATCTGCCTGCTCGGCGAATGCCGTGCCGTAGATGCGGGTCAGCATTGGATTGCTGCTGTCGCCACGCCAGTACGCGCCGGCCACCTTCATCAGCTTGAACGCCGTGCCGATCTGGCCGGTAGACGCCATATGCGGCCCGCGGCACAGGTCGAACCAGTCGCCCTGATAATAGATCTTCAGATCCTGGCCTTTGGGAATCGCATCGACAAGCTCGACCTTGTAGCTTTCGCCCTTCGCGGCAAAGACTTCCTTGGCCTTTTCTCGCGACCAGACTTCCTTGGTGAACGGCGCGTTGCGAGCGATGATTTCCTTCATCTTCTTTTCGATCTTTGGCAGATCGTCCGGTGTGAAGGGCTCGTTCTTGGCGAAGTCGTAGTAGAAACCGTTCTCGATGACCGGGCCAATCGTTACCTGCGTGCCGGGCCAGAGCTCCTGCACCGCTTCTGCCATGACATGGGCTGCGTCATGCCGGATCAGCTCCAGCGCGCGGCCATCGGTGCGGGTGATGATTTCAATCGTGCCTGCCGTCACCGGATCGGAAAGGTCATGAACCTGACCGTCGATCGCGATCGCGACTGCCTTCTTGGCAAGCGACTTGGAAATGGATTCTGCGACATCCTTACCGGTTGCGCCAACATCGTAGTTGCGCACGGAACCATCGGGAAATGTCAGGGAAATGGATTGGGACATCTAGAATTCTCCTTGTCCAGTCCCGCCAACGAATGCGGGTGGTTGCAATGAAGCGCTTCGTCCGCACGAATGCGCCGCCGCCTGATACCGAGATTTGCTGCTTGAGTAAAGAAAAAGGCAGCTCAGCCGATCATTTCGGCAAGGCCGCGAACCGTGTTCCAGTTTCGCAGCGTACCGACGCCCATACGCTTGGTCGTCAGTGCTGAAAGCAACTTCCATTCGCTTGGTTTGCCGCCAAAATCGATCCAGAGGTCGCCATCTGTGATCGCGAGGCGCTGCTTCGGATTGGCATAAGGTCGAAGCGTCTCGATGGCCGTAGGGGCGAGTGGTCTTCGCATCACCCGTACGATGAGTTGGCTGCCCTCGCCGTCCGGAAACGGATTCGAGCCCGCAAGCTTCAACCAGTCGACACCTCTGCGCACAATGATATCGACCGGCTTGCCGTACCGTGCGTTGAACGCTGCTTCCAGTCTTGTTTCGATATCGCAGAGTTGTGTTACGTCTGCCTCAAAAACGATGTTGCCGGTTGAGACCAGCGTTCTTGGATTTCTGTAACCGACGTCGGTTACCATGTCGCGAAGGTCAGACATCACGACCCGGCGGCCCGGCGCAAGCACGATACTGTGCAGCAGCGCAACGTAGATCATCCCGTCCAGAACTCCGCTGCTCGGTCCGGAAGGTTTGCAAGGACCGGTTCGAATGCAGTCGCTTCGACACGCCTGGCCAAGGGATCGGCGACTTCATCGCAACGACGAAATACATGAAATGCGCCCGCCGTCATCTCTCAGCCCGCTTGCGCCCAAGCGCGAAATAGCGCCACGGCGTCCACCAGTGCAAGCGCTCAGAAAGCTGGCCGGGGACCGGGTCGAGCCCGCTCGTGCCCCCCGGCCCGCAGCGTGCGACCCGAAACAATGTCATCCATCCACCGCTCCACAGCCCATGCCGCGCGACCGCCTCGTAGCCATATTCCGAGCAGGTCGGGATGTGCCGGCAGGAATTGCCGATAAAGCCGGAGAGTGTCAACTGATAAAGGCGGATAAAACCCATACCGAGCAATCTGCCGGGCGTCTTGCGAAACGGGCCGGAATAGTTACGGGAGTAGAGGACAGTTCGCTGGCGCGGCGCGGCGGCGCCACCTTCGTCTTCGTCATCTTCTCGGCTTATGGAGCAGAACTCGCACATCGGTGTTGCCGCTCAGGCCTCGACGGTTTCGGCGCGTCTGGCTTCGATCTGGCCGATTGCATCGACGACGGCGTCGAAGGTCAGCATCGTGGAAGCATGTCGTGCCTTGTAGTCTTTCACGGGGCGGAGATAGCGCATGTCTGCGAACCGGCCTTCCGGGCCCTCGCCGTCCGCCTTCAGCATCACCAGCATGTCCTCGCGCGCCTTGCGCAATTCCGTCGCGTTCGCGCCGACGACATGGCGCGCCATGATCGAAGAGGATGCCTGTCCAAGCGCGCAGGCTTTGACGTCATGCGCAAATCCGGTCACCGTATCGCCATCCATCTTTAGCCAGATCTTGACCTTGGAGCCGCAGAGCTTGGAATGCGCCTGGGCGCTGGCGTCCGCATCCGGCAGGCTGCCGATCAGCGGAATGTTGCCCGCAAATTCGAGGATTTTGCTGTTGTAGATATCGTCCATCGTGGATTCCGCTCCAGAATTCATGCGGATCGGCGCCTCAAAACTCATTGTAGCACAAAAGAAAAACACAGCGTGTCGTGCCAGGAGACTTACATAAGGACGCCGTTTTCCTATATGTATGTCGTTCGAAGGCCAGAAAAATGCAATGGCCTCGGCTAAGTTTGATTGGGAAACCGTGCCGGAAGGGCAGCAATTCCAGCCCTGAAAGCCCCGGAGCCTGCCAAAGGTGCATGAATTCCCTTGAGTGGAATTGCCAGTGGCTAGTCCGAAAGACGGTCCGCAAAAGCGGACCAGGAGACTGTTACATATGGACGCCATAATCAAGAATTTTCCGCAGACCCCCGCTGATCTAGAAGCCGATCGGCCCAGCCGGAAAGAAGCTGAGGACGCCGTCCGCACGCTCTTGCGTTGGGCCGGCGATGATCCGTCGCGAGAAGGTCTCGTGGATACCCCGGCTCGCGTGGCCAAGGCCTATCGCGAACTTTTCGCCGGCTATGATATGGACCCGGAAGACGTGCTTGGCCGCACCTTCGAAGAGGTCGCCGGCTATGACGATATGGTCCTGGTGAGGGACATTCCCTTCTTCTCCCATTGCGAACACCACATGGTTCCGATCATCGGCAAGGCCCATGTCGCCTACATGCCCGACGGCAAGGTGCTCGGCCTTTCGAAGATCGCCCGCGTCGTCGAGATCTACGGTCGCCGCCTGCAAACTCAGGAAACTATGACCGCCCAGATTGCGAAGGCGATCGACGACACGCTGTCGCCGCGCGGTGTTGCAGTCATGATCGAGGCTGAACACATGTGCATGGCGATGCGCGGCGTGCAAAAGCAGGGCTCGACCACATTGACGACAACATTTACCGGAACGTTCAAAACTGAGCCGGCTGATCAAGCCCGATTCATGACCATGGTCCGGAGCCGCTGATTACGGCTTCGATTGAGAAAGCCGCGATGATGCCCTTTGCATTCAATGCACCGTCCGACGACAAATCCGAACTCGAGGACGCGGGCGACTTCACGCCGCGGTTCGACGATCGCGGCCTGATCACTGCGATCGTCACCGATGCCACTGATGGCGAGTTGCTGATGGTGGCGCATATGAATGCACAGGCCCTCGCCCTGACCATACAGACGGGGAAGGCTCACTACTTCAGCCGCTCCCGCGGCAAGCTCTGGATCAAGGGCGAAACGTCGGGCAACACCCAGATGGTCAAGGAAATCCGGACGGATTGCGATCAGGACGCCATCTGGCTGAAGGTCGAGGTAGCTGGCCACGATGCCACCTGTCACACCGGCCGCCGGTCCTGCTTCTATAGAACCGTCAACCTCGAAGACGGCAAGCCGATGCTCGATATCGTCGATGACGAGCTCCAGTTCGACCCGAATGAAGTTTACGGAAAAGAAACGTAAGAACGGGCAATTGCCACTTATTGGGCCAAAAGCTACGCCTATATACGAATTGGAAAGGGAGACGGGACACTACTATACTCACCTGATTGTTTGCCGGGAGGGAGGCGAGCCATGCTTAATTGGGGTTTGTACCGCCAAAGCGCTGAGGCAGGCACGTCCAACACCAGCACTCCGGCATCGCCAGATATGAGCGTCCCCATCACTCCCGGGCCTACTCCCAAGAAAACCAAGCTTGCTCTCGCGCTCGGCGGCGGCGCCGCACGCGGCTGGGCCCATATAGGCGTCCTGCGCGCCTTAGATGAAGAAGGTATCGAGATCGGCATGGTCGCCGGAACCTCAATCGGCGCCCTCGTCGGTGGATGCTATCTGGCCGGCAAGCTCGACGAACTCGAAGCCTTCGCCCGTTCGCTGACGATGCGGCGCATTGCCAGCCTGCTTGACCTCACAATCGGCGGCAGTGGCTTGTTCGGCGGCATGCGGCTGACGAAACGCATGCAGGAGCATCTGGAAGGCCTGAATGTCGAAGATCTGGACCGGCCGTTCGTGGCTGTTGCCGCCGAGGTAAACACCGGGCATGAGGTCTGGATCGCCAACGGCTCATTGATCACGGCGCTTCGCGCCTCCTATGCCCTGCCCGGCATTTTCGAACCCATTCGCAGCAATCAGCGGACGCTCGTCGACGGCGCGCTGGTCAACCCGGTTCCTGTTTCCGTCTGCCGCGCCTATGAGCAACCGCTCGTGGTCGCCGTCAACCTGAACTACGATCTTTATGGTCGGTCAGCCGTCGTCCGGCACAATGCCACCCTCTCGCCGTCTGAAGTGCATCGGCGCGAAGAGGTTCCCTATGCCAGGCTCGGCATGACTGGTGTGATGGTGCAGGCTTTCAACATCATCCAGGACAGGATTGCGCGTGCGCGCCTTGCGGGCGATCCGCCCGATATATCGCTTCAGCCGCGCCTCGGCGATATCGGCCTGTCGGAATTCCATCGCGCTGGAGAAGCGATCGAGCGCGGCTATGATGAAGCCAAGCTGAGGCTTCCCGAGTTGAAACGGATGCAGGAACTATTCGCCGGCTCCCTCTAGGCACCGGCGAAGCATTCAGCCGGCGATGTAGGCCTTGATCTGCTCGGCTTCCAGTTCGACTTCCGCGATACGCGTCTTCACGACGTCGCCAATCGAGATGATACCGGCGAGCTTGCCGTTCGTTTCAACCGGAACGTGGCGGAAGCGGCGGCTTGTCATCAGCCCCATCAGGTCGTTCACGGTTGAATCTTCATGGCACCGGTAAACCTTTGCGGTCATCAATGAGGCAACGGGCTGATCGAGACAGGCGGCTCCCGCCTTGGCGATCGCGTGCACGACATCGCGCTCAGTGAAAATCCCGGAAATCTTGTCCTCCATCCCGACGATGACGATAGCGCCGATCTTTTTCTTGCTGAGAATCACAGCCGCTTCGGAAACGGTCGTGTTCGGCCCGGCGGTTACGACATCCCTGCCCTTGGCGTCGAGTATGGCCTTGACTGAATTGGACATTTTGAACCTCCTATGTCGAAAGTGAAGCACTTCAACTGATCACAGGCATCCGCGGCGGTCTCTCCTCCCATCACGGATCAGTTCGGATGGTGCACTCCAATCCTCAAGATTGCAATATATCCGATGTCTCTGAAGTTAGCGGCTCCTCGGGCGGTTTCCGGTCAAAAAGACCGAAGAGAACGAAGCCGAAAATGAACCCTCCGATGTGGGCGTCCCAGGCGATTGCCTGTGACCCGTCGCCGATCAACGGGACGCCGACGGCAATCAGCAGATTGCCCACGAACCAGAAGAGAATGAATGCGGCGACCGTGCGGCTGCGAAACGCTTCGAACATCGAAAGACGCGCATTGAGATGCGCCGGCCGGGCAATCCGCTGTTCCGGTGGGAATGCAAAGCGGCAGGCGGCGCCCATCAGGCCGGACACCACGCCCGACGCGCCGATCAGCAACGTGGCCTCTCCCCAATTCAACGCCGCATGGAGAGCGGCCGACGCGATCGCGGATAGCACCCAGAAGGTGACAAATCGGAACGCGCCAATTCGGCGCGCCACCGGCGTGCCAAAGGCCATCAGCCATAGCCCGTTGAAAACGATATGCTCTATGCTGCCGTGAAGGAACGAATAGGTGATCGGCGTCCAGAGAAGTTGCGGGCCCTGCTCCGACAACGGCGTGATGTACCGCAACGGAATGAAGCCGAAATTGAAGAACAGCCAGTCGAGACCGTTGCCAGATAGAAACAGTGATTGAACGGCGTATATCAGCCCCAATAGCGCAAGTGCTGCGAGCACCGGGCCCGGAAGATTGAAGATGGGCGATGGCGGCGGCGCCGGAGGCTCCATCGCCGCTTGCGGCTCGACCGAGTGCTCGTTCATCTTCGTCCTCGCTTGATTGCGGCACAGCCTTACAGGACGAAAGGTCAAAAAAAAAGCCGTCCGGCAAAGACCGGACGGCCTTCGAGCGTCTAGGGATAGACCCGCGCCCGCCAGTCCGTGTTGAACTTCCCGAAGGCAGGAAGCTATGAGGAAACACTGCCACGGCACGCCTGGCGGCTCAATCGAAACCCTTCCTTAACCTTAACTGCCGCGCGTTGGCACGAAATACGCACGGCATCAGTTTGCACGGCCATGACGGCTGTGTTTTGATCCAAAGTGAAACAGCCGGTGCCGTAATGCGTCTCAAAACCACGATCGACCTATTCGAATATTGGAATCGCCTCCGCGGACAAGACCTTGCGCCGCTGAGATCGCAGGTCGAGCCAACGGATTTGCGGCAGGTTCTGTCGAGTGTGTTTCTCCTCGAAACAAGCGACACGGGTCGCGTCGCGTTCCGTCTTGCCGGAACGCGCATTTGCGATCTCTTTGGTCGCGATCTCGGTGGCGCCCCGTTTTCCGAACTCTGGGCGCATGGGAATGACGATATCGAACACACAGCGGCCGGCGTCATGACGCACGCGATCCCCGCGTTGCTCAACGCCACGGGTTTCACTGCGGCCGGTCATCGTGCCTGCTTCGAAATTATCCTGCTGCCGCTACGCGCCGACGACGGCGAATGCGACAAGCTGCTGGGCGCCATCGCTCCCGCGGCCGCGGTAAGCTGGCTCGAAGTCGTGCCGCTCCAGTTCCTCGCTCTCGATCGCAGCCGATTGCTGCACGAACGGCTTGGCGGCGATGAGGAGCCGAATGACACGGAGTTCGACGACCAGCACACGCTATACGCGCGCCCACCCTCGATCGCCGATACAATGCGACGCGTCATGTCAAGTCTATTTGTTGAGGCCGACGCTCCCGGTGTTCCGGTTCGACACAACCGCTTGCGTGCGTAGAGGACGAACCTGAACAACCTTCTGTTAAGGGATTGCGGGTAATGATCGGCCGGTTGTATTTTATGAAGAAGCCCTTTGATGCACGCGTTCCAGCAAGTTCAGACGCAACGGACTGCGCCTCGCCTCGAACAAGGTGCCTTTCAACGCGTACCCATTAACATGCAGGGCCGGCTGATGCTGGCGAACTACGAGGAATTTGAGTGCCTGGTGATCGACATGTCGCCGGGTGACATGTACGTGACTTGCCAGGGGCGTCCTCGCGCCAATGAGCGTGTCGTGGCCTACATCGACCACCTCGGGCGCGTCGAAGGCTATGTGCAGACGGTCGACGGTCGTGGTTTCTCCATGTCGATCCACGCGACCGAACGTAAGCGCGAGAAGCTCGCGGCTCAGCTCACCTGGCTCGCAAACAAGCATGAGCTCGGCCTTCCGGAAGACCGCCGCCACGACCGCCTGACGCCGCGTGAGACCAAGACCGAAATCACCTTGGAAGACGGCGCCCGCTACAACTGCCGCATCATGGACTTGTCGCTTTCCGGCGCCGCAGTCGATGTCGAGGTGCGTCCGCCGATTGGGACGCCTCTCCGTCTCGGCAATATGCGCGGCCGCGTTGTGCGCCATTTCGTGGAAGGTGTGGCGATCGAGTTCCTGTCGATCCAATCGCGGGAAACGCTCCGCGAATTTCTCTGATCGCTGTCACAGTCGCGTCGCGCGCGTAATGCATGAGGCTGCCGCAACAGGTGGCGTATGACGATTATCTATCCGGAAATTGAACCTTACGAGCACGGCTTCCTCGATGTGGGCGACGGGCAGCAACTCTATTGGGAAACCTGCGGCAATCCCGATCGCCTGCCGGCACTGTATCTTCATGGTGGACCGGGTTCCGGCTGTTCAACATTTGCTCGCCGTTATTTTGACCCGTCTGTTTACCGCATCGTCCTCTTCGATCAGCGCAATTGCGGTCGCAGCCTGCCGAACGCTGCCGACATGGCGACCGAGCTTGGGACCAACACGACCTGGCATCTCGTCGAAGACATCGAGAAACTGAGACGTCATCTGCAGGTGACGAATTGGTTGCTGCTCGGCACCTCGTGGGGTTCGACGTTGGCGCTTGCCTACGCACAGACATATCCAGCGTGCATTCGCGAGATCGTGCTTGCCGCCGTCACCACCACGCGCCGGTCGGAAATCGAGTGGCTCACACATGGAATGGCCAGCCTCTTTCCGATGGAACGGGACCGTCTGCTGAACGCGCTTCCCGGGGATGTCAGGCAGCTCGGCGTACTTGAGGGCTATCACCGTCTTCTCAACTCGCCCGACCTCGGCATCCGTCTTGAGGCCGCTTGCAATTGGCACGATTGGGAAGCGGCTTCTATCCTCCTCGCTGATCCGATGGGGCTTCCTCGTCGCTGGCAAGATCCTCGCTACCTGCTGATGCGGGCTCGGATCATCACGCATTACTTCCGCAATCTCGCCTGGCTGGACGACGGCGTCCTGCTACGCAATGTAGGAAGACTGGCGGACATACCGGGCGTGCTTGTCCAGGGGCGGCTGGACCTTGAGGCGCCACTCGTGACGGCATGGGAATTGTCGAAAGCCTGGCCGCAAAGCAGGCTTGTTATCGTGGAGAATGCCGCCCATTCGGCGTCGCACGAGGGTTTGGCAGGCACAATTGTCGACGCAACAGACACTTTTCGCAAAATTCCTCAAAAATAATTCTGCTACCGCAACCAAAACTGGCGTTCCAATCGGCCAATTTCACAGCCAGTTCCTCGGTTTCAATCGAAGCGAGCGCCGGCGTGGCGGCCAGCTCGGATAGTAAATAAAGGCTTCCCAAAATTCCGGACCTGGCCGCCCCGTTAATAACTTGTCCCAAAATGCGGCGATCATCGACCGGACGTCTTTCCGAGGACGTGACAATTTTAATAGAAATTAGCGCGAAAGCGCTTCGAATTTTAGGTGCATTTGATTCTGTTTTTAGTCGATTTCTCTGCGTGTTTGAATCAACTAAGTCTTTAATTTAACTGCGTAATTTTGCGCTGAATAAAAACGTCTGTGTCAGGTTCTCCTCACAACGGGGAGACGATAAATGACGGTAGCAACTTTCATCAAAGGCGGTCTAGCGGCCGGTGCGATGTTGATCGCGATGGTGGGTTCGGGACAAGCGACCCCCCTCAACATGACGGTCCTCGGCAACGCGAGCCCGCCGATCGGCGCCTATCAATTCTGCAAGGAACTGCCTACCGATTGCGCCAATGCAGCCGGCGATCAGGGCGAGCTCCTTTTGACGGAAGACCGCTGGAAGACGATCCTCAAGGTCAATTACCAGGTCAACTCGACCATTACGCCACTCACCGACAAGGAAATCTACGGCGTCGAAGAGCGCTGGGCCTATCCGCGCACCGTTGGCGACTGCGAGGACTATGCGCTCCTGAAGCGGAAAACGCTGATCGATGCCGGTTTTTCACCTTCCGATCTGCTCATGACCGTCGTGCTGCAGCCGAACGGCGAAGGCCATGCGGTGCTGACCGTGCGCACCGACCGCGGCGATTTCATTCTCGACAACATGCGCAACAAAGTGATGCTTTGGGCCGATACCGAATACACGTTCCTGAAGCGCCAGTCCGCTGACGATCCGACCCGCTGGGTCAAGCTGCAGGACGGTCGCGCAGTGGCGGTCGGCAGCGTCAAGTAAGCTGTCGCCGGATCGAACGGCGACCACCCCATACGGCTCCGGTCGTCCCCCGCATCCCCGTACCTGACCGGCGCCATAGAGCCGCTTCCGCTGTCCCGGGAGCGGTTCGTATTTTGGGCGCATTAGCGCGAGGCTTAATTGTTCGTTAACCATGGTGGCCAGATCATCGGCACATTGACCATCGACACCGGCGACCCCTGTTCCTATCGCGGCGGTCTGATATCCGAAAGCCGCCATGAACCATACCGTGCGCACTGCCCACGAGATCCAGGAAACGCCTCTCCTTTCGACAGGTTTCGTCATCCGCCTTACGGTCATCATCGCCTGTCTTGCGGCGTTGACGCTTTTCATCAGTTTTGGCGGTCGCTGGTTCGGGGCGCGGATATCGCTCCCTGGCAATACCGCCTCAACGGCAGCGATAACCCTAACGATCGGCCGCGATACGCTGCGTCTTTCTGAAAACACACTGCGGTTCCCCAGTCAGCGGAGAGACGGCCTGTCGGAACGCGCGGACCTCTACCTCACTTGGCCTGAGATGCAGGGCTACAGCACGGAGCATCGCGAGCGTTTCGACGATGTGGCCCAGTCGTCAGGACTGATCTTCCTCCAGATCGCGCAGAGCACGATGTCGCGGGATATGTCCGGGCGCCTCGAGCCGATCTACTCGCATCTGATGGAGGGCGACGGCGTGCCTTTCGCCAATGGAATGACGCTGCATCGCCTGCGCGCGGACGCAGGCTATGCCGACGAGGTTCTGTTGACCGCGCCACGCGCCGGTGCCCCTGACTACGTCGTGCGTTGCGCCCTGCCGTCGACACCGCAGGCGGCGACTAGCGGCGATTGCCAGCGCGACATCAAAGTCGGCCGCGATTTAACTGTGCTTTACCGGTTCTCGAGCCGGCACCTGCCTGATTGGGACCATATTGATGCCGCTATTCGCCATTTTGTGGAGGCGCGACTTGTGAACGCTTCTGGGCCACGTCGCTAGAATGATCCGATGTGGCGAAAGAAACGATTAATCATAAACGGATTGGTAACCCCGGACAGATAATTTGCCGAGAGAACGATCGTGCCGGGAGGGCGGGCGATCTCTCCAATGTCCGAAATGCAAGCGAAGAGTAGAATAGTGTCAAGGTCAGTCTCCTCCGTATTTTCATCGCTATCCCGCAGTTCTTTGGTAAAGGCGATCGCGGCGCTTTCTTTGGCTGTCGGTATCGTCATGGTCGACTCGGTCAATGCCGATGCAGAGGCCGCCAACTCGAAATATGCGGGCATCGTCGTCGATACGAAGACCGGCAATGTTCTCTACAGTGAGAACGCGGATCGCCTGCAGTATCCGGCATCTCTCACGAAGATGATGACGCTCTACCTGACCTTCGAAGCCTTGGAACAGGGCCGCATCCGTCTGGATACGTCGGTTCCCTTCTCCGCACACGCTTCCGCCCAGGCCCCGACCAAGCTCGGTGTGCGTCCAGGCGGCACGATCACGGTCGAACAGGCGGTCCTCGGCCTTGTGACGCTTTCAGCCAACGACGCATCGACGGCTCTTGGTGAATTGCTTGCCGGCACGGAGGATCGCTTTGCGCAGGTGATGACCGCAAAGGCGCACGCGCTCGGCATGACGCGCACGACCTATCGCAATGCCAACGGCTTGCCGAATACCGCCCAGATGACGACCGCGCGCGATCAGGCACGCCTCGGCATCGCACTTCGCCAGCATTTTCCGCAGTATTACGGCTATTTCTCCACGCAGAGCTTTAAGTTCGGCAACCGTGTTATCCGTAGCCACAACCGTCTCGTTGGTTCTGTGCGCGGCGTCGACGGCATCAAGACCGGCTATACGCGTGCGGCCGGTTTCAACCTGGTGAGCTCCGTTCAGGTCGATGGCAAGTCGATCGTCGGTGTTGTTCTCGGCGGCGCCTCGACCCCTGCCCGCGACAATCAGATGCGCAAGCTGATTGCAGCCTATCTACCGAAAGCGTCCAGCCGTGGCGGCTCCTCCGATCTGATCGCCCAGACCGCGCCGCGACCCGCAGCTCCTGTCGCCGAAACGCGCGTCGCTTCAGCTGCGCCTGAAGTCAGCCCGCCGCGCCCCGCGCCGACCCCGGACACCCGCTATCAGCCGGCCTCCGCGCAGGTTGCCTATGCCGATGTTGCCAAGTCGACGTCCGACAATCCGTTGCTCCAGCAGGAAATACCGGCGCCGACGAAGGTCAAGACGCCGGCTGTCAAACAGGCATCTGTCGCCACGCCGACGCCTGCACCCGCCTATATGCCGCCGGAACAGGGCGACACGTCTGTCGACGAACTGACGACCGCGTCGACGAAGGAGCCGCAGCAGACTGGCTGGGCTGTCCAGATTGGCGTTTCCGGCAGCAAGGAAGGCGCAATGGATCTGCTCGACAACGCCAAGAACAAGGCTGGCAAGGCTCTGCGCTCCGCGAAGCCTCTCGCGGTCGCAAACGCCGGAAGCTATCGTGCACGCTTCGGCGGTTTTGATGACCAGCGTGCTGCTGTGAACGCCTGCAACGCCCTGAAACGGGCTGGTGTGAAGTGCTGGGCCACCGCCCAGTGATCAGCGGGTCTGCCGCCTGATATGCACGGGCGGCAGTCCAAAAACGTCGTGATCTGTTGTGTTTGATCCCGACGGAGTTCTGAGACTCGGTTTGTAAAGCGTACGGGGATGAGAATGGCGATCAACGAGAATGCTCCGGAGTTTCCGCCACACGGCCGGGTGACCGGCAAGAATCCGCGAGCCGGTTTGCACCCGCTACACGAAGCGGCCTTGCGACTGGCAGAGGTAGGATTGCAGCGGCAGAAGCCAAAATCCGCAAAGACCAAAGACCTGATTAACCTGCTGCTGTGCCATGGTGCGCGGGCATGGCGTTGCTCGCAGGCCGAAGCCAGCATCCATCTTCACGTCACCTGCCCGGAAGGCCGGGCACCGGTCACACTCCGTCTACGCTGATCAGAGCAGGCCGAGTTCAGAAAGCTCGCGGCGAAGGTCCGCGGGCATTTCCGCAATTCCCTCGCCCAGGCTGTTCAGATCGCGCGGCACGTCGTCTTGCGGATAATAGCGCCAACCCTGGAAAGGCCGCTTCGGCTGCACGGCCGTTTCGATGACCTCGGGCCCCAGGACAAGATGGCATCGCGAGATTCCTTCGCCATCGGTAAAGGTCTGGATGTCGAGCAGTTTCTGGCGCGCCTGAACCTGCCCTTTGATCACCCAATAAAGCGAGCCGTCGTCGAGTAATTCCTCGATACGCTTCGGGACCATCCTCGTCGTATGCACGGAATGAGGCTCAAGCCCGGCCGCGATCGCCCGGAGCGCGCGTTCGGCGACCCATTCGCGCAGATCGTCGATCGAGTCCGCGCCTACGCACAATTTAATGAGATGCAATGCCATGCCGCCGTTGAAATCCTTTTATCGGGCAGCGTCAAGCGGCAAGTCGTATGTCCACAAAGTCAGCATTCCACGACGTTGACGGCAAGCCCGCCGGTGGATGTCTCCTTGTACTTCTCGCTCATGTCGTTGCCGGTCTGGCGCATGGTCTCGATGCAGGCATCCAAGGGAACGAAGTGCTTACCGTCTCCCTTGATCGCCAGCGAAGCGGCCGTAACCGCCTTGACTGCGCCAAGAGCATTTCGTTCGATGCAGGGAACCTGTACGAGGCCCGCGACGGGGTCGCAGCTCATGCCCAGATGATGTTCCAGCGCGATTTCGGCGGCGTTCTCGATCTGCTCCGGCGTGCCGCCCATGACCGCGGCAAGGCCGGCAGCTGCCATGGCGGCCGCAGATCCCACCTCGCCCTGACAGCCGACCTCTGCGCCGGAAATAGAGGCATTGTGCTTGATAATCCCGCCGACGGCGCCAGCGGTGAGCAGATAGTCGCGGATACCGTTCTGGTCCCAATCGTCGTGAAAGTGCTCGTAGTAGCGGATCGTTGCGGGGATAACCCCCGCGGCGCCATTCGTCGGGGCAGTCACGACGCGTCCACCGGCAGCATTCTCTTCGTTGACGGCCATCGCGTAGACGCTGAGCCAGTCGTTGGCGAGCAGCGGGTTGATACGGTTGCTGCGCCACTCCTCCTGGAGCTTGTCGTGGATCGCACGGGCGCGGCGGCGTACATTCAGCCCGCCCGGCATTATGCCGTCGACCTTGAGGCCACGTTCGATGCACGAGCGCATCGCTTCCCAGATGCGATCGAGACCGGCGTCCAGTTCCTCGCGGCTGCGCTGCGTTTCCTCGTTTGCACGCTTCATCTGCGCGATCGAGAGGCCGGAGCGCGCAGCCATATCGAGCATCTGCTTGGCTGAGGCAAAAGGATACGGAACCTTGAGTGAATCGGAGGGCGTCTTCTTCTTTGCGCGCATCTGCTCAAGTTCGGTGTCGGTCACGACGAAGCCGCCGCCGACGGAATAGTAGATACGCTTGATAAGCATCCGACCGTCTTTGTCGTAGGCGGAGAAGGACATACCGTTCGCGTGGCCGGGTAGCGGCTGCTTCTTGTCGAAGATCAGGTCGTTCCTCGGTTGAAAGGCATAACTCGGGTGGCCGGGCGGCGTGATGCGGCCGGAGCGCTCCACCTGATCGATGATGCCGTCCATCACGACCGGATCGACGCTGTCAGGCTGCTCTCCCATCAGCCCGAGAATGACGGCCCGGCCCGTTCCATGTCCGATCCCGGTATGCGCCAGCGAACCGTGCAGGCTAACCTTCATAGACGCGACCTGAGCGCCAGAGGTCGGGCGCGGCCAATCGTTGGACAGAATCAGATCGAGGAAGCGATTGGCCGCGGTCATCGGACCCATCGTGTGAGAGCTGGAAGGCCCGACGCCGATTTTGAATACGTCGAAAACGGAAAGGAACATGACTGCGTCCTGTAAAGTTGCTGCGCAAACCTACGCTACCGGCTCTCGCGATCCCTGCGATGGACCGACATGGCATTTCACGCGTGCGACATCTGTAAAACGAAGCGCGGCGGCTTGCCAGTCATTGCAGCATGCGTCCGCATCTGTAGAGTGGCGCGTCGACGGGAACCTGATTCAATATAATGATGACGACAGCGGATTACATTGCACTGGTGTTCTTTGCGGCGATCTGGTTTTGCTACGCGCGCCTGCTGCAAAGCTCGAGTTTCTTCGGCAGGACCAGCCTCACCCATGCCATGCGGGAGCGCCGGCGCGAGTGGATCTACAATTCGTTGCGGCGCGATTTGAAGATGATCGATACCCAGATCATGGCCGGCTTGCAGAACGGCACCGCATTCTTCGCCTCGACGTCGATCTTCGCCATCGGCAGCTGCTTTGCGCTGCTGGGCGCAACGGAGAAGGTTGACGCCGTCTTTGCCGATCTGCCTTTCGTCTTTCATAGCGGGCATGCCGTCTTCGAAATGAAGGTCGGCGGCCTTGCAGCGCTTTTCGGATATGCCTTTTTTAAGTTCGGCTGGTCGTATCGCCTCTTCAACTACTGCACCATCCTTTTCGGCTCGATCCCGATGATGCGTGACACCGAACAGGATGTGATTGCCGCCGAGCGGGCTGCGGAACGTGTCATCCGCATGAATATCATTGCGGCGGGTCATTTCAATGAAGGGCTGCGCGCCATCTTCCTCTCGATTGGCTACCTTGGTTGGTTCATCAATCCCTATGTCTTCATTCTGACGACGACGATCGTCATCGTCGTCCTGACGAGGCGGCAGTTCTTCTCCGAGGCGAGGCTGGCAATCATGGACGCCCATCTGCCATCAAATCTCCACCTTTCTCCTATTCCCCGCGCCAAGCCGTCGACCGATGGCAACGACTCATCCGAGGGATTGTGAATGACGGCGACGGCGACGGAAACATATGCGAGCGTCAAGCCGCCTCGCATCGGCTTGCTGGATACGGCGCGCGGTGTCGCTCTGCTGGCGATGGCGACCTATCATTTCACTTGGGATATGGAGTTCATGGGCTACCTTGCCCCAGGCACCGCTGAAACCGGCTGGCTGAAGCTCTATGCCCGCGCGATCGCGTCGACCTTTCTGTTCATCGTCGGAATCAGTCTGGTCCTCGCCAACAAGCCAGAGATTCGCTGGCAATCGTTCTGGAAACGGTTTGCGATGATCGCCGCGGCGGCCCTTGCGATCTCTGTGGTGACGCGCTTCGTCTTCCCTGGCGAATGGATATTCTTCGGTATTCTGCATTGCATCGCTGTCGTCAGCCTGCTCGGCCTTGTCTTCCTCCGCCTGCCGTTGCCTGTGACCATCGCTGTGACCGCCGCTGTGACCGCCGCATGGGTTGTGGATACCTGGGTTGCGCCGAATCTGCTGCGCTCGCCGATCTTCAATCCGCGTTACCTCGCCTGGATCGGCCTAGCGGAAATGCCGCAACGATCGAACGACTACGTTCCAATCTTCCCCTGGGCAGTGCCTTTCCTGCTTGGCATGACGGCGACCCTGCTTGCCATGAGGACGCGGCTGCTCGAGAGGCTTGCAGCGCTTGGTACGGGCTCAAGCCTGCCGGCGAAAGCCGGGCGGCATAGCCTCGCCTTCTACCTGATTCACCAGCCGGTGCTGATCGCCATTGCCTACGGGCTGTCCGCGGTCGTTCCACCCGCGAAACCGGATCCCGTCGAAAGCTACCTGAAGCAATGCAATGCTTCGTGCATGATGCAGGAAGGCGAAGCGCTATGCCGCAGCTTCTGCCGATGCACGCTCGACAAGCTCCAGACGGAAAATCTGTTCACGGAATTCCAGTCCGGCGCCCTCAAGCCGGATGACGGGCGGATAATGGCGCTGGCGAGCGAGTGCAACGCGAACGCGCAATAATCAGGTGCCGACACCGATGTCGGCCAGACGACCGAGGCACGCCTCTTCGATGTTGTCGAGTTCGGTCAGAGTGTCGTCGATATCCTTGCGCTTCTGGCGCAGGTCCTCGCGCTTCTCATCGACGCGCTTCATCAGGAGCTTCAACTGGCCCAATTCGCCCGGCGGTTCCTTATACACCTGGATGATCTCGCGGATCTCCGCGATGGTGAAGCCGATCCGCCGGCCACGCAGGATTTCCTGGATCAGACGACGATCCGCGGGACGGAACAGCCGCGTGCGTCCACGCCGCTCGGGATGGATCAATCCTTCGTCTTCGTAGAACCTGAGCGTACGCGTCGATACTCCAAACTCGCGCGTCAATTCGGTTATGCTATAGTATTTGCTGACCGGCATGGGTTCCCCACCATTGAAGGAACCGATAATATTGACTTTTACGTAATAGTCAATTTCTGCAGGGAAATTCGAGCCGTCTAAATTCCGAACCACCATGTGGCGATGCCGAGAAAGGCAAAGAAGCCCGTGCAATCGGTCACGGTCGTGACGAAAACGGATGACGCAATGGCGGGGTCCGCGCCAACCTTATCCAGCAGCAATGGCAGCAGAATTCCCGCAAGCGCGGCCGCAAAGAGGTTGATGATCATTGCCGAGCCGATCACGAAGCCCAGCTGATAATTGTGGAACCATGTTGCGGCAATCATGCCCATGATGACCGAGAAGAGTAGACCGTTGGCAATACCGACCCCCGCCTCTCTGCGGATGATACGCCCGGCGTTGTAGATGTCGATGTCGCCCGTTGCCAACGCGCGGACAGTGACCGTCATCGTCTGTGTCCCCGCGTTGCCGCCCATGGACGCCACGATCGGCATTAGCACCGCGAGCGCGATCATCTTCTCGATCGATTCGTCGAATAGTCCAATGACGCTTGCAGACAGCAAAGCCGTTCCGAGATTAATCACCAGCCAGAGAAAGCGCGAGCGCACGGTCGAGAAGACATTGTCGGACAGCTCTTCGTCGCCGACGCCACCCAGGCGCTTGATGTCCTCGTCGGCTTCCTCGTGAATAACGTCGACCACGTCATCGATCGTCAGCACGCCCACCAGCCTGTCGTTCTCGTCGACGACGGCGGCGGAGAGAAGGTCGTACTGCTCGAAAAGCTGAGCTGCCTCTTCCTGGTCCATCTCTGCGGGGATTGGATGGTTCGTCTCCCGCATGATCGATTCGATCTTGCTCTGTCGCTTTGTGCGCAGGATCTTGTCCAGATCGACGGCGCCTAACAGCTTGAATGTCGGGTCGATGACGAAGATCTGCGAGAAGGAATATGGCAGGTCTTCCTCGTCGCGCATGTAGTCGATTGTCTGGCCGACCGTCCAGAACGGTGGCACCGCGACGAATTCCGTCTGCATGCGGCGTCCCGCCGAGCTTTCGGGATAGTCGAGCGCACGCCGTAATCGCACGCGTTCGGTAAACGGAAGCTGCGCAAGGATCTCCTCGCGGTCCTCGCTGTCGAGGTCCTCAAGGATGTAAACAGCGTCGTCCGAATCGAGTTCGCCGATTGCAGCTGCAATCTGCTCGTTCGGCAGCTGGTCGACGATCTCGCGGCGAATCGTTTCGTCGACCTCGGTCAGCGCCGTCATGTCGAATTCGTCGCCCAGCAGGCGAACGAGCGCGAGTCGTTGGTCTGGCTGCAGCGACTCGAGAAGGTCGCCTATTTCGGATTCGTGCAGGCGGGCGACGTGCTGGCGCAGGAAGATCGTATCGCGATCGGCGATGGCAGCGCCCACCAGCGCGAGGAAATCGCCTCGGACGTTGCCGTTTTCGTCATAGATGTCGGCATCGCCGCTGTCTGACCGCGGGCGGACGAGCTCTTCTGCGTCGTTCGTCATGGTTTGCCGCCCTCGCATCTCGTTTGAAGTTCAACGACTAAGCGCCGAAACATGTAGCTTCGTGCTAGCTGAAACCTCGAAGCCCGTCCAGCCGCAAACGCCTCGCGTGGATGACAATGCGCGTGCGCGGCGATAGGTTCCGCGCATCTGAAATCAGGACCCTGCCCGTGGCTGTTCGCCCCATATTGCGCTTCCCCGACGTTGGCCTCAGAACCGTCTGCCAGCCCGTCGACGTCTTTGACCAGAGGCTACGAGAACTCGCGGATGATTTGCTGGAGACGGTGCGGGCCGCTCCCGGCGTCGGCATCACCGCTGCTCACATCGGCGTCTTCCTTCGCGTCGTCGTGATAGAGCTCAGCCGTGACGAAGGCGCACGCCATTTCGTCAATCCGGAGATCATGTTTGCATCCGACGAAACGGCTCGCCATGTCGAAGGAAGCGTCTCCATGCCCGGAGTGACCGACGAGGTCGTGAGGCCGAAGGCAATCCGGGTTCGATACAGTGATCTGAATGGCGCCGAGCACGAGAAAGAAGCGCAGGGCTTCCTCGCAGTCTGCATCCAGCACGAGATCGATCAGCTCGACGGTATCTTTTGGATACAGCGCCTCTCCAGGCTCAAGCGCGAGCGCCTGGTCAAACGCTGGGAGAAGTTGCGCGACTAGCGACGGCCTGGACCGACGGTAGCACCCCAAGTTAAGCCCTCAATGTCACATCTTTTGATTGTGAAGATGTTCCCGCCACCCGCCTTGCGAACAGGAGGCAATGTTCCATCACAACCCTGTCAAAGCCGGTCGCGGATCTGTGATTTCATTTGATAAAGCGGCAGTGCTTGCGTGATTTTTCGCCCACATTCTTGCCGCAATTTGAGCGCGAAGTCACTCTTGCCGAGGGTTTGGTATCGTTGTCGTTGCAACGAAGAATTGAGGATATTTCCCATGCGCTTCAAATTTGCTGCCGCCGCTTCCATTCTCGCCCTCGGCCTTGCAAGTGCGGCCTTCGCCCAACCGCAGTACTCGAACGACTACACGAACGACAGTGACGGGTTTGCGCCGGGCCAGATGGCACCGAAAAAGCCGGTTCACTATGCCAACCGCAAGGCACCGGAATACTCGTCCGATTACACGACTGACAGCGATGGATTCGCGCCGGCCCGGATGTCATCGCCCGTCGACAGGACGACCACTGCCAGCATCAAGCCCCTGCCCGACTGCGACTACATGAAGACGAACTCCAAGGTGCATACGGCCGGCGGGGACAGCGGAGCTTCACATTCGGACGCTTGCCGCGACGTCGGCGATAAATAGCGAGCGATTGCTGAGGGCCGGTCATCCGGCCCTTTTCCTCGTGAGGGCTTTGCGTCACCTGTCGCCGACGGTCTCGCCGAAGACCGATTCGAATGCCTGTCGAAGGAGAATATCGACATCGGCCATCATGACAGGCAGGCCGAGGTCGACAAGGCTTGTCACCCCATATGCCGAAATCCCGCACGGAATGATCCCGCTGAAGTGATCGAGATCCGGTTCGACGTTCAGCGACAGCCCGTGAAATGTCACCCATTTCCGCAGCCGGATACCCAGTGCTGCAATCTTGTCTTCCGCCATCGTGCCATCTGGTAAAGCCGCTTTGTCCGGCCTGCGCACCCAGACGCCAACACGGTCCTCACGCCGTTCGCCGCGGATGTTCATCAAATCAAGCGTACGAATGACCACCTCTTCGAGCGCGGCGACAAAGGCGCGCACGTCCTGGCGCCTGCGCTTCAGGTCCAGCATCACATAAGCGACGCGCTGGCCCGGCCCGTGATAGGTATATTCGCCGCCGCGTCCCGTCGCGAAGACTGGGAAGCGATCGGGTTGCACCAGATCCTTGGCATCGGCGCTGGTTCCGGCCGTATAGAGAGGCGGATGTTCCACGAGCCAGACGAGCTCGTCGCCGCCGTCTGCAATCGCCGCGACCTGGCGCTCCATGTTTTCCACAGCCTCCTCATAGGGCACGAAGCCATCGGCGATGCGCCATCGGACCGGCCGCGAGCCTTTACGGGGCAACATTGAGAATTGAAGATCTGTGCGCAGCATGGCTATCCCTTGTCGCTGCTGCTCGGGAGACAGCATCGCTGGGGCCTATATGGCCTCGTTTCACGGGCGATTCAAATGCTGTGATTTGTTTTGAAAAAATCTGTCACATCGCCCTTGTGTACCCCAAACGCTTTTGCTACATGCTGCCCCGCCGGCAAAAATCGGCACCTACCACGATGCGGTCGTGGCGGAATTGGTAGACGCGCAGCGTTGAGGTCGCTGTGGGGCAACCCGTGGAAGTTCGAGTCTTCTCGACCGCACCAACCCCTCCTAGGGGAATTGATTGTGGTTGCTATTTTTGATGGCAACGAATCGTTTGTGCCCAGTTTTGAGTCCCAGTCGGCACCCAATTTCACCCTCGACGTTAGTTAGAAAAACGCCGGCATAGCTATTCGCTAAGGCGGGCCTCGTCTGCGTCCTTGCTGCCCGGGTTCACTACCGGACGTCCAGAACGGGCGACGGACAGGTCGGGACTCAGCCCGTACAGCTAGCGAACCCAGAGACAGCACAACAGGGTCATCGTAGAGCCGGTCGCGGTCTACCACGGCAAGGACGCCCAGTTCGGCAAGCCGGTGGAAGACGACCGCCAGAAGCTTTCAGCCACCATGCAGGCAGGTTCGCCGAGGTGCTCAAGCAGCGCTATGCTGTCGTCTCGGCGCCCGTCCCCGCGACGGCAAGAACCATATCGCGCTGGACGATAGTTTTCGGCGCGATCTTTCTCGCCGCATGCAGCGACGGGCGCCGAGGTCCGCCGCGCGGCAGACGGCGCCCACGCAGGTTTCGACCGTCGAGGTGAGGCCCGAGACAATGCCTTTCGTCAGCAAGCTTCCGGCCGCATCGCGCCGATAATGATGGCCGACGTCCGGCCACGGGTAACGGGGATCGTGCTGAGCGGATCTTCCAGCAGGGTTCAAACGTGAAGCAAGGAGACGTCCCCTACCAGATCGATCCCGCGCCGTTCAGGGCCAGGGCGGCCCAGAAGCTCGCCTCGCAGAAGGCCGACGGCCGGCTCCAGCGCGGCAACGTCACCACGCAGCAGGACACAGAGAGCGCGGCCGCCGTGCTGGAGCTGGTCCAAGGTATTCAATAGAGTGGGTTGCAATCTTTTCTGTGTCGCCATACACATTTTTGCACACGTGCTCAATTTTGTCATTCGGCCGTTACGTTGTCCCCCTAAAGCGGCGCTCGTTCGCTTTTCACGGAGCTTGCGAAGCGGTCATCATCAGGTGATGGCCCGCCAAGAGGCTCACGCCGCTCTTCTAGGGAGACGAAGAAATGACTATTCTGCCGACATTGAAGTGCATGACTATTGCCGCCGCCATCCTGGCCTCGACCACCGCCCTGTGCTTTGCCAAGGATGTCACCATCACCGTCTGGGCCGGCGGCACGGGTCCCAACGACGTCTATCGCCTCGATGCAATCGATATCGCCGCCCAGCAGCTTCAGCGTGAAGCTGCAATCAAGGGCGAAGACCTCAAGATCAAGGTGGAGAAGAAGGCCTATAGCGGTTGGGAGGACTTCAAGCAGGCGATGACGCTTGCCGCCGAAGCCAAGACTGCTCCGAATATCGTCGTTACCGGCCACGAGGACATCGGCCCATGGGCGCAGTCGGGCCTGATCGTGCCGATCGAGGACTACGTCGATCTCGACTCCTGGCCGCTCAACGACATCTATCAGAACCTGCTGGATATCGCCTCCTTCAATGGCACGGTCTACGGGATTCCGCAGGATGCCGAATCCCGACCAATGTTCTTCTGGAAGCCCTATATGAAGGCCATCGGCTACAGCGATGCCGATCTCGACGCGCTGCCGAAGAAGGTTCAGGACGGCGGCTACACGATGAAAAACGTGCTGGAAGACGCCAAAAAGATGCAGGACAAGGGCCTCGTCCAGGCGGGTTACGGCTTCTACCCGCGCAACTCCAACGGCCCTGATTACTGGCAGTTCTACACCAGCTTCGGCGGCACGATGGAAGAAGGCGGCAAACTCGTCTTCGACAAGGCGGCGATGCAGCGCACCTACCAGTTCTTCGCCGACGCCGTGAAGGATGGCGTTACCAAGAAGAACCATATCGGCATGCCCGGCGACCAGTGGTGGAAGGAAGTGGCCTCCGGCAAGGCCGGCATCTGGCACGGCGGCACATGGCACTATGCTCGTTACGTGAACCAGGAAGGCCTGAAGGACTTCTTTGGCAACGTCGTATTCACGCTGATCCCGGCCGGTGACGGCGGCAAGGCAAACACGCTGACGCATCCGCTCGTCTACCTCCTGACCTCCGGTCACGACAAGGATTCGACCGACGTTGCCGCCCAGTTGATCAAGATCGCTTCAGAGCCGCGGATCAATGTGCTGCATGCGGTCAAGTCTGCGCACCTCGGCATTTCGAAAGCCGAAACCGAGATAGAGCTCTACTCCTCCGATCGCTGGACGCGCGAAGCCACCGAGCGTCTGCTGCCCTACGCCAACGCGATGCCCAACAACGCCGATTTTGGCACTTACTGGAACATCATGTGGAAGGGCCTCGAAGCATCCTGGACGGGCGCCAAGACCCCAGATGCCGCCGTCAACGACGTCGAGAGCGAGCTGAAGAGCACGCTCGGCGACAAGATCGTCATCCGCTAAGCACCCAGGCAACTTCCGGGCGGGCCAGTCCGCCCGGATACTTTGCGGAGACTTTCGATGAGAACGTCCAGAACGCTCGGACTGGTGATGATTGCGCCTGCAGCGGTGATGATCGTGCTGTTTTTCCTGATGCCGGTCGTCCTGACTGCCGTCTTCTCCTTCACGAACATGACGACGGCCACGGGCATTTCGGGCGGCGCCTTTCAGATCGCGCCCAATACGCTTGATGCGCTTAGGCGCGAAATGCCGGATGTCGCGCAACAACTGACCGAGCCGCGCTACGCGATCGACGAGGAAGGCATCAAGAGCGTTGAAGGCCTCGGACTTGATCCCGGCATACCCCGGGAACTGCGCGAGAAGCATCTCGGCGAGGTCTTCCAATCCCGGCGCGACGCTGAGCGCATGATTAAGGATCTCCAGGACCGGCCCTCGACAAGAGACGTCAAGCAGATTTCCGAACAGTTCAACCGCTCCGCGGCCAACCTGCGTTTTGCGAGCAAGGACGATCTGTTCGCCTCTCTCGACAAGTTCGGCTTCAAGCTGACGGCGGAGCAGAAGGAGGGCCTGGCAAAGGCAACCTATACCGGCTGGAACTGGACGACGGAGAACTTCTCGCGCATCGCCTCTTCTCCGGATATGGCGCAGATACTCCTCAACACGCTTCTCTACGTCGCCCTTGTGCTCGTGTTGTTCAACACGACCTACGCGATGGCGCTCGCGATCTGGACGCACTACATGCCGGACATGCCGGCGACGATCTTCCGGTCAATCTGGCTCTTGCCCCGCATCACGCCTGTCGTCATCTACGTACTGATGTGGAAGTGGCTGGCATGGGACACCGGCTTCATTTCGGTGTTGATGGGCAAGTTCGGCTTCCCGCCGAGGAACTATCTTCTCGATAGCGCCTACCACGCCTGGTTCTTCGTGGTGCTGATCAATGGCTTCATCGGCGCCTCCATGGGCATGCTCGTCTTTTCGTCCGCGTTGCGGGGGATTCCCAAGAGCCAGTTCTTTGCAAGCGAGGTGGATGGTGCCAGCCGCTGGCAACAAATCCGCTACATCATCCTGCCGCAGATGCGCTGGCCCATCCTCTTCGTCACCTGCTACCAGACGCTGTCGCTGCTCGCCTCCTTCAACGAAATCCTGCTTTCGACGCGCGGCGGACCGGGCAAGGCGACCGAAGTCTGGTCGCTTGCCGCCTATCACACAGCACTCAACAACTACGCCGGCAACCTGGAATACGGGCTTGGCGCAGCAATGGCGCTGGTCCTCGTGGTCATCGGCATCATTCTGTCGCTCGCCTATCTGCGCGTCTTCAACTACGCCACGCTGGTTGCGCGGCCGCTCATCGAGGACTGATCCATGGCGGAAAAATCGCCACCCTCTGCAAACTACCGCACCTGGCCTGTTATCGTGGCGCTGGCGATCGTCAGTCTGCCGCTGGTGCTGATGTATGCCTATCTCTTCATCGACACGATCACCGACAAGCAGCCTGCGTCGCTGATTCCGGATTCGATCACATTTCGACACTGGTCGTTCCTCTGGCAGACGCCGCCCGCCAGGCCCAACATCTGGTTGGTGACGCTGAACACGCTGATTTTTACGGCAAGCACCACCGCCGTCGTGCTGCTTGTCTCGTCGATGGCGGGCTACGTGCTCTCGCGGCTGAACGTCCCCGCCCGCGGTTTCTTCCTCGCCGGTGTCATGGTATTGCACGCCTTCCCGTCGGTGACGCTCATCATTGCGATCTTCATCGTGCTGCAGATGGTCGGGCTCTACAATTCTCTCATCGGCGTCATCCTGGTAAAGGCAGCCATCGATCTGCCGCTCGGCATTTGGCTGATGAAGGGCTTCTACGACGCTGTCCCCTGGGAGATCGAAATGGCCGGTGTCGTCGACGGTGCTTCGCGGTTCCGTGTATGGCGCAGTCTAGTGCTTCCACAGGTGCGTCCGGCGATCATGGCGCTAGCGCTCTTTTCGTTCCTGTCGAGCTGGGGCGAGTTCATCCTGCCGCAGGTGCTTGCCCCAGGTAGCCAGGTCCAGGTGCTGTCGGTCTATCTTTCGGGGCTAATCGCCGACGACAACAATTTCAACTTCGGCACTTTCAAAGCAGTCGGCGTGTTTTACGTGATCCCGGTCCTGCTGCTCTACGGATTCTTCCACAAATATCTCATGAACATCTATGGCGGCGGGAACAAAGGCTGATGCGTATCCTCCTCGACAACTTCTCGAAAAGCTTCGGCTCCACAAAGGTGATCGAGAACATGAATCTCGAAGTGGCGCATGGCGAGATGCTGGCGCTGCTCGGCCCTTCGGGCTGCGGCAAATCGACGACGCTTTTCGCGGTGTGCGGCATCCATCGCCCGACCGGGGGCCGCATTCTTTTCGGCGACCGCGACGTGACCGATCTTCCGAGCCAAGCGCGCAATGTCGGCGTGGTTTTCCAGTCCTACGCACTCTACCCGCACATGACGGTGGCCGAAAACATCGGCTTTCCGTTGAAGGTCAAGGGAACGGCCTCCGCTGATATCCGAAAGGAAGTGGACAGCATCGCTGGCCTCGTACAAATCGGCAATCTGATGGGCCGCCGCCCTTCCGAGCTTTCCGGCGGCCAGCAGCAGCGCGTGGCGCTCGCCCGCGCGCTCATCCGCAAGCCCGACGTCCTGCTTCTCGATGAGCCACTCGCTAACCTCGACGCGAAGCTCCGGCTGGAGATGCGCTCGGAAATCCGCCGCATCCAACGCGAGACAGGGATTACGGCGATCCTGGTGACACACGACCAAGTCGAAGCGATGAGCATGTGCGACCGGATCGCTATCATGAAAGAAGGCGAGATCGTCCAGATAGCAACACCGGCCGAGATGTATAACGATCCGCGCACTGCCTTCGTCGCCGGTTTCCTCGGCAACCCCCCAATCACATTCCTACACGGGGTGGCGTCTAACGGCGCCTTCTCTGTTCCCGGCAGCCAGATCGAAGTTCCGTTGCCGGCCTCGGTAAACGCCGGCGAAGGTACAAAGCTGATGCTCGGCGTGCGGCCGGAACACTATAGTCCGACGGGCGACGTTCATGTGACCGGAACCATAAACTTTGCCGAAACCCAGGGCCGCGAAAATCTCTATGACGTGCGGCTGGTAGGTGGCCCGCTGTTGCGGTCTATCCAGCCGGTGCGCCAAGACATCGCGGTCGGCGACGAGGTGACGTGGGCTATCGATAGTCGCAACGTGCTGGTCTTCGATGAAAGCGGAAGGAGGCTCTGATGCGGCGCGATTTCTCGATCTTCTTCGAGCGCTACCACTGGCCGACAGACAAGGGCCAGATCCCCTTCTGCATCGGACACCGCGGCGCGAGCGGGCATGTCCGCGAGAACACGCTTGCCGCCTTCCGCCTTGCGGCCGAGCTTGGAGCCGAGATGTGGGAACTCGATACCCAGATCACGAAAGATGGCGTTGTCGTCGTCTCTCATGACGACCACCTCGAGCGCGTCTTCGGTGTGAACCGCCTGATCTCGGAAATAACCGCGGCGGAACTTGCGGCATTGGACGTGGAGGTGCCGACCTTCGAAGCTGTCGCAGCTCTCGCGCGTGAGACCGGAACAGGTCTCTATATCGAGCTGAAGGCGCCGGGAAGTGGTCTACGCTGCTGGCATCATCTTAGGGAACACGATCAGCGTTTCGCCTGCATCGGTTCGTTCGACACAGCAGAAGTCCGCGAGCTTCGCGAGGCGGGCTGCGAGTATCCGCTCTCGGTTCTTGTCCGCCTCGGCGACGATCCGCATGCCAAGGGTGACGAGGCGCGTGCGGATATCTTGCATCTCTGCTGGGAACGCGCCAACGATCAGCCGCAGGATCTCGTCACCCCGGCGCTGACAGACCGTGCGTTTGCCGAAGGCCGCGAAATCGTCCTTTGGCACGAGGAAAGGCGGTTGGTCCTGGATGATATAATGAAGCTGCCAGTTCTCGGTATCTGCACAGATTTGCCGGACTTGATGCGAACGGTGGAGAGTTCGGAAAGATCCAGTGTCAAACAAGGATAAGCCACAGCGCAGAGCGACCTCCTTCGACGTGGCGCGCGTGGCAGGCGTTTCACGCGCAGCGGTTTCGCGCGCTTTCACTCCTGATGCAAGTGTTTCACCGAAGACGCGCGAAAAGATCTACCAGGCGGCCAAGGAGCTTGGCTACCGTGTCAATTATGTGGCGCGCAGCTTGACGAACCAACGTTCCGATCTCGTAGGCCTCGTCGTTGCCGGCCTAGACAATCCATTTCGAAGTCTCCAGATCGAATATTTGGCGCGGGCGCTGCTTTTACGCAACTTTCGGCCGATCCTGTTGCCGACGTCAAAGGAAGCGGACACTTCAGCCGTGATCGGCCAGCTTCTTCACTACCCAGTTTCGGGGGTTATTGTGACGTCGGACGCCCCTCCGACGGAAATCTGCGAACAGTGCGCCGCAGAGGGCGTGCCAATCGTCTTGATCAATAAGGGCGACGATATTCCCTTCGTCGACCGTATCATTTCCGATGACCGCACCGCAGGCCATCTGGCCGCCGACCACCTGATCGACATTGGTTGTAAGAGATTGGCAGTCATGGCGGCTTCGAGCGTGTCCTACACGGCCCGCCGGCGCAGCGATGTGTTTCTTTCACGCAGCCGTCAACGAGGTGTCGAAGCGCAGCTCATTACAGTTCGAGTGAATGACTATCGATGCGGCTTCGAGTCGGCTCCCGAGCTCGGCGCCTTGTCGGCGGACGGGGTCTTCTGCGTGAATGACTACATGGCCTGTGGTGTGATCGACAGGCTAGCGGCAAATCGCGGCAGCCCTGATGTGCCTCCTATTCGCATTGTCGGCCATGATGATATTCCGCAGGCGCAATGGGATGCCTATGGACTGACGACGATCCTGCAGCCCTGCGACCTGCAGGCAGAGCAGACAGTCGAAATGCTGGTCAGCCGGATGGCGAATTCCGATATGACGGCGCGTGTCGAGTTCACTCCCGTCGAGTTGATTAAAAGAAAGACTTCCTGATGAGCTCTAAGTTCGATCCAGTTACGCTTGAAGCCCGCGGTGCCGCCGCGATAGAAATCGCTCGTCGCGTGGGTCGTGAGGCTGCCCGTTTTCGCGCAGAAATGGGGCCGCGATTGAATGTGGAGAACAAAGGTCTCCAGGATTTTGTAACGATTGCGGATCGCAATGCCGAGCAGACGATCTACAAGGAACTGCTTTCGCTGTTTCCGCACGATACGTTCGTCGGAGAAGAAACTGGCGGGAAAGCTGGCGCGGCCGGAGCCTGGATAGTCGACCCTATCGACGGCACCACCAACTATATCCGCGGATTCAGTCATTGGGGCGTCTCGATCGCCTTCTGTTTCGAAGGCCGGGTGGAGCTAGGTGTCGTGTATGACGCCGCCAAGGACTCGGTCGTATCGGCAATCCGTGGCAGGGGCGCATTTCGTGAAGGCGTCTCATTGCAGGCCGCTGCGACCGTCGATCCAACCAATGCGATCTGTGTCCTCGGGCACTCTCGCAAGACAAGCTTCGACGAGCATCTCGTCCTTCTAAACCGTCTGCACGAACGAGGCATGGACTATCGCCGCATGGGCGCCGCCGCAATCGACCTCGTGCGTGTCGCCGAGGGAGCGTCAGACCTCTTTTACGAACGGCATCTGAACGCTTGGGACATGCTGGCCGGCGCTCTGATCGCCTCAGAGGCGGGAGCGATTGTGGCCATGCCGAAGTTAACACAGCTTTTGTCGGAAGGCGGACCTGTCGTGGCTTACTCTCCGGGGCTTGCCCCGGAGTTCGACTTCATTCTTGAGATCGGGGGCCTGAAATCAGTTTAGGGCTGACTGGTTCGTTCCGTGAATGCGCGCACGGTTGCTATGGCTTCGTCTGTTGCCACCCCGGCCTGAGCGCCATCGGAACTGAAAATTCCGCCACCCCTCGTCAGTGAACGTCGTCCGGTTCGGCAATGGTGAAGGTCCTGGTGTCTACGAGACGACATTCTGGCGTTCAAGGACCAGCCCTTCTATCGGGCAGATCTCTGCCGCTCCTTCATTCACCGTGGGATCATCGAAACCCCGTTCACGCACGACATTGTCTTCACGAGAAATCGAGGTGACTGCGGTCGGAATCTGCGCGTAAGAATACGGCTGCCTAAAACCCTCACGTGATGAAAAGGAATTGGTCATGCTCACTCCCAGAGCTTCCTTCGCCGTTTGTTTCGCCCTCACCACCGCACTGGCCACGACCGCATCAGCGCAGATGCCTCCGCAGCAGCCAGATGCAAAAGCGTTCAAACTCGGCTCATTCGACATTGTGGGTATGCATCCGGGGGAGGCCGCCTTGCTGAGAAGTGAGCGGAATTGGATGATCTGTCTATATGGACGTCAATATAGACGGTGTAATAGCGATGGACGTAACGATAGAGGGCCGGCCGCAAGTCAGCCGGATGGAGATTGTCGACAGTGGGCGGCGTCGCCGTTTCAGTAACGAGGCCAAACTTGCGATCGTTGCGGAGAGTTATTCCGCTCCCCAGCAGGTCACGGCAACGGCACGGCGACATGGCATCACGCGCTTTTAGTTGAACGATTGGCGTAAGGCAGCACGTGAGGGACGGCTTGGCAGTGGCCGTGGCATTGAGGGGTTTATTCCTGCCCTGTTGGTTCCGGAGCCAGGCATCCCGGTCGCTGCGACCAAGCCTTCGATGGCACAAAGTGGCCTTATGGAGGTGCTGAGCGCGAACGGCCGCCGTGTGATCGTGGACCGCGATGTCGACGTTGAGGCTCTGCTGCGGATTGTCCGAGGACTGGAGACATTGCGATGAACCCGTTTCCGATGGGAACAGGGGTCAAAGTCTGGCTTTCGACGGGGTATACGGACATGCGCTGTGGCTTTCCCTCTCTGGCGCTTCGGGTGCAGGAGGTCTTGAAGCATGACCCGCTCGGCGGTCATTTGTTTTGCTTCAGGGGCCGGCGCGGTGACCTGATAAAATTGGTTTGGCATGACGGCCAGGGCAGTTGCTTGTTCACAAAAAGATTGGAACGCGGGAAGTTCATATGGCCTTCTGCCGAAGGTGGTGCGGTTGCAATATCACCTGCACAGCTCAGCTATCTCCTGTCTGGCATAGACTGGCGCCATCCGCAGGAAACATGGCGTCCAACGAGGGTTGGATAGCATTATTCCATTGAAAATACAGTGAGAATCTGATCGAATGACTTCATGACTGTGAAGCCTGACGATCTTCCTGCGGACCTTGCCGGCGCCTATATGGCGCTGCTGGCCGAGCGCGAGGTATTGCAGGCTGAACGTGATGTGGCGGTTGCCGAAGCTGCTAATGCGCAAGCCCTGCTGTCCGACCGCGACGCCCTGATCGCCAGTCTTGAATTGAGGATCGACAAGCTCAAGCGCGAACTGCGCGGTCAGAGCAGCGAGCGCACGGCGCGCCTGATCGACCAGTTGGAATTGCAGCTTGAGGAACTGGTCACGGCAGCTACGGAAGATGAGATTGCAGCGCAGGCTGCCGCCGCCCGGACCTCGTCCGTGCGTCCGTTTGTGCGCAAACGGCCGGTGCGAAAGCCCTGGCCGGAGGATATCGAGCGCGAGCGCGTGGTGATCGATCCTCCGATCAATTGTGTATGCTGCGGTGGCTCGCGCCTGTCTAAACTGGGTGAGGACGTCACCGAAACGCTGGAAGAGATCCCGCGCCGGTTCAAAGTGATCGAAACAGTGCGGGAAAAGTTCTCTTGCCGTGATTGTGAGGCGATCAGCCAGCCGCCAGCGCCTTTCCATGCCACGCCGCGCGGCTTTATCGGCCCTCATCTCCTGACGACGATCCTGTTTGACAAGTTCGGCATGCACAGCCCGCTCAACCGCCAGAGCACCCGGTTCAAATGCGAAGGGATCGATCTTTCGACTTCGACGCTAGCCGATCAGGTTGGTTTTGGAACATCCGCTCTCATGCCGGTTGTTGATCTGATCGAGAAGCATGTCTTTGCGGCTGAGCGGCTTTTTGGCGACGACACCACCATTCCCATCCGGGCCAAAAGCAAATGCACGACCGGGCGCATATGGACCTACGTGTGTGATGATAGGCCCTATGGCGGCGGGGCCGCGCCGGCGGCGATCTACTATGCTTCAAGCGACCGTCGGGGCGAGCATCCGCAAAAACATCTGGCCGGATATGGCGGCATTCTACAGACGGATTGTTACAACGGGTTCGAACCGATATCGGTTGCCGAAAAGAAAGAAGTGCCGATCACGTTTGCTTTTTGCCATGCCCATGCGCGGCGGAAATTCTTTGAGCTGGCCGATATCGAGAAAAGCGCCCGCGATAGCAAACGCAACGGCAGGCCGATCTCCCCGATCGCGCTGGAGGCGGTCAAACGATTTGACGCCCTGTTTGAAATCGAACGACAGATCAACGGCTTGAGTGCAGCAGAACGACTGGCCGTGCGGCAGGAAAAGAGCAAGCCTCTGTTCGACGACATGCACGAGTGGCTGAAACGCGAACGTGCCGCGCTCAGCAGATCCTCCGACCTCATCAAAGCCATGGACTACATGCTGAAACGTTGGGATGGTTTTGCCCGCTTCCTCGAAGACGGAAGAGTTTGTCTCACGAATAATGCCGCCGAGCGCGCGCTGAGAGGTATTGCATTGGGAAGGCGGAATTGGACCTTCGCCGGTTCCCCGCGCGGGGCCGATCGTGCCGCCGTCATGCTGACGCTCATTACGACCTGCCGCCTCAACGACATCGACCCGAAAGCCTGGCTCGCCGACGTCCTGGCCCGCATCGCTGATCTTCCCGCCTCTCGCCTGCACGAACTGCTTCCATGGAACTGGAAAAGTGCGTCGGCGACAGCTCATATGCTGGCGGCCTGAAGATGGCTGCCTCCGTCGTCCGCCTGAAGGTCACCCTCGATCAAGTCGATCCAATGGTGATGCGGCGTGTTGTCGTGCCATTCCGTATCAGGCTCAGTCGGCTGCACGAGGTGTTGCAGGCGGCGATGGGCTGGACCAACAGCCATCTTTATGAATTCCGCATGCGTGACGTCGGTTTTGGATTGCCTGACGAGGAATGGGGGGATGGTCCCATCGACGCTCGCAAAGTCTCGCTGCTGTCGGCAGTCCAGGACACCGGCGCGAAATCGTTCAAATACCTTTACGACTTTGGCGACGGCTGGACGCACAGCATCAAGATCGAGCGCACCTTCCCGGCAATCGGCACGGAAGGCCCGATGCTCCTCGAAGCGGCAGGACACTGCCCACCCGAGGACGTCGGTGGCCCATGGGGGTATCAGGAGTTCCGCGAGGCGCTTGTCGATCCGGCACACGAGCGACATGCCGAACTCGTCGAATGGTGGGGCGGCAGCGATTACGATCCTGGCAATGCCAACCTCAGCCAACTCAACAAAGCCGTCGACGATCTGGCTGCCAAATGGGCCCGAAGAGCGCGCCGAAAAATCTGAAGGCATGCAAAAGGACCCAACTTGAACCGTATCACTCGATCATAACCCGGCTGAAGTTCACGCGCGAGCCTTCATCCCGCGTGATTGCTCGGATGCATACCATTGTGGCCTTGCATGACGCTCAGTTTGTTAGACCGAACGACAGCAAGATATTCGGCGTTGGCCACAGCCCTGAAGAAGTCGGAGAAGTGTTGAAGGCGGCTGGTGCGCCCACGGATACTGTGACGCTCAGCGTCGACGCGCTGTTGGTCAAGGGGCCGAAGCGGCTGATCCTCATCGACACCGGCGTGGGCGGTGCGCTTCAACAGTCTCTCGCTCAGGCTGGCTACAAGCCGGAGGACGTCACGGACGTGCTGATCACGCATTCGCATCCCGATCACATCGGCGGCCTCGTCAAGGACGGCAAGCTTGCCTTTCCCAAGGCCGCCATCCGCATGTCGTCGGCCGAGTGGGCGTTCGCCAAGAAGAACGGCCAGCTCGAAGATATCGTCAAGACAATCGACGGCCATGTGAAGACCTTCAAGCCGGGCGCCAATGTCGCCTCCGGCATTACCTCGGTCGGATTGAAAGGGCATACGCCGGGCCATGTCGGCTTTCAGATCGTATCCGGCAAAGAGAAGCTGTTCGACATCGGCGACACCGTCCACAGCTCGATCATTTCGCTTGCCAAACCGGAATGGCCGGTCAGCTTTGACAACGACGTGGCCGGCGGCGAAAGGAACCGAATCGATACGTTGAAGAAGCTCGCGCAAACAAACGAGCTCATCTTCGCCCCACACTTTCCGTTCCCAGGCGTCGGCCATATCCAGTCGGACGGCGACCGCTTCAAATGGGAGCCGACCCTGACCTCGGGGCAATGACAAGCACACCGGGCGCGGCGCGCTTGCCGTCGCCGCGTCCTCTACCACGTGGATCAAAGGAATCCCTTTGCGGCCATTTGTGCCCTCGCCTCGTCGCTCTCCGGCCAAACGCCGAGGCGTTGAGCACACGCGTCGTTTTCGTGAACTGCACGTCCCGGTATTCCAAGAGCTCGACATGGTGTCCCCACGGATCGAGAAAGTTGAATCGAGGCTCCCGATTGCGGGACATGGTCGCGGATGGACGTTTTGAACGCGCGCAAGAAAGCGCACTTCGAGGCGCTGTCGACTCGGTTGGAGTCCGAGGGACGCGGGACTCATTTCGGGTTCAGGCTTGACTGCCTCCACCAGATCTTCGTCGCTCCGGCCTCGAATAACGGATCCGACCAACGCCGTCTTATCCTTGTACAAGCTGGAATCCGATCTGCAGCAGGCGATGACCACACCGAATGCGCTGATCTTCCACGAGAACGAACAGGTGATCATGTTTGTCTCCGCGTCCACCACCGCAGCGCTCGAACGCAATCTCAACGTGATCGCGAACGTGGCGACCGGGCTGTCGATCTCCATTGGAGCGAGTGAGATCTATGACGCAAACGAGCATCATTTCAATTCGCGGGACCTCGCCTCGCAGGCCGCCGAAGGGCTTTCACCCCGTGGCCGTGCAGGACATCTCCGATACCGCGAAATGGGACTGGAGCTACTTCTGAAAGGACAGGCACGGCAGGACGACCTTGCCTTCGTCCACAACATCCTAGGAGCCCTCGTTCAGGACCCGAGGCATCGCGTCCTTCGTGAAACCCTTTTGCGTTACGTTCAGGAGGGAAAGTCGGTAACGCGTAGCGCTCAGGCTTTGGGCATTCACCCGAACACCCTCTATCAACGCCTTCAGCGTATCGAAGCGGTCACGGGCCGCAGCATCGCCGATGTGAGCGACGTCACGCTACTCAGTCTCGCATGCAAATCCACGCCGAATATTTAGGGGAAACGACGTCTCCCGAGAGCGCATAGTGCCCAGGTGCGGCAAAGGGCGACGTGGTTTGAAACGCCCTCGGGCTCAGGCGACGTGGTCGCCCGTCTTCAATCCCGCGAGAAAGGGAGGCTGTCGATCCTCGAGACTGGCAGGGTCCGACCTATCTGCAACGGGCGTTACAAGTCGATGCCCCTGATATGTGTCGAACTCGTTCCCGGTCGCAGTGTGTGTCATGGTTCGACTGACTTGCATGGAATTTTCCTCCGTTTGCATCGAGGCCCTAACCAAGCCGATGCTTCGATGCTCCATCAGGCGTTTGTTTTTGTCGCTCCGGGAAGGCTCCACCCGACATCCGAAGGGGGACTATGCACCCGGCTTCGGTCCCTTCGGCTGATTCCGCCCCTTCACCAAGCGGGTGACTTTCGGTATAGCCGCCTGAACCGAATGTAGAACCTCAGCGATGCGCAATCCTCCGGAACACCAAAATCCTCTTCAGGGAATGGCCCTGATGGTGGGCGCGATGCTCGTGCTGCCGGCGATGGACGCAATCGCCAAATACATGGCGACCTTCGAGGCAATGTCGCCCGGCCAGGTGACATTCTACCGGTTCTTTTTCCAGCTCGTCTGCACGCTGCCGTTCCTGTTCTTGATCTTCGGCCGTAAGGCGCTGCATGCAAAGCGGCCCTGGATGAATCTTTTGCGCGGGGTCCTCCACGGAGCAGCCAGTCTCCTCTTCTTCGTTGCCGTGAAATACATGCCTCTCGCGGACGTCTTCGCGATCTATTTCGTCGAGCCGCTCATGCTCACCGCGCTGTCGGCGATCTTCCTCGGCGACAAGGTCGGCTGGCGTCGGTGGATGGCGATCGCCGTCGGTTTCGGTGGCGCAATGATCGTCATCCAGCCGAGCTACGAGATTTTTGGCCTGAAAGCGCTCCTGCCCGTTTTCTGTGCCTTCCTCTACTCGCTTTATCTTTTTCTGAATCGGGCGATCGGCGATGCCGATTCACCGCTGACAATGCAGACGATGGCAGGCATCGGCGGCACCGCCTTCATGGCCGCCGCATTGACCGTGGGCAATGGGCTCGGCGTCGGCGATTTCCATCCCTCCTTGCCTTCCTCTGCGTTGGCGCTTGCTTTGCTGCTGATCCTTGGGACGATTTCGGGCTATGCTCATATGGTCATCGTACGAGCTTTCCGGCTGGCACCGCTGTCGCTGCTCGCACCCTTCCAGTATTTCGAAATCATTTCCGCAACGGTGCTCGGCTACGCGCTCTTCGGCGATTTTCCGAACTTTTCGAAGTGGATCGGTATCCTGATCATCGTCGCTTCCGGTCTCTTCATCATCTGGCGGGAGCGCGTGCAGGCGCGATCATTAAAAACGTCGTGACTGATTGAGCGCGCCGTTAACACTGCTTCTTGAGGGATCATCAATTCGCTCGCGGTAGAAGGCCCTTCGGCCTCATGATGAGGTTTGGAGACAAAAGATGAGCGAATTCCGTCTTGCTTTTCCGGCATGTGTGATTGCCGGGAAGCATCGGCTGACGGCCGAAGACATAAGTCTGCTGCGCAAGCACACCTTCCCGGAAGGCATCCGGACCGCGCACGACGTGGTCGCCATGCTGGCCCTGAATAATTCCTGCCCCGAAAAATGCCCGGAGTGGAACGCCTTCTTTGTGGAGCAGCTCGCCGGTTTCATTGTCAACTACACCTACCCTCAAGGGTCTCTCGATGAGATCAATGTGACCTGGCTCATGCGCATGGTCGCAACCGACGGCGTGGTCAATTCGGCGATCGAGCTCGAATTGGTTCTGCACGCAATGGAGATCTCGGCCAACGTGCCGGATGAGCTGCGCGCCTTCGCGCTCGACCAGTTGCGTCTTGCCCTGGTGGAAAACATCGGCGGCTACACGCTATCTCGTGCGATCGATCGAAAGGGCATCACCCGCCAGGACATCGACTACGTGATGCGGGTTCTGCGGAGCGTAAGCGATGCCGGCGTCATCAAGGCACCGCCCCTCACCTGGAGCGTCCTGATGCAGATCGCCGAGGAGACGCTGCCCGTCGGTAATCACCCGCGTTGGGCCGACATTCTCTCGGCGCTACAACTCGTTGACTATGCCGAGCCCCCACGCCGCAGCCGCTGGCTCAGGATCGTGGATGATAGCTTCGGAAACGAAACCGCGGTCGCCTGACACCCGCCGATATTTTTTCGGCTGATTGTGCGTTCCGGTGTTTATGCGTAAAACTCCGGAACGCATGTTTTGGGTGGAGTCTCCATGTTCAAGAAAATTCTGATCGCGAATCGCGGCGAGATCGCTTGCCGCGTTATCAAGACCGCGCGCCGCATGGGAATTGCGACGGTCGCGGTCTATTCGGATGCGGATCGGGATGCACTCCACGTGGAAATGGCTGATGAGGCCGTTCATATCGGTCCTGCGACGGCCGCCGAAAGCTATCTCGTGGCGGATAAGATCATCGCTGCCTGCAAGCAGACGGGTGCGGAAGCCGTCCATCCCGGCTACGGCTTTCTGTCCGAACGGGCATCGTTTTGCGAGGCACTCGAGAAGGAAGGCATTGTCTTCATCGGTCCAAAGCCGAAGGCCATCATGGCGATGGGCGACAAGATCGAGTCGAAGAAGTTTGCCAACGCCGCCGAGGTCTCCACCGTCCCTGGCTACCTCGGCGTGATCGAGGACGCATCGCACGCGGAAAAGATCGCAGCCGAGATCGGTTATCCCGTCATGATCAAGGCGTCGGCCGGCGGCGGCGGCAAGGGCATGCGCATTGCCTGGAACGAGGCGGAAGTACGCGACGGTTTCGATCGGGCTCGTTCGGAGGCGAAGAGCTCGTTCGGCGACGACCGCGTCTTCATCGAGAAATATGTTGTCGAGCCCCGTCACATCGAGATCCAGGTACTCGCGGACGCACACGGCAATGTGGTCTATCTCGGTGAGCGTGAGTGCTCGATCCAGCGCCGCAACCAGAAAGTTGCCGAAGAGGCACCCTCGCCCTTCCTCGATACTAAGACCCGCACGGCGATGGGTGAGCAATCCGTCGCACTCGCCCGCGCTGTGGAATACCAAAGCGCCGGCACCGTGGAGTTCATCGTCGATCGTGACCGCAATTTCTATTTTCTGGAAATGAACACCCGCCTGCAGGTCGAGCATCCAGTCACCGAACTGGTCACCGGTATCGATCTGGTCGAGCAAATGATCCGCGTTGCTGCCGGTGAGAGGCTTCCGTTTGCGCAAAGCGACATAAAGCTGAACGGCTGGGCCGTCGAGAGCCGTTTGTACGCCGAGGATCCCTACCGCAATTTCCTGCCGTCTATCGGGCGCCTGACGCGATACCGGCCGCCCGCTGAAGGCAAATCCGCGAGCGCCATTGTGCGCAATGACACCGGCGTCTTCGAGGGTGCCGAGATTTCGATGTATTACGATCCGATGATCGCAAAGCTCTGCACCTGGGCGCCGACGCGCCTGGAGGCGATCGAAGCGATGGGCGAGGCACTCGACGGCTTCGTTGTCGATGGAATCGAACACAACGTCCCCTTCCTTGCTGCACTGATGAAGCATCCTCGCTGGCGCGAAGGACGTCTGTCGACCGGTTTCATCGCCGAAGAGTATCCGGACGGCTTTGCCCCGGTGGCGCCGAATGCGGGTCAGGAGGCCCTTCTGGCGGCAGTCGCTCTTTCAGCGTCTCTCATTGAAGCCAACCGCAGGGAGCGTTTCGCCGACAGGTTGCGCCCCCCGTCCGGCGCGAGCCGGGAGGAATGGACCGTCAGGCTCGGTGACAGCTACGTGGATGCACGTTTGGTGGACGGGCTCGTGACGATCCCGTTCGACATGGACATCGAGATCGGCGGCAAGACTTTTAACGTCGTCACCGACTGGAGACCTGGCGACGCCGTGTGGCGCGGCAATGTCGCGGGCCAGAGCGTGGTTGCGCAAATCCGCCCTATTCTCAACGGTCTTCGGCTGGACTGGCAAGGAATATCCCTGAAAGCCAAGGTGCTGACGCAGCGTCATGCCGAGCTCGAGAGATTGATGCCGGTCAAGCTTCCACCGGATACGTCGAAGCTGCTGCTCTGCCCGATGCCCGGTCTCGTCGTTTCCATCGCCGTAGTCGAGGGGCAGGAAGTCAAAGCCGGTGAAACGCTTGCCGTCGTCGAGGCCATGAAAATGGAGAATGTTCTCCGCGCCGAACGCGATCTCGTCGTCAGCAAAATAAACGCCAAGCCGGGAGAGAGCCTAGCTGTCGATGCCGTGATACTCGAGTTTGCCTGACGAACGCCGATGCTGCTAACAGTCGCGGCGATTAGGTTTTGTTAACCGCTGATTGCCTATCGTTGCGCCTCCCCGGTCGGATTCTGGATGGAGGTAGCAAATGACGGCGCTGCAATCGGCGGTCCTCTTGCTGATCATAAATCTTGGCCTTCTCTGGCTTTTGATGCGCGCTCCGCTGGGGCGTAGAACCATCTGCCTTCGCCGGATCTATCGATGCTCCCCCGATATACTCTGGAAGGCGATGAATCCCGCCGGTCCCGATGCATCCTGGCACCACTCTGTCGTCAGCAGTCGCGCGCTCGCCAATCGCCGGGGCATTGTGGAGCAAACCTACCGGCATCTCGACAAGACCGGCGCGCCGTCACGCAGACTTCTCGCACTTGAACCGCTGCCATACGTCGCGAAGAACGCCCACGGGTTCCAGTCTCGCATCATTGATGACAGCACGCTGGACCCCGCGTTCTGGAATGACTACCGCGAGCGGCGCATCATTCGACCGACATCAGATGGTGCCTTGCTGGAGGTGGAGCAGACTGACCGCTATCGCGGACTGGCTTTCCTCATGTTTCGCTATTTTTTCCTGCGCCGTGAATTGCAGGCGCTGGACGGATGGTTGAAGACGGGCGAATCCCTGCCGCAGGGTTACTTCGAGCGACCGCTGGTCCAGGGCGGTCTTGCGGTTTTGTCGACTCTGCTGCTCTGGCCGTTCTTCGGGCTCAATGCGAGTGGCCTTATGCTCTCGACTTTCCTGACGCTCGTCATAGCGCTGCACGAGCTGGGCCATATGGCCGCTTACCGCATGTTCGGCCATGCATCGGTCAGAATGATCTTTGTGCCGCTGCTTGGCGGCATTGCCGTCGGCGGCAGGCCGTACCGTTCGTTGTTCGAAGTGGCAACCTGTGCGCTGATGGGCGCGGGAATGTCGGCCTTTCTGGTCCCCATCCTTGCGGTCGCCACGCAGCTTTCGGACGTGAGCCTACTGCCTTCGGCGTCACGGGCGCCTCTGCTCGTTTTCATGTTGATTCTCGGTGCTTTCAACCTGCTGAATTTACTGCCGATGCATCGCTTCGATGGAGGCCAGGTCCTCCGGCAGATTTTTCGCACGCCAAGGTCGCAGATAGCCGCCAGCTTCGTGGTAACGCTCTGCATTCTCGGCATCGGATTCCAAATCGGTTTGCCCGCGAAAATGCTGACGATGGGCTTGCTCGTCTTCACGCTTGTCAGTCTCGTCAGCGGCGGCTCAGTCAAGCCGCGCCAGACGCTCGACGAGATGAAGGATGGCGAGCGCATGCTCGTTGCCTTCGGTCTCTATGCGGCTATTGCGATACATGGCTATGCCATTATTTTCGCAACCGAAAAGCTCTTCTGACGCAAGCCGCGCAGTGGCTGGCGCAATCAGCGTATTCGAGGCTGAAACTCACGCATCCGGACAGTTTTTCCTTGAGCCGGCAGCGCCGTGCGTGCAAAGGTCCGCGCAATCAAATCAGCAGGAGACACCTGACATGGACGTTCGCGCCGCCGTTGCCGTACAAGCTGGCAAACCGCTCGAAGTGATGACCGTGCAGCTGGAGGGACCGCGGGCCGGCGAAGTGCTGGTCGAGGTCAAGGCGACCGGCATCTGCCACACCGACGACTTCACGTTGTCGGGCGCCGATCCGGAAGGTCTGTTTCCGGCAATCCTCGGCCATGAGGGCGCCGGCATCGTCGTCGATGTCGGTCCCGGCGTCACGTCGGTGAAGAAGGGCGACCATGTCATTCCGCTCTATACGCCGGAATGCCGCGAATGCCCGTCCTGCCTGTCGCGCAAGACCAATCTGTGCACCGCGATCCGCGCCACCCAGGGCCAGGGCCTGATGCCGGATGGCACCTCGCGCTTCTCGATCGGCAAGGACAAGATCCATCACTACATGGGCTGCTCGACCTTCGCCAACTACACGGTGCTGCCGGAGATTGCCGTTGCCAAGGTCAATCCCGACGCCCCCTTCGACAAGATCTGCTACATCGGCTGCGGCGTGACGACCGGCATCGGCGCGGTGATCAACACCGCCAAGGTCGAGATCGGCGCGACCGCCATCGTCTTCGGCCTCGGCGGCATCGGCCTCAACGTCATCCAGGGACTTCGCCTTGCCGGTGCCGACATGATCATCGGCGTCGATCTCAACAACGACAAGAAGGAATGGGGCGAGCGCTTCGGCATGACGCATTTCGTCAATCCCAAGGAGGTCGGCGACGACATCGTGCCCTACCTCGTCAACATGACAAAGCGCGGTGCCGACCAGATCGGCGGCGCCGACTACACCTTCGACTGCACCGGCAACACCAAGGTCATGCGCCAGGCGCTGGAAGCCAGCCACCGCGGCTGGGGCAAGTCGGTCGTCATCGGCGTTGCCGGCGCTGGCCAGGAGATCTCCACCCGGCCGTTCCAGCTGGTCACCGGCCGCAGCTGGATGGGCACGGCCTTCGGTGGCGCCCGCGGCCGCACCGACGTGCCCAAGATCGTCGATTGGTACATGCAGGGCAAGATCGAGATCGATCCGATGATCACCCACACGATGCCGCTCGAAGACATCAACAAGGGCTTCGAGCTCATGCATTCCGGCGAAAGCATCCGAAGCGTGGTACTTTATTGAGGACAAGACGACGGAATGCGGCGCGACTTTGAAATGGCCTGCGGCTTTTTCGCAAATTGATCCTGATTTGGGAGCCGTGGGCAGCTAAGGAGGAGGAGCTGAACATGCCAAGTCAAGTATCGATACACCCCGCCCTCGACGGCGGCGTGAAGAAAGGCCAGGAAAATTTCGATGGCGGCACACTGGTCTGCGCTTGCACCGACCGTGCCGTGAAGGTCGCGATCAAGGGCACCATCGCCCATAATCACGCCTGCGGTTGCACCAAATGCTGGAAGCCGAAGGGAGCGGCTTTTTCAGTCGTCGCGGTGACCCCGCATGAAAGCGTCACCGTGCTTGAAAATGGCGACAAGCTGCACGTCGTCGATCCTGATGCGCTTATTCAGCGCCACGCCTGCAAGGCTTGCGGCGTCCACATGTACGGACCGGTGGAGCGCGAACATGCGTTCAAAGGGCTCGACTTCGTCCATCCGGAACGCTTCCAGGAAGGCGGCTGGCCGGAGCCGACATTTGCGGCCTTCGTCTCCTCGATCATCGAGTCGGGCACGCCGCCTTCGGCGATGGCAGGCGTACGCGGCCGCCTGAACGAACTCGGCCTCACGCCCTATGACTGCCTGAACCCGACGCTGATGGATGTCATCGCGACCTGGGTGGCGAAGAAGACAGGCACGCTGAAGGAAGCCTAATGTCTTGAACGAATGGCAGCCGTCGGATTATGAGACCCGAACGAACCGCCGCTACGCGCCCGTCAGGTGCCGCGTAGCGTTTCAGCCAAAGCAGATTGAAATTCATGATTTATGTCGATGCAGACGCCTGCCCGGTGAAACCGGAAATCCTCAAGGTCGCCGAGCGCCACGGCATCGAAGTGACCTTCGTCGCCAATTCCGGTCTGCGCCCCTCGCGCGACCCGATGGTGCACAATGTCATCGTCTCGGCCTCCTTTGATGCCGCCGACAACTGGATTGCCGAGCATGCCGGCGCTGGTGACGTGGTCGTCACCGCCGATGTCCCGCTCGCGGTCCGCTGCGTGGCGACCGGTGCGCTTGTCAGCGGTCCGACGGGACGGGTTTTCGACGACACGAATATCGGAATGGCCAGTGCCATGCGCGATCTCGGCGCTCACTTGAGAGAGACCGGCGAAAGCAAGGGTTACAATGCCGCCTTCAACCCGAAGGATCGCTCCCGGTTCCTCGAAACTTTCGATCGCCTGTGCCGCCGGGCCAAGGCGCTTGCTCCAAGAACGGACGGTAAAGAATGAACATCATTTCACAGACGACCGCGTTTGGCGGCATGCAGGGTGTTTTCACGCACGAATCCGACGCCTGCAAGTGCGATATGACCTTTGCAGTCTTTGTTCCGCCGGAGGCGATCAAGGAGCCCTGCCCGGTTGTCTGGTACCTCTCTGGCTTAACCTGCACGCATGCCAACGTTATGGAAAAGGGCGAGTATCGGCGCATGGCCGCCGAACTCGGTCTGATTATCGTCTGCCCGGACACAAGCCCGCGCGGCAACGATGTCCCAGATGAGCTCACCAATTGGCAAATGGGCAAGGGCGCCGGCTTCTACCTCGACGCGACCGAGGAGCCCTGGTCCGAAAACTACCAGATGTACACCTACATCACCGAAGAGCTTCCAGCGCATGTCAGCCAACACTTCCGCATGGACATGAGCCGCCAAGGCATCTTCGGCCACTCGATGGGCGGCCATGGCGCCATGACCATTGCGCTCAAGAATCCGGACCGTTTCAAGAGCTGCTCGGCTTTCGCACCGATCGCGGAGCCATCCACCGCCGATTGGTCGGCTCCGGCGTTCGAAAAATACCTTGGCCCAGACCCGGCGGCCTGGCGTAAATACGATGCTTGCGCCTTGGTAGCAGACGGCGCACGTTTTCCCGAGTTCCTGATCGACCAGGGGAAGGCCGATGGTTTCCTGGAGAATGGCTTGCGCCCTTGGCTCTTCGAAGAAGCCGTCAAGGACACCGATATCAAGGTCACCCTGCGCATGCATGAGCGCTATGACCATTCCTATTACTTCATCTCGACGTTCATGGACGACCATCTGAAGTGGCATGCGAAACGGCTTGCCTGAAGGGTGCGCAAGAAACGGGTGGTAGCGCCGCCATGTGGTTTCCTACCTGAATTGAACCGTTTTCCCAAGTCAGCGGCGCCCTCTGTGGAGCTCGCTGCATCGGGGACGTCTTCGCTCGGGATGGAGATAACGATGGCTTGGTTTCTGCTTTTTCTCGCGGGCCTTTTCGAGTGCGGCTGGGCAATCGGCCTAAAGTACACCGATGGATTCACGCGCCCGCTACCCACGACGTTGACCGTCATTTCGATGGTTGTCAGCGTCGTGCTGCTGGGCATCGCCGTGAAGACGCTGCCAATCGGGACGGCTTATGCTGTTTGGACCGGTATCGGTAGTGTTGGCACCGTGTTGCTCGGCATTTGGCTGCTCGGCGATGCTGCCACCGCCTCGCGTCTGCTCTGCATTTCACTGATTGTCGCCGGGATTGCCGGTTTGAAGGCCACGGCATGAGCCGCAGCCGTGGCCGGTAAAGCCGGCCACGGCGTTTATCGCTGTTAGGCGGTGGCCTTGCGCTGGTCGACCGATAGAGCACCAGGTCCGGCGAAGAAGATGAACAGGAAGACGAAGCAGAACAGAATCGCTGCTTCGCCACCGTTCAGTGCTGGCCAGAAGGCTTTCGACCCGTGCGCCATGAAGTAGGCCACGGCCATCTGTCCCGACAGAATGAAGGCGACCGGTCGCGTGAACAGGCCGATCAGGACGAGAAGGCCGCCGACGACTTCGATTAGAGCGGCGACCAGCAGCAATGGCGGCAGCGGCCCCTCCATTTGTGCGGCCGGGAACGCGAAAAGCTTCATTGTTCCGTGTTCGATAAACAGCAGCGCTGCAATGACGCGCAGGGCGGCAAGCGCGTAGGGCTGGTATGCGCTCAGTCGTTCCATGGAGACTCTCCTTTTGAGTAAAGACAGCGGAGCGTTAGCTGCTTCGCCAAAAGGAATGAAGACACGGATCGCTGACGGGCGATCACTTCCTGTTGATTTTCCTTAGCTTTCCCCACTTTAGTCTCCTCAAAGCGGAATATTGTCGTGCTTCTTCCAGGGATTGCTCAGGTCTTTATTGCGAAGCATCTTGAGGCCGCGTGCCAGCCGCCTGCGCGTAGAATGCGGCATGATCACTTCGTCCACATAGCCGCGCTCGGCAGCCACGAAAGGTGAAAGGAATCGGTTCTCGTACATTTTCGTGTGCGCGGCGATCTTTTCGGGATCGGCGATGTCCTTCCGGAAAATGATTTCGACGGCCCCCTTCGCGCCCATCACCGCGATTTGAGCCGTCGGCCAGGCATAGTTCAAGTCACCCCTCAGATGCTTGGATGCCATGACATCATAGGCACCGCCGAACGCCTTGCGCGTGATCACCGTCAGCTTCGGCACCGTCGCCTCCGCGTATGCGAACAACAGCTTCGCACCGTGCTTGATCAGCCCGCCATATTCCTGCGCAGTTCCCGGCAGGAAGCCTGGCACATCCACGAACGTCACGATCGGGATGTTGAAGCAGTCGCAAAAGCGGACGAACCGTGCCGCCTTTCGCGACGCATCGCTGTCGAGCACGCCGGCGAGCACCATTGGCTGGTTTGCCACGAAGCCGACTGTCGATCCCTCGACCCGCCCGAACCCGCACACGATGTTTTTGGCGAAGCTCGCCTGGATCTCGAAGAAATCGCCCTCATCCACCGTCTTCAATATCAATTCCTTGATATCGTACGGCTTGTTTGCGTTCGCAGGCACCAGCGTATCCAGCGATGCATCTGTGTCCGTCACTGACTGGTAACATTCGACTTCCGGCACCGGCGAGGTGTTCGATTGCGGCAGAAGATCAATCAGCCGGCGGACCTGCAACAACGCCTCGACATCATTGTCGTAGGCGCCGTCGGCAATCGAGGATTTGGTCGTATGCACCGATGCGCCGCCGAGCTCTTCCGCGGTGACGGTCTCGTTGGTCACTGTCTTCACCACATCCGGGCCGGTCACGAACATGTAGGACGTGTCGCGGACCATGAAGATGAAATCGGTCATCGCCGGCGAATAGACGTCGCCGCCGGCGCATGGCCCCATGATGACTGAGATCTGCGGAATGACGCCGGAAGCGAGCACATTGCGCTGGAACACCTCGGCGTAGCCGCCAAGCGCAGCAACGCCCTCCTGGATGCGAGCGCCGCCGGCGTCATAGATGCCGATGATCGGCGCCCTGTTTTTGAGCGCCATATCCTGCACCTTCATGATCTTCTCGGCATGCGCCTCGGAGAGCGAGCCGCCGAATACCGTGAAATCCTTGGCAAAAACGAAGACGGTTCGTCCGTTCACCGTTCCCCAGCCGGTGACGACGCCATCGCCGGCAATTCGGGTCTTGTCCATCCCGAAGTCGTTGGACCGATTCTCGACGAACATGTCGAACTCCTCAAAGGAGTCCTCGTCGAGGAAAAGATCAATTCGCTCGCGCGCCGTCAGCTTGCCGCGCTGATGCTGGGCATCGATACGCGCCCTGCCTCCGCCAAGCCTTGCAATACCGCGGCGACGTTCGAGTTCTTCGAGAATTCCCTTCATGGATACCCCTTGCCGCGGATCTCGCGGCCTGTTCAAGCGCGTCCGGCGCGCAGCGAGAAAGCGGAACAAATGCGGGCGGCGATATCCTCGGCAAGGATCTCGTCGGCTGCCGTGGGACTGTTGGAAAAGCTGGTCACTTCGAACGAACTGACAGCGATGACCGATCCATCCTCGACGGAGGCGGCGTCGATGCTGACCTTCGCGACATTCCGGCTCTTGTCGAAGCCCTGGCCCTTTTCGACGTAAAGGATCCGGATCGTCAGCACGACACGCGGATAGACTTCGGTTCGCACCGTGGCGTTGATGGCGGCATTTACGCGATCACCGACGCCGGCAAGGATTGCCGGCGGTATCTTCTGTGGGCTGACAACGACGGCGCTTCGGACGTCATAGAGAGGTCCGGCTTGTTCCTTCGCGAAGATCGAGCAGGACGCCAGGGCGATGCAGATAAGCGCAACCCGAAAAAAGCACGACTTGAGCCAGTTCATCCAGAAAATCCGCGTCCGCCCCCGATAGAGTCGCAGATTTTCGCGATAACCATTCTCAAAGCAATATGTTTCAGCCTTTCATGGCCAAAAAAACGTCAGCGGCTGCATTGAAGTCCTCGAAGCGTTTCTCGCGCCGTTCCTCGGATTCTTCGTCGCTTCCCCAATGCTCGATCGTCCAGTCTTCGTCGAGATGCGCGAGCGACCAAACCTTCTTTGCCGGCAGGACGCCTTCGGCAAAGGCAAGCGCTAGCAGCGCGGAGCCGGTCAACGTCGTGATAGTATGTAGGGCAGCCAGGACAGTCGCATTGTCGTGCCGTCGCAATGCCGCGGAAAACGCAGAACTAGCTTCGCGCGGCTGGTCGCGATGCATGACGCCCTCGATCAGGATAAAGCGCGCGCCGAGAGAATTGCCAGCCCAATCGAGCACTGGATCCCAAAACTCCTTCTGACGCTCGACGAGAGCTTGCGGTGCATCGGCGCGATAGCAGATGAGATCGCTCGAAGAGAAGCGTAGAATGTCTTCGAAGACGGCCTGCTTGTCGGGTGCAACCCCATCGATAGCGGTGTTGACGAGCCGCGTCACGGGCATGGTCGAAGGGTCGATGAGGTCGGCCTGCGCATCCCATTCAAGCACTAAAAGTTCCGCAAGCGGCTTCGTCGCGACGACCAGCAGCTTGCGGGCTGGCGTGCGGATAGCCTTGCCGTCCAGCTCGATGGAAAAGCATTCGTCGAGTTCCCCGACTGTGACCGTCTTATAGAAGCGCTTCGGCAATGGCTTCTTCATCTGGATCTGGGCGCGACGGATCGGGTCGGGATGGCTCAATCCCTCTGCTATGTCGTTCAACAGATCACGCATGCTTCACCTCAGGAAAAGTGCTTCAAAACATCGCTCGGGTGGCGAACAATGCTGTCGGCACCCGCACCCATCAAGTCGTCCACACTGGCATAGCCCCACGAGACACCGACCGCCTTGGCGCCTGCGGCTTTCGCCATCTGCATATCGTAGACCGCATCGCCGATCACGATGGCATCGGCGGGACTTGTGCCGGTCTCACTGCAGCACTCCGTTACCATAGCTGGATGTGGCTTCGATGGGCAGTCGTCTGCGGTACGCGAAACGATAAAATGTGGTGCAAAACCGTGTGTTTCGAGAATGTGGACGAGACCGCGACGCGACTTGCCGGTTACCGCACCGATCAGAATGTCATCATTCCGCGCCAACTCATCGATCAGCGGCTTGATGCCACTAAAGAGCGGCACGTCCATTCCAGGTTCGTCACGAACGCCGAGATAGATCGCCTTGTAGTGCACCGTCATTGCGATCGCTTCGTCGTCGACGTGAGGCTTGCCCTGCATCCGCGCAATTGCGATATCCAGCGTCAGTCCGATGATCGACTTCGTCAACGAGACATCAGGCCGGTCATAGCCGAAATGCACGAATGTCCGCGCCATCACCTCATGGATCAGCGCGGCGCTGTCGACCAGCGTCCCGTCGCAATCGAAGAGTGCGAGCCTCATTCGTCGTCTTCCCTTTCCTGGGATGCGAGATCGAGGCCGAGCAGGTTCCAGGTCTGCACCATATGCGGCGGCAAAGGAGCACTGACGCGCAGTCGGCCGCCGGAGGGGTGCGGAATGTCGATCTTGCGCGCATGCAGGTGCAGCCGCTTCTGGATACCGCCCGGGACATCCCAGTTCGGATCCTCGATGAAATACTTGGGGTCGCCAATGATCGGGTGACCGATATGAAGCGCGTGAACGCGAAGCTGATGCGTCCGTCCGGTATAGGGTTCCATCTCAAGCCAAGCGAGGTTCTGCGCGGCGGTTTCCAGGACGCGATAGTAGGAAATCGCGTGATCGGCTCCGTCTTCGCCGTGCTTGGCAACACGCATCCGGTCGCCATCCGCGGTCGCTTCCTTCACCAGCCAGGTCGAGATTTTGTCCTCGTGCTTGCGCGGAACGCCTCTTACCAACGACCAATAGGTCTTTTTGGTATCACGCTCGCGAAACGCTGCCGTCAATTTCTGTGCGGCGCCTCGGGTGCGGGCGATGACAAGGACGCCGGATGTATCGCGGTCGAGGCGATGCACCAGCCTCGGCTTTTCGCCCTTCGGGCTGGTCCATGCTTCGAGCATCTTGTCGATATTCCGCGTCACACCGGACCCGCCCTGCACGGCAAGACCGGCCGGCTTGTTCAAGACGATCACCTTGTCGTCTTCATGCAGCACCATGCGCTGCAGAAGCTCGTAATCGCCCCCGTGTTTCAGATCATGGCCGGCGATCGGCGTGTTTTTCGACTTGGCGTCGACATCGAGCGGCGGAACGCGCACCACCTGCCCTGGCTGCACGCGCGTATCGCTTTTCACGCGCCCGCCATCGACGCGGACCTGACCCGATCGTAGAAGCTTCTGGAGTGGGCCGAATCCGAGCCCCGGGAAGTGCACCTTGAACCAGCGATCGAGCCGCATGCCCGCCTCGTCCGGCTCCACTGTTTTGTGTTCGATACCCGCCATACGTCATCTTTCGGAAAATGGTCTTAGGCGCGCTGTGCGACCTTTGCGGCTGGCTTTAGAGCATTTTCGCCGAAAACGGAAACCGTAATCTCACAAGATTGCGCGCATGAGCGCCAGTCCGGCGGTCACCGCGGCCATCGACAGGCCGACGCTGGCGACGATATAGACTGCGCTGGAGACGGCCGCGCCACGCTCGAAGAGCGAAATGGCATCGAGCGTGAATGCAGAGAAGGTCGTGAATCCACCGAGAAAGCCGGTGATCAACAGCAGGCGCATCTCCGGCGACGCATCGAAGCGTCGCACGATCATCTCCGCAAACACGCCGATGACAAAGCATCCGACGACATTGACTGTCAGTGTCCCCCACGGAAAGGCTGGGCCAGCAAGCCTGAGGGCCCATTGGCCGACATAATATCTGAGGACGGAACCGATTGCGCCGCCGACGGCGACAAGGAGGGCTTGCATCATGGATTTGCTCTAAAGCACCTCACGGAAAATTCCAATCATCCACAGGGAAGATTCAGATGCATAAAATGCTGGCAGTTAATTTAGCCAGTTAAGAACATCCGACGTTCTATTCTGGCCTCATGACAGTCCTGGTCGGCACGATTTCCGCGAGCACCGCCGCCGCAGCGTTCGAAACGCTCCGGATTCCGCAGCGCGTGTCCGCAAGCACGGCTGCAAAAGAGGCGCGCCGGACTGCCGACCGTCAAACCAGGGCTGCGAGCGGCCAAGATGTGGAAGAGCCGGCCAATATCATCCAATCGACGGAAGTCGCTTTGGACCTGATGACGATGGGGCAACGGCAGCCGCAGGCCGGGTTGAAACAGGCACTGGAACTCTACAGCGACAGCTAAACGTTGCCCGGTTCCTCTCTCCCGTAGCCGTCTATCCTCAAGAGCACGCGACAAAAATTTGTTCGACGGCGACATTCCCCCTTGCCAAGTACAGCCATGGCCAGATAATTGCCCCCGACCTTGTTGGGAGAAGCTGGTCGTCTGCGACCAGTGCCGAAGGAGCAACCGCCCCGGAAACTCTCAGGCCAAAGGACCAGCAAGGGGCAGACGGAACTCTGGAGAGAAGCGTTCTCGAAACGCTCGCCGAAGGGATAACAATCTCAGGCACAGGGACAGAGGGGGCTCGAAATGCAAGGCGCAACCGCGTCTGAAGATTTGAGCCCGCGCATGGAATTCCAGGCGCAAACCCCGGAGGCGTCGTTGGACGATACTACTGCCCTCAAGAAAACTCCGCTTCACGCGCTGCATCTGTCGCTCGGCGCCCGCATGGTTCCCTTCGCAGGCTATGAAATGCCGGTGCAATATCCGGCTGGCGTCATGAAGGAGCACATCCAGACCCGCACGTCGGCCGGCGTCTTCGACGTGTCCCACATGGGCCAGGTGGTCATCAAGGCAAAATCGGGAAAGTATGAGGACGCCGCCCTTGCGCTGGAAAGCCTCGTTCCGGTCGATATCCTCGGTCTTGCGGAAGGTCGACAGCGCTACGGTTTCTTCACCGATGACAACGGCGGCATTCTAGACGACCTGATGATCACCCATCTCGACGATCACCTCTTTGTCGTCGTCAACGCCGCCTGCAAGGATGCCGATCTTGCTCACCTCCAGAAGCATATCGTCGACACCTGCGACATCATCCTGCTCGATCGTGCGCTGATCGCCCTGCAAGGACCGCGCGCCGTCGAAGTGCTTGCGGAACTCTGGGCCGATGTCGCCGCGATGAAATTCATGGACGTGCGCCATTGCCGGCTGCACGACGTATCCTGTCTGGTTTCACGCTCCGGTTATAGTGGCGAGGACGGCTTCGAGATCTCGATCCCGACCGACAAGGCAGAAGATGTCGCCAAGCGGTTGCTCGAGCATCCGGACGTACAGCCGATCGGCCTCGGTGCCCGCGACAGCTTGCGCCTCGAAGCTGGCCTCTGCCTTTATGGCAACGACATCGACACCACGACGACGCCCGTGGAAGCAGCGCTCGAATGGGGCATGCAGAAAGCCCGCAAGACGGGCGGCGCACGTGCCGGCGGTTTCTCCGGCGCAGACCGCATCTTGGCCGAGCTAGAAAAGGGTGCAGCTCGTCGCCGCGTCGGTCTGAAGCCTGAGGGTAAGGCTCCGGTTCGCGGCCACTCGAAGCTTTTTGCGGATCCAGAAGGCAAGTCTGAGATCGGCGAAGTGACCTCTGGCGGCTTCGGCCCCTCCGTCGAACATCCCGTCGCAATGGGCTATGTCAAGCTCGCCCAGGCAGCCGTTGGAACGCAGGTTTACGCCGAGGTGCGCGGCAAGTACCTGCCCGTCACCGTCAGTGCCCTTCCCTTTATTACACCGAGCTACAAACGCTGAAACATTTTTCCGGAGAGAACAATCATGCTGAAGTTTACCGAAGAACACGAGTGGCTGAAGATCGACGGCGGCGTCGCGACGGTCGGCATCACCACCTACGCCGTTGAACAGCTCGGCGATCTAGTTTTCGTCGAATTGCCGGAAGTCGGTGCCACCTTCTCCAAGAACGACAATGCCGCAACCGTCGAATCCGTGAAGGCTGCCTCCGACGTCTATTGTCCGCTTGACGGCGAGATCACCGAAGTCAATCCGGCCATTACTGCCGATCCGTCGCTGGTCAATTCGGACCCGCAGGGCGCCGGCTGGTTCTTCAAGCTCAAGCTTGCAAACGCCGCCGATGCTGATGGCCTGCTCGACGAGGCGGCCTACAAGGAGCTCACCGCGTAATGACGACGCCGACAGAATTCCAGTTCACCGACTACCAGCCCTACGACTTCGCCAACCGTCGTCACATTGGCCCGTCTCCTGCCGAGATGACGGATATGTTGAAGGTCATCGGCTACAACAGCCTCGACAACCTGATCGACGCCACCGTGCCGCCCTCCATCCGCCAGAAGGCGCCGCTCGTCTGGGGCGCGCCGATGACGGAACGCGAGGCGCTCGACAAGCTGCGCGACACCGCCAACAAGAACAAGGTCCTCGTCTCGCTGATCGGCCAGGGTTACTACGGCACGATCACACCGCCGGTCATTCAGCGCAACATCCTAGAAAATCCGGCCTGGTACACGGCCTATACACCTTACCAGCCGGAAATCTCCCAGGGCCGACTGGAAGCGCTGCTGAACTACCAGACGATGATCTGCGACCTCACCGGCCTCGACGTCGCCAATGCCTCGCTTCTCGACGAAGCGACAGCGGCCGCAGAAGGCATGGCCATGGCAGAGCGCGTCTCGAAGTCGAAGGCCAAGGCGTTCTTCGTCGACGCCGCTTGCCATCCGCAGACGATCGAGCTGATCAAGACCCGCGCCGAGCCGCTCGGCTGGAGCGTCGTCGTCGGCAACCCCTTCACCGATCTCGATCCGGTCGATGTATTTGGCGCCATCTTCCAGTATCCGGGCACGCACGGCCACGTGCATGATTTCACCGGCCTGATCTCGCGCCTGCACCAGACCGGCGCCATCGCCATCGTTGCCGCGGACATCCTGGCACTGACACTCTTGAAATCGCCCGGCGAAATGGGCGCCGACATCGCCATCGGCAATTCGCAGCGCTTCGGCGTTCCGGTCGGCTATGGCGGCCCGCATGCGGCCTACATGTCGGTCAAGGACGCCCACAAGCGCTCCATGCCCGGCCGTCTCGTCGGCGTCTCGGTCGATGCCCGCGGCAACCGCGCCTACCGCCTGTCGCTGCAGACCCGCGAGCAGCACATCCGTCGCGAGAAAGCCACGTCGAACATCTGCACCGCGCAGGTGCTCCTCGCCGTCATGGCCTCCATGTATGCCGTCTTCCACGGCCCGAAGGGCATCAAGGCGATCGCCCAGCAGGTCCATCAGAAGGCCGTGCTGATGGCCAAGGGCTTGGAAAAGCTCGGCTACACCATCGAGCCGAAAACCTTCTTCGACACCATCACCGTCGATGTCGGCCACATGCAGGGCGTCATCCTGCGCGCGGCCGTCGCCGAGGGTGTGAACCTGCGCAAGGTCGGCGCCACGAAGATCGGCATGAGCCTTGACGAGCGCACCCGCCCGGCAACGCTGGAAGCCGTCTGGCGCGCTTTCGGCGCCAACTTCGCCGTTGCCGATTTCGAGCCTAGCTATCGCCTACCGAAGGGCCTCGCCCGCACCAGCGAATACCTGACGCATCCGATCTTCCACATGAACCGCGCCGAAAGCGAGATGACCCGCTATATCAGGCGTCTGTCGGACCGAGATCTGGCGCTCGACCGCTCGATGATCCCGCTCGGCTCCTGCACGATGAAGCTGAATGCCACGGCCGAAATGCTGCCGATCACCTGGCCCGAGTTTTCCGACATTCACCCCTTCGTGCCGCCAGACCAGGCGCTCGGCTATCGCGAGATGATCGACGATCTCACCGACAAGCTCTGCGCCGTCACCGGCTATGACGCCTTCTCCATGCAGCCGAACTCCGGCGCGCAGGGCGAATATGCGGGCCTCTTGACGATCCGCAACTACCATATCGCCAACGGCAATGGTCACCGCGACGTCTGCCTGATCCCGACCTCGGCCCACGGCACCAACCCGGCCTCGGCCCAGATGGTCGGCATGAAGGTCGTCGTCGTCAAGGTTCGCGAAAACGGCGATATTGACCTCGGCGATTTCCGCGCCAAGGCCGAGCAGTATGCGGACAATCTCTCCTGCTGCATGATCACCTACCCCTCAACGCACGGCGTCTTTGAGGAAACCGTCAAGGAAATCTGCGACCTCGTGCACAGCCACGGCGGCCAGGTCTATCTCGACGGCGCCAACATGAACGCCATGGTCGGCCTGTCCCGGCCTGGTGACATCGGCTCCGACGTTTCCCACCTCAACTTGCACAAGACCTTCTGCATCCCGCATGGCGGCGGCGGTCCCGGCATGGGCCCGATCGGCGTCAAGGCGCATCTGGCGCCCTACCTCCCCGGCCACCCGGAAACGGACGGACGCTCCGGCGCGGTCTCGGCGGCGGCCTTTGGCTCGGCCTCGATCCTGCCTATCTCCTGGAGCTACTGCCTGATGATGGGCGGCGAAGGGCTGACGCAGGCGACCAAGGTGGCGATCCTAAACGCCAACTACATCGCGGCACGGCTCAAAGGCGCCTATGACGTGCTCTACAAATCCGAGGCCGGACGTGTGGCGCATGAGTGCATCATCGACACCCGTCCGCTGGTGGAAAGCGCCGGCGTCACCGTCGACGACGTCGCCAAGCGCCTGATCGATTGCGGCTTCCATGCGCCGACCATGAGCTGGCCGGTTGCGGGCACGCTGATGATCGAGCCGACGGAATCGGAAACCAAGGCCGAACTCGACCGCTTCTGCGAAGCGATGCTGGCCATCCGCCAGGAAGCCCGCGACATCGAGGAAGGCCGCTCCGACAAGGTCAACAATCCGCTGAAGAACGCCCCGCACACCGTCGAAGACCTCGTCGGCGAATGGGATCGTCCGTATAGCCGCGAACAGGCCTGCTTCCCGCCCGGCGCCTTCCGGGTGGACAAGTACTGGTCCCCGGTCAACCGCGTCGACAACGTCTTCGGCGACCGCAACCTGATCTGCACCTGCCCGCCGGTCGAAAGCTACGCGGAAGCGGCTGAATAACGACACCTCTCGGTCCCTCCCCCTTGTGGGGAGGGGTTGGGAAGGCGTAAGCATCCGCACCACCGAAAACCCGCGATGCAAACACAGGTCACCCACCCCATGGCAAAATCCGACAGCGATATCACCCAGGCACTCTGGCCAAAGCCAGTGCTCTTGGCGCTGGAAGAACCCGGCCAGTACGTGACCATCGACACAACTCAGGCCGCCTCCTGGGCGATGATCGAGGACTGGCCGACCGAAGACGGGCCGGCACTCGACAAGGCCCTACTGGTCTGCGCCGACGTCATCAAGGGCAAGCGCACCAACGACGATGCCCGCAAAGCCTTCATCGCCGCCGCTGTCGAGGCCGGCATCGACATCAAGAGCTGACCGCTCGGTTGCGCTTTCATTGTGTCGGCGTTCGCAGGGAGCAGCGGAGATTTTCGCTATCCCTTCTGTTGGCCCGCCGCCTCCAGGATCAACCCTGCAATGGCGTCCGGGTGCGAAATCAACGATAGATGGCTGGATTTCAGCTCGATGGTGTTGGCGCCCATACGCTTGGCCATGAAGCGTTCGAGGTCTGGATTGATCGTTCGGTCTTCGGTGGAAACGGCATACCAGCTCTGTTTTGAGCGCCATGCTGCCTACGTCGTCTTACCAGTGAGTAGTGCCTTGTGGAACGGCTCCTGTACGGCATAGAGCACTTTCGCCTTCGCCTCAGGAAGATCTCCCGCAAAGTCACGCAGGAACGCCGCTTCAGTCAGTCGTCCCTCGTCTCCATCAAAAACGATGCCTGCGGAAGCTGGCGGTGTCGGAAATGTCTTGGCAAGGGCCGTGTAGTCTTCGCCGGCATCAGGTGCACGCGCAGCAACATAAACAAGTGCCGATACGCTCGGATGCACGCCCGCTTCGGTAACCAGCATGCCGGAGAACGAATGCCCGACCAGAACCGTCGGACCATCCTGCCGGTCGAGTACGCGCTGCACCGAGGCGACGGCCTCCGGCAGTGTCGTCAGCGGATTCTGCACGGCCGTGGCATTGAGCCCCGCGGCCTGCAAGCGCGCAATGACCTCCGTCCAGCAGGAGCCGTCGGCAAACAGCCCGTGCGCCAGGACGACGTTTCGCGCCTTCGCCGGCGCTGCAGGCGCGGCCATGCCACGGGTGGAGATGAGGGAAGCGGCAGCGCCTGCAACGAGTGCCGCTGAGAAAGTCCGTCGGTTCATCATCATGATCGGTGTTCCCTGAGCGTTGAACAATCAGCTGCGCGCGCGCAAGCCTCCGGCTCCGCACAAGCTGGCTTGTGAAATCTGCGTGGTTGGCTTTCCTGTCGCTGCCTCAGTAGCATCACTGGCGCTGTGCGACCCTACGAAACGACCGGTTTACAAGGCGCTTCACACGTGCCTTGCGCATGGTGATCGTTTCACAGATGAATCTATTCGCCACCCACCGCTCGGTCAATCGGGCACGCGCTACACATAGGTATAGGTGGCGTAAGGAAGGGAATAGAGTTCCCATGCAAGGCATTCGATGGCCCAACCGACGGGCGCTACCGACGGTTCCTGCGCCGACGATGCCCCCGCAGGAGGCGGTAGCGATAGCGTCTGCCGGTCTGGCTTTTGGGCCGCTTGCGCCATATGGATTGGATTCGAGGCATCGACTGCAGCGCGGCATCGACATGACATTCTCGCACATCTTCCGCCTATCGATCTCAAGGAAACGATGACGTACGCTACTCGCCTCAACCCGTTTCGCCTCTACAACACGCGGAAGGTCGGTCCATATTTCAAGCGCGAGTTCGAACGCGTTGGCGCCGCATCGCCACAAATCCGTATCGCCTATAGCAATGCTGGCAATCCCCCTCGTGATGTGCTGATCGAACGGCGCGGGCAAAATTTGACGCTCGTGCTTGAGAGCGTGGCGACACGCCGCCCGTAACATGAATGCGTTTAATCATAATGGCTCGCATTGTTTCCCAAGGTCTGCACGCATGTCGCGAATTTCGTCTCTCTTCAATCTGCCAGAGCCATGGCGTTACAGAGGCGTATTTAAAGGAGCGAATAGCCTCCGGAAGCGAGCGCTACGAGGCCGAAGAGGATCAACAGGTAGCTTGTTCCCCGCACGAGCTTTGTTGTGAAATCCCTTGGCAATTTGTTCCTGGCAAGGCTGACCGCTCCGCTCAGAAAGAACCACCAGGCAAGCGATCCGCTGAAGACACCACCTACGATGACGGCCGAACTGAAGCGCCGTGTCTCTTCTGTGAGACCAAACCCGGCAAATAGCGCACCGAATGAAAGAATCGTGGCCGGATTGGAGACCGTCAGCAAAAACGTCGCAAGCGTCGTGCCTATGAGCCCGACCGACCTGACATCGGCTGCCTGGACCGGATCGTGCGTCAGTCCTCGATAACCCAGCGCGAGAAGCAATAGACCTCCGACGATCGCCAAAGGCAGTCTCGCTGCCGACATCGTATCCTCGAAGACAGCGATGCCGGTGACCGCTGCCAGCGCATAACTGGCATCGCCGACCGCGGTCCCAAGGCCGCAGGAAAAACCTGCAGGAAAGCCGCGCTCCAGTGTGCGTTTGATACAGAGCATTCCGATCGGCCCGAGGGGCGCGGTGATAATGACACCCAGCAGAGCGCCCTTCGCAAACAGCAGTAGCATCGTTCAGTCGATTCCCTTCCCCAGGGGCAATCCCGCGGACTTTCAAAGAGAGCCCTTAAGGCGCAAGCGCGAAGAGGTAAAATGAAAAGGCCGCCGAAACCGGCAGCCTTTTCGAGAATTCGAACGATTGTGACAATCAATGCGCGGGAATGACGGCGTTGCCCTGCGCGGCGAGCGCCGCAAGATCCGCCGGTTTCAGTTCGACGGATTCGCCGCAGCCGCAGGCCGAGGTCTGGTTCGGATTGGTGAAGGTGAAGCCGGAGCGCAACGTCGTGCTCTCGAAGCCCATTTCTGTGCCGAGCAGGTAGAGCACCGCGGACGGTTCGACCCAGACCTTGGCGCCTCCGCGCTCGATCAGGTCGTCCTTCGCATTCGGATCGGTCACGAGGTCGATGGTATATTCCATCCCTGCGCAGCCGCCCTTCTTGATCCCGACGCGAATGCCCTTGGCCTCCGGTCCGGAGTTTTCGACAATCGCTTTCACGCGGTTCGCTGCAGCTTCCGTCATGCTCATTATTGCAAAGCCCATCGGCTTCTCTCCTTCCGCGCGCGGATTCAAGGTCCGGCGTTTCACGATTCAAATGTAGTGCCAGCAGCTTAACCGATCAATACCAGCCAGCAGTATGAGCCTGTCCGAAAAGGCTGCAACGTTTCGCCGTCATGCTAGTACCAGCCGACTGCGACCTGGGCCTCTTCCGACATGCGGTCCGGCGTCCACGGCGGATCGAAGGTCATTTCGACCTCGATGCCGGATACACCCTCGACCGCGCCGACGGCATTCTCGACCCAGCCGGGCATCTCGCCGGCTACCGGGCATCCGGGCGCCGTTAGCGTCATCATGATCTTCACCATATGGTCGTCTTCGATATCGATCTTGTAGATCAATCCGAGTTCGAAGATGTCGGCCGGGATCTCAGGATCGTAGACGGTCTTGAGCGCCGAAATCACATCGTCGCTGAGCCGCGCTAGTTCATCGGCCGGAATGCTGGAATGCACGATGCCTTCGCGCACGTCGATCTTCTGTTCGCTTTCGTCCAGGCTCATTTGGACACTCCTTTAAGCAAAGAACTTGCGCGCGTATTCCAGCGCATCGACCAAGGCATCGACCTCGGCGCGTGTATTATACATCCCGAAGGACGCCCGGCATGTGGAGGTGACGCCGAAGCGTTTCAAGAGCGGCATGGCGCAATGCGTGCCTGCGCGCACTGCAACACCCTGGCGGTCGATCACCATCGATACGTCATGCGCATGCAGACCGGCTAGCTCGAAAGAGAAGATGCCGCCCTTGCCCGGCGCCGTGCCGAAGACCCTCAGCGAATTGACCGCCTGTAGGCGCTCTGCGGCATAGGCGGCGAGATTCGCCTCATGGCGGGCGATCGCCTCGCGGCCGACCTTGTCCATGTAGTCGAGCGCATAGCCGAGCCCAATCGCCTGCACGATCGGCGGCGTCCCGGCTTCGAAGCGATGCGGCGGGTCATTGTATGTCACGGTATCTTCCGTCACCTCGAAGATCATTTCGCCACCGCCCTGGAAGGGCCGCATCTCGCGAAGCCGCTCCTTCTTGCCGTAGAGCACGCCGATCCCGGACGGGCCATAGAGCTTGTGGCCGGTCATCACGTACCAGTCGCAATCGATGTCTTGTACGTCGACAGGCATATGGACGGCTCCCTGCGACCCGTCGACGAGAACCGGAATGCCACGCTCATGCGCGATGCGGCAGATTTCCTTGACCGGAACCACGGTGCCGAGTGCATTCGACATATGCGTGATGGCGACGAGCTTCGTGCGCTCGGTCAGGCTCCTTTCGAAATCCTCGATATGGAAGGCGCCCTCGTCATCAACAGGCACCCAGACCAGCTTGGCGCCCTGTCGCTCTCTGATGAAATGCCATGGCACGATGTTGGAGTGATGCTCCATGATCGAGATGACGACTTCGTCGCCCTCTCCAAGCTTCGGCATGCCCCAGCCATAGGCAACCGTATTGATTGCCTCCGTCGACGACTTCGTGAACACGATGTCGTTGACATCAGGCGCGTTCAGGAAGCGCCGCACCTTTTCGCGTGCGCCCTCATACGCGTCGGTCGCAGCGTTCGACAGGAAATGCAGACCACGGTGAACGTTCGCATATTCGCTCGAATAGGCGTGCGAAATCGCGTCTATAACCGCCTGCGGCTTCTGCGCGGAGGCACCGTTGTCCAGATAGACCAGCGGCTTGCCGTAGACTTCCTTCGCAAGGATCGGAAAATCCTTGCGAATGGCTTCGACGTCATATGAGGTTGCCGGAACTATCTTGTCCATGACGCTATCCGATCAGGCGTGTTTTTCGAGCCAGGCCGAAATGACGCTTTCCAGCGACTCGACCAGGGCTTCATCTTCGAGCTCTTCGACGATCTCGGCAACGAAGGCATTGACGAGCATTGCGCGCGCCTTGTTCTCCGGAATGCCGCGCGCCATCATGTAGTAAAGATGGTTGTCGTCGATGTCGGCAACCGTCGCACCGTGGCCGCACTGAACGTCGTCAGCGAAAATCTCGAGTTCCGGCTTCATCGAGAATTCAGCGTCGTCGGACATGAGCAAAGTGTTGCACGCCATCCTGGCGTCGGTCTTTTGCGCATCGGGGGCGACACGGATCATGCCTTGGAAGACGCCCTTGGCACGGTCGAAGACGACGTTGCGAATCACGTCGGTGGAGCCCGTATGCGGAACGTTATGGCCGAGAACCATGGTAACGTCGGTATGCGTTTCAGCGCCAAGCAGGTTGATACCACGAAGCGTCAGGTCGGCACCCTCGCCCGTTACCTTGATGTGCAACTCCTGGCGAACCAGCTTGCCGCCGGCATTGATGACGAAAAGCTTCAGCTTGGCATCGGCACCGAGATCAACACGGATCTGGCCGAGGTGCGTATCCGCTGCGCCCTGCTGCTGGATGATGATCCAGGTGAGCTCCGTACCCTCGCCAACCGTGACGTCACTGACGTGAGACACGAAGGCGGCATCGGAGGTCACTGCAAGGTGACGTTCGATGACCGTCGCCTTTACGTTTGCACCGAAGCTAACCGGCAGGCGTGTGTGCGTCTGGCCGCCAGCGTGAACGAACTGAATCTCGAGCGGTTCCTCAAGCGCAGTTTCGGCGGCGACGTCAATGACGTAGCCATCCCGCACGAAGCTGCCGTTGATGCGGCCGATCGCATCGTCACTGCCGAGTGCGCCGAGGCCGATGGCAGCCGTGCCGTTCGAAAGCTGGGCCGCGTAGCCCGAAATGTCGAGGCCATCGACCGAAGCCTTCAGATTTGGCACACCCTGAATAACCGAAAGAACCGAGGATTCCTCAACCAGCGGGTCGCGGGCTTCCGAGCCGGCGTCGCCTGCCTGTTCCGGAATGGCGCGCAACAGTGTCTTGAGGTCGGTATAGTGCCAGGCCTCGATGCGGCGCGTCGGCAGGCCGGCCTTCTTCAGGTCGTCAAGCAGCCTGTCGCGGATGGCGATGACCGAACCGTCGCCCGGCAATTCGCCGATCTGGTTGTTGAAAGCCTCGATGAGCGCCGCTTCCGCGGTGGTCTGGCGGCTCGTCGTCTGCATGTTCATGAGACCCGTCCTTTCCGCCCAGATCAGGCTGCAGCGTCGATGATGTCGGCGTAGCCGTTGGCTTCCAGCTCATGCGCCAGTGTCTTGTCGCCCGACTTGATCACCTGCCCCTTGTAGAGAACGTGAACCGTGTCCGGAACGATATAGTCGAGCAGGCGCTGGTAGTGGGTGATGACGATGACGGCGCGGTCCGGCGAACGCAGCGCGTTGACGCCATCGGCAACGATCTTCAGTGCATCGATGTCGAGACCACTGTCGGTTTCGTCGAGAACGCAAAGCTGCGGCTGCAGCAGCGCCATCTGCAGGATTTCGGCGCGCTTCTTCTCGCCGCCGGAGAAGCCGACGTTCAGCGGACGCTTCAGCATTTCGGTGTTGATCTGCAGCTTGCCGGCAGCGTCCTTGACGAGGCGCATGAAATCAGGCGTCTTCAGCTCGTCTTCGCCGCGTGCCTTGCGCTGTTCGTTCATCGCGACTTTGAGGAACTGCATGGTGGCAACACCGGGAATTTCGACTGGGTACTGGAACGCGAGGAAGATGCCCTTGGCGGCACGCTCGGCAGCATCGAGTTCCAGGATGCTCTCGCCGTTGTAAAGGATGTCGCCTTCGGTGACTTCATAGTCTTCGCGGCCTGACAGGATGTAGGAGAGCGTCGACTTGCCAGAGCCATTCGGGCCCATGATGGCGGCAACTTCGCCAGCCTTTACCGTCAGGTCCAGGCCGCGGATGATCTCGGTGCCGTCTTCGGCGATGCGGGCGTGCAGGTTCTTAATTTCAAGCATGGTCTTGTCCCATAAAAAGCAATCGGAGAAAGGCGCGATCCACGCGCCCTCGCGCATTCATGTCGTGTTGCGTCAGCCGACGCTGCCTTCGAGCGAGATGCTGATCAGCTTCTGCGCTTCGACAGCGAATTCCATCGGCAGTTCCTGCAGGACTTCCTTGACGAAGCCGTTGACGATCAGGGCGATCGCCGCTTCGGTCGGGATGCCGCGTTGCAGGCAATAGAAGAGCTGGTCCTCGGAGATTTTCGAGGTGGTTGCTTCGTGCTCGAACTGCGCCGTCGAGTTCTTCGCTTCGATATATGGCACAGTATGCGCGCCGCACTTGTCGCCAATCAGCAGCGAGTCGCACTGTGTGAAGTTACGAGCGTTCGACGCCTTGCGGTGAGCCGAAACCTGGCCGCGATAGGTATTCTGCGATACGCCGGCAGCAATGCCCTTGGAGACGATGCGGCTCGAGGTGTTCTTACCGAGATGGATCATCTTCGTGCCGCTGTCGATCTGCTGATGGCCGTTGGACACGGCGATCGAGTAGAACTCGCCGCGGCTGTCATCGCCGCGCAGGATGCAGGACGGATATTTCCAGGTGATCGCCGAGCCGGTTTCGACCTGCGTCCACGAGATCTTCGACCGGTGACCACGGCAATCGCCGCGCTTGGTGACGAAGTTGTAGATGCCGCCCTTGCCTTGTGCGTCGCCCGGATACCAGTTCTGCACCGTCGAATACTTGATCTCGGCGTCATCGAGTGCAACGAGTTCGACTACCGCCGCATGCAACTGGTTCTCGTCGCGCTGCGGCGCGGTGCAGCCTTCGAGGTAAGAAACGTATGCCCCTTCCTCGGCGATGATCAGCGTGCGCTCGAACTGGCCGGTGTTCTTCTCGTTGATGCGGAAGTAGGTGGACAGTTCCATCGGGCAGCGAACGCCCTTGGGAACGAACACGAAGGAGCCATCGGTAAAGACAGCCGAGTTCAGCGTCGCATAGTAATTGTCGCTCGTCGGAACAACCGTGCCGAGATACTTCTTCATGAGATCAGGATGCTCGCGGATCGCTTCCGAGATCGACATGAAAATCACGCCGGCTTTCTTCAGCTCCTCTTTGAATGTCGTGACGACGGAGACTGAGTCGAAGACCGCATCGACGGCAATCCGCGGTTTCTCGACGCCAGCGAGTATTTCCTGCTCCTTGAGCGGAATCCCGAGCTTTTCGTAAACCTTGAGGATTTCAGGATCGACTTCATCAAGCGACTTCGGGCCAGGCGTGCTCTTCGGCGCGGCGTAGTAATAGATGTCGTTGAAATCGATCTTCGGATAATTGACGCGCGCCCAGGTCGGTTCTTCCAGGGTCAGCCAGCGTTTGTAGGCCTCGAGACGCCATTCGAGCATCCATTCCGGCTCCTGCTTCTTGGCGGAAATGAACCGGATGATGTCTTCGGACAGGCCCTTGGGTGCCTTGTCCATTTCGATGATGGTCTCGAAACCGTATTTGTACTGATCGACGTCAATCTCGCGGACGCGATCGACCGTTTCCTGGACGGCGGGCATGTCATTCTCCAATCTCGCCGGAGAAAAGGTCCGGCAGCTTGTCGTTCGGGCAGTATCGTTTGCCTTGTATGTAGGTGGCCAAAAGGGACTTTTCAGCCCGAATGGCAAGCGGAAATTTGCGTTTCCGCAAATTTATGAAGCGGTCACGCCGCCTCCCCGGCCGGCTTGCGTCGAGCGGCTATTTTCGCAAAGACGGAAATCGCCTTGTCGATCTCCTCTTCGGTCGTGGCAAAGCCCAACGAAATGCGCAAAGCACCGAGCTTGGGGTCACGCCCCATGGCAACCAGAACATGGCTTTCCCCGACCTTGCCGGAGGAGCAGGCGGAACCTGCCGAGAGCGCCACACCTTCGAGATCGAAGGCGATCTGGCCCGTCTCGGCCTTCAGCCCCGGAAGGGTGAAAAAGGTCGTATTCGAGACGCGTTGTCCCGCGGCGCCGTAGATGACGACGTCAGGCGCAGCCCCTCGCATTCCGGTTTCCAATCGATCACGCAGGGCCGAAACGGCCTCATTGCGCTGAAGGAATTCCGCAACGGCGGCTTCGGCGGCGGCGCCGAAACCGATCACCGCAAGTGAATTCTCTGTCCCCGAGCGGTGACCCTTCTCCTGGCCGCCGCCATGGATCAGCGGCCGCGGCATCAGGACTTCGCCACGGGTGATCAGCGCACCGGTGCCTTTCGGGCCGCCGAGCTTGTGCGACGAGATGATCATGAAATCGGCGCCGAATGCGTTGATATCGAGCTTCAAACGACCCGCTGCCTGCACAGCATCGACGACAAGCAGACCACCATGCGCCTGTACGATCTTCGCAACGTCGGCGATCGGCTGAACGATACCGGTCTCGTTGTTAACAAGCATAACCGCGACCATCGGCAAGCCACTCGATTTGTCATGAGCAGCGAGCAAAGTGCCAAGCGCATCGAGATCGACGACACCGGCCTCGGTAACAGGAATTTCCGTCGTTTGTTCCTTCGAAAACCGGCCGCCTTCGCGCACCGCGGGATGCTCGACGGCCGAGTAGTAAAGTTGGCCGATTGCGAGCGGCGTCCGCCCCATCCTGAACTCGGGCGTCAGGACCATATTGGCCGCTTCGGTTGCGCCGCTCGTGAAGATCACATGTGCAGGATCGGCGCCCGCAAGCGTCGCCACTTGGCGCCGCGCACGTTCTATGGCCGCGCGGACAGTTCGGCCTTCGCCGTGAACCGAGTTCGGGTTGCCGAACAGATCCATCGCGCGCAGAACGGCGTCGCGCGCCTGCGGATGCAGCGGCGAAGTCGCGTTCCAATCGAGATAAAGGCGTGGCGGCGCCATGATCTTTCGTCCTGCGCTAAAATCCTTGCGAGGCGGCTCGGCTCATTTTCCTTGAAATTTCGGCCGGGCTTGCCTTATGACACATCCCACAATGCGTGGATCGCCATGCAAGTTTCGAATTGTTCTAAACTGCGTTTTAGAAAAGCTGACAACGTTCGTCAAGTCTGCGCAGCGTGAACGCGAAGAAATAAACGCCGGAGTACAGATGCCCGAAGTCATTTTCAACGGCCCCGCAGGCCGCCTTGAAGGCCGCTACCAGCCCTCCAAGGAAAAAAGCGCGCCGATTGCCCTCATTCTGCACCCGCACCCCCAGTTCGGCGGCACGATGAACAACCAGATCGTCTACCAGCTCTTCTACATGTTCCAGAAGCGCGGGTTCACGACATTGCGCTTCAACTTCCGGGGAATCGGTCGCAGCCAGGGTGAGTTCGACCATGGTGCCGGCGAGCTTTCGGATGCCGCATCTGCGCTCGACTGGGTGCAGAGCCTGCACCCAGATTCGAAGACCTGCTGGGTCGCCGGTTATTCCTTCGGCTCCTGGATCGGAATGCAGCTGCTGATGCGACGGCCGGAGATCGAAGGCTTCATGTCGATCGCGCCGCAGCCGAACACCTACGACTTCTCGTTCCTCGCGCCCTGCCCGTCCTCCGGCCTCATCATCAACGGCGACGCTGACAAGGTGGCACCCGAGAAGGATGTCAACGGCCTCGTCGAGAAGCTGAAGACGCAGAAGGGTATCTTAATCACGCACCGCACGGTGCCGGGCGCCAACCACTTCTTTAACGGTCAAGTCGAGACCCTGATGGGCGAATGCGAGGATTACCTCGATCGCCGCCTGAACGGCGAACTGGTACCCGAACCGGCCGCCAAGCGGATTCGCTAGGCTGACCGCATCCCGCCGGTCAATTCGAACGTCGGGCAAGACAATCCGTCAACGATCATCGGCATGCGGCCTCGCATGCCGATTTTCGTTAGGACATGCTGAGATGCGGCATTGTCCGGATGCGTGAAGGCGATAAACTTCGACGCGACGTTCCGCGCGAAGAACCAGTCGGCCAGCCCGCCCGCAATCTCGGTCGCATAGCCCTTGTCCCATTCCTGCCGTCGAAGCGAATAGCCGAGTTCGAATTCCTGCCGCTCACCGCCGAAAAGCGAGAACCCCGCGCGGCCAATGAAGCGATCGTCCTCGCGGCCGAGGATCTTGTACTTCGTAATTCCGTCGCGCGCTTGCTCGCCGAACCAGTTGCGTAACCGTTCCTCCGACTTCTCGCGCGACCACGGAGCAGCACCCGAGAGATATTGCGTCGTCTCGATGGTGGAGTGAAGCTCCTGGATCAGGCCCGCATCGTCCGGTTCCCACATGACCGCGACAAGGCGCGGTGTCTCCAGAATGACCGGCGGCATCACGGCTTCACCACAACACCGCCGCTTACCGGCGCACGCACGCCCGTTGTCCCGGGAAACGTCAAGGGCAAGCCGTCCAACGACCTCACCGCGAGATAGGCCCAGGCTTCCGCCTCCATTGAATCTCCGTTGAAACCAGCCGCCTCCGCAGAAATCACTTGGGCGCCCTGGCGCCGGGCGATATCTCTCAAATCCAGCATCAGCACGCGATTGAGGCGACCACCGCCGCAGACGATGTAAAGCGTCGGCGTCACCGGCAGGTGACCGGCGGACTTGATGATCGAAGCGGCAGCGACGTAGGCAAGCGTGCGCGCACCATCGGCAAGTTCTGCATCTGCGCCCGACGGCGGCGGAAAGTCGTTGCGGTCGAGCGAGCGCCGCTTCCCCGCGGTAAAGAACGGGCTGTTCAAATAACGATCGGCCAGCTCGGCGATGATCCGACCCTCCGAAGCGATCATGCCGCCCTGATCGAACGGCACACCCGCATGGGTCTCGACCCACTGGTCGATCAGCGTATTGCCGGGTCCACTGTCGTAGCCGACGATGACGCCGTCTGCGCCGATATAGGTTAGGTTGGAAATCCCGCCGATATTGACGAAGCAGACCGGCAAAGCCGCGTTGATGAGGTTGGCGGCAAGTGCTGCATGATAGACCGGAACCAACGGCGCACCCTGGCCGCCATGCACCATGTCGTTGGCACGGAGGTCGTAGGCCACCGAAATGCCCGTCTCCCGCGCCAGCAGTGCCCCATCGCCGATCTGCACGGTCAACGCCTCGTCCGGCCGATGTAGCACCGTCTGCCCGTGAAAGCCGATGACATCGATCGAGGCCGCATCGAGCGCATTTGCAGCCAGAAATTCCCTAACGGCAACTACATGACGTAACGTCAGTTCGCGCTCGATAGAGGCCAGATCGCCCAGCCGTTGCTCACGTTGGGTAATGGTTTTCGCCTGCTCCAGTGCCAGCTTCAACCGATCACGGAAGGCCGGATCATAGGGAACGTTGAGGAAAGGCCCGCGTTCGACGACCGCTCGGCCATCCGTGCGCAGCAGCGCCACGTCGATACCGTCCATCGATGTTCCGCTCATCAAGCCGATCGCGGTCCTGACCTTCTCCATGACCCCTCGCTGGAAGATTCCTGCCAAATGGTGACTGTTCGGCAAAACAGTGCTAAACGCGCCGCGTCACTTCAACAATAGCCAATCCGAAAATCCGCACCCGAGAGCAAAAGGTCATGTCCGAGTTCAAATCCGATTTCCTCCGCACGCTGAAAGAGCGCGGCTTCATTCATCAGATCTCCGATGAATTGGGCCTCGACGAACTCTTCGCCAAGGAAACGGTAACGGCTTATATCGGCTTCGACCCGACGGCGCCCAGCCTGCATGCGGGCTCGCTCATCCAGATCATGATGCTGCACTGGCTGCAAGCAACCGGTCACCGCGCCATTTCGCTGATGGGCGGCGGCACCGGTATGGTCGGCGACCCCTCCTTCAAGGACGAGGCACGCCAGTTGATGACTATTGACACGATCGAGAGCAACATCGCCTCGATCAAGCGCGTCTTCTCGAACTACCTGACCTACGGCGACGGCCCCAAAGATGCACTGATGATCAACAATGCCGAGTGGCTGCGTTCGATCAATTACCTCGAGTTCCTGCGCGACGTTGGCCGGCATTTCTCCGTCAACCGAATGCTGTCCTTTGACAGCGTCAAGACGCGCCTTGATCGCGAGCAGTCGCTGTCGTTCCTCGAATTCAACTACATGATCCTGCAGGCCTACGACTTCGTCGAACTGGCCAAGCGCTACGACTGCCGTCTGCAGATGGGCGGTTCGGATCAGTGGGGCAACATCGTAAACGGCATCGACCTCGGTCACCGCATGGGGACGCGGCAGCTCTACGCGCTGACCTCGCCGCTGCTGACGACCGCTTCCGGTGCCAAGATGGGCAAGTCCGCGACCGGCGCCGTCTGGCTCAATGCCGACATGCTGTCGGCCTATGACTTCTGGCAGTACTGGCGCAACACCGAAGACGCCGACGTCTCGCGCTTCCTGAAGCTCTACACGACGCTCCCGATGGACGAGGTCGCACGCCTGTCGGCGCTCGCCGGCTCGGAGGTCAACGAAGTCAAGAAGATCCTGGCGACCGAGGTGACCTCGATCCTGCACGGCCGGACAGCCGCCGAACAGGCTGCCGAAACCGCCCGCAAGACCTTCGAGGAAGGAGGCCTTGCCGAAAACCTTCCCTCGGTCGAGGTCCCGGCTGCCGAACTGGACGACGGTATTGGCCTGCTGTCGCTGATCGTCCGCGCCGGCCTTGCCGCTTCGAATGGCGAGGCGCGCCGCCACGTTCAGGGCGGTGCAGTGCGCATCAACGACCAGGCAGTCAGTGACGAACGCAGGATCATCGGCAGCGGCGAGATCACCGCCGATGGCGTCATCAAGCTGTCGCTCGGCAAGAAGAAGCACATCCTGATCCGCTGCGCCGCTTAAGTGCGGCCAACGTCAGAAAAGGAAAGCCGGCCTCGCGCCGGCTTTTTCGTGCCTATTGGAATTCGAAGATGTTGCGGAAGACGCCGGGCGCGATGATCGACAACGGATTGATGATCATATCGGGGGACTCCAATTTCCCTGTCAGCTTGAACGTGATGCCGATCAGGCCGCGGTCCGTGCCATTGCCGAGGATGATACCGATCAGAGGCAATTCGGCGAAGAGCCGGTTCAGGCCATAGGCGGGCATGAAAGTGCCTGTCATGTCCATCCTTCCGCGCTGGTCGCGCACCATGCCTTGGAACACTGCGCCGACCTGATCGCCACGCACGACGCCGTTCTCAATGCTGATCGCGCCGTTCGTTGAAACGATCCGGGCAAAGCCGCGCTGGAAGCGCTGTGCAGAGGTGTCGATGTTCCGCTTCACCGCTGAATTCAGGCTCCGTTGCTCCTGACCGACCGGCGTCGAAACGATCGAGTGCAGGCGCTGCTCATTGACGAGAGAGAAGCGCCTGATGTCGATCGACCCGTCCCAGCTGTCGCCCGCGCCGAGGCGGATCTGCAGATTGAGCAAGCCGCCCGTCATGTGCTGATAGAGATCGGCGAAGCGCGAGACGGAGCCCGCATCCCCGCTCGTGATATTGATGACGCCATTGCCCTTCGTCCGGGCGACGAACGCCTCGCCGCTGTCGGTGACACCGGTGAAATTCAGTGACTGCAGCCTGCCATCCGCCGAAACGTAAAGCATGTCTACATTCCGCACCTTCTCATCGTTGAAGCCGACGATGCGACCGAGCTTGGCCCGTATGGATACGCTACCGCTCTGGTCGTCGTCGCTTTCGCCATTGCTGCCGGCCTTCAATCTGGAGATGATCGGACGGGCATCGGCACTATTGCCAGATACGGAGACATCAAGCCCTCCCTTGTTGCGCTTCACCGAAACGGAAAAATCGTCAAGAGAAGATAGTTTGACGCTGTCGAGATCCGCCTTCACCAGGCTGCCCTTGCCGATGACGAGAGAGCCGTTCGCGCCGAATCCGTCGCCTTTCAGGACGAAGTTCTTCAACTGCGTGTTGTCGGCTGGGCCGGATGCTTCGAACGTAGCCGTGGCGCCGATACCACTTCCCTTGGACCATCCCATCCATGGCAGCGATAGGCGGGCCCTTCCAAGGTCGATCGTGACCCCTTGCCGGTCCTGATCGATGCGATTGAGTTCAACGTCGATGCTGCCATCGATGATGTTGTTGAGGCCGGGTAGCAGCTTTTCCCGCTGATCGTTGTTGAGCGTAGCGGTAATGTGTTGCTGCGGCTGAACGCCGGAAGATTTATCCGTGGGCTCGACAAGCTCGATACCGGCGGGAATGCCGTCGATCAGCCCTTTTCCGTCGACGCTTACCTGCTTCGGATCAGCGTTCAGGACCCCGTCGAGGCTCGTGATTTTACGGCCCGAAATCGGCTTGGCGATATCGAGATCCTGAAGCTGCAACACCGCCTTCCATTCGGCCGGCGGAGGATTTTGCGACGAGATCAGCCCGAGGCGTGCCTGCACGTTCGCCGACACCTTGCCCGTGAGATCCTCAGGCACGAGGCCCGCACGCTGCAATACCTGGATCGGCTTGTAGGTCAGCAATTCGCCGACCGCGTCCGCCGCGCCGGAAATGGGAAGATTGAGTTCGGCCATGAGCGGCTTGTCGTAGGTCGACGGAAGGAGAAACGTACCCTCGCCGACGTTTACCGATCGTCCCGACGGGAAGAACGCCGTCCCGCTCTTGATCGAGATCGTCGCGCGCGGACCGCTCAAATCAAAATGCGCATTCGTATCGCGGATCGGCGGGATGTCGCCGACCACGTTCATCCGCGTACCAGCGATGTCGAACGCAATGCGGATCTGGTTCTCGTCGAGTTTCAGCCCCTTACCCACCGCCTCGTCCATGCGTCCGAACGGAATGAAGACGGAGATTGAAGCGTCGCTGACGGTGCCCCCGAAGAGGTTGCGTTCAACCCACTCGCGGCCCTTCGACGCCATCCAGAACGGCCATAATTGCTTGACGGCCGTTGTCTGCAGCTGCTGTGACTGACCGGCAAAGCTGATTTCCGGTGAGACGTCTCCGAAGCGGACATGCAAGGAGGCGAAGAGGCCGCCGGCCGGGCTCGAAACCCGCATATTCTCGAATTGCAGTTCGCGGCTGGCAACCAGGTACCGACCGGTCGCCTGGATATCGAAGGCAAGGGGTTGCTCTCCGGATCCAGTTGGCGCCGCCGTGCCGCCACTCACAAGCAGATCGATACCGAAGCCCTTTCCTGCGGAGGCATCGATCTTGTCCAGATCGATAAGGGCACCGGTGAGCGGTACCGACGTCGCGCCGAACTGAACGCGTGACTTGGCGATCTCGAGCGTTTGCTTGGAGAAATCATAGGCAAGGTTGATGCTGCCGCCGCTCAACTCCTGCTGGTCGCCGTCCATATAAAAGTGCCCCGGCTTCAGCTCGATCGAGGCATCGAGCGCAGGCGAAGCGTGATCGCCGGTACGAACGGCAGAGATCGCCAAGTCTCCAGTGCCATCGATGCCTTGCCGGATTTGACCTTCGACGTTTCGCTTGAGCGTGAACGGCCCCAGATCGACGCCTGCCAACTGCCCTGTCAACTTCGAAGTATGCCCGCTGGCCATTTCCGTGACGACGCTGAGTGTTGCCGGTTTGCCGTTGATCGCGACCTCGCCATCCAACGCCAGCGCGCCCTGGCGTGTCCTCGAGAAGGCCAGACTGTCGATTACGATCGAGAGTGGACCGTTTGCCGTATCGGCCAGCTTGATGTCGATGCCCGAGAGCTTGACCGACCGGGTTCCGCCGCGCTCTACGAAGCTGTCGATCATGTCAAGTTGAGCAAATGCCGCTTCCAGCGCGGCCGGGATTTCGTCGATCCTGACATCATCGAGCTTGAGCGGTTTTCCTGACGGCAGCAACGCCGTATCGAGCGCGATATCTTCGGCCTCGATCTGCGCAATCGCTATTCGACCGCGGAAGAGTTGCAGCGGGTCGAGTGCCATGCGCATGGCATGCGTCGTCGACAGGTGCTGGCCGCTCTTCTCGTCGATCATGTTGACGTCGCGCGCCTCGAGCGCAAGGCGCAGGTTCGATGTAAAGCGGATGACCGTCGAGCCGACCTCGGCCCGATAGCGCGGCCCGATAGCGGAGTTGAGGGCAGCCTGCGCCTGCCGCGAAAGCGGCGCGTCGAATATGCCGCTTTCCACCGTGAAGACAATCGCGGCGAGCACGAACAGAATAACGGCAATGCAGCCGCCCGTGGCACCAGCAGTTCTGCGCATGCGCGAACGCGTTGGCGGGCAGCTGACGATGATGGGATCTTCGGCCTGCGCCGAGGGAAGCTCATGCAGTGCGACGATATCTTTCTTGCGGAATGTAATTTTCTCGCCGCGGATCGCCGACATGCGTCTCGCCTAACTCTTTAATTTGTGGTCTGGACCAGACTGGCTGGACGATCGTTCGTCCAATATATATCTGGCAAATCACCTGTTATCCATAAACTCGGCAAAAGAAAGGTTTCTCCATGGCGGATATCAGCATCGGCACCGCGGCGCCCGACTTTGATCTCCCGCGTGATGGCGGAGGCCGCGTCTCGCTTGGTCATTTCCGCGGCAAACCACTGATACTTTTCTTCTATCCCAAGGATGACACGACGGGGTGCACGGCGGAATCGCTCGCCTTCACGGCGCTTGCCGGCGAATTTGAGAAAGCTGGCGCCGGCGTTATCGGGATGTCTCCCGATTCCGTGAAGTGCCATGACCGGTTCATCAAGAAGCACGACCTTGCGGTCGTCTTGGCGTCTGATGAAGAGAAGACGACGCTGGAAGCCTATGGTGTGTGGAAGCAGAAGACCATGTACGGACGCAATTTCATGGGTGTGGAGCGCACGACTTTCCTCATTCGCGAGGATGGGACGATCGGAACGATCTGGCAGAAGGTGAAAGTGCCAGGCCACGCCGAAATCGTCCTTGCCGCTGTGCAGAACCTGTCGCGATGACGTCTCGGTCCAACGTCACATCCCTGCGCGGCGGAGCGATCGACGCCATCCGCGCAACCGATCTCGATGAGAAGACCACGCTTGCCCAGGAAACTGCTACACGTTGGTTCCGTCGCACGCTGTCACTGCGTTCGCCGCTTGACGCGCCGCTGCCCGAGAGGCCGGGCCGTCCGGACAAGCCAGAGCTGATCCCGCCGACGCAGGTCGAAAAGCGTTCCTTGCATACGGTCAAGGGGCGCATCGCGCTGCTGCATGCCATCGCCCATATCGAACTCAACGCTGTCGACTTGGCGCTGGATATCGTTGCCCGATTCGCCACCGAGCCGGTGCCGAACTCCTTCTTCGACGGGTGGATGCAGGTAGCCTTCGAGGAGGCGAAACATTTCCGCATGGTGCGCGCCCGCCTGAGAGACCTCGACGCGGACTATGGTGACCTGCCCGCGCACGACGGCCTGTGGCAGGCGGCGCACTCGACGAGAAATAACCTGACGGCGCGGCTTGCGGTCGTTCCGCTCATCCTTGAGGCCCGCGGGCTCGACGTCACGCCGTCGCTGCAGGCCAAAATGCGCGAATCCGGCGATCTGGAGAGCGCAGCCGTGCTTGATGTCATTTACAACGACGAGAAAGGGCACGTCGCGATCGGCGCCAAATGGTTCCGCTTCCTCTGCTCCAGGGAAAAACGGGATCCTGCACGGACATTCCACGAATTGGTGCGCGCCAATTTCCGCGGTCCGTTGAAGCCTCCCTTCAACGACATCGCGCGGGCCGAAGCGGGCCTGACGCCGTCCTTCTACCGGTCGCTGATATCGACGAGCAACGCCTGATCCGATAGCGACAGCCATGCTGACCTAAGTAAATATTAACCATAATGGTGCGTAATCGTGGCAATTGAGGCATCGGCCGTCAATTGGGAGATTCTCCGTGACGCATGCACAGCATAGCCGCGTATTCGGTCAGCGAAAACAAGAGCATATACTGATCCTGGCGAGCGGCGACCGGATCCGTCACCTGACTGTCAAGCCGTGGATGGCAGCACTCGGTTTCTGTTTCGTCGGCGTCTTTGCGATCGGCTATCTGCTGGCGACGTCCTATCTCGTGCTGCGTGACGACCTGATCGGCGCCGCGATGGCCAGGCAGGCGCGCATGCAGCATGACTATGAAGACCGCATCGCCGCTTTGCGCGCCCAGGTGGACCGCGTTACGTCACGTCAATTGCTCGATCAGCAAGTTGTCGAGGACAAGGTCGACAAGCTGATGGAGCAGCAACTGGCGCTTACCTCGCGCCACGGTAAGCTGGGCTCGCTTCTTGACCGCGCCGAGAATTCTGGACTGGGCGGCAAGGAGACGACACCGCTGCAGTCCTACGCTCCCGAATCAAACGACAAGCACGCCTCGCTTTCCGGTGCAGTTCAGGCAATCGAAAATCAGCTTGCGGGGGCTGACGCACCGGAAGACATGGCCTCCGACAACGCTACCCTCGCTGACGTGCCGGCACATGAAACCGTTGGCGACCGCGCCGACCGTGTTTTCTCCAAGGTGACGCTGTCGTTGAAGGACATCGAGCAGAAGCAGCGCAATCGCATCGCGCAATTGACGAGCGACGCGGGCGGAACAGCCAATGCCATATCGAAGGTCCTGACACGTTTCCGCATTTCGGTGCCAGCCGAGCGCGTGACGCAGGATGACAGCGCAGTCGGCGGACCGTATGTCGAGCCTGAAAGCGCGGATGATTTCGATACCTCGCTTTCGCAGCTTGACGATGCCCTCACCCGCCTGGAGTCGGTGCGGAGCACGGCGGAATCGTTGCCGTTCCAGAACCCGGCCATTGGCAAGGAGATTACCAGCTCGTTCGGGAACAGGCGCGATCCGTTCCTCGGACGCCTGGCACTTCACTCCGGCATCGATTTCCGTTTTGCGCCCGGCGAGAAGGTTCGCCCGACAGCGCCCGGCAAGGTGATCGCTGCAGGCTGGACTGGCGGCTACGGCAACATGGTCGAGGTGGATCATGGCAACGGTATTTCTACGCGCTACGGCCATATGTCGGAAATTCTCGTGAAAGTCGGCGACAAGGTAGACCGCACTGACGTGATTGGCCTTGCGGGCAGCACGGGCCGATCCACCGATACGCATTTACACTACGAGGTCCGCCAGGATGGTCGTGCCGTCGACCCCATTTATTTCATGAACGCGGGCTTGAAGCTTGCCAGTTACATAAAGTAACTACGGGCACTAACCACCTCTTTACCTCTGCACTGGTCGCAAAGCCTGTATTCCTTGACTTAAGGACAGTTTCGGCTTATGTCGCGCTGCATTGCGGCATGCAATCACGCCGACTCAATCAGAGTACGGCCGAACCGGAACGGAAACAGTTTTCCCTTTGACGACATTTGCTGATCTTGGCTTGAGCCAAAAAGTGCTTTCCGCTGTCACCGACGCGGGCTACACGGTGCCAACCCCTATCCAGGCTGGCGCCATTCCCTTTGCGCTGGAACGCCGCGATATTTGCGGCATTGCGCAAACAGGAACGGGCAAGACGGCCTCCTTCGTCTTGCCGATGCTGTCGCTGCTGGAAAAGGGCCGTGCCCGCGCCCGCATGCCGCGCACGCTGATCCTCGAGCCGACCCGCGAGTTGGCTGCGCAGGTCGCCGAGAACTTCGAAAAGTACGGCAAAAATCACCGGTTGAATGTCGCGCTGCTAATCGGCGGCGTCTCCTTCGAAGATCAGGATCGCAAGCTTGAGCGCGGTGCCGATGTTCTGATCTGCACGCCCGGCCGCCTGCTCGACCACTTCGAGCGCGGCAAGCTCTTGATGAGCGGCGTTGAGATTCTCGTCATCGACGAAGCCGACCGCATGCTCGACATGGGTTTCATTCCCGATATCGAGCGTATCGCCAAGCTCATTCCGTTCACCCGCCAGACGCTGTTCTTCTCGGCAACCATGCCGTCTGAGATTCAGAAGCTCGCCGATCGCTTCCTGCAGAATCCGGAACGCATCGAAGTCGCCAAGCCGGCATCGACGGCAAAGACGGTAACGCAGCGCTTCGTCGCCTCGCATGGAAAGGATTACGAGAAGCGCGCCGTTTTGCGCGACCTCGTCAAAGCGCAGACCGATCTCAAGAACGCGATCATCTTCTGCAACCGCAAGAAGGACGTTTCCGAGCTCTTCCGTTCTCTGGACCGCCACGGCTTTTCTGCCGGCGCTCTGCATGGTGACATGGATCAGCGCTCGCGCATGGCCATGCTGCAGAACTTCAAGGATGGCAACCTCCAGCTTCTCGTGGCTTCCGATGTCGCCGCCCGCGGTCTCGACATTCCTGACGTCAGCCACGTCTTCAACTTCGATGTTCCGATCCATTCCGAGGATTATGTGCATCGCATTGGCCGCACCGGCCGCGCAGGCCGTTCCGGCGCTGCATTCACCATCGTCACCCGCCACGACCAGAAACATGCCGACGCGATCGAAAAGCTGATCGGCGAGAAAGTTGAGTGGTTGAGCGGCGACCTTTCCGCCTTGCCCCCTCCCGAACCCAGCCGCGACGACGATCGCTCGCGCCGCAAGGGTCGAGACAAGGACCGCGGTCGCGCCAAGGGCCGTGGAGGTCATAAATCTGATATCGCCGTCGCAGATAATGACGTCGAGACGATGGAAACAGCAGCACCAGCAAAGGTCGAAAGCGTGAAGCAAGAGCGCAAAGCAGAACAACACAAGCCGCAACACAACACGCGCGCCGCTCGTCCTTACCCGGCAAACGATGACAATCGCGATCGCCGCCGCTACCGGGACCACGACGACGGCCCGACGCCTGTCGGCTTTGGCGATGAGATTCCAGCCTTCATGCTGATCACGGCCAACGCCAAGATCTGACGAACCATGGGTACGCCGGGCATCGATTTTCCGGGCCTTGGCGTTGGCCTGGTGATTTTGCGTGACCGCAAGATCCTGCTCTACAAGCGCATGCGCGCCCCTGAGGCCGGCCACTGGAGCATTGTGGGCGGCAAGGTGGATCACATGGAGCCAGCCGATCAGGCGGCGCGACGCGAAGCGGAAGAGGAAACCGGCCTATCCATCGGCCGCGTCAGTCTTCTCGGCCCTGCCGAACTTATCAGCAAGGCGGACGAACAGCACTGGATCTCCCTGCTCTATATAGCGTCCGAGTTTGACGGCGAACCGAAGCTCACCGAGCCGGACAAACTCTCGGACTTCGGCTGGTTCAGCCGTTCCGAACTCCCGCAGCCGCTTTCCGCCTTTGCGGCGGCAGCGATGGAGCGGCTGAAGGCCGACGAACTGCTCTAAGGATCATTCCGCCCGGAGCGCAGCCTCATAGGCAAGCCGCACCCATCGTGCCATGACATCAGGGTCATCATAGGCATCGTCCGGGATCGACCAGTACGGCATCTTCACCGGACTTCCCTTCTTGCCTTCATAGGTCCATTGTGTCGCCCCAGCTGCGGCGAATTCGGATGCACTCCGCTCGTCGGCCTTCAGCAACATCTCGCCGCGCACTTCGACCGCCACGATCCGGCCCATGTGGTAGATGCCCTTGCCACCAAACATGCGCTTGATGGTGACGGGACCAAGGCCTTGAAACATTTCTTCGATTGCCGCCGCATCCATTGCCCTTATCCCTTCAAAACGCCGCCTGCCGCGATGACGGCCTCCGGCGTATCCACGTCCAAATGTGCGGAATCGCCAATATCGATGTCTACCACAGGCACGCCCGATGTCTCGATGATATGCCGCGCCCCGACGTCACCCTCCAGCCTCATAACCTCATCGAACAGCGATTTCGGCATGATCACGGGATTGCCGCGCTTGCCGCGCGACACCGCACGGATGATCGACTGGCCGTTCGATCGCCGGAACGCTGCGATCAGTCGATCGAGATCGCCGCTGGAAACGCCCGGCATATCGGCCAACATGACCAGAATACCATCCGCATCCCGCGCTTGCTCGACGGAAAATCCTGTCGAGAGCGACGAGGCCATGCCCGAGGCGTAGTCAGGATTGTGAACTGTCACTGCATTCAGCCCGGACAGCGCCGCTTCGATGTCGTTTTTGCGATGCCCCGTCACGACGACGACCGACGACGACCGACTACCGATCGCCGTCATCACCGATCGCCGGACGAGCGGCACACCGTCAAACTCCGCGAGCAGCTTATGTGGACCGCGCTTGCCCATCCGGCTGGCTTTGCCGGCGGCAAGAACGACGGTCAAGACGTTATCCGCGGGGGCCAATCGCGCCTCCGGTTCGCGAAGGCTTGGCCGCGCTTGGATTTCCATCAGCAGACCTCCGACACCCATGCCGCTGATCTCGAGTGCACTTGGCTCTTCACCCACCAGGATCCGATCGAGCACCCAGTCGAAGCCATTCTCGTTGGGGCTGCGCGCACATCCCGGCGCCCCAATCACCGGGATATTGCCGATGCGGCCGAGAACGAGCAAGTTACCGGGATCGACAGGCATACCGACCTGCACGACCTCGCCCCCAGCCTGCCGAATGGCCTCGGGAATCACGTCCTCCGCATCAATCACGGCAGACGCACCGAAAAGGATAATCATTTTCGGTGCTTTGTCGGGCTGCCGAGATGCGTCTCTGAGCGCCTCTGCAACCGGCTCGGCACGGTGAGCAACCCTTGCCTCCCTGACGAGTTGGCTACCGGATACGATGAGCCGGCGAGAAAGAACACGCGCCGTCTTGTCCATCACCGCAGGCTTCAGCGATGGCAGCTGCGTCGCAATCAATGACACGGACCGGCTGACGAAAGGTTTCACCTCGAAAGCGGGCGTCGCCCGCAGCACTTCGCATGCCCCGTCCAGTTTCTCGCCCGAAACCGCGAGTGGAATGATCTTGAATGTTGCGACCATGTCGCCGTTCCGGACAGGCACATGGTCGTTGAGGCAGGCGAGCGTTATGCCGGGATCGACCCTGTTCAGGCGATCGACGACACTTCGGCTTGCGACGAACAGCCCGTCGACCGTGGAATACACATTCACGCGCCCCGTGGACGCTTCCGAGAAGCGCAGGTGGTCGGGGGCGACGGCCTGCGCAAGCCGTCCCGCCGCGTCATCCTCACCCACGTCCCCCGGCTCGATGCGCGCTGCAATGACATGCTCAATACCCACGCCGCGCAGTCTGACGATGTCACCGGCGTCGATCCTGTGCCCTTTGGGCAGGCTGCCGCCTGCAAGCTTCACCGCATGCGCGAGGACCAGGCCTTCGGCGACGTCGATGGAAAACGACCCGAATTTCATTTCTTGTCACCGGTGGGTGATATCTCGCGGGTTCGCAAGGTCTGGACGATCTCCGCGAGAATGGCGACCGCGATTTCTGCCGGGCTCGCCGCACCGATATTGAGCCCGATGGGTGCACTGATCCTGGCAAGGGCGGCTTCGTCCACACCGTCGGCGCGCAACCGCTCCAGGCGCGTCGCGTGCGTCTTGCGGTTGCCGAGTGCACCGACGTAGAAACAACCGATCCGCAACGCTTCCGTGATCGGGAAATCGTCGATCTTCGGGTCATGCGTAACCGCGACGAGCGCCGTATAGGCATCCAGCGGACGATCATTGAGCACGTCCACCGGCCACTCCGCCGTCAGTTCGATGCCGAGGAATCGTTCGGGCGTGGCGAAAGCCGTGCGCGGATCGATGATGCGGACATCGAAGCCCGCAAGAGATGCCATCTGCGCCAGGACTTGGCTGATGTGAACGGCACCGATGATCACGATATGGGCCGGCGGCAGATGCACGTTCAGAAAGTACCGATGCCCATCGACCTCGATCGACGTCGATTTGCCCGAGCGAAAAGCAGCTTTTACGGCAGGCACCAACCAAGGCTGCACGGAATCTCCCTCGAGGACGACGCTATCGCCGCCGTTCTCAAGATCGGTCAGCAATATGGCTCCCCTGCGAGCCCGGCGAGCATCATTGAGCCGCGCAAGATTTGCGGCATCCATCAATCGAGCCTTTCGACATAGACGCGAATGCGGCCACCACAGGAAAGGCCGACGCGCCATGCGGTTTCATCCGCAACGCCGAACTCGAGCATCTTCGCCTTGCCGTCGGCGATCACGTCCAGAGCCTCGGTTATAACGGCCCCTTCGACGCAGCCTCCGGAGACGGACCCTTCGAAATTGCCATCACGATCGATCACCAGATGGCTCCCTGCCGGTCGCGGCGCCGAGCCCCACGTCTCGATCACCGTAGCGATGGCAACGTCTCGCCCGTCTTTCCGCCAGGTTTCTGCCGTCATCAACGGATCAAGGTCAAAAAATGTCCCTGTCATGCGATGCCTTTCAATGTTGCGAGGTACCGGCGCGGGTCGTATGTGGTCGACCTGGTTGCGCCGAGTGCTTCTGCGAGATCGCTCAAGGATGATAGATTGTGAACCGGTCGGAATTCGTCAACATGCGGCAGCATTGTGCGCACACCACGGGCTCGCGGCTCGAAGCCATCGAAGCGCAGCAGCGGATTGAGCCAGATCAGTCGCCGGCAAGAGCGGTGCAGGCGGTCCATCTCGGCCGCGAGCAGCTCCGTTCCCTCGCGTTCCAGGCCGTCGGTGATAAGCAGCACCACCGCGCCCTGGCCCAGCACGCGCCGGGCCCACAGGCGATTGAATTCCTTTAGCGTTTCACCGATCCGCGTTCCTCCCGACCAATCCTTTACGGCCGCGGCGCATTCGTCCATCGCCTCGTCCGGGTCCTTGTGGCGCATCTGCCTGGTGACATTCGTGAGGCGCGTCCCGAATAGGAAGGTATGCACCCGCCGGCGCTTCTCCGTCAGCACATGCAGAAAATGCAGAAAGATGCGCGTGTACTGGCTCATCGAGCCCGAGATATCGGCGAGAACCACCAAGGGCGGCTGGACCTCGCGGATCTCCCGGTACCGCGGAAGAATGAGACCCGCCCCGTTGCGCAATGCCGCCCGCATGGTGGCGCGCGGATCGACGTGCGAATGAACATGCGACGGCCGGAAGCGCCGAGTGCGCACCTTGTCCAGAGGCAACTGCAGTTTCGCGAGTGCCTTCTTGGCGACCGCGATCTCCATCGCTGACATTTGCGCAAAGTCCATTCGCCGGAAAACCTCGTTGCCCGACATGGTGAGGCGCGCATCGATCTCGATGTCGGGTTCATCCCGCGGGGGCTTGCTGTCCTTTTGTTCGCCAAGCAAGGCGTCCGCGGCGCGGCTCTCGCCCGGCTTCGCTTTCTCCCTTTCGCGCGTGTCCGGCGCCCGTGGTGACATCAACGCGATCATCTTCTCGACAAGGTCGCGCGAGCGCCAGAAGAGACGGAACGCCTCGTCGAAGACCGGCTTGTCCTCATGTCGCTTGACGAAGACGGACGAGAGTGCGGCGTGAAATTCTTCGCGCGATCCCATGCCGATTGCCGCGACCGCCTCGATGGCATCAACGATCGCCGTGGGCCCGATCTTCATACCGGCCTTTCGCAGTGCTCTGGCAAAGAAGACGATATTGTCTGCAAATCGACCGGCGCCGACCGGAGGTGGCGGAACGACGATCCCATCTTGTCCGCTTGTCGGCTCCATGCGCTATCCTGCCGCTTGCAACTCGCTCTTGACGTCTTCCAGCACCTTCGTACCGTCGCTGCCTTGAATGCGCGCAATATCGTCCTGGTATTTCAGCAGCGTTCCGATCGTATCGGAGATCGTTTCCGGATCGAGCGCCAGCCGGTCGAGTTCCGTCAGTGCTGTCGCCCAATCGATCGTCTCGGCAACGCCCGGGTTCTTGAAAAGATCTAGTGTCCGAAGCTGCTGCACATAGGCGACGATCTGTGCGGACAGCGCCGCATTGCAGCCCGGTACCTTGCGGCGAATGATTTCGAGCTCTTGCAGGGCATCGGGATAATCGACCCAATGATAGAGGCAGCGCCGTTTCAGCGCGTCGTGGACTTCGCGCGTCCGGTTCGTGGTGATGATGACGATTGGTGGTTCGGCGGCCCGGATGGTGCCGAGCTCGGGGATCGTCACCTGAAAGTCGGAAAGAACCTCCAAAAGGAAGGCCTCGAATGCCTCGTCGGTACGGTCTAGCTCATCGATGAGGAAGACCGGCGCGCGACCATCTGCGCTGGACAGAGCCTGCAGCACGGGTCGGCGGATGAGGTAGCGCTCCGAGAAGATGTCCGACTCGATTCTGTCCCGGTCGGTAAGACCGGACGCTTCCGCGAGGCGGATTTCCAGCATCTGCGCCGGATAGTTCCATTCGTAGACGGCCGAGGCGATATCCAGCCCTTCGTAGCATTGCAGGCGGATCAGCGGCCGCCCCAGAGCTTTTGATAGGACCTTGGCGATCTCTGTCTTCCCGACACCAGCTTCCCCCTCCAGGAAGAGAGGACGCTTCATCTTCAGGGCAAGAAACAGCACCGTGCCAAGCGCCCGCCCCGCCAGATAGTCCTGATCGCCCAACATCGCGATCGTTTCGTCGATCGACGACGGTAGTGGCGGATGCGCTTGATCCGGCATGTCTTCTCCCTTTTTCAGGAAGTTATAGCGTGTGATAGTCCCGGTTCATATAGAGAAGCGCGGGCTTAGCCTCGTTGTAGCGGACCGCCACGACCTCACCGAAAATGATGTGGTGTGTCGACATTTCCTTGATTTCGCTCACGCGGCAATCGAAGGAGGCAAGCGCGTCGTGAAGAATGGGTGCGCCGGTGACGAGCTTGTCGAACCGGCCCGTCGCGAAACGTTCGCAGTTGCTGAGCTGGGTGCGGCCAGAAAAAGCATCGGCAAGTGCCTGATGGTGCGCGCCCAGCGTATTCAAAGCAAAGATACCGCTCCTGAAGAAGATGTCGTTCTTCGGATTGCTGTTGTTCAGGCACACCAGAACGGTCGCAGGGTCATCAGATACGGAGCACGCGGCGGTGATCGTCACGCCACGGCGCTCCTTGCCGATTGCCGTCGTCACGAGCTGCACATGGCCTCCAAAGCGGCTCATCGCATCTCGGTAGAGGCGCGGATCGATCGGTTGCTTGCTCAACAAAGGCATTCTCCATCCGGCGTCACCGGCTTGCTGTTTCCTGTAATATGAAGGTGATCGGTTACCTTTTCTACAAAAGCCAGGCGAAAAGCTTCCCGATTGTGCGTTTTTCTTTGACGATCGATGCCGGACGGATAAAAGAGCAGGACAAAGGACAGGGACCTGCAGCTTTTATGAATACTTTGCGTGGCCTAGCACTTCTGCCGATGCTGCTCCTTGCGGCTGCAGAATGCCATGCCGCGGGTCTGATAATCGGTGTCGTAGCGCCACAGAGTGGCAACCTCGCGCCAATTGGTGCGCAGATCATCGCCGGTGCCACTGCCAAGGTCCTGCAGGATGGTAGCACGATCGTCACGGTCGGAGAGACTTGCGAGGAAAACAGCGGTGCGGCAATCGCTGACGCATTAATCAATGCCAAGGTCCAGGTGGCCGTCGGTTTTCTCTGCAGCGAGACGCTCGAAGGCGCGTTGCCGAAGCTCAAGGACGCAAATATCCCGGCGATCACCGTCTCTGTGCGTTCACGCATTCTCATGGAAGACGCGCTGAAAAATGGCTGGCCGCTCTACCGAATGGCGCCGGCCGATGGCGCCGAAGCGGAAAAGATCATCGAGGCGATCGTGGGCGAGTGGGCAGCCGCGCCAATTGCGCTGATCGAGGATGGCACCATCCATGGTCGGGAGCTTACGGAAGCGATCCGAAACGCACTCGAGGAAAAAGGCCTCAAGCCCGTCTTCACCGACACGTATCGACCGGGCCAGGAGCAGCAAGTCGCTCTCGTGCGACGGTTGAGGAAAGCCGGGGTAACAAAAGTCTTCGTCGGTGGAGATCGTAGCGACGTTGCCGTCATCGCACGCGACGCCGCAGCGGAAAAGATTCACCTCGATATTCTCGGTGGCGACGCGATGCGCGCCGCCGACCAACCGCTCGGGCTCGCGGATGGCGTTCTCGCCGTCGCCCTGCCCGACTACGCCGCGCGCCCTGAGGCGAAGCCTGTGGTCGACGCGTTCCGTGCGAGCGGCGTCGAGCCCGAGGGTTATGTGCTGCCCGCGTATGCGGCGGTGGAAATCGCGACGAAGGCAGCCCAGGATGCCGCTGCGGATGACCGGCCCATCGCACAGCACATCGGCGGGACCTCTTTTGAGACGGTCATCGGCAAAATTGCTTTCAACGCCGGCCATGAACTGGCCGATAACCCCTACCGGATGCTGCAGTGGCATGCCGGTTCGTTCGCACCGCCAAGCACACCGATCGAATAGGATCTGACACCGCGGCATGAGTTTTACGGAGAGACCTCAATGACTACGCCCATTCGCATCGCGCCATCCGTCCTTGCGGCCGACTTCGCCAAACTGGGCCAGGAAGTGCGCGACGTAACGGCGGCCGGCGCCGATTGGATCCACCTCGACGTCATGGACGGTCACTTCGTTCCCAACATTTCCTTCGGCCCTGACGTCATCAAGTCGTTGCGTTCCTACACGGATGCGGTTTTCGATTGCCATCTGATGATTGCGCCGGTCGATCCGTATCTTGAGGCCTTCGCGAAGGCGGGCTGCGACCGCATTACCGTCCATGCTGAAGCCGGGCCGCATCTCCACCGTTCGCTTCAGACTGTGCGCGGGCTCGGCAAGAAGGTCGGCGTCACGATCAATCCTGCCACGTCGCTTTCGGCGATCGAAAACGTGCTCGACGACATTGACCTGATCCTCATCATGTCGGTGAACCCCGGCTTCGGCGGGCAGAAATTCATTCCAGCGATGGCGGACAAGATCGCCGCAGCGCGGTCACTTATCGGTGACAGGCCGATCGACCTTGAAGTTGACGGTGGAGTGACGGTCGAAACCGCGCCGATCATCGGCAAATCAGGCGGCAATGTTCTCGTTGCCGGTTCGGCGATTTTCAAGGGCGGCTCGCTCGAGGCCTACAAGACGGCGATCAGCGCCCTACGAAGCGCCGCCGAAGGCAAATCCAAGTCGTGACGAAAGCAGGTCGTCCTTGATCTCCGAGCGGCTCAAGGCGGCCCGCCCGCCCCTCTCCGATCTTTTCGCGGGGGCCATCCTCTGGGGCATCCAGATGCTGGCGTCGGCAATGGCTGCTCTCTATCTCAGAAACGGGATGGAGACCGCACATGTCCGTGACCTCGCAATGCTCTATTTTGCGGGCGGTTTGCTGGCATGGCCGTTCATGTTGCCTTTGGGTCGGTTCTTTGCGCATCGACGATCCCTGGCGACACGCTTTGCGGCATTCTTCGCTGCGCTTGCCGTCGGGACCATCCTAATGACGGCCTTTCTCTTCGCCATGGACTACCGGGTCTTCTACTCCGCGTGGCACGCCTCTTTTGGATCCCTCACATGGGTGTTCCAATTCGTCTTTACCGGAGCCAGCGCAGTCTATCAGTTTGCCGTGCTGGGAATTCGCCTGTTTCTTCCACTCGGCCTTCTCTGCCTTTTCGGTACGAGTATAGCGCTTGCCAAACGCATGCGTTGAGATTGCCGCCTGTCTTTGCTACAGGGGCGCCAGCATTCCTTTTATGAACGAAAGCAGGAAGCCATGATCCCGCGCTACTCCCGGCCAGAGATGGTCGCCATCTGGTCGCCCGAGACCAAATTCCGCATCTGGTTCGAGATCGAGGCTCACGCCTGCGATGCGCTCGCCGAACTGGGCGTCATCCCGAAATCCGCTGCAAAGACAATTTGGGAGCGAGGCGGCGCTGCGACGTTCGACGTTGCGCGGATCGATGAAATCGAGTCCGTCACCAAGCACGATGTCATCGCCTTCCTGACGCACCTTTCCGAAATCGTCGGCCCGGATGCCCGTTTCGTCCACCAGGGCATGACTTCTTCGGACGTTCTCGACACCACGCTGAACATCCAGCTGGTCCGCGCAGCCGACATTCTGCTCGCCGATATGGACCGCCTGCTTGCGGCACTGAAGGCACGTGCCTTCGAACACAAGGACACCATCCGCATCGGCCGCAGCCACGGTATTCACGCCGAGCCGACGACGATGGGACTGACGCTGGCGCGCTTCTACGCCGAGATGAGCCGCAACCGCGCGCGCCTCGTGGCTGCGCGTGTCGAGATCGCCACCGGTGCGGTTTCAGGCGCCGTCGGCACCTTTGCCAATATCGACCCTCGCGTCGAGGAACACGTCTGCGCCAAGCTCGGCCTTGTCCCGGAGCCTGTCTCGACGCAGGTCATTCCGCGTGACCGTCACGCGATGTTCTTCGCCACGCTCGGCGTTATCGGCTCTTCCATCGAAAACGTCGCGATCGAGATCCGCCACATGCAGCGCACGGAAGTGCTGGAAGCCGAGGAATACTTCTCGCCCGGCCAGAAGGGTTCTTCTGCGATGCCGCACAAGCGCAATCCGGTTCTGACCGAGAACCTGACGGGCCTTGCCCGCCTGGTTCGTATGTCGGTGGTTCCGGCTATGGAGAATGTCGCCCTGTGGCATGAGCGCGACATTAGCCATTCGAGCGTCGAGCGCGGCATCGGGCCCGACACAACGATCACGCTCGACTTCGCCCTCAACAGGCTGGCCGGCGTCATCGAGAAGCTCGTCGTCTATCCCGACAACATGATGAAAAATCTCGACAAGTTCCGTGGCCTCGTGCATTCGCAGCGCGTGCTTCTGGCGCTGACGCAGGCAGGCGTTTCGCGCGAGGATGCCTACCGGCTCGTCCAGCGCAACGCCATGAAGGTGTGGGAACAGGGCAAGGATTTCCTGGAGGAACTGCTTGCCGACGCGGAGGTGCGTACTGCGCTATCCGAAGAAGAAATCCGCGAGAAGTTCGATCTCGGCTACCATACCAAACACGTGGATACCATTTTCCGGCGCGTCTTCGGCGCCGCCTGAGTTTGACTACCGGGACGGCGCCTTCGAGGGCGCCGTTTTCCGTTTCGGCTTCCGGGGCTTTGCCGATGTCCTTTTTTCGTTCGCCTCATCACTGGAATTTGTCGCCTTCGGCGTTCCGTTCGTCCGCCCCTCGCGCACTCCCTTTGCCGCCTTGGCGACAAGGCGATCCAGGTGCTTCAGGTCTTCGTCATCGAGGTGCTCGATCCCGATGAACTTGTTCTCGGCGTGGCTCGTCAGAATAATTTCGTCGAGCTTCGCCTGAACAGCGCGAGCATCCCTCGTCTGTGCGTTCTGCAACACGAACACCATCAGGAACGTGATGATGGTCGTTCCTGTGTTGATGACCAGTTGCCAAGTCTCCGAGAAGTCAAAGAGCGGGCCCGTCCCGGCCCAGACAGCGACAAGGACGACGGCAAGCACGAACGTCACGGGTCGCCCTGCCCATTCAGACGTCTTGCTGGCAAAGTGGGTAAACAGATGTTGCGGCGTAGCCATATGGAACTCCCTCGGGTATTCGCCTCAGCGAAACTCCGAGGGAGGTGGTCCAGTTCCAGCCCTGTGGCCGTCAGACGACCGGAGGTGCCACGAGCTTCCTATAGAGATGCCAGCTGGCGTGGCCGAGCACCGGCATGACGAGGGCAAGCCCGACAAACAGCGGGATCGTGCCAACGATGAGGCTGACAGCGATGATGAGACCCCAGCAGAAGACCGGCACCGGGTTGGCGACGGTCGCCCTGACCGATGTTTCCATCGCGCAAACGAGGCCGACGTCCCGATCCAGCAGCAAGGGAAAGGTTACGACGGTCGTGCCCAGAACGATGATGGCAAAGCCCAGACCGAGCAGATGTCCCCACATGATCAGCTGGATTCCCTCAGGCGTGCCGACGATCTCCGAGAAGAATAAGGAGATTGAGCGCGGGAAAACGTCGCCGAAGACGTTCGAATAGAGCGTCTGCGCAGCGACGAGCCAGACCACGAAGAAGCCGAACAGCAGCAATCCGCCGGCAACGATCGATGGGAACGCCGGCGATCTTGTCACCTCGAGCGCATGTCTCCACGAGGTGTCCAGGCCGGCTTCCCGCCTGCGGCTGATCTCATAGAGCCCGATCGCGGCGATGGGACCGATCAGCGCAAAGCCTGATATCAGCGGAAAAATCATCGGCAGGAGGTTGGCACTTGATGTTGCGAGCGCAAGAAAAATGCCGGCAATCGGATACATCAGGCACAGAAATACATAGTGGGATGGTTTTTCTCGAAAATCGTCGAGCCCGCGCCGCAGCGCATCGAAGACATCCGCAACGCTGATCTTGTTGACGACCGGACGTGTGTAGACATCGCCTGCACCCGACATAACATGGAATGCCGTCATGGCTTTCTCCTCCTCAGCCAAGATAGCCGGCAGCGAAAGGATCGGCGATAACGCCGATACGAGACGCAACCGGCACTGCTGAAAACATAACAAATTTCGGCGGCCTTGTCCCACCCTCCCTTGACATCGCCGTCAAGCTTTCTCAAATCCGCGCATCATGAAAGCTTCAGACGCCGAAATTCTCATTATCCCCGGTTATACAAATTCCGGTCCCGACCACTGGCAAAGCCGCTGGGAGGCCAAGCTCAGCACGGCTCGTCGTGTCGAACAGGCTGAATGGTCGAAGCCGGTCCGCGACGATTGGGTGAGCCGCATTGCCGAGGAAGTGAATGCCGCGACGCGACCGGTGGTATTGGTTGCGCATTCGCTTGGCATTCCCTCCGCCATCCACGCAATTCCCCATTTCCGCAACAAGGTGGCCGGGGCATTCTTCGTCGCACCCCCGGATGTTGCCAATCCGGCAATACGACCGAAGCACCTGATGACATTCGGCCCGTACCCGCGCGACCCACTTCCGTTTCCGACCATTACAATCGCCAGCCGCAATGATCCCTTCGGCAGCTACGAACACGCCGATGACATCGCGGCAAGCTGGGGATCGCTCCTCATCGATGCGGGGGAAGCCGGGCACATCAACAGCGAGTCGGGCCACGGGCCATGGCCGGAAGGAACCATGGTGTTCGCGCAGTTCCTGAGTCGCTTGAAGCCGTAACGCCCTTCGTAGAGCTGCATCGATGCGATCGGCAAATTCGCGACGCCTCAGCGCTTCAAGATCATCTCTCGGCGAAGGGGCGAGATTACGACCCATAGCTGACCGTACCGAGGCCACGCGTCGTGGAGACGCACAGACGGTTTGTGGCTGATCTGGCGGCTAGTCGCCCTCTCCGCGAATGAAGAGAACGCCCGCCAGGCCCACGAGAACGATGCATTGCAGGATGAACATCGGCCATTCTGGAGACATGTCATTCCCTCCCCAATCGGTGCGATATAGGGTGCTGCCAGACAAGTGTATGCACATTATGGAAAAGTTACTCGCCTCCAGGCGTATGCACCCATTACAGCGCGACTAAGCATTTGTTTTTGCATTATTATTATTTTGACGACATTAAGGGCTGTTTAATTCAATGAATGCAAAATATCTACACGCTAAAAGAGCGAGTATGCAGATTGAAGCAAACGACTCCCGACAAACGGGTCAAATCGAAGGCTAAGCTTGACGCCGCGGCGTTTGACGGCGACACGGCCCCGCAGAACAGTTTTGAACTCTCGGAACGCGAGAGCCGCTGGAACTACGCTCTTGTCGGATCGGGCCTCGGCGTCTGGGACCACAATCTTCGTCTTGGCAAACGCTACTACTCCGACACGTGGAAAATGATGCGCGGCATGGCGCCCGATGAGGATGCCGACGGCGACTATGACACGTGGATCGACCTCATCCACCCGGACGACCGGGACTTCGTCGTCAAGGCCATCGAACGGCAGAACGCCGGCGATCCGGACTATCAGATTTTCGAGTATCGGGAGCGCCACAGAGACGGCCACTGGATCTGGATCGAGTGCCGAGGCGCTTGCGTGGAATGGGACGAAAACGGCGCCCCTGCCCGGCTCATTGGCACCGACAACGATATCACCGCACGCAAGGAGGCCGAGGAGCGGCTTGCGCATCTGTCGCGGCGCCTGGATCTCGCGCTCGATATCTCTGATATCGGCGTCTTCGAGGCAGATATCGAAAACGGCACCGTCGATTGGGACGATCGCCTTCTGGCAATCTACGGCATTACCAACACGTCTCCGGTCAGCACCGGCAACGCCTGGGAGGCGTCGCTGCATCCCGACGACAGGGATCGCGTGCTGGCGACCATCAATGAGAGCGTCGCTAACAGCACCGATTTCCAACACGAATTCCGCATCATCAGGCAGGACGGCATCGAACGTGTCATCCGCGCAAAAGCAGCCTTCTTTCTTGACAGTGACGGGCGCCGCAAGCTGATTGGCGCAAATTGGGATGTGACCGCCGAAGTCAGGCTCAATACCGAGTTACAGCGCGCCAAGGATCTCGCGGAAGCCCGCAACAGGGAACTCGAAAGCGCCAAGGAGAACATCGAGCACCTGGCGCTGCACGATTATCTCACCGGCCTGCCAAACCGGCGATACCTCGACCGCATGCTGGATGAGCGTTCCGCCGAATGTCGCCGCACCGGGCTGACGCTCGCGATCCTCCACATCGATCTCGACCGCTTCAAGCAGATCAACGATACGCTCGGCCACCGCGCCGGCGACGCAATGCTGAGGCATGCAGCACAGGTGCTGACGGGGAGTGTCCGTTCGACCGATTTCGTCGCCCGCATTGGTGGCGATGAATTCGTGGTCATCTGCACACTCGATGTCACGCCGAAGAAGATCTCTAATCTGGCGGAGCGCATCATCCGCGAGCTCTGCAAGCCCATTCGCTACGAGGGCCACGATTGCCGTTTCGGCGCCAGCATCGGCATTGCGGCTGAAAGCGGTCCGGCGCTCGATGCCAAGCAGCTTCTGCTCAATGCTGACATCGCGCTCTATCGCGCGAAAAGCGGCGGACGCAACCGGCACGAATTCTTCTCGACCGACGAGCGGCACCGCATCATCGCCAGCAAGCGGCTGGCGGACGAAATCCTCCTCGGTCTCGAGCGGGGGGAGTTTGTCCCGCTCTACCAGTTGCAGTTCCATGCCCGAACGCTCGATGTCGCCGGCGTCGAGACGCTGGCTCGCTGGCAGCACCGGGAACATGGTTTGCTGGCTCCTGATCGTTTCCTGACGATCGCTGAGGATCTGGATGTGGTCTCCACCATCGACGGGCTGATCCTCGAGCAAGCGCTCGCGGACCGGCACCGATGGGAGGACGAGGGTCTTCTCATCCCGAAGATTGCGGTCAACGTGTCGTCGCGTCGTCTCGGTGATCCAACCCTTGCGAAGAAGCTTCGCGGCTTGAAGATCGAACCTCGCACAATCTCGTTCGAGCTGCTTGAATCGATTTCACTCGACGATTGCGATGATGCCGTGATCGCCAATCTCCGGCACCTGCGCCGCCTCGGCATCGACATAGAGATCGATGACTTCGGCACGGGCCATGCATCCATTGTCAGTCTTTTGAAACTCAGTCCGAAGACCTTGAAGATCGACCGCGAGTTGATCCGCATGCTGCCACATTCCGCCGAGCAGCGGAAACTGGTCCGCTCGATCATCGATATCGGCCGTTCGCTTAATATCCTCGTCACCGCCGAGGGCGTCGAAACGATGGACCACGTCCGCATTCTCTGTGATCTCGGTTGCGATATGCTGCAGGGCTACGCGCTCGCCCGCCCGATGCCCGCACTGCAGATCCCGCCCTTCGTGCGCGCCGCGTCCTGGCGCGGCGTCGAGGGCCTGGCGCGTGGTTTGCAGCACGATTTGCGTAAGTCGCTCAGCGGCTCGGGCGCAAGATAAAGGCTTGCATGACTGCCCTGACGCGGCTGCGTCACATTCCGTTGGCCGCGAAAAACCTGTAAACTGCCTTACAGAAGGTCTTCGATTCTCTTAGCGGCCTCCGGAAGCGCCGGAATCCGGGGAAGGAGTGACAGGCGGATTGTGAAACCCTCGCTTTTCCTTTAAGGGGACGCCACGAGATAGATCCACTCGCGCTATCCCAAGAGCGCCAACGATAGAGAACAATTGCAATGAACCGTCGCCGCCGTATCTACGAGGGCAAAGCAAAGATTCTGTATGAGGGCCCGGAACCGGGCACGCTGATCCAGTTCTTCAAAGATGATGCCACCGCCTTCAACAAGAAGAAGCACGAAGTCATCGATGGCAAAGGCGTTCTGAATAACCGTATTTCGGAATACATCTTCAGCCATCTAAACAAGATCGGCATTCCGACGCATTTCATCCGCCGCCTCAACATGCGCGAGCAGTTGATCCGCGAAGTGGAAATGATCCCGCTCGAGATCGTTGTTCGTAACGTTGCCGCCGGCTCGCTGTCGAAGCGCCTCGGTATCGAGGAAGGCGTGGTGCTGCCGCGGTCGATCATCGAGTTCTACTACAAGTCTGACGCGCTCGACGATCCGATGGTCTCTGAAGAGCACATAACGGCTTTCGGCTGGGCAAACCCCGCCGAACTCGATGACATCATGGCGCTCGCCATTCGCGTCAACGATTTCATGACCGGCCTTTTCCTAGGTGTCGGCATCCAGCTTGTCGACTTCAAGATCGAATGCGGCCGCCTCTATGAAGGCGACATGATGCGCATCATCCTCGCCGATGAGATTTCGCCGGACTCCTGCCGTCTGTGGGATATCGACACCCGCGAGAAGATGGACAAGGACCGCTTCCGCCGCGACATGGGCGGCCTTCTCGAAGCCTATTCGGAAGTTGCGCGTCGTCTCGGCATCATCAACGAGAACGAGCCTGTGCGCGGCACCGGTCCGGTACTCGTGAAGTAAGACATTCAGGCCAAGCAAGACAGGGAAGATAAAGTGATCAAGGCTCGTGTAACCGTCACGCTGAAAAACGGCGTTCTCGATCCGCAGGGCAAGGCAATCGAGGGCGCCCTCGGCGCGCTTGGATTCGATGGTGTCGGGCATGTCCGTCAGGGCAAGGTTTTCGACGTCGAACTCGAAGGCGCTGACAAGGCGAAAGCGGAGAGCGAGCTCAAGGCGATGTGCGAGAAACTCCTCGCAAATACGGTGATCGAGAACTATAATATTTCCGTCGACTAATCTGGTCGAGGAGCGCACTCGATGGCTGAATTGACGCAAGAGCTCGTGCTTGAGTTGTTGACGAAAATGCACGAACACATCGATACGTTAGATGCGTCGCTTGAAGAGATCCGGAGCGAAATGCACTGCATGAGCGACACGATGACGTCGATGCAGCAGGAAATACATAGTATTTACGGTGTCCTCGGTCGGCATGAAGGCCGGCTGGAGCGTATTGAAAAGCGTCTCGTACTTAGAGAACTTGCAGAAGCACAAACAAGGTTTTAGCCGCAGTCATGAAATCAGCCGTCGTTCAACTTCCGGGCCTCAATCGCGATCGCGACATGATCGCTGCACTGACGAAAATCTCCGGTCGCGCACCGGTGACGATCTGGCAAACGGAGACGGATATTCCGGACGTCGACCTTATCGTCATCCCTGGCGGCTTTTCCTATGGCGACTACCTTCGTTGTGGCGCCATCGCAGCGCGCATGCCGGTCATGCAGGCAATCGTCGAAAAGGCGAACAAGGGCGTCAAGGTTCTCGGCGTGTGCAACGGCTTCCAGATCCTCCTCGAGGCAGGCCTGCTACCCGGTGCACTGATGCGCAATGCCTCGCTTAAGTTCGTCTGCCGTGAGATCAAGCTCGAAGTCGCAAACGCCGACACCGATTTCACCCGTGCCTATTCCGAGGGGCAGATCATACGCTGCCCGGTTGCGCATCACGATGGCAACTATTTTGCCGACGCAGAGACGCTGGCAACGATCGAGGGCAACGGACAGGTCGTTTTCCGCTATGCGGAAGGCACCAATCCGAACGGCTCGATGAACGATATTGCCGCCGTCATGAACGACAAGGGCAACATCCTCGGCATGATGCCGCACCCCGAAAACCTCATCGAAGCGGCGCATGGCGGTTCCGACGGCCGCGCTCTGTTCGCTTCGGCCCTCGAGGTAATCGCTGCTTAACCTTCGGCAGGTAAGAGGCCATTCATCCGGTCCATTGGAGCAAGATTGATGCGCCCTCGCCTTTCGACGACACGCATTCTCGCGATTGCCGCAACAGCAGTATTGGTGGCGTCCTGCCAAACGAACACGCCGGCGAAGGGTCCGGATCGCAGCGCGCTTTCGACGATGGAGCGCGTTGCTCTCGGCGCGAACGCCTGCTGGTTCAAGTCCGGCGACGCCGCCTTCGCTGACTACAGGCTGGCGCCCGAACTGAACTCCTTCTCCGGTCGTCCGCGCATTCTCGTCGTGCACAGGGGCAGCCCCGAGAGCCGCCCTTTGCTCGTCGTTCAGGCCGAAGGCAACCCCTCCAAGCTCGACGCCTTTGGTCCAATGATGCAAGGCTCCGCAGGGCCGCGGATCGTCAAGGATGTCACCCGCTGGGCATCCGGCGGCAAGGCTTGCGGCTGATCAATCCCAGAAGGGCGATTTGCCGGCTTCCTCGCGTGCTTGCGCACGCGTGATGCCAATGTCCAACAGTTCGTCGTCCGTCAGATCCCGCAGGACCCGGCGGGTTTCGCGCTTCTGGTGCCACGACGATAGCCGATGCCACGCGGACTGCAGCAAGGCCTGAGCGCGCGATGCGCCGACCGAGTCTTGCGGAATACGGTATTGCATCGATTGCACCCCAGACGACAGAGGCGCAATCGCAGGCTCGTTCTCTGGAACGGCAGACATGTCATTCTCCAAGCAAAATTGTATCCGCCCTGGACATAGCGTTGACGATTTGAGGGTGACAATATAAAGAATTGTCATCATGACAACTTGGCTTCCAGACTTTTCTCGTGGTTCCGGCCCGGTCTATCTCCGGATTGCCGACAGCATTGAATCTGGAGGGTTATGTGAGGTCGGATAGGACAGTGGCGTCATACTCGGCCGACCTCACATAAGCCGGATTGAACGAAGGCGCGGGTTGTTTGGCACTATGGGGATTGCGTTCTGCGTCCGGTTCCGGCGCGGTGATGCGGTGGCCCTGAGGGCGCGCAATCAAGTGGCAGACGGCGAGGTTTTACATGATTGTCGAAGCGCAATGTCGCGGGTCGCTGTGCCGGTTGTGCCGATATGGATGCATTTGCGCCTACGGATCGAACATCTGGCCTGGTTCCAGGCAGCGACGATTGTCCGCCGGAACGGCGTCCAAGTCGGCGGGTGATATGGGTCGTCTGCCGATCGCCTGATGTCATGATGTGTCACATCGGAATGAAGATGACCGTGCTTGAGCGGGTCGGATGTTGGCCTTCATCCGACGCATCGGCCGGTCACATTCGGGGCATGTGAAGGGGTAGCCTTGATTTGGGTTGAGGCAATGCGGTTGCTCGGCCGACGTCGACCGCTGGCCCAGCAGGTCCCGACAGAGGGCGATGCGTTGCCGGCGATGGCTATTGGCGAGAAAGCCGAAGTGACGCATACGGTGAAAGCCGTCGGGTAGTACGTGGAGAAGGAAGCGCCGGATAAACTCGAGCGGGTCAAGGCGCATGATCTTCTCGCGATCATGTCCTTGGCGTCGATAGTCCTTCCACCGGAAGTCGACATGCTCGTCATCGGCACCGACGATACGACTGTTGGCGATGGCCACACGATGGGTGTATCTGCCGAGATAGGCGAGCACTTGGTCCGGTCCGCCAAACGGCGGCTTGGCGTAGACGACCCATTCACTGCGACGGGCGTGCGCGAGATGGCTGGTGAAAGCGGTGGGGTCGGCAAGGCGTGCAAGCGCGTTGGAGAAGCGAAGTTTACGCTGAGCGAAGGCGTCAGCAAGGGCCGTCAGAAAGAGCCGCCGGAAGACACGCGATAGAACTCGGACGGGCAAGAAAAAGCCCGGCCGGCATGCGATCCACTTTGACTTATCCGGTGAGAGACCGCCGCCTGGTATGACGCAGTGGACGTGGGGATGGTGGGTCATCGCCTGGCCCCAGGTGTGAAGCACGGCGATGATACCGATCTCGGCACCCAGCCGTTTAGGGTCGGCGGCGACCGTCTGCAGCGTCTGGGCTGCGATCCGCATCAGCAGTGCGTAGACGACCGCCTTGTTGTGGAAGGCTATCTCGGCGATGCCAGGCGGTAGTGTGAAGACCACATGGAAGTACTGGACCGGCAAGAGATCGCAGATGCGGGCCGCGACCCATCCCCTGCGAGCTATGCCCTGGCACTTCGGGCAGTGACGATTGCGGCAGGAATTATAGGAGATGCGAGTCGTGCCACACTCATCGCAGGCATCGACATGGCCGCCGAGCCTGGGTGTGCGGCAAGCTTCGATCGCGCCCATGACACGTCGTTCGCCACGACTAATGCCGCGCCACAGAGATTATGACTCTTTGACGGGGTAAGCTTTGCGGAGCTTTTGGCGGGCTTTTTCGGTTGTGAACATCCATTGGATCTTTGCGCCATTAGCGTTGCGTTGCTGCTCCCAGGCTGCGACTTCGGCGATTATGGTGTCTTTATTGTCGATACGACGGTCGAGGCATTGGCTGCGCAGGACACCGATCTCGATCTCGACCATGTTGAGCCAACTGGCGTGCTTGGGCGTGTGGTGGAACTCCAGTCGCTTCAGCACCCTTCGAGCCTCCGGGGCTGGAAATGCGTCGTAAAGCGCCCCGGCGGAATGGGTGGAGAGGTTGTCCATCACCACGCGGATGATCGGGGCGTCGGGATAATCGACGTCGACCAGTTCGCGCATGCACTGGGCGAAGTCTTGGTTGGTTCGCCGATCGGTGACCTTCACCCTGCGCCAGGGCTGGTGGGCGTCCATGAAGACAAACAGATTGACCGTGCCGTTTCGGCGATACTCGCAGTCGTAGCGTTCAAGCTGGCCAGGCTTGGCCGCAATGGGCTCGCGCACTTCGCCGATGAGTTGGGTCGGGCTCTCGTCGAAGCAGACCACGGGCCTTTGTGGATCAGGCGTCTCTGCGTAGAGGTCGAGAACATCCTCCATGCGCGCGACGTATTCCCCATCGAGCTTTGGGATGCACCACATGTCTTTGCGCCAAGGTTTGAGATGATTCTCAGCCAGCCGGCGACGTACGGTCTCCGAGGACAACTCGTCATGATCGGTGAGTCGGACCATCTCATCGGCCAGAAGCTCCAGGGTCCAGCGGGCTCGCCCGGGCGGCGGCTTTGAGCAGGCGGTCGCCACCAACAGCGCCTCCTCCTTGCTCGATAGCTTGCGCTCAACACCCGGGCGCGGTTCTTCACTGAGCGCGCCTTCCAGATTGGCTTCCACAAACCGGCGCTTGGTCCGGTAAATCGTCGATCCGCTGACGTTCAAGGTTGCCGCGATCACCTCGTCGCTGAAGCCTTCGTCCGCCGCCACCAGGATCTGGGCGCGCTTGATCTTGCGCGACGCATGGCGTCCCCCGCTCAACAAAACGGCCAGTTGATCACGTTCCGATTGGCTAAGCTCTACGTGAAACTTTATATTCATCGACACCTCCTTCAGCGCGGAGACGCAGATGAATCCGAAAATGAGTCCCTCACTTGACCCGCAAGCCGCAACGGCAAGACATGGCCTTACGCAAGTCCAAGGCCAGTACCTGGCCTTCATCTACGCCTACAGCCGCATCTTCAAACAGCCTCCGGCCGAAGCCGACATGCGTCGCCACTTCGCCGTTACGGCTCCGTCTGTTCACCAGATGGTGCTGACCCTCGAGAAGGCAGGATTTATATCCCGCGTGCCAGGCGCAGCACGCAGCATCCAACTTCTCATCCCACCAGAAGACTTGCCCATTCTACGATAACCCAACCCGTCATAATCTCTGTGGCGCGGTACTAAGATGACCGGCGTTCTCTCGCCTGTAGCAGCCACCGTGTCGCCGAAAGATGTCGGCAACTTCGAAAGCGGGGCGCAACCGATTATGATACCGGCGGCGTCACCTCCAGTCGCAATCGGTCAAGCGGGCTTGCCGTGGAGCGGATCGTGTCGGTGGAAACCCGCGTGTAATGTGCCGTGCTCGACAGGTGTGCATGACCGAGCAGTACTTGGATAATACGAATATCGGTGCCGTTCTCCAGCAAGTGGGTGGCAAAACTGTGCCGCAATGTATGGATGGTGACCCGCTTGGCCAGTCCCGTTGCTGCAACCGCCGAACGACAAGCGGCATGCAACACCGTCGGCTCGATCGGCTTGTCAGGATTGCGTCCGGGAAAGAGCAGCGTCTTGGGCCTCGTCAAGCGCCAATAGCTGCGTAGGATGCCGAGCAGTTCCGGCGACAGCATGACGTAGCGGGCTTTGCCGCCCTTGCCATGGCGGATATGAATCACCATGCGCGAGCTGTCGATATCACCGATGCTTAGTCCGCAGACTTCCGAGACCCTGAGACCGGCTCCATAGGCGCAGGTTAGTGCCACACGCGCCTTCAGGCTGGAGACAGCTTCCAGGAATTGGACTACCTCGTCCGTCGACAGAACGATGGGTAGCTTCCGCGGTGCGCGGGCATAGGGGATGCGCTCCGGGATCTCATTCTGACCGAGCGTGACCCCATAAAAAAACCGCAGCGCGCAGACGATCTGGTTCAATGCCGCCCAGGATATTCCACCTGAGACAAGGTAGACTTGGAACGCGCGGACATCTTCAAGATCAAGCCGATCCGGCGAGTGGCCGAAATGGCGGCTGAACTTCTGGACGGCATTGATATAGGATCGTTGGGTGGCCGGAGACAGATTGCGGACCGTCATGTCCTCGATCATCCGGCGGCGAAGAGGGCTTATCTCGGCCATCTGGACCTCCTGTCTGAAGGGTGGGTTTGCAACACCCTCATCCTCTCAGCCAGGAGGCTCTTCTCAAAGCCCGCCGCAATTGCCGCGGTAGCGGCTTAGTTCAATCAGCCATCGCCAGCGGCACATTGCCTGCCGGCAGCAAATTGCCGCCGCAGCGAAACCTCGCCTACGATATTGGCGTGACAATCGGGACAATCGGCCGCGCTTACGCGCTGGTGCACGAGCGTGGCCTCGTCGCAGGAGAAGTTGGCCGCGGAACCTATGTGCTGGATCGCGCCGAGACCACACCCGGCAATCAGCCGGACCCGCTGACCATTGCACTCGGCGGCACACGCGCGATCGATGCGCCGGCCGGCAAGATACGCTTTGATACGACGGCGGCTCCGGATCTTGGCCAAGGCAAGATCATCGGCAAAGTGCTCGCCGAGATTGGCGAGGAGCAGCTTTCCGAGATTTCGTCCTATTCCCGCGTTTTCCCGCGAAATTGGTACGAAGCCGGCCGGCGGTGGCTGGCCAGAAACGATTGGACGCCTGAGACAGAAAATATCGTCCCTACCCTTGGGGCGCATGCGGCAGCTGTCTCGGTCATCTCGGCCGTGTCATCGCCCGGCGACAAGATCGTATTTGAGGATCTTAGCTATACGCAGGTCAGCCGCAGCGCGCGCATTCTCGGTCGCCGCACGATTACCGTCGAGTCCGACGAGAATGGCGTGATCCCCGATGACTTCGAACGCCTCTGCCTTCAGCAGCATCCCAAACTCGCGTTCCTGATGCCAACTGCGCACAATCCCACCCTGGCGACGATGCCCCACGAACGCCGGACACGGGTTGCAGAAATTGCGCGCCGGCACGGGGTCTGGCTGATTGAAGACGATCTCTATGGTGGGATGACCGGAGACGAAAATCCCCTGCTTGCGTCGCTCGCACCCGATCGCACGTTTCTGATCAGTGGCCTTTCAAAGTCGGTGGCCGCCGGCGTGCGCGGCGGCTGGGTCGCCTGCCCGCCGCATTTTGCGCAGCGGATCAAGGTGACGCACAAGATGATCACTGGCGGGCTGCCTTTCATCCTGGCTGAAGCCTGCGCTCGTCTCGTGGAAAGCGGCCAGGCGCACGAGATCCGCAAGGCAAGTGCGGCGGAACTGTCCATCCGCGAACGTCTCGCACGCGAACAGCTGCAAGGATACGACTTCGTATCGCATCCACACGTGCCCTTCCTCTGGCTGAAACTGCCCGACCCCTGGCTCTCAGGAACCTTCAAGAACGCCGCTTACCGAGATGGCGTTCTGATCGACGACGAGGATGAGTTCAAGGCAGCTCGCGCCGAGAAAGTCTATCACCGCGTACGGATAGGCTTCTCGTCGCCCCGCAACCGGGAAGATATGGTTGCGGGTCTCATGACATTGCGACGCCTGCTAGAAAGCGGCGGCGCCGGGTATGACGGCGAAATTTGAGACTGCGGCAGATGGGCCGCAGGCCCGAGACAAAGCAGCGACGGCCGACGAAAGCGGCTTTACCTGACTATGATCGATGCTACCAAATTCAGATCAGGAATCTGGCGTGGGTCGGACGAGGTAATCTGAATGTCGATCGACACTTCTGACGATTTTACCGCGTTCATCAATAGCGTTTCTGGCAGCCCTTCTTGCCAACATCTCTGTCATTCCGGCTCATGCCCGCGGGCAAATCTTTGATGAGTTGCGCTTCGGTGCCTCGGCATCAGTGCAAGGCGGCGGCGAGCGCGAGGACGGCCTCTTTCCAGAGGTAACGGTGTTCTTTGATCCGTTCGGGCAGGACGCAGCAACGGGCTGGAAGCAACAGCTTGCGCGCCCACGCATTAATCTCGGCACCTCCATCGGCACGTCCGGGGAAGCCACCCAAATCTTTGCGGGTCTCTCCTGGACGGCGAACTTCAATGAGAAGGTCTTTGCCGAAGCCGGCTTCGGCGGCGTCTGGCACAATGGCGAACTCGAAGGCAATACCGATGGCCCGAACCTCGGCTGTCGGTTCCTCTTCCACGAATATTTGGGCGCTGGTTACCATTTCGATCAGCACTGGAACGTCATCGCCCAGGTCGCCCATTCGTCCCATGCCAATCTCTGCGACGGGCCGAACAACGGCATGACGCGCGCCGGCGTCCAGATCGGCTACAAGTTCTAAGCCATCGCGGGTTGCCTTTCGGTGCCCGCTGTCTGTTAACAGCGGGCATTTTCCTGTCGCGCGTTTCATTCACTTAGGCTAAAGACACCGCAATCGCGCAACGGCAGGGACTTCCGAGAGCTCATGACCATTTCCAATACCCGCCCGATCACCCCCGAACTGATCGCCGCCCATGGCCTGAAGCCAGACGAATATCAGCGGATATTGGACCTGATCGGCCGCGAACCGAGCTTTACGGAGCTCGGCATCTTCTCGGCCATGTGGAACGAGCACTGCTCGTACAAATCCTCGAAGAAGTGGTTGCGCACGCTGCCGACCAAAGGCCCGCGTGTCATCCAGGGACCCGGTGAAAATGCAGGTGTCGTCGATATCGATGATGGCGACTGCGTCGTCTTCAAGATGGAGAGCCACAACCACCCCTCCTACATCGAGCCGTATCAAGGTGCGGCGACGGGCGTCGGCGGCATTCTGCGCGACGTCTTCACCATGGGCGCCCGCCCAATCGCAGCGATGAACGCGCTACGTTTCGGCGAGCCGGACCATCCAAAGACCCGTCACCTCGTCTCTGGCGTCGTTTCCGGCGTTGGCGGCTACGGCAACTCCTTCGGCGTGCCGACGGTCGGCGGCGAAGTGGAATTCGACGCCCGCTACAACGGCAACATTCTGGTCAACGCCTTTGCCGCTGGTTTGGCGAAGTCGAACGCGATCTTCCTCTCGGAAGCCAAGGGCGTCGGCCTCCCAGTCGTCTATCTCGGCGCGAAGACCGGCCGCGACGGCGTCGGCGGCGCGACCATGGCCTCGGCCGAATTCGACGAATCCATCGAGGAAAAGCGCCCGACGGTTCAGGTTGGCGACCCCTTCACAGAAAAGTGCCTGCTCGAAGCCTGCCTTGAGCTGATGCAGACGGGCGCCGTCATCGCCATCCAGGACATGGGTGCTGCCGGCCTCACCTGCTCGGCCGTGGAAATGGGCGCCAAGGGCGATCTCGGCATCCTGCTCGATCTCGATACCGTGCCGGTGCGCGAAGAACAGATGACGGCCTACGAGATGATGCTGTCCGAGAGCCAGGAGCGCATGCTCATGGTCCTGGAGCCGGAAAAAGAGGCCGTTGCGAAGGCGATCTTCGTCAAGTGGGGCCTCGATTTTGCCATCGTCGGCAAGACCACCGACGACTTGCTGTTCCGCGTCGTTCACCAGGGCGAGGAAGTCGCCAACCTGCCGATCAAGGATCTCGGCGACCAGGCGCCGGAATATGATCGTCCGTGGCGCGAGTCGGACAAGCGCGCGCCTTTGCCGGCCAACCTCATCGCGGCCCCGGCTGATTACGGTCAGGCGCTATTGCAGCTCGTTGGCTCTCCCAATCAATCAAGTCGGCGTTGGGTCTACGAACAGTACGATACCCTGATCCAGGGCAACTCACTCCAGCTTCCTGGCGGTGATGCGGGCGTCGTTCGCGTCGAGAACCATGCGAGCAAGGCTCTCGCTTTTTCCTCTGACGTTACGCCGCGCTATGTTGAGGCAGACCCGTTCGAAGGCGGCAAGCAGGCGGTCGCGGAATGCTGGCGCAACATCACCGCAACCGGCGCAGAGCCGCTGGCGGCGACCGACAACTTGAACTTCGGCAATCCCGAGAAGCCCGAGATCATGGGCCAATTCGTCCAAGCCGTGAAGGGCATCGGAGAAGCCTGCCGGGTTCTCGATTTTCCCATCGTGTCGGGCAATGTCTCGCTCTACAACGAAACCAATGGTGTTGCGATCCTGCCGACGCCGACGATCGCTGGCGTTGGCCTTCTGCTCGACTGGAAGAAGATGGCGCGTATCGGCGGCGCCGCGAATGGCGACAAGGTGATCATGATCGGTACCGACGGCAGCCATCTCGGTTCGTCGGTCTACCTGCGCGATGTTATCGGCAGCACTGAAGGCCCCGCTCCGGAAGTCGACCTCTTTGCGGAGCGCCGCAATGGCGATTTCGTGCGCTCGGTCATCCGCAACGGCCAGGCAACGGCCTGCCACGATATCTCTTCGGGTGGCCTCGTACTTGCTCTGGCCGAAATGGCGATGGCATCCAGCAAGGGCCTAAAGATCAGCCTCGGTGAATGCAGGGGAGCGCCGCACGCGCTGCTGTTCGGCGAAGATCAGGCCCGCTACGTGCTAACGGTGCCGGCGGATGTCGCAAACTTCGTCTGCGCCAATGCCGAAGGTGCGGGCATACCCTTCCGCCGCCTCGGCACGGTCGAGGGTAATAGCCTTGTGGTCGACGATCTGCTGTCGCTGCCGATTCAGCAATTGCGCGACGCCCATGAATCATGGTTCCCTGATTACATGGAAGGCCATGGCACGCTCGCTGCCACGGAATAATGCGCAAGGAGTAACGATCATGCCTATGAAACCCGGTGATATCGAAGACATGATCAAGGCTGGAATCCCCGGCGCCAAGGTAACCATTCGCGACCTCGCCGGCGACGGCGACCATTATGCAGCGGAAGTCGTCGCGGAAGCCTTTCGCGGCAAGAGCCGCGTGCAGCAGCACCAAATGGTTTACGAAGCCCTCAAGGGAAACATGGGCGGTTTACTGCATGCCCTGGCGCTGCAGACATCGGCACCTGATTGATATCGATGCAAAATGCCCGGTCACAAGCCGGGCATTTTGTTATAGCCGGATCCGGCAAAGACCAAGCCGGACCGTGGGCCGGCCGTCAGCAGCGTGAAGTCGAAGGGAGCCCGCAAATCCGGCCCCAGGACGTACTGCCGATGCACGCGCAGAAAGTCCTTCTTGATCTTCCTATAGTGTTCAACGCTCAGCATCTGCTTGACGCGGATGAACACCATCTTGGCGGGGCGTGCGTCGCCATGCCCGCAAACGGCCACCACCGGGACCTTGTAGAAATGGATCGCATCCGTCATGCATTGGACATCGAGCCATTTGACGGTGTCGCATCGCGCTATGAGGCCCACCCGTGATCGCAGCAACTGCGCGGGGCGCAACAATGCACATTGCAGGATTGCTGACCCGAGCGTCGCAAAGATCACCCTCTTTCCGGCGAAAACACCCGCATGCCGCTCGAGAAGTATGCCGATCACATGCGCCGCCACGCTGGAGCCCATGCTGTGAGATGAGATTACATATTCGTCCGCCGGCTCCGACAAGGCTGCCCGGGCAGCGGTGGCACAGCGATCGAGCCACTCGCTGAATTCTGGATGGTTCATCCGAGCAAGAGCCACCGCCATGTGCCAGTCCGCGAAAAGATGCAATGTGTAGAAACGTTCGGCAAAAGGTAGAAACACGAAGCCGACGAAACACAACGCCAGCGCCACGCTCCACAGAAGATGAAAGCCGGGCAATTCCATTCCGATCGGTATGACAGCGATCGTGGCACTGAGCGAGAAGCCAAGGATCATCATCAGAAACGGAAAGACAAAAAACAGTCCGAAGCGCCAGGCATGCCTGAAATAGCCGGCCAGCCCGCCGTAGGCGATGACCTGCAACGCGCTCCAAAAACCTGCGCGGATCTGCGCCGCCCGGCTGCCCGTCCTAAGCCCTTCGACAAGGGCATTGTGGTCGAGGACATGGATGTGGCTGCTGGTTTCCCAGCCATCCGCGCTCGTCTGCACCTTGAAGCTCGTTGAATCCGGTCCGTATTCCGGTTCGCCTGCCAGCGCTGAGAAATTCCAGACGGCTGCACTTTGCTTTGCTGATCGTGCGTAGCGCGAGCAGTGGGCAAGCCCATCAAGCGGCTCGAACCCCGGAAAGTGGAGAACGACCCTTTTTGAAATCAATGTCATTATTCTCTTTCGTGGCCGCGCAGCGGCAATAATTGCTGCGCCGCAATCTGCGACAATTGTGGCGAAATCCGGGTGGATTCCGTTGACGAGCGGGCGCCGGTAGCGCCATATCGCGTCGCTTCCGGAGGAGGCGTAACGCAAGGGCAACAATCCGCGCTCCGCAAACCGTTAGGGTGCTCTTTTTTTGCCCCGACCTGCTGGAATTCCGCCGATCACATGCTATCTAAGCTTAACGATTGAAACGGCGGGCCTTTAACTCGCCTGTGGAAAGGATCAGGTCCCTATGAGCGGCATCAACGAATTCATCGACAACGAAATCAAGAGCAACGACGTCGTCCTCTTCATGAAGGGCACGCCGCAGTTTCCGCAGTGTGGATTCTCCGGCCAGGTCGTGCAGATTCTCGATTACATCGGCGTCGACTACAAGGGCATCAACGTGCTCGCTGACTCCGAGATCCGCCAGGGCATCAAGGATTATTCCAACTGGCCGACGATCCCGCAGCTCTACGTCAAGGGCGCGTTCGTCGGCGGCTGCGACATCGTCCGGGAAATGTTCCAGGCCGGTGAGTTGCAGCAGCACCTGCAAGAACACGGCGTCACCGTTCGCGGCGCCGCCTGACCTGTCCGGTCACCGGGCGTCCGCCCGGTTTCCAAATCTTGTATTTTGAGTCCGAGGCGCTGTGCTCAACAGCGCCTTGGCCTGTTTATGGGAATTTCATTGTGACAGATTCATCACAAGGGGTGCACGCGGGCCAATTGCCCATGGGCAAAGGGGAATTCATTGTGCTCGCCGCCTTCCTGATGGCGGTCAATTCGCTTGCGATTGACATCATGCTTCCGGCGTTGCAGCAGATCGGCGCGAGCCTCGGCGTCGAGAGCGAAAATCACCGCCAATTCGTCGTTTCCTCCTATCTGCTCGGGTTCGGCCTGGCGCAGCTCTTCTACGGTCCACTCTCCGACCGCTTCGGCCGTCGCCTGCCGCTGCTGATTGGCCTCGTCATCTATATCTGTTCCGCACTCGGGATCGCGCTGGTGCCGTCCTTTGCCGGCCTCCTCGTGCTTCGCTTCGTTCAGGGCATTGGTTCGGCGGCCACGCGCGTCATCACGATCTCCATCGTCCGTGATATCTATGGCGGTCGGCAAATGGCGGAAGTCATGTCGCTGATCATGATGGTCTTCATGATCGTTCCCGTCATCGCGCCGGGCAGCGGCCAGATCATCATGTTCTTCGGCAGCTGGCATCTGATCTTCGTGTTCATAGCCATCATGGCGGCTTTGATTTCAATCTGGGCCTATCTCCGCCTTCCCGAAACCCTGCGTCCCGCGAATGTTCGCCCCTTCACCGCCCGCTCGGTAATCGGCGGCTTCAAGCTGGTTCTCACGAACCGCATCGCGCTCTGCTACACGATCGCCAGCACCTTCATCTTCGGTTCGCTGTTCGGCTTCATCAATTCCGCGCAGCAAATCTATGTCGGAATCTACGATCTCGGCGTGTACTTCCCCTTTGCTTTCGCCGGTGTTGCCGTCTTCATGTCGCTGTCGTCCTTCCTAAACTCGCGGCTCGTCGGCAAGTTCGGGATGCGGCGGCTGTCGCATGGCGCGTTGGCCGGCTTCATCACCATCAACACGATCTGGCTTGCGGCCCTCATCCTCGGACCGCATCCGATGCCCTTCCCCCTCTTCATCGGCTTCTTCGGTCTGGCGATGTTCCAGTTCGGATGGATCGGCTCCAACTTCAACTCGCTTGCAATGGAGCCGCTCGGCCATGTCGCGGGAACGGCCTCGTCCGTCCTCGGCTTCATGAGCACGGTCGGCGGTGCGTTGATCGGCGCCGGCATCGGCCAGGCATTCAACGGCACCGCGCTGCCGATGGTCGCGGGCTATTTCACCGTCTCGATCATCGGTCTGATCTTCGTTTTGATCGCAGAAAAGGGGCGTCTCTTCCAACCGCACAATCCCGCGGTCTGATCGGCTCGCCCCACTTCATATTTCAGGATTTCCATTATGACGCCTGCCCATAAACCACATGTTGAAAATCAGGGCTCCCGCCGAATAGGCATGGGTTTCGTCGAATTCGTCGTCACCATCGCCATCATGACCGCCAGTATCGCCATGGCGATCGACAGCATGTTGCCCTCGCTTCCCGCGATCGGCCATTCGTTCGGCGTCACCAACGCCAACGACGCGCAGCTCGTGATCGGTGTCTTCTTCCTCGGCTTCGGCGTGTCGCAGATCATCTTTGGCAGCTTGGCAGACACCTTCGGTCGTCGCAACATCCTGCTCGGCGGTCTGGCGGTCTATGTGCTCGCCATGTTCGCCGCGGCTGCCACCGGCAGCTTTGAAATGCTGCTGGTCATGCGCTTCGTGCAGGGCCTCGGAGGCGCTGCCGTTCGCATCACCACCATGGCGATCGTTCGTGACTGCTTCGGCGGCCGCGAGATGGCGCGTGTCATGTCCTACGTGATGATCGTCTTCATGATCGTGCCGATCGTGGCACCTTCGGTGGGGCAAGTGATCATCACCTATGCCAACTGGCACTGGATCTTCATCCTGCTCGGCCTGGTGGGCGCAATCCTGTTCATCTGGGCGCTGCTGCGCCTCAAGGAGTCTCTGCCGAGGGAGGAGCGCATCCCCCTGTCGGTCGGCTCCGTCGTCGACGGTTTCAAGACCGTTCTGACCAACAAGATCACCTGCGGCTACATGATCGGTCTCACCATGTTCACGGGCGTCATCAGCGCCTACGTCATTTCGGTCCAGCAGGTTTTCGGCGAGGTCTACGGTCTCGGTGACTGGCTGCCGATCGCGTTTGCGGCAACGGCAGGCGGTATCGCGGTGGCAAACTTCGCCAACGGCTTCTTCGTGCGCAGGTTCGGCATGCGCCGCATCTCGCACGTCGCCATGATCTTGTTCACGATCGTCTCGGCGATTGGCTACGTCAAGGCGCTCGGCGGCCGCCCCGATTTCGCCTTCGCCTATGCGCTCTTCACCATCCTGCTGATGATGTTCGCCGTCATCGCAACCAACTTCACTGCAATCAGCCTGGAGCCTATGGGCAATCTGGCCGGCACGGCGACCGCCATCACCGGCTTCGTGTCGACGACCTTCGGCGCGATCCTCGGCGGCACGGTTGGCCAGCTGTTCAATGGCACAGTCCAGCCGCTGTTCGGCGGCTTCGCGGTCTTCGGCGCGATCAGCATCGCCGCAACGCTCTGGGCGGAAGGCGGCAAGCTCTTTACGCATCCGGGCGACAGCCCTCAGCTCGATCCGAGTGCCGGACACTTCTAATTGCTTGTTCGGCTTCCTTCAATAGGAATGCGCTACACTTCCGACGATGGTCGCTCGCAGCACTCGTTGCGGGCGGCACTCCCTCTCAGGTTTATCGCCAGACCAGAACAACCGACGCAGCCAGCGCCAATGCCATGACAATGTTGAAGCGCCTGGCCGAACGCTCACCCCGGAGAAGGCTGGCCATAAGCGCGCCCATCGCAAGCCACAGCATGCCCGCAGGAAATGCAGCAGCGGCAAAAAGTGTCCCCATCCACAGGGCGCCGCTGATTTGATTGTACTGCACAGGTACGAGATAGGTACTTCCCGCACTCAGGGCGACAAGCCAGCCTTTTGGATTCAGCCACTGGAAGAGGAAAGCTTGCAGAAATCCCGTCGCACGCCCCTGACCGTCCGCCTCGAACGTGCCTGCATTGACGATCTGCCAAGCTAACCACACCAAGAACAGAGATCCCGCCATCTTCATCGCAATCACAACCTTTGGCGCAGCGGCGACAATCTCCCCAACGCCGAAGGCGCTCAGAACAATCATCACCCCCATTCCCAGCGACGCACCGATCGGACAGGTGATGCCTCTCCAAGCGCCGACGGCCGCACCGGTGGACAGGATCATCGCGTTACTAGGCCCCGGCGTGACCGCCGCGACAAATGCAAACAACGCGAAGGCCAGCGCCTGAGCGGTATCCATGTTCGCTCTCCAGGTCATCAATAGGAGGAGCATCCTAAGCTCGGCGTTTCCTTCTCGTATTGTATGTCTGTGCAAACGCGGCCGATGGACAGCCATTGACGCTGACGATTTGCCTTGCGTGCCTCAAGCGGAAACGGAGGCGCGCGCGGTGAGCGGCCCGCGCGAAGACGCATTCCACATTCAGGAGCCCGACAGTTCGGCGGGCTTTTTGTCAGACTGTGAAGACCTCACGCCGCAGGAGTTCCCAGCTCGCCCTGTCAGGCGTAATCAGCAAGCCCCCGGTAATGTGGTGCGGCAGATACGGCGAACCGTCAAAACGGGCCGCATAGGCCCCGGCCTCGATACTGAGAAGCGTGCCGGCAAGATGATCCCAGGGCATCAGCTTGTTGTACATGAGATAGTGCACGTGGCCGCCCGCAAAGGCTCGATATTCGTGGGCTGCGCAGCGGTAGTTGGCGAGGAACCGGACCTTGGCCAGATTGGCAAGGATTTGGCCACGTTTGGGCTTTGGCAGAAAGCCGGTCGACGCCATGCCGACCATCTGGTCCAGCGCGACGGGCGCAGCGACAGAGAGCCGTTCTGTTTCGCCGCCGGGACGCCGAAGCCATGCGCCGCCGCCCTTCTCTGCGATCGCCCAATCGTCACCCATCGGGTCGTAGATGATGCCGGCAACCGTTTCGCCCCTGGCAACGACCGATGCCATGACGCCAAAGGCCGGAATCCCGGATGCGAAGTTGAACGTCCCATCGACGGGGTCCACGACGACTGCAAGGTCGGCGCCTTCGAGCTTGCCGAGGAGCGCGGGATCGGCAGCAACTGACTCCTCGCCGACGAACACGGCGTCCGGCCAAAGCGCGGCCGCCTCCGCCTTGATCATCCGCTCCGCCTGCAGATCGGCCTCTGTGACCAGATCGGTTGCCTCGCTCTTGGCACGGACGTCATCGCTCCCAAGTCGACGGAAACGCGGCAAGATCTCCGCCTTCGCCGCCCGCCGGAGGAGATCGGCAAGCGTCGTGGTGTCTATCGTGGAACTCATGGAACTTCCTTCTTGACGTGAGCGCCGATTACTCACTCTTCGGCGCGGTCTCCCCGGCCATCAGGCCGGCGAAATCGAAAAGTTTGGGATCGAGCAGATGCGACGGGTTCACATGGGCAAGTGCTCGGAGCATGGTATCCTTGCGGCCCGGCATCCGGCGTTCGATATCGGCCAGCATATCCTTCATCGCATTGCGCTGTAGCCCGTCTTGCGAGCCACAGAGGTCACAAGGAATGATCGGAAACTGCATTGCCGCGGCAAACTTCGCCATGTCGTCTTCGGCGCAGTAGGCGAGCGGGCGCAGAACCATCAGGTTGCCCTCGTCGTTGAGCAGTTTGGCCGGCATCGAGGCCAGCCGCCCACCATGGAAGAAATTCATGAAGAAGGTTTCGAGGATATCCTCGCGGTGGTGACCGAGCACCAATGCGTCGCAGCCCTCCTCCTTGGCGAGCCGGTAGAGATTGCCGCGGCGCAGGCGCGAACAGAGCGAGCAATAGGTTGCCCCTTCTGGAACCTTCTCCTTCACGATCGAATAGGTGTCGCGATACTCGATACGGTGCTTGACGCCGATCCTCGTGAGATAGTCGGGCAGGATATGCTTTGGAAAGTTCGGCTGCCCCTGATCGAGATTGCAGGCGATCAACTCGACCGGCAACAGACCGCGCCATTGCAGGTCGAGCAGCAGCGCCAGCAGCCCATAGGAATCCTTGCCGCCAGAAAGGCCGATCAGCCAGCGCTGTTGGCCTCTGAGCATGCCGAAGTCGTCGAACGCCTGCCTGATCTGGCGCAGCAGACGCTTCCGCAGCTTGTTAAACGAGACGGAGCTCGGCGCATCGGCAAACAGCGCATGCACGATGCCGCCCTCGGCTGCCGCTGTCTCCAGCTCGTCGGCAATATTGGCTGCGATGTTCATATCTTCGTCCAATCAGAGTCTGATCTGCTCTAGCAGAAAGCCACGACGCAACACAGCATCAATCGCCGAAAACCGACCATCCGGTGCGAGCCGCAAGCATCTCAAGCGCAACAGCGCCGAGCTGCGAGTTCCCAACCTTGTTCAGCCCCGGAGACCAGACCGCCATCGATGCAATCCCGGGCGCAACGGCGAAGATGCCGCCGCCAACGCCGCTCTTGCCGGGCAGACCAACGTGATAGGCGAAGTCGCCCGATCCGTCGTAGTGACCGCAGGTGAGCATCAGGGCGTTAATACGCCGCGCACGCTTCGGCGACACCACCGACAGACCTGCCACGGGGTTGCTGCCGCGTGCCGCCAGAAACAGGCCGGCCTTGGCAAGCTGCTCGCACGTCATCGACAGCGCGCATTGGTGAAAATAGACACCGAGCACGTGTTCGACCGGGTGCTCGAGATTGCCATAGGCTTTCATGAAATTGGCGAGCGCGACGTTGCGGAAGCCCGTATGCGTTTCCGATTTCGCAACCCGACCGTCGATGGTGACCCCGTCGTCGTCCGAGAGGTAGCGCACAAAGCGCAGCAGCTCGCCGATCGCCTCGCGTGGCGCATGCCCTGATATGACCACATCGGTCACCGCGATCGCGCCGGCGTTGATGAAGGGATTGCGCGGAATGCCGGATTCCTGCTCGAGCTGTACGATCGAGTTGAACGCCGAACCAGAAGGCTCGCGGCCGACGCGCTTCCACAGCTGCTCGCCAACCTTGCCCAGCGCCAGCGTCAGCATGAAAACCTTGGATATGCTCTGGATCGAAAACGGAACGGCGCTATCGCCGACGCTGTATATCTTGCCGTCGACCGTCGTCACGGTCAGCCCGAACTGGTTCGGATCAACCTTGGCCAGATCGGGAATGTAATCCGCCACCCTGCCCTCGCCGATTCTCGGCTTGAGTTCGGTATAGATCCCGTCGAGGATCGCCTGCAAATCCGTCATGATCATCCCGCTCCAGATAACAAAAAAGCCGCCCGAGAGGCGGCTTTTCCGTATGCGAAAACGCCTCTCGCTAATTAGCGAGAATAGAATTCGACCACCAGATGCGGTTCCATGACGACCGGATACGGTACGTCGCCGAGAGCCGGAACACGAGCGAAGGTAGCAACCATCTTGTTGTGGTCGGCTTCGATGTAGTCCGGAACGTCACGCTCAGCTAGGCCAACTGATTCCAGAACGGAAACGAGCTGCTTCGACTTCTGACGAACTTCGATGACGTCGCCAGCCTTGCAACGGTAAGAACCGATGTTGACGCGGACGCCGTTCACGGTCACGTGGCCGTGGTTCACGAACTGGCGGGCAGCGAAAACGGTCGGAACGAACTTGGCGCGATAGACGATCGCGTCCAGACGGGACTCCAGAAGACCGATCAGGTTTTCAGAGGTGTCACCCTTGCGGCGGGCGGCTTCAGCGAAGATTGCACGGAACTGCTTTTCGCGCAGGTCACCGTAGTAGCCCTTGAGCTTCTGCTTGGCGCGCAGCTGCACACCGAAGTCGGAAAGCTTGCCCTTGCGGCGCTGACCATGCTGGCCCGGGCCGTATTCGCGGCGGTTCACCGGGGACTTCGGACGGCCCCAGATGTTTTCGCCCATACGGCGGTCAATCTTGTACTTAGACGATTCGCGCTTGCTCATCGTATTTCCTTTCAGAAAGTTAGAACGGTCTGTTGCCAAACCGCGTGAAGGAAACACGCCCTCCTTTGATCTTCTTTCGAGGATCCGACAGGATCATCCCATTACGCGAACAGGACAAATCCACGGGACATGTCAAATGAAACACCGGACATCTCTGCCCGGTGCTGGCGCGGTCTTTAGGGGGAAGTCGCTGGAATGTCAATCACAATCCACATCTGGCCCGACCCTAGCGTTCGCTTTTCGTCGGAGAACGGCTCTGCCTCGATCGCAGCGTTATTCTGCAGCAGAGGGAACGTCGTCCATATCAGCCGCATTTGCATCGCCTGGCGCCGTCTGGCAGTTGATGTCGGGAAACGCGACGATACGCTTGCCCGAAAAGTCGGTATGCACGACGACGATGCCTTGCTCTTCAAAATATCCGAGTAGGCGTCTGGCCCGCCGTGCCGAATGGGTGCCGTAGGCGCGTGCAATCCGGGCGTCCGAGGGGCACGGTTCGCCGCAGACGGCGGCCTTCGCCAGCATCAGGAAGACGCCCTGGAGATCATCGGTAACACCGGTAGAGAGCGACAGCGCCGTCGCCCACGCCTCCGTCTCCGCCGTTGCCGCGTCCACGCCGGAGCGCGAAATCGCGACGCGACGCCTGAACTCCGGCAAGGACATCGGTGGACCGGGAACCCGGCGCATACGAAGTCGCACGAGGAACTCCTGGTAAAGCACGGAATCCGTTCGGAATCCAGAGTCCGGATCGTCCAGAATCTCGTGAAGCACGGCTGTCAGGCGCTCCTCTCGCTCCTGCGCCGATAGCTCAGGCTGTGGCACACGTGTCTCCGAGGGTGAAGCCGAGGCAGCAGGCGCCGAACGCGCCAATTCGGCGAGAATATCAGTTGTCGGCCGCGGCGCAGGCGGGGCGCGACGGACGATCGGACGTTGGAATTCTTCCGGATCCGGCGTGAAGATCAGGTCTTCGACGTCTTGCGGCGCATCCGGCAGCGGCATGAGCTTGGGACTCGACGAACGCGCGGACGTTTCAACATTGCCGATCTGGATCGGTAGCGGACGGCGCGACAGCGCCGGTCCCAGCGCGACGAAGTTTCCGCGCTTCAGGTCGCGGAACATTTCCGCCTGCCGGCGGTCCATGCCGAGCAGGTCGGCCGCTCGTGCCATGTCGATATCGAGGAAGGTGCGGCCCATCAGGAAGTTCGAGGCTTCTGCGGCCACGTTCTTGGCGAGCTTGGCGAGGCGCTGCGTCGCGATCACCCCGGCAAGACCGCGTTTACGGCCACGGCACATCAGGTTCGTCATTGCACCGAGCGACATCTTGCGGGCGTCTTCCGAGACGTCGCCGCCGACCGAAGGCGCAAACATCTGAGCCTCGTCGACCACGACGAGAACCGGATACCAGTATTCGCGGTCGGCATCGAACATGCCGTTGAGGAAAGCGGCGGCGGCGCGCATCTGCTGCTCGATATCAAGCCCTTCGAGTGTCAGGACGCAGGAGACGCGATGCTGGCGGATACGGTTGGCAATGCCGGCCAATTCTGCTTCGGTCCGCTCGCCGTCGACGACGACATGGCCGAACTTGTCCGACAGCGTGACGAAATCACCTTCAGGATCGATGATGACCTGCTGCACCCACTGTGCGGATTGCTCCAGCAGGCGGCGGAGCAGATGCGACTTGCCGGAGCCGGAATTGCCCTGCACCAGAAGACGGGTAGCCAGAAGCTCCTCGATATCGAGCGTGGCCGGATTCCCCCCCGTCGCCGATCCCATATCGATACCAACCTGCAATGTCACAATCCTCTTTCAATCGAACACGGCGTGCTAGCAGGTTTGAGCGTGTCTTTGGCGACACGGTCGCACAAACCCACAGGAGAAAACGTCAGAACCGCACCGCAAGCATGCGCGTAAACGCGAGGCTGATGGCGAGCGGAACAATCAACACCGCTAGCCCTACGCGCAGACCCGACACCTCGGCGATGAAACCGATGAGCGGCGGCCCGATCAAAAAGCCCGTAAGGGCCATAAAGGACAGGATGGCGACATTGGCTGCCGCGGGTCGATCCTTGAGGCTCGCCGCCGCCGTGACGGCCAGGGGAAAGCCGACCGACACACCAATGCCGACCAGCCCAAAGCCAGCCATCGTCACCAGGCTCTGCCAGGCAAAGACGACGATCAGCATGCCCACAAGAGCAGCCGCACCGCAGCCCCTGGCCAGCAAAATCGCGCCAAAACGCTGCTTCAAATGGTCGCCACTGAAGCGCCCGGCCGCCACCATCGAGGCGAAGATCGTATATCCGATGCCGGTCATCATACCGTCGGTCTTGAAAACGTCTTTGAGATAGACAGCCGACCAGTCGGCAATCGCCCCTTCGGTCATGGTAATTCCGAAGACGAAGGCGCAGATGCCGAGGAGCGCGCTGCTCGGCAATTTGAACGGCGCATGCGGCGGAGCCGACCCAGCTTCGCGATCCGGCGGCAGGCGGAGGCTTGCCAGGACAGCAAACGGCAAAACGATGAAGGCGGCCGCCATGATCGCCCATTCCACCGAAGTTGCAATGGCCACCATCGCCGAACCCAGCAAGCTGCCAGCCATGATACCAAGGCTCCAGAACCCATGGCAGCGGTTCATGATGATCGAGCCGGTATCCTTTTCGGCGCGATCCGCCTCGACATTCAGCCCCAACTCCAGCGTCGACATCGCGACGCCAAGCAGCGCCAGCGCAATGAAGAGCTCTACCGGCGTACGGGAGAAGGCCGGTAGGCAGACAATCACCGAAAAGACGAAGAAGCCAGCTATGACAGTGGTCTTGCCGCCGATATGAGACACCACTCGTCCGGCGACGGGCAGCGTCGAGAGAATACCGAGCGGCATTCCGAGCAAGGCCAGCGCAAGATCGGCAGGCCCGAGTTCCAAACGGGCCTGGATTTCAGGAATGCGCGGCAACCAGCTGCCGAACGCAATCGGCTGCAGAAAAAAGATAGCCATGACACGTTTTTGGAAGGACATGCGGAGCCTGGCGGGATCGATGCGAATCACAACCCCCAGTGTGCGCAGTCGCTTAGCTTTGCGATAGCCCTTATTGCATCAAGACCAGATTGGTGTTGGCGCTAGCGCCGAACGTCAAGCCCTGAGCCCAAACCCCTGCATCAGCCGCCGCGTCGCAAAATCGGGATTGCCCGAAGTGAATACTGCAAAGTCGAAATTGTCGGAGTGCACAGCATCGGCGACCTTCGGTACCAGGCTGCGGGCGCGCCGCGCAATCGCCTCCGCCGGGTCCAGCCAATCGACCGGCCAGGGTGCGAGCCGCCGGAAGACGTTGGCCATGAAGGGATAGTGCGTGCAGGCAAGCACCACGATGTCGGTCTTGCGACCGTCCTTCTCCACGAAACACTGGTCGATCTCGGACAGCACGACCTCGTCGGATACGGTATCGCCGCGGATATAAGCCTCCGCCATTCGCGCCAGGTTTTCGGAGCCAACGAGGCGTACATGGCATTGCTGCGCGAACGACTGAATCAGATCGCGCGTATAGGCGCGCTTGACCGTCCCTGGCGTCGCCAGCACCGAGACGAGCCCTGAGCGCGTCCGCTCTGCCGCCGGCTTGATCGCCGGTACCGTACCGACAAAGGTCATCTCAGGATAGGCCGCGCGCAGATCGGCGCCAACCAGCGTGAACGCCGTGTTGCAGGCGATGATGCAGACCTCTGGGTCATGCTCGGCAAGCAGCCTGGCGAAAAGGCTGATGATCCGTTCCTTCAGCGCCTGCTCTTCCCAGCCGCCATAGGGAAAGCCGGCATCGTCGGCGATGTAGATAAAACCGCGCTCTGGCATCAGCACGCGCGCCTCACGCAGCACGGTCAGCCCCCCGATGCCGGAATCGAAGACCAGAACCGGTTTCAGCTCATTCGCCGCTGGGGTCATCGTTCGGCTGTTCCTTGGCATCTGCAGGTGGTCGGCTGCCGCGCGGATACTTCCGCGAGAAGCGGTCGAGGGAGGAGATCACGCCGCGCAACACGCTGATTTCTTGCTCCGTGAAGGCGCGGCGGGACAGGACTGCGCGCAGATTGTCCACCATTTTGGGCTTTTTCCCGGCAGGGTGGAAATAATTGCGGGCCTCCAGTGCCTCTTCCAACTGGTCGTAAAGACCGAACAATTGTTCCTTGGTCGATTGCGTCTGCGACATCGCCTGGAAAGGAACGGTTCCGATATCTTCCATGCCCGACTTCATCCACTCATAGGACATCAGCAACACGGCTTGCGCGATATTCAGCGACGCGAAAGCGGGATTGACCGGGAAAGTGACGATCTCATCGGCGAGCGCGACTTCCTCATTGGTCAAACCCCACCGCTCGCGGCCGAACAGGATTCCGGTGCCCTCGCCTGCGCGGAATTTCGCCCGTAGCGTCTCTGCCGCCACGACAGGCGAACGCACTGGTTTGAAACCGTCCCGCTCGCGCGCCGTCGTCGCATAGACGAAGTTCAAGTCGGCGATCGCCTGTTCCAGCGTCTCGAAGACCTTCGTGCCTTCGATCACATGATCTGCTTTCGAGGCGGCAGCCTGAGCCTTGTCGTTCGGCCAGCCGTCGCGCGGGTTGACGAGCCTGAGTTCCGCTAGGCCGAAGTTCGCCATGGCGCGCGCAACCATTCCGATGTTCTCTCCCATCTGGGGTTCGACGAGAATGATAACCGGACCTTCTGTGAGAAGTTGCCGCTCGCTGTTCGTGCCTGCCATGACGCTGGATCCTTTTGTTACGGGCGGAATAGCCAAGCCGGGCCAAAACGGCAAGGGTCAAGCGTTCGGGTAGAGCCTGTCCAACGTCGAAGTAATCATTTCCACGCCCAGGCGCGCGCCGGCATGTGACAGCGCCAAGTGCCGTCCGGGCGCACCGCTAGTCTTTCGGTCGACGAAAAAACACTCCGACTGACGCCCTGCCAGAAGCGTCACGCGTTGGAGCTCTGCGTCAATCAGCTTAATGCTCTCAGCATCGCACGCAGGGCCACCGTAGTAGTCTTTGGCCATGATCCGCGCCCAATAGGTCGCCGCGAGAAAGATTGCCAGCGTCTGCCTGGTGTGTCCCGGTCTGGTGACAACTGACCAGGTCGAACCGAGAGGACGTGCTGCAGCCGTTAGATCGCGGTAGGCAGCGTCTAGCTTTTGCGAAAGAGCGATCAGCAAATCTGTCGCTTCCCTCGCAGCCGCGGCCGAAAGCAGCTCCTGCAGCGCGGCAAACCATTTGCCAAGCGCGACATCGAGCGCCACCCGCGTTCGCGCCGGAAAGACGACGAAGGCAACGAACGTGCCCGCCGCCGCCCCAAGCATCGTTTCTTCGATACGCAGCATGAGCAGGTCGACCGTCAGCGTCCCGATCATCCCGTAGACCAGGCAGAGCGCGATTGAGACGAAGAAGGTCATCGTCGCGTAGGACGTCTGCAGGAAATAGAACGCGAGGAAAATGGCAACCGTCGTGACCGCCAGCGCAGCTACCACATGCGGCGTGAGAAACGTCGTCAAGACCAGCCCCATCGCAATCCCAAAGAGCGTCCCAAGGGAACGCTGCAGGGCCTTCGTCGCGGTGTCGCCACGGGAGTTCGTGTTGGTGAACACCAGGAAGGAAGCGAGCACGGCCCAAAACCAGCGCTCGCGCGATAGCATCAAGCCGAACGTCATCGCGATCGCGGATGCTAGCGTTACCTGCAGCGCCGAACGGATCAGGGGATTGGCGAGCGAAAAGTCGATCTTGGCAGGGGCGCCAACCGTTTCTGTCACGGCAGCGACCTCGACAAATCCGGTCGCGTAGCCCGTTTCGATCGTCCGCGCGAGCAGCGCGCGCGCCTCACCGAGGCGGATCAATGCCTGGCTCGTCTCAGCTTGCAATTCATCGGGCGTCACCGGCGTCCTGGGGATGGGATCTCCCTCGATGATGGCGTGAACGAGAGCAAACGGCGGCACGCTTTGCGAACTGAGTACAATCGCGCTCTCGGCGGCAAGGTGAGCGTCGAACAGGCGGATAGCCAACTCGGCGGCGGACTCCGTGCCGGCATCGAACACTCCCGTCGGTGGTCGCGGAATGAAGCCCTCCGCCATGAGCACGACTTCCTTCAGGCGCTCCTCCAGCTGGCGCAGTTCCTGCGCATCTTTGTCCGTCATTCGCCCCACGGACGCGAGCGCCGCGATCTTGAATAAAATTTGGTTGATGCGGCCGCGCACACTTTCCAGCGAACGCAAGAGATCCCGACGCCAATCATCGGGAAGCACGAGAGAACGCACAACATGCCCGATCAGCGCCGGAGCGACCGGTCCGATCGCAATCAGCGGAAGCTCTGCAATGGACGGGCGGAAGTAAGCACCCATGAAATAGGATGTGAAGGCGAACATGCCGATCGCATGCCCCCGCGGGCCGAACACCCGTCCGGCCGCGGCAAGAAAGATGATGAGCAGGAAGGCTGCGTCTGAGACAGAGCGATTTGCTTCCAGCGCTGCGGCAAGGCCAACAACGCAGACACTCGCCGCGCAACCAAATAGACGCGTCACAAGCTGCGACGCGCTACCCTTGTCTTTTACCGCGACGGCGCCTTCGATCGACAAGACAATGCCGAGACCGTAGGCAGCCGTCGGCAGCGGAAACAGCAGATGGTGGATTGCAAGCAGCGCCCCAAATGAAAGCGCTATCGTCAGCGTTACACGCGACGCCACTCGCAGACGCGACAGCGCCGGGTCGTGGGCGAGCAACCAGTCACGAAAGTCAAAACCGGAAAGCAAGCTGCTCTGGCCCCTCATTCGCGCCCCTCAGACAGCCAATGATAGAGGGCGTTTTCGACAAGTACCAACGGACGGGTTCGCCGTCCCTCCACACAACCGCTACTCGACGGTGAGAACCTAGCGCACCGACCATCTCGGAAAAATACGGCCCCGAGTTATCCGAGCCATCACTGGCCCTTGGCGATCTGCACCATGGTGTTCTTGAGCGAATTCGGTGGTTGCCCAGGATCACCCTCGGTGACGATGTCATCGATCACAGGCTTGCCGGCCTCGTCGAGCATCTCGAACCGAACGGTGGTCACGGCCTGCTTGTCCGATCCGTCATCCATGCATGTCGCCTTCTTGAAAGTGACAATCACTTCCGTCGCTCCGTCAGCGCCAGGCTTCGGCGTATAAGTCAAATCCTCGAGAGGGCATGCATCCTCGCCATTGACGATCACGTCGTAGTCGAAAGGCGAAACCCCGTCTTCGTCGGCAGCCGGGTTCTGGATCGCCGCCTGGTATTTGGTCACGAAGTCCTTGCTATACAGCCTCGAAAGCTTGCTTGCATCGAAGATGTCGATCCAGTCGCTGTCCGCACCCGACCAGTTCTTGATCGTTGCATCCATGATCTCCTTGACCGGTGCCGTAACATCGGCGGCAAGGATCAGTGCGGTCGAGCCGAGAAGGACCGCTAGGGCAAGAGAAATCTTCTTCATGACGAATATCCGGGCAATGGTTTCGCGGCGGAGACTAGCCATTTTCCACGGCTTGGCAATGGCCGCAAAAACGCCGCCGCCTCCCGCTTCCGGCTTTGCACTCCCGGCGCACAATGCTATAGCGCTCCGGATTTGATATCACCCACCCGGGACGCCCGTCCCTTCTAAGCTTAACGAGGCAGATACATGAAGAAGATCAAGGTCGCCAATCCCGTCGCCGATCTCGACGGCGATGAAATGACTCGCATCATTTGGCAGCTCATCAAGGATAAGCTGATCCATCCGTATCTTGACCTCGACATCGACTACTTCGACCTCTCCGTCGAAAACCGCGACGCCACCAACGACCAGGTCACGATCGACGCCGCCAACGCCATCAAGAAGCACGGCGTCGGCATCAAGTGCGCGACGATCACGCCCGACGAAGACCGCGTCAAGGAATTCAACCTCAAGCAGATGTGGAAGAGCCCGAACGGCACGATCCGCAACATCCTCGGCGGCGTGATCTTCCGCGAGCCGATCATCTGCCAGAACGTTCCGCGCCTCGTTCCGGGCTGGACCAAGCCGATCGTCGTCGGCCGTCACGCTTTCGGCGACCAGTACCGAGCCACCGACTTCAAATTCCCCGGCAAGGGCAAGCTGACCATCAAGTTCGTCGGTGAAGACGGCCAGGTCATCGAAAAGGAAGTCTTCGACGCCCCGGGCGCCGGTGTTGCCATGGCCATGTACAACCTCGACGAGTCGATCCGCGAGTTCGCCCGCGCCTCGATGATGTACGGCCTGATGCGCAAGTGGCCGGTCTACCTGTCGACCAAGAACACGATCCTCAAGGCATACGACGGTCGCTTCAAGGACATCTTCGAAGAAGTCTACCAGACCGAATTCAAGGATCAGTTCAAGGAAGTCGGCATCACCTACGAACACCGGCTGATCGACGACATGGTCGCATCCGCTCTGAAGTGGTCCGGCGGCTACGTCTGGGCGTGCAAGAACTATGACGGCGACGTCCAGTCCGACACGGTCGCACAGGGCTTCGGCTCGCTCGGCCTGATGACCTCGGTTCTGCTCACCCCGGATGGCAAGACCGTCGAAGCCGAAGCCGCACACGGCACGGTTACCCGCCACTACCGCCAGCACCAGAAGGGCCAGGAAACCTCGACGAACTCGATCGCCTCGATCTTCGCCTGGACCCGCGGCCTCGCGCACCGCGCCAAGCTCGACGACAATGGCGAACTCGCAAAGTTCGCGGCCACGCTCGAAAAGGTCTGCGTCGACACTGTCGAAGCCGGCTTCATGACCAAGGATCTGGCGCTGCTCATCGGCCCCGATCAGCCTTGGCTGTCGACCACTGCCTTCCTAGATAAGATCGACGAGAACCTGCAGAAGGCCATGGCATAAGCCATCAGCGATATGCGAACGGTGCGGCGGGGATTTCCCCGCCGTTTTCGTTTCAGCGACGTCAAAGGGGAACATGAACAATGACCACAACGATCCGTCCGCTACAACCATCCGACCGCGCCGCCTGGGAGCCGCTTTGGGCCGGCTATCAGCGCTTCTACGAGGTCGTCATTGCGCCGGAGACGACGGATCTGACCTGGGGTCGCTTTCAGGATCCCGCCGAGGACATGCACGCGCTCGGCGCGTTCGACGATAGCGGCCGCCTCGTCGGCATCGTCCACGCCATCTTCCATCGCTCGACTTGGTTGCCAAAGAGGACCTGCTATCTGCAGGATCTCTATGTCGACGACACGCAGCGCGGTCTCGGCACCGGCGCGTCTCTCATCGACGCCGTCGCCGATCTCGCCCGTGAACATGGTGCCGGTCGACTCTACTGGATGACGCACGAAACAAACGCAACGGCGCGAAAACTCTACGACAGGATCGCCGAGCGATCTGGCTTCATCCAATATCGCAAGGCGCTCTAAATAGTTGCGGACTTTGCGCTGGACCTCTCTGTCCTATCTCCCTGGTGGCCGGGCTTGATACACTATGTTCGGATCCAGGAACGCAAACAGAAAATGAGGAGGAGTGCATGGCAGACGAACTAATATTCTATACCAACCCCATGTCGCGTGGTCGCATCGCCCGCTGGATGCTGGAGGAGACAGGCGTACCGTACAAAACAGAGATCATGACCTTTGGCGGAACCATGAAGTCGCCGGAGTACCTTGCCGTCAACCCGATGGGCAAGGTTCCCGCGGTCCGGCATGGCAAGACGGTCGTCACCGAGTGCGCCGCAATCTGCGCTTACCTCGCTGACGCCTTCCCCGAGGCAGACCTTGCGCCAACGCCGGATGAACGCGGCAGCTACTATCGCTGGATGTTCTTTACCGCCGGACCGCTCGAAGCCGCAGCCACCAACAAGGCATTGGGCTTTGAAACGCCTCCCGACAAAGCCCGGATGGCGGGATATGGCAGATTCGCCGATGTGATGAACACGCTGGAGCACGCCGTCAGTACCACGCCCTACGTTGCCGGAGATCGCTTCACGGCGGCCGACGTCTACGTCGGCTCGCATATTGGCTGGGGCCTGGGCTTCGGCACCATCGAGAAGCGGCAGGCCTTTGTCGATTATCTCGGCCGAGTCACCGATCGCCCGGCCCATAAGCGCGCCGTCGCAATCGATGACGAGGCCATGAAGATCGCCCAGTAGCGGCCAGAGGCTCAGGCAATCGGCAAGTGGATGTCAGTCAAAAGCTCGGTCGGCGGCACATCGCGTGGGTTGTTGAGATACTCCTCGAACATCACACTGTCGCGAAGCTGCCGGCCTGAAGCGGGCAACCATTCCGCATAGAGCCACTGGTAAGCCTTATGCATGTCAGCATAGGGGCCTTTGTGGCGCTGCACCGCATACTCCCCGCCGTCCAGCACGCGGCGTTCGAACGGCGCCGCGGCGGAAATCTCGCCGTCGGTGGTCACACATGCGACCGACCGCAGCTTTTCGGCCGGCACAATGTCGGGATCGTCGAGATAGACACCAATCATGCGCATCGTAGGCTTGGCAAGCCCACGCGCATAGAGCGTGCCGAACAAGGTCTCGAACGCCTGGCTGATCTGCATGTACGAGCCGACATGCGGCACGCCAAGCAATTGAATTGGTTCAATCTCCCGTGAGGTAATGTCAAACATCGCTGCAGTCTTTCCGTTGGGTAAGGGATCAAAGGCTTTGTGGCTTCCCTCTTTCCGGTATTGCGCCGGCGGCATGCCGTAGACCGATTTGAAGATACGGTTGAAGGACTGGAGGTTGGGATAGCCCGATCGCTTTGCGATTTCCCCAACAGAAAGAGCGGTGCACACGATGTCGCCGGCGGCGCGATGCAGCCGCAGCCGCTTGACGGTCGCCGCAAGCGTTTCGCCGTGAACCGCCCGATAGATCCTGTGCCAGTGGTAACTCGACATGCAGGCGATGTCGGCAAGTCTGTCCATGTCGAGCTCTTCGTCGAGATGATCATGGATATAGGCCGATACCCGTCGCAGACGGTGCTCGTAGAGTGCCCATGCCGTTTCGCCATTCATGTCTGAACCTCGTGCAAGTCGATCGGCTGCAGAACACCATACTGCGATTTGACAAATCCTGCGGACTTTGACGGTTCCGCCAATGAAAAGGCGGGGACCTGCCCCGCCTTCCAAAGAGTTTCGTGCGAACGTCAGTTCGCTCAGCTTGCCAGCGCGACCGCCACAGCCTCGATCGCCTCGTCCGCCTTTGCCCCATCCGGGCCGCCCGCCTGCGCCATATCGGGACGACCGCCGCCGCCCTTGCCGCCAAGAGCAGCCGACGCGACGCGAACGAGATCGACGGCGCTGAACCGGCCCGTCAAGTCCGGGGTCACTGCAACGACTGCGCTTGCTTTGCCGTCTTCGGCAACGCCGATCAGCGCGACGACGCCGGAACCGAGGCTCGCCTTGCCGTCATCCGCGAGACCCTTGAGATCTTTGGGATCCACGCCCGAGATCGCCTTGCCGAGGAATTTCACACCGGCGACATCACGGACCGCATCGGCAGAACCGCCCTGCCCGCCGCCCATCGCAAGCTTGCGCTTGGCTTCGGCCAGTTCGCGCTCCAGCTTGCGGCGTTCATCCATCAGCACCTCGACACGAGCAAGAACATCGGCAGGCTGCACCTTGAGCGACGTCGCAAGCGATTTGACGCGCTCGTCCTGTTCCGCCAGGTATTCGCGCGCGGACTCGCCGGTGACCGCCTCGATACGGCGCACGCCAGCGCCAACCGCACTTTCGCCCAGAACGCGGATCAGGCCGATCTGACCGGTCGCGCCGACATGCGTGCCACCGCAAAGCTCGATCGAATAAGGCTTGCCCGCCTTGCCGCCGCGCACGCCCTGGCCCATGGCGACGACGCGAACTTCGTCGCCGTATTTTTCGCCGAACAGCGCCATGGCGCCCTCGGCAATCGCGTCATCGACGCTCATCAGGCGGGTTGTGACCGGCGAATTCTGCAGCACGATTTCGTTCGCCATGTCTTCGACGACCTTCAGCTCGTCCGCGGTCATCGGCTTCGGATGCGAAACGTCGAAGCGCAGGCGCTCGGGGGCGACCAATGAGCCTTTCTGGGTGACATGGGTACCGAGCACTTCGCGCAGCGCCTCGTGCAGCAAGTGCGTGGCGGAGTGGTTGGCGCGCAGGCGCGAGCGGCGCGAATGGTCGACCGTCAACGCCACCGCATCGCCTGCCTTCACGCTACCTTCGACGACGCAGCCGATGTGGACAAAGAGGCCCTCGCCCCTCTTTTGTGTATCCGTGATCTCGATCTTGGCCGTATCAGAGGTAATGACGCCAGTATCGCCCATCTGGCCGCCGGACTCGCCGTAGAACGGCGTTTGGTTGACGACGATCTGAACCTTGTCCCCGGCCGACGCAGACGCGACCGACGCACCGTCCTTCACAAGGGCCTGAACAACGCCTTCTGCGGTCTCGGTATCGTAGCCGAGAAACTCCGACGCGCCGTGTTTTTCCTTGAGTTCAAACCAGATCGTCTCGGTAGCCTTGTCGCCGGAGCCAGCCCAATGCGAGCGTGCTTCGGCTTTCTGGCGTTCCATCGCGTCGGTGAAGCCCGATATGTCGACACCGATTTCGCGGGCGCGAAGCGCATCCTGCGTCAGGTCGAGCGGGAAGCCATAGGTGTCGTAGAGCTTGAACGCCGTCTCGCCATCGAGCATGTCACCCTTGCCGAGCGTCGTCGTGGCATCGGACAGCAGCGAGAGGCCACGCTCCAGCGTCTTGCGGAAGCGGGTTTCCTCAAGCTTGAGCGTCTCGGAGATCAGCGATTCCGCACGGACCAGCTCCGGATATGCACGCCCCATCTCCTGAACGAGCGCCGGGAGCAGCTTCCAGATCAACGGTTCCCGGGCGCCGAGCAGCTCGGCATGCCGCATAGCGCGGCGCATGATGCGACGAAGCACATAGCCGCGGCCTTCGTTCGAGGGCAACACGCCATCGGCAATCAGGAACGCTGAGGAACGCAGGTGGTCGGCAATGACGCGGTGGCTTGCACGCCGCTCGCCCTCTGCCCTTACGCCTGTCACTTCTTCCGAAGCCTCAATCAGAGCCCGGAACAGGTCGATGTCGTAGTTGTCATGCTTGCCCTGCAGAACAGCGGCAACGCGCTCCAGCCCCATTCCCGTGTCGATCGACGGACGCGGAAGGTCGATGCGCTCATCCTTCATGACCTGCTCGTACTGCATGAAGACGAGGTTCCAAATCTCGATGAAGCGGTCGCCGTCTTCTTCCGGCGAGCCGGGAGGGCCACCCCAGATATGATCACCGTGGTCATAGAAGATTTCCGAGCAAGGGCCGCACGGGCCGGTATCGCCCATCGCCCAGAAATTGTCGCTGGTCGGGATGCGGATGATCTTCTCGTCCGGCAGACCCGCAATTTTCTTCCAGAGGTTAAAGGCCTCGTCGTCCGTATGGTAGACGGTGACCAACAACCGCTTGGCGTCGATCGCAAATTCCTTGGTGATCAGGTTCCAGGCGAGCTCGATCGCCCGCTCCTTGAAGTAGTCGCCAAAAGAGAAATTGCCCAGCATCTCGAAGAAGGTGTGATGGCGCGCGGTATAGCCGACATTATCGAGGTCGTTATGCTTGCCGCCGGCACGGACGCACTTCTGGGCTGTCGAGGCGGTCTTGTACAGGCGCTGCTCCAGGCCGGTGAAAACGTTCTTGAACTGCACCATGCCGGCATTGGTGAACATCAGCGTCGGATCGTTGCGTGGCACCAATGGGCTCGACGGAACGATTTCATGGCCGTTCTTCTTGAAGTAGTCGAGGAAGGTCGACCGGATATCATTCACACCGCTCATGCTATGCCCTTCAATGCTGCCAATAGGCAGGTCAAATCTTAAATCCAGTGGCTTTTATCGCTCGCATTAACCACTGTCCAGCAGACAAACAAAACCGGCCGCATTCTGATCGAGAATGCGGCCGGTTTCGAACTGTTCGGAACCTGTTGGGAACTATCCTTCGACGTCGTCCCCATCATTTGCATCAGGCCCGCCATTCTGCAGGAAGCGGTCGGCGATCAGTCCAGCATTCTGACGAAGCGATGCTTCGATCTCGCGTAGGACCTCCGGATTGTCGCGCAGGAAAATCTTCGCGTTTTCGCGACCCTGACCGAGGCGCTGACTGTTATAGGAGAACCAGGCACCTGATTTCTCGACGATACCGGCCTTCACGCCGAGGTCGACCAACTCGCCGGTCTTGGACACGCCTTCGCCATACATGATGTCGAATTCGACCTGCTTGAAGGGAGGCGCCATCTTGTTCTTGACGACCTTGACGCGCGTCTGGTTGCCGATCACCTCTTCGCGTTCCTTGACCGCGCCGATACGGCGAATGTCGAGACGAACGGAAGCATAAAACTTCAGCGCGTTACCGCCGGTCGTCGTTTCCGGCGAGCCGAACATAACGCCGATCTTCATGCGGATCTGGTTGATGAAGATGACCATGGTCTTCGACTTCGAAATCGAAGCCGTCAGCTTGCGCAGCGCCTGGCTCATCAGTCGTGCCTGAAGGCCCGGCAGGCTATCGCCCATTTCACCTTCGATTTCAGCGCGCGGCGTCAGCGCAGCCACGGAGTCGACAACGAGCACGTCGATGGCGCCGGAGCGCACCAGCGTATCGGTAATCTCGAGCGCCTGCTCGCCGGTATCCGGCTGGGAGATCAGAAGGTTCTGCAGATCGACGCCAAGCTTGCGGGCATAGACCGGATCGAGCGCGTGTTCGGCGTCGACAAAGGCGCAGATACCGCCCTTTTTCTGGCTTTCCGCAATCGTCTGCAGTGCCAGCGTCGTCTTGCCCGAGCTTTCCGGCCCGTAAATCTCGATGATGCGTCCCTTCGGCAGTCCGCCGATACCGAGCGCAATATCGAGCCCGAGAGAGCCCGTCGAGACCGTCTCGATCTCGACCACGCTCTCGTTCGAGCCCAGCTTCATGATAGAGCCCTTGCCGAACGACCGCTCGATCTGTGAGAGTGCCGCTTCAAGTGCCTTGCTTTTGTCCACCGATTTGTCCTCTACAAGCCGCAATGTATTCTGTGACATTCGATCCACCTTTAGGTTATTGAAGCCGCTCAAGCAATGTCGCCGCCGATCTCGATTTTGTACCGTATTTGTTCTCATCGCGCAAGCGAGGTTCAAATAATTGAAAGAAAAAGGTAAAATAGCCTGTGTTCTACATTTGTTTTAGTAATGGAAAGCAACGGCTTAGAGATAGGGCACTCGTCGCCAACCCGACGGCGGCGGCGGGACGATTCGTATCTTTCCGGCGATGCAGGACGATGAAATGAAGCAGAAGATTCTTGTCCTCGGCGGCGCACACATCGACAGGCGCGGACGCATTTCTGGCGGCACGGTGGCCGGCGCCAGCAATCCGGGCTCATGGTTCGAGGAGCCAGGCGGCGGCGGCTTCAATGCGGCGCGCAACCTTGCCCGGCTGGGCTTCGACGTGACGATGATCTCGCCCCGTGGCGGCGATCCGGTCGGCGAGATGGTCAGCGAGGCAGCCGATTTCGCAGGCGTTCACGATCGCCCCTTCGTTTTCTTGGATCGGAAGACGCCGAGTTATACTGCCATCATCGAGAACGACGGAAACCTGGTGATTGCCCTTGCCGACATGGATCTCTACCGCATGTTCATGCCGCGCCGGCTCTCGATCCGCGCCGTCCGCGATGCCTTTGCCGCGACTGATTTCATCCTCTTCGATGCCAACCTGCCGGCAGACACCCTGGCGTCGATCGTCGAGCGCGCCAAAGCGCTCGGCAAGCCGGTGGGCGCGATCGCAATCTCACCGGCGAAGGCAATCAAGCTGAAGCCGTGCATTCAAGGGATAGACTATCTTTTCCTCAACGAGGCAGAGGCCGCCGCGCTGACGGGCGAACGCCCCAACGATCCGGCGCACTGGCCATCACTGCTGGGTGACATCGGTTTGCGTGGCGGCGTCGTCACGCGCGGCCAGCGCGAGCTGATCGCCTTTGCGGATCGCCGCGTCGTTGCCCTGCAGCCGGCAAACCTCGAAGGCGTCGCAGATGTCACAGGCGCCGGCGACTCGCTCGCGGCCGGCGTTATTTCGGGATTGATGCGCGGGATTCCCTTGGCCGATGCCGTTCGGGAGGGCGCCGCTGCCGCAGCTCTTACGGTACAGTCTCCGCACGCCGTCAATGAAAACCTCTCCCCCGAGTTGGTCAGGGAGACACTTTCGCTTGTTCCACCGGCGAGAATTTTGCATTGAAGGCAATACCGACGAAATGGAAGAGACAATGACGAAACCGATCTCCCCCCTGCTGCCGATCGCCTATTCCAAAGAGGTCGCAAGCGCCAAGCAGCGCGGCGCGCCGATTGTGGCGCTCGAATCGACCATCATCACGCATGGCATGCCCTACCCCGGCAACATCGAGATGGCCCGCAGCGTCGAGGCGCTCATTCGTGAGGAGGGGGCCGTCCCGGCCACCATCGCAGTCATTCACGGTACGCTGCACATCGGCCTCGAAGCCGATCAGCTGGAGCAGCTGGCGCAGGCCAAGGATGTCCTGAAGGTCTCGCGCGCCGACCTCGCCTTTGCGATCGCCGAGCGCCGTCACGGGGCAACGACCGTGGCAGCTACGATGATAGCCGCAGAGCGTGCCGGCATCAAGGTCTTCGCCACCGGTGGCATCGGTGGCGTCCACCGCGGTGCCGAGGAAAGCTTCGATGTCTCCGCCGACCTCGAGGAACTTGGCCGCACCGGCGTCATCGTCGTTTGCGCCGGCGCCAAGGCAATCCTCGACATTCCGAAGACCCTGGAAGTGCTCGAAACCGCGGGCGTGCCTGTTGTCACCTATGAAAGCGAGGAATTCCCCGCCTTCTGGTCGCGCGCCTCCGGATTGCGTAGTCCGCTCACGCTCAACAGCCCGGCCGCAATCGCCAACTTCCAGACGGTGCGCGAGCAGCTTGGCATCGACGGAGGCATGCTGATTGCCAACCCCGTGCCGGAGGCAGACGAGATCCCGCGGGAGGAAATGGAGATCTACATCGAGCGGGCGCTCGACAGCGCCGAACGCGACGAAATCAGCGGCAAGGAGGTCACTCCTTACCTGCTCAGCACCATCTTTGACCTGACCGACGGCCAGAGCCTTAAGACCAACATCGCGCTGGTGGAAAACAATGCCCGACTGGCGGCAGAAATTGCCGTCGCGCTCGCAGGATGATCGTTTGAAAAGGGGCGCCGCGGCGCCCCTTAGCTGTCGAGCGTCTCCTTGACGACGACAGCAAGCTGCTTCAGGGAGAACGGCTTCGGCAGGAAGCCGAACTTGGAATCCGGCGGCAGGTTGCGCGCGAATGCATCTTCGGCATAGCCCGAAACGAAGATGAACTTCAGGTCCGGATAGTTCTTGCGCAGTTCGCGCAGCAGCGATGGACCATCCATCTCCGGCATGACCACATCCGAGACGACGATGTCGACCTTGCCCTCGAGCTCGTCCATGATATCGAGCGCCTCGACGCCAGAGCCGGCCTCGTAAACCGTATAGCCGCGGGTCTCGAGCATGCGCTTGCCGCCCCGGCGTACTGCTTCCTCATCCTCGACGAGCAGAATGACGGCAGATCCCGTCAGATCCTCGGGTTGCTCCGACGGTGTCGACGCCTGTCCAGCGGGCGCGCCCATGGCGGGCGTGACAGCGTCAGCTTCCGCGGCAACGGCCAGCTCGACAATGTGGCGCGGCAAGAAGACGCGGAAAGTCGTACCCTTGCCGACTTCCGACTCCGGCTGAATGTAGCCGCCCGACTGCTTGACGATGCCGTAGACCATCGCGAGACCAAGGCCCGTTCCCTTGCCCACCTCCTTCGTCGTGAAGAAGGGTTCGAAGATCTTGTCCATGATCTCGGGCGCGATACCGGTCCCGTTGTCTGAGACCTCGATGAGAACCATGTCCTCGTGCGGCATGTAGGAGTAATTGAATGCTGCCACCTCCTCCGCCGTTGCGTTCTTCGTGCGAAGCGTGAGCTTGCCGCCCTGCGGCATGGCATCGCGCGCGTTGACGCAGAGGTTGATAAGCACCTGCTCGAACTGCGACAGATCGGTCTTAACAGGCCAGAGATCGCGGCCGTACTCGACGTCAAGCTTCACATTCGTACCGGAAAGCAGGCGGTCGACCAGCATCCTGAGGTCGCCGACCACATCGGTCAGATTGAGCACCGTCGGCCGCATCGTCTGCTTGCGCGAGAACGCCAGCAGTTGCCGAACGAGCACGGCGGCACGATTGGCGTTGCGCTTGATTTCCATCAGGTCGGCAAAGCCAGGGTCGGCCGGTCGCGCCTGCAGCAGCAAATGATCGGAGGACAGCAAAATGGCCGTCAGAACGTTGTTGAAGTCGTGCGCGATGCCGCCGGCCAGGGTGCCGACGGCGTTCATCTTCTGCGTCTGCGCCATCTGCGCCTCGAGCGCCTTCTGCTCCGTCACCTCGACGGCATAGACGATCGCGGCCTCTTCCGGCGCCTCATCGCTCTGGTCGATCACCGCATTGACGTAGAAACGGAAATGGCGGGCTTCATCCGTTGGCGTGCGGGAGTCTATTGGAGGGATATCGCCCTGCCGGTCCTTTGCCGCCGCAAGCGCCTGCTGCAGCTTCGACTTGTCACTGTCCTGAACAATGACTTCGAGCAAAGCGCCGTTCTCCACATCATTCCGGGAGACTATCCCGGAAAACAGCTTCAGGAACGGCGCGTTGGTGCGCAGGATGCGGCCTTCGCCGTCCACCGAGGCAATCGCCATCGGCGTGTTGTTGAAGAAACGGGTGAACCGCATCGCGGCCGCCGACGCGGACTGATCGCTCTCACCGCTCTTCTGGCGCGTGAGCACAATCGACCGGCTTTCTCCAGGCGCACCATCGCGCATCGACGTCACGCTGTGGACGATCTGCGCCGGCAGGCTCTGACCGTTCATCTTCTTCAGGTCGAGATCGAGCGTCACGGTCTTCTTCAGACCCGGATCGGCCTGCACCGACTGAATGAGTGCAAGTCCCTCGCCGGCAACGAAATCGCCAATCGTTACCGAACCGGGAACGAATTTGGTGAGATCGATGCCGAGCCATTCCGCCAGTGTTGCGTTGAGATAGAAGATCTCCCCTTTGCGGCCGGCTGAAAAGAACCCGGCCGGTGCGTGGTCGAGATAGTCGATCGCATTCTGTAACTCCTTGAAGAACCGCTCCTGGTCGTCGCGCTCGGAGGTGATGTCGCTGATTTGCCAGATATGCAGCGGCTTACGCCCGATCTCCTCGCTGTGCAGGCTCCGCGCTTTCAGGCGGTACCAATGCGCTCCCGCACCGTTCGTCGAAGGGCCAAGCGACCGCAACAGGCGGAATTCCTCGCTACCCTCTCGGCCTTCGCGCAGCCCGTTGGAGAGACGATAGAGCGCTTCGTTCGACTCCCGATGCCGCGACAGCAGCGCTTCCAGTGTCTGAACCTCCGTCGACTTGCGGGCACCGGTCAATTCGCCGTAGGCCGCATTCGCATAAACGATGCGACCCTTCTCATCAGTTATCAGAGACCCATCGGGGTGGCTGTTCAAGAATGCTCGCGCCAGGCTGTCGGACTGCCGTTGTGGCATGACTTCGATAAAGCCGATCACCGACGACACGAGGAAGAAAATCCCGACCATGGCAAGCACGCCGAGAACGCCGAGTACCATTTCGTTGTCCAGAGAACTCTTGAAAACGACAAACGCGGCGGCTGCGCCGATGAGCACAAGCGCAAGCAGGATGATGCGCAAAGCCGTTCCCGTGCGCCCCCCGCGGTCCAAGAGCGGTTCGCTATAATCGTCGGCCTGACGCGGTCTCGTCATCTATTCCCTCGCATGGCCTGCCGGGCTTCACTCGTAACAGGGAGACAAAGCAGGAATCAGGCGCCTTTTCCTTCTTACCAATTTGCGGTCTCCGCAAAAACACTGGTCTCTGTGAAGACTGATTGAATTCACAAAGAAGAGCGCCAATTTCGCCATTAAAATGCGTTGTTAAGAAAGCATGTTCGAATTCCACTTCGGGTTGGCATGACTGGACAAGGCCAACGGGACTTGTCTACGAAGTGGTAAAGTCGCCAGCTGGTTCAAAACCGCGAAGGGAGTAAGCCAATATGTTCGATGATCTCATGGGAGCCTATGGGAGCCGCTTCCTTCTCGCCGCCGGCGGCGTCGGCATAGCTCTATTGCTGCTGATTGTCGTGCTCTGGATCATGCGCAGCCGCGCGCCTTCGCCCTTTGTGCGCGGCGGCCGCAATCGCCAGCCGCGGCTGCAGGTTCTTGATGCGGCGGCTGTCGATGCGCGCAGGCGTCTCGTCCTCGTCCGGCGGGACGACGTCGAGCATCTGATCATGATCGGCGGACCGACCGATGTCGTCATCGAGAGCCGAATTGGCGAGGCTGCCGACGCGGGATCGCCTGAGACGGCGGATCAACCTGCTCGGGCTTCGGCTCCGGCTCCAGTTCCTGTCCCCGTGATGCCGCTGCAGCTCGAGGCGACGTCCGAGGCTCCAGCACCTGTTCGCATCGCGCCGGCTGAACCACAGAATGCGCCGGTCCGCAGCCACACGCCAGCTGAACCCTACGTGCCCGAACGCGCGCCGATCGAAGCCCGACCCGAGCCGGTTATCGTCGCCACGCCGCCCTCGCCTCCGCCCGTTATCGCCGAACGTGAACGTGCGCCGCGCCCGGCGCCGTCGTTCGAGCCGCGACCGGAACCGAGTCAGGCGCCTGCGCCGATCGAGGCCTCGGTTGCCGCAGACATCCTCGATTCCGCCCGCCAGCGCGTGTTGCCGCAACAGCGCACCGAGCCGCAGGTCACCCCGCCCTCCGTCCAGAACACGCTCGCGCCGGTGCAGCCCGCATCGGCATTCGTCGAAGTTGGCACGCTGGCGCCTGCAGTGCAGCCGAGCGACTTCCAGCGCATACTCGAGGAGGAGATGACGAGTACGCTTGCCGCCGAACGCATCGTGCCGGCACCACAAGCGCCCGCGGCAAGGCCTAGCCAGGCGCCTGGAAACCTGCCTCGCCGTGACCCTGACATGGCCCCGCTCACCGGCGCAGATGCCGCACTTCAGAATGAAGTCGCCCGCATCTTCGGCGAGATGAGCGTTAATCGCGACAAATAGTTGACCGACCGAACAAAGCAAAAGGGCACCGCGGTTTGCGCGGTGCCCTTTTTGTTGTCAGCATGTCGGGCTCATTCGTCCCGGTAGACCTTTTCCCGGCGCTCGTGCCGCTCTTGGGCCTCGATCGAGAGCGTCGCGATCGGTCGAGCGTCAAGCCGCTTGAGGCCGATTGGCTCGCCGGTCTCCTCGCAATAGCCGTAGGTGCCGTCTTCGATACGTTGCAGTGCTGCGTCGATCTTGGAAATCAGCTTTCTCTGGCGGTCGCGGGCACGAAGTTCGATGGCCCGGTCGGTTTCGGACGATGCCCTGTCAGCAAGATCCGGGTGGTTTGCGCTTTCCTCCGCCAGGTGGTCGAGGGTTTCGCGCGCCTCTCTCAGAATATCGTTCCTCCAGGCGACCAGCTTGGCTCTGAAGTAAGCCCGCTGATTACCGTTCATGAACTCTTCCTCTTCCGAGGGTACGTAGTTGCTAAGATCGATCTTCTCACTCAACGCGATTCTCCTGAAGAACATCTCATCTGGCGGGTGTATATCGCGAGGACTACGGTTGATTCAAGCCAAATACGCTAGGTAAACAGTTTTTTAAATCTGTCATATTTTTGAGCTAACAGACTATTTTCTCACCACTATTCCGCCGGGCGCATATTCTCCTCCCGGTAACCCCGCACTTTCCTACCCCTGATTTGGCGGCAATACCTTCCGCTACGGTTGACGCACGGGCCGCTCACCCGCTACTGAAAAAGTCCCTTCGACGTGGATTTTCCTATGGCTGCAATCACGCCTCCGCCCTCCCGGATTTATCTGCTGCGGCACGCCGAAGCCGCTTGGGCAGCGCCTGGGCAACATGATTTCGACCGCCCCCTGAGCGAGAAAGGCTACGCGGACGCCGAGATCGTCGCCGACAAGGCGGCCAACAAGGGCTATAGGCCGGATCTGCTTCTCAGTTCGACAGCGGCGCGTTGCCGGGACACGGCGGATGCTGTGCACAGGGCTATGGGCTCGACGCTCGATCTTCGATTCGTCGACGAACTTTATAATGCCTCACCGGGCATCTACCTCGAGATCATCGATGCGCAAGAAGCGGCCGGCTCGGTGATGCTCGTCGGCCACAACCCGACCATGGAGCAAACGCTAGAAGTGCTGATCGGCCACGAGGCGCTTTGTCAGGCACTGCCGACCGGCTTTCCGGCTGCCGGCCTTGCAGTTCTGGACTATGACACCAGGTTGGCAGGCTGGCGCCTTGTTGATTTCGTGATCGACTAAGGTCTTTTCGCGGAACGTCTTTTCGCATCGACCTGCGGTTCCTATATGGCTTGTCACGACTAGAACCGGAATTCCGCCTTGCCGCCCAGCCTGACCTCCTTCTCCGATGACGCGCGCATCGCCCTGGACAATCTTGCGGACCGGGCATCGGGCCTGATCAATCCCACTGTGCGCCTTGGCGTCACCGGCCTCTCGCGTTCCGGAAAGACGGTCTTTATTTCCTCTCTGGTCCACAATCTTCTGCACGGCGGCCGCCTGCCGCTCTTCGAGCCTGTGCAGTCCGGTCGTGTCTCGGCGGTGCGGCTTGAGCACCAACCGGACGATGCCGTGCCGCGCTTCCAATACGAAGATCATATCCGCTCTCTCGTGAAGGATCGCGTATGGCCCGATTCCACCCGGGCGATATCCGAATTGCGCATCACGCTCGAATATCAAAGTGCCAGCGCCTGGAACCGTCTTTTCTCGCCGGGTCGGCTGTCGATCGATATCGTCGATTATCCGGGCGAATGGCTTCTGGACTTGCCTTTGCTCGGAAAGGACTACCGCGCGTTCAGCGAGGAAACGATCGCCTTGGCGGGAACGGGCATTCGTGCAGAACTCTCGCGCGATTGGCTGGCCCTCACCCACGCCACCGACGTTAACGCTTCAGCAGACGAAATGCGCGCCCGCGACCTCGCCACGTCTTTTGCCGATTACCTCAAGGCCTGCAAAGCCGACGAACGCTCGCTCTCCACGCTTCCGCCTGGCCGCTTTCTGCTGCCCGGCGATCTTGATGGCTCGCCCGCACTTACCTTTGCGCCGCTCACGCCTCCACCGGAAGCCAAACCGCAAAAAGGATCGCTTTGGGCGATGATGGAGCGGCGCTACGAAGCCTATAAATCGGTCGTGGTGAAGCCTTTCTTTCGCGAACATTTCGCCCGCCTCGACAGACAGATTGTGCTCGTCGATGCGCTGCAGGCCATCAACCGTGGCCCGGAGGCAGTTCAGGACCTCGAACGCGCCCTGACCGACGTTCTGGCGTGCTTTCGTCCGGGTACGAATTCCTGGCTGTCGTCATTGCTTGGCCGCCGTATCGATCGCGTACTCGTCGCGGCAACGAAGGCCGACCACCTGCACCATGAAAGCCATGACCGGCTCGACGCCCTCACCCGCCGCCTGGTCGATCGTGCCGTGCATCGCATTGGTATGGCAGGCGCAGGCATTGACGTCATGGCACTTGCCTCGGTCCGGGCCACGCGCGAAGCGACCGTGAAACGCGATGGCCATGAGCTTCCGGTTATTGTTGGAACACCGATGGAGGGTGAAACCATCGGCGCAGAATGCTTTGACGGCCTCAAGAAGACGGCGATATTTCCCGGCGACCTGCCGGAAGATCCGGAGAGCCTGTTCGAGCGCATAGAATCTGGAGACCGTGACGTCGCCCTGCCCGATGTCAGTGTCGTACGCTTTCGCCCGCCGCACCTTGAAGAGACAGGCGGCGGCATAAAGCTTTCTGTCCCGCATATTCGCCTCGACCGTGCAATGCAGTTTCTCTTCGGAGATCGCCTCGCATGATCAAGCCACCATCCGAACATCCCGCACACCGCGCGCCGGCTGCCTTTTCCTATGAGGAGGACGCACCGGCTCGGCCGACGACCGAAACCAACCGTGGCCAGCGAAGACCGGGTAGCTTTACAGACGATATCGTGTTGACCGCTGACGAGGATGATCCTTTCCTCAATCCCGAGAAGGATGTCCCTCCAATTCCGGTCGCGGTCCCGCGCAATCGCGGCACCTCGTTTGCGAAAATCGCAGCGGCCGCATTCGGCGTTCTCTTTTCGCTTGCCTTCGGCCTTTGGACTGACAGCCTTATCCGCAATCTCTTCAGTCGCGCAGATTGGCTGGGCTATACAGCGCTTGCGGCACTCGCAATCGGCATCCTGGCGGTGATCACCATCGTTATCCGTGAGACAGCCGGAATGATGCGGCTAACGGCCGTGCAGGCGATCAAGAGCGAAGCCGAGGCCGCCATGGTGGAGACGAAGCCGGCGAAGGCGCGCGCGCTGGTCAAGCGGCTGGAAACTCTGCTCTCCGGCAAGCCCGAGACGGCCAAGGGCCGCGCCGCGCTGAAAGCGACAGAGGGCGATATCATCGACGCGCCGCATCTCATCGCCCTCGCAGAACGCGAGCTTCTGGCGCCCCTCGACCGGCAGGCGCGGGCCTTGATCGTCAATGCCTCGAAGCGAGTCTCCATCGTCACCGCCGTCAGCCCGCGTGCCATCGTCGACTTGCTCTACGTGCTTTATGAGGCCGCCCGACTCGTCCGGGCTATGGCGGATCTCTACGGAGGGCGGCCGGGAACGCTCGGCATGATCAGGCTCATGCGAGACGTTCTGGCGCATCTTGCCGTGACCGGCTCGATCGCGGTCGGCGATAGCCTCGTGCAGCAGGTGCTTGGCCATGGGCTGGCGTCGAAGCTGTCGGCACGCCTCGGCGAAGGCGTCATCAACGGCCTGATGACCGCCCGCATCGGAATCGCCGCCATGGACCTTTGCCGTCCCCTTTCGTTCCATGCCCTGAAACGGCCGGGAATCGGCGACTTCATTGGGGATCTCACGCCATCCATGACATCGCGTGATAAGAATTCCTGAAAATTGACAGCTTTGTCGTGCTTGCCACGCGCTAAACGACACGCGAAAATACTTGCCATGAATTCAAGGCGCTAGCGCTCCGGTATCGGCGTACGGCGGCTGCGGAACGCGCTGTTGTTCAGCGCTTTCAGGCTCACAGGAAACCAACCGTTAACCATTTTTCGGCAAAACTTGGGTCCAGTTAAGCGATGGTGTCGCTAGGGAAAATCCATGTATTCACGCAAGTTTCTTCTTCTTTTCGGACTGGCTGCGGTGGCGTTGTCACCAGTCGCCGACATGGCTCCGTCGGCAACAGCGGCAACACGTGACAAAGCCTTCTTCGAGTCCGTTGCCGGCGCCTGGAGAGGCCCCGGCGAGATCGTTGCCGGCAAGTACAAAGGCACGAAATTCACCTGCAATCTCGTCGGCGAACCGGTGAGCGCTGGCGGCACTGGCATCAAGCTTGACGGAAGCTGCAGGGTCGGCGTCTTCAAGCAGCCGATGACCGCGCTCATCACCCAGTCTGGCAATTCCTACAAGGGCAAATTCCTTGATGGCGCCGATGGCAAGGGACTCGACGTTATATCGGGTGCCGTTACCCAGGATACCGTGGTCGTCGGCCTCAACCGTTCCAAGCTTAACGGCGCCATGATTGCCCGCGTCCGCGACGACAAAACCATGAACGTTACCGTTTCGGTCAAGGTCGAAAGCCAGATGATCCCTGTTATCGGCCTGACGCTCACGCGCCAAGTCGACGAAATCACCGTCGGTTCTGTCGAATAGGTTTTTGGTCCGCGCCTTTTGAAGCGGCGGACTCTCCGCCGCTTTTCTAGTTCAGGCCGTATGCCACCAGTTGCTGCTGTGATCGGCCACTTCGATCCCCTGCACATCGGCCTTCGCCAACCATTCGCGAACGGGTGCCCCGTGGACAAGCAGCTCCGGAGCAAAGTCGGCAAGTGGCATCAGCACGAAGCCGCGATCCTTCATGCGCGGGTGCGGAAGCTCCAGCCGTGGCGCGGATTGAACGACATCGGCATAGGTCAGAATATCGATGTCCAGCGTCCTCGGCCCCCAGCGCTCGATACGCTCTCGTTTCATTCCCCGTTCGATATCCAGGCAGACATCGAGAAGCGCCTCCGGGCCAAGCGTCGTCTCGACGGCAGCGCAAGCGTTGAAGAAATAGGATTGGTCGGTCTTGCCCCAGGGCGGCGTGCGATAGAGCCGCGATACCGCTACCACCCGGCAGTCGGGTCGCTGGTCAAGCGCTCTGAGAGCGACGGCCATTGCATGAGTAGGCTTGCCGAGATTGCCGCCAAGGCCGAGCGTTGCCGTTTGGAAAATGGCCTCAGGCAAAGTGTTCGACGCTCACCTGAACGAAATCGAGAACGCCCGGTACCGGTGCGTTCGGCTTGCGGACTGTGATTTTTGCACGCTTGATCTGCGGAAATTTCGAACTGAGCCCCTTGGCGATATCAAGCGCAAGCGCCTCGATCAGATAGCGACGCTTACCCGTGACGATCTCCTCGATCACGGTGAAGGCAATGCCATAGTTGACCGTGTCATTGATGGAATCGCTCTCCAGGGCATCGCCTGCGACGACGTCGAGCTCGGCATCCACAAAGAAACGTTGGCCGAGGAACTCCTCTTCGTCATGGACGCCATGGCGGGCAAAGAAGGCGCAGTTCTGAAGCGTAATAGTGTACGTAGTGCTCATGCCAAATTTCCTTGCTCGCAGCTATGGCTCGCCGCGAGCATAGCATCGGCGATTGCCAAAGCATCCCTGTTGATTGCGACATCGTGTACGCGAAAAATGCTAGCCCCGGCCAGACGCAGCAACACGCTAGTCGCTGCCGTTCCCGCATCCCGCTCGGCGGCTTGCCTGCCTGTGATGGCGCCGACGAAACGTTTGCGCGAAGTGCCGGCAAGCAGCGGCAATCCCAAGCGGTGCAACTCGCCGAAACGCGCCATCAGCTCCACATTTTCTTCCGTATCCTTGGCAAAGCCGAAGCCCGGGTCGAGCACGATGCGATCCCTCGAAACACCTGCGGCCGAAGCGATTTCTAGCGAGCGTTCGAGGAAGAAAAACTGGTCGGCGATCACATCCGGAAGCTTCTCCCGATCGCGGCCCGTATGCATCAGGCACAGGCCTGCGCCGGTATCGGCAACGATCTTCCCGATCTCGCGTTCCTTCTGCAGCCCGAATACGTCGTTGACAATATGCGCCCCTGCGCCGACGGCAAGCCGTGCGGTCTCAGCTCGATAGGTATCAATCGAGATCAGCGCATCGGTCTTGCCGCGCAGTGCCTCGATCACCGGCAACACTCGTGCCTGCTCTTCGGAAGGGCTGACGACATCCGCATCGGGACGTGTCGATTCGCCACCGATATCGATGATCCCAGCGCCCTCGCTGGCAGCTTGGAGGGCATGCGTCACGGCCGCATCGACGGTCTCGTATCGCCCACCGTCCGAGAAGGAATCCGGCGTCACGTTGACGATCGCCATGATCACGGCACGCGCGCCCAGTCCGATCTCACGACCATGCCCGACGCGCCAGAAACTGCTCCCAAGCCGTGCCAACGGTATTCATCCTATCGATCGAAAAAAACGCTAGCGATATTGCGCTGGTCGTGGCTATGCCCCAAGCTCCGGCAAACTTCAACATGAGTATCTGCAGAATGCTTTCCGTATCGCGTTATATGCCTCTCCTCCTCGGCTTTTCCATCGCGGTAGCAGCGTGCAGTCCAGCCGCTGCTACCGTGATCGCGACGCGAAGCTACTCCTATTTTGCGATCAAGGGTAAAACCGCGGACCAACTCGATCAGCAACTGAGCACCAACGGGCCGACCGCAAGCGGTTCGTCGGCTCGCCATCCGGGTGCGACCAAGATCCGCTTCGGCGGCGACGCCACCTATGTCCAGGCGGGAGGAAGATGCCGGGTCGCCAGCGCCAAGGTCACCGTCCACACGCAGATCATCCTGCCCCGCTGGACCAACCGCAAAGGCGCCAGCAAGCAGCTGTCGATGATATGGGATGCACTCTCGAGCGACATCAAGCGGCACGAAGAACGTCATGCCGAGATTGCGCGAAACCAGGCACGCGCAATGGAAAGGCAGATCCTCGCGCTTCCTCCGCAGCCCGGTTGCGAGCGCATGCAGGAATTAGTGACCGACGTTTCGACCCGCGGCATCGAGGAACACGACCGGCTGCAGGCACGATTCGACCGAATCGAAGCCGTCAATTTTCAGAGTCGAATGATGAGACTTCTGAACAATCGGATCAGAATATCCGGCGGCGCAAGATAGCTGATTCTCAAGCTCAAGGCGATCACAGAAGTTTAGCCGCGTAACAAAACTTGTGTGAAACTGCAGTCGCCCCAGTGATTTAGTGGTTATTTCTCAGTCTACCTAAATCAACCGCAACGCGGTAATATTCAAACATTCGAAAGTTCAGGTCCGTAAGCCCGAACTTTCGCTCCTGGGTTCTCCTGGCGCGTTGCGAAGCCGCGGATGATCCTCCCTCGTCCGTAGGTAATGCGCCTACCTCGCCTCGCTCGTCTAGCGGCCAGCGAGGCTTTTTTTTGGGGAATGCAGTGGATCAGGCCTGCCGCTCGGGCACGTGGACTGTAAGCCCATCCAGGGCTGCCTTCATTCTGATCTGACAGGATAGGCGCGACGTCGGACGCACGTCAAACGCGAAATCGAGCATGTCTTCTTCCATCGCTTCAGGCGGACCGACGCGTTCTGTCCACTCGTCGTCGACGTAGACATGACAGGTCGCGCAGGCACAGGCGCCACCGCATTCAGCCTCGATGCCCGGCACCGAATTGCGCACGGCATTTTCCATAACGGTCGATCCCTGATCGACATCAAGATCGAAGCGCGTGCCGTCGAAGGCGACAATGGTCAGTTTGGGCATGATGATTTCCGGTAGTCGTCAATGGGAGGGTCTGGATTTTTCTTCCAACAAATCGTCGAGGCAGTCAACACCGACCGCTCGATGCCTTTCATTCCAGATCGGGAAGCGGCGCGCTTGTCAAAATGCGCCATGCCGACAGTCACAAGCCGACAGTCACAAAAAGACCCGCTGCCCCGAAACGGATCAGCGGGTCTCGTATCTGACCTGCGGCTCAGCGGCAAAGCTTGAGGATAAAGTTCTCGGCTTCGATCACCGCAATGCCGACTGCCGCCATACTGGCAGCGTCGCCGCAATTGCCCTCGAGCGCTTCAGCGGCGGCATGAACGCGGAACGCACCCACGGCGCCGGCGGCGCCCTTGAGGCGGTGTGCCGCGGTCTCGATGATCTTCTCGTCGCCGGACGATATTTCCTGCAGGCAAGCCCGCGCCTGCCGCGCAAACATCTGCAGAACTTCGATTTCCAGGCTCTTGTCGCCCATTGTCTGGTTTGCCAGATGCACCAGATCCACCGGACGCTCCTGCGAAGGACGTGGGCCTTTGCAATTATCGGGTGCCGCAAACGCAATACTGACTGCTGCCATGTGCCAATTCTCCCGTCGTCTATCCCGCCGTTCGTTCATGCTGCGGGCGCGGCGTCGCCATCACGTTAAATTTCGGCACATTCAGGGCGGATTTTTCAGGTTATGGTTAACGTCCGTTAAACGCCCCTAACTCGTTGGTTTTTAAAGGGGCGCTTTTGTTAAATGGTGTTAACAAGACATTAATATTAGGGGATTTGACCGGTTGCGTTAATTGTCTAGCAGTCCCGGATGTGTCACTACGATACTACTGGGCGAGCTCTCTGGCACCTGCCTTTGCTCGCCAAGTGGATAATGGTAATGTTTTGATACCGTCTGTATGAAAAAGCAGCTATCCACTCTGAAATGATATGCTTATCCGTCCTCGGTGACTTGGACGGGCGGGCTCAGAGGCAAGGTTTTGTTCGGGCTCGGCGGGAAGTCCGGATGCGTTGTTGAACCGGCTGGGATGTAACGAGGCGTAACTTAAATGGCGAACAACAAGTACAACGAGTCGATCGAGGACAAGGCGTTCAAGGCATTGGACGAAGCGCTCCAGATCGACTTCGGAGAAGACGATACGCTGAACGGCAAGACCGACGCCTCGGAGGCCAAATTGTCAGAAACACCAAGTGTCCGCAATCAACAGAGCCAGACCGACGCCAAGCGCGCCCGCGCCGCCAACACACCTCGCCAGCCCGAGCAGCCGTCGCGCGCCCCGTCCTTCGCCGCCAACGACGCCAACCGCATATCGCCGGCTTCGCTCCTGAAATCCCTGGAGAACGGTTCCAGCCGCTCGGCCATCCGCAATGCAACCATCGTGTCGCTTCTCTGGATTGTCGCCGGCCTTGGCCTCATGGCCCTGCTTTATTCGCCGCAGATCTGGCAGATCCGCTCCATCGCCGATCTTTTGGCACTGCCGGGCGTCATCGCCGGCTTCATCGGCATCATCGTGCCGGTGCTGCTGTTCTACGCCTTCGCAGTCATGATGGCGCGTGCCCAGGACATGCGAAACGCGGCGCGCTCCATGGCCGAAGTGGCACTTCGCCTCTCCGAGCCTGAGACCGTTGCTTCCGAACGCATCATGACCGTTGGCCAGGCGGTTCGCCGCGAAGTCTCGGCGATGAATGAAGGCATTGAGCGGACCATTGCACGCGCTTCGGAATTGGAAACCCTCGTCCATTCCGAGGTCAATGCACTCGAGCGCAGCTACGCCGACAATGAATTGCGCGTGCGTGGTCTCGTCCACGAGCTCGGCTCTGAGCGCGAAGCGATCGTCAATCACGCCGAGCGTATCCGCACGTCGATTGCCGGCGTACACGACCAGCTCAAGGAAGACCTGTCGCTTGCCACGGAAGAGATCGCCGTACGCCTAGCAACCTCGGGCGAAGCCTTCGCCTCGATGATCGACACGCGCGCCGCGGCCATCACCGAGAAGTCGGAGTCGGCGATCCAGTCGCTGGGCACGCTTCTTGCGGCAAAGACGGATTCTCTGCTGCAGACGCTGACGTCCTCAGGATTCGCACTCACCAACGAATTCGACACACGGCTGGATTCCCTCACGTCGAGCCTGAGCGGGCACGGAGATCAGATCCTGCGGCAGTTCGAGACGCGTGCATCGACGATGGACAGCAACGCCGAGAAGCTCAACGCCGCGCTGAACGACCGTGCCCGTCAGCTGAACGAGATCCTGATCGCCCGCACCCGCGAGATCAACGAGAGCCTGACCGGTGGCGAACGCACCATCAGCACCACGCTGGATGACGTCCTCTCCAAGCTCAACAGCGCGCTCGACGAGAAGGGCTCGAGCTTCCGCCAGAGCCTGCAGTCGAGCGTCGACGACACCATTATGGATCTCGATCTGCGCTCCGGCTTCTTCGACGAAAGGCTGCAGGCAACCGTCGCGCAGCTCTCTACCTCGTTCGATGAGCGCGTCGCGGAATTCACCGATGCCTTCGACAAGCGCGCCGGCTCGCTCGACACCAAGCTGATGGAGAGCCTCAACCGCATCAACGACACGATGACCGGCGGTTCGGACTCGCTGAACGGCATCCTGAGCTCGAGCATCGAGCGCCTTGGCGCGTCGCTCACCGACCAGTCCTTCGCGCTGGCCACGGCCCTCGCCACCAGCCAGGAAGTCATGGAAAGCTCGCTGGCGGGCAAGGTTTCCGAAGTCACTGAGGCCATCCATACGCATACGACGGGTATGACGTCGGCGCTGAGCCACGCCACCTCCGAAATCTCCCTGGCGCTCGCATCGGGCACGTCGGAACTCCACAACAATCTCGCCGCACGCGCGACGGAATTCCGCGACACGTTGCTGTCCACGACTTCCGATCTGAGCTCCGCCGTCTCCGCGGGAACCGAGCAGATTACCTCGGCCTTTGGCCGTGCCGACGAACTGAATACGATGATCTCCAGGCGCGCAGCCGATATCACCCAGGCGCTTGACTCCGCGCATGAGCGGATCGACGGAGTGATGGCCGATCGCGGCGGTGCGCTGAGTGCTGCCCTCGCAGACACCCAGGACCGTTTCGAGAGTACGCTTGCAAGCCGCTCCGATGCAATCATCAGCGCCGTCTCAGGCAGCCACGAGCGCCTTGCCGACACGCTTGACGACAAGGCCATGACGCTCGCTATCTCGCTGGACGAAAGCCAGAACCGCTTTGAGGATACGATCGCCAAGCGTGCCGAAGCGATTGCCGCTTCGATCGCCAGCGGCCACGAAAAGCTTGCCGACACTCTTGATGACAAGGCGATGGCACTCGCCATCTCCCTCAACGAAGGGCAGTCCCGCCTGGCCGATACGCTTGGCCTTCACGTCGATGCCGTCGCAAACCAACTGGCCGGCAGCCACGAAAAGCTTAGCGAAGTGCTGGACGACAAAACGATGGCCTTGGCCATCTCCCTCAATGAAGGCCAGACGCGGCTTGCCGACACCCTCGGCCACCATACCGAGACGATCGCGAAGCAGATTGTCGGCGGCCACGAGAAGCTCACGGAGGCTCTCGACGACCGGGCAATGGCGCTTGCCATTTCCCTGAACGAAAGCCAGAGCCGTCTTGAAGACACGCTCGGCCACCACGCCGAAACGATCGGCAACTCACTTGCCGGCGGACATGACCGGATCACCGAGGCGCTCGACGACCGCGTCATGGCACTCGCCGCATCGTTGAACGAGGGCCATAGCCGCATTGAAGACGCGCTTGCCCGGCGCGTCGATACCATTGCCAACTCGATTGCGACGGTCCAGGACCGTCTTTCGGATACGCTCGACGAAAAAGCGATGGCGCTCGCTATCTCCTTCGGCGAAAGCCAGAGCCGCTTTGACAATGCCCTGGAAGCGCGCACCAATGCCTTGCTCGACACGGTGGCCGGCGCCGAATCCCGCGTTGCCGGCGCTTTCGTCGACAAGTCGGATGCAATTCGCAGCGCCTACACGGAGAACCAGGAACGCCTCGAGCGTTCGCTGAACGATCATGCATCGACGCTTGCTGGCACGCTCTCGAGCGGTGGAGACCGCATTGATTCGCTGACCGGCAACGCCGCTGCCCGCATCGAATACAGCCTGAGCAATGCGCATCAGCGACTGGAGACACTGCACGGCGATGCTGCATCCCGCATCGAAGGCGGCCTTGCCGCGGCACACGATCGCTTCGAGGCTCTGACCGGCAATGCAGCCACGCGCATCGAAAGTGGTCTGGACTCGGCACACGAACGTATCCGCTCGACCTTGGCCGATCGCGAACAGTCCATCAACCTCGCGCTCACCGACGCTCACAGCCGTATCAGTGACACCCTCTCTGACCAGGCGACGACGATCGGAGCATCGATCGCCACCAGTGTCGGCATGCTGGAAATGTCGCTGGAAGACCATGAGGTCTCGCTTCGCCAGACGATCGACAACAGTGGCCGGGCCCTGGAAGATCGCCTGCGCGACAGCACCGGCCATATTGCCGGCCGCTTCCAGGAGGCAGCAGGCGAGATCTCGCGCTCGGCAGAAACCTTCTCCTCGCAGCTCGACCAGTCGATCGAAGGCATGACCGGTCGCTTTGCTGAAACCGGGTCGCGTGTCGAGGCCGGCCTTGCCGCCCTCGAAAACCGCATTCGTGACGGCGTCGGCGGCGTAGCCGAGCAGGTCGACGCCGCTGGCGGCCGGCTTTCCGACACATTGGCGGACGGTATTTCGCGCATTGGCGTCCTTGGTGAAGAGGCAACGGGCCGCATTGCGGCAGCGCTCGACGACAGCGCCGTAAAGTTCGTGGAGACGATTGATGGCCGCACGGCCAATCTGACCTCCGGCATCGACACCCGCACGGCGAGCATCGACGAGGCGATGGAGCGTGGCAGTGCCCGCATTGAGGAGCGCCTGTCGACGATGGACCGGGCTCTGACGGTCGGTCTCGATGCCGTCAATCGCACGATCGAGGGCAAGGCTGCCGGCCTCGCCGCTTCGCTGCGCAGCGCCGTCGCCGAGACGACACAGGGCATGGACGACGAAGCCGCCCGTGCGGCCGAAAGCCTCGGCCGTACCGGCCAGCAGTTTGCGGAGGGCCTCGAGGCCAAGAGCAACGAGTTCAGCCGCGCAATCGAAGAACGGTCCGAACGGATCGTCGGCCGGGTCTCTGAAGCCCAGAACCGTTTGGCCGGCCAGGCAGCGGCCGTCGCTCAGACCTTCTCGGAAGCAGGCAACGCGATCATCAACAAGGTTGCGGAAGCGGAGACCCTGGTCAGCGGCCAGGTTGGCGCCATTTCCCGCGCGCTTGGCGACGCCCAGGCGACCTTCGAAAACCACGGCGCGGGCATCCGCACGACGATTTCTGATGCAAGCCAGGAAATCACCTCTACCATGGCAGAGGTCGAACGTGCTCTGGAAGCTCGCGGCAATGCAATCCGTTCAAGCCTCGAGGACCGCACGCGCGAAATCGACTCGACGCTGACCGATGTCGAAAAGGCACTCGATGCGCGCGGCAGCGCCATCCGTACGACACTCGATGACCGGACCCGCGAACTCAACTCGATGCTTTCCGGCCGCTCCACGGAACTGGCGCGCATTCTCGACGAGACGGCACGACCGCTGATCGATCGTTATGCCGACGCAGGCAAAGAAGCCGCGGCACGCATCACGGCGGCGACCGAGCGCAGCACCGAGCGTCTACGCAGCGAGAACGAGGCTCTGATCACTGCGATCGCCGCACGCACCGAGAGCGCTTCCTCGGCCGTCGACGCAATGGAGAACAGCCTCCTTGCCAACGTCAACAAGCTGATCGAGCGCCTGTCGGACAACAGCTCCGCCATGGGTCAGATGATGAGCAGTGCAGCCGAAAATCTAGCGGCAGTGGATGGCCGCCTCGGCGATACGACGTCGCGTTTTACCGAATCCGCATCGAAGGCCGCCGAGATGGTTTCCGCATCGACCCGCCTGCTCGAAGGCAAGGTCGATCGCCTGTCCGATATTTCAGGTCAGACGCTTGCCCAGGTCGGCGGCATCATCGGTCGGTTCGATGAGCATTCGAAGGTGCTCGGCCAGGCATCCGGTCTGCTCGCAGCGGCCCAATCGAACCTGGTTTCGACGCTCGAGGATCGCGAAACGGCACTGCAAAACCTCTCCGTTGGACTCGTCCAGCGCTCGGAGGAAATCGAGAAGACCATGCGTTCCCTGGGCGGTATGGTCGAATCCGCCTTCGACCGCGCCGAGCAGCGATCGAACCAGGTCAGCGGTACGCTGCGCGAGAGCGTACAGTCCTCCTTCTCCGACATCGGCCGCGTTCTCTCCGAAACCGAAAAGCGTGCAGAGGAAGCAGCAGCGACCATGCGCGCCGCGCTCGTCAAGGCCGGAGAAGACGCCAACGCGACAATCGACGGTGCCTTCGGCAACGCCGAGCGTCGCTCCGGCGAGCTCTCCAACCGGTTGCGCGGTGGCCTGACAGCGTCGCTGTCGGAAGTCGAGCGTATGCTCGGCGAGGCAGGTCGCGCATCCGACGGCGCTGCCCAGACCATGCGCGAGTCGCTTCGCGAGGCAGTCGAGGAGGCGGTATCCCGATTCTCTGGTGCGACCGAGGAGATCCGCCGCTCCGCTGGCGACATCCGCAAGGAACTCGATATGACCCGCAGTGAGCTGAAGCGGGGTGCATTCGATCTTCCGGAAGAAGCAAAGGAAAGCGCCGCTGCCATGCGGCGCGCCGTCGCCGAGCAGATCAAAGCGCTGCAGGACATCTCGCACATCGTTGGCCGTTCAACGCAGCAACTGGAAATTTCCGAGCCGGCGCCGCGGGCTATTGCTCAGCCACAGCCGGCGCCGCGTCCGGCCCAGCCAGCCGTTACCCAGCAGGCGCCGCAGCCTGCCCCGCCCGCAGCGCCGACCCAGGCACCGGCAGTGACCCCCTCGCCGATCGAAAGCTTCGGCCTGCGCGGTTCGCTGACGCCACCGACGCCTGCCGCCGCGACGCCGCAGCGCACACCCGTTGCGGCCTCGGCTCCGGCCTCGCCGGCAACCGGTGGCTGGATCAGCGACCTCCTGCGTGGCGCATCGCGCGACGAGGCCGCCGAGGAAGCTCCGGCCCGGCAACCGCCCCCCCGCGCTGAGGCTACCGCAGCAGCGCCGGCCCGCACAGCCGATAGCCGCAACCCGCGCCATGTCGTCGAGTCCCTGAACTCGCTTTCCGTCGATATCGCCCGTGCGATCGATCACGACGCGTCGGTCGATCTGTGGCGTCGCTATCAGCGTGGCGAGCGGGACGTGTTTACGCGCCGCCTCTACACGCTGAAGGGCCAGCAGACTTTCGACGAGATCAAGCGCAAGTACGATCGAGAGCCGGAGTTCCGCACCGCTGTCGATCGTTACATCGCCGATTTTGAGAAGCTGCTTGCCGATGTTTCCCGCGGCGATCGCGACAAGACGATCACCCAGTCCTATCTGACCTCGGATACGGGCAAGGTCTACACGATGCTTGCTCATGCCGCAGGACGATTGGGCTAAGAGGCCCTAGGCAAAAAAGAAATGGCCGCCAAAGGGCGTAATGCAGTTCACTTAGTGAGCTGCGGGCAAGTTTGATGGTTCAGGATGGGGATTCGTTTTCCCATCCTGTTTTTGTTTGTGATGTCACGCACCCTTGGACATTCGGCCGAATTATCGGCTCTTTCGCAGGCGATCGACCCGGACTGGATCGCTCAGGCTCTCGCCACGACAGGCAAGGCGAGCATCCGCAAGCGCAAGCTGCCAGCCGAGCAGGTCGTCTGGCTGGTGATTGCGTTGGCCCTTTATCGTCATCAGTCGATCCCGGAGGTGGTGGCCCATCTTGATCTGGTTTTGCCCGATGAGGTCAACGCGGATATTGCCAAGAGCGCGTTGACACAGGCACGGCAGCGCTTGGGTCAGGCACCGTTGGCGCAGTTGTTTGCAATGAGTGCATCATGCTGGGATGAACGCCACCAATCCGGGCGTGCCTGGCGGGGTCTTTGTCGTTATGCCGTGGACGGCAGCACGCTGCGGACGTCCGACAGCCCGGAGAACCGGGCGCATTTTGGAGCGCAGGCCTACGCGTCTGGCGTTGTCGCAAGCTATCCGCAATTGCGGCTGCTGACGCTGACGGCGCTGGCGACGCATCTGGTGCGTGATGCGGTGTTCGGAGCCTATGGCACAAACGAGATGCTCTATGCCAAAAGCCTGCTCGACCGGGTTCCGGACCATTCGCTGACGGTCTTCGACAAGGGCTTCTTCAGTGCCAGCCTTCTCTTGCAATTGCAGACGAAGGGACATGAGCGTCACTGGCCGATTCCGGCCAAAGCCAACAGCACATGGGAACGACTGGATCCGCACCCCACCGATTATCGGGTGCGCATGAAGGTCTCGCCCCAGGCGCGGCAGGCAGAACCGGACTTGCCGGCCTTCTGGGAGGTCAGGGCCATCGAGACGACCACCAGCCTGCCGATTCCGATGAAGCCGCCCCTTTGTTCCGAGATGATTGCGCCCCCGGATTCCGGGATGATCTCGCCCCCTTGAGGCTGGGGTCCTGCTGGCTGTGATTGTTGTCAGTTCATTCGTGTAACGAGTCAAGATTTCCGGCGCTGATTTCGCCGCAAGCTTTCGCCGGATAGGTCGATGCGGTGGGCGTTGTGAACGAGGCGATCGAGGATGGCATCGGCGTAGGTTGGGTTGCCGATGATCTCGTGCCAGGCTGATACCGGAAGCTGGCTGGTGATAATCGTCGAGCGGCGTCCGTAGCGATCTTCGAGGATCTCCAGGAGGTCGTGGCGTGCCTGCTCATTGAGCGGTTCCAGACCCCAGTCATCAAGGATCAAGAGCTGGACGTGGCCGAGGGTTCGCTGCAGCCTTGCATAGCGGCCGTCGCCGTGGGCAAGAGCGAGATTGGCAAACAAGCGTGGCACGCGTTGATAAAGAACTGAGCGATCGTCGCGGCAGGCCTTGTGCCCGAGTGCACAGGCTAACCAGCTTTTGCCAACGCCAGATGGCCCGCAAATCGCGAGGTTGTCGTGGGCATCAATCCAGTCGCCGCCGATCAGCTTCATGAACAGCGCACGATCGAGACCGCGGTCGCTGCGGTAATCGACATCCTCAGGCACAGCATGATGGCGAAGCTTGGCAAACCGCAGCCGGGCGGCAAGCTTGCGATCGTGGCGCGAACTCCATTCTCGCTCCAGCAGTAGCCCGAGCCATTCGGCATGGGAGAGTTGTTCGCTCTCACCGTTGGTCAGCAGTTCGTTGAACGCCTTGGCCATGCCGGTCAGGCCCATGGCATTCAATTTATCAAGGGTGGGATGTGCAAGCATATGTCGTCTCCTCAGTGGTAATAGCGGGGACCGCGGATGTTGGAGTGGTTGATCGGCTCGGGTGATGATGCGCCTGATGACGCCGACGGTCGGTCAAGGTGATTGTCGAGAATGGAACGCACCGAGCCATAGGTTCGAGCGCCGATTTCCAATGCCCGGCCGCAGGCTGCATTGACCCTCTCGCGCTCAAACGCTTTGACGAGGCGGATAATGCCCAGACAGGCTCTGTAGCCCTGTTCGGGATGCGGTCGATCGGCAAGAATACGCTCGCAGAGCAATGCAACGTCTGAGCCGATCGCGGAGGCTTCGCGGCTGATACGTTCGATCGTCCAGTCGGCAAAGCGGCGATGCGATGACGGCATGTGCTCGGGCGTTGTCGTGTGCTTGCCATTGCCACTCGAACGCCTGTGGGCGGCAATCCGCTCACCTTTGTGGAAGATCTCGATGGTATTGGCGGTGATGCGGGCCTCGACCTGCTCACGCGCAAAGCGGTAGGGCACCGAGTAATAGTGCTTGTCGATATCGACATGATAATCGAGACCGGCCCTGCGTATCTTCCATTCCGCAAAGACGTATCGTTCCACAGTCAGCGGACGCAGGGCGGGATAATCCAGCTCTTCGAACAATTGCCGTCGCGTGCGCCCGACGCGACGCAGGACGCGCCTGTCGTTGAGATCAGCGAGCAATTCAGCAATCGCCGCATTCACGTCGGCAAGGCTGTAAAAGACGCGGTGGCGTAGTCGACCCAGCAGCCAGCGCTCGACAATGCGAACCGCGGCTTCGACCTTCGCCTTGTCCCGAGGCCGGCGCGGTCGTGCCGGAAGAACAGCGCTTCCGTAATGAGCCGCCATCCCGGCATAGGTGCGATTGACCTGCGGATCAAAATGGCAGGCCTTGATGACGGCGACCTTGGCGTTGTCGGGAACCAGCAACGCCGGTGCGCCACCGAACGCCTCAAGCGCAAGCAGGTGACATTCGATCCAGTCGGGCAACGTTTCGCTCCAGCGAGCATGTGCAAATGAAAGGCTCGATGCGCCGAGCACTGCGACGAACAGGTGGGCTTGCCGCGTCTTTCCCGACAATCTGTCGACGACCACCGTGACCGTGTCGCCGGCATAATCGACGAACAGCTTTTCGCCGGCCGCATGGTTTTGGCGCATTGTCACCGGCAGCTTCAGCGCCCAGCCGCGATACAAATCACAGTAACGGCTGTAGCGATATCCCTCGGGATGAAGGCCGATATACTCGTCCCAGAGGATCTGCAGCGTCACATGCTTGCGCTTCAGTTCCCGGTGAACAATTGCCCAATCCGGCTCAGCGCTGCGGCGATGACCGGTCTTCGTGCCGGCAGCCTTGTAGAGAGCCGCTTCCAACATCGCATCGCTGACGTCCTCGCCCAACGGCCAGGAAAGCCCAGCAATGTCCACACGGCGCAGCGTCTCACGCACCGTCGACGGCGCCGCACCAACGCGCACCGCAATCGACTTGTGGCCAAGGCCTTCCTCAAATCTGTATCTCAGTATCTCGCGGACACGCCGCATCTTTAGTCTCTCCGCTGGCATCGCGTTCCTTCCTCTCAGGCAACTGAAAGGACGAACGTCTCACCAGCAGAACACCCCGACAAACACCCCAATCAGAGGGCGGCATCATCTCGGAACAAGGGGGCGGTTAATTCTCGGAATTGGGGGGCGGCATCATTTCGGAATGCGGGGGCGGATTGCCTCGGAATCTGCACACCAGCCATGGCAAAAAGCGCATATTGTTGACATCGCTGATGGACAGACAAACTTATCCGGCAAGCGAAATCGTCCATCAGTATGAAGAGCGATGGCGCATCGAGACAAGTTATCGCGAACTCAAGCAGGAGCTTCTCGGTAGCGAACTGACCCTGCGAAGCGGCACGCCGGAGACTGTCTATCAGGAGGTCTGGGGCGCGTTGCTGGCCTACAATCTGGTGCGGCTCGAAATGGCAGAGGTCGCGACCGAAGCCCAAGTCGAGCCAACCCGACTAAGCTTTATCACAGCCCTGCATTACCTGCGTCACGAATGGGGATGGATGGCGATCGAAGCACCCGGCAAAATCCCCGCCCACCTCACCAGATTGAGAAACAGATTGGCAGACTTGTTGCTGACAGAAAAACGGGGGCGATCATGCCCCCGTGTCGTCAAAAAACTGCCTGCCAGATACCCGATAAGAGCCGTAAGCAAACCTAAGTGAACTGCATTACGCCAAAGGGCGGCCATTTTCGTTTCGGGGTCATTGTTTGCGGTCGCATTTCATTGAAGTCTCGGATGCGGTTTCCACCGGTCATGCCGGCCCCAGTCGGTAGGGACCTGCGGCACCTTCCCGCCTACCCGGCATGGACGATCAAATAGACTGCAGCGTCCAGTTGACGATTTCAGCAGATACACGTGCAAACGCGCGATCGAGGCCCTTCACAAGACCATCGTTCGATCCGCCCGCAGGCACCTCTTGTCTGAACACTTTCTGAGTTCTCACGGAACCATTGCGGTCATTCAGGATCTTGGCTGAAATCTCAACCACCGCACGGCTGCCGGCGGTCGTGTCGATCTCGAAGGAGCGGATATCCGTCACCAGCTGATAATCGATCGCGAGCCCCTGGCCGGGGACGCCGACGCCGCCGAGCTTGCCGGAGTTCTCATAGGCTTCGACCAGCTTCGCCTGAACTATGCGTGGCAGCTTGTCGCCCCATTGCGCCTTGGAAAGATACTGTATTTGCGATGGAGCCACCCGAATGACGATCTGTTCGCTGTCGATCGCCTTCAGCGCGGTCGGTTGCTGCACCAGGATCTGGCGGCCTTTTGCCGCCGGTCCACTGCCGGTCACCGACGCTGAGAGATCGTAGGTGTCGTTCTTTGCAGCCGTCCCGCAGCCCGCAAGGCCTGCCAATAGCGGCAGCGCGATCGCGGTTATCGATATCCACGAACGACGCTGCAACACATCCGATACGGCCATATGCGCTCCCCTAATATCCCTGTTAACGCCGCGTCCGGCCGTCATATTGCTTTACCGTATCCCCGCCGAAAATCAGCCGCTGCGGATTGCGGTCGAAATCGCTGATCGTATTGCTAAGATTCTGTACGGTTGAGCGCGTGTCGTTGATGAGCGACTGAATATCGCGCAGCCCACCGCTGGAAAACTTCTGCAGATTGTCGGCAATCGGACCAATCCGCGAGTTGAGGTTGTCGGCGACCTTCTTGAACGAGGTGAGCGTGTCACGCGCCTGCGCAAACAGCGACTGCGTATTGTCCGTTCCGAGCAGCGCATCCAGCTTGATCAGAATGCCGTCGACGCGCGTCGAAGCCGAGTTCAGCTTGTTCGCCATCTGCGAAACGTTTTGGATCGTCTGATCAATGTCCTTCTGCCGGGCCGAAACGGTGTTCGCGACGTCTTTGATCGATGCGACAGCGGTGCGCGCATCCTTGGTTGCCTGCGAGATGTCGTCTACGGATCCCTTGACCTTCGCCGGATCGATCTGCGCTACCAGAGTATCCACCCGATCGAGTGTCGCCTGCGCCTTCTTGCCGAGGTCATTGTAGGTCGTCGCCGTTTCCTGAAACTTCTCGATCGCTCCCTTGAAGTTGCCTGAAGCATCGGCGACGTCGCGGCTGACCTTCTCGGCATTCCTGAGAATGGTATCGATCTTCTTCGCATCGACGGCTTTCACCAGCGCCTCGACCGCCTCCAGCGTCGAGTCGACACGGCCTGAGACCTTGCGAACCGTATCGGACAGCTGTCCGACACTTTGCAGGAACGAGTCGATGTTGCCGGAGTTCTTGGCCAACGCGTCGGAGAACGTCTCGGCATTCCGCAATGTCTTGGTCAGCGGCCCACGCGCATCCTTCACAAACCCCTGAACCTGCCCGATGGCATCGTTCGCGCGGTCGAGAATCTTATCTGCCGTCGCCAGAAGGTTCGTCACACTCGACTGGTCCGCGATGATAACCGCTCGCTTCCCGGTGTCGATCGACTGTTGAAGGATGTTCTTTTCGCCGATCTTGCCCCCCGACAGTTCGATATAGGCAGCACCCGTCAGACCCTGGATTTCAAGGATCGCCTTCGTCGAAGGATAGATCGGCGCATCGACCCGGACTTCGGTGAACGCCAGCGAGAAGCTCGGATCGTCCGCATCGATCGACAACGACTTGACCGAACCGACCTGAATGCCGTTGAACCGCACCGGCGAGCCGACGCTCAAGCCGTTCGCGGAGCCGGGGATACGGACGATCAGTTCGGCCATTGGCCCGCCACGCCCATATTCGGCCATCCAGTAGACGAAGCCGAACGCCGCCGCGATGACAAGCACCGTGAAAAAGCCGACAATCGTGTAGTTCGCTTTTGTTTCCATCGTATCCGCTCACTTCCCGCGGCTGTCTTGCGCCAGGCTGTCCTTGCCTGCGTGGCCACTCTGCGGCACGATCGAACGCGCCCGCTTGCCCTTGAAATAAGCCTGAACCCACGGATCGTCGAAGGCCAGCATGTCGTCGATCGTTCCCTCGACCATTACCCGCTTCTTGCCAAGCACAGCAATGCGGTCGCAAACCGAGAAGAGGCTGTCGAGGTCGTGGGTGACCATGTAGACGGTCAGTCCGAGAGTGTCTCTGAGCCTTGCAATGAGCTCATCGAACTCCGCAGCACCGATCGGATCGAGGCCCGAAGTCGGCTCGTCGAGGAACACCAGTTCCGGGTCGAGCGCCAAGGCGCGCGCCAGCGCCGCACGCTTGATCATACCGCCCGAAAGCTCCGACGGGTATTTGTCGGCGGCATCCGCCGCCAGCCCGACCAGCCGGATTTTCAGTTGAGCCAGTTCGTCCATCAGCGATTGCGGAAGATCCAGATACTCGCGCATAGGCACCTGGATGTTTTCCTTCACCGTCAACGAGGAGAACAAGGCTCCTTGCTGAAAGAGCACGCCGAGACGCATGTCGAGTGCATTGCGCTGCGGTTCGTCCAGTTCGTCAAAATCCTGACCAAGGATCTTGATGTTGCCGGAACGGCGCGGCAGCAGCCGAAGCACCGTCCGCATCAAGACCGACTTGCCTGTCCCCGACGCACCGACAAAACCCAGTATCTCGCCGCGATAGATATCGAGGTTCAGATTGTCGAGAACGACCTTCGACCCGAAACCCACGGTCACGCCGCGCGCCGAGAGCACGACATCCCGTCCTTCATCGTTTCTGGTCTCTGCCTGCTGTCCGTCCACGTACGATCCCTAGAAATTGATGGCCGCATAGAACATGGCAAAAAGCCCGTCCATGAGGATAACGACGAAGATCGCCTTCACCACCGCCGCCGTGACATGCTGGCCAAGCGACTCAGCACTACCGCCTACCTTTAAGCCCTCCACCGCCGCAACGATACCAATAACCAGCGCCATGAATGGTGCCTTGATCATCCCCGATAGAACCGTCGATAGCGTGATCGCCTCGTGCAGGCGCGCGATGAAATTCGCGAAGGTAATGCCCGAATAGCCCCACGCCACGACCGCAGCGCCAAAGAGCGACGCGAAATTCGCAATGACAGTCAGCAGCGGCAGTGCCACCGTGAGCGCAACCAGACGCGGGAAGATGAGCACTCCAACAGGATTGAGCCCCATCACCTTCAGCGCATCCACCTCCTCGCGCATCTTCATCGAACCGATTTCGGCGGTGATGGCGCTGCCAGAGCGGCCGGCGATCATGATAGCTGTCAGAAGTACCCCGATTTCGCGAAGCTGCAGGATGCCGACGAGGTCGACGACGAAGACCTCGGCACCGAAATAGCGCAGCTGAAAGGCGCCCTGCTGCGCGATGATCGCGCCGATCAGGAACGACATCAGCAAGATGATCGGCACCGCACGCACGCCCATGTGGTCGATCTGATTAACGATCGACGCCGGCGATACGCCGCTACCGCGCCCGAATTTCATCTGCGCGCCGCGGACAGCGGAGCCGAGGATATACATCGCAGCCGCGAGGTTATTCCAGATATCGAAGGTAATCTTACCGATCGGCGCGAAGATCCGCTCCGTCCAACTCGGGCTTCGCTGCGGCTCCTGCTCGGGCTGCGGCGGCTCCTCGGAGAACTCCGCGATCATTTCGTCGATATGCGCGTTGCTGCCTTCGAAGCGTACGGTGCTACCGGCGCCTTCTACTTGCTTCTTCAGCCGGCAGAGCAACCAGACCCCGGCCGTGTCGATATCCGTCACGCCGGAAAGGTCGAGCGTCACCTCACCGCTGCGGCCGGCTGTGAGTTTTTCGAAGTCGCGCAGAATGAGATGCAGGTTGGCACTTCGCCAATTCCCCTCGATATGAACGAGCTGTCCCGAGCCATGGGTCTGGTCGTCCACATGCAGTGAGGCGGCGTTACGGGTTTCGGACTTCAAAACGCTTGTGTCTTTCAAGGCTTACGGCGACATTGCCGACTCGCGAACTAGCGGTTCGCCGCTTCGGATCAATATACCCAAGCCACACCAAATTTCCATGCGCGCAGGATTGCAAATATGCCACGGTCACTTGAAATTCAGACGGAATCCTTCCCCATTGCCGGCGCATTCACGATCTCGCGCGGCGCCAAAACGTCGGCGGACGTGATCCTCTGCACAATCCGGGAACGCGGCATGGTCGGCCGGGGCGAATGCGTTCCCTATCGCCGCTATGGCGAGACGATGGAAAGCGTCGCCGCACAGATCGACGCTGCGGGACCGCTGATCAAGGGTGGCCTGACGCGCCAGGAACTGCAGCGTGCAATGCCGCCCGGAGCCGCACGCAATGCCGTGGACTGCGCCCTCTGGGACCTCGAAGCGAAGAACTCGGGCAACGCTGTCATCAACAGCCTGGGACTGGCTGGGCTGCAACCGCTGACGACGGCCTTTACGATCTCGCTCGGCGAACCTGATGTCATGGCAGCCCAGGCGCGTGCGAACGCCGGTCGGGCGCTGCTGAAGGTCAAGGTCGGCACCGGCGACGACGAAAGCCGCATCCGCGCGGTTCGCGATGCTGCCCCTGATGCGGCCATCATCCTTGATGCCAACGAAGGCTGGCCAGAGGAAACGCTGGAGCACCATCTTCGCATCGCTGCCGAGGCGGGTGTCGTCTTGGTCGAACAGCCGCTGCCGGCAGGCAGGGACGAACTCCTGGCCGAGATCCGTCGTCCGCTGCTCGTCTGTGCGGACGAGAGCGTACATCATACCGGCGACCTCGCGAGCCTTCGCAACCGCTACGACGCGATCAACATCAAGCTCGACAAGACTGGCGGCCTCACCGAGGCGCTTGCGATGAAGAAAGAGGCGCAACGCCTTGATTTCAAGATCATGGTTGGCTGCATGGTCGGCACGTCCCTGGCTATGGCGCCAGCCGTATTGTTGGGGCACGATGCCGAGTTCGTCGACCTGGACGGGCCGCTACTCCTGGCTCGCGACCGCGAACCCGGGTTGCGTTACGCAGCCTCCCTCGTTTGGCCGCCGGAAACAACGCTTTGGGGCTGAAGATAATAGGCCGCGATTACGAGGCCCAGCCCGGTTAGGGCAACCAGCGCCATGACGTAGTAGCTTGCGAGGCCGAGCCACGCGTAGACGTAGCCGGAAGCAATCGTCATTAGTCCCATGAACATGCCGTTGTAGAAGAAATAGGCGCCCTGCGCCGACGACTCCTGGGTCTCCTGCACCGAGGCGACGATCCGTCTCTGTACACCCGTATGCACGAAGGCATAGGTGCAGGAATGCATGCACTGGAGCAGAAGGAAGCCCCAGAAACCCCAATGCATCGGAAACAGGATCCAGCGACACACGCTGACCGCCGCACCGAAGCGAATGAGCGTCCAGGCGCTAAATCGGCGACTCAGTCGACGAGACAGAAAAAACACCGTCACTTCGGCCGCGACGCCGGCACTCCAAAGGACGGCAATCTGCGTGCCGGAGAAGCCGAGATCGCGCCAGTAGAGGGACGCGAACGCCTGCAGGACCGCGTGGCTCGACTGTTGGATTGCGACGCCGATCAGCAAAGCGAGCAGATGAGGCTGCCGTAGCGAACTCCCGGTCGCCGCCGAGATATCGACCGGTGTGCCACGCCTGCGCGTCGGACCGATTCGTGGGCAGTAGATCGCCATCACCACCGTTGTCACGAAGCCAAATGTCATGACCGGCAACACCATCTCGCCGCCCCAACGCCCGATCAATTGCCCGCCGATCAGGGTGGAGACGATGAACGCCACCGAACCCCATACCCGCATCGAACCGTAGTCCAGGCCCCAGCGCCGGACACCGGAGATCACGATCGACTCGACGACCGGGACGTAACAGGCAAAGGTTGCACCCTGGATCGTGTAGACGATCAGCACCGGCCAGAATGTATTGGTCCAGTAGAGCGCGATCGCCGTTAGCAGCGATAGGCAGCCAGAAAACAGCAACACATCCGCCCGTTCCTTCATCCGGTCGGCATACATCGCGACAATAGGGGCGACGAGGACTCGCACGACCATCGGCACGGCGAGAATGACGCCGATCTCATGGTCGTTGAACTGGTGCAGCGCAAGCCACATCGGGAAGAACGGTAAGGCCACGCCATTGACGAGTAAAGGCGCACAGTACGACAAGGCACTGAGCAGCCGAAAGCGCGGCGGTGCCTCCTCACTTGCCGGAGGATTTTGAGCGGGAATCATCGGTGGACCTGCAGGAAACTGAACGTTGCCTAACACATCAACCTAAAGGCGACTATGGCAAGAAATTGCCCATCTGAAACGTTTCAAAAAATAAATAGGGCCTGTCGCAAAGACACAACGGGCTAAATTGATGCATAGAATTGGGGAGCGAAGGCCGCGCTTAAGCGGCCTGCTGCGCGACTTCCTTTTCACGATGGCCGATCGCCATCGGCATCGGCTGTATGCCACTCGTTGCACGCCACTCGATCAATTCAAACGTGCCGTCCTGATGCTCGGCAATCGCCGTGCAGCTTTCGACCCAGTCGCCGGTATTGATGTAACGGATGCCGTCCATGTCCTCCATCACCGCGTGGTGGATATGGCCACAGATCACGCCGTCGGCACCGTGCTTGCGGGCTTCTTCAGCGACGACACGCTGGAACTCGCCGATGAAGTTGACTGCGTGTTTGACCTGCAGCTTGGCCCATGCCGAAAACGACCAATAGGGCATGCCCATTCGGCGGCGGATGGCTGCTAGGCCGATATTGATCATGATCGCCATGTCGTAGGCCCAGTCGCCGAGATAGGCGAGCAGGCGCGCGTTGCGCACGACGACGTCGAACTCGTCGCCATGCAGCACGAGGTATTTCTTGCCGTCGGCCGCTTCGTGCATCATCCGTTCAGCGACCTCGATGCCGCCGAAATGGGTGCCCGGAAAGTCGCGAAGGAATTCGTCGTGATTGCCCGGGATATAGATGACCCGCGTGCCCTTGCGCGCCTTGCGCAGCAGCTTCTGGACAACGTCGTTGCAATCCTGCGGCCAGTACCAGCTACGCTTCAGCCGCCAGCCGTCGATGATATCGCCGACAAGAAAGATGGTATCCGCCTCGTGATGCTTGAGAAAGTCGAGCAGGAAGTCAACTTTCGCGGCCTTGGAGCCGAGATGCACATCGGAAATGAAAAGCGTACGGAAGTGCCGCGTATCCATATTGTCCCTCACAAGCATCCTGCTCGTGTCCCATCGTTCACCTCCCCCTCCAAAACCAGAGTCGTGTTTCAGGAAGATGACATGCTGCTGTCCCGGTGGATTTTCCCGGTTTCGGTGGACCTGCGCTGACGTCACGGCAGATTTGCGTTGTTTTCGCATTTCGAACGGAAATTCCGACTGTTCCGCCATGCCGTTTGATGTATTGAAAACACTCCAAGACAGCATGCGGCAGCTCGGAGGCGACGATGGATCATCAGGAAAAGTCCAAGACGGAAAAGAATTTGGCAGGTGGAAGCCTCGACGAGCAGGCGCTCTACTTTCACCGCTATCCCCGTCCGGGCAAGATCGAAATCCAGGCAATCAAACCGCTCGGCAACCAGCGCGACTTGGCGCTCGCCTATTCCCCGGGTGTTGCAGCACCATGCCTGGCGATCCGCGATAATCCCGAAACGGCCGCCGACTACACCTCGCGCGCCAATCTGGTTGCAGTCATTTCCAACGGCACGGCCGTTCTCGGCCTCGGCAATATCGGTCCGCTTGCCTCAAAGCCAGTCATGGAAGGCAAGGCCGTCCTTTTCAAGAAATTCGCAAACATCGACGTCTTCGACATCGAAGTCGAGGCACCGAGTGTCGATCAGATGGTCTCCACCGTCGCCTCGCTCGAGCCGACCTTCGGCGGCATCAATCTCGAGGATATCAAGGCGCCGGAATGTTTCGAGATCGAGCGTCGGCTCCGCGAGACCATGAAGATCCCGGTTTTCCACGATGACCAGCATGGTACCGCCATCATCGTCGCTGCCGCGATCCTCAATGGCCTGGAACTGGCGAACAAGAAGATTGACGAGGTCAAAATCGTTGCCTCAGGCGCCGGCGCGGCAGCCCTTGCTTGCCTCAACCTCCTCGTCACGCTGGGTGCCAAGCGGGAAAATATCTGGGTCCATGACATCGAAGGCCTCGTCTACGAAGGCCGCGCCGAATTGATGGACAAGTGGAAAAGCGTCTATGCCCAGAAGAGCGACACGCGCACGCTCGCCGAAAACATCGGCGGCGCCGACGTCTTTCTTGGCCTTTCCGCCGCCGGCGTGCTGAATCCGGAACTGCTCGCGCAGATGGCCGAGAACCCGCTGATCATGGCGCTTGCCAACCCGACGCCGGAGATCATGCCCGATCTCGCCCGCGCTGCCCGCCCCGATGCGATGATCTGCACCGGTCGTTCCGACTTCCCGAACCAGGTGAACAACGTTCTCTGCTTCCCCTACATTTTCCGCGGGGCGCTGGATTGCGGCGCAGTGACGATCAACGAAGAAATGAAGATGGCCGCCGTGCGCGCCATTGCCGCCCTTGCACGCGAGGAACCATCTGATGTCGCAGCCCGCGCTTATTCCGGCGAGACACCGGTCTTCGGTCCAAACTATCTGATCCCCTCGCCCTTCGATCCGCGCCTGATCCTGCGCATTGCCCCGGCAGTCGCGAGAGCCGCTGCCGAGAGCGGTGTCGCGTTGCGTCCGATCATCGATTTTGACGCCTATCTCGATCAGCTCAATCGCTTCGTCTTCCGTTCCGGCTTCATCATGAAACCGATCTTTGCGGCGGCCAAGAACGCCGAGCGCAAGCGGGTTATCTTCTCCGAAGGCGAGGATGAGCGCGTCCTGCGCGCAGCACAGGTCCTGCTCGAAGAAGGCATTGCCGAGCCGATTCTGATCGGCCGCCCATCGGTCATCGAAACCCGCCTGCAGCGTTACGGTCTGCGCATCCGCCCGCTTGCAGATTTCGACGTGATCAATCCGGAAGACGATCCGCGCTTCCGCGAATACGTGGATCTTTACTTCTCACTGGTCGGACGGCGTGGCGTCATTCCGGAAGCGGCCCGCACGATCGTGCGCACAAACACGACGGTCATTGGCGCTTTGGCGCTAAAGCGCGGCGAAGCTGATGCGCTCATCTGTGGCCTGGAAGGCCGCTACGAGAAGCATCTGCGCGATGTCCGCCAGATCATCGGCAAGAGGCAAGACGTTTGCGACTTCTCGGCGCTCAGCCTGCTGATCTCGCAACGCGGTGCTACTTTCTTCACCGACACCTACGTTACATTCAATCCGAGCGCCGAAGAGATTGCCGAGTCCGCAATACTCGCCGCAGAGGAAATCAAGCGCTTCGGCATCACGCCGCGTGCTGCCCTCGTATCCCACTCGAACTTCGGTTCGCGTGAATCCGAGAGCGCGACGAAGATGCGCGCTGCGCTTCAGCTGGTGCGCGAGGCTGCGCCGGAACTGGAAGTCGACGGGGAAATGCACGGCGAAAGCGCAATCTCCGACGCGCTGCGCAAGCGCGTCATGCCCGATACGACACTGCATGACGAAGCCAACCTGCTGGTCTTCCCGAACCTCGATGCGGCCAACATCACATTGGGCGTTGTAAAGTCGATGATCGATGGACTGCATGTCGGGCCGATCCTGCTTGGCGCGGCACTGCCGGCGCACATCCTGGCGCCTTCCGTGACCTCCCGCGGCGTGGTCAACATGGCCGCCCTCGCCGTCGTCGAGGCTTCACAGCCAGCATGATTTGCGGCAGATTGAAAAAAATGCGTTAAGGTTCCGACCGCAGCTTGTTGCGACAAGCGGGCTAGCAATGAAGGCGCGGCAGGACGCCGCGCCTGATGACCCTGGTATTTGCTCACCGATGGGACGATGCCTTGAAGCGCTGGATTTTGTCACTCACAGCCGCCCTTGCTCTGACCGGGCCGACCCATGCCCAGATGCCGGCGATCTGTGGCGACCTGCGCGGCCGCCTCGCCGACCTGCCGCAGATCATCGGCAGCACGCCCGAAGTGCGCAAATACGCCAGCGCCATAGCCGAACAAAACCTTGAACTTCGCAAACTCCGGAGCGATCTGCGCCAAAACGGCTGCACGAGCGGCAGCATGGTCGTGATCGGCGATGATGACGGCTACTGTGGCGAACTCGAGCGCGCCGAAGCCAAGATGGTCGACAACATCCGTTATCTGCAGCAGCGTCGCGACGAACTGCGCGGCCAGAGTGAGGATGTCCGCATGAGGAACGAGCTTCTTGCAGCGCTCGACGACAACGACTGCAACGAGGCGCAGTGGCCCGCTGACACCGGCCAAGGATATGCGCCGCCACCCAGCATCGAAGATCAGGCGTTGCGGAACGACACATTCATTCCCTTGGGTGGCGATCCAAGCCAGCGCCGTTATGGTCTCCCGGGCCTGTCGCCGCTCTCTCATCTGAACACCGTATGCGTGCGAAGCTGTGACGGCGGCTTCTTTCCGTTGAGCTCGAACGCAACATCCCAAGACTTTGCCCGCGATGCCGACACCTGCTCGAAGATGTGTCCCGGCATCGAAACCGAGCTCTTCTATCATGACGTCTCCAGCACCGAGACATCGCAGATGATCTCCGCGACGACAGGCGCTCCTTACACCGCCATGCCGAATGCTTTCGCTTACAAGAACCGCAAGCCCGGCGAAAAATCGTCCTGCAGTTGCGATCTTAACGCTTACTACGCGCGGATGCGAAAAAACCAATCGATCAGCGAACCGCCACAACAGGGATCGATCACAACGATCGAAACCAAGAAGCCTGAGATGGAGAGCCATGCCGTCGCACCGGCCGCGCCTCAGCCTCAGGTGCCGGACAGGCCCTATGATCCGGCAGGAAGCAAGGTGCGCCAGATCGGCCCGCAGTTCCTTGCCGGCGACCAAGGTACGATCGACCTCAAGAACCCGGCAAAGCCAGGCCCCCAGCCGCAGCAACAGTAGGCCGCATCATTCCGCTGAATTGCCCCAAAGATCCATGAAGACAAGCTCCTCGAGCGGCAGGCGCTGGCGCCATCCTTTGACCGCCAGCTCCGGCTGTTGATAGAGTTGATCGACGTAGCCGACACAGAGCCAGGCAACGATCTCGACCCGCTCTGGAACGCCGAGAATCCTTTTGATATCGGACTCGTGAAAGATGCTCACCCAGCCGACCCCCACGCCTTCGGCGCGGGCTGCGAGCCACAGATTTTGCACGGCGCAGACCGTGGAGTAGGAATCCATTCGTGGGTTGTGCGTTCGGCCGAGAACGACATCGCCGCAGCGATTGGGATCACAGGTGACGCAAATGCTGAGCGGTGCGGCTCGGATGCCCTCCAGCTTCAGCGACCGGTAGAGCTGCTGTCGCTCCCCCTGAAACATCTCGCCGGCCTCGCGGTTGGCGTAATCGAACGCCTGCCAGACCGCCTCCTTCACCTGCTGATCGCGCACCAGAATGAAATTCCAAGGCTGCATGAACCCGACGGACGGCGCGTGATGCGCAGCCGACAAAAGCCTGATGATGACGTCATCCGGTATGGGGTCCGGGAGAAATTCCGAACGTACGTCACGACGCGTCGATATCGCCCTGTATACGGCGTCACGTTCCTCGGCCGAAAAGGCTGCGGCTCCCGACAGGGAGCCTGAATTGTCTGGTCGCATCGTCAATCCCCAACAACACAACCGCCCCGCCGTCCACGCGGGTCAGTCTATGATGTCGGGCCGGTCTTCTGACTTGGCGTCATCCGGCTGCCGCGCCTTCCCGATACTGGACCAGTGGCTTGTTGCGGCAGTCGTCAGCCTTACAGCGTTGGGCACGTTTCGGTCTTTCACCGAATTCCCGATTCTCCCGCCTGAGACGGGCACCCGACGGAGGGTCTATGCCGCGAAAAATCTGTCGATGCAATCCTTCATGCTGAGATCGGGTAGTACCGCACATAGGCGAACTCATCGCCTGACGGCGACCAATTCGGCACGTTGATCGTTCCCTGCCCACCAAAGAGTTTGAAGAGCGTCGTCAGGTTGCCGCCATCCATATCCATCAGCCGCAGACAAACATCGAGATCGCGAGGGTGGTCGAAGACGTCGGGGTCGTAGGAGAGGATCAGGACCTTATCGTTGTTGGGCGACGGATGAGCAAACCAATTGCCGTAGTTGTCGCTGGTGATCTGTTCGAGGCCGGTCCCATCCGGATGAATGCGCCAGATCTGCATGAGGCCCGTGCGGCTGGAATTGAAGTAGATCCACTGGCCGTCGGCCGAATAATCTGGCCCGTCGTTGCGCCCCTCGCCGCGTGTCAACCGCTTCTCGTCGCCGCCGTCTACCGAAATCGTGTAGATGTCGAATAGGTCGTCGCGGATGCCGCAATAGGCGAGATCCTTCCCGTCGGGCGACCAGCCGTGCCAATAGGACGGCTGATTTTGCGTCACCAGACGCGGCGCGCCGCCTTCTGCCGGAAGTACATAGATCGTCGATTTCCCGAACTCGGTCTTGTCGGAAATGACGATCTGACGGCCGTCAGGCGAGATGCCGTGATCGTTGTTGCAGGCCGTGGCAAATCCGGTATCGACTTTCTCGACCTTGCCCGAACCGTCAAGCACCAGGCGGTAGAGAAGCCCGTCACCGTTCAGCAGAAGATAGCCTCCATCCGGCGAAAAGTTTGGCGCTTCCACCAGTTGCGTGGTTTGCCAGACAACGCGCGCCTGGCCTGTTTTGATGTTGTAGATCTCGATGGAACTTCTCAATCTGAATCCTCCTGACATCGAACTCGTCAGACCTACGACGGCTCGCCGCTCGGCACAAGCAAGTGAACCGAAGCGGGCATCCGCGGACGGCGCCGGCGGCGCTTTATCCACCGATCACAAATGTGGGAAACATAACGGTTCATCTAGCGTTCATGACGAAGATGTGACAGTTCGATGAAGCTTTTATGACGTTGGAGTTTCTTAGTTGATCGCGTTGGGAATGAGGTCCGCAGCGGCAGCGCGTTTCGCGTCGCTTTCCACTGGTGTCAGGGGAAGCGCCCAATCGCCAGCTTTACGCGCTGCGCTCGGAATTTGCCTTTCGGCCCTGATTGCTCTCTTCGCCACTGTAGCGGTCGAAATAATCGCCCGCGATGGGTTCGCCGATGTGCGCGAATTCCTGACATCGCCGGTACGCCCCGGCATGACAACGGTCGTGATGTTGACCGTCCTGATGCTCTCGCTGGACGCTGCCCTGGGAAGACGATTCATTTCGGCGTTGATCGTTCTGCCGCTGGTGCTCGTTCCCGCCATCGTCTCCAGCCAGAAGCAGCATTATCTCACGGACCCCCTGTACCCGTCCGACGTCCTATTTGGGCGCCAGATCATGGAGTTGCTTCCCGTGATGGCGCGCGACCGGCCGTGGACAGCGGTTGCCATGGTCGTTGGCATCGTTCTTTCCGCGGTCGCGATTGCCGTCCTGTGGCATTTCGCTTGGCGCCGTTGTCCGCGGCTCTCAAGGACCGCCCAACTGCGTCAACTCTGTATCGGCTTACCTGTTATCGCAGCTTTTGGCGCGTTGATGGATTATTCCAAATACTCCTACATACGCGATCGCCTTCAGGTTTTGCCGATGATGTGGGATCAGAAGGAAAACTACCGCAGCAACGGCTTCATCCTCGCCTTCATCTTCAACATTCCGATGGCCGACGTGGCAGCGCCGGTCGGCTTCGGTACGCAGGCGCTTGATGCTATTCCGACCCGCAACTACGGCTATCTCAGTGGCCCGCGCGAAAAGCCCGACGTGATCATGCTGATGAGTGAATCCTTCTGGGATCCGACCCGGCTGAAGACCGTCACCCTGTCGCCGGATCCGATGCCGAATATCAGGGCCGAGCAGTCGGGCCATGTCTTCTCACCCGAGTTTGGCGGCATGACCGCCAATGTCGAATTCGAGGCACTGACGGGCTTCTCGAATGCCTTCCTGCCCTATGGCAGCATTCCCTACCAGCAGTATATTCGCAGCAACGTCCCCTCGCTTGCGACGTTCTTCCGCGGCGAAGGCTATGCCGCCCGGTCTCTGCATCCATTCAGCGGCTGGTTCTGGAACCGCAACGAAGTCTACAAGGACTTCGGTTTCGAACAGTTCCGCTCTGAAGAAACCATGCCTCCGATGGAAAAGAGGGGCATCTTCGCTTCGGACGAGTCCCTCATGAAGGAGATCATGAACGAGGCCGACGGTATTGATCGTCCGTTCTTCTTCTTTGGTGTCACTCTGCAGGGACATGGTCCCTACGAGCCGAACCGTTACGTACACAACAGCGTCGACATCAAGGGCAACCTGAACGATGCGGACCGGGCAACGCTGGCCACCTATACGCAAGGGATCAAGGAAGCCGACGACAGCCTCAAGATGCTGATGAATTGGGCCGAGAAGCGCGATCGCGAGACGATCATCGTCCTCTGGGGCGATCACCTTCCGCCACTCGGCAACGTCTACACGGCGACCGGCTACATGCCCGACCAGGTTGCCACGCGCAAGGCATCGGTCAGCGTCATGAAGCAGGAGCACGAGACGCCGCTCGTCATCTGGTCCAACAAGAAAGGCAGCAAGAAGGATGTGGGTACGATCAGCCCGTCGCTCCTTCCCTACCATCTTCTAAAGTTCGCCGGCTTCGAGCATCCCTACTACACGGGCTTTCTCGGCCGCGTGCAGAAGAAGTACAGCGTCATCGATCGCTATCAGCTGATTTCGCGCGACAACACGCCGTCGCCCGATTGGGTTTTGAAACCGAAGAGCCTCGATCCCCTCGTACGGGACTATCGATACCTCCAGCACGACATCATGTTCGGCAAGGCTCAGACGCTCGATCGCTTCTTCCCACAGCATGCGTGGCTGTATGCGCAAGGCACGTAAAAGAGCGGCACAAGCCCGCATTGCAATTTGAAAACATTACGGAATACTGGCGCCCGAGCGATCTAGCATTCGGAGTCGGCAATGCATAACCTATCGGACCTCATCCACCATCACTTCGACAAACCCGATGAACTCGGCGAAATCGAGAAGCGCGTTCTCGCAAAAGCCCACGAACGCAAGATAATCTCGACGGACATTAACGCGGCCTTGCAGGCGGAATCTTCCGCTGGAGAGCGCCTGGCGGATTCGATTGCCCGCATCGGCGGCTCCTGGTCGTTCATTGTCGCCTTCTTCCTGTTCCTGTTCTTCTGGTGCGTCGTAAACACCGTCGTCCTATTCACCCGCGCCTTCGATCCCTATCCCTTCATCTTCCTCAATCTCGTGCTCTCGATGCTTGCCGCAATCCAGGCTCCCATCATCATGATGTCGCAGAACCGGCAAGCAGAGCGCGATCGCTTCGAGGCGGCGAAAGACTACGAAGTCAATCTCAAAGCAGAACTTGAGGTTCTCTCCCTGCATCAGAAGATAGACATGCGGGTGCTCACCGAAATTGCAGCATTGCGCGAAGACATCGAGCGGCTGAATCAGCGCCTGCCAAGTTGACGAAATGATCCCGGGCCGTAGAATTTAACTATACCGAGCAATTAACGACCCGCTCACCAAGTTCCGCATTGAAACACCGTCACAAATGTAAGAGGAGCAACTGGAACGAATTCTATCCGACCGCGAAGACGATGTTCACTGGCCGACTGCATACACGCGATGAAATCCTTCATCACCCCTTGTTTCTGTCGATCGAGCGTCAGATCGCGCTCCATCTTATCGGCATTCACAAACGCGCTCCTCGTCTTGCCCGCCTCGCCGCCTCGCACCAAAAGTGGCTGCTGACGCAGACGTTGTTTGCCATGCATACCGGACGCGATCGAGGCAAACCCGTTTCAGGGCTGACGGCTGGTCGCATGATGCAGGTCGCCGAGGAGTTTGATCTCGCCAGCAAAAATACGGCAGCCTCATTCCTTGCCGAACTCATCGCCTACAAATTTCTGCGGGATGCTCCTGATGAAATGCCCGATCGGCGCCTGCGTCGCCTCGAGACGACCGAGGTCAGCGAGGAAGCCATGGCCTCGTGGTTCCTGGGGCATATGGCCTGCCTTGATCAACTCGACGACGGCAATCGTGCCAGTCTAACCGCGGACGAGCCCCGGCTCTTTCATCTCGCGCAGCCGCGTGCTGCACGCGCCCTCATCCAGGAGCCGATCTGGAAGGAGCCACGGAGCAGTATCGGCCACTTCCTCTGGTCCGATGTCGGCGGCCTCGTGCTGCACGATCTGATCAGCCGCCTCCCCGACGATGCGCGGGAGCACAAGCGCGTCCTGCTAGTGGGCGTGAGTATCAGCGAACTCGCAAATGAGTTCGGCATCTCCCTCACCAATCTGAAGCGGATGTTCAAGCGCGCCGAAACGGATAACCTGCTTGGCTGGGAAAGCCCTCGCAACCGCGGTGCGCTGTGGCTTTCCCGGATATTCATCGAAGACTATTTCCACTGGCAATCCGCAAAGTTCGCCGAACTGGACAGCGCGATCCACTGGGCCGCCAGTCAGATCCGCTAGCACACCACCCAACAGTCGGCGGCCTGGGTTGGAGACGCTCGGCATCACGTCCGGCGAAGCCTTGTAGGCACGACCAACGCCCGCCCCACAGTCTGTCCTAATCCAATAAAAAAGCCCGGCGTCGGCCGGGCTCCTTTTCTTCCGTCTTGTTTGATCAGCCGTTGACGGCCATCCGCTTTTCGTCGCGGCCGCCCTTCATGCGCTCGGCCAGCAGGAAGGCAAGCTCCAGCGCCTGGTCGGCGTTGAGACGTGGGTCGCAATGCGTGTGGTAGCGATCGTGCAGATCCTCTGCTGTCACAGCACGGGCGCCGCCGGTGCATTCTGTCACATCCTTGCCGGTCATCTCGATGTGGATGCCGCCCGGATGCGAGCCCTCGGCGCGATGGATCTGGAAGAAGCTTTCGACTTCCGACAGGATCCGCTCGAACGGACGGGTCTTGTAGCTGTTGAGCGTGATCGTGTTGCCATGCATCGGATCGCAGGACCAAACGACCTTGCGGCCTTCGTGTTCGACCGCACGGATGAGGCGCGGCAGATGATCGGCGACCTTGTCGTGTCCGAAGCGGCAGATCAGCGTCAGCCGGCCCGCTTCGTTCTGCGGATTGAGGATATCGATCAGGTTCAGGAGGTCGTCCGCCTGCAGCGACGGACCGCACTTGAGGCCGATCGGGTTTTTGATGCCACGGCAATATTCGACATGCGCGTGATCAGCCTGACGGGTGCGGTCGCCGATCCAGATCATGTGACCGGAGGTCGCGTACCAGTCGCCAGACGTCGAGTCGACGCGCGTCAGCGCTTCTTCATAACCAAGCAGCAGCGCTTCATGGCTCGTGAAGAAATCCGTCTCGCGCAGGCTCGGATTGTTTTCCGAGGTGATACCAATCGCCTTCATGAAGTCCATGGTTTCGCTGATGCGGCCGGCAAGCTTGCGGTAGCGCTCGCCCTGCGGGCTATCCTTGACGAAACCGAGCATCCACTGATGCACGTTCTCGAGGTTGGCATAGCCGCCCATCGCAAAGGCGCGCAGCAGGTTCAACGTCGCCGCCGACTGGCGGTAGGCCATCGCCTGGCGCTCCGGGTTCGGAATACGCGCTTCCTCGGTGAACTCGATGCCGTTGACGATGTCGCCGCGGTAGCTCGGCAGCGAAACGCCGTTCTGCGTCTCGATCCCGGAGGAGCGTGGCTTGGCGAATTGACCGGCGATGCGGCCGACCTTGACGACTGGCAACTGCGCACCGAACGTCAATACGACGGCCATCTGCAGGAACGCGCGAAAGAAGTCGCGGATGTTGTCCGCGCCATGCTCGGCGAAGCTCTCGGCACAGTCCCCGCCCTGCAGCAGAAAACCGTTACCCTCGGCAACATTGGCAAGGTGCTTCTTGAGACGGCGCGCTTCGCCCGCAAAAACGAGCGGCGGATAGGATGCGAGCTGGGCTTCCGTTGCTGCCAATGCCGCCTGGTCCGGATAGTCCGGAACCTGCTGGATCGGTTTTTGCCGCCAACTGCTCGGAGTCCAATTCTGTGCCATCTCACTCACCTGTTCCAGCATCCGGTCCAGTCCGGATGTTCCGTCCTAAAAATGTTGGGCGGCTTATAAACCTTTAGCACCATCTTGCATAGCGGCGTTCCGCTCTTTGGCGCTACCGATTCAATCGACGAACAACGAACGATATAAAGGAATTCGGCGACGTGTTTTCAAACAGCGGGCGTGCGATTAACGATCAATATACCAAGACAGTTTGTATCTAATTTAAGCTTATACCGTAGAAACCCATCAATTCTGATGGGGCGTCATGAGGACTCCCGCTTGAACACCGATGGCATGGTGGAACCGTGGGACTGATTTCGTGCGCAGCTTGTATCGTTTCTGTACTGACCGTTCTGGCAATTTCGGCATGCTGACAGCCATCCTGATGGTGCCGCTCATCGGATCCGCAGGCGTGGCCGTCGACTTCGCGCACGCGCTTAGCCTCCGCACGCAGCTCTACGCGGCGGCCGACGCAGCAGCCGTCGGCGCGATTTCAGAGAAGTCGGCCGCAGCCGCCGCCGCAATGAAGATGACCAGCGACGGGCCGATCTCGACCGGACAGGACGACGCGCGAAACATTTTCGTTGGCCAGATGCAGGGTGAACTGACGGCAAGCCAGGTCGCCGTCAATGTCCAGGTCAGCCGCGCATCCAACAAGCTCAACTCCGCGGTTACCTTTACTGCGTCTATTCCGACGACCTTCATGCAGATCTTCGGTCGCAAGAGCGTCGACATATCAGGCACCGCAACGGCAATGTTTCAGACGGCCTCGTTCATGGATTTCTACATCCTGATCGACAATACGCCCTCGATGGGTGTCGGCGCCACGCCTGCGGACGTCGCGAAAATGGAGAGCAAGACGCCCGATACCTGCGCTTTCGCGTGCCACGTCGTGTCTGAAGCCGGCGTCGAGGATAAGAACAGCTATTATAATATCGCCCGCAACAACGACGTTGCACTCCGCGTAGACGTTGTGCGACAGGCGACCCAGAAACTGACCGAAACGGCTAGGACCGAGCGCGCCTCCGACAACCAGTTCAGAATGGGTGTCTACACCTTCGGCAAGAAGGCGGAGGACGTAAACCTGACAACGATTTCCGAGCCAATCACCGACCTTGCCAAGGTCGCAAGCTATACGAACGCCGTCACTTTGATGTCTATTCCGAGACAGGGCTATAACAACGACCAGCAAACAAGCTTCGACAACTCGCTGACGCAGATGAACAAGATCATTTCGACACCGGGCGATGGCAGCACCGAAGCCCAGCCGCAGAAGATTCTGTTCTTCGTGTCGGACGGCGTCGGCGACAGCAAGAAGTCGAACTGCACGAAACCGAAGACCGGCGAGCGCTGCCAGGAGCCGATCGACATCTCCTTCTGCAAACCGCTGAAGGATCGCGGCGTCAAGATCGCAGTGCTCTACACCACCTACCTGCCGCTGCCGAAAAACAGCTGGTACAACACCTGGATCAAGCCTTTCCAGAGCGAAATCCCGACGAAGATGCAGAGCTGCGCTTCGCCCGGTCTTTACTTCGAGGTCACGCCGACCCAGGGCATCACAGATGCCATGCAGGCGCTCTTCCTCAAGGTCATCCGTACGCCTCGCATCACAAGCTGATCGGCGTCAGACGCGGATGCCATCCCGTATGCGGTAGCTCGGTGCATACATCGTGACGAGCTCTTCCGCCGCCGTGGGATGCACAGCCATCGTCCGGTCGAAATCGTCCTTGGTGCAGCCGGCTTTGAGCGCGATGCCGAGGATCTGCGCCATTTCTCCGGCATCGTGGCCGAGGATATGCGCTCCGACGACCTTCCGACCGGACGCGTCGACAATCAGCTTCATGATCATCTTCTCGCCACGCCCTGACAGGGTCGCCTTCAGAGGACGAAACTGGGCACGGTAGACCTCGAGTTCCTTGTAGCGCTTGCCCGCCTCCTCCTCGGTCAGCCCGACAGTACCGATCTCAGGCTGCGAGAAGACTGCCGTTGCGATCGTTTCGTGATCCGGCTTGGTCGGGTTATCCTTGTACTCGGTCTCGATGAAGCACATCGCCTCGTGGATCGCCACCGGCGTCAACTGTATCCTGTCGGTGACATCGCCAAGCGCATAGATGTGCGGGACGCTGGTGCGCGAATATTCGTCGACCACCACCGCTCCGCGCTCGTCAGTCTTCACGCCGGCCGCTTCCAGGCCGAGGCCTTCGGTATTAGCGATGCGCCCAAGCGCCAGCATCACGACATCGGCCGTCAGCGTGCCGTTGTTCAGCGTCTCAACGGAAAGACGGCCGTCCTGCTTCGATACCTTCTCCAGCGTGTCGTGGCAGAGAATACGAATGCCCTTGGCGGACATCGCCTCGTGCAACCCCTGGCGAAGGTCCTGATCGAAACGAGAAAGGATCTCCGCGCCACGGTAGATCAGTGTCGTCTCGACGCCAAGGCCATGGAAAATATTAGCAAATTCCACCGCGATGTAACCGCCACCGGCAATCACGATCGACTTCGGGAGCTCGTCCAGATGGAAGGCCTCGTTGGACGATATGCAGAGTTCGTTGCCCGGCAAAGCCATGTGCGGGTTCGGCCGGCCACCGGTCGCGATCACAATCGTCCTGGCGGTCACCGTCTTGCCGGTGTTGATCAGTCGAACCGTATGGGCATCGACGAGCTCGGCCCGCGTTTCCAGAATTTCTGCGTTCGCCCCCGCAAGCCCCTTCTTGTAGAGCCCTTCCAATCGCGCAATCTCGGCGTCCTTCGCGGCAATCAGCTTCTTCCAATCGAACGAACTCTCGCCCACCGTCCAGCCGAAGCCGGCGGCATCCTCGAAGTGCTCGTGGAACTGAGCCGCGTAGACGAAAAGCTTCTTGGGTACGCAGCCACGGATCACGCATGTTCCGCCGTAGCGGTATTCCTCTGCGATCGCGACCTTCTTACCGAGCACGGCTGCAACGCGGGCGCTGCGAACACCCCCTGAGCCACCGCCAATGACAAAGAGATCGTAGTCGTAGGACGTCATGAGAAACTCCAGAATCGGCTGGTGAGGTGAAAGTGATATAGTATCGACCGCCGCAAAAACAAAAGCCCGGACGATGCCGGGCTTTTGATCTTTATTGACGCCAGTTTACGGCTTCGGCTTTGCGACCGGCGTAGCGGCTTTCGGCGCGGCCGTTGCGGCCGGGTTGGCCGGATCGGCGGCCGGCGGCGGCGCCTTGATGACCTTGCTGAGCTCGGTGCTCGCCTGCTTCTGCAGATCGCGAGAAATGCCCTGCGCCCAGATGTCGGCGGCCTTCACGGTTTCGCGCGATGCGATCGGGCCATCCTTCAGCAGCTTCTTGCCAACCGGCGAGTTGTAGAACTCGGCGATCGCGTTGAGTTCCTCGACGGAGAATGCCTTGGCATAGGTCAACGCGGCTTCCTTCTCGAGGTCGGCGCGGCGCGGAGCAAGGGCCAAGGCCTGCTTGTCGACCTCAGCGGTGATCGCATCCTGGTAGTTCGGCGAATCCTGGATGAGATCGGCCTTCAGGCGTTCAGCCAAGCCAGGCAGGATGTTGTCGAACTGCGCAGTGGCGCCAATCGCGTCGATGGCAGCGCGGGCTGCCTTCAACTGCTCCGGAGAGGCTTCCTGAGCGTGTGCGGCAGAGCCAAATGCGACGCCCGAGAGAATAACGGTCGCAGCAGCAAAACGGCCAAGACCTGCAAATTTAATCATAAGTTTCAATGCTCCTGTTACCTGTTCGCCCGCAGCGTGCGCGCACCTGCTGGACCTGCAATGATCGCAAGCGCCGCCATTTTGAGAAAGAGCCCGTGTTCAACGACCCCGGGTATTGAATTCAGACCGTTTGAAAGCGCCTCTGCATCAGGAATGCGGCCAAAAGATGCATCGATGATGTAGTGGCCGCCGTCCGTCATGAAGTCTTCGCCACCGCCTTGGCGCAGCGTCAGGCTGCCGCCCAACCCCAATTTCGAAGCCTTCTTTTCGATTGCCATGCGCGTGGAGACAAGCCCGAACGGATTGATTTCGATCGGCAGCGCGAAGGCGCCCAGTGTCGCCACCAGTTTGCTCTCGTCGGCAATGACGATCATGCGCTGCGATGCCGCAGCAACGATCTTCTCGCGCAGCAGTGCGCCACCGCCCCCCTTGATGAGCGTCAGGTCGGAATCGACCTCGTCTGCGCCATCGATTGTCAGATCGAGTTCGGGCAGTTCATCGAGTGACTTCAGCGGAACGCCAAGCTCGAGGCAAAGCCTCGCGGTGCGTTCAGAGGTTGGCACTCCTTCCACCTTGAAACCGGTGGCAACCTTTTCCGCGAGCAGGCGCACGAACTCTTCGGCAGTGCTCCCGGTTCCGATTCCAAGCCGCATGCCGTATTCGACATGAGCGAGTGCCGCCTCGGCGGCTTTGATCTTCATTTCGCGGGCATCCATGCGCCGCTCACTCCGATTATTGCGTTGGATGTGCTGTTTACACGGCTCGCTTGCCAAACGAAAGCCAAAATAGCGTAATGATTTTCGAAAAGCCGTGAGCATTTACAACTGGTCGCGTTTGCCGCGAAACGTTGCTTTTCCCGTCCTCATCACCTACTGCCGAATGACACCATTTCTGAAAGGCGGAATCCTTGACCCCTGCCCTCGTTGTATTCGATCTCGATGGAACGCTGCTCGATACTCACGCCGATCTCGTGCAAAGCCTGAACTATACGATCGCCGCGATCGGTTTGGCACCAGTCGGCTACGACGACCTCACGCATCTCGTCGGACAAGGCGCCAAGGTGATGATCGAGCGGGCCTGCAACCTTCGGGGACATCGGCTATCACAGGAGCAGATCCCGGCCCTGCTCGACCGCTTCATCACACACTATACCGACAACATGCCCGGACATACGCTCCCTTACCCGGGCCTTGTCGAGGCAATGGATCAGTTGAAGAGCGCCGGCTACACGCTTGCCGTTTGCACCAACAAGCTCGAAGGTCTGGCGCGCGGCCTCATCGGGAAGCTTGAACTCACTCACTATTTCAACACCATTACCGGCGGCGATACCTTCACGATCAGGAAACCGGACGCCCAGCATCTTCTCGGAACCATTGAACGCGCCGGCGGCGACGTCCGCAGGACCATCATGGTCGGCGACAGCGTCAACGACATTCTTGTTGCTCGAAATGCGGGGGTGCCTTCGATCGCCGTGCCGTTCGGCTATTCCGACGTCCCCGTCGAGACTCTCGCGCCGACCCGCGTCATCACCCATTTCAAGGAGCTGACGCCTGCGCTCGTTGATGAACTGATCGGGGATTTTGCTTCCGCGGAGCCGGCCGCGGCAGCAGGCTGACGCAAAAGCAAAAGGCGGCTCGCCGGCCGCCTTTGTCGTGTTATCTGCTCGGCGCGGTCAGATCTGCGCGTCGCGTGCCTTCGTCGTGGCCTCGAAGGCCTTCTGCACATAGGCGTCGCGGCCATATACGTCGTCGAAATACTGCACGACGCCATCCTTGTTCGGCCAGGCCGTGAAGTAAGCTACGTAAACCGGTATCTTCTGCGGAACCTGCAAGGCGTGGTTCTTGCCTGTGGCGATTTCCTTGCCGATCTGGTCCACCGAAGTGTTCAAGACGGCTGCCGCCATCGCACGCGGCTCAGCAAGGCGCACGCAACCATGGCTGAGGGCACGCATGTCGCGCTTGAAGAAGCTCTTCGAGGGCGTGTCATGCATGTAGATCGCATGCGCGTTCGGGAACAGGATCTTGAGTTCGCCAAGGGCGTTGTCGTCGCTCGGCGGCTGGCGCACCGAGACGTTGGTCGTAGACCCGTACCAGTCGACGCTGGACGACGCCACGGCGCGGCCGCCAACCGTTACTTCATAGCCCATCCGATCCAAATAGCTTGGGTCGGAGCGCAGGCGCGGCAACATCTCGTTGATGATGATCGACTGCGGCACGCCCCAGAACGGGTTGAACTCGACCGTCTCAATCTGGTCCTGGAAGAAGAAGGTCTGGTGCGACGGCTGACCGACGACGACACGCATCGACAACTGTTCCTTGTTGTCGTTGTGGTAATAGACCATGTAGGCTGGCTGGTTGATGAAAACGTAACGCGAGCCGAGGTCAGCCGGCAGCCAGCGCGCTTGCTCCATGGCAACGATCAACTTATCGACCTTCGAAGCGTTGCTGTCGCCGCCGGTCATGGCGCGGACCGTGGCCTGGCCGATGACACCGTCCGGCTTCAGGCCATGTTCCTGTTGGAAACCTTCGACGAGTGCAACGATCTCCGGCGAATAGTCGGTGCTACCTGTATATGCGGCGAGCGTCGCTGCATGTTCGCCCTTGAGGGCGGCCGAACCGCGCTTGTCGATCGCCTTCACGATATTCGGGATTTCGGAAGAGTTATCGCCCGGACGAAGCAGGCCGCTCAGGGCAATATCGATGCGGTCGTCGCTTGCGCCTTCGGCGCGCAGCTTCGCCAACTCATCCTCGAGCGCAACAAACTGCGGCCCATCGGGCGTCCGGCTTCTGAGATAGGCTGCCGTATCCGGGCTCATGCGGGCGAGCTTCAGCACCGGCGCGAGGTTCACATCCTTACGCTTGAAATCATGATAGCCGGAGAGCTTGTTCGGATCGATGCGTCCGCGCACGGTATCCTGCACATAGGCGAGCACCTTGGCAGAAAGCTCCAGTTCGAACTGCGTCAGGGCGCGGTCGCGGATCGCTGGATCCGGATTGGTCGGATCCTCGGTCGGCACCGGGACCGCATAGTCGGCCGCGTCGAGACCAACCGACGCCGCGTCTGCCAATACGGCCATCGCGGCCTTGGCGCGATCATTCACATCCGTTCCGGTGAGCCAAACCAGCGGGTTCTTCACGTCACCATAATAGGCCTCTAGCGCCTTGGCGACGTCGACGGGTGCGCGCACCTTTGCCTCGATGAGGAAGCGGCGCTGAACCGACGGCATCGTCTCGGTCACCGCCGACGCGTCGGCGACTGCCCCTGTGACAACAGGATCGGTGAACTTGCCGGTATCGACGAAGCGCATCGCATCGGGCTGGTAGGTATAGTAGCGCGGGCTTGACACCTTCGGCAGCGGCGCGTCCGGAGCCGACTGAAGGAACGAAGGAACCGATGACCTCGGATTGACAATCGTGCTCTGCGTCCGCGCGCGATCCCCGCGGATCATATCCATCAACGTGTAGGCATGCGCGGGCGCGACACCCATCGCAGCTATACCGCAGGAAAGCGCGAGTGCGGAAACCGCACCTCTCAGAAGGAATGTCATACTTTTATCCAGTCCCAGTGTCATGCTGTCTTCAAATCGCGGGCGAGACCCGCCTCAGAACTCGTTTCATCCTGCGCGAGCGTCACATGGCAGAAAGCAGGCGCCGCCGCCAGCCTCGGCCAACTCAACCTACAGTAACGCGACGAACGCTTGCGTTGATCCGCAGTTCACACAAAATTATGAAATTATTGGTTAATTTTTTACTTTATTTTCGCGTTAAGACACAGTGGTCAAAAAGCCGCTGAAAGATAAAAATTCAGCCGTGTCTAAAAGATCACTGATCCTGCCAAATAATATGAATTGCCCATTCATGTTTTCATTTCTGGACGGTTTTCTTCGGCCGGTTTCGGCCCTATAAGACCGCATCTCTGAGAGGCACCGCGACAGAAAGGCATGGCCATGACCTCCACCCGCACCGAAGCAGATACGTTCGGCCCGATCGAAGTGCAAAATGACCGATATTGGGGTGCGCAGGCGCAGCGCTCGCTCGGCAATTTCAAGATCGGTTGGGAAAAGCAGCCGCTTTCGATCGTTCGCGCCCTCGGCATCGTCAAGCAGGCAGCGGCCCGCACAAACATGGCGCTCGGCCAGCTCGAGCCGGCGATCGGCAACCCCATCGTTGATGCGGCGCAGGAAGTCATCGACGGGAAGCTCAACGACCATTTCCCTCTGGTCGTCTGGCAGACAGGTTCCGGCACGCAGTCGAACATGAATGCCAACGAGGTGATCTCCAATCGCGCGATCGAATTGCTGGGCGGCGTGATGGGCTCGAAGAAGCCGGTGCATCCGAACGATCACGTCAATATGAGCCAGTCGTCGAACGATACTTATCCGACGGCGATGCATATCGCCTGCGCAGAGCAGATCGTGCGCCACCTATTGCCGAGCCTGAAGCACCTTCATGCCGCCCTCGACATGAAGGTTACCGAGTTCAGTCACATCATCAAGATCGGCCGCACGCACACGCAGGATGCGACGCCGCTGACGCTTGGCCAGGAGTTTTCGGGATATGCCGCGCAGGTCGGCTCCGCCATCAAGCGTATCGAAATGACGCTCCCCGGCCTTTGCGAACTGGCCCAGGGCGGTACTGCGGTCGGTACGGGCCTCAATGCGCCGGTCGGCTTTGCCGAGAAGGTCGCCGACGAGATTGCGCAGATCACCGGCCTGCCTTTCGTCACCGCCCCGAACAAGTTCGAAGCGCTCGCCGCCCATGACTCGATGGTCTTCAGCCACGGCGCCATCAATGCGGCCGCCGCCGCTCTCTTCAAGATCGCCAATGACATCCGCCTCTTGGGCTCCGGCCCGCGCGCCGGCCTCGGCGAACTCGCGTTGCCGGAAAACGAGCCCGGCTCCTCCATCATGCCGGGCAAAGTCAACCCGACGCAGTGCGAAGCGCTAACACAGGTCTGCATTCACATCTTCGGCAACAACGCGGCGCTGACCTTCGCCGACAGCCAGGGTCACTTCGAGCTCAACGTCTACAATCCGATGATGGCCTACAATTTCCTCCAGTCGGTACAGCTGCTCGGTGACGCCGCCGTCTCCTTCACCGACAATTGCGTCGTCGGCATCGAGGCGCGCGAGGACAACATCAAGGCCGGCCTCGACCGGTCGCTGATGCTGGTCACGGCGCTCGCCCCGAAGATCGGCTATGACAATGCCGCCAAGATCGCCAAGACCGCACACAAGAACGGTACGACGCTGAAGGAAGAAGCCCTGGCGAGCGGCCTCGTCACTGTTGAGGAATACGACACGATCGTCCGTCCCGAAACGATGATCGGCCCGAAGTAAATCCGGCGAAGAGCCTGATCGAAGTCGCAGACACCGCCGCCCTCGCGGCGGTGTTTTCACGGGCTTTCATGACTAAAACAAACAAGTTTTAGAATTATTGCAATTGCGAAGATGCCCGAATAGACCATCTGCGATTTCGGTCCGCATGAAAGGCCCTTCGATGGCTGACGATCTTTTCCCCCTCAGCAAAGACTCCACCCAATACCGCAAGATCAGCAGCGACTACGTCTCTGTCGACAGCTTCAAGGGACAGGACATCCTGACCGTCGAGCCGGAAGGCATTCGCCTGCTGGCCGAAACGGCATTCGCCGACATCAACCATCTCCTGCGGCCCGGCCATCTGAAGCAACTCGCCTCGATCCTCGAGGATCCGGAAGCCACCGACAACGACCGCTTCGTCGCCTACGATCTGCTGAAGAATGCCAACATCGCAGCCGGCGGCGTGCTGCCGATGTGTCAGGATACCGGTACGGCGATCATCATGGCCAAGAAAGGCCGCCGCGTCTGGACCGAAGGTGAGGACTATTCGGCTCTCGCCAAAGGCGTGATGGACGCCTACGAAAAGAAGAACCTGCGCTACTCGCAGCTCGCGCCTGTCAAGATGTTCGAAGAAAAGAACACCAAGAACAATCTGCCGGCGCAGATCGATATCTACGAGGAGGGAACCGACGCCTATGACTTCCTGTTCGTCGCCAAGGGTGGCGGTTCGGCCAACAAGACCTTCCTCTACCAGGGCACCCCGTCGCTCTTGACGCATGACCGCATGATCGACTTCCTTAAGGAGAAGATCCTTACGTTAGGTACGGCAGCCTGTCCCCCCTACCATCTTGCGATCGTCATCGGTGGCACCTCCGCCGAGATGAACATGAAGACTGTCAAGCTCGCCTCGACGCGCTATCTCGACGATCTGCCGACCGAAGGCTCTGAAAGCGGCCACGCCTTCCGCGATATCGAGATGGAGAGGGAAATCCACAAGCTGACGCAGCAGATGGGCATCGGCGCTCAGTTCGGCGGCAAGTATTTCTGTCATGACGTACGCGTCATCCGCCTGCCGCGCCACGGCGCCTCGCTGCCGATCGGCCTCGGCGTCTCCTGTTCCGCCGACCGTCAGGCGAAGGGCAAGATCACCCGCGAGGGCATCTTCATCGAGCAGCTGGAGACGGATCCGTCGAAATATATGCCCGAGATCGACCAGTCGAACCTGTCGGAATCGATGGTCCGCATCGACCTCAACCAGCCGATGTCCGGCATTCTCGCCGAGCTCAGCAAGCATCCGGTCAAGACCCGTCTCTCGCTCACGGGAACGATTATCGTCGCACGCGACCTCGCCCACGCCAAGATCCGCGAGCGGCTGGAAAAGGGCGAAGGCATGCCCGACTACATGAAGAACCATCCGGTCTATTACGCCGGTCCGGCCAAGACCCCGGCAGGCTATGCCTCCGGCTCCTTCGGCCCGACCACGGCCGGCCGCATGGATTCCTATGTCGACCAGTTCCAGTCTTTCGGCGGATCGATGGTGATGCTTGCTAAGGGCAACCGCTCCCGCGCCGTGCGCGAAGCCTGCAAGAAGCACGGTGGCTTCTACCTCGGCTCCATCGGCGGACCGGCCGCGCGGCTGGCGCAGGACTGCATCAAGAAGGTCGACGTCCTGGAATATCCGGAGCTCGGCATGGAGGCCGTCTGGAAAATCGAGGTTGAAGACTTCCCGGCTTTTATCGTCACCGACGACAAGGGCAACGACTTCTTCCAGGAATTCAACCTCGGCTGATCGGCCTCAATTCGTCGCTGCGGTCGCCCGATGGTCGACCGCAGCGCTATCGATCTCGCTCTTGGAGCCCGCAATGCTGAGTACATCCTCTGCCCTCACACTGGCGAGGACGGCGCTGCGCAAGACCCCATCGAAGGAGCCGTCCTGCTGGTTCAGCGCGACAGACCCAGCGACAACGACGGCGACGAGCACGATGGGTGAAGTGTCACAAGACGTTTTCATGCTCTCTGGCCTTCCAGCGGAGCCCCGCGGCTCGCTGGGAAGGGACGTGCGCCACTTCGGCGACGCACAACAGCGCGACCAATCGACGCCGACTGTCAACAATTTAGAGACGATCGAAAGCAACCAAAACGGCCGGTGGGATTTTTTATTTCGCGTTACTCGCGCATAAGGCGCAACAATTGTTACGTCGATGCAAATTCTCAGATAAAATCAATGCGATAAGCAAGTATGGAGAAGATCGGACAAATCTCGTATGTAATCATTGGTATATCCCCCCTTAATCATTTCCCAATATTTGTAGGATAACCAATTAAAGACTGCATTTGACATTCAATTGAGGAGTAGTCGCATGACGACGGCCGCAGCGCCAACGAGGGCGCAGGTTCCCGACGTGGCAGGTCAGATCACGTTCGCCATGCGCTCCATGGGCGTTGCGCCGATCCCTCGCAATTACGAACTCTTCTACGAAGCCTACATCGGCTCCAACCCGGCGCTGACTCGCGACCTCGCGGCGCTCGGCAGTCAGGCGACGCAGGGCGAATTGGATGCCCTCGGTGCACAATACTTTGCGCACAGCCCTGCCCGCGTGTTCGACGACGCGCACGGTCGCATCGCCGCCGAGCTCGAGACACTGTTGCGCGTCCTTCGCCAGGAGCAAATATCGCTGGAGAGCTACAACAAGCTTCTCGGCGAAACCTACAAGCGGATCAGCTCGAAGAACCATACAAGCGTGGAGCTTATCGAAAACGCCCTCACCCTGCTTACCGAGGCAACCGGCGACACCATGGCGCACGGCGAACGCACGGTCGAGAACGTCGTTCAGCGTTCGCAGGAAATGGATCAGGTCCGCAAGGAACTCGACGAGTATAAGCGCATTGCCAATACTGACTCGTTGACGCGCCTGTCGAACCGACGTGCCTTCGACGACCGCCTGTCGGCCGTCTTCAACAATCCGGCAATGCGTCCAGTTACCGCGCTCGTGCTTGCTGACATCGACAACTTCAAGAAGATCAACGACACCTATGGTCATCCGGTGGGTGACAAGATCCTTGCGACTGTCGCCTCGGTCATCCGAGCCAATGTACGCCGCGACGTTTTCGTCGCCCGCACCGGCGGCGAGGAGTTCGCCTTGATCATCGAGGGCAACACTTCCGAGGAAGTGATGGGAACGGCCGAACGCATCCGCCGCACATTGGAAACGACACCCTTCACGAACTCGCGCACGAGGGTCAACTACGGACCCGTCACCGTATCGGTCGGCGTCTGCATGGCAACCTACGCCGAGGACGCCGGCGAGCTTTATCACAAGGCCGACGTGGCGCTTTACGGCGCCAAGAATTCCGGCCGCAACTGCAGCGTCCTCTTCGAAGACGGTATGCAGAAAGACTTCACAAAAAGCTGGCTGATCTACAAGGCATAAATCTTAGCCGATACCGTCCCGGCCTGCCCGTTGCCGTCGATGAGCTGCGATCGTCACGACACCTGTCGCTATCGCAAGCAACAGCCATCGATAGCCTGCGTGCGAGCCTATTCGGAAGAACGACTGAATTTACCACATCGTCTTGGCCGCGCGTTGCGGCCATTCGCGATCATAGGTTTCGTAGTCGAAATCCCCGGTCGCCGCATTCAGCATCAACCCCGGTGTCGGCAGGCTCTTCGGATCGACGAAGGTTTCCGGGTTCCATAGCTCGGAACGGATCAGCGCACGAGCACACTGGAAATAAACCTCGTCGATCGTGATGACGATCACCGTCCGCGGATATTTTCCGTCCATCTCGAAGCTGGAAAGGACCGCCTCGTCATTGGTCACGACGCCGCGCCCGTTGATGCGCATCGTTGTGTTCGATCCGGGAATGAGGAACATCAGCGCCAGGCGCGGGTCGCGGACGATGTTGGAGAGCGAATCGACGCGGTTGTTGCCGCGCCAGTCCGGCAGGTGCAGCGTCCTGTCGTCGATGATGCGCACAACCCCGCCAATATCGCCGCGCGGCGAACAGTCGAGCCCTTCGGGTCCCACGGTCGCCAGCGCCACGAAGGGCGATGCCTCGATCATTTCGCGATACAGCGGCGTCAGACAATCCGTCACCTTGGCCACGGATGCCTGCGTCAACCCGCCAGCGTAGATCGCCGCGAGTTCTTCCACCGTTTCGACGATTTTCATGGTTGTCCTGCCCGCGTTGTCGTGGCGGCCTTTAGCTGCCTAGCGTGACGTTACAATGACATACGCCTGGCGGGAAGATCGAAAAGCGGAATGATCTCAGCAGCTTTGTCCGCATCGCCCTCAGCGAGAAAACCGGTGATTGCATCCAGAACCGGCCGCGCCCCGACGATCCGGCGATGCCCGAACCCATTGGCCCAATAGAGCCGCACATGATCGCTTGCCGCCGCGTAACGCCGCGCGTGGTTGGCGTTCACTTCCTTATCGTCTTCGGCATGCACGATCAGCACCGGGCGCCGGATCGCGTCGGCGGCCCTGCTCGCGTCGAATTCCTCCAATCGCCGGCCGGTGACCCGGAACACCTCGGTCTCAAGCACCTGTTGCGCCGACCGTCCAAGGCCGATCATCTTTCCGAAATCCTTGAAGAGCCAGTGCATCTCGCTCGGCGAGCCGATCAGCGCGAGCTTCTCCGGGAGCACGGCAGTAACACCGGGCAGCATCCCTGCCGCCGCCACCATCAGTGCAGCGCCGCCGAAGGAGTGGCCGATTGCAACGTCGAACGCCCCGAATCGACGCTCAGCTGCCGCGATTGCCTTCACCGCCATGCCCATGTGGAGAACCCGCCCTGCCGCGCGGCCATGGCCGGGAAAGTCGACTGCGATCACCTCCGCGCCGGTTGCCGCCAGCGTCTCCGCGAGATCGCCCATATACGCGCCGCTCGATCCCCAGCCGTGCGTCACAAGATACCGGGGGCGGCGCCCCAAAGCGCCGCCGTTCAGCCGATAGGCATGCGCCCGTCCGCCGCCGGTAAGACGAAGCGTGAACCGCTCCGCTCCGGCGAGCTTTTCCGCGCCCGCTGCATGTGCTGCTTTAGCCTTCTCGCCCTTGGGCTTCGTGGAGGGCGTTACGCAAAACAGACGGAATGCCGCCTTTCCGGCGATGCGCGGCGAAACCGACTGCAACAGCGAAAATCCGAGGCGGGTGACCTTCAGCGCAAAGTTTGTCATAGTGGGAATCCAACAATGTTCAACACTGAACAATAAAGTACAACGATGAACAAAAATCAATCCCTACCCTGGGATCATCCGCGTTTTCGCAGCTGGATCGCTGTCGCCCGCGCTTGCCAGCTCATGCAGCAGTCGCTCGGCCGCTCGCTCACCGAACTCGATATCAAGACCCCGCATCTCGATATTCTCATCAATCTCTACCGCTTCGAAGGTATCTCGCAGCAGGAACTCGCGCGCAAACTGCTGGTCGGCCGCTCGAACATGAGCATGCTCCTGCCGCAGATGGAAAAGCGCGGGCTGATCGAACGGCGTAGCGACGAGAAGGACAAGCGCGTGCTTCGGCTCTTTTTGACGCCGGAAGGCCGCGATGTCACGCAAAAGGCCATGGTTATTCAGACCGATCTCATCGAGCGCGTGCTGTCACCCGAACCGATCGAACAATGCATGGCGATGGCCGATTCGATGGAACGGATCATCCGTGTCCTACAGCAGGACTTGGTCTACGAAGACTGATTCAGTGAACGGTGTGGCCGACTGCCCCCCCTGCAAGGGATTTATATTCCCATGCGGCCACGATGATCAGCACCAGCGTCGCAAGGATACCGGCAAGGTAGAGCTCGATGAACGGTGCGATGAAGGCAAGCAGGATCAGCAGCACGAGGCCCCCAAGGTGCGACAGCGGCAAGCGCGCGCTGGTCGCTCCCTTGAACCAGAGATTGCCGGCAAGGAACAGTCCGGAGCCACCGAGCACCGACGCTATTACGCCAAGATTGCCGGTCTCGTGCGGGTGCGAGAACATGAACTCGACTGCGACGGCATGGACAATGATCCCTGCCAGGATTGGAATATGCGCATAGGTGAACGCCTGCCGCGCCACGCCTCCCGGCTTTTCGTCGTGCTCGATGCGATGCGCCGCCCGCTCGTGGCCGAAACGGAAGTAGAGCCACCACATCGCCACCGTGCCGACGAATCCGGTCCCGAAGACGACCGCGGTCAACGTTGAAAATGGCATTTCAGAAAATGTCCGCCCCGAAACCAGCACCGCCTCGCCGAGGCAGATGATGACGAAAAGCGCGCAACGCTCGGCCATGTGGGCGCCTGACACGTCCCAGTCTAAAGTGGTCGATTTGCCAAGTCCCGGCACGGCAAAGCCGCTCGCCGGACCGGCATATTCGATGGCAATTGCAATAAGCCATGCGATCATCCGCGCGTCATGCTGCAGCAGGCCGCCGGCGATCCAAAACACGCCGGAAAAAATTAGCCAGCTACTGATGCGGACGAAGTTCTGGTACTTGGAGGCGTCCGACTTGACCGCATAGGCCGCGAAAAGAGATCGACCGACCTGCATGAGCACGTAAGCGCCGGCAAAGAGCAGCCCCTTATCGCCGAAAGCCTCCGGGATAGACGCGGAAAGAACGAGGCCAAGCAACATCAGCACGACGAGCATGCCCCGAACCGGCATCTTGTCGGGATCGAGCCAATTGGTCACCCAGGCGGTGAATATCCACACCCACCAGACCGCAAACGTCATCAGGCCGGCCTCAAGAGCGCCGATCGGCGTATAATGGGCCGCCAGGGCGTGCGAGAGCTGCGAGATCGAGAAGACGAAAACGAGATCGAAGAACAGTTCGAGAAAGGTCACCCTACTTTCACTCGGGCTGCCCTTGGCGCGCAGCCAGTTTCGTTTGCTCGTTCCCGCCATGCACTCCCCCTTGTGGCCGTTGTCGTTCAGCGTGGCTTCTCTGACGTGTCGCGGTTCATGCCCTTGTCGCGCAGCTCTTCTTCATAGGCAGCAAACAGCTCTTCGCCATGCTCGCCAAGTTCGCGCAGATAGGTCCAGGTATAGATGCCGGTATCGTGCATATCGTCGAAGCCGATGCGCACCGCATAGTTGCCGGTCGGTGTCAGAGAGATGATTGCGACATTCCGCTTGCCAGGCACCGTCACCCTCTGTCCCGGCCCGTGCCCCTGCACCTCCGCGGATGGAGAAAGCACACGCGCCATCTCGGCGGAAAGATCGAAGCTCTGCCCGTCGTTGAACGTGACAACGAGGTGCTGCCGGTCTTTCGAAACTCTGAGTTCAGTCGGCCAGATATCGCTCATGATCCCATTCCCCTTCAAAATCACGAGTAGGCAATGCAGCGTGGCGAGGCAAGTTCAATTTGCCGTGCCCAAGAAGCGTTTCCCTTGACGCGGCAATAGCCTATACGCACATTAGTAGCATTGCGGAGGCATTCGTGAACAGCAACGTCGGAACGACAGGCAGCGCATCGCCACTGGTCGCAGAGGCAAAACCGATGATCGACCCGTTCAAGCGGGCCGTGACTTATCTGCGCGTGTCCGTCACCGACCGCTGCGATTTCCGCTGCACCTATTGCATGGCCGAACACATGACCTTCCTGCCGAAGCAGGAGCTTTTGACGCTCGAGGAACTCCATCGGCTCTGTTCCGTCTTCATCGCGAAAGGTGTGCGCAAGCTGCGGCTCACCGGCGGCGAACCGCTGGTGCGCAAGAACATCATGTATCTGGTGCGCGAACTCGGCAAGCAGATCGGCTCCGGCCTCGACGAGCTGACGCTGACCACCAACGGCTCGCAGCTCTCCCGCTTCGCCGACGAGCTCTATGATTGCGGCGTGCGCCGCATCAATGTTTCCCTCGATACGCTTGATCCCGACAAGTTCCGCCAGATCACCCGCTGGGGCGACTTCCACAAGGTGATGGAAGGCATCGATGCGGCACAGAAAGCCGGCCTCAAGGTCAAGCTCAATGCGGTGGCGCTCAAGGACTTCAACGACGTCGAAATGCCCGAGATGATCCGCTTCGCGCATGGTCGCGGCATGGATCTGACCGTCATCGAAACCATGCCGATGGGCGAAATCGAGGAAGACCGCACCGATCGCTACCTGCCGCTGTCGAAGCTGCGCGCCGATCTCGAACGCCAGTTCACCTTCTCCGAGATCGGCTACCGCACCGGCGGCCCGGCCCGCTATGTCGAAGTCAGGGAGACCGGCGGCCGGCTGGGCTTCATCACGCCGATGACGCATAACTTCTGCGAAAGCTGCAATCGCGTGCGGCTGACCTGCACCGGCACGCTCTATATGTGCCTCGGACAGAACGACGCCGCCGATCTGCGCGCTGCCGTGCGCGCCACACCAGACGACGGGTTGCTCTATGCCGCGATCGACGAGGCGATCTCGCGCAAGCCGAAAGGCCACGACTTCATCATCGACCGCACCCATAATCGACCCGCCGTTGCCCGCCACATGAGCGTCACCGGCGGGTGACGCTCGCCGGATCGTGCAAACTACGTCCGGTTGATCGATACCCCGCCATCCGCCAGCATGGCTGTTCCCGTGACGAAGCTCGCCATATCGGATCCGAGGAAGAGCGCCGCCTTGGCGATCTCCTCTGGCTGCGCCAGGCGTTTCAGCGCATGCAGGCCGTGGATGAAGGCCACGAGTTCGCTATCGGGATTCTCGAAATTGGCCGGATTCATCGCGGTATCAGTGCCGCCGGGCAACAGCGCGTTGACGCGGATGTTCTTCGGACCGAGCTCCGCCGCGAGCACCTGCACAAGACCGGTCAGTCCCGCCTTACTGGCTGCATAGGCACCCATGCCGGGCATCCCCGCCGTATGGCCGACGAACGTCGAGGTAAAGACGATCGATCCGCCGCCGCGCTCGATCATCGCCGGCACCTGGTATTTCGCCGCAAGGAAGGCACTCGTCAGGTTGACCGCAATCATCTCATTCCAGGCACCGAGCGACAGTTCGGCCACGGGTGTGGATTCGCCCGCGCTGCCGGCATTGTTAAAGGCGACGTCTAGACCGCCGAAGCGTTGCAACGCCACCTCGACCAGCCGCCGGTTCAAAGCCTCCTCGCGCACGTTGCCCGCGACCGCGACCGCCTCGCCGCCTGCATCCCCGATCTCTTCCACCAGCATGCCCAGTTCGGCCTCGCGCCGCGCCGCCACGACCAGCAGCGCACCTTCCGCGGCGAAGAGCTTGGCCGCTGCCCGGCCGATACCGGAACTCGCGCCTGTTATGATCGCAACCTTGCCATCCAAATATCTCATATCGGAACCTCCGCTTGTTGTTGCCGGTATTCCAAATCTCAGAGATTGGGGCTGGCAGCCACCCGTTTCCTGCAGTGTCGGCACGCATCGCCTGCATTATTGTGCACTGCGCAATCGAATTATGTCAGGTGTGGCTTTCCTTCGATTCCCATCCCGCCTGGCACCCTCTAAAAGGACGTGTACGAGAATCGGAATATCGACATGCCGCGGTCCCGCAATACCCAGGGCGCCATCTACATGAGTTCGGCCATGGCCGGATTTTCCTGCAGCGACGCACTCTCCAAATCAGTCATCGCCTACATGAATGCCGGCCAGATCATGTGCCTGCGCGGCCTCTTCACCAGTATCTTTGTCTACGTCATCGCGCGCTACATGGGCGCATTGCGGTCGTGGCGCATGGTGCTCAAGCCGATGGTCATCGTCCGCGTCATTTGCGAGATATTGGCAGCCGTTACTTATATTACTGCGCTTGGAATGATGCCGATCGCGAATGCTTCAGCCATCCTGCAATCGCTGCCGCTGGTCGTGACCTTCGGCGCGGCGCTGTTTTTCTCGGAACCAGTCGGCTGGCGTCGCTGGTCGGCGATTCTCGTGGGGCTGTTTGGTGTACTGATCATCATTCGACCGGGACCGGACGGCTTCACGGCCGCCGCACTCCTGTGCGTCGGCAGCGTGCTCACCACGGCCGGCCGCGACCTCGCCACGCGCGGCATCGGCCCGGAGATCCCGTCGCTGATGATCACCGTGGTCACTGCCGTCTCCGTGACGATCGTCGGCGCCTTGCTGACGCCGCTGCTCGGTGGATGGCAGCCGGTTAGCGTTGCGTCGCTTTTCCATCTGTTACTCGCGGCCATTCTCGTCCTGATCGGCTATCAGTCCGTGATCATGGCGATGCGAACGGGCGAAATCTCCTTCGTGGCGCCGTTCCGCTACACGAGCCTGATCTTCTCGACATTGCTGGGCTTCGTCTTCTTTGCGGAACTCCCTGATTTCTGGACACTCACCGGTGCTGCAGTCGTCATCGCGTCCGGCCTCTACACGTTCTATCGTGAGGCCAAGCGCCATGTATCCCCGGTCGCCCAAGAGTCCGAGCCGAGAACACCTGTCTGAGGCAATTATGAACGATTTTTCGCTGGATAGATCCAATATACCGGGCGTCGTCCTGGCCGGCGGGCGCTCCTCGCGGATGGGCCGCGACAAAGCCTCCGTGCAGCTCAGCGGCCGCACCTTGCTGGAGCGTGTCGTCGAACAGCTTGAGCCGCAGGTAAGTATCCTTGCCGTCAACGCCGACGCGACGCCGGAAAATTGCCGCCACCTGTTCATTCCTGATATAGTTCCCGGCAAAGCGGGACCGATGGCCGGCATCCATGCCGCGATGGCCTATGGCGCGACGCTCGGAGGTGTTACGCACGTGGTCACGGTATCGGTAGACAGTCCATTCTTTCCCCGCGACCTAGTCGACTGGCTCGCCGCCGCCATCGATGGGCCCGAGAAAATTGCCATCGCGGCCTCGGAAGGCCGCAGTCATCCGGTGTTTGGCTTGTGGCCCCTCAAGCTTGCCGATGATCTGGAAGCCTGGATCGCCACGGACGAAAAACGCCGCGTGCGGGACTTCCTCTTACGGCATGACGTTACGGAAGTTGCCTTTCCGCTGCGCCCGACGCGCGCGAGCCTTCTCGATCCGTTTTTCAACGTCAACACGCCCGACGATCTCGCCGAGGCGGAACGCTGGCTGAGGGTGCTGGTCTGATGGAAAACCCGAAAGTCTTTGGCATCGCAGGCTGGAAGAACTCGGGCAAGACCGGCCTGGCCGTCCGCCTCGTCGAGGAGTTTACCCGCCGCGGCTACAGCGTTTCGACGATCAAGCACGCCCATCATGATTTCGACATCGACAAGGTCGGTGCCGATAGCTACCGCCACCGGCAGGCCGGCGCCCACGAAGTCACTATCGTTTCCGGCACGCGTTTCGCCATCATGCACGAGTTGCGCGGTGCCCCCGAGCCAACATTCGAAGAGATCCTTGGCCGGATTGCGCCCTGCGACCTCGTATTGATCGAGGGCTACAAGCGCGAACCGATCCCAAAGATTGAGGCCCGGCGGCTGGAAGCAGCCAACCAGGAGCCTCTCGCGCCGACAGATCCCTTCATCGCCGCCATTGCGGCCGATCACCCGGTTGCCGAAGCCTTTCTGCCGGTCTTCAATCTCGATGATACGCAGGCGATCGCAGATTTCATTTCGGGAATGGTGGAACTACCTGCAAAGTAGCTTGTTGCGAGGGAGCCATGAACCACTACGGCACCGAAAAACAGCAGCGACTGCAGCGTCAGTCCGACGAGGCACAGGCGAGGATTGCGGCCACACCCGGCCTCGTGCAAGCGGGTCGGTTCTTCTCGTTCGACGATTTCGACCGCATCGACTGGGCCTTTGTCGATGAGCGCCTCGCCAAAGACGGTGTCTTCGGCTTTCGCATGATGCCGACGACGCGCATCGAAGACATCCGTTGGAAGCTCGGATCGTCCTACCGGGTTGACGTGTGGACCGTCTGTAGGGCGACCGCACGACGGCAGTCGCCGCTTGCACCCCGATCCGGGCGGCCGGCCTACCCGACAGGCTAACCTGCCTCGACGTTTTGGCCCGTCCCGAAGACGAGACGGTTCGGCGCATTCAGCTCTGCATGGCGCACAATGGCATCGCGCCGTTCTCCACCGACATGCTGCTTGGCAAGATCGTGCCGGCTGTGACGGTCGCCGTCGCAGGCGAGGACGGCGATATCGTCGCCACGGCTCACGCGAATCTGCCCTTCAATACCTACAGCAGCTATCGTGGCGTCGCCTTGGGTCGGCTTGACAACGGTCACAGCAGATCAGCGTGGAAAAGGGCTCGGCCGGCTTGTCAACGGTCTGGCAATTATGGCCGCATTCGAAAAGCTGGGCGCAGACGAAGTGGTTGAGTTCGTGCACGCCGACAATAGGGCTTCGCGCCGCATGATTGAGGCCTGCGGCCTGCGGCTCGATCCGACAATACTTTGCGGCCTCGCAACACCGATCGTTGACGCCCGCTTTACGACCTAGAGCTTCGCTACCCACGGCAAAGGGTGTGGCGTGCAAAAAAGCCGCCGGTCTCCCGGCGGCTCTCGATCAGTTCTGACTGTCGGCTCAGTTGCGTGAGGCGACCGGACGTACGAGTGCCGTCACGCGACGGATGGTGACGCGGCGGTTTTCCTGGTTCGGCCCCTGCGTGTTGACCTTGAGGTAACGCTCGCCGTAGCCCTGCGTCGCCAGGTTTTCAGGCGGGATGCCGTAAACGTCGGTCATGACGTTCGCCACCGATTCCGCGCGCTGGTCCGACAGGACAAGGTTGCTCTGGTCGGAGCCGACAGAATCCGTGTGACCTTCAATCAGGAACGTTTCCGCCGGATCCTTGCGCAGCACCTCGTTGATCGCATCGGCAACCTTGCGCAGGCTGCGCGCCTGGCTCATCGGGATCTCGGCACTGCCCGTCGCAAACGTGATCGTATCGAGGTCGATACGGCGAACCTTGTCGCGGATACGCGCCGAATACTTCACCTCATCCAGCGAATAGACACGCTCCACAGGCTCCACAGGCGGCTCGCGAAGGAAGTCATAGTAGTTGCGGTCGTCATCGCTGCTCGTGTCCATGATGTAGTCATCAAGCGGAATGCGCAGGCGCATCGGCGGCAGATCGCGACCCGGATCCTCGAAGTAGCCGCGGTCCGGATCTTCGTAGAGATCCGGCGAATAGTAGAGGACCGACTCGCGCCCTCGATTGTCTACGCGCGACCGCTGAATGATGTCGCCATAGCGGTTGCGGATCGTCACGATCTGATAGCCGTCACGGTCGATCGTCTCGCGGTAGCGGTCCCGCGGCAGCTGCTCGTAAATCGGACGCTCGCCGTCACGTAGGAAGCGCCGGTCGTCATCACCGCGAACGATCGTCTGGTTATTGATCTGGATGATCACGCGATTGTCGTCGCCGCGCTCGCCGAAGCGTGCGCCTTCCGGCCGCTCGAACTGCGGACGCCTGTCGAGGCGTCGGCCTTCCTCGCTGGTGACGGCTTCGATCCTGATCGGCGCGGCCTTGGCGCCTTCGGTTACGATCTGGGCGTCAGCATCGGATTTCGGAACGCGGAAATTCTGCTCCTGGCCACGCTGCCTGTCGCGATCGCGACGGGACTGGATGCCACCGGAGCGATCGGCGTCCTTGTCGCTATCGAGAACGGCGGCACCGTTTTCAACAGGCAGAACGACGGTTTCCGTGCTCTTGCTCGGATCCGCGGCAATTGCCTTGCGACGCTCGAGTTCCTTGGGCGTGATCGTCTCTGGAGCCGGAATAACCTGTTCGGCCTGACCCGTTGCCGGCTGATCGGTCGGTGCTCCTTTCGGCTGCGCCGGGATCTGCTCGCCCTGCTGCTGGGCAGGCGCCTGCTCACCCTGCTGAGGTACTGGGACCTGTTCGCCCTGCTGTTGGGCCGGCTGCGCACCGCCAGGCTGGGCCTCTGTCGCCGGTTCCTGTGCCGGAACGGGCGGCTTCTCGGGAGCCGGCGGGTCCTGTGGAACGGGGGTCTGTTCCGCTGCCGGCTTCTGCGTTTGCTGCTGCTGCGCTTCAGCGGCGGCCGGCTTCTTACGTGGCTTTACCGGCTGCTCCGAGCCTTCGGTCGCCTGCTGCTTGCTTCCCCCCTTACCCTTGGGCTGCGACTCTGCACCCTGCGGCTGAGCTTGCTCCTGCTGCGGGGCGGCCTGTTCCGTCTGAGGTTGCGGCGCGGCCTCCTCCAGCGATTGTTGCTTGTCGCGCTTACGACGCGGCTTTTCCTGGTTCTCCGCCGGCTGCTGTTGCTGTGCGGGAGCTACCTGCTCCTGCGGCGCGGCAGGCTCTGCCTGCTCGGCGGCGGGCTGCCGTTTCTTGCGCGGCTTTTCGGCGGGAACTTCTTCTTGTAGCTGCTGAGACTGCTGCTCGGCCGCAGGCTCCTGCTGACGGCGGGGCTTCTCTGCCGGTGCTTCCTGTTGCTCGGGCTGCGCCTCCGCTGCTGGCTGACGCTGCTTGTGGGGCTTTTCGGCGGGCGCTTCCTGCTGTTGCTGCGGTTGCTCGGCAGGCGCCGCCTGCTGTGGGGGCTGCTCCTGGGCCGCCGGCGCCTGTTCCTTGCCGCCGCCGTCGTGCTGCTTATGCCGCTTCTTCAGAAGCTCTTCGTCGGAGGGCGCATCCTGCGCAACCTCGAAGCTGCCCGCGACCGCTTGCGGCGCTGCGCGAACCTGATCAACGCTGGCAACTGCGGCAAAGGAATGCACTGGAGGCATTACGAGCGACAGTGACAACAGCGGAAAGGCGGCACTGGCAAACAATCTCGATTTCATACCCATAGGGGCTCCTCGTTGACTTTTATGCTTTTTGAGACGCGGTCGTGGCCACGTCCGATTTTGGGGCACTCACCCGCGGCGACAACCGCGCGAGGACTGCATTTGTTCCACGAGTCTTAGGAACTGGACTATTAACCCGGTATGAATGTGGCAGTGCGGCATTGTTCATCTTCGCCATAGTTGGCTGTCCGCCGCGCCCCTGCGATTCCAGTTGCAATTCCGCTGAAAAAGGTTTGATTATCGCGCCAAGGCAGTGTCCGCACCGCCCCATTCTGCCTCCGTCGCAAAAGAAAAATACGAACGGCGGCACCAACAGAGAGGACTAACATGCGTATCTCCACCCGTATTCTCGCCGCCGCTTCCGTCGCCGCGATGTCTCTTTTCGCAGGCGCCGCGATGGCTGATGGCGAGAAGTATGTCATCGGCACGGACTCGACTTATCCGCCCTTCGAATATGTTGACGCCAGCGGCCAGTTCCTGGGCTTCGACATGGACATTGCCCGCGCGCTCTGCGCCGAGATGAAGGCCGAGTGCACCATCGTCAGCAGCGACTGGGACGGCATCATTCCCGCGCTGCAGGCCAAGAAGTTCGACATGATCATCTCGTCGATGTCGATCACGCCGGAACGCTCGAAGCTCGTCGACTTCACGAACAAGTACTACAACACCCCGCCGGCAATCGCCGTACCGAAGGATTCGACCGTCACCGACGTTGCCGGCCTGAAGGGCAAGACGATCGGTGCACAGACCTCCACCACCCACTCGAACTATGCTGAAAAGCACCTGCCCGATACCGAGCTGAAACTCTATCCGACCGCAGACGAGTACAAGCTCGACATCACGAATGGCCGCGTCAACGCCGTCATCGATGACATCGTCGTTCTGTCGCAGTGGGTCAAGTCGGATGCCGGCGCATGCTGCAAGATCCTGACGCCCCTGCCAGTCGACAAGGAAATCAACGGCGTTGGTGCAGGCATTGCCGTGCGCAAGGGTGACGACGCACTGCGCGAAAAGTTGAACACGGCGATTGCTGCGATCCGCACCAGCGGTGAATACAAGAAGATCCAGGACAAGTACTTCGACTTCGACGTTTACGGCCAATAAGAAAAGCTGTAGGTCGCTCATAAAGCTGATGGCGGAAGGCTTGCTCTTCCGCCATTTTTGTTTGACAAGAATGGAAAGATCAAAGCGGTACAAACCGCGAGGGGAAAACTGGCATGGGCGGATTATTTTCCGCGCTAGGCTCATTCTGGGCCTGGATTGGGTATATCTTCGATCCGCTTTGCGGACCTGCAGGACTCTTCACCTGGTTCGCCTCTTCGACGATCCTGGCCTGTGGCGACACCGGTTGGGGCGATGAGATCGCCGCCGGCCTGAAGGTCACCGTTGCGGTCGCGCTGGTTACCCTGCCAATCGGACTTATCATCGGCTTTCTCGTGGCGCTCGGCCAGCAATCGGAAGAGAAATCGGTTCGTCTGGCCGCCGGCATCTACACCACGATCTTTCGTGGCCTGCCGGAACTGCTGACCCTGTTCATCATCTATTACGGCATGCAGATCCTGATCCAGTCGGTCCTCGCCTCGATAGGCTACGACGGCCGCATCGAAATCAACGCCTTCTTCGCGGGCATGATTGCGCTTTCGGTTGTATTCTCCGCCTATTGCTCGGAAGTGTTGCTGTCGGCTTTCCGGGCCATTCCGAAGGGCCAGTACGAGGCAGGGGACGCGCTGGGCTTTCATCGCGGGCGAACCCTACTCTTGATCGTGCTGCCGCAACTCGTGCGCATCGCCCTTCCCGGCTTGGTGAACCTCTGGATGATCCTTCTCAAGGATACGTCCTACGTCTCGATCATCGGCCTTGCCGATATCCTGAGGCAGACCGGTGTCGCCGTTAAGGTCACCAAGCAGGCGTTCCTGTTTTATACCGTCGCCTGCGCTCTCTATCTCGGCCTTGCCGTCATTTCCTCCTTCGGCCTCAGCTACATCGAGCGGTGGGCCAAGCGGTCGGAGATCAGCCGATGAGCCATGCCCAGACGCTCATTCCGGCGCAGCCGGCGCCGAAGCAAGCGCACAAGCCGATCACCGCCACGCGCATCACCGGCTACGTCGTCGTCGCCATCTGGATCGTCCTTGCCGCCGCCCTTATCGCGATGGTGGTGAGCGGCTGGGATCCCGAGAAGTTCACCCGCTACGGCCCCCGCTATTTGCATGGCCTGTACACGACGATCGCGCTGGTGGCGATCTCGGTGTTCTTCGGAGCGATCCTGTCGTTGCCGCTGGCCTTTGCCCGCATGTCAAAGAACAGGTTCATCAATGGCATCGCCTACTGCTACGTCTATGTGTTCCGTGGCACGCCGCTGCTGGCCCAGCTCTTCCTCATTTACTATGGCCTGGGCAGTTTCCGTCCACAACTGGAAGCTGTCGGCTTATGGTGGTTCTTCCGCGAAGCCTGGTACTGCGGCCTGTTTGCGATGACCATCAATACCGCCGCCTATCAGGCTGAAATCCTGCGTGGCGCCGTCCAGAGCGTTCCGCGCGGCCAGCACGAGGCCGCAGCCTCGCTCGGCATCCACAAGATCATCGCCTTCCGCAAGATCATCCTGCCGCAAGCGCTGATCGTCGCCTTGCGGCCCTACGGCAATGAGATCATCCTGCTGATCAAAGGCTCGGCGGTCGTTGCCATCATCACCGTCCTCGACCTGATGGGTGAAACGCGTTACGCCTTCTCGCGCACCTTCGATTATCAGACCTATCTCTGGGCGGCGATCTTCTATCTCAGCATGGTCGAAGCGCTACGCCATCTCTGGGGCTGGATCGAGCGTCGCCTGACCCGCCACCTGAAACGCTAAGGACTTGGCAGCACTCGCCAAAGAGAGCTGCTAACGAATTGAAATTTCAGAATAAATCCATATTCCTCTAGCAATTCGTCTCGCTTCGGTTAAGCATGTCATGGTTCCATTTCAAGGATCGCTAATGCGCGATCATTGGAACGAGAAGCGAGACGACGATGCACAAGGACATGGAAAGGCAGCTTCGAGGCTACGGCCTCACGACCGCCCAGATCATCTACCGCATGCCGGATCACCAGACGATTCTTCAGACCTACATCTGGCAGGACTACGATCTTGCTCCGGACTTTCCCGAGATGCGCCGCTTCCTCAAATTCTGGCAGGAAAAGCTCGACGGGCCGCTGCATTCGGTACGCTACATACACCGCAAGCTCATCTCGGCGACCGAATGGCGTGCGCTGAAAGGTGAGTTCATCCTCAACTGACCGTGCAGCGGCTGGTCAGACATGAGCCTCCCCTTGGACGAACTCGCCTTCGTCCATCTGGCGACGCAGTGCGCCATATAGAATGCCGAGATAGGCCAGCGCGACGATACAGAGCACGGCCAAACCGGGGATAGGGCCAAGCGCCGCGTTGTCGATGACATAGGTCCAGGAATGCGCCTGCGTTAGCGGATTGCCTTCGGTCTGAAGCTTGGGTGTCGTGATCTTCAGGCACCATGCGAGAAGCAGGATGAGGTACATCCAGCAATAGTTCCGGCGCAGGCGGCGTTGCACCGCCCCGCGATAGCTCAGCAGAAATTGCGGCTTGCGCAAACTTTTGGCGATGGCGCCGGCCCAATCGGCTTTGGGCTCGCCGTCTGGCGCAAGAATTTGAGCAAAATATCCCCGCTCGAGCTTTCGCACGCGGGCACGGTAAATATCGAAGAAACGGTAGCGGCGCGCCTCGATGAGCAGCAGCAGCGTGATCAGCATCATACCGAAAAGCAGCACGCCATGGTGAGAGGTCGGTGTCGAGAGAGATACCGAAAGCAGCGCTGCCGCAACCGTGATGGCCCAGTTGGATGTTCGGTCGATGCGATCGCGCCAGCTTATCATCCGGCCGAGCTCGCCACGATAGTAGTGGCTGAGCGTATTCGTGATCTCCCCGGGGCTCGCCGGAAGCCCCGGGCGCGGACTGTCCAACTCCTTCTCGAAATTTGCCTTGCTGATTTCGGCGACCATGGCATTTCCTCCATTTTGTTTTTATCCATTAGAGGGAGCTTATTCTGCTCCCCGAACGTTGCCATTGCAAAAGGCATTCAGTCGCCGTAGACGCAGCTCTGGAATAAAAACGGTGGTGGATTGCTATGGCCAAGAAGATCGACGAAGACGCACTTGCGGAAGCCTACGACCGGGCGCTTGCTCTCGAGAAGGCAGGTGATGTCGATGCGGCTGTGAAAGCCTATGAGGAAGTGCTCGCCATCGATCCCGAAGATCATGGGGGCGCAGCCGTCAGGATCGCCTCCATGGGACGCGGCGAAACGCCGACCAAGGCGCCGGATGCCTATGTCGAGACCTTGTTCGACCAGCACGCCGAGGTCTTCGAGGATGTTTTGGTGGAACAGCTCGGCTACCACGTACCGATGATGGTCCGCCAGCGCCTGCAGGAGCTCAACCTCGGCCCCTTCAAGCGCATGCTCGATCTCGGCTGCGGCACCGGCCTCACCGCCGGCGCGCTCGGCGATCTCTGTGAGGACATGACGGGCCTCGATATCTCCGAGAACATGGTCGAGATCGCCCACGAAAAAGAGCTCTACGAAACGCTCTTCGTCGCAGAAGTCGAGGAGTTCCTGGATGACAATGACGAGGATCCATTCGACCTCATCACCGCAACAGACGTCCTGCCTTATTTAGGCGCGCTCGAACCGCTGTTCTTCGGTGCCGCCGAAAACCTCAACCCAGGTGGCCTTTTCATCTTCTCGTCGGAAGAGCTCCCCGAAGCCGAGGCCAAGGGCCAACCCTACATGGTCGGACCCCATCAGCGTTTCCTTCATTCCGCCGCCTATATCAGCGATCGGCTCGCAGCGACCGGGTTCGAACTCGTCGAGATGAGAGGGATCAACGTGCGCATGCAGGAAGGTCATCCAAGCCCGGGCCATCTGGTCATCGCGCGCCTTGGCTGATACCAGCAGCGACGGAATATCGCGATACATCGCCGGCGCCACTGAATGCAATCGTTGATTGCGACCCATTGGTAAACGAATGATGATTTAAAGCTAAACTTCTCATCAGCAACCCTGAGGAGAGGTCGCATGGAATCGTCGCACCCGCCCAGCGTTCGAAGCGGCTGGACAACGGGCCAACAATCGCGGCTCCTCCGTCCGCTGATAGTTAGCCATTCGCGCAACTTTTTTATTGAAGATACATCGATGGCCTGATACTTAGCCATTCACGCAAGTTTTCAAACAACGTGAAAGGCTGGCCGTATGTCGCTCTTCCTCCACAGTCATCCGCTTGCATCGTTCTGCCACAAGGTCCTTGTCGCGCTTTACGAGAACGCCACACCCTTTGAGCCGGTACATGTCGACCTCGGAAACGAGGCGTCGAGAGCCGCGTTCCTGAGCGTCTCGCCGCTCGGCAAGATGCCGGTGCTGCGCGATGAAGCGCGCGATCGCACGATCCCCGAGACGACAATCATCATCGAGTATCTCGATCGGTATTATCCGGGTGCGGATGCCCTTATCCCGAACGATTTCGATAAAGCGCTCGAAGTTAGACTGTGGGATCGTTGCTTCGACCTGCACGTGCAGGAGCCGATGCAGCAGATCGTCGCCGAACGACTGCGCGCCGGCGGCGATCCAGCCCGCGTGGTCCAGGCCGAGGCGGCCCTTCGGAAAGCCTACGACCTGATCGAGCAGCAACTTGGCGATCACCCATGGATCGCCGGGGACAGCTTCACCATGGCCGATTGTGCCGCCGCCCCCGCCCTCTTCTACTCAGAGACCCTTGTGCCTTTCGTGAACCAGCCAAGATTGCACGGCTACTATAGCAGGCTTCTGGCGCGCCCGTCGTTTGCGCGCGTTCTGGAAGAGGCGCGACCATACTTCAAGTTCTATCCCTATCGCGAGCGGCTGCCTGCTCGCTTCCGACCGGATGAAGCTGCGGAATGATCCACGAACCTGCCGCGCTCGATCAGATGTTCCAGGCGCTGTCGGACCGCAGCCGGCGCGGGATGATCGATCGTCTCGGTCGTGGGCCTGCCTCCGTGTCGGATCTCGCAGGGCCTCTGTCGATGGCACTTCCGACTGTTATGAAGCACCTTGCGGTTCTGGAAAAGAGCGGACTCGTCCGCTCGGAAAAGAGCGGCCGTGTGCGGACCTATCGCCTGCAGACGGAGGCGCTAGCGCAGATGGAGCGCTGGCTTGCCGAGCGCAAAGCAAGCTGGAACAGAACCTTCGACCGCCTGGAGCAGTTCCTCGCAGACGACCAACCGGAGTGAAGAACGACATGACGAAGCATTCCGCCATGCACGAGACATTCGCGATCGGGCGAAAGATGCGGGCGCCCGTCTCACGCGTCTTTGCTGCCTGGGCCGATCCGGAGGCCAAGCGCCAGTGGTTTGCTTGCCACGACGAATGGGTATCCCTCGAATATAGCCTAGACTTCCGCGTCGGCGGCCAGGAACGGAACCGCGTTGCCGACAGCAACGGCGTTCCGCACGCCTACGAGGCGCGCTACCTCGACATCGTGTCGCAAGCCCGCATCATCTATGCTTACGACATGAAGCTTGGCGAAACACGCATTTCGGCCTCGCTCGCGACAATCACCTTCGAGGCGACACCATCAGGAACAACCATGCTCTTCACGGAGCAAGTCGTCTTCCTCGATGGTTACGGCGACGGTGGCTCGCGTCGGCAGGGAACCGAGATTTTGGTCGATCGCATCCAAGCCTACGTCGAGCGCGACGTCAGCACCGCACACTAAATATTGGACCGCTTTCATGCTAGATTTGCGTCTTAACAATCCCACGGCTGCAAGTGAGGCGGTATGGCTGCAGAGAAGCGATCTTCACACAGTGGAACCGCACTAAAGCGGCGGCACAAATTCAATCCCAAGCGCGGCCCCAGACCACAAGTCCTGGCCAATGCCAACCGCACGGTTGTGTGGGCAGCTTCCTTGGTCGTCGTTGCTTTTTTCGTGATCGTCACGGTCAATGCATTGCTGTTCTAGCCGCCTCGAGGATCGCCGCTCGTTGTTGCAGTTCCTGGTGGCCGCCTCAGCCGCCCGGTTTACGTGCACTGATGGCAAAACGATGCTGGATGCCACGTGACAGCGCCTTCAGATAATTCCAGTGCTTCGCCTGGCTCTTATGGATTTCGCGCAGGTTCGTGTCGATCGTCATGCCTTCGAAGCCCGCGCCGCCGAGCATTCCCGCGACCAGCTCGGCCCGCGCCCCGTTCGAGAAATGAACGCGCGAAACGATGTCGTTGTGATTTTTCATCAGTTCCAGCGGTGCATGCTGCGGATCAGCCTTGAGCAAACCGACCCTCTCCATGGTCTTCGCAAGTGCTTTCAGCATCCGTTCCACACGGCCCGCCTTCACGAAGTCACCATCGACGATCAGAATCGTTCCGCCGGGCTTCAGGACGCGCATCCATTCGGAAAAAGCCGCCTCGGGATCCACGAGTGTCCAGACGAGGTGGCGGGTTATGATGACGTCGTACGTCGCATCGGGTTCCATCGTCGCCTCGACGTCCGCCATCCGAAATGAAATAGACCGTCCCCTCGCCTTTGCCTTGGCGCGCGCCCGCTCGAGCATCGGCTCAGCCCAATCCAACCCCGTGACCCTGAACCCAAGATCGTCCATCAAGTGGGAAACAACGCCGGTGCCGCTTGCGAGGTCGAGGGCCAGCCTGCCGTCGCCGGGCCCCAGATGCTTTAGAATCAGGCGATGCCAGGCAACACGCTCGGGCTCGGAAAAAATCTCGTGCCCGGGAGACAGATCGAAGGTCGCCGCGCGGGCCGACCAGTAAGCCTTGATCTCCTCGCGAAGCCCGTAGTTGTGCCCGCCTGCAATTCCCATTTCACTCATGCTCATGCCAATCGCTATTTCAGTTTGAAATCGTTCTAATAGATATAACTTGACTGTTTAAGTCAGAAAATAATAGACGACGAAAAGTTTTCCACGGGGGTATACTTTTCGATGCGACTTACAGGCAAAACAGCAGCGCTTGCAATGGGTCTTCTCGTCTCCATGGTCCTGCCGGCCCTGGCCGACAAGGTCACGGTCAAGGATGTCACCGGCCGTAGCGTCGAAGTGAACGCTCCCGTCAATCACATGATTCTCGGCGAAGGACGGCAGATCTACTTCCTGGCCGCCCTCGACAAGGAAGCACCTTTTGAGCACGTCGTCGGCTGGCGCGACGACCTGCCCAAGGCCGATCCTGAATCCTACCAGGCCTATCTTACGAAGTATCCCGACATCGCCAAGCTTCCGACCTTCGGCGGCATGAAGGACGGTACCTTCGATATCGAGCAGGCCGTGGCCCTCAAGCCCGATGTCATCCTGATGAACGTCGACGCCAAGACAGCAACCGAAGAAGCCGGCTATATCGAGAAGCTCGCCAAGGTCGGCATCCCGCTGGTCTATGTGGATTTCCGCGAAAAGCCGATGGAAAACACCGAGCCCAGCATGCGCATCATGGGTCAATTGATGGGCAGGGAGGCTGTCGCCGAGGACTTCATCAAGTTCCGCGCCGACAGCATCGAGCGGGTGACCGACGTTCTCGAAAAGAACAACCCGGCCAAGCCGGTCGTCTTCGTGGAGCGCGCCGGCGGCTATTCCGACGATTGCTGCATGTCCTTCGGCGACGAGAACTTCGGCAAGATGGTCGAGATTTCAGGCGGCAAGAACATGGCCAAGGACATCATTCCGGGCACCTTCGGCACCGTCAATCCGGAGCAGATCATCGCCTCCAATCCAGACCAGATCATCATCACCGGCGGCAACTGGGATAAGTATGTGCCAGGCGGCGCCTGGGTCGGCGTCGGCTATGGCTCGGACCTCAAGGAAGCGCACCGCAAGCTCGAGGCCTTGACCAAGCGCCCTGCCTTTACCGGCGTGAAGGCCGTCGAAGACAAGAACGTTCACGCCATCTGGCACCAGTTCTACAACAACCCCTACCAGTTCGTGGCAATCCAGGAGATTGCAAAGTGGCTGCATCCGGATCTCTTCGCGGATCTTGACCCTGAGGCAACCTTCAAGGAGTTGCACGCCCGCTTCCTGCCACTGGAGTACAAGCCGGGTTACTTCGTTTCGTTGAAGGACGACCGGTAAGACGCAGCCGGCATGACCCGAGAGGTCAGCCGGCGCACCGCAGGGCGAGCCGCAAACGTGCGGCTCGGTTCGTTTTTGCTTCAAATAGAGGTCTCCATGCGGTTCACGACACTCCGGCACGTTGCCGCCCTTTCGCTGGCGCTCCTGACCACCCCCGTCCTGTCAGCGGAAATCACCGATGTCGCCGGCCGCACGGTCGAGGCCGACCTGCCCGCCAAGCGCGTCATCGTTGGCGAGGCGCGCCAGATCCATGTGATCGCGGCGCTCAAGGGTGAGCAGGCCTTCGACACCATCGTCGGTTGGCGCAACGACCTCATCAAGAAGGACCCCGACAGTTACAAGGCCTACGCCGAACGTTTCCCACAGATCGAGAAACTACCGCGTTTCGGCTATGTGCCCCAGGGCGATTTCAGCCTCGAAACAGCGATCTCGTTGTCGCCGGATGTCATCACGCTCAATCTCGAATCGGAAAAGTCCGCAAAGGAAAGCGGTTTCGAGGAGAAGGCGGCCGCCGCGGGCATCAAGGTCGTCTATCTCGATTTCCGAATTGATCCGGACAAAAACAGCGAGGTTTCGATCGAGCTTGTCGGCAAGCTCTTCGGCGCGGAAGAGCGGGCCAAGGAGTTTATCGCCTATCGCCGCGCCGAGATTGCGCGCGTGACCGACAGACTTGCGACCGTCGAGGATCTCAAGCGGCCAAGCGTCTTTATCGAACGCGCGCCCGGCATTTCCGGCGAAAACACGTGCTGCCGCACCTTCGGCCCGGTCAATTTCGGCGCCATGGTCGAACAGGCTGGCGGCCACAATGTTGCTGCCGACGGCATCAAGACAACGTTCGGCGATCTCAATCCCGAACAACTCGTCATCTCGGATCCGGAGCATGTCATCGTTACCGGATCAAACTGGGCAGCCGAATCCGACATCAACCAGTTCGTGCCCGTTGGGCGCGGCGCGGATATGACGCTGGCGCGCGAGAAGCTGGCAAATCTCATGACACGCACACCATTTCCTGAGTTGAAGGCCGTGAAGAGCGGCAACGTGCATGCCGTCTGGCATCAGTTCTATGGCGCGCCCTACGAGTTCTTCCCGATTCAGCAATTCGCCAAGTGGTTTCACCCGGAACTCTTCGCCGATCTCGATCCCGAAGCCGACTTCGCGGAATTCCACAGGAAGTTCCTGCCGGTGACGTACAAGCCGGGCTATTTCGTTTCTCTTGAAAAAGGCTCCAACTGATGGCCTCATTCGGTCAGGTTCAGGTTGAAACGACGGGGCGCGAGCAATATCGCGCCCTTGCGTTTCGCCGTATCCTCATCCTTGTCGCGCTCACCGCGGCGCTCTGTTTCAGCATCTCGGCCGATATGGCGCTCGGGCCTGCCAACTATGCGCTTTCGGACGTGTTGTCGGCGCTCTTTGACCCCGCCGCGGCTGCCAACCAGCTTCGGGTCATCATCTGGGATATCCGCATGCCGATTGCCTTGATGGCGGTCACCGTCGGTGCCTCGCTTTCCGTGGCGGGTGCGCAGATGCAGACGATCCTTTCAAACCCGCTGGCGAGCCCCTTCACGCTGGGCATTTCCGCCGCCGCGAGCTTCGGCGCCGCTCTGGCACTTGTCGGCGGCGTTGCGATCTTTCCGGGCGCGATCGAATACATGGTGCCGCTGAATGCATTCCTGATGGCGATGGCGGCTGCGCTCTTCATCCACTTTGCCTCGACCATGCGCGGCGTGAGCGTCGAAACGATCGTGCTCCTCGGCATTGCCCTCGTCTTCACCTTCAATGCCGCACTGTCGCTGCTGGAATACCTCGCCTCCGAACAGGCGCTGGCCGCCGTCGTTTTCTGGACGATGGGCAGCCTGACCAAGGCCACTTGGGCGAAGGTCTATTTCACTGCCGCGGTGCTTGCTGTCACTGTGCCGCTCTTCATGCGACAGGCCTGGGCGCTGACCGCCCTGCGGCTCGGGGACGACAAGGCCGCCAGTCTCGGTATCAACGTCCGCCGGCTGCGTCTGCAAACGATGATGATCGTCAGCCTTCTGGCCGCCATCCCGGTGTCGTTCGTCGGCACGATCGGCTTCGTTGGGCTCGTCGGCCCGCATATCGCCCGCATGGTTGTCGGCGAAGATCAGCGCTTCTTCCTGCCGGGCTCGGTCATCTGTGGCGCACTTCTCCTGTCGGTGACATCGGTCGTCAGCAAGATCCTGATCCCAGGGGCGATCCTGCCGATTGGCGTCATCACGGCGCTCGTTGGCGTACCCTTTTTCTTCATTCTCATCTTCAGCAACAGGAGGCGCGCATGGTAGCGCTGGCCCTCGCAGACGTCGGCGCCGCCTACGGGCGCATGACCGTTCTATCAAACGTGAGCATCGACGATCTGAAAGGCGGCAGCGTCACCGCCATCATCGGCCCCAACGCGGCCGGCAAGTCGACGCTGTTCAAGCGGATTGCTTGCTTGGTGAAGGGTCCCGGACTGGTCGAGCTTTCCGACACCGATCGCGGATCGCGAACGATCTGCGACATGCCGCAGGATACGGGCGCCAATGCCGTACTGACCGTGTTTGAATCGATCCTTCTGTCGGCCAAGCAAGGCAGCGGCTGGCGGGTCGCCGACGACGAGCTTGATGGCATCGATGAGATCCTGAAGGCCCTCCGTATCGAAAACCTCGCCTTCCGCGGCCTTGGCGAACTGTCCGGAGGTCAGCGTCAGCTCGTGTCCCTCGCGCAGGCATTGGTCCGCAAGCCTGAAGTGCTGCTGATGGATGAGCCGACCTCTGCACTCGACCTCCACAGACAGGTCGAAGTGCTAAGCTTTATCGCCGACCTTGCCCGCCGCAACGGAATGATCGTGCTGATCGCGCTCCACGACCTCAATCACGCGCTGCGCTATTGTGAGAACACGATCGTCATTGCCAGTGGCATGATGGCGGCGAGCGGGCCGACGTCGCACGTCATCACAGACGCCATGCTTCGCGACATCTACAAGATCAACGCCCGCATCGAGCGCTGCTCGCAGGGCACACCGATGGTGATCGTCGACGGCGCGATCTGAGATTCGCCTGTCGGACATCACGAACGGTTCAGTTCAGTGAGCGGTGTCCGTCCCCAGGATCACCGCGAGCAGTCGCCCTTCGAGTTCGGCAAGCTCCGGGTTGCCGTGGCGGCGCGGGTGCGGATAGGGGATCGCCAGGTCAAGCGCAACGCGCCCCTCGTCCAGGACGATGACACGATCGGCAAGATGCACCGCCTCGCTGACATCATGCGTGACCAGCACCGCGGTAAAGCCCAGCTCTCGCCATACGCGATTGAGCAGTTCCTGCATGGTGATCCGCGTCAGTGCGTCGAGTGCGCCGAGCGGTTCGTCGAGCGCCAGGACGCCGGGCTTGCTCACAAGTGCCCGCGCCAGCGCGATACGCTGCCGTTGGCCGCCTGAAAGACGAGCCGGCCATTCCTTCACCTTCTCGGCAAGCTGTACCTCACCGAGTACCGCCTCGACCTCAGCGGCGGCGACCCGCTTGTCGATCCCGTCACCGAGCCCGACCGCCACATTTTCGGCGACGCTCAGCCAGGGGAGCAGACGAGGCTCCTGAAACACGATCCGGGCGTTCGCCTCGGAATCCGCGCCATCGGGGTTTTCGAAATGCAGTTCGCCGCTCGTCGGCTCGTCGAGCCCCATCAGGATCCGCAGCAGCGTACTCTTGCCGCAACCGCTCTTGCCGATGACAGCGACGAACTGGCCGGCCGGAATGTGGAGGTTGATACCGCGCAGCACGCGGTTGCTGCCGAAGCTTTTCTCAAGTCCCTTCAGCGTGATTGCCGCAGCACCGGTGCCGGCCGGTGTCGCACGATCTGTCTCGTATTCAATTTCATCCGCAGCCCCTTGAAAACGCTCATGCGCGATGATGGTCATGGCGCCACTCCTACTTTTCGTAAACCGGGTTCCATTTGAGCGCCCGGCGCTCCAGGGCACGGGCAACGACATCGGCAAGCTTGCCGAGAACGGCGTAGATCACCAGGGCCAGCACGACCACGTCGGTCATCATGAATTCGCGGGCGTTGTTCGCCATGTGACCGATGCCTGATGAAGCCGCGATCGATTCAGACACGATCAAGGTCAGCCACATGATGCCGAGCGCATAGCGCAGGCCGACGAAGATCGACGGCAGCGCGCCGGGGAAGATCACTTTCCGGAACAAGGTCCAGCTTCCCATCCCATAGACCCCGCCCATCTCGATCAGATCGCGGTCAACGTTGCGAACGCCGTGATAGGTGTTGAGATAGACCGGAAAAAGCACGCCGAGAGAGGTCAGGAATAACTTCGATTCTTCTCCGATCCCAAACCAGAGGATGACCAGCGGGATCATGGCGAGATGCGGGATCGTGCGTAGCATCTGCAGTGTCGTATCCGTCAGCTGCTCCGAGACTTTCGAGACGCCGTTGGCGATGCCGAGGAGGAAACCGATCGAGCCGCCGACCAGCAATCCCGCAAAGGCGCGGGCGGCGCTGACCAGAATATCATGGGGAAGCTGCCCGGTGACGGTCGTCGACCAGAAGGCCGCGGCGACGTCAACAGGTGATGGCATGATGCGGGAGGAGATCCAGCCGACTGACGAGGCCAGCTGCCAGGCGGCAATGATTGCCACGGGCACGAGGAAGGGAAACACCTTATCGCGCCCCGGAAGCGAGACTCGGAGGCTTCTCTTGCGTTCAGCGCGCTCGGTCAGCGCCCGCCCGATCGGCGTATCGAAAGTCGACATGAAGAATTTCCTCGCTTCTGCGTACTCTATCTAGCTTCCGGACCCGGTGCGTTCCCCAATGAAAAAGCGCCGCCCGACACCGGGGCGGCGCCAATTGGCGGATCAGGAGCCGGAGACCACTTTCAGGTTTCCGCCATGGCTGCCGCCGCCGAAGACCTGATGCTTTCCGAAATCGGTCTGGAAGCCGTGTCGCTGCTCTTGGCGCGTGATCCCGAGTTCGGGGAACAGCAGCTCGGCAACGCGGTAGGCCTCCTCGAGATGCGGATAACCGGATCCGATGACGGTATCGATACCGACATCCTGATATTCGCGCAGGCGCGCGGCCACTGTCTTCGGCGAGCCGACCAGTGCCGTCCCTGCCCCGGCGCGCACTAGGCCGACACCGGCCCACAGGTTCGGCGAGACCTCCAGCTTTTCCCGGCGACCGCCGTGCAATGCCGCCATGCGCTTCTGGCCGACAGAATCGGATTCCTTGACGAAGCGCTCCTGCGCCTCGCGGATCGTCTCATCGTCGAGTTTCGAGATCAGGCGATCGGCCGCTGCCCATGCCTCCTCGTCCGTTTCGCGGACGATGAAATGCAGGCGAATGCCGAAGCTGACCTCGCGCCCCTTTTGCGCGGCAGCGGCGCGCACCTTTTGAACCTTTTCGGCAACCTGGGCCGGTGGCTCGCCCCAGGTCAGGTACTTGTCGACGCGACCGACCGAGAAATCGATGCCGGCGTCCGACGAACCACCGAAATAGAGCGGAGGACGCGGGTTCTGGACGGAGGGGAAGCCAAGGCGCGCATTTGTCGCCTTGATGTACTTGCCGTCGTAGCTCGCGGTACCTTTTTCAAGCAGCTCTTCAAAAACGGTGAAGAATTCATCGGCATGGGCATAGCGCTCGTCATGCGCGAGATGAATGCCGTCGCCTGCAAGTTCTGCCGGACTGCCGCCGACGACGATGTTGAGCAGCAGGCGCCCGTTCGAAATACGATCGAGCGTCGTCGTTAGACGCGCGTAATATGCCGGCGAGGCCGTGCCAGGACGGATTGCCACCAGGAACTGCAGCCTCTCGGTCTTGGCGGCAAGAGCTGCGGCGGTAACGAAGGATTCTTCGCAGGCCACGCCCGTCGGCAGCAATACACCAGAATAGCCCAGGCGATCGGCTGCCTGGGCAATCTGCGTGAGATAGCCGATCTCTGGAGCACGCGTCTGTTCGTTCGAGCCAAGATAGGCGCCATCCCCCGAGGTCGGGATGAACCAGAGAAAATTGATAGGATCGTGTTTGCCGGTCATGGATCTGATGCCTTCTAGTCGGAATTGAAATCAGCTTGCCTTCGCACGCCAGACGATATCGCCGGTCTTCAGCTGCTTCGGGACGATGCCGAGCTTGTAGAACTCATCTGCCAGCGCCTGCTGGTAGGCCGCAGCGGCGTCCGTAATGCCGGATACGCTGCCGAGATCGGCGCCGGCACGCGTCAGCGTCACGCGCGTTACCTCCGGCGGCACGCCGGTGATTTCGGAGAGCTCCGTGACTGTCGCTTCGAGATTGCTCTGTGCGGACCGGCCGACCTGCGCAAGTTCATCAAGCACGTCGACGATGACCTGTCCGTTCGCATCGGTGAACTCGGCATTCGCAAGGAAGAAGCTGTAGGAGTCGACAATGCCCTCGGCCGTGGTCAGAACCCGAGTTTCGGGATCGGCCTGAGCAATGGCCAGATATGGATCCCAGATCGACCATGCATCGATGCTGCCGTTCTTGAAAGCAGCGGCCGCGTCCGGCGGGCTGAGATCCAGACCCTCGATATCTTCCGGCGTCAGGCCAGCCTTGCGCAAAGCCTTGACCGTTACATTGTGGGCGCTCGAACCGCGCTTGAAAGCGACCTTCTTGCCCTTCAGGTCTTCGAGCGTCTGGATCGGCGAATCATTTCGGACAAGGATTGCCGAGCCTGCCGAACTGCCCCGATACAGTCCCACATAGTAGAGGTGTCCACCGGACGCCTGGGCGAAAAGCGGCGGCACGTCGCCCGTTGCACCGAAATCGAGCGCACCTGCGCCGAGCGCCTCCAGCAGCGGCGGACCGGAGGTGAATTCCGACCAGCTGACGGTGATGCCTCTGTCGGCAAGCCGCTTTTCCAGCGCGCCGCGCCGCTTGGCCAAAGCGAGTACCCCGTTCTTCTGCCAGCCGATGCGGAACTCGGACGCTGCCGCACGCGCGCCTTTGATTCCCGGCAACAATGCCGTGGCCGCAGCCGCGCCGAAAAGCCCCAGTGTTTGACGTCGTGAAATCACAGTTGTTCCTCCTTGGAAGTCGGCAGGTCTCACCTCTCCAATGTTTCGATACTCCAATTCTGATAAACTCTATAAACTCAATCGACATTTATATTTATTATCTTTGTGCGCTTGCGGGATTATCCGGACCAGTATTCGCTGCTTTCGGGGAAAATTTTTCCGCTGCGAGGTCACTTGCGGCCCCGGCGACTTTTCGCGCGCGGTACTTTCGGCTAATCCTCGTGCCCTGCAATCGCGAAAGGATAGGCACATGGCAAAAGTCGCATTCATCGGTCTCGGCGTGATGGGGTTTCCCATGGCGGGCCACCTCAAGGTGAAAGGCGGCCATGACGTCACGGTCTATAACCGGACCGCAGGAAAGGCCGCCGCCTGGGCGGAGAGATTCGGCGGCAAGTCGGCCCCCACGCCCGCGGAAGCCGCAAAGGATGCTGATTTCGTCTTTACCTGTGTTGGCAATGACGATGATCTCCGCGCAGTGACAATGGCGGAGAACGGCGCTCTCGAGACGATGAAGCCGGGTGCGATCCTGATCGACAATACGACCGCGAGCGCAGAAGTCGCCCGCGAGCTTTATGGCGCGGCGAAAGACAAGGGCTGTGGCTTTATCGACGCCCCCGTCTCCGGCGGGCAGGCAGGCGCCGAAAACGGCGTTCTGACCGTCATGTGCGGCGGCGATGAAGCCACGTTCGAGAAGGCGAAGCCGGTGATCGATGCTTACGCCCGCATGGTCGGCCTCATGGGACCGGCCGGCGCCGGTCAGCTGACCAAGATGATCAACCAGATCTGCATCGCCGGTCTCGTCCAGGGGCTCGCGGAAGGCATTCATTTCGGCAAGCGCGCCGGCCTCGACATCGAGAAGGTTGTCGAGGTTATCTCCAAGGGTGCCGCCGGCTCTTGGCAGATGGAGAACAGGCACAAGACGATGAACGCGGGCAAGTACGACTTCGGCTTCGCCATCGATTGGATGCGCAAGGATCTCGGTATCGTCCTCAACGAAGCGCGCCGCAACGGCGCGAAGCTGCCAGTCACCGCCCTTGTCGACCAGTTTTACGGCGACGTACAGGCCATGGGCGGCAACAGATGGGATACGTCCTCGCTGTTGGCTCGACTCGAGAAATGATCGGTCCTTCCTCCACCGCCGCGGAGCTGATTGCGCATCTGCAGGCGTTGCGCTCGGAGGAAAATATCGCAGGTATGGCCCGTTTCGGCATCGTCATCGAAACGGCGCTCGGAATCTCCACTCCAGACCTCCAAAAGATCGCCAGAGCAGCGAAGCGAAACCACGCCCGTGCCCTCGAGCTTTGGCAAAGCAACGTCCGCGAGGCGCGTCTACTCGCACTCTATACGGCCGAACCGAAGAAGCTCACACCAGATATCGCGCGAACCTGGGCCGATGATTTCGACTCGTGGGAAATAGTCGATTGCGCGGCCGATCTTTGCGTCGAGGCCCGCATCGAGGCACTAGTCCCCGAATTCGCAGCCGATGATCGGGAGTTTGTCCGGCGAACCGCCTTCGCGATGATGGCAGGCGCTGCCGTTCATTTGAAGCAAGAGCCGGACGAGACGTTGCTGGCATGGCTTCCGCTCATAGCGGCACATGCTGCCGACCCGCGCAATTTCGTGCGCAAGGCGGTGAACTGGGCGCTGAGAAACATCGGCAAACGCAACCTCCGCTGTCATGGTCGCGCGCTGGCACTTGCCGAGAGCCTTGCCGCGTCGGACGACCGGACAGCCCGCTGGATCGGCAAGGATGCAGTCCGGGAACTGACGAGCGAGAAGGTCGTCGCTAGGCTGGAGCGGACATCGGCGGCGCAGTGATCGCCGCATTCGTCCGTCAAAGAGCAGCGGGCGGACGATCTTCGCCCACCCACTGTCCCTCCTGCCAACTATTTCTGGATGCAGGTATCGACCGTATCCTTCGTGCACTCATCGAGGCCGGTGAAAACAGGATCCTCGACCGGCTTGCCGGCGATCAGATCCATCATCACCGATGGTGCCTTGTAGCCCATCTCGAATGGCCGCTGGCCGACAAGTGCCGTCACGAGGCCTTCCTTGGCGATGGCGACTTCATCGCCGATCGTGTCGGCCGCACCGATGACGAACTCGTTCTTGCCAATCTTCTCAGCCATCGGCTTGAACAGGTCGCGATAGGGCTGCGGCGCGCCGAACAGCGGCCAGCCGCCCATGATGCCGAAGGCATCGAGGTCGGTGTTGGCGGCGAGAATATCGGTCATCGCCTGCACGCCGGTGGCGCCGTTGTCGTTCGTGAAGACCGGGCAACCGGCAACTTCCGTCCACCCGCCCTCGCCTTTCAGCTCGGCCAGGCCTTTCTGGCCGGTCAGGGTGTCACGCATCCCCTGAGCGCGGCGCAGGATATTGTCGGCGCCAGGATTGCCTTCGATCGTGCAGATCTTGCCGCCCTTCGGCTTTGCCTTCTTGATGTATTCGCCGATGCGTGCGCCCATCAGATAGTTGTCGGTGCCGAGATACGTCTTGCGCAGTGCTGAGTCTTCTGCCGCAAGGTCGGCGTCGAGCGTCATGACAGGCACTTTAGGGCTTGCCGTTCTCAGCGTCTGTGCGATCAGTTTGGCATTCGACGGTGAAATGGCGATGGCCGCCGTTTCCGCTTTGCCCAACATATCCTGAACGATTTGCGCCTCGCCGGCTTCATCGGAGGTCGATGCAGGACCAGTGTAGAAGCATTCATATTCGGAGTCCGGATTTTCCTTGTTCCATTTCTGACAACCTTGGTTGATCGCCTCGAAGAACGGGTTGTCGAGGCCCTTCACGACGATGACCAACTGTTTCTTGGCCGCCAGGGCCTGTCCGGCCGTCAGCGCCAGCACCGCGGCTGTAAGCAATAATGCCTTCCTCATAGTTACCTCCCATTGAAAATGGCGGACGCCATCGCCCGCCACATGATCAACCCGGATACCAGACGATGCGAGGATCCTCCTCCGAACGCACATACCCCCAGGCCGAGTCGATAAGCATTTCCGGATCGTAGACGGGCCGCCATCCAAGCAGGTACTTCGCCTTGCTGTTGTCCATCCAGTTCGAATGGAATTGGCTCGGTATGTCGACCGAGCCGAGCTCGCGCGTCCGCGCAAGGTGGGCCGCAACCTCACCGTAGTCGACGGGTCGGTCCATGCAAATGTTGAACAGCTGCCCTTTGGCGCGCGGATTGTCGAGCGCGGCAAGGATCGCGGAGACGAGGTCGTCGACGTGAACGAAATTGCGCTTCAAGGGCCTGCCGTCAGCATCACGCAACAGCGGAACCGCGTGCTCCCGTGCATAGCGTTCCGCGTCAGCCCGCGGCACGAGCGCCTTCCAGTCCGGCCCGCCGAAAACGTCGTCGCCGAACGACAATGTGAACTTGAAGTCGTCCTTCTCCATGATCCAGGGCGCACGCAGACAGCAGCCATTGATGCCGTACTGGATTTGGAACTGCACCAGCATCACCTCTTCCAGCACCTTCGACAGCGCATAGCAGCCGGGATAGGCCTGATGCGGCGTCGCTTCAGTGATTGGCGCTTCATGGCGATAGAAGAAGTGGCCGATCCCCGCATCGCCGCCGATGAGAATGAATTGGCGCGCAGTGGCGCTCGTTCTGAAGCCCTCGAGAAGCCAGAAAAGTCCCTTGACGGTGACGTCCATGACCTCGTCTGGCGTCTCCTTGCACGTCGCGAGATGCACGACATGCGTGACATCAGCGAGCGCATTCCTCACCGCCTCGCGATCGCTGATCGAGCCGCGCACCGCCTCGACACGCTCGGTTTCTGGGCACAAGCGATTATGACAAAGCGCGCGAATGCGCGCCTTTGAAAATCGCGGATCGTCGAGCAGCCCAACGATGAAGTGCTGCCCGACCTTGCCCGTTGCACCGGTGACAAGGATCAGCATGCTCTCCTCCAACAACAGCTAATATACAGACACTTCCGCGCGTCAACGAAATTGTACTACAAAACGAATAATTGTAGCGGGGACCGCAAATTAGCGACATCCGATTGACGGTTTCGCGTGGTTCTGGATAAATGTCGAGAGCGCTCGCGGGGACGAAACTGGCGGGCGAAATCGCGGCTCGAAACAGGGTCGCGGCTTTGGGAGGCTAGACGGCTGGTGGCAGTTCTCGAGCTCGCCAACATCTCAAAACATTTCGGCGCCATACAGGCGGTCAACGACGTTTCGTTTTCGCTCGAGGCGGGAGAGGTCGTGGGCTTGATGGGCGACAACGGCGCCGGCAAGTCGACGCTCGTGAAAATGATTGCCGGCAATTTCCGCCCAAGCCACGGAACGATGCAGCTTGATGGTCAAGACCTCATTCTGCACAAGCCGGTCGAAGCCCGGCAGCGGGGCATCGAGATCGTCCACCAGGACCTGGCGCTTTGCAACAATCTGACGGCTGCCGCCAACGTGTTCCTAGGCCAAGAAATCCGCCGCGGTTTCGGGCCCCTGCGCATTCTCGACTACAAGACGATGTACAGGCGCGCCGGCGAAATCTTCAGGGAACTGAAATCGGAGACGCGCCCGCGAGACCTGGTCAAGCAGATGTCGGGCGGTCAGCGCCAGGCGGTCGCGATCGCCCGCACCATGCTGGCGGAGGCAAAGCTCGTGCTCATGGACGAGCCCACCGCCGCCATCTCCGTGCGCCAGGTTGCCGAGGTTCTTGCCCTCATCCGCCAACTGCGCGATCGTGGCATCGCCGTCATTCTGATCAGCCACCGCATGCCTGATGTCTTCTCGGTTGCTGACCGTGTGATTGTCATGCGGCGCGGGCGCAAGGTTGCCGACAAGCAGATCGCGGCGAGTTCGCCGGAGGAAGTCACAGGGCTCATAACGGGCGCAATCGAACAAGTGTGATCCGTACCCGGTCCTAACGTAAGTGAAGGTCGACCATGGCAATAACCCTCGATCAGACGATAGCGCAGAAGCAACGCAGCTGGTTCGCATCGGTATTCGCGAGCCAGACCTTCTGGGTCCTCGTTGCCGTCGTTCTCGCCTGTATCTTCCTGTCCTTCGCGACCAGCTCCTTCGCCACGCCCGCCAACCTTTACAACATCACCCGCAACGTCACCTTCATCGCGATCATCGCGCTCGGCATGACGCTGGTCATCATCACGGGCGGCATCGACCTCTCGGTCGGTTCGGTCCTTTGCCTCTGTAGTATGGTGCTCGCGGTTACCATGCATGCCGGCTACGGCATCGGAACGGGCATTGCAGCCTCGATTGGCACAGCGCTGGTGGTCGGCGCGTTCAATGGCATCCTGATCGCCTATCTCGATTTCCCGCCCTTCGTCGTCACGCTCGGCATGTTGTCGATTGCCCGCAGCCTCGCGATGGTGGCCTCGAACAACACCGTCGTCTTCCAGTTTGGCCCGGATCACGACAAGCTGCTGGCGCTCGGCGGCGGCGCATGGCTCTTCGGCATCGCCAACCCAGTGCTATACATGGCGGTTCTGGCACTTCTGACCGGCTTTGTGCTGCGCTGGACGCGATTTGGTCGCTACGTCTTCGCCATCGGTGGAAACGAGCACGCCGCGACGCTGACTGGCGTGCCCGTCAGGAAGATCAAGGTCGCGATCTATATGATCTCGGCGTTGTCGGCCGGTGTTGCCGGCATCATCCAGACCGGCTGGCTTGGCGCCGTAACCACGAACATCGGCGCGGGCATGGAACTGCAGGTGATTGCCGCAGCCGTCATCGGCGGCGCCAATCTCGCCGGCGGCGTCGGCACCGCCTTCGGTGCCATCGTCGGCGCTGCCTTGATCGAAGTCATCCGAAACAGCCTTGGCTTGCTTGGTATCAATGCCTTCTGGCAGGGCACCTTCATCGGCGGCGCGATCGTTCTCGCGGTTCTTTTCGACCGGCTGAGAAACCTGCGGCAAAGCGAGTAGCAGAAGGCGCAGCGACCAGCGGCGTCCCCTCAGTCCTCGTTCGATTTGGCGTTGTCGAGAATCATGTAATCGAGCGGCAGCTGCGTCGAATACTTGATCTGCTCCATGGCGAAGGTGGAAGACACGTCGCGGATCTCGATCTTCGCGATCATCCGCTTGTAGAAGGCGTCATAGGCGGCAATATCTGGCACGACCACGCGCAGCAAATAGTCCACGTCGCCGCTCATGCGATAGAACTCGACCACCTCGGGAAAATCGGCAACGACTTCCGAAAAACGCCGCAGCCACTCGATCGAGTGCGTTGCTGTCCGGATCGACACGAAGACCGTGACCTTGGTGTTGACCTTTTCCGGATCAAGGATGGCGACGCGGCGCTTGATGACGCCATCCTCTTCCATCTTCTGGATGCGCCGCCAGCAGGGTGTCGTGGAAAGCCCGACCTTCTTGGCGAGATCGGCAACGGCCAAAGTCGAATCTTCCTGCAAAAGGCGCAGGATCTTGCGGTCAAGACGGTCCATACAGCAAAGCCCCTTCGAATTATTTTCTCTGTATAGCGCGATTCCGGCAGTTTAAAAGAATTTTGTTTCAGTCAGTCAGGAGTTTCACGCGTTCCCGCAGAATTGGCAGCAGCTCCGCCTCGAACCACGGATTGCGCTTGATCCAGGCCGTGTTGCGCCAACTCGGATGTGGCAGCGGCAAAATTGCCGGTGAGCGCCGATGCGACAGCGTCGCCCGCCAGGCCCGCACTGTCTCGGTCATGTTTTCGCGGCGCTTGGCGCCCATGTGCCAGGCCTGCGCATATCGGCCGACCGCCAGCAGAAGTTCAATCTGCGGCATCGCCGAAATCGTCCTGCTCTGCCAGTGTGGTGCGCATTCGCGGCGCGGCGGCAGGTCGCTACCCTTGGCGTCATAGCCGGGGAAACAGAAGCCCATCGGCACGATGGCGAAGCGATCGCGGTCGTAAAACGTCTCCCGATCGACCTGCAGCCAGTCGCGCAGGCGATCGCCGGATGCATCGTTGAACGGAATGCCGGTCTCGTGAACCCTGAGGCCAGGCGCCTGCCCCGCGATCAATATCCTCGCCTTCGACGATATCACGGCGACTGGCCGTGGCTCGTGCGGCAAACGAGCGACCGCCCCGCCAAGCGGCGCGTCACGACAGATGCGGCAGGCTGCAATCTCCTGCCGAAGAGCATCCAGCACCCACTCGTCCGGCGCGTTTTTGCCAATCACCATCCAAGCAACCCCATGATGCCACGAGCATCTGCACGCGGCGCATGGTCGCGGACGCTGCGGGGCATCTCGAACGTGCCTGCCCAGAGTCCGGCTTTCTCCACCCGCGCCCGCGCTTCCTCGTCGCCATAGGCGCCATAGGATACCGCCATGCCTCTGCGCACCATTGCAGCGTTAAGATCGACGCCGCCGGAACGACAGACGACAAGCAGACGATCGAAGCGGTCCCGCTCCGTTCCGCTGCACTGCGTATCTGCCGGCACGATAAGAACCTGCAGTGCCCGCTTCGCCTCCTGCCCGCATGCCCATGCGCTGCCTGCCCGTTCGCACCTCTGGCTGAGCTCCGGCGCATCGATGCCGTAAAGCCGCATTCGCTCCTTGCCGAGGTTCAGGCTGTCGCCGTCCGCCGCATGAAATTGGCCGGAATAAACCGTCTCGGCCCCGTCGTTCAGCTTGGCTGCAATCAGCCATAGGAATGCCAGCAGAGCCAGCGCCGTCACGCCGTCGCGCATCACCCGCAAACCGCGTGTCACGCTTTCGCCTCCTTCAAAAACAAATCCTTGGCAAAGATGCCTAACATCATCTTAAGAATTGCGGTCTAGGGTGTAGACACCCGCGGATCAAGTTTCAACGTGCACAATGAGTACAGGCGTTAGCACATCGGCCGATAAGAACATCGTCGACAAGTCACGCAGTCACCGGAACAAGCCTGTGTCGAAGGCTGTTCGACTGACGCGGGAACGCCTCCAGTCGAGCCACGCAGCAAGCGGCGCATTCGATCGCGACGTCCTCGTGATGTACATCAATGCTGTCCCCCAGGGCGCGTCGATCGTACCGCTCTTCGTCATCATTATTGCCGCTCTCGGCGTCTACTTCACCGAAAACACGCAGATCTTTCTGTGGGCGCTGCTCACGCTGACGGCCCATGCCGCAAACGTGTTCCTCGCGCGACGCGCCCGCGGTCAGGAGATCAACGCGACAACCGCGCGCAAATGGCGCCGCGTTCTCTTGCTTGGGCAATTCATGGTTGGCTGCTGCTGGGCGGTGTTCGCCCTGCAGGACTGCACCGCATGCGAGCCCTCTAGCTTCCTGCTCTACAAAGGTGCCACGCTGCTCATTGCGCTCTCCGTCACGGCAATGTCGAACTTCATGCTGACGCCGTCGGTCCTGATAACCTTTGCACCTGTCGTTCTCGGACTGGTTGCCAAGGCCGGGCTCTCCCGCGAAATCCTCGAGATCAGCCTGACGGCCATCTTCACCACGACGGTGATCCTTTTCAACTACATCAGCGACCGGCTCTTCCAGTCCAACCTGAAGATCCTCGCATATCAGGCCGAGAAGGACGATCTGATCGCCGAGCTGGAAGTCGCAAAATCTATGTCGGATGAAGCCCGTCGTCGGGCGGAGGAAGCGAACCTGGCAAAGTCCCGCTTCCTCGCCTCCATGTCACATGAATTGCGCACACCGCTTAACGCCATCCTGGGCTTCTCGGAGGTCATGTCTGCCGAGGTGATGGGGCCGCTCAACAACCCCACCTACAAGGAATACACCAACGACATCCACCGCTCTGGCGAGCATCTGCTGAACCTTATCAACGAGATCCTCGACCTGTCGCGCATCGAGGCTGGCAAATACGAGCTCAGCGAGGACGCAATCTCGCTGCTGAACATATCAGAAGATTGCATCGGCATGGTGCAACTGCGCGCCCGCGGCAAGAACATCACCATCTCGCAGCAGTTCGAGGCCGAATTGCCTGCCGTCTGGGCAGACGAGAAAGCGCTGCGCCAGGTCATCCTCAACCTGCTTTCGAACGCCGTGAAGTTCACGCCACAAGCCGGCGAAATCCACGTGAAGGTCGGCTGGACGGCAGGCGGCGGCCAGTACATCTCCATCAAGGACAACGGTCCCGGAATTCCGGAAGAAGAGATCCCTGTAGTCCTGTCGGCTTTCGGCCAGGGGTCGATCGCGATCAAGAGCGCAGAACAGGGCACCGGCCTCGGTCTGCCGATTGTTCAGGCGATCCTCGCCAAGCACGACGGCCAGTTCATCCTCAAGTCGAAGCTGCGCGAAGGCACCGAAGTTATAGCGATCCTGCCCGCCAAGCGCGTGCTGCAGACCGTCCCGGCAGTCGAGGATACGCCGGTGGTTTCCCGCAAGCGTCGGAGCTTTGCGTAGCCGTCCTAAATTAGTCGATGATCCGCTTCAAATCAGGGTCGTCTTTTAAGTCCTGCAGGTCATTGTCGATGCCGGTCGGATCGGTCAGGTTCTTGAGAGCTCGTTTGGCGGTCTCGCTGAGTTCTACGGCGCCTTGCGCGCAGCATGCAAGACAGCGTCTCGCGATGCCGTCTCGGGCATCCAGCCTGTCGGTCAGCGACAGTCTCAACGCGTCATTGCGAGCCTGCTCTACCAGACCAACGGATCTATCAAGGCAGTCGAACTGGGCAAGAAACTCGCGGCCACGTCCGCGGCGAAGCTACCGCGCTAGTGGTTTCTGATGGCTGCCGCCTACGGCCAAAAGCATCACTATTTGCCGAGCGATGCATCCGCCGAGGAGCGCACCTTGCGGGCGCCGTCATCCGAACAGCAGATGCTTCCCGATCGTGAACACCAGGAACACGCCGCATGCGACGATCATGCAGACGACGGCGAAAGATCCGAGATCCTTGGCGTGCTTTCCCACCATCGAGATCTCGGGCGAAATCCTGTCGATGACTTCCTCGATCGCCGTGTTCAGCGCCTCGACAGCGAAGAGTGCGAGAAACAACACAGTGGCGATCATCAGCTCGGCGAGTGCCGCACCGACAGCGATCAGCAGGATCAGCGAAACCGCGAAGAACAACAGTTCCTGCCGGAACGCAGCCTCCTTGATCAGCCGCCGGAAACCGCCGATCGAATAGCCGGCTGCTGCAAGGAAGTGGCTGATGCCAGTGAGTTTTGTCACGGCAGGTTTCATCAAGTGCCCTCGTTGTCCATCAATGGCGGCCGTTGCCGCCACCAGTCAGAAATTGCGAATACCGGTTCACGACCCCCGCGGCAAGAACTCTGTCATCAACCTGTCACAAACCCGAAAGCTCAGTGCTTGTTGCTGACGCCGGCCTGCGAGAACGTTGCCATGCCGGAATGGCAGGCCGCCGCTGCCTTGACGATCCCGGCCGCCAGCGCTGCTCCCGTCCCCTCGCCGAGCCGCATGCCGAGCGCCAGAAGCGGCGTCTTGCCGAGCATCTCGACGGCCCGCAGATGACCCGGTTCGCCGGAGACGTGACCGATCAGGCAGTGGTCGAGCGCTGAAGGATTGGCGGCCTTCAGGATGGCGGCGGCCGCCGTTGCGACATAACCGTCGATCAATACCGGGATCCGCTCGACTCGCGCGGCAAGGATGGCTCCAGCCATCGCCGCGATTTCGCGGCCGCCGAGGCGGCGCATGATCTCCAGCGGATCGTCCAGGTGATCGCTGTGCAGCGCGACCGCCTTTTCGACAGCAGCAATCTTGCGCTCCAGCATCTCGCCTTCCGAGCCGGTTCCCGGACCGACCCAGTCGCGCGCGTTGCCGCCGTAAAGCGCATAGTTGATCGCCGCTGCGATCGTGGTGTTGCCGATTCCCATCTCGCCGATGCAGAGAAGATCGGTGCCGCCTGCGATCGCTTCCATGCCGAATGCCATGGTCGCCGCGCAATCGCGCTCCGACAACGCGGGCTCCTCGGTGATATCGCCGGTCGGGTAGTCGAGAGCGAGATCGAATACCTTCAGGCCGAGATCATAGGCCACGCAGATCTGGTTGATGGCCGCGCCGCCGGCCGCGAAATTCTCGACCATCTGCTGCGTCACGGCCGACGGAAACGGCGTGATGCCCTGCCTAGTAACGCCGTGGTTGCCGGCGAAGATCGCCACCAACGGCCGGTTCACCGCCGGTGCCTTGCCCGTCCAAGCGGCAAGCCAGAACGCAATTTCCTCGAGCCGGCCGAGCGCGCCGGGCGGCTTCGTCAGCTGCGCATCGCGTTCGCGTGCGGCTGCGAGTGCCCTGGCATCCGGCCCCGGCAGATCGCGCAGAAGTGCCCGGAAATCATCGAATGGCAGGCCTGAGACGCTCATGAATTCGGTTTCCTTGTCTTGGTCGATAACTTGTCTTTTCGCTGCAAATCAGCTTCTTTCGTCGCCACTCTCTTAAAGGCAGCCGCGGAGGCGAACAACTCCAAAAGCGCTGCATATGGTCGCGGGGTCGAGCTGCACGATGAACATTGGAAACTATGCGGCCGACGTCGCTCGCGCCGTTGCCTTTCTCAGCCGCATTCCGATGCCGCCTTCTGCCTTCGTCGATTTCAACGGCAAGCTTGACAGGGCCTCCCGCGCCTTTCCGGTCGCAGGCATTGTCATTGCGCTCCTGCCCGCGCTTGTCTTCCTGGTGATGCTCTGCCTGCATGCAGACCGGCTGATGTCGGCTTTCGTCGCGCTTGCCGTACAGGCGGCATTGACAGGCGCGCTTCACGAAGATGGTCTGGCCGACTGCGCCGACGGCCTCGGCGGCGGGCGCGACCGCGAGCATGCACTCTCGATCATGAAGGACAGCCGCATCGGCACCTATGGCGCAATCGCCTTGATCCTGTCGTTTGCGCTTCGAGCAGGCGCACTCGCCGCAGTCGCACGCGCAGCCCCGCCCTTGGCCGCAGCGCTCGCTCTGCCGGCGATAGCCTGCATCAGCCGTGGCGCGCTTGTTTGGCACTGGCATCGGCTGCCATCGGCAAAACCCGATGGCGTAGCCGCCGCCGCAGGACAGCCGAGCGAAGGCACGATGCATATGGCGCTTGCCTCCGGCTGCCTTTTGTCGGCTCTGCTGCTCTGGCCAAGCCTTGGCCTCCTGCCCCTCGTCTGCGCGCTTCTTGCCTGTGGTTTGTCGGTCATGGCCTTTACCCGGTTCGTCCGTCGCAAGCTCGCCGGGCATACAGGCGACACGCTTGGCGCGGCCCAGCAGATTTCGGAAATCGCCACCGTCTGCGCCCTTGCCATGGCTTTGTGAAACCTCGATATAGATTGCATGCAAACACCCTGCATCCATGTCTGCTCGATCGATCCGGAAACCGGCCTGTGCATGGGTTGCGGCCGTACGCTTCCCGAGATCGGCGGTTGGATGTCCTTCTCCGACGAGGAACGCCGGCAGCTGATAGCCATATTGCCCGCGCGGCTTGCCGCAAGCCGACTGGCAATCCCGCCACAGCCGATGATGCAGGCCACAGCGGAGCAGCGTGCATGAACCGTCTGACGATCGTCCTTGCGGTCCTTGGCCTGGGTCTCGCCGTACTCATATTCAGCGATGACACGAACCGGATCTTCGGCATGAGGACCGACGATTTCGGCCGCGTCGTTTATCTGCTTCCGATCGCGCTGATGCTGGCCGCCGGCGTCTGGGCACGGCGCACGAGCGCAAGTGAGACCCTGCGCAATTTGATGATCTGGCTTGTGCTGATCCTCGCTCTTGCGACCATCTATCTATATCGGCAGGAGGCGCTTGGCATCGGCCACCGCCTGCTCGCCGGCCTTGTCCCGGGCCGCGCAGTCGTCGTGACCACCAGCGAGGGCGTCGAGGAGGTGATCCTTCACAAGCTCCTGAACGGTCACTACGAGGCCTATGTCACGATCAACGGCCAGAGCATTTCGATGCTGGTCGACACGGGTGCAAGCATGATCGCGCTATCCCGCGAGGACGCGGAGCGGGTCGGCATCATTCCCGAGAATCTCGATTATTCGATGAGCGTCATGACGGCCAACGGTCGCGCCCGCGCAGCCCGTGTGACGCTCTCCGAGGTCGCGATCGGCCCGATCATCCGTCATAACGTTCCGGCCAGCGTCGCGCAGGACGGAAAGCTCGACCAGAGCCTCCTCGGTATGAGCTTCCTCTCCACCCTCGGATCTCTGCAGATCCAGACGGACGAGCTGCGGATGCGAGACTAGGGACGGCCCTTGGACCTCGCGCAGGTAGCAGTTAATTTCGCAGCCTGTATCCCGTCTTGAAGATCCAGCCCAGCGTCCCCAGGCAAATCGCCAGGAAGATCGAGATCATCCCGAGGCTCACCAGCGGATTGACGTCGGCAATGCCGAAGAAGCTCCAGCGGAAGCCGCTGACGAGATAGAGCACCGGATTGAAGTGGCTCACCGCCTGCCAGAACGGCGGCAGCATGCTGATCGAATAGAAGCTGCCACCAAGGAAGGTCAGCGGTGGCACGACGAGCATGGGGATGAGGTTCAGCTGTTCGAAGTTGGTCGCCCAGATGCCGATCATGAAACCGAACAGGCTGAAGGTGATCGCCGTCAGCAGGAAGAACAGGACCATCATCACCGGATGCTCGATCCTCACATCCACAAATATATTCGCCGTCAACAGGATGATCACCCCGATCATCAGCCCCTTTGTCGCCGCAGCGCCGACATAACCGAGCAGGATTTCGCTCATGGCCACCGGCGCCGACAATACCTCGTAGATCGTGCCGGTGAATTTCGGAAAGTAGATGCCGAAGGATCCATTGCTGATGCATTGGCCAAGCAGCGTCAGCATGATCAGCCCCGGTGTGATGAAGGCGCCGTAGGAAACGCCCTCCACCTGTTGGATCCGCGAGCCGATCGCCGCGCCGAAAACGATGAAATAAAGCGATGTCGAAATGACAGGCGAAACGACGCTCTGCAACAGCGTCCGGCGTGTGCGCGCCATTTCGAAGAAGTAGATGGATTTGATTGCTTCGACGTTCATTTCGCTCCTCCCACGAGCGCCACGAAGATGTCTTCCAGCGAGCTCTGCTGCGTCGAAAGATCCTTGAAGTGAATATTGTGCTCGCCGAGCCGCGTCAGCAGCGTTGCGACGCTCTCCTGCTCGTTCTGGGCATCGAAATCGTAGATCAGCCGGCTGCCGTCTGCGGCGAGCGAAAGACCGTTGCCGGCAAAACGGTCCGGCAGCTCCTGCAGTGGCTCGTTCAATTCGAGAATGAGCTGCTTGCGGCCAAGCTTCGCCATCAGCGCCGTCTTGTCTTCCACCAGCAGGAGCTCCCCGCCGTTGATGACGCCGACGCGATCGGCAATCTCTTCTGCCTCTTCGATGTAGTGCGTGGTCAGGATGATCGTGACTCCGGAGCGCCGCAGCTTTTCGACGACGTGCCACATGTCCTTTCGCAGCGTCACATCGACGCCCGCGGTGGGCTCGTCGAGGAAGAGGATTTCCGGCTCATGCGACAGCGCCTTGGCGATGAGCACGCGCCGCTTCATGCCGCCCGACAGTTGCCGCAGCATGTTGTCCTTTTTGTCCCACAGCGAAAGGTCGCGGAGCACCTTCTCGATATGCGCCGGATCGGATCGCTTGCCGTGCAGCCCGCGCGAGAAGCTGACCGTATTCCACACCGTCTCAAACTGGTCCGTGGTCAACTCCTGGGGAACGAGGCCGATCAAAGAGCGCGTCGCCCGGAAATCCTTGACCACATCATGACCGTCAACGGTCACTGTGCCGCCACTCGGATTGGCGATACCACAGACAATCGAGATCATCGTCGTCTTGCCCGCGCCGTTCGGTCCGAGCAAGGCCAGAATCTCGCCGCGCTCGACATCAAGGTCGATACCCTTGAGCGCTTGAAATCCGTTGGCATAAGTCTTGGTGAGATTTCGGATGGAAATGATCGGGGCCATAAAGGGCTCTTCTGACATCTGCGGCGGGAGTTGCTGGGGCGCTATATATCCGCTTTGAGTAGTTTTGACATCCCGGCACAGACGAACAGAGTATTCACTTGCGTGAAAACGCGTCTGAAAGAAAAAACCATTCGCGCCTGTGGAAAACTCCAAAGCGGCAAGATGTCATCAACCGGTGATATTTCTCAGCCATAAAGACGGCGAGGCAAGCAAGCGCTCTCCGTCCCGCCGCACCCCTTGCGGAGAGCCGCCTGAGCGATCTCGTTACGCTCCCTTTGCTTCCTCGACATGCAGTGAAGTGTATCCAGTCATCACATGCCGTGACCCGGCCGGGCGGCGCCGCCCGCGCTGCGTTCGCCTTGGGCCGGCTTTCGAGCCGGCCTTTCCTTTTCAATCGCAGTAGACTTTGCCGCTCTGGCGCGCCCGGAGATCGAAGTGGAAATGGTTCCAGTGCTCCGGATTGCTGCCGGGTCCGAGCACCGTATTGAAATACTTGCAACTGTCGCTGCGCACGGCCTGCAACAGCCGGCCCTCCCGGAACGAGAACAGCCCTTTCTTGCGCACGTCGATCGCGTGACCGCTCTTCAGGACGAATTTGCCGACATCGATTGCGTTGCCGCGGGCATGCTCGGACATCGGGTTGTAGCGCTGCCGGCTGTTGTTCATGCGGCGGCAGCTATATCCGCCGAGAGGCTGAATGGTCTTGATGCCGGACCAGTAGCGAAAGCGGGCGGAAGGCGCGAGTTCGTTCTTGACCCATTTGGCGAAGGCGAGTGTCACCTGGCAATTCAGTGTCACCGCTGGCCGGACGCCGATATTGCCGGAAAGGCCCTGCAGGGAAATCGGGTACGGCACCTGGCAGGCAGGCCCGTTCGAGATCGGCGGCTTCTCGGAATAGACGACGCCCATGCGCTTCAAGTCGCGACGGCAGGCAAGCTCCGAGGCCGGCATCACGCTCGGATCTGCGGGGGCGGCCGGTTCACTCATCATCGGCGCGGTCGGGTTGTTGGGTCGCAGCATGGCGACCTGCTGTTCCTCGTTCTCTTCCGGCACGCGCGCCGGCGCGACCACCGGCCTTCCATCGGTCCACACAGGCGCGTTGCCCATCTGCGCCTGCGCGGCCGGCGCGGGGATCCGCACGCGGTTGAGCTGGGTGGGATTGTCGGTACCGATGCCATCGACAACGGGCTGATCGGACTGGCCCTCGGCAATCTGTTGCTGTTGCTCCTCGGCAAGACCGACGGCGGGCTCGGCTCCAAGTTCAGCGTCCATATTGACGCCGCCCGCAGGCACGGCGAGCTGCTGCGTGCCGCCCCAGGTCGTAGGCTGGTTGCGAAGAGAGCCGGCTGCGCCCTGTGCGCCCGCCATTGCCTCGTCGCTATCGATCATCGGCAGTCGCCCGGCCTGCGCAGGTGCCTGAAGCGCTTGCGATTGGCTCTGGGCGCGGCGTTTTCCCGTTCCGGCAAGATTGGGCGTGTTGAGGTAGTCGACGGATCCGGCAGCATCACTGACCGGCGCATTTGCTGCCGGATAGGCCTGCTCACTCGGTGCCATCTGCATCCGCGCAGCAGGCGCGCGACGCTCAGGCGGAGAGATCGACCCCACCCGTGTGCCATTGTCTACGTCGCCGGGCGGAATAAGGCCATCGGTCGAACACGTTGCCAGTGCTGTCGAGAGCAGCACTGGCAACACGTATTGCCGAAGAATGGAAACAAACGCCATGCTCTCATCGCTTCCGAGGAACGGCAGGGATCTAAAACTTAAGCCGAAATTTAATGAAGAACGGTGAACGAAAGCTTACCTGGATTGCTACCGCCCGCGTCTTGAGCCCGATAGAGAGCCGCAACAGCACACGCAGGCCCGAGGGAGAAACGCTTGCCCGGACGCGCAGATGTTCCGGTTTGGGCATCGGTTTGTTCGACAACGCAATTTGCTGCACAATGCACAGAACGAAATCTTAAGTCATTCCAACGATTGTAGGATTTGGATCGCCAACCGTTGGGTCGGGCATGAAGCTCCTCGCTACTTTCGCCAAAATCGCCGCTCGCCTGGCACCATCCCGGCGTGGCAGCCAGACTGTCATAGAGGCGCTCCAAAGTGCCGTCGCGGAAAAAGAGCAGCAGCTCGAACAGCAGGCGATTGCCCTCGCCCACAGCCGAAAGATATTCGATCGCTCATCCGAAGCCGCCAGGATCGGCGTGTGGGAATGCAGCCTGCCGGACAACCGCCTTGTCTGGACCAAGATGGTCTATGATCTCTTCGACGTGCCATACGAGGCCGATCTCGATCGCGCGGAAATCTTGAAATGCTATTCCAAGGAGTCGCTTGCCGAGCTTGTACGGCTGCGCAGCCGCGCGATCCAGGAGCAGAGCGGCTTTACGCTCGACGCGGAGATCGTGACACCCAAGGGCAATACGCGTTGGATCCGCATTACGGCCACCGTCGAATGTGAGGGCGATGTCCCTGCCCGCATCTTCGGCATGAAGCTCGACATCACGGCCGAAAAGATGATGTTTGACCAGATCCGCTATCTCGCCGAATTCGACATCCTGACGGGCCTGCCGAACCGCGCGCAGTTTCAGACGGCCCTGCAGCGCCTGCCACTACGCTGCATCAGTGGCAGCAGCGCCGCCCTGCTGCTCATTGATCTCGACGGCTTCAAGGGCATCAACGACACCTTCGGCCACCAGGCTGGCGACGAGTGCCTCAAGGAAACGGCAGAGCGGCTGCTTTCAGCGTGCAAGGGAGCAGACCTCGTGGCCCGCATTGGCGGCGATGAATTTGCGGTCCTTGTCAGCGGCTACGACAGCGCCGAAAGCGTCGCCAAGCTCGCTGAGACCGTCGTCCATTGCCTCACCCACTCGGTCGAACGGGACGGCGCCAGAATGCATGTCGGCGCGTCCGTGGGCGTCGCCTTCTTCGATGCATCAATGAACTCCAACATCTTTGTTTGTGCCGATGCCGCACTCTACAAGGCCAAGACTGACGGCAAGAACCGCTTCCAGGTCCACGAGGCTCCCGCGTGTATCGACAATCCGGAGATGGACGCTGCCTAGCCTCCTGCTCGCGCTAGGGCTCAGGAGGCAAGGCTGGCGAATTCTCGTCTCTGGTCTATGATGCGAGCGCGCTGCCTGAGGTCGTTGGCAGCGCGGCACGGAGGTTCATATGGCAGACGGCAAATCCTCGGTCGGCACAGGAGCGATCGACATTGCGCTATTGATCGGCCGACTGCTTCTCGCCTGGATCTTTCTGCATGAGGGCGTCTCGCTGGCGCTCAATTTTTCGGGGGCCGTCGAGATGGCTGCACAATTCGGATTGAGCGTTCCACTGCTTGTAGCAACGATCGCTCTCCAAATCGGCGCCGGCCTATCCATCGCCACCGGGCTTTTGACCCGCATCGGCGCGTCCGCCTTAGGCCTATTTTGCGTCGCCACTGCCACGCTTTTCCATACCAACTTCAGCGATCAGAACGAACTGCTTCATTTCGAAAAAGATCTGGCCATCGCGGGCGGCATGTTCGTGCTCGCCGCCGCCGGAGCGGGCACTCTCTCAATCGATCACTGGCTAAGGGGTCGCGGGCAGTAGTGCCGGGCCACGCTGGACGGCGACTGGCATGCGTCCCGTCGCAACCACGACACGACAGGTCACTATAAGGTTACACGGCGTCGCGCCGCTCTGCCCGATAGGATCTCAAGATCGCATCGACCGCCTTCGCCGCTTCGGCAGCGTTCGTCTGGTAGTTGGCAACCGATAGGCGCATGACCTGCCTGCCGCGCCATGTCGCTGCGCCGGCAAACAGAGCGCCCTCGCGCTGAAAGGCGCCGATCGTTCGCTTGGTGAGCTCGTCGGCCTGCTCAGGCGGCAGGTCCGCTCCGAAGCGCACAATCACCTGATTGAGGAGCACATCGTTGCCAATCGCAATTCCCGGTTCCCCGGCAAGCACCAGTGCCATGCCTGTCGCAGCGTCGCAGGCGCCGTCGACCAGGGCCTCGACGCCGCTGCGCCCGAGATGCCTGATCATCGCCCATGTGGCAAAGCCGCGCGCCCGCCGCGACAGCTCCGGCACATAGTGCGAAGGATCGCGCTCGCCCTCGCTGGCAAGCGGCAGATAGCTCGCCGATATGGTCATGGCCCGCCGGTGCGCAAGTTCGTCGCGCACGATCGCATAGCCGCAATCATAGGGCGTCTGCAGCCATTTGTGCCCATCGGTGGCCCAGCTGTCCGCCTGCTCCACGCCGGCGGTTAAATGACGCCGCCGCGCCGAGGCCTGCGCCCAGAGGCCGAACGCCCGGTCGACATGCACCCATGCGCCCTTCGACTTGGCAATCGGGATCAAGTTGCCGAAATCGTCACAGGCGCCCGTATTGATCTGCCCTGCCTGGAGGATCGCTATGCAAGGGCCAGAGACATCGGCAACGGCCTGCTCGAACGCCACCGGCGCGATGCTCCCCAGATCATCCGTCGGGATCCGCACCACGCGATCGTGGCCGAGGCCGAGAAACTGCAACGCGGAGAACACCGTCGTATGCGCATCATCGCCGATCAGCACCGTGATTTGCGGCGCTCCCCGTTGGCATCGACATCCCAGCCTGACCGTAGCAGCACCTCGCCTCGAGCGGCCGCAAGGCAGGTGAAATTCGCGACGGTCGCGCCCGTGACAAAGCCGACAGAACAGCCAGCGGGAAGTCCAAGCAGCTGAAGCAGCCAGCGCGCGCCTACCGTTTCAGCGGCGGCCGCCGACGGCGACGCCGTATGGTTGCCGGCATTCTGTCCCCACGCGCTCGTTAGAAAATCGGCGGCAACTCCCATCGGGTGAGAGCCTCCGATGACCCAGCCGAAAAAGCGCGCGCCGGTCATCAGATGCAATCCCGGCTCCGCCGTCGTCACCAGTTCGTCGAGCACGTCGACCATCGGCGATGACTGTTCAGGCAGCGGGGCGGCAAAGGCCTCCACGGCGGTGGCATAGTCACGCAATGGGCGATGGGGGCGACTGTCGGCCGTGTCACGAAAGCGCACGGCATGATCGGCGGCGATTGAGAACAATTCCTTCGTGCCCATGGCATCCGCCTCCCCATATCGCGCTGCCAAAGCATGCGATGGCGGAGATTAGCCTGAACTCTGTGGCGGTGCAGCCCGACGGCTAAACGCACCGGTGACGTGCCCTCAGAGCGTCAGCCCCCGACGCTGCGAAACGCTGTGGGCGCATCTCGTTTCTCACTGCCGTAGAGTTCATTCATGATTTTGGCGACCTCGACGGCGTGGCGTTCCGTCAAGCCATGCAGTATCTGCCCGCCGAAGGACGCAGGCTCTTCAGTCTGGTTGTCCCACACCATCCAGAGATCGAGCGGGTCGCAAATGACGTCGTATCGTTGATCGGAACTATACATGGGTAAATTGCCTTACGAACCCTACCCGTTTAAGCCCCTACTATTAACGCGCCCTTGCTTCGGACTCCCAATTAGCGCGAGCGATTTCTTGTCCTGATGATCGGGAAGCCCAGAAAATACCAGGACAAGGCAGTTCCCAAACCCACCGGCGCGATCGCACCGATGTTGCCGCCGCGCAGCAGGCAGGCCAGAAGCCCTGCGGCCACCCCGACGATCACCAGATCGATCAGGCACGGCCGCGATTCGGATGATGATTTCTCTCCCATGATGTCGGCTTAGGTCATCCGCCGGGGTTGAAAAAGGCCTTGCCCCCGAGATACCTAACAGAGTCTGAATATCAGTAACATCGTCTCTCTGAGAGACGTCCGAAGTACCAATTTGATGCACCCGCCGCCGCTGGCGCAGAACAAAACTGACGCGCCCTCATTTATCGCGCAGGAACGCTGCCCGTGACGATCCGATCCGTCTTCATCACGTCCATCTGCGGCCAGTTGGACGCAGCCTCGGTCGCCGGGCGACTGCCGACCGCCAGAATTGTGATCAGACCAGCCACGATGGCAGTAAGAAGCAAGCCGCTGTAGGTCATTGTTTCGAGCCTCAATGCTGTGGTTTCCCAGCCACTGCGGCGCAAACTGATACGAGACGCTGAATGAAGGCCTAATGAACATGGTTAACGTATAGCGTTTCCCTGTTTGAAACACGGTCTGTGGATAACTAGTCGCCCTCGCCCGTCTGCACGGACCGCTCCTCGAACAGCCGCTTCAAGGCGTTGAGCCGCTCGCGGTCAATCTTCGCGTCCGTCACGGCGATCCAGCCATCGATATAGTGCTGGGGGGCATAGACGTGGCCGTACCCCATCGGAGAACTCGTTGCGATCGCCATATCGACCAGCAATTGCAGCATTGTCAGCGCCGGAAACCAGCGCAGGCTCGGCGAAACATCTGGCCCGCGCGGACGCCTCATCCATGCCGGCTCCCGATAGAAAGAATAGGGATCGAAGAACGTCACGGCGTCGCTGGCATACTGCAGATAGACGATGCGAATGGGTCCCCAGTTTGCGCCGGGAATATCCAACTGGTTCGTCTGGTTGGTGAATCGGATGAGGGATCCGTCGCGGAACTGCGGCAACCACGCAGGTGATTGGGGATTGCGCGCGGCCGTCACGTCTCGCCACATCCTGCTTTCAAAAGGAGGCCCGCTCCACAACGCCCCCTGGAATGGATCCGCCACGATGTCGAAGATATCCGCGGAGACTTGGGAATTCAGTGCTCCAAGGCTGAGGCCGTGCAGGTAAAGCTTCGGTCTCTCGTCCCGCGGCAACGTTGTCCAGTAGCCGTAGACCTCGCGAAACAACGCCCTGGCGGACGCCGAACCGTATTCCGGCTCGACAAGCAGCGACAACCAACTTGTCAGATAGGAATATTGAAGCCCGACGCTCGCCACGTCCCCGTGACGCAGATACTCGAGCGTGTCCATTGCCTCCGGGTCGATCCAGCCGGTTCCCGTCGGAACGATGATGATGAGGAGCGAGCGTTCGAATGCGCCTTGGCGCTTCATCTCTTCGAGTGCGAGCTTTGCGCGCTCCTCGATCGTTTCTGCGTTGTTGAGGCCCACATAGGTTCGCAGCGGCTCGCGCGCCGGCGTCTTCCAGAAATCGCCGATTTGCGCGGCTGTCGGCCCAGAGACGATGAAATTACGGCCCTGACGCCCAAGTCCCTCCCAGGCGACAAGCGAGGCGGCGCTTCCGGTCTTTGCCGGATCGCCTGGGATAGGAACGCCGTCTTCCAGAAGCGCATCGACCCTTTGGAATGAACTGTCGGCTAGATGCAACGCCGCACGCAGGAGCACGCCGTCTACGACAGACCAGAAGAGGGCGATCGCAAGGACACCCCCAGTCAGCTGCGAGACGCGGCGCGGCACGAAGCGCGACAGCCACTTCGACAGGAACAGACACGTGAACCGGAACAGCCGACCGATCAGAAGAGCAACGAAGAAGGCGACGGTTGCGACAAGCGCGACACTGAAAGGCTCAGCCGTATCGACGCGCTCCATGTGCCACAAGTCACGGATCGAATTCTGCCAGCCGGCAGCGCGCCAAAGGACGACCACCGACAGCACAACACCCAGTCCGCAAACGATCAGGTTGCCGGGCAGTCTGCGTCCGCTGGCGACCGGCAGCTCCAGGTATTTCCACAGCCAGGTAAAGGTTACCCCGAAAAGATACCCTACGGCGGCGGCGATGCCCGACAGCGCGCCTTGAATGAAGAAGGAGCGCGGCATGAGGCTCGGCGTCAGCGATGCGGCAAAGAAAATGAAGCCAAGTGCCAACCCCGGCGTCGAAAGCGACACGAATAGGCGCAGCAGCAAATGTCTCATGCGTTCCCTCTCATTTGCTTCTCGCGCCTGTAGAGACCGACCATTTGCCGTTCGTGACTTTGACATTCCCCATCAGCACGAAATTCAGGAAAGGCGCCCAGGCTGCAATCGACAACAAGCAGAAAACGATGCCGAACAAGCTCATGCATGGGAAGCAAGGCGAGAACCGAAGCATTCGTGGACTCCATTGCGGACGCCATGCACATTACTATCTGAAAGCGCAAATTCAAAGGACGCAACGGGCAGGTAGGCATCACGAAAAAGGTCCCCCGTGGCGTCGCCCGGGAGACCCTCGATCTATTTGTTAGTCAACTCATCAGGCAGCGCGGGACATCCGTCCTGCACCATTTCCACGGGCAGCACGCAGTCTGAAATTGGCCAGCAAGGTGCTCAACTGCCGGCTTTCTTCGGCCAGTGTCTGGCTTGCAGCCGTCGTCTCCTCCACCATCGCGGCATTCTGCTGCGTCATCTGATCCATGTGGTTGACCGAGGTGTTGATCTCGTTGAGCCCCGTGGCCTGCTCGCGCGCTGCAGTCGCGATCGAGGCGACATGGTTGTTGACACGATTGACCAGCTCCTCGATTTCGAGCAGCGCATCACCAGTAGAACGCACCAGCGTTACGCCGTTTCCGACTTCGCTTGCCGAGGTGCTGATGAGTACCTTGATCTCCTTTGCTGCGTTTGCGGAGCGTTGAGCCAGTTCGCGTACTTCCTGTGCGACCACCGCAAAACCGCGACCCGCCTCGCCTGCACGTGCCGCCTCGACGCCGGCATTCAGCGCCAGCAGGTTCGTCTGGAAGGCAATCTCATCGATGACGCCGATGATCTGGCTGATGCGGTTTGATGAGTCCTCGATCCGGTTCATCGCGGTGACCGCATTGCGGACGATCTCGCCCGACTTGCCGGCGCTGGTCTTGGTTTCCGCCACCATCTCGCGGGCTTCCGCCGCACGTTCCGAAGCAGTCCGCACGGTCGCGGTGATCTCGTCGAGTGCCGCCGCCGTCTCTTCAAGGGCGGCCGCCTGCTGCTCGGTGCGCTTCGACAGATCGTTCGTGGCTGCACTGATATTGCCGGCGCTGTCGTTGACGACACGGGTCGATTCCGCGATCGCCTGAATCACGCCGTTCAGCGCGTCGACGGCTGAGTTGAAGTCGGAACGCAGCTTGGCGTAATCGTCGCCGAGATCGCCGATCGATACGGTCAGGTCACCGGCGGCAAGCTTTTCCAGGCCTGCCCCGAGCGACTGGATCGCAAAGGTCTGGCGATCGGCTGCCGAGCGCCAGTTGGCCTCGTTGCCGCGACGCTCCTCCTCGATCTGCAGCTGGTGCTGGCTCTCGCGATCGCGCATCAGGGTACGCTCGCGGACGGAGTCACGCAGCACAAGCAGAGACTTCGCCATTGCGCCGATCTCGTCACGCCGCTCGTGATCGACGATCTCGCCGACGTCGCGTTCATCGGCAATGGCGTTCATCGCGCCCTTCAGCCGAGCGATCGGCGAGGTCACGCTGCGTACGATCCCGAAGGCGACGCCGATGATCACGATCGCGCCGATCAGGCAAGCCCCTACGGCCCAGATCGCGTTCTGGCGATAGAGCGCCGCAAGGTCGTCGGCATAGACGCCGGTGCCGACCACCCAGCCCCAGGGCTCGAAGCCGACCACATGAGAATATTTGAGCACCGGATCGGCCGCACCCGGCTTTGGCCAGTAGTAATCAACGAAGCCTTCGCCACTCTTCTTCACGGTATTGGCGAACTCGACGAAGATGAACTTGCCGGTCGGATCCTTGTTCTGGGACAGGTCCGTTCCGTTCAGCTCCGGCTTGATCGGATGCATGATCATCCTCGGGTGCATGTCGTTGATCCAGAAGTAGCCATTGCCGCCGTAGCGCATGGCTGAAATCACCTCCTTCGACGCGGTCTGCGCCTGCTCCCGCGTCATGGCGCCGGACTGTTCCAACTTGTAGTATTTCTGGAAGATGGCGATCGCCGTCGCATCCATCTGCGCAAGACCATGCTTGCGCTCGCTCTCCAGCTTCGCGTGCGAATAGTTGAGGAAGAAGGTGATGGCGAGCACCAGAATGGTCAGCGCCAGCCCCACGAGAGAATAGAGGCGAGTGGAAATCTTGACGTTACGCATTGAGCCCCGGCAGTTCAGAATTTGAGAATAGTCAAATACTGCAATGCGAGCCTTACCGGATCGTGAATTTTAATTAGAGTTTACTGAACTGCCGCTGCGTGAGCACTTTCGCCACCACCGCATATTTCCAAGGCAAAGCATTGATTTTTATTGACAAGCCACGACCCGTGCAAACCGCGCTAGTACCGCGCCACAGAGATTATGACGGGTTGGGTTATCGTAGAATGGGCAAGTCTTCTGGTGGGATGAGAAGTTGGATGCTGCGTGCTGCGCCTGGCACGCGGGATATAAATCCTGCCTTCTCGAGGGTCAGCACCATCTGGTGAACAGACGGAGCCGTAACGGCGAAGTGGCGACGCATGTCGGCTTCGGCCGGAGGCTGTTTGAAGATGCGGCTGTAGGCGTAGATGAAGGCCAGGTACTGGCCTTGGACTTGCGTAAGGCCATGTCTTGCCGTTGCGGCTTGCGGGTCAAGTGAGGGACTCATTTTCGGATTCATCTGCGTCTCCGCGCTGAAGGAGGTGTCGATGAATATAAAGTTTCACGTAGAGCTTAGCCAATCGGAACGTGATCAACTGGCCGTTTTGTTGAGCGGGGGACGCCATGCGTCGCGCAAGATCAAGCGCGCCCAGATCCTGGTGGCGGCGGACGAAGGCTTCAGCGACGAGGTGATCGCGGCAACCTTGAACGTCAGCGGATCGACGATTTACCGGACCAAGCGCCGGTTTGTGGAAGCCAATCTGGAAGGCGCGCTCAGTGAAGAACCGCGCCCGGGTGTTGAGCGCAAGCTATCGAGCAAGGAGGAGGCGCTGTTGGTGGCGACCGCCTGCTCAAAGCCGCCGCCCGGGCGAGCCCGCTGGACCCTGGAGCTTCTGGCCGATGAGATGGTCCGACTCACCGATCATGACGAGTTGTCCTCGGAGACCGTACGTCGCCGGCTGGCTGAGAATCATCTCAAACCTTGGCGCAAAGACATGTGGTGCATCCCAAAGCTCGATGGGGAATACGTCGCGCGCATGGAGGATGTTCTCGACCTCTACGCAGAGACGCCTGATCCACAAAGGCCCGTGGTCTGCTTCGACGAGAGCCCGACCCAACTCATCGGCGAAGTGCGCGAGCCCATTGCGGCCAAGCCTGGCCAGCTTGAACGCTACGACTGCGAGTATCGCCGAAACGGCACGGTCAATCTGTTTGTCTTCATGGACGCCCACCAGCCCTGGCGCAGGGTGAAGGTCACCGATCGGCGAACCAACCAAGACTTCGCCCAGTGCATGCGCGAACTGGTCGACGTCGATTATCCCGACGCCCCGATCATCCGCGTGGTGATGGACAACCTCTCCACCCATTCCGCCGGGGCGCTTTACGACGCATTTCCAGCCCCGGAGGCTCGAAGGGTGCTGAAGCGACTGGAGTTCCACCACACGCCCAAGCACGCCAGTTGGCTCAACATGGTCGAGATCGAGATCGGTGTCCTGCGCAGCCAATGCCTCGACCGTCGTATCGACAATAAAGACACCATAATCGCCGAAGTCGCAGCCTGGGAGCAGCAACGCAACGCTAATGGCGCAAAGATCCAATGGATGTTCACAACCGAAAAAGCCCGCCAAAAGCTCCGCAAAGCTTACCCCGTCAAAGAGTCATAATCTCTGTGGCGCGGCACTAGGTAAGATCTCATAGAACTATGGTAGCAGGTGCGGCGGCCAACGCACCGTCTCTCGACAGGGCCGCGTTTCGCTTCAACGGCATCTGCGCTACGGTCCTTCGGAATCGCTATCCATATGCTGAAGAGGAACCTTGCATGACCGACAACGCCAAGCCGAGTGGCGCGCTGACCCTTCGCACCGTGGCGATGCCCGCCGATGCCAATCCGGCGGGTGACATTTTCGGTGGCTGGGTCATGGCACAGATGGACCTTGCCTCGGGCATCACCGCCTCCGAGCGCGCCAAGGGCCGTGTCGTCACTGCGGCCGTCAAGGAGATGGCCTTCGCCCTGCCGGTGAAGATCGGCGATACACTGTCGGTCTATACGACGATCGAAGCCGTCGGCCGCACCTCGATCATGCTCTCGGTCGAGGCTTGGGCCACGCGCGCCCGCTACAACAACATGGAAAAGGTGACAGCGGCGACTTTCATCATGGTTGCGCTCGACGAGAGCGGAAAGCCCAAGCCGGTTCCCGCGGAGTAGGCCATGGAATCGGTCGCCTCGCCGGAGGTCTTTCTCCACATCAAGGTGGTGATGGGGATGGTAATCTCGCTGAGCCTTGCGCGGCTGCTGACCGGCATCGCTGGTATCATCCAGCATCCGGGAAAGGCCAAGCCCTATGCCGTACACTCCCGCCGGCGCTGGTTCTTCGGCACGCTCGCCCTCACCTACGCTGTCGACATCGTCGACACTGCGATCAAGGGCGCTGACCACATCCACTCCATCGGCTGGGAGTATCCGGCGCGCAACATCGTCTATGTCATCCTCTGCCTCATCGCCGCATGGACCGCAAACCGCCGCTTCCACACGGCCTTTGTCTGGCTCAATCTGGTCTATCAGGTCAGCTTCATCTTCCGCATCTACGACATCCTCGGGTAACAATTCGCAACTTTTTGGTTGCCAATTCATCGCGAATATGCGATTTAAAAGGCAACCAGGAGGTTGCTGATATGTCTGACCGCGTTGAGAAGATCATCGAACTGAATGCGCCGGTCGAGCGCGTCTGGAAAGCCATCACCGATCACCGCGAATTCGGCGAATGGTTCCGCGTCCAGCTGGACGGCCCCTTCGTGCCGGGCGAGAATTCGACCGGTCACATCACCTACCCCGGCTACGAGCACATTCGCTGGCAGGCGACCGTCAAGCGCATGGAAGAGCCCGAACTGTTTTCCTTCACCTGGCATCCCTACGCCATCGATCCCGATGTCGACTACTCCGGCGAGCCGCCGACCCTGGTCGAGTTTCGTCTGGAGCCGACGTCATCGGGCTCGCGCCTGACCGTCACGGAATCGGGTTTCGACAAGGTCCCGCCGCATCGCCGCGAGGAAGCCTTCCGCATGAACGACGGCGGCTGGGCCGAACAGATGAAAAACATCGAGGAATACGTCGATCGCTAACGTCGAATTCCACCGCGCGAACGCGGCAATCCTGTTCGCCGCGCTGGGGGACCCGACGCGCCTGTCGCTGCTGACGACCCTCAGCGACGGGCGCGAACGCTCGATATCAGGGCTTTCCGTCGGGACCGCACTCAGCCGGCAGGCGGTGACGAAGCATCTGCACGTGCTGGAACAGGCCGGCCTGGTCCGCTCCGCCAAAGTCGGGCGGGAAAGCCATTACGCCTTCCAACCCGATCGGATCGGCGAGATGCGCGCCTATCTCGACAGCGTCTCGCGACAATGGGACGCCGCGCTCGAACGCCTGCGCGGCTTCGTGGAGCGGTAGATCTGTCTGGGCGTGCAGGAACGGCATCGGCTTGTCGCGCTGAGACCGGGACGATTCCGCCCGTTAAGTCGCCCGCAATTCCAGACCGTTAGCCGCGGAAGATGAAGGATGCGCCGATCGCGATCAGGGCAAAGCCGATCACGTGGTTCCAGGTCAGGGTTTCGCCGAGCCAGAACACCGAGAAACCGGAGAAGACGAGCAGCGTGATCACTTCCTGCATCGTCTTCAGCTGCGCCGTCGAGTAGACCACCGAACCGATGCGGTTGGCCGGCACGGCAAGGCAGTATTCGAAGAAGGCGATCGCCCAGCTGACGACGATGGCAATGAACAGCGCCGTGCCCTTGTGCTTGAGATGTCCATACCACGCAAAGGTCATGAAAATGTTGGAAGCGAAAAACATGACAACCGGCCAGACGGCCGAGAAGCTTTGCCAAGCACGCCGCCCGTTGCCAACATGGACAGCCCTACCCCGCCGGTAGCCGGCGCGCCCGGACCATTCGTCCACGCCCGCGCAATCGCGCCGGAGACGATCCTCTGTACAGACCGCGACGAAATCCGCGAAGGCGGCTCCCGCTCCCGGCGCGATTGCAATGCGGCCAATATCCGCAAGGGCACGTCTCGCCATCGGCGACGACGGCAGCTTCGCGATCGTTCCTAACGAGGATGCCGGAAAGGCAGCGCTGGCGGGTGCGTCCATCGACGTTGCGTCGTTGGCGGCATCGACCACGCAAGGACTGGATGACCATCGCCCGCCGCGTGGCGGCCCTTCCAGCGCGTGAACGCAGCCAATGGCCTGATCCCGGAGAGAACCCGCGCATCCTCAATGACCTCAAGGTGTGCGCGGCTTTCGTGAACTACTCCTCGTCACAAGCTGCCACATGGGCACCGACCATCCGGGCGCCCGCTCCTTCTTCCGGGACAAGAAAAAGCAGTTTCATGTGCGGCAAGACCCGCAGCCGGGCGCCACCGCGGTTCGCCGCTATGCGCCGCCCTTCACCGACCAGAGCTGGGCCCAAAGGCAACGGCCATGTCGGCTTCGTGGTCGCCTGGACGAGCACGACGGTAACGCTGCTTGGCGGCAACCAGGGCAACACGGTGTGCGAAAGGACCTTTCCGCGGCTAGAGAAGAACAGCTCCGTCGCGAAGGAATCTGAATTCGTCCGCTTCCTGATGCCGGTCATCGTCTGACCCAAGGGTAGTCGAAAGAAATGCAGGCGCGGCCATGCCGCGCCTGCCTTCAGCGGTTCGCTTGTCCGATCATGCGCGCACGCCGTGCGGCTCCTCTGCCTCATCCGTGCCGAACCGCACGTCCTTCTTCTCGAAGCCGAAGCCGGCAAGCAGCGCGACGACGATGGCGACGATCACCGCCACGATCAGGAGCGCGTAGGCATAGTCGCCGTCCCAATGCGCGGCCAGCCCCGCCTGCAGCGTCGCATTGCCGGAGGCCAGCAGATTGCCGAGCTGGTAGGCAAAGCCCGGGAAGGTCCCGCGCACCTCGTCCGGCGACAGTTCGTTCAGGTGCACCGGCACGATGCCCCAGGCGCCCTGCACGAAGAACTGCATGAGGAAGGCGCCGACGGCGAGCAGCACCGGCCCCGGCGCATAGACCCAGAGCGGCGCCACCGGCACGGCGATCAGCGAAGCGATAACGATCGCTTTCCTGCGGCCAATCTGCTGCGACAGCGCGCCGAAGAACAGGCCGCCGCAGATCGCGCCGATATTGTAGACGATCGCGATCGCGCCCGTTGTGTAGCTGTCATAGTTACGTTGTGTTTCCAGGAAGGTCGGATAGATGTCCTGCGTGCCGTGGCTGAAGAAGTTGAACGCCGTCATCAGCAGCACGACCCATATGAACAGCGGCACGTTCTCCCGCAGCACGCTGAGGAAAGGCCGCCGTCCCTGCTCCCGGCGCTTGAGGAAGGCCGGGCTCTCCTCGACATTGCGCCTGATATAGTACACCAACAGCGCCGGCAGTGCGCCGACGAAGAACATGCCGCGCCAGCCGATAACCGGAAAGAGCAGGAAGAAGACGATCGAGGCAAGCAGATAGCCCGAGGGGTAGCCGGCCTGCAGGATGCCGGAAACGATGCCGCGGCTTTCCTCCGGCACGGTCTCCATGACGAGTGAGGCGCCGACGCCCCACTCGCCCCCCATGGCGATGCCGTAGAGCGCTCTCAGCACGATGAACATGGTCAGCCCGGTGGAAAAGCCGGTCAGGAACTCGAACAGTGAATAGAACAGCACATTGACCATCAATGTGATCCGCCGGCCGTATTTGTCCGACGCCAGCCCGAACAGCAGCGCGCCGAGCGGCCGCATGGCCAGCGTCAGGAAGATCGCAACCGACACGGCCGGAACGTCGGTATGAAACTCCTCTGCAATGTGCTTAAGAACGAAAACCAGAATGAAGAAATCGAAGGCATCGAGCGTCCAGCCGAGATAGCTGGCGATCACGGTGTTGCGCTGCTGCGGGGTGAGCGCGCGCAGGCTCTGCAGTGCGGACATCATTGTTCCTCCGTCCGAAAGCGGCGGCGAGGCGGGCAATGTCCGGATGCCGTCGAAGAGAGGGATCGACCAGGGACGGGCGAGGTCGAAGCTGTGACAGGCAGCCTCGGCTAACGTCAGCAATGCTGTCGTGGTTCCCGCCTGCGACAGTTTGACCGTCGCTCAGCGCTCGGCGGCAAGCTTCTCGCGGATATGATCCGGCCCGCCTACCATGCGTCGGGCGAACGGCCGTTCGGGGTCGACAACGCGCCAAAAGGGAGCGCTGTCGTCCTGGCTGATGCGTACCAGATGCCGGTGCACGGTCACCGGGCAGCACGCATCCGCTTCGTACTTCGCCGCGAGTGCGCGCCTTACTCCGCGATATCCGACAGATGGCCCGGCCGGGCGGCGCGCAATTCGTCGGCGACCATCGTCTCGCTCGGGATCAGCATGCTCTGAATAGAGTTTTTGCCCTTGCGCCGCGTTTTGATCAGCGGAAGCTCCTCCACGACTCACCTCTGGAAACCGCGTCCAAGGAAAACGAAGAGCAGCGCCGGGATCCGCTGCTCCTCATTTGGTTCAAGACGGCACCCCATCCCATCGCCTCAGCTCAGCTTCCTGCGCCGCTCCAGCTCTGCCGCAGTGGGCTGCTCGAATTCGAACGAGCCGGTGATGATGTCGCCGCTTCGGACATATTTGTTCACCGTCACGCCGGAACCGGAGACCTTCGAACCGACGAGTTTCAGCGCGCCCGGAAAGGCGCCGTCGCCGAACAGTTTCTTGCCTTTGCCGAGCACAACGGGAAAGAATGAAATATGCAGTTCGTCGACCAGGTCGTTTTGGAACAAGGTCTGCAGGAAGTCGGTCGATCCCTGCGTCAGGAGATCCGGGCCATCGCTGCTCTTTAGCGCCTTGATCACACCGACGACGTCGGCGCCGAGCACTTGGCTGTTCTGCCAGCTGAGCTTCAGGTCCGGGTTACGGGTCGCAACGTACTTGGTGATTCGATCGAACAGCGGTCCGATCGGGTCGTCGGCAGCGACATAGGGCCAATGCGCGGCGAAGATATCATAGGTCTTGCGGCCGAGCAGCAAATCGAAGGGATTGGCGAACATCTCGCCCACGGCCTCCCCCATCGCCTGGTCAAAATAAGGGGCGGCCCAGCCGCCATACTTGAAGCCGCCGATTGGGTCCTCATGCGGGCCGCCCGGCGCCTGCATGACGCCGTCGAGACTGGCGAATGCACCTGTGATGATCTTTTTCATGTCTACTCCCCTTCGTGGGCCTCTTCGCAGCCCGCCTCAGATGTCAAGGACGTCCCACCGCGGCCTCAGCCGACAGCGGGTTAGGAGAAAATCGAACGCCACTGTTTACCAAATCCGAACGATTCATTTGTTTCCCTTTTGTACTCTTTGCCTCTTCACTTTCGCAATGACTCCCGCCATATTCCGCCCATGGCCAAAACTCCGAAGAAATCTCCCGCCCCGAATGGCTTCGAGGAAGCCCCACAGCCGTCTTTTGAAGGCGCCCCTCTTGAGGGTTCCGTCGCCGACTGGGTGAAGCAGTTGGAAGCCGATGCGGAGGCCTCCGGCGTCGAGACCCAGCGGCAAATCGCCTCAAAGGCGGGCAAGCATCGCAAGAAAGTGGAGATCGCCGCGTCGAAATCCGCACGCGGCACGTCGATGGGCGGCTCGACCGACCCGAAGACCCGCGCGGCAGCCGGCCTCAACCCGGTTGCGGGCATGGATACGACGCTGGAGGAGGCCGCCTCGCTGCAGGCCGGCACCGCCGTCACCGCCACTGTCGAGGCACTGTCGGCGCTGATCGAGAGCGGCAACCCGCTGCACAAGAACGGCAAGATCTGGACGCCGCACCGTCCCGCGCGGCCGGAGAAATCCGAGGGCGGCATCTCGATCCGAATGGACAGCGAATACCAGCCCGCCGGCGACCAGCCGACCGCCATCAGGGACCTCGTCGAGGGCCTGGAGAACGGCGACCGTTCCCAGGTGTTGCTCGGCGTCACCGGCTCCGGCAAGACCTTCACCATGGCCAAGGTGATCGAGCAAACGCAGCGCCCGGCGCTCATCCTGGCGCCGAACAAGACGCTCGCCGCCCAGCTCTATTCAGAGTTCAAGAACTTCTTCCCTGATAACGCCGTCGAGTACTTCGTCTCCTATTACGACTACTACCAGCCGGAAGCCTACGTCCCGCGCTCCGACACCTATATCGAGAAGGAATCCTCGATCAACGAGCAGATCGACCGGATGCGCCACTCGGCGACGCGCTCGCTGCTCGAACGCGACGACTGCATCATCGTCGCCTCCGTGTCCTGCATCTACGGCATTGGCTCGGTCGAGACCTATACCGCCATGACCTTCCAGATGAATGTCGGGGACCGACTCGACCAGCGCCAGCTCTTGGCCGACCTCGTCGCCCAGCAGTACAAGCGCCGCGACATGGATTTCCAGCGCGGCTCCTTCCGTGTCCGCGGCGATACGATCGAGATCTTCCCGGCCCACTTGGAAGACGCGGCCTGGCGCATCTCCATGTTCGGCGACGAGGTCGACGCCATCACCGAGTTCGACCCGTTGACCGGCCAGAAGACCGGCGACCTGAAATCGGTGAAGATCTACGCCAATTCGCACTATGTCACCCCGCGCCCGACGCTGAACGCTGCCATCAAGTCGATCAAGGAGGAGCTGAAGGGCCGCCTCGTCGAGCTTGAGAAGGCCGGTCGCCTGCTGGAGGCCCAGCGTCTGGAGCAGCGCACCCGCTACGATATTGAAATGCTCGAAGCCACCGGCTCCTGTCAGGGCATCGAGAACTATTCGCGCTACCTCACCGGCCGCGACCCAGGCGACCCGCCGCCGACCTTGTTCGAGTACGTCCCCGACAACGCCATCGTCTTCATCGACGAAAGCCACGTCACCGTGCCGCAGATCGGCGGCATGTACCGCGGCGACTTCCGCCGCAAGGCGACGCTCGCCGAATACGGCTTCCGCCTGCCCTCCTGCATGGACAACCGGCCGCTGCGCTTCGAGGAATGGGACGCGATGCGCCCCGACACCATCGCGGTCTCGGCCACGCCAGGCGGCTGGGAGATGGATCAGTCCGGCGGCGTCTTCGCCGAACAGGTGATCCGCCCGACCGGCCTCATCGACCCGCCCGTCGAGGTCCGCTCCGCCCGCAGCCAGGTCGACGACGTGCTCGGCGAGATCCGCGAGACCGCGGCCAAGGGCTACCGCACCCTCTGCACCGTGCTCACCAAACGCATGGCCGAAGACCTCACCGAATACCTGCACGAGCAGGGCGTGCGCGTCCGCTACATGCACTCCGACATCGACACGCTGGAGCGCATCGAGATCATCCGCGATCTCCGCCTCGGCGCCTTCGACGTGCTCGTCGGCATCAACCTTCTGCGCGAAGGCCTCGACATTCCCGAATGCGGCTTCGTCGCCATCCTCGATGCCGACAAGGAAGGCTTCCTGCGCTCCGAAACCTCGCTGGTCCAGACCATCGGCCGCGCCGCAAGAAACGTCGACGGCAAGGTCATACTCTACGCCGACAACGTCACCGGCTCGATGAAGCGGGCGATGGAGGAAACCGGCCGCCGCCGCGAAAAGCAGATGGCCTACAATGCCGAACACGGCATCACCCCGGAATCGGTCAAGGCGAAGATCTCCGACATCCTCGACTCCGTCTACGAACGCGACCACGTCCGCGCCGACATCTCGGGTGCGTCAGGCAAGGGCTTTGCGGACGGCGGAAACCTCGTCGGCGCCAACCTGCAGACCCATCTCAACGCGCTGGAAAAACAGATGCGCGACGCCGCCGCCGACCTGGACTTCGAAAAGGCCGCGCGTCTGCGCGACGAGATCAAGCGCCTCAAGGCCGTCGAACTCGCAGCCATGGACGACCCTCTGGCCCGCGAAGAATCCAGGGCGATGGAAGGCGGCCGCCCTCGTCCTTCGAGGGGCGCTGCGCGACCGCCTCAGGATGAGGACGGAGCGACGACTGCAGCGGGTAGCCCTCGGGGTGGGGACGCAGCAGCGAGCCGTGGCCACAGTGAGAGCCCTCATCGTGAGGAGGCCCAAAGGGCCGTCTCGAACCACGAGGGCGGGCGAGGAACCTCCTACTTCGCAAAGCCCGGCCTCGACGACATGGGCCCGGGCACCGACACCGCAACGCCCCTCTTCCGCAAGCCGGACCTCGACGAAATGGGCCGCGACATCGCCGAGCCCGCGCGCAAGAGCCTCTTCCGCCGCAACAGCCTCGACGAAATGACCGTCGGCCGCACCGAAAGACCGGTCAGCGGCGCGCTGCCGGAAAAGCCAGGGGAATCGATCGGTACGAAGAAGCGCGCCTCGCCGCTTCCCTCTCCGTCGTCATCCTCGGGCGAGCGCAGCGAGACCCGAGGACCCACCGACGACCCGCGCCCCCTCGTCCGCGGCAAGACGGGCATTGGCTCCTACGAGGACCCGGCCGAGCAAAAGCGCAAGGGCAGGACAAAGGGGAAGACCGGGCGACCGGGGCGCTGACCTGACCCTCTTCCCGTCATCCCGGACTTGATCCGGGATCCATTCACCGCGTGTCCGCGTGGTGAATGGATCAGCGAACATGAACCCGAACCCAAAATGGCCTTCGCGCGATCGACATCGCGCCGCTGGATGCCGGACCAAGCCGGCATGACGGCTATGGCCACGAATGATTGCAGTGTTTCACAAGAACACGCATCATCCGGGCATGAAGGGTTGCATATACATCCTGACCTCGCAGCGTAACGGCATGCTCTGCACCGGCGTCACGTCCGACCTGCCGCCCCTTTACGAGCGCCAGAACGATCTCAGGCGGGCTTCACCAGCCGCTACGGCCGTGCCTGTGCGGCACACATAGGGGGCTGCAGAGAGACCGGCGTTGCGAGCACAAACCGCCAAACGGGCACTCGACGGCGTCATTTGCACCTTTTTCAGATGAGGCTGGATCGAGGCGGAGGGTGCGAAAACGCCGAAACAGCGCCGTTCCGGCACAGAATCCGGAAAAGATACAGTGCCGGCTGTGCATCCTTACCTTTCGTCAAGTGTCTGAATCTTTGGCCATTCCCGGCGCGCGGAATCGCGTGCCACAATATTGCCGCTTGCCTTTTGCTTCGAATGCTGTCACCAAATGCAGCTCTCGGGCATTTGCATGCCGGTGACTGGACTGATGTGGTAACGCCTTCCGGCAGGAAGGCAGCGTGGGGGACACCCGCGTGCGTAGACGTTCTTTCCCCGTTCGTGAACTACTCGACTGACCCTTCGCGCGCTGAATTTCGATGAGGGAGCGCGAAAGCTAAAGCCGTCCATTTCCTCTCGGGGGGATGGATACCAGACAGACTAAGGGAAAAGGACTATCCCAATGGCCACCAAAGGCGTCGTAAAATTCTTCAACCAGGACAAGGGTTTTGGTTTCATCACTCCGGATGGCGGCGCGAAGGACGTTTTCGTTCACATCTCCGCGCTCCTGGCTTCCGGCATCCAGTCGCTCCGCGAAGGCCAGCAGGTAACCTTCGACACCGAGCCGGATCGCATGGGCAAGGGCCCGAAGGCCGTCAACATCTCGGCCAACTAATCTAAATTTCCTGTTTCGGCAGGATGGAACGGCGCTCCGCAAGGGGCGCCGTTTTCGTTTGCGGGGATGGGCAGGAGGGCCGTTGAGGAAAGCGATCGTGGCAGCGGGCGCCGGCTCGAAGAGGGGCCGCCTTGCCTGACCGCTCTCTAGGCGCCGACCGCTTCCCGCGCGCCTTCGAAATCCACCGCCGCGAAGGCAGCCGCGATCACCTCGGGCCCCGCCCCTGTCTTCACCGCATCGGTCGAAAGGATCTGCCGATAGCGCCGCGCGCCGGGCAGCCCGGTAAACAGCCCGACCATGTGCCGCGCCACCTGCTGCATCCGCCCGCCGCTTTCGATATAGCGCTCGGCATAGGCCATCATCCGGTCGCGGATCGCGCCCCAATCAGCCTCCTGGGCCGCTGCACCGTAGAATCGCTGATCGACGTCGGCGAGAACAGCGGCGTTCTGGTAGGCCGCGCGTCCGAGCATGATGCCGTCGATATGATTCAAGTGAGCGGCCGCCTCGTCCAGCGTCTGGATGCCGCCGTTGATGCCGATGAAGACATCCGGCCGCGCCCGTTTCATGCGGTAGACGATCTCGTAGTCGAGCGGCGGGATTTCGCGGTTCTCCTTCGGCGACAGGCCCTTGAGCCACGCCTTGCGCGCGTGGATCCAGACGGCGTCGGCGCCGGCATCGACCACCCGGTCAAGAAGATCGGGCAGAGCCGCTTCCGGATCCTGCTCGTCGACGCCGATCCGGCACTTCACCGTCACGGGCCGGTCGGCAACCGCCTTCATCGCCTTGACGCAGGCCGCCACCGTCTCCGGCGTCAGCATCAGGCAGGCGCCGAAGGTGCCCGACTGCACCCGGTCCGAGGGGCAGCCGACATTCAGGTTGATCTCGTCGTAGCCATAGGGCGCGGCGATCAGGACCGCTTCTGCGAGCTTTGCCGGATCCGACCCGCCGAGCTGCAGCGCCACCGGATGCTCCACCGCATCGAAGGACAGGAGACGTTCGCGCGGCCCATGGATGATCGCATCGGCCACGACCATTTCCGTGTAGAGCAGCGCATTGCGGCTGATCTGCCGGTGGAAATAGCGACAATGTCGATCGGTCCAGTCGATCATCGGCGCAACGGCGAAGATCGGAACCCTTGAAATCAAGGCTTTCTGGTAGAAATTCAATTCGTTAGCCTCGGTGGTCTTTGTCATGCTTTGTCAGGCTCTTTCCGCCTGTTGCACCGTTTTTCAGCGTAAGATACAACATTGTAGTACTTCGACGGAGAAATCTCGTACCATGGGAACCATCAGCGCCCGCAAGCGTCAGGACGGAAGCACCGGATATACCGCTCAAATCCTCAGAAAGAAAGGCGGTGCGATAGTTTGGCGCGAGGCGAAGACATTCGATACGAAGCGCGAAGCCGAGGCGTGGATCCGCTTTCGTGAATCGGAACTGGATCAGCCAGGCGCAATCGAACGGGCTTCTGCAAAGTCCTCTACGCTGGCCGACGTGATCGACCTGTACACCAAAGAGAAGAAAGACATTGGGCGCACGAAAGAGCAATGTCTCCGCTCTATCAAGGGATACGCCATTGCCTCGATGGATTGCGCAGCGATCAAGGCCAGCGACATATCGGCCTTTGCGCGCGAGCTTTTGAGCGGCGGCAGGAAGCCACAGACCGTCGGCAACTACATCTCGCACCTCTCGGCCGTATTCAAGGACGCCCGTGCGCTCTGGAGCATTCCTCTCGACTACCAGGCGATGCGAGACGCGCAAGCGGCTCTGTCCCGCCAGGAAACCATCAGCAAGTCAGCGAAGCGCGATCGGCGCCCTACCCTGCCTGAACTCGACAAGATCATGCAGCACTTTGTCGACCGCCAAGCGCGCGCCCCGCAGTCCTCGCCGATGCACAAGATTGTTGCCTTCGCGACCTATTCGACGCGCCGGCAGGAAGAGGTTGTCCGCATTCGTTGGGATGACCTTGACGAGCCGCACAGCCGCATCCTTGTGCGCGACATGAAGCATCCTGGACAGAAGAAGGGAAATGATGTCTGGGTTGAACTACCGCCCGAGGCACTGCGCATCATCAAGGCAATGCCAAGAAAAAGCGAACGCATCTTCCCGTATAGTGTCGACGCAGTGAGTGCGGCGTTCACCCGGGCCTGCCAGTTCCTCGAAATCGATGACCTTCATTTCCATGACCTGCGGCATGAAGGCGTATCTCGCCTGTTCGAGATGGGCCGCTCCATTCCGCTCGCCGCAAGTGTCAGCGGGCACCGCTCATGGAACAGCCTGCAACGCTACTCTCACCTGCGCGAGGTCGGTGACAAGTTTGCTGGATGGAAGTGGCTTGAGGAGGCTTGCCAATAGGGAACCTTTTCCGCCGCCGCCGGTTATACCAATGCAGCGTTTCCAACACGCTGTGGGACCAAGCATCGCCCTATGCAGGTCCGCAAATGGCCCGGCGCCGCCCCCTAGCCCGTCGGGCTTTGCTTTCTTCGCGGAACCTTTCAACGGGCCAAAAGTTCACTTAACAGCGGCACCGATCCTGTAGTGTCGTACGGCTTGCAGCTTTCATGCTGCCAGGCCGTGGTGCCGGAGCCCGGCCAGACCAACGCCGGGCTCTTTTTCTCCAAAGACGAAAAAAGTCCGCCTCAATAGACGGACCAATTTCAATGACTATTCGATGTTGCCTGTAGCCACCCATTACTTCTGCGACTGGGGCCGGCATTCGCGCCGATGGCTGCGGTCTCCTCGGTGGCGCGCCCTTAGATGACAGCCGCGGGCGTGCTGGCTGGTAATCAGGGGGTCGCGGGTTCGTTCCGTGGAACATGAATGGCGCGTGACGGCGTCCTTACGTCGCGGCCTCAGCCAACAGATGGCGCGTTTGGACGCCTCATACCTGCGCACAAGCTTCCGACAACCTACGTATAATTTCGCAAGGTGCCGGGCGCTGATAGGTTCTCATTGCCTCATCTCACCCCAACCCACACGATGAGGCGGCAACAGCGCCTCGGTGCTTCTGCGTCAACGCACTGGGGCGGCGGATTTTGCATCCGCATTGACCGTCTCAACTGGTCATGTTGAGGCGGTCTTTCTTTCGCGTATGCCACCAAGAAAAAGCCGCCGGCATTCGTCCGACGGGTTCAAGCCTCCTCATGTGGCCACTGTCCGTGGCATGCCGACTAGAGCATCGCACTTGAATTGAGAATCGAGTGGGGTTTTCACGAGGGTATTGGTGTGATTCACTGCGGTTGGAGGTGAATCACATGGGTAAATCTCATTCTGTTGATCTTCGTCAGCGTGTTGTTTCCATGGTCGCTAGCGGCCAATCACGGCGAGCCGCTGCCCGTCATTTCGCAATCAGCGACAGCAGTGCGATCAAGCTGCTGCAACGCCGGGAGCGGACTGGGCTGATAACCCCCGCGCGTCAAGGAAGGCCACCAGGTGCAGGGAAACTGTCGGCGTTTCGCGATTTCCTGGTCGCACAGGTCGAAGGCAAACCGGATATCACCATGCCAGAGCTTGCCCGTCGCCTTGAGGATGAACATGGATTGGTTATTCCACCATCGTCCGGTTTTTGATAACGCAGGGATACACATATAAAAAAACAGATAATGGCGTCGGAACGCGCTCGCGCTGATATCCGAAAGGATCGTGATGTCTGGATTTCGAAACGCCAACCCCGGATGCGATTTGAACCGCATCGACTTGTTTTCTTGGACGAAACCTCGGTGAACACAAAGATGGTGAGACTGCGTGGGCGCTCCCCGCGCGGCGAGCGTCTCATCACGGATGCGCCCTTTGGCCACTGGGGGACACAGACATTCATTGCAGGCTTGCGCTGTTTCGGTCTTACTGCGCCCTGGATTATTGACAGGCCGATGAACCGGGAAATCTTCGACACCTACATCGAGACCCAGCTTGCGCCGACACTCGAACCAGGCAATGTCGTCATCCTGGATAATCTTCGCGTTCACAAGAGCGATAAAGCCAAAGCCTGCCTCAAGGAAGTTGGTGCGTGGCTCCTGTTTCTGCCGTCTTATTCGCCAGATTTGAACCCGATCGAAATGGCCTTCGCCAAAATTAAGGCCCATCTCCGAGCCGCCGCCGCTCGCACGTTTGACGCACTCTCAAATGCGCTCGGATCCATCTGCAACCTCTTCAACGTAAGCGGTTAGCTGATGGCGTGAGACTTGAAGTTCCAGGGCATGAGCGCCTCGAGCTCGGATACAGGCCAGCCTTTAGCGATGCGGGTCAATGTCTGGGAGAGCCAGTCGAGTGGATCGACGTTGTTCATTTTGGCTGTTTGCAGCAAGGTAGCCACCGTCGCCCACGTGCGTCCACCACCCTCGCTGCCGGCGAATAGACTGTTCTTCCTCGTAATTGTTTGGGGCCTGATCGCGCGCTCGACGATATTGGAGTCAATTTCGATCCGGCCGTCCGTCAGGAAGCGCTCCAGTGCTTCGCGCCGGGTGAGCGCGTAGCGGATTGCTTCGGCGGTCTTGGACTTGCCAGAGACCTTGCCCAGTTCCTTCTCCCAAAGATCAAAGAGGCCGGAGACGATGGTTGCAGATTTTTCCTGACGCAGCATGGAACGGCTGTCGGCATCCCGACCGCGGACCTCATCCTCGATGCGCCACAGCTCGGTCATCGCGATGATCGTGTCCGTTGCTGCCTTTGAGACACCGCTGATGTGAAGGTCGTAAAACTTGCGGCGAAGATGCGCCCAGCATCCTGCGAGCAGGATCGTTTCATTGCTGCCGGCTTTGGCACGTGTCTTGGCGAGATTGGTATACGCCGAGTAGCCGTCTACCTGCAGGATACCGCTGAATCCGGCGAGATGACGCGCCACGCAATCAGCGCCTCTGCTGTCTTCAAAGCGGTAGGCCACCATCGGCGGACTGGTCCCGCCATAGGGGCGATCATCGCGAGCATAAGCCCAAAGCCAGGCCTTCGTCGTTTTCCCGGACCCAGGGGCAAGAGTGGGTAAGGTCGTTTCGTCGGCGAAGATCCTTTCGCCCTCCTTGACGCGCTCAAGGATGTAATCGGCGCATATCTGAAGTTCGAAGCCCAGATGCCCCATCCACTGGGCCATCAATGATCGGCTGATCTCGACACCGTCGCGTAGATAGATCGCCTCCTGCCGGTAAAGCGGAAGGCCGTCGGCGTATTTGGAGACGGCGATATAGGCGAGCAGCCGCTCTGTCGGCAGGCCGCTTTCGATGATGTGTGCCGGTGCCAAAGCCTGGAGCACGCCATCGTTGCCCCGGAAGGCATATTTGGGGCGACGCGTCACGATGACCCGGAACTTTGGCGGCACGACATCCAGTCGTTCGGAGCGATCCTCACCGATCAGGACCTTTTCCAGCCCCTCGCAGCCGGCCGGGATCTCCGGCTCGATCACTTCCTCGATGCGTTCGAGATGAGCGGCAAAACCCTTGCGCGGACGTGCCGCTCGTTTCGGCTTGTCTTTGGCCGCGTGATCAAGCTCGCTCTGGATTGCCGAAAGGCCGGTCTCGACTTCCTCGAAGGCAAAGGACACCTGCTCGTCATTGACGCCAAGGCGCAGTCGCTCGGAGCGAGTGCCATGTTGGGTGCGCTGCAGAACCTTCAGGATCGAGGTGAGGTTGGCAATCCGCTCGTTGGCGCTCTTCTCCACCGCCTCTAGCCGGGCGATCTCAGCTTCAGCGGCCTTCAGTCGGGCTTCTTTCGCAGCCTGCTCGCGCGCCATCGCGAGGACCATCGCTTTCAGTGCGTCAACGTCGTCCGGCAGGTCGTGAGGGGGCAAATCCATGGCCATAAGTAGAGCACAAAAACAGCCGTTTTCCCAACCATTACAGCGGCATGATTCATCTTGCCGCAGGCGCTGTCAGCCCGTCAACAAGGGTCGCCGGACCTTGGTCGGGCGGATCTTTTTCCAATCCATTCCGGCCAGCAACGCCATCAGCTGAGAATGGTCCAGCCGTATCCGTGCCGCCGATATGCCCGGCCAGCAGAAGCCTTGATCTTCCAGGGTTTTCGAATAGAGGCAGACCCCACTGCCATCCCACCAGACAATGCGAATACGATCGGCCCGCTTCGATCGGAAGACGTAAAGCGCGCCATTGAAGGGATCGAGACCGCCATCCCGCACCAGCGCCATCAACGACGCGGCCCCCTTGCGGAAGTCGACTGGCTGGCACGACACATAAACCACCACACCCGAAGCGATCATGCCTTGCGAGCCGCCCGTAGAACCCTCACCAGATGATCAGGGTCGAACGCGCCGCCGACGCGCACCACCATATCTGCAATGACAATATCTACCGAGCCGCTGCTTACCGTTTCAACACGCGCGAACTTGATCTGTTTGCCCGTTTCCTCCGTCAGGGGCGCAACAACTCCCGATGCCAGTGCTTTGCGACGCCACCCATAAAGCTGCGAGGGATCCAAGCCTTCAGACCGGGCAACCGCCGAGACATTAGCCCCAGGCTGCAGCGTCGCGGCGACGATCCGCGCCTTTTCGTCATCCGGCCAGTCACGAGGCTTGCGTCGTCTTCGCACGGGCTCCGCGGTCAAAACCTCAAAGGTTCGAGGGTGATTCACACTATCATTCATAGGACTCTCCGCATGACTCATGCAGAAAATCGCCGATCAGCAGTCCGAAAGATACGTGGGGTGGCCTACACGCTTACTCTTCAACAGCCAAGAATGTCGAAACTATTTTACAGCCGCAGGCTATGGGTTCGATTAAAGGTACGGCGCTCTAGAAATTGAAATACAGGCTCACACCTGACCTACGATGATAGGGGTAGTAGTCGCCACCATAGCCGTTCCGGGGATATCCGGAATATCGGGGATAGCCGTAGTATCGCGGACGGTAACACGAGCCGTAATACCGGCAGTCGCGGTAAGCGTACCGCCGATTCTTCCAGTGGCCATACGCATATCCATTGCCATGACCGCGGTTTTTGACCTGCTCGACATCGGTGGTGTGGATAGGTGCTGCTTTCGGCACGACGATCGGCATGGCGTTTAGCGGCAGGGCGAAAGATGCAGCCAGGACCATGGCTGCGAGTGTGGGAAAAAGCTTCTTCATCATCGGCGCATCCTTTCAGGCTGCGAGTCTGGGTTAATAGGCCTTAACCTCCGATGAACAGCTCCCGCTGCGGACTTCCCGAAAAAACACCGGCCGGCGCGCTGCTTGTGTTTGGCGCAGGTGGTGACCGCGCCGGCCATTGGTGTAGTACAAGAAGCCGCGCCATGAAGGCGGACCGGCGCGCATTGTCGCGCCTAAAAAAACTCGTTACGTTTTAGGCTCGCATAAAAAAGCCAGTCGTGTTTTCCGCGGCGATCGTTGGCCGGCCGGTTTTCAGGCGTTCGGTGTAGAAATTGGATGTCGTCATGCCGCGCTCACAGCGCAAAGGCGGGCGAAACGCCAGTTTTCCCCGCGCAGGACAGCAATGTCAGGATGCAGGACGACGGCGACGGTCACTTGTTGAACCACGCTTCCCTCCGCGGTCGCTTTCCGTCTAAGATGCGGGGGACTCATGAACAGCAAGAGCTCGCGATGTCCCTCCCCGCCACCGTCATCCCCCTGCCGCAGCCCGTTCTGCTTCCCGTAGAAGGCACCGCCGAACTCTTCCCGGTGCGCCGGGTCTACTGCGTCGGGCGTAACTATGCCGAGCATGCGATCGAGATGGGGCATGACCCAAGCCGCGAGCCGCCCTTCTTTTTCCAGAAGAACGCCGACAACCTGCTGCCCGCAGGCAGGGATTTTCCCTACCCGCCGCTTTCCAGCGACGTGCATTTCGAGGTCGAGTGCGTGTTGGCGCTGAAGGCCGGTGGCCAGGATCTCCCTGTCGATAGGGCGCTCGACTGCATCTACGGCTACGCCGTCGGCATCGATTTCACCCGCCGCGACCTGCAGGCCGAGGCGAAGAAGCTCGGCCGTCCCTGGGAGGTCGCAAAGGCGTTCGAATATTCGGCGCCGGTGTCGCCGATCGTCCCGGCAAGCAAACTCGGCCACCCCTTGGGCGGACGCATTTGGCTGGAGCTGAACGGCAAACGCGCGCAGGATGGCGACCTCAACCAGATGATCTGGAAGGTGCCGGAGATCATCGCCGAACTGTCGAAGCTTTTCATCCTTGCCCCGGGCGATGTCATCATGACCGGCACGCCAGCCGGCGTCGGTGCCGTGAAGAAGGGCGATCGCGTCGATTGCGGCATCGACGGCATCGCCACGCTGTCGGTCAAGGTGGCCTGAGAGGAGACGCCATGCCTGTCTACGCGCTCGCCGGACTGACGCCGGACCTGCCGCCCGCCGGCACCTATTGGATCGCCCCCGACGCGCATGTAATCGGTCAAGTTACGCTTGGCGAGGATGTGGGCGTCTGGTTCGGCGCGGTATTGCGCGGCGACAACGAACCGATCACCGTCGGCAGGTCGACGAACATTCAGGAAGGCGCCATGCTGCACACCGATCCGGGCTTTCCGGTGACGATCGGCGAAGGCTGCACCATCGGTCATCATGCGATCGTCCATGGCTGCGTGATCGGCGACAATTCCCTGATCGGCATGGGAGCCACTGTGCTTAATGGCGCCAAGATCGGTCGCAACTGCCTGGTCGGCGCCAATGCGTTGATCACTGAGGGTAAGCAGTTTCCCGACAATTCGCTCATCGTCGGCTCGCCGGCGCGGGTTGTCCGCACGCTCGACGATGCAGCAATAGCAGGGCTGCGCCGCTCTGCCGAGAAGTATGTCGGCAACTGGCAGCGTTTCGCGCGCGACCTGCATCCGCTCTGACACCGCCGTCAGAACAGGAGGCCAACGCTGGTGACATTCTTGACGGCGATCTTCACAAGACCGAAATCCGCCGTCAGTTTCTTCTGCGCGGCCCCTTAGATGAGGAATTCGAACCCGGCCAGCGCACTGTTGAGATTGACTTCGAGAAGATGCAGCGTCAGGTCTGCGGCCTTGACTGTAATGGTTTTTTGGCGCGAGCTATGCCATGACCTTGCTGGTTTTCTGGGCGATGTAGTTGAGTTGGTAGGTCAACTCGTCACGATTGGCCGTCCATTGCTTCTTCGCCGTCGCGCGGCAACGGACCGAAGACCTTCGAGAAGCTCATTAGCAGATTTCGGCGCAAAACTCGTATCGACCGGTTGGATGCTTTCCTAGCAATGAGCCTTCCATCGTTCTGGCGATCCCGCAGGTATTCGGCACAATCGAAATGTTCTCGGTTTCATTGGCTTGCGGGCCATTTGCCTCAAACGCCGCCCGCGATCCTTCAATCGCCTGTCGGCAGCGTTCGATGTTGTCGGCCACCCGGGCGGGTGGGCCGAGGGTTTGCCTTGTGGTTTCGATCTTGTCACGCTCGAATGCGCGCCGTCTCGCTTCGCATACACGGCCTCATTGTAAGCCGGTGGCACATCCGCTGAGCGGAACCGTCCGTATCAGCCACAGCAGATGGCGTCTTGGCATATGTGCGGTGCCCAACCCCCGCCGCATAGCAATCATTGAGAGCGCGTGGTTGCAGCCTAAGCCGCACAGGTCTCGCACAGACCGCGGATCTCGATCGTGGTCTTCTCCGCCTTGAACTTCTTGCCGCGGGTCCAGTTCATCAGGCGGTGATCGACCTCGTGGTCATGGAATTCCATGACATGCCCGCAGCTTTCGCAGATCGCGAAGGCGACGATGCCGTGGCTGTGGCAGTTCTGATCCGGATGGGCGCAGGCAACGAAGGCGTTGATGCTCTCCAACCGGTGGACGACACCATACTCAAGCAGCTTCTCCAGCGCGCGATAGACTTGCAGCGGTGCGCGAAAGCCATGGTCGCGCAGCTTGTCGAGGATCGTGTACGCGCTGAGCGGTCCGTCTGCCTTCTCGAGTACCTCGAAGACGAGGGCCTGGTTTTTGGTCAAAGCAGGTGCGTTCATGAACGTTGTCCTTCCAGGGCCTGCCCGCGCCAGCGCTTCGGCAGCAGGCTCAGGATGAAGAGGATCAGGGCAGCCACGACGATCGACGGGCCGGAGGGCGTATCATACGTCAGCGAGCCGAACAGCCCGCCGACGACGGCGACGGCGCCGATCAGCGAGGCGAAGGCGGCCATGACCTCAGGCGTCGAGGCGAAACGGCGCGCTGCTGCCGCCGGGATGATCAGCAGCGAAGTGATCAGCATGATGCCGACGATCTTCATCGCGATGGCGATGACGACAGCCATCAGCAGCATGAAGAAGAGCCGCGCCCGCTCGGGCTGCAGTCCCTCGGCCTCGGCAAGCTCGGGATTGACCGTAGAGGCCAGTAGCGGACGCCAGAGCCAGGCAATCGCCGCCAGCACGAGAATGCCGCCGCCCCAAATCATGACAATGTCTGTCTTCGAGACCGCAAGGATATCGCCGAACAGGAAAGCGATGAGGTCGATACGCACCCAGCTCATGAAGGCGACCATGACGAGGCCGATCGCCAGCGTCGCATGCGAGAGAATCCCTAGCAATGCGTCCGCAGATAACGCCTGCCGCTTCTGCAGGAACAGCAGAAGGATCGACACGGTCGCCGCAACAAGGAACACGGCAAGCGTCAGATTGAACTGCAGGAGCAGCGAGAGCGCTACGCCGAGCAAGGCCGAATGAGCGATCGTATCGCCGAAATAGGCCATGCGCCGCCAGATGATGAAGCAGCCGAGCGGGCCGGTCGTCAGCGCCAGCCCGACGCCGGCAAGGATCGCGCGGACGAAGAAATCGTCAAACATGGCGTTCTCCTGCAGGCTGCCTGTGATCGCGGTCGTGTTTGTGATCATCCGTATGATGATCACCGGCGGCATGGGTATGATCGTGACCGTGGCCGGCGTGATCGTGGTCGTGGCCCTCGTGGCCGTGATGGTGCCCGTCATCGGGATGGCAGTGATCGGTCACCGAGCCGTCCGAATGCAGCACACGGCCATCCGGCAGATGCGTGTGATCGTGGTGATGGCTGTAGACGGCGAGCGCCTGCGCTGCGCGGCTGCCGAACAGGCGGACATATTCCGCACTCTGGCTCACCGCCTGTGGCGTGCCGCGGCAGCAGACATGGCCGTTGAGGCAGATAACGGTGTCCGTCGCCGCCATGACGACATGCAGGTCATGAGAAATCAGCAGGATACCGCAGCCGGTCGTGTTGCGGATCGACCGGATCAGATCGTAGATCGCAATCTCGCCAGAGAAATCGACACCCTGAACGGGTTCATCGAGGACAAGGAGATCGGGCTTGCGGGCGATCGCCCGCGCCATCAAAGCCCGCTGAAACTCGCCGCCGGACAAATGCTGCACTTCCGCGCCTAGCATATGCGACAGTCCGACAGCATCGAGCGCAGCGGCCATGTCGCCTTCGGAGAGCGGCCCAGTCAGCGTCATCAGCCGGCGAACGGTGAGCGGCAAAGTCCAATCGATCGCCAGTTTCTGCGGCACGTAGCCAACCTTGAGACCAGAGGCACGGTCCACCCTGCCCTCGTCCGGCTTCAGCACGCCGATCGCCGTCTTGACCGTCGTAGACTTGCCCGATCCGTTGGGGCCGATCAGCGTGACGATCTCGCCGCGCGAGACCGAGAAATCGACGCCGCGGACGAGCCAACGGCCGTCCCGTTGGACGCCGACATTGGAAAGCGACACCAGCGGCTTCGCTTCGGAATTTGCGGGAAAGGACATCATTTTTCCGAATGTGCTGTTGCGACTTGCTATCGCACACGTTATAGCATAACGCAATTGATGTAATAACATTACAACTGCAATTCAAGCGGAGCACACAGATGAAACTCGCGACGGCCCTTATCCTCGCAGTCCCCGCCATCTTTTTTGCCGAGGCGGGCAGAGCGGCCGATGCGCCTGTCGTCGTGACCTCGATCAAGCCGGTGCATTCCCTCGTATCGGCTATCATGCAGGGAGTCGGCACACCCGAACTGATCGTCGACGGTGCCGCCTCGCCGCATACCTACAACATGAAGCCCTCCAACGCGCGTGCGCTTCAGAATGCCAAGGTCGTCTTCTGGGTCGGCCCTGGGCTCGAAGCGTTTCTGGAGAAGCCTCTCGAGGCGATCGGGTCCGATGCGCTCGTCGCCGAACTCGACAAGGCTCCCGGTCTAACGAAGCTCAAATTCCGCGAAGGCGGTGCGTTCGAGCCGCATGATGACGGCGACCACAATGATGGAAACCACCACGACGGCAATGGGCACGACCAGGCCCATGCGGATGAGGATCACGACCACGATCACGGCGCGTTCGATACCCATCTCTGGCTCGATCCGCAAAATGCAAAAGCGATGGCAGCCGAGATCACGACTACTCTGGTCGCAGCCGATCCCGCCAATGCCCTCACCTATCAGGCGAACGCGAAGACGTTGGACGACCGGCTCGACGCACTCGACAAGGAGATCGCCGGCATCGTGTCAGCGGTAAAGGACAAGCCGTTCATCGTCTTCCACGATGCCTATCAATATTTCGAACACCGCTACAATGTGCGGATCGCCGGCTCGATCACCGTCAGTCCCGAAACGATCCCAGGCGCCGAACGCATCGCGGAAATTCACAAGAAGGTCGGCGAGTTGGGTGCCACCTGCGTTTTCGCCGAGCCGCAATTCCAGCCGCGATTGGTCGACGTGGTCATAGAGGGCACCAAGGCGAAGGCCGGTGTGCTCGATCCCGAAGCGGCAACGCTCGATGCCGGGCCGGACCTCTATTTCAACCTCATGCACGGCATTGCCAACAGCATGAAGGACTGCCTTGCGCGAGAAAGCTGACACAGAAAAGGCGGGCCCGGAGCCTAATGCAGTTCACTTAGTGAGCTGCGGGCAAGTTTGATGGTTCAGGATGGGGATTCGTTTTCCCATCCTGTTTTTGTTTGTGATGTCACGCACCCTTGGACATTCGGCCGAATTATCGGCTCTTTCGCAGGCGATCGACCCGGACTGGATCGCTCAGGCTCTCGCCACGACAGGCAAGGCGAGCGTCCGCAAGCGCAAGCTGCCAGCCGAGCAGGTCGTCTGGCTGGTGATTGCGTTGGCCCTTTATCGTCATCAGTCGATCCCGGAGGTGGTGGCCCATCTTGATCTGGTTTTGCCCGATGAGATCAACGCGGATATTGCCAAGAGCGCGTTGACACAGGCACGGCAGCGCTTGGGTCAGGCACCGTTGGCGCAGTTGTTTGCAATGAGTGCATCATGCTGGGATGAACGCCACCAATCCGGGCGTGCCTGGCGGGGTCTTTGTCGTTATGCCGTGGACGGCAGCACGCTGCGGACGTCCGACAGCCCGGAGAACCGGGCGCATTTTGGAGCGCAGGCCTACGCGTCTGGCGTTGTCGCAAGCTATCCGCAATTGCGGCTGCTGACGCTGACGGCGCTGGCGACGCATCTGGTGCGTGATGCGGTGTTCGGAGCCTATGGCACAAACGAGATGCTCTATGCCAAAAGCCTGCTCGACCGGGTTCCGGACCATTCGCTGACGGTCTTCGACAAGGGCTTCTTCAGTGCCAGCCTTCTCTTGCAATTGCAGACGAAGGGACATGAGCGTCACTGGCTGATTCCGGCCAAAGCCAACAGCACATGGGAACGACTGGATCCGCACCCCACCGATTATCGGGTGCGCATGAAGGTCTCGCCCCAGGCGCGGCAGGCAGAACCGGACTTGCCGGCCTTCTGGGAGGTCAGGGCCATCGAGACGACCACCAGCCATGGCAAAAAGCGCATATTGTTGACATCGCTGATGGACAGACAAACTTATCCGGCAAGCGAAATCGTCCATCAGTATGAAGAGCGATGGCGCATCGAGACAAGTTATCGCGAACTCAAGCAGGAGCTTCTCGGTAGCGAACTGACCCTGCGAAGCGGCACGCCGGAGACTGTCTATCAGGAGGTCTGGGGCGCGTTGCTGGCCTACAATCTGGTGCGGCTCGAAATGGCAGAGGTCGCGACCGAAGCCCAAGTCGAGCCAACCCGACTAAGCTTTATCACAGCCCTGCATTACCTGCGTCACGAATGGGGATGGATGGCGATCGAAGCACCCGGCAAAATCCCCGCCCACCTCACCAGATTGAGAAACAGATTGGCAGACTTGCTGCTGACAGAAAAACGGGGGCGATCATGCCCCCGTGTCGTCAAAAAACTGCCTGCCAGATACCCGATAAGAGCCGTAAGCAAACCTAAGTGAACTGCATTACGGCCCGGAGCCCGCCTTTTCTAGCGTACCGAATGTAATATTATACCATATCAGAGAGAAAAGATGGATAGAAGACTTCCCGTAACGGTCTTGTCTGGTTTCCTCGGAGCCGGCAAGACAACGCTGCTGAACCACATCCTCGGAAACCGGCAAGGCCTGCGCGTCGCCGTCATCGTCAACGACATGAGCGAGGTCAACATCGACGCAGCCCTCGTTCGCGACGGCGGTGCCAACCTGTCACGGACCGACGAACAGCTGGTGGAAACGAACGGCTGCATCTGCTGCACACTGAGAGATGATCTCCTGAAGGAAGTCCGCAACCTGGCGGAACAGCGGCGCTTCGACTACCTCCTGATCGAATCGACTGGCATTGCCGAACCTCTGCCGGTGGCGACAACGTTCGAATTCCGCGATGAGAACGGCGCCAGCCTCTCCGATGTAGCGAGGCTTGACACGATGGTGACGGTTGTGGATGCCACCAACCTGCTCTCGGACTATGCATCCGCAGACTTTCTGGCTAATCGCGGCGAAACCGCGGGCGACGGCGACAATCGCACCATCATCGATCTGCTGGTCGAGCAGATCGAATTCACCGATGTGATCATCCTCAACAAGATCGGCACCGCGACGCCGGCACAACGCCAGGCAGTGCGTCAGATCATCGTCGGACTTAATCCCGACGCTAGGCTGATCGAAACCGACTTCGGCCAAGTGGACCTGGACGAGGTCCTCGGGACGGGACGTTTCGACATCGATCGCGCCGAGACGCATCCGCGCTGGTACAAGGAGCTGCACGGCTTTTCCGAGCACGTGCCTGAGACGGAGGAGTACGGCATCCGCTCCTTCGTCTATCGGGAAAGACGGCCCTTCGACCCCGCCAAGCTGCAGCGCTTCTTCGGTTCTGCCTGGCCGGGCGTTGTCCGAGCGAAAGGGTTTTTCTGGCTTGCAACGCGCCCTCGTCATGTCGGCGAAGTCAGCCAGGCCGGAGCGTTCCTGCGGACAGCGAGGATGGGGCTGTGGTGGGCGTCGGTACCGCGTGAACGATGGCCGGAGGATGAGCGCTTCCTGGCCACCATAACTCCCTATCTTGACGCGGTCTGGGGCGACCGCCGACAGGAGATCGTCTTCATCGGCAGTGAACCGATTGACGAAGATTGGATGCGGCAAAAGCTTGACGGCTGCCTCGTGCCGGCAGAGACCTTTACACCGGAAAAGTGGCGCGCACTGCCGGATCCGTTCGCGAGCTGGGGAGAACGCGCTGCGTGACGAAACAAGCCTATCGCTGCCGTTGTGAGGAGTGCGAGCAGCTTCCCCTGCTGGCCGGTTTCGTACAGCGGCTGCTGGAGGCCCGCAAACAAGCGTCCGATTGAATGAGAAGGGCGGCACGAAAGCCGCCCTTTCCTGACGTGGCCGTTCAGCGAATGACGATGTTCGCGATCACACCGTTGACGGCGCCGATGAGCAGGAAGTTGTTATCGACCTGCACCCAGCGATAGCCGCGTGGCGGAGCCGACAGGCGATAACGGTGATAGTCGCGCACGTCGCGCATATGGCGGCGTTCGACGGGTGTCATGCGGTGACCGCGCGTCCAGCGATACTTCGTAACGTGCACGTCGCGCTCCACGACAACCGGCCGACGATGATCCTGAGCGCTCGCTTCGGTCGTTGCCAGCAGCGGACCAGCAAGCACGGCAGCAGCGAGAAAGACGGTGGTAAGCTTTTTCATGGGAGGTTCCTCGTGTTGAACACGGCCCGAACCTAGGCCCAAAATGATGAACTGAAACTGAAACTTAAATTAAACTTCTGTAATAATAACATATGTTTAGAAGAATACTCTAAATTAAAGATTGCGACATCGCCCGGTATTTCTGGGCGATGTCGCATATCTATCAAAGCTCTTCATAGTTGAACCAGTCGAAATCCGCTGTCTTCGTGCGGCCTGAGGTATCGAAGGCAAAGACCCCGGCGAATGCGCCGGTAAAGGAGCCATGCTCGCCTCGCCCGCCCTCATCGGAAACGATGCCCGCATCGAGCACCGGACCGATCGGCTGCCACGCGCCCTTCCCTTCCGTCTGCCAGAAGAACTGCAGGTCGTTGTCTCGGATCTCCATGGAAAGCTGCACGCGTCCCTCGGCCGGAATGGCAACGCCGCTGCCGGCCGGGAAGCTGAGGCGGCTGTTTGGATAATCGCCATCACACGAAAAGACCGTGACACACCGTCCAAGCTTCTCGTGCAGGGTGACGCCGATCGCATGGAACTTATGCCTGTTGTAATAGTGGGTCAGGCCGGCAACCTGCTGGTAGGTGTCGGGATCGAACTCCACGACAGTCTCCGCCCGGAAGCTGTGGTTCTCCTGGCGACGGGCGACGAGAGACTGTTCGAACCACGAGCCGATGCTTTCGCGCGCGATCAGTCGCAGATGACCTGCGCGATCGGTGAGGTTGAAGATGCGCTCGGGCTTTGGCGTTCGAAGCCACTGGAAATCATCGGGCAGAGTGACGCCATCGAAGGAGTATTCGCTGCGCACCGGCTTCTCGACAGGCACTGCACCGGTCAGTCCTGGCACGGTGACATCCGGAATGGTCGTGCCGTTTTCGAGATATAGCCAGTCATCCTCCTTCCACACGCACTTCTGAAGGCTCGTTTCGCGGCCGAGCGTGCAGCGACGCTTGGGCGGCATCGGGCGGCCGCAGAGATGGGTGTGGTAGACCTGGCCGTCCGGCGTCTCGACATGCTGGCCGTGCCCTGCCCTTTGCAGAATGGCTTCGGGATGATCCTTTGACGTGATCAGGTGCCGGTTCGGATGCAGCTCGTAGGGGCCCTCAATCGTCCGCGAACGAGCCATCGTGACGGCATGATCATAGCCGGTGCCGCCCTCGGCGGTCGTCAGGTAGTAATAGCCGTTGCGCTTGAAGAGATGCGGGCCCTCGACCAAGCCCAGCGGGCTGCCGGCGAAGATGTTCTTGGTCGGCCCCTTCAGCGAATTTGTCGCCGCGTCCCACTCCTGCAGCAGGATGCCGTCGAAGGCCGGCGACTTCGGCGCACCGCCGAAGCTCTCGGTGCGATGGTTCCACTGCATGTTGAGGAACCACTTGCGGCCGTCCTCGTCGTGGAACAGCGAGGGGTCGAAGCCGGAGGAGTTGACGTAGACCGGTTCGGACCACTCGCCTTCGATATCAGGCGAGGTGACGATGTAGTTGTGCGCGTCCTTGAAATTGCCGTCGAAGCGTTTGACGTCGGTGTAAACAAGCCAGAACAACCCGTCGGCATAGGAAAGACAGGGCGCCCAGACGCCGCAGCTGTCGGGATTGCCGCGCATGTCGAGTTGCGACTGGCGCTCAAGCGGACGCCGCACCATCGTCCAATTGACCAGATCGCGCGAGTGGTGAATCTGAACACCGGGATACCACTCGAAGGTCGAGGTCGCGATGTAATAATCGTCGCCGACGCGGCAGATCGACGGATCGGGGTTGAAGCCCGGCAAGATAGGATTGCGGATCATGGTGACATCTCCTCCCACACACGCTGGATTTGCAGCACGTACATCAAAAAGCATTTGAAAAACGCCCGAAAGATCGTTCCGGGCGCTTGGATTTATTCCCGTTCCGCAGACTTTGCCCAGAGATTGATGTCAGCCTCGCGGGCGTAGCCATCGATCTCCTTGAGTTCGTCTGCCGTGAATTCGAGATTATCGAGCGCTTTGACGCAATCGACGATCTGCGACGAGCGGCTGGCGCCGATCAGCGCCGACGTCACGCGGTCGCCGCGCAGCACCCAGGCGATCGCCATCTGTGCCAGCGTCTGACCACGGCGTTCGGCGATCTCATTGAGCTTGCGGATATTGTCGATGATCGCGGGACGGATGAAGTCCTTCTTGAGGAAGTGGTTCTGCGCAGCGCGGCTATCCTGCGGAATACCGCCGAGATACTTGGTTGTCAGCATGCCCTGCGCCAGCGGCGAGAACACGATCGAGCCCATGCCCACGTCATCCAGCGTATCCAGCAGCTTGTCGTCCTCGACCCAGCGGTTGAGCATGGAATAGCTCGGCTGGTGAATCAGGCATGGCGTGCCGAGATCCTTGAGGATCGCCGCCGCGTCACGCGTACGCTGCGAATTGTAGGAGGAGATGCCGACATAGAGCGCACGGCCGGAACGCACGATATGATCGAGCGCGCCGCAGGTCTCATCGAGCGGCGTATCCGGGTCGAAGCGGTGCGAATAGAAGATATCGACATAGTCGAGGCCCATGCGCTTCAGGCTCTGATCGCAGGAAGCGATCAGATACTTGCGGCTGCCCCACTCGCCGTAAGGGCCCGGCCACATGTCGTAGCCGGCCTTGGACGAGATGATCAGCTCGTCGCGCAGGCCGGCAAATTCGGTGCGCAGGATCTCGCCGAAGGCGATCTCGGCGCTGCCCGGAGGCGGGCCGTAGTTGTTGGCGAGGTCGAAATGGGTGATGCCGAGGTCGAAGGCCGTGCGGCACATGTCGATCTTGCGGTCATGCGGCGTGTCGCCGCCGAAATTGTGCCAGAGGCCAAGGGAGACGGCCGGCAGCTTCAGGCCGGAACGGCCTGTGCGGTTATACTTCATCTTTGAATAGCGGTCGGAAGCCGGTTGCCAGCTCATAATTCTGATCCTTTAAGCAAAAAGGCGCGGGCTTGTCGCCCGCGCCGGACCATAGTCCTTTGGTCGCTTACTTCAAGAGCGCCTGCGCCTCTTCGATGCCGAGTGCTGCCGGCTGCGTGCAGGTCGTCGTCAGCTCTATGAAACGGCCTTCCTCGCCCGACTTCAGGATCGACGTCATGACGTCGACGCCGTGCAGCGTGCGATCGAGCGAGCAACGCGCATCGCGGCCCTCGATGATCGCCATCGCCATGTCGGCGAGACCTGCGGTGCGGTAGTTTGCGCGCGGTCCCTGCGGGCTCTCCTGGTTGAAGATACCGAACGGATGCTCCCAGCCGTCGAGCGCCTTGATCTCCTTGTCGCGGCCGCTGGCCTCGACGACGCCGCCGAAAAAGTTCGGATCCGGCACGTAGAGCGAACCGTCGGTGCCGTAGAGCTCCATGTTCGCATGGCGGTGAGACCACACATCCCAGCTCGCCGTCAGCGTGACGGTCGCGCCGCTGACGAATTCGAGGATCGCCTGGATCGTCGTCGGCGTCTTTACCGGGATGATCTCGCCGCTGCGCGGCGCACTGGTGATCGTGCGGGTTTCCGATGCCATGGAGGTCATGGCGCCGACACGCTTCACCGGACCGATCAGGTTGATCAGGTTGGCGATGTAGTACGGGCCGAGATCGAGGATCGGGCCACCGCCGGGCAGGAAGAAGAAGTCCGGGTTCGGATGCCACATCTCCATGCCCGGGCTCATGACATAGCAGGCACCCGAGGTGACGCGACCGATGCCGCCTTCGTCGATGTACTTGCGGGCAAGCTGATGCGCGCCGCCGAGGAAGGTATCCGGAGCGCAACCGACGGAAAGGTTCTTCTCCTTGGCAATGCGTCGCAGCTCCTCACCCTGTTCGAGGGTGAGGACCAGCGGCTTTTCCGAATAGACGTGCTTGCCGGCTCTGAGGATCGCTTTCGAAACCGGAAAATGCGCGTCGGGGATGGTCAGGTTGACGATGACGTCAATCTCGTCATTGGCGAGAAGCTCGTCGATCGTCTGCGCCTTGACGCCGTATTCTTCGGCGCGGGCCTGGGCAGCCTGCACGTTGATATCGGCGCAGGCCAGAACCTTCAGTCCCTTGAACAGGGGCGAAAGCGAGAAGTAGGTGGTGGAGATGTTGCCGCATCCGATGATGCCGACGCCAAGTTCCTTGGTCATGGTGTGCCTCAGTAGGTCTTGAAGGATGCAATCGAGCGGGTGATCAGGCGATCGACATCGGCCGGATTGTCATGCTCGACGACGTAGTGCTTGGTCGTGGTGTCCTTGAGTGCTGCGATGAGTTTTGCCCAAGGCAGTGTGCCGTGGCCGACATCGGCCCAGCCGTCCTCGTTCTTGTTTTCACCTGATGGAGCGATGTCCTTGACGTGGGCCGAGGTGATGCGCGAGCCGAGCTTTTCGATCCATGCGAAGGGATCGGCACCGCCGCGGACGACCCAGGCGATATCGGCTTCCCAGGAAATGTCAGAGGCGCCTTCGAAGATGCGCTCGATTGGCAGCGAGCCGTCGGCGAGCTTCACGAACTCGAAGTCGTGGTTGTGCCAGCCGAATTCATAACCGGCGTCCTTGTAGGGCTTGCTCATCTCATGCAGTCGCTTGCCGAATGCGAGCCAGCCGGCACCGTCGGTCGGTCGTTGATCGGCCGCCAGATGCGGGGCATAGATCGAGTCCATGCCGAGTATCTTTGCAATGTTCAGCGACTTCTGAACTTCGCCATCCAGGAAATCCGGACTGAAATGGCCGCTTGCCATCGTCAGACCGTTCTTGTCGAGTTCCGCGCGCAGGCTCTTCAGGCCGGCATCGTCGAGATCCGCGTAGATGCCGCCAAAGCCTTCGACTTCCTGATAGCCGGCCTTGCCGAGCTTTTCGAAGATCGCCGAATAGGGCTGGAAGTTACGGGCGCTGTAAAGCTGGAAACTCAGTTTCGTCATCATTCCTCCTCGGGCCTCGTGCCCATTGCATTTCAGTCAGGGTTAATCCACGGACTGACAAGATTGCAGGTCGTAGAAACGGAATTCCGGCAGTTGGCCGTCCTCGAGCGGCCTGGCCGGGGCGAAGGTGATGCGGCGCGTCTCGCCCGCCGCCAGATCGAAGGCGTTGTCGGAATACTTGCCCTCGGTGTCGGTCTCGATCATCACGAAGAGCGCAAGTCCCTTGGCGGTGACGTTAAGGCAGACGGAGCCGGCCTCCTCGACATATTCGTGCGTGACCATCAGGCCGGCGGGCTCGAGTTCCAGCGCCTTATAGGTGCCATGGACATAGTGCCCCTCGCCGCCCATACCGTTCGACGCCGTGAAGCGCCACGCAAGCAGCGTGCCCGCAGGCAGATCTGCCACATCGATGGATGCGGCGGTAACCGCGCCATCCGGCGTGCAGACGGCCTGGACGTCCTTCAGGTGCTTGCGCTCGCCCCTCATGTCGAGGATCGAGATCGACAGATCGACGCTGACTTCGGCGAGCGTATCGTTGACCAGCGAGAAGCGGATCTGCTTGCCATCCTCGGACGGGATCGCCGCGACCGCGACCGGCTGGAAGAAGCGCTTCACCAGATAGTGCATCGCCTTCCAACGCCCGCCGTAGTCGAGGCTCGACCAAGAGGCGACGGGCCATGTGTCGTTCAGCTGCCAGTAAATCGTGCCCATGCAATGCGGCTTCAGCGACCGCCAGTATTCCACCGCGGTCTTGATCGCCAGACCCTGCTGGATCTGTGATAGATAGACGAAATTCGGAAAATCCTTCGGGAAGCGGAAGTAGCGGAACATCGTGCCTGCTATGCGCTCGTTGCCGCCGGCATTCTTCTGGTGCAGCTCCATCACAGGCGAAGCAACGTTCATGTCCTTCGCGTCGGCATACGTCTTGATGACGGGCAGCGACGTATAGGACTGGAAGCCGAATTCCGAGCAGAAGCGCGGGCGCACGGTGCGGTAATTGTCGAACGACTTGTTCTCGTGCCAGACCGACCAATAGTGCATATCGCCGGAACCGTCGGCATGCCAGGCGTCGCCGAAATCGAGATAGCCCGACGCCGGGCTCGACGGCCACCAGATGGCATCGGGTGCCGCCTTCTTCATCGCCTGCTCGATCGTCCGGTTGAGGCGATCGTAGGAAACAAGATAGCGGTCGCGATCCTTTCTCGATTCCTCGAACCAGGTCAGTGCGCCAACCAGCTCGTTGTCGCCGCACCAGAGTGCGATCGACGGATGCGAGGACAGCCGACGGACCTGATAATCGACTTCGAGCGTGACGTTGTCGAGGAAGTCCTCGGTCGAGGGATAAAGGTTGCAGGCGAACATGAAGTCCTGCCAGACCATGAGGCCGAGCCGGTCGCAGAGATCGTAGAAATGGCCGTGCTCGTAAAACCCGCCGCCCCAGACGCGGATCATGTTCATGTTGGCGGCCTTGGCCGACCGTAAGAGATCCTCGGTCTTCTCAGGGCTCGACAGCGAGAACAGCGCATCGGCCGGGATCCAGTTGGCGCCGCGGCAGAAAATCTCGCGGCCATTGACCTTCAGCGCAAAGCGGCTGCCGGCAGCATCGGGCGTCGTGATGAGTTCGACCGTGCGAAGGCCGATCTGCTTGGTCACCGCCTCCGTTGGCAGATCGACCGTCAGTGCATAAAGCGCCTGCTCGCCGCTGCCGGCAGGCCACCAGATCCGCGGCTTGTCGATCTCGAAGACATGATTGACCGCCGTCTCGCCGGTACCAACGCCGACGTCGAGGCGAACGCGCTCGCCATCAAGCGAGAAATGTACCGGTACAATCCCGGGGTTCTTGGCAAACAACGTCGCGCTGACCTGCAGATCCACGGAACCGTCGAGATTGTGAACCTGCCGCGTCGTGACGTGCTCGATGCGTGCCGTCTCGAGCTTGCGCAGCGTGATCGTGCCGTAAAGCCCTAGCGGCGCAATCGCGATGTTCCAGTCCCAGCCGAAATGGCATTGCGGCTTGCGCAGCATGTTACCGTTGGGGATCGGCGAATTGCCCGTCGAATAGGGAATGTAGAAAGGCTGCCTGGCCTGTCGGTCGGCACCGGCCGCAATGCCTGAATGCAGGACGACGCGAATAACGTTGTCGCCGGCCTTCAACTGGTCGCCGACGTCAGGTCGATAGCGCCGAAAGCTGTTATCTGCGAGCAGCACTGGCGAACCGTTGATGAAGACGGCAGCCACGGTATCGAGATAGTCGATATCGAGAAACCAGTCGCCGTTCGGCTCCGACAGTGTGAAGCTACGCTCAAGCACCCAGTCGCGGTGCGCCACCCACTGAACGACCTCCTCGTTGCGGCCGAAATATGGATCGGGAATAAGCTCGGCGGCATGCAGTGCCGTGTGCACATCGCCCGGCAGCGTGATGGATGTCGTGACGTCGCCATCGGCTGAGGTGAGGGTCCACGATCCGGATAGGTCGAGGTTAAACCCATTTGTCGGCAAGGATGTCATAGCATTATCCCGATCGGGCCGCGCTTGGGAATACCCGCACCCGCGGGCCGCAGCCGAACTTGATGGCCGGATGGCCGATTGGACGAATGGGCGGAACCGGTTGCTCCGCCCGCATTTGCGGTTTCTAGAGGCGAAGCTCGGTCTCGGCATCGAAGATCGACGCCAGAGACATATCGAAGCCAAGCTTGACGGCAGAGCCCGGGTTGAAGCGGCGTGCGCCGTTGATGCGCACCGACATCGTGTGGCCGGCGTGCTTCAACCAGAGCAGGTTGTCGGCGCCCATGGGTTCCTCGATGTCGACGGTCGCATCATGAACCTCGGCGCCGAGATTCTCGTTGACCTTCACATGCTCCGGACGAACGCCGAGGATGACCTTGCGGCCGGCCTGCAGCACTTCGGGCGTGTGATAGTCTGCGACAGAGAAGTTCACGCCATTGGCAGTGAAGAACGTCTGCTCGCCCTGCTTGGTGATCTCACCGCGCAGGAAATTCATCGACGGCGAACCGATGAAGCCGGCAACGAAGAGATTGCGCGGCCTGTTGTAGATCGTCGTCGGATCGGCGAGCTGCTGGATGATGCCGCTCTTCATGATCGCGATACGATCGGCGAGCGTCAGCGCCTCGATCTGGTCGTGGGTAACGTAGATCATCGTGTTCTTCAGCGACTGGTGCAGGCGCTTGATCTCGACGCGCAGTTCCGACCTAAGCTTGGCATCGAGGTTGGAAAGCGGCTCATCGAAGAGAAACACGTCGACATCGCGCACCAGCGCACGACCGATCGCCACGCGCTGACGCTGACCGCCCGAAAGCTCGGCCGGCTTGCGCTTCAGAAGCGGCTGGATCTGCAGGATTTCCGAAGCGCGTGCCACGCGCTTGTCGATCTCGGGCTGCGGGATCTTGGCGACCTGCAGGCCAAAAGACAGGTTCTTCTCGACCGTCATCTGTGGATAGAGCGCGTAGGACTGAAACACCATGCCGATGCCACGATCCTTGGGTTCCTCCCAAGTGACGTTCTTGCCCTTGATGAAGATCTGACCGTCGGACGCGTCCAGCAGACCGGCAATGCAGTTCAGCAAGGTCGACTTGCCGCAACCGGACGATCCGAGCAGCACGAGGAATTCGCCGTCATTGATCTCGAGATTGAGATCCTTGAGAACGCTAACCGCGCCGAAGTTCAACGACAGATCTTTGATGGAAACGCTCGAATTCATGGATCAGCCTTTCACTGCGCCAGCGGCAATGCCGCGGACGAAAAGTCGCCCTGACACGAAATACACAACCAGCGGCACCAGACCCGTGAGGATGGTTGCGGCCATGTTGACGTTGTATTCCTTCACGCCCTGGACAGAATTGACGATGTTGTTGAGCTGGACGGTCATCGGATAATATTCCGGCCGGGTGAAGACGACGCCGAAGAGGAAGTCGTTCCAGATGCCGGTGACCTGCAGGATCATTGCGACGACGAAGATCGGCAGCGACATGGGCACCATAATCTTTAGGAAGATCTGCCAGAAGCCCGCGCCGTCGATGCGCGCCGCCTTGAACAGCTCCTGCGGCAACGATGCGAAATAGTTGCGGAAGAGCAGTGTCAGAATCGGCATGCCGAAGATGCTGTGGACGATAATCAGGCCGGTCAGCGTGCCGTAGATCCCCAGTTCACGCAGTACGATGACGATCGGATAGATCATGACCTGGTAGGGAATGAATGCGCCGATCACGAGGATGGAGAAGAACAGCTCCGATCCCTTGAAGCGCCAGTTGGCAAGCGCATAGCCATTCACCGAAGCGATTGCGATTGAGCCGACCACGGAAGGAACTGTGATCCGCACCGAGTTCCAGAAGCCACGCGAAAGACCGTCGCAGTTGAGGCCGGTGCAGGCTGTCGCCCATGCCTTGACCCAAGGCTCGAAGGTGATTTCGACCGGCGGTGAGAAGATGTTGCCAAGACGGATCTCGGGCATCCCTTTCAGCGACGTGACGATCATCACGTAGAGCGGCAGCAGGTAATAGGCCGCAGCGACGAAAAGGGTGCCGTAGAGCATGATATTGCGCGGAGAAATCACCCGCTTCGGCTTCGGACCACGCGGCCCGGAAAGTGTCTTGTCCGTCACGATACCGGTATCCGTGTTCTTGAGAGCAATGGTGTCAGGCACGTTTACGCCCTCCCCCGAATTCCAGATAAGCCCAGGGAACGATGATAATTGCGACGGTCACAAGCATCATGGTCGATGCCGCGAAGCCTTGACCCAGATTCTGCGCCTGGAACATGTAGTCGTAGACGTACTTGGCGGGCACTTCCGACGAAATGCCGGGACCGCCGCTGGTTTGCGCCACCACGAGGTCGTAGACCTTGACAATGCCGCTGGCGATGATGACGAGCGTGGTAATGAACACCGGCCGCATCATCGGAATGACAATGAAAAGATAGGTCTTCCACATCGGGATACCGTCGACGCGCGAGGCCTTCCAGATATCCTCGTCGATACCGCGCAGACCGGCGAGCATCAGGCACATGACGAGCCCGGTTCCCTGCCAGAGTGCTGCGATCAGAACACCGTAAATGACGATGCTCGGCGTATAGAGCGGATCGAAGGTGAAGCTCGTCCAGCCGAGCGAACGCACCACCGACTGGATGCCAAACTCCGGATTGAGAACCCACTGCCAAACGAGACCCGTCACGATGAAGGACAGGGCAAAGGGGTAAAGGAAGATCGTGCGGAACGTATTCTCGAACCGGATCTTCTGGTCCATCAGCGCCGCCAGCACGAAGCCGATGACAAGGCTGAAAATGAGCGAGAGAACGCCGTAGACGGCAAGGTTCTCGATGGAGACGATCCAGCGCGGAGCAGCCCAAAGGCGCTTGTATTGATCGAAACCGACAAAGCTCAACCGCGGAAGGAGCTTCGAGTTGGTGAATGAATAGAATACCGTCCAGACCGTGCCGCCGAGAAAGATAACGAGGGCGGTGAGGATCATGGGGATGGATGCAATCTTCGAATTCAGATTGCGCAGTAACTGATTTGGCCGGCCTGCTTTCGCTTGACCCGTCATTGTAATTCCTCCTGAATCGCAATTCCTCTGAGATCCAGAGCGGCGAACCTCCTGCAGGTCGCCTCCTCTTCTCACTCCCGTACCGAAACCGGACCACCATGCATCAGCACGCGCCGGTATCGAGCGCTGCCGCCACCCGGATCACGATGGGAGTTCCGGGCAAACCCGGCTCCGTTGACCGGAGCCGGGTCGCAACAGCGTCGGAATGCGACGATCAGTCGGCAGAAGCGATGATCTCAGCGAAGCGCTTCTGAGCGGCTTCCGGCGTCATCGACGGATTTGCGAAGAACTCGGAGAAGAGGTCTTCCTTCTGCTTCTGGCTGTCAGCCGACAGAAGTTGGTCCGTACCTTCGATCACGTTACCCTTGGCCAGGATATCGAGACCCTTCTTCATGCAGTCGTTGGCGGCCGCGAGGTCGACGTCGCCGCGCACCGGAAGCGAGCCCTTCTTCAGGTTGAAGGCAACCTGCGTCTTAGGATCGAGAAGCGTCTTGGCGAGAACGTCCTGCGCCTTCGACTTGGCTTCGTCCTTGAGCAGTGGGAAGTAGAAGGCATCACCACCCGTGGAGATGATCTCGTTCACGCCGAGGCCCGGAAGGCAGGTATAGTCGGAACCGGCTTTCTGACCGGCCAGCTGGAATTCGCCCTGCGCCCAGTCACCCATGATCTGGCCACCGGCCTTGCCTGTTATGACGAGGTTGGTTGCCTGGTTCCAGTCCTGAACGTTGCTGCCCTTCGACATCTTGCGAGCGTCGTCGGCAGCCTTGAAGACCTTGGCGATCTCCGGACCGGCAGCCGCTTCAGCGTCCTTGTCCTTGAATACCTTATGGAAGGTATCCTTGCCGGCGATGGCAACCATCAACACGTCGAACGCGCCGGCAGCCTGCCACGGCTGACCACCGACGGCGAGCGGGACGATGCCGGCCTTCTCAAGCGCCGGAGCAGCAGCGACGAATTCGTCCCAGTTCTTCGGCACTTCGACGCCGGCCTTCTTGAAGGCTGCATTCGAGAGCCACAGCCACTGCCAGGAGTGGATGTTGACCGGGGCGCAATAGATCTTGCCGTCGATCGTGCAAGAATCGAGCAGGCTCGACGGACGGATGATGTCCTTCCAGTGCTCGGCAGTAGCGACATCGGTCAGATCGCGCATCAGCCCAGCCTGAACCAGTTCTTCCGCCTGGCGGCCGTGGTTGAATTGTGTCGCGCCCATCGGGTCGCCGCCGGTGATGCGGCTGATCATGATCGGACGCGCAGTACCGCCGGAACCGGCGATTGCGCCGTCGACCCACTTGTTGCCGGTCGCATCGAAGGCCTTTGCGAGTTCCGCCACGGCAGCAGCTTCGCCGCCAGATGTCCACCAATGGGTGACTTCAAGATCGGTCGCGTCCGCCGCACCGAGCGGCAGCACGACGGAAGCGGCAAGTGCAGCCGCCATCAAACGAAAATTCATGAGTTCTCCTCCCTCACTGAAACGTTGCCGGAAAAACTTAATTCAATCGATATTTCGGCGCAACAGCCCGCCTAGAAAATTTTCCTCCTGGCCACCATTTACTACCAATGCCTGTCGGAACGCGCTGATTTTCGACAGGTCGCCGCAAAGATGAGCAACCGAACGAGCATTTGCACAATTTAGCTATATATTTGATAAACCTGCATTTATATCGACTGCGCGACAACATTCCACTGTGCTTTCGTTCGCACATGCACAAAATTCGGGAAAAATTAGCGATTTCAACCATTACGGGCAGTCGTGATCTGCCCTCGATAAAAAGTCCTCGACATTTCTACTGTATCGTTACAGATTTTGCTTCTTAGAGGAGGAGCGGCTTTTGCGTTCTTCGTGCTTACAGCGCTCCGAAAAGACACTATAAGCGGGACCAAATCGCGCGGGACGGCCTAGAGGGATGGAAAACAAAGCGAATTTTGCAGGAGCGGTCTCCGAGGCAACTCGAGAGCGGCCGACACTGAAAACGATTGCCTTCATGACCGGGCTCGGCGTGACGACGGTATCGCGCGCGCTCAAGGATGCTCCTGACATCGGTGCGGAAACCAAGGAACGCGTGCGCATGGTCGCCCGCCAGCTTGGCTACCAGCCGAACAGGGCCGGCGTGCGCCTGCGAACCGGCAAGACCAACGTCATTGCGCTGGTGTTGAGCATCGATGAAGAAATCATGGGCTTCAGCAGCCAGATGGTATTCGGCATCTCGGAGGTGTTGACCGGCACACCCTACCATATCGTCGTCACGCCGCACTCCCACAGCAAGGATCCGATGCTGCCGGTACGCTACATCCTGGAAACAGGGTCCGCCGACGGCGTCATCATCTCGCGCATCGAGCCCGACGATCCACGTGTTCGCCTGCTCACAGAGCACAGCATGCCCTTTGCCACGCACGGGCGCACCGATGCCGGCCTCACCCATCCCTTTCACGACTTCGACAACGAGGCTTTCGCCCATCAGGCCGTCGAAAAGCTGGTCGGCAGGGGCCGCAAGCGCATTGCGCTGCTCCAGCCTCCAAGCAAGCTGACGTACTACACGCACACGCGCATCGGATTTCAGACCGGACTGCATGACTACGGAGCCGAGGAAGTGCCGTTACGCGTCACGATCGACAACCCGCTAGAGGAAATCCGCAATGCCGTCGAGGTGATGATGCGCGCCCAGAATGCGCCTGACGGCATCGTCTGCTCGGCCGGAAGCGCCGCCATCGCCGTCAACGCGGGTATCGAGGCCGCCGGCAAGCGACTTGGCCACGACGTCGACATGGTCTCCAAGGAATCGGCGCCGATCCTCAACTGGATCCGTCCCGAGATCATCACCGCCTATGAGGATGTCCGCCATGCCGGGCGGGAAATGGCGAAGGCGGTCATAGCGCGCATCGACGGAATCGAGCCGGAGCTGCTGCAAAGCATCAGCCAGCCCGTCTGGTCGCGGAGGAGCATTTAGACCATCGGCGCGCCAACCCCGATCTGGTGGCAGTAGAGAGACAAGCAATCACAGCGGAGACGCACTGGATATGACGACGGCACTGCTGATCATCGACGTACAAAACGCCATCCTTGCGGGAAAAGGTACTCCCGAGCGTCAACCCATCATCGACGCTGCGCTGAATGAAACGGTTTCACGGCTCCAGTCGCTTCGTGCCGAGGCCCATCGCGTCGAGGCACCGGTCGTGCTCGTCCAGCACGACGGCGATCCCGGTCATCGCCTGGCGGTCGGCACTGCCGGCTGGGCCATCCGGTCGGAACTATCGCCTGCCGAGGGCGACACCATTGTTCACAAGAAGAGCTCAGACTCGTTCTTCGAAACGGATCTTGCCGACCGATTGGCGGAGCGAAATGTCACGCATCTGATCGTTGGCGGCTGCATGACGCAGTTTTGCGTCGACACGACAGTCAGGCGTGCGGTGTCGCTGGGCTATGATGTTACGCTGGTTGGCGATGGCCATACGACGGCCGACTCCGATACGCTGAACTTCGCCGATATCGTCGCGCATCACAACGAAACGCTCGACGATTTCGATGCCGGCAGCGCCCGCATCCTGGTCCGCCCGATGGCGGATATTCGCTTCTGACACGGCATTCCCGGCGTACAAAGCCTAGAAACGCAAGGCCAGCCGGGCAAACCCGGCTGGCCTTTTAGCAGACTTAGAACGTCGCCGCACCACTGCCCCACGGGCCATGGTGGAAGTCCTTGCCGTCGAGGCGATCGAAGCCGTGTGCGCCGAAGAAGTCGCGCTGTGCCTGGATCAGGTTGGCCGTGCCGCGGCCCTGGCGATAGGCATCGAAGTAAGTCAGAGCCGAGGTGAGCGCCGGAACCGGCAGACCGGCCTGCAGTGCGGCACCAACCACGCGGCGCAGGGCAGGCAGCGATTCCTCGACCATCTCGGAGAAAGCCGGCGTCACGATCAGGTTTGCAGCGTCCGGAGCCTTGGTAAAGGCCGAGGTGATCTCATCGAGGAACTGCGAACGAATGATGCAGCCGGCACGCCAGATCTTGGCGATAACAGGCATCGGCAGCGACCAGTTGAACTCGCGCGACGCTTCCGCCATGACCGCGAAGCCCTGCGCATAGGCACCTATCTTGGCGGCAAACAGCGCCAGTTCCAAATCCTTGTTGAGCTCCGGTCCGTAGGCGATCGGGAACTTGTATTCCTGCTTGCCGAAGATCTTCTCGGCGGCTTCGCGCTCAGTCTTCATCGACGACAGGCTGCGAGCGGCGACGGCGGCCTCGATCGCGGTTGCCGGAATGCCCATGTTCTGGGCTTCGATCGCCGACCACTTGCCGGTGCCCTTCTGGCCAGCCTTGTCGAGAATCATGTCGACCATCGAACCGCCGGAAACCGGATCGGTCGCGGCCAGCACCTTCTCGGAGATTTCGATAAGATAGGAGTTCAGGCGGCCCTTGTTCCATTCGCCGAAGATGCCGCTGATGTCGTTGGCGCTCTTGCCGAGACCGTCGCGCAGGATGCCGTAGATTTCGGCGATCATCTGCATGTCGGCATATTCGATGCCGTTGTGGATCGTCTTGACGAAATGGCCGGCGCCGTCATTGCCGAGCCAGGCAACGCAAGGGTCGTCGTTGTACTTGGCAGCGATCGAGGTCAGAACCTTCTCGACGCGCTTCCAGGAGTCTTCGGTGCCGCCGACCATGATCGAAGGACCATGGCGTGCCCCTTCCTCGCCACCCGACACACCCATGCCGATGAAGGTCAGATCGGTGTTCTTCAGGCGGTCGAAACGTGCGATGGTGTCGCGGAAGTTCGCATTACCGGCATCGATCATGATGTCGCCCTTGGAGAGATGCGGGCGCAGCGCTTCCATCTGCTGATCGACGGCCTCGCCGGCTTTGATCATGATGATGATCGGGCGTGGCGGGCGGATCGCGTCGACGAATTCTTCGATCGTCTTGCAGGGAATGATCTGCTTTTTGAGCTCGCCGGCGCTTTCGTAGAATTCATCCGTTTTCTCAGGCGTGCGGTTGAAGACGGCAATCTTGTTGCCTTTTTCCGCAATGTTGAGCGCCAGGTTGGAACCCATAACGGCAAGGCCGATCAGCCCGATTTCTGCCTTTTCCACGATACACCTCCGATGAGTCATTTTGGACCGGTGTTGTGGCACTCTCTGGCTCAAACGGCAAGTTCGATTCGGCTTCGGTTCGGCCTCGTATTGCCGGCATTGCAAACTAAGCCATATTCCCTCTTGGTCTCACAGGAAGAGAACCGATGAGTAGCGCAGCACCACAAGACGATGCCGTTTTGGCCACACGCGCTGGCCGATACAGGGAGTATGCGCCCTCGCCTGTGCTTGGGGCTCATTTTTGCTGCCTTTGGTCACATGATATCCATGACGGAGCCAATCAGAGGATCGCGATCGTGCCGGACGGCTATTGCGACATCGTCTGGATGGGAGGCAGGCTTGTGGTCGCCGGGCCGGACCGCAGCAGTGCTTTCCCGTTCCTTGCCGGTAGCGAGAGAATAGTGGGCGCGCGCTTCGCCCCGGGCGCAGCGGCCGAGTGGCTCAATGTGCCGCTCTGCGACATCGTCGGCCAGTCAATTCCTCTGGAGGATTTCTGGGGCGCTCCGGCGCTGAGATTGAATGAATTGCTGAGCGGCTGTGCCGAACCGCATGAACGGCTGCTGCAGTTGAAGGCGGCGCTCGAGCAGAAAGCCGCCAAACGCGAGCCACCGGCAAGCGACATGGGCTCAGTATTTGCGCGGGCGAGCGATATTTCGAAGTCCGAGAACGTGGCCGATGTGATGCTCGACGAACTCTCCATCGGCGCGCGCCAGCTTCGCCGACGTTGCCACACTCATTTCGGCTACGGGCCGAAGACCCTCGCCCGAATTCGCCGGTTTCAGGGCATGCTCGGCCTCTGCCGGAGCAGCAAGGTCCTTCCGCTCGCGGAGTTGGCCGTAGCGGCCGGCTATGCCGATCAGGCTCATATGACCCGCGACGCACGGGAAATCTCCACGCTGACACCTATGCAGCTTCAGCAACAGATAGCCGGCTGAATGTCCGTTTTCTTCAATACGAAACGGTCTGTTCTGCTATCTCCATTTAGAGCAATACAGGAAAGCGCAATGTCTACGATGCCCGCCAGGATCATTCACCGTTCCATCGACAGGAATTGGCGTGACGTATATGCGTTTGCCGCCGCCCCGCAGAATATGCCGCTCTGGGCGTCAGGATTGGCCTCAGGGCTGGAGCGCAACGGCGATGACTGGATTGCCACAGGCGCGCTCGGCACGGTGAAGGTCAGTTTCGTCCCGCACAACGAGTTCGGCGTCATCGACCATACGGTGACGATCGAGAGCGGATTGCGCGTCTACAACGCACTCCGGATCGTGCCGAACGGCGACGGCTGCGAGGTCATGTTCACGCTGTTGCGTATCCCGGGCATGACGGATGAGCAGTTCGAGGCCGATGCCGCCCATATCGCGAAAGATCTCGCGGCATTGAAGGCATTGATGGAAGGATAGGAGACAATCATGACGGCAGCAACGGACGACCGACGCATCGACTATGTCGAATTCAACGTCGGCAATATAGAAGCCTCCAAGGCATTCTACGGCAGGGCTTTCGGCTGGTCTTTTACCGACTACGGCCCCGAGTACTGCGAATTCGATGACGGACGACTAAAAGGTGGCTTTACGACGCTGGGCACTCCGAGGCCAGGCGGACCGCTCGTGGTCCTTTATGCGCACGATCTGGAAGCCGCCCTTTCAAGCGTGGAAGGTGCCGGCGGAAAAATAGTTCGCCCGATCACCGGTTTTCCCGGCGGTCGCCGGTTTCACTTCAGCGACCCGAATGGGTATGAGCTTGCCGTGTGGACGAAGAGTTGATCAGGCAGCGACGGTCGAGGCAGTCGCCCCCGCATGCTGGAGAATGATCAGCGCCCCGATCACGCCACCCGAGGAATCGTGCAGTGGCGACATGCGGCAGCGAACCGTCTTCACGGCGTCGCTGTCGCGGCGCACGTAAGCGTAATCGCTCCCGCACCCGGCAAAACAAGCGTCGAGCTTCGCCTTCGCGCCCTCGTAAAAGCGCTTCTCGCCAATGAACTCGATCAGGTGACGGCCGATCATATCGATCGGCTTCCTGCCGAGATATGCCGAGTTGACCGTGTTGGAATAGAGATAGCGATAATCCCGCGTCAGCACCGCGACGCGGTCCGGTATCGCCTCCAGGATCGCAGCGTTCAGGAAGTTGCCGTTGTCGACGTTCGGCGTAAACGCAAGGGGGGCAGCCACAGGCGGCCGCTCGACGGACGGCGGCATGCGCCAAGGCGGTGCCGCTCCGCCAAAATACTTTTCCATAAGTTCGGAAAGCAGTGCGACATAGGCGCGCACAGATTCGCTGTCCTCAGCATACTGATCGATCAGGCAGCCGACGAACTCGAGCTGCGTATGAACTTCGAGAATATTTGCGGCTGGGTATCCAAGGATAGCATCGACAAGAGGCTCGATTGAGCAATCGAGCGTGTTCACGCGCGCATCGTCGCCCGCAGCGATTGCTGCGTCGATCTGCGCACAACACAATGAGAACGCCCGAAAAAGCCCTAGCAAGACGCCTCCAATGCATTCCTTAAGGGAATGCGACCGAGAGATCGGCTGAGCTTGCGTTACGGAAGTTGAAACCGCCGACGCCTAGCCACTCGCCTTGATGGTAATCGGTAACATGACGCACGTTCATATTCAATGAACGCATGCCCCTGTTTTTCAATGATAAGATGTAGGGATCGACGCCGGCCTACAGCACGTCGTGCTTTATCTTCCAACGATCGTGATACCAGAGCCACTGTTCGGGATATTCCCGCACCCAGCTTTCCACCTTATCGTTCAGGAGTTGCGCCGTCGCGACCATATCGAGATTACCGTTTTCATCCCGAGGCGTCTCAATCTTCGGCTCGATTTCAAGCCGATAGCGGTTGCCCGGCAGCCGGATGCAGCGCGCCGGATAAACCTCGCAATTAAACTGGCGGACGAGCTTGCCGAGCAGCGGGTTGGTCTTCACATCGAGCCCGAAGAACTTGGTGTTCAGACCCTTGCGGAACTTCTGATCGACCAGCACGCCCACGCCCTGCCCGGCCTCCAACTGCCGCGCCAACGCAAAAGACGAGCCGGCGTGAGACGGCACCAGCTTACCCATTCGCGCGCTCCGAAAATCAAAAACCTTCTGCGCGACATACGGATTGTTCGGCGGACGGAAGAGGACGGACACATAGAGTCCGAACGCCGCGCCGGCCACCGGCAGCAGCTCGAAATTGCCTGTATGCCCTGTGAAAACGATAAACGGACGCGGATTGTCGCGCAGATCGAGGAAGATCGGTATGCCCGAGACTTCCACCCTGCCCGGTTCATTGCGTTCAGGATCGAAGTCGAACAGCCTGTCGAGGAATACATACTCGGCAGCAAGCCGCCCCATGTTCCCCCAACTCGCCAACGCAATCTCCTGGAGCTCCGCCTCGCTCTTCTCAGGAAAGGCATTGCGGAGATTGGCGAGCATCAGGCGATGGCGCTTCATGCGTGGCCCGAGCTTGCGCGTCAGCCAATCCGCAAAGTTGATCGCACCGTCGGCCGGAAACAGCTTCAGGACGTTCAGGAAACCGAACATGGTCTGCGCAATCAACCACTGGCGAAAGTGGTCGAGCGCAAGGACGATCCGCGTGATGAAGAGCTTCAAGAACTCAATCCATCTTGAGGATGATTTTGCCGAAGATCTGACGCGATTCCATCCGCTCCAGTGCGCGGTCGATGTCAGCGAAGCTTACTTCGGTGTCGATGACAGGATGGACCAGTCCGCGCCCCATCTTCTGCATGGCATTCGCCATGTTCTCCATGCGGCAACCAAAGGAGCCGAGCAGCTTCAGCTGTTGCTGGAAGAGCATCATAAGGTTCATGTCAGTGGAAACGCCGGAGGTCGAACCGCAGGTGACAAGACGGCCCCCGCGCTTCATCGAGAGCATCGAACCGGCCCACGTATCCTTGCCGACGTGCTCGAAAACGACGTCGACGCCCTTCTTCTTGGTCAGCTTGCGGACGAGGCCTTCAAAGCGGTCGGTGCGGTAGTTGATGACGTGATCGGCGCCGAGCGCCTTGGCCTTCGCGATCTTGTCGTCGGAGCCGACAGTCGTGATGACGGTGCAGCCGATCTTTTTGGCCAGCTGGATCGCCGCCGTGCCGATGCCGGAGCCGCCCGCGTGCACCAGGATGGTTTCACCCGGCTCCAGCTTTGCGTTGTCAAACAGCATGTGCTCGACCGTTCCAAAGGTTACGGGAGCAAGTGCCGCGCCGATGGCGTCGACGCCGGGAGGTGCCGGAACGAGCAGGCGTGCCGGCAGGTTCACCTTCTCCTGCGCGAAACCATCGAGATGGAAACCATGAACGCCGGAAACATGTTCGCAGAGATTGTCGCGTCCTTCGCGGCACGGACGGCAGAGGCCGCATGTGCGCGCGCCATAGATCGACACCAACTGGCCAGGCAGGACATTGGCAACGCCGGGTCCGATCGATTCGACAACGCCCGCAGCTTCCGCACCGATAACGAGCGGCATCTTGCGCTTCGCAAACGCCATGCCGCGCCAGCCCCAGACGTCGATGTGATTGAGAGCCACTGCCTTGACGCGCAGTGTAACCTCACCTGCGCCCGGAGCCTCAGGTTCCGGCAGGTCGGTGATCTCAAGCTTGCGATCGTCAATCAGTTGCAAAGCGCGCATGGCAAAGTCCTTCGCCGAGAGGGCGTTCTATCTCGATGTTTTGTTGGGAACCGATTAAGCCGGTTCGAGCGCCATGACAAGGCTGGCGTTCTGCCCGCCGAAGCCGAAGGAGTTGGACAGTACGGCGCTGACCTGGCTCTCCCGCTTCGTGTTGGGCACCACGTCGATAACGATCGATGGATCGGGGTTGGTGTAGTTGATCGTCGGCGGCAACGTGCCGGTCAGCATCGTCTGCAACGAGAACACCGCTTCCACCGCACCTGCGGCCGTCAGTGTGTGGCCGATCATCGACTTGTTGGACGACAGCGGAATGGACGCCATCCGCTCACCGAATACCGCCAGCATGGAGGCATATTCCATCTTGTCGTTTTCAGGCGTCGAGGTGCCATGCGCATTGATGTAGCCGATTTCGCCCTCACCCATTCCGGCATCGGCCAGCGCTGCGCGGATCGTCGCGATCGCCGGGCCGCCATCCGGAGAGGAACGGGTGCGGTGGAAGGAGTCGGCCTTTTCGCCGGCGCCCTTCATGATGCCGAGAATCTTCGCGCCGCGCGCGACGGCCGCTTCGAGCGATTCCAGCACCAAGGTGGCGGCGCCTTCGGCGATGACAAAGCCGTCGCGATCCTTGCTGAACGGCTTGGAGGCCTTGGTCGGCGGATCGTTTTGCGTGGAGAGAGCCGAAAGCAGCGAAAACCGGATGAGTGCCTCTGCACTTACCGAGCCGTCGGTCGCGACAGCGAGTGCGCGCGAGGTGCGGCCCTGGCGGATCGCCTCAATGCCGAGCTGGATCGCCGTCGCGCCAGACGCACAGGCCGTGGACAGCGTCACCGGCAGGCCGCGCGTGCCGAAACGATCAGCAAGGCGTTCGGAAATTGCACCGAACAGCGATGCCTCATGGAAAGCAGCATCGGGACGCAGACGCATGGCAGCCAGGAACCGGTCATAGGCGTCTCCGGCGTGATCGGCCGGCGGCGAACGGTCGGCGAGTTCGAAACGCGCACTCCATTCCGGTTCGATCGGCGGCGCAGCCAGGAACAGCGGTCCATCAAAATCACCGCTGATACCAGCATCGGCGAGCGCTTCGATCGTGGTTTCCCGGGCGAACGCATAGGAGCGTTCGACGGCGTTTGCGACCGGAATGTCGATAAAATCGACGGTGCCAGCGATGCGGGTCGAAAGCCCCTCGGTCGGAAAGCGGTTGATCGCATGAATGCCTGAGGTACCGGCCGTCAGTGCCGACCAGTTGTCCTTCAGGCCCTGCCCCAGCGAGGTAATGATACCGACACCCGTCACTGCGACGATCGGGCGGCCTAGGTGATCCTTGTAAGCCGAATCTTTCATTTGCACACTCCTCACGCTTCCGCCGAAAGAACCGCGACGCCTTCGCCGCGCTGATGACCGACTGTCGTAACGATGGCTGCCTTGGTCGCGGCGCCCATCGGCTTTTCGTGGGTCGGGTCGAAGACCGGGACCTTCGCCTTGCTGTCGATGGCCAATGCCGCCAGCGCCAGACCGAGCGTGAAGTGCGCCTCAAGTCCATGGCCGGTAACGCCGCCGAAACCGCGGATAGCCGCGCCTGGCAGATGACGTTCGAGAACGGCCTTTTCGCGCCCCGCCAGATCCGGAATGCCTGTCGAGCCGGAGAAGATCGCCGTGCTTTCCGGCGGAACGTCGACCGCGGCTTCCAGCAATCGCTCGAGGCGCTTCTCAAGATTGCCGGGATTGCGATTGCCACGATCGCCTTCGATGGAGGACATCGACGCGTAGATATGCGCGCCGCGTGCCTCAGCATGGGCGCGCGATTCCAGAACGAGGAATGCGCCGAGCGAGCCGGAAATCACACCGCCCTGGTCGCGCGACCAGAGCGGCTGCCATTCGTTGCGGCTGTGGGAGTTGATGGCTTCGAACAAGAGCACCATGTCCAGACGCTCCGCCGAGAAAGCTCCGCCAACCAGGGCGTGCGTCGATTCACCCGACTTGATACGATAGAAGGCCGTTTCGACTGCCGAAATGCCGGCAGATTCTTCGCCCATGAAGGTCCGCGAAGACCCCGTTACCTTATGGACGATGGAAATGTTGCCGGCGAGCAGATTGGACAGCTGCGCCAGAAAGAGCGTCGGACGCAGCTCCGTCGTCAGCTTCTCGTTCAGAAGAACCTCGCGGTCGTTGCGCTTCAGGCCCTCGTCAACGATCAACGTATCGACGTTGATGTCGCGCTCGCCGCCGCCAGCCGCGACGATCATATCCATGCTGCCGCAGGCTTCCGCATCATCCTTGAAGCCAGCGTCATCGAGGGCGAGCCCGGCTGCAAAGACACCGATGCGCTGCCAGTTTTCCATCTGCCGCTGATCGCCGCGCTTGGCAATCTGCTGCGACCAATCGATCTCCGGCAGCGGGTGGACCGGATACGGCTTGAACTTCTCAAGCTCGACGATCGTTTGAGGTGGGCTCTCGGCGTTGAGCAACGCAACATGCGGCTCCTTGCCGACGCCCTGGCACGTTACAATGCCGACGCCCGTGATCACGACATCATTATGAGCCTTGCTCATCCATTCACTCCCTGCGCAGCGATCGCATCCATCAGGCCAACTTCACCGGCACGTTTCTTGACGATATCCCCGAGCGGAACTTCGCTGAAAGGCATGGTCCGCAGCTTCAGCTGCGCGTCGCAAACCTTCTTGCCGCCGCTTGTGATCTTCGCCTTGGTTACCGCAAATCCCGAGCCGTCATGCTCCAGAAATGCCTCGATATCCAGTACCGCCTCCGGTTCAACGAAGGTACGCATCTTGGCGCCGTCGACGGACATCAGGAACGGCATGGCCGCAAAATTAGTGGCCGCCAGCACGAGCATGCCGGATGCCTGCGCCATCGTTTCAATCAGCAGCACGCCGGGAACCAGGGGCATACCGGGAAAATGACCTTCGAAGACCGGGCTTTTCGCCGGCACGACGGAGCGCGCCTTGAGCGTCCCTTTCTGAAGGTCGACCGCCTCGATGCGGTCTATCATCTGGAAGTATTCCAGTAGCATCGGATCCTCCGGCCACAAGGACACCTTGCCCCGCGGCTAGGCCTACTTAGGAACGAAACCGCCCGGCCGCCATGGTTAACAGCGGCAGGGCGGAGAAAAAGATGACGGTGCCGATCAGGCCTTGGCGGCGCGCAGCTCGTCGATCTTGGCACAGAGGTTCTTCAGCACGAAATATTCTTCCGTGGAAACCTTGCCTTCGTTGACTTCCTGTGTCCACTTCTCGAGCGGGATCTTAATGCCGAATTCCTTGTCGATCGCAAAGACGATATCGAGGAAATCGAGGCTGTCGATACCGAGGTCGTCGATCGTATGGCTCTCCGGCTTGATCGTATCGCGATCGATCTCGCTGGTTTCTGCAATGATGTCGGCAACTTTATCGAATGTAGCGGTCACGCCTTTACCTCTTGAAATGACGATTTAACCCTCCTCATAGGCAAATCCATTTCAAAAAGCCAATGCTTTCATCCGTCTCGGCACGCAATTTGCAAGACCAGTGTTGCTTAAACAGCAACGCATAACGCGCCGTTTGTCGCGCAATGCGTTGGCAAAACACCCCTGTTTGCGCTTAGAGCAGCACGAGGAAAAGAACCAAGGCGGCCGCGGCAAGGATTGAACAGCTCGCATAGAAGACCGAGACGCCATCTTCGATATCGGCCACCGTTGCCGAATCGCGCCCGCCGCCGTTGATCATCGGCTCCATGACGACAACCCCGGAATAAACGCGTGGTCCGGCGAGCTGCACATTCAGTGCCCCCGCCATTGCCGCCTCCGGTCGCCCGGAATTCGGCGAGCGATGCAGGCCGCCGTCGCGCGCGGCAATGCGCAGCGCCTCCCGGCAGGCCGTGCTTCCTCGCCGCAGCCAGGCTCCGGCCGCGATCAGGAGAATCGAAAAGCGCGCCGCCGGCCAGTTGGCGAAGTCGTCCAGGCGCGCGGCCGCCCAGCCGAAATCCGCGTATCTCTCGGATTTGTGGCCGATCATCGAATCCGCCGTATTCAGCATCTTGTAGGCGAAGAGGCCGGGCAAGCCAAAAACGGCGTACCATAGAGCTGGAGCAACCACGCCATCTGAAAAATTCTCGGCAAGGCTCTCGATCGCGGCGCGGCAGACGGCGGGCTCGTCCAGTGTTTCCGGATCACGCCCAACGATTCGCGAAACAGCCAGTCGGCCACCGCTGAGGCCTCCGCTCTTCAGCCCAGCGGCAACAGCTTCCACATGATCGGCAAGGCTCTTCTGCGCCATGAAGACGGCAACGCAAATGACTTCCAGGAGGATTCCAGGAAGACCGAACAGCGAGAAGAACCAATACAGCACAAGACCAGCCACACCGCTTAGGAACAAGAGACCGGCGATCGACCAGACGCCGTTGCGCCGGCGATCGCGTTTGTGGAGCTCGGCTCGATTGAACATCCGGTCGACGCGGGAGATCGCGTTTCCGAGCAGCACGACGGGGTGCGGAAGCCGCATCCATAGCGCATCCGGATCCCCGACAATCCTGTCGAGCAAAAGGGCCAGAACCAGCACGAGAAGGTTATGGTCGAGTGTCATGACGTATAACTCTGCAATGCATCCGAAAGCCGTTGGTCGCCAGCCGCATCGGCGGTGAGACCAAAACGCAACCAACGCGGCTGATAGTCGAACTTGCGGACCAGAATATGATGTTGGCAGAGATGCCGATGTAACTGGGCTGCCGGCTTATGGTCGACAAGCGCAAAGAGATCGGTTCCGCCAATAATGCGCAGACCGCCTTGATCGAGAACCTTGCGTAGCGCACCGGACCTCTCTGAGATCCGAAGCTGTATCGGCGCGATGTCCGATCGGAGGAGGTCTGCTGCGATCGAGAGAGCAGGACCGGAGACAGCCCACGGGCCAAGCAAGCCTTCGATGCGCTCCACGATCGGCAGAGCGGCCACGACAAACCCCAGGCGCAACCCTGCCAGCCCGAAGAACTTGCCGAAGGAACGGGAGATGACAACGTTCGGCATTCGCGAGGCAAGAGGGACCAGGCTCATCTCCGGGCATGTATCCCCGAAGGCTTCGTCCACAATGACAACAGCTCCCCTAGCCTTCATCTCTTCGCTGAGTGCGACGAGCCTCTCCGGAGCGTAGATGCGACCATCAGGGTTGTTCGGATTGACGACGACGACAACTGCGTGATCGGCTCTGACGTCATCCAGACCGGCGATAAGCTCAACGCAACAGCCTGCCATCGGGAACGCGCGCTCATATTCGCCGTAGGTCGGAGCGAGAATCGCAACCCGCTTGCCGCCCCCGTCGAAAAGCCGCGGCAATAGCTGGATGAGGGATTGCGTGCCGGGAACAGGCAGCGGGAGAATATCGCCGCTGCGATAATAGCTCTGCGCCGCCGCGCGCGCCTGATCAATCAGATGCCTGTCGGGCAGCCGGTGCCAGGCGCGCATCGGGATCTCGGGCACAGGCACCGGGCACGGATTGATGCCCGTCGAAAGATCAAGCCAGTGTTCTGCCTCGCCGCCGTAGATTGCAGCGGCAGCGGTGATGCCGCCTCCATGGACGATCGGGGCGTTCATCTTGCCCCCTCGGCAAGGTCGATCAGATGCATGTAGGATCCCGCAATCTGTCCACGCTGAAGGCCGGCTTGCCCGAGGTCGTTGCCCAACGCATCGGTCACCTGAAACAGACGATCGGCCCCGCCCTCGGAAACCACGGCCGAATAGTGGAACTCGTGCGCGGTCATCGGCTGTTCGAAGTAGGCAGCGTTCAACGGCTTCACCCGCCGATAGCCGAGATGCCGTTTGCGCTCCTCGTAGCTGGTGACTACGGGCAAGAGGCCGAGCATCTGATGGCGCTCGCCGGCGCCGTCAACCAGCCCTTCGCCGAGAACCATATATCCGCCGCACTCCCCATAGATTCGCACGCCCTTGCCCGCGGCGTCGATAACCTTTGACCTGAAGTTGCTGGCAGACGCGATCCGCCCGGGATGAAGCTCGGGATAGCCGCCTGGCAGATAGATCGCGTCTGCAGCGGGATCCGGCGCCTCATCGGCAAGCGGCGAGAAGAACGAGATTTCGGCACCGCGCCGACGCCAGCCGAGAAGCATGTGCTCGTATGAGAAAGCAAAGGCGACGTCGCGCGCCACGGCGATCCTGCTACCGAGCGGTGGCAACCGGGCGATGTTGGCAGTAGATGGACGATTGAGCCCTTGACGCGCGATGCGCAGCAGGAATTCGAAATTGCATGCATCGGACACGGCATCGGCTGCATGCTCTATGAAGCTCTCGAGCGTCTGATGTTCTCCCGCCTGAACGAGACCGAGATGCCTTTCGGGAAGGGCGATGTCATTGTCGCGGCGGACGACGGCAACGATCGGCATGCGGACCGCATCAAGCGCTTTGCGAAGCATCATCTCATGCCGTTCGCCCCCAACCTTGTTGAGAATCACGCCGGCGATGCGAACATCGGCCCGGAAGCCAGCAAATCCAGTCACCAGTGCCGCCACCGACTGCGACATATGCGAGGCATCGACGACGAAAACCACGGAAAGACCAAGCATGGCGGCAAGATCGGCTACGGTCCCCTTCCCGTCGGTCGCACCATCGAAGAGCCCCATCATCGCCTCGATGACGAGGATGCGGTCGCCGGAGCGATGCAGGGTCGCATTGGCGGCAATCAGTTCCGGGCGCATCGCCCATGGATCGAAGTTGAGACAGGCAACGCCGCTCGCCGCCGCATGAAAGGCCGGATCGATATAGTCGGGGCCCGCCTTGCCGGGTGCTATCGCGACACCGCGCCTTCGAAGCGCCCGCAGGAGCCCCAGTGTCACCGTCGTCTTGCCCGATCCGGAGGACGGGGCCGCAATCAACAAACCGCTCATGCCGTCTCCCTGCTGTTCGAGTCCCGGAAGGGATCAGAGCGCAACTTGCGTCCCGCAAGAGCACCCAGCCAATCAAGCGATTGCCTCAGCCGCACCACCTCCCCGACCACAACAATCGCCGGCGGCTCGAGCCCCGAGGCCGCCGAAGGTGCCTCGCCAAGTGTCGTTTCGAGCACTTGCTGATCGCCCGTCGATGCGTTGCAGACGAAGGCGACCGGTTCTTCCGGGGACCGCCCCGCTGCAATGAGATTTCTGCTGATCTGGGCGATATGCTTCATCGCCATATACATCACGATCACAGGCGAGGCCTTGCCGATGGCCTCCCAATCGATGGCATCCGGCACGATTCCTGAGGAGTCATGCCCGGTGAGGAATGTAACCGCATGGTTGACATCCCTGTGCGTTACAGGAATGCCGGCATAGGCCAATCCGCCGATACCGGCCGTGATGCCCGGAACGATGCGAAACGGAACATTGTGCTCGACCAGCGTCAACGCTTCCTCGCCGCCACGCCCGAAGACGAAGGGATCGCCACCCTTGAGACGCAAGACGCGCTTTCCGGCACGGGCAAGTTCAACCAACCGCAACGAAATGTCGCGCTGCCTGGCGGACGGCTTTCCACCTCGCTTTCCGGCATATTCCAGCAGGGCGTCCGGCCGCGCGAGCTTCAGGCAATCGGTGTTCACAAGCGCATCGTGAACCACCACGTCCGCCTCCGCCAGCCCCTTGGCGGCAAGAAGCGTCAGCAATCCCGGCTCGCCCGGACCCGCACCCACAAGCCAGACGCTGCCCGGCTCAAGAGCCGGCAGATGTGAAAACGCAGCTTCGATCATTGGCATGATCTATGCTCCGCAGGTGGCGAGGTCAACGCCGCTGGGCAAGAGAAAGATATGAAAGGCAGGCTCTCTCAGACCCCTCTGCCGGTCCAACGGACGCGCAAAGATCCGCGCCCGACCGAGCGCAAGTTCTCACGCGCGCAAAACCGCATCGCGTATGAGATTGATCACCCTTTCGGAGTCGATGCCAGTGCAGACAACCTGGCTCGGTAGACCGTCCCAATTACCGGGCGGGAAGTGGCGGCCGTCCGGCTTCACGATCGTCTGCCCGTCGGCAATACCGCCGCAGACGACGCGAACCGGACCATGGATAGTCGAGAACAGCTCGGGAGCGACGACATAGACACATGCACAACTGTCGTGAACCATCATGCCGTCTTCGACGGCGTGCTTATAGAAATCGATATAGTCCTGCGAAAGATCGTTCAGCAGCTTCGCGGCGCTGTCGCCCTTGGCCGCAACGTCGGCGAGGTAGCTGCGGCTCATCGTCGTGATCGCGGTCACGTCAAGACCAATGACGGCGACCCTCCAGGGCGCGGTCAGGACGATGTCGGCCGCTTCCGGATCGCCATGGATGTTGGCTTCCGCGACCGGCGACACGTTGCCCGGAACGTAGAAGTTGCCGCCCATGATGACAACGTCCTTCACGAGACCGGCAATCTCCGGGTCCTCTTTGAGCGCCATGGCCAGGTTGGTCGTGCGACCGACGGCAACCAGCCTGACCTCGCCCGGATTGGCGCGGACCGTATCGATGATGAAGCGGTGCGCAGAACGCGGATCGAGCGGCAGATCGATCGTTTCAGGCACCTTGATATTGCCGAGGCCGTTCTCGCCATGCACGAAGGTCGGCCACCCCCCCTCCCGACGCTCCGGATCGATCGTCACGCTCGCCCCCTTGGCGACGGGAGCAGGAATGTTCCATTCACGCTTCAAGAACAGCGCGTTGCGCGTCGTCGTCTCGACCGAGGCGTTTCCGAAGACCGTCGTGATGCCGATCAGATCGATCTCGGGATGGCGGTGCAGGAAGAGCAGAGCCATTGCATCATCGACGCCCGGATCCGTGTCATAAATGACCTTATGCATGAGTATGCCTCTTTTCGTTATTGTCGTAGGGCAGCCGGACGGCGCCGCGAAATCGGCGGCCACCATAGCGCCCGCTAATCTTTCTGCAACAGGGCACACGCAATCGCTGCAGTGGCACGGCGCGACTTGATCTTCGGGACGATGAGCTCCGCATGCGGTCCAATCACGGCCAGCGCAGCCGATTCGGCGACGCCGTGACATCCCACGCGGGCAAACACGATCGCCGACGGATTTTTCAGCCGCGGCGTCTCTTCTTCGAGCCGCGCGGCAGCGAAGAATAAGAGCGGCGCGCCGAGGTCACGTGTTACTGCAACGATCGCGGCTTCATTGATGCGACAGTCGATGGTGGCGACGGCCGCTAGCTCGGCTTGGACAATGCCCGCTGCCGCCAATGCCGTTCGGGCAAGCTCGTTTACCTCGTCCTCCGACGTTCCGCGCTCGCAGCCCAGACCGAGCACGTACCGGTGCGTCCTATCGAATACAATTCCAGTCACGTGCGACAATGAAACCGGCCCCTGTGTCCCTCAAGCCATTGCAGCAAGGGGCCGGAAATGCAACATGCGTGCGCCGCATACTGCATTCCAGAGTTTCCTCCCTTGTCCGACCTTGCCCCTCATCTGCTCTTCATGCTCGCCGCAGCCGGCTTTTTCGCTGGATTCGTCGATTCCATCGCTGGCGGCGGAGGCCTCATCACGGTCCCGGCGATGTTGATTGCGGGTATTCCACCGCTGCAAACACTTGGCACCAACAAGGTGCAGTCGGTGTTCGGCGCAGCCTCCGCCACGATCGCCTATGCCCGCAACGGACATGTTCATCTGCGTACGCAGCTGCCGATGGCGCTGATGGCAATCTTCGGCGGCTCCCTTGGAGCCGCTTTGGCAACGATCGTGCCTGGTGACGTCCTGCGGGCAATCATGCCGGTCCTTCTTGTGGCGATCGCGCTCTATTTTGCGTTGAAGCCAAACCTGAACGACGTCGACAAGCATCGCCGCATGATGCCCTCCGTCTTCGGCCTGACGCTGGTTCCGGCAATCGGATTTTACGACGGCGTCTTCGGTCCGGGCACCGGCTCCTTCTTCATGCTATCCTTCGTGTCGCTGGCCGGCTTCGGTATGCTAAAGGCCACGGCGCATACCAAGCTCCTGAATTTCGGCTCGAACATCGGCGCGCTCGTCGTCTTCGTCTCCTTCGGTGCGATCCTTTGGAAGATCGGGCTAATGATGGGCGTCTGCCAGTTCCTCGGGGCGCAGCTCGGCTCGCGGCTTGCGATGCGCACCGGCGCGCGCCTGATCAAGCCGCTGCTCGTCGTCGTCTGCGTTGCCTTCACGATCAAGCTTCTGGCCGATCCAGCCAATCCGATCCGCGTCTGGCTGGAGATTTGACGCTGGCGCCCGGTGTGCCGGCTTGGCTCCTAGAAGAGCGTAAGCAACAGCGTCCCGACGGAGACCGGCGGCACCCCGAGACAGTTCCTGTCAGAACTCCACGCCCGGCTGCCCCTTGATGCCCGAGCGGAACGGATGCTTGATCAGCTCCATCTCGGTGACGAGATCGGCAATTTCGATCAGCTCGTCCTTCGCGTTGCGCCCGGTCAGAACGACGTGGCTCATATACGGCTTTTCGGTCTTCAGAAACGCCACCACCTCGTTGATGTCGAGGTAGTCGTAGCGAAGCGCGATGTTGATCTCGTCGAGCAGCACCATCGAATTGCGCTCGTCCCGGATCAGCTCTTTGGCCTTCTCCCAGGCCGCGGATGCGGCGGCGACATCACGGGCGCGATCCTGCGTCTCCCAGGTGAAGCCCTCGCCCATGGTGTGGAACTGGCAGATGTCGGAGAAGTGCTTCTCGATCAGATCGCGCTCGCCGGTCCACATCGCGCCCTTGATGAACTGCACGACGGCGCAGGGCTTTCCATGCGCGATATGCCGGAAAATCATCCCGAACGCCGAGGAAGACTTGCCCTTGCCTTTACCGGTATGGACGATGATGAGGCCCTTCTCATCGGTCTTTGAGGCCATGATCTTGTCGCGGGCGGCTTTCTTCTTGGCCATCTTCTCGGCGTGGCGTGCGTCGTCGTGGCCAGCCGGCTCAGTGGTTTCGTCAGTCATCTCAATTTTCCCCGGATGCAAGCTTGAATGTGTCTGAAAGGTCGAACCGCGCCGAATTGCTGCGCGGCGTCCAAAGGCGGCGATCGATGGCCTCGAGCAGCCGTTCCTTCATGTCGTCGAAGGCGGCCGGATTTTTCTCGACCATGAAATCGCGCACCTTCTGATCGACCACGAAGGCCTGATAGACGGCTTCGAAATGATGATTGCCCACCGCGCCTGTCGTCGCGGAAAAGGCGAAGAGGTAATCGACGGTCGCGGCGATCTCAAAGGCTCCCTTGTAGCCATGGCGCATGACGCCATTGATCCACTTCGGATTGACCACGCGGCCACGCACGACACGCCCGATCTCCTCTTCCAACGATCGGATGACCGGCTTTTCCGGTCGCGAGTGGTCGTTGTGGTAGATCGACGGTCGGTCACCCGCCAGCATCTCGGTCGCGGCAGCCATGCCGCCCTCGAACTGGTAGTAGTCGTCGCTGTCCAGAAGGTCGTGCTCGCGGTTGTCCTGGTTCTGCACCACCGCCTGGATCGAGCGCAGGCGCTCTTCGAAGACGCCGCGCTCGGCCCGGCCTTCCTCGCCGGCGCCGTACGCGTAGCTTCCCCATACGAGATAGGCTTCGGCGAGATCGGCCCGGCGTTCCCATCCCTTCTCGTCGATCAATGCCTGCAAGCCGGCACCGTAGGCGCCCGGCTTCGAGCCGAAGATACGATAGCCGGCACGGCGTCGGGCTTGCGCCGCGTCCAGCCCGGCAGCCTCGAGCCGCGCCGCTTCGCCGCGCATGCGCTCGGCAATCGGATTGTCCGCCGGGTCCTCGTCCAGCGCACCGACGGCACGGATCGCCTTGTCGAAGAGCGCGATCTGTTCGGGAAACGCATCCCTGAAGAAGCCGGAAATGCGCAACGTCACGTCGACACGCGGGCGGCGCAGCAGCGCCGGCGGGATGATTTCATAACCGGTGACGCGCCGCGAGGTCATGTCCCATACCGGCTTCACGCCGATCAGCGCCAGCGCCTGGGCAATATCATCGCCGCCGGTGCGCATGTTCGATGTGCCCCAGGCGGTCAGGCCGAAGGATACCGGCCATTCGCCGTGATCCTGCACATACCGGCGGATCAGCAGTTCGGCGGACTTTTTCCCGAGTTCGTAGGCCGCCGGCGTCGGAACCGCGCGGCTGTCTACCGAATAGAAGTTCCGCCCGGTCGGCAGCACATCCGGGCGTCCTCGCGTCGGCGCACCCGACGGCCCGGGCGGCACGAAACGACCGTCGAGCCCCCGGAGCAGGCCTTCGATCTCCGCGGCCCCGCATGCAACGATGGCAGGCTTGAGCCGCGTTTCGATCATCCCCAGGACGGCGCGCGTAGCCCCCCAATCTTCCGGGCAAGCGACCTCGCCGGCGACCAGCCGTGCCGCAAGCAGTTCGATCCGCTCGACCGCATCGCCATTCGTGCGCCAGACACCATCCATGGCCGCCGCAAGGGTATCCGGGAACGGCCCCGGCCAAGACCCGGCCATGTCGCAGTCGAGAGGGTCGAAATCCAAGCCTACATCGGCAGCAATCGCCCGCTGTAGGCTGCGGTCGCCACCGTGGCCAAGACCACGCGGGACCCGAGCCAGCGCCACGCTCAGATCGGTCAGCAATCGACCCTGCGGCGAGACACCGAAGACGTGCAAACCATCGCGGATCTGCATTTCCTTGAGATCGCAGAGATAGGAATCGAGCTTCTTCAACGCCTCGTTTTCGCTCTCGCCCTTGTCGATACCAGCATCGCGGTCGAGACCGATATCTGCGACAAGATCGAGAATCTGCTTGCTGAGAAGCCGAATGCGGCGTGGATCGCCACCTGACGCCTCGTAGTATTCGTCGACCAGTGCCTCCAGATCCTTCAGGGGCCCGTAGCTCTCGGCACGCGTCAGCGGCGGTGTCAGATGGTCGATGATGACAGCCCCGGTCCGCCGCTTGGCCTGCGTTCCCTCGCCGGGATCATTGACGATAAACGGATAAAGATGCGGCATAGGCCCGAGGATCGCCTCTGGATAGCATTCCTCGGAGAGCGCCAATGCCTTGCCTGGCAGCCACTCGAGATTGCCGTGCTTGCCCATGTGGATGACGGCGTGAGCGCCGAACTCGTGGCGAAGGAAAGCGTAAAAGGCGAGATAGCCATGCGGCGGCACGAGGTCCGGCGAATGGTAGCTTTCCTTCGGATCGATGTTGTAGCCGCGCGCCGGCTGGATGCCGACGAGCACCTCTCCAAGCCGCAGGAACGGCAGTGCAAAAGCGCCGTCCAGCACATAGCGATCGGTCTCAGGCGCACCCCAGCGCGTGTTGATTTCGTCCTGAATCTTTTTGGGAAGACTTCTGAAGAAGGCATTGTAACGACTCAATGAAAGCACTTCACTTGCAAGCTTCCCATCCGTGCCGGAATTTGTCGGTCCTTCCATCAGGCGCCGGATCAGGGAGTCGCCATCATCCGGCACACCCGCGATTGTGTAACCGGCGGCACGCATTGCCTTCAGCACCTCGACCGTGCCGGCAGGCGTATCCAGCCCGACGCCATTGCCGAGCCTTCCGTCGCGGTTCGGATAGTTCGCCATCACGAGCGCAATGCGCCGGTCGCCGGCGGATGTCGTGCGCAGCTTCGCCCAGTTGGCAGCAAGCTGGGCTGTATAGCGCATTCGCTCGATATCGGGCTCGCTGCCGACGATGTTGGCCTCGACCCTCGCGTCATAGCGGGCCGCCGATTTGAACGAGACCGCACGGGCAAGCACGCGCCCATCAACCTCCGGCAGAGCAACACTCATTCCAAGGTCGCGCGCGGTGAGCCCCTGCGAGGAGGAGGTCCATGCCTGCCGCGACGACGCCGAAAAGATCGCCTGAAGCACAACCGCGTCGTTGGCCTCAAGCACGGTCGGCTCGCGATCCGCACCGGGCGCAGACACTGCAAAGCCAGTCGTGTTGATCACCACCTCGGGTTTGATGGCGTCGAAGACGCTTTCGAGAATGCCCTTCGAGACGGGGTCCTTGAGACTGTAGGCGAACACCGGCAGCGGCCGGATGCGTTCGGCCAGCAGCGTATCGATCAACGCTTCGACCGGTCGCGTCTCGCCGCTCTGCACGAGCGCGCGATAGAAGCTGACTGCCACAACTGGCGAATGCGGCACCTCCTGCGGGAATCGAACCCGCTCGTCGCACGCCGACTTCCACTCCTCGACGCCGACGACGCCCTTGCCCGGCCACCAGATCCCAGCCTTCATCAGCGGCGAAGCCGCCTCGGGCTTTTCCGCGCCTGAGAGCATCGCGCCGGCATAGGAGAGAAACGCATGCGAATTGGCGTCACCTCCTTCGATAAGATAGGCCCAGAGGGCATTTAACTCTTCGAGCGGCACATTCGAAAACGGTGTCAAACCCGCGTCCGGCTTCGAATCTCCCGGCAGTACGGCGATGAGCGCGCCATAGCGCGCTGCCGCCGCATGAAGCGCTTCCAGCGCATAGTGAAAATAGCTGGCACCGCCGAGCGCCCTGACGACGATCAGCTTCGCGTGCCGGGCTGTCCGCTCGATATAGGCATCGACCGACATCGGGTGTTTCAGGCTCATCAGGCTTGCGAGCCGCAGCGAAAAACCGGCGGCCGCACCATCATACGCGGCCGCCATGGCGGCAAGCTCGGTATCGGCGGCCGACAGGAATAGGACATCGCCGGGAGATTGACCGAGATCGATCGCCTCCTCGCCGTCGCTGATCGTTCCCTGTTGTGCCAGGAGCAGATGCATTGGTCTGCCTTATGCCAGCGCTTCGATTGCCGTGCGAACTGCCGCCTCGTCCATGTCGTGCAGGCCGATCACGACCAGGCGGGTGCCGCGTGCTTCGCCGGGCGCCCAGGCGCGATCGAAATAATGGTCCACACGGCTTCCGACCGCCTGCAGCTGCAGGCGCATCGGCTTGCCGGGGACATCGACGAAGCCCTTCAGCCGCAGCACGTCATGTTCGCCAATGACGCCCTTCAGCGCATCCACGAACGTGGCAGGATCGGCAACAGGGCCGAGTTCCACGACGAAGCTATCGAACTCGTCGTGGTCATGCGGTACACCATCCTCGTGCTCGAGCTCATGGTGGGATTTGCGGTTGGCCACGTCATCCTCGGTACCGACCCCGAGCCCGAGCAACACGCTTGCCGGAACCTCGCCGTTGCGCGCCTCGATCATCACGGGCTTGCGGGCGATACGGGACGCGACCTCATCGCGCACGCGACCGAGGCCTGCCGTGTCAAGAAGATCGATCTTGTTGAGCACGATCAGATCGGCGCAGGTGAGCTGATCTTCGAAAAGTTCTTCGATCGGGCTTTCATGATCGAGCGATTCATCCTCCACGCGACGGGCTTCCACGGCACCGTGATCGTCGGCAAAACGGCCGGCCGCCACGGCAGCGCTATCGACAACGGTGATAACGCCGTCGACGGTGACCTGCGTGCGAATGTCAGGCCAATTGAAGGCCGCCACGAGCGGCTGCGGCAGCGCGAGACCGGAGGTTTCGATGACGATGTGGTCGGGGCGCTGTTCGCGCTCCAGAAGCTTGGTCATCGTCGGAATGAAGTCGTCGGCAACCGTGCAGCAGATGCAGCCATTGGTGAGCTCGATGATGTCATCTTCGGTGCAATTCTCGGCGCCGCAGCCCTTGAGCACCTCGCCGTCGACGCCGAGATCGCCGAATTCGTTGATAATCAGCGCGATTTTCTTGCCGTTCGTGTTGGAAAGCAGATTGCGGATCATCGTCGTCTTGCCGGCGCCGAGAAAGCCGGTGATCACGGTCGCCGGGATTTTCTGCTGGTTCATGAAATTCAACCCTTCATCTTCAGCGGCAGACCTGCCGCGATAAAATACACGTCCGCAGCTTCCGCCGCGATCATTTGATGCAGGCGGCCGGCATGATCCCGGAACTCCCGCGCCATGCGGTTTTCCGGAACGATGCCGAGACCGACCTCGTTGGAAACGATGACGAGGCGCGCGCGTGCCGCAGGCACGTAGGCGGCAAGCGAGGCGAACTCCGCCACCATGTCGCGCTCTTCCATCATCAGATTGGTGACCCAAAGCGTCAGGCAATCCACCAGGATCGCCCGTCCTTCGCCATCGATTGCCCGCAGGCATCCGACAAGATCGAGCGGCTCTTCATGGGTGTGCCAGAGATCGCCGCGGTCGGCTTTGTGCGTGTCGATCCGGGAGCGCATTTCCTCATCCCAAGCCCGGCCGGTCGCCACATAGTGGCGCTCCAGGCCGCCCGAAACGACCAGTTGCTCGGCAAAGCGCGATTTTCCCGAGCGCGCACCGCCGAGAACGAAGGTCGTGCCAGATGATATCAGGCTCATGGAAAATACTGTCCCATCTGCGGACGCCTTCCGCACGGAACCGGAACGGCTGCACGCAGCCTTAAAATCTTACTTTCAGCCATGACAACCTCCGTGCTGGCAGCGGGCATCGCCCAGGGATGGGCTTTTTGCCCGGCACGATTGGCAGGTCTCCTGGCTCGCGGGTTTTGGCCGCGATCGGGGCAGACCGGAAACCGGTCGCCCCTGATCGTGCCAGCGGATTTTCCTCGTCTTCCCGGCTGCATTTCATGAAAAGGCGGACGATTCGTAGACTTGAGAGGCGTCCAGCCCCGGTTGATCATGACGCACTGCCAGTGACTTTTCCGTCGCCGCTTCCGCGCCGCCCGCCTGCACTATTGCAGACTGTCAACCACGAGGAACCAACGCCGGACGGAAAACCCTGACCGCTCTACAGTCGCGGGGTCGGCTATGATGACGGCGCCCGGATTGGGTCCACCGCTTCACATTCCCTTTTCATCCGCACCGATTCAACCGGTCCGGAACCATCCGTTATGGAGTCATCGTTAGGCAAGGCCCCTGGCGAAGTCAATCGTAAGCCGTCGTCTCGCAATATGACATTGCATGCCTGAAACCGCGACCAAGACGACCTTCTCTACCAAATTTATCGTCTTTTATCAGTGGCTTACGTCACAAATAATTGTTGCCGGCGCCGGTCTTTTGCCGCAATTGCATCGCAAGCGGGTTGCGCCACTGATTTGCCCGTCCCTTTCTGCACTTGATCGCGCCTACACCTGCCTAGTTTTCCTGTCATGCTCCTAAAAATCAATATCCGCCGTTTCGGTCCGTTTCATACGCTTCTCGATATCGGGCGGATGCGCGCTCTGTTACGGCGCAGCGAAATGGGGATGGTCATCGCCGGCGCGATCGTCGGGGTGATCTCCGGCCTGGCGGTGACGGGCATGAGCCTCGTTTCCCGCGCAATGCACAGGCTGATCTTCGGAATCAGCGACGTCGAGAGGCTGAGCTCCTCCCAGATCGACGACAAGTTCCTGCTGCTGACGGCACCGGTTTGCGGCGGCATCCTGCTCGGTCTTCTGCTGTTCATCCTCGCCAAGACCCGTAAGAAGCCGATGGTCGACCCGATCGAGGCGAACGCATTACATGGCGGACGCCTGTCGCTGACCGACAGCATCCTCGTTGCCGTTCAGAACCTCATTTCGAACGGCTTCGGTGCCTCCGTTGGTTTGGAAGCCGGCTACACGCAGTTGGCAGCCGGTCTGGCCTCGAAGCTTGGCCTGAAGTTGCAGCTTCGCCGATCGGACCTGCGCGTTCTCGTCGGATGCGGCGCGGCCGGTGCGATTGCGGCGGCCTTTAATGCGCCACTGACCGGCGCGTTCTATGCCTTCGAGCTCATCATCGGCACATACACCATCGTCTCGCTGACACCAGTCGTCGTGTCCGCGCTGGTGGCGACCCAGATTGCGCGGCTGCTGGCCGGCAGTGATTTCCTCATCGATGTCGGCGAATTCGGCTCCGTCATGCCGGCCGACTATGTCCCGGCGCTGCTGCTCGGTGCCGTCTGCGCCGGCGTCGGTATTCTCATCATGCAGGGCGTCGCCTCGATCGAGGAACTGGCGCGCAGGAGTTCCATCGCAACACCGCTGCGCCCTGCCCTTGGCGGCATCGTCGTCGGTCTCCTCGCCCTTATCACGCCGCAGATCCTGTCAGCGGGACACGGAGCGCTGCACCTCAATCTCGGGCGCGATCTCGCGATTCCGGTCCTCCTTGGGCTGCTTCTCCTCAAGGCCTTGGCCTCCGCGATCTCGATCGGCTCGGGTTTCAGAGGCGGCCTCTTCTTCGCGTCGCTGTTCATGGGGGCGCTGCTCGGCAAGCTATTTGCCTATTCCGCGCCCTATTTCGCCCACGCGACGCTGACACCCGTTATCTACGCGGTCGTCGGCATGAGTTCGCTCGCAGTCGCCGTTATTGGCGGGCCCCTGACGATGACGTTCCTGGCGCTGGAGATCACGGGCGACTTTCCGATCACGGCACTTGTCCTTGCGGCCGTCATCACCTCCTCACTCGTCGTGCGCAGCACCTTCGGCTACTCCTTCGCAACATGGCGCTTCCATCTGCGCGGCGAGAGCATTCGCAGCGCCCACGATGTCGGCTGGATTCGCAACCTGACGGTCGGCCGGCTGATGCGCGCCGACGTCAAGACCGCCAAGGCCGGCCTTTCGATCGAAGAGTTCAAGGAACGCTTCCCCATTGGCTCGGCGCAGCGCGTCGTCCTGGTGGACGATACGGGCAAATACAGCGGGCTAGTGCTCGTCCCGGATATTTACGCGAACCTGACCGACACCGACGACACCGGCGAGGATCTCAGCGAATTCATCCGCTACAAGAACGATTTCCTGCAGCCGCAGATGAACGCCAAGCAGGCAGCCGCCATCTTCGACAAAACCGAAAGCGAAGCGCTCGCGGTCGTCAACAATCTGATCGAGAGGAAGGTTGTCGGGCAGCTGAGCGAGGCTTACACGCTGCGCCGCTATAGCGAAGAACTCGATCGCCGTCGCCGCGAAATATCCGGCGAGATCTAGCCGAAGAGCTCGTCAAGCCAGCGCCGGTCAAGGCAGGCTTCCAGCTCGGCCGCAACGTCGTCTAAAGCTTTCTCGACACCGGCACGGTAATCGTTCGTCTCACCAGAAAGACCGAAACTCCACAGCAAACGGGTACGATAGATGTCACTCGCAAAGAGCCCGTGCAGATACGTGCCGGCAATCCGACCGTCGGCCGATACGGCACCGTCCGGTTCGCCATCGACGATCGCGAATGGCCGGCCGCAATCCTCTCCTACGGTGATGCCGAGGTGGATCTGATAGCCGGCAAGCGGTGCGCCGTCTTCCACCGCCATAGCGACGCTGTTCCGCACCGTCTTTTCCGGCGCCATCTCCGTCTCGACGTCCAGCAACCCGAGGCCGGTGACCTGCGCGGGGTCCCCCTCGATGCCCAGGGGATCATGCACCTTGCGTCCGAGCATCTGATAGCCGCCGCAGATGCCGATGACCCGCCCGCCCCGCTTCACATGGGCCAAAAGATCAACATCCCAACCCTGCACGCGCATATCCGCCAGGTCGGCGATCGTCGATTTCGAACCGGGCAGAATCACCAGCCGGGCATCCGACGGCAACCGCTCTCCGGCGCGAACAAAAACCAACTCGACATCCGGTTCTGCCGCCAGCGGATCCAGATCGTCGAAATTCGCGATGCGGGGAAAGACCGGCACTGCGATCTTCAGCGCGGCCGAACCGCCCCGTGCCAGGCTCTCCAGCGCGACCGAGTCTTCGGCGGGCAACCGCGAAGCGTGCTTCAGCCATGGCACGACGCCGAGGCATGGCCATCCCGTAAAACGCCGCACTGCATCGATTCCGGCATCGAAGAGCGAAACGTCACCACGAAACTTGTTGATGATGTAGCCGGATATCATTGCCCGGTCGTCATCGGAGAGGATGGTATGCGTGCCGACCAGCGAGGCGATCACGCCGCCACGATCGATGTCGCCGACCAACACCACCGGCACGCCGGCACGCGTCGCAAATCCCATATTGGCGATATCACCGGCCCTGAGATTGATTTCGGCAGGCGAGCCCGCCCCTTCCACGATCACAAGATCCGCTCCGACCGAAATCTCCGAAAAGCTCTGCATCACGTAATCGAGGAGTGTCGGCTTGAGCTTCTGATAGTCCCGTCCCTTGGCCTGCCCCCAGACCTTGCCCTGAACGATGATCTGGCTGCCGTATTCGGTTTGCGGCTTGAGCAACACAGGGTTCATGTGCACCGAGGACTGCACCCGCGCAGCGAGCGACTGCAGCCATTGCGCCCGGCCGATCTCACCGCCGTCGTCAGCGACCGCGGCATTGTTCGACATATTCTGCGGCTTGAAGGGACGGACCGCAAGGCCGTGATTGGCAGCAAGCCGGCAAAGCCCCGCAACAAGAACGGTCTTGCCGACATCGGAGCCGGTACCCTGTAGCATGATGGCCTTGGTCATTGTCGCGGAACTCCGGAGAACTCGCCTCGGCCTACAACGACGTCTCTGTTGCGGTCAATCGCAGGCGTCGAAAATGCGAAGGCCGCGTCAACCGTTGAGGGTTGCGCGGCCTGCCGAAATACGCTGGCGCGTTCGCCCATACACGGCGAAGCTCACGTTCTCCGGGACGCAATACCTGATCCGGAGAAGCAGCGGTGTCCCCCGCTACGCAACAACAGATAGCGCCACATTGTTACCGGAGGGTTAGCAAGTCCTTAAGCAAAGGTGAATTTCAGCATTTTCTGACTTTTCTTCTCGATCGTGGCGTCGCTGGCAAGCATACCAGCACGATCTCCGAACGCTCGCGGTAACCTTTTGATGAGACTAGCATTAACGATTTCAAATCAGGCGCTTATGCTTCACGCCTCAACCACAGAAGAGAATTGATTTCCGCAGCCGAACGCGTAGGCTGCCTTTCCAAGGTGCCAGGACGAGCGCCACAGCTACAGCCCGGATAAACGAGGACCTCCGCAAGGTGGGAACGCCTAGGTTGTAGCCGCGGCAGCAAGAATGGGAACGCAAGATGAGACTTCTCCGCACGTCAATCCTGCTCGCCGCAGGAGTTTGTGCAGCCGCCGCGACTGCGCAGGCTGCCGAATGCGGCAACGTTACCGTCGCTGAAATGAAATGGGCTTCGGCCGGCATTGCCGCCAACTTCGATAAATTCATTCTCGAGAAGGGTTACGGCTGCTCGGTTAGGATCGTCCCGGGCGACACGATGCCGACCTTCCTGTCGATGAACGGAAAAGGCGAGCCGGATATCGCTTCCGAGTTCTGGATCAACTCGGTACGTACCGAACTCGATAGCGCGGTCAAGGAAGGCAAGCTGATCCAGGCGGCTGAAATCCTCTCGGAGGGCGCTGTCGAGGGCTGGTGGATTCCGAAATTCATCGCCGATGCCAACCCGGATATCCGCAGCGTAGAGGATGCCCTCAAGCATCCCGAACTGTTCCCGGCGCCGGGCAATTCATCGCAGGGCGCGGTCTATAGTTGTCCCGTCGGCTGGAGTTGCCAGATTTCCACGTCAAATCTGTTCCGTGCGCTGGGCGCCGAGAGGGACGGGTTTCAGCTTATCGAAACCGGCAGCCCGCAGGACCTCGATGATTCCATCGCAAACGCATTCCAGAAAAAGGCCGGCTGGCTTGGCTACTACTGGGCCCCGACGCCCATCCTCGGAAAATACGACATGACGCGCCTGAGCTTCGGCGTCGCTCATGACAAGGCAGAATGGGACAAATGCACATCGGTCCCCGGCTGCGCTCGGCCGCAAGTGAATTCCTATCCCGTCTCCCGGGCGTACACGATCGTGACTAAAGCCTTCGCCGAGCGAGCCGGACCGGCCATGGATTACCTGGCTCCGCTCCTGGGACAACACGACGATCAACGAAGTGCTTGCCTGGCAGGATGAGAACCACGAGAGCAACGAGGACGCCACGATCTACTTCCTCCAGAATTACGCCGCCCTGTGGACCAAATGGGTTCCCGCCGATGTCGCCCAGAAGGTCAAGGCTGGGCTTTAAGGTGAGCAAGGCAATCCCTCGCCTGCCGATGCGCCTTCTCGATAGATCCTCGCACAACCGCGCGCGCGATCGATCGGCATCGTGAACGTCTTGCTTGTGGCGGTATGGGTTTCCTCTAAGCGGCGACTGCTTGCTTGCCCGAATCGCGCCAAGCCGCTGCCAAGACGAGGAGAACAAAGATGACATCCGTTCCGTTTCCCGACCGCGACACAATCGCATCAAAGCTTGCGAGCCTTGACGAACGGGCGAAATCCTACGTCGTCCTGCTGATGGAAAATGCGGCACAGGACGAGAACGTCATCGATGGTCTTTACCGCCACCTGAACAACGCGGCGAGCGCACCCTTTGTGAACACGCCGAAATTCGAGAATCTTGGGAAACGGATTGGCGAGGCGGCGCCGGCCTTCCTGCAGATACGTCTCATGGAGGCCGCGAAATCAAGCCATCATCCGGCCTATGTGGCGTTGCGGACCGGGCATTTTGCGTTCCGGCGGGGTGGAAAAGGCCTACCCGCCGGCAGTGATCTGATGGCGTATTACCGCGTCGCCGCGCGCCCGACCGAACGGCCCGCATCCTGAGTCGCGTTCACCGCATTTGCCGTATCGCGACCGATGCCGCGGATCGTATTCCCACACGAGGAAAGCACGAGCAGAATTGCGAGGGCGGAGCCGATTTTGGCCATTGTGGTCATTGCGAAATCCTCTTTCTCAACCGTCCAGGGCGCGGCGACAGCCGCCGCGCGCGTTAAAACGCCGAAGGAAGAAAGGAGGTCACCGCAAACTTGTCAAGCAGCAACGGCCTTGGCTTTTTCCGCAAAGGCAAAGCGGATGCTTTCGGCCACTGCCCGCATCGGGCCATTCATCTGCGACGCAGTGAGAAGCCTGATGTCGAAGGAGCCGAGTTCAGGCAACCCCTCCTGCACGCCGAGGATTGTCATCTCATCGGTGACATAGGAGCGCGGCAGCGGCGCGATCGCCAGGTCGGAAACCACAGCCGCTCGCTGGGCCATCGTGTGGCCGCTGAGGAAAGCGACACGATAACCGCGCTTCATGCGCTCAAGTTGAGACAGTGCCTCGGAGCGCCAGATGCAGCCATCCTCCCAGATCGAGATCGGCAGCGGATCGCGGCGGTGCGCCGTACCGCACTTGGCGCCGGCCCATATCAGCCGCTCGCGAAAAACGATCTCGCCATCCGTCGGCAGGGGACGCGTCGCGCAATTGATCAGTGCCAGGTCCAGCCGCTGCTCTTCCATGCGCTTCTTGAGCCCGATGCTCATGTCGATGGTGACATCGACCATGATGCTCGGGAAACTCTCGGCGAAGCTTTTCAGGATGCTCGGCAGCAGTCGTTCGCCTATATCCTCCGGCGCGCCAAGCCGCACGACGCCGCTGAGGTCGGGCATAATGAATCGTGAAACCGCCTCGTTCGACAAAGCAAGCATGTTTCGCGCATAGGAAAGCAGCAGTTCGCCATGCTGGGTCAGGCTGACCGACCGCGCATCCCGCAGGAAGAGCGTGGCACCGAGCTGTTCCTCCAGCTTCTTGATCTGCATGGAGACGGCCGATGGTGTCCGATAGACAGCCTCGGCGGCCGTGGAAAAATTGCCGGTCTCTGCGATGGCAACAAACGTGCGCAGCACGTCGTTATCAAGCAAAGGAATGGGACGGCGAAAGGGAATGCTCATCGTCGCATCTTTCAATTTTTCTGAATTTGAATTCCATATCATTTTGTTTGATTGAAAGTCAACCGGGCAATATCCTTCGATCGTAGCGGCTGGTACTGATGAAAGGAGGCCGCGATGAGCACTCTCAACGCAATCTTCGACATCTTCTACGCATTCAGATCGCGTCAGATCACACGTCAGACACGCAATCGAACGCGAGACCAGTTGGCGCGACTGCCGAGACATCTCGCCGATGACCTCGGTCTGCAAGCTTTGGGTATGACACCCCCTTGCTGAGGACGCAGCGTATATCCTTGCGCCTTCAAAGACGCGGTAAAAGGTTCTAATATACGCTCCGGGTGGCTACGGAGCGGAACGACCATGGCGATGAATGACGCGTGTTTCCAAGGTGATATCCCTGCAGCCTATGATCGGTACCTGGTGCCGATCCTGTTTGACCCTTATGCGGCCGATCTGGCGCAGCGCTTGGCGTTGCTTCATCCGCACCGCGTTCTCGAAGTCGCAGCCGGGTCCGGCGCCCTGACGCGTGCGATATCGTCGGCGCTTCCGCACGCCGAAATCATCGCCACCGATTTGAACCAGGCCATGCTGGATGTCGCCGCGTTGAGACATTCCGGGGGGCATGTCGCATGGCGACAGGCCGATGCGTTGAGCCTGCCCTTCCCCGATCAGATCTTTGACGCCGTCACAAGCCAGTTCGGCGTCATGTTCTTTCCCGACAAGCACCGCGCCTACCGCGAAATCCTGCGCGTGCTGAGGCCGAAGGGGACGTTCCTCTTCAACACCTGGGACGCCGTCGAGAACAACGATTTCGCAAAGGCTGTCAAGGCTGCGACGGATGCACTGTTTCCAGACGATCCGCCGGATTTCTTCCGGCGGACACCGCACGGCTACTTTGATGCCGAGGCAATCTTATCTGAACTCGAGCGTGCCGGCTTCCAGTTGGCGACCTTCGCAAAGGTCGAAAAGACTGCCCGCGCATCCTCGGCAAGGGACGCGGCGACCGCCTTCTGCAAGGGCAGTCCGCTCCGCATGGAAATCGAAGCACGCGAACCGAAGGTCGATGTCCTGGCACGGGTAACCGAGATCCTTGAACAGATCTTTGGCAAAGGTCCGATCGAAGGGCGGATGTCGGCGCTCGTGTTCACCGCCGAGGCGCGACGCTAGACCTGACAAGCTCGCACCAACCGCTCGTTTCATGGCGCCAAAACGACCGCCTATCGTCGACAACCCCGATGGGCCGTGGCCCCGGAACATTCAACGCTGAGCGGCGTTCTTTCTTCGCAACGCAACCCGTTGTCGTTGCACGGACTGCATGTCCCTCAACTGCAGTCACATTGGCCCGGCGCTGTCCAAACCAGCACCGGGCTCTGCCCGTCATCTCGCGCACGACATTCACCCTTCGGATAATTCAGCATCAACTAAAATAGAACTTGAAATCGCGGCTTCGGAAACGATGATGCTTGCCCTCAGCCAGGAGGGTAGCGATGTCACAGTACCAGGAGACGCGGCGGTTCAAATGCACGGGCGACGCTGGAAATCCCTGCATCGTCATTGAACAGATCAGGGTTGCCGATGAAGCCATCTCCAGCCCTAGAACCGACTACGTGACGGTGGATGGCGAGGTCGCCAATCGCCTCGACAGGAAGCACTTTCTGATCTTGATGAAGGGTGAGGTTGTGAAGATTCAGCGGGCTCTGAGGAGAAAACATTGAGCTAGGCCAGTCGGCGTCGGCATCGCAGCAGGCGCCAGACACCTGGTCGGACAGTCCTTCCCATGGGCTAAGATGTCGCCGCCGGGCGGATGTCATCATCGCGTCATGTGACGGTGATGTCTTAACGCACCGGGCGCTGAGACTCGTTTTCATTCCGGCGCTGTTCACCGCTGGAATGACTGATGCTGTATATCATTGCCGTCGCTGGTACCCTACTGGCAGCCAATACCCTCAGCCTTATGATCGCGGGATGGCGGATTCGATCGCGCCAAGACGAAACGCCAAGCGTCCCCGCGCGTCCGCCTGTCTCAATCGTGGTACCGCTTTGCGGCGTGGAACAGTTTTCGCGAGAGACGCTCGAAAGCGCACTGAGCCTGGACTGGCCCGATTACGAAATCATCTTCTGCGTTGCCGACAAGACCGATCCGGTTGTTTGCCTGGCTGAGGAGTCGCTCCGAAAAAAACCGCTGACAAAGGCGATGATTTCCGTCGGGGATGATCGCATCAGCGCAAATCCGAAACTCAACAATTGCGTCAAGGGCTGGAACGCGGCGTCGCATGGGTGGGTGGTTCTTGCCGATTCCAACGTCTTGATGCCCACGGACTATCTCGCACGCCTGATGGCCGCATGGCGGCCTGATAGCGGACTTGTCTGCTCGACGCCACTTGGTTCCCGTCCGAACGGATTTTGGGCGGAGGTCGAATGCGCGTTTCTCAACACGCATCAAGCGCGTTGGCAATATGCGGGAGAGGCCCTTGGATTCGGCTTCGCGCAAGGCAAGAGCATGCTATGGCGCAAGAAAACCCTCGACTCCCACGGCGGCATCCAAGCACTTGCGGCTGAAATCGCAGAAGACGCCGCCGCTACAAAACTTGTGAACACCATGGGCCTTAAGGTACATCTCGTCGCCGGGCCGTTCGAGCAGCCCCTGGGAAGGAGAACCTTCCGCGACGTATGGGCCAGACAGTGCCGTTGGGCGCGGTTGAGACGCGTCACCTTCCCTCATTTTTTCGCGCCGGAAATACTGCTTGGCGTGGTTCCGCCTCTATTTCTATGCATGAGCGCTGCGCTTATTTCCGGGACCAGTCTTTTCGTAGCAGCCTTGGCGGTTTTATGCGCCGCCTACGCACCAGAACTTATTCTTGCAGCCCGCAAGAATTGGTACATGTCCCCGCTGTCGCTCGTCGCAATGGTCACGCGCGATGCTCTGCTCCCAATCATCTGGATGAGGAGCTGGATGGCCGGGAGCTTCGATTGGCGCGGAAACAGGATGGTGATCGGATCGCAAGGGTCTCGTCTCGAAGCTGGCGTGGCCGGACCAATTGCAAGCCCCTAGCAACTGCGGGCGCATTCGAGAACGCCTCGTACTCGTTTCGAAGCTGCCCCATTCCAGGTCAGCGGAGCCGAAATTTTCAGGGTTTGAACTCAACTTGGCAATGGGACCGATGAGCCGCTCATCCGCGAAATTGGCACCCGTTGCCGATCGCGCTCTGCGCCACGAGCCGCTGGATGGGCGCCCTGTTTGGCCCGCGTGCTTCTCCAGGCGCGCATGTCAACTTATCGCTTCACCTGCAAATCAATGACATTTGCCCCAACCATCATGTCGAATGCGTCCTTGGTCATAGGCTTCGAACCCTTGCAGATGATCGCAACCGAGTTCTTTGAGGATTGCCCGCTGCTCTTCGGTCTCCACGCCTTCCGCAGTTGTCTTTAGCCCCTTGGCCCTTGCCAGCCTTATCATCGCCTCGACGATAGCTCGGTTGTCAGCCTCTTCGCTGCCGAAGCCGTCCACGAAGCTCTTGTCGATCTTGATACGATCGACTGCGATATACTGTAGGCGACCGAAGGAGGAGAAGCCCGTGCCAAAATCGTCCAGCGCGAAGCGGACGCCTTTGGAGCGAAGTGCCTCGATATTCCGTTGACATTCCCCTACGCTGTCGAGAAGCGTGCCCTCGGTTATTTCGATCTCCAGCCGTGTCGGATCGATCCCATGATTGTTCAAAGCCGCAGTGACCCTGAGCGCATACGCCTCGTTTCGAAGCTCGATGGGTGAGGCGTTGATCGCAATCTCGAGATCCGGCCACCGCTGGGCCGCCAGGCAGGCCTCCTCAAGAACAAGATCGCCAAGTTGGGCGATGACGCCGCACTCTTCGGCAATAGGAATGAACACCTCCGGGCTGATAAGACCTCTTGAGGGGTGCTTCCATCGAAGGAGCGCCTCGGCGCCAAACAAGGCTCCATTCGGGGCTGCGTAGACCGGCTGAAAATGCACCTCTAGATCTCTGCGATTCTGGACCGCCAGCCGCAGGTCGCATTCAAGTTCGCGGCGGTCTTGGACCAAGTCGTCCATGTGGGGCCCAAAGATCGCAAAGCGGTTCCTGCCCGCCGCCTTCGCATTATAGAGAGCGATGTCAGCCTTCCGCGTCAGGTCGGATGGATCAACATCAGGTCCGATACCAATCACAACACCAATGCTCGCACCGATGCTGATTGGCGTTCCGTTGATCTCGAATGGACGCCGCATGGATTCGATGACTCGCTTGCACGACTGCGAGATCTGATCGTTCGTGACATCCGTGATGACCGCTGTAAACTCATCGCCTCCGAGCCTGCCAACGATACTGTCCGCAAAAATCTCGCGCAACCTGTCGGCTACGAGCACGAGGAGCCGATCGCCAACAGGATGCCCCAATGTATGCGCGGCGACAAACAAGGTGAGACTCGTATTGCCTCGCCTGTGAATGTTCCTGATGCACTTGATCATTGCCTCACAAGATTGCTCCTTTCTGCTGCGAGCGTTCAAGTCGCGGAGAGTTGAGCTGTTTCGGAATTTGCGCCGAAGATCATGGCATGGGCTTTATTTCGACGCCACTCTTTGACGCGCCGTTGCACTGTTCGCAGGAGTCCGTCGGGGTACTCATTCGGATAACGCTCTTGAAGCCGCTCGAGCAACTCGCGGCCTGTCCGCCAAGGTTCCTCCTCAAACCAAGAGCGGAGATCGTCGGTCACGCGGATGAGCGGGTCTGGTCTACGTCGCTCTCGGCGCAGTTTTGGTTTCGCTTTGGCCGTCGGACGGACTTCGCCTTCCGTCCAGGCGTGGCGCAGGTTCTGCAAGAACGTTTCGATATCCGGCGTGGCTGTTGACAGCGAGGCATTGCTGGCAACCTCGACAAGACGCTGCTGCGCTGTTCGAATATCGCGCAATAGTTTCACAGGATCCAACTGATCGCCGATGTGCGATAGCCGATTTCGGACTTCGGTCGGTGTTCTCGGATCTGCCAAGAGCCTCTGATAGGGTGTCGCAGGAGGATGATAGATCTTTTTGACCACCGCGCCATCGCGACGCTTCTCCCGCAGCTTAAAGGATGGCTGAAAGAAGTTTATGAACAAGCGCACCGATCGGTATAGATCGGCCAGGGTCGCAGCGGCCTCGACCCCCTCATAGCGATGATAACCAACAATGCGGCGAACGATCGACCCATTCTTCTGCTCGACGAAAGCCTGATCATTCTTGCGGTAGGGACGGCAACGCGTGAACTCGATATTGGAATCAAGGCAGTAATCCCTGATCGTTTCGTTGATGAACACGCTGTCATTGTCCGTATCGAAGCCGAGCAGCGGAAACGGCATCAGACGCCGCAACTCACTCAACACTTCCGTCAGAAGCTTCTGCTCACGCACAAGCAGAGGCGCACATTCCGTCCAGCCACTGGCAATATCGGTGAGGACTAGCGTTTGGACGAAGCTGCCCCGCGCAACGGGGCCGGAGTGGGAGACAAGATCTGCTTCAACAAACCCAGGCGCGGGATCATCCCAGTCAGAGAATGTCCGGACGGGGACGCTACGCCTTAACGCAGACGAAGCCACCGAATGCCGGCGTCGCCGGCCGCCCGCTGTTTCGCGAATGTCTTTCAGAGCGCGATCAATCGTCGCGGCGCTCATCTGCAATAACAGAGCCCGAACCCGGTCATCCAGGTTGAGGTGTCCGTGCCGCTCCATGGAGATGACCAGCGTCGGGAGCAGCGCCTTTAGCCGCTTTCCACAAACACGGTCGGACGACTCCCACAACACGATAAGCGCTTGGCGGGCGGCTTCGTCATAGATCCGAGGACGTGGTCGAGACGCGACTTGATTATGTGTGCCGCGGAGTAACCGCATCGCATGTTTCCGGTGCATGCCGCTGATCGCAACGAACTGATCGAGAATGCGCGATTTTTCCTCTCGGCTGCCTTGGAGGTAGCGCTTTGCTAAAGCTGCAATCAATTCTTTCTTGGTCGTCACGCTGATGTGCCTCATCTGATTTGCTCCGCACCCACAAATGCTGGGAGCAAATCAGATGAGGCAACGGCCAATAATCAAGGAGCATTTTTGGCGAGGCAATGCGGCGTCTCATCCTGATCGTCGCGCTATACCAATGTATCATTCACCTGCTTGAAACGATCAAGATCCATGAACAGGACCGCGTTCGACTGGGTCGCGGCAGACCCCGAGATCACTGTAGCCAAATGCTCAGCAAACTGCGCCCGGTTGGCCAGTCCAGTGAGGGTGTCGTGCCGAGCGAGATGTTCAAGCTCGGCCCTGCTCTGCCGTAACTTCCGGTTTCTCGCACCAATCATCGCCCCCATTCCTGCCAGCGCGACGAACACGGACACTCCGACAGCGCTTAAAGCCGGGCGAACTGACTTGGCGACAGCTTCCCCGGGTTCAAAGGGACGCCAGGAGAAGTATCCGAATTCTTTGCCATCAGCACTTCCAATTGCCGCGAAAGACCGTTTGACTTGCGGCGACTTGGTCCAGGCAAAGGTGAGGTCATCAAACTGATATTCGCTCGACACCCCCGTCAGGAAGCTGCCATCGAGATAACGAATGGCAACATGGAAATATATCTCCGAAGGGCTCTGCTTGATGTTCCCGGTGTCGGAGACGATCGGCTTCACGCTGACAATTGCCGGGTGGCTGTTGACGGTTGAGAGATCACTTTCCCCAATACTCAAGACTTGGTCAGAAATCCCGGTATCGTCACCGTCAACGAGCCTTGCGCGCAGCCGGTCCGCCAACGGCGACACGACATCCCGGACCTCTTGGTAGGCTTTCGCCGAATTCGCCTCGTCCGAAGCAAAAACATATACTGCGCGACCATCCGGAGCGATCACATAAGCGCGATCGTGCTGAAAGTAGGTGAACATCCACTTGCCGAGGTTCATCTCCATCCAGTCCGCATTGCCGTCGCTGACGTTGCGAACCGCATCGTCCCAGACAGTCGCACTCTCCTGGTCGTGGGCTACCGCCGCCTGCATTTTCGAAACGAGCGTCTCTGCAAGATGCGTTTGACGCTCGGCTGCGATTTTATCGCTCCTTTCGGTGGCAAACTCCAGGACTGCGAAGAGCCCAGTATAGATCGAGAGCGCAGCGAAAAGAGGAAGAACGAAGAGGAGGAGAAGCAGTCGGAAGCGCGCGTATTTCATACTCAGGAGCCCTTTTTATGGTCCTGATACTAGCACACGAACATTAAGGCGCGCTTTCATTGAAACCGGAACTCCAGAATGCAGCGAGCAAACATCTCGGATCCGTTGGTTACGTTCCCTCTGCATGCACGCCAAACACGGTGCCAATAGGTTGGCTCTCCTCAGACAATCGATGTTTGGACCGAGCGCCCAGCTGCCCGCCATCATTCAAAAACACTGATGATATCCATAAAATCTATTCGTTTGTTTGATGGGATGGAAACACCCATATTCTAGGCATGAAACAAGCGTCCTCCGCCGAGGAAAGGAATAGGCCATGACGACGATTACGCACACCAAGACGCCTTCAAGCGAAGCCCATCTGCATATTGCCGACTACGCCCGCAAACTGGTTCGTGCATGGCATCAGTGGCAGGCCGCCCGCGAAATCGAATCCATGCCTTTCGACATGCGCAAGGACATTGGCTGGCCGTCGGCGGATGACGCGGATGAGCGCAAGGTTATGTAATGAATCCGACATTCCTCCCCGTGTGAAAGCGGCGCCTCGCATTTGTGCAGCGCCGCTTTCTCCGTCTTGACGGCCACCATATTAAATCTTGAATTTCCGTGACATATATTTTTGGCAATCGCCCTTTTTTGAACTTTTGAAGGCAGCGATCGTCATTTGACCTTCGTCAATTTCAGCAATGTCGCAAATTTGCTCTTTGCGGCCGCATATATCCATGAGAATGTCGCTTTCAGGATATCGAAACGACGTATTCCAAGCAACGAATAGTGCATTCGACCTCGAGCACGGATTTGTCTCATGAATAAGATGTCGCATAAGCAACAACGCTCTCTTGTCTTCTTCATGGTTCCGCAGTTTACGATGCTGCCTTTTTCAGCGGCAATCGATACGCTGCGCATCGCCAACCGTATGCTCGGCTACCAGGCCTATACGTGGCGGCTGACCTCGGTTGACGGGCAAAAGGTCTATTCTTCCTGCGGCATCGGTATCGAGGCAAATACGTCGCTTGCCGACGAGCGCCGCAACCTCGGTGGCGAGCATCGCCCGAGCATGGTGCTGGTCTGTTCCGGCATCGATGTCGAAGACTTCAATAACAAGTCCGTCAGCGCTTGGCTGCGCGAATCCTACAATCGCGGCGTCGCCGTCGGGAGCCTCTGTACGGGCGCACATATCCTCGCCCAGGCGGGGCTGCTGAATGGCAAGCGCTGTGCGATCCATTGGGAAAACCTGCCTGGCTTCTCCGAAGCTTTTCCGCAGGCCGAGGTCTACGCCGATCTCTATGAAGTGGACAGCAATCTCTATACCTGTGCTGGCGGCACTGCTTCGCTGGACATGATGCTGAATTTGATCGGCCAGGATTTCGGCGAAACGCTGGTGAACCGGGTCTGCGAGCAGCACCTGACCGATCGCGTGCGCAGCCCGAACGATCGCCAGCGCCTGCCGCTGCGCGCGCGCCTCGGCGTCCAGAATGCCAAGGTTCTTTCCATCATCGAACTGATGGAGGGCAACCTTTCCGAACCGCTCTCGCTTCTGGAGATCGCCGATGGCGTCGATCTGTCGCGCCGGCAGATCGAACGGCTCTTCCGCCAGGAAATGGGGCGCTCGCCGGCCCGCTACTATCTGGAAATAAGGCTGGATCGCGCCCGCCATCTGCTGGTGCAATCGTCCATGCCGGTGGTCGAAGTGGCGGTCGCATGCGGCTTCGTCTCTGCCTCGCATTTTTCTAAGTGTTATCGCGAACTCTACCACCGTTCGCCGCAGCAGGAGCGAGCCGAGCGCAAGATGACGATGGCAACGGCACGCCAGGCCATCGCAGCCTGACAATGGCAAAGCGGCTATTGAGCCGCCTCCTCCGTCATACGCGCGTCGGAATAGACCTGATTGCGACCCTTGTGCTTGGCCATATAGAGAAACTGGTCCGCGGCGTTCAGGTAGTTGTCGAAGGTTTCGTGGTCGGAAATTTCGGCAACGCCGATCGACACGGTGACGGAAAGCTCTTCGTCATCCGCCATCACCTTCAGGCGTGAGATGTCCGACCGTATCTCGTCGCACAGCTTGGTCGCGGCAATCGAGTCCATCATCGGGAACAGGATCGCAAACTCTTCGCCGCCGAGGCGCGAAAGCAGACGATCGCTCCCCTCGAAGATCGCCGCCAGCCTGCCGGCGACCGCCTTCAAGACTTCATCGCCGATTTCATGCCCATAGGTATCGTTCAGCCGCTTGAAGTGATCGATGTCGAGGATCGCAACGGCGCTCGCAGCCTTGTGACGCAGGCAGTCATTCACCAGCTTCGGTCCAAGGTCGTAGAAATAGCGGCGATTGTAGAGCCCCGTCAGATAGTCGCATGCTGCAGCCGCGCGAAGCTGCTTCAACTGTATCAAGGTCTCGACGTTGTTGGCGATCCGGCATTGCAGTTCTTCGGCGACGAACGGCCTGTAGAGAAAATCGGATGCGCCGGCCTTCAGAAAGCTCGCAGAAAGCATGCGATCGCTCGAGGATGAGACCCCGATGATCCGCAGCCTGTCAGAGCCAAAGCGCCGCCGTATCCGCCGCGTCAATTCGTAACCGCTGATGTCGGGCATTTGATGATCCGTGACGACAACCTCGATATCGTCGTAGGCCTCAAGCGCGGCGAAGGCTTCCAGTCCGGATGCGGCTTCAACTACCATATATTGCTGCGCCTCGAGCAGCCCGACAAGGACCTGGCGCGCGGAAGCGACATCGTCGACCACGAGAACCCGCGTCTTCCGATTCGACAATACCCGTCTGACGCTGGCAACAACGTTGTCGAGCGCGAACTCGTTGTCCTTCAGCACATAATCGATGACATTGCGCTCCATGATGCGGTTGCGCGTATCGAGGTCGAACGTGGCGGTGAAGACAATGGTTGGAACAGCAGCCTTTATGGTGCAGTCGAGCGCCTCGCCATAGGGGGCGTCCGGCAGATTGAGGTCGACGATCGCCATGCTGTAATCAGTCGGCGACTGGGCGATCGTCTCTTCGAGCATTTTGAGGGAGGAGCACGGTTTGACGTTCAGCCCCAGTTCGGCATGAAGCCGGTGGCACAAAACGGCGGAGAACATCCGGGAATCTTCAACCAGGAGTAACCGCTGGCCGCCAAAGCGTGGCCCGGACCCATCCCGATGGAGATCCTCCCGGACAGCCATTCACTCCTATCCCCCAGAAAGCCGCAGCGGTCCGAATCGATCATCTTCTCGGCTTATGTGAAGATAACTCACACAAACACGCCTGAGAAGATATCGAAACTTGGCAATACCGGAAATTGCAGAAATCTCGATCTCAAGCGCGTGAGAGCGCCTCCGCCTACCATCGTCGGGCGGAGGCAGCGCGTCAGGCAACGGCACGCTCCTTGCGCATCGACTGGATTTGCAGCAGCGTGTCCAGATTCTGGTTGACGCGGCAATAGAACTCCTCGTCGATAAATGGTCGCAGCATGAAGTCGTTGCCGCCAGCCTTGAGGAAGCGCGCCGACAGCAGCCGGTTCGACGATGACGACACCCCGATGATGCGGAGTTCATGGGAGCCGATGCTGGCGCGGATGCGCCGGGTCAGCTCGAATCCGTCAATGTCGGGCATGTTGTAGTCGGTGATCATCAAACCGATGTCACGGTTCGCCTTGAGGATCTCGAGAGCCTTGGCGCCGCTGTCGGCTGTACTGACCCGGAAATTGTAGCGTTTGAGACGGCTTGACAGCAGGGCGCGTGCCGTCGGGCTGTCGTCGACGATCAGAACGTGGTGACGATGATTGGTGAGGAATCGGCAGATCGATTCCGCAAGCAGGTCGACCGCGAAGACATTGTCCTTGAGGATGTAGTCGACAATGTCCTTGGCCATCAGCTTGTCGCGCATGCCTTCCTGGAAGGTGCCGGTAAAGACGATGGTTGGGATGCTGAGGTCGACCAGATACTCCAGAGCCTCGCCGTTCTCCGCGCCTGGCAGGTTGATGTTGGAGATGGCGAGCGTGATCGGGTCGGTCGACTTGTCGTAGGACAGCTGCAGCTCTTCGAAACTCCGGCAGATTTCCACATTGATATCGAAGAGCTCCTTCAGCCGCTTGCCGATCATCGACGTAAATACGTTCGAATCCTCCGCCAGAATAATGCGCGCATCAGCAAACATGCCTCCGGAATATTGCATTCCCGAAATACCCAAAAACGCCATTTCCAAACCTTTTGATGAAACTCCTGTCCCCGGTTCAAATCGGTACAATACCGGGTTTGAATAAGTATTAATCGGCCGTGTTCTCTAACCAACAAAAAGGCGGCCACGAGGGCCGCCCTGACATTCTTCAAAACATGCTTAAAAGACTATGCGCGCAGCGCCGCATTGTCTGGATCGAAGGGGCTCTCGCCAACGACAGTGGCGTTATACGTCGTCCCGAGGATCTTGATCTTGAGCTTGGTACCCTCCTTGGCGTAGTCGGGCCGCAGCATCGCCAGCGCAAGCGAGCGGTTGATGCGGTAGCCGAACGTGCCGTTTGTCGCACGCCCGACAAGCTCGCCAGCCTCGTTGTAGATGGCCTCCGAACCGCGGGCATCGACATCGTTGCCGGTCTCGACAACGAGGGTCGCGAAGTTCCACTTCAGGCCCTTGTCCTTATAGGCCAGCAGCCCGTCGCGGCCGAGGAATTCCTTCTCCGGCTTGATGAAGCGATCAAGCGCCGATTCATAGGCGTTGTACTCGATCGACATCTCGCGCGGGATGAGGCGGTAGGACTTTTCGACCGACATCGACAGCATCGCGCGAATACCGAAGGGCTTGATACCGAATTCGGCGCCCGCTTCCATCAACTGATCGAAGATGTAGTTCTGCATCTCGATCGGGTGATGTAACTCCCAGCCAAGCTCGCCGACGAAATTGACGCGCAGCGCATGAGCACTCGCAACGCCAATCGAGATCTCTTTGCCGGAAAGCCACGGGAAGTCCTTGTTCTCAAGGCTCGTGCGTGTGAGTTTCTTGAGGAGGTCACGTGACTTCGGGCCGGCCAGCACAAGCACGCCGAGCCGCTGGGTGATCTGCTGAAGGCGAACGGAACCGTCCTTCGGCGCCAGCTTGCGCAGGTAATCGTGGTCGTGCGCCTCGTAGGCGCCTGCGGAGACGAGATAGAAGCGGTTTGGCGCCCATTCGTAGACCGTGAACTCGGCTCGTACGCCGCCGTGGACTGTCAGCATGTGGCAAAGAGCAATGCGGCCGCGCTTCTTCGGGATGGCGTTTGCAAAGATCGATTCGAGCCAGGCGCGCGCACCAGGGCCGGAGACCTCCATCTTCGCGAAGGCCGACATGTCAAGCACGCCGACATTCTTGCTTACGTTCGTGACTTCGTTGCCGACATGCTCGAAATAGTTCGAGCGACGGAAGGACCACCTTTCGAGGATGCGGCCGTCTTCTTCAGGCGATGAGTGGTTATGGTTGGTGAGGACATCTGCGCCGACGCCGAGCTGGTCCTTCGGCAGATCGTAATCCTCGGGGGCAAACCAATTGGCACGCTCCCAGCCGTAGACAGAACCGAAGACGGCGCCCAGCTTCTTCAGACGCTCGTAAACCGGCGTTGTCTTCAGAGGGCGCGCAGCCTCCCGCTCTTCGTCTGGATAGTGCATGGTGAAGACGTTCGCGTAGGCCTCTTCGTTCTTGGCGATGAGATATCCTTCGGTTGCGTAAGGGCCGAAACGACGGGGATCGACGCCCATCATGTCGACAGTCGGCTCGCCGTCGACGATCCATTCCGCCAACTGCCAACCGGCGCCGCCGGCTGCGGTGATGCCGAAGGAGTGCCCCTCGTTGAGCCAGAAATTGCTGAGGCCCGGCGCGGGACCAACGATCGGGTTACCATCAGGCGTATAGGCGATGGCGCCGTTGTAGACTTTCTTGATGCCGACTTCGCCGAATGCCGGAACACGGGTGATAGCAGTCTCGATATGCGGCATCAGGCGATCGAGCTCTTCCTGGAAGAGTTCGTATTCGCTCTCGTCCGACGGACCGTTGACATAACAGACCGGTGCGCCGTGCTCATAAGGGCCGAGAATGAGGCCACCATTCTCTTCGCGCATGTACCAGGCGCTGTCGGATTCGCGCAGCACGCCCATCTCCGGCAATCCCTTGGCCTTTCGCTCGAGGATAGCCGGATGCGGCTCGGTGACGATGTACTGGTGTTCGACGGGGATCACGGGGATGTTGATGCCGACCATCTCGCCGGTTTTACGGGCGAAGTTGCCGGTACAGCTGACGATATGCTCGGCGGTGATCTCGCCCTTGTCTGTCGTCACCTTCCAGAGACCGTCGGGCTGCTGCTCGATCGCTGTGACCGTGGTGTTGCGGTAGATCGTGGCGCCGCGGTCGCGGGCACCCTTGGCGAGCGCCTGCGTCAGGTCGGCCGGCTGGATATAGCCATCGTCCGGATGCTGGATCGCGCCGAGAAGGCCGTCCGTCTCACAGAGCGGCCAGATTTCCTTGACCTGCTCCGGCGTCAGCACGTTGACCTTGACGCCGATCGTTTCGGCGATGCCGGCATAGTACATGTATTCGTCCCAGCGATCCTTGGTGCGCGCCAGGCGGATGTTGGAGACTTGGCTGAAACCGACATTCATGCCCGTTTCCTGCTGAAGCTCCTGATAGAATCGAACGGAGTACTTGTGGATCTGGCCGACCGAATAGCTCATGTTGAACAGAGGCAGCAGGCCGGCGGCATGCCACGTCGAACCGGAGGTCAGTTCCTTGCGTTCGATCAGGACGACATCGTCCCAGCCCTTTTTGGCAAGGTGATAAAGCGTCGAAACGCCAACGACGCCGCCGCCGATGACCACTGCGCGCGTATGTGTCTTCATGGAGAATTACCCTCTGTTCTATTAACCTGTCCGACGAATGCCGCCGACGGAAATCGCCTTTGCGAACTATGCAGCGACGTCGGGCTTGCCAAATGCCTGTTTACGACATGGGAAAAGCTTGCCGCGACTGCATGCAAATAGGCAAGCCGCAAAAGGCCTTTGACCGAAAATCCGTGGACAGAAATTGCGATCAGAGAGAAACGTCGTTCACTTTACGACGGCCGATCCCTTGATGATGTCGATCGTTTCTCCGCCATTTAGACCGATCCGGTCGCCGTCAGGCGCGGTGATGAAGCAGCCCGACGGGCAGAACGTCTCCGATGCGCCGGGATCGAGCACGAGCTGCATCTTGTTGCCGCCCTCAGTCAGGACGATCACAACAGCCGCGCTGTCGGTGTTGGTAATGGAAGCTGCGTGAGTTTGGCCTGCGGCCACGAGCGAAAGAAGCAGTACGACGGCAAATCTTGCCATACAGTGCGGCGCGGATCATGCGCCCTCCCTTGGAGCGTCTCGGCGCTGCTGCCCCCAGCAACGAAAACCCGATTGCACACGTTATACGGCGACCGCTCTGAACGATCGCTGAACAACGCGTTTACCCCTTGAGATTGCCATCAGCCGACTTGCCGCGCAACCGGCGCACCGTGCCGGCCTCCTCGTCCAATTCGCTCGTCTCGGAAACGTTGTCGATCTTTGCCGGCGGCTTGCCTGCGTTGGCCGCTGCTCCAACCTGCTCCGGCTGTCGATGGAACACGACGTCGCTCTGCGGAAGAGGTATTTCGATACTCTCCTCCCTGAACCGCTTCAGGATCGCGATGCGGAGATCATTCCTGACTTTCAAGCCGTCACCCATGTCGGCAAGCATGAAGCGCAGCTCGAAGTCCAGCGAATACGGCCCGAAACGGAGGAATTCCACGTGCGGCTCAGGATTGCGAAGAACCACGGGCACGGCGTTTACCAGCTCCAGCAGGATGTCCATGACCTTCTGCGGGTCGGAATCATAGCTCACCGAGACCGGAATTTCGGAGCGCCCCATCTTGTTGCGATGGGTCCAGTTGCCAACAGACGCATTGATCAGTTCGGAATTCGGCACGATGATCGACTGCTTGCGGAACGTCTCTATTTCGGTCGCGCGCACGGAAATCCGCTTTACGATACCTTCAGCAGCCCCGGAGACCACGTGGTCGCCAACCTTGAATGGCCGCTCGACCAGCAGAATCAGGCCGGAGACGAAGTTCGACACGATGTTCTGGAGGCCGAAACCGATACCGACCGACAGTGCAGAGGCAACGAGTGCGAAGCTCGAGAGGTCGATGCCCGCGGCGGAAACGCCGACGATCGTCGCAAGACCAACGCCGAGATAGCCGATACCTGTCTTGACCGAGTTTCGGACGCCAAGGTCGACATGGCTGCGCGCCATGACGTTGCCGTCAAGCCAGCGCTGGATCCAGCGCGTCAGCAGGTAACCACCGGCAAAGAGCAGGATGCCGGTCAATATCCCGACCAGCGAGATGCTGATGCCGCCCAGCCTGACCTCCGTGAGAAGGCGATAGGCGATGAGTTGAAGATCCTGGATATGGAAGCCCCACAAGAGCAGTACCAGCGGGATCCCAACCATCAGGGCGATGCCGGAGATGCACATGCCGACCAACAGTCCCGCCTGGTCGATGGCGACCGGACCAAGCTTGAAGCGCCTTTGGAGGAAGCGACCAAGCGATGTCTCGCCGAAGGTTTCGCTGCGCGAAATCGCCCTCCCCGACAGAAGACCAATATAGGTCGTGACGATGATTGCACCGGTGATAATCAACTGTGTCGCGACGAAGCGCGCAAGGCCGACATAGCCGGTCAACGCCGTTATGATCAAACCTGCACCCAGCACGCGCAGAATGATCGCCATGCCGCGCGGCCAATGGCGTCCCGGCGCGTCCGGATCCCCGTTTCGCGCCAGCATCGGCCGGCCGAAAGACGCTGCGATCAGGATGAAACCAATGATCAAGGCTGCAATCAGACTCTTGACGACGGTCAGGACGAGTGGAGACCCCATCGCTTCGCTGATGCTGCCGAAGAGGTAGTCAAGCGCATTGACGGCTGCCATCGCAAGCAGGCAGGCGCCGATGGAGCTCGCACCGCGGTTGGAAAGCCTGACAAGACGCCAATGTGGCTCCCTTGGTGCGAACACCGCATTGGTGAAGCGCCTGACGAAATAAATCAGGCCGATCGATCCGAAGAGCGCGCCGATGATCGGCGCGATATCCGGCCTCAGAACGTTGAAACCATTGAGGAAGAAGTAAGACGTCACCAAGAGGGCAGCAAGCGCAAACGTCCTGATCAGCGTCGACCAGAAAGCGATGGAGAGACGGTTGATATAGGAGGGCTGCTCTTCCGTCTCCTTACGCTGAAGGTAACGACCAAAGATGCGGTAGCCGCCAGACAAGAGCACCATTGCCGTCATGAGGGACATGAAGATGGCCGCAAAGAACGCAAAAGCCTTGAACTTCAGAACGAATCCCAGCCAGCTGCTGAGCGCCTGGATGAACTCCGAGCCTTCCTGGACGAAGGCGCGTGCCGCATCGTCGAGGACGGAAAACGAGATGTCGGTACGCCGCAGCAAGGTGGCGGCAAAAAGCTGACGGCGGGTTTCGGCAATGCGGTTGCCGAGCTTACCGATGGAGGCGGACAGGGTTTCGGCATCGCCGGTGACGGCATTGATCTGGGCACGCTCCGCCGTCAGGGCGTTGCGTTCGGTCGTGACGATCTCCGCCTCCGCCGGCTGACCTTCCTTCGGTGGGTCGCCTAGCTCGGTAAGGCGGCTCTTGATCTGGTCGAGCCGCGGTCTGAGGCCAACGGATATGTTGAGAACCGAGCGGCCAAGTTCGTCGGTCTGTCCAGCGAGAGCCACCAGCGCATCATCATCGTCGCTCTTCTGCTTGACGGCATCCTCCAGCGAGACGAGATCTTGCTTTGCTTTCTCTATCGCCTTTGCGGCCTGCTCGATTGGATTGTCAGCACCAGACGCCTGCTCGGTCGCTTGTGGCTGTTGCGAAGCCTGCGGTTGCGGTGCCTGCGCGCTTGCAAGGTTCGCGGCGGCGGCCGCCAGCGTTGCAACAAGGAGAATGCGAAGCAAGAGTCGTATCGGCCGCAAAATATCCCCACTCGGGTTTGCTGGATCGAAATTGGATTTCCAGCTTTTCATAAGAAAGAAAGGCGACAGAAAGGCGACGCGCTCAGAAGCCGGCGCCCGGCTGTGCCAGATATTCCAGTTCTGCCGTGGTCGATTGCCGCCCGACGATGACATTTCGATGCGGAAAGCGACGGTAGACTGCAATCACCTCCCGGTGGCGAAGCGCATAGTCGACATATTCCTCATCGCCAAGCGCCCTGAACAACGCCACGGCACGCTCCTGCTCCTCCAGATCTTCACAATGCTCGAAAGGCATGTAGAAGAACGTCCGGCATTCCGGGCTGACTTGCTGGTCCGCTTCGGCTTCCAGCGCGAGCTTTGCCTCGCGCAGCGCAAGCCCATCGGTGGCGAACGCGAGCGGTGTCGCACGATATATGTTGCGCGGAAACTGATCGAGCACGATCACTGCGGCAAGCCTGCTGTTCGGGGTCGAGCGCCATTCCTCCGTCACGCCACGCGAGAGTGCAAGATGGGTGTCGCGGAAGCGCTGGCGAATATCCCGATCAAGGTCCAACGTCGCCTTGAACCATTGGTCACGCCCGCACTCCTCGAACCAGAAGTCGAAGACCTCTTGCGGCGTGCAGATATATCCGAGATCCATATTTCCTCCTGACAAAGGCCGACCGCAAAGCGACCAACTATTTCGTGCCGATCTTGTGACCCGACACTTCGGCGCCTGCATCCGGCGCCAGCTGCAGGAAACGCAGTGACGATATGATACCGATTGCTCCGACGACAAGAAACGTCCAGCGGAAATCGATGAGCCCGGGACCTTCAACGCTACGCAAAGCGACGGAGATGTTGAGCGCCGCCGCCGCGATCGCGACGCCAAGCAGCATCGAAACTTGCTGCAGCATACTCGAGAGCGTGGACGCAGAGCTGCGCTGCGCTGGATTAATGTCGGCAAAAGCCAACGTGTTTAGTGCCGTGAATTCCATCGACCGCGAGAGGCCCGCAATCATCAGCAGCGCGTAGATGATCGCGCGTGGCGTCTCGGGCACGAGAAAGCCGCAGGCCGCAATCGACAAGGCGGCAATCATCCCATTGAAGAAGAGCACGGTGCGAAATCCAAGCTTGGCGAGCAGCGGCGTCGTCACGGCCTTCATGCCGAGATTTCCGAGGAAGTACACCAGCAGATAGGCACCCGCCTCGATCGAGCTCAGTGCGAAGCCGAGTTGGAAGAGGAGCGGCAAGAGGAACGGCGTGGCATTGATCGCGACACGGCTCGCCGTCCCAGCCGAAAGGGTCGCAATCGCATATGTCTGCACCCTGAAGGCGGATAGATCGAGCAGCGGATTGCTGACCCGCAGGAAGTGTCGCGTCGCCATGACAGACAATGCAATGCCGGCCGCGAGCATCAGCAGGATCGGCAGCAGGCCGCCATCCCATTTCACGGAGAGTTCAAGCGCCGCCAGCAGGAAGGTCAGCCCGCCAGCGCTGAGAACGAATCCCAGCATATCGAGCCGGCCGGCATCCTCTTCGCGCTGCTCCGGCACAAAGCGAAGAACCAGCGCCATACCGAGCACGCCGATCGGCAGATTGATGAGGAAGTTCCAATGCCAGCTTGCATAGGTGGTGATGAAGCTGCCAAGCAGCGGACCGATAACGGGAGCCGTCAGCGCCGGCCAGGTAATCAGCGCGATCGCCTGGACGAGTTCCGATTTGCGGGCATTCTTCAGGACAATGATCCGGCCGACCGGCGTCATTAGTGCGCTGCCCGCTCCCTGCACGGCGCGAGCGACGACAAACTCGGCAAGGCCGCCGGAGAGCCCGCAGAACAGCGAGGCGACGGTGAAGACGGCAATGGACGCCATGAAGATCCGCCTTGCGCCGTATCGATCCCCAAGCCATCCCGAAAGTGGAATGAAGGCCGCCATCGTCAGCATGTAGACGGTGATGCCGATACTCATCGACACCGGTTGAACACCGAAACTCGCGGCCATCTGCGGCAGTGACGTAGTGACGATGGTGCCATCGAGGATCTGCATGAAAAACGAAACGGCGACGACCAGCGCTACGATCTTTGCCCTGCGGATGCTCTCCGCATCGTCTTTCTCTGTCGTCTGCATAGCTATCATTGATCTGCCGGTGTGAATTGGATGCAGGAACGGGCAGGAAGCCGGATCCGATAAGTGCCGAATAGCACTACCGCTAGATAGGCCGATCGGTGCAATGCGGAAAGAGAAAATCCTGAGATCTCAAAGGATTTTGATCTCCGAAAGGCCATCCAGGCATGCCGCAGGCACCTCGCGTTGCGCGAAATTTCGAAACAAAAACAATTGACAGCTACATCTTCTGCGGCCACCGTGGCCCGCAGGGGCAGCGTCAATGTCATCTCAGCGGCCGCGCGGTGGCACCCGGCTCCTGACGCAGCGTCGCTTCACCATTCACGTGACCGGACTCGGAGCACAATTCGATGATCGACACGCTGCTTGTTCTCAACACCGGCTCATCGAGCCTCAAGTTTCAGATTTTCGAGGATCAGACCCTGGACGTGCTGATGAGCGGCAAGGTCACCGGCATTGGTGACACACCTGAGATGCGCGCCAAACTCCCCGGTGGACAAGAGACGCAAACCTCCCTGCCCGCGAACACGGATCACGATTCGGCGCTCAGCGCCGTGATGGACCTCATCGGCGGGCACGACCACGCCTGGCGCACAGCGGCGGTTGTACATCGCGTCGTCCATGGCGGGCAGGATTTCGCAGAGCCCGTCATTGTCACGCCCGAGGTGATGTGCCGCCTCGAAGCGCTGATCCCGTTGGCGCCGCTTCACCAACCGCACAACCTCGCCGGCATCACCGCTTCTGCCAGGCTCGCAAGCGGAGCGCCCGATATCGCCTGCTTCGATACCGCCTTCCACGCGGGACACGACGAATTGACCAGCAGCTTCGCCCTGCCACAGGAGATGCGCGACAAAGGCGTTCGCCGCTATGGTTTCCACGGGCTTTCTTATGAATGGATCTCGCAGGTGCTGTCCAGGGACTATCCGGACCTTTGTGCCGGCAGCGTCGTCGTCGGCCACCTCGGCAACGGCGCCAGCCTCTGCGCGCTGAAGAACGGCATCAGCGTAGATACCACGATGAGCATGACCGCGCTCGACGGCATACCGATGGGAACGCGCAGCGGATCAATCGATCCCGGCGCCGTCCTCTACATGCTTCACGACTTGGATCTCGGCGTCGAGACGGTCCAGGATATCCTCTATGAGCGTTCCGGCCTGAAGGGATTGTCCGGTATCAGCAATGACGTCGAGGCGTTGCTTCGCAGCGACGATCCGCACGCCGCCTTCGCCCTCGAATATTTCGCTCTGAAAACGGCCCAGCATGCCGCGATGATGGCCGTCTCCATGGGCGGGATCGATGCCTTTGTCTTCACGGGCGGGATCGGCGAGCACGCCGGCCCGGTCCGCGAGGCAATCCTCGGAAGGCTCCGCTTCCTCGGTGATTTCAAGACGCTCGTGATCCCGACAAACGAGGAACGCCTGATGGCAACGCACGCCAAAAAGCTCCTACGCTCGGCAGCCTAGGATCTCCAATCAGGCCAGGCTCAGCTTGTCGATAAGGCCGCTGACGCCCTTGACGTTCTCCACCAGCACGCGGATGGCGCGGCGTTCCAGGTCGCTGGATACCGTCCCTTCAAGCACTACTCTGGAATCCTGAACCGATACCTTGATCGCATCGGTGTCGAGACCGAGGTCGCCCTGCAGTCTTGCTCGAATGGCACGAGCGAGAGCATCGTCACCACTTGCCGTTCTCTCGGCCGGTGCAGCAACGATGCCCTTCAGGAGATCGATGCGGCTGACAATGCCAAGGAGTCGCTTGCCGCTGACGACAGGAACACGCTTGATCTTGTGCTGGAACATCACCTCGGCGACGGTCGCCGCGGGCGTGTCGGGCGTAACGCTGATCACGCTTGCGGACATGACATCTGATACCCGCCAGCTGCGGCTGCGGATATAGTCGTCGAAATCGACGAGCGATGTTTCATCGGGGTTGCCGGCGGACCTGCCGCCGCCAAATTCGATGCGGCGAAGCAGGTCGCCCTCAGTCAGCAGGCCACAAATGTTGCCATCGTTGTCGATCACAGGCAGGCCGCTGATGTTCTTGGCAACCATCAGGTCGATTGCCTGATGCACGCTGCTGTCGGCGCTGATCGTCGTGATGTCGGTATTCATGATGTCTTGAGCAAACATGATAATCCCATCGCACTCTGGAGGAAGTCGAATGGTGCCGATCGGATGCCAAGCGCAAACAGCGCATACATCGGCCGCCGAAAAATATTGCGCAAATCGGCGCGCAAGTCGATCAGCGATCACGATCTTAATTTCAACCTGAGAGATTAGTTTTCAATCGCGCGCAAAACAGTTGCGAAGGCCGCGACCGACGCGTCTGTCCGTGAAGCGGAGGTGTGCCGGGGAAGCGGCACCTTCGCCTTCCGGCCAAGCGTCGGCCGGAGTGTTCAATGGCTCCTTTAGGGATGGCGGCACGGCGGTGGCTCAGCCGAGAAGGTTTCTGATGGCCCGCATGAATACCCGCGAACCGATGGCAATCAGCTCATCGGGAAAGTCGTAGTCGGGGTTGTGCAGGCGCGGATGATCTTCGCCTGCCCCGAGAAAGAACATCGCGGCGGGCGCCACGGTCCGGAACACACCGAAGTCTTCTGATGCTTTCATCGGCAGCAGGCTGCTCGCATCGTCATGGCTCACGCCCTCGTCATCCAGCGCCTGGCGCAACTGCGCCACTGCTTCGGCGGAATTGTAGCACTGGTGGAACACGTCCTCGTAGCTGATCTCCACCTGCAACTGTCCGGCTTTCGCCTGGGTCAGTACCAGTTCCTCGGCGCGCGAAGCCAAGGCAGTCATCGCTTCATCGGTCAGCGTCCGCAAGGTTGCCCAGATTTGCGCTTCACCGGGACTGATGCCGAACGCCGGTTCCCCCAGACGCGCATGTGTGACCGTCACCAGGAGTAATCCGGGCCCAGCGGACCGTTGTTCCCCAGTGTTGTCAGACCATCGAGCGGCCGCGCCATCGCGAAAGTCGGCGCAATACCTTGCTCCGGATACGAAGCGTGCGATGTCTTGCCCTTCAGAACGATCTTCATTCCGCGCGATGCGCAATTGACCGGCCCTGCCTTCAGCAGGACGTGGCCGAGCCGGACGCCTGGGAAATTGTGAAGTGAGAGCGACATATCCGGCGTCAGTGCCGCAAACTTCGGATCCGCAAGCACGGCCGCCGCGCCCGCACCGTTCTCCTCGGCCGGCTGGAACATCAGGATTGCCCGCCCTCTCGCAGGCCGCCTCTGCCCGAGCCCTTTTGCGAGCGCCATCAGGATCGCCATATGGCCGTCATGGCCGCAGAGGTGACCCTTACCCCGGACGGTCGAGCGGTGTGCTACATCGGAGATTTCGTCGATCGGCAGGCCGTCCAGTTCCGCACGGATCATGATCGTTGGGCCTGACGCCGCCCCCTCGTAGACGGCTGCTAGGCCATGTCCGCCGATGTCGGCAACGATGCGATCGGGTCCGGTGAGACAGAGTTCCTCTTTCAGCCGCAACGCGGTTTGCGCCTCTTCACCGGACACTTCCGGATTACGGTGAAGCTCACGCCGAAACGCCTTGATTTCGCTGAATTCTCCATCCGTCAGAAACATCGTCAAAATCCCGGGAATACAATGACCTTGCCGCACGAAGCGCTCCGGGCACGAACCTAGCCTGTCCGTCATTCATAGTCGATGGAGAAGGTCGCCGGTAGGATCCGAGCGCGCAGAGGCGGCGGCCGCGCCAGATAAAGAGGCCGCGACTGCGGACTCAGCCGGGAAAAGATCTATCCCCGAAACGTATAGTCGGCGATCGAAGCAGGTTTCATCTCAATGGAGAAGCCCGGCTTTTGCGGCGGCATATAGGCCGCATCCTTGATCACGCAGGGATCGAGGAAGTGCTCGTGCAGGTGATCGACATATTCGATAACGCGCCCGTCCTTTGTTCCGGAAACGGCGACGTAGTCGATCATCGACAGGTGTTGTACATATTCGCAAAGCCCGACGCCGCCCGCATGCGGCCAGACCGGTAGCCCGAACTTCGCTGCGACCAGCAGGACAGACAGTACTTCGTTCAAGCCCCCCATGCGGCAGGAGTCGATCTGCACGATATCGATCGCGCCTTCAGCGATGAATTGCTTGAACATGATGCGGTTCTGGCACATTTCGCCGGTGGCGACCTTCACGGGACCGATCGCCTGGCGGATCTTGCGATGGCCGGCAACATCGTCCGGACTCGTCGGCTCCTCGATGAAGAACGGCATGGCGAAAGCGAGTTTGTTCACCCAATCGATCGCCTGCCCCACCTCCCATACCTGGTTGGCATCGATCATCAAGTAACGGTCGGGACCTATCACTTCGCGGGCGATCCTCAAGCGACGGACATCGTCTTCGAGGTCGCGGCCGACCTTCATCTTCACATGGTTGAAGCCCGCGTCGATCGCTTCCTGGCACAGGCGGCGCAGCTTCGCATCGGCGTAACCAAGCCAACCGGCCGAGGTCGTGTAGCAGGCATAACCTTCCGTCTCGAGCGTCGCGATCCGCTCGGCCTTCCCAGTCTCCGCGCGCTTCAGAATCTCGATCGCCTCATCGCGGGTCAAAACATCGGTCAGATAGCGATAGTCGACAATGTCGGCGATCGCCTCCGGCGACATCTCCGCCACCAGTCTCCAGACGGGCTTGCCGGCCTGCTTGGCGAGCAGATCCCAGACGGCGTTGACGACAGCGCCTGTCGCGAGATGCATCACGCCCTTCTCCGGCCCGATCCAGCGCAGTTGGCTGTCGCTGGTGAGATGCCGCCAGAATTTGCCTGGATGAGCAAGAACATCGGCAAGCTCAGCGCCGACGATGAGATGGCGCATCGCCTCGATCGCCATGCAGCAGATGTCGTTGCCGCGGCCGATGGTGAAGGTGAGCCCGTGGCCGGACAGGCCGCTTTCATCGGTCTCCAAGACGACATAGGCCGCCGAATAATCGGGATCCGGGTTCATCGCGTCAGAGCCATCAAGGCTCTGCGACGTCGGAAAACGAAGGTCGAAGACGCGAAGGTCGGTGATACGGGTCATGGCATTCTCGAATTCGGTTACACGGGCGTTCGGTTCTATAGATGGCACCCACCAATCAGACGGCAAGCTCGGAACATCGCGCCAATACAACCACGCTGCGTCGCCACCGACAACTCATGAATGAGTTTTCTTTTTATATGCAAGACGCGCGGGGGCGCAACGCGATGTCAACTTACGCTTTTCGGCAATTGCACATTTGTATATGTAAGTGCGTATTCACAGGAGAAGTTTGATGGAAGCTGATGACGCTGATCGATACCGCGCCCCGGCGCTGGACAAGGGGCTCGATATCCTTGAGCTTTTGGCCAGCGTCGAGGAAGGGCTGACCCAGGCGGAGATCGCCAAACGTCTCGATCGCAGCCCCAACGAATTCTATCGCATGCTCGACCGCCTCGTGCGACGCGGCTACGTCACCAAGCTGGAGGGCGATCGGTTCACCCTCACGCTCAAGCTTTTCGGGCTGTCGCAACTGCATGCGCCGACGCGCCGCTTGGCTTCCTTCGCCACACCGTTGATGCGCGAGCTTGCGCAACGGACCAAGCAGGCGAACCACCTGGTCGTCTTTGATCGCGGTTCGGCGGTGGTGATCGCCCAGCACGAGGCGCCGGACTATTGGGGCATCTCGATCCGCGTCGGCTCCCATATTAGTCTCTTCGACACCGGTTCCGGCCATGTGCTTCTTGCCTTCCGAAGCGACGAAGAACGACAGATGATGATCGCAGAACATGCACGCAGCCGCGAGGAGGTCAATCTCGGACCGGAGTTTCACGAGCGCCTCGCCCATATCCGCGAGCGCGGCTACGAAATGATGGCGAGCGCGCAGACGGCAGGCGTTCATAACCTGTCGGCGCCGATCCTTGGGCCAGACGGGCGCTGCATTGCAGCTCTTACCTGTCCCTATATTGCCCTGGTCAACGCGCCGGCCTCTCCCGACATCAGCCAGACGATCACCATGGTGATGAAAACCGCGGGCGAGCTTTCGCTGCTGGCCGGCTCTGACGTCAGAACACCGGCGTGAGCCAGCTCGCCAAGAGCACATTTCGCTCGGCTGGTCGCTTGCCGGGGCACAGCTTCGGAGCGTTCGCCACGGCAGCTTTTGAACGCGACCCACACAGCTTTAAGGCCACTGTCAGCTAGCGACCTCATTAGAAATCCTGGCGACGCTCTGCGACGCCCCCAAGCGAAACCATCATGGTGATTGGGCATGCTGCCGCAAGGCAGGCACGCAGCAGCGGAGGTGACGCGTGAACGTATTGCTGGTTGAGGACAACGTCCTGCTGGGAGATGCCGTGCGCGATCACATCGCGGCCGACGGTCATTCAGTCGACTGGTGCCTTAACCTCGCCGAAGCGACGGAAGCGGCCGGAACCGGCAAGTACGGCGTAATTCTGCTCGACTTGCGCTTACCTGATGGCAACGGCCTTACTCTGCTGAAGGCGCTTAGACGACAAGCGAATTTCGTCCCCGTCATCATTCTCACAGCCCATGACCAGACCTCGGATCAGATCGAGGGCTTGCAAAGTGGCGCAGACGATTTCCTGGTGAAGCCCTTCGGGCTCTCGGAACTTTCGGAGCGGATGAAAGCGGCAAACCGCAAGCACTGAATCCTGATTGGCCGCCCAAATGAGGCGGCCAATACCCGTAGGCCTCGGCCAACCGCTGCGGCAGCACACCGAGGCTGACTGGTTCATCACTGGATACTTGCCGTCTTGTCCGTCTGTCGGCGACACGCGGCGAAAACATCGAGATGCGGATCATAAACCTTGGTCGCCACATCCATCAGCCCAAGCACGCTGTGGAAGAGGTTGTCATGTGAACGGGAGCCATCCGTCTGTTTGGCCATGCAGCTCATGTCGAAGCCGGCGGATTTGGCGAGATCGTCGCTGACCCACGCCAGGAACGGGACGTGCGTCTGCTGCGACGGCGCCACGATATACGGCGCACCATGCAGGTAGATGCCGTTCTCGCCAAGCGATTCACCGTGATCCGATACGTAGATCGCTGCACCCGCGACTTTCTCAGAATGCTGCTTGAGCTTGTCGATGACGGTCGAAACGACGTGATCCGTATAGAGGATGGTATTGTCGTAGGCGTTGGTGATCTCTTCGGCCGTACAGTTGCCAAAGTCATTTGCCCGGCAGTCGGGAACGAAGCGTCGGTACTCATCGGGGTAACGAGCGAAGTAGGCAGGCCCGTGACTGCCGATTTGGTGGAGGACTAAGACGCTGTCACCCTTCACGTGATCGAGCCAATCGTCGACCTTGTCGAGCAGGATGGCGTCAAGGCACTCGCTGTCCTTGCAAAAGCGTGGATCGTTAGACTGCGGCAGCGAGGTATAGGCGACGCGGTCAGTCACGTGATAGCTGCCGGTATCGTTGTCCAGCCAGGACACGTCGACCTTGGCGTGGCTCAGCACGTCGAGAAGGTTCTCGGTCGCCAGGCCCTTGCGATGCGTATAGGCCGTCCGCGGATAGATGGAGAACATGCAAGGAATCGAGATTGCCGTCGCTGTACCGCAGCTGCTCGTATTCGGAAAATAGACGACGTTCTGCTTTTCGAGTTCCGGATTGGTCTTGCGCGGATAACCACCAAGCGAGAAATCGTCTGCACGGGCAGTCTCGCCGGCGACGATGATTGTCACGCGCGGCTTGTTTAGACCGGCCGTATTTACCCGATGCGCATCTATGCCAAGCGGCGCAGCAGCGACACGCGCATCCTCCTCGGACGAGACTGCAAATCCAATGGTGCTTGTGATCGGCGCAAATGGATTTAACCTCTCGAGGATGTCCCTGTGAGCCCGCCCGACACCCGCAAAGGCCCGGTAGTCGCCGAATCCGATTGTGGCGAAGACGGAAAGGCAAGCCAGGATCACGCCCGTATTATGAGCAAGCTTGGACAGCACCGGGCGATGCCGGATACGCACCCACACAATGAGAAGCGACGGCAATATTCCAGTGAGCAGCATATGAAGCGCAAAGCGCACCGTTATCAAATGCCCTGCCTCCGCGCCTGTCGACACAGCTGCATTGCGGATCATCTCCTTGTCCACGATCACCCCGAACTGATCGGTAAACCAGGAGCCGGCGGCTGCCGTGAGCACGAAAAGGATCAGAAACGGCTTGGTAACGTACTTCGCAGAGAAAGCAGTGACGATTGCCATGCTGACTGCCGAAATACCGATCGCAAACAGCACGAACGACAGACGATCGGTAGCGAAATCGCCATAGGCAGTGCTCCAGAACGCGTGATTTGTCACAAAAAGCAGGTAGAGAGTGGTAGCAACGCAAAGGGTCACGCTGCCGATTGCCGGCCGCCGGTCAATCAGGCGGGCCTTGGTGGCACTATCTTTCAATTGGTCGTCTCCGCGTCCAGATTTGGCGTCGACGGAACCAGGATTGGATCATAGGTAGTTCATGGCCGCCGATAATATTCGCCAGCCATGGCCGGATTTTCTGACAGTCACCTGAACGCTTGAAGACGAGGCATCGCAGCCGCCTCTAAAGGGCGAGCATACATTGAGCGGTTCAGGCCAGCGGATTGCCGTATTGCGCGCCGGATAGCGTGCGCGACACGGCATTGCGCCAACCGGCGATCTTCGTCTGCCGCTCGGCCTCCTCCATCGAGGGCTGGAACCGCCTGTTGCAAGCCCAGGCCTTTCCGAATTGCTCGTGGTCCGGCCAGACCGCCGCTCTCGAACCCGCGAGCCAGGCCGCGCCCAGCGCCGTTGTCTCCAGAACAGCGGACCGGTCCACTGGATTGCCGACCACATCGGCAAGACGCTGCATCGTCCAGTCGGAACTGGCCATACCGCCATCGACGCGCAGGACCGTCTCGATGTGATGGCCGCCCCAATCCTTCCGCATCGCGATCAGCAGATCGAGTGTCTGGTAGGCCACGGATTCGAGTACCGCATGCGCCAATTCGGCCGGGCCGCTGTTTCGGGTTAAGCCGAAAATCGCACCCCGCGCCTCTGGATCCCAATAAGGAGCGCCGAGCCCCGTAAAGGCAGGTACCACATAGACCTGCTGATTGGGATCGGCTCGCGTCGCCAGGGTGCCGCTCTCCGATGCCTGTGAAATAAGGCCAAGGCCGTCGCGGAGCCATTGCACGGCTGCACCGGCGATGAAAATCGAGCCTTCCAGCGCATAGGTCGTCTTGCCGCCGAGCCGATAGGCGATCGTCGTAATCATCCGGTTGCTGGATGCCACGCAGTCACGCCCTGTGTTCAGCAGGGCAAAGCAGCCTGTCCCATAGGTCGATTTCATCATGCCGGGCTTGAAGCAGGCATTGCCGATAGTGGCCGCCTGCTGGTCGCCGGCAACACCGAGGATTGGGATGGCTGCCCCGAAGACATCGCGATCGGTGACGCCGAAATCGTCCGCGCAGTCCTTGACCTCCGGAAGCATGGCTGCCGGGATCCTGAGGAGGCCAAGAAGCTCGTCGTCCCACCGGCCCTCCGTTATATTGAAAAGCAGCGTTCGCGACGCGTTGGTGGCATCCGTGGCATGAACGCGTCCGCCGGTCAGATTGAAGATAAGCCAGCTGTCGACAGTACCGAAACACACCTCGCCAGCCTCGGCACGCTCCCGCAATCCGTCGACATTGTCGAGCAGCCAGCGCAGTTTCGTTCCGGAAAAATAAGGGTCCAGTAGCAGACCCGTCTTAGCGCTGAAGAGCTTCTCGTAACCGTCAGCCTTGAGACTGTCGCAGACCTCGGCCGTGCGCCGATCCTGCCATACGATTGCCTTGTAGAGCGCCCTGCCCGACTTTCGCTCCCAGACAACGGTCGTCTCACGCTGGTTGGTGATACCGATCGCGGCGATATCGGCCACTGGAACGTTGGCGTTTGCCAAAGCTTTCCGTGCCGTATTGACCACCGTGGTCCAGATCTCGTCCGGGTCATGCTCGACCCAACCTGGTTGGGGATAGGATTGCTTGATCTCTTCCTGCGCAGAAGAGATCATCTTCATCCCGGCGTCGAAGACGATCGCGCGCGAGGACGTCGTGCCCTGGTCGATCGCGAGAATATGGCCGCTCATTGTCTTCTCCGGGCGCAACAGTTCGCCTCGCCGCCGCGAATGCGCCAGCTCATACGATAGGTCATTCCATGGGGTGGTTGGTGCCGACGGCGTTTGCGCGCCGTCGGCATTGCTATTGGTCGGGCCTCGTACCCGACCAAATGCCGCTGATCAGTTGGACTGCCAGCTCTTGACCAGTTCGTCGTAATTGACGGTAACCGGCTTTTCCTTCTCATTCTCGATCTTCAATTGGGGAGCGAGGTTGCCCTTGGCGACCGCGTCCTTGTTCCAGTATTCGAGATCATGCTCTTCGGCGAGCTTCGGACCGATATCGCCCTGCACCTTGGCGCGCTCCAGGCGTTGCAGGACCTTTTCCTGCTCTGCGCAAAGCGAATCCATGGCTTCCTGCGCGGTCTTCGCACCCGAAGATGCATCGCCGACGGCCTGCCACCAGAGCTGTGCCAGCTTCGGATAGTCAGGAACGTTGGTGCCGGTCGGCGACCACTGGACGCGGGCCGGCGAGCGGTAGAACTCGATCAGACCGCCGAGCTTGGGAGCACGTTCCGTGAAGCTCTTGTCGCGGATGGTGGATTCGCGGATGAAGGTGAGACCAACATGGCTCTTCTTGACGTCCACCGTCTTCGAGGTCACGAACTGCGCGTATAGCCACGCAGCCTTGGCGCGATCGTCAGGTGTCGACTTCATCAGCGTCCAGGAACCGACGTCCTGATAGCCGAGCTTCATGCCGTCCTTCCAGTAGACGCCGTGCGGGCTCGGTGCCATGCGCCATTTCGGCGTGCCGTCCTCGTTGACCACTGGCAGGCCGGGCTTGACGGCATCGGCCGTGAACGCGGTGTACCAGAAGATCTGCTGGGCCACTTCACCTTGCGCCGGAACGGGGCCGGATTCGGAGAAGTTCATACCCTGCGCTGCCGGCGGTGCATAGGCCTTCAACCAATCCAGATACTTCTGGATCGCATAGACAGAGGCCGGGCCGTTGGTGTCACCACCGCGCGCGACGCACGAGCCGACGGGACGGGAGTTCTCATCGACCTTGATGCCCCACTCGTCGACCGGAAGGCCGTTCGGAAGACCCTTGTCGCCGTTGCCGGCCATCGAGAGCCAGGCGTCGGTGAAGCGCCATCCGAGCGACGGATCCTTCTTGCCATAATCCATATGGCCGAAGACCTTCTTGCCGCCTACGTCACGGCCGGTGAAGAATTCGGCAATGTCCTCATAAGCGGACCAGTTGACCGGAACGCCGAGATCGTAGCCGTACTTCGCCTTGAAGTCGGCCTTGTTCTTCTCGTCGTTGAACCAGTCGTAACGGAACCAGTAGAGGTTCGCGAACTGCTGGTCGGGAAGCTGGTAGAGCTTCTTATCAGGTGCCGTCGTGAACTTGGTGCCGATAAAGTCATTGATGTCGAGGCCAGGATTGGTGACGTCCTTGCCTTCCTTCTCCATCCAGTCGGTCAGCGAGCGGGCCTGCTGGTAGCGCCAATGCGTACCGATCAGGTCCGAGTCGTTGACATAGGCGTCGTAGATGTTTTCGCCCGACTGCATCTGTGTCTGCAGCTTTTCGACGACGTCGCCTTCGCCGATCAGGTCGTGGGTGATCTTAATGCCGGTGATCGCCGTGAAGGCAGGCGCCAGAACCTTCGATTCATATTCGTGAGTCGTCAGCGTTTCGGAAACAACCTTGATGTCCATGCCGGCAAAAGGCTTTGCCGCATCGACGAACCACTGCATTTCCTTTTCCTGGTCGGCGCGGGAAAGCGTCGAGAGTTCGCCGACTTCCTTGTCCAGAAAGGTTTTCGCCTCATCCATGCCGGCATAGGCGGAGCCCGCCATGGCCAGCAACATGCTTGCTGTTGTCGCTAGTAAATGCTTTCGCATAATATCCTCCCAGGGTTGCGATTGCAGTCTTCACGTTTCAGGCGGCCAGTGCCCCCGGCCATCTGTCTTTCCCTGCCGTCACACGTAGCGGAAGACGCCGATGGCGTAGACTACGGAAATGGCAAGAGCCCACCACAGGTTGGGTCCAACAAGACCCAGCCATGCGAGTTGAATGAACGCTGCGCCAAGCAGCGATACGAAGAGCCGGTCTCCTCGCGTGGTTTCAAACCTGAGGATTCCCACACGCGGCGAACCGCCTGGCGCGAGATACTCCCAGACGCTCATGCCGACCAGCAGCATGAGAATCGTCAGGAAAAACAATGCTGTCGGCAGCGTCCACGCCATCCAGGAAAAATGCATGAGTGGTCCTCCCTTGTCAGACGCGACCGAGCGCGAAGCCCTTGGCGATGTAGTTGCGTACGAAGTAGATGACGAGCGCGCCGGGAATGATGGTGAGCACGCCGGCTGCCGCCAGCACGCCCCAGTCCATGCCCGAGGCAGACACCGTTCGCGTCATGATCGCCGAGATTGGCTTGGCCGCCGTCGTCGTCAGCGTGCGGGCCAGCAGCAGTTCCACCCACGAGAACATGAAGCAGAAGAAGGCGGCCACGCCGATGCCTGAAGCCACAAGTGGCATGAAGATCCGGATGAAGAAGCGCGGGAACGAGTAGCCGTCGATATAGGCCGTCTCGTCGATCTCCTTCGGCACGCCCGACATGAAGCCTTCGAGGATCCAGACCGCCAGCGGCACGTTGAACAGGCAGTGGGCGAGCGCCACCGCTATGTGCGTGTCGATGAGGCCAAAGGCGGAGTAGAGCTGGAAGAACGGCAGCGCGAAGACGGCCGGCGGCGCCATCCGGTTCGTCAGCAGCCAGAAGAATAGATGCTTGTCGCCGAGGAACCGGTAGCGCGAGAAGGCATAGGCCGCAGGCAGCGCCGCCAGCACCGAGATCACTGTGTTCATGGCGACATAGGTGATCGAATTGATGTAGCCGTTGTACCAGGACGGATCGGTGAAGATAACTGTGTAGTTTCTGAGCGTCGGGTTAAGCGGCCAGAGCGAGAAGGTGCCGGTGATCTCGGCATTTTCCTTGAAGCTCATGTTGATCAGCCAGTAGATCGGCAGCAGCAGGAAGATGATGTAGATCGTCGAAACGACCCAGGAGAAGTTGCCCGCTGGCTTGTATTTCGCAGGCTTGTATTTCATTGTCTGATCCATGGTCCTCTCCTTTCTCACGCGTTCTCGTCGCCGCTGGTCATCACGGTGTAGAAGATCCATGAGAGTAGCAGGATGATCAGGAAGTAGATGATCGACATTGCCGCTGCCGGACCGAGGTCGAACTGGCCGACGGCCATTTTCACGAGGTCGATCGACAGGAACGTGGTCGAGTTGCCGGGACCGCCGCCGGTGACGACGAAAGGCTCGGTATAGATCATGAAACTGTCCATGAAGCGCAACAGCACGGCGATCAGAAGCACCCGCTTCATCTTCGGCAGCTGGATATAGCGGAAGACGGACCAGCGCGACGCGCCGTCGATCTTCGCCGCCTGATAATAGGCATCCGGGATCGACACGAGGCCGGCATAGCAGAGCAGGACGACAAGGCTTGTCCAATGCCAGACGTCCATAACGATGATGGTGATCCACGCATCGATCGGGTCACGGACATAGTTGTAGTCAAACCCCAGTGCTTCCAGCGTATGTCCGAGCAGGCCGATGTCGACACGACCGAAAACCTGCCAGATCGTACCGACCACGTTCCATGGGATGAGCAGCGGCAGCGCCATCAGCACGAGGCAGACCGGCACGCCGAGCCCCTTCTTCGGCATGTTCAGCGCGATGAAGATGCCAAGCGGGATTTGCAACGCCAGAATGATCAGCGAGAAGGCGAGATTGCGCTGCAATGCCGCCCAGAAGCGGTCGGAATGAAGCGTCTGCACAAACCAGTCCGTACCCGCCCAGAAGAACTCGTTGTTCCCGAATGTGTCCTGCACCGAGTAGTTCACAACGGTCATCAGCGGAATGACGGCTGAGAAGGCAACCAGGACCAGAACTGGTAGAACCAGAAACCAGGCTTTGTTGTTCCAGGTCTTTTCCATGCTCAGCCCTCCCTGCCGACGCGCCAGGAATTGGCATAAATGTTGATTGCATCCGGATCGAAGGTCACCCGCGCATCGGTCGGGATTTCGGAGTCCTCCGTCACGACGATGGCGATCGGTTGACCGGCAAAGGTGGCCCGCACGACCTTCTGCCGTCCAATGTCCTCGACCCTGTTGACGGTGACCGGCATCCCCTCGCGGCCGAGATTGATGAACTCCGGACGGATGCCCAACTCGGTCTTTGCACCAGCGGCCGTTTGCGGCGCATAGTCCAATGACAATGTCTCGCTGCCGATACGGACCGCGTTACCCTGCAACTGGACCGGCAGGACATTCATGCCCGGTGAGCCGATGAAGTAGCCGACGAACGTGTGACTCGGCCGCTCGAAAAGCTCTGCCGGCGTGCCGATCTGGACGATTTCCCCCTCGTACATAACGACGACCTTGTCAGCGAAGGTCAGCGCCTCCGTCTGGTCGTGGGTCACGTAGACCATGGTGAAACCGAACTGTTTGTGCAGCCGCTTCAGCTGCGAACGCAGCACCCACTTCATGTGCGGGTCGATAACGGTCAAAGGCTCGTCGAACAGGATGGCGTTGACGTCGTTGCGCACCAGGCCGCGACCGAGCGAAATCTTCTGCTTCTGGTCGGCGGTCAGGCCCTGCGCCTTGCGTTTGGCCATACCCCCGAGGTCGATCATCTCGAGAATGTCACGAACGCGGCGGTCGACGTCCGGTTCGGCGACGCCACGATTGCGCAACGGAAAGGCCAGATTGTCGTAGACGGTCATCGTGTCGTAGATGACCGGGAACTGGAACACCTGCGCGATGTTGCGCGCCTGTGTCGAAAGGTTCGTCACATCGTTTCCGTCGAAGAGGATGCGGCCATGCGATGGCTGCAGCAGGCCGGAAATGATGTTGAGCAGTGTTGTCTTTCCGCAGCCGGATGGTCCGAGGAGCGCGTAGGCGCCGCCGTCCCTCCATTCGTGATCGACTTCGCGAAGCGCGTAGTCCGTGTCCGACTTCGGGTTCGGTCCGTAGGCGTGGCGGATGTGGTCGAGCGTGATGCGTGCCATGTCCTTCTCCCTTACGCCTTTGCGCCAGTTGCGATAGCGCGACCGTCGGTGCCAAAAGCCATGACATGACGCGTGTCGAGGTACACGTCGACCTCGGTGTCGGGATCAATGTTGTGAATACCGTGGGCGAGCATGACCCAGCGCACGCCATCGAAATCCAGGTGCACGAAGCTCTCCGACCCGGTAATTTCCGAGATCTGTGTGCGAGCCTGCAGCCTTGCGGCGGCCGGGGTTTGCAGCGAAAGACCGAGGTGATGCGGATGGAAGGCAATGGTGACCGGACCATCGGCCATTGCGGCCAGATGTGCAGGCACCGGAAGCATCGTCGCATCCTTCCTTTGGAACACTCCACCAGCCTTTACGACATCAATGAAATTGAGCGGCGGATCGGCAAAGGTCTTTGCCGTGACAAGATCGAACGGGTTTCGATAGACTGAAATGGTCGGTCCGAACTGGGTCACACGACCTTCCGAAAGGGTCGCCGTGTTGCCGCCGAGCAGAAGCGCTTCGGAGGGCTCCGTCGTGGCATAAACGAAGATCGCGCCGGATTGCGCAAAAATCTTCGGTAGCTCGGCCCGCAGTTCCTCGCGCAACTTGTAGTCGAGGTTTGCGAGCGGCTCGTCCATCAGCACCAGGCTGGCATTTTTGACGAGGGCGCGCGCAAGCGCCGTGCGCTGCTGCTGGCCGCCGGAGAGATTGAGCGGCGTCCGGTCCAGATAGGGCGTGAGGCGCAGCAGATCGGCGGCCTTGCGCACTTCCCGGTCGATCGTCGCCACATTCTTGCCGGCAATCCGCATCGGCGAGGCGATGTTCTCGTACACCGTCAGCGCCGGATAGTTGATGAACTGCTGGTAGACCATCGCGACATTGCGCTTCTGCACCGCCATGCCGGTCACATCCGCGCCGTCGAAATGGACGGAACCACTCGTCGGACGATCGAGCCCGGCCATCAGCCGCATCAGCGACGTCTTGCCGGACAGCGTCGGCCCCAGCAGCACATTCAGCGTGCCTTTTTCAAACGCAAGACTGGTCGCGTGGATATGATACTCCCCGCCCACCATCTTTGCGGCGTTCCGCAATTCAAGCATTCCGGTTCCCGTGCCTCCTCAACAGCGGGGACATTACCGCTTCAACCAGCCATCTGTGCCGGTCGCGCGGCCATGTACTCCTCCAATAGCGCAGCCTGTTCCTTGGTTAGACGCAGGCCGTCCTTCGTTCTTCGCCACAGCACATCATCTGCGCGTCTGGCCCATTCGTGATCGATGAGATAGCGAACCTCTGCTTCGTAGAGATCGCCACCGAAACAGCGTCCGAGGTCCTCGGTGTTGGTCGCCCGTCCAAGAAGAACCGACGCCTTCGTGCCGTAGCGGCGCACCAGTCGGCGCGCGTGCCGGTCGGCCAGGAACGGATAGCGGCCCCTCAGTTTCGCGACTTCAGCCTCATAGCCGGTTGCTGCGAAATCGCCGCCCGGCAGATGGCTTTTCGCTGTCCACGGCGCGCCTTTGGCACCGATCGCCGCAGCGATTTTTTCCAGCGCATGCTCGGAAAGCCGCCGATAGGTCGTGAGTTTGCCGCCGAAGACGTTGAGGAGCGGCGCACTTTCACCCTCGCCTTCGATTTTCAGCACGTAGTCGCGGGTTGCCTCCTGTGCCTTGGAAGCGCCGTCATCAAACAGCGGCCGCACGGCCGAATAGGTCCAGACGATGTCTTCCTGCCGCACCGGCTCCTTGAAATACTCGCTCGCCGCGTTGCAGAGATACGCCGTTTCTTCTTCGGAAATTTTCACATCCTTTGGATCGGCCGAGTAGTCGCGGTCGGTGGTACCGATCAGTGTGAAGTCCTGCTCGTAGGGGATCGCGAAGATGATGCGGTTGTCTGGGTTCTGGAAGAAATAGGCACGCGGATCGTTGAACTTCTTCTTCACCACGATATGGCTGCCCTGGACGAGCCGTACATGGTGAGCCTCGTTCTGCCCGAAGGCCGCGCGAATGACGTGATCGACCCAGGGACCGGCTGCATTCACCAGCATCCGCGCCTGAAAACTGTTCGCCTGCCCGCTAACGGTGTCGATCGTCTCGATCGACCATAGACCGTTCTCGCGCCGCGCCGACACCACCTTCGTTCTCGGCATGATCAGCGCGCCGCGGTCGGCGGCATCCCTCGCGTTCAACACAACCATGCGTGCATCGTCGACCCAACCGTCCGAATACTCGAATGCCTTCGTGAAGAGCGCCTTCAACGGCTTAGCAGCCGGATCCCGACGCATGTCGAGAACGGCGGTCGGCGGCAATAGCTTGCGGCCGCCGAGATGGTCGTAAAGAAACAGCCCGACGCGGATCAGCCATGCCGGTCGGATGCCGCCCTTGTGATAGGGCAGTACGAAGCGCATCGGCCAGATAATGTGCGGCGCCATCGCCCAGAGCACTTCGCGCTCCATCAGCGACTCGCGCACCAGACGAAACTCGTAATGTTCGAGATATCGCAAGCCCCCATGGATGAGCTTGGTCGCGCCGGAGGACGTGCCGGACGCGAAATCGTTCATCTCCGCAAGCGCGACCGTATAGCCGCGCCCAATCGCATCACGCGCGATCCCGCAGCCGTTGATGCCACCGCCGATGATGAAAAGATCGTGAATCTGACGGCTCACATTCCCCCTCCGAGCCAGAATATACTGCAACGCAACATGCTTGCGCATTTGCGAAAGTGAATGCAGTTAAAGCGAAGATTATTCGAATGTCAAACGAATGTTTTTCGAATTTTTGAAAGCCACAGATTTGCCGTGAACGTCAACGTCATGTCGGGACTCCCCACGGATACCGCAGGGGGCCTTGCGACACCGCGATCCGTCCCTCCGAGGCTCAATATTGTTCGGGCGGCGCTTTGAAATATGCTCGCGGAGCGGCGCCCAGCATCCGTCTGAACATCGTGGTGAAGGCAGCGACGCTGTCGTAGCCGAGGTCGATGGCGACGGCCGTGACGGCCTCCCCGGCCGCGAGGCGGGGCAAGGCTGTGAATACGGCCGCCTGCTGGCGCCAGGTCGAGAGACTGATTCCCGTTTCCTTGCGAAAGAATCGGGTGAAGGCGCGACGGCTCATGGCAAGCCGCTCTGCCCAGTCGTCGATAAGCAGCCGGGCACTCGGATTTTCTATGAAGCCGCGGCAAAGGGCCGCCAGGCGTGCATCAGACGGAAACGGCAATCCCAGCGGCCGGTCAGGAAGCCGCAAGACCTCTTCCAGCAGCAGAGCCATGACGAGATCATGCCGCCCGCTCGTGGCTCCCGACGGTGACGCGGCGGCCTCTATGATCAGCGCGCGAGCAAGGTCGGTCAGTGCCACAACACGAATCGCCGTCGGCGGATCGGCCAAGGCGTTCGGCGCGACATAAGCGGACAGCATGGTGACATCGCCCAGCATGTCGACCATATGCACAAGACCCGCGGGTATCCACAGGGCATGCTGCGGCGGCACCATCCAACGCCCCTGCACGGACGACACCATGACGACGCCGGCTCGGGCATAGACGAACTGCGCGCGGCTATGGCGGTGCGGCTTCACGTGATAGCCGGCCGGATATTCCGAGGGGATGGCGTAGACCGGCTCGGAGGCAGCCTCGATGGCGGCAAGACGCTCCACATGAAGCTTGGCCAGCTCGCTCACCGCCAACCGCTGTCCGGATTTTGTCATCTTTGGCCCACTCGCGAAACAACAAGACCAAAACACGAAAGCGGGACAACGGCAAGTCGGCTATCTCCGGATCGTCAATTGACGGAGTGGAATCGTGACAAACAGCGCAATGACGGCAGAGAGGCACTCTGCGGAACAGACGGTTTTCGGCATCATCATGGCGGTGAGCTTCTGCCACCTGCTCAACGACACCATGCAGTCGCTGATTCCCGCTCTTTATCCGATGATCAAGGAAGGCTACGGCCTCGATTTTACGCAGATCGGCTTCCTTGGCCTGGTGTTCCAGGTCACGGCATCGCTTCTACAGCCGCTGATCGGCTTCTACACAGACAAACGCCCGTTACCATATTCGCTGGCAGTCGGCATGGGCTTCACGCTGATCGGCCTGGTGCTCCTGGCCTATGCACATGCCTATTGGGTGTTGCTCGTCGGCGCCGGCGTCGTCGGCCTCGGCTCGGCCGTGTTCCATCCGGAATCCTCACGGGTTGCCCGCCTGGCATCAGGCGGTCGCCACGGCCTTGCCCAGTCTCTGTTCCAGGTTGGCGGTAATTTCGGCTCGGCGATCGGTCCGTTGCTGGCGGCATTCATCGTGCTGCCGCGCGGCCAGCATAGCGTAGCATGGTTCTCGCTCGCGGCGCTGACTGGGATGATCATCCTGTGGCGCGTCGGCGCCTGGTATGCCGACCACCGCAAAAGCAACGCCGGCCGCAAGGTCGCCGTGCCCGCCGTACACCTGCCACGCAAGAAAGTCATCGCAGCGATCGGTGTGCTGGCACTTCTGGTGTTCTCGAAGTACGTCTACATGACAAGCCTGTCGAGCTACTACACCTTCTATATGATCGAGCGCTTCGGGGTATCTGTGCAGCACGCGCAGATTCTGCTGTTCGTATTCCTCGGCGCCGTCGCCATCGGCACCGTCGCCGGCGGCCCTGTCGTCGACTGGTTCGGCACCAAGTTCGTGATCTGGTTCTCGATCCTCGGCGCCCTGCCCTTCACGCTTGCCCTGCCTTACGCCGACTACAACTGGACGGTCTTCCTGACGTTCCTGATCGGCGTGATCCTCGCCTCCGCCTTCTCGGCCATTGTCGTCTTCGCGCAGGAGTTGGTTCCGGGTCGCGTCGGCATGATCGCCGGCCTGTTCTTCGGCTTTGCCTTCGGCATTGGCGGCATCGGCGCTGCCGGCCTCGGTATGGTGGCAGACCACATGGGCATCGAGTTTGTCTATCGTATCTGCTCATATCTGCCACTGCTTGGCCTGCTGACCGTCTTCCTGCCCGATATCGGCAAGGGCCGCCGCCACACCGCGAAAGCGGGCAGGTAAGAGAGTACCCGCAGGATACGAAACGACAAGGGCCGAGATCATAATCTCGGCCCTTTCGATTTTACCCTCGATGAGCTGACCGGACCTAGATGGCGGTGAAGCCGTTGTCGACGAAGAGATGCGCGCCATTGACGAACATCGATTCGTCGCTGGCAAGGTAGAGCGCAGCACGCGCCACGTCGTCGGGCTCGCCGATACGGCCCTGTTGAGCGGCGATGGCGGCATCTGAGACATCCACGCCAAGCGCCTGCAATTCGCTGACCTCGCGCAACCCATGCGGTGTGCGGATGAAACCGGGGCAGACAGCATTGCAGCGAATATTGCGATCTCTGAACTCAACCCCGATCGCCCGCGCAAACATATGCACTGCGCCCTTCGTCGTGTCGTACAGCACCTCCATCGGCGTTGCCGCGACAGCGGAGATCGACGACGTGCAGACGATGGAACCGCCGCCTGCAGCGATCATCCCAGGCAGCACGGCTCGGGTCATCAAGAACATGGATCGAACGTTGACCGCATGCAGCCATTCCCACTCGTCGAGTGTCGTTTCCAGGAACGGCTTTATCACGATGGTCCCCGCGTGGTTGAAGAGCACGGTGACGGCACCGAACTTGCCTTCCACACCCTTGACGGCCTGGATGACCGCCGTCTCTTCGGACACATCGGCGACCCAGTACTCCGCCACATGACCGGCAGCGCGGATCTCCTCCGCCGTTTGGCGAGCCGCCGTTTCATTTCGGTCAATGATCGCTACCTTGGCGCCCTCGGCAGCAAAGAGACGCGAGGCTGCCCCGCCCATGCCCGTCGCGCCACCTGAAACGATTGCAACTTTTCCCTTCAGCCGGTCCACCATGACACAGTCCCCTTTGTTCCGCCGTCGCGCACTCTCGTTCAAGAGAACGCTGCCGATACCAGTGTTGAAGAGAATCCCGTCCGATGTCCAGACGCACGGCGCGCCGGCCGGTAACCTTACCAAATAACCAACAAAACAGCTTTCGGTTGTCTCAACGCGCGACAACGGCCATTTGTATTTCCAGCGGCTCACCATCAGCCGCGGTCCGGAAGGGGTCCGGATCGATAGAGCCCGCCCCGAGGGGCCCGGGGCGGGCTTCCAATATCAGAACAAAGACATACGCGCCGGTGGCAATGCCATCCGGCGTCTTGCGGCACGCTGAACCTGACGCTCCGGCGACTGCTGGGAACAATTCGGGTCGATGCACGCGAAAGCTGATCAGACTCTCGTCGTCACACTACAAAAAAAGCTCGGAAATCATTGACATTCGTACCAGTGGGCCCCGGCACGAAGAGATCGCCCGTGAGGTTGAAGGCCGACCACGCGTCGTGGCCTGCGAGGAACGTGCGCGCATCGCCGCCTGCGCTCCTGATGCGCGCCACCGTCCCGCCGTCACAGAACGCGCCCGCATTGTCTTCCGAGCCGTCGATTCCGTCGGTGTCCGCGGCCATTGCCACGACGCCGTCGACACCTTGAAGATCGATCGCTGCCGAGAGAAGAAACTCGGAGTTTCGGCCCCCCTTGCCGTACGTTCCAGCTCCGATACTGACTGTGGTCTCTCCGCCGGAAAGCAGCACGAGAGGCTTTGGAGCCGGGGGGCTCGCTTCGAACTCACGAGCGAGCGCCGCATGCATCCGGCCGATATCCTTCGCCTCCCCTTCGATCGAATCCGAAAGAATGAGGGGTTGCACACCAAGAGATCTCGCCCGATCGGCAGCTGCCTCCAGGGACACCCGCGCGGAGGCAATCACATGAATTTCGTTGTTCGCGAACACGCTGTCGCCGGCGGTTGGTGCTCTGGCATTGCGGATACAGTCGATCATGCGCGCCGGGAGATCTATCCGGTAGTCCCGGATCACCCGTAGCGCCTCCTCCGCATCGCTGCCGTCGGGAACCGTTGGTCCGGAGGCAACGAAGGCCGGATTGTCCCCCGGAACATCCGACACGACCAGGCTGACAACCCTTGCCGGGTGGGCAAGGGCGGCAAGTCGTCCTCCTTTGATGCGAGAGAAATGCTTCCTCACAACATTCATTCCGGAAATCGGAGCGCCCGACGCCAGCAATGCCTCGTTCAGGGCGCTCTCGTCAGCGAGAGTAAAGCCGGTCGGGGGCGCCGGCAAGAGCGCCGACCCGCCACCGGATATCAGCGCGATGACCAGATCGTCGGAGGTCAACCCATGCAGATGGTTCATCAGCGCCTCCGCTGCGACGAGACCCGCTCTGTCGGGGACGGGATGGGCCGCCTGGAGAACTTTGGTCGATCGGCAATCGGCAATCGGCCCATGCCTGGCAACAACGAGCCCTTCGAAGGGATGAGACCACGCGCGTTCGAACGCGGCAGCCATTTGGCTCGCTGCTTTGCCGGCCCCGACAACGATTGTCCTTCCCTTCGGCGGATCTGGCAGATGGCGGACCAACGCCTCGTACGGGTCCGCCGCCCTGACTGCCTCGTGAAATAGGGTTTGCAGGAAAGCTCGTGGATCAGAAATCAAACCCTTCTCCATTCTAAAAGTTCGCAGTCCGGACACTCGGTCTAGCTGACGATTGCCCTCGCCCTTGGTCGCGTTTCGTTGCGCTCGTGAGCAAAGATCGCTGCGGGCAACGGCGGCAGTCCCCGGATCAGGTCGGAGCCTCGTTCGCCAACCATAATGGTCGGTGCGTTGGTATTGCAGGATGGAACTCGCGGCATGACCGACGAATCGCACACGCGAAGCCCCTCGAGACCATGGACCTTGAGATCGAGACCGACAACAGCTTCTGGCCCCGTCCCCATCTTGCACGTGCCGACAGGGTGGTGGTCGGTCTTGGCATTCGCGCAGCCGTAGTCGAAGAGCTGCTCGTCGGTCATTGCCTTCGGGCCCGGCAAACGCTCGGCCAGAACGTAGGGCTTGAGCGCTGCCTGCTGCATGATCTCGCGTGCGATCTTCAATCCTTCGAGTGACATGACCTTGTCATGCGGGTCGGACCAATAGTTCGGATCGATCAGAGGCGCGGCACTCGGGTCAGCCGAGGAAAGCCGCACCGTTCCTCGTGAGCGTGGATGCAGGTAGGCCGAGTTCAGCGTCACGCCGGCGTTCTTCAGACGCTCGACCCCTGCCTCGATCCCCGATCCCAAGCCGAGATGGAACTGAATATCCGGCGACCGCGCCTCCGGGTCGGCATACCAGAAACCGCCGGTCTCAAAGAGAGAGGAGGCAACCGGGCCTGTTTTGAACAGGACATACTGAACGCCTGCCCAGATCGTCCTGTGGAGCTTCGCGACGCCGTCGTAGGTGTGGTCGCCGGTGCATTCGGAGATGACGAAGAGATCGAGATGATCCTGAAGGTTCCCTCCGACGCCGGGGAGATCGTGGCGCACCTTGACCCCTACCGATCGGAGATGGTCAGCGGGACCGATCCCTGACTGAAGGAGAAGCTTGGGGGATCCGATCGCGCCGGACGAAACAAGCACCTCGCGTTCGGCGTGAACGATCTCGGCGCCACGTTCGGTTGCGATCTCGACGCCGGCGGCGCGGTTGCCCTCCAGGACAATGCGAGCAACCCGCGCGCCCGTGCGGACCTCTAGGTTCTTCCGCGCCTTGATCGGAGAGAGATATGCCAGCGACGCCGACGACCGGCGGCGGTCGCGCTGCGTCAGCTGATAGAAACCGACACCCGCCTGTTGTCGGCCATTGAAGTCATGATTGTAGGGAATGCCAAGTTCCTGGCCCGCCCGGATATAGGCATCGCAGATCGGCAAGGGCGACACGGGCATCGATACGCCCAAGGGGCCGCCGTAGGAGTGATAGTCGTCGGCAAAGCGCTGATTGTCCTCTGCGCGCTTGAAGTACGGCAATATGGAGCGATAGTCCCAGCCTTCGCATCCATCCTCGCTTGCCCAGAGGTCATAGTCTGCCGCGTTCCCACGGGTATAAAGCTGGGCGTTGATCGACGAGCCGCCGCCGATCACCTTGGCTTGCGTATAGCGCAGCACCCTGCCCTTCATGTGCTTCTGCGGGACTGTTTCCCAGCCCCAACTCGCAACACCCTTTGTCATCTTCGCGAAACCCGCCGGCATATGGAAGAGTGGGTTCCAGTCGCCCCCACCAGCCTCCAGCAGCAGCACATTGATGTCGGGATCTTCGCTCAGTCGGTTGGCCAACACGCATCCCGCTGGGCCTGCGCCGGTGATGATGTAGTCAAAACGCATTTTTCTATCCTGTTACAAGCGAGGAATGGACAGGCCGCCATCGGCGTCGATCACCGTTCCGGTCGCAAAACCGAAATCACCGGAAGCAAGCGCGGCGCAGATTTTCCCAAGGTCTTCGGCTTCGCCCCATCGTCTCATCGGCACCAAGCCGTTTTCGATGAGGGCGTCATATTTTGATGTCACGCCTGCGGTCATGTCGGTTCGGATGATGCCGGGCCGCACTTCAAAAACCGCGATTCCGGAATCCGCCAGCCGCAGCGCAAGCCCCTGCGAAAAGGCGGCAAGGCCGGCCTTGCTGATGCAGTAATCCAGTCGCTCCGGCGAACTTGCCTCGGCGGAGACCGATGTGATGTTGATGATCGATCTTGGATGGGGAGCCGCGCCGGTGACAAGCATGGCCTTCACGACAGCCTGCGTGAAGAACACCGTGCCCTTGAGGTTCGTCGCCATGACGGTGTCGAAATTCTCGGCAAGCAGTCCCAGGAAATCTCCCCGGACCACCGCCGCCATGCCGGCATTGTTAACGAGGCAATCAATGCGACCGAAGTTCGAGAGAACGGCGCGCACGGTCTCGTCATGCCTCGAAACATCGGAAACATCAGCCTGCAGATAGACTGCATCCACCCCGAAGGACCGAAGTTCGTCAACGGCGTCCTGGCTACCTTCCTGAGCACCCACGCCAGTGATGGCGATGTTGTAACCGGCTTTCGCCAGCGCGGTCGCGATCCCGAGACCGATGCCGCGACGTCCGCCGGTCACGATGCCGACTGGCCTTTCAACGTGGTCTGTCATACGTGCAGATCCTTCAATGCGATGTGGTCGGCGACCCGCAGCGCCTGACTGGCGATCGTCAGAGCTGGATTCACCGCCGCCGAGGTCGGCAGGAAGCTGGCATCCACCACGAAAAGGTTCGCGTGGTCGTAGGAGCGGCAGTATGGGTCGAGAGGAGCACTTGCCGGATCGTTTCCGATTCGAACGGTGCCGCATTGGTGAGATGGCGTGCGCTTGTCGAAGGGCCTAGCGAGGACGATCGGGAATCCGATCGACTTGAGTATTGATTTCAGCTTCGCCACCAGTGCGAGATGCGCATTCCAATTCGTCCGCTGCCATTGCAGAACGATGCGGTCTCCATCCACCCTCACGCGGCTTTCGGGGTTGGGCACGTCCTCGCTCATGGCATAGAAGTCGATCGCGTGAGCGGTGATGTTCTGCAGCAGCCATTCCGGCGCCCAAGGCAGCGATCCCTTCAGCACCTTCGCCGAGATCCGACCCAGCAACTGAACGTTCCCGAGTGGCGGACCGCCGTTTCCGTCGGACAGATAGAAATCGTTGAAGCCGAACGTCTTCTGATAGATCGAGCTGTTTCGATAGGTTGGCGATACCGCAATCACCGCCGAAGAGTTGTGGTTCATGAAATTGCGCCCGACCTGATCGGAAGAATTCGCCAGTCCAGTTGGATGGCGCGTGTCCGCCGAACGCAGCAACAGAACAGCGGATTGAACCGCACCTGCCGACAGGATGACAAGCTTTGGAGTGACAACAATGTCCTCACCGTTCTTGCGGTAGCGGAGACGCTCGATCGTGCCGCCCGGGCCTGACTCCAGCTTCGTGGCCTTGGCGTTCGTTTCGAGACGGACATTCGGATATTCCAAGGCCTTAAGGAGAGCAGCAGTTTCCGCATCCATCTTTCCATCGCGAGAATTCGGGTGCGCGTCCCAAGGCGTCTTGGCCTTCGAAAGCCATGCCTCAACGTTCACGCCCAATGGCAGCGAGAACGGGTGCAGACCTTTCGCCTTCAGCCGCGCTCTGACATCGGCGATCGGCGGCTCGTCGGGAACAGCGGGGTATTCGTAGTTGCCGGAGTGGGTTGGTTCAGTGGGGTCTTCGTTCAGGCTTCCCCGGACCTGATACATCTGTTCCGCCCGGTTGTACCAAGGTTCTAGGGCCTCATAGGGAAACGGCCATGCGGGCGAGATCCCTTCCGCGTGGCGGATCTCCTCGAAATCCTCCCTGCGATAGCGCGACAGCACCGCGCCATAGAATTTCGAGTTGCCGCCGACATTGTAGTAGTTGCCCGGGTTAAAGCCGGTCCCGTCAGCCTCGTACCAGGTTTCCTTCGGTCGAAAATGCCCGCGCTGGAAAATGGCCCGTTGGTCACGGTTTTCGGGGCGATCGGCAATGAAGTCGCCAGCCTCGAGGATTAGGATCTCGGCGCCGGTCGCCGCCAGTCCGGCGGCAACGGTGGAACCGCCCACGCCCGACCCTATGATGACGATATCAGGAGTGCTGCTCATTTCGAAAATCCAGCGCTAGACTAAGCGATGCGCATCTGGCTTTGCGGATCGAAGAACACCGCCTTGTCGAGATTGAATGCCAGGCGAGCGCTCTGTCCCGGCTGAATCCGGGCGTCTGCGCGCAGACGTGCCACGACTTCCTTCCCGCCGAGCTTCGTCACCGCGAACGTATCCGATCCCGCAGGCTCCACCACCTCGATCAGGCAATCGCTCTCTGCCAGGGCCTTGGCGTTGCGGTCTGCACCGTCAGGATCGGTCAGCGCCTCCGGCCGAATGCCGAAGACGATCTCTCGGCCTGTATGCGCTTCAAGGGCGCCGTTGCCCGATGTCACGGGAAGTCGGATTGGCTCCCCATGCGGACGCGCCAGCGATACGGTCAGTCCCGCAGCACCCTTCTCTATCGTACCCGAGAGAAGATTCATGGCTGGCGATCCCATGAAATCGGCGACGAACATGTTGGCGGGGTTGTTATAGATTTCCGCAGGCGTTCCGAATTGCTGAACCTCTCCGTCCCGCATGACGGCGATTTTGGTGGCGAGCGTCATCGCCTCGATCTGGTCGTGGGTCACGTAGACGATCGTCGTGCCGGTTGCTTGATGAAGCCGCTTGATCTCGATGCGCATGTCGACGCGCAGCTTGGCGTCGAGGTTTGACAGCGGCTCGTCGAACAGGAACAGTTTGGGATCGCGCACAAGTGCACGGCCCATGGCAACACGCTGCCGCTGACCACCCGACAGCTGACTCGGCTTGCGATCGAGCAGATGACCGATCTGCAGCACCTTGGCGACCTTGTCGATCGCCTTGTTGCGCTCCTTAACCGGCACGCCGCGCATCTCCATGCCAAAGGATATATTTCCGGCGACTGTCATGTTCGGATAAAGCGCGTAGCTCTGGAACACCATCGCGATATCACGCTTCGACGGATGCAGGTCGGCGATGCTCCGACCATCGACGCGAATATCGCCCGCGGTGATCGACTCAAGGCCGGCAATCGTGTTTAGCAATGTCGACTTGCCGCAACCGGAGGGGCCGACCAGCACGAGGAAGCCGCCCTTCTCCAGTTCAAGGTCGATGCCCTTGAGGATTTCCAATGCACCGAAGCGCTTCTTGAGACCTGAAATTTCGAGGAAAGCCATTGGATTATCCTTTGACAGCGCCCGCCATCAGACCACGCACGAAGTAGCGGCCGGCGAGAATGTAGACGAGGAGTGTGGGCAGGGCTGCGATCATCGCCGCCGCCATGTTGACGTTGTATTCAACGACACCGGTGGAGGTGTTCACGACGTTGTTGAGCGCCACGGTCATCGGCATGGAATCACCGGTTCCCGCATAGGCTGACGCGAACAGGAAGTCGTTCCAGATGTTGGTGAACTGATAGATCACGGTGACGACGATGATCGGCAGCGAATTGGGAAGCATGATGCGGCGGAAAATCTGGAAGAAGCTCGCACCGTCCACCTGCGCCGCCTTCACCAACTCGGTCGGGAAGGCCTCGTAGTAGTTGCGGAAGAAAAGCGTCGTGAAGCCGAGACCGTAGATGACGTGAACCGTGACGAGATTGACGGTCGGATTGCCGAAGCCCAGCGATACGCCAATCTCGTTGCGCAACATCGCTCCGAACCGGCCGAGGCTGCCAAGGATGGTCGCCATGGGCAGGAGGACTGACTGGAACGGAATGAAGCAGGCAAACAGCATCAAGCCGAAAACCAGCGTGTGCCCCGGAAAGCGCCACTTCGTCAGCACGTAGCCGTTCAGCGCACCCATGATCGTGGAGATCGCCACGGCCGGAACGACCATCTTGATCGAGTTCCAGAAGTAACCCTTGATGCCGGCGCAGGTCAGACCGACGCAGGCCTCGCCCCATGCCTTGAACCAGGGATCGGTGGTCGGCGACTTCGGCAAGGCCAGCATATTGCCATTCTGGATCTCGTCCATGGTCTTGAACGAGGTGACGAGCATGACGAACAGCGGCATCAGGTAGATGATCGCGAATATGACCAGCAGGCCGTAGATGAAGATCCGGCTGAACATTCTTGAGCGTGCCGCATTGGCCGCGTCGGAAAGGGTAGTGGAGGTTACGGCGCTCATCGCGATTTCTCCCGAAGTTCGGAATAAAGATACGGAACGATGATTGCCGAGATCGTCATCAGCATGATCACCGCGCTGGCCGAACCGACCGCCATCTCATTTCGCTTGAAGGTGTATTCGTACATGAAGTTGGACGGCAGCCAGGCCGAGCCGCCAGGTCCGCCCGATGTCAGCGCCACGACGAGGTCGTAAGACTTGATCGCCATGTGCGCGAGCACGATGAACGCCGACAGAAAGATCGGCCGCAGCAGCGGAATAATGATGCGTCGATAGAGCTGCACCGTCGTTGCGCCGTCAATCTGTGCCGCCTTCATGATCTCGCTGTCAATGCCGCGAAGGCCTGCGAGGAACATCGCCATCACAAAGCCGGAAGCTTGCCAAACGCCGGCGATCACCACGGTATAGATCACGAAATCCTTGTTCTTGATCCAGTCGAAATGGAAACTCGTCCAGCCGAACTGATGCAGTGTCTGCTCAAGGCCAAGCCCCGGATCGAGGAACCATTTCCAGGCAACGCCCGTGACGATGAAGGAAAGTGCCATCGGGTACAGGAAGATGGGTCGCAGCAAGCCTTCCCCGCGGATCTTCTGATCCAGCAAGATCGCCAGAAACAGGCCGAGGGCGAGGCAGATACCGATGTAGAGAAAACCGAAAATGCCCATGTTGGTGATCGAGGTGTACCAACTGGACGGCGGATCGCTTTCAAACGTCCAGCGCCACAGCCGTTGATAGGCGCGTGGCCCCGTCAGGGCATAGGACGGAAAGGTCTTGGAATTGGTGAAGGACAGATAGACCGTCCAGATGATGAAGCCGTACACGAAGACGAGCGTGATGACGAAACTCGGCGCGAGCACGATCTTCGGCAGCGCGTCCTGCAGGCGCGCGCGGATTGAAATGGGCGTTCCCCGATGTGGTGCGAGAACAGATTTATCTGTAGCGATGGTGCTCATGGGTTCATCCCCTCCGACGATGTCGTCCATTACGAAATCTTCCCCGCCACAAAGGCGGGGAAGACCGTAGGAGGCCGTGATTACTTGGCGTCTTCAATTGCCTTGACGAGCTCTTCGACCGCCTGATCGGAGGTCTTGATCTGGCCATGCACGAACTTGGAGACGACGTCCTTGTAAGCATTGGCGACTGCTGGAGGAGCGCCATAGCCCTGTGCCAGCGAGCCGAACAGCGTGCCACCTTCGTTGGCAGCCTTCAGGTCGGCGATCCCCTTCTTGCCGCAAGCGTCGAAGTCGGTATCCGGAACGTCGGTACGAGCCGGAACCGAGCCCTTGACGACGTTGAATGCAGACTGGAAGCTCTTGGAAAGAGTTGCCGTTGCAAGCGCGACCTGGGCCGCCTTGCGATCGTCCGGCACATTGAACATGCCGAACATGTCGGAGTTGTAGATGACGCTGCCGTCAGTGCCCGGGAAGCGGTAGCACAGGAAATCCGTATTCGGCGTCTTCTTGGCCGCTACGAATTCGCCCTTTGCCCAATCGCCCATAACCTGAACGAGGGCATCGCCCTTGATGACCATGGCCGTTGCAAGGTTCCAATCACGTCCGGAGAAGTTCGGATCGACGTAGGTAACGATCTTCTGGAGGTTGTCGAACGACTTCTTCATCGTGTCCGACTTGAGCGACTCCTCGTCGAGATCGTTCATGGCCTTCTTGTAGAACTCGGGGCCGCCTGTCGACAGAACGATCGAGTCGAACATCGTCGCTTCCTGCCAGTTCTGGCCGCCGAGCGCGAGCGGAGTGACACCTGCCGCCTTGGCCTTGTCGAGCAGCGCGATCAGATCGTCGAAGGTCTTCGGCTCGGTGCCGCCGATCTTCTCCATGACAGCCTTGTTGATCCACAGCCAGTTGACGGAGTGAACGTTGACCGGAGCAGCAACCCACTTGCCGTCATAAACGGAGAACTTCTGCAGCGCTGCCGGAACGGATTTGTCCCAGCCTTCCTTCTTTGCCGTCTCGGTGAGGTCGCCCATGACGCCCGCCTGCGCGTAGTCGAGGACGGTGTAGCCGAGCATCTGGGATGCCGTCGGATAGGTGCCCGCTGCGACCATGGCCTTCAGCGCGGTCATTGCCGCATCACCGCCACCGCCGGCAACCGGCACGTCCTTCCAGGCAAACCCTTCCTTGGAAAGGTCCTCCTTGAGGACGTTGAGAGCCGCAGCTTCGCCGCCCGACGTCCACCAATGCAGCATCTGGACTTCTTTCACGTCGGCAGCGCGCGCCAAGCCGCCCGCCGGGCCCATTGCCAATGCGACCGCTGCGGTCGCCGTAAGAAACCTGCGCATGTTAAACCTCCCAGTTTAAAGTGTGGAACGGAACCCATTCCCGCTCCAATTACCCGCCCTCCTCGAGCGTGGTCTCCCTCAAGCCAGCTACGCCAGCTTTTCCCTCTGCGGCATCCACCAGTTGGTCCGGCTGCCAATATGCATGTTGAGCGTCTTCGTCTCGGTATAGTCCTCCACCGCATGGCGGCCGAGTTCGCGGCCCAGGCCAGACTGCTTGTAGCCACCGAACGGGAGCTCGGAAGCCCCGTCCATGAAAGTGTTCATCCAGACCGTACCGGCGCGCACCCTGCGCCCGACGGTCAGGCAGGTATCGAAGTCTCGGCTCCAGACGCCCGCCGAAAGGCCGTAGTCGATCGCGTTTGCGATCTCGATCGCTTCCGCAGTGGTTTCGAACGTGAGTACGGACAAGACAGGACCGAAGACCTCCTCGCGCGCAACCGCCATGCTAGGCGTAACAGCTTCGAGGATGGTTGGTGCCATGTATTGCCCCATGCCCAAGTCGAGTTTTTCACCGCCATGCGCGACCTGTGCACCGCTGCTTGTCGCGCCAGCCACGTAACCAGCAATCTTCTCCAGATGCTGCGGTGTGATGATAGCACCAACTTGCGTTGTTGGATCAAGTGGATCGCCGACCTTGACGTCCTTGGCGAGTTCCGCCACGCGCCTGACAACCTCGGACGCGATGCTCTTGTGGAGGATCAAGCGGGAGCCTGCATTGCAGCATTCGCCGGCATTGAAATAGGCGCCGAAGACGGCCGCATCGATGAACGCATCGAGATCCGCATCCGGGAACACGATCTGTGGGTTCTTGCCACCCAGTTCCAGCGAGACCTTTTTGAGCGTCTGCGCGGCATTCGTCATGGTGAGTTTGCCGACACCGGTCGAGCCGGTGAATGAAACCATGTCGACCGCAGGATGGGACGTCATCATTGCGCCGACCTCGGGTCCCGTACCGGTGACAATGTTGACGACGCCGTCCGGAACGCCCGCCTCCTGAAGGATTTCACCCAACACGAGCGTCGACCCTGAGGTCAGTTCCGATGGCTTGACGACCGTGGTGCAACCCGCCGCCAATGCAAAGGGAAGCTTCTGGCCGACGATCAGGAAGGGGAAGTTCCAGGGTGTAATGATCGATACTACGCCGATCGCTTCACGCAGGACGACACCCAGCGTACCGTCTCCAAGGGTGTTGTAACTTTCACCGTGCAGATCGCGGGCAAGTGCTGCGGCATATCGCCAGATGTCAACCGAGCCGGCGATCTCACCCCGCACCTGGGAAATCGGCTTGCCGGCTTCGATCGCGTCCAGAAACGCGAGTTCTTCCGCACGGGCCGTAATCAGGCCAGCCGCCTTGAGCAGAATGGCGGACCGCTCGGAAGCGGTCATCCGCGGCCACGGTCCATGATCGAAAGCCTTGCGAGCAGCGAGGATCGCCCGCTCGGCATCTGCTTTGCTGCCAGCCGGAAATCGGCTCACCACGACACCATGGCTCGGAGCAACGCGCTCGATCGGTTGGAAGGACCCGGCTTCCCACTTGCCGTCGACCAGCATCTTGAATTCGCGGGCCCTGTGGTCGCTAAGCGCCTTCGGATTCACCAGAACCGTCATTACCATTCTCCCTTGAACTTTGCCGGGCGCTTCTCGCTGAAGGAAGCAATGCCCTCCTTGAGATCGGCGGTCTTCGCAACGAGGATCGAACCCAACGCTTCGACGGCGGTGCCGTTGTCCTCGCCGTTTGCTGAAGCGATCATCAGCTTCACGATCTCGAGCGCGGCAGGCCCTCTTGCCGAGACCCTCTGCGCATAATCCTTCGCGGCATCGACCGCGTTTCCGCTCGATGTGACCGCATCCACGATGCCGAGCACGTGGGCTTCCTCCGCAGTGAAAATTTCGCCACCCAGCGCCATGCGACGAACGACCTGCGCGCCGAAGCGCTTGACCAGGCGTTGCGTGCCAGACCAGCCGGGAACCATGCCTAGACCGGTCTCGGGAAGTCCGATCTTGATGTGCTCTTCAGCAATGCGAATGTCAGCGACGCCAGCGAGCTCCAGCCCACCGCCGAGGGCATGCCCATTGAGGGCGGCGATCAGCGGTATCCTGAGGGTCGCAAGTCTTTCGAAAACGCGATGTCCGTGGCGCACCCAGGCATGACCGAATTCCTGCGGCTGCATGCCGCCCCAGGCCTTGATGTCGCCGCCGGCAGAAAAGCCCTTGCCCTCGCCCGTCAGGATTGCCGCGCGCACGTCGGCGTTTGCCTCGACTTTGTCGGCTGCATCTGAAAGCGCTTTCAGCATGTCCAGATCAAGCGCATTGAGCTTTTCTGGACGCGATACCGTCATGATCGCGACGTGATCCTCGACTTGGATTCTTACGGTGCCGCTAGCCATTGAAGGCACCCTCCAGAACGCGGGCGCTCTTCGTCGGCAGAGACAGGCCTATGTTTGCTTCGTCAAAGAGGCGTGCATCCATAACCTTGAGGTCCTTTGCTATGATCAGCGGGAACTCGGATTGAGCGAGGATATGGCTCAGGTCGATCCCCGGTGCGATCTCCGTGAGAACAACGCCTTCCGGCGTCAGCTTCATCACGCACCGCTCGGTGACATAAGTGATGTCCTGGCCCTGCTCGATCGCGCGCTTGCCGGAGAAGGTGACATGCTCGACCTCATTGACGAGCTTCTTCAACTTGCCTTCCTTCTCGATGACCAGCTTGCCGTCGGCGATGCCAAGCTTCGCTCCCGCATTGAACATTCCCGAGAACACGATCTTCTTCGCCCGCGCGGTTATATCAACGAAGCCGCCGGCCCCCGCTGTCACATGGGGTCTGAATGAAAGCTTCGAGACGTTGACAGAACCGTCCTTGCCGATCTCGAGGAAAGACAGGAGCGAAGCATCGAAGCCGGCGCCCTGGAAGTAGGTGAACTGGTATGGCGACGGCATATAGGCGTCGGCGTTCGAAGCGCAGCCGAATGCGAAGTCCAGCAAAGGAACCCCTCCGACGGCCCCCTGCTCGATGACCCAGGTGACCGCGCCGTGCAGCCCCTCCTCAAGCAGGATGCGCGGCACGTTGGCGGAAATGCCGAAGCCCAGATTGACGCAACTCCCCGCCTGCAACTCTTGTGCAACGCGGCGCGCGATGACCTTCTGGATGTTGAATTCCGGAACGCGGAAGCTCTCCAGCGGACGGAGGATCTCGCCTGAGATGGCCGGATCATAGAGCGTCTGAGTGGTTTGCTTCTGATCCGGATCGACGATGACATAGTCGACCAACATGCCAGGTACGCGCACGTCGTGCGGCTTCAGCGAACCTTCCTTGGTGATGCGCTTGACCTGGGCGATGACGATGCCGCCATTGTTGCGGGCGGCGAGCGCCTGATCCAGACCACCGAGATAAGCGCCTTCGTGCTCATAAGTCAGATTGCCGCGCTCGTCTGCAGTTGTCGCTCGGATGATCGCGACCTGCGGCACGATCGATGGGAAGAACAGCCAGTCCTCTCCTTCGAACGAGACACGCTTGACGACGGGCTCCTTGGCCCCGAGGTCGTTCATCGCGCAACCCTGTCTTCTCGGGTCGACGAAAGTGTCGATACCGACCTTCGTCAGGACACCGGGTCGTTTCGCGGCAGCCTCCCGGTGAATATCGAACATGATGCCCGAAGGAATATTGTAGGCCGCAATCTCGTTGTTCGTGATCATCTGCCAGATCAGCGGCGGCTCTGCGCTGGATGGACCCGACGGATAGGAGCCGCCGATGATACGCTTGATCAGGCCCTTCTTGGCGATGTAGTCGACACCCTTGATACCACTCATGTCGCCCGCGGCGATCGGATGCAGGGTCGTGATCTCCCGCGGATGGCCGGTGCTGTCGAAGCGCTCGCCAATCGCCTTCAGCATAAGGTCAGGGCAACCAAGACCGCTGGACGACGACACCGACACCATGGCTCCGTCGGGGATCAGTGCGGCAGCTTCGGCCGGGGTGATATGCTTGCTCATTGGAATTGCTCAAAGTCCTGTTTGGATTTTCACGGCCGTCCCGCTCTTGGTGGCTTCGACGACCGCCAGACCTGTCGCCAGCGACCAGATGCCATCCTCCGCCGTCGCCGAAGGACGACCCTTTCCGGCGACAGAACCGTGAAAGGCTTGCAGTGCCGTCTCATAAAGGTTGCTCGCGTCGGTCGGCAGTTGCTGCTCGCCATCCGCATTTCTAAGCGTCACCGTTCCGTCAGGACGTTGCGTCATCACGTTACGGCCGATGATCGAACCTTCAGTGCCATGCACCTCGAACCCGGTCTCCGCATATTTGGTCGTGAAGGCATCGTGGAATTGGGCAAGGATCCCGTCCTGGAAACGCATGACACCCATCACGCCGTCTTCGACGCCTGGCTTGCCCATCCCCGCCGCCTGCGAAAACGCAATGACCTCGACCGGATCGCGGCCGAGCACAAAACGCAGCGTGTCGGTGTCATGAACGGTGATGTCGAGAATAACACCGGCTCCGGCTTCGGGCCGATCCAGCCGCCAGCCTTGCAGGTGAGCCGGGAGGTACACCGCATGAAAAACGCGAGCGGCCAACGGCTTGCCGATCTTGCCGGAGGCGATGGCGTCTCTCATGGCGATGTGAGTGGAGGCGTTGCGGAGATGGTGGTTGGTGGCGAGAACGACACCGGCGTTCTTCGCCGCCTTGACCATGGCGTGCGCATCGTGCAGCGACATCGCCAACGGCTTCTCGCAAAGAATATGCTTGCCGGCGCGCGCCGCAGCGATCGCCTGGTCGCGATGAAGTTCGTTCGTCGTCGAAATGTAAACCGCATCGACATCCGGATCGTTCACAAGGACATCGACATCAGCGACATGCCTCGGGATCCCGTTTTCCTTCGCATAGGACCGGCCGCGCTCGACGCTCGAGCTCATGACGGACACGATATCGCCGCCAGTAGCGCGGATAGCGTCAATCACCCATTCACGCGCAATGGTACTTGCCCCAATCAGTCCCCAACGAACGGTCATGCCATCTTTCTCCCTGTCTTCTGCGCGGCTCCGCAGCTCTCGCGAATGACGAGCCGGACAGCCGTGGTCACGCTTTCGGGCTCCGCCTTGCCTGCGTTGATCTGCTTGAGGAGAAGCTGTGCTGCGCGTCTGCCCATGCTTTGCGGATCGACGGAGATCGTCGTGAGAGCAGGGACCGCCGTTTGTGCCTCGATCACGTCGTCGAAGCCGACGACAGCGAAGTCACGACCGGGTTCCATATGACGCGCGCGCAGGCCATCGCACACGCCGAAGGCGACGGCATCATTGAAGCAAACCGCCGCCGTTGGCCGGTTGCTCATTGCCATCGCCCGCCCGATCGCATCGGCTCCGCCTGCTCTCGAGGGCGCCGATGAGACCACCAGCTCTTCATGAAAACTGAAACCGGCGGCGTTCATGCCATCCATATAACCCGCAAGACGCTCCTCGAAGACCGCCGTGTCTGGAAATCCGCCGAGAAATGCGATTCGTGCGTGGCCGAGGGACGCCAGGTGCTCGACTGCCGCTGAAGTCCCGTCCTGATTGTCGGAAACAATCGACGAGACCTTTGCACCAGGCAGGCTGCGAACAACAACGACAACCGGAATATCGGCTGCAACAAGCGGCTTGAAATCGGCCGCCTCGGTAGCACGCGCCGGAGAGACGATGAGCCCCGAGATACCATGCTCCCTCATCGAGGCGATGACTTCCCGCTGCCTGTCAATGCTCTCGCTCGTGTTCGAGAGGAACTGCACGAAGCCGGCAGACTGCACGACCATATCGACGCCAACAGCAAGTTCGGCAAAGAAGCTGTTGGTGAGGTCGTTCACCACGACGCCGATGATCTTCGACTTTGCACTCGTTTGGCGAAGGTTCGCGGCCCCGCGGTTATAGACATAACCAAGCTCACGCATCGCTGCATTCACCTTGGATCGCGTCCCTTCATTCACCAGAGGGGACCCTTGCAATACCAGCGAGACGGTCGACTTCGAGACGCCGGCGGCCTTCGCGATGTCAATGACCGTCACCCTCCCTTTCGACATGAATTCCTCCCGGCTCGCGCCAACTTGGGCAGTAAATAATTGGAACGTTCCAAACTTGTCAAGCACATTCTTTGGAAAACCTTCACCCCTGTAACGCGGTAAAACACACAACAATCGCGTTGCTTCTCATTGTTTCTATTATATTTTGTCCCCAGTTCGCGCCGAGGTTCCCGCTTCCCCGCCCCCGTTCCCTAGATTTAAAAAAAGGCTATTGCAATTTGGAACGATCCAAACTATTGCGTCATTCACCTATCGAGGAGGATCGCAATGAGCTTGTCTTTAAATCTGCCGAACACTGACGGTTCCGCCAGCGAGTACCGGCTTCTCGGCACACCGATCGGGCGCCCTTCCACACCGCCAAAATTCAACCGGATCGCCTATGCGGCCGCCCATGTCGTATCGGAGCCTCGAAAGGACGTTGACCCTTGGGGCCGTCCGGCAATCGATTGGGACGCGACGATCGCCTTCCGCCGGCACCTGTGGAGCCTCGGCTTCAAGATCGCCGAAGCGATGGATACCTCCCAGCGTGGCATGGGGCTCGACTGGGCTGGCGCGCAGGAACTGATCCGGCGATCGCTGCAGGAGGCTCGCACGGTTCCGGGCGCTGACCTTGCATGTGGTGCCGGCACTGATCATCTCGCGGCAGCCGATGCGAGATCGATTGACGATGTCATCCAGGCGTACGAGACGCAGATCGAATTCGTGGAAAAGAATGGCGGCCGCACCATCATGATGGCCAGCCGCGCCCTCGCCCGCGTGGCGTCCTCCCCCGACGACTACGCCAAGGTCTATGGCAGAATTCTCTCGCAGGCCAAGGACAAGGTCGTCCTGCATTGGCTGGGAGAAATGTTCGACCCGAACCTAGCCGGCTACTGGGGCAGCGCGCAATTCGAACCGTCGCTCGAGTGCGTCCTCAGAATCATCAACGAGAACAAGGACAAGGTCGAGGGGATCAAAATCTCGCTGCTCGACAATGCCAGGGAGGTGCAACTTCGCAATCGGCTTCCGGAAGGCGTGCTCTGCTTTACCGGTGACGATTTCAACTATGCGGAACTGATCGAGGGGGATGGCAAGCGCTATAGTCATGCGCTGCTTGGCATCTTCGACGCCGTCGCCCCTTCGGCATCAAAGGCGTTGGCATCGCTCGCTGCGGGTGACGCCGCTACCTTCCGATCCATCATCGAGCCGACCGTTCCGCTCTCCCGCAAGATTTTCGAACCCCCGACGCAATACTACAAGGCCGGCGTCGTCTTCCTGGCGTGGTTGAACGGTCACCAGAGCCATTTCAGCCTTCCGGCAGGGCTGCAGTCGGCGCGCGGCGTCAATCACTATGCCGATATTTTCCGGCTCGCAGACAAAGCAAACGTCCTGGACAAACCCGACCTTGCCGTCGCACGCATGAGGCATTTCGTAGGCGTGTTTGGCATAGAATGAGCCGCCGACGAGAGGCGCTAAAGGGGGCTCGAACAAGGGAACCAGAGCGAACGTTCGGCGTTCAAGGCGCAGATCGCGTCGAGATTGTCTTTCTCCGGCGCGACCTTTCCGGCATACCTTGCTCTCGCCTCACCAACACCGAGGTTTTTTTGTTCGGCTGTTCTACCTAGTAGCTACAAGGCCGGTCGTTATCGAATCCAAGTGCGCAGGCTGAGTTTAGGGGGCGATTTCGATCCTGTTGGCCGGTTGTCGAAGTACAGGCCGATGTGATCGCCGCAAGGCTGATCAACGCCCCCGCCACTACAAATCTGTGAAATCGGTTCATCTGACCTTCTCCTTCGTAGGATCAAGCATCATAACCCGCTCCGAAGCAACAGGCGACGACCGCCTGCCGATAAAGTTCGAAGGAACCTCACAGCGTGGGGAAGCAGCAAAGTTCCCTCGTCTCGTTCGAACCGACGCCAGCCCCTTTTGTCCTCGGTTCATAGCCACCAGGAGATTGTGGCAATCCCGAATATAGATGACCCAAGAGGACTGCACATTGGACCTGGGCCCCGCAACCTTTGGGGCGGTTGGTTCACGCTCCATTCAATACGAAAAGAACAACGACGAAAGCGGCGATATGAACACGGATACATCGATGGGGTTGAAGCCCGCGCGGCCCTCCCGGGTCAAGAGCACCCGGTCGGCGCTTAAGACGCTTCCGGCGGATGCTTTTAAGCCGACGGCCTACTGAAGCTCAGACTTCTCTTCAGAAGCGATAACCGTTCCGTGTCGCAGTGCCTCCTCTTGAGCTGCCTGGATGGCCTGCTGGATAAAATACACGACGAGATCGTAGTCCGGAGTCTCCCGCGAGGCGATTTCCCACGCAACGTTCAGAGTGAATATCAGCTGTGGGACAATCGTATCGGTCACGGCGGCGTACCCTGAAAGCACGGGAATCTTACGGGCCGTTCACGGCCACAGCAATGTCAACGATTGAACGTACGGCACGAGAATGTCACCAGCGACTTAGTAGCTTGTACTATAGCGCTCATCAGGATGCCTACCAGCGCTCGCGCGGCGAGTCCGACTTGCCAATGATACCCTCACCGGCTCGCAAAGTCCTGAATGCCTCGTCCTTGATTTGAAGGAAGGCGTGAGTTCCATGTTCAAATCCCTGCCGTTTGTCAATGATTGAGCAGCGGCGTCACCGAAGGGTTCTGCTTGTCTTCCTCTTCCATTGCGGGCTCGCGATCCCCACTTTTGGAGAGGCGGAGCAACACCCGTCGATGACAGGACACCCCCACGATTGGAGCGCAGCCATGTTGGTACACCGATGGAAAAAACCCCTCGTGCTGGGAGATAGCCGCATCCGCATCGTTGTCGGTTCCCCGGAGGAGGCCTTGACCTGGCTCATTCATGAGCCGAACCAGAGCACGGCGAAATGGCAGCGAGCATGGGAAGCTTGCCGAGCGGTCATTGAGGGTCGGATGAGGGCCGAAGATGCCAAACCCGCCGTTCAGTTCGCGGCTGCACGCTAAGTCGTTCGGACTGGTGCTGTTTGGAGATTGGTTCAACGCTCACCTCGCGCGGCTTGCTCAGTCAGGTACGCAGCCGGTCGATGCGCTTCATGTCAGAGGCAGCGCCGAAGGTCCCGAGCTTGTAATCGCGAAACTTCCGATCGCCGGCAGGATGAACTTTGCCGCTGCGACATTCCGAACCCAGCCGGGCGCCTTGGCAGCATCTGCATTCATGCGGCTTATCCCGATTCTTGGCCTCCCCTGGCAGGAACACGATTAGAGGTTATCTAAGAGGTTGAAATGATTGGCGACCCCTGCAGGAATCGAACCTGCGACAACCTGCTTAGAAGGCAGGTGCTCTATCCAGCTGAGCTAAGGGGCCGCGTGACCGGGAAACATGTCCCGGTCAAATCCGTCTTGTTGAACGCGGATCAGTGCGTCCAGGGTTGCGTCCGCGTATAGCGGAAATTGTCGGGATAGGCCACGATCTGGCGCTGCGGATCTTTCGGGGCAATGACCCGGTACTCGATGCCGTTGCGCTTTGCGTAAGCCTCGGCGAGTTCCTGCGTTTCGAAGGTCAGCTTTAGCTGCTGGCGCATATCCGAAGACGACGTGTAGCCCATGATCGGATCGATGGTGCGCGGCGTCTCCTGATCGAACTCAAGAACCCAAATATTTGTCTTTGCCTTGCCGGACTGCATCGCGGTCTTGGCTGGACGATAGATCTTGGCAGACATTGCTGCAGCGCCTCCGAATTAGCGGCTTTCGCACTTGAAACTTCAATCGATCCCACGGTCGGGGCTCTTCATCCAAACCGTCGCACGAAGAGATGAATTTTGCTTAGCGGCGAATCCCTTTCTTTTCAAGAAAAAAGCCGCGGCGGCGGGAGCTGGATGTTCGGCCATTTCCGGCAGCCGTGCCTTCCCACAATTCGCGCTGACGTCAAACATTCCTCACGCCGACCTGAACGAAAAGAGCGCCTACACCAAGCTGGGGGTTAGGCGATTTAGATATTGCGGACGCGAGGCGAACCGTGTATTGCCCTCCCTCGTCGGCACGGAGTGTAGCGCAGTCTGGTAGCGCATCTGGTTTGGGACCAGAGGGTCGGGAGTTCGAATCTCTCCACTCCGACCACTTCCCCTTAGTTAACGGCATGACTAACGATTGTGGCTTGGCCCCGCAGCCGCGCGAAAATAGCCGCGCCATCCGACCCCCTCCCGCAAAAGGTCTTGTCCTTCGGCTAGCCGCGGAGCAAGCAACGACACTAACGCGCGAACGAGCCAAGAAACCCGTTGTTAAGGTTGTGTCTGATATTATTCACTATATTCGATCCCATTTTCTTAGCCCCACGGGAGAAGTCGCATGATGTCGTGCCGGGCGGAATATCGCTACAGCGATTATGGCGACGAAGAAATTCAGGGAACCGGCGTCGATCTTGATCAACATGCCGTCTCGGCGGGTATCGGCGTGAAATTCTAACTAGCGTCACGGCCGATAGTCTCCGACGCGCCAGACCGGGTTGAAGCGAGCGCGCCCACTTTTCTTCGCGGTTGTCGCACTCATCCACCTTGTCGCCAGGCTTGATGCCGAGCTTGGCGGTGATCCCGGCATTGAGTTCCGTCACGTACCTCACCTCCGTCATCGAATCGATGATGTCCCGGGAGTACGGCACCGCGTTCTGCTTGGCGGAACCTTTGTATGGCTGCGATTACTGGAAGCGCACCAGGCTCAACTTTCGCCGGTCAGGTGCGACGGATCCTACTTGCCCTCCATCGACTCCCATCGCCGTTCCTTCCGCGTCTTCGGCTTTAGCCTCTTGTACGTTCTATCAACGAAACGAAGGAACCTCGTCACATGCATCAACTTGTCAACGAATGAGCTCAAATTCACAAGACGCTCCGCCAGTACTTCGTTTGCCGTCAAAGCGATCTCGGCTGGAGAATATTCCGGAAAGTGCGTGGAAAGCTCGGCATAAGGATTGGTCCGCTCGCGACCAATAATGTCGATCTTCCCGTTGCGGTACAGGAGCCGCAAAAGGACCTGCTCGAACGTCCAGTCATGGACGTCGAGGACCTGATAGCGCTCGCTTCGCTTTGACGAGAAGCCCGCCAGAGTGATCTTGACGCCCAGTTGGAGGTTGGTGAGCCAAAGGCACAGTGCAAACCCGGTGGTCGGCAGACTTGCAGGTGGATAAAACGGAGCGAACACGTCCGTCAGATCCAGATGCCTGACTTTCACATCACCAAATGCAGAAGCTGGGCTGAATTTTTCGCGGTTGCCGATGGTCAGATTGACGATCCCGAGGAAGCTGCTTCTGTCGAAATACTGCAGAACCTTGGACACTTTGCCGCTTTTGACGAGGTTGGCACCCAACGTTCCGCTTCGCGATACCAGCAGGGCCTTGCGCGTGAACGGTTCGCTCAGAACCTTGTAAACCTTGTTGAAAAAGATGAAGAGCGTTGTCTCAGGAAAGCGGGACATAAGCTCGTCGATGTCGACCTCATCGCTATTTGCGACCAGGACGATATCGCTGTAGCCGAGAAAGAACGACCTCCAGTCCTCCGTGTGGATTTCCTCAGTTGCGTCCATTGTATCGGGATCGCTAGTGTCAGATCTGCTCATCGTTGGAACCATGTTGATGTTATCTTGCTGATGGAGCGCTTCCACAATACGCGATCATTGCTCTCCATTCTCAACCGCCTTTGCCGTCCGTGTTTTCACCAGACGCGCTGGTGCCCCCACGTAGACGCCAAACGGCACCGTTGCCCCCTTCACCACGCTGTTCGCCCCGATGACGCAACCTTGAGCGATGTGGCAGCCTGCCAGCACCTTTGCTCCGGCACCGATCCAAACGTCGTCTCCGATAACGATGCCATCCTTCTTCACGGGTTGCAGCCGTATTGGTACCGCGGGATCATTGTACCTGTGTTCGAATGCGACCACGACCACATGAGCGGCGATACGAACATTATCGCCGATTTGGATGCCTCCATGCCCCAGCAGGATGGAATAGTCGTTTATGGAGACATCATTTCCTATTGTGATCACTCCGCTCTGAGCATCGATAATCACCCCACAGCGGGTAAAAAGCCGGTCGCCGATCTCGATCTTGCCGCGCCGGTACCGGAATCGTGGCCAATAGCGCATGTTCGGTTCTTTTCCGATCCTCAAAGACCCGCCTGAGAGAAACGAACGGAGCTTGACCAGAAAGCCGAGGTTCAAGCGTCACACAGGCATGAACTGAGGATCGATCGCCAGGGCCTTGTCACGCCAGATCTGCGCGTATTCGACATCCTGCCAATTGTGAAACCAGGGGCCGCCATTCGTGTAATGCACGCCCTTTGGGAAGCCGACTGAAGGCTTGGTATTCCAACCCTCGAGCCAGTTCCATTCTTCAGGTATCTGCCCGATCTCGCTGTCTGCGGCCCATTGCAGCCGATGCAGATAGGCACCGGTTTCCCTGTTCACGAGTTCAGGGGTCAGCGCCCGGGTGGACGGATGCGCGCAGTTGAAGAGCATGAATGAGGACCAGTTTTTTCTCGGATAGGTGGTTTGCACCTTGCCATCCATCTTCACCCCTTCTTTCGGGACGTAATCATGGGGGACGCAGCACACCGCTTTCGTTTCGTCTTTAAACTGAATGAGTTCAGCGATATCGCCAAAGAACAGGAAATCGCAATCGCAAAACAAAGCCCAGCCTTTGTAGTCAGCGAGCCAGGGAGTGAAAAATCGCGAGTATGTGAACTCCGTTGATGCTAGCGGATCCACCTCACGGGTGTAGACACCACGGTCGATCAGATCCTGCAGCTTGATTGGGTGTACATCGACGTCGATAGAGGCATTTTCCAGCAAAGTTTCTTTCGCCACTTCGTAGGCGATATTTTCACGAGAATCCCATCCGATATAGACTGATAGCTCCGCCATACACACTCCTCCTGTTCTTCGCTAACCAGAGGCCAATGGATGACACTCGGCGCTGTATGCGTTTTATCAGCACCGATCATTGCTACCTCGCGCACCGAAATGCGGATGCCTAGGAGCGCACTGAATGACCTCTACTGCTCGCTGACGTCAGAGCGTCAGCCGCGTTCCTCGAACGCTCAAGGTTGACTTGAACAAATGTAAACAACGAATGTAAACAGTAAATCTCACCATAGATGACGAAAAATGTGGACATTCCGCGACCAGTAAGCGCGCGAGGCTCGATGGTGACAAATGATCGGAAGATTGATTGCCAGTCCAAAGCGAACGGATGAGGGCTTCTATGTCGAGACGAGCAAGCCAAGGTCCCGTGCCTTTCCAATCCCGCCGCCTGCCTGGGTGTACGCAGCTTGGGAGGCTTCGAGAACTGTTAGCAAAAACAAGGCGGCGCTTCACGAAGACTGCCCCTCGCCGGGCTCCTTGCGAGGATTTCGAAACCCTTTTTTTTCGAAAAGCTCTGATCCGTGCAGTCGAACACCTTCTCCCGGCAATTCACACAGCGCGGCGCGGGCGCTACCTCTTCTTCGTGGTCGTCGCGCTCATCACCTTGTCGCCAGGCTGAATGCCGAGCTTGGCAATCACGCCGGCATTGAGTTCGATCACGTATTTCACCTCCGTCATCGAATCGATGATGTCCTGGGAGTACGGCACAGCGTTCTGCTTGATGCTGCGGATGGTGCCGGTCGAATCGACGAACAGCATGTCGAGCGGCAGGATGGTGTTTTCCATCCACATCTGCACCCGCCGCGAAACGCCGAAGTCGAAGATCATGCCGGCATCATCGGCCATTTCCTTGCGATACATGAGGCCGAGCTGGCGCTGCTCGTTCGTGTCGGCGATCTCGACGGTGAAATTCAGCCGCTTGCCGGACGCCGTCTGAATGATCAGCGGTTCCTTGTCGAACGTCATCGGCTGTTGGGAAAGAGCCGGAAGGGTGACGATGAAAAAAAGCGCCGCAAGGGCGCTTCTGATCCAATGGGCTGCGGACCTACGCATCAGTGTGCGCGGCTCACCGGGCTCGGCACGTCGGGATGGATCTCGGCAGCCATCAAGCCCTTGTCACCATCGCCGTAGCGCACGAGCACGACCTGGCCGGGGCGCAACTCGGTGAGACCGAACCGACGCAGCGTTTCCATGTGGACGAAAATATCTTCCGTGCCTTCGCCACGCGTCAGGAAGCCGAAGCCCTTCGTGCGGTTAAACCACTTGACCAGTGCGCGCTCAAGCCCGCTCGTTGCCGTCACTTGCACATGCGTGCGAACCGGCGGCAGCATCGAAGGATGTACGGCCGTCGACTGATCCATGGAGAGAATCTTGAATGCCTGATAGCCGCGTTCACGGCGCTGGATCAGCGCGACGATCCGCGTGCCTTCGAGAATTGTCTGATAACCGTCGCGACGCAGGCAGGTCACATGCAGAAGAACGTCCTGCATGCCGTTGTCAGGGACGATGAAACCGAAGCCCTTGGCCACGTCGAACCACTTGACGACGCCGGTGATTTCAATGAGGTCGACCGCTTCCCCCGCGAGTTGATCGAGGTCAGTGAATTCCTTTGATGAAATCCTGTCAGCCATATCGCCAGCCCCTCAATACGCGTCACACTGTTACGGTTAACTGATTCTTGAGATCAAGATTAACATGTTGGTAACGGATTAGCGCAAGTCCTACTTTTCGATTATTCCCAGTTGCCAATCATACCCCCCTGTCTTGCCCGAAACTGGTGTTCCACCACATAAGAATCCATCGCCCTGCATTAGAGAGGAAATAGAATGCGTTATCTCCACACCATGGTCCGCGTGAAAGATCTGGACGCCTCCCTGCATTTTTACACCACGCTCTTCGGCCTCGAGGAAATAAGGCGCACGGAGAACGAGAAGGGCCGTTTCACGCTCGTCTTCCTTGCAGCGCCCGGCGACAAGACCGAGGCCAGCGCCAAGGGCGCGCCCTGCCTGGAATTGACCTACAATTGGGACGCCGAGGACTACACCGGCGGGCGGAATTTCGGTCATCTCGCCTACGAGGTCGACGACATCTATGCCATCTGCCGGAAGCTGATGGATAGCGGCATCACGATCAACCGTCCGCCGCGTGACGGCCACATGGCTTTTGTTCGTTCGCCGGACGGAATCTCGATCGAGATTCTGCAGAAGGGCGGCAGCCTCCCGACGGCCGAACCCTGGGCTTCAATGGGAAATACCGGCGCCTGGTAGGCCGAGGCTTTTGCGAGGCTTGCGGCTTTTGCGATTTCGGATCTGCGGGTCCGCATCGCGCTTGCCGCAGCCTTGCGGCGCAGGCACTCTCCGGCCGACTCAAGGCGAACGATGCGATTTTGGCGCAGCTTTCGCCGTCCCTTGGAGAATGCTCGCGTGCTCGCTGTTGAAAAGCGGATTCCTTTCGGACCTGCCCTGCTGATCGCCACATCGGCGCTGCTGCTCACCGGCTGCGTGTCGGACAAGAAGACTGCCGATGCCGCAGCCGTCGTTGCCCCTGTCGAACCAGCAGCAGTAGCGCAGCAGGCCGCCGCAGCCACGCCTGCCCAACCCGGCTATCGCGACCCCATGGTGGCGAATGTATCGGGCGCTCAGCCGGCGCAGGCTCCGAACGCGCAGCCGATGGCAGTTGGATCAACCGCTTCGGCTCCCGCCAATATCGGCGGCCTTGCAATGCAATCAACCGGTATTAACGCCCAGGCGATGAGCATCTTCTCGGTGCGCGCGACGCCGCAGAACAATCCGACGTCGACCCAACTGCATCCGGCCGGTGGCGACGCCCACGCGCCGGTCGGTGTCAGCCCCATGCGCTCGAGTGTCTACAGCAGCCAGGTCCCGGTCGATCAACCGCAGCAAACGCAGCAGGGTCAACCCTTGCTGCCGCAGCAGTCCTCACAAAATACGGGCACCCAAATAGCGCCGGTTCAGACTGCCTCATCCTCGACGGGAGCCCTTGCTGGCCAGACGATGAATGCGCTCTACAGCGCGCCCAGGCAAAACCTGCTCGGCAGTCTTTCCGGATTGCTGCAAAAGGTCTCCTTGCCCGGTATGACGCGGATCGCCCCCAACGGCCTGCATCTTCAGAACGACAAGGTGGACGTCGGCTGTTTCAAGCCGAACCTGCTGAACGTGATCAAGGCCGTCGAAACGCATTTCGGCAAGTCGGTCGTGGTCACGTCAGGCTATCGCGACCCGGACCATAACCGCATGGTCGGCGGCGCCGAGGAATCCATGCACAAGACGTGCGACGCTGCCGACATTCAGATCGACGGCGTGTCGAAATGGGATATTGCAAGCTATATACGCTCACTGCCGGATCGCGGCGGTGTCGGTACCTATTGCCATACGGACTCCGTCCACCTCGATACCGGCAAAAGCCGGGACTGGAACTGGGGTTGCGGCGGCAGGACGGCTCCGGCGACCATCGCGCGCGCCCTGTGACGTCTCATTCAGGCTTTCATAACGCACCGTAAGCTTGCCCGATGAATTGCGAGCACCGACCAGTAGTGTTTTGATTCGGCTGCAATAAACGGCGTTTCGCGCTCGCAAAAAAATCCTGTCATTATTTTGAGAAAAATCGAATTTGCCGCTTGCGGGATTCAAAGTGCCTGACTATAAGGGCGCCACCACGAAGGAAGCGCCCTTCGTCTATCGGTTAGGACACCAGATTTTCATTCTGGGAAGAGGGGTTCGACTCCCCTAGGGCGTGCCACTTCATTCTCCTCCTTAAATGTTTTCAGTATCTTACGGGCAGCTGCTAAAGCCGCTACCCTCTTAGCAGATTTTCGTTTTCGCCTGGTTGCAAAAAATGCAGGAGGGGAAAATGAGGACTATCGGTTGTTTGGCTATATCTATGACCCTTCCCTGTGCCGCTCCATCGGCACAAGCTGATTGGCAATATACCAAATGAGGCATGCCCCCGAGCAAGTCATCGCTGCTGCGCCTCCCAAATCGGCCACCGACGGGCCCTATCTAACCGGCAATTAAGTGCTGAAAAATATAGGTTCGAAAGCAGGTTTTGGTTCAGCGAGAAGGACCTTTACGAGGTCGAACTAGAGCTTGATACGGATGCGGCTTTCTGTATCGAACTCAAGGCATCCATTCTTGTGACCTACTCCAGGATCGAGCCCAACCGGAAAGCTACGCTACACGGGCACTCTCTTCGGACCTACCCATAGCTCCACGGAATGGACTGATCTCGCCAAATCGAATGTTGTGCATATGAACCAAGATCTGTTCGCCTGTTCCCTCGTTTATCACCCAATGCCACCAAAATCGAAAAGGAAGACGGCCTCTAGCGCCGTCCCGCGAAGATAGGCGCCCGCACATCGACTCCCGTTTAGGGGGCGCGACAGCAAAGGTTCTGCGTAATCCACGCAGCGGATAGCCCAGCCTTGCGTCGGTCAGCGTTCGTCGAATAAGATGGCGCCATGGCTAAGCAGGTCCTCTTCGTTCAAGGAGCCGGCGAAGGCGTCCACGATCGCTGGGACAACAAGCTCGTGGCGAGCCTCGCGCGAGAACTCGGCGAAAGCTATGCTGTGCGCTACCCCCGAATGCCCGGCGAGGACGATCCTAGCTACTCGGCCTGGAAGGCAGCGCTGATGGGAGAATTCGTCTCACTGGAGGCCGGGGCGATTCTCGTCGGCCACTCAGTCGGTGGCACCATTTTGATCCATGCGCTTGCCGAGCAGTCGCCGGAACTAAGGCTCGGCGGCCTATTTATCATCGCGGCGCCCTTCATCGGTGAAGGCGGATGGGCGAGCGATGACATCCACGATTGCAAGGACTTCTCAGAACGCCTTCCGCCCGGCGTTCCCGTCTATCTCTATCATGGCGCTGACGACGCCATCGTGCCCCCTGCCCATGTTCATCTCTATGCGAAAGCGATTCCGCACGCCGTGGTCCGCACGTTTGAACGTAGGGATCATCAGCTCAACAATGATATGAGCGACGTCGCGCAAGACATCCGTTCAGTGGGCTAAGCTGAGGGCGCCGATTCGCGCCCGGCCGAGGAAGACCAAGAAGCCGCCGGTCTCTGCGTGCAGCGGTGAGACTTTCTCAAACAAGATTCTTATTCCGCCGACTCGCACCTAGCTAAGAACTGTCATGAACGCGCACCGTCGCAACCGTAGTCTACGAAAACGGCACGAGCAGACCTCCATAAGAGTTCTGAACATGCCCCTGCCCTTGCACCCGCATTAAATACTGGGCGCAAATGGGCACGCGGCCCCATGTGCACCCGAAAAAAGCGTCGTCTTTTCACCCTGGCGCGTGCCATTTCTCTTTTTCTACAAAGCTTGAGCATCTTGCCGAGAGGCTTGTCTGTTCCTATTTCCTTGCCTGATGCGCCCTTCGTCTATCGGTTAGGACAACAGATTCTCATTCTGTAAAGAGGGGTTCGATTCCCCTAGGGCGTACCAGACCTCTCAATTGCAGATTGCGCGCCTGATGGCACATGCGCGACACTCCATATTCACATGCGTGATCACACGCTCGTCACGTTTGCGATCCAGGCGCCGTGGCCGTGGCGGGCGCATTCGAGGTGGCGGCAACGCTGGTATAAACAGCGCGGAAGAAGCACTAGCGCAGCGCAATCAGAAGCCGCTGATGAGCTCTACCTTCGAGCCGTCGGTAAAGCGCGAGAATCGGAACGCGCTCAGGTCGACGGCAGGCGCCCGGCTCGTCACGATATCAGCCATCAATCGTCCCGCTGCCGGCCCAATGCCGAAGCCATGCCCGGAAAATCCGGTTGCGATATGAAAGCCGGGAATGGCGTCGACAGCCGAGATGACAGGCACGGCATCCGGCGTGACATCGATGTAGCCGCCCCAACGCTGCGCGATTTCCGCCCTCTCGAACACGGGAAACGCCCTCTTCAGGCCGCCGAGCGCATCCTGCGTCAATCTCTTCGAGGGCACAGGATCGAGAACCCGATGATATTCGAAGGGACTTGCATCATCCATCGACCAGCGTCTCGGAATGCGCAACTCGTCGACGAAGCGACCGGCGAGGCGGAAGGAAAGCGACTTCCACTCCGACCGTAATGCCGGCAGGAAGGCAGCAGCATAGCGAAACGAGGCCGGCACGATGTCGACGATGTTGTGGTGCCCGCAGGCCACGGTATAGCCACCGTCCTGTCGCTTGCGGATCGCGAAATCCTTTGCCCAGATCGTCTGCTCCGGCCCGCCTTCCAGCGGCTTCGTGCGCATCACGCTGTTCAGCACCTTGAGCTGCGGCAGGTCGATCCCGAAGCGTCCGGCAAACAGGCTGGACCATGCCCCGCCCGCCAAAACCACAGCCTTGCAGGCGATTGCCCCGCGCTCCGTTACCACGCCGCTGACGGCTCCCGCCGAGGTTTCGACGCCGCGTACGGCGCATTCCGTCAGAATCGTCGCCCCCTTGTCGCGTGCAGCCTCAGCGATCGCCGGTGCCGCCTTTTGCGGCTCCGCCCGGCCATCGGCTGGTGTGTAGAGCGCTCCCGACATATCTAGCCTGGAGCCGGGAACCACGTCGCCGAATTCACGCGCCGTCAGGATGCGCGATTCGATCTGGTAGCCGTCCAGATTGGTGCGCCAGCGCTCGTGGTCGGCCAGTTCCTTCTCGTTGGCGCAGATGAAGACGATGCCGGCCCGCTTGAACCCGGTTTCGCGCCCCGTGCGCTTGTCGAGCCCCTCCCATATCCTGAGCGCCTCGGCCATCAGCGGCACCTCGCGCGGATCACGCATCGAAATCCGCACCCAGCCCCAGTTCCGGCTGGACTGTTCCTTGCCGATCCCGCCCTTTTCGCAGAGTGTCACGCGCAGGCCGCGTTCGGCGAGCTCCAGCGCCGTGGAGCAACCGATGATGCCGCCGCCGATCACGACGACGTCGCACTCTTTCGGAAGTTCCTCGTCGCCATGGACGGGAACGACATACGGACCGGGCATGAAGGATGGTCTCCTGGCAGGGACTCAAAGATCGTTTGACTCCGGTAGCCTACGACCCCGCTACGCGTTTAGAAACCCTGCTCGCGCTTTGTCGGTATACCTGCCGCTCTCACGATTGCTTGAAGGCAAAGACATCGACGGGCTCGCCCAATCCCCGAAGGGGGAATGAGCCGAGGCTTTCCATGCCTTCCTTGCAAGACGCCATCTCGACGAACGCCCTGGAGAAGAGCACCGGACGCTTGATTTCCTTCGTCAGGCTTTCCAGGCGCGAGGCCACGTTGACCGCAGGCCCGATCACCGTGAAATCGAGCCGCCGTCGCGAGCCGATGTTCCCATACATGACGTCGCCGACATGTACGCCAATCCCGTAGCGCAGCACCTCACGGCCATCGCGCCCGTTCTGCTCGTTCAGGGTGGCGACAGCGCCCTCTGCCTCCTTGATTGCCACCAGCAGGTTCCTGCAGGCCATCGGATCGGCCAGCGGGAAGATCGCCAACATGCCGTCGCCCATGAACTTGAGGATCTCGCCGCCATGTTTCTCGATCGGCTCCGACATCGCGTCGAAATAGCCGTTCAGCAGGTCGATCACGTCGTCGCGCGGCCACTGATCCGAGATCGTCGTGAAATCGCGCAGGTCACAGATCAGGATCGCCGCACCGACGGTCGCACCGCTGCCGCGTGTCGTTGCCCCGGCAAGGATCTGTCCGCTGGCATGGGGACCAACGTAGGTTTCCAGCAAAGTCCGCGCGAGAATGTTCTTGATGCGAATCTCGGTGACAAGCGTCAAGGCAGGAAGAACGTCTTTGAGGAAAGCGATATGTTCCTCTGCGAAGCCGCCGGACCGATCGCTGGAGAAGGTCGCAATGTGCCGCTTGCCAAGCGTGTGTTCCATTGGCCAGGCGATATACTCCGTGAGCCCGTCACGTATCAGTTCGTCATAGAACTGATGGTGGCCGTCGCCGTCGCGCATCGTCTCGAGGTTTTTGCGGACCTCGGTCGCGCCGCTGAAAATCTCGTTCACCGGCCTGTTGCGGAACTGCGGTGTGTTCTCGACACCATAGCCAAATGTATCAATCTTGGCCTCTCCCAACCCGGCTTTCCAGAGAATGCGAGCACCGAGCCATTGCGGATGGAGCGTTCTGAAATGCAACGATGCCCGCGCGACAGGCACGCCCTCGTCACGCAGTCGCTGGCACATCTGCACGAATATGTTGTCGATGAAGCGCTCGTCACGCGTTTCATTGACCAGCCAATCGATAATCTTTCGCCGATGCGAGGGCCACGCACCTTCGCTCTGGTCCACGAAATACAAAGGTACGTCCGAAAGGGATTGCATGGTTACGCTCCACAAACACAGTCGCCTCACGATTGAGGGAAGACATTACTCATCCACTACATGGTGCACGACGCGTCAGATTGAAATGGCTGAGACCATCCGAGTATGAATCACGCTGCTCTTAACCGAGCATACGCCGGGTCTCTACAATTGTCGCGGCGCTCGCCGCCAACGGCCGATATTCCAGCCCGATCGCACCGTGGTATCCATGTTCGACGAGCCAATCGATGCGCCGTCTAAGGTCGATATCGCCGCTGCCCGGCTCGTTCCGGCCCGGATGATCGGCGATATGGACGTGGAAAACCCGGTCGATGTCCCCGCCAATCACCTCGGCCGTGGCCTCGCCCATCACGGCGGAATGATAGATATCATAGATGATGCCGATCTCCGGACGCCCCGTCGCCTTTACGATCTCGATGCCTTCAACCGTGGAATGAAGGAAATAGCCAACATGGTCGATCAACGTGTTGAGTGGCTCGAGACCAAGACGCACCCCGCTGCCCTCAAGAATCTCACCAGCGGCGGTCAGGGTTTCGATCAGCGCCGCCTTCTGCTCTTCGCGAGACTTGCCGGGAAGGTCATCGCCCGCCTGCGCAATCAATGTGTGAGCACCGAGGCGTCTGGCCGTTTCAATGGAACTTTTCAGGCCTTTCAGGAACGCGTCCTTATTGGCACGATCGGTGAGGGCAATCATCGGTTCGGCAACAAAACTACTGAGTTCCATGCCGGTTTCCGTCAGCGCCCATTCGATGCTGCCGATATCCTTGTTCGTCCACTTCCAGAATTCGACGGCCTCCGCGCCATGCGTGTGCGCAAGCCGGATCCTGTCCGCAAAATTGTCGGCTTCGGCTGCGAACAGCCATTCGATGCAAGCGGAAAGTCTCATGGCGGCCTCGCTGAATCGGGAGCTCTTTTGCCGACAATAGTCGAGCGGCGGCAACAGGCATATGGCAAAAGCCTTCTATGCTCCGTTTCTGTCTTGACGTCATATTCAGCGTTGCTAACGTGCAGATGCGTATTAATCTCCCAACTCCGCCCGTCATCATTGACGGGCGTATCTTTTCCGGCTCGGCACAGAAGTCCACGAATTGCGACAGAGAGACGATGGCTGCAGTGGGCGTATCGTTTAGCAAAGCAGGCTTCGTTACTCTTGTTGCCGGCTTTCTGTCGGCACATCCCGCGATGGCTGTTTCCCAGCCGCCCGCCGCGACATCCCATCGCGTCTGCGTCTATTCGCTCGCGGTACCGAACTCCGGCGAGCGCCTTTGCATCACACGCGAGACATACGGCCGCGATCTCTGCGTCGCGATCGATCACTTCGCACGGGAAAACCACCTACCGGCGGAGTATTTCGCCCGCCTGATCTGGCGGGAAAGCCGCTTCCGGGCGGGCGCCATCAGTCCCAAGGGCGCGCAGGGTATTGCACAGTTCATGCCCGATACGGCCAGGCTGCGCGGGTTGAGGGATAGTTTCGATGTCCTCGAATCCCTCAAGGAATCAGCACGATATCTCGACGAGCTGCGGACACGTTTTGGCAATCTCGGCCTTGCCGCCGCAGCCTACAATGCCGGCGAGCAGGGACTGGCGGTCTATCTCGATACAGGTCTCCTGCCCTTCGAGACGCGCAGCTACGTCCTCGCCATAACCGCGAGTACGATCGAGCAATGGAAGAACGATCCTCCGGGCGATGCCGCGCAGTTTCTGAGCCCGGACAAGCCCTTCATCGATAGCTGCATCGAACTTGCCAGCAAACGCCGGCTGACCGAAACCGCCTCGGTTCAACAGGGCCCGTGGGCACCCTGGGGCGCGCAGCTTGCAGCGCATAGCAACGATGCAGCGGCCCTTCGCCTGTTTTCGGCGGTCGCGCGCCAGCTTCCGACGTCACTTGCGAGCGAAGAGCCGGTCGTCGTACGCGTCCGCGATCGCAGCTTCGGCTTCAGGCCGCGCTATGCGGCCCGTATCGGCAGGCAGACCCGCGCGGAAGCCGACAAGGTCTGCCTGAGCGTCCGCGCCGCCGGAGCGGCCTGCACCGTTTTCAGAAACTGAGGCACGGGTTGCGAACCTGTCGATGGACGGCAACGACAGGCCACTTTTCTCATGCGACGATGAACCTCGGCGCGAGTTTTGCGTTTCTCTTGCGGGAGGAACGCGCCATGCACAGCACGCCAAACAGACAGATCAGAAATCCGGGACCGCGGGGTCGGAGTGTCGCCAATCAAGGCAGACGAAACGGCGCCGATACTGCAGAAGAGCGCAAGCTACACAAACTCCAGGGACGCCATGCCACTGAACACGAAATTCAGCCCAATTCCACCGCTGGGCCGCCAAAACTTCGATAGCGGCAGCCAACCGAGCGCACAACAGAGTATCAGTCCGTCAGGAAGTCCGGAGCGGTCTGCTGATAGGTCAACTTGAGTGTTCCATCAGGCTGGACCACGTATTTCTAAAATGTGCGATAGCCCCATTTTCCCAAGAACGTGTTCTTGACGACCGTTCCTGGAGGATGAGTGTGCGACGCGCCCATAGGTCAGGCTTCCGGCATGGGCTCAAGCGGCGGCGCAGTCGCGTTGCAGCCGGAAAGCACCATTGCAGCGAATTGCGGCATATCTCACGGTTCCCTCCACTGCCGAACCCCAAAAAGCTGGCCGCGCGAGAATGCGGCCAGACTTATGCACGATCGCCAAACGATTGCCGGCGAGACATCCTTAGCCCTGCGGCGTCAACGTCATGGACGTCCCGGTTGCAGCAACGTTGAGGCCGAGCTGGCCGGTCACGCTCAGCGTCTGCAAGTGGACCGAGCCACTGGTGCCGCCAACGAGGATGTTGGCACCGACACCGGCAACGAGCGTCGCTTCAGCCGATGCGCCTTGGTAGAGGCCGCCCAGCGAGCCATGATGGTATCCCGTGGTCGGTGCAAACACCGCCCACACAATCCGGCCGCGCGTGGTAAACCCGACATCGACGCCCAACTTACGGATCGCACCTGTGTACCGATCCTGCGCCTCGCTGCCCGAGGTCGGGCTAAACACGCAATCGACCGATTTTGCCGAACCGAGGACGTAACCAACACCGCCACCGATATCGCAAGTCAGGATCCCGATCTTGACACCGTCACGCGCGTCGGCCTCAGGCGCTTGGTAGGTGGTCACCAAATCGGCCGCGATAACACTCGAGGCCAGGGCTTGCACCAGGGATGCGGCAGCAACAACGGTCGCGATCTTCTTCATCATTTTCTCCTTGTATTGGCCGGAGATAGATAGCGTATCGCTGCGGTTTACCAATGCCGTTGATGCATGGCTGCCCTTCGTATCTTGCAGCATGACGCTGTCTGAAAGCAATTCGTGCCGCCGCGACTGGCACCAGGCGCCTGTCCGGGCTGCCGAAACAGCGCGATCACGGCGAAGCCCAAGGCGCCGCCGTGATCCGTGAGCCCGATCGTGAGGCGACCCGAGCTAGTTGAGGTTTTCGAACTGAGCCATGTTCCGCTGGGTAACGAGCTGGAACGGGATCCAGACCTCACGATCCAGTTTCTCGCCCCTCGCCGCCTTGACTGCTGCGTCAATCGATCCCTTGCCCTGCCCTTTCGCGTCCTGGAACACGGTGACCTTGAGGTCTCCGGCCTTCATTGCCTGCAGGGCCTCGGGCGTGGCGTCGATGCCGGCGACGAGGATCTTGTCGGTCGATGCACCTGAATTCTTGAGTGCGGCAATCGCGCCCAGCGCCATTTCGTCGTTGTTGGCGATGACCGCATCGAATTCCAAACCCGACGTCAGCCAATTCGAGACCAGGTCGGCACCGTTCACTCGGCTCCAGCTTCCGACTTGCTCCTGAACCACTTTGAGGCCGCTGCATTCGGGTGTCTTGATGACGTCGTGCACATCCTGCGTCCGCTGACGGGCTGCCTGGCTGGTCAAGTCACCGATCATGATAACGACATTTCCCTTGCCGCCGAGCATCCGACAGACTTCCTTGGTCTGCAGGGTCCCGGATTCGATTTCGTTGGAGCCGACAAAGGCCTGCTGCTTGCCGAGCGTCGACAGATCGGTGGGCTGCACGTTCACGTAGATGAGGGGAATGCCGGCCTCTTCGGCAACCTTGCTGAGCGCGGGTGTGCCATCTGAATCGACGGGATCGACGATGATCGCGGATACGCCGCTGGTCGCAAAGTTGCGGACCTGATCGAGCTGCTTGTTGACGTCAGTCGTCGCGTCCTCGATCTGCAATTCCACCCCGATCGACTTGGCATAGGCGTCCATGCCGTTGACGATCAGCGTTTGGAAGTTATTCGACAGCGTGCCCATTGAAACGCCAATGCGTTCAGCAGCATGAGTTTGAGTTGAAAGCACCAGTGCGAGTGCGCTGGCGCTCAAGAATTTAAGCATGTTCTCCTCCCAGAGATGGTGCGGCACCCGATGTCCGCATCAAGACGGTAGCCGCGCTCAAACTCCTCGTCCGCGAAAATAATGATGAAAAAACCTCATCTTGGGAGCCGCGCCGGTCCTCCGGCCAGCAAAAAGCCAGGCTGTATTTGGACATGCAAAACCCCCGAAGGTTGATGTCCAACTTTCGGGGGTCAGTTCATATAGCCGGGCTTTTTGCTCAGGAGGAGGATCGAACTTTCAACTTGCCTGCTGCCGTCCGCGCGCCTTCTTTTCCTGGCGCCGGCGTGCCTGTTCCATAAACCGCTTGTCCATCCGCTCCTGCGCCTCGGCCGAGCCGTCGTGGAAAGTGCCGAACCACTTGTCGAGCGGGATCACGCCGTCAGCGTAGTTGCATTCGAAGTACTTGTGATGGAGGTAGTGGTCGTAAGCGTGGGTGTCGATCGCGCTGTCCTCGCCAAAGACGATCTTGTCGAAGCCGGCATGTCCGGGGGCCGGAGCAAGGCCGGCATGCGCAAGATGAAAGATCGCATGGACGGGGTTGGACGGCACGACCCAGTGGATCAGCACACCCGAAAAATAAAGCAGGTGTTCGACAGGATGCATTGCCAGACCGGACCAGGGGCCAGGATTGACGTTGTTGTGATGCAGCTTGTGGATGGCATGGTAGAGCGGCGGCCAGTGGATCAGACGATGAACCAGGTAGAAATGCAGGTCCCGAAACGTCGGGATCGAAAACATCACGATGGCACAGTAGACCGGATGGTCCGCGAACGAGACATAGGGAATGATACCGTTGGCGAAAGCCCAGAGCGTCAGCACTTCGAAAGCCGTCCAGATCGGCACGGCGCTGGCGAAGGTCCAGATGACGTTGTCGATGGTTTGATTTCCGAACAGAAACGCGTCGTTGCCGACCGACGGCCATTTCGCGTTGTATTTGAAGCTCGTCCCCTGCTTGCGTTGCATGTAAAGCCGCAGATGGAACATCCCGAAGAAGACGAGCACGAGGGCGGCGTTGCGGATCACAAGGTAGGCGATCCAGCCGACCGAAAAGCTCTTCATCGTCTCGAGCGACGGCGTCGCATACAGCCAGAGCAATGTCCCGATGACCGCATAGAGCACGTTCCAGGGCATCAGATATCCCGGATAGCCAAAGACCCACTTCAAAAATCGGATCGGCTGCACCGGCCACACAAATACAGGCGGGTAGGAAAGCAGTTTGAACGGCGCCCAGTCGCCACGCTTGTTGCGCTTGCCGAAAAGTGTATCGTCCATTGCCACGCCTCCGTATCGAATATTCCTTAAAATACCGAAGCAGCTCATGTCAGCCCACACATTGCTTGAGGTGTTTTCATCATTTTGCAACTATACTCATGTGCTGCCGCCGACCGATAGTTCGGCGGGAGGAGCCAAACATGTCCAAAGTGACTTTGAAGGACGTCGCCAGAGAGGCGAAGCTCGGATTAGCAACCGTCGAACGTGTCATCAATGGCCGAGGCGGGGTTACGGAGAAGACCATCGAAAAGGTCATTCGAGCGGCCAAGAAGCTGGAGTACGGGACGCGCCAGTCGCATTTCAACCGCGGCGCAATCCGCATAGAGGTCATCCTGGTCCGCCCCGAAACGAGCTTCTTTGCACGGCTGAACCAAGCCTTCGAACGGATCGCCGCATCACTGGACAAGAACGTCATACTGCACCGGACCTTCGTCAAGGAGAGTGATCCTGTCGGGATGGCTCGACACGTTGCCAATCCGGCTTTCCGGCGTTCCGGACTGATCATCTGTGCGCCTGATGACGCAAGGGTCAGCGCCAGTCTTCGCAAGGTGAGCGCCGCTGGCGTAAAAGTGGTTCAAATCGTTGCCTGTTGCGATCCGGATATTCCGTTCGTCGGAATTGACGACTACGCCGCCGGTCGTTGTGCGGCCTATTACATGACCGGCATGCTCGGCGCGCGACATGGCAGACTCGTTGCGCTCTGTCATAGCGGAGCCTACGCAAACCACCGCCAGCGCATCAAAGGATTTTCCGACTATATCGCCGAGAAAGGTTCTACCCAGCATTCCTTCACGCTGGTAATGTTTGGTCATGACGACGATCTTCAATCGGCTGAACTGTTGAACGAGGCGCTTCGCTGCAACCAAGATATTATCGGTGTCTATTCGGCAGGCGGCGGCGACGAAGGCGTGGCCATCGTCTTGCAACAATGGGCAAAGCAGAAAGATGTCTTCTGGGTCGGCCACGAGCTAACGGACAAGAAGAAGCGCCATCTGCAATCTGGCCTCATGGACATATGCATCGACCAGACGCCCGAAGTTCAGGCGCGCCGTTCCGTCGACATGATCCTGCGTAAGCTCGACATTGTCAGCACCGAGATCATTACCGATCCCGTGCGCTTCATGACGATCAACGCCCAGAACGTCTAGCCGTCATCGTGTTTGATCAGAACACCTCAAGGAACACACTCGCCAAGACCGCAATTTCGTGCTGTCTAGCCCCCAACCGAACCTGTGGAGGCGCCGATGCAGTCCCTGTCCGTCTTCCAGTCTCTCTGGGCAATGGAGCGCCGCAGCGCCATCCAGCCGGAACTCTCGCTTGAAGAGAGCATCGAGCGGATTGCGGAGACAAGTTTCGACGGTGTGAGCGCCCATTGGTTCGACCGCGGCTACGTCAGGCGCTTGCACTCGCTGCTAAGGTCACATGGACTGAAGGCTGAGGGTCAATGCTTCCCGAAGAGCGTGGACGATCTCAAGCCCGTGCTGGAGAACGCTGCCGAATACGATGTTGCCCACATATGTCTGCAACCCGACGTCCGGCTTCGCCGCATCGAGGACTGTCTTCCGTTGCTCGAGGGCTGGCAGCGACTGAGTGATGAGGCGAAGATTCCGGCCTATATCGAGACGCATCGCGACCGGATGACGACCGACCTCTTCTTCACGCTCGATCTCTTGGATCAACGTCCCGGTCTCCGGCTGCTCGGCGATCTTTCACACTTTCTTGTCGGGCGCGAATTTGCCTGGCCGGTATCGGCCGAGCACCATGCCATGATCCAGCGCATCCTCGACAGCTCGTGGTCCTTCCATGGACGTGTCGCCTCGCGCGAACAGGTGCAGATAGAAATCTCGTTCCCTCACCATCAGCCATGGGTCGATCTCTTCATGGACTGGTGGGACTATGGCTTTCGGAGCTGGCGCCGCCGGGCCGGGCCCGATGATACACTCGCCTTTACCTGTGAACTCGGCCCAAAGCCCTACGCCATCACCGGCCGTGACGGCGAAGACACCACCGACCGGTGGGAGGAAGCACTGCTGCTGAAGGAGCGGGTGACAGAACTCTGGGCACACACCGCTGACAATTGACCGTAAGTAACGATCTGGGAGGAATACAAATGGACGTTCGCGCCGCCGTTGCCGTACAAGCTGGCAAACCGCTCGAAGTGATGACCGTGCAGCTGGAGGGACCGCGGGCCGGCGAAGTGCTGGTCGAGGTCAAGGCGACCGGCATCTGCCACACCGACGACTTCACGTTGTCGGGCGCCGATCCGGAAGGTCTGTTTCCGGCAATCCTCGGCCATGAGGGCGCCGGCATCGTCGTCGATGTCGGTCCCGGCGTCACGTCGGTGAAGAAGGGCGACCATGTCATTCCGCTCTATACGCCGGAATGCCGCGAATGCCCGTCCTGCCTGTCGCGCAAGACCAATCTGTGCACCGCGATCCGCGCCACCCAGGGCCAGGGCCTGATGCCGGATGGCACCTCGCGCTTCTCGATCGGCAAGGACAAGATCCATCACTACATGGGCTGCTCGACCTTCGCCAACTACACGGTGCTGCCGGAGATTGCCGTTGCCAAGGTCAATCCCGACGCCCCCTTCGACAAGATCTGCTACATCGGCTGCGGCGTGACGACCGGCATCGGCGCGGTGATCAACACCGCCAAGGTCGAGATCGGCGCGACCGCCATCGTCTTCGGCCTCGGCGGCATCGGCCTCAACGTCATCCAGGGACTTCGCCTTGCCGGTGCCGACATGATCATCGGCGTCGATCTCAACAACGACAAGAAGGAATGGGGCGAGCGCTTCGGCATGACGCATTTCGTCAATCCCAAGGAGGTCGGCGACGACATCGTGCCCTACCTCGTCAACATGACAAAGCGCGGTGCCGACCAGATCGGCGGCGCCGACTACACCTTCGACTGCACCGGCAACACCAAGGTCATGCGCCAGGCGCTGGAAGCCAGCCACCGCGGCTGGGGCAAGTCGGTCGTCATCGGCGTTGCCGGCGCTGGCCAGGAGATCTCCACCCGGCCGTTCCAGCTGGTCACCGGCCGCAGCTGGATGGGCACGGCCTTCGGTGGCGCCCGCGGCCGCACCGACGTGCCCAAGATCGTCGATTGGTACATGCAGGGCAAGATCGAGATCGATCCGATGATCACCCACACGATGCCGCTCGAAGACATCAACAAGGGCTTCGAGCTCATGCATTCCGGCGAAAGCATCCGAAGCGTGGTACTTTATTGAGGACCGACCTGGGTTCGGTATCGTTTGTACGGGGCTGAATCACACCCGAGAAGACCTGCCCATACCCGGCATGAACGCGCCGGCCACAAGGGCGCGCGCCCGCGATAACAGGCACGATCCACGTATGTGGGCGGCCGTTTGGCTGGAGACAGTCTCTGGCGGGCGGTCGCTCCCGTGGCAACGGCGGCGCGCCGTCCTCTGGATTATCGGCTGTAGGCTGGCTCGCCATGAGAGAGGACGTTTTTTCATCACGAGCCGATCCCTTTCCGCGCTCGTCCTGAAGCCGCCCTCCGATGCCCCGCGGTGGTCCAACCTCTCGGGCGTTCTATCGGGCCCGCTCAGATGCTCACCACTGACAGCTTTGCGGATTGCCTTCGGGATATGTACCGAGGCACGCTGCCAGCGTCTGAGGTTTTTTGATCATTTTTTCTGCCGCGCCGGCCTGCGTTTTGGCCTAGCCTCAATCAAGCAATAAAAGCTTGGGAGGATCGGATGAGCGCGTGGATTAAGGCCTGTGGAATCGATGACATCGACAATGAGGACGTGATCCGTTTCGATCACGAAGACAAGTCCTTCGCCATATACAGGAGCCCCGATGACAGCTTCTACGCGACCGATGGGATGTGCTCCCACGAAAAGGTTCATCTCGCCGACGGGTTGGTGACAGAGAACATCATCGAGTGTCCAAAGCACAACGGCAGGTTTGACTACCGCACCGGCGAGGCACGCGGAGCACCCGTGTGCGTCAATCTCAGGACCTACCGAACGAAGGTGGAAGACGGCAGCGTCTATCTTGGCTTGGAGTGACGCGCGATGGAGGAATTTGTCATCGTCGGAGGGGGCCAGTGTGGCGCCAGAGCAGCGCTCGCACTGCGCGATCAGGGATTTGATGGTCGCGTCACCTTGATCGGAGAGGAACGGCACCTTCCCTACGAGCGTCCGCCCTTGTCAAAAGAGCATCTGATGTCTTCGGCGGGTATCGAGCCTCCTTTCATCGTCAGCAGTACCGTCCTCGCAGAGCGATCGATCGCGATGCTGACCGGCGATGCGGCTGTCAGACTGGACCGTGAAAGCCACTCCGTGCAATTGGCGAGCGGACGCCGCGTTTCCTATGACAAATTGCTGCTCGCGACAGGTTCGTCCCCTCGACGGCTCTCCTCCGTGGAAGGCATGGACCATGTTTTCTATTTGCGCACGCATGACGACGCGCAGCGCCTGTCGCAACGTCTTGTCGCCGGAGGGCACCTGGCGATCATCGGCGCCGGCTTCATTGGTTTGGAGCTGGCGGCAGCGGCCAGGAAAAGGGGCCTCGAGGTCACGGTCATCGAAGCGCTGCCGCGCATCTTGATGCGGGCGGTACCGGAGGAAATCGCAGCCAACGTTCATGCGCTCCACGAGGCGCATGGCGTACGCATCCTTTGCGGTACAAGCGTCGGACAAGTCGCAGCGCATGCGGCGGGCGTCACCCTCTACGTGAACGGCGGCGAAATTCTCGACGCGACGAGCCTGGTCGTCGGGATCGGCGCCGAACCCCGGTGCGAACTCGCACGTCAGGCAGGGCTCTCGGTCGAGAACGGCATTGCCGTCGACGTCGCACTCCAAACCAACGATCCGGCAATCTTCGCCGCCGGGGATTGCTGCTCGTTTCCCTACGAAGGCAAGAGGATCCGTCTGGAAGCATGGCGCAACGCGCAGGATCAGGGTGTGCACGCGTCGGCCAATATGCTGGGCGCGAAAAAGCCCTACGAGATCATTCCCTGGTTCTGGTCGGACCAATACGATTTCTCGCTGCAAATCGAAGGCTTAGCCAATGAAGCGACAAGCACGATCATTCGGCAGATCGACGAGGAGACGGTGATCCTGTTCCATCTCGCCGACGATCATCGGCTGCTGGCGGCGAGCGGTTGGGGACGCGGCAATCGGATTGCCCGGGACATCAAGATTGCCGAGATGTTGATCACACAGCGCGCCAAACCCGCGCCAGACGCGTTGTCATCGCCTGCAGTGAGCTTGAAATCTCTCCTGTCGCGGTCATAGACTTGCCCGGGAGGCAGGGTGGCGATTTTCGAATGGGAGGGTCAATGAAAGAGATCAGGATCGGTATCATCGGAACCGGCGTTATGGGTGCCGATCACGCGGCTATTCTTGCCGAGGGCGTTGCGAATGCCAGGCTGGTTGCCGTTCAGGATTTCGATCGCAGTCGAGCCGAAACGATTGCCGCATCCCTTGGTGTACGGGCCATTGCGGACGCGGACACACTGATCGGCGATCCCGACATCGATGCCGTGATGGTCTGCTCACCAGACGGCACCCATGGGTCGCTAGCGTTGAAGGCAATTGCCGCCCGAAAGCCCGTCCTCGTCGAAAAACCGCTGGCAGGAAGCCTGGAGGATGCCGAGGCAATCGTTCGAGCCGAAGTCGCAGCTGGCCGTCGTCTCGTGCAGGTTGGTTTCATGCGGCGTTTCGATGCAGGCTACAGGGAGATGAAACAGGCGCTTGCCTCCGGCGAACTCGGGCGACCGCTGTTCTTGCACTGTGTTCACCGAAACGCCGTCGGGCCGGATTACCTCACATCCGAATTGGTGATTGCCAATTCCGCCGGCCACGAGTTCGACATCGCGCGGTACCTTCTTGACGACGAGATCACCTCGGCGATCGTCGCCAGCCCTCCGGCAACTCGAAACGCCCCGAACAGGCAGCCGCAGTTCATTCTGCTGCAGACCGGATCGGGTGTGGTGGTCGACATCGAGGTCTTCACCGACGCGCAGTACGGATACGACGTGCGGGCTGAACTTGTCTGCGAGGATGGAACCGTTGCTCTCGACCCAAGCCCGGCGACGACGCTGCGCGCCAAAGGCCACGACGGATTCCGAACGCCTGCCGATTGGCGGCCACGGTTCCGGCAGGCCTATCGTGCGCAGTTGGAAGCCTGGACGGCAGGCATTCTCACACAGAAGCCATCAGGCTCAAGCGCATGGGACGGCCATATGGCGATGCTGGTGACAAAGGCCTGCCTTCAGGCCTGGAAGACGGGCACCCGCGCCGCCGTTGAAATCCCCCAAAAGCCGCCCCTGTATCGGTGAGACGGAAACCTGGCGGAGAAATCAGCTGGCCGCCAGGGCTCAAGGACGGAATGGCGTGCCAGCCATGAAGGAACGAGAAGAGCCCGCTTCACACGCGAGGCTGGTCTCTATCGGCAAACCGTTCTGTACCGAGTGATGTAGTGATTATGGCTTCGATGCTGGTAAGGCACCGTCCAGCACACGTCGCGGTAGGCGTAGCGTTGGCGGTCATAGTTACGGTACCTTGGGCCGTATCGGTAATAGCGCGGTGGTGGCGGATCGTCATAGTACCTCGGGCCGCCGGAACCGAACTCGAAATATACACCTTGCGCGTCGGCAGGAGCACTCATCAGTACTGCTGCGAGGCCGGCCACTGCGAGAATCAACCGTTTCATGGTCAGTCTCCTTTCTCTGGAGATTCAACGCCCCAGGCCCGTGTATGGTTCACGCGTTTGGGGTCCTATAGGACCTAAGTCCTACAAGTGACACCCCTCCCGATGGAACAACCGCAGAAGAAAAAGCCCCGCGGTGTTGACGGGGCTCAATATCGTGACATCTCAACAACGTGCCTAGCGAAGGCGACACGACCTGGATAAAACCGCCGCTGGTTCGCTTCTGTTCCTGACCGTTGTTCGTATTGTCTACGCAGGTCGATGTGTGAGCCCGCGCGCCACGTCGATCAGCGCGCGCAACTGCTTCTCGTCCTGGACTCCCTGCCGATAGAACTCGATGATGATTGAGGCAATCCGCTCGGACTCATCCGAGGAGGCTTCGATCCCCTGTTCGTTGCGGATGTGATCAAGCACGCGGTGGCAGACCGACAGATCCTTGGAATGCAACGGTTCGTCGCGGCGGCTGTAGCGCTTTTGAGACATGGTGGATCCTCCCTCCGGAGGCAGAAAGGAGCCCCGCAGGACGCGGGGCAAATGACAGGGACATTTGGAAAGGCCAAGGCGCAGTGTGAGAATCGCCTTGGAACTGTGTCTAGAACGCGGCTACAGGCTGTTGGTTCCCATAGTAGCGTCTCCCTGCAGGGAAATGTCCCTCGCTCAAGCTCCACGGAATAGTCTCATCGGCTAGCAGTCTCGGCACTCGCGTCCCCGGGAAATGGCGAGATGCATTCGCGCCTCGGACCGCTATATGGCTGGTATGTATTATCGTCCACCCGATAAGAGGCATAACGCGCAGAACACCACGCGGCGTGGCCCGCGCTCCCACTCACCGACCCCGTGACTTCCATGGATGGAGCGGCGAATGGAGACACGCAGGTGCGAATTTGGCCGCTGTAGGCGCGATAGGTGTCACCGGCCGGATCGCAGGACCGGTACCGAGACACGCACCATTCTCCGTGCTCACGCCGTAGCGACGCCTCGGCGGCATCTGACGATACGCCATCGGACGCGGAATTGGCCGCAAGGTTCGCCCTGGACTTGGGCGCTGTCGGTTTAATGGGATAGGCTGCCGAGACAAGGGCCTCGACCCGTTCGAATTTCTGGCTCCTGGGATCCACCGGCTCGGGAACCGAGGTCCAAAGGTCCGGTGCATCCAGGTTTGCAAAGTGCTGCCCTTCAGGCATGGCGAGAATGTAGGTAGCGGCCGCGGCTCCGATGAAACAGGCCCCAACCACCGTGACGGCACCAAACAGCATCGTCGCAATCGTTTTCAGAACAGCCTCCATGCGCTCATCGCTACCTCCCGCCCGACTTACAAGGCACTGGGTCACCGGAGGCAGTCACCCGCCCCCGGTTCCCACAGAACGTAGCGTGCGGATTTCCCGCACTACGCTCTTCGGCAGCTTCACAGCACCGCGAGTGCTTGCAGCTTCCCGTAAGGAAGCCGCAGCTTGGGTCGCAGCAGCGGGTTCCGTTCTTTGATCTGGTTGAAAGTGTCCCATGTGAGGCGGCCACCATCTCGGCTGCGGCTGCGTAACATTCGGCACCAGTACCGTTCCGTGGCCCGATACACCTTGAGCAGCGACCGAAGGTTTCCGGCGATGCCATAATAGGCGTAGTGGCCACGAAGAGCAGCGTTGATTTCGCTGACCTGGTCCCTGATGACGTAATGTCGAACTTGCCGCATCAGCTCCTGCAGAGACGAGAGACTACGTCGAAGCCGAGACTTCTCCGTGCGCATCCCGACCTTGAAGTTACCCTTTTGGTTCCGCGAGCAGTACAGCGTCATGCCCAGAAAGTAGATCGTCTCCGGGCGATTTCTGCCGCGTTTGCTCGCATCTCTCTGAGCAAACCGACCAAACTCGACCAACTTGGTCTTGCTCGGCTCAAGAGTGAGGCCAAACTTCCCCAAACGATGACGGAGAGCGTCCTCGACGCGGAGCGCATCCGATTGATGTTGGAAACAGATCACGAAGTCGTCGATATAACGCACCAGCCGGGCTTCGCCCTTGAGCTGGACCTTCACCACGCGCTCGAACCAGAGGTCGAGCACATAATGGAGATAAACGTTGCTCAGCAAAACGCTGATCGACCCTCCTTGAGGAGTTCCTTCATCACTCGGGTGGACAGCCCCGTCCTCAAGGACGCCTGCTTTCAGCCAGCGCCTGATCAAGCTGATCACGCGCGGATCCCCGACTCGATGCTCGACAAACCGGAGCAGCCACTCATGCGACAGACTCCCAAAATAGTCCTTCAAGTCCGCCTCCAGCACCCAGCTCGTCCGGCCGCCGCAGATTGCCTCGTTGAGGGTCGACAGGGCATGATGAGCGCTAAGATGCGGCCTGCCGCCGAACGAGCAGGGCAAGAAGTCCTGCTCGTAGATCGCCGACAGCACCGCAGCTGTGCTGCGCTGAAGCGCCCGGTCCGAAACAGTTGGCACCCCGAGCGGGCGCTTCTCCGTCTTGCCGGGCTTGGGGATGTAAACGCGCAGCACTGCCGGCGCGCGATATCCCTGGCGGTGAATGGATTGGAGCATCGGCTCTATCCATTCTCCAAAGCTCTCCTTCGCCGCCTTCACCGTCTGACCATCCACCCCGGCGGCCGAGCGCTGCGGAATCCTCAACAGATTCCTCTGCACCCGTTCGCGCGTGATGTGATGGGCAAGCGACGTAAAGCGGAGTTTCGGCTCACACCGAGCTTTCGCTGCTATATGTTCAAGTCCCGTTTCCATGGTCAGCTGATCTTCCCTTTGCATGAAAGGCCGTGTCTCCCGTTGAATGGAGCCCATGTTGCCCAAAAACATTTCAACTACCGCTGACCGCTTCCCCATGTGGCCGGCTCTCCCGACCTCGGAGTACTATCAGTCAGTCTGACTTCCACCCGGTCATCAGCCCCTTCTCGCCTCATCGGCTTGGCAGGTCCTACAAGCTTGCGCTTGAACCGGTTGGATCTCCCTTGTTCACGTCAAATCCTTCGATTGCATGCTGGCGGTACGAACCCCGGGAGCACCTTGGACCACTCGCAAAGACGCGGCCTGCGATTCCGCCTTCCCCTTTGAGAGACAGGGTCGGCTACTCCGATCACGTTCGATTTCGGGGCTATCTATCCGTTCACGTATGTTCCGGCCTACAATCTCCTTGTCTACGCTTCGCAGCGGCCGTTACCGGACACCACGCAAGACTCAGTACACGGCTGCTCGCTAGGCTTTGCCGTGGCCGTCATCTCAGACGGCTGAATTCAACGCGCTTGCAAGGCGCAACTCTCAACCGAACTCGTCGTGATGCATTGTGGCGAGGAGCCCCCGATATGCCCACACGTATAGCGCGACGATCAGGATGAGACGCCGCATTGCCTCGCCAAAAATGCTCCTTGATTATTGGCCGTTGCCTCATCTGATTTGCTCCCAGCATTTGTGGGTGCGGAGCAAATCAGATGAGGCACATCAGCGTGACGACCAAGAAAGAATTGATTGCAGCTTTAGCAAAGCGCTACCTCCAAGGCAGCCGAGAGGAAAAATCGCGCATTCTCGATCAGTTCGTTGCGATCAGCGGCATGCACCGGAAACATGCGATGCGGTTACTCCGCGGCACACATAATCAAGTCGCGTCTCGACCACGTCCTCGGATCTATGACGAAGCCGCCCGCCAAGCGCTTATCGTGTTGTGGGAGTCGTCCGACCGTGTTTGTGGAAAGCGGCTAAAGGCGCTGCTCCCGACGCTGGTCATCTCCATGGAGCGGCACGGACACCTCAACCTGGATGACCGGGTTCGGGCTCTGTTATTGCAGATGAGCGCCGCGACGATTGATCGCGTGTTGGTTTCCACGCGGAACTGAGCCGGTTTTTCCACCAAGAAGTGAGCCACCTCTAAGTATGGTTTTCTGATCAGGATTTGGTCAAGGGATTGGCTTTTTCTCCTTTCTTCTGTGCTGCGGCAGCCGAGCTGGCTTTGAAGCGGAAGCTGTCGTTACCGGTTTCCAGGATATGGCAACGGTGGGTCAAACGATCGAGCAGAGCGGTCGTCATCTTGGCGTCGCCGAAGACGGTTGCCCACTCGCTGAAGCTGAGGTTGGTGGTAATCACGACGCTGGTCCGCTCGTAGAGCTTGCTTAACAGGTGGAAGAGTAGTGCTCCGCCTGAGGCGCTGAACGGCAGGTATCCCAACTCGTCCAGGATGAGCAGATCGAGGCGGACCAAGGTCTCCGCGATCTGGCCCGCCTTGCCTTTAGCCTTCTCCTGCTCGAGAGCATTGACCAGTTCGATGGTCGAGAAGAAGCGGACCTTTCGGCGATGATGCTCGATGGCTTGGATTCCAAGAGCGGTCGCGACATGCGTTTTTCCAGTGCCAGGGCCACCGATAAGGACAACGTTCTGCGCCCCATCCATGAACTCGCATCGGTGCAGTTGGCGCACGGTGGCCTCGTTGATCTCGCTGGCGGCGAAGTCGTATCCGGAGATGTCTTTGTAGGCTGGGAAGCGAGCAGCCTTCATGTGATAGGCAATCGAGCGGACCTCACGCTCGGCCATCTCGGCTTTCAGCAACTGGGACAAGATTGGCACGGCCGCATCGAAGGCGGGAGCACCTTGCTCGATCAGGTCCGTGACGGCCTGGGCCATGCCATACATCTTCAGGCTACGCAGCATGATGACGACGGCAGCACTTGCGGGGTCATGACGCATGACGACCTCCTACGATCCGGACCCGCAAGCCATCGTAGCGTTCTACATTGGCCTTGGGTTCGCGCAGCAGGGTCAGTGCCTGTGGCGTATCGATGTCGGGACCGTCGGTCGTCTTGCCATCAATCAGCCGATGCAGCAGGTTCAACACATGCGTTTTGGTCGCCACGCCTTGATCCAGAGCCAGTTCCACGGCCCTGACGACGACCTGTTCGTCGTGATGAAGCACCAGAGCGAGGATGTCGGCCATCTCACGATCACCGCCGGGGCGGCGAAGCATCTGATCTTGCAACTGTCTGAAGGCCAGCGGCAATTCCAGGAAGGGCGCACCATTGCGCAAGGCACCGGGTTTGCGCTGGATGACGGCAAGGTAATGTCGCCAGTCGTAAATCGTTCGTGGCGGCTTATCGTGGCTCCGCTCAATGACCCGCTCATGCTCGCATAGGATATTGCCCTCGGCCGCAACGACCAGTCTCTCGGGATAAATGCGCAGGCTGACAGGCCGGTTCGCAAACGATGCTGGCACACTGTAACGATTGCGCTCGAAGGTGATCAGGCATGTCGGTGAGACGCGCTTGCTCTGCTCAACGAAGCCGTCAAATGCGGGTGGCAGTGCCATTAATGCTGCCCGCTCATCAGCCCAAACATCTGCGATTGTGCCGGGCAAGGTGCCATGCGCCGTCTCCCGCCACAGGTCCTGGCAATGCTGTTCCAGCCAAGCATTCAATACCGCCAAATCCGGGAAGTCAGGCATCTGTTGCCACAGTCGTGGGCGAGCATCCTGGACGTTCTTCTCGACCTGCCCCTTCTCCCAGCCGGCAGAGGGATTGCAGAACTCTGGCGCAAAGACGTAGTGGTTCGTCATCGCGAGGAAACGGATGTTGACCTGCCGCTCTTTGCCGCGACCGACACGATCGACCGCCGTCTTCATGTTATCGTAGATGCCGCGACCAGGTACGCCGCCGAACACACGGAAGCCGTGCCAGTGGGCGTCGAAGAGCATCTCGTGCGTTTGCAGCAGGTAGGCCCTGACCAGAAAGGCCCGACTGTGCGACAACTTGATATGTGCGACCTGAAGCTTCGTGCGCTCGCCGCCGATCACGGCATAGTCCTCACTCCAATCGAACTGGAATGCCTCGCCTGGGCGGAAAGACAGCGGAACGAATATGCCGCGGCCCGCTGTCAGCTGCTCAGCCCGCCAGTCGCGGGCGAACGCGGCGACCCGACCATAGGAGCCGGTAAAGCCGAGAACCACCAGATCCGCATGAAGCTGCTTCAGCGTTCGGCGCTGCTTGCGCGACCTCCCGGCCTCGGTCTTCAGCCAGCCAGCAAGTTTGTCGGCAAAAGGATCGAGCTTGCTCGGACGTTCCGGTACCGTGAACGTCGGCTCGATCGTACCAGCGCTCAAATACTTCGCGATCGTGTTGCGTGACAGCCCAGTGCGCCGGCTGATCTCGCGGATCGACTGCTTCTCGCGCAGCGCCATCCGACGGATGATGTTTAAAAGTCCCATGTGGATCACTCCGTGGCCCCCGTCGCTCACCGCGTTGGGGGGAAGGTTCACATGGCTCAATTCTCAATGGAAATTATGCGCCTAACCGGCTCAGTTCTGCGTGGAAACCAACATCAGGCGTCTCTGCGTAGAGGTCGAGAACATCCTCCATGCGCGCGACGTATTCCCCATCGAGCTTTGGGATGCACCACATGTCTTTGCGCCAAGGTTTGAGATGATTCTCAGCCAGCCGGCGACGTACGGTCTCCGAGGACAACTCGTCATGATCGGTGAGTCGGACCATCTCATCGGCCAGAAGCTCCAGGGTCCAGCGGGCTCGCCCGGGCGGCGGCTTTGAGCAGGCGGTCGCCACCAACAGCGCCTCCTCCTTGCTCGATAGCTTGCGCTCAACACCCGGGCGCGGTTCTTCACTGAGCGCGCCTTCCAGATTGGCTTCCACAAACCGGCGCTTGGTCCGGTAAATCGTCGATCCGCTGACGTTCAAGGTTGCCGCGATCACCTCGTCGCTGAAGCCTTCGTCCGCCGCCACCAGGATCTGGGCGCGCTTGATCTTGCGCGACGCATGGCGTCCCCCGCTCAACAAAACGGCCAGTTGATCACGTTCCGATTGGCTAAGCTCTACGTGAAACTTTATATTCATCGACACCTCCTTCAGCGCGGAGACGCAGATGAATCCGAAAATGAGTCCCTCACTTGACCCGCAAGCCGCAACGGCAAGACATGGCCTTACGCAAGTCCAAGGCCAGTACCTGGCCTTCATCTACGCCTACAGCCGCATCTTCAAACAGCCTCCGGCCGAAGCCGACATGCGTCGCCACTTCGCCGTTACGGCTCCGTCTGTTCACCAGATGGTGCTGACCCTCGAGAAGGCAGGATTTATATCCCGCGTGCCAGGCGCAGCACGCAGCATCCAACTTCTCATCCCACCAGAAGACTTGCCCATTCTACGATAACCCAACCCGTCATAATCTCTGTGGCGCGGTACTAGTTCAGTCTTGAGGCGTTGCCTCGAATTGTTGCCGGGCTACCCTCCCGGCTCGACCGCTGTCCCAAGGCCCAAAGCCGTGGTCTCTCAGATCGGCGGGCAGCCGCGGGCGATATTGCATTTACCTCGGATCTTAAAAGCTGCATGAGCCGTCGCCTCTGGCCTTGAAGCCATCTGCGCAGGCGATGTTCAAAGGTTCGTTCAGCGAGCGGGCCCCCGGCCCACCGGGGGTACATGACGAACTGATTGCGGCGAGCAAGAGAAAAGCGAAAGCGGCTATTGGCTTGTGCAAGCGGATCATGGGAACTCTCCAAATTGAGCATCCTAAAAGGCCTGACCGCCGAAACCTTCCGATCCCAAATAAATCGGTGTCAGTTCCGGGTTCGGACCTGCTGAAACAGCTAAGCGGCGGTAGCATCCCATGTCCCCAAAAGGTCACGTTGTTCAAGCGCTGCGCAGAAAGGTCAAGGGACAGCCCATGACAGGATGAAACTATACTCGCCTGTTGGAAAGAGAAGAGGCGAGAATCCATGTTTTTGAAGGATATGTACGACGAACCGCTTGAGCGAACTTGGTCTTGCCTCGAACTTTGAGCTCGTCGATCACTGTAGGGCGAACCACTCGGAGAGACCTAGCCAGATGTTATCAGACCTTTATGCCGTCTGATTTCGGCGAGCTTGTCTCTGCTTGCGACGTTCGTTCTGCTCTGCGGCCCAGGAGAAGTCATGAGCCTCGATGTCAGCGGCCGAAATGAAAGCCCCGGGAGCCATCCCCCTTTCGGAACCAGGCGACGAAGCCGCCGGGAACGGGGTGAGCGCCGATCGAGAACTCGTTCATTCGGCTGCCTCCTGGTACTGGACGAGGTGCTGGCAATTTGCTCCGACGATTGCGGCGGCGACCGGCGGACATACCGAGTTGCCCACGCACGACACCTGAACGTTCTTCGGGAATGGCCGGCCGTTGAGGTCGCTGTCGATCCTGTAGTCTGTCGGGAAGCCTTGAGCGTTGTAGAGCTCGCGCGGGGTGAGCATCCGCATACCGATGTCGACGATGACGAACTCCGAGCTACCGATGGTGAGCGTCACGAACTCTCGTTCATCCCAGAAGCCGTATGAGCGCATGAAGTCAGCGAGACGACGGGCGCTATCAACCTGATCCTCAGTGAAAGAAGGAGCATCGGCAGTTGGCCGCCGCGTATGACAGCAGAGCTCGCCGCTGGGTATTGCGGGGAAAAACACGTCGAAGACTTCCTCGATCGCGTCGGGACCACCTACGCTGCGCGGCGACAAACAAGGTGAGACTCAGCGTCAATCAGGATGAGACTCGGCGGCGGGGGTGTGACGAAGGGAGGGCGTAGCCCGACTGGAGTTACACCCCCGCCGCGGCGCAATTTTTCGGCGTCTCATGATCGCGGTTGGCCCGGTAGCGTCGGTGATTTTCTGAGAATGGAGAATCACCTTTGTGCCGGGTCGCCATGTAACCGATCATCAGACGAGGCTTTTTATGAAGTACCGACAAAACAACCCCATTGAGGTCGCTGCCGCCAAGGCGTCGATCAGCCGGGCGACGGCTTACCGCATCGAGAAGGATGCGCGTCTTCCATCGCAGACCAAGCCGCCGCGCGACCGGCGTCGCCCCGATCCCCTTGAGCACATCTTCGACGCCGAGGTTGTTCCGCTCCTCAAGGCCGCGCCCGGCATCCGAGCGGTCGCCGTTTACAACGAGATGCTGCGGCGTCATCCAGAGCTGTCAGAAGGTGTTCGCCGTACGATTGAGCGTCGTATCCGATCATGGCGGGCTGTTCACGGTCAGGAGCAGGAAGTGATCTTCCGTCAGATGCACGAACCCGGTCGGTTAGGACTGTCGGATTTTACCGACATGGGCAGCCTCGGCGTGACGATCGCCGGCCAATCGCTCGATCATCTGCTTTATCACTTCCGGCTGGTCTGGTCGGGCTTCGAGCATGCCCATGTCATCCTGGGTGGAGAGAGCTTCGTCGCTCTGGCCGAGGGGCTGCAGAACGCCCTGTGGTCGGTTGGCGGTTCGCCGCTCTATCATCGCAGCGACAGCTTATCGGCCGCCTTCCGCAACCTCGATGCCGACGCCAAGGTCGATCTGACGCATCGCTACGACGAACTGTGCGCCCATTATCGCATGACGCCGACGCGCAACAACAAGGGCGTCGCGCACGAGAACGGCTCGATCGAAAGTTCCCACGGCCATCTCAAGAATGCGATCCGCGATGCTCTGCTGATGCGCGGAACCAGGGACTTTGGCGACCTCGGATCCTATCGCGCCTTCATCGATGAGATCGTCAGCCGCCGCAATGCCGCACATGGCAAGCGCATCGATGCCGAGCGCACGCATCTGCAAGCTCTTCCCGATCGTCGCACCACCGACTTCGAAGAGGTCATCGTCACCGTATCGAGCACCGGCGGCTTCGCCTTGCGCAAGGTCTTCTACACCGTGCCTTCCCGTCTGATTGGCCACCGGCTGCGGGTGCGTCTGTTCGACGATCGCCTCGACGTCTTCATCGGCGGCACGCATCTGCTGACATTACCCCGAGGCCGCGCCCATGCGAGTGGCAAGCACGATCAAGTCGTCAACTATCATCACGTCATTCATTCCCTGCGCAAAAAGCCGATGGCGCTTTTGGGGCTCGTCTATCGCGACAAGCTCTTCCCCAGGCCGGAATATCGCAGGACTTTCGACGCGCTCATCGAGCAACTGCCCGAGCGGCAGGCTTGCAAGATCACCGTGGAACTGCTTGCCTTGGCTCACGATCGCAGTTGCGAGCGTGAACTGGCCGAGGAGCTTGCCAAAACGCTCGACGCCCACAAACTGCCTGATCTGGCGGCTTTGAGAGCGGTCTTCAGCCCGGACCCGGATCAGTTGCCGATCGTTCATGTGCAACTCGCGTCGCTCAATGGTTATGAAGCCCTGATCGGCACGGCCTATGCGGGAGAGGTCGCATGAAGAGCAACATCCACACAGTCGATGAAGCCCGCCTCGGCATCATGCTCAACGAACTGAGGCTGCCGACGATCAAGACGTTCTGGCACCAATTTGCCGAGCAGGCCGATCGGGAAGGATGGCCTGCTGCCCGTTTCCTCTCGGCCATCGCCGAGCATGAATTGGCCGAACGCGCCCATCGCAGGATCGAAAGACACCTCGCCGAGGCCCACCTGCCACCCGGAAAGACGCTCGACAGCTTCGCCTTCGACGCTGTTCCCATGGTCTCCAAGGCCCAGGTCATGGCGATTGCAGCCGGCGATAGCTGGCTCGCCAAAGGCGCCAATATCCTGATGTTCGGTCCGCCCGGCGGCGGAAAGAGCCATCTCGCCGCAGCCGTCGGCCTCGCGCTAATCGAGAACGGCTGGCGCGTGCTCTTCACCCGCACGACCGATCTCGTCCAGAAGCTTCAGGTCGCGCGGAGGGAGCTTCAGCTCGAAGCCGCCATCGCAAAGCTCGACAAGTTCGATCTTCTCATCCTCGACGACCTGGCCTACGTCACCAAGGACCAGGCCGAAACGAGCGTGCTCTTCGAACTCATCTCCGCAAGATATGAGCGGCGTTCCATCATGATCACCGCCAATCAGCCCTTCGGAGAATGGAACCGCGTCTTTCCAGACCCGGCCATGACGCTTGCCGCGGTGGACCGACTTGTCCATCACGCAACAATCTTCGAGATGAATGTCGAAAGCTACCGGCGGCGTTCGGCCATGGAAGCCAAACGCCAGCGCGGCAGGCCCGCCTCATTCGCGACAATCAAAAGCTCTTCCCAGCTTGTCGCGGAGCGGCAATCAGAACACGATGAAACTCTTGCCAGCGACAATCAACATGATAACTTCGCTCCAACCGCGACATAAGAATCTCATCCAGATTGTCGCTCGCGTCTCATCCTGATCGTCGCGCTATACTACGCGGCGCCACGAGTGGTTGACACGACCCGCCGTAAGTTTTGGTATCGGGATGATCTAGACCGCGCGATGAACATCGGCGTGGCTGAAACCGCATCCGGCATAGGAGCTAGATTCCGTGAAAAGATCAGGGAAAAGCGGAACAGTCGATCTGCCTAAGCACGTTCACCGCGTGACGAAGCGCCGGAGGAACGGCGCTGAGGCTGTCTATACCTTCTACACCCGCTTCAGAACACGAAGGCCGCCTGGCCTTCAATCGCGCTGCCAGAACCGTTGGAGCGGGAGTTTCAGACCAGAGCGGCTATATGCGAAGCGCTGGAGCGCGATGACAGAGGTTTCCTGCTTGATGGGAAGCGCCTACCCAACCCGATAGATCGAGACTTCTGGCCAGCGGCGGAGAAGGCGTTCGAAGCGCTCCTGAAGCGCGGCCGTGATGGCATCAAAGACTTCAAGACAATGGTCGGGGCCTTCCAGGATGAAGGCAAGCCGTTCTGGTCGAGCCTCGCGGCATCAACGCAGCGCGGCTACAAGGCATCGGGAAAGATCTTGGAGATGGTCGGCGATGACCTGCCCGCCGATCTGACGACCGTCGAGGCCCAGCCGATGATCGACGAGCTTGGCGAGACACCAGCAACTGCCAACCAGTTCCGCGCCTTCTTGTCCCGCCTGATGGCTTGGGGAGTGCCCCGCGGTTACTGCACCGCGAACCCTGTCGAGCACACCGAGAAGATCCCAGGTGGCGAGCCGTGGGTACCGTGGCCGAACTGGGCTTTCGAGATCCTCTTCGAGCACGCGCATTCCACATGCAGATTATCGCCATGTCCGCCTTCTTCACAGGCCAGCGCCAAGGCGACGTTATCGCCATGCTGAAGCCCAAGGCCGGAGAAACGACTATCGCCGTCAAAGCACAGAAAACAAAGAAGACGGTTTGGATCCCGATCCACTCCGCCTATCGGAAATGGATCGATCGCGTCCCGTCGAATGACAGCGTTGCTGCACGCCGGATCGCGCACGAAGTTCTACAAGACCGCCGACGGCTTCCGCACTGAATGGCAGAAGATGATGAACGAAGACGCGTTCAAGCGCTTCCGCGAAGAGTGAATTGTCTTCCACGGACGGCGCAAAAACGCGGTGATAAATCTGCTGGAAGTGGGGTGCACAGAGAACCAGGTGGGGGCGATCTGCAACATGTCTGCGCAGATGGTTCAGCACTACGGGAGGGAGGTTGCGCTACGCAGTTTGGCGCGTGATGCGATGAAGCTCATGGAGAGCCCGCTGGAGCGAAATTGAGCCCGCCGCATTCCGGAACAGGGACGGAACATGAATTGGAAACCGTTTCCAATTTCTTTGAAACTGGACAGCCGAAAACGTCTGAGTCATTCCATATTGTGTAATGATTTCAAGAGGTTTTGGTGGGTGATGTAGGGCTCGAACCTACGACCCGCTGATTAAGAGTCAGCTGCTCTACCAACTGAGCTAATCACCCGTAACCGCCGTGTTGCGCGGTGTGAGGGGGCGTATAAACAGGATCGTTCGGCTTGTCTAGCGCCTGCCTGAAAATTCTTTGGTTAAATGCGAAGATTTTTGCGCATGGCTGAAATGCAATGAAATCAAAGGTCCAGCGTTCCGCTTGCAATACGCACCGCCTGCCCGCCAATCCGGGCATTCGAGATCGCTCCGCCTTCGACATCCATATGCAGGTGGATGAAGGACGGTCTGCCCATTTCCACGCCCTGCTCGATCATCACCCCGTGGTGCCCGTCCGTCAGGCGGTCGAAATGGTGAATGGCACCGGATAGCGCGGCCACTGCCGACCCGGTGGCCGGGTCTTCAACGATCCCCATGCCGCTCTTAAACATCCGCGCGTGGAACTTTGCGACATGGTTCACTCCGCCCCGACAATAGATGTAGGCCGAGGCAAGTGCGCCGTCGACGAAGGGAACGGTCGCTTCCCAAAGTTGCGGGTCGAAATCCATGCGCTGCGCGGCGCCGACGTCGTGAACGGGAACCATGAGGAAGGGCACCCCCGCACTCCAAAGCGACGGAACGTGATTTTCAAAGCCGATCTCCGTTGTCTTCAGCGACAGCGCATTGGCAATTCCAAGCTTGTCGAGGGGCATGGCGATCTGCTGCGACTTCCGCGGCAGGTCGAACTCGGCAAAGCTCGCCTCACCCTCCCGCAGCCGAACGGCACAACGCACCGGCCCGACATTTTCCTCCAGCACCGAAACGAGATCGATGGTTGAGTTGCCGTGCGCCCGCTCGGCCAGAGCGATCGCCGTTCCGACCGTCGGGTGTCCTGCAAAGGGCAACTCGCGACCGGGGGTGAAGATGCGGATTTTCGCCGTGTAGGCGGGGTTGCCCGAGGGCTGAACGAAGACCGTTTCCGACAGGTTCGTTTCCTTGGCGATCGCGTGCATCGCGTCATCGCGCAAGTCGTCGCCATCGAAGACGACGGCAAGCGGGTTTCCGGCGAGCTTGCGGTCGGTGAACACGTCGTAGACGCTGTAGCTGCGCGCCACATCGGCCTCCCCTGTCTCGGTCCTCGTGTCGCCAACCTGCCCGACCGGAAGACCGAGTGCAAGGCGTTAAGCGCCCTGCTTCTCTCTGAAGTACCAGTCGATGACGGGGAGCATCGCAATATTGTACGGGTAAGCCTTGGGATCGGCCGACCGAATCGCGATGGCGCCGGCAATCTCCTTGTCATCGGCAACCAGCATGTGTGCGTGGATCCTCTCAATCATCTCTTCGGCGGTCAGGCCGAAGCGGAAGAGACGCAGCACCGTTACGGTGCGCCTGACGTGGCTCGCATAGTACCGATCGCCCGCCTGGGCAACGTTGAGGTCAAGCCCCGTCTCCTCCATCACCTCGCGACGCATGTTGCCTTCGACGTCGCAGCGGTCGCCGGAAACGTCCTCGAGCTCCAGCGAGCCGGCTGCGAAATACACCTGGCCGGGATTGGCTGTATGGCTCCCCATGCGGATCGCCACCAACGCGCCGTCGGATGCCTCGAGAACGGGATAGGCAAACAGATGGATGCCGCCGTGCCGGCTCGCCTGACGGCGCCACCACATAAATGTCGAAAACGGTATGACGTGGCCTTCGCCGGCGATACCGCTGTCGGTCAGCGCCAGCCGCCTCTGAAAGACCATCCGGCCGTCGAACAACGCCGGGTTCGCGGCGGTTTCCCGTTCCCAATTTTCCCGGATCGCCTCGCCCTGCTCGAGATAGAAGGGGTGGTCACCCGACAGGACGCGGAGGTCCAGGCCAGCAATCGGGAATACGGTCTGCTCCGGCGGCCAGCCGGCGAAATCTTCTGAAAAATGAACGTTCATATCAGATTCAATGTCATGACAACGGGGCAATGGTCGGAAGCTTTCGGTCGATCCCAGCCCGTGCGGGGATAACGCTCGACCTCCTGACCAGGTGGGAAGACCGTCCGGTAGGGCTGTCCATGCCGAACGATCTCCGGTATGCGGCTGGCGTTCGTCCTAGCAAGTGCGGCGGACAGCCAGATGTAATCGAGCTGACACAGCCATTGTTCTTCGGGTCCGCGGGCGTGGTAGAGCGTCCAGCGATCGAGTGGATCGCGGCGGCGGACGACGTTCTCCGTAAAGCCGTCATGGCTGAAGACATCGAGTGCGCTGACACTCTCGTCCCGATGCTCGAAACGGAATCCGGTGCGGCGGCGCCCGATGACATCGACGCGCTCCTGATAGTCGTTCATATCGCCGCAGATGACGAACCGCTTGTCTTCGATGCGACCGCCGAATCGATCCTCGATGATGCGGCGCACCGCCAACGCTTCTGCCCGCCGCACCGGCATCGTGCCGAGCCTGCTGTCGACGCCTTCCGTGCGCGGTCCGTCCATCGATTTGAAATGGACGACATAGAGCGATAGCGGGACACCACCAATCAGCAGATCGAACTCCAGGCAATCGCGCTTGAAGATCTTGTCGTCGATGCGGTTGGTAGGCGCCAGTTGATCGTTGAAGAGCCCGAGATCGCGATAGGTGAGCATGGCATGGCTCCTGATCTGCTTGAGCTCGATCTTCTGGCCGTCACGCGTCTCTTCCCGCATCAAAACAGCGACGTCGATGCCGCGACTGTCATTACCCTCGACGAGATATTTCTGCCGGTAGCCGTTGCCGACCATCCGGAACAGATAGCCATACTCGAAGGCCTGCAGCGCCTCCATATTATCGACCTCCTGCAGGCACAGAATGTCGGCATCGGCGTCTGCGATCGCCAGGGCCGTCATCTGCCGCGTATCGTCGGTCGAGGAAATCACCCGCGCCTGTTCGAGCTGCTGGTAGACGCCTTCGCTACGCACCTCGAAAAGCTTGATCACGCGGTCCTGCCGCAGCTGGTTGCGGAAGCCCGTGAAGTCGAAGCGCGTCATGAGATTTTCGACGTTGAAAGTAGCAAGGCGAAGCGACATCGAGCATTTCCAATTGACGTTGCGTCATTAGTAGTGGCTAAGGCCCGCTTCGCAAAGACGTTTCGAAATCAGAGGCGCCAGGCGGCCCGGGCCATCACCCGCACACTCTCGCCAACATCCAGCCGCTCCCGGCTGAACGCCCGAAGCACCTGCCCGTCGCCGAGCAACAGCTTCACGGCATAGCGCTCGCCCTCGTAGAGGATGGATTCGACGCGTGCTGCAATGCCCTCACCCGTGATAAGGACATCCTCCTGGCGCAGCAGCACGTCCACCTTCGGCCGATCACCGACTTCGTGCGACAACAAAGGTTCGAGAGCGCACCAATCGAGCAGCCTGATGTCACCAACCGGAGACGGAAGCGAGAGAATTGCGCCGCGACCGATCAAACCGCCGACCACCCGACCCTCCGGCCGGGCGTAGATTTCCGCTGGCAGTGCAGCCTGCAGAAGGCGGCCTTCGGACATGACCGCAACGTCGGTTGCGAGTGCCATCGCCTCGCTCTGATCGTGCGTGACATAGATCATCGTCGCACCCGAGCGCTGGTGGAACTCGCGAAATGTTTCCTCCATCTCCTGCTTCAGGTGGTGGTCGAGATTGGCGAGCGGCTCGTCGAGCAGCACGACATCAGGTGAGGACACGAGGCAGCGCGCCAGTGCCACCCGCTGTCGCTGGCCACCGGACAGATCGGCGGGACGGCGCTCGGCATGATTGGCCAGTCTTACGGTCGCCAGCGCCTCGCGGACCTTCTGCTTGTAAGCCTCGCCGGAGATACCGCGCACCTTCAAGGGATAGCCGACATTGTCCGCGACACTCATGTGCGGCCAAAGTGCATAGGACTGAAACACCATCGCCATGTTGCGCCGTTCCGGCGGCAGCGACCGGGAGGCGTCTGCAAGCAGCCGCTCCCCGAGATGGATGGAGCCATTCGTCGGCGCTTCGAAACCGGCGATCATGCGCAGCACCGTTGTCTTGCCGCAGCCCGAAGGCCCGAGCAGTGCCAGAAAGCCGCCATGCCTCACCTTCAGGGAAAAGTCGGTAACGGCCGCACGGCCGGTGCCGAAATCCTTGGCGAGGTGGTTGAGGATCAGTTCCGCCACGGCACGACCCCTTTCGGCAAGCGTTTTGCCAACAGTTCCAGAAGCAGCATCATGCCGACGACCATGAGGACGACGAGCACGGAAAGCGCCGATGCCAGATCGGAGCTGCCGCTATCGTCGAGATTGTAGATTGCCACGCCAAGCGTCTGTGTCCCGGCAGACCATAGGAGCGCAGAGATGGTGAGCTCATTGCAGGCGATCAGGAAGACCAGAATGACCGATGCTCCCGCCGCGGGGGCGATCAACGGCACGATGATATCGACGAGCCGCCGGAAGAAGCCCGCCCCCGATAGTCTTGCTGCTTCCTCCAGTGCCGAATCCAGCTGATGGAACGCACTGACGACAGGCTTTAGGCTTACGGCAAAAAAGCTCGAAAAATACGCGATCAAGATGATCCAGATCGTCCCGTAAAGTGTCACGTGCAGGATGGGAAGCGGCGCGGCAAACACGAGAATGAAGGACACGGCCATAACGATGCCGGGCAGCGAATAAGGGATCTCGATGAGGCTGGAAACAATCCGGCTCAGCAGGTCTTGGCGTCGCGCCAACGCGTAAGCCGAAAGCACGGTCACCACAAGGAGACACAATGCCGTCCCAGACGCGAGAGACAGGGAGTTCACGAACGCCGTGCGCGTTACCGCTTGCCGGAAAAGGATTTCATAGAAGGCGCTCGCCGACATCGTCTTGAAGGTCAGCGGCACGCCATAGGCCGGCACGAGCGCACCGGCCAGGAGAGCGAAGAATGGTGCAGCCAGCATGAAGAAAAGGCAAAGCCATAACAGCGGCTGCAAAAGGAACTTCCAGCCTCCCAATTCGAAGGCCACGGTCGCGCCGGAAAGCCCAAGCACGCGATAGTCGCGTCCACGCAAGGCGCGGTCCTGAATGGCAAGCCCGACCACTGAAATGATGGCGATGATCGCTGAAAACAGTGCCACGTCGCCGAAAGTCCGGCTGGTGAAGGCGGAGAACTTGGTGAAGATCAGCGTCGGAAGCGTATAGATCGAGGCCGGTATACCGAGGATTGCCGGAATGCCGAAATTGCCGGTGCAGGAAACGAACGAGATTGCTGCTCCGGCAATGATCCCCGGCAGCGAAAGCGGCAGGATGATATCGCGGAAGACCCGAAGACTGCTGGCTCCGGCCAGTCGCGCCGCCTCGACGCCATCGCGCGGGAGCGCCATCAGGCCAGCACGGAGAGCGAGATAGACGAGCGGCGCATGCTGCACGCCGTAGAGAAGCGAAATCCCGCCGACCGAATAGAGCGGCTGCGGCGACCCGAGTGGAGGCGCAATGTGCAACGCCTTCAGGAGCGGGCTGGAGGGCCCGGACATCTGCACCCAGGCGAGCGCCGTCACCTGCGGCGGGATCATCATCGGCAGGACGAACAGGAAACTCAGCGCGCCCTTGCCGCAAATATCCGTCAGCGTCAGCAGGAACGCGAAGGCGCAGCCGACGGCAAGCGAGATCAGCGTGCCGAGCACCGCCGTCACGAGGGTGTAGTAGGTTGCCGACCAGAGCGCCGGATCGCCCAGCACCGCGCCGACGCCACCGTTTGCAAGCGCGGCAAGGCCTGTTGTCGCCAGCCGCGCCAGCGGCAGCACGCTGAGGATCAGCACGATGATAACAATAAAAGGAAACAGCCAGACGGGCTGGCTGTTTCCAGGACGAACATATCCGCGCATCTGCTTTCCGGCGGCGATCAGTTCGAGCCGTAGATGCCGGAGAAGGTCTTGAGGTCCTGATCGGTGCTCGTCAGCGCCTCGGCCGCATTGATCGGCAGCACCTTGATGCTGTCGCGGGCCGGAAAGCCCTCCGGCAGCTTCATGCCATTGCGGGCCGGGATATAGCCGAGTTTCAGGAAGCCTTGCTGTCCCTTTTGCGAGAGCACGTAGTCGACGAATTTCTTGGCTGCATCGGCATTCTTCGAGCTGGCGAGAATGCCGACCGGCTCCGTCACTGCGGAGACGCCTTCCGTCGGGAAGACGAACTCGACCGGCGCGCCCTTGGCTTTTTCGCGGATCGGCATGTAATCGACAATCATGCCGAAGGCCTTCTCGCCTGAAGCAACCGACTTGAGGACCCCACCATTGCCGCCGGCAGCAGTCGCGCCATTGCCAGCGAGATCCTTGTAGAAGTCCCAGCCGAGGCTATCGACGCCGGCAAGCGTCTGCGCATGAAGGAGGGCAGCGCCCGACGTCAACGGGCTCGGCATGGTCACGAGGCCTTTGGCTTGCGCCTTCGTCAGATCCTTCCAGCTCGTCGGCTTGAACGCGGCAGAGGTGTTGTAGACGATACCGGTGGTGATCAGTTTCGTCGAATAATAGTAGCCGTCGGCGTCGTAGAGAGCCGCGTCATAGCTTGCAGCCTCCGGCGACTTATACGCGAGCAGCTTTCCGGCTTCCTTGAGGCGCTCGAGCGTTACCGTGTCGGCGATCAGCAGAACGTCGGCGACGGGATTGCCGGCCTCGATTTCCGCCTGCAGCTTCGCCATGATCTTCGGAGTGCCATCGCGCACCCAGTCCACTTTGACCTCGGGATTGGCGGCCACGAAGCCGTCCACGGTCGCCTGTGCATCTTCGTTCGGCTGGCTCGTGTAAAGCACAAGATTGGCGGCAGAGGCCGGCATTGCAAGCAAGCTCGCGGCAAGCAGCGTGGCGGCGGAAACGATCGTCTTCATGATGGATCCTCGATGATGGGAGAACCGTTCCTTAGCCATCGCGGATAACATGATTGTGACAGTCGGCTTCGGCACGAGCACGCCGACCTCTGCCCTTGACCCGCCTGCTCCGCCCCTATCTTCTACCGCACGTTCTGACATGTTCATTTTGGAGGAAGGCATATGGAATACCGGCTTCTCGGCCGTTCTGGTCTCAAGATTTCGACCGTGACGATGGGCACGATGACGTTCGGTGGCCAGGGCTGGGCGAAAATGGTTGGCGATCTCGGGGTTGCCGAAGCGCGCAGGCTTGTCGATATGTGCATCGACGCCGGCGTCAACCTGATCGATACGGCCGACGTCTACTCGCAGGGCGCCTGCGAAGAAATTCTCGGCGAGATCATCGGCGGGCCGCGCAAGAACGGCGTTCTGGTCGCCACCAAGGCACGCTTTCGCATGGGAGACGGCCCGAACGATACCGGCTCTTCGCGCTATCATCTCATCAGCGCCTGCGAAGCCAGCCTGCGGCGCCTGAAGACTGACGTCATTGATCTCTATCAGCTTCACGAATGGGATGGGCAGACGCCGCTGGAAGAAACCTTGGAGGCGCTCGACACGCTCGTGCGCCAGGGCAAGGTCCGCTATGTCGGCTGCTCGAATTTCTCAGGCTGGCACATCATGAAGGCGCTCGGCGTCAGTGAGAGAGAAAAGCGGGAGCGGTTCGTCAGCCAGCAGATCCACTACACGCTCGAAGCGCGCGATGCGGAATATGAACTGCTGCCCATCAGCGTCGACCAGGGGCTCGGCGTGCTGGTCTGGAGCCCGCTCGCCGCCGGCCTTCTTTCCGGCAAGCACCGCCGCAACCAGGCCGCGCCCGAAGGCTCGCGTCAGTTTGCCGGCTGGACCGAGCCGCCGATCCGTGACGAAAACCGCCTCTGGAATATCGTGGAAACGCTGGTAGCGATCGCCGACGAGCGCGGCGTGTCGGCAGCCCAGGTGGCGCTTGCCTGGCTGATCGGCCGCAAGGCGGTGACCTCGGTGATCATCGGTGGCCGGACCGAAGCCCAGTTCAAGGACAATTTGGCTGCCGCCCAGCTGAAGCTGACCGAGGACGAGCGCAAGCGCCTCGACGCCGTCAGCCTGCCGCCGGTGCTTTATCCGTATTGGCACCAGCTCAACACGGCAAGCGACCGGCTGAGTGAGGCCGATCTGGAATTGTTCGGCCCGCACTTGAATCGTTAGTTGTTCCTGAAAAGTCGGCGGCCGATCAGCCGCCGGTTTCGCCAGCGATCAGCGCGCCAAGGCGGCTGATCCCCTCCTCGATCATCTGCTCGTTCGCGCAGGAGAAGCTGACGCGGAATGTATTCTCGCCCGAACCGTCGGCGAAAAATGCCTTGCCGGGGACGAACGCGACCTTGGCCGTTTCCAGCGACTTGGCGAGCAGCTTCGCGCCGTCCATACCCTTCGGCAGCGTCACCCAGATGAACATGCCGCCTTCGGGCTTCGTCCAGCTCGTGCCGGCAGGCATATATTTCTCCAGCGCCGCCAGCATGACGTTGCGGCGATGGCTGTAGACCGACCTGATCTTGGCGACCTGCGCGTCAAAGCCGCGCTCCGCGACGTGCGCGATCGCCATCTGATTGATCGTCGAGGAATGCAAGTCAGCCGCCTGCTTCATCAGCACGAGCTTGCGGATCACCAGAGCATTGGCAACGATGAAGCCGACACGCAGGCCCGGCGCCAGCGTCTTGGAGAAGCTGCCGCAGTAAATGGTGCGCGTGTCGTTGATATTCCCCTTCTTGGCAATTTCCGTCGCCAGGATCGGTGCGATCGGCGTCCCATCGTAACGCAGCGACTGATAGGCTGCGTCTTCGATGACCGCGATATCGAGCTCCTCTGCCAGGGCGAGAACCTTCTCTCGTCCGGCTTGATCGACAGTCTCGCCCGTCGGATTGGCAAAATCGGCGGAGAGATAAGCGAACTTCACCTTCCCACCCGCAGCTGACGCCTGCGCCCTAAAGGAGTCTGGCGTGCGATTGCCGTTCGGCGTCAGCTGATCATAGGTCGGCTCGTAAGCATTGAAAGCCTGCAAGGCACCGAGATACGTCGGCCAGGTGACCAGCGCCGTGTCGTTCGGCGAGAGGAAGAGCTTGCCGAGATAATCCAGACCCTGCTGCGAGCCGGAAACGATGAAGACGTTATCGAGGTCGCAAGGGATGCCGATGGCAGCCATCTGCTTGATCAGCCATTCGCGGAGCGGCTTGTAGCCTTCGCTGACGGAATACTGCAGCGCCGAGTTCACGGCCGAACTGTTGAAGATATCGGCGTAAGCGGCCTTGAATTCCTTATCGGGGAAAAGTGCCGGATCCGGAATGCCGCCGGCAAAGGAAATGATGTCAGGGCGGTCAAGAAGCTTCAGAAGCTCGCGAATCTCCGATGCACGCATCCGTGAAGAACGCGTCGCGAATATGCTTTCCCAATTCAACATGGGCATTTCCTCGCAATTTTTTGTCTTTGGGCGACAGAACCACGCAACAAATGATAAGTCAACATTACTGACCTATTTGTTTGTCACGGTGACAAGTCTGCGCGCCTTTTAGTCCAAAAAATCTGCGACAGCGACTGGAAAACGTTACAGAAAGGCCCCGTTCCCGGAAGAAACAGGGCCTTCTTGTCTAGCAAGATCACGAACGGAAAAGCGTTGCGATCTGCTCTTGTGTCGGTAGCTGGCCCCGCGGCGTCAGTTTGTCGACCACGCCAGGCAAGACGTTCGACAGTTGGTTCAGCAGCTCTTGCTCACTGATTCCCGCCTGCCGTGCGAGATCACTGATCGTCTTGGAACCGAGCGCATCATTGAGATTGCCCGGTGCGATCGGCTTGTTCTGCCCGGGCTGGACCCACGAGTCGACCGTATCGCCCTGCCCGGCTTCCGTCAGCTTGCCGAGAAGACCACCGAGCCCACCGAGAAGTCCGCCGTCGCCGGTCTGCGGATTGGCCTGCGGATTGGCCTGCTGAGTGGCTGGATCCGCCTGGCTGCCGCCGGCACCGAGAAGCTTTCCCACCAGCAACGCGCCAAGAGCAATCATGATCGGCTTCGATATATTTCCGCCTGGAACGGCGTCATCAAAGATACCCATGCCATCCTCCTTTTCGGTTTCTTCATTTCATTGAACAACAACTGTACAATGAAAGCATAAGGTTCTCGCGAACCTTGAATTCCCCGACCAGCTATTTAGCTTGAACGGGAAGATGGCCTGAATATTCAACCAATCAAGGAGGGGAATGGCAGATGTCAGTAATCGGTTGGATTATCCTTGGACTGATCGCAGGATTCATCGGAAGCAAGATCGTCAACAAGTCAGGCGCGGGCATGCTGATGGATATCGTCCTCGGCGTCGTCGGAGCAATCGTCGGCGGCGTCATCTTCAGTTTCTTCGGTGCCTCCGGCGTGACGGGCTTGAACATCTACAGCCTCGTCGTCGCCGTCATCGGTGCCGTTATCGTTCTCTGGCTCTACCACGCTGTCAGCGGACGACGCTCCATCTAGTTCGCTATTCTTCATCGAGCGAATGTGGGCTGCCTCAAAGGCGGCGGCTTTACGCGTGTAACTCCGGTCTTGGCTCATCGGGCAAACGATCATGGCGGACGAGAGTACATCTTCATTCTACAACGACAACGCGGCCACCTACGCTTCGCGGCAGCGTATTTTGCCGATTCGACGGCTGGACGCCTTTTTGTCGCTGCTGCCTCCGGGCGCAGCCGTCCTTGATTTGGGGTGCGGGGGCGGCCAAGACAGCGCCTACATGCTGTCGAAAGGCTTCGATGTGACACCGACAGACGGGTCGCCGGCAGTCGCGAAACAGGCGGAGATCCTTCTCGGACATCCCGTCGAGGTCGTGCGCTTCGAGGATTTGGACGAGGAAGAAGCCTTCGACGGCGTATGGGCCGAGGCCAGCCTGTTGCATGTCCCGCGAGTAGCACTTCCCGAGGTGCTGGAACGGATCCGCACGGCGCTGCGGCCTGGTGGCACCTTCCACGCCACGTTCAAGGCAGGCGAAGCGGAAGGACACGACGGCTTCGGTCGCTACTACAACTATCCGTCGGCGGAATTGCTCTCGGAAATGCTGAGCAATGGCGGCTGGCACAACATCGTCGTCACCGAAGGCGACGGCAGCGGCTACGACGGCAAGCCAACCCGCTGGCTCGCCGTGCGGACGCAAAAATAAAGGCCGGAGCTTTCGCCCCGGCCCGCTGAAGCAGTAGTTCGAAACCGCTTAGTTGACGCTCTTGTCGACCAGCTTGTTCTTGCCGATCCACGGCATCATGCCGCGAAGCTTGGCGCCGACTTCTTCGATCTGATGGCTATCGTTCATGCGACGAATACCCTTGAAGCGCGAGCCGCCAGCCCGGTATTCCTGCATCCAATCGGACGTGAACTTGCCGGTCTGGATGTCGTGCAGAACGCGCTTCATTTCAGCCTTGGTTTCAGCGGTGATGATACGCGGGCCGGTGACGTATTCGCCCCACTCAGCGGTGTTGGAGATCGAGTAGTTCATGTTGGCGATACCGCCTTCATAGATCAGGTCGACGATGAGTTTCACTTCGTGCAGGCACTCGAAATAGGCCATTTCCGGCGCGTAACCGGCTTCGACCAGTGTTTCGAAGCCAGCGCGGATCAGTTCGACGAGACCACCGCAGAGAACGACCTGCTCGCCGAAGAGGTCGGTTTCGCACTCTTCGCGGAAGTTGGTTTCGATGATGCCCGAACGGCCGCCGCCAACGCCGCAGGCGTAGGAGAGAGCGAGTTCAAGTGCATTGCCGGAAGCGTTCTGGTGAACGGCAACGAGGCAGGGAACGCCGCCGCCCTTCTGGTATTCGCCGCGAACCGTGTGGCCCGGGCCCTTCGGCGCGATCATGACGACATCGAGCGAAGCCTTCGGCTCGATCAGGCCGAAGTGAACGTTGAGGCCGTGTGCAAAGGCGATTGCAGCACCGTCACGGATGTTGCTGGCGATGTCGGCCTTGTAGATGTCGGCCTGCAACTCGTCCGGGGTCGCCATCATGATGAGGTCGCCCCACTTGGCAGCGTCGGCAACGGTCATGACCTTGAAGCCGTCGGCTTCTGCCTTCTTGATGGTGGCCGAACCGGCCTTGAGCGCGATCGCAACGTTGGCGGCACCGCTGTCCTTGAGGTTCAGCGCGTGCGCACGGCCCTGCGAACCGTAGCCGACGATGACGACGTTCTTGGACTTGATGAGGTTGATATCGGCATCACGATCGTAATAGACGCGCATTGTTCTTTCCTTCCCTTTGCTGGTCCTGTGACTTGTAAGAGGGCATCAGCCGACGAGCGGCATCTCCGCCAAAACCTTCTCCGTGCCGTAAAGGCGCAGGAAGGCGCAAACCGCCCTCTCCGCCTGACGCGCGGTATCCTTGAGACCCGGCTCGCCGAGCAGCATGCGAACATGCAGATCGGAAACGATCAGGCCATAAAGCGTGTGATATGCCTCGTCGGCATCATTAAAGCGTAGCAGCCCGGCACGCTTGCCGGAATCGATAAGCCCCATGGCGCGGCGATCGATCTGGCGGCGGCCCCGCTCCAGAAGCAACTTGCCGAGCTTGGAGCCGTCGCGATGCGACTGGCCGATGGCGAGGCGGTTCAGCGCCAGCGAAACGTCGCCGGCGAGAACCTCCAGCAGATCCTTCGAGAAGATGACGAGGTGATCGTGCAGGCTCACCGACGTCAGTCGCTCGCCGTTGCGCTCGAACGTGCGCACCTTGCTCGCCTGGTAGGCGATCATCGCCGACAGCAGCCCGTCGCGGTCGCCGAACCACTTGTAGAGGCTTTCCTTAGAGCAGTTCGCCGCGCGCGCGACGCCGGATGTCGTCAGCGCCTTCTCGCCGCCGTCGACGAGCAACCGCAGCGCCTGCTCCAGAACGGCGTTTTGGCGCGGCGAAAACTCGCTGGGCTCCAAATTATCGACGGACACGGTCTCACTCCCGATTAGTACCGTACGGTACGGTTCGCGGGCTTTATGCTGCAAAGCTTAGGGCGCGTCAAGCGGCATCTTACGAAAATTCCCGCCTCGTTTCGAGCCGTCGATTTCCGTCGTCAAGACCGGTCCGACGCGGCAATTGCTTGCTCAGGCACCGTCAACGGGCTCGCGCGCGGCCTCGACGTCTCTCAGTGGGGACAGGCCATAGACGCGGCTGTACTCCCGGCTGAACTGCGACGGGCTCTGGTAGCCGACGCGATGGCCTGCCGTCCCGGCATCCAGCCTCTCGATCAGCATCAAGCGCCGCGCCTCATGCAGCCGCAGCTGTTTCTGGTACTGTACTGGCGTCATCGCAGTAATTGACTTGAAATGATGATGGAAGGACGACACGCTCATGCTGACCTGGTCGGCGAGGTCCTCGATGCGCAGTGGCCGGGCAAAGTTCTGCCGCAACCAGGCAATGGCGCGGGCGATGCGGTTGCCATGGCTGTCGGCGACCGCAATGTTGATGAGCCGGCCACCGTCCGGACCGGTAAGGACCCGATATAGGATCTCCTGCTCGATCAGCGGTGCCATCGCCGCAATGTCCTTTGGACTATCGAGCAAACGCAGGAGCCGCACCGCCGCATCCAGGAGTTCGGCTGTCGCTATGTTTACGACAATCCCGCGCCCGCCTACGGGTGCTGTCGGGCGCGGGAGATCAGTGCGGCTCAGAAGATCGAGAACCTTCTCGCTGTTGACGGCGAGTGTCAGGCAGAAATGTGGAACCTCTGGGCTCGCCTCCACGACGCGCCATGTCACCGGCAGGTCGAGCGATGTCAGAAGATAGTCGCCAGCGCCGTAGTTGATGACATCGGTGCCGAGGCGAAGGCTCTTGGCGCCTTGGATAACGAGGGCGATGCAAGGTCGGTAGCTGCCATGGCACGGCGCGCTCGGAGTGTGTCGGCGGCTGATCCCCAGGCTCTCGATGGCGGTGCGGAACTCACCCTCTCCGTCCGCGTGACGCGCGGCAATGGAAGCGATTTCCTGATAAGGATTGAACGGCAAGGTCATGTAGAACTCGTTCTGAGATAGCAGGTTCACTTTATCTAAGCTTCACGGCAGCATCCTACAAACCCGTAGTCGCACTATTCGGTCTCCGGAAGCAAAGGAGATTAGTCGTCATGACGGGAATGGATCGCTAGGGGCAGCTCGACGTCAAAATCGGCCGTTGCAGCATTCGCGATACTTCCTATTCTGCCAGGCTGCAAAACATCATGCGGACGTCGCGCTTTGGTCCGGTATCTTGCGCAACGACTTTGAGCGTCTCGAGAGGAAAATGATGCGTTTTATCAATTCTATTCCTTTCGTTCGCGACATAAGTCGCTCGAAGGAATTTTATAACGAGCTGCTCGGTCTGAACATTATAGAGGACGCCGGAAATTTCGTCCTTTTCGAGTGTGGCTTTGCAATCCACGAAGGACAATCACTTGAACAAACGATCTGGGACCAGAAGCATGACGCTGCCGAACCCTATGGGCGAAGAAACTTGCTTCTGTATTTCGAACACGGCGATCTTGATGCCGCGTTTGAAAATATCGCGCCGCATGTCGAATTGATCCACGCAGTAGAAAAGCAAGCGTGGGGACAGCGGGTCTTCCGATTTTACGATCCGGATGGGCACGCAATAGAAATTGGCGAGCCACAGAGCTGAATTGCTTAGAAGATTCGCGAACCTCCTGAAATTCGTGACGCGGTCCGTTATATGGCTCTGCCCGTGAATTTTGCAGGATCGTGCAAGAAGCTTGCAGGATCGCTCTAACGCCTCTTCGTAGTCCCGAGGCATAGTCGGGCTGTCCAATTGCTCACATCAAAGGAAGTTTCAGATGGCTATTGCAAAAGGCTATGCCGCGACGGATGCGTCGAAACCGCTAACACCCTTCACCTTCGAGCGCCGCGAGCCCAATCCCGATGACGTCGTGATCGACATCAAGTTTGCCGGCATCTGCCATTCGGACATCCACACCGTCCGCAACGAATGGAAGAACGCCGTCTATCCGATCGTACCGGGTCATGAGATCGCCGGTATCGTCTCCGCGGTCGGCTCGGCCGTGACGAAGTTCAGGGTCGGCGATCGTGTCGGCGTCGGCTGCTTCGTCGACAGCTGCATCGGCTGCGCTACCCGCGACGTTGACCGTGAACAGTATATGCCGGGTCTCGTCGGCACCTACAATGACTTCGAAGCCGACCGCAAGACGCGCACCCAGGGCGGCTACTCCGACTCGATCGTCGTCAAGGAAGGCTACGTGATGTCGATCCCGGACAACCTTCCGCTCGATGCCTCGGCCCCACTGCTTTGCGCCGGCATTACGCTCTATTCGCCGCTGCGTCACTGGAATGCCGGCCCCGGCAAGAAGGTCGCGATCGTCGGCATGGGCGGGCTCGGCCACATGGGCGTCAAGCTCGGCGCCGCGATGGGCGCTGACATCACCGTTCTGTCCCAGACCCTTTCCAAGAAGGAAGATGGCCTCAAGCTCGGCGCCAAGGAATATTACGCCACCAACGATCCGGCAACCTTCGAGAAGCTCGCCGGCGCCTTCGATCTGGTGATCTGCACGGTCAGCGCTGAAGTTGACTGGAATGCCTACCTTGGTCTGGTCAAGGTCGACGGCGCCTTCGTCGTCGTCGGTGCGCCGGAAAACCCGATCCCGGTTCATGCTTTCGCACTGATCCCAGGCCGCAAGAGCATTTCCGGCTCGATGATAGGCTCGATCAAGGAAACCCAGGAAATGCTGGATTTCTGCGGCACGCACAACATCGTCTCCGAGATCGAGAAGATCAACATCCAGCAGGTCAACGAAGCCTACGAACGCGTTCTGAAAAGCGACGTTCGCTATCGCTTCGTCATCGACATCGCCTCGCTGGCTGCCTGACAAACGCAAAGGGCGGCCTGGAGCCGCCCTTCTTGTTATGTGCAATTGTCGTCGCGCATCGTTTCCTTCTGAGTGATGAGCCGCGCGCTGTGCTGACCGCTCAGGTAGATCCAGAGCCAGCTCCAGGCCACCGCAAAGCGCGAACGCGTTCCGATCAGGAAGTAGATATGGGCGATGCCCCATATCCACCAGGCGATCCGGCCTTTCAGTTTGATGCGACCGAAATCGATGATGGCGGCACTCTGGCCGATCGTCGCAAGACTGCCCCGATGTCTATAGCGAAACGGGGCGGGCGCCGGTTTTGCCGCTAGGCGCGCGCGGATCACCTTTGCTGCATAGGCACCCTGTTGCTTGGCGGCCGGCGCGATCCCCGGAACCGGAGCGCCGCTCTCCTGAATGACAGAGGCCGTGTCGCCGACGACAAAGACATCCGGAAACCCCGGCGCCGTCAGATCCTTCTCGACGATGACGCGCCCCGCCCGATCTGCCGGCACATCGAGCCACTTGGCAGCGGGCGAGGCCTGTATGCCCGCAGCCCAGACGATCGTGCGGCTTGCGATGAGTCCTTGGCTTGTCTCGACGCCTGCTGGCGTGCACTCCAGGACGCGCTCGCCGATATGCAGTTCGACACCCAGTTCTCCAAGCGCCTTGCCGGCATAGGCCGAAAGTTCTTCGGCAAAGGTCGGAAGCACGCGCGGCCCCGCCTCGACGAGCACGACCCGTGTCTTGCGCGTATCGATATTGCGGAATTCGCGCGGCAAGGTATTGCGCGCAAGCTCGACAATGATCCCGGCGAGCTCGACACCGGTCGGCCCTGCACCGACTATCGTGAAAGTCAGAAGCGCGTCACGCATAGCGGGATCGGTTTCGGTCTCTGCCCGCTCGAATGCGAGCAAAACCCGCCGTCGGATTGTCGTTGCGTCCTCCAGCGTCTTCAGACCTGGTGCAACCGGCTCCCAATCATCTCGCCCGAAGTATGCGTGCGTTGCCCCCGTCGCGAGAACAAGGCTGTCATAACGCAGCGTCATGCCGCCGCGTAATGCAACCTCCCTTCCGGCCGTATCGACACCAACGACTTCGCCAAGCACCGTCGTAACGTCCGGCCGGTCGCTATAGAGGTGGCGAATGGGCCAGGCGATATCCGAGGTCGAGAGGATTGTTGTCGCCACCTGGTAAAGCAGCGGTTGGAACAGGTGATGATTGCGACGGTCGACAAGGGTGATGCGGACACCCGCCCCCTTCAAATCGTTTGCCAACTGCAATCCGCCGAAACCGCCACCGACAACGACAACGTGGTGCTCGCTCATGCCTTGCCTTTCCGTGCCATTGCGCTACCGCAAATGTCGTCGATTGCCTGCGGCTTTCAACCTCTCCTTGGGCATAGCTCGCCTGCGTCCAGCGGTTGTTGCGGAGGTCGAATTCAGAGAATGGAAACAACTCAATCTGCGTAAGCAACCGGAATCGATGTCCCGCTTTTCAGCAATTCCATCGAGATGGACGCGGACACGTCGAAGAGTTCGATCTTGCGAACGATCTGCTTATAGATCACATCGTAGTGCTCGACGCGTGGGAGCACGATCTTCAGAATGTAGTCGTGGTTCCCGGTGAGCCGATGCGCTTCGACGATCTCGGGAATGCTGCTGATCGCCCGCCGAAACGCTTCGATCCACTCGTCGGTGTGATGCGCGGTCTTGATCAGCGCAAACACCGTCGTCGGCACGCCCATCTTCTCGCGATCGAGCACGACGATTCGCCGCGCGATATGGCCGCTCTCCTCCAGCCGCTGGATGCGCCGAGAACAGGCAGAGACCGATAGCGCGACACGTTCGGCAAGATCCGTCACCGAAATGCCTGCATCGGACTGCAAGAATTCCAGGATTCGTCGATCGCGGTCATCCAGCACCGGCCTTCCTATCTTTCATGGTTGTCGTTTGCACAATATTCGATATCCACGCAAAAAAACAGCGTACGCCGAGAATTTAAAACAAACAAAGCAAACCATTTGCGCGAGGATCGATGCAAGATTTCAGCAACAGGAAATTCCAGACGGGAGCATAAAAACAATGCAGACAATCGGACTGATTGGTGGGATGAGCTTTGAAAGCTCGGCGGTCTACTATCGCTTGATCAACGAAATGGTGCGCGAGCGCCTCGGTGGGCTCGCCTCTGCCGACCTCCTGATGCACTCCGTCAATTTCGACGAGATCGTCGCCATGCAGAAGGCGGGCGACTGGGACGCCGCCGCAAACCGGCTCGGCGACGTGGCCCTGCACCTGCAGATCGCCGGCGCGCGCTGCATGCTCATCTGCACGAATACCATGCATCTCATCGCCGATCAGGTCGCCTCGCGAATCTCCGTGCCGCTGATCCACATCATCGACGAGACCGCCAAGTCCCTGAAGGCCGCCGGACGGAAGCGCCCGCTGCTGCTTGCCACGCGATACACGATGGAGCATGGCTTCTATGCCGATCGCATGAAGAGGCTCGGCGTCGACATCGCAGTTCCCGAGGCCGCCGACCGAACTGCTGTCCACGACATCATCTTCAATGAGCTCTGCGCCGGTAAGGTGCTCGAGAGCTCGCGTGATAAGCTCCTGCAGATCATCGAGCGCGAGCGGGCCAAGGGCGCCGACAGCATCATTCTCGGCTGCACGGAAATCTGCCTTATCCTCGACCCGAACGACCTGCCCCTGCCCGGCTTCGACACGACAGAGATCCATGCCCGGGTGGCGGTCGAGTTCGCGCTTGCCGACGAAGTGGTCGAAGAGACCGTCGCTGCCTGAGTGCAAAATTAGTTGACTCAGTCAAATAAAAGCAGGACAAAATCTCCTATCAGGAGGTTTTGTCCATGTCCGACTCTGGCTTGATCGACGTCGCCCGCGACTTCAATCGCTTCTATACCAACTTTCTCGGCGTCTTGAACCGGGCCTATCTCGATACGGAGTTCACGCTCAGCGACGCGCGTGTCCTCTTCGAGATCGGCTCTCGCAAAGGTGTAAGCGCGGTCACGCTTGCCGGCGACCTGCACCTCGACCCCGCCTATCTCAGTCGGATCCTCAAGCGCTTTCGAGCCGGCGGCCTGATCGAAACACAAGCCGATCCAAGCGATCTGCGCAGTCAGATCATTACGGTCACTACCAAGGGACACGATCAGTTCGAGGAACTTGGCAGGCGCTCAAATGCTCAGATCGCGGAGCGCTTCGGCAACCTCGCCGCGGGCGAGCCGCAAAGCGTCGTAACGGCAATGACAGCCATCCGCTCGCTACTCGATCCGGACGCCGCACCCCCTCCATTGGTCATCCGCGCCCACCGGCCCGGAGATATCGGCTGGATCGTCCAGAGCCAGGGCAAGGCCTATACCGAGGAATACGGCTGGGACATGCGCTTCGAGGGCCTTGTTGCAGAGGTCGCCGGCAGGTTCCTGACGAATTTCGATCCGTCGATGGAGTATTGCTGGATTGCCGAACGCGGCGGCACCAACATCGGTTCGATCCTTGTCACCAATGGTGGCGACGGCGTTGCGAAGCTTCGCCTGCTCTACGTGGACAAGGCGGCTCGCGGCCTCGGGCTCGGCAAGATGCTGGTGGACGAGTGCATTCGCTTTGCCAAGGCAAAGAAATATCGACAAATCTCTCTATGGACGAACGACATCCTGCACGCTGCGCGCGGCATCTACTTAAAGACCGGTTTTCGCCTTGTGTCTGAAGAGAGGCACCGGATGTTCGGGCCCGAGGAAAACGGTCAGACCTGGATTCTTGATCTCTGATTTGCTGCGTCGCAAAAGTTTCACTTGATTTGGAAACGATCGTTTCCTAATTAAGTCATCATGACCATGACGACCTTCACTGGAACCACCCGCACACGCGGAAGACCGCGCGAGTTCGATCGCGATGCAGCACTGGACAAGGCGCTGCAGGTCTTTTCCGAGCGCGGCTATCATGCTGCGTCGATCAGCGAACTCACAGAGGCAATGGGCCTTGCCTCCGGCAGCGTCTACAAGGCGTTCAAGGACAAGCGCGGAATATTCCTCGCAGCCTTCGACCGGTATCGCACGGTGCGTCGCGGCCTGCTGGATGCCCGCATGGCGAAAGTCGAAACCGGCCGCGACAAGATTCGGCAGGTCCTGACCCACTATGCCCTCTCCTCCCACGGCACCTCTGGGCGGCGGGGCTGCTTGGTCGTCGGCAGCGCGAACGACCTTGCGCTTTTCGACGAAGAGGCTGCCGAACGTGTCGCAGCCGCCTTCGCGGCCAACGAAAACCTGATCGCCGACCTCCTCCACCTCGGCCAAAGCGACGGCTCGATCTCACGCGAGATCGATGTCGCCGCCACTGCCCGGACACTTCTGTGCATGACCAATGGAATGCGCGTCGTCGGCAAGACGGGGCGCAATGAGGACGACATGGCCGCTGTCGCCGAGACTGCAATGAAGCTTCTTGTGTGAATCGGGTTGCGATCGACCCGCCTCAGCACGCAACCTTTTTTAATCATCCGATAGCCCCACCGGAGCCCATTATGAGCCTTTCGACCACCACGCGGGAAACCGTCGCGCCACAGACGATCTCGCCGTTGATGACGTTTCTTTTCGCTGCCGCGTGCGGGCTCGTCGCGGCCAATCTCTACTACGGCCAGCCGCTCGCAGGCCCGATCAGCGCCTCCCTCGGCTTCACACCGGCGGCAACCGGCCTGATCGTCACCCTGACGCAGATCGGCTATGGTCTCGGCCTTCTGCTGATCGTTCCCCTCGGCGACCTGCTGGAAAACCGCAGACTTGTGCTGACCCTCATCGCCGTCTCTGCCGTCGCTCTCGTCGGCGCGGCTCTATCGTCGACTCCACCCACGTTTCTCCTGGCCTCGTTGTGCATCGGCCTCGCCTCGGTCGCCGTCCAGGTGCTCGTTCCCTTTGCCGCCCACATGGCGCCGGACGCAAGCCGTGGCCGCGTCGTCGGCAACGTCATGAGCGGGCTGCTGTGTGGCATCATGCTGGCGCGCCCCTTCGCCAGCTTCCTTGCCGAGGCGACGTCCTGGCACATGGTCTACTTCGTCACCGCTGCCTTGATGATCGCGCTCGTCGTCATCCTAAGGGCTAACCTGCCAGTGCGTGTTCCTCACACCCAGCTGAGCTATGGCAAGCTGCTCGCCTCTATGGCGGACCTCGCCCTCCATTCGCGGGTTCTCCAGCGTCGCGCACTTTATCAGGCCGGCATGTTCGCTGCTTTCAGCCTGTTCTGGACCACCACGCCCCTGCTTCTGGCAGGCCCGGAATTCGGGCTAACGCAGAACGGTATTGCCTTGTTCGCGCTGGCGGGTGCTGCCGGTGCCATCGCTTCGCCGATCGCCGGACGCCTGGCCGACCGCGGCCTGACCAAGGCTGCCTCAACGCTGGCGATGCTGCTTGGAATGTCGGCCTTTCTCATCAGCCACTTCTCGACGGACGGTTCGCCGACGGCGCTGCTGTTGCTGACGGCGGCGGCGATCCTGCTCGATTTCGGCGTCACGACCAATCTTGTCTGCGGACAGCGTGCCATCTACGCGATCAGCGCCGAGCATCGCAGCCGCCTGAACGGTCTCTACATGGCGACGTTCTTTGCCGGTGGAGCGATCGGATCGGCCGTGGGCGGCTGGGCTTATGCCACCGGTGGTTGGACGATGACTGCCTGGATCGGCTTCTCGTTCCCGGCTTTCGCGTTCCTTCTCTTCCTGACGGAAGGTCGCGGTCAGCGTCTGAGACTGCCTGCTGACCGCGACCTTCCTGACGGAAGGTCGCGGTCAGCAGGCAGTCTCAGACGCTGGCTGAGTCGAACCTGAGCCGGGCGGCGCGAACCGCATCATGGTTTCCTTCCGCCCAGTTCAGCAGCAGTGCGAGGGTGCCGTAGAGCGAGCGGCCAAGATCGGTCATGCGATACTCGACACTCGGCGGCTTGGTCGGAAACACCTCCCGCTCGATATAGCCGTCACGCTGCAGATCTCTTAGCGTCTGCGTCAGCATGCGCTGCGAGATGTCAGGGATCATCCGCCGCAACTCGCCGAATCGGTATGGACGCTGCGACAACGCCTCGAGCATCAGCGTCGACCATTTGCCGCCGATCTGCTGCATCATGTCCCGGACCGGGCAATTGCTGAAGTCGAGCTTGCTGAGATCGACTTCACGACGAATGCCGGGTGCCTTGTTCTTCAGGTTGACGACGGCGCCGCTCATCCTTGGTTCCCTTTTGGTAACGTAGAGCGAAAAAACTGCCTTCTTTACAGACGCCAGTCAATTCCTAATCTAGAGCTACTCTCTTTTTGAGACTGCAACGAACCTAGAGGAAAGACATGAGCGAGACCATTCTCATCACCGGCGCCGCCGGCCAACTCGGCCAGAAGGTCATCCATCATCTGCTCGAGACCGAAAAAGTTCCGGCGGCAAACATCATCGCCGCAACGCGCGATCCCGCCAAGCTCGCAGATCTTGCCGCCAAGGGTGTCATCGCCCGCAAGGCCGATTTCGACGACGCCGCCTCGCTCGAAGCTGCCTTCAAGGGCGTCGATCGGCTGCTGATCATCAGCACCGACGCGCTTGCCGTCCCCGGTCAGAGGCTCAAGCAGCATAAGGCAGCGGTGGATGCAGCGGCCAAAGTGGGCGTGATCCATATCGCCTACACGTCGATGCCCTCGCCGGACAAATCCCTGGTGACCTTCGCGCCGGACCACCTCGGCACCGAGAATGCCATCAAGGCAACGGGTATTCCCTACACGATCATTCGCAATGCCTGGTACATGGACAATTATCTCCACGGCATGCCGCATAATCTCCAGTCCGGAAGCTGGTACACGGGCAGTGGCGAAGGCAGGGTTGCCAACATCTCCCGCGAAGACTGCGCGCGGGCGATCGCGGCAGCTCTTGCCTCAAGCACAAACGAAAGCGTAACCTATACACTGACCGGCGCTGAATCCCTGACAGCTGACCAGATCGCCGCAACAATCGCTGATGCCGTCGGAAAGCCGCTGAAGGCCATGAAAGTCACCGATGAGCAGCTTGGCCAGGGCATGCGCGGCGCAGGTCTGCCCGATTTCGTCGCAGACATGCTGGTCTCCGCCGACGCCAACATCCGCGCAGGCAACTTTGATCTGGCGACAGCCGATTATGAGAAGCTGACCGGCAAGAAGCCTGAAACGCTTAAGGACTTCTTCGTCGCGCACAAGGCCGCCCTCATCGCTTGAACCGGTCAAGGAAGCCCGCTTCGCACCACCGGAGCGGGCTTTCGCCTATTCGCGGTCTTAGATCTTCTGGCCGCACGCCCGGCAGAACCGCCGGACCGTTTCGGCCATGCCGAATTCAAGCGCATCGGCTGTCAACCCATGCCCGATGGATACCTCGGCGAGGTTCGGAATGCGCTTTACGAGCGGCGGCAAGTTCGCCACCGTCAGATCGTGCCCCGCATTGACGCCGAGGCCGATCGCTAGCGCCGCATCCGCTGTCTTGCCAAGCGCCTCAAGGATCGGCCCTGCCCGTTCGGGCGACCCGAAGCACCCGCCATAAGGACCCGTATAGAGTTCGATCCGGTCAGCGCCGACCGCCTTGGCGATCGCGAGGGCCTCGGCGTCCCCGTCGCCATCGGCGAACAGCGATACGCGCGTGCCCGTCTTCTTCAGCCGCGCAATCACCTCTACCAGAAAGTCCCGGTGTTTGCGGAAATCCCAGCCATGATCAGAGGTTGCCTGCGAAGGATCGTCCGGAACCAGTGTTACCTGCTCGGGTGCCGCACCGGCGCAGAGTTCAAGAAACTCATCGGTCGGATAGCCTTCGATATTGAACTCGGCGTCCGGAAATTCATCATCGATCAGGTTGCGGATGACGGGCAGGTCGGAGAAGCGAATGTGCCGCTGGTCGGGCCGCGGATGCACGGTCAATCCGCTCGCGCCGGATTGCAGCGCGATCCGCCCCAACCCCTCGATACTCGGCCACGGCAGGTCACGGCGGTTGCGCAGCATCGCGACGGCATTGAGATTGACGGAAAGCGTGGTCGGCATGGCAGGATTCCAATGAAGCGAAGGATGATCGTTTCTAAGCCAATGAGTCGGCACGGGCCAACGAGATTCGTACATGAATGCATGTGAATCTGTGATGACGCGAGTGTTTCACCCATCAGCGCGACGCTGAAAGTACATCTGGTTCGGTCTTCGCGCTTTAAACGATCAAGCGTTTCTCCAACGCTGATTCCTCACGAGAATCGTCATCGCCCGGGCAACTTTTCCCTGCAAATTAAAGGTCACTAATTTTGATACTAACAAAATACGTCAATCACGAGTAACGTAAGCTCTCGATATCGAAGAGAACACCGCCAGTTGCTTCGAGCCTGAACAGAAACGATAAGAGGGAACCCCACTCAGCCGCACCCTTTTGCAATTTGCAGACGCACAATGAGCACAATGGGAGGGACACCATGCAAGAAGGTTACAAGCAGGGGTTCACGTCAGGCCTAGCGACACAAACGCGACCGCGGCACCGTTTCCTCCCTTTAGCGGCCCTCCCCGCCGATTTGCCCCGCGGACGAGTCCCGATCGCCGATATGGCCAATGCCTTCGGCGTTACGCATCGTACCCTGCACTTCTATGAGGAAAAGGGACTGATTTCCGCCAGCCGAATCGGTCTGATGCGCGTCTATGAGCCGGGCGATGTCATGCGCATGGCCGTCATCAACGCCTGCCGCGAGGCGGGTATGGCGGTAGCTGTGATACAGGACCTGATGAACGACCTCGTCGAGGCCGGTTCGCAGGACGCTGCCGAGACTTTGTTTCGCGACGCGCTGGTGACCCGCAAACGCGAACTCAGCGCGGAAATGTCCACATTGCATCGGCAGATGCAGCAGGTGAACGAGCTGCTCGACCACGAAGCAACCGACGATCAAACGCTCAACGACAATCAAGGCGGATCGCCACTCACGGATCAGGAGTTGCGGTGTCTGGCACTGATGGCTGCAGGGCTTTCCACGCAGCGCATTGCACGCACCCTCGACCTTCCAAATGACGATGCTCAAAATCTCGAATCCGGCATCATCGTGAAATTCCGCGCCAACAACCGCTTTCAGGCCATTGCCCAGGCCGTCATGCTGGGTGTCGTACAGGTCTGACTGCAGGCGGCAAGCCTTAACGCACGATCGTCAGCGTCTCCGCTGCGCGCGTTATTGCGGTGTAGAGCCACCGCTCGCGCGTGTCGCGGAACGCCCAGCTTTCATCGAACAGCACGACGTTGTTCCACTGCGAGCCCTGCGCTTTGTGAACCGTCAGCGCATATCCATAATCGAATTCGTCATAGCGCTTGCGCGTGTTCCAAGGGATTTCACCCTCGACGTCCTCGAAAGCCTGCTTCAGCAGTTTGACCTTCGCCGCGCCGCGATCCATGTCGTCGTCTTCAGGCCGGATCAACAGGTTGATGCCGGGCTTTGTCGTCTCCTTGGACGACGTCATGACCTGCCAGAGCGAGCCGTTGAGCAAGCCCTTTGCCGGATCGTTGCGCAGACAGACCAGCTTGTCGCCCGTTTGCGGGTATTCGGTATTAAAGCCCTTCAACTCGCGAAGGCGCTGATTGTACCGACGTCGCGTTCTGTTGGTACCGACGAGCACCTGATCGGCGTCAAGCACCAGCGACTGGTTCACGTCGCCTTTTGAGATGACCTGCGCAGTGCCATAGTCGCCGTAACTAACTTCGTTGCCCTCACGCACCTGCATAGCGAGCTGGATGATCGGATTGTCGCGAGCCTGGCGGTGAATATCCGTCAACAGATAGTCCGGCTCCTGATTTGTGAAGAACCCGCCGCCGGAAACGGGAGGCAACTGCCCCGGGTCACCGAGCACCAGGATCGGGGTGCCGAAGCTCATCAGGTCCCGGCCGAGCGCCTCGTCCACCATCGAGCATTCGTCGACCACGATGAGGGCGGCCTTGGCCACCGGACTCTGCCGGTTGATAGAAAACATCGGAGCGATGGAGGTCTTGCCCGTCTCCTCGTCCTCGACGGCTTCCTCGCCGCGCGGACGATAGATCAGCGAGTGGATCGTCTTCGCATTGCTGGCACCCCGCGACCGCAGCACCTGCGCCGCCTTGCCCGTAAACGCGGCAAACAGCACTTCACCATCGACGTGCTCCGCGAAGTGGCGCGCAAGTGTGGTCTTGCCCGTGCCGGCATAGCCAAACAGGCGGAAAAGCGGCGACCGCCCTTCCTTCAGCCATTTAGAAACGGCCTTCAGGGCTTCATCTTGTTGCGGAGCAAATTGCATCGTGGATCGACTTGGCAGGATTCGCCGGGGATAGGCAACCCTGAAAATCCGAGCGGATTGAGGATCGCATGGGAATAAAACCGGCGCCGATCGTGTCTCATGTCTGGCAACGCAATCAAGCGTGCCCAACACGTGAGGAGAGAGCCCATGAAATCCGCAACGATGCTGATCGCATTTGCCATTGCATCCGCCGCCACAACGTCCGCATTTGCGGCCCCGCCCGTCAAGGCCGTAAAGTCCACCAAGGGCGAGGTTCTTGCCGGCGAAAACGGCATGACTCTCTACACGTTCAAGAAGGACAAGATGGGCGTTTCCAATTGCTACGACGACTGCGCCAAGAACTGGCCGCCGCTGATGGCCGCTAGCGGTGCGAAGCCTGAGGGTGCATATTCGATTGTCGAACGAAAAGACGGCAGCAAGCAGTGGGCCAAGGACGGCATGCCGCTCTATTTCTGGGTGAAAGATAAGAAGATGGGCGATATCACCGGTGACGGCGTCGGCGGCAACTGGGATCTCGTCAAGCCGTGAGCGAACCGACTTGAAGACACCAGGTCACGACACGTTCGAGGGCCAGATCCTGGCCCTCCTTCCCTCGCTGAGGCGTTACTCGCGGAGCCTCACCCGCTCCGATGCGGAAGGCGAGGACTTGCTGCAGGACTGCGTCGAGAAGGTGTTCGCCCGCCGCGGGCAGTGGCGGGGGTTGAACCTGCGCGGCTGGGTGCTGACGATCATGACGAACCTCTATCGCAACAGTTACCGCCAGACCGGTGGCGCGCCATTCGTGGAACTCGACAGCGCCGAGGACATCGTGTCGGTGGATCCAGCCCCAGATCCGTTGGAACGTTCGCGGCTGGAGGACGCCGTGAACAGTCTTTCCGAGGAGAACCGCTCGGTGCTGATGCTGGTCGTCATCGAAGGCTATACCTATCAGGAGGTTGCAACCGCGCTCGATATCCCGATCGGCACCGTTATGTCGCGTCTGTCACGCGCACGCCAACGGATAGGAGAGCGCATGAAGGCTGACAATGTCATTACGCTTCGGAGACCGAAATGAATGAGATCAACCAGACCGTGACCGAAGCGGATCTTCATGCCTACGCCGACGGGCAGCTTCCCGAACAAGCACGGGCGCGCATCGAGGCGTGGCTCAGTGACAATCCGGACGATGCCGCCAGAGTGGCGGAATGGACGGCACAAAATGCCGAGATCCGATCGCTTTTTGCAAGCTACGAAATGTCCAGGGATACGGACATTGAGCTTGTCACGGGCCGTAGTAAGCGCGCAAGCTGGCCGAAACGATTGGCCATGACAGCCGCAATCGCCGGCATTTTTGGTCTTGGGGCTCTGAGCGGCCACTACGGCCCGGCGCTGTTTGAAAAGCCGAATCTGCAACTGACGGAACTCGAAACGCTTCCCAATGAAGCCCGCAACGCCTTCCTGGTTTACGCCGGTGAAGTCCGTCATCCCGTCGAGGTCTTTGCCAATGAGGAGGCTCACCTCGCTACCTGGCTCGGCAAGCGGCTAGCCGTTCAGGACCTCAAGGTTCCGAACCTGCAGGAACTCGGCTTCAAGCTGGTCGGCGGTCGCCTGTTGCCCGTCGACGGCAGCCCGGGTGCGATGTTCATGTACGAGGATCAGGCAGGCGAACGCCTGACGGTACTCGTCGGGCGCAACGCGGATAACAGATCGACCAGTTTCCGCTTTGCCTCATCCGGCAATGTCGAAACCTTTTATTGGATCGATGGCGAACTCGGCTATGCCGTGACCGGCGAGGTCTCGCGCGATGTACTGAGAAAGGTCACGGAGGAATGCTACAGGCAGTTTCCGTCCTGATCTTCAGTGCAGCGGATCATTGGCAAGCTCGATCGGCTTGCCATGCGGCGTCGCCTCCGCCGCCCGCTGCCAGCTTTTCTGCAGATCGAGGATCATGTCGGCGTCAGCGACGCCGAGTTTGACGAGGATCGCAGAAAGCGCGGCCACCCAGCAATCGAAGTAGTCGCCGCCGTCCTCGGCGCGGCCGGGTTGGTGCAACTCCCGGGACAGGGTCTCCGCCCACTCGCCCCAGGTAAAGATGCCTTGCTCGTGCAGATGCACCGTCATAGCAAAGGCTTCCGCAGCCCATGGCTCAGGAAAAACCGGCTCGCCATCGGACGATTTGGGCAGTTGCGGCGATTGCGCCAGCGGCGAGCGCATCTCACACTGGCTCAAGATAGTTCTCCCAGGCATCGATCGACACGCTGAGGGTCGGATCGGCGCCTTCGCCCCAGATCTCGCCGCCACCGAACACGACCGTATAGACCCATTGTGGATTCTCGCCTTTCCCGTGCGCGTTGTCGTCAGGAAAGACAAAGGAGCCCTGAATCGCTTCCACCACACCGGATTTTGAACGGGCATAGCGCGGCAGCCGCGTATGTGTCGTCGGGCTGAAATTTCTGGTTCGGACCCTGTCACCTTCTGAGAAGCGGGGCGGGATCGCCACCGGTCGGTCACAAGGACCGCCCTTGGCGATCACGCCCGCGACCATGTCTGCCTTGAGGACGCGCTTCGGCGTCGCTCCGTCCGTCTGCTTGTGGCCGGCATCGATCTCGTCGGCCGTCACGAAGCCATGGCGCTGCAGCAGCACCTCAAGCGCCCGCATCCAGATCTCGTAGTAGCTCGCGCCAAGATAATTCGCTGGCGGGATGCTTTCGCGGGCATGCCGGCTCTCGTCGATATTCCAGGCGCCAAACGCACCGCTGGAAAGCGTAAGTCCAAGCGCCCGTTTCTCCCACCGCGCATGGAAATACGGCTCGTTCTTCTCGGGCGCGACTGGGCCGAAGCCCATCTGACCGCCAAGGTCGTGAGGGCCGTTCATGGCGCAACTCCCGCCACAGCCGCGAGACCCGTCCCGATCATCGCGTCGCGGCTGACGAGACCGGCAAGCTGCTCCTCGCTCCACCCTTCTGTGCCTTCCGGTCGCTCGGGAATGACCAGATAACGCAGCTCCGCAGTCGAATCCCAAACGCGGATCTTCTTATTCTCCGGCAACATCACGCCGAATTCAGCCAGCACGCCGCGCGGATCGATGACCGCCCGCGAGCGATAGGCGGGGGCCTTGTACCAGACCGGCGGCAGGCCAAGCACGGACCACGGATAACAGGAGCAAAGCGTGCAGACGACGAGATTGTGCGTATCGGCGGTGTTGAACACCGCGCGCATATGCTCACCCTGACGGCCGGTATAGCCGAGGCTCGCGATGGCGGTCGTCGCATCACGCCGCAACCCCTCGGCAAATTCAGGATCGCTCCAGGCCCTGGCAACGACGCGCGCCCCGTTGCGCGGGCCGACTTTCGTCTCGTAGGTCTCCACGATCGCATCGATAGCCGCCGGATCGATCAGCCCCTTCTCCGTCAGGACCGTCTCAAGCGCCTTCACCCGCGCATGCATGTCGGTGTAGCGGTTATCGTGGTCGTGATGGTGATCGTCGTCGTGCACGAGATATCCTCCTCCGCCAATCTGCGGCTATCTTTAGGCTCTTGCTTGGGTCTCGCCAAGACATTCTATGCCGATGCAACTTTTCGGTTAAGTTCGATGCCATGAACATCCTGATTCTCGGTGCGACAGGCTTTATCGGTTCGGCGACAACAGCCCGCCTGCTGGCGGATGGGCATCGTGTGACCGGCCTCGGACGCACCCCATCGCGCGCGCGCCTGAAATTGCCAGATATCAAGTGGATAGCGGCTGATCTGTCGAAAATGCTGCGCGCAGAAGATTGGAGCGCCATCATTGAAGGTCATGACGCCGTCGTCAATTGTGCCGGCGCTCTGCAGGACGGCCTTGCCGACGACCTGGCGGCGACACAACACAAGGCAATGCTGGCGCTCTACGCCGCCGCACAGCAAGCGCGCCCTCTCATTGTGCAGATATCCGCACGGACCAACGGCGCCGCCGGCGACCGACCGTTCCTGACAACGAAACGTCAGGCTGACGAAGCGCTCGCGGCAAGTGGCCTGCCTCATGTCATCCTGCGCGCGGCCCTCGTCCTCGGCCGCAACGCCCATGGTGGTTCGGCCCTGCTGCGCGCCCTCGCTGCCCTGCCCTTCAGCATCCCGCTAGTGCCGCGCCACAGAGATTATGACTCTTTGACGGGGTAAGCTTTGCGGAGCTTTTGGCGGGCTTTTTCGGTTGTGAACATCCATTGGATCTTTGCGCCATTAGCGTTGCGTTGCTGCTCCCAGGCTGCGACTTCGGCGATTATGGTGTCTTTATTGTCGATACGACGGTCGAGGCATTGGCTGCGCAGGACACCGATCTCGATCTCGACCATGTTGAGCCAACTGGCGTGCTTGGGCGTGTGGTGGAACTCCAGTCGCTTCAGCACCCTTCGAGCCTCCGGGGCTGGAAATGCGTCGTAAAGCGCCCCGGCGGAATGGGTGGAGAGGTTGTCCATCACCACGCGGATGATCGGGGCGTCGGGATAATCGACGTCGACCAGTTCGCGCATGCACTGGGCGAAGTCTTGGTTGGTTCGCCGATCGGTGACCTTCACCCTGCGCCAGGGCTGGTGGGCGTCCATGAAGACAAACAGATTGACCGTGCCGTTTCGGCGATACTCGCAGTCGTAGCGTTCAAGCTGGCCAGGCTTGGCCGCAATGGGCTCGCGCACTTCGCCGATGAGTTGGGTCGGGCTCTCGTCGAAGCAGACCACGGGCCTTTGTGGATCAGGCGTCTCTGCGTAGAGGTCGAGAACATCCTCCATGCGCGCGACGTATTCCCCATCGAGCTTTGGGATGCACCACATGTCTTTGCGCCAAGGTTTGAGATGATTCTCAGCCAGCCGGCGACGTACGGTCTCCGAGGACAACTCGTCATGATCGGTGAGTCGGACCATCTCATCGGCCAGAAGCTCCAGGGTCCAGCGGGCTCGCCCGGGCGGCGGCTTTGAGCAGGCGGTCGCCACCAACAGCGCCTCCTCCTTGCTCGATAGCTTGCGCTCAACACCCGGGCGCGGTTCTTCACTGAGCGCGCCTTCCAGATTGGCTTCCACAAACCGGCGCTTGGTCCGGTAAATCGTCGATCCGCTGACGTTCAAGGTTGCCGCGATCACCTCGTCGCTGAAGCCTTCGTCCGCCGCCACCAGGATCTGGGCGCGCTTGATCTTGCGCGACGCATGGCGTCCCCCGCTCAACAAAACGGCCAGTTGATCACGTTCCGATTGGCTAAGCTCTACGTGAAACTTTATATTCATCGACACCTCCTTCAGCGCGGAGACGCAGATGAATCCGAAAATGAGTCCCTCACTTGACCCGCAAGCCGCAACGGCAAGACATGGCCTTACGCAAGTCCAAGGCCAGTACCTGGCCTTCATCTACGCCTACAGCCGCATCTTCAAACAGCCTCCGGCCGAAGCCGACATGCGTCGCCACTTCGCCGTTACGGCTCCGTCTGTTCACCAGATGGTGCTGACCCTCGAGAAGGCAGGATTTATATCCCGCGTGCCAGGCGCAGCACGCAGCATCCAACTTCTCATCCCACCAGAAGACTTGCCCATTCTACGATAACCCAACCCGTCATAATCTCTGTGGCGCGGTACTAGTTCATGCAGCAAGTCCGATTGCAGCAGTCGCGCTTGATGACGTCGCGGCGGCGGTAAGCAGCGCTGTGGCGGGACAGTTCCCATCCGGCGCTGACGCGGATCTCGCATCGACCGAGCAATTGACGCTCGCCAAACTCGTCACCCTCCACCGGCAATGGCTGGGTTTGCCGCACGCAAATGTGGTTTGCCTGCCTGCCATCGCTTCAAGGCCGGTCACCTGGCTCGCAGACGCTGCCGGTTGCCTTGGATGGCGTTCACCCTTGCGCTCCACAGCCATGGCCGTCATGGCTGAAGGCATCCAACCAAGCGCCGGCAGTGACCCTGGTATTGCTACAGCGTCGGCGCGGGACATCCTGCGCATGAACCCGGCCGGCGTGCAGGATCTTTGGTTTGCCAGGCTCTATCTCCTGAAGCCGCTGATGATTGGCACTCTGTCGATCTTCTGGCTGCTGTCGGGTTTTCTGCCGCTGCTTGATGTTCAACGTGCTGCCACACATTTCCTACCCCTGCTGCAGGCAGGCCCTGCCACGTCGCTGACCGTCCTCACCTGCCTGATCGATATGCTGCTCGGTGCGGCTGTCCTCGTCCGGCCACTCGCCCGCCGAGCCATGCACGGCATGATGTTGGTATCGCTGGCCTATCTTGCTGGTGCCACTATCGTCGAACCTTCCCTGTGGCTCGATCCGCTTGGACCTTTGGTAAAAGTCCTGCCGTCGCTCGTGCTGACGCTGGCCACCCTCGCCATTCTGGATGAAAGATGATGCTCGAACAGTTGCTGCTGCTGGCACACGTGATCGGCGCGACCGTCCTGTTTGGCACGGGCGCCGGCATCGCTTTCTTCATGGTGCTTGCACACAGGACGCGGGATCCGAAGCTGATCGCTCATGTCGCAGGAACCGTCGTCATCGCCGATGCGCTGTTCACGGCGACAGCCTCAGTTCTCCAACCGGTGACAGGCTATCTACTGGCGAGACTGATGGGCTGGGAACTGACGGAGGGCTGGATCGCCCTTTCATTGCTTCTCTACGTCTTTACCGGCCTTTTCTGGCTACCGGTCGTGGGTATTCAAATCCGTATCCGAAATCTTGCCCGCGCGGCCATCGCGGAGCAAACAGAGTTACCCGCGGCTTATTTCCGGCTTTATCGCATCTGGTTTACCTTTGGATTTCCGGCGTTCTTCGCAGTGATCGGCATCCTGTGGCTAATGCTCAACAAACCGACGATCGCACTATTTTAGCATTGGCCAGAGGCTGAGCACCAACAATACGGCCATCGTGATGTTGAACCATTTGAGCCGTACAGGATCCGACAGCCAATCGCGCAGGGCCGAGCCGAACCCTGCCCAAGTCGACACGCTCGGAACGTTGACCAGCGCGAAGGCGAAGCCGACGATCAGGACGCTCGCGAGATAGATGTCCGGGATCGTATAGGTCGCCATCGCGGTCACCGCCATGACCCATGCCTTGGGATTGACCCACTGGAAGGCTGCCGCCGACAGGAACGACATCGGCTCCACGCCGCTTTTGCCTTCGCCAAGAGTACGCGATGTCGCGATCTTCCAGGCGATCCAGGCAAGATAAGCGCCACCGGCAAACTTCAGCGCCGTATAGAGCGCCGGCACCGTATGCAGCAGTGCCCCAAGTCCGAATCCTACGCCGATCAGCAGAGAGAAAAAACCTGCCCCGATGCCCAGCATATGTGGAACGGTGCGGCGGAAACCGAAGTTCACGCCGGATGCGAACAGCATCATGTTGTTGGGGCCTGGCGTGATCGATGTCGTGAAGGCAAACAGAACAAGAGCCAGAAATGTATCCAGCGGCATGAGACCTCCCGGAGGCCCGCGGTTGGTTGGCGAGCTCAATTTGATTTAGGTCAGCATAACTGACCTAAATTCGTCATTCCACGTAATCATTGTCATGGTGACAGGATTGGTTGAAAGATTGCCGGGCCGTCCAACCTTCATCGAAAACGGAACGACCATCATGCAAGACGCCGCCATCCCGGTTATCCGCTTCCCGAACGGTATCGAAGTCCCGGCACTTGGCCAGGGAACCTGGAACATGGGCGAGAAACCTTCCGAGGCGAAGAGCGAGATGGAGAGCCTGCGGGCCGGCCTCGACCTCGGCATGACCCTGATAGATACAGCGGAAATGTACGCCGACGGTGGCGCGGAGAGGATCGTCGGCGAAGCGATCCGCGGTCGCCGCGAGGAAGTCTTTCTCGTCAGCAAAGTGTATCCCTGGAACGCCAGCCGATCGGGAACGATTGGTGCCTGCGAACACAGCCTCTCGCGTCTCGGCACAGATCGGATCGACCTCTATCTGCTGCACTGGCGTGGCGACCAGCCGCTGTCGGAAACCGTCGAAGCATTCGAAGAACTGAAGGCATCAGGCAAGATCGGCGCCTGGGGCGTTTCCAACTTCGACGAGGACGACATGAAGGAATTGCTCGGAGTTCCGGGCGGCCGCAATGTCGCGGCCAATCAGGTGCTCTACAACCTGTCGCGCCGCGGCATCGAATACGATCTGCTGCCTTGGTGCCAGGAGCGCCAAATCCCGGTTATGGCCTACTCGCCGATCGAACAGGGGCGGATCCTGCATCATCCGGAACTAATCCGCGTCGCCAAGGCCTACCAGGCAACGCCGGCGCAGGTGGCGCTTGCCTTCCTGCTGGAGCGCGACGATGTGATGGTTATCCCGAAGACGTCGAGCGCTGCCCGCGCAGCCGAAAACCGCGATGCCGTTTCGCTCGATATAACCGACGAGGATTGGGCAGCTCTTGATGCCGCTTTCCCGCCTCCGGCAAGAAAAAAGCCGCTGGAAATGCTCTGATCGCCAACGGCCTTAGATATCACTGCACGGTGACTTACATACCCTGCGAGCCGCGGTTCATCGCTGCAATGCCGGTGCGGCAGACTTCGATGAGGCCGAGCGGCTTCACGATCGCCACGAACTGGTCGATCTTCGATGACTTGCCGGTCAGCTCCAGGATGAAGTGTTCGACGGTCGCATCGACCACCTTGGCATGAAAGGCATCGGCCAGACGGAGCGTCTCGGCACGGGTTTCGCCCTCGCCCACCACCTTGATCAGCGCCACTTCGCGCTCGATCGGCCGTTCCTGACCCAGTTCGCGGGCGCGCACTGTCAGGTCGACCACGCGGTGAACAGGCACGATGCGCTCGAGCTGGGCCTTGATCTGCTCGAGGACGTGGGGCGTGCCGCGCGTCACAATGGTAATTCGCGACAGATGCGCCTGATGCTCAGTCTCGGAAACCGTCAGGCTCTCGATATTGTAGCCGCGGCCGGAGAACAGGCCGATGACGCGAGCAAGGACGCCCGGCTCGTTGTCGACGAGGATTGAAAGCGTGTGGCTTTCGGCTGCCGCCGTTTCCGGTGAAATGAAGTAGGCCGAGCCCGTCGGTTGTAGATGTGCATTCATGGTCTTGGGTTCCTTTTCCCGGAAATCAGACGAGCGCTCGGCCCTTGGCGTCGATGGCATTGGCAACGGCTTCGTCAGTCGCCTCGTCCGGCAGCAGCATCTCGTTATGCGCCTTGCCCGACGGAATCATCGGGAAGCAGTTAGCGAGATTGGCAACGCGGCAATCGAAAATGACCGGCTTCTTCACATCAATCATTTCCTGGATCGTCGCATCGAGATCAGCAGGCTTCTCGCAACGCAGGCCGACGGCACCATAAGCTTCCGCCAGCTTGACGAAGTCGGGCATCGCCTCTGTATAGGAGTTGGACAGGCGGTTGCCATGCAGCAGCTGCTGCCACTGGCGGACCATGCCCATGTACTGGTTGTTCATGATGAAGATCTTGATCGGCGCATTGTGCTGAATCGCCGCCGACATTTCCTGGATGCACATCTGGATCGAGGCATCGCCGGCGATATCGATGACGAGGCTTTCCGGATGCGCGATCTGTACGCCGAGTGCCGCCGGCAGACCGTAGCCCATCGTGCCGAGGCCGCCCGAGGTCATCCAGCGGTTGGGCTTCTCGAACCCATAGAATTGTGCCGCCCACATCTGGTGCTGACCGACTTCGGTTGTGATGTAGGTATCGCGATCCTTGGTCAACGCATAGAGACGTTCCAGTGCGTATTGCGGCATGATGACGTCGTTGCTCTTGGTGTAGGCAAAGGAGTTACGCGCGCGCCAGCGGGTGATATCGGCCCACCAATCGGCGATCTGGCTCTTCTCCGGCTTCTTCGGCAGCGCCCGCCACAGGCGAACCATATCTTCCAGAACGTTGCCGACATCGCCACGGATCGGGATATCGACGCGAACGTTCTTGTTGATCGACGAAGGATCGATATCAATGTGAATCTTCTTCGAGTTCGGAGAGAAGGCATTGAGACGACCGGTAATGCGGTCGTCGAAGCGTGCGCCGATGCAGACCATGACGTCGCAGTCGTGCATCGCCATGTTCGCCTCGTAGGAGCCGTGCATGCCGAGCATCTTCAGCCAGTTCTTGCCGGAAGCCGGATAGGCGCCGAGGCCCATCAGCGTCGAGGTGATCGGGAAGTCCGTCAGCTCGACCAGTTCACGCAGCAGCTTGGTGGCCTCGGGGCCGGAATTGACAACGCCGCCGCCGCTATAGATGACCGGGCGCTTCGCATTCGCCATCAGTTCGACAGCCGCCTGGATCTGATTGAGATCGCCCTGGACCTTCGGCTGATAGCTTTTCTGGATCGCGTGTGCTGCGGGCGGCGTATAGGTGCCGGTCGCAAACTGCACGTCCTTCGGAATATCGACGACAACTGGACCGGGACGGCCGGACTGGGCGATGCGGAACGCTTCATGGATGATGGCAGCCAGCTCGTTGACGTCCTTGACCAGCCAGTTGTGCTTGGTGCAAGGGCGCGTAATGCCGACCGTATCGCACTCCTGGAACGCATCCGAGCCGATCAGCGAGGTCGGAACCTGGCCCGTCAGGCAGACGAGCGGGATCGAATCCATCAGCGCGTCCTGCAGCGGGGTGACGGCATTCGTCGCACCAGGGCCCGACGTAACGAGCATGACACCGACCTTGCCGGTGGAGCGAGCGTAGCCTTCGGCGGCATGGCCGGCACCCTGTTCGTGGCGAACGAGGATATGCTTGATATCGTCCTGCTGGAAGATCTCGTCGTAAATCGGCAGCACAGCGCCGCCCGGATAGCCGAAGATGTGCTCGACGCCGTTGTCCTTCAGCGCCTGGAGGACGATCTCCGCTCCCGTCATCCGATTGCCTGCTGCCTGATTGTCCGTGCCCGTCATGTTTCTTTTCCGTTTTGACTGCTGGGATTTGAGTTTTGTGGTCCGGAAGCCCGAATTTCGGACATAAAAAAAGGCCCCTGAGGGAGCCTGTCATCTAGCGCATGGGTGGCTATCGCCGGATGGTTACACCATCCTGCCCATGCGCCTTCCCACCACGATAAGAGCTACTGCGATTTTCATGGGCCGAAGTGATAGACAGAAAATTTCGCATCGTCAACGCATGCCGCAATAAAAAATCGAGCAGCATCGTACCAGCCGAATGTGTGCGCGAACGGCCCGCCTGTCGCAAAAAGACTTTCTTAAACGTTCGCTCATATCCTTCTTTGCTACCGCAGGGAGTAGCCCTTTGCTGAACAAGGACTTGCACACGTCAGGCAAGGAAGGCGAGCATGACCGCCGCGATGACCAGACCCCGGGCAACCGGCTTCTTGGTCGCGTTGTTGCGTGTAGCGGCTCTCGCGCCACAATCGCCGCCGTCGCCGAAGCCGGCGGCACAGAGCTGGCAGAACTGTGGTCGGTCGGCAGGCTTATTTCCATCAGCGTCGGTCTGAACCGTGTGGTCGCCCTCGTCTACGCGATGAACACCGGCAGCCACAGCTGGGGTGAAGGCGAAGACAACTATTTCCAGATCGAAACCGAACTGCTCGGCGAAGTCCGCGTCGACGGGGATGGCCGCGAGCAGTTCTCCACCGGCATCTCGCGCTATCCCTACCTCGGCGCCGTCGCACACCGCATTCGCTCGGCCGACTTGATGCGCATCTATGATGCCGGCAGCGGAACAACGGCTGTCATCGGCAAGCTCACCCAGGACGAGAGCATTGATGCCGCCCTCCATATCCCTTCGATGCTGTCCAAGCACTTCGCCATCGTCGGTTCGACCGGCGTCGGCAAGTCGACGGCCGTCTCGCTGCTTTTGCACAAGGCGATCGAGGCCGACCCGAAGCTGCGCGTCCTGATCCTCGACCCGCACAACGAATTTGCCGCCGCCTTCCCGACGCACTCCGTGGTCATCGACACCGACACACTCGATCTGCCGTTCTGGCTGATGAAGCTGGAGGAGTTCGCGGAGGTCGTCTTTAGAGGCCGAACTCCCATTCCCGAGGAGGTCGATATCCTGCGGGACCTGTTGCCGGAGGCAAAGCGTGCTTTCCGGGGCAGCGACAGCTCCCTCGTGCGACGGACGACCGAGAAGAGCTCTATTACCGCCGATACGCCCGTGCCCTACCGCATGGCCGATCTGCTCGCACTGATCGATGAGCGCATCGGCAGGCTAGAAGGCCGCAGCGAAAAGCCTCTTCTGCGATCGTTGAAGATGCGCGTCCTCGCCGCCATCAACGACCCACGCTACCACTTCATGTTCTCCAGCAATACGATCAGCGACACGATCATGGAGACGGTGGCGGAGATATTCCGCATCCCCGGTGACAGCAGGCCGATCTGCACTTTCCAGCTGTCAGGCATTCCGTCCGAAGTCGTGAATTCCGTTGCGTCAGTCCTCTGCCGCATGGCTTTTGAAATCGCTCTATGGAGTGACGGCGCCATCCACATGCTCGTCGTCTGCGAAGAGGCGCACCGTTACATTCCCTCCGACCCGACTCTCGGCTTCGTCCCAACGAGGCAGGCAATCGCCCGCATCGCCAAGGAGGGCCGCAAGTACGGCGTATCGCTGGGGATCATCACCCAGCGCCCCGGCGAACTCGACCAGACGATCCTATCGCAGTGCTCGACGCTCTTTGCCATGCGCCTCGCCAATGATCGCGACCAGGAGATCATTCGCTCGGCCATTCCGAACTCATCCATCTCCACGACAAGTTTCATTTCCTCGATCGGCAACGGTGAGGCGATCGCCTTCGGCGAAGCAATCAGCGTTCCGATGCGAATGCGCTTCTCGCGCGTCGACGAACGCTACCTGCCCAAGGCCAACGGCGCCAACGTGAAGGTAAGCGAAGAGGATCCTGACAACGTCGACCTGCGCAAGATCGTGACGCGCATGCGCGCCGTGAGCGGTCCCGATATTTCGGCGTTCCAGCAGAGCTATTCATCCGCGATCCCGAGCGGTCCCTATGAGGACGAAGACGACTATGGTGACGACTTCGACGAGCCGGCAGTGTCCCCCTCCTACCCATCGGTGCCAACGGCGGCCCCCTTACCGGCAACGCCGCCACTTGCCCCATTCGAGCCCTACCGCCGCGATATGCTGCCGGGTGCGGGCTCGCAACGCGAGCCTGTAGCCGCCGCACCACGCGCAACTGTCGCGGCACCGCAAACGTCTATCGACAGTCGCCTCGAAGCCCTGAGACGCGAAATCCGTGGAGAAACGTCGCCGGGACAAGGCGACAAGCCAACCGTCGCGGGAAGCATTCGCCGCGAACCCGGCATGTCCCTTCGTGACAGCATACTGAAAAAGCCTCTCAGCAGCATAAATAACAAGGACTAGTGCCGCAGGCGGTTTCTACCGTAGGCGCTCCCAGCTTTCGTCCATCTGGTTGCGAAACCAAGTCATTTGCCGCTTGGCGTATTGTCGCGTCGCCGCTGCACCCCGCTCCAGCACTTCATCGCGCGTAAGCTCGCCTCTCAACATCGCCGCAATCTGCGAGACGCCGATAGCCTTCATCACGGGCATATCGGGCGACAGCGAAAGGGCGAATAGCGCCCTCACCTCGTCCGCGGCCCCCTGCTCCAGCATCTTCTCGAACCGGCCGTTGATCCGCTGATGAAGGACAGCTCGCTCCGGCTCCACGACGATCCTGCGAGACGTCGAAGGATCGACGATCACAGGGCCTGCCTGCGCCTGGAAATCGACGATCGATCGACCAGTCGCCTCAAGAATTTCCAGCGCCCTTACGATCCGCTGCCCATCCTGTGGGCGCAGACTGTCGGCGACCAATGGATCGCGCGCTTGCAGTTGTCGATAGAGTTCCTCTGGCCCTTCCGACTGCAAGAGGGAACGGAGCCTGTTGCGCAACGCGTCCGGTATCACCGGCATATCCGAAAGCCCGCCGGTCAGCGCCTTGAAGTAGAGACCCGTTCCGCCCACAAAGATCGGTTTGCGGCCACCGGCGCGCAGGCGCTGCAGAAGATCCGTGACATCCCGCAGCCAGGCGCCCGTCGAATAGGCTCGACTCGCCGGGACGTGACCGTAGAGGTGATGCGGCACGCCTTGCATGTCCTCCTCTGAAGGTCGCGCCGTCAACACACGCAGCGTGTCATAGACCTGCATGCTATCGGCGTTGACGACGACGCCGTCGTGCTGTTTCGCCAGCTCAACGGCCAAGGCGGACTTGCCGCTGGCGGTCGGCCCGGTTATCAGGATCGCGTTCACCGCGCTCAGAAGGTTTTCCATCATGGCCCTCGTTGCCACGCTTGTTGCCAATCCGTCAAATCCTGTTCTCACGCCTCTGATTGCCGAGCAGGCATTCGACGCGGCGAATGCTTCCGGCCTCTACTGGCTTGCTGACGGAATCGCTTGCGATATCGCGCTGAGAGACGGGACGGATATTGAAGCCGCTCGAGCCAACATTCTCGCTGTCATCGGCAGCGCAGCCATAGACCTCGTCATCCAGAATGCCGAGACACGCCGTAAGCGGCTTCTGATCGCCGACATGGACTCCACCATGATCGGCCAGGAATGTATCGACGAACTCGCCGCCGAAGTCGGGCTAAAAGAAAAAGTGGCCGCCATTACCGCTCGTGCAATGAACGGCGAGATCGCCTTCGAGCCAGCCCTTCGCGAGCGCGTCGCACTTTTGAAAGGGCTGCCGGTTTCCGTCGTGAACGAGGTCATTGCCAAGCGCATCACGCTGACGTCAGGCGGTCCGGAACTGATCGCCACGATGAAATCGAAGGGACACTATACGGCGCTAGTCTCTGGCGGCTTCACCGTTTTCACCGGCCCCATCGCGAAGACGCTCGGCTTCGATGAAAACCGCGCGAACGTTCTTCTAGCAGAGAACGGCCTCCTCTCCGGCTTCGTCGTTGAACCCATCCTTGGCAAGCAAGCGAAAGTCGATGCACTGAACGACATTGCAGAAAAGCTCGGAATTTCGCCAGAAGAAGCGATCGCCGTTGGCGATGGGGCAAACGACCTCGGCATGCTGCATCTGGCAGGCTCAGGCGTCGCACTACACGCCAAGCCAACCGTTGCCGCAGAAGCGAAGATGCAGATCAACCACGCGGACTTGACGGCGCTGCTCTATATCCAAGGCTATCGGAAAACGGATTTCGTGTCATCATGACAGTGATCGCGACGACGGATCGCCTGCTTCTGCGCAATTGGACCGACGAGGATCGGCCGCTTTTCCACGAGATCAATTCCGATCCTGAAGTGATGGAATTCTTCGCCTTTCGTCGCGACCGCGCTGAAGCAGATTGGATGCTGGACAATATTCGCGATGCCATTGCGACTACAGGGCTTGGCTTCTACGCCATCGCCCTGAAGGAAACCGATGAGCCGATCGGCTTTTGCGGCCTCTGGAAACCCGAACTCGAACCGTTCCTTGCGGCCGGCACGATCGAGGTCGGCTGGCGTCTTGTGAAGCGGCATTGGGGCAAGGGATATGCGACGGAAGCGGGAGCGGCGGCACTTCACCTCGGCTTCACCCAGTTCAATTCCCCCGAGATCGTCTCTTTCGCCGTGGCGGACAATCATCGTTCCACCGCCGTCATGCGCCGACTGGGCTTGCATCACGAACCGGATCGCGATTTCGACCATCCCCGCGTTCCCGACACGCATCCGCATCTGAAACGCCACGTTCTCTACGCCATTAGCCGTCACCAGTGGAAGCAAGCAGTCGGCTGACGCCGATTGTCGACGCGCGCAAGAGACTATGGAAAACGTCGCCCCGTCTGCCATCGTCGTTGACGCAGACATGGGAAGACGGGACCGTTCAGTAGTTCCTGAAACGATGAACCCCGCGTCTTGTTATTCCATCGGCACCGCCACGAAACGCAGGTCGCCATTCGCCGAGGCGATCATCATCTGTGCATTGCGCCGCCCTTCCTGCTTCAGCGACTGCACCTTCGCGGCAACAGCCTCCGGCGAGCGCATGAACTCCTGCGCCACCTCGACGATCACGTCGCCGGGCTTCAAGCCCTTTTCAGCAGCAAGCGAGCCAGGCGCGACCTCAGCGACGAGCACGCCATCAACGCTTTCGGCAATGCCGAAGGTCTTGCGCGTCTCGGCGCTGAGCTCCGAAAGCGAGAGGCCGAGTACGTTCTTGGGATTCGTTGCATCCGGCGTTGCCTGGTCCGCCTTACCCTTGCCATCCGGCATTGGCTGGCTCTGCTGGTCATCGGGCTCGTCCATATCCTGATTTTCATCAGGATCCGGATTGATCACACCCTTGTTGGAATCGGCATCGTTCGAGGCGGCCTGATCGCTATCTTCAAGGCGGCCGAGCTTCACCTTCACGGTCTGCTCCTTGCCATCGCGAAGTACGACGACGTCCACTTCCTTGCCGACCGGGCTTTCCGCCACGACGCGCGGCAGGTCGCGCATCTCATTGACCGGCTTGCCGTCGAATTTCAGAATGACATCGCCCGCCTTGATCGAGCCGTCATCGACCGGACCGCCCTTGATGACGCCGGCCACCAGCGCGCCCTTGGCGCTCGAAAGGCCGAGGCTGTCGGCAACATCGTCGGTAACCGGCTGGATACGCACGCCGAGCCAGCCGCGGCGCGTCTCGCCAAACTCGCGCAACTGCTCAACGACACCAGCCGCCAGTTCCGACGGCACCGAGAAGCCGATACCGATCGATCCGCCGCTCGGCGAAATGATCGCCGTGTTGATGCCGATAACCTCACCCTTCATGTTGAAAAGCGGACCACCGGAATTGCCCTTGTTGATGGCCGCATCCGTCTGGATGAAATTGTCGTAGGGGCCGGCGTTGATGTTGCGTCCACGTCCCGAAATGATGCCGACGGTCACGGACCCACCGAAGCCGAAGGGATTGCCGATCGCCATGACCCAGTCGCCGATGCGCATCCCACTGGAATCACCGAATTTGACGGCCGTCAGCGGTGCCTTCGGCTCGACCTTCAGGACAGAAAGATCGGTCTTCGTATCGGTCCCGATCAGCTTCGCCTTCAGCTTGGTGCCATCGGCGAAATTGACTTCGATGTCGTCGGCCCCCTCAATCACGTGATTGTTCGTGACGATGTAGCCTTGCGGATCGATGACGAATCCGGAACCCAGCGAATTGACGTTGTGGTTGCCGCCCTTATTGCCCTTCTGCTTGTTGAAGAAGTCGTTGAAGAATTCCTGGAAGGGCGAACCGTCAGGCGCGCGCGGTGCCGGACCAACGCCCTCGTCGTCCTTGACATTCTGTGACGTCGAAATGTTCACGACGGCGTTGAGAAGCCCTTCGGCGAGATCGGCAACAGATGCCGGCCCGTTCATCGGCGGCGTGCCCTGTGCGTGGACCGCGCCTGTGAACCCAATGTTAGCCAGAAGTGCGGCGCCGGCCAGGAGAGCGAGCGATCGTCTGAAGGTCGGGCGAGTCGTCGGGGCCATCAAGCATCCTCATTTCAAATAAAACGCACTCTGAGCACCAGCATAAGGCGGAATGATGGAGGGTGAAATCACCTTTTCGCGAAATCCCGCGCAATCTATCCGCCGCGCTCGCCACCATCATGTCGCAATGCAAAAAGGGCCGGCAAAGCCGCCGGCCCTTCGTGTTTTTGCACGTCCCGATGCGCCGATCAGTTCGCCGGCGCGGTCGGCATTGCCGGCGATGGGTTTCGTGGCGCGCCGCTTGCGTCGTTGAAGAAACGGAAGAACTGCGAGTTTGGCGAGATCACCAGTGTCGTGTCCTGAGAAGTCAGAGCCGTGGAATAGGCTGCCATCGAGCGATAGAACTCGAAGAAGGCGGGATCCTTGCTGAAGGCATCCGCAAACAACCGGTTCCGCTCGGCATCGCCTTGGCCACGCAGGATTTCGGAATCACGCTGCGCATCGGCAGTGATCTCGACCACCTGCCTGTCTGCGATAGCCCGGCGGCGCTGGCCCTCTTCCGTACCCTGTGCGCGCAGGAGTTCAGCTTCGGCAAGTCGCTCGGCGCGCATGCGGTCATAGGTCTTCGGCGCAACTTCGCGCGTCAGATCCGTACGACGGATGCGCACGTCCTGAATGTTGAGGCCGAGGTCTTCGGCATCGCGATGCAGATCGTCGCGAACCTCAAGCATCATCGCCACACGCTCTTCCGACAGCGCAGCATCGAAGTCGCGCAGACCGTAGACACGGCGTAGCGAAGAATCGAGCTGGGTACGAAGGCGCGCTTCCGCTGCCTCGCGATCGCCCGAGACGGTTTCGCGGAACTTGCGCACGTCTCTGATGTCATAGACCACGAAGGCATCGACATCGAAGGTCGCGCCACCGCGAACCTGGACGCGAATGTTGTCGAGGTCGAAGCGGAGTGCCTGTCTTTCGACGATCTGGACGCGGTCGGCATCCATGAAGGCAAACGGCAGCTTGAAGTAAATACCCGGTTCGGTCTTTACCGACTGGATCTGGCCGAAGCGGACAACGATTGCCTGCTCACGCGCGTTCACCACGAAGACCGAAGAGTAGAGCGCAACCAAGACGACGGCGAGGATGCCGAGAATGAGAGGAAGCCTGTTCGATGTCATGGCTCAACCTCCCTGCTGTGCCGGTTTGCCGATCTCGTTCAGCGGCAGATAAGGCACAACCCCCTGCTTCTCGTCGATCACGACCTTCTTGGAATTCTTCAGGACTTGCTCCATCGTTTCGAGGAAGAGGCGCGTCCGGGTGACATCAGGCGCCTTCGCGTATTGTTCGTTGATCGACGCGAAGCGCTGCGCCTCACCTTCAGCTTCCTTGACGACGCGGTTCTTGTAGGCTGCCGCGGCTTCACGGATCTGGGCGGCGTCACCGCGCGCCTGACCGAGCTTCTGGTTGGCGTACTGATTGGCCTCTTCGACCAGTCGCTGCTTGTCCTGGTCGGCACGCTGCACTTCTTCGAAGGCATCGGCAACTTCACGCGGCGGCGCCACGTCCTGGATCGTCACGGCGCCGATGGAGATACCAGCCCTGTAACGGTCCATCGTTCCCTGGACGATATTGGCGACTTCGGTCTCGATCGGTTGACGATTGTCACGGAACGCATCCTGGGCAGGACGGCGACCGACGACTTCGCGCATGGCGCTTTCGGCGACCTGCTGCAGGGTTTCGGCCGGATTCTCGACGTTGAAAAGATAGGCCTTCGGATCGCTGACCGTGAAGAAGACGGAGAATTGAACGTTCAGGATGTTCTGGTCGCCGGAAAGCATCAGGCCGCTCGGCGAAGAGGAGGACGTCGACGCGGCGCCTATGTTCTGCTGCTGCATCGTCACCTTGACGATTTCGATGGTTTCCATCGGCCATAGGTGGAAATGCAGGCCAGGTGTGGAAATCTCTTCCTTCGGATTGCCGAAACGCAATTCGACGCCGCGCTCATCCGGCTGGACGATGTAGATGCACTGGAAGAGCCAGAACACCACCAAAATCGCAGCGACAATGACGAGCACGCCGCCGTTGAACCCGCCAGGCACAATGTTGCGCAGCTGATCCTGTCCGCGCCGGATGATATCCTCGAGATCGGGCGGTCCGCCCTTGCCGCCCCCGCGTGGGCGATTGGGTCCTTGCCCCCATGGTCCCTGATTGTTACCGCCGCCGCCGCCCCAAGGGCCGCCGCCGCCATTCTGATTGCTCCAGGGCATCAAAACCTCGTTATTCGTTAAACTCTCGATCGCCGAACCCGCGGGGGCGGCGGATATTGGCGATCGTGACCGTTATAGGTATCGCCGCAGCTGCTTTCAACGCAGCATGAGGAACTTGACGATATTTATTGGAAAATAGTTGGTTTTCAGCGTTTAGCGCCTGTCGTAGACGACGAATCTCGTAGGATAGTTATCCTTGTCGCCTGCTGGCACATCGATCGTCTCCGTCACCTTCCAGAGCGTCGCGTCAATCGCGGGAAACGAGGTGTCGCCTTCAACGAAGGTTTCGACGTGCGTCACACACAGCCGATCGGCTAGATTGATGGCCTGCGCGTATATTTGGCCACCACCGATGATGCAGATTTCGCCCTCGCCATTGTGCGCGGCAATTTCCTCGGCACGATTGACGGCTTCGTTCAGCGAACCGGCCATGCGCACATCCCGATGGTCGATCGCAGTCGCCTGGCGCGAGATGACAACATTCGCGCGTCCAGGCAACGGTTTGCCGATCGAGTCATAGGTCTTCCGACCCATAATGACGGGCTTGCCCAGCGTCAGCGCCTTGAATCGCTTAAGATCGGTGGATAGCCGCCAGGGCATGTCCCCGTCTCGCCCGATGATGCCGTTCTTGGAGACGGCCACCACGATGGTCTTGCGAATTCCCGACATGGATGTCCCTGATCAGACCGCGATCGGCGCCTTGATGCTGGCATCGGCCTCATAGCCGATCAGCTCGAAATCATCGAACATGAAGCCGAAGATATCGTTCACTTCGGCGTTGATCCGCATGAACGGCAACGGCTTCGGCGTACGCGTGAGCTGCAGTTTCGCCTGCTCGAAGTGGTTGTGATAAAGGTGCGCATCGCCGAGCGTGTGGACGAAATCGCCGAGCTTCAGCCCCGTCACCTGCGCCACCATCATCGTTAACAGTGCATACGAGGCGATGTTGAAGGGCACGCCGAGGAAGATGTCGGCAGAGCGCTGATAAAGCTGGCAGGAAAGCTTTCCGTCGGCGACGTAGAACTGGAACAGGCAATGGCACGGCGGCAACGCCATCTCATCCACCTCAGCTGGATTCCACGCCGAAACGATATGCCGGCGCGAATTCGGATTCTTGACGATGCCAGCAACGAGATTGGCGATCTGGTCGATATGACCGCCATCGGGAGCTGGCCAGGAGCGCCACTGAGCGCCGTAGACCGGTCCGAGGTCGCCGTTCTCGTCGGCCCATTCGTCCCAGATCGATACGCCATTGTCCTTGAGGTAGCCGATATTGGTGTCGCCGCGCAGGAACCAGAGAAGTTCGTGGATAATGGAACGCAGGTGCAGCTTTTTGGTCGTCAGAACCGGAAAGCCTTCCTGCAGGTCGAACCGCATCTGATAGCCGAATACGGAACGTGTGCCGGTGCCCGTGCGGTCCCCGCGATCTGTTCCGTGTTCCATCACATGCTTCAAGAGATCGAGATACTGCTTCATCGTTTGCCGCCGATTCCGTTCCTTACCTATTTAGGCGCTTTGACCAACGAAACCAATCGCCGCGCTGTCTTTATCCCGGCAAATCTCCGCCCTGCCTGTCAGGATGCAACCCGCGACGCGCAGCACTTTGAGGTTATCGTCAGCTTCACATGTCTCCCTGTGCTCGGCGCGGGGGCGCTCCACGGGGAATCAGCACCATCAGGATACTGGCGGCAATGTCGCCGACCCCCCTTGGGGCCAGCCGCAAGTTTTGGGGGGAAATGATGGCCGAGAGCCCAGTACGATTGCAGCTACAAGCATAGCGGCGCGACGAAGTATTCGCCCAGCAGGATCAGCCCATCGGCGACTTCACATTCAATGCGAAGGTCGCCGATGTTTTCGACGACATGGTCAGCCGATCCGTGCCGTATTACGAAGAAATGCAGCGGATGGTCGGCGAGCTGGCGCAGGACTACGCCAAACCGAAGACCAATCTCTACGACATCGGCTGTTCGACGGCGACCACGTTGCTCACCCTCGACCGAGTGATCGATCCGACCGTCAATTTCATCGGCGTCGACAATGCCCCTGACATGCTGAAAAAAGCGACGCAGAAAATCCAGCATGCAGACACGCAGCGACCGATGGACCTGAAAGTCGTCGATCTTCACCAGGGTCTCTATATGGAGAACGCCAGCGTCGTAACCATGCTGCTGACGCTGCAGTTCATTCGCCCGCTGTTTCGCGAGCGCGTGATGAGGATGATCTTCTCCGGCCTGAACGATCAGGGTTGCCTGCTGCTCGTCGAGAAGTTGACCAGCGAGGATACCGCCTTCAACCGCCTGTTCATCCGCCACTATTACGACTTCAAGCGACGAAACGGTTACTCCGAAATCGAGATATCGCAGAAGCGCGAAGCACTCGAAAACGTGCTCATCCCCTATCGTCTGGAAGAGAACATGCAGCTTCTGAAGGAAGTCGGCTTTCGCAGCGTCGAGGTCTTTTTCCGCTGGTACAATTTCTGCGGCATCATAGCCGTCAAGTGAGGCTGGGCGCCAACATGAAAGCAACCATGATCCACATCGGGAACTTCTTCTTCAAATACCGTAACCAGGTGTTTCCGCTCATAATTGTCGCCCTGTTTCTGATGTCGCCGCCCCCGGCGGAAGCGTTACCGCTGAGCGTGTCAAAGACGTGATCGCGCTTTTGATCGTGTTTTCCGGCCTGGCCCTGCGGGCAACGGTGATCGGCTACGCCTATATCAAGCGGGGCGGTTTGAAGAAGCGCGTCTACGCCAGCGACCTCGTGACGGAAGGCATGTTCGGCGTTTGCCGCAATCCACTCTATGTCGGAAACATGCTGGTCTACGCAGGGGTCTTCCTGCTGCACGGCAATCCGACCGTCGTGATTGTCGGCATAGCTCTCTTCATGTTCATCTACCAATGCATCGTCTATGCCGAAGAAGCGTTCCTCGAAGACAAGTTTGGAGATGCATACCGGGCCTACTGTGCGGACGTCCCTCGCTGGATGCTACGTTTTAGCAACTTTGCGCAGGCAACCCACGGGATGGTCTTCAATGTGAAGCGAGTAATCGCGAAGGACTATTCGACTGTCTCTGCCGCGCTGCTCGCTGTTCTCCTGATCGAGATCTACCGGGCTGCAGGTGCAGCCAATGCGCTGTCTCTGCCTTACATCTCGCTTCTCGGCTTCTTTATGGCCGTCGTGGGAGCCGCGACCGGAATGGTCAGTCTGCTCGAGAAGCGTGGTGTCTTCAATGATCCGAAAGCCATCTCCTAGAGCGGCCAGCGACCTTTTCTCTTTCCTGCTCCGTTACGACACGGTTTTGTGACGACGCCTCTTCCCATACGAAACGGAAAACACTATATCAGCCATGCCGGTCTTCGGATCGGCTATGGCGATAAATGAGCGGTGTAATAAACCTATTGGACCCGGGGGCGGTACCCGGCGCCTCCACCAAAAACCGGCGACCTTGCAATGAGATGGCCGGCTTTTGATGGGGGCGAAACAGGATCGACAAGGGTGTAAAGATCGTCTTTTTGCTCGGCATTGTACCGCCGTTATCGGGCTAAAATTGTAGTTGCAAACGACAACTATGCGGAAGCTCGTCTCGCTGCTTAATCGCGGTGTGACACTTCAAATAAAGCCCTAGTGGTTCGCACCTCTAGGCGGGGTCCGAAGGCACCTGGCAACAGAAGCCTTCACCTTCTCCCTTGCGCGCAAATCATGTATGGTTTGGTCAAGCATGAATCGGCTCAGGCCTTTTCCAGGGCGTCTTGGCATGCCATACAGCCTTGGGAAACGAGTCCGAACCTAAAGAAAGACAGGAAAGCATGGGGCAGGATCACATCCGTTACGACATTCTGGCACAGGACGCACTGCGTGGCGTCATCCGCAAGGTTTTGTCTGAAGTTGCCGCGACGGGTCGCCTGCCGGGCGAGCATCATTTCTTCATTACCTTTCTCACGGGCGCGCCGGGTGTTCGCATTTCGCAGCACCTGAAGTCGAAATATCCGGAACAAATGACAATCGTCATTCAGCACCAGTTCTGGGAGTTGAAGATCACTGAGACCACGTTCGAGATTGGCCTTTCCTTTTCGGACGTTCCGGAGAAGCTGTTTATTCCATTCAACGCTATCCGTGGCTTCTACGATCCCTCCGTCAACTTCGAGCTGGAGTTCGACGTACCTCTCGCTGACGGCGACGAGCTTCCGGACGCCGAAATCACTGCTTATCCGGTCTCGGCCGAGAAGCCCGAGGAAACGCCAACCAGCAAGGCGGATGGCGAGGAAAAGAAGCCTGGTTCGGTCGTCTCGCTCGACGCCTTTCGAAAGAAACAGTAAAACGAAGGGAAGCAATTTCTTCCCTTTTTTCAATTCCGATCGAGGCCAGCCGTGACCGCCGAAGTCGTCAATTTGCGTCAATTCAAAAAGAAACGGACCCGCGCCGAGAAAGAGAAACAGGCGGAGCAAAACCGCATTTCTTTCGGCCGCACCAAGGCCGAAAAGCAGCTCACGAAGGCACTCAATGAGAAGGCCGAACGCTCTCATCAGCAAGGCCGGATCGAGAAATCCGAAGACGACATATGAGCGTCTTGAGAAACGAAAAGGATTCTCGCATCAGTCAGTTGGCTGGTTTTCTGGAATCGTTTCCTCAGCACGTTGGATCGAATTCTGAAGCCTGGCGATGATCCGCAAGCACTCCGCTACTCTGCACGGCCACCGCACCAGCTTTTCCCTGGAAGACGAATTCTGGACCGAGCTGAACGCAATTGCCAAGGCGCGCGCCGTCCCGCTCGCAGCCCTGATCTCCGATATCGACGATCAACGGCAGCCGGAGAGCAACCTCTCCTCAGCGCTTCGCCTTCATGTCCTTCACTGGCTGAAATCCAAGCGCGCGAGCTAGGTCATTTCCCTCGTTTCGGCAGGCCGGGTACCCGAATGTACGGATTGTTCGGATCGTAGGGGAAGCTTGGCTCGCCCAGGCCTTTCGACACGACGTTCCTTGCAATAATCCCGTCGTTGCCGAAGAGATAGTCTATGCCTGCGCAGAGGTGTGCAAGCTCCCTGTAGTCGAACTGTTTGAACTCGGTCTGTGCCAGAAAATTCGCGTCGTCCCAGGCTTTGCCGCGCAAATCGAAATAGCCGTTCTGTTTCAAAAACGCGATCCCGGCGCCCTCGTCTGTTGCCGATCCCTTGCAGGCATGCCCCGCCATCAGCGACAGGATAACGGTCCGCAGCAATCCGGCCTCCGGCGTATTGAGCCGTCGCGTGAATTTTGCGAGGTAGAGATTGCTGGCAGGATCATTGGTCATGCTCTTGTGCCAGAATGCCGGGATACTGTCCTCGGCCCCAGCACCGGCCGGCGAGGCAACCGTCAGGCCAACACGGAGCGGCGACAAGCGCCAACATAAGTCTGGTCGAACTCATCGAGTATTCTGGCTCCAGTCGTCACAATGCCCGCCAGCTAACCAGATTCGCTCAAAATACAACCATTGAGAGCGTCCATAAAATCCGCTACTGCGGCATCTGCACACCGGGCAACCCGGGTATCGTCTTGAAATTGAGAGAGTTCTCGGGGGGAACGGCAAGCTGCTCTTGAGCACGTCGCGCAGCATCCGCGGCAGCCTTCTCTTCCGCCGCCTTCGCGCGTGCTTCGGCATCGGCTTTGGTTTTTGCTTCTGCTTCGGCCTTTGCTTTCGCTTCAGCCGCCTGCCTCTCGCGCTCGGCCTGTGCGGCCAAAGCTCTCAGACGCTGCTCTTCGGCCCGTCGCTCTGCCTCGAAGGCTGCAGCCTTTTGGCGCTCTGCGTCATTGAACTTGTAGAGAGCGACTTCGCGGCGCAACCGCTGCTTTTCCAGAACGTTTGACTGCAAACGCTCGACACGCCGGCGTTCACGCTCGAAGGCACGCAGCGACAAATAGCCGGTGATATCGGTGACATCCATGGTTCGTCCAGGCGACGCGAGCAGTCCCGAAAAGTCGAGGCGTACGGCGGGCTCCGCGCCCGCAAGCACCTCGCCGCCCGGATTCAGCGCAATGTTGAGCGACGCGTTGATGCGCTCCTGCGGCAGATCGATCTGGCCGTTGCCAACGACCGTCGCCTGGTCGGTCGTCACGCTGACGTTCTGAAAGCGCAGAACCCCATCCGTCACGTTGAATGGAATAGCGGCCGGCGGCAGTTTCGCCTCGCCGTTGTTGAGCAATGTCTCAACGATCGGATGAACCTTGCCGGCATTCAACTGATCCTGCATCGGATCGGTCGCAGCCAGCAACGGCGCCAGCATGCCGAGATTGAGACCGCGAACACTGGTATCTCCAAGCCGAAGCTCGCCGGAGCCGTTCAGCGAACCGACGATGTCCTTCATCGACTTGCCGGAGGCTTCCGTGGAGAGTGCCAGCCCGAACTTCCCATTTGCGACGGGCGCTCCGTCGCGTGACCACACGACACCAGCCAAATCCGCATCCGTCACCGCCAACTTGGTCTGGAAGAAGCCTGTCCCATCGGCATTGGTAAACAGCAGGCTGCCGTTGAGGCTGCCGCCACCCCAGCCGCCCTTGATGCCGTTCAGCTGCAGTTCATCGCCCTTGTAGGCCACATCAGAGGTGAAATCCGAAATAGCGCCCGACCAACCGGGCCAGAATTGCTTGGCGGAAAGCTTGAGGGTGACGTCCATGTCCTTGAAAACTGGCAAGCCCAGCGCGCCGGCCGACAGATCGCCAGTCGCCGCATCTGTCATTGGCCCGTAGATGGCTTCTCCGAGCCACGCGGCATCGGCCTTGGAAAGCGCCAATTCACCCGTTGCCGTCGTCTTCTCCGCTTTGCGGTCAACGGTCAGGGCGCCATTGAACTCATTGTCGGCGGCATGGCCGGCGATGTCAGCAAAAGCAATCTTGTCGCCATCAATGGTCGCGTTTGTCGTCAGCTTGAACGGCAGGCCGGTGCCCATCTGCGGCACGGCGATACCGTTCATGACAAGATACGGATCAAGGTCCGCACTCTCCAGAGACACCGCAAGCTGTCCGTTCATGAAGGCTTGCGGGCGAACATCGACCTTCCCGCCGGCCGTAAAGGAGGTGCGATCAGTGGCAAACGTCAGCTGTGCGTCGGCGGGATCGGTTCCCTCTGCCTGCACCTTGAGAGTCAGGCGCCCGTTGGCGTCGGCTTCGACCGGCAACGGATCGAGACCGGCCTGCCCGAACAGGATGGAGGTGACGCTGTTTTCGAGCGTCGCCTCAAGGCTCGTCGTGCCCTTGCCTGTCAGCGCCAGAAGATCCGACATGCGGTAGTCGAGATTGACACGGCTGCCGTTGCTCACCCCGGCCAACGTCAGGGTCAGACCGTCGCCCTCGTCACCACCGAGCGTCAACGCTCCGCGCAGTGCGGTATTCGTGTACCACGCGGCGTTACGAACGAGCCGGTCCATGACCGGATGCGGCGGCAAATGCTGCTTCAGCATCGTGAAGAACGCGCCCGGATCGGCCGATTTGAAGGTGATTTCCCCAGAGCCCGTGTAGTCGAGCAGCGATCCTTCGGCGCGGCCGGTCGCCGTCACTTCGGCACCCGCCAGATTCTTGACGGAAAGCTTCTCGACCGCGAGAGCGCCATCGGCAATTGCAAAACGTGTCTCGACATCGGCCGCTTCAACGCCAAAGGCTGTAAACTTGTCGGCCTTGAGCTGTGCATTGATTTTGTGATCGAGCACGTTGTCGCCGGCATCCTGACCCGTGAACAATCCTGTCAGCGCACGCAGCGCATCCAGATCGAGTGCATCGCCGGCAAGCGCCACATCCAGCGTCGGCGCCTGATTGGCCACCACCTGTCGGTCCAGCCTGCCCTTGAGTGTCGCCTGCCCAACGGCAATTTCCAGGTTGCTGAACGTCTGGCGCTCGTGCGTGAGGCTAACATCTGCGGAAAAACCCGCCTGCCGCAGTTGCCGGATCGCGGGATCGACGGAGCCTGCAAGCCAGGCCGCAAGGCCAGTGGGCTGATTGGATGCCACTGTGATCTGCCCAACGAAGGATGCCTGCCCCTGCAGATTGAGCTTGCCTTGGCCTTCCACCTGCGTACGACCCGGCAGCGTGCCGACCACATTGTCGATCGTCCAGCCCTTGCCAGCGGGTTCGACATCGAGCTGAATGTCGCGGATTGTCGTGTCTCCCGCCACGATCGCCGGCAATCGAACGCTCGCCTTACCCGGCACCTGCGGCACCGGCACTTGCGAAACAATCTGGATCAGCGCGTTCAAGCGCTGCCGGGCCGAAAGGCCGGCATCACGGGTGGTCTTGCCGTTCGCACCTTGATTGCCGATGCGATTGACATCGATCTGCTGGCCGTTCGCAATCAACAGGAATTGCGGCTTGCTTCCGGTGTCGAGCGTCGCCTCCCCGGTGACGACGTAGGGATCGTCTGTCGCCCCGACCTCCAAACGATATTCCGGTATGCGAACGCTCTCGTTGGTAAGTTCGAACTTCCCCTTCAATCGCGGAGGCACATCGGCCTTGTCGGCCTTCTTGCCATTCCGGTTTTCGATCGAAGCCGACACCGTTCCCTGATAGTTCGGTTTGCGGTCGACGAGCTTCAATTCCCCGTCGAGATCCACCGTCACCGGCTGCTTATCGGGCTGCAGCCGCGTGCGCATCCGCAGGATTCCGTTCTCATCCAGCTGATTACTGGCAATCGTGAAGCTGCCATGCGCCCCATCCAGAGCCGCATCGCCCTCGATCCGCCATGGACCGGCAAGCGACTTCGCCGACATTTCGGCATTCAGGCCCGTAATGTGTCGCGACCGTCCCGACTGATCGTCGATGAACTGGACATCGCCGCCGCTGACGTGAACATTCTCGAGAATAACCGTCCTGGCCGGAATTTCAGGTCGGCTGCCGCGGGTCCAGTCGAGTGTGCCGTCTTTCAGGAGCCTCAGCTTCACCTTCGGGTTGACCACGCGCATGTCGAAGATCAGCGCCTCGCCCGAGAGGAACGGCGCGAGTTCCGCATCCATCGAGAACTGTTCGACCTGCACGATCGGCGATCCGTCAAGCTCCTGCCCGACGCGCACGTCATGCAGGGTCACGGAGGGAAACGGCAACAGCCGCGCATCCACCGCACCGTAGACGATGACCTTTTTGCCGATGATGCGGCTCGCCTGAGCCTCGAAATTCTTTCGAAAGTCCGTCCAGTCGATAAACAGCGGCGCCAGCAGCGCCACGAACAGCGCCACGACAATCACTCCGCCCAAAAAGACGAGGAACCGGCCTACCAACTCAACACTTCTCCATTTGGGAATCCATCGCGGACACTAGAGCATGATACCGAAAGCTGTGAAGCAGCTTTCCGGCAACATCGTGCTCTATTTACTTGATTTCGAGATGAATTCGCCTCACGCCCGGTCATTTCCCTCTCAGTCGGTCTCGCCTGACAGACAAGCGCAACAGAGTGTTCGTTTTCAGGCACGGTGGAATATCTTGCCCGGATTGAAAATATCATCCGGATCGAGCGCCTTCTTGACCTGCCGCATGAGATCGACCGTGCCCCCAAGCTCCTCTTCAAGGAACGCCATCTTGCCTTGGCCGATGCCGTGCTCTCCGGTGCAGGTACCGTCCATCGCCAAAGCGCGGGCGTTGAGCCGGCCGACAAAGGCTTCAGCCACAGCAATGCCCTCCTCCGTCTTGTCGTCAAACAACAGGAGCACATGGAAGTTCCCGTCACCGGCATGCCCGACGATCATCGCCAGCAGACCATGTTCCTCGATATCGGCCTGCGTCTCGCCGATGCAATCGGCAAGGCGGGAAATCGGCACGCAAACGTCCGTCGAGAGCGCGGCCATTTCAGGCGCCAGCGCGCGCGATGCCCAGTAGGCATCATGCCGTGCCTTCCAGAGCTTGCTGCGTTCGTCGGCGTTGACCGTCCATGAGAATTTGCCACCGCCGCATTCTGCGGCAATCTCAGCAAACTGCTCCGATTGCAATGCAACGGTTTCGTCCGTGCCATGAAACTCAAGGAAGAGTGTCGGCTTTTCCTCATAGCTCAGCTTTGAATAGGCATTGCAGGCGCGGATTTGCAGGGCATCGAGAAGTTCGATGCGGGCAACGGGAATACCCATCTGGATGGTCATGATCACCGCATCACAGGCAGCCCGAACGGTCGGAAACGCGCAGACGCCGCCGCCGATCTTCTGCGGAATACCCTGCAGCCGCAGCGTGACGGAGGTCAAAATGCCAAGCGTACCTTCCGCACCGACGAAGAGCCGGGTCATGTCATAGCCGGCGGACGACTTGCGTGCGCGTCGCGCGGTGCGGATTTCTTCCCCATTCGCAGTCACCGCCGTCACGGCGAGCACATTGTCCTTCATGGTGCCGTAGCGCACGGCATTCGTTCCCGACGCCCGCGTCGAGGTCATGCCGCCGATCGAGGCATTTGCCCCGGGATCGATGGGGAAAAACAGTCCGGTATCGCGGAGATACGTATTGAGCTCCTCACGGGTCACACCTGGCTCGACGGTGCAGTCGAGATCTTCCGCATTGACTTCAAGAATCCGGTTCATCCGGCTGAAATCGATCGATATGCCGCCATTGGGGGCATTGACCTGCCCCTCCAGCGACGAACCGGTGCCAAAGCCAATGACGGGCACCTTATGTTCGGCGCAGATCTTCACCGCGGCCTTCACATCGTCACTGCCCTCGGCAAGTAGCACGCCGTCGGGCAGCTGCGCCGGGATGTAGGTGGTGGTGTGCGCGTGCTGTGCGCGAAAGGCTTGGCCGGTCTGAAAGCGCTCGCCAAAGCTCTGCTTCAGAGCGCCAAGAGCGGCGGCGATGCCTGCCTCGTTCCGTGTTCCGGTTTTTGCATCTTTGAGCGCCATCTCTTTGATCTCCTTCACCTTCGCTGCCGGAGGCAGGTTGGTATGGGACAAGAGACGGCGCCTGTCTAGTGCAGGATTAGCGAGAACGGTTCTCTGTCGAGCACCGCTTAGACCAACGGCGGATTGAGCCGCGCAAACGCTTCCTGCCTGCGGTACGGAAAGTACGGATAGGGCGCGGTCACGGCACTGGCTTTATCGAGCTTTTCCACCTGCTCCTTCGACAAAGACCAACCGACGGCACCGAGATTCTGCCGAAGCTGCTCCTCGTTGCGCGCACCGATGATAACGCTGGCGACGGTCGGACGGCCGATGAGCCAATTGAGCGCGATCTGCGGAACGGTGTTGCCGGTCTCTTCGGAAATCTCCAGGAGCGCATCGATGATATCGTAGAGCTTCTGGTCATCGACCGGAGGCCCGTAATGGGCCGTCTGGTGCAGACGGCTACCCTCCGGCAGCGGCTGGCCGCGTCGGATCTTGCCGGTGAGACGCCCCCAGGCAAGCGGACTCCATACCAGCGCGCCTACGCCCTGGTCGGCAGCGAGCGGCATCAGTTCCCATTCGTAGTCGCGACCTGCGAGGGAATAGTAGACCTGATGCGCAACATAGCGCGGATGGCCTTGACGCTGCGCAATGCCGAGCGACTTCATCAGTTGCCATCCCGAGAAATTAGAGACGCCGATGTAGCGGATTTTGCCTGCCGCGATCAGGCCGTCCAGCGTTGCAAGCACCTCCTCGATGGGAGTCGAGGCGTCGAACGCATGAAGCTGCAGCAGATCGATGTAGTCCGTTCCCAGCCGCTTCAGCGCCTCGTCCGTGGAGCGGATCAGCCGTGCGCGCGACGTTCCCCAATCCGCAGGTCCATCGCCCATCGGCAAGGCAATTTTGGTCGAGATCAGCACCGCATCGCGCCGACCGGCGATCGCCTGGCCAAGGACCTCCTCGGAGGCACCGGCCGAATAGACATCTGCCGTGTCGAAGAGATTGACGCCCGCTTCCATCGAGATATCAATCAGTCGCCGCGCTTCCGCAGCATCGGTATTGCCCCATGCCCCGAAGAGCGGGCCCGCGCCACCGAAGGTTCCTGCGCCGAAACTCAAGACCGGCACCCTGAGGCCGGATGCGCCGAGATTTCTGTATTCCATGGTCGGTCACCTCCTGTTGTTGTCCTCAGAAGAGATAGACACTGAATTTACGGTGATATAGCTTACCGGAAGGAAAACCATCCATGAATTGAATTCATCATGAGCCGACAAGACATCAATCGCTCCGGCGAAATGGAGGTCTTCGTGCGCGCCGTCGAGCTCGGCGGCTTCACGGCCGCGGCTCGCGCCTGCCGCATGACACCATCCGCCGTCAGCAAGCTCGTCGCGCGGCTTGAGGCACGCCTCGGCGCCCGCCTCGTCAACCGTTCGACCCGCAAGCTGCACCTGACGCCGGAAGGCTCCGCCTTCTACGAGCGCAGCGTTTCCATCCTTGCGGACATAGCGGAGGCCGAGCGCTATGCGTCCGCCGGCGAACAGGCTGCTGGTCCCATTCGCATCAACACCAGCGCGTCTTTCGGCCATCATATCCTTGCGCCGCTGGTTTCAGACTTTCTGGCGCTGCATCCCGCCATCACACTCGACATCTCGCATACCGACGCCATCGTTGATCTCGTGGAGGATCGAGCCGATGTCGCAATCCGCGCCGGACCGCTGAAGAGCTCCAGCCTGATCGCCCGCAAGCTCGGCGTCACCCGCAAAGTCATCGTCGCATCGCCGGCCTATCTGAAGCGTTTCGGCGAGCCGAAATCCGTCGACAACCTGAAGCAGCACCGCCGCATTGGTTTTTCTTATGCGCGCAGCGTCCAGGGCTGGCCTCTGCGCCATGACGGCGAAACCGTCACGCTGCCGATCACGCCAGGCGTGCAGGTTGGTGACGGTGAAGCGATGCGATACATGGCCGTGTCAGGAGCGGGCCTCGTGCGGCTCGCCAACTTCACCGTACGCGCCGATATCGAGGCGGGCAGGCTGGTGCCGGTTCTTGAGGATATCAATCCAGGCGACATTGAGGAATTCTACGCCGTCTATATCGGCCAAGGCGGTCCATTGCCGGCTCGCGTGCGGGCTCTGCTCGACTTCCTGGCGGAGCACGTCAGTCTCTAACACTGCGAAACCTATAGGATTTCGCAATTGACCCCTTCCATGGCTGGCGCCTATATCGGCGCAGTGTCCTCCGGCTTCTCCGGCCGGTCTTTTTACCCGCCAGTGCTGCTCCCCTGCTTCGCCTCGATTGCAGTTTCAGCATTGGCAAGACATGCATGGGATCATGCCGTTGTACGATGCCAGCCGCTTTCTTCGATACGCCAGCCTGCCGCGGTGGGTACTCTTGCTCAGCATCTCGACCCTGCTCGTCGTCGGGCTCGAAATGCTCGGTCTACCGGCTTCGCTCCTTATCGGTCCGATGGTGGCGGCGATTATCCTTGCTTTGTCCATAGGCCAGGGATCGCTTCGCGTGCCGCGCTGGCCGCTCCTCTTCGGGCAGGCGCTCGTGGGCTTCCTGATGGCACGCGCCATCACGGTCGATATCCTGAAGACGATGGCGACCGATGCGCCGCTCTTTCTCGCAATGATCCTTTCCGTCATCGTCGCGGCGGCAGGCCTTGGCTGGCTGCTGACACGCTGGCAGGTTTTGCCGGGAACGACGGCCGTTTGGGGCTCGTCTCCCGGCGCCGCTTCCGCAATGGTCATCATGTCCGAGGCCTACGGCGCCGACGCCCGCCTCGTCGCCTTCATGCAGTATCTGCGTGTGGTCTTTGTTGCTGTGGCCGCCTCGGTCGTTTCCCGCCTCTGGGTTGCCGCCGATGGCGGCAAACCGCCGGCATTCATCCTCTTCCCTCCAGTCGACTGGCAGGCGCTTGCCGCTACCATCGCCCTCACCTGCCTGTCAGCTTATGTTGCCGTCCGCTTTCGCATCCAGGGCGGTACGATCACCGTGCCTTTGGTTCTCGGCTCGCTGCTGCAAGGCTTTGGTCTGCTGACGATCGAGCTGCCGCTATGGCTTCTGGCGATCAGCTATGCCCTGATCGGCTGGAATATCGGCCTGCGCTTTACCCGTGGCATCGTCATGCACGCCGCTCGTGCCCTGCCCCGCGTTGCTGCCTCCATCCTGTTGCTGATGTCGATCTGCGGCTGCATGGCCTTTGCCTTGCACAAATTCGCCGGCGTCGATCCGCTCACGGCCTATCTGGCGACCAGCCCAGGGCGCGCAGATTCCGTCGCCATCATTGCAGCGTCCAGCGATGTCGACGTGCCCTTCGTGATGGCGATGCAAACCGGCCGCTTCCTCGTGATCCTGTTTACCGGTCCGATGCTGGCTCGCTTTATCGCGCGGCGCTCCGGCCTTGCGGAGAAACCCGTCTGAGGCCTGCCCATTGGCCCGGCGTCAGACCATAGGCCTTCTTGAAATGGCGGGTCAGATGGCTCTGATCTGCAAAACCGGTTGCCGCGGCAACATCAGAAAGTCCTTCGCCCGCTCCGATCATGACGCGTGCCTGCTGGAGCCGCCGCATAAGAAGATACCGATGCGGACTGGTTGCAAAGGCGGCCCTGAAATGCCGCGCGAGGGAAAAACGGTCGAGGCCGGTGACAACCTCCAATTCGCCGGACCGCACAGCTTCTGTCGCATGTGCTTCGAGATAGTCCCGCGCCAATCGTGTGCGCTCCCACGCCACGTTGGCGAGCGGCCGCAGTGGTGTCCTTGCGTGCTTGGCAAGTCCGCCCGCAACACGCGAAACGAAGTCATCGACGAAAAGCTCATCGAGTTCGCGATCCAGTTCGCCAAGAGCGGCGAGCAATGTGTCGGCCAGGATGGGATCCCCGATCACCGGTTCATCGACGAACGGCAGCCCGATCTTCTCGGCGTCCAGGCATTCGAACAATAGCGCCGGTTCCAGATACAGCATACGATATTGCAGCCCGTCATCTGTGCCCGCACCGCCATCATGCTCTTCATCGGGGTGGAGGACGATCACCTGCCCAGGCATGCTGAAGCGCCGCTTGCCTCGATAGGAAAAAGTCTGCACGCCCTTGATCGTGACCCCTAGAGCATAAGTATCGTGGCGATGCGGCTCGAAGGCATTGCCTGAAAATTGCGCCTCGATCCGCTCGATGCCCGGAAAGGCCGGTGCGGTCAGGATCCCGTCTGTGCCGGGCTCCATGCACAAACGTTCAAGACCTTCGAAGGCGTGATTGCTTACATCCTGGTCCAACGCGACTTTCGACCCCGCATGAAAGAGACTGGAATGTTTGATACCAAAATTGCAATCGTTCTGCGAAACAATCTTGCATCCTGGCAAAAGCTGAACGTCACCGCCTTCCTGATGAGCGGCCTTGCCGGACACAATCCCGAGATCATCGGCGAGGCCTACAAGGATCGCGCCGGCAATCTCTACCATCCGCTTTCCATCCAGCCGATCATCGTTTTGTCGGCCGAGGGCGAGACGCTATCGACGATCCACCGCCGTTCTTTGGAGCGCGGCATAACCTCCTCGCTGTTTATCGAGGAGATGTTCGCAACCGGCCACGACGCCGCCAACAGAGCTGTCTTTGCCGAGTATGCACCTGATGATGCCAAGGTTGTCGGCATTGCCATCAGGGCGGAGAAGAAGATCGTCGACAAGATCACCAAGGGCGCGACGATGCACCAATAACGAAAACGGCCGGGCGTTGGCCCGGCCGTTTTCATGCCTGCAATGTTGATCAGCTCTGGGTGACAGGCGCGATCTGGATTTCGACGCGGCGGTTCTGGGCGCGGCCGGCTTCCGAGGCGTTGGAGGCGACCGGTTGCGACGGTCCGAAGCCGACGGCCGAAACGCGGCGCGGATCGATGCCCTGGGTGCCGAGATAGTCGGCAACTGACATCGCGCGGCGCTGCGACAGATCCTGATTGTGCTGCAGGCTGCCGGTGGAGTCGGTGTGACCGTTTACGTCGATCAGCGTGCGGTTGAACTTGCGCAAGACGATCGCCACAGAGTTCAGCGTCGGGTAGAACCCAGCCTTCACGGCATCCTGATCAACATCGAAAGTGATGTTGGACGGCATGTTGAGGATGATGTTGTCGCCGCGGCGGGTGACCGAGATGCCGGTTCCCTGGAGCTGAGCGCGCAGTTCGGATTCCTGCTGGTCCATGTAATTGCCGACCGCACCGCCCGCGAGCGCGCCGACGCCGGCGCCAATCAGCGCGGCGTTGCGACGTCCAACCGGCGAGCCGCCGACAGCCAGGCCAGCAAGCGCGCCAACGCCGGCACCCAGCAGTGCGCATTGGCATCCAGAGCGATTTCGCGCAATCGTTGGACGATTCCTACTCCCGCGGCATCAGCCGCCTGATCGATGCCGACATGGAAGAGCAGTCAAGCCGGCTGCGGGCCCTGCAAACACAGGAGCAGCTTGGCCTGCAGTCGCTGAACATCGCCAACGCGCCAGCTACGACAAGGTTCGCCAGCTCTTCCAGAACGTCTAATACCAACATGCATTGATCAAAACCGATGCGCCCACTCGCGCAGTCCAATGGACATTATCTTCCAGGGTTGCGCGACGAGTTTGTTCCAGGCGGCACAGCAGTGAGCGACGATGTCCTCGTAGTCTGTGAAGATGCGGTTCGACAGCCAGTTGTCCCTCATAAACTGCCAGACGTTTTCGACAGGGTTCAATTCAGGCGAACGCGGCGGCAAGAACAGCAATGTGATGTTGTCAGGGACGCTGAGCTTCGGCGTGACGTGCCATCCGGCTTGATCGAGGATGAGGACCGCGTGAGCGCCGTCATCGACTGCCTGGCTGATTTCCAGCAGATGTTGATTCATGGCGTCGGTATCGCAATAGGGCAATACGAGGCCCGCGCCCTTACCTTTCTTGGGGCAGATGGCACCGAAGATGTACGCCCACATCGTCCGTTGATCCAGCGGCGCTGAAGGTCGGGTGCCACGGCGAGCCCATCGGCGGGTGATCTTGTTTTTCTGACCTATGCGCGCCTCGTCGGCCCACCAGAGTTCGATCTCGGTATTCTTCGGGAGGCTGCTTCTGATGGCTGCCAATGCGGCAGGGAACTCTTTTTAAAAGCGTCCACTTCGGGTTCATTCTGGGCGTAGTGGCGCGGCCGGGCAGACAGCTTGGCAAAGCCGAGAGCCTTCAATTCGCGACCAACCGTGGTCTCGTCCATCGAGATCCGGAATTCCTGGAAGATCCATTGGACCAGATCCTTGCGCCGCCACCGAACGACACCGTGGATAGCCGGGATCGGACCACGCTCTACAATCTTGGCCAAGGCCTGGCGCTGATCATCATTCAGCTTGGGCCGATTGCCGGGAGCCTTGCCGTTGAGGAGCCCGGCCGACCCGTGCTCATTGAAACGAACGACCCAGTCGCGAACAATCTGCAAGGTCACGCCCCCGATCCGGGCCGCATCTGTACGCGAGCCGCCGTCATAAATTTCCGCCAACGCCAGAAGCCGCCGCGCTTGAGCGGCATCCTTGGTCCCTTTCGCGAACTGCCGCAGAGCAGGACCATCAAAATCATCGCGCAATGCAATCGCCGAACCCATTGCAAACCTCCCGTTTGCCCCATGGATTCAGATTTTCACCGATTCGGGAATCCCAAGTGAGTCGCACTCTGCGCTCGCTGGTATAACCGGCTGTCTTGAAAAACGGTTCGTCGCCCGTATTCCGACGGGCGACATGGCCACGCAGCCTGTCACTGTGGCTTGCGATCCGCAGTAGCCGTGCATTTTGCCCAATTTCCAGTATCTGAAGAGCCTGCTTCATCTTGTTGCCGCAATCCTTAATACTGGTCGCATCAACACCGAATTGGAGATACCGCTGTCCATGATCAAGAAATTCATACTTTTGTCTGTTGCTGCAACTTACCTTAGCTGCCCCGCCTGACGTGTTCGACATCTTCTGCTCGCCCGTATAGGGGTCGGTCGTGGTGCAAGCGCGACCACCTCGAAGGATGCACGTTACCTCATTGATGATCGGACGACCGGCTCCGGTGAGTATGGCGCTCTCACCTCTCAGTATTTTGCGACAGAGGCCGGCGCTTCGCAAAACTATGTGATGCTGAAGGGCGCCGGCAATACGGCAGGGCAGGTCGAAATTGGGGTTTCCAGCAGCACGACCCAGGCGCAGGTGAAGGAGATGATCACCGTCGTCGACATGATGCTGAACCAGATGACGACGGTTGGCTCGGCCTTCGGCGCACTCGAAAAGCGTCAGCGAGATCAAGGCAAAGCTCGTTGCAGCAACCGAACCCGGCCGCACCAACCGGTGCGAGATCGACCTCATAGCTGAGCATGTCGACCTTCACCGTGCCATCGGAATGACGGATGAAGGAAGACGGTATCTGCCTCGGCTTGGACGGATCTGTGGATCCGTCGATAACAACCCAGTTGTCGCCGTTGAACTCCGCGGACTGGGCAACCGAGCGCAGTGATCTTTCAGGTAAGCGATATCCGTGTTGATCTTGTCCTTGTCGACGAGATCGATCGCATTGTCGACGGCATTGTAAGCTGTGTCCATGGTCGCAGCCGCGAGGCCAAGGGCGTCGCGAATAGCCGACTGGGCTTTCTGATCGGTTTTCAGCGTCGAACCTATCGCCCAATAGGCGCCGTTGTCGGACGCTCTTTCCACTCTGAGGCCGGTGGATACCTGCCTCTGCGTCTTGGTCATATCGCGACCGATGTCACGCAAAATATACAGCGCGGCATCCACCGAAGTGCGCCGATAAATCGTCAAGGTACTGTACTCCGAACACAACAATACGCGACTGATACAAACAAACCGGTACCGCGAACCTTCATGTCCGGGAGCGCCTCACACCGGCGCCGAAGCGGCCCTCCGAAACGTTGGAGGATCTATCGGTTTCTGTCGGAATGATTGCCGCTCATGCTTAAAAAACATCTAAGGTTTAGAGGAAATTCATCCAATCCTACAACTTTTCATAAACTATAAGTCGCAGCGTTTGCCCGCCAGGGCAGCGGGCTTCGCTATTCTGCCGCCTGCAGTCGGCCTGCCTTTGGTGCCGGAGGCCGCGATGCGTGAGCCATTTCTTCGTGGAGGCGCTCCTCTTCATGAGCATGCGGCTTCGCAAAGCGGGCGATAAGCAGGTAGGCGACCGGCGTAATGTAGAGCGTCACCAGCGTCGCAAAGCCGAGCCCCCCGACAATGACCCAGCCGAGCGCGACGCGCGCTTCCGCGCCAGCGCCATGCGCAAAGACCAGCGGAACGCCGCCGAGGATGGTCGCGATCATCGTCATCATCACGGGTCGCAGACGCAGCGCACACGCCTTCTCGATCGCTGTGCGCACATCCTCGCCGCGATCGCGCAGCTGGTTCGCGAACTCGACGATCAGAATACCATTCTTCGCCATCACGCCCACAAGCAGCACAAGGCCGATCTGGCTGTAGATGTTGAGGCTCGACCCGGTGATGATCAGTGCGAAGACGGCGCATGCGAGCCCGAGCGGCACCGTCGACATGATGATCACCGACGACAGCACGCTTTCGAACTGCGCGGCCAAAACCAGAAAGATGATGACGATGGCAAAGCCAAAGGTCAGCGCCATGCCGCTCGAGTTCTCTTCCAGTGTCGCGGCCTCAGCGAGAGGGACGAGACGGGCGCCGGGCGGCAGGATCGATTTGGAGATCTCGGTCACTTCCTTGACGGCATCTCCGAGCGAGAGACCGTTCTTCAGGCCGGCAGTGATCGCCACCGAGGCGAGCTGCTGTTCGCGGTTCAGCTGCGGCGCGACCGAGCTTTCCGTCAGCGACGCGATCACCGACATCGGCACGATCTTGCCATCACCGGTCTTCAGGAAGACGTTCTCTAGATCCGTCGGATCGTCAAGGGGCCGGGTGTTGGAGGTGAGCAGCACCGGATAGGCTTCACCCTTGACGAAAACATCGACGACCGAGCGCCCTTCCAGCAGCGACTGCATGGCCGTTGAGAGGCCGGTAATGTCGATGCCGAGATCGGAGGCCCGCTCGCGGTCGAACGTGACCGACACCTGAGCCTGGGTCGGCTCGTTGCTCAATCGCGGCGTATCGTAATGCCCTTTTGCGTCGAGTGCCTGGACCAATTGAGCGGCTGCGGTCGTCAGTGCCTCATGATCGTTACCAACCAAAGCCATCTGCAATCCATTGCCGGCGCCGCGAATGCGCAGGCTGTTCGACTGGATCGCATTGCCGCGCAGAGCCGGAACCCTTGCAGCCGCCCGGTTGATATCGGCGACAATCTCCGCCTGCGTGCGGTGGCGCTCACCCCACGGCGCCAGCGTCAGCACCATGAAGCCGCTGTTGACCTGCCCGCCTTGCCCGGAGATGGAAAAGACGTTGCTGATATCACCGCTGTCGACGAGCGGCTGAAGATACTCTTCAACCCGCTGCATCTTGTCGCGGGTATATTCGAGACTGGAACCCTGCGGTGTTGTCAGGCGCATCATCACCAGGGCGCGGTCTTCGTTCGGCGTCAGCTCGCTTCGAACCGTCGAGAAGGCCAGCACAGCCGCTCCCGCGAAAATCGCGGAAACGACGATGACGACGAGCGGCGCATTCAGGCAGGCATGCAACGACCACCGGTAGGTATCAGCAAACCAGGTGCCGAAACGGCCGAGAAGTCCGTGGTCCTCGAGCATCTCCTTCGTCAATATCCGCGAGGCGAGCATCGGGCACAAGGTCAAAGCGACGATGGACGAGAGGCCGACCGAGAAGGCCAGCACGAAGCCGAATTCGCGGAACAGGCCACCCACCTGCCCCGGCAGGAAGGACAGCGGAATGAAGACTGCGGCAAGCGTCGCAGTCGTCGCGATCACCGCAAAGAACACCTCACGTGTGCCAAGCACGGCGGCCGCCCGCGGCCCCATGCCTTCCGATCGGCGGCGCACAATGTTCTCGAGAACGACGATCGCGTCGTCCACGACGAGACCCGTGGCCAACACGATCGCAAGAAGCGTCAGGATGTTGATCGAGAAGCCGACGAGATAGACGGCCGCAAGGGTTCCGATCAGCGCCACCGGCATGCTGACGGCAGGGATGATCGTCGCGCGCCAATCCCGCAGGAAAAGATAGATCACGCCGGTAACGATGACGGCGGCCAGGATCAACGCCAGCACGACCTCATGAATCGCCCCCTGGATGAAGACGGCATCATCGCTGGTGATGGTGATCCGCGTGCCCTCGGGAAGCGTCTTCGAAAGCTCGGCAACGGCGTCCTTGATGCCGTTCGAAATGTTCAGCGTATTCGACTGCGCCTGGCGGATGACGCCGAGACCGATGCCGGGAACGCCGTTGGAGCGCAGTGCCGTCTGTCCGTCGCGCGGTCCGAGCGTAACGTTCGCCACATCGCCGAGGCGCACGCGGTTCTGCAAAATGACGTTGGCGAAATCCTCCGGCGTCTGCAGACTCGCCATCGCACGCACGACGATCGTCTGCGTCGGGCTCTTCAACGATCCGGCCGGCATATCGAGGGCAGCGCTCGACAGCGCCTTCGTCAGATCGCCAACAGTCAGCCCACGACTGGCAAGTTCGCTCTGGTTGACGTCGACACGGAACACCTTCTCTTGGTCGCCATAGGTCTCGACATCGGCAACACCGTCGACCGAGGCAAGGCGGTCGATGACCTGGTTTTCCACGAGAAGGGTCAGGTCATCCATGTTGAGCTTGGACGAGGTCACGGCAAGTCGCATGATCGGCTGAGAATCGGAATCTGCCTTGACGATCTGCGGCGCATCTGCCTCCTCGGGCAGACGATCTGAGATACGGCCGATGGCGTCGCGCACATCGTTTGCCGCGACGGCAAGATCGATTGAGTCCGAGAATTCGAGCGTCACCCGGCTCTGGCCGAACTGCGAACTGGAGGAAATCGACTTGAGGCCGCTGACGCGAGCCGCCGCGCCCTCGATCACCTTCGTCAGTTCCTGGTCGATCGTCTGCGGCGACGCGCCCTCGAAAGTGGTGCGAACGGTCACGATGGGCCGATCGACATCAGGCAGTTCGCGCACTTCGATTCCGGCATAGGCCGCAAGGCCGGCGACGATCATCAAGGCATTGAAGACCAGCGCAAGGATGGGACGCCGGACGAACAGCGCGGTAAAGGTCTGTTTGCCGGAAGCCGGCTTGTCCTGCATCTCGATCACGTTCATTGCGTGGCAGGCTCCGAATTCGACGCGACTTCGCCGGCAACCCGCACCCCGCCGCCCTCACGGACGCGCTGCAGGCCCTCGGTGACGATGGCATCGCCATCCTTCAGATCGGCTTTGACGAGAATGTAGTCGGGATTGCGCTGCACGATACTGACCCGCACCTTGCCGGACTTGCCGTCGACAACCTTCCAAACAAAAGCCCCTTGCGAGTCCCACTGGACCGAAAGCGGATCGACCGCCGGATATCGGTCACCCCCAAACTTCATCCCGACATTGAAGGACATGCCGGCGCGCAGCTCGTCCGACGCGTTGTCGATACGGGCCCGAACGCGCATTGTGCGGCTGGCCGCGTCGATGCGGTTGTCGATTGCTTCGACCGCGCCCGAGAATACCCGACCGGGCCGGGCTACCGACGTTGCCTCAACCGGCTGGCCGACCGTGATGGTGTTGGCGAAGCGCTCGGGCACCCAATAGTCGACAAGAATTTCCGTTCGGTCGTCGAGCGTCGCGACAGGCGTGGTTGTCGAGACGTTGTCGCCGATGTTGATAGGGATAATGCCGACGATGCCATCGATCGGCGCAACGATGCTGCGGCGTTCAAGATTGAGATCGGCGGCCTGCAGCTGCAGCCGCGCGCCCTGCTCCGCGATTTCGGCATCGAAGACATCCATGCGCGATACGCTGGATTTGATGTTGTGGTAGAGACTGGATTTCTCGATGGCGCTCTTCAGCGCCACATCCGCCTGACCGCGAGCGATGACTTGCTCTTCGCTGTCGAGTTTCGCAAGGACCTGCCCCTTGGTGATCCTGTCGCCCGATTTGATGAGGATTTCGCGGATCGTGCCGCTCGCCTGTGGCATCACCACGACAGAGCGGATCGCATCCCCCGTGCCGATGGCGCTCAACCGATCATTGACAATGCCACGAACAACGGCTTGCGTGGCGACCAGAACGGGGGCAAGGGCTCCGCCACCGGGACGCCTCGACTGCCCTTCTCCACTGGCCGCCAGCTGCGGTACAGCCTCGTCGGGCGCTAGCTTGGAAACCTCCCTAAAGCCGGCCTTGCGCAGCGTCTCGCCAGCTCCCGGCACAAAGTATACCCATCCAGCAAAGCCGGCAGCAATCACGACAAGGCAAACGATAAACTGCTTCCAAAATGGCATTCACGTCTCCAGAGGGACTCGAGGCTGGTCCAGGGTCTATCGAAAGAGGCGTTCGCAGGACAAATTGCCGCGCGTCTGCGACAATATTGTCTCTTTGCTGATCACCGGCAAGCGAATTGGCCCCTCCTTACTGAATTGTAATATCAAGACTGAGTTATCGACGGAGTATCCGCCCATCGCTCCGCGCAGGTTTCGCAGTGTCTCTTCGTTCGGGTCAAATGACGGTTGTTTTCTGACGTTTATGAGGGATGCGGTACCGCCGGGAACGATTCTCGTCTCACATGCCGGCAATTCGCTGCCGTTGCTGCCCTCTCACGCCAGATACAAGCTGAGGACAGCCATCCGACCGGGAATGAAAGCAGAACATCTTTTCTGGTCTTTCCATCCCGAATCACTACATTACGCGCCATGAGCAATAGTTTCGACGATATCCCCTTCTTCGATGAAGAGCCGGGCGAGCCGCCGCGCAAGCAGCCGACCCCTGCCGCTTCCGCCGCCGGAGGGCTCGCCGCCCGGGCCATGGCCGCTCGAGATGGCGGCAAGCGCCCCGATTACCTTTCCGGCTTGAACCCCGAGCAGACCGAAGCCGTCGAAACGCTGGAAGGCCCCGTCCTCGTGCTCGCGGGCGCAGGCACTGGCAAGACACGTGTCCTCACGACGCGCATTGCCCATATCCTCAACACCGGCCGCGCATTCCCCTCGCAGATCCTCGCCGTCACCTTCACCAACAAGGCTGCCCGCGAGATGAAGGAGCGCATTGCCGTTCTCGTCGGCGGTGCTGTTGAGGGCATGCCATGGCTCGGCACCTTCCACTCGATCGGCGTGAGGCTTCTGCGCCGCCATGCCGAAATGGTCGGCCTGCGCTCCGACTTCACGATTCTCGATACCGACGACGTCGTCCGTCTGATCAAGCAGCTCATCCAGGCGGAAGGTCTCGATGACAAGCGATGGCCTGCCAAGCAGTTCGCCGGCATGATCGACACCTGGAAGAACAAGGGCCTCGGCCCCGGCGACATCGCGGAAGGCGACGCACGCGCCTTCGCCAACGGCAAGGGCCGCGAACTTTACGTCGCCTACCAGCAACGGCTTTCGACGCTGAACGCCTGCGATTTCGGCGATCTCTTGATGCACCCGATCGCGATTTTCCGGAAGAACCCGGATCTTCTGAAGGAGTATCACGGCCGCTTTCGCTACATCCTCGTCGACGAATATCAGGACACCAACACCGCCCAGTATATGTGGCTGCGGCTGCTCGCGCAGCGCCCCAAGGGTGAGCCGCAGAACGTTTGCTGCGTCGGCGACGACGACCAGTCGATCTATGGGTGGCGCGGCGCCGAGGTGGACAACATCCTGCGCTTCGAAAAGGATTTCCCGGGCGCCAAGGTCATCAAGCTGGAGCGCAACTACCGTTCGACGGCGCATATCCTCGGTGCGGCCGGCCACCTGATCGCTCACAACGAAGGCCGCCTCGGCAAGACGCTCTTCACTGATCGGAGCGATCCCGAAGACATCAAGGTCCAGGTGCACGCCTCCTGGGATTCCGAAGTGGAAGCCAGGGAAATCGGCGAGGAAATCGAGCAGCTTCAGCGCGGCAATCCCGATGGCAAGCGGCATCTGCTGAACGACATGGCGATCCTCGTGCGCGCCTCCTTCCAGATGCGCGAATTCGAAGACCGCTTCGTGACGTTGGGCCTCAACTACCGCGTGATTGGCGGCCCGCGCTTCTACGAGCGCCTCGAAATCCGCGATGCCATGGCCTATTTCCGCCTCGTCGCACAGCCTGCCGACGACCTCGCCTTCGAGCGCATCATCAACACCCCGAAGCGTGGTCTCGGCGACACCACCGTGCGCGCCCTTCACGATTACGCTCGCGCCCGCGATATTCCGATGCTGGCGGCAGCCGCCGACATGATCGAGACCGACGAGTTGAAGCCGAAGGCTCGCAAGGCCCTCTTCGACGTCGTCCAATCCTTCCGCCGCTGGCAGGAAATGCTGGAAAATACGCCCCATACCGAGCTTGCCGAGCAGATTCTCGAAGAGTCGGGCTATACCGATATGTGGAAGAACGACAAGTCGGCCGACGCGCCGACCCGTCTCGAAAACCTGAAGGAACTGATCCGCTCGATGGAAAGCTTCGAGTCGATGCGCGGCTTTCTCGAGCACGTCTCGCTGGTCATGGACGCCGAGCAGAATGAAAATCTCGACGCCGTCTCGATCATGACGCTGCATTCCGCCAAGGGCCTGGAGTTCGACACCGTCTTCCTGCCCGGCTGGGAGGAAGGTCTCTTCCCCCACCAGCGTTCGCTCGATGAAAGTGGTCGCGCCGGCCTCGAAGAAGAACGCCGCCTCGCCTATGTCGGCATCACCCGCGCCAAGCACCGCTGCCACATCTGGTTCGTCTCCAACCGACGGATCCACGGTCTCTGGCAATCCACCATCCCGTCGCGTTTTCTCGATGAACTACCGGAAACGCATGTCGAAGTGGCGGAAGCCGAGCAGAGCTACGGCGGCTATGGTCGCGGCGGCTACGGCCAATCGCGCTTCGATAAGGCTGATCCCTTCGCCAACTCTTATTCGACGCCGGGCTGGAAGCGCGCGCAGCAGAACAAGACGGACGCCACCCGCGACAACTGGGGCACCCGTTCCGGCCACGCTGTGGAGCGCATCGGCTACGGCGAAAGCGGCCCGCGCGGCCGCACTATCGATGGCGAACTGGTGGCAAAATCCACAGCGACCGAGCCCTCGAAATTCAAGACCGGAGACCGCGTCTTCCACTTGAAATTCGGCAACGGCAACATCATCGAGATCGAGGGCAACAAGCTGACCATCGATTTTGACCGGGCTGGCCAGAAGAGAGTGCTCGATGGGTTTGTGGAGCGGGTTTCGTAGAGCGGAAATCAGCCTGCTCGCCAACCTCAGATAGCTCTCACAACACAGGGATGGCGCGAACTATCGCTCGGCTTTCCTCACCCATTCGTGACTTCGCTTGTCGTCCTCCCTCCCGCATACTGGATACCCGACGCGCACTGATTGGTGGAGAGAAGGAGCACGCAGATGAAACACTATTCGCTATCGCTGATCGCAGCCTCGCTTATGGTCGCCGTCTTGAGCAGTCCGACCATCGCATTTGCCTGCAACAAGATCATCCTCGGGACCTGATACCAAACGGCCGCGCTTGCCGCGACGACCGAGCAAGTACGAACTCACGGGGCGGGCGTGGCGCCCGCTCACCCCAGGATCGGCATCGATCCCAGTCCCAGTATGTCATTGATCAATGCCAGCCCGATCCCGGCCGCGACGACCGCGATGCCGATCAGAAACAGCCGTCTGGCCCGATCATATTTTGCAGCAATCAGCGAATCCCGAGCCAAGAGGTCGGCGAAAACCTTGACTTGTAGGGCTATCCCCGCACTGAGCAGCAGCATCGGAAAGATGTCTATCCGGCTCCAATCGTTCGGATTGGAGACCCAGCGACTTATGAAGCTCAAGGAAAAGCCGAGAATGATGCCGGCTGCTGTTAGCGAGCCGTTGCGGAATGTCGCGTCGATCTTCTCCTCTGGACCGGGCTCGGTCATGGCTTGGGCTCCGGGTGATCATCTCGCAAAGAAAGGCAGAAATTCCCGGCGTGAGCAAGGCCGCAACTCGCCGCGATGCTACGCGGGCGCTAGGCGCAGGCTTCCGCCGCAAACGTTGCATTCCGCTCTTCAAGCAGGCGCCGCAATACGCTTCGATGGCATCTGCTTTCATTCTCGCAGTAACAGCCGATTGAAAAATGGCTGGCATTCGAAAGCGTGGCGAACAGGTCGAGCACGTGGCTCGCCTCCGGCACTTTCATTTCCTTCCTGAAGCTGCGCACAAACGCCGCCCATTCGGCGTCCGTGGTCGCCGCCTTCGCTTCGCTCACCAGGGCCTGGCTCGGCGAAAGGATCGGCAGCCAGACGTCATAATAGTTGCGGCTGGAAAATTCCTCCTTCGGCACACCGCGCGGCGGTCGGCGGACGGTGCCGATGCGCACCCCCTCGCCGGCAGCCCGCGCCGAACCTAATTGAACGACACTGATAGCCACTTCGCCCTCCATCAACTTGGTGCGATAACGATCGCAATCGCTGCCTCCTCACCAGCCTGCGCAGGATATCCTTCGGTTACCAGAGGCCAGGGAAAAGACGCCATCTGACTTTCTCGCGGTAGTCGGCATAGCCAGTCAATTGCTTCACAAGGTGTTTCTCCTCGTCGAGCAGCCGCGCGACGAGACCGCCAGGGACCGGGAGTACCACAAGCACGCCCCAATAGCAGCCCAGCGCCAAGGGCACGCCGAGGAACATCGGCAACACTGAGGCATACATGGGATGGCGCACCATACCGTAGAGCCCTGTCGAGATCACCCGCTGCTCTTCCGTTACGCGCACCATTGCCGCGGCGAAGGAATTTTGCCGGAAGACGAAGAAGCACCCGACGAAGCCGAGGGCGATCAATACATTGCCGAGAAGCACGACAGCGACAGGAATGGTGCCCGACCAACCGAACCTGCAATCGAGCGCCGAGACAACGAAAAGCGCTATGATTGCGATACTGTTGAAGAGTTGTATCCGCTTTTGCGATGGCTCCCGTTCCGCAGCGGGTCCGACGCTCAAACGCTGCCGGACCAACGCCGGGTCGCGCTTGACAAAATACGCCATGAGGGCTGCGCACCAGCCGCAGAAATTCGCGAGAAACAGCCAGTCTTGCCAGTAAGACATGGATCCCACAGCAAGGAAGATCATCCCGAGCATAACGAGGCAAAACCTGACCGTCGCCTGCCGCCCAATACTCTGAACGCTACTCACCATTGTCGCTCTTTCGCGCCTTTGAAGCCGCGATCTCTTCTGCGAAGGAAGGTTGGTCGGATCGTGCGGGCGTCAATGGCTCCTCGCATGAGAGCGGCCAGCGCGGCGGGCCACCAACAACGCCGCGTCAAGCGAAGGTTAACGAATCACTCTTAAAGATCGATCAAATAGTGCTGTGCCTCCACAGGCAACGCCAAAATCGAAAGTCCTGTCATGAGCGATTCCGATATCTTCGATCTGTCACCAATCGCGATGTGGATCGAGGATTTCAGCGGGGTCAAGGCATCGCTGGCGCGCCGAAGGCGTCGTCGACATTCGGGCCTACTTGGGAGACGACACAACCCGCGTCGCGTCCTGCTCGCGGCTGATCCGCGTTCTGCGCGTCAACCGCAAGACATTGGAACTCTTCGAGGCCAACGACCTCGACCACCTCGTCGCGAATCTCGGTTCCGTGTTTCGCGATGAGATGCTCGAAAGCCACGTCAACGAATTGGCCGAACTCTGGGAGGGCAAGACAGAGTTCACCAGCAGCGCCGTCAACTACACGCTGTCCGGACGCCGGCTCGATATCCAGCTGCGCGGCTCGGTGCTGCCGGGCCATGAGCAGTCGCTGGCGCAGGTGATGCTGACGACGGAAGATGTTACGGCGCGCGAGGAAGCGCGTCGCAAGGAGTGCGAAAACCGCCGCTACGCCGAAGGCATTTTCGAGCATTCGCCGGTCTCCCTCTGGGTTGAGGATTTCAGCCAGATCAAGCTGCTGCTGGAGAATGTCGGCGATCGCGGCATCGACGATTTCAGGGTCTTCACCGATGTCCATCCTGAGTTCGTGCGCCAGTGCATGAGCGAAATCCGGGTCATCGACGTTAATCAGGCGACCCTCGATCTGTTCTGCGCGCCCGACCGTCACACACTTCTGCAACGCATGGGCGAAGTCTTTCGGGACGATATGGAAAAACACTTCCGCGAACAGCTGATCGAACTGTGGAACGGCAGGCTTTTCCACCAGCGCGAGGTCATCAACTACGCGCTTGACGGCTCGGAACGCTACGTCCTCCTGCAATTCTCCGTCCTTCCCGGTCACGAAGCCGACTGGGCACTGGTGCAAGTGGCGCTCACCGACATCACCGCACGCAAGAAGGCAGAGGCCTATCTCGAATATCTCGGCAAGCACGACGTGCTGACCAAGCTGCGCAATCGCGCCTTCTATGCCGACGAATTAAACAGGCTCGAGCGCAAGTCGCTGCGTCCGGTCTCTGCTGTCATCATCGATCTCAACGGCTTGAAGGAGGCAAATGACCAGCTCGGACATGATGCCGGCGATGCACTGTTGCGCCGCCTTGGCGAGGTCTTGAACGGCGCTGCCGCGCAACCCAATCATGCGGCCCGCATCGGCGGCGATGAATTTGCAGTGCTGATGCCTGGCGCCGACAAGCTGGCTGTCGCCACGATGGTCGAGACCATCGGCGAACTCCTCAAGATCAACAACCAGTTCTACTCCAATGCTCCGCTCAGCATTTCGCTCGGTGTCGCGACAAGCGAGCCCGGCGAAACGATGGAGTCGATGGTGCGGCGTGCCGATATTGCCATGTACACGCAGAAGCGCGCCTACCACGCCAGCCGCAAGGCCGACGAACAGGGCGGCGCGGCCACGAACGAAAAGTCCGCCTCGGCCGCCTGAACACTGCCAAGACGCCCGCCCCGGCCTTCAGTGACGCTGGCGTGAAATCCTGCGCCTAGATGCGTGTTCGCAAGGGCGAAGCGCATATCGCGACGCACAATAAAAATCGATTGCATGCTACCAATTTTGTTTCAAACGGTTATATGAAGCCCCGTGGCTTGCTGCATGCTTCCTCCCAAAGCGCCTGCCGAGCCACCGCCGACCCGTCGTTTCGACGGCTTCAACGGAAAATTTCCGGCGCAAACAAGAACAAGAGGTACAAGACAGTGGCTGGTATCATCACCAACAATGCCGCGACGATACGCCCGGCATCGACTTCCCCAGCAGCGAATTATCAGTTTGCCCTTGTGGCCCTGACATCGCTGTTCTTCATGTGGGGCTTCATCACCTGCCTGAACGACATTCTCATTCCGCACCTGAAGAACGTCTTCCAGCTGAACTACACGCAATCGATGCTGATCCAGCTCTGCTTCTTCGGCGCATACTTTATCGTCTCCCTCCCCGCCGGCGCGCTCGTCAAGCGTATCAGCTATAAGTGGGGCATTGTAGCGGGCCTCCTCATCTCGGCGATCGGCTGCGCGCTCTTCATTCCGGCGGCGAGTTACCGTGTCTACGCTCTCTTCCTCGGCGCCTTATTCGTGCTGGCAACCGGGATCACCTTGCTGCAGGTGGCAGCGAACCCCTATGTCACGGTGCTCGGCCCGCCCGACACGGCTGCAAGCCGCCTGACGCTGACACAGGCATTCAATTCGCTCGGCACCACGCTTGCCCCGATGTTCGGCGCGTTCCTGATCCTGTCCGCTGCGACGGCCGCCGTTGCCGGCGCGACACCCGAACAGCTGGATGCTCTGAGACTGGCAGAAGCCGGCGCCGTGAAGCTTCCCTACATGATGCTGGCTGTCGCCTTCCTGTTGCTGGCAGCGCTCTTTGCAGCCCTGAAGCTGCCGCACGTCGAAGGCGCCGAAGACATCGAGCCGATTACCGGTGGCGGCTCGGCCTGGCAGCATCGCCATCTGGTGCTCGGCGCGGTCGGCATTTTCCTCTATGTCGGCGCAGAGGTGAGCATCGGCAGCTTCCTCGTCAACTTCATGAGCCAGCCGGACATTGCCGGCTTTTCGGAAACCGAGGCCGCTCATCACGTGTCCTACTTCTGGGGCGGTGCGATGATCGGCCGCTTCGTTGGCGCTGTCGTGATGCGCTACGTCAATGACGGCAAGGCATTGGCCTTCAATGCAGTCGCAGTGATCCTGTTGCTGCTGCTCACCGTCTTCTCGGGCGGTCACGTGGCCATGTGGTCCGTGCTGTCAATCGGCCTCTTCAATTCGATCATGTTCCCGACGATCTTCAGCCTGGCGCTGTACGGTCTCGGAAAATATACCAGTCAGGGCTCCGGAATCCTTTGCCTGGCCATCGTCGGCGGCGCGCTGCTACCGCTGGTTCAGGGCGCCCTTGCCGACACCGTCGGCATACATCTCGCCTTCCTAATGCCGGTTCTGTGCTATGCTTACATCGCCTTTTATGGGCTGAAGGGGCACCGGCCAACCTGACCTTTTCAAGGCTCGCTTCGCCGCCCCTGCGGCGAAGCGTCTTGGCGCTTGCGCCATCCCTCGGCCCTTGGCATGGTGCAGTGCAAAATCCAGGGAGTCGCACCGATGAAAGCCTTGCTTCTAGTCGATATTCAGAATGGCTTTTGCCCGGGCGGCAACCTCGCTGTACCGGACGGCGACGACGTGGTTCCCATCGCAAACCGGCTGATCGAGAGCGGCAAATACGACCTGATCATCGCCTCCCAGGACTGGCATCCGCCCGGCCACGGCAGTTTCGCCTCCTCTCATCCCGGTAAGAAGCCATTCGAAGTCGGCACACTTTTCGGCAAGCCGCAGATGCTGTGGCCGGATCATTGCGTCCAGGGTACGCCGGACGCGGAACTGCATCCAGACCTCAAGATGGGGAAGATCGATCTCATCCTGCAAAAGGGTGAGAATCGCAACGTCGACAGCTACTCCGCCTTTCGCGACAATGATCAGGACGCGCTGACGGGGCTCGCCGATTTTCTCGAAGGCCAGGACGTCACGGAACTCGACGTTTGCGGTCTCGCAACCGATTATTGCGTGAAGTTCTCGGCATTGGACGCGATCGAGATGATGCCGGGCGTGCGGGTTCGCTTTGTCGAAGATGCCAGCCGCGGTATCACGCCCGAAGGCGTCACGGCCGCGATCGAGGAGATGCGCGAGCATGGCATCGACATCGTCACCAGCCGGAAGGTTCTGGAAGGCTGATCACTCCGTCGCATTCCGCTGCAACTGATAGACGTCCTCGGAAAAGTCATCCATGCGTCTGGTGAGGGCGGCCTGCGCGTCTTCAAGCCCCTTCTTGTAACAGGCGGCGCCAACTACCTTCGCAAAGAATTCGAGAACGAACTCCGCTTTGAGGAGGCCGATCGGCTGGTCCAGCTCGCGGTCGAAATAATGCTGGATCCGTGCAATGAGCTCGGCCTTCTCTTCCTTCGAAAATTCGATCTGATTCATGTTCTCTCCGCGAACGGCAATCGGTCACGCGTGCATCGTTCAGCGAAATCGATCGTTCAATCAAGGAAATTTGCTTGCGGCAGATACCGCCCCTCCTTAGACGGGGGCAAGATTCCAGAAGGATTGTCGCCGATGAGTCGCGCTGATTTTTTCGACGGTTTGCGCGGTGGTTCAGCCGTTGCGCTGGCCTCGGCCCCGTTCGGGGCTTTGTTCGGAGCACTGGCGGTCGATAACGGCATGTCGCTTGCAGAAGTGACCTTCATGAGTGCCACGGTCTATGCCGGCGCGAGCCAGATGGTCGGCATCGAGCTCTTTGGTCATAACGTCCAGGCGTGGCTGATCGTCGCCTCCATTCTGGCTGTCAACTTTCGCCATGTCCTCTATTCGGCGGCAATCGCGCCTTACATCAAACACTTCTCTCCGATCCAGAAGTTCTTCACCTTTTTCCTGCTGGTCGATCCCCAGTTTGCGGTAACGGCAAAACGCGGCGAATCAGGCAAGCCAGTCACCTTTGTCTGGTATCTCGGCTTTGGCATCATCATCTACATACCCTGGGTCCTGGTCAGTCTGCTCGGCGGCCTGCTCGGCAGCTTCATCGGCGACCCGAAATCGATCGGACTGGACATCCTGCTGCCGGCCTATTTCCTCGGTATCGTCCTCGATTTCCGTCATCGCGACAATTTTCTGCCGGTTGCCGCCGTCAGCGCGGTCGCCTCTGTTATCGCCTATCATTATGTCGGCTCGCCTTGGCACGTCAGCCTGGGTGCCGCGGCGGGCATCATCCTTGCCGCCCTGTTCCCGCCCCCGCCTCGTGAACAGGAACTCGAATCCGATCTTCACGAGGTATGACGATGGCCTTCGATCTTCATATGGCACTCGTGATCGCCGCTGCGGCAGTTGCAACCTACGCGACCCGCATCGGCGGCTATATCCTCATCACCACGATGAAGCGGATTCCGCCGCGCATGGAGGCCGCGCTTGCCGCAGTCCCTGCCGCGGTCTTGACGACCCTTGTCGCGCCGGCCTTCTTCACCGGCGGCTGGGATTCGAAACTGGCCCTGCTCGTCGCGCTCCTCGTCGGCTTGCGGGTCTCGCACACCTGGATGCTGATTGCCGCCTGGCTCGTCGTCATGGGCTGGCGTCACACGATCGGCATGTGACGCCACCGGCGGCGAGCAAGGCCGCCGCGCTTAATATTCCAGCGGCAGCGTCGCATTTTCCAGCCACGCCTTGACGTCGTGGTCGTGGATCAGCGGCATCAGCGCGTCGCGGGTGCGCTCATGATAGCCGTTGAACCAACGCAGCTCGTCATGCGTGAGACGTTCGGGAATGACCAGACTGCGGTCGATTGGGCAGAAGGTCAGCGTCTCGAAGCCCAGCATAGGCATGTCGCCGCCGTCGATCGCCTCGGCCTCGCGCACATAGATCAGGTTCTCGATACGGATACCGAAGGCGCCGGGGCGGTAGTAGCCCGGTTCGTTTGAAAGGATCATCCCGGGCAGCAGCTCCTGCGTTGAAAGCCTCGAGATACGCTGCGGACCTTCATGCACCGAAAGATAGGAGCCGACGCCATGGCCGGTGCCATGGGCGAAGTCGACGCCGGCCCGCCAGAGCGCAATGCGGGCGAGCGGATCGAGATCGCAGCCACGCGTGCCCTTGGGAAAACGTGCGGTGCTGATCTGGATCATCCCCTTCAGCACCAGCGTGAAGAAACGTTTGTGCTCCTCGGTGACCGCGCCGATACCAACGGTACGGGTAATGTCGGTCGTACCGTTGATGTACTGGGCGCCGGAATCGATCAGGAAGAGCTCGCCGGCTTCCAGGTTGCGGTTCGTTTCTGTCGTCACACGATAGTGCATGATTGCGGCATGTTCGCCGGCACCGGAGATCGTATCGAAGGAAATGTCCTTCAACGGGTTCTGCATGCTTTCGCCGACGCGGCCGCGCAATGCTTCCAGCTTTTGCGCAACTTCGATCTCGGTCACGGTCCCGGGCTTCGTCTGCGAGAGCCAGTAGAGAAACTCGACCATCGCTGCTCCATCCTGGAGGTGCGCGGCCGCGGAGCCGTTTATCTCGACGTTGTTCTTGACCGCCCGCGGCAGTTTGGCAGGATCGTTGCCCTCTGCGACCTCACCGCCTGCCTTGCGAATGATCTCCGCCAGGGCATAGGAGGTCAGGTCCGGATCGACCAGAACTTTACCGCCATCCTTCGCAACAGCCGCGAGCTTCTTGTCGAGTTCCGAGGGCGGAAGCTGTACGCACATCTGCGCGAGGTAGGCTTCGGCCTCGATGCCGGTCTTGCGCTTGTCGAGGAAGAGATCCGCGTTGCCGTCGGCATAGATGATTGCTCGCGCCAGCGGGTGCGGCGTGTGCGGCACATCGGTACCGCGAATATTGAAGATCCAGGCGACTGAAGACGGATCCGCAATCAGCGCCGCCTTGAGATTCTTCGTTGCAAGATCGGCGGTGATGGTTGCTATCTTCTCCGTCGCGAGCACGCCCGCCTGGACGATGTTCTGGATCATCACCTGCCCCAGCGGCTCCTGCGGCCGGTCGCTCCAGAGCTTGTCTAGAGGATTGTAGGGCAGGACAACGAGCGAACCGCCAATCTCGGCAAGCGCCTTTTCGAGCCGCCTCACCTCTGCTCCCGAATGGAGCCAGGGATCGATGCCGACACGCAAGCCCCTGGAGCCGTTCTTGGCGAGCCAGTCATGAGGCGGCTCGTTCACAAGATCTCCACCAATGAAGACGGAGTTGTCCACTTGCTCGGCAAGTTGTGTCACGTAGCGCCCGTCCACGAAGACGATCGCCTCGGAACGCGTTACCAGCGCGACGCCCGCCGACCCTGTGAAGCCCGTCAACCACGACAAGCGCTCCGCGCAAGCCGGCACATATTCGCCGTTGAACTCGTCGGCGCGCGGCACAAGAAAGGCGTCGATATCAAGCGCGTCAAAACTTGCGCGCAAGGCCGAGACGCGATTTCGGCCGAATTGTGGCGTCGAGGTGACTTCGAAAGACTGGAACATGCTCAATAACCCGGTTTCTTGGACGAATCCGCTGCGAAAGGACACGTCTATGTTATCGGAATCTCAGACGAATACGAGAAATTCGCGACGTGACGTGTGAGCGAAAGCCGCGCAATAATCCGGCGGAAATGAGGCGCCCATTCGCAAATTGGCACGCTTTATGCATTCCACGCATGGCTCCCATGAACGAAACCCTCTCCCTCGACTTTTCTAAATCGCTATATAGGCGCCATCAGACTGGTTCGAGACGAACCTGAAACGAAACAAAAGGAATTTTGATATGACTGCCCTTCTGTCGCGCTTCGCTTACAGCAGCCCGGTACAGGCTGGCGAACGCCAGACTGTGCGTCACGTCATCGGCTCGCGCCGTCCGCTCAATGAGGACACCCTCAATCTGCTGGGCGCCGGCCAGAAGGTTACGCGCCGCCAGGTTGCAACCAGCTACGCGTTCTGAGCAACTCGCCGCTCCGTTCTCCTCCTCCCTCATCGGACCGGCGATCAGAACCAGTAGAGCCCGCTCGAGCGCTCCTCCTCCTTCGAGCTCGCGGGCATTGACCGGGAAACTGGTCCGAAGGCGGTGCCATTGGCACCGCCTTTTCTTTTGTCTCACCTCAAGGACGATCGAGATGGATCGTCACCCAGCCATTGCGCCAGATCGTGCGGACGTGCCGCAAATGCGCACCGTTATAGGCGGCCAGCACCTTCCAGCGCTGCGCGGCCAGAATACCGGAGAGAATGACCGAGCCTCCTGGCGCCAAATGGTTCACGAGCTGCGGTGCCATCTTGATGAGGGGTCGCGCCAAGATGTTGGCGATGATCAGATCAAAGGGGCCATGCGCGCCAAAGGCGGTGGAGTGAAACCCCGGCGCCGTCTCGGTGGCGATGCCGGACGCGATGCCGTTGCGCCGAACGTTCTCGGCAGCGACCCGCGTCGCGATCGGATCAATGTCCGTTGCTAGAACAGGAATATTCCGCAGCTTCCTGACGGCAATCGCCAGAACGCCGCTACCAGTCCCGAGGTCGAGCGCATTCCGCACCCGGCGGGAACGAAAGACAGCGTCGATCGTCTCCAGGCAGCCAGCCGTCGTGCCGTGATGACCGGTACCGAAAGCCTGGCCGGCGTCGATCTCGATCGCAATGTCGCCGGAGCGCACCTTGTCGCGGTCGTGCGATCCGTGGACGAGAAAGCGCCCCGCCCGAACCGGCTTTAGCCCTTCAAGCGACTTCGCCACCCAATCGACATCGGGAATCACTTCGCGCTCGACTTTGGCCTCGGGAAAGCTCACCTTCAGCGCTTCCTCGACGCGCGCGCGAACCTGCAGTTCGTCTTCGCGCATCATGTAGACCGAGGCTTCCCAAATATCCTTCCTCTCATCGATCTCAGTGGTCGCGATTGCGAAGTCTTCTTCGCCGAAGACATCGGACAGCAGGTCCAGAATCTCTCCTGCCTGCACTTCGGTCGTCGTCACATAAAGGCGTATTTCACTCACAAGCGGTCTTTCTTCTATAGTGCGCCATCGATCCAGGGCGGCGACTGCGTATCATATCCGGAAACGTCGTGAAGCAATTTTTGTCGGAATGCGGGTATTCGCAAAAGTAAGGGGACGGCAAGATTGCGGATCGCGATCGCCACCGGATGCTTCATGGTAATAAGCGATGTCAGTTGATGCGTCTGCTTCAACACCGTCTTCACCGCCGGCATCCTGAGACCCGCATATTCACGCTCCCGCCCTTCCGAGATGAGCCAGGCCAACCAACACGCGTCCTCGATGCCAAGGTTCATCCCCCGCGCACCGGCCGGCGAATGAATATGCGCTGCGTCGCCGGCAAGAAACACGTTGCCCCTCGCCATCATGGCGACGTGGCGGAAATGAATGCGGAAATCGGACGCCCAGACGCGCTCGGCGACCGGCGCGGGATGTTGGATTCGGCTCTCGAAATCGGGAAGCGTTGAGATGTAGCGCAGCACATCGCGCGTGACAGGCAGACGACCGATCATGCCTGGATCGAACAGGCTGATCTCGGCAAAACCGGGATCGATCGGCACAGCATAACGAAAGTCCGCCAGATAGAAGCTGCTCTCCAGCGCCTGCCCGGGAAAGCCGATGCCGACGGCCCTGCGCACCGCCGAATGGGCGCCGTCGGCAGCGACCACGATATCGAAATCCGCCGCTTCGACCGATCCATCTGCCTTCCGTAGCGTTACCCGCGGCTTCGAAAGATCCCCGGAGACCGTCTCCACCGCCGTTTGCCACTCTGGAGCAACCTCATAGTCGGAAAGCTTGCCCAGCAGCAGCCGCTCGGTATGCCCCTGTGCCAGGGCCTGGATTGCGCTGTAGGGGCCGGGAACCCTCGTCGTGTCGATGTCGGCAAGCAGTCTGCCCTTGGAGACGATGCGGAAGTGCGCAATCCGCTGCGCCTCCTGCAGGATCGTGTCCGTCACGCGCGAAGGCGAAAGAAGCGTCAGCGTTCTGGCATTGATGCCCAGCGCACGGCTTTCCGTCAGCGGCACGGGTCCGGCGTCGCTGTCGACGATACGCGCAAGGAACCCGCGTCGGGCAAGTTCGAGGGCAGCAGCCAGGCCGGACGCGCCGGCCCCGGCGATCAAGATGCTGCGATGCCCTGACGCCATGCCGTCATCCCTTGCTGACGAGGTTCTCCAGTTTCTTTACAGCCGTATCGGGATTTTCGCCATAGGCGATGGTACCGGAGAACCGCCCTGCCGAATCGAGCAGGAAGACCGAGGCCGTGTGGTCCATCGTGTAGTCACCGTTCGGATTGCTCTCGTCCACGGGAACCTTCTTGGCGTAGACGCGGTAACCCTTGATGACGTCGGCAACCTTGTCGGGAGCGCCGGTGATACCGACAATGCGCTTGGAGACATTGGAGACGTACTGGTTCATGACGTCAGGCGTATCGCGCTCCGGATCGACAGTGACGAAATAGGCCTGAAGCTTCTTGCCCTGCGGATCGACTTTCTCCAGCCAACCATTCATTTCGAACAGCGTTGTCGGACATACCTCCGGGCAATGGGTAAAGCCAAAGAAGAGCGCCGTCGGCTTGCCGCGGAAGGCCTGCTCCGTGATTGGTTGGCCGTTCTGGGCGACAAGCGTGAATGGCACGCCGAACGGTCCCTCGGATACGGCCTCTTTTGTCTTGGTCACATTGAGCGTCAGCCAGCCGAGAATTCCGGCCATCACCAGCACCGCAACCCAGACCGCAATGCGGACAGTCTTCATCGATCGAACCTCTGAGATCGGGACCATTCCCGTTTCCGGGTGATATCGCCTCGTTCTTCACGGTGCAATTCAACAAGATGTTTTCCAGGCGGCGACCGATTGCCCCACCAGCACACGGAAAAGGCGCAATCAAAATTGGAAACTCCTGTATTTACAAACACATATTCGACGCAACAAAGGCAACCTACAATCTTTGAGCGTTAGTAAATACTTAAAAATGCATATCTATATTTAGCGATGGATAGAACGGTCGCCGTTCTCGTGACATGACGTCTGCCTGGCATTTCAACCCCGGCTATCCGCGTGAGCGCAAGATACATGCCGCGTCTCATCGCGGAGGGGATGATCGTCACATGAGCGATATGAAAGTGCGCAAGAGCCTCTCCGTTGGCCAGAGGCTCGGAACGCTGGCCGGTGCGGCATTCATCGGCTTCGGCGCGATGCTTGGAGTCGGCTGGTACCAGAATTCGAGCGCCGACGCCGCTCTGAGGCACGCCAACGAGATCCAGGCCAGCGTCGATCACATCAACGAGCTGCGCACCGCAAATCTCACTCTAATTCTTGCCGCCATGGACACTATCGTCGATCGCGGCGATCGCGCCGTGATGCCCGAACGCCTTAAACTAATGAACGAAGCAATCGGCGAGCTACAGAGCAGTTCCAAGGAAATGCACCGCCTCGAAGAAGAGCTAAACGCGGGAGGCCTGCTCTCCACGTATGATGCAGACGTGGCGACGCTGGGACAGAATATCGTCGGAGACCTGAAGGCTGCCGTCGATTCTGCGGCGCCTGACAGTGAATTCGACAGACTAGATGACGCCATCGACGGTGGCGGCAAAAAGGTGGGGGCGACACTGGAGAAGTTCGCGCGCCAAGGCGGCGAATTCGCCAAGAGGAAAATCGACGAAGCCAATGCGATCTCGCGGCGAGCGATTCACATCCAGCTTGCACTTGGCATCGTCGCTATCGTGACGATGGCGATCCTGCAGTACATCCACGGCGGCTCGATTCGCCGCGGCATCGAGGGCGTACGCACGAGCATGCAGGGGATCATGCGTGGCGATCTCAATCGCCACGTCCCCGCCACCGAGCGTGGCGATGAGATCGGCGACATGGCGCGCGCGGCGGAGAGCTTTCGCCTTGCCGCAATCGAGAAGCAGGAACTCCAGGCGCGAAGCGAAAGCGAGCGTCAGCAGAGCGATGCCGAGCGTCGCAGCCGCGAAACGGCAAAACTGGCAGATGCCGAAGCGCTCAATCGTGCAGTAAATGCGCTTGGCCAGGGCCTCACACGGCTCGCTGGCGGCGACGTGACGGTCACCATCGATCAGCCGTTCAAGCCGGAACTGGAGCGCCTGCGCAGCGACTTCAATGAGACGACGGCAACGCTGCGCCAGACGATGGCCGGGATCTCCCAGAACGGCGCTTCCATCCAGGCAAACAGCCGGCAGATGCGCTCAGCTGCGGACGACCTCGCAAAGCGCACGGAGCAGCAAGCGGCATCGCTCGAGGAGACCTCTGCCGCACTCGATCAGATCACGGCAACGGTTCGCAGCGCCACCAGCCGCGCCGAAGAAGTCGGCCACATGGTCGCCCATACCCGCCAGAACACCGCGAAATCAGACATCGTCGTCACCGATGCCATGGCGGCCATGGAGCGTATCGCAGCCGCCTCGCGCGAGATCGGAACGATCATCAACGTCATCGACGAGATCGCCTTCCAGACCAATCTCCTCGCCCTCAACGCCGGCGTCGAGGCGGCGCGTGCGGGCGAGGCCGGCAAGGGCTTTGCGGTCGTCGCGCAGGAAGTACGCGAACTCGCCGGTCGCGCTGCGGGTGCCGCCAAGGATATCAAGGCTTTGATCGGAAAATCCGGGGCTGAGGTGAAGGCTGGCGGTGAACTCGTGACGGCAGCCGGCGAAGCCTTGCGCCAGATCGGCGACGATGTTTTGCGTATCGACGAACACGTTAAGTCAATCGTAACCTCTGCACGCGAACAATCCACTGGATTGAACGAAATCAACACGGCCATCAGTCAGATGGACCAGGTCACGCAGAAAAACGCGGCCATGGTGGAAGAGACGAACGCTGCAAGCTGCGCGCTCGCCACCGATGCCGACAGCCTGATCCACCTGATCCAGACGTTCAAGATCGGCGAGGGCATGAATGCCCGTTCCACGCCGCGGGAAGCCACCGCAGTCTCGCATCCGAAACCATCTCCCGCACGAAGCCTGATCGGCAAGGTCGCGGGCGCATTCAGCGGCGGCGCAACCGCCAGAGCCATGGCCGCACCGGCCGGAGACAACTGGGAAGAATTCTGATCATGAACAACACCGTCATCAACCAGACCGGCTCGCATCTCGAGATCGTCTCGTTCCACCTCGGCGAGCAGGAATTCTGCATCGACATTATGGCGATCCGCGAAATCCGCGGCTGGGCGCCAGTGACCCCGATGCCGCACACGCCGCCGTACGTGCTTGGTCTCATCAACCTGCGTGGTGCGGTGATCCCGGTCATCGACATGGCCTGCCGCCTCGGCATGAAGATGACGGAACCGTCCGAGCGCTCCGCCATCATCGTCACCGACATTGCCGGCAAGCTGGTCGGCCTGTTGGTCGAACAGGTATCTGATATGATGACCATCAAGAGCGAAGACCTGCAGCCGGCGCCTGAGATCATCCCGGAAGCACAGCGCGCCTTCTGCCGCGGCATCGTGGCGCTCGAAAAGACCATGGTCTGCTTCCTGAACCTCGACACCGTCATCGCCGACGAGCTGGCACAGGCCGCGTGATCAGACCAGCCGGGTTTCGCTGTTAGCCCTGACCGCTGACAACACTTCCGAACCGCTTGCGACAGAACGTTGCAAGCGGTTTTTCTATGCCATTCTTCGGGCCGTATTGCAGGCTATCTCGTTGGCGAACGCCACCTCCGTCATGCGGTCCTTGGACATAGCCTTGTAAATCAAGGGCGAAGGCAGGCGTTTGAATGTCGTTGGAAAAGGCAATGGGATACGCAGGATGAGCGATGCAAAGACCCGCCACACCGGAGGATGCGGCTGCGGCGCGATCCGCTATAGACTCGACGAGGCGCCCCTATGTAGCGGCATCTGCCATTGCCACACATGCCGAAAGGTTGCTTCGGCTCCGACGCTGCCGTTCGTCACCTTTCCCGTGCGAACACTGGTGTATGAACAAGGAGCCCCGCGGGCTTTCGCCTCCTCGAAGGGCGTCGTGCGGACATTTTGCGGTTCATGTGGTTCCCCGCTCGGCTACCAGAACGATGCGGACCCCGGCTTGATCGACATCATGACCGTCAGCCTCGACGAGCCGGATGAGTATCACCCGACCTTTCACGTCTGGACATCCGAAAAGGTGTCCTGGGATATCATCTGCGATGACCTGCCGGCCCATCCCAAAAGCCGCACCTAACTCGACGAGCCACGCTGCTATTGCGGCTTGCCGTTTTTCCACAAAACGTTCTGGCCGTAGAGCGGGATGGTCGAGATCGCCATCTTGGCCGAGCCGTCGGTCAATTCGCGCGAATGCGCAAGATAGATCAACGTGTCGTTCTCTTTGTCGTAGATCCGGTTGACGACCAGCTTCTTCCAGATCAGCGACATGCCTGTCTTAAACACCTCGTCGCCGCCCTTCGACAGGTCGATGTCGCCGATCTCGATCGGCCCTGTCTGCCGGCAGGCAATGGAGTTGTTCGAGGGATCCTCAAACCAGTTGCCGTTCTTTACGCGGTCGATGACGCTGCGGTCGAAATAGGTGACGTGGCAGGTCACGCCTTTCACCTGCGGGTCGGCCACCGCATCGATGATGATGTCGTTGCCGATCCAGTCAACCCCAACCTTGCCGACGACGTCGGCCGACACGGTGCCAGCGCTAAGACCGATGAGTGACGCGGTGGCAAGCGCGATATAGCTCTTTGTGGACATGACGGCTCCCTGATTGCATCAGCATCTAAGGTAAGCGCGCCAGGGGTCTTTACAAGGAAGTGCTCACTGCTTCCTGCAGGTGCAGGCCTCATACCCGTTTGACGTCAGCCGGCCCGGCTTCATGCCGATCACAGCAGGAATGGCGTTCACGGCGGCGGCCCCGACGGCCTTTGCCATCGCGATCGCCGCATGCGCGCAGACGGCGGCATCTTCGGCTGCATTGTGATGCGCAAAGCGAAGGCCGAGATGCTCGGCGATCATGTTGAGCCGGTGCGATAGGAAATGCGGCCAGATCCGCTGTGCCATCTTCAGGCTGCAGAGATAGGTGAGTTCCGGATAAGACTGCCGATAGAGATCGAGGCAGGCACGCCAGACGCTAAAATCGAAAGCCGCATTGTGCGCGATCATGGTCGCGCCTCGGAAATCGTCGTGGAACTCGTCCATCACCTCCGGAAACTCCGGCGCGTCCTCGACCTGCTCCGGCCGGATGCCGTGGATGGCGATGTTCATGCCGGAGAACCGCATCTCCTTCGGCCGGATGAGCCGCTCCTCGACGCGCGTGACCTGGCCGTCCTCGATCCATGCCAGTCCGACCGAGCAGGCGCTTCCGCGCTGTTCGTTGGCTGTCTCGAAATCAATGGCGATAGTCTTCAACGAGGCTTCCGATTCGATTGTATCGATCTGGCATAGCCTTCCTGCCCTGTCGGCGCAAACCAGGCTGTTGACATCCGCAACCGGATTGCGAACATGGCGAGCATGAACGGATCGATGGCCATAACGCTTACGCTGACGACCACCACCCTTGCGGGGTTGGCGGGAGCCACGGTGCGCTAGAAGCAGTCCGTCCAGCCCCGAAACCCCTGCCGAGGCGAGCAGGGTTCGGGAACCGGCTCCCCTCGCAATGACAAGGAGAGTTGTATGCAGAATAATCCAAGCAGCAGAAAAGCACCTGTCGGACTGTTGATCCGAGCCATCCGTTCGTCCGACACCGAGGCCTTGGCAGCGCTGGTCAATCTGCCGGGCTTTCGGGCCGGGACCTTGCGTCCGCCCTACCAGAGTATCTAGAGCGCCGTACCTTTAATCGAACCCATAGCCTGCGGCTGTAAAATAGTTTCGACATTCTTGGCTGTTGAAGAGGTTACAGATGGATCCGAGCGCATTTGAGAGTGCGTCAAACGTGCGAGCGGCGGCGGCTCGGAGATGGGCCTTAATTTTGGCGAAGGCCATTTCGATCGGGTTCAAATCTGGCGAATAAGACGGCAGAAACAGGAGCCACGCACCAACTTCCTTGAGGCAGGCTTTGGCTTTATCGCTCTTGTGAACGCGAAGATTATCCAGGATGACGACATTGCCTGGTTCGAGTGTCGGCGCAAGCTGGGTCTCGATGTAGGTGTCGAAGATTTCCCGGTTCATCGGCCTGTCAATAATCCAGGGCGCAGTAAGACCGAAACAGCGCAAGCCTGCAATGAATGTCTGTGTCCCCCAGTGGCCAAAGGGCGCATCCGTGATGAGACGCTCGCCGCGCGGGGAGCGCCCACGCAGTCTCACCATCTTTGTGTTCACCGAGGTTTCGTCCAAGAAAACAAGTCGATGCGGTTCAAATCGCATCCGGGGTTGGCGTTTCGAAATCCAGACATCACGATCCTTTCGGATATCAGCGCGAGCGCGTTCCGACGCCATTATCTGTTTTTTTATATGTGTATCCCTGCGTTATCAAAACCGCGACAGGGACGATGGTGGAATAACCAATCCATGTTCATCCTCAAGGCGACGGGCAAGCTCTGGCATGGTGATATCCGGTTTGCCTTCGACCTGTGCGACCAGGAAATCGCGAAACGCCGACAGTTTCCCTGCACCTGGTGGCCTTCCTTGACGCGCGGGGGTTATCAGCCCAGTCCGCTCCCGGCGTTGCAGCAGCTTGATCGCACTGCTGTCGCTGATTGCGAAATGACGGGCAGCGGCTCGCCGTGATTGGCCGCTAGCGACCATGGAAACAACACGCTGACGAAGATCAACAGAATGAGATTTACCCATGTGATACCAACGAGCGCTAATCAAAACCGGTGCGCCCAGTCACGCATTCCAATCGACATGATCTTCCACGGCTGAGCGACCAGCTTGTTCCATGCGTCGCAGCAATGGGCGACGATGTCCTCGTAATCTTTGAAGATCCGGTTGGACAACCAGTTGTCACGCAGAAATTGCCACACGTTCTCGACGGGATTTAATTCGGGCGAGCGTGGCGGCAGGAAGAGCAGTGTGATGTTGTCGGGCACATCGAGCTTCGGCGTGACATGCCACCCCGCCTGATCAACGATCAGCACGGCATGAGCGCCGTCATCGACGGCCTGGCTGATTTCGATCAAATGCTGGTTCATGGCGCTGGTGTCGCAGTAGGGAAGAACGAGACCCGCACCTTTGCCCTTCTTGGGGCAGATAGCGCCGAAGATATAGGTCCACATCGTGCGTTGATCGTGTGGTGCCGAAGGCCTTGTTCCCCTGCGTGCCCATCGCCGGGGGATCTTGTTCTTTTGGCCTATCCGAGCTTCGTCGGCCCACCAGAGCTCAATCTCGACGTTCTTCGGGAGCCTGCCTTTGATGGCTGCCAGTGTGGCGGGGAACTTTTTTTAAAACTCTCCAGGTCGCCTTCGTTCTGGGCGTAATGGCGCGGGCGGGCAGACAGCTTTGCAAAGCCGAGCGCCTTCAATTCGCGGCCAATGGTCGTTTCATCGACGGATATCCGATATTCTTGGAACAGCCATTGAGCAAGATCCTTGCGCCGCCAGCGCACAACGCCATGCACCGCCGGTATCGGGCCACTTTCGACGATCTTTGCCAAAGCCTGGCGATGCACGTCGGAAAGCTTTCCTTGATTGCCGGGTGCTTTGCCATTGATGAGCCCCGACGGGCCACGCGCATTGAAGCGAATAACCCAGTCGCGGACAATTTGCAGGGTCACGCCTCCGATCCTGGCCGCATCGCTGCGGGAATGGCCATCATAGATTTCGGCAAGGGCAAGAAGCCGCCGAGCCTGTGCCGCATCCTTCGTGCCTTTGGCCAACGCCCGAAGAGCGAAGCCGTCGAAGTCATCGCGCAGTGGAATTCCTGATGTCATCCGCAAACCTCCGTTTGCGGTATTGATTCAGAACTCAACTGATTTGGAAACCTCAAAAAGAGTCAGAGATCGCTCACGCTGGTATGATTCACCTCCAACCGCAGTGAATCACACCAATACCCTCGTGAAAACCCCACTCGATTCTCAATTCAAGTGCGATGCTCTAAGAAACCCGCCGCCATGTCGAAAACAGCAATCCGGACGCGATGCGTCTGGTCGCAACCATCGACGGGCAAATCGTCGGCGACATCGGCATGACCCGCTTCCGCGGCCGTCGCAATCACGTCGCCAGCATCGGCATGGGCGTTCATGACGACTTTGCCGGCCGCGGTATCGGCAACGCGCTGCTCGCCGCCGTCATCGACGCCGCGGACAACTGGCTGAACATTAGTAAGCGCTCATTTCCATGCGCCTTTTCGCGTTGAGTTCTCTGCCGCATGAAGTGTCCACTTGAAATAGGTGGACACCAAATATGAATGACGAAGAGCAGAAGCTGCGTGTGCGGTTGGTGGGGCGTGATGGTCGGCGGCGCTATGATCCAGGATCAAAGGCGCGGCTTGTTACGGCTTGCCTCCAGCCTGGTGTTTCTATATCAGGCCTTGCGCTTGGCCATGGGGTCAATGCCAACCTTCTACGCAAGTGGGTCAAGGAGGCCAGGGAGGCTGGCTTGTCGGCGGTATCTGCAAGCTCGCCGTTTATCCCGGTCGTCGCAGCAGACGGCAGCCTGCCTGTCGGGATGCGCTCGCTGGATATACCGGTCGCGTATGGTGAAGAACAACCGGCATCACTGGAGAAGACGGCCCATCTGTCAGGTTTTTCCAAAATCAGCGCGTTGCTGCCGAACGGCGTGAAGCTTTCGCTGGAATGCGGTGATGTGGATGCGTTGACGGCGATCATCGGAGCTCTGGGTCATGTTCAGACTGGGCGCTGATATCAAGGTTTACCTGCACCGCGAGCCGATCGACTTCCGGGCCGGTATCAACAGCCTTGCGGTCCTGGTGCAGGAGGTGATGGAGCTCGATCCGTTTGCGCCTGCGGTCTTTGCCTTTTGCAATCGCCGCCGTGACCGGATGAAGCTCCTGTTCTTCGATCGGTCCGGTTTTGTGATGGTGCTGAAGCGATTGTCGGAAGACCGGTTCCGATGGCCACGTCGGGAGATGATGGTGGTAACGCTGACGACCGAGCAATTACACTGGATTCTCGACGGCATTGATATCGACGCGATGGTCCGCCATCCGGTTCGGCAATACCAGATCGCCGGCTGACAGTTCTCGACGTCTGCGGTTGACGGGGCGAAACGGTTCAGATTCAAGAATCTGATGATCCGACCCGGCGAACCCACTGTTGAGGAGTTGATGGCGCGCATTGCGGCGCTGCAGGCGGAGAACCGTCAGCTCACGGAACGCGTGGTCAAGCTCGAGGAAGAACTGGTGTTGGCGCGGCTTCATCGTTTTGCGCCGAAAAGCGAAAAGCACGTGGACCGCCTCTTCGATGAAGCCGAGCAGGTTGCCGATGAAGACGACGCCGGCGGAGACAATGGGGAGGTCGTCGACCTGCCGGACACGGGCTTTGCGGCGATCGAGAAGCCAGAGGGCAAGAAACGTGGCCGCAAGCCCCTGCCGGAACATCTGCCGCGCGAGCGCGTCGAATATGACCTTGCCGACGACCAGAAGGCCTGTCCTTGCTGCCGTCACCAGATGCATCGCATGGGCGAGGCCGTCACCGAGCAGCTCCACATCGAGGTGAAGGCCAAGGTCCTGCAGAATGTGCGGCTCAAGTATGCCTGCCGCCATTGCGATCGCACCGGGATCAACACGCCTGTTGTCCTTGCGCCAATGCCCGCGCAGCCCTTGCCGGGCAGCATCGCCACGGCCTCGACGCTGGCATTTGCTCTTGTTCACAAATATGTCGATGGCACGCCGCTCTACCGCCTGGCCCAGGCCTTCGAGCGCGCCGGCGTTCCCGTCAGCCGCGGTGCTCTGGGCCATTGGGTGATCGGTTCGAGCGAGAGGCATCTCTCCCGCATCTATGACGCGCTGAAATCGCGGCTCAGGTCTCAAGCCATCATCCATGGCGACGAGACGACGGTCCAGGTGCTGAAGGAAAAGGACAGGGAGGCCACCAGCACATCATTCATGTGGGCGTATCGGAGTGGAGAGGACAGCGACGAGCCGATCGTGCTGCTCGATTATCAACCCGGCCGCGGCCAGATTTATCCGCAGGCCTTCCTCGGCGATTACCACGGCATCCTGATGAGCGATGGCTATTCCGCCTGGCGCACGCTGGCAGGGGCCACCCATCTGGGATGCATGGCGCATTCCAGGCGTCGCTTCGTCGATGCCCTCAAGGCAAGAAAGAAAGGCGGCGGTCCGCCGGAGCAGGCGCTGAAATTCTTCGAGCAGATCTACCGGATTGAAAGCCAGGCGCGCAACGCAAAGCCTGACAAGGGCGAAACGCAAGCCGATTGCATTCGCCGTTTCCGCCAGCAACACAGTGTCCCCATCCTGAATGCTCTCAAGGTATGGCTCAACGACATCGCCCCGAAGGTCTTGCCCGACAGCAAGATCGGCGATGCCGTGTCCTATACCCTAAATCAGTGGGACTACCTGACGCGCTACACAGAAGACGCCAGGATGCCGATCGACAACAACCTACTCGAGCGCGATATCAGAATTTTTGCCACTGGCAGAAAATCCTGGCTGTTCAGCGACACCGTGGACGGAGCGAGGGCCAGTGCCGTCGTCTACAGCCTAATGCTGACCTGCCGAGCTTGCGGCATCGAACCCTTGGCCTACTTGCGCCACGTGCTTACCGAACTGCCGCAGCGCGCAACAGATTCCGACATCACTGATTTGCTGCCCTTCAACTTCGCCAAAACTACCGCTGCCTGATCCGATAGGGCCGTCACAAAGCGACCCACGTCAAATGGGCCACGTCAACGCGCATGGAAATGAGCGCTTACGAACATTATGCGCCTTGAATTGACAGTCTACACCGACAACGAAGCCGCCCTCGCCCTCTACAGAAAGTTCGGTTTCGAAGAGGAAGGCATACTTCGTGCCTATGCCTTCCGGGCCGGCACCTACGTCGATGCTTATGCGATGGCGCGCATCAAGCGGTAGTAGGAGGCTCTGAGATGAGCGGAACCGATGCCCTCACCCGCCAATCAGCGCCAGCCACTCGTCCTCGTCCATCGTCTGGACACCGAGTTCGCGTGCCTTGTCGAGCTTCGAGCCGGCGCCCGGTCCCGCAACGACGATATCGGTCTTCTTCGACACCGAACCGGCGACCTTGGCGCCGAGGCTTTCGGCCCGCGCCTTGGCCTCGTCGCGCGAAAACTTTTCCAGCGAGCCGGTGAAAACGACGGTCTTGCCGGCGACAGGGCTGTCTGATGTCACCGCCTGTTCGGCGGGCAACGGCCTCTTGTCGTCGAGTTCGTCCAGCAACGCGCCGATCACCTTGATATTACGCGGTTCCTTGTAGAATTCGACGATAGCGCGGGCGACAATCTCACCGATGCCTTCGATAGCGTTCAAGTCGTTCCAGGCATCGCCGGAAAGTGGTGCAGCCTCCTTCATCGCCGCCTCGAAGGCGTCATAGGTGCCATAGGAGCGCGCAAGCAGTTTCGCGGTTGTCTCGCCGACATGGCGTATGCCGAGCGCATAGATGAAGCGGTGGAGCGCGATAGTGCGGCGCTCGTTGATGGCGGCGTAGAGCTTGCCGACACTGACCTTGCCGAAGCCGTCGATATTTTCGAGCTTGGTCAGTGAATCCGCCTGCCGCTTCTCCAGCGTGAAGATATCGGGCGCGGTGCGGATCTGCAGCGCGCTGTCCTCATTATCGAAGAAGAAGTCGATTTGCCTGGAGCCCAGGCCCTCGATGTCGAAGGCATTGCGCGAGACGAAATGCTTGAGATGCTCCGTCGCCTGCGCCGTGCAGATGAAGCCGCCGGTGCAGCGGGTGACCGAATCGAGCTTGCCGGTCTTCTCGTTCTTCTCACGCACCGCATGGCTGCCGCAGACCGGGCAAGTTTTCGGGAATTCGTAAGGCCTGGCCTCGGCCGGACGCTTCTCCATGACGACGTCGAGCACCTGCGGGATGACATCTCCTGCCCGCTGCACGATGACCGTATCACCGATCCGGATGTCGTGTCCCACTTCGCGAATACGTTCGCCCGAATTGCCGATGCCTTCAATATAATCGGCATTGTGCAGCGTCGCATTGGTAACGACGACGCCGCCGACAGTGATCGGCGTCAGGCGTGCGACCGGCGTCAGAGCGCCGGTGCGGCCAACCTGGATGTCGATATTTTCGACCATCGTGAAGGCCTGCTCGGCCGGGAATTTATGTGCGGTCGCCCAACGCGGGCTGCGCGAGCGGAAGCCAAGACGGGCCTGCAGCTCAAGGCTGTCGACCTTGTAGACGACGCCGTCGATGTCGTAGTCGAGATCGGGCCGCTTCAGGCCGATCTCATCGTAATGCGCCAGGATATCGGCGACGGAGTTCAGCCGCTTCATCAGCGGATTGACGGGAAAGCCCCATTCCTTGAACTTCTGCACCATGTCGAATTGCGCCTTCGGCAAATCATTGGGCTCGGAAATCTCGCCCCAGGCGTAGGCGAAGAACTTCAGCTTGCGGCTCGCTGTCACTTTCGCATTGAGCTGTCGCAGCGAGCCAGCGGCGGTGTTGCGCGGATTGACGTAGGTCTGCTTGCCCGCCGCCTCCATCTGCTTGTTCAGCGCCAGGAAGTCGCTCTTGGCCATATAGACTTCGCCGCGCACTTCAACGACGGCCGGAACGCCCCGGGGCAACTCGTTCGGGACTTCCTTGATGGTGCGGATATTCGCGGTGACGTTTTCGCCCGTCGTACCGTCGCCGCGAGTCGCTGCGTTTACAAGTTTGCCGTTCTCGTAGCGGATCGACATGGAGAGGCCATCGATTTTCGGCTCTGCCGTAAAGGCAATCGACTGGTCCGGCAAGCGGCCGAGGAAACGATAGACGCTGGCCACGAAGTCCTGCACGTCCTCCTGCGAGAAGGTATTGTCGAGCGACAGCATCGGCCGCGCATGCACGAGGGGTGCGAATGTGACTGAAGGCGCGGAGCCGACACGCCGCGACGGGCTGTCGTCGCGGATCAGTTCCGGAAAGCGCGCCTCGATCGCGTCGTTGCGCCGCTTCAGCGCATCATACTCGGCATCCGAAATCGCCGGGCGATCCTCGCCGTGATAGAGCTCGTCGTTGCGGGCGATCTCCATCGCAAGCCGCTCGAGCTCGGCGGCGGCATCTTCGATCGTCAGGGCATCAACGGCTATGGTTTCGGTCGACATACGGCTCTCACTCCACGGAATCTGGAGTCGTTTTAGAGCAAAATGCATGGATTGAAAGGGAGTGAGACGTCATCTCCGGCGCCTCTCCCCAATTCGGCGATTTCGAAATCAGCCGTTCCCGGCCAGCAGCCGGGCAGCAGCCGCCCTCGCCTCTTCCGTCACCGAGGCGCCCGCCAGCATGCGCGCGATTTCTTCGGTACGGTCGTCGGGCGCCATCGTCGCGACGCGCGTCGCAATCTTCTCGGAGCCTTCGGCGGCCGGTCCCTTTGAGATCAGCAGATGCGTCGCCGCCCGTGCTGCAACCTGCGGCGCATGGGTAACCGAGAGGACCTGAACGCGGTCGGAAAGCCGCTTCAGGCGCTGACCTATCGCATCCGCAACCGCCCCGCCAACACCGGTATCTATTTCGTCGAAGACGAGCGTCGGTGCAGAGCCGCGATCGGCGAGCGCCACCTTCAGCGCGAGCAGGAAGCGCGAAAGCTCGCCGCCGGACGCCACCTTCATGATAGAACCCGGGCGCGTGCCCGGATTGGTCTGCACGTGGAACTCGACAACGTCGATGCCCTCTGCTGTCGCATCCTCGCGATTGGTGGTGATCTCTACCATGAAACGTGCCCGCTCCAGCTTCAGTGCCGGCAGTTCTGCCATGACGGCGGCAGCCAAAGCGTCGCCGGCGCGATGACGCTTATCGGAAAGCGTGCGTGCTGCTGCATCGTAGTTCGCCTTGGCAACACCAACCTCGGCTTCGAGCTTGGCAAGCCGTTCCTCGCCGGCATCGAGATCGGCAAGATCGCTGATCATGCGAATGGCGAGCGCTGGCAGTTCGACCACCGGAACAGAGTACTTGCGCGCGGCGGCGCGCAAGGCAAACAGGCGCTCCTCTACACGCTCCAGCTCCTTTGGATCGTATTCCGTCTTTCGGAGTGCCGCCTCGACTTCCATCTGGGCGTTGGAGAGCTGGTCGAGCGCAGCGTCCAGAAGCGCAACCGTATCTTCCAGCAAGCCAGGAGCCTCGTGGCTCTTGCGCTCCAGCCGGCGCACGAGCGAGGCGATATGCGGCACGGGAGAGGCATTGCCGTTGAGGAACTCTGAAGCCTCGGCGATATCGCCTGCGATGCGCTCGGCCTTCATCATCTTTTGGCGGCGATCGGCGAGTTCGTCCTCCTCGCCATCCAGCGGCGAAAGCTTTTCCAGTTCCTCGACGGATGAGCGCAGATAGTCCGCCTCGCGCGTAGCATTCTCCACCTTCTCGCGCTGTTTCTTCAGCGTCCGCTCGGTATCGCGCCAGATGCGGTAAATGTTGGAAACGGTAGCAGCGTCTTCGTTCACGCCCGCAAAGGCGTCGAGCAGGATCCGGTGAGCGTGGGTGTCCACGAGCGCGCGATCATCATGCTGACCGTGAATCTCGACGAGCATCTGTCCGGCCTGACGCATCAGCTGAACGCTGAGCGGCTGGTCGTTGACATAGGCCTTGGTGCGCCCGTCGGAGTTTTGGACACGGCGGAAGATGAGATCGCCATCATCATCGATGCCGTTCTCGCGCAGCAGCTTGCGGGCGCCGTGATCAGGGCCGACGTCGAAGACAGCCGTCACCTGCCCCTTGTCTTCGCCGTGGCGAACGAGGCCTCCGTCTCCGCGGCCCCCAAGGGCCAGCGACAGGCTATCAAGCAGGATGGATTTGCCAGCACCGGTCTCACCGGTCAGCACCGAGAGGCCGGTCTCGAAGGCGAGGTCCAGCCGCTCGATCAGGACGATATCGCGGATCGAAAGCTGGATCAGCATTGGCCTCAGGAACCGAGCAGGAGTTTCTTGCCTGCAGCCGCGATCCAGGAACCCGGGTTTTCACGCGGCTCCGCGCCACCGTTCTTCAAGAGCTTGAAGGAATCGGCGTACCACTGGCTGTCCGGATAGTTATGGCCCAGAACGGCAGCTGCGGTTTGCGCCTCCTCGACGATGCCCATTGCGTAGTAGGCTTCGACAAGGCGCGCGAGCGCTTCTTCGATCTGGTTGGTATTCGGATACTTCTCGACGACAGTGCGGAAGCGCGAGATCGCGGCGAGGTATTCCTTCCGCTCCATATAGTAGCGGCCGACCTGCATTTCCTTGCCGGCCATCTGGTCGCGCGCGAAGCGGATTTTCGCCTGCGCGTCGTCGACGTATTCGGAATCCGGGTAGTTGTCGATGACCGCCTGCATGGCCTCGACAGTCTTTGCAGCTGCGCGCTGATCCTGCGTGACGTCCACGATCTGCTTCGAATAGGTCAGACCGATCACATACTGCACGTAGGGAGCATCTTTCGACTTCGGATACTGCGCCATATAGCGGTTGCCCGAGGCAAGAGCATCGTCGAGACGGCCTTGGCGATACTTGACGAAGGTGCTCATCACGAGCGCCTTGCGCGCCCATTCGGAAAACGGGTTCTCGCGATCGATGGCGTCGAACTTGCGCGCCGCTTCGGCCATGTTGCCGGCCTTCATGTTGGCAAGGCCCTGGGTATAGAGAACATCCGGCGGATCGCTCTCGACGCCGAGCTTGCTAATATCGATATCGGGGTCCGACTGGCATCCAGAAACTAAGGCACCTGCGCTCAGCACCAAGAGCGATGCGAACAAAGCGCGCGCTGTCTTCATCATACTTTCAGACCCTGCATAACCCATCGGAACAATCCCAACGCCGCCATCCCTCAACGGCAGCCACGCCTTGCTGGCGTTTCTAGCCACAAATGTGGAGCCAGAGCAACGCAATGATGATGCATTAACGCATTTTTGTGGCGATGCAGGCGATAATCGCCCGTTTTGCACCGTGAAAGCTGCACCTGTTGCCGCTAAACATCTGCGGCGAAACATCTATCGGGGAATCACCGTCAGTCTGTTCAAAATAAAGAAACCGCCTCCCGAAGGAGGCGGCCCTGGCCTAGTAGATGCGATGGAGGTCATGCCGACCAGGGAGCAAATTCCGGTGCGTTGACCCGGATGAAATCCCGAGGAGCAACACGCTGGCGCGGCGCAGAGGTCTCGACCACTTCGTAGGCGGTCGGGTCGCTGAGCAACACCTTGAGAGCATTAGCATTCATCTTGTGGCCGCCCCGATAGGAGCGATAGCAACCGATGAAAGGAGCGCCGGCGAGCGCAAGATCGCCGACGGCATCGAGTGCCTTGTGGCGCACGAATTCGTCCTTGGCGTAGCGCAGGCCCTCGACATTGATAACGGTATTGTCGTCCGAGATGACGACCGAATTCTCAAGCGAGGAACCAAGCGCGTGGCCGGAGGCCCAAAGACGCTCTACATCCCGCATGAAACCGAAGGTACGAGCGCGCGACAGCTCGGACTTGAACGTCGCAGCCGTCATGTCGCCTTCCCACTTCTGCCGGCCGATCAGAGGGCAATCGAAATCGATCTCGACTTCAAAGCGCGTACCATCGTAGGGACGGAACTCGCTCCACGAGCCACCATGCTCGATGCGAACCGGCTTGGTGATGCGGATATACCGGCGCTTCACGCCGAGCGATACCAGGCCAACCTGTTCGATCGCTTCGATGAAAGGCATCGAACTGCCGTCCATGATCGGCATTTCGGCGCCATGAACCTCGATCACGACGTTGTCGAGACCGAGCGCGTAGACGGCAGCCATGACATGCTCGATCGTCGCAACCGAGTGTGCCGGCGAGAACCCAAGAACGGTGCACAGATCCGTATTGCCGACCTGCGAAGACACAGCACGGTATTCGGAAACCTCGCCGTTCTCATGCATGCGATTGAAGACGACGCCAGTGTCAGCTTCTGCCGGGTTGAAGGTAATCGAAACGTCAGCACCAGAATGAACGCCGATGCCCGAGAGCGTGATCGGACGTGATACCGTCGTTTGAAATCCCAACATGCCAATAACCATAAATTTTTGCCTTTATAATCCCTGGTGACCCGCCGCGGCTAACATGCCGAACTATCTGCCAGGGTTCATTTCACTCCGTTGAAGGCTCGCCATAAAGCGCGAGAACACGGTTTCTTGAGCACATACATACGTGCGCCCGGGTTCCAATCCAAATCACTGTTTCTTTCGCATTGTTACGAAAGCATGTCTTTGAAATAACGCCGCAATTGGCGCCAGATTCCATCCCTTGAAACAGCAATGCCCGGGAGCGTACTCCCGGGCATCCATGTGGCGATTCTATCCCTGCCTCAGTTCGACTGACGGCGCAGGAATGCCGGAATTTCGAGCTGATCGTCTTCCTGCATCATGCGAGCCTGCGGAACGCTGCGGCCCTGATCGTCGAGGTTTCCGCGGCGCGGCGCATAGAGGCTGGCTTCCGGAGAAAGCGGACGGCGCTGCTGCGAGGCAGCAGCAGGAGCCGACGTCATCTCCGGCGCGACTTCCTCTTCGCGACGGCCAAGCGAGTTGGTGATCCGCTTCAGGAGGCCCATCGGACCACGCTCTTCATGCGCATGAGACGTGGGGGCAGGCTGCGAGCGATGGTCGATCTCTGCCTGAACCACTGGCGGAAAATCCTCCACTTTCGGCATGCGAACGGGCTGTTGGGCGGCCATTGGCTGCTGCATGACAGGCGCCTGGCTCGTCACAGGCTGCTGAACCGGCTGGCTCATGACAGGCGCGTGAACCGGAGCCTGCTGAACCGCGGCTGGACGAATGACCGGAGCGGCTTCCGGAGCGGCAAAGATCTTGCTCTGCGGACGGAAGGTCTCCTGCATCGCCGGCTGCTGCACCGGTGATGCTGCACGTGGAGTGTGGATCTCGAGCTCGCGCTCCATTTCCGCTTCAGCCGTACGGATCGCCTGCGCGACCGGGTCGACGGCCTTTGGTGCCTGCTGCATGACAGGTGCAGGCTGAACTGCGGCCGGCGCCGGAGCGACGGCCGCGGAAGGACGGACAATCGGCTTTGCGACAGGCTGGAATGTCTTGCCGGCTGCTTCGTTGAGCGCACGGTCGATGCCGGTTGCGACGACGGAGACGCGGATGATGCCTTCGAGCGATTCGTCGAACGTCGCGCCGAGGATGATGTTCGCATCCGGATCGACTTCTTCGCGGATACGCGTTGCTGCTTCGTCGACTTCGAAGAGGGTAAGGTCGCGACCGCCGGTGATGGAGATCAACAGGCCCTGTGCGCCCTTCATCGACGTTTCGTCGAGCAGCGGGTTGGCAATCGCAGCTTCGGCAGCCTGCATTGCGCGGCCCTGGCCCGATGCCTCGCCGGTGCCCATCATTGCGCGGCCCATTTCGCGCATGACCGAGCGAACGTCGGCGAAGTCGAGGTTGATGAGACCTTCCTTCACCATCAGGTCGGTGATGCAGGCGACACCGGAGTAGAGGACCTGGTCTGCCATCGCGAACGCGTCGGCAAAGGTCGTCTTGTCGTTGGCGATGCGGAAAAGGTTCTGGTTCGGAATGACGATCAGGGTATCGACCGACTTCTGCAGCTCCTGGATGCCGGATTCGGCTAGACGCATGCGGCGCCCGCCTTCGAAGTGGAAGGGTTTGGTCACGACGCCGACCGTCAGGATGCCCTTGTTACGGGCTGCCTGTGCAACGACTGGAGCAGCGCCAGTGCCGGTGCCGCCGCCCATGCCGGCGGTAACGAAGCACATGTGCGTTCCATTCAGGTGGTCGACGATCTCGTCGATGCACTCTTCAGCGGCTGCGCGGCCGACTTCCGGCTGCGAACCAGCACCGAGCCCTTCCGTGACGTTGGCGCCGAGCTGGATAATGCGCTCTGCCTTGGTCATCGTCAGGGCCTGGGCATCCGTGTTGGCAACGACGAAGTCGACGCCCTGGAGGCCCGCGGAGATCATGTTGTTGACAGCGTTGCCACCGCCACCGCCAACACCGAACACGGTGATACGCGGCTTAAGCTCAGTGATATCCGGCTTTTGCAGCTTGATAGTCATGTTACCGTTCCTTCTCTTTATGGCCGCATCGCCACGCCGGCCAATTCACTCAATTGTCAGAAGCTTTCTTTCAACCACTGGCCCATGCGGGCAAAGCGGCTGGTATTTCCCCCAAGCGACATGAGCAGACCGCTCTGTGGCGCATGTGTTTCTTGGTCCGCGACCTGCGGATAGATCATCAGACCGACGGCGGTCGAAAAGGCTGGGCCCTTCGCTGCGGTCGGCAGGCCCGAGACGCCCATCGGACGACCGATTCTGACGTTGCGGGCAAGAATGCGGCGCGCAACTTCGGCAAGGCCGGTCAGCTGGCTCGCACCACCCGTCAGCACGACGCGCTTGCCGACGATCGGGCTGAAGCCCGAGCGCTGGATGCGATCGCGGATCAATTCCATCGTTTCCTCGATACGGGCGCTGACGATGCGCGATACCAGCGCACGCGGCACCTGCGTCGGCAGGTCGCGTTCGTCTTCGCCGATCGGCGGGATCGAGATCAGTTCGCGCTCGTCCGAGGAGTTCGGCATCGCGGAAGCATGAACGACCTTCAGGCGTTCGGCATCCTCGATACGGGTCGACAGACCACGGGCCAGATCAGTGGTCACGTGATGGCCGCCGAGGCTGACGGCATCGGTGTGCACCAGCTTGCCCTCTGCGAAGACAGAAATCGTCGTCGTGCCGCCGCCCATGTCGATGGCCGCGCAGCCGAGCTCGACTTCATCATCGACGAGAGCGGCAAGGCCGGAGGCGTAAGGCGTCGCGACGATTCCCTCGACCGAGAGGTGCGCGCGATTGACGCTGAGTTCGAGGTTCTTCAGTGCAGTGCGCTCAGCGGTGACAACGTGCATGTCGACGCCGAGAACGTCACCATACATCGACAGCGGATCGCGGATGCCGCGCTCGCCGTCGAGCGAGAAGCCAGTTGCCAGCGAATGAAGGACCGCGCGATCCTGTCGAAGCGACTGCTGACAGGCAGCGGACAGAACCTTCTTGAGGTCGTTCAGCTCAACTTCCTGACCACCGAGATCGATGGTCGCAGTGTAGATGTCGCTTGTCAGACGACCCGCCGTGACGTTGACGATCAGGCTTTCGACGGTCAGGCCGGCCATGCGCTCGGCTGCGTCGACCGCAAGCCGAATCACGCTTTCCAACGCATCCAGGTCGGAGATCGCGCCGGTCTTGATGCCGCGCGAACGCTGGTGACCAATCCCGATGATCTCAATGTTGTGCGTACGGCCGGGCAGAACCTGACTTTCCTCGCGAGGCGTCAGGCGGCCAATCATGCAGACGACCTTCGTCGATCCGATGTCCAGCACCGAAACGACATGGGACCGCTTCGACGAAAGCGGCTTCAGGCGCGGCAATCCGAAATGGGACGAACCGAACAAGCTCATATATTTTGCCCCGCCTTCTTCAATTCCTTGGTCCGCTGATCAAGCACGAGTTGCCGGCGCGCCATCGCTTCCGGCGTCAACTCAATCGCCGTGCGGTCGGTAAGCCTCAGATCGACGGCAGCGATGTCGCGCTCCAGAAGATCCTGCTCCTTCATGAACTTCGACAGCCGCGCCAACGCCACCTCGACATCGTCTTCCGGCAGCTTCACCGCAATACCGTTGTCCATGTGCAGATCCCAGCGACGACCCGAAACCCAGACGTAGGCCTTCACCCGCGCCTTGATCTCCGGCCACTTTGCGAATTCGGCTTCGAGCGAGGTTGCAGCAACCTCCGCGCCGCGACCAACCACGAGGGGCAGCTCCGAAAACTTGTTATCGCGTAGCGGAGCGATTACCGAACCACCCTTCTCCACGAGAGAAAGCTCCTGGCCATGCTGCCAGATGGCGTAAGCCTGACGCTCTTTGAGTTTTACCTCGATCGTCTTCGGGTAGATCTTGCGGACTTCGACATTCTCGACCCAGGGAAGCTTAGCGATCTTCTGGCGCGCCGCATCGACATCGAGCGCCACAAGCGACGTCGTGCCATCCAGCCCCAACAGCTGCAGGATCTCGATTTCGGAGGTCTCGGAATTGCCGGACACCTTGACGTCATCGATTGCAAATCCGGCAGCGGTCGTCGTCGCTTGCGCAACAGCGTCGGTGTGACCACCGAGCGACATGCCGTAGAGACCCGTCACAGCAAAGAAGGCCAAGGCGGAGACCGTCCCGACATGGGCCGGAATATGGATGCGGCCACTTCCGAGGCTGACAAGGAAGCGCACGACACGGCGCAGCGGGCGCGGAAGAATCAGCCGACCATCACCCTCGGGATACGAAGGCTCAGCCTGATGACTTGGGCGCCCTATTCTTTTGACCGTCACCGAGAACAAGAAGCGTCCTCCACCATCCAACGGAGAAATTCACCAAATGAGTAGCCGGCATGACCAGCCATTTCGGGCACCAGGGAGGTTGGCGTCATGCCCGGCTGAGTATTGATTTCCAGCCAGATAATTTCGCCATCTTCGGAGAAGCGATCGTCGTAACGAAAGTCGGAGCGACTGACGCCACGGCAACCAATTGCTTGATGCGCCCTTAATGCCAATGATTGTATTTTTTGGTAAATATTCGGTGAAATTTCCGCCGGGATGACGTGTTTCGATCCACCTGCGACATACTTGGCGTCATAATCGTAGAAGCCATGGCCCAGCGGCACCACCTCGGTCACGCCAAGCACCTGATCCCCCATGACACCGCAAGTCAGCTCCCGGCCATAGACGTAACGCTCGACAAGAACCTCTTCGCCGTAGCGCCAGTCCGGAGAGCTGATAATCTGCGGCGGATGCGATTGATCCTCCTGGACGATCACCACACCGAAGCTGGAGCCCTCACGCACAGGCTTCACAACATAGGGCGGCTTCATCGGATGCTCGGCTGGAAAGGCGAATCGATTGATCACCTCTGATTGAGCAACCGGAACGCCCGCGGCGGCGGCAACGCCCTTTGCCTTCTCCTTGTCCATGGCAAGCGCCGAAGCCAGCACGCCGGAATGCGTGTAGGGAACCTCAAGATACTCGAGGACGCCCTGGATCGTACCATCCTCGCCGTAGGGGCCATGCAGCGCATTAAAGACGACATCGGGTCGCAGTGCAGCAAGCTTCGCAGACACATCGCGATCGACGTCAATCCGCGTCACCTGGAAACCCTCAGCCTCAAGGGCATCCGCGCACGCCGTCCCGGAAGAGAGGCTTACCGGCCTCTCCGAGGAAAACCCGCCCATCAGGACAGCGACATGCTTGCGACTCATCAACACCCCCAAAAAATAACCCGCACACTGCGTTCCGACGCTTGCACCAAGCTTGTTTCTCGTCCGAATCCAGCTTGATGATGCAGGTGCATTAGAGCCCGATTATGGTTAACGAAGTGTTTACTTTCGTTAATTTTCACCTCGGAAAGCGGCGCGGACATGACGGCGCAGAACGCAAAAGCCCCGCAGCGGCATGCCGTGCGGGTTCCTTCAGGACGTTGCGTCAGTTGAGGCCACTTCGCCTGTCATTTTCCAGACAAGGCCACCGAGGACACCGCCTATAAGCGGCGCAACCCAGAACAGCCACAGTTGCTGCAACGCCCAGCCGCCGACGAACAACGCCTGTCCTGTCGAAAGAGAGGGATTGACCGACGTATTGGTGACCGGAATCGAAATCAGATGAATGGGCGTCAGCGCAAGCCCGATGGCGATTGGCGCGAAGCCCGCCGGCACCCTGCTGCTCGTTGACCCCAGGATGATGAAGATGAAGAACGACGTCAGGACGACTTCGATGACAAGTGCAGAAAGGAGCGAGTAGCCGCCGGGCGAATGTTCACCATAACCATTGGCGGAAAAGCCTCCGAGCTCGAAACCGGCCTTGCCGCTGGCGACGGCATAAAGCAAAGCCGCCGCAACAATCGCGCCAATGACCTGTACCGCGATATAAGGAACCACGCGACCGGCCGGGAATTTGCCCGCGACTGCGAGACCGACGGAAACCGCCGGGTTGAAATGCCCGCCGGAAATGCCGCCGACGGCAAAAGCCATTGTCAGTACGGTAAGACCGAACGCAAATGCAACACCCACAAAACCAATGCCAAGTTCGGGAAACGCTGCGGCAAGCACGGCACTGCCGCATCCGCCGAATACGAGCCAAAACGTTCCAAGAAATTCTGCAACAAGACTTTTCTGCATATTTCCCTCCTGCGCTCAACCAGGGCGTTCATGAGGAATCGGCTTCATATTGATTCTGGTCAAGTGCCCACACGCGGCATCGATGGGCGGAAAAATGCAAAGCCTGCTAATCTTTTTTCGTTTGTTGCGCGATGGGCATTTGCGCCGAATTAAAATTGCGTTAAGAGCCGCCTGCCTTCCCAAGGCATCTTTACAATCCCGATTGGAATGAAAATGTCAGACGCGATATCCAGAGTATCGCCGATACCCGCTTCATCGAACAGTGCGCAAGTCAACTCGCCGGCGCGCGTTCTGATCGCGAGCCTCGTCGGCACCACAATCGAGTTCTTCGATTTCTACGTATATGCAACTGCCGCCGTGCTGGTCTTCCCGACGCTGTTCTTCCCAAACAGCGACCCGACGACCGCGCTGCTTGCGTCCTTCGCAACCTTCTCGATCGCCTTCTTTGCCCGTCCGCTTGGCGCCGTCGTCTTCGGCCATTTCGGCGACAGGATTGGCCGCAAGACGACGCTGGTTGCCGCCCTGCTCACCATGGGTATCTCGACGGTGGTAATCGGCCTTCTGCCCTCCTATGAATCGATCGGCGTCATCGCACCGCTGCTGCTCGCGCTTTGCCGTTTCGGCCAGGGCTTCGGTCTCGGCGGGGAATGGGGTGGCGCCGTGCTGCTCGCGACGGAGAACGCGCCGGAAGGCAAGCGCAGCTGGTATGGCATGTTTCCGCAGCTTGGCGCTCCGGTCGGCCTGTTCCTCTCCTCAGGCATTTTCTGGCTGCTTCTACAGGTCATGTCTCAGGACGCCTTGCTGAGCTGGGGCTGGCGTGTGCCGTTCATCTCTTCCATTCTGCTGATCGTCATCGGTCTCTGGGTCCGCCTCTCGATCACCGAAACGCCGGCCTTCCAGAAGGCGATCGACAAGCAGGAGCGCGTTGCCGTCCCGGTTGCCGAACTTTTCCGCAAGTACAAGCGCAGCCTATTCCTCGGCACCTTCGTGGCGCTCGCCACCTTCGTGCTGTTCTACATCGGCTCGGCTTACCTGCTGTCCTACAACGTCAAGGTCCTGAAGATACCGTTCCTTGACGCGCTCGAAATCCAGATCGTCGGTTCGGTCGCCTTCGGTATCTTCATCCCGATCGTTGGTAAACTCGCCGAGCGGTTCGGACGTCGCGAAATGCTGATCCTCACCACCGTACTGATCGGTATCTTCTCGTTCTTCCTGCCGGGCCTGATGACGGGCGGCGAAGGCAGCATCGTGGTGTTTGCGATCGTCGCCATGGCGCTGATGGGCATGACCTACGGCCTGATCGGCACCGCGCTTGCCGCCCCCTTCCCAACGGCTGTTCGCTACACCGGCTCGTCGATCACCTTCAACCTTGCTGGCATCTTCGGCGCTTCGCTGGCGCCCTATATCGCCACCTGGCTGCAGGCAAACCATGGCATGCAGTATGTCGGTTACTATCTCGGTCTGTCTGCCGTGATCACGCTGATCTGCATCCTGGCCTCCGGCCGCGACGAAGTCTGATCCCGGAAATCCAATTTGAAGGGCCGCGACAGGCAACTGTCGCGGCTTTTTTTGTTGTTGTTGTCTGATCGCGCCTTGCTCCTAGATTTTCAGAAACAGGGGAAGCCAGATGCTGACAAGACGATCACTGCTGACGCAAGGGCTCGGTGCCGGGATTTCGCTGACACTGCCGTCAATTGCGAAAGCAGCCAGCCTTCCGCCCACCGATGTCACCTTCCTTGTCATCAACGACGTCCACGCATGCCGCTTCGGAGACGGGCAAAGCCCGAACTGCCAGGATGAAGGCAAGACCGACGCAAACCTGTTACGCCACATTCTTGCATTGAACAGCATTCACCATCAAACCTGGCCTATGGAGATCGCCCGGAGACCGAGCGGCCTGCCGCTCGCCGGACAGCCCATTGCAAGGCCGCAGGGCATCATCGTCTGCGGCGATGTGACGGACGATGGTGGTGGTCAGACGGCAGAGGTCGCGGAAGGGTCGCAGCTGCTGCAGTTTTCCCATCGCTACCAGCAAGGGCTCGGTGCCGATCATGTGCACTTTCCAGTCTATGTCGGCCTCGGCAATCACGACCTCGATCAGGATGGGCGCCCGCCGCAGGTCGACTGGTATCGCGATGAGCTGCGCGATTACGTGCAGATGAACCACAAGCCGAGCGTCTTCTTCAAGCCGCTGGTGCCCGTCGACAACTACGACGAAGCCTCGGACAACTATTCCTGGAACTGGGGCGGACTGCATCTGATCCAGGCGCAACGCTACGGTGGAGACAATACGAAAGGCGCCGCAAGCAGCCTCGATTGGATGAAGCGCGATCTCCAGACCTATGCATCAGATGGACGCCCGGTAGTCATCTTCCAGCACTACGGGTGGGATCCGTTCTCATTGGAGCGCTGGGATCGCGAAAAGAAAACGTTCAATGCCAGCGGCACCGGCGCACCCCATTGGTGGGGTGAATCAGAACGTCAGGAACTTCTCGCAATCCTCGAAGGCTACAATGTAATCGGCATTTTTCACGGACACGAGCACAACACGCCCATGGCCTACACCGTCGGCAAACTGGATGTCTTCAAAGCGAAAGCCGCCTTCATGGGCGGCTTCTGCCTTGTCCGGGTGACAAGCAACACGATGGATGTAGCGATCGGCGAAGCCAGCGACAACAGAGGCGGAGTGACCTTTTCCACCGCTTTCACCAAGCGCTTCGCCTAAGGATTACTCGCTGGTCACGCCCTGAAAGGGACGTACCTCGCGCCCGGGCATGAAGACGCCGAGACGCTTGATCTCCCACTCGAGCTTGATGCCGGAATTCTCGAAGACTTCGCGGCGGACCTGTTCGCCGAGATACTCGAGATCGTATCCCGTCGCCTGCCCCATGTTGATCATGAAGTTGCAGTGAAGCGAGGACATCTGCGCGCCGCCGATCACCAGGCCCCGGCATCCGGCCTCGTCGACGAGCTTCCAGGCGGAATGCCCTTCCGGGTTTTTGAAGGTCGAGCCGCCGGTCTTTTCGCGGATCGGCTGTACCGTCTCGCGATGGCTGCGCACAGCGTCCATCTCAGCGCGGATCTTAGCGCGATCCTCGCCATACCCTTCGAAGAGCACCGACGTAAAAATCAAATCGTTCGGTACCGACGAATGACGGTAGGAATAGCCCATATCTGCGTTCGACAGGACATGCTTGTTCCCCTTGCGATCAACGGCGTTCACCTCGACAAGCCGTTCGCGCGTCTCGGCGCCGTTGGCGCCGGCGTTCATGCGTACCGCACCGCCAATGCTCCCCGGAATGCCGTAGTAGAAATGGAAGCCGCCTATGCCGTTATCCATTGCCATGGCTGCGACATGCTTGTCCGGGCAGATTGAACCGGCAAGGATGCGATTTTCGCCCGCGAGCTCGACCGCCCCAAAGCCCTTCGCCGAAAGCCGCAGAACGACGCCAGGAATTCCACCATCGCGCACGAGAATGTTGGAGCCGACGCCCACGACAGTGACCGGCACCTCCTCCGGCAGAATCTTGAGGAAGGCGATAAGGTCGTCCTCGTCGTGCGGCTGGAACATCAGCTCGGCCAGACCGCCGGCGTGGAACCAGGTGACGCGGTCCATCGGCGCATCCGGTGTGATCCTCCCACGGATGTCCTTTACGCCGTCGCCAAGCGACGCAAGAAGCTTTTCCCCATTCACCTGTTTCATGCAGATATTCCCGAAAGGCTTTCCAATTGCTTGGGCAACGCTGCCGCCCAGTATGTGATACTCCCAGCCCCTAACAGAACCACAAAATCCCCCGGCTTTGCAATCTCTGCGACCATTTCAGGCAAAAGCTCTGGGGACGACAGGAAGCGGGCATCGCGGTGACCGCCCGATTTGATCAGCGACACAAGTGCCTCGGAGTTCGCTCCTTCGATGGGATCCTCACCCGCGGCGTACACAGGCGCGAGGAAAATACTATCCGCATCGTTGAAGCAGGATGCAAACTCTTCGAAAAGGCTGGACAGCCGCGAATAGCGATGCGGCTGATGAACCGCGATCACACGACCCTTGCAGGCCTCGCGCGCAGCCCGTAGCACGGCCTTGATCTCGACCGGGTGGTGGCCGTAATCATCGAAGATCTGAACGCCGTTCCATTCGCCGGTCAGCGTGAAGCGGCGCTTGACGCCGCCAAAGGACGCGAGCCCCTTGGCAATGTCCTCGCTCGACATGCCGAGGCGGTTGGCAACCGCGATCGCGGCTGTGGCGTTGGAGATGTTGTGGCGACCCGGCATGGGCATGACCAGATTGTCGAGCCTGATAACCTGCCCCGTCCGGCGGCGGCGGATCTCCACGTCGAAGATCGAACGCGCACCATCGATGCGCACATTCATGAAGCGCACGTCGGCCTGCGGGTTTTCACCATAGGTGATGACCTTGCGATCCTCGATCCGACCGACCAGCGCCTGCACCTCCGGGTGGTCGAGGCACATGACGCCGAAGCCATAGAACGGCACGTTCTCGACGAACTGCCGGAAAGCCGCACGAACGGCATCGAAGTTGCCGTAGTGGTCGAGGTGTTCCGGGTCGATGTTGGTGATAACAGCAACATCGGCGGGAAGCTTCAGGAACGTGCCGTCGGATTCGTCGGCCTCTACCACCATCCACTCGCCTTCGCCCATTCGGGCATTGGTGCCGTAGGCATTGATGATGCCGCCATTGATGACCGTGGGATCGAGGCCACCCGCTTCCAACAACGTCGCCACCAGCGACGTCGTCGTGGTTTTTCCATGCGTACCGCCGATTGCAATCGCATTGCGGAACCGCATCAATTCGGCAAGCATCTCCGCCCGGCGCACGACCGGCAGCAGCTTTTCGCGCGCCGCCACGAGCTCCGGGTTGTTTTTCTTGATCGCGGTCGAGACGACCACCACTTCGGCGTCACCGAGGTTCTCTGCTTTGTGGCCGACGAAGACTTCGATGCCCTTGTCGCGCAGGCGTTGCACATTGGCGCTGTCGGCCTGATCCGATCCCTGCACACGATGGCCGAGATTATGGAGCACTTCGGCAATGCCGCTCATGCCGATGCCACCGATGCCGATGAAATGAACGAGGCCGATGGCCTTCGGCATTTTCATGCGCGTTTCCCCTTGAACTCTGCAATTGTCCGTCGTGCCGCAATAGCCTCTACCATGTCGGCAAGCAAGTTCGCAGCGTCGGGTTTACCCGCTTGCTTGGCGGCGGCGGCCATCCGGGCGAGCTTTTCCGGGTCGTTCATCACATGGGTGAGGATCGAAGCGATCTTCTCGGGCGAAAGCTCGGCCTGAGGAATGACTTTGGCGCCGCCTGTCGCCGCAAGCGCTGCCGCATTCGCCGCCTGATCGTGATCCAAAGCATGCGGATAGGGCACGAGCACGGCCGGTCGCCCGATGACGGAAATCTCCGAAACAGTCGATGCGCCGGAGCGGCAGATAACGAGATGTGCCGCGGCAAGTCGTTCGGCCATATCGGTGAAGAACGGTGCTGTGTCAGCCGCCATCTTCAATTGGGCGACGCAAACGCTCATCATCTCCATGTCTTCTGGTCGAACCTGCTGGGTAATGCGCAGGCGGTCGCGAAGCCCGTCATCGAGCAAGCTGATGGCCGTCGGCATTGCCTTGGAGAAATACTGTGCACCCTGGCTGCCGCCAAAGACGACCAGATTGAAAGGCTCACCTGGTTTCGAAGGAGAATATGGCACGTTGGCAGCGGCGATAATGGCCGGGCGCACCGGATTGCCTGTCGTCACCGTCTTGTCGGGAAACTGGCCACCGCCTTCAGGCAGGAACCCGCCGGCAATCGCCTGCACGCGGCTCGCCAGCGCCTTGTTGGCGCGTCCCATCACCGCATTCTGCTCATGGATCATGGCAGGCACGCCGAGGCGCGTTGCGGCGAGCAACGGCGGCACGGTCGGATATCCGCCGAAGCCGACGACAACAGCGGGCTTCAGGCGCGCGATCAGCTTCTTGGCGGCCCGCATGCCGCTCCAGAGCGTCCACAGGGAGCGCGCAACGGCAACTGGATTTTTCGAACCGATCGTCGCCGATGGCACGACATGAATCTCATCGGCAGGGAATTTGCCGGCATAGCGCTCAGCGCGGCTGTCGGTGACCAGATGCACGGAATAGCCGCGTTCCTTCAGCTTATAGGCCAAAGCCTCCGCGGGAAACACATGACCGCCGGTTCCCCCGGCGGCAAGCAGGACGATGCCTTTACTCATAAGCACTCACTCCGCCGGCATACCATGCGCGACGCGAAAGAGGCTCCGCTCTTGCGCGCGCTTTTCCGGCCTATGACGCGTCAGCGCGAGAATAAACCCGGCGGTGACGCAGATGGCGACCATGGACGAACCGCCGTAGGAAATCAGCGGCAGGGTCATGCCTTTTGCCGGCAGCAGTTCGAGATTGACGCCCACGTTGATGATCGACTGTATGCCGATCTGCAGCACGAGACCAGCGACAGCAAAGCGGTTGAAGTCGTTCCGCTCCTTGTAGGCATGCGAGAGACCGCGCAGCACGAGGACGGAAAACAGCGCGACAAGCGCCATGCAGAAGACGATGCCGAACTCCTCGGCAGCGACCGAGAAGATGAAGTCGGTATGGGCGTCCGGAATGATGCGCTTGACGATGCCCTCGCCCGGTCCCTGGCCAAACCAGTCGCCGCGGATGATGGCTTCGCGCGCCGTATCGATCTGGAAGGTATCGCCCTCGCCAGTCAGGAACTTGTCGATACGCAGTGCCACGTGCGGGAACACGTAGTAGGCGCCAAAAAGTCCTCCGACGCCGCCGGCGCCAAGAAGAATGATCCATATCCACGGCATGCCTGCCATGAAAAACATTCCGCCCCAGACGGCCGTCGTGAGGATCGTCTGCCCAAGGTCGGGCTGGGCGACCAGTAGCGCGGCAACGATGCCGAAGAGGATGATGGCGAACAGGTTGCCCGGAATCTCCGGCTGCCTCGCATGCTCGGCAAAGAGCCACGCACAGACGACGACGAAAGCCGGTTTCATGAACTCGGAGGGCTGGATCGAAATGCCGGCCAAGGTGACCCAGCGGCGGGAGCCCTTGACCTCGACACCGAAGAACAGCGCCAACAGCATCATGCCGAGGGCGACAATCAGCAGGATGATCGCCGTGCGCCGCACTTGGCGCGGCGTCAGGAAGGAGAGACCAATCATGACACAGAGCGAGGGGATCATGAAGGCCGCGTGTCGCTTGACGAAGTGGAACGGCTCCAGCCCGATACGCTCGGCGACCGCTGGCGACGCAGCGAACGACAGCATGAAGCCGATGCCCATCAGGAAGATGAACATCGCCAGGAAAAAGCGGTCGATGGTCCAAAACCAATCGGCCAGAGGCCCACGTTCCGCACGGCTTACCATGTCATTTATCTCCTGTTGCCGAATCGATCAGCATGGTGATCTCGTCGAGCGCTGCCACATGGCTGACAAATGCATCGCCCCTGACTTCGAAGTTCTTATATTGGTCGAAACTTGCGCAAGCCGGAGATAACATCACGGCCAGCGGGCCACTTTCATCTTTGTCGGCATCCGCAGCAGCATGCGCTACGGCGCGCTCCAGCGTTCCAGAAATCTCATATGGCACGGCTTCGCCGAGCGTCGCGGCAAATTCCGCCGCAGCTTCGCCGATCAGATAAGCCTTGGCGATCCGCGGGAAGAAGCCCGTCAGCGACGTGATGCCCCCAGCTTTTGGCAGCCCACCGGCGATCCAGTAGATGCGGTCGTAACTCGACAGCGCCGGAGCGGCCGCATCCGCGTTGGTGGCCTTCGAGTCGTTGACGAAAACGACGTTGCCGCGACACCCGACCGGCTGCATCCGATGCTTGAGCCCGGGGAAGGACGTCAAGCCCGCGCGAATTTCCTCTTCCGAGACACCGACTGCAAGGCATGCGGCAACTGCCGCAGCGGCATTCTGCGCATTGTGGCCGCCCCGCAGTGTCTGGATCCCTTCAAGATCGGCAATCGACTTTGTTGCGCCTCCCGAGGCTTCGATAAGCTTGGTTCCTTCCGCATAGATGCCATAGGGAAGCGCATGACGCCGGGAAATCCGCGTGACCTTGCCACCTGCTCGTTCGATACGATCTGCGATCATCTCGCAATGGCTGTCGTCCACGCCGATGACGGCAACGTCGCTACCTGCAACGAGCCGCTCCTTGATGTCGGCATAGTGCTGCATCGTCCCGTGGCGATCGAGATGATCGGGCGTCAGGTTGAGCAGGATGCCAGCGGAGGGATTGAGCGTCGGTGCAAGGTCGATCTGGTAGGACGAGCACTCGACGACGTAGAAGCGTCCATCCTTCGGCGGATCGAGCGTCAGGACCGCCGTCCCGATGTTGCCGCCGAGCTGTGTGTCGCGCCCACTCGAGGTCAGGATATGCGCGATCAGCGCCGTCGTCGTCGACTTGCCGTTGGTGCCGGTGATGGCGATGAACGGGCAACCCGGCGCATGCGCCCGGCGTTCGCGTACGAAAAGCTCGACGTCGCCGACGATATCAACCCCGGCCGCACGAGCGAGATCGACTGTCCAGTGTGGCTTCGGATGGGTCAACGGCACGCCTGGCGAAAGCACGAAGAGCGACTGCGCGCTCCAGTCAATGGAGCGCAGATCGACCGTACGAATGCCTTCAGCGGCGGCCTTGGAGACGCTGTCTGGGTTATCGTCCCATGCAGTGACCTCGGCCCCCCCCAATTTGAGCGCACGCGCCGTGGCAAAGCCCGAGCCGCCGAGCCCAAAGAGCGCGACCTTCTTGCCTGCAAGTGTCGTAATCGGGATCATCGCCGCCTTACCGCAGCTTCAGGGTGGAGAGACCAAGCAGGGCGAGACCGACGGCGACGATCCAGAAGCGGATCACCACCTGGCTTTCCGTCCAGCCCTTCTTTTCGAAATGGTGATGGATCGGCGCCATCAGAAAGACGCGCCGACCGGTCATCTTGAAGAAGCCGACCTGAATGATGACAGAGAGCGTTTCCATTACGAACAGACCGCCAATGATCGCCATGACGATCTCGTGCTTGGTCGCAACGGCAACCGTGCCGATCGTGCCGCCGAGTGCCAGCGAGCCGGTGTCGCCCATGAAGATCGCAGCGGGCGGTGCATTGAACCAGAGGAAGCCAAGGCCGGCGCCGATAACGGCACCGAGGACAACCGAGAGTTCGCCCGTGCCCGGTACGAAATTGATCTGTAGGTAATTTGCGAAGACGACGTTACCCGCCAGGTAGGCGATGACGCCAAAGGACGCAGCGGCGATCATCACGGGGACGATGGCAAGGCCATCAAGACCATCGGTAAGGTTCACGGCATTGCCGGCGCCAACGATGACGAAGCCGCCGAAGACAACGAACATGATGCCGAGATTGATCATGAAATCCTTGAAGAAGGGAAAGGCAACCGACGACCCGAAGGTCGAACCTGCCGTACCCGACGCCAGCGCCGTGCGCATCATGAAGTAGACGGCAATGCCGGCGATCACGAACTCGATACCGAGACGAGCCTTGCCGGAGAATCCCTTATGGCTTTGCTTGGTGACTTTCAGGTAGTCGTCGTAAAAGCCGATCGCACCGAAACCGAGGGTCACGAGCAGCGTGGCAACCACATAGAGGTTCGAAAGGTCGGCCCAAAGCAGCGACGAACCGACAATACCGGCGAGGATCATTAGGCCGCCCATGGTCGGCGTACCGGCTTTCTTGAAGTGCGTTTGCGGACCGTCGGCGCGGATCGGCTGCCCCTTGCCCTGGCGGATCCGCAGCGAATTGATGATCATCGGACCAAAGAGGAACACGATGAAGGCGGACGTAAACAGGGAGGCGCCCGTGCGGAAGGTAATGTACCTGAACAGATTCAAGAATTTCAGATGTTCCGACAGTTCGACAAGCCAAATCAGCATTCAGGGCCCCTTGTTTACCCGCTCAAAAATCGCGTTGCGTGTCGGCAAATGGCGGGAACTTGTCAAGGAGCACGGCGACGATCTTGCCGAAACCGATGCCCAGTGACGATTTTACCATCAGCACGTCGCCAGCCGCGACAGCGTTCAATATGTACTCTGCTAGTTCTTCGGTCTTCTCGTAGTGGACGACCTGCACGCTCTCGGGGAGCGATTCCTTCAGCGCAACCATTTCAGGGCCGGCAAGCCAGACGTGCTCAATACCGGCAGCGAGCAATGGCCCTGCCAGATCCGAATGGACCTTCTCCGCGTAGTCGCCCATCTCCAGCATGTCGCCAAGCACGGCGATGCGGCGTCCCGTGCCCGTCGGCACGGAACTCGCAAGCACAGCGATTGCCGCTCGCATCGAAGCAGGATTGGCGTTGTAGCTCTCGTCGACGACTGTGAAGGAGCTGCGCTCGATCGCCAAGCGATGACGACGGCCCCTGCCCTTTTCCGGCTGGAGGGTCGCGAGGGCGGCGATTGCCTGCCGCATATCAGCTCCGACGATCTTCACGACGCCGAGGGCGGCCAGCGCATTCTCGGCGATGTGCCGGCCCGGCGCGCCGATCGCAACTTCCTTCGTCTCGCCGTCAATGGTGATCCACAACGTCGAACTCTGATCAGAGTCGTTGAATTCTGCCAGGCGAAACTCGGCCTTCGCATGCTGACCGAAGGAATGGATGTGCTGGATGCCGTGTGTCTCTGCGGTGCGCTCCAGGAAATTGAACTGATCGTTGTCGCGATTAAGCACGACCTGCCCGCCCGGCACTACGCCTTCGAAGACCTCGGCCTTTGCCGTCGCGATCTCCCTTATGCTCTTGAAATTGCCGAGGTGAGCGGGCGCGATCGTCGTGATCACCGCAACATGCGGCTGGATCATCTTGACCAGCGGACGGATCTCGTCCGGATGGTTCATGCCCACTTCGAAGACGCCGAAATAGGTATCGAGCGGCATGCGGGCGAGCGTCAAAGGTACGCCCCAGTGATTGTTAAAAGAAGCAACGGAGGCATGCACCTTGCCCGATGGAGACAAGACCCGCCGCAGCATCTCCTTGGTCGTCGTCTTTCCGACCGAGCCGGTCACGGCAATGATCTGGGCGCGCGAACGCGCGCGAGAGGCTTGCCCGAGTTTGCCGAGCGCCGCCAACACATCCTCCACGACGATCACCGGAACCGTCAGCCGCCCCATGGCGGGAAGGCGCGCTTCGCTGACGACGAGAAGAGCTGCACCGTTTGCCATCGCCATCGAGGCGTAGTCGTGGCCGTCGACGCGGTCGCCCTTGATGGCAAAGAAGGCTTCGCCGGACGCGATGGAACGGCTGTCGATGGAAATCCCGGTAATGCCCTCAGGCAAAGTGCCGAACGGCCGCCCGGCCATGGCGGCAATCAAGTCTTCCGTCGTCCAAAGCCAGTTCACGGTTTCAGCTCCTCCAAAGCCTTACGCAATTCGGCATGATCCGAAAACGGCAGGGTAACGCTCCCGATCGTCTGCCCTTCCTCGTGTCCCTTGCCGGCAACGATCAGCGTGTCGCCGGACGTCAGCATCTCAACCGCCATGCGGATCGCCTCGGCGCGGTCGCCGATTTCGGTTGCGCAGCCTGCGGCCGCCATGATCTCGGCGCGGATGGCCGCCGGCTCTTCTGAGCGCGGATTGTCATCGGTGACGATCACCACATCGGCCAGACGGCAGGCGATCTCGCCCATGATCGGGCGCTTGCCGCGATCGCGATCGCCGCCGCAGCCAAATACGACAATCACACGGCCTGTGGTAAACGGCCGGACGGATTCCAAAACATTGGCGAGCGCGTCCGGCTTGTGCGCGTAATCGACATAAGCGAGCGCGCCATCCCTGGTATGGCCTACCAATTCCAGACGCCCGGACGCGCCCTGCAGCTTCTCGAGCGCGGCCATGGCGACCTTCGCCGGCACGCCCGTCGACATGGCAAGACCTGCCGCCACAAGTGCATTGGCCACCTGGAAGTCGCCGGCAAGCGGAATGTCGACCTCAAAGATCTCGCCGTCAGCATGAATTTCAGCCACCTGCTTATGACGGAAATGTTCGACGCGCTTCAGCGCCAGGTAATCGCCCTTGCGGCCGACCGTGCGAACATCGTGCCCCGCACGGCGAGCTGCCTCGACCGCTTGTTCCGACCAGGCATCGTCGGCAAAGATCACCGCCGGTGCGCCCTTCGGCAGCAGCGTGTCGAACAGGCGCGTCTTTGCGGCCATGTAGCTTTCGACCGTCGGATGGTAGTCCATGTGATCACGGCCGAGATTGGTAAAGGCGGCGGCAGCGAGCTTGACACCGTCCAGGCGGCACTGATCGAGGCCATGGCTGGACGCCTCCATTGAGGCATGTGTGACGCCCTCGTCCGCGAGTTCTGCCAGCAGCTTGTGGAGTGAAACCGGATCAGGTGTTGTCAGTGAGCCGTATTCGTTGCGTGTCGGCGAGACGACGCCAGTCGTGCCGATCATCGCGGCCGCATGGCCGGCATGGGCCCATATCTGCCGGGTGAAGGAGGCAACCGACGTCTTGCCGGCTGTGCCGGTCACGGCCACCATCGTTTCCGGCTGCTTGCCATAGAAACGCGAGGCCGCGATCGACAGGAAGCGTCGCGGGTCGCTGACGACAAGAACGGGGACGGAAGCGTCAATGCTGTGGGAGGCAACTGCTGCGACGGCACCACGTGTTGCCGCATCGGCGATAAAGCCTGCGCCGTCCGCCTTCGTCCCGGCGACAGCCACAAACACCATTCCGGGTTCGATCTTGCGGCTGTCGGACGAGATGCCGGAAACCGCCAGCGCCCCGACAGACCCGGCCAATTGATCAAGTTCCGGAAATGCATCTCCGGCGATGTCTCGCAAGTTCATCGAATGTACTTTTCTCTTTCAAGCCGCCGCGCCCCGTGGCGAATCGGCTCCGACATTCATTCAGACTCAATAAGACACCAACATGGCCGATCCGTCGTCACCGAACTTGGGTTCCACACCGAGAATTGGCGCTGCGCGGGCAATGATGTTCTTCACCATCGGCGCTGCAGTGTACGCGGCGATGTTCTGGCCCTTCTCACCATTGTGCGGTTCATCGCAGAAAGTAAGAACGACATATTTCGGGTCATCGATCGGGAACGCCGCAAGGAACGCATTGAAGTTGAGGTTCGTCGCATAGCGGCCGTTGACGACCTTGTCGGCCGTTCCGGTCTTTCCGCCGACGTTGAAGCCGGGAACGTCCGCATTGCGGCCCGAGCCCTTGATGCCGTTCAGCTTGAAGAGATAGCGCACGTCGTCGCTGGTGCTCTTCTTGACGACCACTTCAGCGACTTCATCTGCCTGCTCACGGTTGCGCGGCAGGAAGGTCGGCTCGATGAGCTTGCCGCCATTGACGAGCGCGGCACCGGCGACGGCAGTCTGCAGCGGGGTGGTCGACACCCCGTGGCCAAAGGAAATCGTGATGGAATTGATTTTCTTCCAAACCTTCGGTTGGCTCGGCATTTTCACTTCGGGCAGTTCGGTCTGCATCTTGGTCAAAAGGCCGAGCTTCGTCAGGTAGTCTTTCTGAGCATCCATGCCGACGATGTCGATGATGCGGGCGGTACCGACGTTCGACGAGTACTGGAACACTTCGGGCAGCGTTAGCCAACGGCGCTGACCGTGGAAGTCATGGATAGTGAAGCCGCCGATGCGGATCGGCTGTGTCGCATCGAAGCTGTCGTTGAGGCTGACCTTGCCCGTGTCGAGCGCCATGGCGAGCGAGAAGGTCTTGAAGGTCGACCCCATCTCGAACGTGCCATTCGACATGCGGTTGAGCCAGCCCTCCTTGGCGCCTTCCAGCGGATTGTTGGGATCGAAATCCGGCGCCGATGCCATCCCAAGCACCTCACCGGTATGAATATCGAGGATGACGGCGCCGGCGCCCTTTGCCTCGTAATTCTTGACTGCGTTGACGACGACATCACGCACGATGTTCTGGACACGAACGTCGATCGACAAGCGCACCGGTTCAAGCGGCTGATCGCTTGTCATGCCAACTGAAGCAAGGTCGGCAAGTCCCTGATCATCGATGTATTTTTCCATGCCGGCAACGCCGCGGTTGTCGATGTTGACGTAACCGAGGATATGCGCAGCAGTCGCGCCACCGGGATAGAAGCGGCGTTTTTCAGGCCGGAAACCGATGCCGGGAATGCCGAGCGCAAGGATCTGGCTCTGCTGCTTCGGTGTCAACTGGCGCCGCAACCAGGCAAAATGGGATGTGCGGTTCGCGAGCTTCTTGTAGGTGCCTTTCATGTCGAGGTCAGGCAAAACCGTGGCAAGCTTCTCGACGGCCTCGTCCGCATCGACGACCTTGTTCGGCTCGGCAAAGAGCGAGACGGTGCGGATATCGGTTGCCAGCACTTCGCCGTTTCGATCCAGAATATCAGGGCGCGACGCCATCAGACGATCCGGCGGCAGTATGCTGGACACAACTTCCGGATCGCGAATCGCGTATTCGACGAGACGCCCACCGATCACGCAATAGACCCCGAGGAATCCGACGATCAGCAGACCGACGCGGCTCTTGGCCTGTACTGCCTTCTTCTTTCTCGATCCCTCGATCTGCACGTTGCCGGACGCCCCGCCAAGACGGTTGTATACGCCAGCGGAAAAATGCGCCTGGCTCTTCAAGACCATGATGCGTGAAAGAAAGGACATCTCTACTCCACCGATCCGGTTGCCATCAGGTCTTCTTCTTCGGGTTGCGGCACCACTGCCTTAGGCTTCGCTTTGGCGCCTGAACCAGCCTTCGCCTCGGTAACGTCGGGAACCGCAACCTGCGACTTCAGCATCGGCAACTCGCTGGCATGAACGAGAGAGGTGGACGCCGTCGGCTGCAGCTGAAGTTCGCCATTGTAGTTGTTGACGAGACGCTCGAGCCTGTTCGGCTGGGACAGCAACGCCCAATCGGCCTTCAACAGGTCGATCGTGTCCTTCTCGAGCTTGATCTCCGCTTCAAGGCGATGAACTTCCTCGAGCTTGAGTTCTGCGTGATGCTTGATCGTGTAGGTGACGGCAGCCGCGGCTGTCATGACACCGACCAGGATGAGGTCCAACGTTCTCAGCATATCAAGCTCCGAGCTTTCCGAGACTTGCCAGGTTCGGCAGCCCGAAGATGGAAACATCAGCCGCTTCGGCGGGGGCTGCGGTGCGCAGCCCTGCACGCAGCTTGGCGGAGCGCGCCCGCGGGTTGACCTCGGCTTCCGCCTCGCTTGCAGCCACCATCGGCTTGCCGATCCGCTCAAAGGTCGCCGCGCGCTCGTGCGCGACGGGCAGATGACGCGAGCCCGACGCCTTGCCGGCACGATCTGAGAAGAACGTCTTGACGATCCGATCCTCAAGCGAATGGAAGGTGACGACAACCAGACGCCCGCCGGGCTTCAGCGCCCGCTCGGCACCAAAGAGCGCCTGCGCCAGTTCGCCGAGCTCATCGTTGACGAAAATCCTGAGCGCCTGAAAAACGCGCGTCGCCGGATGAATCTTGTCCTTCATCTTGCGCGGCGTAACGAGCTCGATCAGCCCAGCCAGATCGCGCGTCGTCTCGAAGGGCTTTTCGGCACGCCGCTTTTCGATCGCGTGGGCAATGCGCGGCGACTGACTTTCTTCTCCGAGAAAATGGAAGATACGAATCAGATCGGCCACCTTGGCGCGATTGACCACATCGGCCGCAGAAACGCCTGCAGCCGACATGCGCATGTCCAGAGGGCCGTTCTTCTGAAAGGAGAAACCGCGCTCCGCTTCGTCAATCTGCATCGACGACACGCCGATATCGAGCACGACCCCGTCGAGCCCGTCGTGGGGAGCACACTCGGCCAAATGAGAGAACTGAGAATGAACGAGTTTCAAACGACCTTGACTGTTTGCCACAAGCGCCTGGCCGGCTTCGATAGCGGTCGGATCGCGATCCAGCGCAATCACATCGGCGCCAGCATCGAGAATGGCTGACGCATAGCCGCCCGCGCCGAATGTGCCATCCAGAATGAGCTTGCCAGGGGAAGGTTCGAGCGCACCCAGAACCTCGTCGAGAAGAACCGGAATGTGGCGAACCGGTCCGCCACCGGCATCAGTTGAATCTCCGCCAGGATTCGCCGCCATTCCGTTCCCTCGTATTATTCGAAACGCCTGCCCGCCAGCCGACGCCCTCCTCGTGCCTGCATCTGCGCAGCCTGAAATGCCTGCGGCTGCCACAGCTGAAAATGATCCGCCCGACCGACGAAGGTCACCTCGTCGGAGACGCCGGTGAAGTCGCGAATGAAATCCGTGACCATCAGCCGACCTTCCGCATCGAGCTTCATGAAGATACCGCCCCCGTGGATCAGAAGCGACATCTCGTTCGCATCCGGCGAAAACGGATCCTCCGCAGCGATCTGACGCTCGAACCTTTCCAGAAGGTCCGGACCGCCGACGCTGATTGCCGGAAACACAAAGTCCTGGAAGCAATAGAGCTCCTGAACATTGCGCTGCGCCAGCACGGATCGAAACGCTGCCGGCACGGAGACCCTGCCCTTGGAATCGATTCTGTTGGTCGCATTTGAAAGGAAGCGGCTCATGACACGAAACATCCGTTCCCAAAAGAGCCCGGACTGAACTCACAAGCCCGGAACCCCGAAATTCAGGCACAGCCTCGCGAGCCGAATGGGCACAATCCCATCCGGCGCTTCCGGAAAGGAAGACGCCTTGGCTTTGCGATTGATGGGCACCTACCTGCCCGTGCGCAGTGCATAAATGGGATAACATGGGACCATATGGGCGTCAATGGGAAACGCCCGTCTCACGATGAGCGCAGTATCGAAAATTTATAAGCTGTTAAGTTTAACAAAGGGTTAGGATCGCGCATCTGCAGGCTGAATAGCGGCGCGCTCGCCACCCTTTCGACGGCGGCAGATGACCCAAATAGCGACAGGCAAATAGGCAATTTCATACAGCGTCTTAGCGCGGCGCATTCATGGACGAGGCGAATTGTCGCGACGCCACATGAAGAGGTAGGCCGCGGCTATCCACTTTGAAGTAGGCGACCAACCCCTTCGGATAGAACCACGTGCAAAATAATGAAGTGCCGGAGAATTGAACTAGTTGGAGGCTGCCGCATATTATGCAGTGCTAAATAAATAACGTGGAGTACTGCTATGACAAACTTCACATTAAAGGGGCTTCTTTACGGGCGTTTTGAGCCGGAAAAGCGTATTCCGCTGTCGCAGACTGGCATGACGACCGATATAAAATGCGATTCCTGCGGCAAGATATTCAAGCGTTGGTCTATTCTTGCTCGCAGCAGCACCACCTGCGAGGAATGTCTGGCGAAGGCGCCGACCGCTCATTAGCAACCGACGGCAATCACACGGAAGGCACGCTCCTGCAAAGGTAGTTCGCCAGCTGGCCTGTAAGCCGGGTTCTGTATGGCCCCGGCCGAAGCCGGAACGTGGCAGCCATTCCTCTGGGACAGCGTTCGCACGCTGCCTCACGCAACCCACCCGGATGACTGACCTGGAAACCGGCCGGAAGGCTTGCGCCCCCCACGTCATCCCTATTCGGTCTTGCTCCCGGTGGGGTTTACCTTGCCATCGCCGTTACCGGAGATGCGGTGGGCTCTTACCCCACCCTTTCACCCTTACCTGCCGAGGCAGGCGGTTTGCTTTCTGTGGCACTTTCCCTGAGGTCGCCCTCGCCGGACGTTATCCGGCACCGTGTTTCCGTGGAGCCCGGACTTTCCTCACCCTACCGCCTTTCGGCATTGGTAAAGCGCGGCTGCCCGGCCAACTGGCACGGCTCCCTTAGCGGAGACTTGGGCCGAATTCCACTGAAATATCGCCAATCTCCACGCAATAGTGCAAGGGTTAGCCGAAGCGCCTCCTCGCCACCAGGCGCGCGTGCCTAGCGGAAGACGGGCGTCAGTTCCCTGCCGAAGTCCTCGGCCCCGAGCCAGCCTTGCGTCATGATGACAGCGCCCAGTCGACCGAGCTCATCCGATGATTTCGCGGCAACGAAATTGCCACCGGTCAGCACCGCGATCCGCGGCGAATCCGTATATCCCACGTAGGGATATGCACTTGTCGTGAAGGTCGCCACACATGGCGCGGAGGTCGTTGGGCAGCCGGCCAATGCTGGCATGAGCCGCAAAGCCGTTGACACCAGATGATCGCGCTCGAGCGAATCTCCGTCAGAGCGAAACCATGCTCCGATATCCTCCAGCGTGTCGAATGAGCGCGTTTCCAGATCGCCGCCGAGCTTGAGATAGGTCTTGCCGTCGGGATAGCCGACCGGCGGAAGGATATAGACATGGTCCTCGTCGCGGTCACCAAAGACGATCGTCGAAGGCATTTCGGAGAAGATCGTCATTTCCCGCTCACTAAGCTCGAAGAAGGCGACGGTGCGTGCCGCAACGCGAACATCGATGGCATCAGGCAGAAGATCATTGAAATTGCTGAACCCGCCGGCGGCGACCAGCACACGTTCCGCGGTGCAGCGCTTGCCATCCGCATGGATCTCTACGAACGTGCCTTCGTCACGAACCGCACCAACAGTTGCATCGATGACCGTCACACCGGCCTGCTCGGCAAGTTTGGTTTGAGCCCGAACCAACGCGCGCGGATCGATGTGGCCTGCACGCCGCGCCTCGAGATAGCCGTTGAACGAAGGATTGAGCGCAAACTGAGGAAAGCGGTCGCGCAATGCCGCAGGCGGCAATGTTTCGACGTCGAGATCGAGCGCTTCGGTTACCTGCAGCGCCCCCCAAGGAATCCCTGGCCCGGCCGGGCGGGCGGTCCGGCAAACAGACAACCCGCCTCCGAGAAAAAGGAAATGCCGCTCTTCGCTTCGATTTCCCGGTAGCGGTCGAGCGAGCGTGCCGCCAGCATCGCCCAGACCATATTGTCGTCGAAGGACCGGGTGATGCGGGCCTCGTCGTAATGACTGGCAAAAACACCGTGATGGCTCTTGCGCTCGGCTGGCTCACCGGGGCCGATGAGCGCAACACCGTCGATCATGCCGGAAAGATGGCGGGCCGCAGCCGCGCCCATCATCCCGCGTCCGACGATGATCACCTTGAAATCAACTGCCATATGTCACCTCATTCAGAGGCGAGATAACACAGGCGCCAAGTTGAATCATATTCTTACTTGCCCGGCCGAAGCGATTCTCGAACAAGCGGTTTTAGATGATCAGTCGAGCATCGCCAGGACCTTGCCGCAATAGGCCTTGGAGACCGGATTCATGCGGGTGGCACCGTGGCCGGCATTGTACTTCAGGATCGTGTCGCAGGTTTCGCCACCGCCGAGCTGATGCGCTGTAGCCAAGTATTTCATGCCGAACTTGATGTTTGTCTCGGGATCGAACAGGCCCTTCCTCGTACCCGAGTAACCCATCATCCTTGCCGTGGCCGGCTTGATCTGCATGAGGCCGACTTCACCCGCGCTACCACGTGCATCGGGATTGAAATTGCTCTCGACGCGCACGACCGCCTGAGCAAGCTCGACAGGGACGTTGTATTGGTTTGCGTATTTGATGATGAGAGCTGAATAGTTGTTGGCGGTGAAGTCCGGCATCGCATAGCCGCTAGTCCGATCGACAGTCTTCAAAGGAAGTGTCTGGATCCTTCCACCCCACTCGCCCGCGAAGGCGCAATTGATGCCCATCAACAGTGTACTGACGCACACTGCAGCAGAAATAATCTTATTCATTCAGTCTAATTACTCCGACCCAAAGAAATTCCGGATCATGATTAAATAATAATCCGGCTACATGCGGCAGATATACATTAGCTATTCTGCAGCATTTCTTTTTGTTTCAATTGACAACCGCCTGAAACCCTAAAACAAACCAGGCGGCGCCGTTCGACGATGGCGTTAGACCATCGCAATGAGGAGATAATAGGGAAATCATGTGGCGGCGCAGCAGACTCCCGAATTCTTGGGAGTCGGTGCCGTCATAAAAGTACGACTTATGAGACGTAATGTGAAAGCGACGCCAGCAAACGGTGCAGCGTGTCTATCGTCGAAAAATCTGCGATTCCATCGATCCGAGCAGGCCGGAAGTGGCGCTGGAAGGCCTCGACATCGCCTGCCGTCCTGTCGGAGAATTCGCCTGTGATTTCTGTCGCATAACCGTAAAGCGAGAGCATCGACTGCAGGGCCTCGACCGGCTGGCCGCGGTCACCGCGTTGGAAAAATCTTCCACCAGCAATCGGGGCAGGCTCGACCCAGTGCCCGACACCGGCTCTGTGGAGGTCTTTCCAGGGAAATTTTTCCCCCGGATCAACCTTCCGAATCGGTGCGACATCGGAGTGCCCAAGCACCCGTTCGGGCACGATGGACCAACGTTGGCCGCAATCGCGACACAATTCAACGAGCGCCTGAATTTGTTCTTGCGGATACTCGGGAAGACCGCCGGGATGCCCTGCATTGGCGATCTCGATCCCGATCGACAGAGAGTTGATATCGGTCTCGCCCTGCCAATAACTTTTGCCGGCGTGCCAGGCGCGGCGCTCCTCAGGCACGAGCTGAAGAACCTCGCCGTCTTCACTTACGAAGTAGTGACTCGAGACCTGGCTCTCGTCACGACAGAGCCATTCCAACGCTCCATCCCGCGTTGGCATGCCTGTATAGTGCAGAAGGATCATGTCGGGCTTGCGCCCGCCTGCGCGCTCGCCGTGATTGGGCGAAGGACGAACGCTCGCCTTCCGGTAGTCGGCCTCGAACGAGGTCATGCGGCGCGGCGTTCCTTTTCGATCGCCTCGTAGGCTGCATTCAGAGCGGCCATTCGCTCATTGGCGATGGCGTGGAACTCGGCCGGTACGCCGCGGGAAATCAGCCGATCCGGATGATGTTCGCTGACAAGGCCATGATAGCGGCGGCGAATCGTCGTGAAGTCATCGGAGGGCGACACCCCGAGCACCTTGTAGGGATCACGTCCCATTGAGACATGGCGCGCGGCAATCCTTTCGAAATGCTCTTCGTTCATATGGAAAATCTCGCCCACATGCCGCAGGAACGCCAGCTCCTTCTCGTGGACGAGCCCATCCGCCTTGGCGATATGGAAGAGACCGTCTAGAACCTCTTCCAGCACCGGGCAGTTGGCGGCGCATGTCACGCACAAAGACGACAAACGCTCCGCGTAGGCCTCGTAACCAGCGACGTCCTGACGCGCCAGATTGTAGAGACGTGCGACGTTCTTCGCCTGCTCGGGCGGGAACTCGAAGATCTCACGGAAGGCATCCACCTCCTTCTCGCTGACGATTCCATCGGCCTTGGCCATTTTTGCCGACAAAGCGATGATCGCGACCGAGAAGGCGACCTTCCGGCGCGTCTCGGGGTCGCCCTCGAAAACCGTCCGAATGGCCTCGACCACCGCCGAAAGGACATTGCCCGCAGTGTTGCCAATGGCGTTCAGCAGTTTTTCCCAGAAGGACATAAAAAGTCTCTCGCCGTGCAAACAGGTGTAAAACACCTTGACCAAATAATGGTTGCCTTTGCAAGGCGGCGATTGGTCGTAGGGCGGAATACACTTTTCACAATTCGTTCATGGTTGCACTGGGATCATCCCCGCATCGCACCCAAGTTCCAATTGCTGCCGGCCGGGTGACGCGATTTCCACAACCCTTCGGCACGGGGCATCTCGAGCTTGAAACGATTATATCAGCGCTTCTGTCCGCCTTCGCCGTTCAGGGCATGATTTTCATAATAACGACACTTTACATGCCCCTTTCCCTGTCGCATCCATGCGTTAGGTAAGCAGCACGCAACTGCGCTGATACGTGACAATGGAGGGATCATGGCCAAACAGAAAGTCGCAATGCTCACGGCTGGAGGCCTGGCACCCTGTCTGTCGTCCGCGGTCGGCGGACTTATCGAACGCTATAGCGACGTGGCGCCTGACATCGAGCTCGTCGCCTACCGCTCCGGATACCAGGGCGTGCTCCTCGGCGACAGCATCAAGATCACCGCCGATATGCGGGAGAAGGCGCCGCTTCTGCATCGCTACGGTGGCTCGCCGATCGGCAATAGCCGCGTCAAGCTCACCAACGCGGCCGATTGCGTGAAGCGCGGTCTCGTCAAGGAAGGTGAAAACCCGTTGCGCGTCGCAGCCGAACGCCTCGCCAACGACGGGATCACGATCCTTCATACGATCGGCGGCGACGACACCAACACCACGGCGGCCGACCTCGCGGCATATCTGGCCGCCAATGGCTACAATCTGACGGTCGTCGGCCTGCCTAAAACCGTCGACAACGACGTCGTCCCCATCCGCCAGTCACTCGGTGCATGGACGGCTGCCGAAGTCGGAGCCCACTTCTTCGACAACGTCAGCAACGAGCAGACGGCAGCACCGCGCACCTTGATCATCCACGAAGTCATGGGACGCCACTGCGGCTGGCTGACGGCGGCAACCGCCCGCGCCTATCTACAGCGGACGAAGAATTACGAATATGTCGATGGCTTCATGACGAACGCCAAGATGAAGAGCATCGACGCGGTCTATCTGCCCGAGATGGCGTTTGATCTCGATGCGGAAGCGGCCCGGCTGAGGGAAGTCATGGACCGCACCGGCCATGCGACCGTGTTCGTGTCGGAAGGCGCCTGCCTCGACGCCATCGTCGCGGAACGTGAAGCGGCGGGCGAAACCATCAAGCGCGACGCCTTCGGACACGTGAAGATCGACACGATCAACGTCGGCGGCTGGTTCCAGAAGCAGTTCGCTGGCCTCATCAACGCCGAGCGTTCGCTGGTGCAGAAGTCCGGCTACTTTGCCCGTTCTGCCCCCGCCAACAACGACGACCTTCGTCTCATCCAGAGCATGACCGACCTTGCCGTCGAAAGCGCCCTCAACAAGATTTCCGGCGTCACCGGTCATGACGAAGCGCAGAACGGCAAGTTGCGAACGATCGAGTTCCCGCGCATCAAGGGTGGCAAGGCCTTCGACACCTCGACCAGATGGTTCGCGCAGGTCATGGAGACGATTGGACAGAAATACCAGGCAGCATGATTGACTGAGGGTTGATATGGTGTCTTTGCTTTTACCCTAGGGAATAGGAGGAGATTCCATGTCGCTCGAAGCCTGGTTCGCTTTTGCCGCTGCGTCTGCAATCATGCTGGCCATTCCGGGCCCGACAATTCTCCTCGTCGTTTCCTATGCCCTCGGCCATGGACGCAAGACGGCGCTCGCGACGGTAACTGGTGTTGCGCTCGGCGACTTCACCGCGATGACCGCATCGCTATTCGGATTGGGGGCCGTACTCGCGGCCTCCGCAACCCTGTTCACGGTATTGAAGTGGGTCGGTGGCGCCTATCTGATCTGGCTCGGCATCAAACTCTGGCGAGCGCCGGTCATGTCCGAGCCGATGGCAGACAATGACAACCTGCCCGAAAAGAAATCGCTCAAGGTTTTCCTCCACGCTTATGTCGTCACGGCGCTCAATCCGAAGAGCATCGTGTTTTTCGTCGCATTCGTTCCGCAGTTCCTGAATCCGGCTCAGCCGTTTTTCGGCCAGATGCTGATCATGGAAGCCACCTTCCTGGTTCTTGCAACCATCAACGCTTCCATCTATGCGCTCGCCGCAAACGCAGCGCGCGGCCTCATTCGCAAGGCAAGTGTCCAGCGCGCAGTCAACCGCACCGGCGGCACTTTGCTCATTGCTGCGGGCGCCGTCACAGCCGGCTATCGGCGCATCGCCGCGTAAATAATTCCAGCGGGTTGCAGCAAAGCAACGAATACGTTAATGGCGAAATCCGGGCTTAAGGTTTTTGGTAACTTCTAACGCTGCCGGGGCGGCGCATTCACGAAAGTGAGAGTATGGTAGCGATCGGTTTTTCCGGCCTGAAACGCAGTCTCATCGTTTCCACGATGCTCTGCGGCGTTGTCGCCGGATGCACGAGCGTCGAATACACGTCGCAGGCCGAATTAACCGCAGTCCAGACCGTTGTCCCGACGCCGAAGCCGGGCGAAGACGCTACGCTTGCAGCCGTGCCCGCCGGCGAAGGAACGACAGAAACGGCGATGATCACCGCCGCTGACCAGACGGCGATCGCCCTCGCAGCGCCCGCCATGCCGGCAACCGATCCCTCTCAGTTAAACGGTCAAATCCAGACAGCGACGGCAACGGGTAATGCGCAGATCCCGCTGACGCCTGAGATGACGGCGATTCAGTCCGTCGTACCGACCCCGCGCCCGGGACCCCCCTCCCCGGCGACGCAGCTTGCCTTTGCAGCAACGCCTCAGAACGGCGGCGGTGCCATCGCCGCGCTTTCCGCGATCGACACCACACCGCATCCGATGATGGACTACGGTTTCGACACCTCGGGGCCCTCCGATCCGCCGGCTGCTCCACCCATGTTCAGTGATAGCGATGACGATGGCGCACCGACCGTCGAGAAAAGCGCGATCACCAAGATCATCGACAAGTACTCGAAACTTTACCGGGTGCCCGCCTCGCTGCTTCACCGCGTCGTGCATCGCGAAAGCCGCTACAATGCCAAGGCCTATAACAAGCGCGGTTATTTTGGCCTGATGCAGATCAAGTACAATACGGCCAAGTCGATGGGCTACGATGGCGAACCTGCGGGCCTGTTTGACGCCGAGACCAACATCAAATACGCCGCCAAGTATCTCCGCGGCGCCTGGCTTGTGTCCGACAGCAGTGAAGACGATGCTGTCCGCCTCTATGCCCGTGGCTACTATTACGACGCCAAGCGCAAGGGCATGGACGACGTCGCCCACGGGAACTACTGACTACTGCCGAGGAAGCGCCGCTAGAATCTCCTTCACGAGGATCTGCGGTCTATAGCCAAGCCAGCTTGGCGTCAGCCCGAGCCTGACGACGACAAGCTTCGCAGACGGCACGATCGCGACACTCTGTCCATCATGCCCTTCCATCCAGAACGTGTCTTCAGGAAGACCGGCAGTCGCGCTGCTATCGCCGCCCGGCGCAGCGAGCCAGGCCTGCGCCTGCGTATATTTGCCACCAGAGGCGGCAGTCGGCGTCCTCATTGCCGCCATGAACCGTTCCGGCAACAGCCTCTGTCCATTCCAGACACCGTCCTGAAGAAGAAACTGGCCGAAACGAGCCCAATCCCGCACTGTGGCGTAGAGATAAGAGCTGCCGGCAAAGGTGCCGCGGGCATCGACCTCCAGAACGGCGCTCGACATGCCGAGCGGATCGAACAGCGCCATCTTGGGATAGGCAAGCGCTGCCTGCATGTTGCCGATCCGATCCATCCATATCTTCGAGATCAAGACCGATGTGCCGCTCGAATAGTTGAAGCGCACGCCCGGGCTCGCCTCCAAGGGGAGGCTCGCCGGCAGTGCCGTCATATCTGCATCGAGATAGAGCATTCGTGTGACATCGGCGACCGTGCCATAACTCTCGTTGAAGGCCAGGCCGCTCTCCATGCCCAGAAGATCCCTGAGCTTGATTGCTGAATGATCGCCGCCCTGCCACTGCGGCAGGAGGGCTGCGTCACCAAACGCGATCCTGTTGTCGAGCATCAGCCGTCCGACGATCGCTGCATTGACGGTCTTCGTCATCGACCAGCCCGTCAGCGGCGTTGTTGGATTGAAGCCGTCACCGTAGTGCTCGGCGATGATACGGCCGTTGTGAACGACGACAACCGCGCGCGCTTCAGGACCGGTCAAATTGGTGTCTGAAAGCAGCGCGTCGACACGGCTGTCATCGACCTTTGCGACGGCGTTGCCCTCCGGCCATATCTCATCATTTTGCGGCTCTGGAGCGGCAGGGCGATCGGGCACTGCGCTCGCTGCCGCTTCAAAATCCCCGTCCGGCACGCTGCTGCAGCCGAGTGCGCCGCGATAGATCGCATAGCCCGGTGCGAAGACCCCGAGGATGCGCGCTGTAACTCGCTTCTCCTGCCTGTCGACAGCCACACGCACCAGCCGCAGCAACGGATTTCCCGGCGCCTGAACGTCCTCGTAGAGCACCTGTTCAGGATCCCGCCCTGCGAGGAAGACGTTCGAGCAAACGATCTTGGCTGCATAGCCATCACCCACCCGCAGCAATTCCGGTGGGCTGACGTAAAGCCAAGTCGCGCCCATAGCGACGATCACGACCAGCAGAAGGGCAAGTGACTTCACGACACGCAGCACAAATCGCATGTACGGTCCTCCATGCCTGCAAGAAAAGCAGGAAAGCCCGCGGCGCGAAAGACCCGAACGCCCGGATGCGTTTCTATTTGCAGCCGCGCAAAGCCCTGCCCACAGCCTGCGTCATCAAACTGTAGTGACGGCGCGCTAAACGCCCTGAACGCTAAAAGGGTGAAAGATTCATATGACGGAATTTGCACCGGATGCCGGCTTCCGCAAGAACCGGAAACTCAAGGCAGCCCTTCTCCGCCACAATGCCTTCTCCAAGGCAGGCTTTTCGGAACGGCTTTTCGGCCTATTGTTTTCCGGCTTGGTCTACCCGCAAATTTGGGAAGATCCCGACCTCGACATGCTGGCGATGGAGCTTCAGCCGCATCACCGCATCGTAACGATCGGCTCCGGCGGCTGCAACATGCTCGCCTATCTCTCCAGAAGCCCGGCGTCGATTGATGTGGTGGACCTTAATGCGCATCACATCGCCCTCAATCGGCTGAAACTCGCGGCGTTCCGTCACCTTCCCGGACACGCCGACCTCGTTCGCTTCCTCGCCACACCGCGCGAAACGTCGAACAGCCACGCCTTCGACCAGTTCCTCGCAGCAAATCTCGACGAGACAACTCGGAACTACTGGAATGGCCGGAAGTTCGGCCGTCGGCGCGTGACGGTTTTCGACCGCAACATCTACGAAACGGGCCTCCTCGGTCGGTTCATCGGTGCAGCCCACCTGCTTGCCCGCCTGCATGGCGTCGAGCTGACGGAGATGACAAAGGTACGTTCGCTGCGCGAGCAGCGCCAGTTCTTCGACGAGAGGATCGCACCGCTCTTCGACAAGCCGGTCGTACGCTGGATCACCGGCCGCAAGAGCTCGCTGTTCGGCCTCGGCATCCCGCCGCAGCAGTATGACGAACTGGCAAGCCTCGCAGCCGACCAGTCGATCGCTCCCGTCCTGCGCCACCGTCTTGAAAAGCTCGCCTGCCACTTCCCCATGCAGGAAAACTATTTTGCCTGGCAGGCTTTCGCTCGCCGCTACGCACCGAAGGGTGACGGCCCGCTTCCGACCTATCTCGAACCGGCGAACTACGAGGCGATCCGTGCCAATGTGGATCGCGTCAACGTTCATCATGCAAGCTTCACCGAGCTTCTCGCCGGCGAGGCGGCCGCCTCGCGCGATCGTTATATCCTTCTGGACGCACAGGATTGGATGACGGACCAGCAACTGAATGATCTATGGGCCGAGATCAGCCGCACCGCGCGTGAAGGCGCTCGGGTGATTTTCCGCACCGCGGCCGAAAAAAGCATCATCGAAGGACGCCTGTCGCCTGCGATCGGCGATCAGTGGACCTACATGGAGGAACGCTCGATCGAACTGACGGCGCTCGATCGCTCGGCGATCTATGGCGGCTTCCATATCTACAGGAAGACCGCGTGAGAGGCGTCGACACCAACCCGGTCGTCAAGGACGACCGCCATGCCGCCCTGATGGATGGCATGTATCGCTATCAGCGCCACATCTATGACCTGACGCGTAAGTATTACCTGCTCGGTCGCGATCAGACGATCCGCAATCTGAATGTGCCGGCAGGCGGCACGCTGCTGGAGGTCGGTTGCGGAACCGGCCGCAACCTCGCGCTTGCCCATAGATATTATCCGCAGGCTAAGCTCTACGGCCTCGATATTTCGGCGGAGATGCTGATCTCCGCGCGCAAGACATTCGAGACCAAAGCCACGCTCCCGGATTTCCGTGTCGCGGACGCGACGGCCTTCACGCCGCGCGAATTCGGCGTCGGCGGCTTCGACCGCATCCTCATTTCCTACGCGCTTTCCATGATCCCGGATTGGGAGTGCGCGATCGACTCGGCCTTGGCCGCCCTAGCCCACGGCGGCGAGTTGCACATCGTCGATTTTGGCCAGCAGGAACGCCTGCCAGGCTGGTTTGCGCGTGTTCTCAAGGCGTGGCTGCAAAAATTTCACGTGTCGCCGCGTGCCAATCTGCGGCAGGTTCTGGAGTCTCAAGCCTCTGAAAACCAAGCACGACTTACGTTCGAGACCATCGGCGGCGGCTATGCCTGGCGGGCCGTCATTGTGACCAAACCTTGACATTTCGCTTGAAACTAACCGAATTTTTACGTTGATATGGCAAATAGAGGGGACATTCCTCTGCTGGACGCGTTTATCACGAAGGTCGAGCTGTGGGGCAAAAATTCCATTCGTTTCGCGACGGAACATCTATGCGCCGGCTTCTGTTTTGCGTTTTGCCGTTGGCTGTCATGCTCGCTGGATGCACGTCATCGGGCTATGACTATCTCGAAACAGCGTCCGTAAAGCCAAAAACGCGCTTCAAGGACACCGATCCTCAGGACTTCGGAACAAAGCATCCGGAGAAGCAGCCGATCCACGGCATCGACGTGTCGAAGTGGCAGGGCGATATCGACTGGCAGACGGTCAGGAACTCCGGCGTCGCCTTCGCATTCATCAAAGCGACCGAAGGCAAAGACCGCATCGATCCGCGTTTCAATGAGTACTGGCAGCGTGCCCGCTCCGTTGGCATTCCCCACGCGCCCTATCATTTCTACTATTTCTGCTCGACGCCTGATGAACAGGCCGACTGGTTCATCAGCAATGTGCCGAAGGATTCGATGCGCCTGCCGCCCGTCCTCGACGTCGAATGGAACTCGGAATCGAAGACCTGCCGCTATCGCCCTGATCCGGCAACGGTCCGCGCCCAACTGCAGCGCTTCCTGGACCGTCTCGAGGCCTACTACGGCAAGCGTCCGATCATCTACACGTCGGTCGACTTCCATCGCGACAATCTCGTCGGCTACTTCCAGAATTATCACTTCTGGGTCCGCTCCGTCGCAAAGCATCCCGAAGTTACCTATGCCGACCGCCGTTGGGCCTTCTGGCAGTACACGTCGACGGGCGTCATCCCTGGTATCAAGGGCCCGACGGACATCAATGTTTTCGCCGGATCGAGCCAGAACTGGCACAATTGGGTAGCCGCAGTCTCTAAGGACACAAATTCTTAGTAACGTCCCCTGGTCTTTCTTGCTTCCGTCACAATCATCTGGGAAATCGACGGAATTCCATTGACGACGAGGATCGAAACTATGCACCGCTCGCCCGCAAGCCGCACGGCACTTGCACTCCTTTTTGCTGCCGGCCTCGCCACCGGCGCTGCCGCGCAGACGCCGGCACCGAGTGCACCGGCTTCGCAGGCGGCCGCCCCCGCGTGTGACGGCGATCTCTCTGAATTTCTGGCCGGCGTGAAGGCCGATGCGATTGCATCCGGCGCATCTGCTGAAGCCGCCGACAAGGCGCTGGAAGGCGCACAGATCGACCAGAAGGTTTTGAGCCGCGACCGCGCTCAGGGCGTGTTCAAGCAAACCTTCCTGGAATTCTCGCAGCGCACTGTCAGCCAGGCCCGCCTCGACATCGGCCGCCAGAAGATGAAGCAATATGCAGATGTCTTCGCCCGTGCCGAACAGGAATTTGGTGTGCCCGCTGGCGTCATCACCGCCTTCTGGGCCATGGAGACCGATTTCGGCGCCGTGCAGGGCGATTTCAACACCCGCAATGCCCTCGTGACGCTCGCTCATGATTGCCGGCGGCCCGAGTTGTTCCGCCCGCAGTTGATTGCCCTCATCGAAATGGTCCAGCACGGCGATCTCGACCCCGCGACCAACACCGGTGCCTGGGCCGGCGAGATCGGTCAGGTTCAGATGCTGCCTCGCGATATCATCGCCTACGGTATGGACGGCGACGGCGACGGCCATGTGCGCCTCAAGCAGAGCGCCCCCGATGCCATCCTGACGGCCGCCAAGTTCATCCAGCATCTCGGCTTCCAGAAGGGACAGCCGTGGATCCAGGAGGTTACTCTTCCAGACAACCTCCCTTGGGAAAAATCCGGCATCGGCGGTCCGCTGACGGCCGGCGAGTGGTTTGCCCTTGGCGTCAAGCCGCGGGATGGCAACACGAGCTTCGGCAATCTGCACGGCGACCTGATACTGCCGCAGGGTCGCCTTGGCCCGACCTTCATCGCTTACCCGAATTTCCAGATCTACCTCGAGTGGAACAAGTCGTTCATCTACACGACCTCGGCCGCTTATTTTGGGACCCGCCTTGCCAGTGCCGAGCCCTATCTCAGGGGCACGCCTGAACAGGGCCTTTCCAATGATCAGATGAAGGAATTGCAGACGAAGCTTGGAACCCTCGGCCATGACGTCGGCAAGGTCGACGGCATCCTGGGTTCGGGCACGCGCGTTGCCATCCAGAAGGAGCAGCAGCGCCTCGGCATGCCGGCCGACGGCTGGGCAACACCGACGCTCCTTAACTCCCTCTGATCGCGCATCTTGAGCGCACGCTTTCGGGCCGGGTTTCAGACCCGGCCTTTTCATTTCCGGATTATTCCATTGTTTCAGACGCTTCAGGCAAAGCCTTCATCTTGCCGCAAGTGTGAAGGCCGGATCGCTGACTTTAACGCCAGGTTAAAATCTGTGAATATTTTTCTCCGGCGATTTCTTTCGTAATTTCAGCGTGTTGATCGCAGGCTCGTGTCTGCGATGTGACATTTTCGCCGCAGTGCAGTATAAAATCCGCTTTCCAAGCGACACATTCACGACATATTATCGCACCGTTAACGCGAGGAGACAGACATGGGACTTACACAATCCTTGAATGTCCTTTTGGTCAGCGCGGCGTTTGCATTCGTATTGACAATGCTTTTCATCTGAACGTCGTGCCAATCGAACAGTGACTCCTGAGTAGCGAAACAGTTCAATGAATCGGAAAAGCGCATCCCACGAGGAGATGCGCTTTTCTTTTTGTCTCCTGACGGGAGCGGTCTATGCGGCTGCACCGGCCTTCTTGGCGCCTTCCCGTGTGAAGCCGAGATGGGTCAGCACGGCCGAGACGAGCGGCGCACGATTCATGGTGTACAGGTGGAAGTCGGTGAGCCCGCGACGGGCCAGATCTTCGATCTGTTCGGCTGCAACGTCAGCCGCAACCTTGGCTCTCTCTTCCGGCTTGTCGTCGAAGCCCGCAAAGCGCTCATCCAAAAACGCCGGTATGATGGTGCCGCAGGCGCCGGCGAAGCGCTTCAGCTGCGTCAGGTTCTGGATCGGCATGATGCCCGGCACAACGGGAATATTGATACCGGCGGCCCGCACTTTCTCCAGGTAGCGCTCGAAACTGTCGTTATCGAAGAAGAACTGCGTCAGCGCCCGCGTCGCGCCGTTGTCCGCCTTCTGCTTCAGCATGTCGATGTCGGCAGCGGTATCGCGGCTCTCCGGATGCTTTTCGGGATAGGCAGACACCGAAATCTCGAAATCGCCAATCTCGCGCAGTCCGGCAACCAATGCCGCCGCGTTCGCATAGCCGCCGGGATGCGGCTGGTAGGGCGCGCCGACGCCGCCCGGAGCATCGCCGCGAAGCGCTACGAAATGCTTGACGCCAACCTTGCGGAAGGTCTCGATGACGCTGTGCGTCTCATCCTTCGTCGCGCCGACGCAGGTGAGATGCGATGCGGTGGCGAGGGGAGTCTCGGCGAGAAAGCGCGAGACGGTCGCCAGCGTCGGTGCCTTGGTGGTGCCACCGGCGCCATAGGTTACCGATACGAAGTCGGGATCCCAGTCCTGCAGCTCGCTGACCGCGTTCCACAGCTGACCTTCCATCTCTTCCGACTTCGGCGGAAAGAACTCGAAGGAAATACCGATCTTGCGGCGCGCGTCGCTGTTCAAAGCCATATCATTATCTCCCGGCAAATATGGGTTCGGCGCCTTCGCTCGCTGAGGAGGCCATGAGACGCCGGGGGTCGCGCGCAAGCCAGACGGTGACGGTGAGCCCCTGCCCGCTTTGATGACCCGGATGAAGGTCGACGACCTGCTCGACATCCAGCCCCACCTTGCGCAGCCAGTCCGATATCGACTGATGCGAGAAGCCGAGGCGAACATGCGCATGCTCGTCACGAAGGTATTCCAGCCCATGCGGCGCCAGATCGATGATGACCAACCGCCCGCCCGGCCGCAGCATGCGCGCTGCCTCGCCGATCGCGATCTCGGGCTGATCGAAAAAATGCAGCACCTGATGGATCGTCACCACGTCGAAATCCTGCGCCTCGAACGGCAGGTTCAGGATATCGGCGTGGCGAACGGATGCCTTGGTGATCCCTGATTTGTCGAGATTGGCGCGCGCCACGCTCAGCATATCGCGGCTGGCGTCCACACCAATCGCGCGGCGATAGAGGCCGGACAGGAGTTCAAGGATGCGCCCCGTGCCGGTGCCGAGATCGAGAAGCGAGTCAATCGGCTGGCTGCCAAGCAGCCGAATGACCGCGGCATCGACTTCTTCGTCCGCGGCATGCAGCCGGCGAAGCTCATCCCATTCGGCAGCGTTGCGACTGAAATAGGCCTGTGCGCGCTCGGCCCGTTGGCGCTTGACCGCAGCCAACCGTTCGCTGTCGCGAAGGACTACAGGATCATTCTCGGAAGCATGCGCAAGCAGGCTGCGTGCGAAAATGGCTGCCTTGCCATCCTGGCGCAGCCGGAAATAGGCCCACGCGCCCTCCTGGTAGCGGTCGATGAGATCCGCTTCGCCGAGCAGCTTCAGGTGACGAGAGATGCGCGGTTGGGATTGGCCGAGGATTTCAGTAAGATCGGTGACCGTCAGATCCCCTGCCGCCAGCAGAGCCAGCAGGCGCAGACGCGTCGGCTCGCCGGCCGCCCTGAGGACGTCCACCAACGCATCCAATCCGAGTCTGATAGGCTCACTCATACCCAATCCAATCAACATATAAAGATATCTTTATGTGAATCGAGCGAGTGTGGCAAGCCGCAATTCCATCCGTTCACGAAATTAGCTGCTCGGATCGCGACATCGATGCGCGCAAAAAAGCCCCGGCGCGAACCGGGGCCTCCATGTCTCTAAACCCGGCTTCTGGCGGTCAACGCGTCAGCCGCTTATAGGTCACGCGGCTCGGATTGATGGAATCGACGCCGAGACGACGCATCTTGTCCTGTTCGTATTCCTCGAAGTTGCCCTCGAACCACTCGACATGGCTGTCGCCCTCGAAAGCAAGGATGTGTGTCGCCAGACGGTCGAGAAACATGCGATCGTGGCTGATGATAACAGCGCAGCCTGCAAAGCTTTCAAGCGCGTCCTCAAGAGCCGCCAGCGTTTCCGTATCGAGGTCGTTGGTCGGTTCGTCCAGCAGGATGACGTTGCCGCCGGCCTTCAGCATCTTGGCAAGATGCACGCGGTTGCGCTGACCGCCCGACAGCGTCCCGACCTTCTGCTGCTGATCGCCCCCCTTGAAGTTGAAGGCGCCGCAATAGGCGCGCGAATTCACTTCATGCTTGCCGAGTTTGATGATGTCGCTGCCACCGGAGATTTCCTCCCAGACGGTCTTGTTGCCGGCGAGCGCATCGCGGCTCTGATCGACATAACCGAGATCGACAGTCTCGCCGATGCGGATGGAGCCGCTATCCGGCTTTTCCTGACCCGTGATCATACGAAACAGCGTCGTCTTGCCAGCGCCGTTCGGACCGATAACGCCGACGATGCCGCCAGGCGGCAGCTTGAAGGTGAGGTTCTCGATCAGAACCGTGTCGCCGTAGCCCTTGGTTAGGTTCTCCGCCTCGATGACCACCTGGCCGAGACGCTCGCCGACTGGGATGACGATCTGCGCATCGCCAGGACGACGGGCATCCGCCGCTGCGACCAGGTCGTCATAGGCACGGATACGCGCCTTGGACTTTGCCTGACGTGCCTTCGGGCTGGAGGCGATCCATTCCTGCTCGCGGCTGATCGCCTTCTGGCGGGAGGCCTCTTCGCGGCCCTCCTGCTGCATGCGCTTGGCCTTCGCCTGCAGATAAGCGGAGTAGTTGCCTTCGTATGGGATACCGCGACCGCGGTCGAGTTCGAGGATCCAGCCCGTGACGTTGTCGAGGAAGTAGCGGTCGTGGGTGATCATCAGCACGGCACCGGGATATTGGCGCAGGTGCTTTTCAAGCCAGGCGATCGTCTCCGCGTCGAGGTGGTTGGTCGGTTCGTCGAGCAGTAGCAGGTCCGGCTGCGCGAGCAGCAGGCGGCAGAGTGCCACGCGGCGCTTCTCACCACCAGAGAGCTTTTCGACCGTGGAGTCGCCCGGCGGGCACCGCAGCGCATCCATTGCCATTTCCACCTGGCTCTCGAGGTCCCAGAGGTTCTGGCTGTCGATGATATCCTGGAGCTTGGCGCCCTCTTCCGCCGTCTCGTCGGAATAGTTCATCATCAGCTCGTTGTAGCGATCGAGGATCGCCTTTTTCGGCGCAACGCCTTCCATGACGTTCTCGAGAACGGTCTTGGAAGCATCGAGCTGCGGCTCCTGCGCGAGGTAGCCGAGTGTTGCGCCTTCGGCAAGCCACGCCTCGCCGGTAAATTCCTTGTCAAGACCGGCCATGATGCGCAGCACCGTCGACTTACCAGCACCGTTCGGGCCGAGGATACCGATCTTGGCATCCGGATAGAAAGAAAGGTGGATGTTTTCCAGCACCTTCTTGTTGCCGTACGCCTTGTTGAGGCCGGCCATATGGTAGATGAACTGACGTGCCATTGATAATTCGCTCCGCGGGGGATTTTAAGTTTTGCCGCTATGTAGGCGAATTGGGACCAAGGAGCAACGCGCGACGGCCAAAAACCAGAGGCTTTTGTGAGCATCGCGGAGAATGGAACTCGGTGTGATCGTCTACATCAGCTTCGTACGCTCTATAGAGATCGGGTGAACTCGTGCCGATCGAGGCGTGTCGACCGGCTGGCCTCCGTTCTCGGTGAGAGGCGGTTCAAAACCCTGCCGCATCCACGACGCCCTCATCACAGCCGAACGACGTCCGCCCTGCCCCTTGAATGAGGTCGCGCAGGCTTGCTTTGTCATCCGATGTCGCGTTCTCCGACAGGCCGATCGTGAGCTCGCTGATGACGCGGTCCCCTCCGCCGGCGCGCCGGCAACTCATCTTGACGCGATCGCCGGCGCCAGGGCCGAAGCTCTTGTCGAATGCAGCCTTGATCACCTCCGCCGTCAGCGCCTTGCCGATACTGGCCGCGAACAAATCGCGGACCGCCGAGGCGTTCAGCTCATCGATCAGACGGACCGACGTGGCAAAATAGTCGTCGGCACTCATCTTGGTGCAGGAGCCGTGCTTGATCCACTCGTGTCGCTCCAGGCCGGATTGCGTTCCAGGCATTATTTTCTCGAGCGCGGCCCTGGTCGCAGTAGACAACTCCACCTCGGGCAGCTCACGCCAATCGCCGTCCTTGTCCGCGGTCCGCAGACTGCCGGAGACGTCGCAGTAGTCCTTCCGCATCGACCAGAGCCCGTGCAGCGAGAAATTGGTCGCATCGAATCTGTCCTTGGTCTGCGTGCGGCATTCCGGCTTGCGCTGGTTGGTTTCACAGAAGGCGGGCTGCCAGCTGGCCGCCAGAATCAAGCGCGTCTTTCCGCCCGCATCCTGGGCCTCCCCAACACCGGCAGCCGCCATTGCAATCAAGAATACAGCCGTGCGCAAAAATGGATTGCTCATCCTCATCCCACAGAACACAGAACACAGAACAATTCATGAACAAGAGATCATGGCGCGTTAATTTTCGCAACCCTCAATTCGCAGGTGCGAAAATCCTGTGGCATAAATGTTGGGATGTGTTGCTTTTTACGGCCGATCTGGTCTCCTCCCGGCAATGGGAGAATAAGATGTTCGCACAAACGCAACGCCTTGACGCGGCGAATGCCTCGCTTGGCTTTCATCATGAGCGGGCACAATCGCAGGCACGCGGAATTATCCTTGTGTCTCATGGACTGGCCGAGCATTCCAAGCGTTATTCCCGTTTCGCAGCAGCCATGGCGGCCCGTGGATACCATGTCTTCGCGTTCGATCACCGAGGGCATGGCGAAACGACTGCACCCGATGCGCCAATCGGACGGTTCGCCCGTCGCGATGGCGTTCGGCAGGTAATCGACGACGTCTCGTCGGTCCGCGAGCATGTTGTGAGGCAATATCCCGGCTTGCCGGTCATCCTTTTCGGACATTCGATGGGAGGCCTCATCGCGCTGAATGCGGCAGTCACGCATCCAGAGAAATACGATGCCGTCGCAGTCTGGAACTCGAACTTCAACCCCGGTATCGCCGGGCGCGCTGCGCAGGCGATCCTGCTCGCCGAACGTGCGCTGAAGGGCTCCGATGTCCCAAGCGGCATCCTGCCGAAACTCACCTTCGGCACCTGGGGCAAGTCCATCTCCGGCCGTCGAACAGAGTTTGATTGGTTAAGCCGCGATCCTGCCGAAGTCGACAAGTATATCGCGGACCCGCTGTGCGGCTTCGATGCCTCGGTGTCACTCTGGCTCGATATTTTCGAACTGACGTTTCGCGCCCCGCAGATGACGCATCTGGAACGGCTGCCGAAGCAGATACCGATCCACCTTGTCGGCGGCGGGCAGGACCCGGCGACAGATGGCGGAAAAGCAGTGATCTGGCTATCAAACCATTTGAAAGCCCATGGCTTCTCCCTTATCACGACCCAGATATATCAGGACATGCGCCACGAAACGCTGAATGAGATTGGAGCGGACGCGGCTATCGCTGCATTCGCCGACTGGTGCGACGAAGCGATCGCAAGATCCTGAACTGAAGGATTTCGCGATGAGTAACAGTGTTTATTTTCGCCCCGCCGCCGCTTCGGAGGTGTCGACCGGCATTCTGCTGATGTTTCTGTCGGTGCTTGTCTCGCCGATCATCGACATCTTTTCCAAGCTCGCGATAGCCACGATTCCCGCGGCAGAAATCACAGCCGCACGCTTTGTTGTACAGGCCCTCTGCATGCTGCCGATCGTCATCTGGCGCGGAAGCTGGAAGACCTTCTCCTGGCGCGCCAACGTCTTCCATGCCATCCGGGGCGCCATCATAACCATCTCCATGGTTTCCTTTGTCACGACGCTGAAGTACATGCCGGTTGCCGATGCCATCGCGATTTTCTTCGTCGAGCCCATCATATTGACGATCCTGAGCAGCATCTTCCTCAAGGAGACAATCGGTTGGCGCCGCTACACCGCCTGCGGCGTCGGCTTTTTCGGCGCGATGCTGATCATCCAGCCGAGCTTCCAAGAGGTGGGCTACGTCGCGCTCCTGCCTGTCGTCAGCGCCCTCTGCATTGCCATCTTCGCCTTGATGACCCGCGTGCTTTCGCACCGGGAAGACCCGTGGGCGATGCAGCTTCAGATGGGCATCTGGGGTCTGCTGTTCTGCGCCATCGTGCTTGCGTTCGGCAGCGGCACGGGTTCTGACGTCTTTGACGCGGTGATGCCGGATGGCCGTGGCTATCTCTACCTGCTCGGCGTCGGTGTCACGGCAGCCATTGCCGGCATCTTCGGCGTCTATGCCTACCGCGCAGCACCCGCCTCGACATTGGCACCGCTGCAGTATTTCGAGATCGTGTCGGCAACCTTTTTCGCCTGGCTCGTGTTCGGCGACTTTCCGGATGCGGTCAAGTGGCTTGGCATCCTGATCATCATCGCATCGGGCTTGTACATCATCTGGCGAGAGCGGCGCTTTGCATCGAAGCCGGTATCCGATACACCTCAATCGGCGCTGGCGCCCTGATCTGCTCGTGGGAGGAACATGACGGACCATCAGCCCAAGAAACCACCGCTCTCCGGCATCCGCGTCATCGAGCTCGCACGCGTGCTCGCTGGCCCATGGGCGGGCCAGATGCTGGCCGATCTCGGCGCCGATGTGATCAAGATCGAAAACCCGGATGGAGGCGATGACACCCGCCACTGGGGACCACCCTTCGTCGAGGGCGCCGACGGCGAAAACCTGTCCGCCGCCTACTACCACGCTGCCAACCGCGGCAAGCGCTCGATCACCGCCGACCTGAAGCGCGAAGAAGATCAGGCGCTCGTCCGCCGTCTTGTCGCTACGGCCGACGTCGTCATCGAGAACTTCAAGCTCGGCGGGCTGGTGAAATACGGTCTCGATTACGAAAGCCTGAAGAAGATCAATCCGAAGCTCGTCTATTGCTCGATCACGGGTTTTGGTCAGAACGGCCCGTATGCTAGCCTCGCTGGCTACGACTATATCGTGCAAGGCATGTCCGGCTTCATGTCGATCACCGGCGAGCCGGACGGACAACCGATGAAGGCAGGCGTCGCGATCGCCGACATTTTTACCGGAATCTATGCGGTCGCAGCCATCGAGGCGGCGCTCATCCACGCGCAGAAAACCGGCGAAGGGCAGCTGGTCGACATGGCGCTGCTCGACGTTCAATCGGCAGTGCTTGCCAACCAGAACATGAACTATCTTGTCTCCGGCCGTCCCCCGACCCGGCTTGGAAACGCACATCCGAATATCTCGCCCTATGAAGTTGTTCCGGCCGCTGATGGCTATCTGATCCTGGCCGTGGGGAACGACGGCCAATTCCGCCGTTTGTGCACGATCCTCAGCCTCGAGGGTATTGCTGACGATCCACGCTTTTCGACAAACAAAGCGCGCGTTGCAAACCGCGACGAAGTTCGCAGGCTGGTTTCGACGGAAACGCTGCAATGGCAGAAGGCCGACCTGCTGAGGGCTTGCGAGGCGGACGCCGTTCCGGCCGGTGCGATCAACACGATCGAGGAAATGTTCGACGATCCACAAGTCCAGGCGCGCGGGCTGCGGGTCGATCTGGCCGACGCAAAGGGTACCGTCATTCCCGGCGTGAGGACGCCGGTCGTGCTGTCGCAAACGCCCTTGCGTTACGAGAGCCCGAGTCCGCGGCTGGGAGAGCATCAGCAGGAGGTTCTGGCGGAACTCGCCGAACTGGAGGGGAAGAGACCATCATGAAGAAAACCGGCGGGGAACTAATCGTCGAGGCCTTGAAAGCCAATGGGGTGAAACGCCTCTCCTGCGTGCCCGGCGAGAGTTTCCTTGCTGTTCTCGATGCGCTCTACGACAGCGATATCGACGTCGTGGTCTGCCGTCAGGAGGGTGGCGCGGCCATGATGGCCGATGCATGGGGCAGGCTCACCGGCGAGCCTGGCATCTGCATGGTTACGCGCGGCCCGGGCGCCACAAACGCCACGGCGGGCCTGCACATCGCCAGGCAGGATTCCATTCCGATGATCCTCTTCATTGGACAGGTGCAGCGCGACGCCCGCGAGCGGGAGGCCTTCCAGGAGGTCGAGTTCCGCCGCGCCTTGACCGAATTCAGCAAATGGGTTGGGGAGATCGACGATGCTGCTCGCATTCCGGAGTTCGTCACCCGCGCCTTTGCGATCGCCACATCCGGTCGTCCCGGTCCCGTTGTATTGTCACTGCCCGAAGACATGCTGCGTGATGAAGTGGAGGCGCCCCGCGCCAAGCAATACTCGCGCGTTGAAGCGCATCCCGGTCGTCGCCAAATTGACGACTTTTACCTGCGACTGCTGAAGGCGGAGCGACCGATGGTCATCGTCGGCGGCACGCGCTGGGATGCGGATGCAGTGGCCGACCTGAAAACCTTCTCGGAACGCTTCGCCCTGCCTGTCGGCTGCTCGTTCCGTCGGCAGATGCTGTTCGACCATCTCCACTCGAACTATGCCGGGGATGTCGGCATCGGCATCAATCCTGCGCTCGCGAATGAGATCAAGGAGAGCGACCTGCTGATCCTACTAGGTGGCCGGATGTCGGAAATGCCCTCCTCCGGCTATACGCTGATCGACATCCCCTATCCGCAGCAGTCGCTCGTCCACATTCATCCCGATCCTTCGGAGCTCGGCCGTGTATACAGGCCCGACCTCGCAATCTGCGCGAGCCCGAGTGACTTCGTTGCAGATCTTATTGATCTCGAGGCACCAAGCGAACTCAGATGGGCGGAACGCACCGAACGGATGCATCAGGCCTACATTGCGTGGTCTACGCCACCGCAGAGCGGTCCCGGTCCAGTGCACATGGGGCCGATCATGGAGTGGATCGAGGCAAACACGCGCCCGGATGCAATATTTACCAACGGCGCGGGAAACTATGCCACCTGGCTGCATCGGTTCCATCGTTTCCGTCAATTCAACACCCAGGCCGCCCCGACATCAGGCTCCATGGGCTACGGCCTACCGGCTGCGGTTGCGGCCAAGCGGCTCTTTCCCGAACGCGAGGTCATCTGTTTTGCCGGAGACGGCTGTTTCCTGATGCACGGCCAGGAATTTGCGACTGCCGTTCGCTATAGCCTGCCGATCATCGCCATCGTCATCAACAACGGCATCTACGGCACCATCCGCATGCATCAGGAGCGGGAATATCCGGGTCGCGTCAGCGGCACTGACCTCACCAACCCAGACTTTGCCTCGCTTGCGCGCGCTTATGGCGGCCACGGCGAAACGGTCGAGGCGACCGAGAGCTTCGCAGCCGCCTTCGAGCGCGCCCGCGCAAGCGGCAAGCCGTCGATCATCGAAGTAAAACTCGATCCGGAGGCGATTACGCCAACGCGCACGCTTTCCGAAATTGCCCAAACAAAAAGCCGGTGAGCGAAACCCACCGGCCTTGGAAATCGCGATGCTGTCGACCTTAGTCGATTGCGGCCGTAACCGTGAACTCGACCTTGTACTTCGGCGCAGCGAGCTTGGCTTCGCTGGTGGCGCGAGCCGGCGTGTTTGCCGGATCGACCCAGGCTTCCCAGGCAGCGTTCATTTCCGCGAAGTAGGACATGTCGGAGAGATAGATCAGCGTCTGCAGGATCTTGGACTTGTTCGAGCCGGCAGCGGCGAGCAGGCGATCAACTTCGGCCAGTGCCGACTTGCACTGTTCGGTGACGCTTTCGCCTTCACCGACCTGGCCAGCGAGGTAGACGGTGTTGCCGTGGACGACTGCGCCGCTCATGCGGGCGCCGGCGTCGATGCGCTTGATGCTCATGGTGTTCTCCTGTTTGCGAAACGAAAGACGCCGCTGAGATCAAGCGGCGCCGGACTTGGTTCAGTGACCGACACTAGGCGCGAATATGATGCGTCTTTTGGTAGATCGCGGTGGAGCGGGCGCCGGAGCGGCAGTAGCCGAGCATCGGGCGCGGGAATTCATCGAGCGCGTCGACCATACCGGCAATTGCCTCTTCGGTGACCCCCATGGAGCCGACCGGCACATGCGCGATATCGAGGCCAAGTTCATTTGCGCGCGCTTCGACCAGGGCATACGGCGTCTGATCCGGGCCCTCATCGTCGGGGCGATGGCAAACGATCGATTTGAAGCCCATGGCCTTGATTTGATCGAGATCCTCGACCGCAATCTGCCCGGAAACCGAATATTCGTCGTCGATCTGGCGAATGTCCATCGCTAATCCTCCTGAAATCGTGGGCTGAATGACTACGCCGCCCCATGCCCAGCGTCAACCGCAGATCACTCAAACGAAGGCGAAGCTGAGCGCATAATTTCGGCTCTCGCCGGGCTTCAGCATGATGAATTCGCCGGCGGTCTCCAACTCAAAACGCGATAGCCAACGATGCGACACCGGCTCGATGCCGAGCACGTCGGCAGGCGCCTTTTGATTGCGCCAGACCTGCAGGTGCGGCAACGTCTCGGCAAGGACACGTACTCTCAGGGCCTTGCCGGCGATCGCGGCAATCGGACCAAGGCGCACCTCGGCAAAACCGCCTTCCGTTGCCGGTGCCTCAACGCAGAAGATACCACCCGGTTCCTCGCCGAAATTCCAGGGAAAGCCGCCGCCGTCGAGCATCTTGCCTTCAAGGCGCGTGCCGGCATCGAACCATTTGCCGCCGATATTCATATGATACATGAGGAAGGCAGGCACGATCTCGTCGCTCGTATTGACGACCTTGTCCTTGAGGCTCACCTCGCCCGTGCCGCCATCGATGAGCCAATGACGCTCGATGCGGGCCGGCAATCCCTCGACCGTCACGACGTCGATATCCGCCCGGCACTCCGCATTCCCATTCTCGAACTTCGTCCAGAGAATTTTGGCTACGTGGCCAGGCGCGGACCCATGCAGCGGATAGACCTTGCCGTCAGCACGGCCCGGAATTGGTTCGCGGTGCCTGATATGGTCCGGCCCGCACGTAAAGAGGAAGCCTTGGACGGAATGCGAGATGCGTGCATCACCATCATCGGGAACCGCCTCCTTGGGAGCGATGTCGACGCCGTTGATGACACATGCGCCGATGTCCATCAATGAGGTTTCGTCGAGCATCAACTTCGGCCCTGCTGCGGCGGCAAACTCGATCATCGTTCAACTTCCTCCCGGTTCTGACCACTTATGCAGCGTTATGTCTCGCGGCCAAATTCGTCAATCGCGACCACGTGCGCAGCGCGCCGGAACCGGTTCGCGCCCCAAATGTTTACGACCAAAGGAAAAATCACGGAGTTTTTATCTTTTGTTCAGCACGATTTCATAAATTCCACACTAGCGTCAAAATTCGCAGGTGTGTGTCGGCCAGTCACTAAAGGGTATGAAGACGTGAATCGCTTTGTAATATCGGGATTATCCGCCGCCGCTGCCCTGCTCGCCATTGCTACCGCAGCGCCCTCTGCCGATGCGCAGCAGTTTTTCAACGGACGCCAGGGCGACGTCGTCTTCGTCGCGCCGAACGGCGATATCCTCGACTATGTCCCATCGGGCGCTGCCTACGCGCGCGACCGAAGGGGCAATCGCGTGCTGGTCGATCCCTATGGCAATGTGATCGCGACTGAAATGCGTGCCCGCGGCTACTACCCACGCCCACCGGTACGCGATGCCTATAATAACGATGTTTATAACGGCGACGATCCCTACGGCGATGCTCGCTATTCCGAGCGCGGCGCCGTGACTGGCTCCATCCCACGCAACGCGCCGATCGACCGCCAGCCGCTCAACGACCAGCCCTACCCACAAAGCGACGACTATGCGTCTATCGAGCCTGACCAGCAAACGCCTGATGTGATGCAGCCGAAGCCCTCCCAAGAGCCGGTCATCACGCTGAAGAACAAGTCGAAGTCCGAGATCGTCGCCCTGCAGGTGTTTCTCGACCGCGCTGGCGTGTCGCCGGGCGCGATCGACGGCCACATGGGCGCAAACGTCACCAAGGCGATCTACGCCTACCAGCAGATGACGGGCGAGACGCTCGATCCGAACAACACCGACGCCATTCTCGAGCAGTTGCGCATGTCCGGCGGTCTGCCGCTCGTCGGCTACACCATTACGCCTGCCGACGCTGCCGGTCCGTACGTTGCGGAAATCCCGGAGGACTACGCGCATAAGGCTGCCCTGTCATCACTCGGCTACACCTCGACGACGGAAATGCTCGCGGAGCGTTTCCACATGGACGAAGGCTTCCTGAAGGAAATCAACCCGGGTGTGGATTTCACGGTCCCCGGCACGATCGTAAAGGTCGTCAATCCCGGTGAAGTGAAGGCCGGTTCGGTCGCGCGCATCATTGCCGACAAGGGCCGCAAGCAGGTATTTGCCTATGATAATGCCGGCAATCTGATTGCCGCCTATCCCGCCTCGATTGGCTCCACCGATACGCCCTCGCCCACCGGCACGGTGACCGTCGAGCGCGTCGCATTCAATCCGGGCTACACCTACAATCCGAAGATCAACTTCCAGCAGGGCGCCAACGACAGGATCCTGAACATTCCGCCGGGTCCGAACGGCCCGGTCGGTACGGTCTGGATGGCGCTTTCCAAGCCGACTTACGGCATCCACGGAACGCCAGAGCCATCGAAGATCGGCCGCACCCAGAGCCACGGCTGCATCCGCCTGACAAACTGGGATGCCACCGAACTGGCGAAGATGGTCAAGCCGGGCGTGACAGTCGAATTCGTCGACTGATCCATCCTGCCTGTTCCCAAAAAAATGCGCCTCAGAGGGCGACCTCAGAGGGCGCATTCTTTCTTTTGGTAGTTTCGTCTAGGCCGCTGAGCGGATCAGTGGACCGGTGCTGTGCGTTGGCTCAGCAAGCTTCACCGGCAGCTTGCCCATGATCTCTTCAGCAAAACAGCGAGCGTTCTCACGCGCCTTTTCGAGGTTGCTTACACGAGCCGGATCCAGCGAGTGCAGCGTGCCGCCACAGTCAAAAATATCGCGGAACGCCGAGCGTTCGATGATCGCGGTGTCGAGAACCGGGACCTGGCGCTCACTCAGCAACGACTTGACGAGACAGAGTGCCCGCGTCGTCACCATCGAGTTCACGCGGGTCAGCACGACCGAGTGCCCGATACGAATGCCCGCCTTCTCATCCAGATATTGCAGCAGCTCGAGGACCTGCGCACCACCACGGGCGTCCATGGCGCATCCCTGGATCGGGATCAGCACGTGGTCGGAGAGCCCGATTGCCGTCGCAAGCAGCGGATTGCGCGCTCCCGGAAGGTCGATGATGAAGTAGTCTGTGTTGTGCTTGTTTTCGGCTATGTGCAGCGGCAAGGAAGCCGACGTGACGAAATCGATGACCGAGATATTCGTCACATGCCCGGAGACTTCATGCCATCGCGTGATCCAATGTTGTGGATCGGCGTCGAGGATCGTCACCCGATAGCCCTTCTGGGCAAGCTCGGTGGCGAGAAGAAGTACGGCTGTGGTCTTACCAGCGCCGCCCTTGGTGTTTGCGAAAGTGATGACTGGCATATTCGGTCCTCGAAGGGAGAATGCGAGCCCTCTATGGCTCTGCCGCGCACTCTTGGAAGCATCGTGCGGTTAATGCATCCTTTCTAATTATGGTTAACAACTTCTAAACACGACACCTGAAATTGCGGTCAGCATTTCTTGCGCCCGCGAAAAACACCACGATCGCGAACAAGAAAGCCCGGAAAGCCTAGGCTTTCCGGGCTAGCTCAGGTCCGCCGTCTCTATGTTCAGAAGCAATCTTTAAAGAGCACCTTGGTATTTTCGAGCGTCATCTTGACTGGATTGCCGCCAGCGCTTGGATCTTCGATCGCCATCTCCGAAAGTTCGTCGATTCGATCCGGCTTGATTCCCATCGCAGACAGGCTGTCCGGAACGCCGAGCTCCGAGCGAAGCTGCAGCACGTAGCTATAAAAGCCGTCGAAGCCGCCGGAGATGCCGAGATAGGCCGCGGCGCGCGCAATCTTCTCCTCAATCGCCGAACGATTGAAGCGCAACACCGCCGGCATCACGACAGCATTCGTCATGCCGTGATGCGTGTTGTAGACAGCCCCGATCGGATGCGACAGCGCATGGATGGCGCCGAGCCCCTTCTGGAATGCGACTGCGCCCATCGCAGCCGCCGACATCATGTTGACGCGGGCTTCGAGGTCTGTGCCTTCCTTGTAGGCGCGCGGCAGGAACTCCTTGACGAGCCGCATGCCCTCCAGCGCGATGCCGGCCGACATCGGGTGGTAAAAGGGCGAGGAATAGGCTTCCAGGCAGTGCGCGAAGGCATCCATGCCGGTGCCGGCAGTGATGATCTTCGGCATGCCGACCGTCAGTTCCGGATCGGCGATGACGACGCCCGGCAGGAACTTTGGATGGAAGATGATCTTCTTCACATGCGTTTCGGAATTGGTGATGACGCTGGCGCGGCCGACTTCCGAACCGGTGCCGGCCGTCGTCGGGACGGCCACGATCGGAGCGATGCCTTCGACGCTCGCACGCGTCCACCAGTCGCCAATATCCTCGAAGTCCCAGACCGGCAGTGTCTGACCGGCCATGAACGCGACGCACTTGCCGAGGTCAAGGCCCGAGCCTCCACCAAAGGCGACGACGCCGTCATGGCCACCGTCCTTGAACGCCTTGACGCCAGCGTCGAGGTTCTTGTCGTTCGGGTTTGGATCGACATCGGCAAAGATCGCCCGGCCGAGGCCGGCGTCTTCAAGAATGTCGAGCGCGGTCCTGGTGATCGCCATCGAGGCCAGGCCGCGATCGGTGATCAGCAACGGCTTCTTCATCCCGAGGCTCTTGCAAGCGTCCGCCAGTTCCTTGATGCGGCCCCGGCCAAGCTTGAAAGCGGTCGGGTAGCTCCAGTTGGCTGTGATGTTGCTGCTCATGCTGTGACTTTCTTCAGATGGAAGGATTTCGGACGCGTCAGGTTGTGGAAGCCGATGATCGACAGCGAGCCACCTCGGCCGGTTTCCTTGACGCCGGTCCAGCACAGAGCCGGATCGAGATAGTCGGCGCGGTTCATGAAGACGGTGCCGGTCTCGATCTCGCGGCCGAGCCGCCCTGCCCGCTCAGGATCCTTCGTCCAGAGCGAAGCCGTCAGGCCGTACTGGCTGTCGTTCATCAGGGCAACGGCTTCGTCGTCGCTCTTCACCTTCATGATGCCGACGGCAGGTCCAAAGGTCTCCTCGCGCATGAAGGCCATCGAATGATCGACATTGACGAGGATCTGCGGTGCCAGATAGGCGCCGCCGTCGTCGGCCGAAAAAAGCTTCGGATCGACCAGTGCCTTGGCGCCCTTGGAAACGGCATCGGCGATCTGCTCGCGCACGACCCTGGCGAAGCGCTTGTTGGCCATCGGGCCAAGCGAGGTTTCAGGATCGAGCGGATTGCCGAGCTTGTAGTTCGAGACCCAGGCGACCGACTTCTCGACAAAGCTGTCATAGAGCGATTCATGCACATAGATACGCTCGATGCCGCAACAGCACTGGCCGGAATTGTAAGTCGCGCCGTCCATCAGCGTGTCGACGGCCGCGTCGAGGTCGGCATCGTCCATGACATAGCCCGGATCCTTGCCGCCGAGCTCAAGCCCGAGCCCTGTGAATGTTCCGGCCGCCGCCCGCTCCATCGAGCGGCCGCCTTCGACCGAACCGGTGAAGTTGACGAAGTTGAAGCTGCCCGCAGCAATCAGCGCCGAGGTCGTTTCGTGATCAAGGAACACGTTCTGGAACACGTCCTCAGGAACGCCGGCCTCGACGAAAGCCTGCACCAGCCGCTCTCCAACCAGCAGCGTCTGTGACGCATGCTTGAGGACGACCGTGTTGCCCGCCATCAGCGCCGGCGCGATGGTGTTGATCGCCGTCATGTAGGGGTAGTTCCATGGCGCCACCACGAATACGACGCCATGCGCCTCGCGCTCGATGCGGCGCTCGAACTTGTCGCTCTCCTCGACAACCAAAGGCGCGAGCGCATCGGCGGCGATCGAAGCGACATAGTTGGAGCGCTCGTTGAAGCCCTTGTACTCGCCGCCGTAGCGGATCGGGCGGCCCATCTGCCAGGCAAGCTCGGGCACGACCACGTCGGACATTTCATTGAGCCGTGCGACACCCTTCAGCACCAGCTGAACGCGCTCCTCCAACGGCCGCTTCGCCCATGCCTTCTGCGCCTTGCGCGCACGCCCCACGGCCTCCTTCGCCGCCTCCAGCGAAAGCGCCGGACGCTCGGCGTAAACCGATCCGTCGACCGGTGAAATGCATTGGATCATTCCCATGATCTTCATCCTATGTTTTCACGTGCCGAAACCGGCAAACCCCAACAATCTCCTCAGGTATGGAGATCATACGACAGGGCGCCGTGCGGCCTTGGCTACGCCTATTATGCTCTTTCGAAACCGCGCGCCACTTCCCAGTCGGTGATGCGACGATCGTATTCTTCCTGCTCCCACTCGGCAGCACGGGTGTAGTGGTCGACGACATCATCGCCGAAAGCATTGCGCAGCATCTTCGATTCCGTCATGGCGACTGTTGCCGCGCGCAGCGTACGCGGGATCTCGCGGACGCTGCGAGCTCCATAGGCGTCGCCGACGAACGGCGCCTCGAGCACCATCTTCTTCTCTATGCCATCGATGCCGGCGGCAAGCAGCGCGGCAAAGGCGAGATAGGGATTGAGGTCGGAGCCGCCGACACGGCACTCGATGCGGATCGCTTTGGTGTCGTCGCCGCAGAGGCGATAGCCGGCGGTGCGGTTGTCCTTGCTCCAGATTGCCTTCGTCGGCGCAAAGGTGCCCGCCATGAAGCGCTTGTACGAGTTGATGTAAGGTGCGAGGAAGTAGGTGATCTCGCTCGCGTGGGCGAGAAGACCGGCCACGTAGTTGTTCATCAGCGGCGACATGCCGTACTTGCCACCCTCATCGTAGAAGAGCGGCGTCTTGCCGTCAGCGCTCCACAGCGACTGATGAATATGCGACGAACTGCCGGCGGCATTGTAGTGCCACTTCGCCAGGAAGGTGATTGCCTTGCCCTTTGACCAGGCGATTTCCTTGCAGCCGTTCTTGATAATCGAGTGGCGATCGGCCATCGTCAGCGCCTCGGCATAGCGGACGTTGATTTCTTCCTGGCCCGCGGACGCCTCGCCCTTGGAATTTTCGACCGGAATGCCGGCGCCCTGAAGGCCGGTGCGGATTGCCCGCATGACCTCTTCTTCCTTGGTCGTCTGGAAGATGTGGTAGTCCTCGTTGTAGGCGCTGGCGAGCTTCAGATTGCGATAGCCGGACGCGTGCGCGGACTCATAGGTCTGGTCGAACAGGAAGAATTCGAGCTCCGAGGCCATGAACGCCTTCATGCCCATGTCTTCCAACCGCTTGACCTGTTTCTTCAGGATCGCGCGCGGTGAGTGCGACACCTCTTCATGCGTGTGGTGGTCGAGGAGATCGCAGAGCACGAGCGCCGTGCCTTCGAGCCACGGAATACGGCGCAGCGTCGAAAGATCAGGCTTCATCGTGTAGTCGCCATAGCCCTTTTCCCAGCTCGTCGCCTTGTAGCCGGAGACGGTTTCCATCTCCATGTCGGTGGCAACGAGATAGTTGCAGCTATGCGTTTCCTTCCATGCGCTTTCGAGGAAGTATTCAGCCTGAAAGCGCTTGCCCATCAAGCGGCCCTGCATGTCCACCTGGCACGCCAGAACCGTGTCGATGCGCCCGTCGGCAACATCCTGCTTGAGATCGTCGAGGGTATAGATGCTCATATTGAATCCGCCTGACCTTGAACTGAAATCGGGGCACCGAACGAGCATAGAGTGAAGCGGGCCTGCCGGCTTTGATGCCTTTTCGTTGATCCGGGAAGCGGGGCCGCCATCGCGGCCCCGCCGTTGGAGAGGGAAGCCGAAACCTCAGGCTTCGCCGACGGCCTTTTCGGCAGCCGCGATCTCCACCTGACGGCGCGCAACCTCGTCGCCGATCGGCGGGCCTTTGAAGCGGCGGCTTTCGAAGCCGAACCAGACGATGCCGGTAAGGACCAGGAAGCCGACGGTGATGTAAAGCGCCCACTGGTTCGGCGGCTGGATCCCGAGGACGAAGATCAGCATCATCGCAAGGATCGACAGGACCGCGAACAGCTTGAATATGCCTTCGCCGAGGTTCCATGGACCCATCTTGTCCCACTTCGACGTTCCCCACGCGAAGAGACCGAGGGTGATCGGGATCGCGAAGGAGAAGAACAGGAAGATGACCGTGCACGAGACGACGATCGTGTAAACGGGCGTCTCGCCGATCGAAACAAGCGACGAGCCCCAGACGAACAGTACGGAGAGGATCGAACCCGTCCAGATGGCGGCAACCGGCGTGCGGTGCTGCGGGCTGACCTTGGCGAGAGCCTTGGATGCCGGCAGACCGCCGTCACGCGAGAAGGCGAAGATCATGCGGGAGACCGAGGTCACCGTCGCCAGACCGCACAGCCACTGGCTGACGAAGATGGCGAGATAGAGCAGATCCTTGACGGCCGGGTTGACCTGGCTGTCCATGGCCCAGAAGAAGACGTTCCAGCCCTGCTTGGCCGCGTCGTCCATGTTCGGGAGCATCAGCACGAATGCGCAAAGCATGATGTAGCCGAAGAGAGCCGACCAAAGAACGGAGGCAACCATGCCACGCGGAACGGAGTGGGCGGCCTTCACCGTTTCCTCCGAGGTATGCGCCGAAGCGTCATAGCCGGTGATCGTATAGATCGGCAGCAGCAGACCAAGTAGGAATACCCAGGCACCCGAAGTCGACGGCCATACGTTGCCACCCGCTTCGCCGGAATAGTTCGCGAAGGTGAACAGGCGGGCAATGTCGTAGGACGGCGCCGCCAGCAAGCAAACTGCAGCCAGGGCAATTGCCGTTGCGAAGATCAGGTAGCCCGAAAAATCGGTGAGCTTCGCCGTCAGCCCGATCCCCATGTGGTTCACGAGCGCCTGCGCGCCGGTGATAACAACCAGGAACAGGATACGCACGACAGTGGTATCAGTCAGGTCGAAGTAGCTCGTTCCAAACGATCCCATGAAGAAGTAGTAGGTGCCGACGTTGATCGCGCCGAGCACCGTAACGAGGCCGAGGAGGTTGAACCAGGCGGTTAACCAGCCGGTGAAGCGGTTGCCGAGGATCGAACCCCAGTGGTAGAGACCGCCCGCGGTCGGATAGGCCGAGCTGATCTGCGCCATCGCCACAGCGAACACCAGCGAAACGAAGCAACCGAGCGGCCAGCCGATGCCGATGGCCGCACCGCCGGCGCCCGCCGTCGCTTGCGCCAGCGAGTTGATGCCGCCGGAAAGGATGCAGATGATAGAGAATGAGACCGCAAAGTTCGAGAACGAGCTCATTCGCCGTTCCAGCTCCTGGGCATAGCCCATGGAATGCAGGACATGCATATCCTGTTTCTTGTCGTGATCCGTGTAGTCGGACATGACTTCCCCCTGTTTAGCGATCAGCCGCGGGATTGCGGGTGATCATCCAGTGCCAAAGTGCCCGTGACGTTTTCGCCTACGGGCGGACCGCAGTTAGACTGCTCCCCGGGGTCTTTTCTTCGTTGTCAGGCGTCCAGGCTTTGCTGGAGAAGCCCCGTCAGATAGTCGGCCATGACCCCTTGACCGTCTTCGTCTGAGATGAGGTCGTTGCGGACCTCGATCATTACATTGCGGAACCCGTTGGACAGCCCATGCAAGATCAGCGTGTGGGTCACGCCATCCGCAGGGCCATAGGGCTCGTTGCGTTCGATTTTGTAGAGAGGCGAGCCGGTCGATGCGGCGTTCAAAACGCTGTCGGCAAAGCGGCTGTCTTCGTCGTGCAGTATGCCAATTTCCACGGCGCGCGTCCTGTCGTGGTACACCGGAGTGAAGCTGTGGACCGTCGCAATCACCGTCTCCTGCCCCCTCGCCTTGCGATCGCGAATCAGTGCGCGAATGGCGTCGTGGAAAGGAATATACAATGCTTCGGCGCGCGCGAGGCGTTCTTCCGCGCTGAGATCGGCATTGCCGGGAATCTCGTAGATTTCGCTTCTCGCGGGCATCGCCCCCGGAGACTCCGGCGGCCTGTTGCAATCGTAGATCAATCGCGAAAATCGCTGGTAAATGAGCGTGGCATCGAGCGCTTCGGAAATCCCGCGGGCAACTGCCAATGCGCCAGGATCCCATGCGATATGACTTTCCAGGGCCTCAGCGGAGAGACCGAGTGTGCCGTACCGCTCCGGCAGCAATCGGGATGCATGCTCGCAGATCACCAGCAACAGGCTCTTGCCGTCCGGCCGCTCGACCGAAACGCATTCGCCTTCCGCTTCGCTTAGAACCTTGAAATGAGCAGGCACCACAGCCGCATCCCGATCATTAATAAAGAATGTATAAGAAAAGAATTCTTCAGGTTTCGGCGACTGTCAAGCGCACTCTGAAAATTTCTTTTCATGACAGCAGTTGACATGGATTATGACAGCGTTGTTAACTTTCAGTGGGAAAGTGGCACAAGACCAATCCCGGGGAGCAAGTCGCGTGACCGCTGCGTCGAAGACAGTTTCGGACGTAATCCATTCGCATTTTGGCACGCTCACGCGGGCTGAAAAGCAATTGGCTGAAAGCCTGTTGGACAACTACCCTGTCTCCGGACTGGGGAGCATAACGACGATTGCGGAAAACGCAGGCGTATCGACGCCGACGGTCGTACGCATGGTTCAGAAGCTGGGCTTCAAAGGCTATCCCGACTTCCAGGCGCACCTCCATCAAGAGGTGGAAGCGACGATTTCAAACCCCATCGCCAAGCATGACCGATGGGCCTCCAACGCGCCGGGCACGCACATTCTGAACCGGTTTGCCGACGCAATCATGGGCAACCTGCGCCAGACACTGAGCGCTCTCGACACGGCGACCTTCAACGACGTCGCCTCGCTGTTGTCCGATCGTAAGCGCGGCCTTTACTTTGTCGGCGGGCGCATCACCGGCGCCCTGGCCGAGTACTTTTTCACGCATATGCAGGTCATTCGCCCGAACACCGCGCTGTTGTCGTCGAATTCGAGCAGCTGGCCGCAATATGTTCTCAATATGAATCCCGGCGACCTCCTGGTGATTTTCGATATCCGCCGCTACGAGCAGGAAATGGTTAGCCTTGCGACCGCTGCCCGCAAGAGCGGCGCCGAGATTGTCGTCTTCACCGATCAATGGGTCTCGCCGGCCGCCAAGCTCGCGCGTCATACCTTTCGCGTGCAGATCGAGGCGCCGTCGGCCTGGGACTCTTCCGTCGTCACTCTCTTCATCGTCGAAGCGCTGATCGAGGCCGTCCAGAGCTCGACGTGGGACGAGACGAAAGAACGCATGAAAACCTTGGAGGGTCTGTTCGAACAAACCAGGCTCTTCCGCAAACTCGGCTAGGAGGAAAAATACAACAGAGAGATGACGCAAGTCGTGCATGCAAGCAACGTGTCGTAAATAAAACATCGCGGCCAACTGTCTGCTATACAAAGAAAAAATAACGTCGTCGAGCTGTCACGAAAGCTTCACGTAACGTCAGTAACAGCATCGTCAGACACTGAACCCTGAAGGAGAACAACAGTGATCTCTAATATCTCGAAAATGCTTTCGCTTTCTACTGCTATTGTTGTTGCTTCGACGGCAATTGCAGCTGCCGAACCAAGCGCTGAACTTATCGCCGCTGCCAAGAAGGAAGGCACGCTGACGACGATCGCGCTTCCACACGACTGGTGCGGCTACGGCGACGTCATTGCCGGTTTCAAGGCCAAGTACGGCCTCGAAGTCAACGAACTGAACCCGGATGCAGGTTCGGGCGACGAAATCGAAGCCATCAAGGCCAACAAGGGCAACAGCGGCCCGCAGGCGCCCGACGTGATCGACGTTGGTCTCTCCTTCGGTCCGTCGGCAAAGGCCGAAGGCCTGATCCAGCCCTACAAGGTTTCGACCTGGGATTCCATTCCTGACAGCGCCAAGGATGCCGATGGCTTCTGGTACGGCGATTACTACGGCGTTCTCTCCTTCGTCGTGAACACCGATATCGTCAAGGAAGTTCCGAAGGACTGGGCCGACCTGAAGAAGTCGGACTACGCCAACAGCATCGCTCTCGCTGGCGACCCGCGCGCTTCCAACCAGGCTGTTCAGGCTGTCTACGCTGCCGGCGTCGCTGCTGGTGAAAAGGATGCGACCAAGGCTGGTGAAGCCGGTCTCGCTTACTTTGCCGAACTCAACAAGGCCGGCAATCTCGTTCCTGTCATCGGCAAGTCCGCCTCGCTCGCTCAGGGCTCGACCCCGATCGTCGTCGCTTGGGACTACAACGGCTTGTCCTGGCGCGATACGCTGAAGGGCAACCCGCCGGCTGACGTCGTCGTTCCGGCATCGGGCGTTGTCGCTGGCGTTTACGTCCAGGCGATCTCCGCCTTTGCTCCGCATCCGAACGCTGCCAAGCTCTGGATGGAATACCTCTATTCGGACGAAGGTCAGCTTGGCTGGCTGAAGGGCTATTGCCACCCGATCCGCTTCAACGATCTGGCGAAGAACAAGAAGGTCCCGCAGGCACTTCTCGACAAGCTGCCGCCGGCCGCTGCGTATGAAAAGGCCGTATTCCCGACCCTCGACGAGCAGGCTGCTGGCAAGACCGCCATCACCACCAAGTGGGACAGCGTCGTCGGCGCCAACGTCAAGTAATCTCTGACGCAGGACCTCTCCGCCCGCGTGGCGGAGAGGTTTCGTTCTTCATTGCCCCGATAAGGCTGTCGTCTATGACCACTGTTTCAACATCCGCGGCCCCGGCCACGCCCATGATAAACCGCGACAGGATCGTAGACTGGCTCGGCATCGCGCCGTTCATGATCTTCGCTGCGATGTTCCTTATCATACCGACGCTTTATCTGGTCGCAGGTGCATTTCTGACGCCGGAAGGCGACCTGACCCTCAAGAACATTGCCGACCTGTTCACGCCGTCGATTCTCAGCGCCTACTGGATCAGTATCAAGGTGTCCGTGGCATCTGCCCTCGGTGGCGCACTGATCGGCTTCTTCCTCGCCTGGGCAGTCGTGCTCGGCGGCCTGCCGAACTGGATTCGTTCGGGCCTGCTGACCTTCTCCGGTGTTGCCTCCAATTTCGCAGGCGTACCGCTTGCCTTCGCCTTCCTCGCCACCCTCGGACGCACCGGTCTCGTGACCGTTTTGATGCGCGACTGGTTTGGCTTCAATCTCTATTCCACCGGTTTCAACCTGCTGAGCTTCTTCGGGCTCACCATCACCTACATGTACTTCCAGATCCCGCTGATGGTCCTGATCCTGACGCCGGCGCTCGACGGCATGAAGAAGGAGTGGAAGGAAGCCGCGCTGATCCTCGGCGCCACCAATGGCCAGTATTGGCGCATGGTCGCCTTCCCGATCCTCTGGCCCAGCCTGATGGGCACGACGCTGCTCCTCTTTGCGAACGCCTTCGGCGCCATTGCCACTGCCTACGCGCTGACCGGCAGCTCCCTCAACATCGTGCCGATCCTGCTCTATGCGCAGATCCGCGGCGACGTGCTTCACAACGCCAACCTCGGCTACGCGCTGGCGCTTGGTATGATCGTCATCACCGGCCTGTCCAACCTTGTTTACATCCTGCTGCGCATGCGCGCTGAACGGTGGCAAAAATGAAGACATCACGCCTTGGAGCCTGGATATCCATCGCATTCGGCGCGATCTACTTCGTCCTGCCGCTCATCGCCACAATCGAATTTTCGCTGCGTATGCGCCGTGGCGCCTACAGTTTTGATGCCTACGCCTCGGTTTTTTCCGAAGCGCAGTTCCGCGAGACCTTCGGTTATTCGATGCTGATGGCGCTGCTGACGATCGTCTTCGGTATGCTGCTTGTTGTGCCGACAGCCTATTGGGTGCGCCTGCGCTTGCCGCAGATCCGCCCGATCGTCGAGTTCATCACGCTGCTGCCGCTCGTCATCCCGGCAATCGTGATCGTCTTCGGCTACCTCAGAATGTACAACTCATCGTCGATCCTGCCGCTGACGGGCTCGACGACGGGCACGAACATCCTGCTGGTCCTCTCCTACATGACGCTCTCGCTGCCATACATGTACCGCGCCGTCGACACCGCCATGCGGGCAATCGACGTCCGCACCCTGACGGAAGCGGCCGAAAGCCTCGGCGCAAGCTGGACGACGATCTTGTTCAAGTGCATTTTCCCGAACGTCATGAGCGGCGTGCTTTCCGGCGCCTTCATCACGCTTGCGATCGTTATGGGCGAATTCACCATGGCCGCGCTGCTCAACCGTCCGGCCTTTGGCCCCTACCTGCAGCTGGTGGGCGCCAACCGCGCCTACGAGCCGTCGGCACTGGCCGTCATTGCCTTCTCGATCACCTGGCTCAGCATGGGCCTGCTGCAACTCGTCTCCCGCTTCCACAAAGCCGCCCCGGCTAAGTCGTAAGGTATCTGGTTTCATGGCTTTTCTCGAACTCGCAAACCTCAAGAAATCCTTCGGCAACACGCAGGTCGTGCATGACTTCAACATGCAGATAGAGAAGGGTGAATTCATTTCCTTCCTTGGCCCCTCAGGCTGCGGCAAGACGACCGTCCTGCGCATGATCGCCGGCTTCGAAACGCCTTCCGCCGGTCGCATCGCCATCGGCGGCAAGGAGCAGAACAGCCTGAAGCCCAACAAGCGCAATATCGGCATGGTTTTTCAGGCTTATGCGCTGTTTCCCAACATGACCGTTCACGACAACGTCGCCTTTGGCCTGAAGGTCGCCGGTGCGCAGCCGACGGAGATCGATCAGCGCGTCAAGGAAATGCTCGCGCTGATCAAGCTCGACCATCTTGCCGACCGCTATCCCTATCAGCTCTCCGGCGGCCAGCAGCAGCGCGTGGCGCTTGCCCGTGCGCTTGCAGTACGCCCGCAGGTACTGCTGCTCGATGAGCCGCTGTCTGCCCTCGACGCCAAAATCCGCGTGTCGCTGCGCGAGGAAATCCGCGCGATCCAGCAGACGCTCGGTATCACCACCGTCTTCGTGACGCACGACCAGGAAGAAGCCCTTTCAATCTCCGACCGCATCGTCGTGATGAACGCCGGCCGCGCCGATCAGATCGGCACGCCGTTCGAAATCTACAACACCCCGGCGACCCGCTTCGTCGCCTCCTTCGTCGGCACACTCAACATGATCGAAGCGAAGGTCGTCGATCCCGCTGCCAACCGTATCCAGATCGGCGACCAGGGCGTGACGCTGAAGCAATCGGTTGCCGCCTTCAAAGCGGGCGATACTGTCTCGCTGGCGCTGCGTCCGGAAGCCGGATCGCTGACCGAAGGCACGCCAAGCGACACGAAACTGACGGGGCAGGTCGTATCGGCCCACTTCCTTGGCTCGGTCATCCGCACGCGTATGAACGTCGGCGGCAACGTCATTTCATTCGACATGTTCAACAGCCCCGGCGTGACCCCGCCGGCCGCCGGCGAGACCGTCACGCTCCGCTTCATGGCGGCTGACCTTCTCGTCATCCGCGACTGACCGCCAAAGCGCTCCCTTTGCGGCTTTGCCACACCCGCTTCCGCATTTCCGGCGCTGTATTGCGCGGCGCCGGAAATTGCTTGAAATGGCGACCTTGATGCGCAACGACGGCTGAAACGTTTTTGTTAGGCAAGATCAGCATCATGTCCCCTACCACGACCGCCACAGCGCCCCGCCGCCTCACTTCGCTGGACTTCCGCACACTTGGCCTCTCGGCCCTCGGAGGTGCGCTTGAGTTCTACGACTTCATCATCTTCGTCTTCTTTGCGGCGGTCATCGGCAAGCTGTTCTTTCCGGCCGACATGCCGGAATGGCTCGTGACGATCCAGACCTTCGGGATCTTTGCCGCCGGCTACCTCGTGCGCCCACTCGGCGGCATCATCCTGGCGCATTTCGGCGATCTTTTCGGCCGCAAGCGTGTCTTCGCCTTCTCGATCCTGCTGATGGCGCTTTCGACGCTCGGCATGGCGGCGATGCCGACCTATGCCACGATCGGGGTTGCCGCTCCGGTTCTGCTGGTGCTCATGCGCATCCTGCAGGGTGCGGCAATCGGCGGCGAAGTGCCTGGCGCCTGGACCTTCGTGGCGGAGCACGTCCCCTTCCGTCGCGTCGGCTTTGCCTGCGGCTTCCTCTGCTCCGGCCTGACGCTCGGCATCCTGCTCGGATCATTCATCGCAACGATCATCAACTCCGTCTTCACGCCGGCGGACGTCGAAGCCTATGCCTGGCGCATCCCATTCTTCCTCGGCGGCATCTTCGGCCTCGTTGCCGTCTATCTGCGCCGCTGGCTGCAGGAAACTCCTGTCTTCTCGGAGATGAAACAGGCCCGCTCGCTCGCTCCCGAGTTGCCGTTGAAGGCGGTGCTGCGCGACTACCCGCGCGGCGTGATCATCTCGATGCTGCTGACCTGGATCCTGTCGGCCGGCATCGTCGTGACGACGCTCATGACGGCGACCTTGCTGCAGAAACTTTACGGCTACACTGCGCAGCAATCGCTTGCAGCCACCAGCTTCGGCACCCTCTTCCTGATCGTCGGCACCGCCGCCGCCGGCGCGATCGTCGACCGGGCTGGCTCAGGCCGCTTCTTCGTTGTGTCGAGCATCTTCTTCGGCGCAGCGACCTTCGCCTTCTATACCTACGCGGCGGTTTCACTGACCGTCCTCTTCGTACTCTACGCGATTATGGGACTCTCGGTCGGCATGGTGGGCGCCGCGCCTTACGTTATGGTCCGCGCCTTCCCGGCTCGTGTCCGCTTCAGCGGCCTCTCCTTCTCCTACAACGTCTCCTACGCCATCTTCGGCGGCCTGACGCCTCTGGCGGTGGCATCGCTGCTGCCGCTGAACCCGATGGCGCATGCCTACTACCTTCTCTTCATCGCAGTGTTGGCATTCGTCCTCGGCCTCTATCTGATTGCCAAAGGCGACAGCATCGAATCCGAAGTCGGTATCGAAGAGCCAACGGATCGCCTTGCCGCCTAGCTTAAATACAAGCCTTCGGCCGCGCGGTTAACCCTCGCGGCGTTTCCCTAAGACGAGATTCTCAATGATTACTTGCTATTTGCGTTATACAATCGACCCATACAAGATCGTCGAATTCGAGCAGTATGCGCGCCTCTGGATCCCGATCGTCGATCGGATGGGCGGCACACATCACGGCTATTTCCTACCATCCGAGGGCGCCAACAACATTGCCATCGCGCTGTTTTCCTTCCCGAGCCTTGCGGCTTACGAGGACTACCGCACCCGCATGGCAAGTGATCCGGAATGCCAGGCCGCGTTCGACCTTGATAAGCGTAACCGCAGCATCATCAGCTACGAGCGCAGTTTCATGCGGCCCGTGCTTGGCTGATCGGTAGAAATGGAAAGCCCCGCTCAATGGCGGGGCTTATGTTTTGTGGCGGGCGTCTAGCGGATTGCCTGGTCATCTGCATCGAAGCGATGCATGTGGCCCGTATCCGGCGTCGCATAGACGATGTCATCCGGCTCGTACTTGTGCTCGCCGAAAAGGCGCGCAGTGATAAGGCCACACTGCTCGGATTCCAGATAGATGATGGTATCCGCCCCAAGATGCTCGACGTGGACGACTTTCGCCCGCCAAGTGCCCTGCTCGCGCGAAAGGGCCAGATGCTCCGGGCGGACGCCGACGGTCTTTGCGCCGGCATCGGCGACCTTGTCGCCCGGAATGAAGTTCATCATCGGCGAACCGATGAAGCCCGCGACGAAGACGTTTGCGGGGCGGTTGTAGAGCTCCATCGGTGAGCCGACTTGCTCGATCGCACCGGCATTCAACACCACGATCTTGTCGGCAAGCGTCATCGCCTCGACCTGGTCGTGGGTGACGTAGATCATCGTTGCCTTGAGGCTGCGGTGAAGGCGCGCGATCTCGAGACGAGTCTGAACACGAAGCGCAGCATCGAGGTTTGACAGTGGCTCGTCGAAGAGAAAGAGCGCCGGCTCGCGCACGATCGCACGGCCAATAGCGACGCGCTGGCGCTGACCACCGGAAAGCTCTGCCGGGCGCCGCGCGAGGTAGGGTTCCAGCGACAGCATCGAGGATGCCTTGCTCACCCGCTTGTCGATCTCGTCCTTTTGCGTGCCGGCCTGCTTGAGGCCGAGGCCCATGTTGTCCTTGACCGTCAGGTGCGGATAGAGCGCGTAGGACTGGAACACCATCGCGATGCCGCGCTTGGCGGGAGGCGTCAGCGTCTCATCCTTGCCGTTGATGAGAACGGCGCCCGAGGTGACATCCTCCAACCCCGCAATGCTGCGCAGAAGCGTCGATTTCCCGCAGCCCGAAGGCCCGACGAAAATGACGAACTCGCCGTCCTTGACCTCCAGGTCTATACCTTTCAGCACCTCGTGGATGCCGTAGGTCTTGCGGATGGATTTGAGTTGAAGCGATCCCACTAGTCGTATTCCTTACAGTTTGACCGGCTCTTGGAGCTTGACGGCTTGGCCGGTACGCACGCTTTCGTCGGCGGCGAGGCAGATGCGCAACGACGCGACGGCGTCTGCCATGTGACGGTTAAGGTCGATGTCCTCGCGAATAGCCTTCAGCATGAAGGCCTGCTCGCGGTCGCAGAGTTCCTGATGGCCAGGTTCTCCCGCCATCGTCATGTCCTGGTCCGGCCTGATGAACTTGCCGTCGGGTCCCGTGTCTGCCGTGTGCAGACGAATGACCGAGGTCTTGGTGTGAGCGTCGATGTCGTCAGACTTGGCGTTCGGGTACATGACGATCGAGACGGACCCCTTCGGCGAGATGATGTCCTTCACGAAGAACGCCGTTTCCGAGATCATGGGGCCCCAGCCAGCCTCGTACCAGCCGACGGAACCATCCTCGAAAAGCACCTGAAGCTGGCCGTAATTGTACATATCGGGCGCGATTTCGTCCGAAAGGCGCAGTCCCATGCCGCGCACTTCCAGCGGCCTGGCGTCGGTGATCTGGCACATGACGTCCACATAATGCACGCCGCAATCGACGATCGGCGACGTCGTCTGCATCAGTGACTTATGGGTCTCCCAGGTCGGACCGCTGGACTGCTGATTGAGATTCATGCGGAAGACATACGGCCCGCCGAGCTTGCGCGCCTCCTCGATCAGCCGCATCCAGGACGGATGGTGGCGAAGGATATAGCCGATCACCAGCTTCCGCCCGGCCTTCTTTGCCGCCGCCACGACGCGCTCCGCATCGGCAACCGTTGTCGCCAGCGGCTTCTCGACGAAGACGTCGCAACCGGCTTCGAAAGCCGCGACGGCATAGTCGGCGTGAGTGTCCGAATAGGTGCAGACGGCGCAGAGATCGGGCTTCAGCTTAATAAGCGCCGCCTCGAAATCCGAATGGATCTTGTAGCCCCGCAGTTCCTCCGGCAGATCAGGCGTCGAGCGATTGACCAACCCGACAATCTCGAAGCCGGGATTGTTGTGATAGGCCAGCGCATGGCTACGTCCCATGTTGCCGAGGCCGGCGACCAGAACGCGGATTGGCTTGTCGGACGCACTCACTTGACCGCTCCCGAGGTGATGCCGCGGATCAACTGCCGCGAGAAGATGACATAGAGGACGAGGATCGGCAGGATCGCCAGCGACAACGCGGCAAGCACGGCGTTCCAATTGGTCACGAACTGCCCGATGAAGATCTGCGAGCCGAGAGTAACGGTCTTCGTTGCTTCGGATGGCGCCAGGATCAGCGGGAACCAGAGATCGTTCCATATCGGGATCATCGTGAAGACGGCAACCGTCGCCATGGCCGGGCGCACCAACGGCAGCACCAGCCGGAAGAAGATCGAATACTCCGAGAGCCCGTCGATGCGACCGGCGTTCTTCAGGTCATCGGAAACCGTGCGCATGAACTCCGACAGGATGAAGATCGCAAGCGGAATGCCCTGAGCCGTATAGACGAGGATCAGCGCTGTCAGCGTGTTGACGAGGCCCGCTGCCACCATCCCCTGCAGGATGGCGACCGTGCCGAGGCGAATCGGGATCATGATGCCGATCGCCATGTAGAGACCGGTCAGCGTGTTGCCCTTGAACTTGTACTCCGAGAGCGCAAAGGCGGCCATCGCGCCGAACAACAGCACGAAGAAGATCGAAACGACCGTGACGATGAAGCTGTTCTGGAAATAGGCGGCGAAGTCCCCCTGCCCCAGCACGGTCTGATAGCCGACAAGGCTGAAGGTCGAGGGTGTCGGGACCTGCATTGGCGAACGGAAGATCGCGTTGCGGTCCTTGAACGAGTTGATGATCGTCAAAAACACCGGGAAAATGGCAACCAACGTATAGCCGATCAGTGCCAGGTGAACGAGGCCGGTGCGGATGGGGGATGTGCGTGCTCTGTTGGACATGACACACTCCTCAGAACTGGTACCGGCGCATGCGCCGCTGGATGGCAAAAAGATAGAACGACACGCCGGCGAGTATGATCAGGAACATGACCGTCGCGATCGTGGCGCCCATCGAGCGGTCGCCGAGCTGCAGCTGGAACCCGAAGAAAGTGCGGTAGAGCAGCGTACCCAGAATGTCCGTCGACATGTCAGGCCCGGCAAGCGCACCCTGCACTGTATAAATCAGGTCGAACGCATTGAAATTGCCGACAAAAGTCAGGATCGAAATGATACCGATCGCGGGAAGGATCAAGGGCAGCTTGATCTTCCAGAATTGCGCCCAGCCGGTGATGCCGTCGCACTCGGCGGCCTCGATCACCTCCTCCGGGATGCTGAGTAGCGCAGCATAGATCAGCATCATCGGAATGCCGATATATTGCCAGTTGGAGATCAGCGACACGGCGACGAGCGCCGGCCCGGACTGCCCGAGCCATGGGGCAAAGAACGACTTCATGCCGACGAGGCTCATCAGCCACGGAGCAACGCCCCAGATCGGCGACAGGATGAGCTTCCAGATGAAACCGACGATCACGAAGGAAAGTAGCGTCGGCAGGAACATGGCCGTGCGGTAGAACGCCACGAAGCGAAGTCGTGGCGTCGAAAGCAGCGCCGCCAACGCGACACCGATCGGGTTTTGCACGCACATATGAATGACGAAGAAAATGAAGTTGTTGACCAGCGCGTTCCAGAAATCGTGCGCCCAGCGCGCATCGCCCAACAACACCTTGTAGTTCGCGAGCCCGACGAAGGCAGGCGCGCCATCGACGGTGTTGTAGAACGAAAGCCTGAGCGTTTCGATCAGCGGCAGGACCATGATCGCCGAGTAGACGACAAATGCCGGGAAAAGAAAGACGCCGATGTGCCAACGCACGGGGCGCCTGATGGGAACGACATCGATAGCGGATTCGGCTTCGCTCATGGCTTTTGCCTGTTCTTCTTGGCTGCACCGGTGGTGCAGCGCGTCTGACACAGCGGGCAGAACGCCCTTCCCTCCAATCGTCTCCCCGTCTCTTCGGGTTTCGAAGGCGGCGGGGAGAGGAAAAGCGGACACGAAATGGCTTAAGGCCGAATGAGGGACGACGTCACGCCGTCCCTCACCTTTCATCACTTGGCGGGCTTGTACCAGCCGTCGAGGCCCTTCTGGAGCTTCTCGGCAGCAACCTGCGGCGTGTCGGTACCGTTGACGACGTTAGCCGATTCGACCCAGGTCTCGTTTTCGAGGTTCGGCGTGCCGCGCGACAGGACCTGGTAGGTAGAGCGGATGGTCGACTTGTACGGGCCACGCCAGGAAACGAATTCCTGAGCGAGCGGATCGGTCATCTTCACCGGGTTGGAGTTCAGGCTGAAGAAGCCCGGCAGCGAGTTCGCGTAGATGTCGGCGAATTCGCTTGAGGCAACCCAGCTCAGGAACTTCTTGGCTTCTTCGGGATGCGTGCTCTTGGCGTTCAGGCCGACGCCGATATCCGGATGGTCGGAGATGTAGCCGGTGTCACCAGCCTTGGGAACCGGCGGCGGGAAGGCGCCCATCTTGAACTGAGCCTGGCTGTTGAACAGCGAGATTTCCCAGGAACCGGCCGGGTAGATGGCGGCACGGCCGAGCGTGAAGAGGTTCTGGCTGTCCGAGTAGGTCTGAGCTTCGAAGCCGTCGCCGAGGTATGGCTTCCACTTGGCAAGCTCTTCGTACGGCTTGACCCAGTCGGCGTCCGTCAGCTTCTGCTTGCCGGAAATCAGCGCAAGGCGGCCGTCCTCGCCCTTCCAGTAGTTCGGGCCGATATTCTGGTAGCCCATGGTTGCCGCTTCCCAGAGGTCCTTCGTGCCCATGGCGAGCGGAATGTACGTACCGTCGGCCTTGATCTTGTCCAGCGCTGCATAGAACTCGTCCTGCGTCTTTGGAACAGCGATGCCGAGCTTGTCGAAGGCATCCTTGTTGTAGATGAAGCCATGGATGACCGAGGCCATCGGCACGCAGAAGGTGGTCTTGCCGTCATCAGTTGTCCAGGCGGCCTTGGCGACGGGCGAGAAGTTCTCCATGCCCGGCAGGCTCGTCAGATCGGTGAGCTGCTTCTTGTCGAAGAGTCCGAGCGAGGGGTCGAACGGCCGGCAGGTGATGATGTCGCCGGCGGAGCCGGCATCGAGTTTGGCGTTCAGCGAGGCGTTGTATTCGGTCGGCGCCGTCGGCGAGAAAACGAGCTTGATGCCCGGGTTCTTGGCTTCGAAGGCCGGGATGATCTTCTCCTGCCAGATCTGCAGGTCGTCGTTCCGCCAACTTTCAATCGTCAGCGTGACGTCGGCGGCATGAGCAAAGCCTACGGATGTCAGCAGGCTGGAGGCCAGCAGGAAGCCTTTTAGTGCAGTGTTCTTCATTTCCCTCTCCTGTTTTGAGCGCCGATGGGGCGCCGTTCTTGACCTGAAACGAGCGGTTGCGTGCATGAGATGGCACCCAACGCCCCTTGGGGCCGTCAGCAGCAACTGCCGGCCCGAAAGCTCAAATCGGTTCGACAGGTACGACACCCGTCGACCAGACGGCGTGCCCGAACAAGAAACCGATCCGGCACAGCCGTGAAGGGAAACCCGATGGCGAGAAACGGCTGAAGAGCGACAAAGCCGCCACGGCCAATCCACATTTCATCGAGTGGCCCGGCTTATCTCTGTCCTGCCGGTTTGTTGCTGCCCGATGCGCTGTTCCCTTTGATGGAATTAAGTCCAAAAAAATACCAATTGTCCAGCCAATTTTAACATCTGAGCGACAGAAAAGTCGCTTCGAAAATTTTTCGATGCAAAATCAAATAGATAAAAAGACGAATTTTTGCAGCGCTTTGCACTTGGTAAATGGTATTTTTTTGGTATTGTAGTGAAAACAAGGGGGGCAAGCGGATTTTGGTGGTTCAATGACAGAACTTGCGATCGGCATTGATGGCGGCGGTTCTAGCTGCCGCGCCGCAGTCACGGATACGACGGGGCGCATCCTGGGCCATGGCACTGCCGGCCCGTCGAACATCCTGTCCGACCTCGACAACTCGTTGCTCAACATCGTTGCGTCGGCCAGAAATGCATTGAGCGACGCTGGCCTTTCACCTGAAGCCGTTTCCAGCGTCGCGGCGGTCGTCGGCGTCGCCGGCGCGAATGTGGGCGACTATGCGGAGCGCATCGAGCGCGCCCTGCCCTTTGCCAGACGTCGCGTTGTCACTGATGCGACGACCGCGCTCCAAGGAGCGTTGGGCGATTGCGACGGCGTGATCGGCGCGTTCGGAACGGGCTCCGTCTACAATGCGCGCCGCAAAGGAAAGCTTTACGGCATCGGCGGCTGGGGGTTCGTTGTCGGTGACCAGGCAAGCGGCGCCCGCCTCGGTCGCGATCTGCTGGAGCAGTCTCTGCTTGCCCATGACGGTGTACGCCCCTCCTCGCCAGTCACAAAGACGGTGATGGCCGAGTATGGCGACGATCCGGAGCGCGTCGTCGAGTTTGCCCATGTGTCCCGTCCCAATGACTTCGCGCGCTATGCACCCGTCGTCTTTGGGGCTGCCGCTAGAGGCGATCCGGTTGCGACGGCGATCGTACAGAACGCGGCAGCCTCGATCGGCGAGAGCCTGGATGCGCTGCTCTGGCCGGAATGCCAGGCCATCTGCCTGCTCGGCGGCCTGGCGAAGGCTTATCGTCCGTGGCTTGCAGAGCGTCACACCGCCCTGCTGCGCGAGCCGAAGGGGGACGTTCTGCAAGGTGCCATCGAGCTCGCGGTGAAATTTCTGCGGGAAGAAGGAAGAGGCGCGGCATGACGGATGATTTTGCAAGCCTCCTTTCCCCCGAGCGCCTCCAAGCTGGCGGCACCGGCCCGCTCTACGTCAAACTGCGGCGCACGCTGGAAGATGCGATCCGCACCGGTACGCTCAGCCATGGCGACGCCTTGCCGCCCGAGCGCGACATCGCCGAATTTGCGACGGTAAGCCGCGTCACGGTGCGCAAGGCGATCGATGAGCTCGTTGCAGACGGCCTGCTTGTCCGCCGCCACGGCTCCGGGACCTTCGTGACGAAACCGGTATCGAAGGTCGAGCAGCGCCTCTCGCAGCTGACCTCCTTCACCGAGGACATGGCCCGACGCGGCATGACCTCGCGCTCCGAATGGCTGCACAAGGGCATCCACACCCCCTCACCCGATGAAATGATGATCCTCGGCCTCGCTACCGACGTCAGGGTCTCGCGCCTCAGCCGTCTGCGCATCGCCGACGACCAGCCACTGGCAATCGAAAACGCCAGCGTCTCCGGCGAATTCCTTCCGGATCCTTTCGTCGTGACGACGTCGCTCTATGCCGAGCTCGAGCGCCGCCAGGTACGCCCGGTACGCGCCGTGCAGAGGATTTCGGCGACCAACATGAAGGAGGCCGACGCCCACCTGCTCGGCGTTCCCGTCGGCGCTGCCGGGCTGTCGATCGAGCGTATCTCCTATCTTGGCTCCGGACGTGCGGTCGAGTTCACCCGCTCGCTCTACCGAGGCGACGCCTATGATTTTGTCGCCGAACTGACGATCGGCGCGCCGTAATGCCTGGACGCATTGAATGGACGGCAATGCGCGTCTATTGAATGCACCCATGACATCTCGCATCAAGATCCTCGACATCATCTCCGATCCCGGAAATCCCGCAAAGCCGAACGACGACAGCTTCGGCCATAACCAGGCCTGCGCCTTCGTCATCGACGGCGCAACGGGCCTCGGTGATCGCCAGTATATGGATGAGGCAGGCAGCGACGCCGCCTGGATCGCCCGGCATTTCGCCCGCGGCTTTCAAGATCAAATCACCCGCGACACCGGCGTCTCGGAGGTTGCGCGCAGCCTGTCACTGGCAGCCCGCACGGAATTTCTACGCCGCAACGAGAATGTTCCGCGCTACGCCTGGCCGCTGACCGCCTTTGCCATGCTGCGTCAAACACGCGGTGGATTCCACTTCGTCGGCCTCGGCGACTCCTGCCTCTTTCTGCTGCAAGAAGACGGCTCAGCCGCGATGCACATGGCGATCCCCGGTGCCTATGAGTATGAGCAGAGCCAGGCGCGAAAACACATTGCCCGCACGGGCGGCATTACGAAGGAAGGTGGCGCACTCGGCAATTTGGAAACGCTCGCCTTGCTGCGTCAGCACCGCGAGCGCCAGAATACGCCGGAAAGCGGCGTGTGGACCCTTGGCCTTGTGCCGGAGGCGGCCGACCATCTGGTTTCCGAACCGCTTGATATCAAAGGCCAGGCACACGCCATCGTCTGCAGCGACGGATTTTCGGATCTGGCGGTGCTTTACGCAGCCTACGATTCGGCAAGCCTTGTACGTACCGCACGACAGAGGGGTCTGCGGCCAATGCTGGACGAACTCAGACGCTTCGAACGCGAGATCGATCCGGAAGGGCTCCGCTATCCGCGTTTCAAGCAGAGCGACGACACCACGGCGCTGCTCGTCGAGTTGACGCCCGCTACATGAGGCGATTTTCTATTCAGATTCAGTGCGTTGCCGCCGAAACCTGATTCGATCTATCTGCTCTTTGAATCAAATACTGAAGACGCAGCCGATCAGGCCGCGTCATCAATCTCCTCATCGCGCTTGCGCGGCACGTAGTTGAGAACCGGTCCAAGCCAGCGCTCGACGTCAGCAACATCCATGCCCTTGCGAACGGCATAATCCTCGACCTGGTCCCGCTCCACCTTGGCGACGCCGAAGTAGTACGACGCGGGATGGCCGATATAGATGCCGGAGACGGATGAACCTGGCCACATCGCATAGCTCTCGGTGAGCGTCACGCCGGCTGCATTCTCGGCATCGAGCAAGCCGAACAGTGTCTTTTTCTCGGTGTGGTCGGGCTGCGCCGGATAGCCCGGAGCCGGGCGGATACCGGCATATTCCTCGGTGATGAGCTGCGCGTTGGAGAGATGCTCATCCTGCGCATAGCCCCAGTACTCACGGCGAACCTGCTCGTGCATGCGTTCGGCAAAGGCTTCCGCGAAGCGGTCGGCCAGCGCCTTCACGAGAATTGACGAATAGTCGTCATTGGCGCGCTCGAAGCGTTGCGCAATTGCGACTTCCTCGATACCAGCCGTGACGACGAAACCGCCGACATAATCCTGAACGCCGCTTTCGACCGGAGCAACGAAGTCCGACAGCGCGACATTTGGCCGGCCATCGCGCTTCGAAAGCTGCTGGCGTAGCGTGAAGAAGGTGGCAAGCTCTTCCTTGCGACCGTCGTCCTTGAACAGGCGGATATCGTCGCCGACCGCGTTCGCCGGCCAGAAGCCGATGACGGCACGCGGATGGAACCACTTCTCGTCGATGATCTTCTTGAGCATCGCCTGCGCATCAGCCCACAGCTGGCGAGCCGCCTCGCCCTGCTTCTCGTCCTCGAGAATCGCCGGGAAACGGCCGCGCAGTTCCCAAGTCTGGAAGAACGGCGTCCAGTCGATATACTTGGCGATCTCGGCAAGATCGTACCCGTCGAAGACCTTGGTGCCAAGGAAGCTCGGCCTGGTCGGCTTGTAGGCGGTCCAATCGACCTCGTGCGCGTTTTCGCGGGCACGCACCAGCGGCAGGCGGACCTTTTCTGCCTCGCTGCGGGCATGCGCAGCCGCCACTTTGGCATACTCGGCGCGGATATCGGCCACATAGCCGTCGCGGCTCTCGGGCGACAGCAGCGATGAAACGACGCCGACCGCACGGCTGGCATCCGTCACGTAGATCGTCTGGCCCTTGCTGTAGCCAGGATGGATCTTGACTGCCGTGTGGACACGGCTCGTCGTCGCACCGCCGATCAGCAGCGGCAGATCCAGTCCCTGGCGTTCCATTTCAGCGGCGACATGCACCATCTCGTCGAGCGACGGCGTGATCAGGCCGGAGAGACCGATGACATCAACCTGCTCGGCAACGGCCGTCTCGAGGATCTTCGTTGCCGGCACCATGACGCCGAGATCGATGATCTCGTAATTGTTGCAGGCGAGAACGACACCGACGATGTTCTTGCCGATATCGTGGACGTCGCCCTTCACGGTGGCCATGAGAATCTTGCCGGCAGCCTTACGCTCGTCGCCGCCGTTGAGCCGCTTCTCTTCTTCCATGTAGGGAAGGAGCACGGCAACCGCCTGCTTCATCACGCGGGCAGACTTGACGACCTGCGGCAGGAACATCTTGCCGGAGCCGAAGAGATCGCCGACCACGTTCATGCCGGCCATCAGCGGGCCTTCGATGACATGCAGCGGCCGCGCGGCCTGCTGACGGGCTTCCTCGGTGTCGGCCTCGATATATTCGGTGATGCCGTTGACCAGCGCATGCTCAAGGCGCTTGGCGACCGGCCATTCGCGCCAGGTAAGATCCTGCACCTTCGCTTCCCTGGTGCCCGCGCCGCGGAAACGCTCTGCGACCTCAAGCAGACGCTCGGTCGCATCCGAACGGCGGTTCAGCACCACATCTTCGCAGGCTTCGCGCAACTGCGGATCGATGTTGTCGTAGACCGCCAACTGCCCGGCGTTGACGATACCCATGTCCATCCCCGCCTGGATGGCGTGGTAGAGGAACACGGCATGCATCGCCTCGCGCACCGGCTCGTTGCCGCGGAACGAGAAGGACAGGTTCGAGACGCCGCCCGAAATATGCACGAGCGGCATGCGCTGGCGGATCGTCCGCGTCGCCTCGATGAAGTCGACGCCGTAGTTGTTGTGTTCTTCGATGCCGGTCGCGACCGCAAAGACGTTCGGGTCGAAGACGATGTCCTCGGGCGGGAAGCCGGCCTTTCCGGTGAGGATCTTGTAGGCTCGCGTGCAGATCTCGACCTTGCGCTCGTAGCTGTCCGCCTGCCCCGTCTCATCGAAGGCCATGACCACGACGGCGGCGCCATAAGCATGCAGCAACTTTGCCTGAGCAAGGAAGTTCTCCTCGCCTTCCTTGAGCGAGATCGAGTTGACGATCGGTTTGCCCTGAACGCGCTTCAGGCCGGATTCGATGATCGAGAACTTCGACGAGTCGATCATCACAGGCACGCGGGCGATATCGGGCTCGGCGGCGATCAAGTTCAGGAACTCGATCATCGCCTTTTCAGAATCGATCAGGCCCTCGTCCATGTTGATGTCGATGATCTGCGCGCCGTTTTCGACCTGGTCGCGCGCGACATCGAGCGCTGCGGTGTAGTCGGCATTGGTGATCAGCTTGCGGAACTTCGCAGAACCCGTGACGTTGGTGCGCTCGCCAACGTTGACGAAGGGAATGTCCTTGGTCAGCTCGAAGGGCTCGAGGCCCGACAGCGACATGAACGGGCGATGCTCGGGGATTTCACGCGGCTTGTACTTGGCAACGACGTCGGCAATCGCCTGGATATGTTCCGGCGTCGAACCACAGCAGCCGCCAACGATGTTGACGAGGCCTTCGCGCGCAAAGCTCTCGATCTGCGCCGCCATCAGTTCCGGCGTCTCGTCATATTGGCCGAACTCGTTCGGCAGGCCGGCATTCGGATAGGCGCAGATGAAGGTATCCGCAGCGCCCGAGAGCTCCTGCAGGTGCGGACGCATGGCGTTGGCGCCGAGCGCGCAGTTGAGGCCGATCGTGAACGGATTGGCGTGACGCACCGAGTTCCAGAAGGCGGACGGCGTCTGGCCGGATAGCGTGCGGCCAGAAAGGTCGGTTATCGTGCCCGAGATCATGACCGGGAGGCGGATGCCCTTCGCCTCGAAGCGCTCTTCACAGGCAAAGATCGCAGCCTTGGCGTTCAGCGTGTCGAAGATCGTCTCGATCAGGATGATGTCGGCGCCACCGTCGATCAGGCCGTCGATCTGTTCGCGATAAGCGATGCGCAGATCGTCGAAGCTGACGGCACGGAAGCCCGGATTGTTGACATCGGGCGAGATCGAAGCCGTACGGTTCGTCGGGCCGATGGCACCGGCCACGAAACGGCGGCGACCATCTTCGCGCTCGGCACGGATGGCCGCACGGCGCACGATCTCGGCACCCTCCTTGTTGAGTGCATAGACTTCGCTTTCCATCGCGTAGTCGGCCTGGGCGATGCGCGTCGAGGAGAACGTGTTGGTCTCGAGGATATCGGCGCCAGCCTTGGCGTACTTATAATGGATCTCTTCGATCGCATCCGGCTGCGTCAGGATCAAAATGTCGTTGTTGCCCTTCTGATGGCAGGCACAGCCAATGAAGCGGTCGCCGCGGAAATGGTCTTCATCATAGCCCAGCCCTTGGATCTGCGTACCCATGGCGCCGTCAAGAACGAGGATGCGCTCGCTGGCGGCTTTCTTAAGCGCCGCAAACACTTCACTGCCGTCGCGCTTTGCCCCTTCGGGACCAAAGAGAGTATCAAACACGGGCGGACTCCTTGACGTCGTTACTGGCCAGCTGACCAAATCACATAAAGATATCTTTATGTCAATATATGCCCTTCATGTGGCGCCTTTGCGGCGCTTGACAGATGACAGACTCGGGCGGCCCCTATATAGGCAGTTGCAAGGACTTTGTGCACGAAATCGGAGGAGTATCATGGCATTTGCAATCGGCGAGGCCACGCTCGGAAACTGGACCACCCGCGCCTACCACCGCAATTAGCTTCTCGCACAGGCAAACGGCCTTTTCGGTTTCTTCCAGCACAATTCTGTCAATCCCGAGGGCGGTTTTTTCGATCTCGACGATAGCGGCAAGCCGCTCGATGCCGCTGGCCAGGTCCGTCCGATCCACATTGCAGCCCGCGCCGTTCACTGCTTTGCCATTGGCGCTTTGCTTGGCCGCCCCGGTGCTGCCGACATCGTCGATCACGGCATGCAGTATATCTGGAAGCATCACCGCGATAGCAAGAACGGCGGCTACTTCTGGTCGCTCAACAGCGATGGCCCGGTCGATTCTACCAAGCAAGGCTACGGCCATGCCTTCGTGCTGCTTGCCGGTTCCTCGGCGAAGGCGATCGGACACCCGCTTGCCGACGGCATGATCGCCGATGTGACCGAGGTCTTGAACACCCGGTTCTGGGAAGCACGCCACGGCGCGATCGCCGAGGAATTCAACGCCGACTGGTCGCCGATCGACGGGGGCACCTATCGCGGCCAGAACTCCAACATGCACCTGACCGAAGCGCTGATGGCGGCCTTCGAAGCGACAGGCGACAAGGCCTATCTCGACAAGGCCGAAAGCATTGCCGATCTCGTTATCCGCCGCGCTGCCGGTTCGGTGGATTGGCGCGTGGCCGAGCACTTCACGTCCGAATGGGTTCTCGACAAGGACTATCGCGGCAACGAGATGTTCCGCCCCTCAGGCACCACACCCGGCCATTGGCTGGAATGGGCGCGCCTCGTGCTGCAGCTCTGGGCGCTCGGCGGCAAGAAGCACGACTGGATGCCGGAGGCAGCCAAAGCTCTCTTCGCTCAATCGATGCTGCTCGGCTGGGATGCGGACAAGGGCGGCTTCTTCTACACGCTCGACTGGCAAGATGCGCCCGCCAAGCGCGAAAAGCTCTGGTGGCCGGCTTGCGAAGGTGCTGGCGCGGCACACTTCCTCAACGAGCACCTGCCGAGCGACTTCCACGAGGAAAGCTACCGCAAGATCTGGAACGTCATCGAGCGCTGCTTCATCGACCACAGGAACGGCGGTTGGCACGAGGAACTCACCGAAGACCTGGCTCCCGCCCACACCATCTTCCCCGGCAAGGGCGATATCTACCATGCCCTCCAGGCCTGCCTGATCCCCCTCTTCCCGGCAACCGGCAGCCTGACCAAGGTTATCCCGGAAGCCGGCGGCAAGACCTGATCGGGAGCGAGCGCCACCCCAATGGTGCTCGGCCATCATTTCAAGCGATATCGCGGCGGCACCGTAACTCGAGCGGAGGACACGACGCGGCGTACCCGCGCAAACGACAAGACGTCGTCGGAATGGCCGTGCGATAGAAAAACAAATCAGGGCGAGGTTTTGGTTTATGACGCGAGTTCCAACGACAAATTGGGCGGCAAGCTTTCACTATGGCTTTCGAGATTGCCTCTACCCGACTTCTGTGGAGGCGGTTTGCGAGATCGTGGCGCGATCGCCAAAGATAAAAACCGTGGGGTCAGGCCACTCATTCAATGCAATCGCCGATGGCGAAGTTGGCCTGTCGCTTAGCGAACTTCCGATCAACCCCATTATCGAGGGCGATGGAACACAGGTTTCAATTGGCGGTCATTGCACCTATGGAGAGCTTGCGCTTTTCCTCCATCGGCATCATCTCGCCGTTCACAATCTGGCATCGTTGCCCCACATTTCGATTGCCGGAGCAATTGCCACGGCAACGCACGGCTCAGGCAACCGGAACGGTAACCTGGCGACAGCGGTTTCCGGACTCGAGATGGTTTCAGGCGACGGCCGCCTTATAAAAGTGGCACGCGGCCATGCCGATTTCTTGGGACTGGTGGTGCATCTGGGCGCCCTTGGCGTCATTACGCGCGTGACGCTTGACGTTCAGCCGGAGTTTCAGGTCGCACAGTCCGTCTACGAAGGATTGGCCTGGGACAAGCTGTTGGCCAACCTCGATGAGATCATGGCTGCGGGCTACAGCGTAAGTGTGTTCACGCAATGGCGTCAACACGCGGGATCAATTTGGGTCAAGAGAACCGCATCAGCCGATGAATGGCCTGCCGCCATCCATGGCGCAACGCGCGCGACGGTCAACAGGCATCCCATAAGCGGATTGGATTCGCAAAATTGCACTGAGCAGTTGGGGCAGTACGGGCGATGGTCCGACAGGCTCCCGCACTTCAAGATGGGCTTCACACCCAGCAGTGGCGAGGAGATACAGTCCGAATTCCACGTTTCCAAGGAGTATGGGGCGACGGCGATCGAAGCCCTGCTGTCAATCCGTGAGAAGTTTGCGCATCTGGTGCAAGCAGCGGAATTCCGGACAGTCGCAGCAGATGAGTTGTGGCTCAGTCCTCAGTATCACCGCGACACCCTATCGATCCACTTTACCTGGATTCGGGATCAGGAGGCAGTGAACGCGGCTGTGGAGCATATTGAGCAGAAACTATCGCGGTTCACGGCCCTGCCACACTGGGGCAAGGTCTTCACCGGGCGCCATATCCGGGCAAAATACGAAAGGCTCCCTGAGTTTGCCCAGCTTCGAGACAGGATGGATCCCCAACGGACGTTTTCTAACCCGTGGTTGGAAGACGTCATATTTGGTACGAGCGAAAACTAGGCGCCTGTCGCCGACGACGTTGCCTCTACCTCGACCCGCTCGAATTGCAGCCGTACCGCCGTCCAGAAAGATCGCTTGCAACATAGACCTGGCGTGTCACAAACACGCCAGGTAGGACGGATTTATGCCAAGCGCAGCGCGTCGAGGTCCTTCGCCAGCATCAGCGCCAGCGCCTCGACGGCGAGATTGTGGTCCTCACGTTGCGGCAGGCCGGACACGGTGACCGCGCCAATGCAGCCAGTGCCCTTTACATTGATCGGGAAGCTGCCGCCGTGTGGCGCATAATCGGCATCCGCGAGGCCGTTGTCGGCAACCGTCTTGCCTCTCTGCTTGAGATCGAGGCCGATCGCGTAGCTGCTCCTGAAGTAGCGCAGCACCAGATTGCGCTTGCGCCGCACCCACTGCACATTGTCGGGGGTGACGCCGGGGAGTGCAGCGTAGAAGACAGGCATCGAATGCAAAGTGATGTCGATGGCAATACCGAGGCCGCGTTCGGTTCCGAGCTCCTGCAGAAGCTTGCCGAGCTGCCACGCCGTCGTGAGATCAAAGGTGTCGAAACTCAACGCCCTTTCCTGTTCTGCGATCCGCGCGAGGTCATCGTCTGGCGTGGTCATGTCTGCTTCCTCTCCTGCAATGCCTTTTTCTGAACAAATGCAAGCGGAGCGTAAAAGTAAAGCAGAATCGTGGTGATAGCCGCGCCCCTAAATCTCGGTGGGAGCGCTCGAAGCGATCGCGGATCGTGGATTGGGTGTCCCGTCGAGGGCGCAATGGCATCGACCTCGGCGGCATCGACACGCAGGCGACCGAGCGAAGCATCCGGACGAGGCTTGCCGATTGATGCTTCACCACATCGCACATATTGAGGCCGACCTCGATCTGCGCGAACGCAGGGGCGCCGGCCTCAAGAAAGCCTTCGAACTATAGCAATTTCTAGTTTGGGAGGCGCGATTGCGGCCGAATGACCGCAATCCACCAGTTCAATTATCCGAGTGGCGCTCGGCTGGCCGTTCTGCAACGGCGACGATCTCAGGCATACCGTTTGCAAGCAGGCGCTTGCGAACGAGGACTCCCATGACACGAGCGGCGGTCGAGAAGCTCATCTGGTCAAGCGGTCCCTCGCCTTCCCAGGGTTTGGTAAGCCGTTCAGTGACGGCCCCGACGATGTTCATCGGAACGATATCGTCGCATTGACGCATCGCTTCGAAGACCTGGCTGATGGGAACAACGCGTCCTTCGAAGGTGACTATTGGTTCTGTGAGTTCCGTATCCCACTCTTCGAAGGCATAGAGTGCTTCGCGGAAGAGTTCCTGAAGGGTGAACGGGGCGTGTCCATCGTGAAGCGGCGGCAAGGCATTCGTCATGTCTGTCTCCTCTTTAGGGCTATTTGCCATTCCTCCTCTTCGGCCGGGCAGCAACGCGGGAAGCAGAACTCAGGGTTCCCTGCCGGGCCGAATAACACGATCAATGTTATAGTGTAATATATGCGTGATAAAGCGTTTTATCCGCCTCGCGGTTTCCTGTCGCCGGATAAAAATAGATAGGCCATTGATATTGCAGAGAATATCAATGGCCGTTCGGTATCAAATTAACTGCAGCCGAGGCGCCGGGCGATTACTGCGCGATCGAAAACGTCACGTTGACGGTGATGTTGTAGCTGGTTTCACCGCCCTGGACCGGTACGGCTGAGTCTGCCGCTTCCTTCATCATGGCGGCCCGATAGACCGGCACCGGCTGCGGGCGCGGCGATGTCTCGCTAATCTCGATCACACGCCCGAGCTTGACATCGGCGGCTACGGCCAGCGTCTTCGCCTTCGCAATCGCATTGGCGACGGCATTCTTACGCGCCTCTTCCATTGCCTTCTCGGGCTTGTCATTGGTGAACTGAATGTCGCCGCCCTGGTTGACACCGAGTGTCACGGCCTCGTCGAGGATGACGCCGAGCTTGGACAGGTCGCGGACCCGCACGCTCAGCGAATTGGACACCTGGTAGGCGATCAACTGTGGCGACTGAGGCTGACCATCGTTGGACTGCGGGTAGCTGTACTGCGGCTGCACCGAAAAGCCCGAGGTTTGGAGATCCCGCTCGGCGATACCCGCCTTTTTGAGCGCGGCCAGCACATCGTTCATCGACTTGTTGTTCTCGTCGAGCGCCTCGCGTGCGGTCTTTGCCTGCTTCACGACGGAAAGGTTGAGCACCGCCATGTCGGGTGCCACGCTCGATTGGCCCTCGCCGCTAACCGAAATCACCGCCTCGCGCGGCTGCGAATCGGCGCCCAGCGCCGGCAGCGCCGTGACAGCCGCGATCGGAAGTCCAAGCAGAAGGCTGAAGGCGATTGTTCTGGTGTTCGGCAGCACGATGTTTCACTCCGTGATTGTGAAGTCTCGATTGTCGTCTTGCCGATTGATTGTGAAGCTATTGCGGCAGTCCCTTGTGACCGCTGAAGAATTGCGTTAGAGCGAAACCCGTTCCGGGGAACCATTGCGCCGGACACGGCAGCCACGCTGCCGCAGGGCCTGTAGCTCAATGGTTAGAGCCGGCGGCTCATAACCGCTTGGTTGGGGGTTCGAGTCCCTCCGGGCCCACCACCATCCTAAGATTCTGAATTTCCATAAAATTTTAGGCACCCGTTTTCCGTCGTACACGTCGATGTACACACGACCGTACACATCGCGGCCCACTGAAAGGGTTCGTTATGTATCTTTGGCGACGGTCTTCCGGTTTTACATTCCAGCAACGGGTCCCGGCTAGGTTACGGGAAAAATTCGGGTCATCGCCCATCAGAATCAGTCTCGGTCCGATTTCGGCAGAGGAAGCACGTCGTCGTGCCAGGATTCTCGCTGGGGCGTTGACTAAGCAGATCGAGGAGCCGACCATGACACGAGAAATACTTTCCGCCAGTCTGACCGCGCTGGCCGCCGAACTCGACGGTATCCGGAAGCAAGACAGGTATCTCGCATTCATGGGGCCGTCTGCGGACGAGGTGCACCAGATCGATAACAACGAACTCGCGACCGAAAACGAACGTGGCATCGCCAACCTCCTTGGAGAGGAGCGAGCATCGGCTGTCCGGAAGCGGCGGAACCTGAAGGGACTGAGAGCGCGTCTGGAAAAGATCGGCGCGGCGCTGGAGAAGGACAAGAACACTTGGGAGACGGAGCGCGCGACGTACAAGGATACTGTGCGAATGCTGGCATCTCTTGAGCGTCCAGCGGTAGAGGTTCGGGATGGAAAGTCCTCGACATTGTTGAGTGTCGCCGGAAGAGAAGTTCTTGATGCTCGGAAGGCCGCGCTGAACCCTGAAGATAAGGATGCAACGCGCTACGAAGAACGGCTTGAAACAGCCTTCGCGGCGTTTCTGGAGATTGTGGGGGACAAGCCTCTCAAGGAGTACCTTCCGATTGATGTCCAGCACTTCGCAACCTTCCTTGCCCGGCTGCCGAAAAATCGTTCGAAGATCGCTATCTTTAAGGGCCTGACGTTGAGGCAGATAGTCGAGAAGAACGCCAAGCTCCCGCCTGAAGAACGCGAGCAGTGTCTGTCAGAAACGACGGTTGCGAGCTACCTCTCGGAATTCAAGAATATCTGGTCCAGGGTGGCGGCAAGCGTGCCAGACATTCGAGACATGGGCGGATATCGAGTGACCATGCCAAAGGGAACCGAAGCTGCTATCGACCGTGAGCCGATGGCGGTGCCGTCGTTGAACATCTGGTTCCAGGATGCGGCTACCCCGAAGCTCATGAAGAAGGCGCACAAGGCTTGGCTGCCGCTGGCCGGGCTGCTGACAGGAATGCGGCTTGCGGAACTGATCTATCTCCAACGGACCGACATTGTCGACGTCGAAGGCAATGAGGTTATCGATCTGACCCGTCCGCTACTGCTCGCGGGGCAGAAGATTGACCGTCCGGTGAAGACGAAAACGTCGAAGCGCTACGTCGCAATCCACCCACTACTCCACGAGGTCGGTTTTATCGACTACGCGAAGAACGTGGAGTCACCCGACGGCTTCGTGTTCGGCCACTTCCACAGGGCGGACGATCCGCCAGATGCCGCTCAGAAGCAGATGTACAACTGGATGAACGGACTTGGTATCCACGAGACGCAACGGCAGGTCTTTCATAGCCTCCGGCACAGCGCCAAGGATTGGCTCCGGGACCATGTCGGCGAACGTCTGGCCGACAAGCAATGCGGTCATGCCTTCTCCAGTGTCAGTGCCAAGTACGGAGCGAAGCTCCTGAAGCCGAAGGAAGTGCGGAAGATCATGGCGATGCCCGCTCCGGAGGGCGTGGATTTCACACCATTCATTCGATGAGGAGCGTGAAAGCGAGGGAGGAGTACCTAACTAGCCGTCCAATCGAGGCTTGGGGGGAAACTTCGCGAGAAGCAGTTCGTCGATGCCTTGTGATGGCACCTGCGGCTGCCCCTGCGACCGCATTTGAAGAAGAGCTTGCTGGCGCCTATGCATCTGTAGCTCCTCTTCTTGGGCTAGCGCATTTGGATAGTAAATGCGAGCGATGTCATCGACCTTGAGTGTATCCGATAGCCCGATATCTGCGCCCATTTCCTTCAACAAGACGCGTAGTTTTTCTTCGCGGAGTTGTGGATGAGGAACATCCGAGGTGTGAAAAATCGCGAAAAGGTCGGCCCAAGCTTCGCGGACTTTTGGGGACTCCGAGAAGACGAAATCGATTGAGTTGAGCATTCTTACCGAATCGAGGGAAGCGATCGTCGCTCTCTCCTGCATCAGCGTAGAGAACACCTGAAGTTTCATACGCCGCCGTTCGTTTTCGCGTTCTGTATCATTCCGAATCTGCTCAGAGAGTTTGGCTGCAGAACGTGGGCCTTGCCATGTCGCAACGACCGACAACAGTGCCGCCACGGCGCTCAGGAATGCCGCGATCGTTGCTGGGTTTTCCTGGATCCATTCGATCAAGCTGCGTCTCCAAGATCACGGAGCTTTTCAAGCTTGATATTCACCGGACCGAATGGGGTATCAACTCGGATAAACGGAGCTTCGAGGAAATTTTCCGGCATCGAGAAAGGAACTTCGTACGTGAGGCCATTCGGCCCTGTATTAATTCCTTGAACTAGGTCGATATTGGGAGGTGCGTTGACAGTTATCTTTCCTTTGAAAGAATTTGTTGCTGAATCCTGCGTGTAGGTTCCATCAAATTTAACGCCGCCAGCGTCAACCCCGACGATATTACTTCCTCTGAAAACGAACAATACTACGCCGTATCCGTCGGCTGACATGTAACCAACATAGAACCCATCAAGCATCGCGATCTCCTAGCGATTCGGTCTACATACTTTACAACGGTTCGTTGATTTCGTCGCGTATAGCGGGTGCTCCCCCCAGAGGATATCTACTCACCCCGGGAGCCCGGGATGTTTCTCCATTGACCTTCTTGCGCCGACGATCGACCATGAAAAAAGCCGTGGTCGAAGGGCTGGAACCCTGCACGGCTTTTTCAAGGACTGTTCAAAAATGATGAACAATGACCAAGAGATTGTAAAGCCCCGTCGAACGGGTAGTTGAGCGCCGGGGGCGAAATATTCGCTCCGGACGACCTCGCAAGCTCATCTTTTGAAAATCTAATTGTTGACAACGTGGTTGTGCAGATCGAAGGCGGCAAGCCGGGCGGGATTGCTGCGCGCGCGCTGGCGGGCGTTTCCGGTGCCGCGACCGCGTCCGGGCGCGGTGTGAAGACGCACAATTCGGTGCTGAAGTCGAACAGTGGATGGGGGCTCGATCCCGTCGCCTGGGCGCGGCGTGCTGCGGCGACGGCGAAGCTTATGGAGCAGAACGACCGCATCGCCAAGGCGCTGCAGCGCGCGGGGGAGGATGTCATCCGGCCCGGCGGAGTGACGCTGATCTCCGCTGTCACGAACGTCATCGAGACGCAGCGTGTCTTCCGTGCCGTTCGTTTCCTGCCAGTCGTCGCCGCCCGCGACAGGCGGCCAACGGTGAACGGCCTGAAGTTGTTCATTCATGAACATCCTTCCGCGAGGTACTTCAGGTACGCTGTCATGACCTGCGCCGAGCCGGTCCCCGCCTTTGGCGACCTCCGGGGAGCCATTCAGGAGCTGTCACGTCGTATATCGTCGTGGGCTTATGAAGTGAGCACGCCGGACAAGAAAACGGGCAAATGCTACGACATCGAGGTTTTATATCGCGGCATCGAATTCACCCGCGCGACGGCTGCCGAACGTGATGCCGCCGCTGCCGAGCGTGGGCAGGCCTCGGACCTGTCGGCACGCTACGGCGCGGACACGGTGCTGTACCATGTCCATGCGAACGTACTGTACTGGCCGAAGCGCAACATCGCCAAGCTGTGGCCGGAATTCCTCCGGTACACCGAAAAATTCATGGACGCGCACTGGCGGGACAATGGTCGTGTCGAGAAAGTCGAGGAGATTGTCAAATATTGTAGCAAGCCAGCGGACACGCTTGCGGCTACCGACGACGAACTCGTCTGGCTCTACAGACAGACGCAGAAGTTGAAAATCTGCCAGCCGATGGGAGAGTTCAGGACGTGGATGAAGGAACTCAAGAAGGAGCGGAAAAAGGTCGTCCGAGTTCATGTGGGACGTGGTGATGGCCAGCTCATGCGCGTCAAGAAAGGTAAGCGCGGCGGTGCCCCGGACGAAGACGATGCGGATGACGACGGCAACGTCATCGAAGACGGCGAAGCTGGCGAAGACGCGCCGGACAAGGATTTCGACGATGCTCCGGAGCTGTCCCCGGAGAAAAGGCCGCGGCTGGGCGACGGCGGTCCTGCGGCGAACATCGTCATTGGCCTCACGCTGCCGCAATGGCGGCACACGCCGTGGGCAGAACCGATGATCATGGTCCAGAATTATGATCCGTTGAAACTGTCCACCGAAGACGGGGCTGACATCCGCGAGTGGCAGCAGCAGGCGCGTGAATGGTGGGACGATGCCTTCGCGCCGCCTCCGGAAGAGGCGCTGCGCGTGGCGAGGATGGCGCTCGACGTGGCGGAGCGGTATGCCGCGTGGTCATGCGACGGACGGATGTCGGACGATGATGAGGACGACGCTCGCGCCGCACTGAAAGAGGCGCGGGCTGAGGCCGAGGACGATATACGCGAAGCTGCGGAAGCAGCGAGCTATATCGTTCACACATGTAGCTCAACTGTCCGAGAAGGACAGGCAGAGCTACCCCACGACATCTCCAATATCATCGACGACCCCGTCATCGAGGAGATTGCGGAGATATTCGGTGGCAAAGTCGTCAGGCTGAAGCCTCGAACGCCAGACGAAGACGACGAAATCCCGTTTGAGTCGTCGGACGACGAGGCGAAGTGGGCTCACGTGCGGGCGAACCTCGACCAGCGGGCAAGCGAGTGGCAAGCGCTGGTGGCCGCGCACGGCCTTACCGGAGCGCGACAGATCGATGAGGACCGTCAGCGGGTGCGGTATGCCGCGTATCTGTCGCGCCAGTATGCCGCAGCCGCTTGCCGCGCGGCGGCGTGACAGAGCCGTCGCATTGTCACCATGGCAACCATCCGGTTGCCTCGTCGCATCCAGCGGCGACAAGGCCCCTGCCAGGAGCCTCGCGGAAGTCCCCAGACAGGGTCCCCCGGAAAGGTCCGGCGGAAGCCTCCCCGAAGGGCCGACGACTCGACCCAACGGGGAGAGCCATTAGTCGGTCACTAAAGACTATTGTTTTCGGCTCCGCCGGCACTGAAGATTCTTCCACCAACAGGGAGGGTTGTAATGGCGTATGGCGATGTCGTTTCGGGTTGCTCTGTTTTCTTCCGGGAGTGGCTTCCGCACTGGGTCAACTTGCAACGGCGCAAGTCCGTCACGGTCGAACATGTCGGACGGAATCGAGTTCTCATTCATCTGCCGAAAAAGGGGGTGGCGGTTCGCAAGTCCCTGACGGCGAAAAGGATCGGAATCGTCACGCGGGACGGTCGCGATCTCGTCGCCGAATGGCGCGAAGTGCCGGGGCGTGACTGATGTCCTTCCAGTTCGTCCATCTCGAAGCATTCTCGCGCAAGGGCGACAGTAAGGGCCGCTCCACGGGCTTCGTGTTCAATGAAGCTCGGCGCGATCCGGTAGCGTCCGTTCATGTCGCGAATCCATCTCCTCCGATTGTCGTCTATGGCTCGACGATCGATGAGGTAGAGGCGCTGCACGAAGCCGCTGCCGATGCCGCGACGACAACGCCGAAGGGTGGCAAACCTCGAAGAATTCAGAAGACCCAGCACACGCTCATGACAGTCGTGGCGAGCCATCCGTACACGATGGAAGAAGTCCGCGCCGATCCGGAAAAGCAACGCGAGGCGGAGGAGTGGGAAAAGCAACGCGAGGCGGAGGAGTGGGAAAAGCGAACAGTGGCATGGCTTCGGTCGCAATACGGCGACAAGCTCGTCTCCGTGATCCGGCACGAGGACGAATCTCATTGGCATATCCACGCCTATATCCTGCCAGACGATCCAGCCATGCGTGCGGCCGCCCTTCACCCCGGGCAGACGGCGAAGGCCGCTGTAATGGCGGCAGGTCCCCTTGACGGCGAGGACACCAAGGCGTTGAACAAGCGCGGCGATCAGGCGTATCGAGCCGCGATGCGGGAATGGCAGGATGCGTATCATGGGACCGTTGCCATCGCCTGCGGTCTGACTCGCCTCGGCCCGCAGCGTCGTCGTCTGACGCGGGCCGAATGGCAAGCTGAACAGGTACAGGCCAAGGCGCTACGGACCACCATCGAACGGGCCAGAGAGGTCAAGCGCAAGGGCGAATCCATGATCGCCAGCACGAAAGACGAGGCCGCCCGGATTGGTGCGGAGGCTGCTGCGGCCAAGAAGGAAGCGGCCCGCCAGCTTGCCGCTGCGAAGGCCGCGACGGAAGCCGCTTTGAAGGCCCAGGACAAGGCCGTTCAGGAGCAGAACAAGGCCCGGTCGATGATGGCCCGTGTTCGTGAAGAGGCCGTCCGTGTCCGCGAGGCTGCTGCACGCCTTCAACTTCTACCGGGAGCGCTGCGCAGCGTGTTCGATGGATTCCGGAAATCGAAGGTCGCGGCACGCATCCGCGCCGCCGTCGATGCAGAAATGGAAGCTCTCCGGCAAGCCGCCGCCGATGCCGTTGACCGTGCCAGCGCCGCCGATGCCGGACGGCGGGAGGCTGAAACGCGGGCGAAGAACCTCCGCGACAATCTCACCGATACCGGGCGGCAATTGGCAGCGGCCCGACAGGAACTCGCGACCCTGCGTCCGCCAGAGCCGGAACGCACGCCGGCCATTTCGACGCCCGCTCTTCGACGGCGAGGCTGAAATCCTACGAAAATCGCGATCGGCACAAAATTTGTGCGCCAGAGAAGGCCGTACAGCGCGATCTCGCGCGCCTGATGGGGTCATACCCATCAGGATTCACGTCGAATCCTTGTCACGGTCCTGCCGAATGCAGGTCGTCCAGCCATCCATCAAGCCCGGTGAAATAGCCTGATACTCCCTGCATCACGCCGTGGATATTTTCCAGGTCGATTATGTGATCTGGCAGTTTGATTTCTTTGCCTTCTTTGCCCCAGCCGTACCGGAAGCTAATTCCGGCCCGATCAAGATCATGGAATTCCTTGACGATCTTCTCGACCACTTTGGTGGCCTCGTCGTCATTCTGCTCGTATTGTTCAATGATCGCGCGGCAGCGCTTCCAAAGCTTCCAAAGGTCATGATCTGCCTCGATCCCCTGAAATCCTTCTCCGCCGAAACGAAGCACGATCCATTTCATCGCTAGTTCGAGGCCGTGGCGATAATTGAACAAAATTGGATAGATCACGAAGTGCCGGTCGCCCCCGTATCCATCCTGGGTACATAGTTCGATCAGTCCGGCTCCGGCTCTCATGTAGCCTTCCCAAAGATGCACGTGTCTATCGATTGGCCGCTTGGAGAACTCCACCCCTCGGTCCCAATCATCCGATCGGCGTAGCAGTCGATCGCCCTTCTTGGGCCAGCGGTACTCAAAATTCAGCAGTTCCTCGAAACTCGTGGGCCTCTTCTTCATCGGGACATTCTCCTCGGCTACCAAGCGGGATCGAAGGTGGTGCAGGATAGGCGGTTTCGTCGAGCCGACAATGGCCTTGGGGTCACTCCGTTGGCGTTCGACGTCGAATCCTTCTCCCGGGAGTCGCGCACCCGCTCCTGATTTGCGCCGGTCCCGACCTGCCCGCATCCTGAAAGAAGGCAAAGGGCAGCGGAGGGTCGGGTATGTCAACAGTCAACGAAAGAATCGAAACCGTCTATCAGTCAGCACACTGGATGGCCGAAGGTGTGTTGATAGATGCGTGCGAGAACTGCTGGCCAGCCGAGCAGGTCGCGCAGGCCGCTCGTGAATGGCATCGCACTCGTGAGCTGTTGGCGATGTCGAAGCGGTGGCGCGAAAAGGTGAGAGGCCGCCCGTTCACTTCATTCGATGAAATCGAATGGTGAGCGTCATGAACATGAAGAAGCAGGATAAGCGTCGTCGGACATGCGTGGATCGCATGCGCCGCGATCTGGCTGAACGCCAACGGCAGCGCCGGGGCGGCGATCCGGCAGGCAAGGTGTTGCTCCAGCTACTCGGAATCCTATCGGCGACGCTCGCGATGATGCCACCCATACCGATGCCGGCTTTCTCATTTCCCTTCCGTCCTGCCCGTTCGCCTGCCTCGTCGATCGACGATGACCGGGGGCCAACGGCATACGCGATGGAGCGCGGCCTGGAGCCGCTGCACTACGCCACGAACCGTATGCGCCCGCCGCCGTCCTTCCGGCGGCTTGTTAAAGACCTGTCGCGCAGCCGAAAGGCTGACATTGCTCGCGAGATGCTTGAAGCGCGAGTGCCGCCAGCCGCTGTCGAGTGGCTGCGCGACTCCATCTACACGGGCGACCTATGGCGGCTCCGGATGGCCGCTCGGCCCGGAGCCTCTGATGATGAGATAACTGCCTCCATGTTGGCGGCGGCGCAGATGTGGGAAGTCGAACGGCAGCAGGCTGCGCCCCCGGAGACGGAAACGCCGGATGACGATGCGGGTACGAAAGGACCGAAGCCATGACAGACGAAATCGCCATCGCCAGCCCCAGCCTCGCCGGCTTTCTCACTCGGGTCGGATTGATCGCCTCCGCGCGGGATCGTGTCATCGCCATCGATCGGACGCTTGCCCGCGAACTTGAGAGCGACCAACCGGACGCTGATGGCTGCGCGGAACTTGTCCTCGAAGCAGCGGACCTCATCGCAAACGCGGGGTCGTGGGGCTTTGATTGGAGCGGCTGGGATGATGAAGGGAAGGAGTAGACATGTATAACCTTGTGGTGGGGGTGATCGCGGGCGTGATCTTCGGAGTGCTGGCTGTTGCGGGCGCCTGGTACGGCGGCGAGGTCTACGAACACGCGCGGCTCCGGGCGGAGCTTGTCGCGGTCGTGGGGCAGCAGCAGCAGATAGCAGCGGCGCTCGATCTCTACGGGACGGACGGCGGCCGGGTGTCGTCCCTTGGTGATGACGGGGCGGCTCTCACCGGGCTCCTGGAATCCGGCTTCTTGAATGCGGTACCGCCAGGAACGTGGCGTGTCCGGCACGGCGGCGGGCAGGTATGGAATCCACTGCGCATCCAGACACCCGGGGCCTGCACAGCGATGAACGGGCTCGCCGGCTTTCCAGAAGTCTGCCCGCCATGCGACAGCGAGACCCTGTCACGCTACCCGGCGTGCGAACTGCCGGAGGATGCGGCATGAAGGCTGTCGTCGCTCTCGCCACCATCGCGGCTCTCTGGAACGCTGATGCGTCGGCCGGGACGTTTGTTCTGCGATCGTCGACGACGGGCGTGATCGCCGTCCCTGTCGTGGCTCCTCCGAAGGAGCCGACGACACCGATACCGCCGGACACTCCGGCAGGCTTCACGCTGTCCGTCACGGGGCAGACATCTGTGGCCGTGGGCTCGGCGCTCGATCTGCGTCCGGTCGTCTCCGGGGCATCCGGCAGCCCCTCGTATTCATATTCCGGCAGGATGCCACTCGGGGCGACTTTCGACGTCGCGACGGGGCGGATCGGTGGCCGGGCGCTGATCGCGGGGAGCTATGAAATCTGGGTGTCCGCGACAGATTCGAGTGGTGTGGCGGTGACGGCGGACATCACCATCGTCGTGACCTGAAGCGCGAAATCGGGGTCTCTCGACCCCGATGTCCACATTTCGTTGCGTTTAAGTGGCCCGTACAGCACGCCTGACCGCTCGGGTGGTGTCTGTACCCGCCCGGAATGGAGAATGTCTCTGGCGGTCGCCTTCCGCTATTCAACGGGCCTGATTGAGGCCCGCCGGGCTTCGACCTTGGCGAGGTGGCAAGCTTCATCCCATGATGACGCTGTCCCCTCTGCAAATGTCACCCCGGTCCTGTTGCGGGTGCCTGTGACGCTGTAGTGCGTCGGTCCGATACGGCCCGGCTCGCCAATCACGAGCATATCGTAGGTGTCCTCCTCGCCATCCCCGACGATGAGGAGGTTCGTCCATGTGCTCTGGGTATTGTCGGCAACGGTGTCGTCCCGCTCCCAGCCGAGAAGTTGAAGAGCCTGCATCATGCGTCCTCCTTCTTCAGCTTTGCCTCGATGTCACTGACAACGTTGTCCCCGTTGAGGGTGAATTTCGTCACGTCGTCGGTACCAACGGCAAGAAAACGAGCCGTTCTGTGAATCTCGCTATCCTCATCAAGCGAGCATACGAGGTCATCCATCCGGTCGAGGTAGCGATCATAAGCCTCTTTAAAAGCTTTGAACTCTGCAACGATATGGCGGGCGACGATGCTGTTCGTAGTATGTGTCATGGGGGTCTCCTTTTCTGTCTGTCGATCATTCATGACGCTGGACAGTGTCGCGAATGCCGCTGGAAAAATCGAGGAATTCCATATCCTTGGGGCGTGTCCCGTCTGGTTTCCAAGCGGTCTTGAATCCTTGCCGGAAAGGACTCGAAGGGCATCGAATCCTTGCTGAGGCAAAACGAGTCCTTGGTGAATCCTTGGAAAAATATTTCAGGCAGCCGGCGAAAAAGTTTCAAGAGCACGAACGCCACGCTGCTGGACGGCCTGAGCCAGTTCCTTCGCGGTGCCGGGGATGCGAGTGCGCCGGACGAGGCGTTGCGCACCCGACTTCCGCTCCCGGATCAGGACTTCGGCACGGTAAAAGAGAGTGCCGACGGCATCTGCATGTACGGTTTCAATGATGAGGACATCGATTGCTAGCCCGCGAATTACGGTGGTCGTCGTCTTCATTCGAAATCTCCATAACTCATTGAAAACATGAATTTTATAGCAGATTTCGGGAGTCGGGCCCAGGGCGATCGGAAATGATTTCCGGGTTCCCGGAAACAGGACGTCGAAGTCGTTAACGTGATTCAGATTGGCACGACGGCAGGCAGGGGTTGACTGTCACAAGGGTCGCCATGCTCGGAAGAGGCATGCCCCTCCAAGGGGGATGCCGCAGGCCGCAGGCCGTTTCTGAGCGGCCCTTGGGATTGTCACCGAGCGACAAGGTTCCGCGACTATTTTTTCCCCGGTCCGCAATGCGGATCGGATCGAGACACGTGGCTCGATCCGAAGGGCAGGAAAAAATCGTCGTGGAAGAGAGCGAGGCTACCCCTGCCGGGATCAGGGGAACAATGAGCATATCGGAGCCGGGAGCATAGCGTCCCCGCAGGGGCACGGCGGGAATTCGCGCATGCCGAGACCGGACAAGAGGGCAGCCGCAGGAGGTCCAGCATAGCGCCGCCGGCTACGGCGGGGACTGGGATCGACTGGCCCCGGCGAGGCATTCAATTGTTGACACCATTTTGAGATCTCCGTACACATCGCTGAACCCGCGAATGTATCCGGAAGTGCCTGGAAACGCGGAGTGCCTTGGAGTTCAGGGCTTCAGGATGTACACGGCCCTTCGTCCCTCCGGGCCCACCATTCCTTTCCACACCTCCTTATGTTTCAAGGACTTGCGGGTGAATTCTGCTAACGGCTCGTACCTGTTAGCAGATTTTTGTTTCTCCAACGTTCTCATGCTGCCCCATAGGTCTTCGCTGTTGCGCTATCGGCAAGCTTGCTCTTGTTCGCTTCCTTCACGTAGGTTTCCACCTCCGCAAGGTTCTTGTGCCCCGTGATGCTCATGATCTCCGATGCGGAGCAACCTGCCTGTGCAAGCCGGATGCATGCTGCTTTTCGTAGGCCGTGGGGGGACCGGTGCGGGGGCAGGCCAGCGTCCCGGCCGGCTTCAATAATCCAGTTGGTGAAAGCCTTCTCCGATCGGGCTGCGCCTTGCGCTGTCACGATAAGGCTCGAATGGCCTTGGGGGATGGTGTTCAGGGTTTGCCGGAATGCGGCATGGATTGGAATGCTGACTTGGACGATGTCGCCGCTCTTTTTGATCTTTGTGACGATGCGGTCATTCTGGATATATGGCCTGCCAAGACGGACAGCATCACTGCGGCGAAGGCCGGTGAACAATAGGATAGCCGATCATCGCGCCAAGCCTGCTGCCGCCGCCGAAGGACGCCATCTTGACCACGGCCGGTTGGCTGCCGGACGCGAGTGATGCAAACCGGGACCGCATGGAAGGTTCGCCGGCGCCAAATCCATCCCTCAACCCGGCCGAACGGCGGCCGCGTTTGGTCCCACCATGCATTCGGCCGGCGGTAAGAGATGCGGTCGGGACCGCTCCGCCGCGGCGCCGGCGCTCCTCTTCCTCCAAAGTCTTGCCCCGGCCCAGCGACCGCTCGTGTAGCAGCGCTGCCCTACGCCGCTCCCACTCATTCTCGAACGCACCGAAGAAGAACTCCATCAGGCGGTTCCTCGCCGCCGTTGGGCGCCGCGCGCCGCGAAACGCCTGAGCTCGAGCATGACGGCGGCGACGATCTTTTGAATATCTGCCGTTTGAGCAGAGATCGCCTTGGCATCAACGTGACCGCTGCTGTTTGCGGCGCGCGCCAGCTGGTTGAGGTTCACGCCAATCGCCCGCATGTCCGACAAAAGCAGATCCAGAATTGCCCGGTCGTCATCGGTGAAGAAGGGGCGGACGCCTGCGCCTTCCAATGTCAGCGACCGCATAAAGGCCGAGATGGTCATTCCGGCGCCTGCGGCAACGCGCGCAATGACGGCGATTTCGGAGGTGCTGAAACGCGCGTGCACGACCCGATCCTTCCGCTTGTCTGCCCCTTCTCGTTTGATCGCCCCGCGGTGGCTTGCCGCCATTTCATCCTCTTCGAAACAATCGCCGCAGGCGCCATCGACGGCTTGTCCGTCGATCGTCAGCAAATTTGTATCACAAATTTGCGTATCCTGCCAAACATAACCATACGTATTTAGTATTGTTCTTCAAGCTGTCATCGGAGAGCCTTGATGGGGCCTGACCGCGAACGAACGAAGCTTCGCAGGGACAACAGCCATGTGCACAATTTGAGCAAATACATCGAGCATTCACACGCTATTTCAATATAATGGGTGTGAACAAACACCTCGTGTAATCACATCGTGTGCCATTGGCATGTGATCCCACTCTAGGGGCCATCGCCCATAGAATGTGTTTGATCGCCAGCATTTTGGTTGACGGTTGCTATACGCATAGAGTTATATTCACAGAGACACTGAGCACGTCAGCTTTCAAAGGGTCGATCAAGATGAGCCGGATCTATGCTGCGGTGAGCAATAAGGGTGGTGCGGGCAAGACCACGCTCGTCACCCTGGCGGCGGGGGAGTATGCGCTCAGAAACGAGCGTGTGCTTCTGATCGACGCCGATAGCAGGCAGAACCTGTCGGGATGGTGGCGACTGTGCCACAACAAGCAAAATGTGCCCGACAACATCGAAGTCACGACCGCATCGACATCACGAACGCTCGAGACGGCCATCGAGCGGTTTGCAACGTCCTTCGACCTCATCGTGATCGATGCACCTGGCGTCGACAGCTCCCTTCAGACGAGCATCATTCGCGCTTCGGAACTTCTCTCCCATTCAGCCGGCGATCAAGGAGATCGAGGCGGCTGGACAGGCGATCGCCATGGTCAACGAGACAAACGACGAAGCGGGTACCAAGATTCAGCATCTGAATGTGAGAACGCGCGTGACTATCCCGGGGCGCAACCTCGAAGCCTATCGCTATATCCGGCCATTCGTTGCCGGGTTGCAGCAAGCCGCCTATCGCACTGCACTTCTCGATACGGAGTTGTTCGAGCGCAATATCTATCGCGCGATCCAAAACGGTCTCGGCACATTGCAGATGCAGGACTTGACCGACAGCGTCCGAAAGGCCCGCGCCGAAGTTCAGGCGCTCGTCAACGAAATCGAGAGCAAACGATCGATCCACCTCAAGGGCATTGCCGCATGAACAAGCCGAGCCTGGCCCTTGACGACTTCATCATCGCATCGAACGCCGTCAAAGCCGACCACAATGCCGGGGGTGCGAACGCGAGATCGGTCGAAGGTCTCGCCGAAGAAGGATCTGCGCCGTCGGTCGAGGCCCCTACTCTGCGAAAGCTTGGCCAGGATAATCGACGCGCGACCGGATATGACACCGTGGGTCTGGCGGGCGACATGCCGCCCCTGCCCTAGAAAAACGAGGAGTGGCGTCGATTTTGACCTATCAAGTACGTGAATCAATGCGGCGCGACCGATTCAAAACTGTCGTTGGACGCCGAGCACCGGATCACCGATCCTGTTGTCCATGTCGCTCGATCCCTATCGCCTCTATTGCCATCGCGCTGATCTAAGCAGGAACATGGCACGGTTCCACACCCTGTCGATACGAGCCAACGCTGTTCGGTGAAACGGCTGTCGTCCGCTCATGGGGCCGGATCGGGACGAGCGGTCGGGAATAGACAGAGGTGTTTTCGGATGAGCTCGCAGCGGCGTCGCACTTCCTCAAACTCGCGCGCCGGAAACGGTCGAAGGGCTATAAGCCCATAGGAAGCTGTGGAAATGCCGCCGAAGTCAGTTCGGTGGGCATCGTGGCCGATGACAGAGGAGCCGCGTGGTGGAAAGGATTCCGGAGCTTCAATCGGGAGTTCACCATGACCACAACCAACGAAATTGCAGACAAGATCGCCGGCGAACATGGCCTGACCAAGGTACAGGGCAAGGCGATCGTGGAAGCCGTGTTCGGCCATCACTGCGGCATCCACCTCCGGCAAGGAAACCTCGATCCCAGGTTTCGGCAAATTTAAAGTGAAGGACACGCCGGAGCGCGAAGCGCGCAATCCGGCGACCGGCGCGACCATCAAGGTCGCCGCCGCCAAGAAGCTCACCTTTGCGCCGGCAAAGGCGCTGAAGGATGCACTCAACAAGTGACATTGAGAAAAGCCCCGCTTGAGTGGCGGGGCTTTCTGGTTCTGCTTACCGGCGCGTGTTGCGCGACCAGATGAGCTGGAGGCCCTCCTGGCCCTGGACTTCGGTCAGCGTGGCATAGATCGGAGCCGGGAAGCTCGGATCATCTAGCTTGACCGAGATGTAGTCGCGCTCGGTGTCTCGGGCCTGCTTCTGCCAGCCTGCGCCGAACTCGACATTGCCGGCCAGGACGCGGAAGTCCGGGGCGCCTTCGGAGGCGCGTTCGACCCTGACGATCTTTGCCTTGACGTTGAGATTGAGGGTCTTGATGGTGCCGGTGAAGCCGTCGGTTGAGGCGGTGAAGGAGCCGATGGTAGCCATTGTCGCATTCCTTTTCGGTTGCTCGAGCCGCGCCCATCGCAGTCTCGATGGCTGTCGATCAGACCGGCGACGATCGGCGCGCACCCGCAGGGCCGCAACGAAGTGGAGGACGGCCATGGGCCGAGGCTTTCTTGGCTACCGCGAGGAATGACGGCGATCCGGGGTCCCCGCGTGACCTGTCACGTGGGGTGGTCGCCGTCAGGGGAAGAAAACGAGCCGGCCGTTGCGGGAGGACGATCGAGCCGAGCAGCGTGAGGCGTTCTCCGGTCCGACATGCCCCATCGAGACCGCGGTGGGCCTGCCTTGCGCAACCATTGAAGGGATAGAGAATGGCGGATCCAGGCGCGCCAGCATCGAGGCCGCGACACCCGCGCGTGTCATTTTCCCGTCTGCGGCAAGCGTAGGATCAGGAATGCGTAATACCAGTGAGCCTTCGGGCAGCGAGGACCGTTCGAAACTTCCTCGCTGCAGACGATGCTTTATTTCGACCGATGCACTTCCTACACCTCACCGTTCGGATGCGGCAAGCGGGCTTCGCCCACCGCGACGCGATGGGCGTGGACAGGGACAGTTTCCTTCATCAGGTCGCTCCACTTCGGTCAATGAGGCCAGTTCCGGACAATCGACACAAACGCCAGCATCATCAACCGTCAAGGCGTGGATCCAGCATTCTGAAGACCGTGCAGGTAGGCAACGGCGCGCTGCGCCTGAGCGGCGGCCTGGAAAATGAAGCGCTTGTCGTCTTCAGCACCAAGAGCCATGATGCAAGATAGCTCGCATGGTCCGGGCGCGGCTCCATCTCCGGAACGATGCCGAGATCGGCCGCGAGAAACACGGCACCCAATTCGGCGATCAGCTCTTCGCGTGCGCGCTCCGACCGGTCTTTCGCGTATCTGGAGAGATCACGATTGAGGCGATGTGTTGCACCGACCCAGTGAATTTCTTCATGGGCCAGCGTTGCATAATAGCTTTCCACATCCCTGAACGTTTCGATCGGAGGCATCTGGATGTCGTCCGTCCCTGGCGCATAGAACGCCTTGTCACCGCCATGACGGATGACGGCACCGGTTGCTGCGAAGAAGGCGTCGGCGTGACCGATCCTGTCGACACACCGCACGCTACTGTCCTCACTCGAATAGGTTTCGGGAAGCCCGTCGATCTGCTCGACATTGAAGACGGTGTAGGCCTTGAGGAAGGGAATATCGCGTTCGACCTCCTGCCCCTCGCCGTCGGTTTCGATCTTGCTGATACGGTTGGCGTAAACCACCATCGAGCCCGTCTCGCCCTTGCGGACGCAAGCGCCAAGTTCCACTGCCTGGCGAAACGTCATCCATGTCGATGACGAAAAACCGCGTGCCATGCTCTCCGACCAGAGCAGCAGCACGTTGATGCCCGAATAGGGCTCGCCGTTATGGCGCAAGGGCCGCGAAACGCGTCCGCTCAGATGCTTCGCGCTCCATGGCTGCACCCACGGCCGCACGCCCTCGTCGAGCGCGGCAACGATCTTGTCGGTGATGCGTGCATAAATGTCTGCACGCTCGCCGATATTCTTGTCTGACTTCTTCATGGTCTTGTTCCTCAACTTTGCGAACCGCGCCCTTCGCGGTTCGTCACGGCGGTCGAGGAAGCCGAGGCCGGAGGCGGTGCACCCGCTGGCATCCAGTTGGTAATTCGATCATCACAGGCGGGCCGAAACGACAGTGGAGGACGGCTTGCCGTTGCGACCGTCCATCTCCGGACCCGGCTAGACCGCAAAACGGGACGAACCGTAATCGGCAAGGCCTCATCATACGACATGGGGAAAGGCCGGTGCGCGACGCGCACCGGCCTTGTTTCGGAGATGAAGGGGCTTTCGCCCCTTCCGGTCAGTCGAAGGCGGACATCTGCAGCGAAGCCGCCCTCTGGTCGATCGATGAGCGGAAGGCGCAGCGCCTGTGCGCTCATATGGCTTCCAGGTCTCGCCGGTGATCTCTTCGTAGGCGCTGACAGCGCCTTCTGCGGCCATACGCAGAACGTGGGCCTGCAGGCCGATGTCGGCTGCGAATTCGCGCTTGCGCTGGGCGCGGCTGCCAAAGCCGACCGGGCCTTCGAGATCCTCGTCGCGATAGTCGTTCGAAAGCTTGGTGGTGAGATCGCGCGCTTCCGTGACCGAGCGGCTGTAGAACTGGCCGGCGCCGTAGGCGGAGCCAACGAAGGAACCGACGATGCGCTGCATGTGGATCTGCATGGCCTTTTCGGCCAGACCGTCTTTCAGTGCCGCAGCACTTTCGATCAGTTGGGCATGGTGAAGTTCGCGGATACCGTCGCTGTCCACGACGGCCAGGCCGAAGCTTTCGGAGATGCGTTGTGCCTGTGCGCTGTCCGGGCAGGCGTGGCGGACCATCTCGAAGGTGGTGGCGCGCTGGGCGGCTGGGCGGGCTTTCGGGCCGGAACGGTTGAGCGATGCCATGATGAATGTCCTTGTTTGGGTTGGTTGAGCGAAGCCCGGGGCTGCCGATTGTCCGGCGCTGTCCCTCGGGTGCGGTCGACACGAACCGGCGAAGCAGCCTGGCCCAAGGTCAGGACGATGCGTGGCGAGAAAGGTGGGGTTGCGGACAATGCGGGCCGCGTCCACGGTCTGCAGTGGACGCGGCCACGCCTTGCGAAGCAAGCGTCGAGACTGCCGCCCCGCGGCGCGGAACGCGGCCTTTGATCGGGCTGCCGTCCGGTTCAGACCGCAGCAGAACCGAGGGGCTGCGCCGGATGAACCGCTCGACGTGCGCACTCATCCAACGCGGCGGGAACATCATCGTCGCCTCGCGGTTCCTCGCCAGAAGCTCATCTCAGACGACGCCGATCTCGGAGGCAACCCCGCGGCAGCTTCAGTCCCGCACGTCGTGTTTCAGGTAGACGATGCTGTGCTGTCGCCGGAGACCAGGCCCGCGAGTGTGGACTTTAATTATATTCATTATGCGCCAAGCGACGATTATTACGACGACCACTGATCACGAACACCGCAGAGATCATCATTCCAATCATTCGCGCGTGGCCGCAGTCGATAGAAATCGCAACCCTTGGCATCGGCGATGGCCCGCAGTGCGTCGGCAAAAGCCTCGCCCTGACTGTCACGATCGGTTGCGGCCACCAGCTTTCGATCCCGCCGTGACAGCGCCGAGACAGCAGCCTGAGTGCGCGGCGACCAACCACCCGCGGTGCTGGCATAGAGGGTGTCCTGGCGCAGGCCCTCGATTGCCGCCAGACTGAGAGCGTCGATCGCAGATTCGGTAACGCAGACACGGGTGGGCGCTTCGCTGCCAAACCGAAAGAGCGATTTGGAGCCCCCCGTGGCAAAGCCGCGCCACCCGTCGCCCCTCTCCTCCCAGCCGACAACCACGCGGGCCTCTCGATGCGCAAACCATGCGCTCCCATACGGGCCCGACCGCAACCAGCCATCCGCGACAGCCTTTGCAAGGATCGCCGGCGGGAGACACCGTGTCTTGGAGAGATAAAGGAGAATTCTCGACCCAGCTTTAGGCATGGCTCGCGCCGCCCAGCGGGCCGCCGGCGTCGCGGCAGATGATCGCGGTTTTGGATTGCGCTCGGGGTGCGACCATATGGAATCGGCGACGCGCCACCCGATCAGGTCCGAGGCTACTTTGAGCGCCGACTGAAACCCCAGGCCTTCGATATGGCGAAGCAAATCGAAGATATCTCCCTTGCGATCAGACAGCGGATCAAACCAACCCTTGCCGTCATGGATGACGATGATGATCTCAGCCTCGCGTCTGTATTTCACTGCCCGTCGCGTGCTCTCCTTCAGGTCCACGCGCCAACCGCCGCGTTCAAGGACTGCCCCGCAAGAGATCTTCTCTCGCAATGCCTCTATGTCGTCGCGCACCATCGCTCGTTCTCCTTCACTTTCATTCTCTGAGGACAACTTCCAAAGAGCGCGAAGGCCGATGGACGCAAGGGCGCGCTATCTACTTGACGATGAGTGAGACGTGATGCGCGGCAAAGCCTCCCTTGTGTGCATCCGGCCGCAAGCGCCAGACGTCATTGCGAGGGTCGCCTTGATGACCGCTTCCGCCACGGATGGATGCCCGACACAGGCCGGGCAGGTTTCCGCTATTCCGACAGCCCGGCCCGCAGGGCGGCGCAAAACCGCCTCACAACGCGACGAAATCGGCTGTCGTTACGTTGGCATCAAAACGCGCAATTCTCCTTAAACGTGTCACGAGATTGCGGTTGCACGCCTTTGCGGGGAGACGATGGCAGCGATCAAGTTGAAGTCCTACACATCTCCGACCCGGATCCTGCTTGTGCTCGATTGGGAAAGGGGAAGCCAGATGAATGATTTCCTCGGATTGGCGATCAGGCGCACTCCAGGGTCAGAGGCGCCTGACAAGCCGGCCGACCAACCACACAGGGACGCGTGGGAGATGGAAGGCGAGCAACCGCGCTTTGCTTGCGAGCATCGACCAGCTCTTGCCCCAGACGGGGAGAGCCGAGAGGTCAGCCTACCCGTTGGTGATCCTCTCGAGCCCTCTCAGGGGACCCGAAGGTGCCCCTGCGTGTCCTTTTTGGCGGAAGGACAGGAGCAACTTAGGCAGAGTGCGCGCGCTTGGAAAGTTGGACCAAGGTCCGATTGGAAGGAGGGAGGCTGCAGGAGGGTTGGTCCGCGACATCCTAAAGCCTCCCTCATCCTTCGGGGCAGAAGGACATGGGTCACTTAGCGCTCACAGAACGCTCGGGTAGTCGGACTTAGGTCTGACGAGTTCACCGCCATTTTGCGAGTCTAGCGGTATTTCCGGCACAACCGCTCGTCACAGGAGTGCCGGATGAAGCGGAAACGCAGGAGGAACTAGAGCCCGTGCGCTAGGACCTTCTGGCAGCCTGGCGACAAACGCTGCATGTTTTCCCTGAGGCAGGCGATGCCGCGTCCGCCGCCGAGCGGAACGGCACGGCAGTAAGACCGGAAGTCCGGCCCGCAGGCCTCGCGGGCAATGACCATTTCCTCTCGCGGTGAAAGCTGAGGTGCGGCCGCGGCCGGCGCTGCGGCCTTGGGGGTGCCGGTATCCGGCGTCGCCGGCGCCGTCGACGCATCGGAAGACGATTTCGGCGCGGTGGCCTTGCTACCTCCGCCGAGCGCGCTGATTGCCTGCTTGCAACCCGACGAGAGCGACGCTTCGTGCTGCTGCAGGCAGGCAAGCGCCTCCTTGCCTCCCGGCGTGACGCCGGAGCAATTGGATATGAAATCGCTGCGGCAGGCGGACTTGATTGCGTTGCGCTGCGCGTCGGTCGGTTGCTGCGCCAAGGCGGCGCCCGCGAACAAGACGACGCCCAGCACGGACAGGCCAAGTCTCATTCTCCACATGCCGCGTTTCGCGTATGCGATTTCCAGTGACGACGACGAGAAATTTTCCATAGTTCCTCTCCTTGCGGAAATCATAGTGTCGACGATGTCGGCATCGTGAGGGCGGCTTTAGCCCTCTTCCTGCGAGGGCGCTCCATTGCTTATCCACGGGCCGAAGGTCGAGCGCGGCGGCCCGTTCGTTCTTCGCCGGGAATAGCAATTCTCAATGCGGCGTCAGTTCTGGTCAGCGGCGTGTCGATGTTGGTCCTTGACGCCGCATACCTACGTCTGTGCGTCAGGCACCGCCACCGCGCGGCGCTTCCGGTATTCCTCGAAGTGCTGCAGGATCACGTAGAAGGACGGCACCAGCAAAACCGCCAGGCACGTCGATGCAATCATGCCGCTGAAGACGGAAATGCCGATCGATCGGCGCGCGTTGGCGCCGGCACCTGTCGCCAGCACCAGCGGCACCACGCCAAGGATGAAGGCAAACGACGTCATCAGGATCGGCCGGAAACGCAGCCGCGCGGCAAGCACGGCGGCAGCGGCGATTTCCATGCCCTGCATGCGTTTTTCACGTGCATATTCAACGATCAGGATGGCGTTCTTCGAGGAGAGCGCGATGAGCAGAATGAGGCCGATCTGGGTGTAGAGATTGTTGGCAACGCCGAGCGCCGTCAGTGCGCCGACCGTCCCGAGCAGAGCGAGAGGAACGGCGAGAATGACGGCGAACGGCAATATCCAGCTTTCGTACTGTCCGGCCAAAACGAAATAGACAAGCAGAATGGCAAGGCCAAAGACGTAGTAGATCTGCCCGCCGACCGCCCTCTCCTGATAGGACAGCGCCGTCCACTCGAAGCCGGCGCCTGGCGGCAGCGTCTGATCGGCAATCTGCTCCATGACATCGAGCGCCTGCCCCGAACTGAAGCCGGTGGCGGGACCCCCGACGATCGTGGCGGTAGGATAGAGATTGTAGAGGCTGATCAGCGACGGCCCCGGCACGCTGGTGACATCGATCACAGTACCAAGCGGCACCATGGTGCCATCGCCGGCCTTGACCTTCAGGTTGCGGATATCATCCGGCCGCACCCGGAAATTTGGAGCCGCTTGCACATAGACCTGAAAGGTACGGCCGAACTTGTTGAATTGGGTAACGTAGCTCGATCCGACGTAGCCCGAGAGGGCGGAGAACACCTGCCCGACCGTGACGCCAAGCGTCTCGGCCTTGATGCGATCGACCGAGACCTCAAGCTGGGGAGCATCCGCGCGGAACGACGTCTGCAGCCGCTGCAGCGAGGATTGCGAATTCCCGTGTTCGACGATCGTGTCGGCCAGCGCCTGCAGCAGCGGGAAATCGAAGCTACCGTCCTTGAGCAGCACCTGCATGGTGAAGCCGCTGGCATTGCCGATGCCCTGGATCGCAGGTGGGACCACGACCAGCGTCTTGGCCTGCATGATACTCTCCAGTGCGCCATTCAGATGCTGGTATATCGACAGCAGATCCTGGCCTTTTTCCTTTCCTCGCACATCCCAGTCCTTGAGAACGACATAGGCGACACCGGCGTTCGGCAGGCTTGCATTGTTGTCGATGATCGAAATACCGCTGATCGTCAGAACCTGATCGACGCCCGGCGTCGCCTCGGCGATCTCGCTGACCCGCAGCATCACGGCATCGGTGCGTTCCTTCGACGCACCATCCGGCAGTTGCGCGCTGATCAGCACGTAGCCTTGATCCTCGATGGGAAGGAAGGCGGTCGGAAGCCGGGCGAGCCCCCAGAAGGCAACACCAATCAGAGCCAAACCCACGAGGACTGCAATGGCACTCTTGCGCACAAGGCCGCCAACAAGCCGGGAGTAGCCGTTCTCCGCGGCGTCATAGATACGGTTGAAGCCGCGATAGAAAATGTTGCGCTTCTCGGGCGCAACGGGCGGCCGCAGCCAAAGGGCGCATTGCGTCGGTTTCAACGTGATCGCGTTGATCGCGCTGATCAAAGCGGTCGCGGCAATGACGAGCGCAAATTGTCGGTACAGCTGCCCCGTCAACCCAGGCAGGAAGGCAGCCGGAATGAAGACGGCCATGAGAACCAGCGTAATACCGATGACCGGGCCGAGAAGCTCGTCCATCGCCCTCTCTGCCGCTTGCCTGCAGGGCATCCCCTCCTCGACGTGACGTGACACGCCCTCGACGATGACGATCGCGTCATCGACGACGATGCCGATCGCAAGGACGATCGCAAACAATGTCGACAGGTTGACGGTGAACCCAAGGGCTGCCATCGCCGCAAAGGCACCGATGATCGTCACCGGAACGGTCGTCGCCGGCACGAGCATGGCCCGCCAATCCTGCAGGAAGAGCAGGATCACGATCAGCACCAGAACGCCGGCCTCGATCAGCGTCACGTAGACTTCGCGAATCGACGCCTTCACGAATTTCGTCGTATCGAACGGCATGTTGTATTCGAGGCCAGGCGGAAAGCTCTTTGAAAGCTCCGTCATCTTCGCCCTGACGGATTCGGCAACCGCGATGGCATTTGCTTCCGGCAACTGGAAAATGCCGATGCCGGTGGCGGGGCGCCGGTTCTGCAGGAATGATTGGCTATAGGTTTGAGCGCCAAGCTCGACACGGCCAATGTCGCGCACGCGCGTTATCCGGCCGCCACTGTCGGAATCGACCTTGACGATGATGTCTTCGAAGTCGGCGACTTCGTTGAGACGTCCGCTGATATTCAACGTGTACTGAAAATCCTGGCCGCTTGGCACTGGCGGCAATCCCACCTGCCCTGCCGTGACCTCCTGGCTCTGTTGCTGAATGGTGTTGACGACGTCCTGCGGCGTCAGTCCCCGGGCTTGCAGGAGATCCGGGTCCATCCAGATACGCATTGCGTACTGGCCCGCGCCGAAGACGGAGACATTGCCGACGCCTGGAAGCCGGGCGAGTTCATTCTGCAGGTTGATGACGGCATAATTTGACAGAAAGAGGCTGTCGTAGCGGCTATCCGGCGAGGTGAGGCTGACGAAACCGAGGATCGATGTCGACTTCTTCTGCGTCGTCACGCCTTGCACCTGCACCGCCTGCGGCAGTGAGGGCATGGCAATGGCGACACGGTTCTGCACGAGGACCTGCGCCTGGTCGGGGTCCGTGCCGATCGCGAAGGTGACGGTCAACGAATAGGTGCCGTCGCTGGCGCTGGTCGACTGCATGTAGAGCATGTTTTCGACGCCGTTGACCTGCAATTCGATTGGCAGTGCAACGGTGTCCACCAGGGTCTTGGCGCTCGCGCCCGGATAGCGCGTCGTCACCTGCACGGTGGGCGGAACCACGTTCGGATATTGCGCAACCGGCAACTGGAAGAGCGCGACGGCACCGATCAGGACGAACACCAGAGCAAGGACATTTGAGAGCACCGGCCGCTCGATAAAGAAGCGCGAAATCATCTTGTTCGCCTCCTGGATCGGGTCCGGTGCCGTCTCATGGGACCTTCGATCCGCTGGGATCGCCTGTTGCCGCGGCGGCGTCTATCGTGATTTTCTCTGGCGTGACCGTCATGTCGGGCACGGCCCGCTGGATGCCGGCCATGACAACCCAGTCGCCAACGTCGATACCCTGCTCGATGACCCGCATCGAGCCATCGCGCTGGCCGATCTTGACCGGTCGCTGTTCGATCACGTCGTCCTTGCCCAGCACCAGCACATAGTTCCCCTGCTGGTTGGTGCCGATCGCATCATCGCGAACGAGAAGCGCCTTGTCCTGATGGGCCACCGGAACACGAACCCGAACGAAAAGGCCCGGCAGGAGGGCGTGGTCCTTGTTGTCGATGATACCCCGAACCGAAAGCGTGCCCGTCGAGGCATCGATCTGCGGAGCGACATAGTCGAGATGGCCCTTGTGCGGATATCCCTCTTCGTCCCCCAGCCCGATTTCCACCGGTATGGTTGGGAGATCGACTTGTGTCAGCTTGCGTCCTGCCTTTGCGAGGCTCTGCTTGATCCTCAGCACCTGCGCTTCGCTGACGTTGAAATAAACGTACAGCGGATCGGTTTGCACGATGGTGGCAAGCTTTGTCGGGCCGGACACTCCGACCAGAGCGCCGACATCGACGAGATGATCGGTCACCGTGCCATCGAAGGGCGCCACGACCTCGGTATATCCGAGATTGATGTTTGCAAGATCGAGGCTGGCCTGCGCGTTCAGAATGGAGGCGTTTGCCTCATCGAGCGTCGCCTTGGCGCTGTCGACAGCCGTCTGCGTCGTTACCTGCTGCTTGTTGAGATTGAGTTGCCGGTCGTATTCCTGCTTCGCCCCGACCTGCGACGCCTGCTGCGAGGCCAACTGCGCCTGAGCTTGATCGACCTGCGCCTTGTAGGTGTCCCGCTGGATGCTGAAGAGCTTGTCGCCCTTCTTCACTGCAGTGCCATCCTTGTAGTCGACCGACTCAAGAAAGCCCTGGACGCGCGCTTCGATATCGACGGCGCTGATAGCATCCGTATTGCCTGTCAGCTCGAAGTATTCAACTACCGGCTGTTGCAGGGGTTGCGCGACATTGACCTTGGGCGGCGGCGGCGGCACATACGCATTGCCCCCGTCGTCGCACGCCGATAAGCCGGCGACCACTGCCAAAATCCCGATAAACTGCAGCCCTCGATACGATCTACCACGCATTTCCCTGCCTCGATGAATGCACGAGCTTCGGATTTCATGCGTGCCTCGCAGTGGATCCCAACACTCCAGGGACCGAGGCGGAGTGTAGTATGGGACAATATTTCCGCGAAAGGCAATAGCAACGCACGCGATAAATATTTGCCGATACAAGCCGAGATGTGCGAAACGAGATGAACTTACAGTTACATTTCGGCAGCAAGAAAAACAAACGTGCAGTAGCTGCGCTTCCGTCCGATCGGGCAGAGGTTGCCGAGCCGATTTCGAAGTGTCTCAAAGGTACGCCGTAAAGGAGTAGGCTCGCCTAGGCCTTCTTAGCGATGGCAATGCCGCCGGCAACCTTAACGTACCCAGCATTCGACGCGTACCCCATCAACCGTTGCCAAAGTGAGGGCCGTGACATGTCGAAATTCATCTTGCCGACGCGTACGGATTTTCGCCTTTGCGCTCGCAGTCGCGTTTGCCTCTCTTGACGTCAGCATGGAGGGCAATGACCTGACAACCTTGACCTTCAGGGCGTCCACGCCGGCCGAGGCCGTGATCGGACGCCCGCTGACGCCGCTCTCCTACGCGGGCGTCGCCCGCCGGACCACCCGCCGTGTCGTGCGTAGGACAAACGTCTACATCAGCACTCTGTCGGCGGGCTGCTGCGGATCGCTCTACTACGCCAAGAGCGGCGCTACCTATGTGCAAGTGGTGATCGAATAGAAGGCTCGAGCATTCACGTCTGCTTCAAGGGCAAGTCAGCAAAGGAATGGCGCTTGAGACACAGCGACAGGCGCATCACGTGCGCCGTGCGCATGTTCCAGGAACTGCCCGGCCAGCAGCTGTTCCAGTATATCGACAACCATGGCGCCTCCCATCCCATCCAGTCGCAGGGATGTGAACTCCTGCATAACGGGCATCCGGAACCGATTTCAGCTCGCGGCAATTCCGCACCTCGGGTGCCACGCAATCGCTGCGATAGCGCTGGCCGCGCTCGAACCGCAGCAAAGCCAGCGTGGACGCGGGCGCCAGATGAACGAGATCATCGATGCGGTTGCCGCACGCCTAGTCACCACACGCACTGTGTGTCGGTCCTCCTATATCCATCCAAAAGTGTCGAAAGCGAAATGGGCGAGCTTGCCAAGCTCGCTGGTGCGCGGCCGAGCCGAAGCGCCAGATTGTTGCGCTGGATGGACCAGGGGGAAATCGTTGTGCCACGCTGGTTGAAAGGCCTCAACGGCCGCTGACAGCGGCTGGTTCACTGCATTCGCACGCTTCACGACGATTGCAATGGAACCAAACCGCACCTCAGTCCGTTATGGGCCATTGCCGCGAATGCGGCCACGGGAGATGGCGCCAGGGCGCAAATGGCACGTCAGACCTATTGGAAGGGCTATCTCAAGCTGTCACTCGTCACCGCCGCGGTATCGCTGACGCCGGCGACAACGGAAAGCAACCAGCTTCGATTTCATGTTCTGAACCGAAAGACGAAGAACCGCGTCGAAAGCCGCTACGTCGACAGCGTCACCCGCAAGCCGATTGCCGACAAGGATCAAGCCCGAGGATATCCGCGCGGCGAGGACGACTACGTCATTCTCGAAGACAAGGAACTCGACGAAGTCGGCTTGGAAAGCACGAAGACGATCGATATCGATACGTTCGTGCCGCGCGGCTCAATCGACTGGATCTGGTATGACAAGCCACATTTTCTTACCCCGGAGGACAAGGTCGGCACCGAAGCTTTCTGTGTGATCCGCGAATCGATGAACGCAAACGATGTCGTTGGCATCGCCCGGCTTGTTCTCTACCGGCGCGAGCGGGCAGTCCTGCTTGAGCCGCAGGGCAAGGGCATCATTCTCTGGACGCTGCATTTCGGCGACGAGGTTCGCCCGCCGGCAGCGACACTGGACAGCCACAGCAAGGTGGATGACACCGTGCTCTCCCTGATGAAGAAGCTGGTGAAAGACCGGACCGAGGAATGGCAACCGGCCATGGTGCAGGACCCGATCCAGAAACGGCTGAGAGCAATGATCCGAGCAAAGCAGAAAAGCCTCGTCAAAGCGACACCACCATCTTCCAAGGGGCCGCCACCGAAACCGACGGGCAACGTCGTCAATATCATGGACGCACTGAAGAAAAGCCTCGCCAAGGAAACAGGCCGTCCGAAATCTCACTGAGACATCGCAACCAGCGGTCCGTTATTTTTGCTTCTCGAGCGGGACGGCGGCGGCAAAGAAGTCCGCCCACGGATCGCTTCGCAAGATATCGAGACGCGCCGGAGCGTTGTCGACCGTGAAATAGGCCGGACCGATTTCCTCGGTCAGCTCTTTCCACTCAAGCGGCATGGAGACGGCAGCGCCGGGGCGTGCTCGCGTCGAATAGGCGGCGACGGCCGTATTGCCGCGCCCATTGCGCAGATAGTCGATGAAGATCTTGCCGTTCCGCTTCGCCTTCGTGGCGGTTGCCAGATATTTATCCGGCTGATCTTTCGACATACCATCGGCGAGCGCCTTGGCGAAGGCCTTGACCTGCGTCCAGCTGGCCTTCGGTTTCAGCGGCGTCACGACATGCAGCCCCTTGCCGCCGGAGGTCTTGACGAAGGCCGCGAGACCGACCGCCTCCAGACGCTCCTTCAGTTCATCGGCGGCGGCGATCACATCCGTCCAGCTGACGTCATCAGCCGGGTCAAGATCCATCGTGATCATGTCGGGCCGTTCCCAACTGCCTGTCGTGGCACCCCAGGGATGGATCTCCAGCACCGCGGACTGGACAAGCGCAATCATCCCGTCGAAGTCCATGATGCGCAGCAATTTCTCGCCGCCCCTGTCCTTCGGATCGGTGATCTCTTCGATATTCGAATTCATGCCCTTCCAGGCATGCTTCTGAAAAAACCGCTGTCCGCCAATACCATCAGGACAACGCAGCAGCGCCAGCGGCCGCTTGGTGACATAGGGTTCGATGAAGCGCCACACCCGCGCATAGTAGCTGGCCAGCCCCTGTTTTGTGATGCCCTCCTCCGGCCAGTAGATGCGATCCGGGTGGGGGAGCGTGACGCTGGACTGAGGCAGTTCCTCAGCGGTCTTACTTGTTGCTTCGGGCATCACATCCTCTGGCGCCTTGTCGTCCCTCAAGCCACGAAACGCAGCATGCCGCAAGTTGCCGTCGGCCGACCAGGCCTGAAACTCCACCTCGGCAACGAGCTCCGGCCTGACATAGACCAGCCCACGGCGCTCTTCGGCAGTGAGTTCATCGTCAAACGAATTCTCACTCTGCTCCATCGCCGACAACTTGTCATAGAGATCTTGTGCGACATTGACGCTGAAGCCCGTTCCTACCCTGCCGACATGCTCGAGCTTGCCGCTGCGGTTGACGCCCATGGCAAGCGAGCCTATCGCATTTTTCATCGAGGTCGACGGCACATAGCCGCCGATGACCAGTTCCTGCCTCTGCAGGCATTTTGATTTGACCCATTCGCCCGTGCGCCCGGACACATATTCGCTGTCCGCCAATTTCGAAATGATGCCCTCAAGACCGAGCTGGCGGACATGGTCCAGCACCAAGGCACCCTTCTCGGCGAAATGCTCGCTGTAGCGGAGCCTTCCGTCAGCGTCTGCCAGCAGACCCAACAGCAACTCCTTGCGGCTGGTGAGCCGGACTTGCTGCAGGCCGTATCCGTCGAGATAAATCAGATCAAAGGCGTAAAAGACAAACCGATCGTGACGCCCTTGGCTGAGATCGTTCTGGAGGGACGAAAAGTCGGAGGCGCCGTTTTCCCGCTCGACGACGATCTCTCCATCGAGGATCGCTGACTTGGCCGGCAGTGCCGCGAAAGCATCGACAATCTCTTGGCCGAACTTCTCGGTCCAATCGAGGCCGCTGCGCGTGAGCAGGGTCGCCCTGCCATTCTCAAGCCGTACCTGCAGCCGGTATCCGTCAAATTTGATTTCGTGGATCCACCCTTCGCCCGACGGCGGTTTGGCCTTGAGCTTGGCAAGCTCGGGCTCGACAAAGGCAGGCATCGCGGCCTTTTCGGCTCCCTTCTCATGGCGTTTCGGCTTGACCGGGGTCGCTGCAGGCTTGGCGGAGGTCGGCTTTGACGTGCCCTTGGGGCGGGAGTTCCAGGTGGCGTCAGGGTGCTTGGCAATGTCTTCGATCTTGCGGCCGCTCTTGACCGATTCCGGCCGCTGTTTGAGAATGTCGCCCTTGTGGCGCGCTTCCTCGTCCTCGGCCTTGATGAGCAGCCAGTTTTCCTGTCTCTCGGCCGGTTTGCCGTGCATCCGAACCAGATGCCAGCGGCCGCTGAGTTTCTCACCGTCGAGGTCGAACTCCAGATGGCCCTTCTTGTAGCCCTTATGCGGATCGCCATTCGGCGTCCATGTGCCCCGATCCCAAACAAGCACCGTGCCGCCACCATATTGCCCCTTCGGGATGGTGCCTTCGAAGTCGCCATAGTCCAGCGGGTGATCTTCGACGTGAACGGCAAGCCGCTTTTCATCGGGATTGAGGCTTGGCCCGCGTGTGATGGCCCAGCTCTTCAGCGCGCCATCGAGCTCAAGCCGGAAGTCATAGTGAAGTCTCGTCGCATCGTGTTTCTGAATGACGAAGCTGAGCGCTGCAGGCGCGGCAGACTTGGTGCCACGCCGGCTTCCTCGCGGCTCCGGCGTCACCTTGAAATTGCGCTTTGCCTGATAGGCCTCCAGAGCCATGGTCAGCTCGCCTTCGGCTGCCCGCTAGCGGCGCGTTTGCTTCCCGGTGGTTTAGCACTCAGCTTGGCGCTCTGGCGCAGGGCGTCCATGAGATCGATGACCTTGCCCTGCGGCTTTGGCTTCGCTCTCGGCAGCTCCCTGCCGTCGATTTTCGCCTTCACCAGCTCCGAAAGCGCCGTCTCGTAGCGATCGTCATATTCCTGCGGATTGAAGGCGCCCTTTTTCGTGCCGATGATATGGCCGGCCAGTTCGAGCATTTCGTTGTCGAACTTCATCTCCGGAATGTCCTTGAAGACCGTATCCGGCTTGCGGACCTCGTAGTCGAAGCTCAACGTCGTCGCGACGACATAGTCGTCCTGCGGCCGGATCAGAACCGTGCGGTTACGGCGGAACAGCACGGCCTCTGCGATCGCCGCAACCTTTTGATCGTGCATGGCGCGAGCGATCAGCCCGAGCGCCTCCTCGTCATCTTCGCCCGCCGGCGCCAGATAGTAGGGCCGATCGAAATAGAGCTTGTTGATTTCATTGTAGGGTACGAAGTTCTGCACGTTCAGGACTTTGTCGCTCTGCGGCATGACACCGGCGATCTCGTCGCCCTCGATGACAATGTATTCGCCGTTGTCCAACTGATATCCCTTGACCTGGTCATCCCGTTCAACCGGCTTGCCGTTCTCGCTGTCAACGAACTGGCGCTCCACGCGATGGCCGGTCTTGCGGTTGATGATGTTGAATGAGATGCGGTCCGAGGTGGAGACGGCAGTGTATAATCCCACGCCGCATACGAGGTCTCCGACCTTCAGATGGCCTTTCCAGCTTGCCCGAGCTGCCATGACATTCCCCTCAGTTGTCGTTTTGCAGTTTACGCCGGCGCCTTTCGTCCAAGGCTATAATCTTCTCAACGGATGCGACGTCGTCGCTCGTCACCACCGGAACCGGGTCGGCAGCGATGGCTTCGAGCACATCCTTCGATAGTCCTCCGTTGCGGATCACCCATTCAAGGGTCTCACGGGTCTGGCGTTCGGCCTTAAGCTGCGCGTAGAGCGCAACAATCAGCCGGTCTCGGGCATCCATCTGCCCGCTCTTGCGATCGATCTTTCGGATGTGAGGCACGTGATCACCCGCCCGCATTTGCAACGAGAGGATTCAACAGATTGGAGGCAAAAAAGTTCCGGGACTGCGCGGCTTCAGCACTCTTTTTTGCTTTCAATGGCAACCCTAGAACCGCAGCCGAGCAGAAAGAAACGATCTCCTCCTTGCCCTCTCAATGTTTTGCCGGCCCCCCTCGAGATCGTGGAGCCGGTTGCTGAAACCGGATCGCTCGCTGGAAAAGTGCCTTCCAGTCCCTCGTCGAGCTGTTCTTCTATGGCGCTGCGATCGGCTGCCGCACGAGGGCTCGGCCGCCGTCAGTCGATCAGAGTTGACTTCGCCCCATTGGCGGCAGCCATCTCCAGCATGACCGCCTTGGCTCGTTGCACAACAGGACGGAAACCACCTCGCCGCCAACGCCTACGAATTCGATCGTGAAGCCCGGCTTGCCGCCCATTTCGGGAATGACCTGCGTGCCGACGACCTGCATGACGTTCTGCTTCAGCTTTTCTTCTTCTTGAGAGGCGCAAGCCACAACCGGATGTTGCGAGTTGCGACCAGCGGCGCGGTATCCAGCGCGCAAAAAAATAGCCACCGCTTGCACGGTGGCTGGGAGTATGAGGTCAAGGACCTCCAGAGGGAACAGTTGCGTCATCGACCGGGAGGTTGGTCGACATGCGTCAGCAACCATCGCCAATATGCAGCTTTGGCGCCGTGCGCTCAATCAACCACGGACCGAAATCCGCTGTTTGCGGAAACCATCTTTCCAGATTTTCGCGGAAACGCGCGATATTCTACCTGCTACAGCGTCCCGGGCGGCTCAGCCGTGCGGAGCCCCTTGCGCCGAAACGAGGAGGATCAGGGCTTGGACGGCCTCGCCGGCCCGGTCGATTCCCGCAGGATGAGTTCGACAGGCCACAATTCGTGGATCTCCAGCGGGGACCGCCCCGACAGCAGCTGCAAGACAAGATCGGCGCAACGCGATCCGGCTGCACGCATCGAAGACCGCGTCGCCGAAAGCGACGGCACCATGTTGTCTGCTGTCAGGTACGGAAAAACGTCGTCGTGGGCGATCACCGAGACGTCCCGGCCGATCTGCAGCCCCAGCGATCGAACCGCGCGATAGACGCCGAGCGCCGTCATCATGGATCCCGCCACAAAGGCAGTCGGCGGGTTCGGTTGTTCCAGGAAGGACCGCGCGAAACGAAAGCCAAGCTCGTCGGTGAAGTTTCCGTTCGCGATCAGCTGCGCATCGGGTTCCATACCGTGGCTTTGGAGGGCCTTGCGAAACCCGCTGTCTCGATGAAGGGCGTAGGTGGCGCCCGGCCGCCCATTGATCATGGCAATACGCCGATGGCCGAGGTCGATCAGATGCGATGTTGCTCGTTTGATCGCGGCTTCGTTGTCGATGTCGAGCCAGGCATGCGGTACGTCGATGGCGGATCGGCCGTGCACAAGAAACGGCATGCCGAGTTCGTGGAGTAGCGCAATGCGCTCATCGTCGGGTTTGGGCGAATGCACGATGATGGCGTCCACGCGTCGACTCTCCACGAGTCGTCGATAGAGCTGCATCTCGTCTTCATGGTTCGGATCCGCCATCGGGATGACGAGAATATCGGTCTCCTCCGCCACCAGTCGCTCCGCCATACCGGCCATGAACTCGGCGAAGTGGAATTCGCCGGCCCGCCCCATCACCACGCCGATCGCCCCGGCCCTACCGGTCTTCAGCCGCACTGCATTGACGTTCGGGCTGTAACCCAGCCGGACCGCAGCCTCCGCAACACGTGCACGTGTGGTCTCGCTCACCTCGGGATAGCCGCTCAGCGCCCGACTGACGGTTGTCGGGGACAATCCCACCTGCTTCGCGAACTCTTTAAGCTTCATACGGCATTGTGTCTTTCGTCCTGGCCTACCTGGCTGGACGCCAGCAGGTGCTGTCTTCCTTATGGCCTAAGCGTCGCAGTTCGCAAACAGCCAAACCGTTTTCAATTCTAGATATTCCTCGGCGGGCGATCCTGTTCTTTTCCCACAACCGAAATCAGCGCCATCCCTATGATTTTTCTTTGTTATCAATATGTGATTGCGGTTGTGCGACTTTGACACGAGTGCCCGCTTGACTCAATATCGACCTTCTGACAGTTTTTTCCAACCAAACCGTTTTCAATTTTCTCAATGTTTGGTTCTTTTGGGAGGAAGATATGAAGTTTCGTTTCACAGCGGTCGCCATTGCTGCCGCGTTGATTGGCGTCGCACAGCCGTCCTTCGCCGCCAGCATCAGCATTTCCGCCAGCTCCACCGGCAAGAACCTGGAGCTGTTCCGCAAGCAACTCGACGCCTTCGAGAAGGCAACCGGCAACAAGGTCAGCATCGTGACCATGCCATCCTCCTCGACCGAGCAGTTTTCGCAGTACCGCCTCTGGCTGGCCGCCGGCAACAAGGACGTCGACGTCTATCAGACGGACGTGATCTGGGCGCCGCAGCTGGCCGACCAGTTCGTCGACCTGAAGGATGCGGCCAAGGATGTCGTCGGCGATTTCTTCCCGTCGATCATCGCCTCGCAGACCGTGAACGGCCGCCTCGTCGCCATGCCGCTCTACACCGATGCACCGGCGCTGTTCTACCGCAAGGACCTGCTCGACAAGTACGGCAAGCAGCCGCCGAAGACCTGGGACGAAATGGCGGCAACCGCCAAGGAAATCCAGGAGAAAGAACGCGGCGCCGGCCAGAAGGATCTCTGGGGCTTTGTCTTCCAGGGCAACGCCTATGAGGGTCTGACCTGCAACGCGCTGGAATGGGTCAAGTCGTCGGGCGGCGGTCAGATCATCGAAGCGGATGGCACCATCTCCATCAACAACGAGAAGGCTGCACGCGCGCTCGACCGTGCCAAGGGATGGATCGGAACGATCTCTCCTCCCGGCGTCCTCGCCTATCAGGAAGAAGAGTCCCGCGGCGTCTGGCAGACCGGCAACGCCGTCTTCATGCGCAACTGGCCCTATGCCTACGCGCTCGGCAATGGCGCAGACAGCGCCGTCAAGGGCAAGTTCGACGTGGCAACGCTTCCCGTCGCCAAGGACGGCGACACCCCGTCCTCGACGCTCGGCGGCTGGAACCTTGCGGTCTCCAAGTATTCGCAGAACCAGGACGCCGCGATCGCGCTCGTCAAGTTCCTGACCTCCCAGGAAAGCCAGAAGCAGCGCGCCATCGAGCTGTCGAACCTGCCGACGCTGCAGGCGCTCTACGACGACAAGGACATCGCTGCCGCGCAGCCATTCATGCCGAACTGGAAGCCGATCTTCCAGAACGCCGTTCCGCGTCCCTCCGCTTCGGCCAAGGTCAAGTACAACGAGGTCTCCTCGAAGTTCTGGACCGCCGTTCACAATTCCCTCTCCGGCAACGGTACTTCCGCAGAAAACCTCGAGCTTCTCGAAGCCGATCTGACGTCGCTTAAGGGCGACAACTGGTGATCGACAGTACCGGCAGCGGCGGAACCCCCGCCGCTGCTCACTTCTGAAGACGCCATCGTCAATCGCCTCAAGAAGCGGGGACCTCATGACTGAAGCCGCAATGTCTCAAAGCGTCGGATCGCGAGCGCGCGCCGCCAGCACCTCGTCGGATTTGCACGCCGAGCGCGTCCGCTCTGCCTGGATGTTCCTGGCTCCGACCCTGTTCATTCTGGCAGTCGTTGCCGGATGGCCTCTTTTCAGAACCATCTATTTCAGCTTCACGAACGCATCGCTCACCAGCCTCGGCGACGCGCAGTTCGTCGGCTTCAAGAATTATCTCTCCTGGATTACGCTCAAGAGCGGGCGCACCGTCTATAGCGGCCTGCTGGCCGATCCCGCCTGGTGGGGCGCCGTCGGGAACACGATGAAATTCGCGTTTCTGTCAGTGACCATCGAAACCGTCCTCGGCCTCGTCGTCGCCTTGGTGCTGAACGCCCAGTTTCCAGGCCGCGGCATCGTGCGCGCCGCCATTCTCATTCCCTGGGCGATCCCGACCATCGTTTCCGCCAAGATGTGGGCCTGGATGCTCAACGATCAGTTCGGCATCTTGAACGACATCCTGCTTGGCCTCGGCCTGATCAGCCAGAAGATCGCCTGGACCGCCAATCCCGACACGGCGATGATCGCGGTGCTGATCGTCGATATCTGGAAGACGACGCCCTTCATGGCGCTGCTCATTCTCGCCGGCCTGCAGATGGTCCCCGCCGATATCTACGAGGCGGCCAAGATCGACGGCATCAACCCGATCCGCGTCTTCTGGCGGCTGACGCTGCCGCTGGTGCGCCCGGCCATCATGGTTGCCGTGATCTTCCGTATGCTGGATGCCATGCGCATCTTCGACCTCATCTATGTACTGACGCCGAACAATGCACAGACCAAGACCATGTCTGTCATGGCGCGTGAAAACCTGTTCGATTTCGACAAGTTCGCCTACGGGGCAACCGCTTCAACCATGCTCTTCCTGATCATCGCAACGGTTACCGTGCTCTACATGTGGCTCGGTCGCGTCAAGCTCGGTGGGAGCGAACGCTGATGTTGCTGACCCTGACCAAGAACACGCTCTTCTATCTGCTCGTCACCGTCATCGTCATCGTTGCGGTCTTCCCGTTCTACTATGCGATCCTGACGAGCTTCAAAGCCGGCACGGCCCTTTTCGAGGTGAACTACTGGCCGACTTCGATCTCGCTCACCAACTATACGACGGTCCTGACCACAGGCAGCTTCATTCGCAGCCTCGGCAATTCTCTGCTCGTCGCCTGCCTCGTCGTCGCAGCCTCGCTGCTGCTCGCCGTCACCGCGTCCTATGCGCTTGCCCGCGTCAATTTCCGCGGCCGGGCACTGCTGATGCTGACGATCCTGTCGGTCTCGATGTTCCCGCAGATCGCCGTGCTCGCCGGCCTGTTCGAGCTGATCCGCTGGATTGGCATCTTCAACACGCCTTTCGCGCTGATCTTCTCCTACATGATCTTCACCCTGCCCTTCACGGTCTGGGTGCTGACCACCTTCATGCGCGATCTGCCGATCGAAATCGAGGAAGCGGCGATCGTCGACGGCGCCTCCCCCTGGGTCATCATCACGCAGGTTTTCATGCCGCTGATGTGGCCTGCTTTGGTCACCACAGGCCTGCTTGCCTTCATTACGGCCTGGAACGAATTCCTCTTCGCCCTAACATTCACCTCGTCGGACGCTCAAAGAACCGTGCCGGTTGCCATCGCCCTGCTTTCGGGCGGCAGCCAGTTTGAAATTCCTTGGGGCAACATCATGGCGGCATCCGTCATCGTCACGGTACCGGTCGTTGTCCTGGTCCTGATATTCCAGCGACGCATCATTTCCGGCCTGACAGCCGGCGGCGTCAAAGGTTGAAGAAAGCAAGATATGGCACAGATTCGACTCGATAATATCCGCAAGAGCTTCGGTGTGCTCGAGGTCATCAAGGGCGTTTCGCTTGATATCCGCAAGGGCGAATTCATGGTCTTCGTCGGCCCTTCGGGCTGCGGCAAGTCCACGCTGCTGCGGCTCATCTCGGGGTTGGAGGACATCTCGTCGGGCACGCTGTCCTTCGATGGCGAAGCCGTTAACCGCTTTGCCCCTTCCAAGCGTGGCATCGCGATGGTGTTCCAGTCCTATGCGCTTTACCCGCACATGACCGTGTTCGAGAACATGGCCTTCGGCATGAAGCTATCGGGCCGCAGCAAGGAGGAATGCAACACCCGCGTCGAACAGGCAGCCGGCATGCTGCAGCTCTCGCCTTATCTGGAACGCCTGCCGCGCCAGCTGTCGGGCGGTCAGCGTCAGCGCGTGGCGATCGGCCGCGCCATCGTCCGCGACCCGAAGGTGTTCCTGTTCGACGAACCGCTGTCGAACCTCGATGCTGCGCTGCGTGTCGCGACCCGGCTGGAGATCGCCAAGCTTCACCGCAGCATGCATGGCACGACGATGATCTACGTCACCCACGACCAAGTCGAAGCAATGACGCTGGCCGACCGCATCTGCGTGCTGCGCGACGGCGTCGTCGAACAGGTCGGCACGCCGCTCGAGCTTTACGAGACGCCGAATTCCGTTTTCGTCGCCGGTTTCATCGGCTCGCCGAAGATGAACTTCCTGACGGGCGAATTCTCGGCACCCTACAACGCCCACACCATTGGCGTGCGGGCCGAACACATGCAGATCGTCCAGCAGGCGCCCGCCTGGACGGGAACCGTCATCCATTCGGAAATCCTCGGCTCGGACAGTTTCGTCTATCTCGACATCGGCATCGCCGAACCGCTCGTCGTTCGCGAAACGGGCGTATCGAGCCACCGACCCGGCCAGAAACTGGGCGTCGCCCCGGTAAAGGGCTGCATTCACCGGTTCGACCAATCCGGACGCGCGCTCGAGAGGATGCCCCTCAAAGGCGCGGCCTGACACCCATCAAACCACAGGATCCGACCGCTTCCCATCGGTTTCGGTCCACCATCGCATGAAGGAGCAGTAACTTGGCTATTCGCACCATTGTCTGGGGTGAAAACATCCACGAAACCACCAATGCCATCGTTCGGGGCATCTATCCGGAGGGCATGCACACCACCATCGCCAATGCGCTGAACACCGATCCAGGTATCAGCGCGACGACGGCGACGCTGCAGGAGCCGGAACACGGCCTGACCGAAGCCCGCCTCGCCGAAACCGATGTCCTCACCTGGTGGGGCCACAAAGACCATGGCGCCGTATCCGATGTCGTCGTCGAGCGTGTCGCCAAGCGCGTCTGGGAAGGCATGGGCCTTCTCGTTCTGCACTCCGGCCACTTCTCGAAGATCTTCAAGCGCCTGATGGGCACGCCCTGCGCGCTGAAGTGGCGCGAGGCCGGCGAGCGCGAACGCCTCTGGACCATCAACCCGCGCCACCCGATCGCAGCCGGTATCGAGGAGAATTTCGTGCTGGAAAACGAGGAAATGTACGGCGAGCAGTTCTCCGTACCGGAGCCGCTGGAAACCGTCTTCATTTCCTGGTTCCAGGGCGGCGAAGTCTTCCGTTCGGGCCTCACCTGGCGCCGTGGCGCGGGCAACATCTTCTACTTCCGCCCCGGCCATGAAACCTATCCCACCTATCATGATGCCAACGTCCAGAAGGTACTCATCAACAGCGTGAAATGGGCTTATAACCCGCAGGGCGATCTCAAGAGCATCACCGATGCCCCGAACGTTCCGGTCGAAAAGGCGCTCGAACCGATCGTCGAGCGCGGTCCGAGACTGCACCAGGCCGGCGAAGCCGGTTACCGCTGAGGAGCATAGCAATGCGTCTACTCGTTCTTGGCACAGGCGTTATGGCCAAAAACCAGGTTGCCAACTTCCTCGCCATTGATGGTGTGGAGGTTGTCGGCGCCGTTGACACCGACCTGGTCCGCCTCGCCGAATTTGCCGATCACTTCCACATCGAGAAGCGTTTCCAGACGCTCGAGGAAGCGATCGCATGGGGCGAATTCGATTCCGCCACCAACGTCACGCCGGATCGCATCCACCACGCGACCAGTCTGGCGCTGATCGCCGCCGGCAAGCATGTGTTTTGCGAAAAGCCGCTGGCGGAAAACTATGCCGACGCTCTGGAGATGACGGAGACCGCGGAAGCTGCGGGCGTCGTCAACATGGTCAACCTGACCTATCGCAATGTGGCTCCTCTGCAGCGCGCCCGCGAAATGGTGCTGGCCGGCGAGCTCGGCACGATCCGCCATGTCGAAGCCTCCTACCTGCAGAGCTGGCTGGTTTCTCGCGCCTGGGGTGACTGGCGCACGGAATCGCGCTGGCTATGGCGCCTGTCGACCGGTCACGGTTCGAACGGCGTGCTTGGCGATGTCGGCATCCACATCCTCGACTTCGCCGCCTATGGCGCAGCAACCGATATCGACCATGTCTTTGCCCGCCTGAAGACCTTCAACAAGGCACCGGGCGGCCAGATCGGCGAATATCTCCTCGACGCCAACGACAGCTTCACCATGTCGGTCGATTTCACCAACGGTGCGCTCGGCGTCATTCACGCCACCCGTTGGGCGACGGGCCACCTCAACGAACTGAAGCTGCGCATCTACGGCGAAAAGGGCAGCCTGGAAGTGATCCATCGTCCCGATGGTTCGGACCTGCGCGGCTGCTTCGGCGAGGACATCGAGACCGCCATTTGGCGCGACATCGAAGTGCCAGCGGTTCTCACCAACTACCAGCGCTTTGCTGAAGCGGTCAGAACCGGAAAGCAGGACGACCCGACCTTCCGCCACGCTGCCAACCTGCAGAAGGTCATCGACCTTGCGATCGTGTCGGAGAAGGAGCGGCGGGAGCTCAATCTGCTGGAGGCCTCCGAACAGGATAGCCCAGCAGACAAGCGGATACCGCCGCTGACTGTCGTGGTCTGATGCAAGCGACGCGCTGCCAGCCAGAAGCAATAAGGGCCCGCTCATGCGGTAATGCAGTTCACTTAGTGAGCTGCGGGCAAGTTTGATGGTTCAGGATGGGGATTCGTTTTCCCATCCTGTTTTTGTTTGTGATGTCACGCACCCTTGGACATTCGGCCGAATTATCGGCTCTTTCGCAGGCGATCGACCCGGACTGGATCGCTCAGGCTCTCGCCACGACAGGCAAGGCGAGCATCCGCAAGCGCAAGCTGCCAGCCGAGCAGGTCGTCTGGCTGGTGATTGCGTTGGCCCTTTATCGTCATCAGTCGATCCCGGAGGTGGTGGCCCATCTTGATCTGGTTTTGCCCGATGAGGTCAACGCGGATATTGCCAAGAGCGCGTTGACACAGGCACGGCAGCGCTTGGGTCAGGCACCGTTGGCGCAGTTGTTTGCAATGAGTGCATCATGCTGGGATGAACGCCACCAATCCGGGCGTGCCTGGCGGGGTCTTTGTCGTTATGCCGTGGACGGCAGCACGCTGCGGACGTCCGACAGCCCGGAGAACCGGGCGCATTTTGGAGCGCAGGCCTACGCGTCTGGCGTTGTCGCAAGCTATCCGCAATTGCGGCTGCTGACGCTGACGGCGCTGGCGACGCATCTGGTGCGTGATGCGGTGTTCGGAGCCTATGGCACAAACGAGATGCTCTATGCCAAAAGCCTGCTCGACCGGGTTCCGGACCATTCGCTGACGGTCTTCGACAAGGGCTTCTTCAGTGCCAGCCTTCTCTTGCAATTGCAGACGAAGGGACATGAGCGTCACTGGCCGATTCCGGCCAAAGCCAACAGCACATGGGAACGACTGGATCCGCACCCCACCGATTATCGGGTGCGCATGAAGGTCTCGCCCCAGGCGCGGCAGGCAGAACCGGACTTGCCGGCCTTCTGGGAGGTCAGGGCCATCGAGACGACCACCAGCCATGGCAAAAAGCGCATATTGTTGACATCGCTGATGGACAGACAAACTTATCCGGCAAGCGAAATCGTCCATCAGTATGAAGAGCGATGGCGCATCGAGACAAGTTATCGCGAACTCAAGCAGGAGCTTCTCGGTAGCGAACTGACCCTGCGAAGCGGCACGCCGGAGACTGTCTATCAGGAGGTCTGGGGCGCGTTGCTGGCCTACAATCTGGTGCGGCTCGAAATGGCAGAGGTCGCGACCGAAGCCCAAGTCGAGCCAACCCGACTAAGCTTTATCACAGCCCTGCATTACCTGCGTCACGAATGGGGATGGATGGCGATCGAAGCACCCGGCAAAATCCCCGCCCACCTCACCAGATTGAGAAACAGATTGGCAGACTTGCTGCTGACAGAAAAACGGGGGCGATCATGCCCCCGTGTCGTCAAAAAACTCCCTGCCAGATACCCGATAAGAGCCGTAAGCAAACCTAAGTGAACTGCATTACCGCTCATGCGGGCCTTTGTCGCCTTGGGTTTGCTATCGAAGGCGCTCTGCGAGGAGACCAATCAAAGCCGCATCGGCATTTGCGAAAGCGAGCCTCAGATAACGCTCCTGCCCTTCTCCGAAATAGCTTCCGGGCAAGCAAACGACGCCCGCCTGCTTTGCCAGCCGCTCCGCGACGGCCGATGAGCCGAGCTGTTCAAAGGGATGACGGATGAAGGCGAAGTAGGCGCCGATCGCGCCGATCTCCCAACCGGGCAAGCCTGCCATTACGGCCCTGAGCGCATCCGCGCGGCGCGCGATTTCCAGACGGTTGCCTGCACGCCAACCGGCGAGGATCGGCATCGCCCCGGCAACGGCGATCTGCGCAGCGCGCGGAGCGCAGATCTGCATATTGTCCATCACCTTGGTAATCTCGGCGACGACGCTCGCACCGGCCGTGATCGCCCCGAGGCGATGGCCGGGAATGCAGAAGGACTTCGAAAAGCTGTAAAGCAGGATGAGCGTGTCTTCCCAGCCCGGAATTGTCAGCAGCGGATGCGGCGCGCCGTAGCCATCGGGCAGAAAGTCGCGATAGGTCTCGTCGACGATCAGCCACGCCCCGTGCTTGCGGCACAACATCAACAGGTCGCGCAGCAACGCCGGCGGATAGATCGCGCCGGTCGGATTGTTCGGCGTGACGATCGCCAGCACCTTCGCACCTCCGGCCAGAGCCTTTTCGGCGGACTGAACGTCTGGCAAGAAACCATTCTGCGCATCGCACTCGACGAGGGCACGCTTGATGCCGAGCATCGACAGCGTCGTTTCCTGATTGAAATAGAACGGATTGGTCAACGCCACCGTATCGCCGCAACCGGCAAGCGCAATCGCCACGGACATGAAGGCCTGATTGCAGCCGGCGGTTATATGGATGTTGTCTGACGACACCGCGGCGCCGTAGAGTGCCGACATGTGCCGCGCATAGGCTTCCCGCAGCACGCCCTCGCCCTCGATCGGCCCGTAGCCGGTCATCTTCGGTGAGGACGCGGCTTCGCCCAACAGCCGCAGCATATCGGGGTGCGCGGGATAGCCGGGCACCGCCTGCGAAAGGTCGACCAGCGGCCCCTTCGCGCCCTTGTATTCACGAGCCCAAGCGAGGACGGACGGGATGGGCGGGGGAGACAGTCGCGAAACAAGCGGATTGGGTTCGGCAGACATGCGTATCTCTTATGGAACGAGGTGGACCAGCACTCCTGCACAAAATCGGCTGCCTCGGCAACATGCATTCGAGCGTCAGGAACCGCAGAAAGCCTTGAGCTTTGAAAGCTTCGGCACGTTGATATGCCGATTGGCAACGATCCCGATCATCCCCTCGGCCTTCAGCTTCGACATCTGACGGGAAACGGTTTCGATCGTCAGCCCGAGGAAGTCCGCAATATCCGCCCGCGATAGCGGCAGGTCGAACTGGCGCCGGTCGCCGGTCGCCTCGGGATCGAGGTGCGTCGCGATCAGGAGCAAGAAGCTTGCGACCTTCTCCGCCGCCGTCTTGCGCCCCAGCGTCACCATCCAGTCGCGCGCTTCATCCAGCTCGCGCAGTGTTTGCGTCATCAGACGTTCGGCAAGCGCGGGGTTGCTCTTGACCATGCGCTCCAGCGCAACCTTTGGAATGCGACAGAGGTTGAGGTCGGATGCCGCCTCCACCGACACGGCATTCTCGTCGGCATTCAGTCGGCCAAGGAGATCGGGAGCGAATTGCAGTCCAACGATCTGCTGGCGTCCGTCTTCCAGCGTCTTCGTGAGCTTCACGACGCCACGGATCACAGTGGCGTAGGATTCGGCCGGCATCTTCTCGCCAGCCAGCTCATCGCCGGCTTCGTGGTTGACGAGGCGCGTATGCGCAGAAAGCGCCTGCAACTCATCGGCGCTGAGCGCGCCGCATATGCCCTTGTGGCGGACCTCACAACTCATGCAACGGACTGGTATGTTTGAATTATGTATGTCTTTGCGCATCAAATCAGCTCCGCGCAAAAGCATAGACGACAGCCACAGCGGGAGAACAGCGTTTTCTTGATCGAAATCAAAGTGTCACCGGATCGGCTGACGAGCTTCGACGGCAACACCTTCGCCATCAGGCCGAAGGGCCGGCCTTTCGTTCGGGTGATCGCCGCGACGTTCGACCGCTACCTCAATCAGGGACAGGCGAAACATTCCGTCGCCGTTTGATCCAGATCACGTTTTGCCGCGGCGAACCTTCGTATGACTGACCGCGACACCAAATTGCCGCAGCCCTCACTTGCCGATTGCCGATAGAGCCGACCCAGTTATAGTAGTTTCAGAAATTTCTGAAATCACAGACATAACGGAAACAGAGATGAACCTTCCGCCGCTTGTTCAATCCTTCGTTCTGCACTTTGGTGAAATGGGCTCGCGCTGGGGCATCAACCGCACGGTCGGCCAGATCTACGCCCTGCTCTACGTGTCGCCTTCGCCGCTCTGCGCTGAGGAAATCGCCGATTCCCTCGGCATCTCGCGATCGAACGTGTCGATGAGCCTGCGCGAACTGCAGACCTGGAACCTCGTCCTGCTGAAGCACCGACCCGACGACCGGCGCGACTTCTTCACGACGCCAGATGACGTCTGGCTGATCCTGCGCACGCTGGCCGAGGAGCGCAAAAAGCGCGAGGTCGATCCGACGCTCTCGGTGCTGCGGGAAATCCTCATGCAGCGGCCGGCAAGCGAGGCCGAGCGTCATGCGCAGGAACGCATGAGCGAGATGCACACGCTGATCGAACAGCTAACGCATTGGTACGAGGACGTAAAACAACTTGAAACCGAACGGCTTGCAACGTTACTCTCGCTCGGAGCGAAAGTGACGAAGCTGTTGGAGGCCAAGGACCGAGTCGTTTCGCTCGGCCGCAGCCGCCGGCCCAATCCTGCGAACAAGAGTTAGCGCTATGGGGAGTGCTTACTTAGACGCAAAAGGAAAGCAGGCTTTCGGCAAGCCGGCAAAAACCGTGCCCGGACATGGTGGGTTGCGAAAGACAGCCGCGATCCAGACCCTGGCATCGCTCATGTGGATCCCACAGGCGGCACTCCTCGCCACTGCAGTCGGCCGGATTGCCGATGGCGGCGGCTTCACCAATGTTCTGTGGCCCGCCGTCTACATCGCCCTGCTCGGCATAGCGAAAAGCTGTCTCGAGGCAGCTGGCGGCCGCATGGCATTTCGCGCCGCGCGCGCCGAGCTGACAGCGCGGCGTGAACTGGCCGCCGCAGCCCTCGCCCGACGCTCGCCGATCGACAGCACGAAGCCGAGCTCCGGCGAGGCCGCAAGCGTTCTCGGCGAGCAGGCCGAGATGATCGTTGCCTATCTCTCGCGCTTCCAGCCGGCTCGCTTCAAGGCGAGTGCCGTACCGCTGGTCATCCTTGCCTGCGTCTTCCCGATTTCGTGGATTGCCGCCCTCATTCTCTTGATCGCCATGCCGCTGATCCCGGTCTTCATGGCATTGATCGGCTGGCGCGCGCAGGCGGCAAGCGAAAAACAGCTGGCAGCGACCGGCGGCCTCAACGGTTTCCTCCTCGACCGGCTGCGCGGGCTGGCCACCATCCGCGCGCTTGGTGCCGTCGACGCGACCGCGACGAGGCTGAGAGCCGACGCCGACGCGCTGAAGGTCCGGACGATGGCTGTGCTGAAGATCGCCTTCCTGTCGTCGGCCGTTCTGGAGCTTTTCGCGGCTCTGGGCGTCGCGCTGGTCGCCGTTTACATCGGCTTCTCCCTGCTTGGAGAAATCCGCTTTGGCGCCTGGACAGCCGGGCTCCACCTGACGACCGGCCTCTTCGTGCTGCTGCTTGCGCCCGCCTTCTTCGAGCCGCTGCGCGAACTCTCGGCCGTCTGGCATGACCGCGCCGCCGGTGAAGCTGCGATCAAGGCGATCGATGCGCTGAGCACTGGCGGCCTCATGCTGCCCGAGGACGCCGACCCATGCGCAGGCAAGCCAACCACGCCAGCTGGCGCCATCCGACTGCAGAATGTCGGCTTCCGCTACGGCAAGGATACCGGCATGACGATCGACGCCTTCGATCTGAACATCCGCCCCGGCGAGCATGTCGCACTGCTCGGCGCCAGCGGCTCTGGAAAATCGACCCTGCTCGCCCTGATTGCCGGCCAGGCTGCGTGCGAGACCGGCAGCATCACCATCGACGGACAGCCAGCCAACCCCGCCCTCCGGGCCAAGATCGCCTGGGTCGGCCAGAAGCCGCACATATTTGCAGGCACGATCGCAGGCAACATTTCTCTCGGTCGGCCCGGCGTTTCGATGCAGGCCGTGGCGAGGGCGCTCGAGCTCGCCAAGCTCGGCCGCTTCGCCCGCAGTCACGCTCGACGCCCGCTCGGCGATGGCGGCATGGGACTTTCCGGCGGCGAAGCGCTGCGCCTCGCAATCGCCCGCGCCGCCTGCAATGCGGACGCCTGCATCGTGCTTGCGGACGAGCCGACCGCGCACCTCGACGCCGAGACCGCAAGCGAGATCACCGAGGGCCTGCTTGCTCTTGCAAGGGGACGCACGCTTGTCGTTGCGACCCATGACCCGCGGCTTGCCGCGCGCATGGACCGGACGATCGCCCTCGATCTCGAAACCGCACGGGAGGCCGCCGAATGAGCGCATCGCTTTCCAACCTCAAGCCGATCGTCAAGCTCTTCCTGACCGAACGACGCCGCGGCTTGATCCTCGGGGCAGCACTTTCGGCGACCACGGTATCTGCAGGGATTGCCCTGCTCGGCCTCTCCGGCTGGTTCATCACGGCAACCGGCATCGCCGGGCTTTCGGCAGCAACGCTCGCCACCTTCGACGTCTTCATGCCGTCGGCCGGCATTCGCCTGCTTGCGCTCGGCCGGGCCGCTTCGCGCTACGGCGAGCGGCTCACCACCCATGACGCAACGCTGAGCGTGCTCGCCGCTCTGCGCGAACGCTTGTTTCGTGGATGGTCCGTGCCCGGTGCCGCCAGGCAGCTTGCACGCCGGCCCGCCCGCCTGCTCTTCCGCCTGACGGGCGACATCGACGCGCTCGATTCCCTTTACCTGCGCGTGCTGGTTCCGGCAGGCGTTGCGATCTGCGCGGCGATTGCCGCGAGCATCGCGCTCGGCCTCATGCATCCACTCTTCGGACTGGCGGCCGGCATCGTGCTGGTTGCCGCCGGTCTCGGCATTCCCTTCGTCGCCGGACGTCGGGCCGCAAAGCACGCTCGCCGCCGTGCCTATGGCATAGAGGCGGTTCGCGCGCGCACCGTTGATCTCGTCGCCGGCCAGACGGACTTGCTGATAGCCGGGTGCCTTGATGCGCAGCGTGCGGCGATCGCCGATGCCGACCGCTATGCCGCTTGCGCCGACGACCGCCTCAACCGCGTCGAAGCCGGCGTCACATTCGGCTTCGGCCTCACCGCTACCGCGTTGCTCAGCGGTTCGCTAATGGCTGGGGCAGCATTGAGCGTAGCGGGCACGATCAGCCCGCCGGTCGCCGCGCTCGGGGTGCTGATGATCTTCGCCGCAGTCGAGCCCTTCGGTGCGCTGCGCCGTGGTGCGATGGAGCTCGGCCGAACCCTGCTTGCCGCCCGCCGCATCGCGCCGCGCCTGTCGGCAGATGAAGACGCACACCGCAACGCTGCATCGGCTCCCGGTCTGGCGTTCCGCCTGAACGAAGTGACCGCGGGATATGACGCGGAAATGCCTGTGCTAGGTGACATCAACCTCGATCTAGAGGCCGGCGAAAAACTCGCATTGATCGGCGCAAGCGGTAGCGGCAAATCGACACTCCTTTCGCTTCTCGCAGCCGAAATGCAGGCCCGCCACGGAGCCGTCGAATGCGTCGACGCGACCCTGCTGACGCAGCGCACGGAGCTTTTCCAAGATAGCGTTCGCGGCAATCTGCAACTCGCGAGCCCCGGTGCAAGCGACGTCGCGCTGCATGGGGCGCTCGCCGCCGCCGGTCTCCTGCGCGCCGTCGTCGCTCTGCCGCGCGGCCTCGACACGCCGCTTGGCGAAGGCGGCATGGGGCTCTCGGGCGGTCAATCGCGCCGCCTTGCCCTCGCCCGCCTCTTCCTGCGCGACGCGCCGCTCTGGCTGCTGGATGAGCCGACGGAAGGCCTCGATGGCGCAACCGCGCGCGATGTCATGAGCCGTCTGGTGGAGAAAGCGGAGGGACGCTCGCTCGTCATCGCCACGCATATCCGTCGGGAGGCCGCGATCGCGGACGTCATCGCGGTCATGGAGGATGGGCGCATCACGGACGTTTCGCGCCGCGGAGAGGCCGCGTTCGAAAAGGCTTTGAACCGGCTGAGACCGGACTGAACCACACCGCATGACCGCCAGGCAATCCGGTTTGGCGGGAACCCTTCGTACCCCGTGGGACCGTGGGAGAAAGACAATGGAACTAGACATCGTCGCGCTATCGCGCTTCCAATTTGCGCTGACTGCGCTTTACCATTTTTTATTCGTGCCTTTGACGCTCGGGCTCTCCGTGCTGCTCGCCATCATGGAAACCGTCTACGTCATGACGGGCCGCCAGGTCTGGCGGCAGATGACGAAGTTCTGGGGCATACTCTTCGGCATCAACTTTGCAATCGGGGTCGCCACCGGCATCGTCATGGAGTTCCAGTTTGGCATGAACTGGAGCTACTACAGCTACTATGTCGGCGATATTTTTGGCGCACCGCTGGCCATCGAAGGGCTGATGGCGTTCTTCCTTGAAGCAACCTTCGTCGGCCTGTTCTTCTTCGGATGGGACAAGCTTTCGAAGGTCGGTCACCTGGTCGCGACATGGTGCGTGGCACTCGGCTCCAACTTCTCGGCTCTCTGGATCCTCGTCGCCAACGGCTGGATGCAGAACCCGGTCGGCTCGGCGCTCAATCCGCAGACAATGCGCATGGAAATCACCAGTTTCTTCGACGTGGTCTTCAATCCGGTCGCCCAGGCGAAATTCGTCCACACCGTATCGGCCGGTTATGTCTGTGCATCGATCTTCGTGCTCGGCGTCTCGGCCTGGTACCTGCTGAAGGGTCGACACCTCGAAATCGCCAAGCGTTCAATGACGGTTGCGGCATCGTTCGGCCTGGCATCGGCGCTTTCGGTCGTCGTCCTCGGTGACGAAAGCGGCTACCTCGCAACCGAAAACCAGAAGATGAAGCTCGCCGCCATCGAGGCGATGTGGGAGACGGAACCAGCGCCCGCCGCCTTCACCGCCTTCGGCTTCCCCGACCAGGAAGCGCGCGAGACGCATTTTGCCATCCATATTCCCTGGGTCATGGGTTTGATCGGCACACGCTCGCTGACAACGGAGATCCCCGGTATCGACAAGCTCGAGCAGCAGGCGGAAGCCCGCATTCGCGACGGTATCAAGGCCTACGACGCGCTGATGCAGATCCGCGCCGCGGCAACGCCGGACGGTATCGCACCTCAGGTCCGCACCTCGTTCGAGGAACTGGGACACCAGCTCGGCTACGCTCTTCTTCTGAAGCGCTACGTCGACGATCCGCGCCAGGCCACCGACGCGCAGATCACCCAAGCCGCACGGGACACGATCCCGCATGTACCGACGCTCTTCTGGTCGTTCCGCATCATGGTCGGGCTCGGCATGTTCTTCATTGTCTTGACGGCCACCTTCTTCTGGCTCTCGGCACGGCGTCATCTGGACAAGTACACGCTCCTGCTGAAGATTGCCGTCTTCGCGATCCCGCTTCCCTGGATTGCCATCGAATCGGGTTGGATCGTTGCTGAAATCGGCCGTCAGCCGTGGGTCATCGAAGGCGTTCTACCGACGGCAATGGCGGTGTCGAGCCTCGGCGCAAGCACGGTACTGCTGACAATCATCGGCTTTGCCGCGCTCTACACCACGCTCATCATCGTCGAGATGACGCTGATGATCAGAGCCATCCAGAAGGGGCCGGAGCCGGACGACGAGCCGGAAGCAGAGCTTATTTCCGAAACCCTCGTTCCCGCTGCGGAGTAATCCATCATGGTCCTTTACGAACTGATAGACTACGAAATCCTGCGCTTGATCTGGTGGCTGCTTCTCGGCGTACTCCTGATCGGCTTTGCCGCCACGGATGGCTTCGACCTCGGCGTCGGCACGTTGTTGCCTTTCGTCGCCAAGACGGATACCGAGCGCCGCGTCGCCATCAACACGATCGGCCCTGTCTGGGAAGGAAACCAGGTCTGGCTGATCGTTGGCGGGGCCGCTACTTTCGCCGCCTGGCCGCCGCTTTATGCAGTGTCGTTCTCGGGCTTCTACCTCGCGATGTTCGCGATCCTGTTTGCGCTCATCCTGCGCCCGGTCGGCTTCAAGTATCGCTCCAAGCGCGAGAGTGCCCGCTGGCGCAACAACTGGGACTGGGCGCTGTTCGTCGGTGGTTTCGTACCGTCGCTGATCTTCGGCGTCGCCGTTGGCAACGTGCTCCAAGGCGTGCCGTTCCGCTTCGACCCGGCTGACATGCGCATCTTCTACGAGGGCTCGTTCTTTGGCCTTCTCAACCCTTATGCTCTGCTTTGTGGCCTGCTCTCGGTCGCCATGTTCGTCATGCACGGCGCTTCCTGGCTGGTCCTGAAAGCAAGCGGCACGGTCGCCGAACGGGCAAGACGCTATGGCAGCCTCGCCGCGCTCGCCGTCATAGTCCTTTTCGCACTCGGCGGCATCTTCCTGGCGCTTGGTGTGAGTGGCTACAGCATCACCAGCGAGATCAATCGGGCCGGCCCGTCGAACCCTCTGCTCAAGACGGCCACCCACGATGGCTCCTGGCTGGCGAACTATGGCACCTACGCGTGGATGCTGATTGCGCCGGTCCTCGGCTTCCTCGGAGCAGCAGCCGCCTTCCTCGCCCTTCGGGCAAAATGGGAAGTCGCTACCCTGCTCTTCAGCAAGCTCTCGATCTTCGGCATCATCTCGACCGTCGGTCTCTCGATGTTTCCGTTCATCCTGCCCTCCTCACTCGACCCGAGGTCGAGCCTGACGGTATGGGATGCCTCGTCGAGCCACATCACGCTGTTCGTCATGCTTGTCGTGTCGCTGATCTTCCTGCCGATAATCGTCGCCTACACCGCCTGGGTCTACAAAGTCCTCTGGGGCAAGGTCGATGAAGAGACCGTCAACGACAAGAGCGGCCACGCTTACTGAAGGAGAAAGACGATGTGGTATTTCGCATGGATCCTCGGCCTGCCGCTGGCCGCCGCCTTCGCCGTCCTCAACGCCATGTGGTATGAGCTGATGGACGACGAAGCCAAGAAGCGAAAGCAGTAGCGCTTAGGCGTCCTGTTTGAAACCAACGAAGGGACGGTCTGCGCAGGCGCTCGTCCCTTTTTTGCCTGAGAGACGTCAGCTACGAAATTCTGATGCTCACGAACTCAAAGGTTAATAGCTCCGGCCAATAGCTGGGGCTAATAGCTGGCCTCGACGAAAATCCGGGCCAGAGCTTCGACGCCGGCCTGATCCTCGGCCTCGAAGCGCGACGCGGTCGGGCTGTCCAGATCGATGACGCCAAGGATTTTACCGTTGCGTTGAAGCGGCACCACGAGTTCCGAACGCGAGGCGGCGTCACAGGCGATATGCCCGGGAAACGCATATACGTCCTCGACGAGGATCGAAGTCCCCTTTTCCACAGCCGTACCGCAGACCCCGCGGCCCACCGCGATTCGAACGCACGCGGCCTTGCCCTGGAATGGTCCAAGAACCAGCTCCTTGTCCGATTTCAGGAAGTAGAAGCCCGCCCAGTTCAGATCCGGCATCATTTCGAACATCAGAGCCGATGTATTCGCGGCATTGGCGATCGTATCGCTTTCGCCATGCAGCAGCCCCTTCAGCTGCTGGCAAAGCTCTTTGTAGAAATCGGCCTTGTTGGCGGAATTTATGGTCGCGGCCTGAAACATATCCGTTATCGCTTCCGTTTGCGTGGTGAGCGTCGATATAGGGGCACGCATCCCGATTGCCAAACGCAATCGTGAGGAGCAGGATGGACCATCATGTCACTAGATGGCGATAGTGATCAGCAACCATCTTGTCGGTCGATGATCCGACTCTATGTAGTGCCCTGTCGCGACCTATTGCGGGTCGCGAGTTAAATCGGCCGGCAGCTGCGGTTTGCGCGCACGGCGATATCGGGCGACGGTCAGGTAAAACGCAGCCGCCCCTCATTGTTAGGGCATTCCGACGAGCGCAGCAGCTATCTCGGCAGGGCTGCGCAAGAAGTCATGAAGCCGCTTCGGCTGGGCAGATTGATCCATTGATTTCAAGCAGAGGTAAGGACGATGACACCGGAAGACAGACGGGCGGTCTTTAGCCACCGCCAGATAGCGGCAATCATTGAAGGCATCATGCAGGAAGACGGCACCGAGGAGCCGATCACGGGAAAATCGCTTGGCGAGGCGATCCTCTTCGTATCGGAAGAAGCGGCGACCAGCGCATCCAGCGCCCATGTCATTTACGGCGAGAACGGCTCGCTTAGCTATACCGATTGCCTGAGCGTTTACCGCGACTACGGCGTGGCTCTTCGCCAGACGCCGAATTGAGACAGAGCGCTGGGCGGGCCGCGCCCAGCGCTCTTCCCCGTAAGCAGAAGGATGCAGTCGATATGGCGAAGCGAAGTGCAGGCCTGCTGATTTACCGCCTCCATGATGGTGGCTACGAGGTCCTCCTGGTTCACCCGGGGGGGCCTTACTGGGCAAAGAAGGACATCGGCGCCTGGTCGATCCCCAAGGGCCTCGTCGACGAGGACGAAGATGAACTTGATGCGGCAAGACGTGAAGCCCGCGAAGAGCTGGGCGTCGACGTCGAAGGAAGCTTTCACCATCTCGGGGAGTACAAGCAACCCGGTGGCAAGATCGTTGCTGCCTGGGCGGTCGAGGCCGACACCGATCTCAAAGCAACTGCCAGCAATCGCTTCCAGATGGAGTGGCCGCCGCGCTCCGGCGTGATGGTTGAATTTCCCGAAGTGGATCGGGCCGAATGGTTCACGCTGGCGGATGCGGAGCGAAAGATCCTGAAAGGTCAGCACCCCCTGCTCGTGGATTTCCGTCGACGGCGGTCGCAAAGTCCCCTGGAGGCATATGCGAGCTGATCAATGATGACAGCCGGGCTTGCGATTGTGCATGGCAGCTATTCGCAATCAGCTCTCGCGTTGCCGTCGGCGGTCCGTAAGAGTTCAAAACACTCTCCTGCGGACGAATCTAGAAACATGACAGCCCATTCTTCGCCGCTGCGCGGTGTTCTCGTCGCGTTCGGCGCCTATGCCGTATTTGCCTTCAGCGATGCATCGATCAAGATATTGCACGGCGGCGTGCCGGCCTATCAGATCGCCTTCATCGGTGCACTGTTCGGCTGCGCAGCACTGCCCTTCATCAAGGGCAGAGATGACACCTGGGTCGATATCGTCAGAAGCACGAACCGCACCCTTTGGCTGCTGAGGTTCGCCTGCGGCGCCATAGGAGCAATCGCTTCGATCATCACGTTCACAAAGCTGCCGATGGCTGAGGCCTTCTGTCTGCTGTTCCTTCTGCCGTCGTTCGTGACCATTCTGTCGGTCATCTTTCTCGGGGAAGACGTACGCTGGCAGCGCTGGGCCGCCGTCATCGTCGGCTTCGTCGGCGTTCTGGTCGTGCTCCGTCCGGGCTTCCGCGAGTTGTCGGTCGGTCATCTTGCGGCGGCGATCGGCGGCTTGGCTGCAGCAATCTCGATCGTCATCATGCGAAAGATGGGGCCGGCCGAAAAGCGCCTGTCGCTGTACGGCGCAGCCTTGCTCGGCACGCTCGCCGTCAGTGGCATCCTGATGCTGTCGGAGGTGGTTGTTCCAACCCCGCGCCAGTGGCTCTTCATCGCAAGCTATGGCCTGCTTGGCGCGGCCGGTAACGTGCTGCTGATGACAGCCGCCCGGCTCGCACCGGCAAGCCTGGTCGCCCCTCCGCAGTACAGCCAGATGTTGTGGGCGATCGCATTCGGATATCTGATCTTCGACGACACCATCGACCTTCCGATGGCTGCCGGCATCGTTCTCATTATCTGCTCGGGCTTGCTGACGCTGGCCCGTGAAAAGAAGCGTGGTACGCCGCTGCCGCGAGCCGTCGTTTCGGCTGACAGCCAGGCGCCGCTTGCAACATCGACCGACGAGACCGGCGACGTGGAGCGACCAGCTCAAACGGCCTTACACGCGATTTCTCAAGCCTAAAAAAACGCCTTTGCCGAGGTCGAATGACGTTGGCAAAGGCGGTTTTCTATGTTTTCAGGGTCTGGTGATCGGGACCGTTAGCGGCGCAGGACCGGGCAGCCGCGGATATTGCCGAAGCTGATTTCATCGGCGCCACGGCGCGTCCAGCCCTCGACGATCACGCGGCGGGGCGTGACGTCGACCACGCGGGTACGACGAAAACCGTAGTCGCGCGCGATATCTTCTGCGAGCCGAGGGTCGCAGCCACGCTGACGCCGCTGCGGGCGATCATAGTCAGGCGGTGGCGGGCGGTAGTAACCGGGAGGCGGTGGCGGGCGACCATTGCCAATGTAGACGTCTACCTGAGCGGATGCCGGTGCAGCTGCCCCGGCAACAGTGCCGGCGGCGAGCAGCGTCGCAAGGCCCGCCTTGGCCAGAAATTGCATCATCGAAAGTTCTCCATCGGGGTGCGGCAGGGCCCTTCCCCATTCGATACACTCTTACCGGCAAGGTCAGGTCCAACCTTTCCGGATCTGCGCATTCATATGCGATTCGCACAAAGCAGGGTGAAAATGGCGTGGCCAAGGCAAGCTGACGGCGCATTTGTGGATGACGCCAATCAGCGGCGGATCAAGGGGCAGCCGCGAACGTTGGCGAAAACCATCCGGTCCCAGCCCCGATAATTGCGGCCGGAAACGACCACACGCCGGCCCGTGACGGTCGTGACGCGCGCGTAACGCAGACCTGTCCAACGTGCCTTCTGGACAGCTTGTACGGGCGAGCAGGCATACACGGGACGGTATTGGACATCGACAACTGGCGCACGTCCCCATTCCGAAGCCGAGGCGGTCGGTGCGCCGAACGGAACCGAGGCCAATGCGATAATGGCGGCAAACGAAGCCTTGGCGATGAAATGGGTCATGATACGAACCTCTGAACCGTCGCTTACATCTCCCATTCGGGATCATGGCGACGATAACCCACTGAAAATGAATGATCTTCGAACCGACCGTTCAGTTCCGGTTCAGCCACCGAGATGCAGCACGATCTCACGCCGATGCGGCCGGTCGCGGTGTTCGAACAGGTAAATCCCCTGCCACGTGCCGAGCGCAAGGCGTCCCCCGACAACCGGAATGCCGATGGAAACCTGCGTCAACGCAGCCTTGATATGCGCCGGCATATCGTCCGGTCCCTCGGTCGTATGAACGATCCAGCCCATCGAGGGATCGGACGCGGGAGGCACCAGTCGGCGAAAGAATGCATCGAGATCGGTGCGGACGTCCGGGTCGGCGTTTTCTTGAATAAGCAGTGAGCATGAGGTGTGGCGCACGAAAACGGTCAGCAGCCCCTCGGCCGCGCCATTGGTGCGAACGAAGGATGCTGCCTCCGCCGTAACCTCGTAAAGGCCCTGGCCCCTGGTGGAAACGCTGATGATCTTCTGGGGCATGGCGCCGGTTCCGCTAAGCGTCTCTTTTACCAGACGTGGCGTTGAGCTGCCCGCATGTCAATGCAGCTTCCTCGCTGCTCAAAGCTGCAGAAAGGGAACGAACCCACCGAAAATCATCCGCTTGCCATCGAAGATCGACTTCCACTCGTCGCCTTGAAGACGAGGGTCTGCCATCACCTTCACCATGATGTCATCGCGCTCCTGGCGTGAGCCATAAACGATCCAGGAAAAAACCACGACTTCGTCGTCGGCAGCCTGCACGGCGCGCGGAAACGAGGTCAGTTCCCCATACGGCACGTCGTCGGCGATGCATTCCACATACTCTTTCGCACCGTAAGACTTCCAGATCGCACCTGTGGTCGCCGAAAAGGCCTTGTACGCCTCCATGTTCTTCTGCGGCACAGCCACGACGAACCCATCGACATAGGACATGGTTTTCTCCCTTTTGCGTTGTAGCACGTCCAAGGACGAACGGAGTTGGCTTGGACCGACAGCCCTCTTCAAATTAAGATTAGGCAGGATCGGCGATAGGCAAGAGACTTGCCGCGAACTTCCAATCGGGAATAATTCGCTGACCGTTGTCGGCACTCCTCCTCTTTCGGCGTCCTTGCCACAGATGAAGCGCCAGGAGGACAACCGATGCAGAAGATCACGCCTTGCCTTTGGTTCGATAACCAGCTCGACGACGCCATCAGCTTTTATAGGACGATATTCAAGAACGCCGGGGACCCGCAGGTGAAGCGAGGCCCGGATGGAAAGGCATTTGCCGCGACGTTCGACCTGGAAGGCCAGCAGTTCATGGGCCTGAACGGCGGCCCTCAGTTCAAGTTCAGTGAGGCCGTCTCATTCTTCGTTCGTTGCAAGGATCAGGCAGAGGTCGACTATTACTGGGAACGGTTGCTCGATGGCGGCAAGCCGCAGCAATGCGGCTGGCTGAAGGACCGGTTCGGCGTCTCCTGGCAGATCATACCCGACGCGCTGATGCGCTATCTCAACGATCCGGACGCAGAAAAGGCCATGCGTGCGCAGGCTGCGATGATGCAGATGGTGAAGATCGATATAGCGGCGCTCGACGAAGCCTACGCAGGCTGAGCGCTGGACATCTCGACAAGCCGGGTCTGATCCTTCGCCTGTGCCTGTGTCTCGGCCTCCTGGCATTGCGTGGTGAGGCGCAGGCTTCGGAACCGCTCGACGAGAAAATCGACGAGCGCGCGAACGGCTGTCGGCAGTCCCCGGGTTGCGGTGAAGACCAGGTAGATCGTCGCCTGGGACATCTGGTGATTGGGCAGAAGGCGCACGAGCCTGCCATCGCGAATTCCCTCGGCGCAGATATGGTCGGGCAGAAGCCCGACCCCTATCCCGGCGTATATCGCTTCCAGCACGGCCGCGACGCTGCGGCAGCTCATGCGCGGCTTGTGCTGATGCCGGTATCGGGTGCCATCGGGTCCAGTGAACTCCCAGACATCCCAGTCCTGCCACTCCGTCAGCGGCCCGGCAAAAGACACCGTCGGAGCGTCGGCGAGGCATTCGACGCCTTCGATCGACGGCAGTGAACGCGCAACTTTCTGGTTCGCCACAAGGATCAGATCCACCTTGCTGAGCACACGCATCGTCAGTTCGGAATCCGTCTCTTCGGCCAATTGCGCGCGAACCGCGAGATCGAGGCGCTCGTTGATGATGTCGACCCGTCGATCCGTACTGAGTATCTGCAGCTGAACCTTGGGGTAACGGTTGAGAAACTCCGGGATCATTGCGCCAAGCGAGCCATCCAGCAAACCGTGAGGCACGCTTATACGAATCTGCCCCTGCGGTTCACCGGTCGCATCGTTGATGGCCTTGGCGGCGCGATCTGCCTCGCGCAGCATGTTTTCGCAGTGATTGTAGAAGGCACGTCCGATGTCCGTCACGCGGAATCGATTGACCGTCCGCTCCAGTAGCCTGACGCCTAGTCTTGCCTCCAGTGCTGTTATGTGCCGGCTGAGCTTCGATTTCGGCATGTTCAGCACCCGCCCGGCGGCGGAAAAGCCATTGTGACGGACGACGGCGGCAAAATAGACGAAATCGTTCAGATCCTGGAAAACACCCTCTGCGTTCAGCATCGGGGCACCCCTTTCAGTCAGCTCGATAGGCCTGCGATCGTTATCGCTTACCGCTACTAAGGGGTGATGCCAACCGCATGGAACGAGAATTCGTTCCAAATTTGGAACACTGCGTTCCAATCCGTGCCCTTCAATTTGGCCTTTGGCGGGACTACTTGCGGTGCGATTTCCTTTGGCGCCGTTGCGATGATGGCGTTAGACGCGCTCCTACGAGCCCGCCGAGAACAGCATGACGATGGCGATGCGCCGTACAGCTGCGACGCTGCGGAATCGCGAGCTTAAGCGTTTGATATTGTTACAAAAAAGCAACAGAAACCATCAAAGAACCGTCGCAAACCGGGATTTCGTTACAGGCAGAATTGATAGATTTAATCAAGGATGAAATTAAGGCTTCAGCGGTTCGCTGATCCGCCAGCCGAAAGGCAAACTACCGGAACGGCCCCATCTCCCCTGGCGGCGGTTCAATCGAAAAGGAAATGGATTTCAAATGAACATACGGATGGCTTTGTTGACCTCCGCCGCAGCGTTTGCTGCTGCGTCTACGCCGGTCTTTGCTGCGGACGCAATCGTCGCAGCTGAACCCGAGCCGGTTGAATACGTCCGCGTCTGCGACGCGTACGGCACAGGCTACTTCTACATCCCGGGCACCGAAACCTGCCTCAAGGTCAATACGGCGGCCCGGATGAGAAGGGTACGTCGGACTGGAACGCCTTCACACGCGCCCAGGTTCAGTTCACGGCCAAGAGCGACACGGAATATGGTCCGCTGACCGGCGTGATCGTTTTCCGTAACAACGGCGACAACGCTTCGACCAGCACCATTTTGGACTCGGCATACATTGATATCGCCGGTTTGCGCGCTGGTCTGTTCTACAGCTGGTGGGATGACGACCTTTCAGGCGAGCCAGACGTCCTGTCCAGCTTCGAGACGCTGCACAACTCCATTCGCTACCAGTACGAGAACGGCGATTTCTACGCCGGTATCAGCGTAGACGAGCTTGAAGACGGCTATTACAAGACTGGCGAAAACCCGAACAACGTCGGCGTTGCCTTCGGCATCGGCGGCAAGGCTGGCGCGATCAGCTACCAGGTTATCGGCGGTTACGACACCGACAACGAAGAAGGTGCTGTGCGCGGCATGCTTTTCGCTGATATCGGCCCGGGCACGCTCGGCCTGGCAGCTGTCTATGCGTCTGGCCCGAACTCCTACTACTCTCAGTCGGAATGGACGGTTGCCGCCGAATACGCGATCAAGGCTACCGACAAGTGGACGATTACCCCGATCGCCCAGTACTTCGGTAACTATGTGCCTGATCTTAACACCTTCCACGGCGACTCCTTCGACGGTCTGGGCGATGCATGGAAGGTCGGCATCACCGTCGACTATCAGATTGCCGACAATCTCTACGCCAAGGCAACGGTCGACTACACCGACCCGGACGACGCCGACGAAGTGACCAAGGGCTTCTTCCGCCTGCAGCGCGCGTTCTAATTCGAAATCCCGGCGCCCTGGATCAACCTTGGGCGCCGCCCAGTATTGCGTTTTCTGATCCGTTTGACCTCCGATCAGTTACGGGGACTGGTCCGGTTTCCCTGCCGGACCGTCCTTGCTTTTCCTCCCAAGCATGCCACGCTTCCGCAGCAAGATATCTCGATCAATCAGATGCCATGGGGCAGAACGGTTCCGATATCGAACAACGCTGCTTCAACTCGCCACCGGTGGCGCGCCACACTAACCCGAAAACTCCTCGATAGAGTCCACCCGATCGGGATAGAAGGCGAGATGCTCCTTGATCTCGCTGACCGCGGCATACGGATCTTCATAGGTCCAGATCGCGTTCCCCGCAGTGTCACCACCCGAAACGATGTTGAAATACGAGGCCTCCCCCTTATAGGGGCAAGAGGTATGGTGGTCACTTCGGGTCAGGAGCGCCATGTTGACATCAGCGCGCGGTATGTATTGCACGGCGGGATAGGACGCTTCCTTCAGCGTCAACGCGTTGCGACTGTCGGCAATGACCTGACCGCCGAGCTTTACGACGACGCGCGCCGGATTGGGCCTGACGGTGATTGGATGATCGGGACCAGGTATCTTCATCGGTTGTGCAGACATCGACAGCTCCTTTCGGCCAGACATCAGATATAGGGACCGACGTGGCGAATTTCATGGGCCGGTCGGACGAACGGAATCGCGCTGGCTTCATACGCGTGGCGAACCTGCGCGCATCGTATTGTGCCTTGGCCGCGTTCTACCTCGCCATTGTCGCCCGTCGCTGAAGCGCCCCGAGCGCCAGGACAGCCGCCAACACGCACCCGACGCCGCCGATCTGGTATTTGGACAGCGGTTCACCGAGGATCCCGAAGGCCAGCAACAGCGCTGAGACCGGTGCGACTGCTGTGAAGAGCGACGCCTCAACACCACTCACACGCTCCGCCCCCGCATACCAGAGAATGAAGCCGGCAACAGTCGGCACGAGTGCGTAGTAAATCACCGCCGACATTGCACTTGCAGGCAACGCGCTCGGCACGCCCTCCACCACGAGGGCCGCGACCATGGCGACAATGAAGCCGATCCCCGTCATCAATGCGGATTGCGTCAGCGCCGGGATCGGTGAACTGAGGTTCTTGTTCAGGAGTATGAACAGGCTTTCGCAGATCACGGCTCCGAAAACCAGCGCGTTGCCAAGGAGGGATCCACTCCCTGCGTCGGGCGAAAGAGCAATGAAGAGAACACCGGCTGCCGCCAGCGCGATCGCCAATACCATCGATGAATGTGGTCGCTCGCCCAAAACCGCGACGGAAAGCGCCCCGGCGACGACCGGCAGCGTTCCAATGATGACGCCCGCGTCGGCGGCGGTCGTCAGCCTCAGGCCCGAGATCAGCAAGGTTGTGTAGCCAACGCTACCGGCACCAGCCTGAACGACGAGGATGATCCAGTCGCGAGGCGGCAAGCCTGGCAAGCGCGTCCGGGTCATCCACATCAACAGCACGAAGAACGGGAAGGCCGTGGCGAAGCGCAGAGCTGTTGCCGTGAGTGGCGGCATGCCTGACGCAATGACCCGGCTTGCGATGACCGTGCTGCCGACTGTGATCATCGCCAGGGTCAGATAGAGGTAACCTTGCAAATGTCGCTGCATCGTCTTCTCCTGTTTGCGCAGAAGAAAGACGAAAACCGCACGGCGATCTTGTATGAAATTGCAGCGCAGTCAGGCGACCGCATTGGCATAGGCGCGCGGGGACACGCCGTACTTGCGCACAAACACCCGCGTCATATGGCTTTGGTCGACGAAGCCGCTGGCCACGGCAGCCTCAGCCAAGGGCGCGCCGCCGGCAATCAGGTGTCGGGCAAGATGGATGCGGCGCTGGACCAAATAAGCGTGTGGTGTCATGCCGGTCGCCTTGGCAAAACCGCGCAACACCTGAAATCGGCTGAGCCGGCTTGCGCAGGCGAGATCGGACAGCGAGATTGCGACCGTCGGATCGCAGTCGATCATCTCCTGCGCGGTCCGGATGGAGTGAGGCGCAGCCTGCCGTTCATCCGGCACGACCTTTGCAACGACACGGGCGACGAGTTCAAGAAGGACTTCCTCAAGCTGCAGTCGATGCCCTCCTGCGCTGGTCACCAGCGCAAAGGCTGCCTCGAAGCATGCCGCAATCGCCTTGTCATGCAGTACCGGATGCGAAATCTCGACAGCCGATCGCCGCCCCTGCGTGATCTCGCAGACATTGGCAGCGATCATATCGGGATTGAAGTAGAGGATCCGCCACGATCTGCCCCCACCAATCGGCATGCCATCATGCACTTCGTTCGGATTGACCGTGATGATATCGCCGGCACCCGCCTCAACCATCCCTCGGCCGCTCAGGGACTTTTGCGCACCTGACGAAACCAGCCCGATGCCGAACTGCTCATGCGTATGGCGCGCAAAGCTTTGGTTGCTATCCGCAGCCACGGCCTCGATGCCGGGAACGACCGACCTGAACATGCGAAATTGACTGCGAGCCATGTCTGCGCTTCCGAGGTAACAACGCATAGTGCCAGCACAAGCCACTGAAAACAACGGTGAGCGAAATCGGTCGATGCAGCGATCCCGTCAAGGCTTCAAAACTGGTCAGCCTGACCACTCAATGGATCGTTTCGCGAACATCGTCGTCGGCAAGAATCGCAAAGACGTCCTCAAGCGCGGCGACCAGGATGTCGGTGAGCTCGTCGCCGCGGCTCTCGACAAAGGCCGCCTTGGTTGCCTCATCCTGCAATTCGAAGAAGCGCTCGATCTCGTTCGACATCTCATTGTCCTTTCACGCGCCACCGACATGTGGCGATGGGACAAAGCTATCCCGGCAGTCTTGTGCCGAACTGGCGACAACTAGTCCATCGGGAAACGGCGGCTGGCCCATTCGCTTCTCGGAACAGGATTGCCGACAGCAAGGCCGAACGATTTGACCTTCGTTGCTCCATCGTCCACCTCGCAACGGAAGCTGACATCATACCAGCGCCCCGCAGCCCGGAACGCGCCCCGCTTTACCTGAAGAACCGTTCCCTTTGAAAGACGGTAGGACGGCAAGAGTTCCGGCCGATACGATGGAGCCCCATGCATCAACTGCTGTCGAAGCTCACTGCCGCAGAGCTGATCCACCCGTGCGCCACGCGGCAAATCACCCATTGCGGTTCGCGCTACCGGGTCGTTGGTCATATTTTGCGAGAACAATGTCTTCGCCTCGGTCAGTTCGAGCGGCTTGTCCGCCGCGGCAGTGGCCGTCGCATCGGGTTTTGCTGCAGCGGGCGGCTTTCCCTGCTGGAAACTCGTCTTGGCGTCGCTTGCAGTTCCGGCGGCGGGGCCATTTTTCTCGGCATGGTTCTCCGCCAGGTCCACCTGCGGGAGTTCGACATCCTCAGGAACCGGATTGGCTGGCGGCTCCTCGCTTTCGGGTGCCTTGGCTGCTTGCGCAGTTTCCTCTGGCTTCGTTTGATCCTTAAGGGGTTCCGGCTTGGGCTCAGCTGAAGGAGGCGCCACATCTGGCTTCACGCCCGCGACGGACGCATCTCCCTCATTGGATTTTTCTGGTCCGGTATCCTTGTCGCCAAATTCGACCACCGGTCGCAGCACCGACAGGGGTTGCGACTTGCCGGCCTGCTCCTTGGACTGGGCATTTTCTGCAGCCGCCGCTTCCGGCGGTTTTTCCGGTGGCTTCTCTTCCGGTGCCTTTGCCTCCTGCAACGGGGGTGGCGGCGGAGGCGGCGGCGGTTGCTCGGCCTTTGCCTCCTTCGGCGGCTCCGCAGGCGTCTCGGCCGGCTTTTCTTCGGCTTTCTTCTCCTCCGGTTTCGGCTCCTCGGGCTTGGGCTCTTCCGGCATCTTCAGCTCCGGCGGCTTTTCCTCGGGCTTCTTTTCCTCCGGCGGCGGCACGAGGTCGACGCTGACGGTTTCCTCCTCCGGGTGGGGAGCAGGCACGGGCAGCTTCACGAGAAAGAAGGCGACGACGGCAAGGTGCAACAGCACGGAGGCAAAGATGCCCCAGCCGAACGCTCCCCATTTTTTTGCCGAAACCTGCTGCATGCCTACGAACGATGCCCTACGCCACGCTACCGATGTGGCCTTTTAAGAAGGCATCATCAAGCCATAAAACAAAAAAGCCTCGCGCTCCACGGACGCAATGCGTCGGCGCAGGACACGATCCACATATTTGCCAGCAGCAGGCCCGGCAGCCCGACAAATCAGCCCAGCGAACCTATGATCTCGCGATAGGCGGCCTCCGGAAATGCCTTCAATGTCCGCGTGCGCACATTGCCAGCCATTCCAAGAGACAGGTTGAAACGGGCCATCACGGCATCGTCAGGTGCCTCGCATACGGCGACAAGGTCATGATCGCCCATCGTCAGGAAGAAATTTTGGAAGGAGCCGCCCATGTCGCCAAGCAGCTTCTTTGCCGCGTCCAAGCGCTTTGTCGAGTCGCGAACGTTGCGAATGCCCTGATCCGTCCAATTGATAAGCACGATGTAAGTGGTCATTGCACACCTCCCAACGGAGGGTCTTGGCCCACGCAACAGGCTATGGCGACCTCGCTCATGCGCTGTGGTCGGTCCCTTCCCCCGTGGGGTGCACCTTACTCCTGTCCCCGTTCGACAACAAGAAACACCACGGCCCGCAGATGCGCGCCGAAAGCAAAAAGCCGGGCACACGGCCCGGCTCTTTGATGCGTTTAGCGACGACCAAATCCTAACTGTCCAGGAAGCTGCGGAGCTTTCTGGAGCGGCTCGGATGCTTCAGCTTGCGCAGCGCCTTTGCTTCGATCTGACGGATACGCTCGCGGGTGACCGAGAACTGCTGGCCGACTTCTTCGAGCGTGTGGTCGGTATTCATGCCGATGCCGAAACGCATACGCAGAACGCGTTCTTCGCGCGGTGTCAGTGATGCCAGAACGCGGGTCGTCGTTTCGCGCAGGTTCGCCTGGATGGCGGCGTCGATCGGCAGCAGCGCGTTCTTGTCCTCGATGAAATCGCCGAGGTGTGAATCCTCTTCGTCGCCCACCGGGGTTTCGAGCGAGATCGGTTCCTTGGCGATCTTGAGGACCTTGCGGACCTTTTCGAGCGGCATTGCGAGCTTTTCGGCCAGTTCTTCCGGCGTCGGCTCGCGGCCAATCTCGTGCAGCATTTGGCGCGACGTGCGGACGATCTTGTTGATCGTCTCGATCATGTGCACCGGAATGCGGATCGTGCGGGCCTGGTCGGCGATCGAGCGGGTGATCGCCTGACGGATCCACCACGTCGCATAGGTCGAGAACTTGTAACCGCGGCGGTATTCGAACTTGTCTACCGCCTTCATCAGGCCGATGTTGCCCTCCTGAATGAGGTCGAGGAACTGCAGACCGCGGTTCGTGTACTTCTTGGCAATGGAGATGACGAGGCGAAGATTCGCTTCGACCATTTCCTTCTTGGCGATGCGCGCTTCGCGCTCGCCCTTCTGCACCATGTGCACGATGCGGCGGAATTCCGAGATCGAAATGCCGGTTTCCGTTGCGAGATTCTGGATCTCCTGGCGGATGTCGCGGATCGTCGTGTTTTCGCCCTTGGCGAATTCCTTCCAGCCGCGGGCGGCCAGATTGCCGATCGACTTCATCCAGTTCGGATCGAGCTCGGCGCCCTGATACTGTTCGAGGAAACTATCGCGCTTGACGCCGTAGGATTCAGCCAGACGCAGCAGGCGGCCTTCGTTCTGAACGAGGCGCTTGTTGATGTCGTAAAGCTGCTCAACGAGGGCGTCGATGCGGTTTTGATTCAGCGACAGAGACTTGACGGCCTTGATAAGCTCATCCTTGAGCTCCTTATAACGGCGCTCCTGGGCGGACGACAGCGTGCCGGTCGCGGCAAGGCGCTGTTCGACCTGCTGATCCTGAAGCTTGCGCAGCTTCTTGTAGGTCTCGGCGATGATGTCGAGCGTTTCCATGACCTGTGGGCGCAGTTCCGCTTCCATGGCGGCGAGCGACAGGTTGGACTCGTCTTCGTCCTCTTCCTCTTCCTCAGGAGGCAGGCCCTCGCCGCCGACATTGGTAATGTCGTCGTCGCCGGAACGGACGCGGCGCGTCTTTTCCTTTTCTTCGGCAGCCTTGCGGTCAGCCTCGATCTTCTCAGGGCTCTGGAACTGCGGCGCAGCCTTGGCTTCCGGACCGGAATAGGTCGTTTCGAGATCGATGATCTCGCGAAGCAGCGTCGTGCCTTCGTTCAGTTCGTCACGCCAGATGATCAGCGCCTGGAACGTCAGCGGGCTCTCACAGAGACCACCGATCATCGTTTCGCGGCCGGCCTCGATGCGCTTGGCGATCGCAATTTCGCCTTCGCGCGACAGAAGCTCCACCGAGCCCATCTCGCGCAGGTACATGCGCACCGGATCGTCGGTACGGTCGGTCGGCTCCTTCTTCTTGGCGGTCGCAAGGGCGGTACCGCCAGAAGGGGCCAGTTCGCCGCCTTCGCTTTCGTCGTCGGAGCTGGAATCGTCGTCGTCGCCACCTGTGGCGCCGGCCTCTTCGGCTTCCTCGTCCTCGATGACGTTGATGCCCATATCGGACAGCATCGACATCGTGTCTTCGATCTGCTCGGACGTCACCTCTTCGGACGGCAGGACAGCATTCAGCTCGTCCATCGTCACATAGCCGCGTTTCTTCGCGGCCTTGATCATCTTCTTGACCGCGTCATCGGAAAGATCGAGAAGAGGGCCGTCGGTGCCGCCGTCGCGTTCGACTTCCGCTTCTTCGTTCTCTTTGACCTTGGTTGCCATTTATGTCGTCGCCTTCCTGACGCTATTCAAACTCGCCGCAGTGAACGGCCGCACGCAGCCGATACGCGGCAAACGACCGTCTCGAATCACCTAGTCCCACCTAACGGGATGAGATTTAATGCCTGATTAACCACGATTGCCGGCGACGGACGACAGAGCTTAAAAGTCATCATATGTCCGGCCATGGTTGTGCGATCCGCCCTTGACCCAGTTCACCGCTTTCCAAGTCGAACGGTGATTCCCATATTTTTTGTTCTCGTCAAGCTTTTCTAGCAAAAAAGCCTCAGAAAACCCCGAAAAAGCCTTATCCACAGGTCCGGAACCGCTCAAGCGATTGCCAAGCATAGATAGGATGTCACCACGAGAAGACAAGAGCAGCGGACATTCTTCTTGAACGGCAAAGTTGCCGCCAAGAACCGTTTGCCCGCCGCTAGTTGTTCGATCCGGGTCGAAAGCTTAGTGAGACTGCCCATCCCAGGGTTGGATCTCTAGACTTGCAAGATCGACAGCGGGAATGCAGCGGACGTTGATGCACGCCATCTCGGCGCCATCAGGCATTTTGGCTTCGGCGAAAGGAGCAATCCCGCATGTGTCGCAGAAGCGGTGCTGAATGGTGCGCGTATTGAACGTATAGGTCGACAGGCTCTCACGCGGCGTTTTCAGCGTGAACTTGTCGCGCGCAACGAAGGCGAGCAGTCCTCCGCGCCGCCGGCAAAGTGAACAATTGCAATCAAGGGCGGAGGTGAACTCCCCGTCCACTTCAAACGCGATTTTGCCGCAATGGCAGCTTCCCTCGTAAATCATAAATCCCCCTCAGTTCCAATCCATAACAACCTTGCCGGAATTGCCGGAGCGCATCGCCTCGAACCCCTCACGGAAGTCATCGATGCCGATCCGGTGCGTAATGACGGGCGACAAATCCAGCCCCCCCTGCACGAAGGCTATCATCTTGTACCAGGTCTCGAACATCTCGCGACCATAGATGCCCTTCAGATTAAGCATCTTGAAGATGACTTTGTTCCAGTCGATCTCGAAGCCGGCGGGTGCGATGCCGAGGATGGCGATCTTGCCGCCATTGTTCATCTTGTCGATCATGTCGCGGAACGCCGGTGCGGCGCCGGACATTTCCAGCCCGACGTCGAAGCCCTCGGTCATGCCGATCAACTTCATGACATCGGCAAGGTTCTCCTTCGAGGCGTCGACGACATAGTCGATGCCAAGCTTGCGGGCGAGCTCGAGCCGGTGCGGGTTGATATCGGTGATGACGACCTTGCGCGCCCCCGATCGCTTGGCGACCAGCGCCCCCATGATGCCGATCGGGCCAGCGCCGGTGACAAGCACGTCCTCGCCGACGAGATCGAAGGACAGCGCCGTGTGCACCGCGTTGCCGAATGGATCGAAGATCGCGGCTATCTCGTCTGGAATATCATCCGGGATTGGCACCACGTTCGCCTCGGGAATGCAGACGAACTCTCCGAAGGAACCGGGGCGGTTGACGCCGACGCCCAGCGTATTGCGGCAGAGATGCCCCCTGCCTGCGCGGCAGTTGCGGCACTTGCCGCAGACGATATGTCCCTCGCCGGAGACCCGCTCGCCGACATGGTATTTCGTTACCGCCGAGCCAATCTGTGCGATCTCGCCGCAGAATTCGTGGCCAACCACCATCGGCACCGGAATGGTCTTCCGCGCCCACTGGTCCCAGTTCCAGATATGCACATCGGTGCCGCAGATCGCGGATTTTTTCACCTTGATCAGCACATCGTTCGGCCCGACCTCGGGAACGGGAACATGCTCCATCCAAAGCCCGACCTCCGGCTTCGCCTTGACCAGTGCCTTCATCATGTTCGACATGATCTTACTCTCCCAAACCCTTTAGATGACACCGAGTTCGCGGCCAGCTTCCGCGAAGGCTGCAATCGTCCGTTCGACGTCCGCACGCGAATGCGCGGCCGACATCTGCGTGCGGATGCGTGCCTGCCCTTTCGGCACAACCGGGAAGGAGAAGCCGATCACGTAGACGCCCTTTTTCAACATCAGTGCCGCCATGTCCTGCGCCAGCTTGGCATCGCCAAGCATGACCGGAATAATCGGATGCCCCTCGCCGGCAAGCGTGAAGCCAAGCTTCGTCATCTCGGAGCGGAACAGCATCGCATTTTCCGTCAGCCGCTCGCGCAGCGCGGCACCATTCTCGATGAGATCGAATACCTTGAGGGATGCAGCGGCAATGACTGGCGCCAGCGTGTTCGAAAACAGATAGGGACGCGACCGCTGGCGGAGCCACTCGACCGTTTCCGCCTTGGCCGCGGTATAGCCGCCGGAAGCACCGCCGAGAGCCTTGCCGAGCGTGCCGGTGATGATGTCGATCCGGCCTTCGACCCCGCAATGCTCGGCTGACCCACGCCCATGCTTGCCGACGAAGCCGACGGCGTGGCTGTCATCGACCATGACCATCGCACCATACTTCTCGGCCAGATCACAGACGCCCTGCAGATTGGCGATGATGCCGTCCATCGAGAAGACACCATCGGTGGCGATCAGCTTGAAGCGACTGCCTTGCGCCTTCTTCAGTTCCTCCTCCAGCGCTGACATGTCGTTGTTGGCATAGCGGAAGCGCTTGGCCTTCGAGAGGCGCACGCCGTCGATGATCGAGGCATGGTTCAACGCGTCCGAGATGATCGCATCCTCCTCGCCGAGCAGGGTCTCGAAGAGGCCGCCGTTGGCGTCGAAACAGGAGGAATAGAGGATCGTGTCTTCCATGCCGAGGAAGGAGGAAATGCGCGCCTCGAGCTGCTTGTGCTCCTCCTGCGTGCCGCAGATGAAGCGCACTGAGGCCATGCCATAGCCATAGCGGTCGAGCGCCTTCTTCCCCGCCTCGGCAAGCTCTTCGTTGTCGGCGAGCCCGAGGTAGTTGTTGGCGCAGAAATTCAGAACCCGCTCGCCCGAAGCAACGGCGATCTCGCCCGCCTGCTTCGACGTGATGACACGCTCGGACTTGTAAAGCCCGGCGTCCTTCAGTGCAGCAAGTTCGGTACGGAGGTGGGAGAGAAATTGCGAGGTCATTGAGTGCCCTTCTTGTGATGTTTCCCGATGCCCTGCACTAGCACATAGCCAAGCGCCTGTCTTGCCGTCGTCAACGCTGTGCGGCGATCAACAAAAACATCGGCCGGTCCATCTCTTCTGCCCATTCGGGACGCGCACAACTGCTCGTCGCTCGGCCGCCACGCCTCGACGTGGCGGAGCGAAAAGCCAGCAGCGATCAGCGTGTTCAGTCGTCCCCAGCATGCGATACTCTTTGGCGACACCCTTGGCGAACCAATCCGTCGTGCGCTGCCCTGGCGCAAACAGCCGTCAAGCGGCCAGATCCGGCGCCCCTCGCCATCCACCGCCCAAGCGGGATTGCCCGGCGCCATAGAGATCGGATGCTCGATCAAAAAAGACGACATCGGCGCCCGGCACACGTGCACGGTGGATCGTGGCAGACAGGCGGGTAAAATCCTCGATATCGTGAAATGCCAAAGAGCTATAGCCCAGATCGAACGAAGCCGGCAGCAACTGCGGCCTCTCCAGATTCGCGATCTCGTCGCTGACCGAATGATTGACGGTATGGCGTCGCGCCCGGTCGATCATTCGCTCCGAGATATCGAAGCCGAAGACGCTTTTTGCACCCTGCCGGGCGGCACAACGGGCAAACCAGCCAGAGCCGCAACCGAGATCGACGATCCGCGTGCCGTGCAGATCCGGTAGCACTGCCTGGATCGATTCCCAGTGCGCGCCGTCGAGGCCGTGCAGAGACCGCGAAAGCTGGCTGGCCTGTCGAACCAGCACGCGATAAAGGCCGCGCACCAGCGGTGACCCACAGCCCTTCCGACGTCCATCGGGGAGACGCGGTGGGCCGGCCGCCGAGCGACCTGGATGAGTATACGCCTGGGATCACTCCAGGTCGCATCGCGATTATAGGCGTTCGCAGCTGCCTAGTCGTGGCTGAGGATCACGTCCAGAAACGCATCGCCGTAGCGTTCGAGCTTAGACTGGCCGACGCCTAAGATGGCGAGCATCTCCTTGTGCGTTCGCGGCCGCTCGGTCGCGAAAGCGATGAGCGTCGTATCGGGAAAGACGACATACGGTGGCACGCCGAGCGAGCGTGCAATCGCCGTCCGCTCCGTGCGCAAAGCGTCGAACAGGACACCGTCGCCACCAGACAGAACGGAGCGCGGCTCGACCTGCGCCGTTCGTTTCGAGCGACGTTCGGCAGCCGGACGATCCTTGCGGAAAAAGACCGGTCGTTCGCGCTTGAAAACGGCGCGGGCCTCCGGCTCCAGCTTCAGGGCGCCAAACGCCTCGTGATCGACGCGGACCAGTCCCATCGCAAGCAGTTGCCGAAATACCGATTGCCACGTGCGGGCCGGCAGATCGTTTCCGGCCCCGAAGACCGGCATCGTGGTGTGGCCGAAGCGTTCCGTCTTCTCGTTGACATGACCGAGCAGCACGTCGACCACATGTCCGGTACCGAACCGCTCGCCCGTCCGGTAGACCGCGGCAAGCGCCTTGATCGCCGCCTCGGTCCCGTCCCAGGTTTCGACCGGCTTCAAACAGCTATCGCAGCCGCCGCAATTGCCCGCATGGGCCTCGCCAAAGTGCGCAAGGATCGCCTGGCGGCGGCACGAAGCGGTCTCGCAGATCGCCAGCAGTGCATTGAGCTTGGAGCGCTCGACACGCTTGATCTCGTCGGCGGCGGCTCCCTCGTCGATCATCCGTCGGCGCTGGATGACGTCGGCCATGCCGTAGGCCATCCACACTTCCGAAGGCAGGCCATCGCGCCCGGCGCGGCCGGTTTCCTGATAATAGGCCTCGACGGAACCCGGCAGATCGAGATGCGCCACATAACGCACGTTCGGCTTGTCGATCCCCATGCCAAAAGCAACGGTGGCGACAAGGCACAGGTCTTCCTCTTTCAGAAAGGCATCCTGGTTGGCATCACGAAGCGCCCTGTCCATGCCGGCGTGATAGGGGAGCGCGCGAATACCCTGCCCGTTCAGCCACTCGGCCGTATCCTCGACCTTGGCGCGCGACAGGCAGTAGACGATACCGCTGTTGCCTTTGTGTCCGGAGAGAAAGCGCAGCAGCTGCTTTCGCGGCTGGTCGCGCTCGACGATTTCGTAAGAGATGTTCGGTCGGTCGAAACTGGTGGTGAATACCTTCGCATTGCTCAAGCCAAGCCGTTGCGCGATGTCGTCGCGTGTATGCGGGTCAGCGGTCGCCGTCAGCGCGATGCGCGGCACCCCGGGATAGTGTTCCGCAAGCCTGCCGAGTTCGCGATACTCCGGCCGGAAATCATGTCCCCATTGGGACACACAATGCGCCTCGTCTATGGCAAAGAGCGCGATCTTCGAATTGCCGATGGTGTCACGGAAGCCATCCATGAGAATGCGTTCCGGCGTCACATAGAGAAGGTCGAGCTTGCCCGCCGATAGCGCCCGTCGAACTTCCATGAACGCCTCTCGCGACAGGGAAGAGTTCAGCGCCGCTGCACGGATACCGAGCTGCTTCATCGCCTCCACCTGATCGCGCATCAGCGCAATCAACGGCGAAACGACAATGCCGACGCCCTCGCGGCAGAGCGCTGGAATCTGGAAGCACAGCGACTTGCCGGCCCCCGTCGGAAAAAGAACGACGGCATCGCCGCCGGAGACGACATGCTCGACCACCTGCTGTTGCTTGCCGCGGAAGGCGGGATAGCCGTAGACACGGTTGAGAATGCCAAGAGGCGAGCGCTCGGCACCGAACAACGCATCGCCAGCGGAAAATTGCCGATCTGGCGCTCCCATCAATGGCTCGCCGCTCCCTTGACGCGGCCGGAGAGCACGCCGAAACCATCGATGATGGCTTCCTGGTTCTCGAGGCGAAGCCCCTCGAAATGGACCTCCTGCAGCGCGCGCATCAGCTGGTCGATCACCTCGCCGTTGCCGGCCTCGGTCGCCTCGGCGATCTCGCGTTCGAGCTCGATCTTCTGGAAACGCAGAGCTTTGGCGCGTTTGTGGAAAGCGAGCGCCTGCCGGTAACCCTCGCGCGCATCCTCCATCGCTGCCTCGGCCGTGGCGATCCAGAGGCGGGCATTGCGGATCTGCTGCTCGAGCCCCTGCAACAGCGAGCCGAAGCCCTGCTCTTCCATGCGCTCCAGCAGATACTCGCGCGTCAGACGCGGCCCGGCGACGGTGGCAGCAGCCCCGAGCATGACGGACCAGAGCCGCTGAAGCTCGCGGTTGTCGTAATCGATCGAGGCGATCTCGTCATATTCGTCCTGCATCAAGGCTGGATGATTGATGACCGTCAGCGCCAGCACGCTCTCTCGCAAAGCAGGTGTTTCCTGATGGCCACGAACCAGACCGGAGCGGGCCAGCCGATCGGAGATGCCGCCGCCGGAAAGGCGCGGGCCGCGCGGCCCCTCGTTGCCGCGGCCGCGACCTTGGCCAGCGCCGCGATCGAAACTTCGCCGTTCGCCGCCGCGGCTCTGGAATTGCGGCTGGAAGAAGCCGTTCAGGCGGTCGCGCATGTCCTGCTGGTAGTGACGACGCACGTTTTCATCGGCGATGACCGTCACCAGCTGCTTTAACCGCGCTTCGAGCTCGGCCTTGGCTTCGGGCGTCTCGAACTGCCCCGTATTGATTTCACGGCTCCAGATCATCTCGGCCAGCGGCTTGGCCTGGCTCATCACCTTGTCGAAGGGCGCGCGGCCTTCGTTGCGCACCAAATCGTCCGGATCCTTGCCATCGGGCAGCAGGGCAAAACGCACGGTGCGCCCCGGCTTGATATGCGGCAAAGCCAGATCGGCCGCGCGATTGGCGGCGCGAATACCGGCGCCATCGCCATCGAAGCAAAGCACCGGCTGCGGTGTCATCTTCCAGAGGAGTTCGAGTTGGTTCTCGGTCAATGCCGTGCCGAGCGGCGCCACGGCATTCTCGACGCCCGCCTGGTGCAGCCCGATCACATCCATATAGCCTTCGACGGCGATGATCGTGGCCTCGCTGTTCGCGCCCTGTGTCGCCCGCCGGGCGCGCGCGAAATTGTAAAGTACATTGCCCTTGTGGAAGAGCTCCGTCTCATTGGAATTGAGATACTTGGCTGGAGCGTCCGGCGACATGGCACGGCCACCGAACGCAATGACCTTCTCGCGCGACGACAGGATCGGAAACATGATGCGGTCGCGGAAACGATCGTAGGAGACCGGCACCTCGGGTCCGTGCACAACAAGCCCGCAGGCCTCGATCTGGTCCTTCGCAACGCCCTTGCCCGCCAGGAACTCCTTCAATGCATTGCGACTGTCGGGCGCAAAGCCCAGCCGGAACGTCTCGATCGTCCGTCCCGTCAGCCCGCGATCGCGCAGATAAGCGCGCGCCCGCGCGCCGTTTGCCGTCTGCAGCTGATCCTGAAAGAACGTGGTCGCAAGCTCCATCACATCGAGAAGCGAGGTGCGCTCCTTCTCGCGCTTCTCCATGACCGGATCGGCAATCGGCATGGCGACGCCCGCCATGTCGGCGATCTGCTGCACGGCCTCCGGGAAGCTCAACCCCTCCAGATCGGTGAGGAATCGGAAGTGATCGCCGGTCACGCCGCAGCCGAAGCAGTGGTAGCGCCCCTTCCGGTCCTCGCAGTGGAAGCTCGGCGACTTCTCGCCATGAAACGGGCAGCAGGCCCAATAGTCCGCGCGCGAGACATTGGTCTTGCGCTTGTCCCAGCTCACACGACGGCCAATCACGTCCGAAATCGGCACGCGATCGCGTATCTCGTCGAGAAAGGAATTGGAAAAGCGCATGTGAACCTCTTAACAGGGGTCCATATAAGCAGGTTCATCAGCACATGCCACGGCATTTGGCCAAAAGACGCGCTATTCACAGGACTGCCGCGCCTTCAGAACCATCATCGGACGAGCGTTCAAAAATGCGTTACCATGCCTGCGACAGGGGGTGCGACATTGAGGATCGCGCCCCCCGTTTTGCGTGTATGCGAGCCGGCGTCTTGAGCGCGCCAACCTTTGGCTTTCGTCAAAAATCGGTTGCAGAACAATAGCTTCCTATCTGCCCGGAACGACGAATAGCCATCGCGAAACCGCCGCCTTCAGCATGAAGGACACATCTAAGGCAGGCTGCGTCGCCAATCATTATTTTTTTGTAATTTGAATCACTTGCCGCATCGCAATACCGTCATCTCCAACAAAGCGATCCCCGAGCGAGGCACCATCCCTACCCCCGGCGCCGCCTCGCAAGGGTGTCTTTGCTAATATTCGCTGGCTTGGATCTCGGTCCTGCGTCGCCACCGGAAGCAAAGAGCAAGAAGGCAGGAGCACCCCCAGCTCCTGCCTTCTTTAATTTCACGCAACGGTTTTATTTTTGATATTTCCGCGTCCACTATTGGCCCTGGAAAGCCCTGGAAGGCATTGACAGTCACCATCCTATGCCTAATGAAAGCGACCTATCGGGATGGTCGCATGCCACATAAAGTTGAAAATTTTCTAGAAAGCGACGCCTTCTTCGTGGCCGTGTTGCATTGCGCCCGCGAAATGCTGTCGATCTATCGCGAGAGCCCGCGCATCGCATCGATCTTTGCCGCGCAACGGCGCTGGCTGATGGCCCATGCCGGCTTCGCCCTTCATTTCGGCTACCCCGGCGAACCGAAACTCGGCCTTTATTCGGGCCGTTTCATCGCCTTCGTCGTGGCCAACAAAATTGCAAGCCGCAATACCGCCGCGGCCTTTATCCAGGAAATGCGCGCCTACCGGTTCCTTCGCCCGGTCGAGAGTACAAGCGACAAGCGCACGCGCCTGTTGGAGCCGACGGAAACGGCCCACGAGCACTTTTTCAAGTGGCTCACCACCCATCTTCTCATTCTCGACAGTCTGGACGGCGGCAACCGGCTGGACCGGTTCAACGCCGATCCGTCAGCCTTTTCCAAGCTGCAGCCGCTGATTTCCAAGGCGATCATCGATAGCGACGCCGTGCGCGACCCCGGCGCAACATACAATCTGTTCAACTGGGCCAATTCCGGCGGTCTCATCATGGACTACCTGATGAGCCGCATCGGCAACTTCGATCGCAGCTCGGAACGGGCCTACATCGGGCCGCTGTCACTCAAGGAAATCCGCGACCAGTTCATGATCTCCAACACGCACCTCAAGCGCCTGCTGACGCAGGCGTCCGAAATGGGAAGTGTGGGCTGGGCGCAGCCGCCCTACAAGGGCGATACCTGGTTGTCGCGCGGCTTTGTCATGGAGTACTGGGGCTATCAGGCAGCAAAGTTCGCGGTTGTCGATGCCGCCGCAGAGGCAGTGCTGGGGCCTGCCGCCAGAAAAACGGCGAGCGTGCGCTGATCAGTTCAGCAGTTCCTTGACGGCGCCGGAGGCCTTGGAGAAGTCCATCTGGCCGGCATAGCGCTCCTTCAGGACAGCCATCACCTTGCCCATATCTTTCGGGCCGGCGGCACCGATCTCGGCGATGATCGCGGCGATGTTTTTGCGAACCTCTGCGTCGGAGAGCTGCTTCGGCAGGAAATCCTGGAGCACGACAATTTCGGCGCGTTCCTTGGCTGCCAATTCCGGACGTGCGTTTTCTTCGTAGATCTTCGCCGATTCGTCGCGCTGCTTCACCATCTTGGCGAGGATCTGCAGAATCTCGTCGTCGCTCGCCTCTGCCTTTCCGGCGCCGCGATTGGCGATATCCCGGTCCTTGACGGCGGCCTGAATCAGGCGAACGGTCGAAAGCCGTTCGGCATTCTTGGACTTCATGGCATCCTTGAGGGCGGCGGCGAGTTGATCGCGCAACATTATGGTCACTCCTGTTTGAATGCCGCTTCATAAACCACGCGAATGCTTGGGATCAAATAAATTGCGGAAAATGGCGGCAGAAAGCGCGAGAAAACCCGCAGAATGTGCGGTACAAAGATTGACCTCGCGCAATAGCGTGGCTATTTACCGCCACCTGCACCAAAATTCGTGATCAGGCCTGAGAGCGCGCGCCTTGCCGCGCGCATACGCTTGCGAACCAAATGGCCGGCCAACGTTGCCCAAGAACGTGTGGCTGCCGGAAACGGGATGAAGATGACCGCAACAGCACCCTGGACAACCGAAAAGCCGACCGCCCTGCTCGTTCTTTCAGACGGAACCGTCATCGAAGGCAAGGGCATCGGCGCGACCGGCAAGGTACAGGCCGAAGTGGTCTTCAACACAGCACTGACCGGCTACGAGGAGATCATGACCGATCCCTCCTATCTCGGCCAGATCGTCACCTTCACCTTCCCGCATATCGGCAATATCGGCACCAACGACGAAGACATCGAAGACCTGACGCCGGCAGCACGCCACGGCGCCGTCGGCGTCATCTTCAAGGCCGAGATCACCGAACCGTCCAACTATCGCGCCGCCAAGCATCTCGATGCCTGGCTGAAGGCCCGCGGCATCATCGGCCTTTGCGGCGTCGACACTCGTGCCCTGACGGCCTGGATCCGCGAGAACGGCTCGCCCAACGCCGTCATCGCCCACGACCAAAACGGTGTCTTCGACGTGGAGACGCTGAAGGCCGAAGCCAAGGCCTGGAGCGGCCTCGAAGGGCTCGACCTCGCCAAGATCGCCTCCTCGGGCCAGTCCTCGCAATGGGCGCAGACCCCGTGGATCTGGAACGAGGGCTATGGCGAACTCGCCCCCGAAAATGCCAGGTACCACGTCGTCTGCCTCGACTACGGCGTCAAGCGCAACATCCTGCGCCTGTTTGCCGGCCTCGACTGCAAGGTCACGGTGATGCCGGCAACGACGAGTGCTGAGGACGTGCTGGCCATGCAGCCGGACGGCATCTTCCTTTCGAACGGCCCGGGTGATCCGGCAGCAACCGGCGAATATGCCGTTCCCGTCATCCAGAAGCTGATCAAGACCGACATCCCGGTCTTCGGCATCTGCCTTGGCCACCAGATGCTGGGCCTGGCGCTCGGCGCCAAGACCGAGAAGATGCACCAGGGGCATCACGGCGCCAACCATCCGGTGAAGGACCACACGACAGGCAAGGTCGAGATCGTCTCGATGAACCACGGCTTCGCGGTCGACACGAAGTCTTTGCCCGATGGCATTGAGGAGACTCACGTTTCGCTCTTCGACGGCACCAACTGCGGCCTGCGCGTCGCCGGCAAGCCGATCTTCTCCGTCCAGCACCATCCGGAAGCCTCCCCAGGCCCGCAGGACAGCCACTACCTCTTCCGCCGCTTCGTCAATCTGGTGCGCCAGAAGAAGGGCGAGGAAGCCCTCGCCGAGCGCTGAGAGGCATCCGTTCGCTCAATTCGAAAGCCCACTTCTGAAGCCAACCCCTCATTCAGATGTGGAATACATAAGCTCGCAAAAGTCGGGTCGCTGAACTCCAGCTTTTGCGACCTTGTTCCGCTGATAAGTTCGAAGGGGCCAAGGTTGGGAATGGACTTGGCGGAAGGACCGTTGCGCTTGCTCAAAGCCGGCCAGGCTATCTGATAACCATTTCCATGGAACGCGTCGCCTCTTCCAAGCCCCTCGGTGTTGGTTCAAACGGTTTGCACTCTTGAAATCCGAATTTGCGCTAAAGGGAGATGGCATCCTTCATGAACGCAATCGTCACGAGGTTCACTTTTTGGAACTTGGACTGCTCGATAGCATCAAGCGCGGTCGCAAGCAGGCGGGTTCCTGCGCCTTTTCCTCTTCCTTCCGGACGCACGAAGAGTTTGATGATTTGGGCACATCTCCACGACTGACGTGGCCGATGCAACCTAAAACGACTGAGCCGACCTGAGCGAGGTACATGCCGGTGTTCGGTAATGTGCACATTTCCAACAAGCTTGCGACATCGTCAGAATAGTAGGCAGAAATCACGTCCTCCGACGGAAGACCGAGCGCATCGCATTGTGCAACATCCCACCGGCCCATCTCCGCGATGAGCGCGTGGGCTTCATAGAAGTCAGCAAGCGTCCGTGCCTTTGTAATGACAACCATCGCACGCCCATGATGTGAGGTTCGGCGAGGCTTTACGTTCGTATTGCATATGGTCGCGAGACTAGCACAATCAAAAGTAGCTGTCTGCCTTCCCTTTTGAGCTGAGAAAAGCTTAGCGAAAATCTCTTCGGCAAGGAGTGCCCCGGCCTCCGGCGAGTGGGTTCAGGCTCCAATGTGATTCCCACTCCACATTTCGGCTAAAGGCTGGGCTTCAAAAACGGTGTTTTTTCGTTTTTGAGCTATTGCCCTCAACTATGGCTGGCGCGCCCGCCGCATCGATATCCGTTTGAATAGTGTCGAGAGTCCTGATTTACTGACTCTGATCAGGGAGGCGGCCATGAGATGCGTGGTTCTGGCAGTTGCGTGCTTGGTCCCGACGGTATTGCTTGCCGCCGGGCCCGTGAAGGTCGATGCAAAAGATCACAGCTGTGCGCAGCTTGCGCAGATTATCCGCCAGTCCAAAAAGGTCTATGTACGCCTCGGCTTCGGGGGCCGGAATTTTCGCTATCCGCCGGCCCAATGCGGGCCTGGGGATAAGCTGAGCACTACCAGTTTGCGTGATGGCACCGGCAGGCAATGTCTCCTGGACTACGCCTGTGTGAATGATCCGATGTCGATGTACAATTACTAATTTAGCGGCGGCAAACTGGCTTGGGGGGTGAGAGGAAGCGCGCGCGCGCGCGCCCCGAGCCCAGCGACCGTCCATTCGCTCAGTTGAAAGCCGGCTCTCGCGCGGGTTTTTCGTTTCCGGCCTGTTGACCTCAACTTAACTTGAGGAATTACACCCGCCTTTGTGACATCGAAGCAAAGGAGATGAGGATGAACGGAGCGTTTTACCGGATCGACAAGTTTGCTGTTCCGGAGGCAGCGCGCGAGGAGTTCCTGATGAACGTGCTGAAGACGCACGAGGTCTTGCAGGTGCAAGAAGGCTTCATCAGCCATCAGGTGCTGGAACAGGTTTCAGGACCCGGCGAATTCAACTTCGTGACGATCGCCCAATGGGAAAGTGCGGAGGTGATCGACCGGGTAAAGGCCGTGGTGCAGGCCGCCCATCGTGCCCGAAACTTCGATCCGCAAGCACTGTTCGAACGGCTCGGCATTCGCGCCGACCTTGCCAATTACAAACCGATCGCGGCTTGATCTGAATTGGCCGGCTAGACGCCGGCCATGTCCTTCTCGCGGCGCACAAGCAGGTAGAAGCGTCCGCACAGCATCACGGCTGCCGCCGCCAGTCCGACGAGGAAGCCGAACCAGATGCCGATGCCGCCGAAGCCAAGCGGGAACGCAAAGGCCCAGGCAAGGAAGAAGCCGATCGGCCAATAGGCAATCAGCGCCATGATCATCGGCACGCGCGCATCCTTCAGGCCGCGCAGCAGCCCGTTGGCGATTACCTGCAGGCCATCGACCAGCTGGAAGAGCCCTGCCACAACGATCAGCGGCCCGGCATAGGCAAGCACCTGCGGCGCCTCTGGCAGGGTGGTATCGAGGAACCAGCTTCCCAGGAACTCGGGAACGACAGCAAACAAGATGCCACCGGCACCCGCGATCAGGCAGGCGATGACGACGACTGCGATCGAGGCTCGAACAACCGCGGTGTAGTCGCCTTGCCCGTGCGCCACGCCAACCCGAACGGTCGCCGCCTGCGACAAACCGAGCGGGATCATGAAGGCGATCGAAGCCCATTGCAGCGCGATGCCGTGAGCGGCGAGCTCGATTGTCCCGATATGCCCCATCAGCAGTGACGCCACGGTAAAGAGGCTCACTTCAGCCAAGATCGTTATGCTGATCGGAAGACCAAGGCGCACGACCTCCCAAAACGCCTTCCAGTCGGGACGCCAGAACCGCACGAAAATCTCGTAGCGCCGCGTCTCCTGCCTGCTTTGCACATAGGCAACGATAAACAGGAAGCCGGCAACCTGCACGACGACCGAAACGATCGCGGCTCCCTCCAGCCCCATTGCCGGAAAACCGAAATGCCCGAGCACCAGCGCATAGGCGAAGAAGGCATTGAGCACCAGCATCGCGATCGTCACGTTGAGAACGACCGCCGCTCTTCCGATCGCACTGACGAGGGCGCGCATGACGTTGTAGAGCAGGCCGGGCAGCACGCCGAACTGACCGATCAGGATGTAGCCATGCGCCAGTGCCGCCACTTCGGGCTTCTGCCCGGCGGCCAGCAGGATCCGCTCGGAGTTGAAGAACGCCGGCAGCATGATCACCCAATAGGCCAGCACGACCCAAAGACCCATGCGCAGTGACCGGCGCACGCTGACGACGTCACCCTTGCCGTATGCCTGCGCAACCATCGGGATGACCGCGATCGCAAAACCCGAGCCGAAGACGAGGATGGTGAACAGGAACTGCGCCGAAAGCACCATGGCGGCCAGATTCTCGGCGCCGAGGCGGCCGACGATCATCACGTCGGTCGTATTGATGCCGAGCTGGGCCAACTGCGCGCCGATCAGCGGGATTCCGAGCGCCAGCGTGGCGCGAAAATGCGCAGCCCAACGGTTATCGGTTTTCGGCGCAAGCTTGCGCGCGTCGATCGGCGTGTCCATGACACTGTTCCTGTAATTCAATCGGCAAGGCCGCAAGTTGCGGCGAAATATCAAGACGCCTTAGATCAAACCCCGGCAAAGAACCACTCAAAACGATGCAAATGATGAAAAATTCATCATCGCATCACGAATTCTAATGGCTCACTGCGCCGGCTGCTCGACGATGTCTGCGGCCTTAACCGTGCGCACCTTTGTCAAGAATACCATGGCCGCGATCAGGATGATGATGGCCGACAGCAGATACGGCGCTCCGGCAAAGCGCACCGGCGCCTCGGGCTTCGTGAAGTAGCCGAACAGCTGCGTGAAGATCAGCGGCCCGATGATCGTGGTGATGCTGCTGAGGCTTGTGAGCGCCCCCTGCAGCTCGCCTTGCGCCGACGGCGGCACTTTGCCGGCTGCTATGCTTCGCAGCGGCGGATCGGCGACATTTTCCATCACCGTCAGCACGATCACCGTGTAGACCATCCAGCCCTCCCAGGCGAAGGCGTAGCCCGTCAGTCCGACGACGGAAAAGGACAGGCCAAGGACGGCAGTCTTCCACTCGCCAAGCACCGGCACGATTTTCGGCAAGATGACACCCATGACGAAGGCTGCTCCGATGCCATAGATGCCGAGCGACAGGCCGATTTGCCCCTCGCTCCAGCCATAGCGATAGGTCGACACGAACGACCAGACCGCCGGATAGACGGCATGCGCCAGCCAGAAGAGGAACATGACCGCACAGATCGGCCCGATACCGGGATAGGCGCGCATCTGCTTCAGCGCGCCAAGCGGATTGGCTCGCTTCCATTCAAACGTCCGACGATGCCTTGCCTCCAACGTCTCGGGAAGCATGAAGTAGGCGGCAACGAAATTCACGAACGAAAGAGCCGCAGCCCCGAGAAACGGCACCCGGGGGCCGAACTCGCCGAGGAAGCCGCCGATGACAGGACCGATCGTGAAACCGACACCGAACGCAATGCCGATCAGGCCGAAGTTCTTGGCGCGATTCTCATCAGTACTGATATCGGCGATGTAGGCCGAGCAGGTCGCAAAGCTACCGCCGCTCAAGCCAGCAAGCGCACGACCGATGAAGAGCATCCAGAAGCTCGTCGCCACCGCGCAGATGAAGTTGTCGATCGCAAAGGTCAGCACCGATAAAAGCAGGATGGGTCGCCGCCCGAAGCGGTCGCTGAGATTGCCGAGGAACGGTGCGAACAGGAACTGCATGACCGCATAGACGACAAGCAGCCAGCCGCCGTCGAGCGCAGCGTCGCTCACCGATCCCCCGGTCAATTGCTCGAGATAGGCGGGAAGTACCGGCATAATGATCGCAATCCCGATCACGTCGAGAAACAGGATCATGAAGACGAGGAAGAGGCCGCGACGAACGAATTTCGGATCGAGCATCAGACATCTCTACAGCAGGTTGTTTTCTGAAAAGACGATCTCGTCCCCGGTCTTGTTACATAGCTCACGTACATGAGCGAAACAATCCGTGAACATTTCAAATCTTTTGATAGGCGCACGACTTATGTTGATGAGGAACGGGAACAAACGCAGATTCTAACCGGCTTTGCGCTGCTCAGCCTTGACGAAATCGACGAAAGCCCGAAGTGCAGGCGGCATATGCTTGCGGCTCGCGTAGTAGAGAAACGGGCCGGAGAACTCCGTTACCCATTCTTCGAGGATCGGCACCAGTGCCCCTGTCTCCATGGCTGGCAACAAGACCTCCTCGAAGGTCCGGATAACGCCGAGCCCGGCGACCGCAGCCGAAACCTCCATATCGATCGCGTTGGCAATGACCGGCCCCTTCGGCGTGATCATCAGCGTCTCCTCGCCCCGCTCGAATTCCCAAGGCAATGAAGCGCCACTGAGGAAGCGATGCCTGATGCAATCATGCGCGAGCAGATCACGCGGGTGACGAGGAACGCCACGCTGCTCCAGATAGTCAGGTGCGGCCGCCGTGACATATCTTTGCCTGCGAGGCCCGATCGGCACCGCGATCATGTCGCGCTCCAACCGCTCGTCATAGCGGATGCCGGCGTCGTAGCCGGCAGCGAGCACGTCGACGAACGTGTCCTCGCCGACGATCTCGAGTGAGATCTGCGGATAGCGCTTCAAGAACCGGTTGGCGAGATCGGGCAGAAACAGCCGCGCGGCGATCGTCGGGACGTTGAGGCGGAGCGTCCCGCTGGGGCCATCGCGGAAGGTATCGAGTTGCTGAAGCGCCAGGGAGACCTCTCCCAGAGCAGGCGTAAGACGTTCCAACAGCCGCTCCCCCGCCTCCGTCGGCGTGACGCTACGGGTCGTCCGGTTGAACAGGCGAACGCCGACGCGCTCCTCCAGGCGCCGCAGCGAGTCGCTGAGCGAAGAAGCGGAGACACCGCGTTTGCGGGCCGCCGCGCGAAAACTGCGCTCCCTTGCAATGGCGGTGAAGGCATCCAGATCATTGAGGGGAAGGTCTTCCATTGTGCATTTTCCCGTACAGCCCGTTCGCATTCACATGGATTATCGCACGAAGCGCGGCGCGATAAAACCGCTCCGAAGTATCAACACAGGCATGACGAAGGAGAACGAAATGGAGACGCATCGTTTGGGGAAAACTGGCCCCACGGTATCGGCCATCGGCCTCGGCTGCATGGGCATGTCCGGCATGTATGGGCCATCCGACCGCGGCGAAAGCATTGCGACGATCCATGCCGCACTCAACGTCGGCATCAATCTGCTCGATACCGGCGACTTCTATGGCATGGGCCATAATGAAATGCTGATCGGCGAGGCGCTGAAGGGCGGCAAGCGGGACGATGTTGTCATCAGCGTCAAATTCGGCGCGCTGCGCGATCCAGCCGGCAACTGGAGCGGCTACGACTCCCGTCCGGTGGCAATCAAGAACTTCCTCGCCTATACACTGAAGCGTCTCGACGTCGACTACATCGATATCTATCGCCCTGCCCGCCTGGATCCCAGCGTTCCGATTGAAGAAACGGTGGGCGCGATCGGTGACATGATCAAGGCCGGATACATCCGCCATGTCGGGCTGTCCGAAGTCGGCGCGGACACCATTCGTCGGGCGGCAAGCACCCATCCGATCTGCGACCTGCAGATCGAGTATTCGCTGATATCGCGCGGCATTGAGGACCAGATCCTGCCGACCTGCCGCGAGCTCGGAATTTCCATCACCGCTTACGGCGTTCTCTCCCGCGGCCTGATCAGCGGACATTGGCAAAAAGGGCAAGGAAGCAGCGCCGGCGATTTCCGCGGCATGAGCCCGCGTTTTCAGGACGGCAATGTCGATCAGAACCTCGCGCTCGTCGAGGAATTGCGCAAGATCGCGGACGCAAAGCGGGTATCGGTCGCTCAGATCGCCATCGCCTGGGTGGCAGCCCAGGGCGACGACATCGTGCCTCTTGTCGGGGCGCGCCGGCGCGACCGCCTGACCGAAGCGCTCGGTTCGCGCGCCGTGCAATTGTCGGCCGAGGAAATGGCGGCCATCGAGCGGGCCGTTCCGAGGGATGCTGCAGCGGGCACCCGCTATCCCGACGCCCAGCTCAAACATATGGACAGTGAAAGATGATGATGATCAGCCTCTCCTCTGAGGAGAGGCTGTGTCTGTGTTTCAGATCGGCCCTGAGAACGTATCGCAGGCGGACAACTGCCCGCTGTCGAAGCCGCGCTTGAACCATCGGGCCCGCTGCTCCGAGGTGCCGTGGTTGAAGCTTTCCGGCACCACGTAGCCCTGGCTGCGCTTCTGCAGCGTGTCATCGCCGATCTGCTGGGCTGCGTTCAACGCCTCCTCCAGATCGCCGGCTTCGAGAATGCCCTTCTGCTCGGTGAACTTGCCCCAGATACCGGCAAAGCAATCGGCCTGCAGTTCGACGCGAACCGACACCTTGTTGGCGTCCGCCTCGCTCATCCGCTGACGCGCCTGATTGAACTTCGGCAGGATGCCGAGCAGGTTCTGAACGTGATGGCCGACCTCATGTGCAACCACATAGGCTTCGGCAAAATCGCCGGAGGCGCCGAATTGGCGGCTGAGCTGGTTGAAGAAGGCCGTGTCGAGATAGACCTTGTGGTCGCTCGGGCAGTAGAACGGCCCGGTCGCGGCCGAGGCAAAGCCGCAGGCAGATTGCGTCTGTGCGGAGAAGAGAACGAGGCGAGGCTCCTCGTACTGACGGCCCTGGGACTGGAAGATCCCGTTCCAGGTATCCTCCGTCTCGGCAAGGACGGTTCGCACGAATGCGGTCATTTCGTCATTGGCGGGCGTCTGGCTTCCCGATTCGCTCTGCTCGTAGCCCGGTCCACCTGTTGTCATGCCGCCATCCATGATCTGCAGCAGGTCGATGCCCATGGCCTTGAGGACAAGGTAGATGACGACGAGGAAGATGATGGTGCCGATGCTCAAGCCACCGCCGCGCCGGCCCATGCCGCCGCCGGACGGAAAGCTGAAGCCTCCTCCTCTGCCCAATCCGCCCATGGAAGGGTCGCTACGGCGATCCTCGATGTTGTCGGACTGACGCCGGCCTTTCCATTCCATGACGGTTCCCCCAGGCTAAACCTTCGGTCGCTACAGGCTCATATATATCTCGCCGATCGGGAAATTCCAGCTACCCGAGAAGGCGTGTTTGAGCGGAGGCTAACGGCGCAAGCAGCCTTCGGGATTTGCGTCCGGCCGGGGCAATCAGACGGTTACGACGGCATCCTTTGGAGCCTCGGCGGCTGATCCTGATTCGCGATCAAGCAGCTTTTTAAGAGTAAAATGGCCGAGCCCAACGACAAGCAACGACGCGTAGCCATCAATGGCGTAGTGCCAGCCGAGATAGACGGAGCTCGCTATCACGAACGCCGTGTAACAAAAGGCGATGATACCCAGCCTGCGTGAGACCTCTGCGGCGAAGAATGCATTCAAGGCGATCAGCCCCACATGGACGCTGGGAAACGCCGAGATGCCCGAGCCGAGCCCGGATGTCCCGTGCTCGTGAAGCGACCATAGATAACGCTGAAACATGCTCGCGGTCGTCGGACTATCAGGCGAGTTGAGAACCGTCAGCAGCTCCGCAAAGCGCTGCCCGTCGCCGGTTACCGCGCCATAAAAGACAGGCCCGGCCGATATGAAGATGCCGGCAAGAATATTTCCGCAGACCACCCAGACGAGCATGAACATGCTGATATAGCGGACGCGTATCGACGCCGCTCGCGGCGAGGTTGCCACGTAGAAGAGCGTTGCGAAGCAGACCAGGAACCACAATACGCTGTAGTTCCAATCGACGATCTTGACGATGGCGTCGTGGCCGGCGATCGAGAGCAGCCCCCTCCAGGGATCGGGCCCGAACGACAGCAGGGCATCGAGGTTTGCGAGCGGTTGATCGTAGATGAAGCCGCCGCGAATGATCGGCAGCAGGTTCTTGATCGATGTGAACGTGCCCTGAAAAATCATCAGCGCCATCATCAGCGCCATGCCCGAGAAGAGATGGGCCAAACGCTGAGGCGAAAATGCTCTTCGCGCAGCCAGCGATCGTTTCTGATCAAAGCGAAGCAAAATCCATGCGTAGTCAAAAATGGCGGCCATAAGTGGCATGAAAAACAGGAACAGGTAGGTCCATTGGTTGAAGTATAGGCCGAAAGACATCATCTCGGCGTGGCCATCGGCGATCAGCAACACGACGCCAATCACGAAATAGACTGCTACGGCGAGATAAAGCCAAACGTCCGCCGTCATCCGGACCTTGAGGTGCGATAGCAACTCCAAAGTCCACGCTCTCAGGCTCGCAAGCCTTTTATCACGCTGAGATACTGTCAATTCAAGCGCGCCCCTGCAAGCAAACCGCCCGCCTGGTTTGCAATGATAAATAGAAGCACCCAATTTGTTAATTTTCACGAACTGGCACTGCTAGAAGGCCGGCCTGACCATATTTTCCAATTGCGAGGCAAAGAAGCACTGACCGAGCGCAGCGCGCGCAACCGCTTGACGAGACATCGCCATTCAGGCCTCCTTGCGCGACGAAGTCAAAGGAGGAGAGACAAACGATGAAGGCGGTGCGGCTCGAAGCGACGGGAAAGCTGGCACTGCGCGAGGTAGAGCGTTGCGAGCCGGGAGTTGGCGAATTGCTGGTTCGCGTGGAGGCCTGCGGCATTTGCGGCACCGACCGCCATCTGTTCCTCGGAGAGTTTCCTTCCAAGCCACCCGTTACGCTTGGCCACGAATTTGCCGGCATCATCGAAAAGGTGGGCGAGGGTGTGAGCGGCTTTCGCAAAGGCATGCGCGTCACCGGCGATCCGAACATCGCCTGCGGTCGCTCCCGCAATGCCAGCGCGGCCGCGTCAATCTGTGCCATAACCTGCAGGCGATCGGCATCCATCGCGACGGCGGTTTTGCCGAATATGTCTGCATTCCGCAGCAGCAGGCCTTCGAACTGCCTTCGGCACTGGATCCTCTCCACGGCGCCTTTTGCGAGCCTCTCGCCTGCTGCATCCACGGCGTCGATCTTGCCGAAATCCGGACCGGCGCCTCGGTCGTCGTCCTCGGCGGCGGCGTGATCGGCTTGCTCATCGTGCAGTTGGCCCGGCTGGCGGGAGCAACCAAGGTTGTCCTCGTCACCCGCAGCGAGGAGAAGCGGACGCTCGCCGAGAGGCTGGGCGCCACTGCGAGTGCGGATCCTTCGACAGGCGATATCGTGGCACGCTCGACTGCGGCAGACGGTTTGCTGCCCGGCGGCGCCGACATCGTCATCGAATGCGCCGGTGTTGCCGAAACAATCGAGCAGGCGCCCCGCCTTGCACGGCGCGGCGGCACCGTCGTGATCCTCGGGGTCATGCCCCAGGGCATGAAGATTGCGGTCGAACCCTTCGACCTCCTCTTCCGCGAGATCAAGCTGGTGAACTCGTTCCTCAACCCGTTCACGCACCGGCGCGCGGCCGATCTCATCGCATCGGGGACCATCAAGGTCGCGCCGCTTGTCTCCCGCCGGATCGGCTTCAATGACGCGGTTGAAGCAATCTCCAGTCCCGCCCGCCGGGGTGAGATCCGAGCCCTTGTCGTACCGGGTGTCGTACCGGGTATCGACTAGGCTTCTGTCGTTCGGCCAATTCCTGTCGATTCCGCAATTTATGGGGTTCCGTTTACAAATACATTTGCCTATAAGCCGCTTCTAGCCTGAAAAGACCATCACATGCGCGACCCGGCCGGTGCCTCCCACCCTGGCCGGCTTTCTGCGCAGCTAGGAAACGGAAAAAGCCATGCCGAAGCGCCAAGATATCAAATCGATCCTCATCATCGGCGCGGGACCGATCGTCATTGGCCAGGCTTGCGAATTCGACTACTCCGGCACCCAGGCGTGCAAGGCGCTGAAGGAGGAAGGCTACCGCGTCATCCTCGTCAATTCCAACCCGGCAACGATCATGACCGACCCTGGTCTTGCCGACGCCACCTACGTCGAGCCGATCACGCCCGAAGTCGTCGCAAAGATCATCGCCAAGGAACGTCCGGACGCGCTGCTGCCGACCATGGGCGGTCAGACGGCACTCAACACCGCCCTTTCGCTGAAGCGCATGGGTGTTCTTGACCGCTACAATGTCGAGATGATCGGCGCGAAGCCCGCTGCAATCGATATGGCCGAAGACCGCGCCCTCTTCCGAGAGGCAATGGATCGCATCGGCCTGGAAACCCCGCGCTCCATGCTGGCAAACGCCACCGACATCAAGGATGCCGATCGCAAGACGCATGAAGCCGAGCGCAACAAGCTGAAGGAGAGCCTCTCCGGCTCCGACCTCGACAAGGCGCTCGACGAGCTGGAAAACCAGTGGAACCTCGGCGAGACCGACCGCAAGCAGCGCTACATCAGCCACGCCATGGCGATCGCTGCGCAGGCGATCGACGCCGTCGGTCTGCCTGCCATCATTCGCCCGTCCTTCACCATGGGCGGCACCGGCGGCGGCATTGCCTACAACCGCTCGGAATTCTTCGAGATCATCGGCGGCGGGCTGGATGCGTCGCCCACCACCGAAGTTCTGATCGAGGAATCGGTTCTCGGCTGGAAGGAATATGAAATGGAGGTCGTCCGCGACAAGGCGGACAACTGCATCATCATCTGCTCCATCGAGAACATCGACCCAATGGGCGTCCACACCGGCGACTCGATCACCGTCGCCCCGGCGCTGACGCTGACCGACAAAGAATATCAGATGATGCGCAACGCCTCGATCGCGGTCCTGCGCGAGATCGGCGTCGAGACCGGCGGCTCGAACGTTCAGTTCGCCGTCAACCCGAAGGACGGCCGCCTCGTCGTTATCGAGATGAACCCGCGTGTTTCGCGCTCCTCGGCCCTCGCCTCCAAGGCGACCGGCTTCCCTATCGCCAAGGTCGCCGCCAAGCTCGCGATCGGCTATACGCTGGACGAACTGGAAAACGACATCACCGGCGGCGCGACGCCGGCCTCCTTCGAGCCGTCGATCGACTACGTCGTCACCAAGATCCCGCGCTTTGCCTTCGAAAAGTTCCCGGGCGCCTCGCCGGTGCTCACCACCGCGATGAAGTCCGTTGGCGAGGTCATGGCGATCGGCCGCACCTTCGCGGAATCGCTGCAGAAGGCGCTCCGCGGTCTCGAAACGGGCCTGACTGGCCTCGACGAGATCGAAATTCCGGATGTCGAGGAAGGTGAATCCAGCCAGAACGCCATCCGCGCCGCCATTGGCACACCAACGCCGGATCGCCTGCGCATGGTCGCCCAGGCGCTGCGTCAAGGGATGAGCCCTGAAGAAGTTCACGAAGGCTGCAAGATCGACCCGTGGTTCATCGCCCAGTTCAAGGCGATCGTCGACATGGAAGCCCGCATCCGCGAGCACGGCCTGCCAACTGACGCAACCAACCTGCGCGCGCTCAAGGCGATGGGTTTCTCCGACGCCCGCCTGGCAACGCTGTCCGGCAAGCGCCCGAAGGAAGTGGCTGAGCTGCGCAACAGGCTGAACGTCCGACCGGTCTTCAAGCGCATCGACACCTGCGCCGCCGAATTCGCCTCGCCGACCGCCTACATGTACTCGACCTACGAAACCCCGTTCGTCGGCGTTGCCCGCTCTGAAGCTGACGTTTCCAACCGCAAGAAGGTCGTCATCCTTGGCGGCGGTCCAAACCGTATCGGCCAGGGCATCGAATTCGACTATTGCTGCTGCCACGCCGCCTTCGCCTTGAGGGATGCCGGCTATGAAGCGATCATGATCAACTGCAACCCGGAAACGGTCTCGACTGACTACGATACCTCCGATCGCCTCTATTTCGAGCCGCTGACGGCCGAGGATGTCATCGAGATCCTGCGTGGAGAGCAGGAAAAGGGCGAAGTCGTTGGCGTCATCGTCCAGTTCGGCGGCCAGACCCCGTTGAAGCTTGCCGAAGCCCTCGAAAAGAACGGCATTCCGATCCTCGGTACGGCACCCGACATGATCGACCTCGCCGAAGACCGCGACCGCTTCCAGAAGCTGTTGATGAAGCTCGATCTCAACCAGCCGAACAACGGCATCGCCTACTCCGTCGAGCAGGCCCGCCTCGTCGCCACCGAAATCGGCTTCCCGCTGGTCGTGCGCCCGTCCTACGTTCTCGGCGGCCGCGCCATGCAGATCATCCACTCGGAATCGATGCTGCAGACCTACCTGCTCGACACGGTTCCGGAACTGGTGCCTGAGGACATCAAGCAGCGCTATCCGAACGACAAGACGGGCCAGATCAACACACTTCTCGGCAAGAACCCGCTGCTGTTCGACAGCTACCTCAGCAACGCCATCGAAGTCGACGTCGACTGCCTCTGCGACGGGACAGACGCTTATGTCGCCGGCATCATGGAGCATATTGAGGAAGCCGGCATTCACTCCGGCGACTCGGCCTGCTCGCTGCCGCCGCGCACCCTGTCGAACGAGATGGTCGACGAGCTCGAGCGCCAGGCGAAGGCCATGGCCAAGGCGCTTAACGTCGTCGGCCTGATGAACGTGCAGTTCGCCATCAAGGACGGCACCGTCTACGTTCTCGAAGTGAACCCGCGCGCCTCGCGCACGGTACCCTTCGTCGCCAAGACCATCGGTGCGCCGATCGCCAAGATCGCGGCGCGCGCCATGGCTGGCGAAAAGCTCGATGCGACGTTTGCCGCCTACGGCGAAAAGCCCGATCCGCGCAACCTCAAGCACATTGCCGTCAAGGAGGCCGTATTCCCCTTCGCCCGCTTCCCCGGTGTCGACACCCTGCTCGGTCCGGAAATGCGCTCGACCGGCGAAGTCATTGGCCTCGATACGGATTTCGCGCTGGCCTTCGCCAAGTCGCAGCTCGGCGCCGGCGTCGAACTGCCGCGTGAAGGCACCGTCTTCGTTTCGGTCCGCGACGAGGACAAGCCGCGCGTTCTGCCGGCCATCGGCGTTCTCGTCGGCGAAGGCTTCAAGGTCCTGGCAACCGGCGGCACGCAACGCTTCCTGGCTGAAAACGGCATCGAGTCGACGAAAATCAACAAGGTCCTGGAAGGACGTCCGCACATCGAAGATGCCATCCGCAACCGCCAGGTTCAGCTCGTGATCAACACGACCGACGGCAACAAGGCGATCTCCGACTCGAAATCGCTGCGCCGCGCAACGCTGATGCAGAAGGTACCCTACTACACGACGATGGCCGGCGCCGAGGCAGCCGCCCAGGCGATCAAGGCGCTGCGCGCCGGCAACCTCGAAGTCCGTCCGCTGCAGAGCTATTTCTGAGCCAAACGACCTGAAGTTGCCGTCCGATCGCTCGGATGCTACCGTTGCGGCGGTAGCTCCGGAGTGGTTCATGGCAAAGAACCTCGTCATTCTGTTTGACGGCACGTCGAACGAGATTTCGGCTGACCGGACGAATGTCCTCAGACTATTCGGCACCCTGAAACGCTCGGATGAGCAGATCGTGTATTACGATCCGGGCATCGGCACGTTCGGCGCGACCAATGCCTGGTCGAGACTGCTTCGCAAATCCTACGAGATTTTCGGGCTCGCGACCGGCTGGGGTCTCGATCAGAACGTCAAGGAAGCCTATCGCTTCCTGGTGGAGAACTACGATCGCGGTCCGCCCGATGCCGACGGGCGACATCCCGATCGCGACCGTATCTATATCTTCGGCTTCAGCCGCGGTGCCTATTCGGCCCGCGTCCTGGCAGGCTTCATCCATGCCTTTGGCTTGACAAGCCGATATCATCTCAATCTGCTCGACTATGCCTATAGGACCTACAAGGGGATTCCCGCGCAGGAAGAGCAGCTTGGCGGTGCCCCAGAAGATGGCGGCGAGGATGCGCCGTCGGCCTTCGCTGCCATGCGTCTCTATGAGCGCACGCTCAGAAATGACCGTCCGCCGATCAAGCTGCTCGGCCTCTTCGACACGGTGGCGTCGGTGATCGAGGCCGGCAAATGGCATCCGCAATTCAAGACCCACCCTTTCACCCGCAAAAATCCGAGCGTCGAATGGGTGCGCCACGCCGTCGCGATCGATGAACGGCGAACGATGTTCCGGCCGGTTCTCTGGGAGCCGGATCAGGAATATTGGGGTCGCCCGTTCCGCCCAAAGATGCCGGTCAGGCAGAACGTCAAGGAAGTGTGGTTTGCCGGCGTGCACGGCGATGTCGGCGGCGGCTATCCGGAAGCGCAGAGCGGAGCCGTCAAGATCCCCCTCGCCTGGATGATCGAGGAAACGAACCCCGCCGGGCTCCTCTATCGCACCCGCACTGTCAACGACATCGTGCTTGCAAAGAGCGGGAAGAAATACGCGCCGTTGGACCCCATGGCTCCCCTCCACAGTTCCATGACCGCCGGCTGGAAAATCCTGGAATACATCCCCCGGCGCGTGCCGGAAAATTCCTGGCGCAAGCGCGGCAGTCGCAATGGCATTTATGTTCCCTTGAGCGACCGGCGCTTCATTGCGGACGATGCGCTGATCCATATTTCGGTCAAGGAGCGGAAGGATGCGTGTTCCTATGATCCACCGAACCTGCCCGCAAACCCTCATTTCGTTCCCTAGCGGCTTGATCCATGTCCTGCGATCAAGCAGTCAAACCCTTGATCCGGCTCTTGCCTTCGTTATGACGGCGGCATGCAAAGACGCATCGCGTCGTAGCCGTGAATACGAATTTTATGGAAATCGCCGGTGCCGATCTGCTATAAGCCGTGTAACTAGGATTGTTGCACGGTTCCGAAGTTCGCCTTCGGGACCTGTTTTCTTTTGTGTCTGCGGCAAAGCAGACGCAGGGAGTGAAGGACAGAGAAATGGTTGATAAGGTACCGATGACACAGGGTGGTTTCGTCAAGCTGCAGGAAGAGCTGCGCTGGCGTCAGCAGGAAGAGCGCCCGCGAATCATCGAAGCGATCGCAGAGGCGCGCGCGCACGGCGACCTTTCCGAAAACGCCGAATACCACGCCGCAAAGGAAGCGCAGAGCCACAACGAAGGCCGCATCAGCGAACTTGAAGACCTCACCGCACGCGCCGAGGTTATTGACCTGTCCAAGATGTCTGGCGACAAGATCAAGTTTGGCGCCAAGGTGAAGCTCGTCGACGAGGACACCGACGAAGAGAAGACCTATCAGATCGTCGGCGACCAGGAAGCCGATGTTAAGGCCGGCCGTATCTCCATCTCCTCTCCGATCGCGCGTGCGCTGATCGGCAAGGAAGTCGGCGACTCCATCGAGGTCAATGCACCCGGCGGCGCCAAGGCTTACGAAGTTCTTTCCATTTCCTGGGGCTGATGAACCCGTGGAAGGTCGCGGCCAACCGGCTATCATCAATGTCAGTGACGTCGAGATTATTGCGCCGAACTTCAAGAAACGGCTCTCAGGCGTCACCTCCACCATCATTCAGTTGATCCCGGTCCAGCGCGCTCTCGGCGAGAAGATTGCGGCTCTGGGACCGGGTCTTCCGGCATCTTTGCCGCACATTCGCTTTCGCGACCTGCCGAAGCTTTGGCGCGCGCCCCGCAGCCGGCCCTTCCGCATATGGCACGCCCGCCGCAACATCGAGATGCTTCCAGCCATCCTGATGCGCGATGTCCTGCGCATGCCCTTGAAGATCGTCTTCACCTCGGCCTCTCAGCGACGCCATACCGGCTGGACGAAATGGCTGATCTCGAAAATGGACGCCGTGATCGCAACCAGCGGCAAGACGGCCGATTATCTGGAGGTGCCGAACACCGTCGTTCTGCATGGAATAGACACGACCCGTTTTTCCCCGAGCGACGACAAGGCAGGAGCCAGGCGAGGCCTTGGTCTCGACGCGACGAAGAAAATCGCCGGCTGCTTCGGCCGCGTTCGCCATCAGAAGGGAACGGACCTTTTCGTCGACAGCATGATCCGCCTGCTGCCGACCCGACCGGACTGGATCGCTATTCTTGCCGGACGTGCAACCACGCAGCACGTCGAGTTCGAGAAGCAACTGAAGGCGCGCGTCGCTGCCGCCGGCTTGACCGATCGCATTCTCTTCGTCGGCGAACACACCAATATCAATGACTGGTATCGGATGCTCGACCTCTTCGTCGCTCCGCAACGCTGGGAAGGTTTTGGTCTGACGCCGCTCGAAGCCATGGCAACCGCTGTCCCCGTGGTCGCCACTGACGTCGGTGCGTTTCCGGAACTGCTGTCAACCGGCGCCAACGAAACCGGCGTCATTGTCCCGCGCGATAATCCGGACGCAATGGCTCAAGCTGCGGGCCTTTTCATGGACGACGACAGCCGCCGGCAACGGGCATCGGCCCGGGCGCGGGTCCATGCGATGAACGCCTTCAGCATCGAAGGGGAAGCCCAGAAAATCGGTGCCGTCTATCGATCGCTTTGAGCGACGCCTCAAGGTTTGCGGGTGAAGAGCTCGAGGTAGGCGTTGGCAACCACGTCTTCAGAGAACTGCTTCATCAGCGTCTCGCGTCCGCCTGCAGCAAGCTTTGCGGCCAGGTTCGGGTCGTTGATCACCCGTTCGATGGCGTGCGAAAAACCATCGGTATCTCCGATTTCGGCAAGAAGCCCATTGTCGCCATCCCGCATGAACCACGACGGTCCTTCGGAACGGCTGGAAACGACGGGCTTGCCCTGCGCCCAAGCCTCCAGAATGACATTGCCAAGCGGTTCGTGGTTTGACGGCATGACAAAGATATCTGCCGCCGCCACGAAAGGTCGCGTATCCTTCTGCCAGCCGAGAAATCGCACGCGGTCCGTCACGTCGAGATCCGCCGCTATCTTCTTGACATTGTCCAGCTCCTCGCCTTCTCCGGCGAGCCACAAATAGACGCCCGGAAGCTTCGCAACCGCCGCCGTCAGCAGCGCAAACTCCTTGCGTGGCACGAAACGGCCCATCGACATCACAACAGGCGCATCCGCTGGTGTGCCGAATGCAGCACGGTCGATCGGGGCAACCTGTTTTGCACTCGTGAAGTTCGAAATCACCTCGACTCCTCGCGTCCATCCCAGCTTGCGCACGTGCTCGGCGATGCCGGGCGTGTTGCAGACAAGAATGTCGGAGTTCTTGAAGTATCTGAGATTGGTCGGGTAATCCCCAAGCCGGGAGATCTTGATGCAACCTTTGTAGTTCGGCATCAACTCGCTCGCGCGAGGTGCCCAGGCCATGATTGCATCCGGCCGAACCCATCGCGCATTGAGAGCAACTCTCAGCGGCAGCAAAACCCGATCCAGGGAGAGATTGCGGAAGTTGCTTTCGGAGATCCTGACCGAGGCCGGCATATCCTTGCGCCAGATCCGACCGGGTCGGATGACGGCGCTCTGCTCGACATTGCGCCGAGCCAGGGCATTGACAAGGTGAACGAAGAACCGCTCGGCCCCCCCATCCTTGCCAAAGTGGAAGTGCATCACCCTCACGGTTCACTCTTCCCGGTTTCAAACAAGCGGATGTAGGCTTGCGTGATGGCCTCCTCGGAAAACCGGTTCGTGAGCGTGTCTTGGCCACCTTCGATCAAGGCAGCACGCAAGGCCGGCTGATCGCGAAGGCGCGCCATTGCATTCGCGAGCCCCTCGACGTCGCCGCAATCGACCATCAACGCATCCTTGCCATCGGTCATCACCCAGCTCGGTCCCTCGGCACGAGAGGAGATGGTGGGTTTCCCCGCCCCCCAGCCCTCGAGGCACACATTGCCGAGTGGCTCGTGAAGCGACGTAACGGTGAAGACATCGGCGGACGCGAGATAGGCATAGGCATTGGTCTGCCAACCGGCAAACCGTACGCGGTCGCGCAGGCCGAGCTCATCGGTGAGTTTTTCAAGGTTCTCGCGTTCGGGCCCATCGCCCAGCAACCACAGGTATGCGCCCTGGGTTCTCGCAATCGCCTTGATCAGGACATCAAAGCCCTTCCGCTTTACGAAGCGTCCCATGCCGATCACAACGAACGCGCCTGCGGGCGTCTGTAGCGCCTCCCTGGCGATTGGCTCGCTCGGGACCGAACGCGTAAAATTGGCGATCACCTCGACGCCACGCGTCCAGCCGAGTTCCCGCACACGCTTGGCGATATCAGGCGTGATACAGACGAGCGTTTCAGAATTGCGGTAATAGTCGAGGTGTTCCGGATAGTCTCCGAGCCGCGAAATGCGTCTGGCGTTCTTGTATCGCGGCATGAAGCGGCTCGCGCGCAATTGCCAGGACATGATCACGTCGGGCTGAAAATCGTTCAAAATGGCGCGCATGCGCGCCGACAAGACAAACCGGGAGAGCGAAATACGCCGGAACGTACCCTCATAGACCTCACCGCACTTTTCTATGTCCTTGCGCCAGCTGCGATCGGGGCGAATGAGCGCACGCTGCTCGATACCGCGGTCGTGGAGGGCATTGACCAAGTTGACAAAGAAGCGCTCTGCTCCGCCCTCCTTGCCGAAATGAATATGCATCACTTTCATTGCGATCGGACCTCAGTGCCTTCCTGCGTCGTCAAAGCTCGGGTGCCGCTCTGCGACCTGCCGTTGGTACAGCTTCGCCTGGGTGAGAAAGGCGTACACGGCGCCGGTCATTGCCTCGATAAAGCCCGACGGCCCGCAGCGCCATAGCCCGTTGTGGAAATACAGACGCAGGAAATAGAGCGGCGGGCTGCAAATCAGTTTGGCGAAGGTTGTCCCCTCGCCCAAGGCAAAGTGCTGATCGGCCTTCAGGGTCGAATACTTATTCTCTTTCAGGATTTGCTCATCGATGATCAGTGGCCGATAGTGAAGGAGACTCCCGGACTTCGCATCCCCGACACGCCCGGTCGGCACGATACCTTCGTGAACGGTTTGCGTGAGATCATACGCACCTCTGCCTTTGCGGATGAGCCGCAGGTTCTTTCGCTCGTGCACATGCTCGGGCGTGTAGCCGTAGCCGATCAGATAGGGGCGACGCGCCACCCGCCAGCCGACAATATCGTCGGGAGCGGCAACCAGCTCCGGTAAAAGCTTCCGCAGCGGCGCATCGAGCCGCTCATCGGAATCAATATTCAAGCGCCAGGGCTGGGTACACTGATCGAGCGCGAATTGCTTCTGCCCCGCATAACCGCGCCACGTCTCGTGAAACAGCCGGATCGGCCAGCCCTTGTCGATATAGGATTGAAGCAGAGCGACCGTGCCGTCCGTCGAACCGGAGTCGACAACCACGATTTCCGCACATTTATCGAGACTTTCGATGCAATTGCCGAGATACGTCTCTTCGTTCTGGCAAATGATGAACGCGGAAATGGGCAATTTGGTCATAGAATAATCTTCGCATCTTCATCCGCAGCGGACGGCCCGGCAAAACGCCTCTAATAAGGCATAAGCCGTTCCATTCATAGAGCTTCGCTTCCAGCTCTTTGCCGCTCAGACTTCGACCAGGCCCGCGCGCTTGACCTGTCGGATCGTCAGCATCGTGCGCACGGTATCGACGTGCTCGTTGGCCGTCAGCACCTCGATCACGAAGTCCTGGAACCGCGTCAGGTTCTCAGCAACGCAATGCAGCAGGAAGTCGCTGTCGCCGGACACCATCCAGGCCTGTCGCACCAGCGGCCACTGGCCCGTTGCGGCGGCAAAGGCCTTGAGGTTGGCCTCCGACTGATGCTTCAGACCAACCATGCAAAAGGCGACCAGATCGAAGCCCAGCTTCGGACTGTTCAGCATCGCGTGATAGCCTTCGATAACGCCGGTCTCTTCGAGCTTACGCACGCGGCGAAGGCATGGCGGCGCCGAAATGCCGACGCGGTCGGCCAGCTCGACATTGGTCATGCGGCCGTCGGCCTGTAGCTCACGCAGTATCTTTATATCGATGGCATCGAGTTCGGCGCGAAGCACAATCCTGCCCTTCCTTTAATTCATGCTCGCCAGCTTCTATATAAAGCGACGGAATTCGCAAGAAAGTTTCACCTCGGCGATGGATTGTTGCACGCCGCGCCGAGAAAGCCCTGTTGGTAACGCAAGGCTGCCCTTGAATAAAAGCACTGGACGTTCATAAATGGCGGATGGATCGCGAAACGGCCTCATTCGCCTCTTAGCCGCCGCCCTCCCGACAGTCGAAAAGGAAATACCCATGTCCGCCCGCCACACCAAGGTGCTCATTATCGGCTCCGGCCCTGCCGGCTACACGGCTGCCGTCTATGCAGCACGTGCAATGCTGAAGCCCGTGCTGATCGCCGGGATGGAGCAAGGCGGACAGCTGATGATTACGACTGACGTGGAGAATTATCCAGGTTTTGCCGATCCTATCCAAGGACCGTGGCTGATGGACCAGATGCTGCAGCAGGCAAAACATGTCGGCGCAGAGATCGTCAATGACATCGTCACCGAAGTCGAGATGAACCAGCGCCCGTTCGTGGCGCGCACCGATAGCGGCCAGGTCTGGACTGCTGACACGCTGATCATCGCAACCGGTGCCAAAGCGAAGTGGCTGGGTATCGAAAGCGAGCAGCATTTCCAGGGCTTCGGCGTCTCGGCCTGCGCGACCTGCGACGGCTTCTTCTACCGGAACAAGGATGTCATCGTCGTCGGCGGTGGCAACAGCGCCGTCGAGGAAGCGCTCTACCTTTCCAACATCGCGAAGTCGGTGACGGTCGTGCACCGCCGCGACATCTTCCGTTCGGAAAAGATCCTGCAGGAACGTCTGTTCTCGAAGGAAAACATCAAAGTGCTTTGGAACACCGAAGTGGCCGAAATTACCGGCACGCCGGCCAAGCCGCCGATGCCGCCGTCGGTTACCGGCGCCCGCCTGCGTAACACACGCACCGGTGCGATCACCGAGGTTGCCGTCGACGGCGTCTTCGTTGCGATCGGCCACGCGCCGGCCACCGAGCTTTTCAAGGGCAAGCTGAAGCTGAAGGACAATGGCTACCTCTGGACCGCGCCTGACTCGACGGCAACCAGCCTCGAAGGCGTTTATGCCGCTGGTGACGTGACCGACGATACCTTCCGCCAGGCGATTACCGCCGCCGGTCTGGGATGCATGGCAGCTCTCGAAGCCGAACGATATCTGACGGGCCATATGCCCGTCGCGGTTGCCGCGGAGTAGGATCGGCTATGAGGGGTGGGGGAATGCCATTGGATTGGGACAAGCTGCGTATCTTTCACGCAGCTGCCGAAGCGGGTTCGTTCACGCATGCGGCGGATAAACTGCATCTGTCCCAGTCCGCGATCAGCCGCCAGGTCAGCGCGCTCGAGCAGGACGTCGGCACCAAGCTTTTCCACCGCCATGCGCGCGGTCTGATCCTGACGGAACAGGGCGAACTGCTCTATCGCACCGCTCACGATGTGCTGCTGAAGCTCGAAACGGTGAAGATGCAGCTGACCGAGACGACGGAAACGCCGACCGGAAAGCTGCGCGTGACCACGACGGTCGGCCTCGGTCAAGGCTGGCTGACGGACAAGATCCAGGAGTTCATGCAACTCTATCCGGATGTCCAGATTCAGCTGATCCTCGACAACGAGGAAGTGGATGTGAACATGCGTTATGCCGATTGCGCCATCCGCCTGCGCCAGCCGGTGCAATCGGACCTGATCCAGCGCAAGCTGTTCACCGTTCATATGCACGTCTATGCGGCCCCCTCGTACATCAACCGGCACGGCGAGCCGCAGACGGTCGAAGATCTCGACAACCATCGCATCATTACGTTCGGTGAGCCCGCGCCGAGCTACCTGCTCGATGTCAACTGGCTGGAAGTCGCGGGACGATCGTCCGACAACAAGCGCATCCCGCATCTGCAGATCAACAGCCAGACCTCGATCAAGCGCGCGTGCCTGCTCGGGATGGGCATCGCCTGCATGCCCGACTACATCGTCGGCCGCGACCCTGGCCTCATCCAGCTGCCGATCAACGCCGACGTGCCGTCGTTCGATACCTACTTCTGCTATCCCGACGAAATGAAGAATGCCGCGAAGCTGAAGGCTTTCCGCGACTTCATTGTCAGCAAGGCGCGCAACTGGAACTTCTAGTTGCTTCGTTCGGAAATACAAGCCGTGCAATATACGCATGTCTGGCATGCATAAAACGGGGTTGCCGTTTGCTCATTAAAACACCATATCGCACATAGCTGATGCACATGGTGGCTTTTCCTCCCAGTTCCACCGCATTGGCTGTTCCCCTCTGGAGGTTTTGACCTTCACACCTATAAGGGCCCCGATCTTTCGGTGGCCCTTTTTTTTGCCCGATTTTTTCGCAGTGCAGCAGAAAATTGTGCAGCGCATAGCAGGCATGCGCAAACATGCATTGAAATCTGCCTCCCAAAGCATCATATCCCAATCAGTTGATGCATTTCGTGGTTTCTCTCCCAGTGCCACCGCGTCAGCTGTTCCCCTCTGGAGGTTTATTGACCTTCACACCTTTAAAGGGCCCCGATCTTTCGGTGGCCCTCTTTTTTTGCCCAAAATTTAGCCAGGCCGGGAAATGCAACACTTCACGCCGTCGTGACTTGCATATCGAAAACGAGCAATCCATATATCGCCTATAAACGATTTATAATTCGAAGAACGGCGATGGAAAAAGACGAAATCCTGAAGGCGATCGCCCATCCGACACGGATGGAAATCCTGAACTGGCTGAAGAACCCCGAAAAGCACTTTTCCTCGCAGGAGCACCCGCTTGAGATGGGCATATGCGCCAGCCAGTTCGAGCGCTGCGGCCTATCGCAATCGACCGTCTCAGCGCATCTGGGGACCTTGAGCCGGGCCGGCCTCGTGACGACAAGACGCGTCGGCCAATGGATCTTCTACACGCGCAACGAGGAGACCATCGCGGCTTTCCTCAATCAACTCTCGAAGGATCTGTAGGATGCCGGTCGCCTCTGCGCTGCCCTGCCTGAGCGCCTGCGTTCGGCATGATGAGCGCCAAGCGACTGGCGGACGACTTTCTAACACGGGCTCAGATGCAACGCGCACCGCTTGCGGCTGCCGCCGTTGATCGGCGCATCGCAACAGCCCTCACCCGTCCCTTTGCCGAATGGCAGGCGCGTCCGCCTCGGCCGAGTGATCTTCCCGCAGCAAGAAAGGACTCCCATGAGCAAGCTTTTCGAACCGACAAAGGTTGGCGACATTACCCTCAAGAACCATATCGTGATGGCGCCACTCACGCGCAACCGCTCACCGGGGGCCATTCCGAACGACCTCAACGTCGAATACTACCGCCAGCGCTCAGGGGCTGGGCTGATCGTCACCGAAGCAACGGCCATTACGCATCAGGGCCAGGGCTACGCAGATGTTCCCGGCCTCTACTCCAAGGAAGCGATCGACGGCTGGAAGCGAGTGACCGATGCCGTGCATGCGGCAGGCAGCAAGATTGTTGTTCAGATGTGGCATGTCGGCCGTATCTCGCACACGACGCTGCAGCCGAACGGTGGCAAGCCGGTCTCTTCGACGAATACGGCTGCAAAATCCAAGACCTATCTCGTCAACCCGGACGGTACAGGAAGCTTCGTACCGACGTCTGAGCCGCGCGCCCTTGAAACATCGGAAATCCCGGGTATAGCGCGGCGATCTGGATGAGAGGCGCGCGACAATCTGGATGAGAATCCCGTGTGTCGCTGGCTGGGTGAGTTTATCTGTTTGATTGACGCTCGCAAGCGTCATTCATTGGTCTGATTGACGCTCCGCGACAATCTCGTTTGTGTTGTTGATTGTCGCGTAGGAGGACGGTCTTCCACGTTGGCGTTTTGCCTCCATGGCAGAGCGACGCCTGTAACTTTCGACGTTCATCTCGAAGATCGTTGCGTGATGAACAAGCCGGTCCACCGCGGCGAGCGTCATCGCCGGATCCGGGAATACACGGTTCCATTCTCCAAACGGCTGGTTTGCCGTAATCAGCATGGATTTACGCTCGTATCGCGCGGAGATCAGTTCAAACAGAACGCTTGTTTCGGCCTGATCCTTGGTGACGTAAGCAAGATCATCGAGAATGAGCAGATCGAATCTTTCGAGCTTGTTGATCGCGGATTCCAGTTGAAGTTCGCGGCGAGCGACCTGAAGCTTTTGAACAAGTTCCGTCGTGCGCGTGAAGAGAACCCGCCAACCATTTTCGACAAGTGCCAGCCCGATGGCGGCCGCCAAATGACTCTTGCCTCCGCCTGGTGGGCCGAACATCAGGACATTAGCGCCCTTAGCGATCCATGCGTCGCCAGCGGTGATCGCCATGACCTGGGCTTTCGAGATCATTGGCACGGCATCGAAGTCGAAGCTGTCAATGGTCTTGCCGGGCGGCAGTCTTGCCTCAGCGAGATGACGTTCAATCCTGCGCCGGTCTCGTTCCGAGAGCTCGTGCTCGGCGATGGCCGCAAGGAAGCGCGCTGCTGGCCAGCCTTCCTTGTCGGCCTGTTCAGCAAATTGCGGCCACAGAACTTTGATCGCTGGCAGGCGGAGTTCATTGAGCAGCAGGGAAAGGCGTGCGGCGTCGACGGAGCTGCTATTCTTCATGCTGCATCTCCCATCTCGTTCGATGCGAGCAGAACTTCGTAGCTGGAAAGAGGAGCCAGTTGGACGACGACACCGGGTATCGCGGCCGGATCGGGAGCGAACAGTGCGTTCAGGCGCTGCATGTTCGGCAGTTTACCGGCGTCGAGACTGAGCTGAAGTTGGTCGGCGAGTTCAGCCTCGCAGCCGCGGTCATGCGCAAGTGCGAGGAGCTCGACCATCAACTTACACGCCTGCTTCTCTGGCATCCGTTCAATCAAGAGGTCGAAGGTCTGCCGATACGATTGCCGTGGAAAGAGCTGATCGCGATAAACAAGGCCGAGCAGAGCCATGGGTTTGCGGCGCAGCGAATGAATGACATGCCGATAGTCGACGATCTGACTATGCTTGCCACTGGAGTGAGCGCGCCCTCGGGGCAGTGTCATCAATGGTGTTCCGCCGACAAACAGATCAAGGCGATCGTCGAAAAGGCGAATGCGCAGCGTGTGTCCGATCAGTCGGGAAGGAACTGTGTAGAAGACTTTACGCAGTGTGAAGCCCCCGGTGCGCGCGACACGCAGAACGATCTCCTCGAAATCGGTCGTTCGTCTTTCGGGCAAACGTTGCAGATGCGTTCGTTCCACATCGGTTCGCTTGCCCTTCAGCGCATTGCGACGGCCGATAATCTCATCGATGAAGCTGCGATAGCTGTCGAGGTCGTCGAAATCATTTGAACCTCGCATCAAGAGTGCGTCTTTAATCGCACTCTTGAGATGGCCATGGGAGCTTTCGATCGAGCCGTTCTCATGGGCGATACCCTTGTTGTTGCGCGTCGGCGTCATCAGGTAGTGCTCGCAGAGCTGCTCGTAGCGTTGCGTCAAATCCCGCTTTGCGTCGTTGTCGAGATTGCGGAAAGCAGCAGAGAGGCTATCCGTTCGGTGGTTCAATGGTGCCCCACCCACCGACCACAAAGCATTCTGCAAACCTTCCGCCAGGGCGACAAAGCTCTCTCCGCCCAAGATGACGTGCGCATGCTCAAAGCCGGACCAGACAAGACGAAAGTGATAAAGAAGATGATCAAGCGGCGCAGCGGCGACGCGAACGCCAATGCTGCCCATATCGGTGAAGTCGGATAGTCCAAGCCTGCCTGGCTCATGAACCTGCCGAAAGATAACCTCCTGTTCTTGGCCATGTATTGACCGCCATGCACTGATCCGCCTCTCCAGAGTCCGCCGAATTCCCTGTCCGAGTTCCGGATGACGCCGCAGCATCTCCTCGTAGAGGGCCACAGATCGAATACCTGGCGAGGACTTCAGGATCGGCACAACTTCGGCGTCGAAGATGTCGACGAGTGGATCGGGACGCCGCCGTTCACGGGCCGGCTTCTTTTGGGATGGTAGCCTGGCATCGCTATCAAGGCGGTAGGCTGTGGCAACGCTTATGGAGGATTTGGCGGCCGCAACAGTGACCGAATGCGTCTGACGCAACTTCATAAAAAGCCTCATTTGATGATCGTTTACATGGCGACCCGGCAATCGGTGCTCCTCTCAGGAATACACCTCGATACTGGGCCGGCCGCGATACACAAACGAGCCGAAAAATCTCGCCATCAGCGCTGCTGGAACTCCGGTCGGGCTACGCCCTCCCTACGTTCCAGCAGCGCTGACAGATTCTCATCTTGATTGACGCGCATTCTCATCCTGATTGTCGCGCCGCACCCGGGCATCGTTGAAGACTATCGCAAGGCAGCGCGCGCCGCGATCGAAGCCGGCTTCGACGGCGTCGAGATCCACGCCGCAAACGGTTATCTGATCGACCAGTTCCTGCGCTCCGGCATCAACGACCGCACGGATCAGTACGGTGGCTCCGCCGAAAACCGCGCACGTTTCCTCTTTGAGGTCGTCGATGCGATCACCGCCGAGATCGGCGCTCGCCGCACCGGCATCCGCATTTCACCTGTGACGCCGGCAAACGACTCCTCCGACCCGCATGCACAGTCCATCTTCACCTACGTGGTCGAAGGCCTGGCAAAGTATGACCTCACCTACATCCACATCGTCGAGGGCGCGACCGGAGGTGATCGCGACTATCAGCAAGGCGACAAGCCCTTCGACTACAAGGCGCTCCGCAACGCCTACGAAAAGGCTGGTGGCAAGGCGAGCTGGATGGTCAACAACGGCTATGACCGCGACATGGCGATCGACGCTGTAGAGAGCGGCCGCGCCGACCTCGTCGCGTTCGGCAAACCGTTCATCTCCAATCCCGACCTCGTCGCGTTCGGCAAACCGTTCATCTCCAATCCCGACCTCGTCCAGCGCCTCAAGGACAACGTGTCCCTCGCCGGGTTCGACCAGGCAACGCTTTATGGTGGCGGTGCCACGGGATATGTAGACTATCCAACGCAAGTGAAGGCTGCCTGAGCCCGCAAACGCCAACGGACATCCCGCCATCTGGCGGGATTTTCTTTTTCCAGCGCCCTGTTAGCATGACGCCATGTTCTTACCGCACATCAAGCGCTGGCGACTGAGCGTCGACGGCGAACCGATCATCACCCATTCCAGCCACCTGTTGCCCGTTTCCTGGGACGGCAAACCCGCGATGCTGAAAATCTCAAGCGATGCGGCCGAGCGGGCTGGCGGCGCCTTGATGCAATGGTGGGACGGCGTCGGCGCAGCCAGGGTGTACGCGCACGACAGCGAGGCCGTTCTGCTCGAGCGCGCGATGGGCCGCCGCTCGCTTCTGGCAATGGCAATGGACGGCGCCGACGATACGGCAACCCGCATCATTTGCAGCACGGTTGCAAAGCTTCACGCCCCGCGCGAACGCCCCCGGCCCGAGCTCATTCCGCTTGCCCGCTGGTTTCGCGACCTCGCGCCTGCGGCAGACGTTTATGGCGGCATACTGGCTCGGTGCAACCTGATTGCCGCAGCACTGCTTGCCGACAACGGCGATCCCGTCGTCCTGCACGGCGACATCCACCACAACAACATCCTCGATTTCGAACAGCACGGGTGGCTGGCGATCGACCCCAAGGGCCTCATCGGCGAACGCGGTTTTGATTACGCCAACATCTTCGTCAACCAAGACCTTCCGACAACAAGTACTCCCGGCCGCCTGCGAAGGCAGCTTGGCATCGTCGCGACCGAGGCAGGCCTTGAGCCGAAACGCCTGCTGCAATGGATTGCTGCCTATTCGGGCCTGTCAGCTGCCTGGTTTCTCGGCGACGGATCGACGGAACTGGCCGAAAGTCCACTCGCTGCGGCGCGCATTGCGCTTGCCGAACTGCAGCAGGGCTAGCCGCGCCGTCCATCCAGCGCGCCGTGCTCGGATCCTGGCGTCGGACGCCCTGCCGGAGCGAGGCCGGGTACAGCGAAGAAACGCCACTATGCTGCAATCCGTCAGAACAACCGTTGGCGTTACGCCTCTTTGGTTTTGCGCGCTTTCGCCTTGGCGGGCGCGTTCTTCTTCAAGTTGTTCTTGTTGTAATCGATAGCGGCCCGGACGAGTTTCTTGAGAGCGGGCTCATTGATGTCATCGCCCTCGAGGAAATCGATGGCGCGCCGCGCGTTGCCTTCGAGGCCCGCATTGAAGAGCTTGGCAGGATCCGGGATGTTCGCCCCATGAGCAAAGGTAAGCTTCACCTTTCCCTTGTGCGCGTTGGCAACGGCGATCATTCCGTCGCGGGACCAGACCGGGCTTCCCATCCACTTCCATTCCTCGATTATCTCCGGGTCGACCTCGAGAATGGTCTTACGGACACTGGCGAACGTCTTGCCGCGCCAGTCTGAGATTCCTTCGATCAATTGATCAATGCGTTCCGATGCATCCATTGTATCCAATTCCTCCAATTCCAACCTTGCGGCAATCCCTTCACCAACCCTCCAACGATGAGAATGCCTCGTAGCGCTCTCACATTCGTTCACCAGGCAACCGACTTGCCTGTCTCACCCAGTCGGCGAACTGAGCCTCATCGAGCTGGTCGTCTTCACGGATATCGAGGTAACGCACCTCCTTCTGTTTTGACACCCCTGGGGGCACCGGCTCCAGAGAGCTGCCGCGGAAGAAAGCCACCTTGATGTACTTGGTGAAGCAGTGAAAGCTCAGGAACCAGCCCTCACCCTTGATGCCGTAGAACGGCGAGTTCCATTTGACTGCCTTATGGACGTCGAGCACGGTTCGCCCGATGAGCGCATCCAGACGGCGTCCAAGGTCGCTTTTCCAGCCTGGCATGGCGGCGATGTAAGCCTGTACGGGCGCATCGCCTTCGGCTTTGGCAATCTGGGGATTGCCGTCTGAGAGCAGTGTCGGCCTGGTTCCACTCGCTGTCTTGGTCATTGTCCATCCTCTTGAGCCGACCTTGGATATGATCGCTCTTTGAATTGGCGGCCTCGGTCACGCGCGCGCCGTGACGCAGCAACGGCGACACGCTCGACATCAAAGGCTATCCGCAGACGCCTTGGCAATGCAACCCTAAACAGGTGCTAGTGGACTGCCTGCACCAACGCGTGCTCCGGCCCTGCTGGCGGCATGCAGCCGAGCGAGACCAAGGAGGCGCGAACGGCCTCGTCGATTGGCGTATTCGGCTCGCTGCCGAGCGCGCAGACCAATCGTTCATTCGACATCCGCAGCGGTTCTTGCCAGAGATAACGCATCTCCTTCAGCTCACGCATGAACGTGACGAACGGAGCGGCCAGCGGCACGATCCACCAAGGAAAGTCCTGCGTCCTTGTTGCCTTGCCGGCCACCCGCTTGATCGCAGCCACCATCTGGCAGCCATCGGCGTCCCAGAAGCCGTCCATGTGATAGACGGCAAACGATGGCAGGCGGTCAGCGCATTCGACGAGACGGACCATCGTTTCTGCAACATCAGGCAGATAGGCCCATTGATGCCCGACACCGCGCCGCGCCGGATTCTTGACGGCGTTCACCGGCTTTCCCGGTGTGACCATGCCCTGCGAGAACCAGCTGTTGGCGGCTCCCGGTCCGAAGAAATCGCCGGCGCGCACAATGATGACCGGTACGCCGCTGCGCGAGGCCACCTCCAGTCGCCGTTCCATTTCGACGCGGATCGCTCCCTTCACCGTCACAGGGTGTTGCGGGCTGTCTTCTCGAAGGACTGGAAATGCATCCGGTCCGAAATTATAGACGGTACCCGGCAGAACGATGCGCGCGCCGACCGAACGCGCGGCTGCGATGGTGTTGTCGAGCATGGGAAGGACGAGCTTGTCCCAATCGCGATAGCCCGGCGGATTGACTGCGTGGATAATAAGGCTGGCGCCTTGCGCCGCAGTCATGAGATCGTTGGCGTGCATCGCATCGCCTTGCACCCAATCGAAGTCGGGCGCTTTCGCGCGGACCTTTGCGGCATCCCGGTTCAGCGCCCTCACCCGCCAACCGCGTGCGGCGAGCTTCCGAGCGACCTCGCCTCCGATCCCGCCTGTTGCACCGAGCACCAAAGCAACCTGCCCATTGATTTCAGTCATGATGGTCTCCGTCATGTTCGACTGACCCGATCATGCCCGCATTTCTACATAAACAAAATTGACGAAATTCGTAGGGCCGATATACATAAATACATGAGCAGAGAACCCGACTGGCATTTCTACCGAACGCTGTTGGCCGTGCTGGACCACGGATCGCTTTCGGCGGCAGCGCGTGAATTGGGCCTGACGCAGCCGACGGTCGGGCGGCACATCGATGCGCTGGAGGACGCGATAGGCTCGCAGCTCTTCGTCCGCTCACCGAACGGTCTTTTGCCGACCGATGCAGCGCTTGAATTGAAGCCTTATGCCGAAACGCTCGCGTCGACATCCGCCGCCCTCATGCGAACGGCGTCGGGGCATCGCGAGGCGAGTTGCCGGCACAGTCAGGATAAGTGCCAGCGAGGTCATCGGTGTCGAGGTTCTACCGCCGATCCTCGCACCGCTGATGGCGGCCCATCCCGAGCTCAATATCGAGCTCTCGGCGTCGGACGCCATCGAGGACCTTCTCAATCGGGAGGCAGATATCGCCGTACGGATGGCAGAGCCGGCGCAGGATCAGCTTCTTTTCCGGCGCATCGGAGAGATACCGCTCGGCTTTCACGCCCATCGACGCTACCTCGCCCAGCACGGCATGCCGCAGGAGATGGCCGACCTCGCAGGACACCGCCTTGTCGGCTTCGACCGACAGACAGCCTACATCCGGACCATGATGGCGCGCTTTCCAATGCCGGACGGCCTCCCCTTCGCTTTCAAGAGTGATAACCCGCTCGCGCAGATTTCGGCGATTCGCGCCGGCTTAGAGCATCGCACTTGAATTGAGAATCGAGTGGGGTTTTCACGAGGGTATTGGTGTGATTCACTGCGGTTGGAGGTGAATCACATGGGTAAATCTCATTCTGTTGATCTTCGTCAGCGTGTTGTTTCCATGGTCGCTAGCGGCCAATCACGGCGAGCCGCTGCCCGTCATTTCGCAATCAGCGACAGCAGTGCGATCAAGCTGCTGCAACGCCGGGAGCGGACTGGGCTGATAACCCCCGCGCGTCAAGGAAGGCCACCAGGTGCAGGGAAACTGTCGGCGTTTCGCGATTTCCTGGTCGCACAGGTCGAAGGCAAACCGGATATCACCATGCCAGAGCTTGCCCGTCGCCTTGAGGATGAACATGGATTGGTTATTCCACCATCGTCCGGTTTTTGATAACGCAGGGATACACATATAAAAAAACAGATAATGGCGTCGGAACGCGCTCGCGCTGATATCCGAAAGGATCGTGATGTCTGGATTTCGAAACGCCAACCCCGGATGCGATTTGAACCGCATCGACTTGTTTTCTTGGACGAAACCTCGGTGAACACAAAGATGGTGAGACTGCGTGGGCGCTCCCCGCGCGGCGAGCGTCTCATCACGGATGCGCCCTTTGGCCACTGGGGGACACAGACATTCATTGCAGGCTTGCGCTGTTTCGGTCTTACTGCGCCCTGGATTATTGACAGGCCGATGAACCGGGAAATCTTCGACACCTACATCGAGACCCAGCTTGCGCCGACACTCGAACCAGGCAATGTCGTCATCCTGGATAATCTTCGCGTTCACAAGAGCGATAAAGCCAAAGCCTGCCTCAAGGAAGTTGGTGCGTGGCTCCTGTTTCTGCCGTCTTATTCGCCAGATTTGAACCCGATCGAAATGGCCTTCGCCAAAATTAAGGCCCATCTCCGAGCCGCCGCCGCTCGCACGTTTGACGCACTCTCAAATGCGCTCGGATCCATCTGCAACCTCTTCAACAGCCAAGAATGGCGAAACTATTTTACAGCCGCAGGCTATGGGTTCGATTAAAGGTACGGCGCTCTAGGGATTGGAATCTGCCAGACCGGCCTCGCAGCGCGGGAGCCGGATCTGCTGCCGGTCCTGCCGGAGCTTTTCCGGATACCTCTCGACACTTGGGTCGTCATGCACGAGGGGATCAAAACGGCACGCCGCTATCGCGTCACATTCGACGCACTGGTCGACGGCCTGATGAATTACGTGAAGGCAACGGCGCGCAAGCGCCCGGGCTGATCATCGTTTGGACGATAACCGTATGCTCATGCGCGAGGCGAGGCTTCGCTTGAATGGCTTTTCCAGGTGCCGTCGACCACCTCGGTCTCCGGCCGGTCTCCGCCTTCGGCATACTCCTCATGCCATTTACCCTTATCATCCTGCCAGCTGATCTCCGCGGAATCACCGCCAACCTGCTGTTCGGCCGCAACGATACGGGCTGCTTCGAGCGCTTCGGAGTGTGTCGGGAATGCTTCCGAATAGACATTGCCCAACCGGTAGGCCCAGCCCCCGTCGTGAGGAACGACCTCGTAGACCACCTTGACCATGCATCTCACTCCACTTCTTCTTGTTTCGCGCTCGAATACTGACCGGATTGCATCCAGTTCTGCGCGGGCCGCGTTGCAAGAGACGAGAGGGCGCCGCGATGTGCTTCCGGCTGACCGATGGGGTAGTATTCCATTAAATTCTCAAGACTGCAAACGCGCTCCCTCCCCGTGCTCGCTTGCCATGCAAAATCATCGCTTTAGACTTGCCCGATGATTCAAGATCGGAGCTTTCCGTGGATATCGTGTCGCGACTGAAAGACGAAATGCTCTTGGTATTGGCGATGGTGGTCGCGGCTGTCGCCTATGTGACGGAACATGCGGTTCTTGAGATGGGGCGCGGGATATCGCTCATCGCCGCAGCCCTCCTTGTCGCCACCATCGTCTTTGCCTCGGTTCGCGTCGCCCACCATGCGGAGGTGCTGGCAATCAAGGTCGGCGATCCCTACGGCACGATGATCCTGACGCTGTCGGCCGTTGCCGTGGAGGTGATCATCCTCGCCATCATGATGAGTGGCGAAAGCTCCCCCACGCTCGTTCGCGACACGATCTATGCGGCCCTGATGCTCGACATCAACGGCATCCTTGGCCTTGCCGCCCTACTCGGAGGCTTGAAGCACGGAGAGCAGCCATACAACGACAACTCGGGAAAGACCTATGGCGTTATGATCCTCACTGCGATGGGTATCTCGATGATCGTCCCTGAATTCGTGCCGGCGGATAAGTGGCACTTCTACTCCGCCTTCACCATCCTGGCGATGATCGCTCTTTACGGCCTCTTCCTGCGCATGCAGGTCGGCCAGCACAGCTACTTCTTCAGCTATGCCTACCCTCGCAACGAACGGAAGAAGACCGATCCAAAGGAGCACTCGAGCGAGGATTCCACGGCCGCCTCGATCGCCACGATCCTGATCGGCGTGGTCATCATCGGCCTCCTTGCGGAGTTCATGGCCACCTTCATGACGGAGGGCCTGCGGGACACCGGCGCTCCCGTTGCCCTGACCGCCATCGTCGTCGCAGCGATTTCCGCAGCGCCTGAAATCCTGACGGCGCTGCGTGCGGCGCTGCGCAACCGCATGCAGGCGACCGTCAATATCGCCATGGGCGCGTCGCTGTCGACTGTCATCCTCACGGTTCCGGTGATGGAGGCGATCGCCCTCTATAGCGGCCAGCCCTTGATCATGGCGATGACACCGGTCCAGACCGTGATGGTGGCGATCACCCTGGTTGCGGCGGCCATCAACCTCAACGACGGCGAAACCAATGCCATAGAAGGCATGACGCATTTCATCCTCTTCGCAACGTTCCTGATGCTGTCGGCATTGGGGCTTTGATTGTGTGAAATGTGTCCGATCGTTCTGTCGCTACGGCGAGCAGATCGCACCTTGCAATTCGTATGCGTGCACACCATGTCCATGGTATCGGCGGCATCTCAAACGGACGCTGCCCCGTGCGGACGATCAGGAGCGTTCCAGCCCCACCAAAGCCAGCCCCAACAAAGGAGGACAGCATGTCTTCCGGCTCCAGCATAGAGTGCAATGTAACGTTCGCCCATCCGTTCGTTCTAAAGGCGCAGATGATTGCGTTGGAAGCCGGGCCTTATCGGCTGATCGTCGACGAGGAAGAGATCGAAGGCCTTCGATTTTCCGCCTTCAGGAGAACCAGGACCCATCTCGAAATACCGGCGATTGCAACGCGCATCGGCACCAGGCAGCGGCTGAGTGTGTCTTCGCAGGAAATCGAAACTGCCCTTCCCAAGGATGCCAGCACCGGTGAGTGATGCTGCCGGCAGACCGCGCGACGGCGATCTTGCCGACAACGCGATCCAACAGAAGAACAAGAGGCGCATTATGGCAATCGCATTTCCCAACCGCGCCAGAAGTTATGACGAAACCGCCAGGCGCATCCGCTTCCTCGGCCATGATGGTATGTTCGAGATTCGTTTCTCGATGGATATTGACGTGCTGACGAAGGGACCTTGCCCGGCAGCCACATCGGAACGCGACTATCTCGCGGGATTTGACGGGCTTCGAACCCGAATTCTAGATGTCGCCAAACGCGTGTACGGTTCTAAACGACAAAATTCGATCATCCTGAAACTGTCGGATTTCAGATAGCAGATTGATCGCTGGTTCGTTTTTCCTGCACCAAAGCCCTTATCGAAAACCAACCCTACAACGAGGACCCGCCGCATGCATGAACCATGGAGCAAAAGCCGCGAACGCGCAGAAGCGGCGTTCGGCTTGACACAGACACAAATGTTGTCCCGCACCAAGGAGGCTTTGAAAATCGACGCCGTCGCTACCGCCAGAAATGAGAAGACTGCGCGACTGAGGGCGATGCGCCTTGAGCAAGAAGCGCACGCGCGGGCCGGGAAATCGTCCCATGCAACGCCGATCACGGAATGACCGAGGGCACCTGCGGCGCATTTGGGCGTTGGTTTGGTTGAAGCGATCCCACCGGATCGGGCGCAAGCGGCGCCTTGCGGTACGAGGTGGGGAACATGGCGCTCCACGCTGGGAATTCGGTCGATCTTTCATCTCAGCCGGTTGGCGACGCCGAGCAACAAAAAACCCGCCATTCGCCGTAATGCAGTTCACTTAGTGAGCTGCGGGCAAGTTTGATGGTTCAGGATGGGGATTCGTTTTCCCATCCTGTTTTTGTTTGTGATGTCACGCACCCTTGGACATTCGGCCGAATTATCGGCTCTTTCGCAGGCGATCGACCCGGACTGGATCGCTCAGGCTCTCGCCACGACAGGCAAGGCGAGCATCCGCAAGCGCAAGCTGCCAGCCGAGCAGGTCGTCTGGCTGGTGATTGCGTTGGCCCTTTATCGTCATCAGTCGATCCCGGAGGTGGTGGCCCATCTTGATCTGGTTTTGCCCGATGAGGTCAACGCGGATATTGCCAAGAGCGCGTTGACACAGGCACGGCAGCGCTTGGGTCAGGCACCGTTGGCGCAGTTGTTTGCAATGAGTGCATCATGCTGGGATGAACGCCACCAATCCGGGCGTGCCTGGCGGGGTCTTTGTCGTTATGCCGTGGACGGCAGCACGCTGCGGACGTCCGACAGCCCGGAGAACCGGGCGCATTTTGGAGCGCAGGCCTACGCGTCTGGCGTTGTCGCAAGCTATCCGCAATTGCGGCTGCTGACGCTGACGGCGCTGGCGACGCATCTGGTGCGTGATGCGGTGTTCGGAGCCTATGGCACAAACGAGATGCTCTATGCCAAAAGCCTGCTCGACCGGGTTCCGGACCATTCGCTGACGGTCTTCGACAAGGGCTTCTTCAGTGCCAGCCTTCTCTTGCAATTGCAGACGAAGGGACATGAGCGTCACTGGCTGATTCCGGCCAAAGCCAACAGCACATGGGAACGACTGGATCCGCACCCCACCGATTATCGGGTGCGCATGAAGGTCTCGCCCCAGGCGCGGCAGGCAGAACCGGACTTGCCGGCCTTCTGGGAGGTCAGGGCCATCGAGACGACCACCAGCCATGGCAAAAAGCGCATATTGTTGACATCGCTGATGGACAGACAAACTTATCCGGCAAGCGAAATCGTCCATCAGTATGAAGAGCGATGGCGCATCGAGACAAGTTATCGCGAACTCAAGCAGGAGCTTCTCGGTAGCGAACTGACCCTGCGAAGCGGCACGCCGGAGACTGTCTATCAGGAGGTCTGGGGCGCGTTGCTGGCCTACAATCTGGTGCGGCTCGAAATGGCAGAGGTCGCGACCGAAGCCCAAGTCGAGCCAACCCGACTAAGCTTTATCACAGCCCTGCATTACCTGCGTCACGAATGGGGATGGATGGCGATCGAAGCACCCGGCAAAATCCCCGCCCACCTCACCAGATTGAGAAACAGATTGGCAGACTTGCTGCTGACAGAAAAACGGGGGCGATCATGCCCCCGTGTCGTCAAAAAACTGCCTGCCAGATACCCGATAAGAGCCGTAAGCAAACCTAAGTGAACTGCATTACGCCATTCGCCGGGCTTTTTGCATTTCGTTCCTGAACTGCTTACTTGCAGGCGCCGCAGAAACGCTGGATGCGCTTGCAGGCTTCCTCAAGCAGCGCTTCCGAGGTCGCATAGGAGATGCGGAAGTTCGGACCAAGGCCGAAAGCCGAGCCATGAACGACGGCGACACCTTCGCTTTCAAGCAACTCGGACACGAAGTCCTCGTCCGTCTCGATAACCTTGCCAGAGGGCGCGGTCTTGCCGATCAGGCCGGCGCAGGACGGATAGACGTAGAACGCGCCTTCCGGCGACGGGCACGTGATGCCCTTGGCCTGGTTCAGCATCGACACGACGAGGTCGCGGCGGCCTTCGAAGATCTTCTTGTTCTGAGGGATAAAGTCCTGCGTGCCGTTCAGCGCTTCGACAGCGGCCCACTGGGCGATCGACGTCGCACCCGAGGTCTGTTGACCCTGGATCATGTCCATCGCTTTGACGAGCTGGATCGGACCTGCCGCATAGCCGATACGCCAGCCGGTCATCGCATAGGCCTTGGAGACGCCGTTCATGGTCAGCGTGCGGTCGTAGAGCTTCGGCTCGACTTCGACAGGCGTGACGAACTTGAAGTCGCCATAGGTCAGATGCTCGTACATGTCGTCGGTCAGCACCCAGACATGCGGATGCTTGAGCAGCACGTCCGTCAGTGCCTTGAGTTCGGCATGCGTATAGGCAGCGCCCGACGGGTTGGACGGCGAGTTGAAGACGAACCACTTCGTCTTCGGCGTGATCACCTTGTCGAGATCGGCCGCCTGGAGCTTGAAGTTGCTTTCCTGCGTCGCCGAAACGATGACAGGCGTACCGCCGCACAGCGCCACCATCTCCGGATAGGACACCCAGTAAGGGGCTGGAATGACGACTTCATCACCCGGGTTCAGGGTCGCCATGAAGGCGTTGAACAGAATCTGCTTGCCGCCGGTGCCGACGATCGTCTGCTCCCAGGCGTATTCCAGGCCGTTCTCGCGCTTGAACTTCGCGGCAATCGCCTTGCGCAGTTCCGGAATGCCGGATACCGGCGTGTACTTCGTTTCGCCGCGATTGATCGCGTCGATGGCGGCCTGCTTGATATTGTCTGGCGTATCGAAGTCGGGCTCACCGGCACCGAGGCCGATCACATCGCGTCCTTTGGCTTTCAGCTCGCGCGCTTTCTGGGAAACGGCGATGGTGGCTGAAGGCTTCACACGGGAAAGAGCATCGGCAAGAAAGGCCATGATATCGGTCCTATACGGTTGATTTGGGCAGAAAGCCGGGACCGGAGTTCTGCGCTAAGCTCTATGTCCAATGTCAGCAGGCATTTCAAGCGCAAAGGCGTGATGGTGCCAATGATTCTTCGTGATCAGTCGGCTCACGCGATTGTCGATTCGCGACATCGCCCACTCGGCCCGATGCACCATTTTGCGAAGCACTTGAATCGGTTTCTGAAGAGAGCCCGATTTACGCCCTGAAATCAAAAACTTCGCCTTTTTCAGGCTTTGCCACGAATTGGCCGCAACAAATGCCGCGGCATGCCGCAATTCGGTCGCGAGCACGCCGAGATCGAAGCCGCATCTTGGTGCATCCGACATTGGTTATTGAGGGCATACCATGTTTCTGGAAGACGAGTTCGTCATAAGGCGCGTTCGCGCCAGTCGCGTATCCATCTCATTGCTGGTTGCATTCGTGGCTTTCGCCGCGTCGATCCTTATGACGTTCGGGCTCGTCACGACGGTTTACGCCGAACAAAGCCAGCAGACGGTCGAGCAGCTCGCCGGCCTCGTGCGGCCGAACGACGTCAACAGCGGCTCCCTCCTCCTTCCCGCCAGGGAGCCCGGCTTCTTCGTCGAGGCACCGCGCCAAAAGACCGATGTGCAGATGGATGTCTCCGGCCCCATCGCGCGCGTCAAGGTCACACAGCGCTTCCAGAACCCAAGCAAGGGTTGGGTCGAGGGCACTTACGTCTTTCCGCTGCCTGAGAATTCCGCCGTCGACGTGCTGAAGATGCAGATCGGCGAGCGCTTCATCGAGGGCCAGATCAAGCCGCGTCGGGAAGCGCGCGAGATCTACGAACAGGCCAAGGCGGAAGGCAAGAAGGCAGCCCTTCTCGAGCAGCAGCGGCCCAACATCTTCACCAACCAGGTCGCCAACATCGGCCCCGGCGAAACGATTGTCGTGCAGATCGAATACCAGCAGGCGGTCCACCAATCCGGCGGCGAGTTCTCGCTGCGCTTCCCGATGGTCGTCGCCCCCCGCTACAATCCGGCGCCAATCGTCCAGACCGTGGAATTCAACAACGGCGCAGGCTTCGCAATTCCGAACGATCCGGTGGAAAATCGCGAGAAGATCGAGGCTCCGGTTCTCGATCCGCGCGACAACGCCAAGATCAACCCCGTTGCGCTCACCGTCAATCTGAAGGCCGGCTTCGTGCTCGGCGACGTGACATCCTCCTTCCACGACGTCGACATCCAGCAGGACGGCGACCAGAACCGGATGATCTCGTTGAAGGGCGAGAGCGTTGCGGCAGACAAGGACTTCGAACTCACCTGGAGGGCTGCGCCCGGCAAGACGCCAAGTGCCGGGCTTTTCCGTGAAGTCGTCAACGGCAAGGCCTACCTGCTCGCCTTCGTCACACCGCCGGCAACGCCCGATGCATCCTCGCCCGCAGCCAAGCGTGAGGTCGTCTTTGTCATCGACAATTCCGGCTCCATGTCCGGCCCGTCGATCGAGCAGGCCAAGGAAAGCTTGGCGCTTGCCATCTCGAAGCTCAATCTCGACGACCGCTTTAACGTCATCCGCTTCGACGACACGATGACCGACTACTTCAACGGCCTCGTTGCAGCCTCGCCCGACAATCGCGAGAAGGCCATTGCCTACGTTCGCGGATTGACCGCCGATGGCGGCACCGAAATGCTGCCCGCATTGCAGGATGGCCTGCGCAACCAGGGCCCCGTCGCCAACGGCGCGCTTCGTCAGGTCGTGTTCCTGACCGATGGCGCGATCGGCAATGAACAGCAGCTGTTTGCCGAGATCAGCCAGAACCGTGGCGAGGCTCGCGTCTTCACCGTCGGCATCGGTTCGGCGCCGAACGCCTATTTCATGACCAAGGCCGCCGAGATGGGCCGCGGTACGTTCACCCAGATCGGCTCCGCCGACCAGGTCGCTGGCCGCATGGGCGAGCTCTTCGCGAAGCTTCAGAACCCGGCAATGACCGACATCGCGGCAACCTTCCAAGGCGTCAAGGCAAAGGATATCACCCCGGCTCCGATGCCTGACCTCTACACCGGCGAGCCGGTCGTCCTGACCGCCGAACTGCCGGAAGAAAAACCCGCCGGCAAGCTCCAGATCATAGGCAAGACCGGCGTTCAACCCTGGCGCGTCGATATGGATATTGCCAAGGCTGCTGACGGCCAGGGAATTTCGAAGCTTTGGGCCCGTCGCAAGATCGACGACCTCGAAGCCCGCGCCTACGAGCGCGAGGACCGAACCTCCCTCGACAAGGACATCGAGACGGTGGCGCTCGCCCATCACCTCGTCTCGCGGGTGACCAGCCTCGTCGCAGTCGACGTCACGCCGTCGCGTCCCGCCGGTGAGCCGCTTGGCTCGGCAAAGCTGCCGCTCAACCTCCCTGACGGTTGGGATTTCGAGAAGGTCGGCGGCGAGGACGTCCGGCCCGCACCTGCCAGCGCGCCCGATCACGCGATAACAACGCCCCAGCAGGAATTTGCGCAGCTGGCAGCATCGCGTATGGCTGCTGCCCCGACGGCGAAAGCAGCCGGGCTGATTGCCCAGAAGTCCGCGTCGGTAAAGCTGCCGCAAACGGCAACGCGTGCTGACGAAAAGATTGTCCGCGGCATCGTCATGTTTCTCGCCGCACTGATGGCGGCAAGTGGGCTTGCCGTCTGGCGCCGGCGCGTGCGCGGCGTCTTTGCAGGAGCCAAGCCATGACGCCCGCCAGCGCAAGATCAGGAGTTCGAAACCAGGACGTGGACGAGTTCGGCCCGCTTCCGACCTACCTCGAGCTCGCCATGGCGACGGCTGCGGCGACCGCCTACGATGCAGCCACCGAGCGCGAGAACCGCTCGCTCCTGCCCAGTCTCTCCGTCGTCGAGAAGGCAATTGCCGTCAGCATCGCCCTCCTTGCTCTCTACGGAACGGCACTGGTCGCCGATGGACTCTACATCAAGGCCAAGGCGGAATTGTCACAGATCCTCCTGAAGCGAGCCTTTGCCGCCGAACTCCGCGGCGAAGACGCCAAGCCCTGGCCCTGGGCGGATTTCACGACCGAGGCGGAGGTGACTGCGCCGCGCCTCGGCAAGCATGCGATCGTCCTGTCCGGCGCCTCCGGCGAGGCTCTGGCCTTCGGCCCCGCCTGGCTCACCGATACGCCCCAACCCGGCGATGAAGGGACCTCCGTCATCGCGGCCCATCGCGACACGCATTTCCGCTGGCTGAAGGATGTCAAACCGGGCGACGAAATCGAGGTCACACGTCGCGACGGCAAGGTCTTGACCTTCAAGGCGGGCGAAGGCCGCATCGTGCCATGGGATCGGAGCGGGATCGATCCGGCAGCGCAAGGTCGCCATCTGGTGCTTGCGACCTGCTGGCCTTTCGGCGCGACGCAACGCGGCCCGCTGCGCTATATCGTCGAAGCGGAACTCGCCGATCCGCAACCGACCGGCGCGATACCATCGACAAACACAAAGCCGTTATCCCGAGCCGAATGAGGTTGAAGCAGGTGTCGGATGCTCCACGTTGATCAGGACAGGCAATGGGACGGACCATGACGATCTTTGCAAAGCTTCACGTCGGCTTCTTTCTAGCAGCCGCGGTCTTTCCCTCCCCAAGCTTGGCGGCCGATGCGGTCAAGACGAAGACCGTCGAGGTTCAGGTCGATACGATTGCGACCGGGCTTGAGCATCCCTGGGCCGTGGAGGTTCTTCCCGACGGCTCTTATCTCGTCACCGAACGACCGGGGCGGCTGCGCATAATCCGTGACGGCAAGCTCTCCGCTCCCATTGCCGGCGTACCCAAAGTCAGTGCCCGCGGTCAGGGCGGCCTGATGGATGTTGCGCTCGCACCCGATTTCGCAACGAGCCGCAAGATATTCCTCACCGCTGCCATAAGGGCCAAGGGCGGCTCCGGCACCGAGGCCTTCAGCGCCACGCTGTCAATGGACGGAACCAGGCTCGATGACGTCAACTCCATCTTTGCGATGACGCGCTTCACCGGTGGCAATATCCAGTACGGTTCCCGCATCGCCTTCGCCAAGGACGGCTCGCTGTTCATCAGCATCGGGGACCGCGGCGACAGGGATCGCTCGCAGGACTGGAAGGACGACGCCGGCTCCATCATTCACATCAACGCTGATGGCAGCATTCCTGACGACAATCCTTTCAAGGACGGCGCCAAGGCGCTTCCGGAAATCTGGTCGAAAGGCCATCGCAATGCGCAAGGCATCGCCTTCGATGCCGCCGACGGCAAGCTCTATACGGTTGAGCACGGCGCGCGCGGCGGCGATGAGATCAACGACATCGAGCCCGGCAAGAACTACGGCTGGCCGATCATCACCTATGGCCGTGATTATTCCGGCGCCGAGATCGGCGAAGGCACGGCCAAGGAAGGACTTGAGCAACCTCTTTATTATTGGGACCCGTCCATAGCGCCGGGAGCGCTCGTCATTTACCGCGGCAAGATGTTCCCCGAATGGGATGGCAATTTTCTTGTCGCGGCGCTGAAGTTCCAACTGCTTTCGCGTTTGCAGCGCGACGATGGCGGAGCCTTCGTCGCCGAGGAGCGGCTATTCGATGGCTCCTATGGCCGCATGCGTGATGTGGTCGTCGCGCCCGACGGCGCCCTGCTGATCCTTACGGATGAAGACGATGGTGCATTGCTCAGGGTGTCTCGAGCACCGGCGGACAATGGCTGATGCGAAGCCTAGAGACCGGCGCGCAGTTCCTTTCGGATCATGAACTTTAGCCCCGACCACGTCTCGTCTATTGCGCAGACTTTTACGTCAACCAGCCCCAAAGGCAAAAAAATCGATCGCAGCACGTCTTCGGTGATTGTTGTCGGCATTCACGCGGCTTTCTTGGGCCAGGAAATCCAGAGCATCCCGTCGGGCCTGAGAACGCCGGACAAAGACTGCGCCATATCTTCCAGACGTGGCAGGCGGGTTTCGAACACGTGCACATAGTCGAAGCGACGCTCGATCACTGCCGGGACGGCCGTGTCGACAGAGGAGAAATGGAAGCCTCTAAGCTCAGCAATGTCAGGCACGCCGACCAGCAGTGCCGCTCGCCCTTCCTTGAGGCCAAGCTTTCGCGTGAGTGAACTGCCGGAGTATCCAGCCGGCGCAAGCGGAGCCTTTTCCTCGCGTTCCAGGGGCAATGAACCCGCTTTCGTCGTCATCGGTTTTTGCTCTCATGGGCTGACGCCTCGCGACAGTCTTCACCCTTGCCCCAACGAAAGGCAACTGCTAACGCTCGACGACACCCCCCTCTCCCCGCATCGAGGACGAAATGACGCGCATTCAGGCGAACCTTCTTTTGTTGCTTGCAGCTGCCATCTGGGGTGGCGGCTTTGTCGCGCAGTCGACGGCAATGAAGGCGATCGGTCCGTTCTGGTTCATTGGCCTGCGCTTCATGATCGCTGCGCTGGCGGTTCTGCCGTTCATGCTTTTTGAGGCACGCAAGGGCCCGGTCAAGACCGCGCCTCGCCACCTCAAGCTCTACCTGCTGACCGGTCTTGCGCTGTTTGGCGGCGCCGCCACCCAGCAGATCGGCCTGCAGACGACGACGGTGACGAATTCCAGCTTCATCACCGGCCTCTACGTGGTGATCGTGCCATTGATCGCCGTGGTCTTCCTGCGCCGCTCTCCGCACTGGATCATCTGGCCCGGTGCGATCATGGCCGTATCCGGCATATACTTGCTGTCGGGCGGACAGCTGTCGGCACTGACGACCGGCGACCTGCTGACGGTCGTTTGTGCAATCTTCTGGGCCGGACAGATCACACTGGCTGGCACCACGGTATCTGAAACCGGCCGTCCGCTTGCCCTCTCGGCCGCTCAGTTTGCCGTTACCGGCGCCTGCGCGCTCGCCGTTGCGGTCGTCACGGAGCCGATCAGCTGGGCGGCGATATGGGCTGCGGCCCCGGAAATTCTCTATGTCGGGATCTTCTCCTCGGGTGTCGCCTTCTCGCTTCAGATCATTGGCCAGCGCTACACGACGCCATCGCAGGCAGCCATCTTCCTGTCCTCTGAAGCGCTCTTCGGCGCGTCGCTCGGCGCCCTGCTGCTTGGTGAAACCATGCCGCCGCTCGGCTACGCCGGCTGCGCACTGATGTTCACCGCCATGCTTCTGGTTGAAGTGGTGCCCGAAATAGCGCGCCGTCGCGCTTCGGGCAGACTGAAACCGAGCCCAAATTTGAGTTGAACGTTCGGAAAAGAAAAAAACTTTAGCTTTTACGCAGTCGCGTTAGCGTTGCATTTTTGGCAAAATCTGCTCCCAAACTATATTGCCAACAATATAAAGCGTGCCTCCACGGCTGCTGACGAATGAAATTTTGCTCCGCGAGCGCAAAAATGCGGCCTGAAGGCAGCCGCCGGCACAAACGCGTTAAGAAACTTTTGCTTGCCAAAATTTAATAATCGCAGCACTCTCACCTTTGTTCGGGCATTTTGCGAGCATGGGAAGTCCTTTAAGAATGTGCGCGCCGGAGACGCTAATATTCCGGTCAGCCAGTTCCGAGAAAGCGGGCGTCAGTCCCGTGGTGAGCTTGGTTGTGCTAGAGGGGACCTTTTTCTCACATTTCAATGATTGCCTGCCAACGTCTCCGCGAGGAGGCATTATCAGTGATGCTGCCCGTGTGGATGGCGGGCGGAGATAAAAGGACCTGACGCATGGCCGAGACTGGCACTGTAAAATTCTTCAACACCGACAAAGGCTTTGGCTTCATCAAACCGGACAAGGGCGGCGCCGACATCTTTGTACACATTTCTGCCGTTCAGGCTTCTGGCTTGGCCGGACTGACGGAGAATCAGAAGGTTAGCTTCGACACGGAGCCGGACCGCCGCGGCAAGGGCCCCAAGGCTGTCAACCTGCAGATCGCAGGCTGAGCCTCCAGCCAACGCTGTCAATTCGAGTTGAGCCCGGCAGCAATGCCGGGTTTTGTCATTCAGCCTGTATTCAGATCGCAGCCCTTACCTTGCCATCATCAAGGTGCAGAACCGGAATCGGTTAAAACAGGGAAAGACAAATGAACAGGCTTGCGAAGACCCTCCTTATGACGGCAACCGCTGCTGCCCTCACGGTATCATCGATCGGCGTTGCTTCGGCTGGTGATTGGCATCGTCATCACCACGGCGATGACGCGCTTGTTGGCGGCGCTGTCGGCCTTGCAACGGGTCTGATCGTCGGCTCTGCCATCGCCAGCGCGCCGCGTTATGATGAGCCGCGCTATATCGATCCGCCGGTCTATGAGCCGGAATACGAAGCAGTGCCGGTCTATCGCGCTCCCCCGCCCCGCTACTATCGTCCGGTCGCTGCCGACGTCGAGCCTTGGACTGCGCAGTGGGAACGCTACTGCTCCTACCGCTACCGGTCGTTCGATCCGCGCAGCGGCACGTTTATCGGCAATGACGGCCGGAGCCACTTCTGCAACGCCGGCTGATGTCTGAACGCATGATCAAACACCAAGCGCCGCCACTCAGCGGCGCTTTTGTTTTGTTGGTGCTCAGATCTGCTGCAGGAAGGGATTGCTGCGTCGCTCGTCACCGATCCGGCTGCCCGGCCCGTGCCCGCAAATAAAACCAACGTCATCGCCCAGCGGCAAAACCTTGTCGCGGATGGAGTCGAGCAGTTGCTGGTGATTGCCACCTGGCAGATCCGTCCGACCGATGGAACCGTTGAAGAGTACGTCGCCCAGATGGGCGAAGCTTTGCGCGCGATTGAAGTAGATGACATGGCCCGGCGCGTGGCCCGGTGTGTGATACACTTCGAACTCGTGCGTGCCGAAAGAAACCTTGTCGCCATCCTTCAGCCAGCGATCCGGAACGACGTTCTGCATGCCCGGTGGCAGGCCGTACTTCTGCGCCTGCGCCTCGATCCGCTGCAACAGCGGAAGATCGTCCTCGTGCGGGCCAACGATATCGATGCCCAAGGCTTGCCTGAGCTCCTTGGCACCACCGGCGTGGTCAAGATGGCCGTGCGTCAGCCAGATCGCCTTGATGTCAAGCGCGTTCGCCGTGATGGCCTCAATGATCGCCGGCACGTCACCACCGGGATCGACCACGACGCCTTCCTTGGTCTCCGGATCGAAGAGGATCGTGCAGTTCTGCTGAAAGGGTGTCACCGGAATAATGCCGGCCTGGAGCATGCCCATGAGTGCCTCGCTTGTCTCTGTCCCGTGTCGCTATAGTCCGAAACTGCGCCGCGCGCAGCCCGCGATTTTGTTCGGCCACCAGCCGCGCTGGAGTTTAACACATCGATACAATCGTTTACCGGCGAAGCCCACCGCAGGGGAACCTCGCCATCAGCCAAACGTTACTTGGCTGTATAAGACAAGGAGAAACGAGATGACCCTGAAGCGAAATCTGTTCCTGGCTGGCGCGATCGTCGTGGGAAGCGCCGGTCTTGCCCAGGCGGACATGGCTGCCACGGCCATCAACGATCTGAACGTTCGTGCCGGCCCTGGTCCGCAGTACCCATCCCTCGGCATAGCGACGCGCGGTTCCCAGGCGATTCTGGACGGCTGCATCCAGGGAAGCCGCTGGTGCCGGGTTGACGTCAACGGCGTCCGTGGCTGGGTCTATGCCGAGTATCTGCAAGTTCAACAGGGTGGCAGCAGCGTCATCGTCGAGCAACACCAAGTCGATCTCGGCGTTCCTGTTGTGACCTACGAGACGACGGCAAGCGTCGCTCCCGACCCGGCTCCAGGCGACGAGTTGCTGGGACCGGTTGGTTCTGTCGAGGCCATCAGCCCGCCTGAGACGGTCACGACCTATGTTCAAACCAATCCGGCTCAGACCGTTCGCCTCCGCGGTGATGTCGTCGTCGGTGCAGCGCTGCCGGGGGATGTGACATTCCAGGAAATTCCGGACTATCAGTATCGATATGTCCGCATCAACGATCGGCCGGTCCTTGTGGATCCCGCTACCCGTCGCATTGTTTACGTCTACGACTGACTTTGACGCACGACATGGAAAAGGCGCCTTCGGGCGCCTTTTCCATGGGACAGCGTGGAAAACTTTCACGCATGGGTTGCTCTCCATTCCACTCCATATTCAATCATGATAAAATACTGATATTCAGACGATATCCCTGCTCCCGGTCGGACGTCGGATCGCCTGTATGGCTGGCTATCCTTTCGGACCGCGCAGCCGGCAGTGGCGTTTTGAGGAAACGCAAAAGGAGGGAAATCGTGGAAGCCTTATTGCCCATCATCACACAAGTGATAGCAGGGGCCGTCGGCGGCAATGTCGCAAGCGGCGCACTGAAGCAGGTTGCAATCAATGCCGTTGCCCGGACGATCGCCGGCGCAATCGGTGGCATTGGTGGCGGCATGCTTCTCAGCATGGTCGGCGGCGAAGCCGCAATGAGCGGTCTGATTGCCGACGGAATCGGCGGCCTGATCGGCGGCGGCATCCTGTCGACGATCGTCGGCGCAGTAGCCGCTCGCGCAAGGTAGACAGCGCATCGAAAAACGGCCGAGCTCGCGAGGAACTCGGCCGCTCCTGCTCTTAACGATCACTCGGCCGCTGCAGCGGCCGCCGGGTATACCTCTTTTATGTAGTCGTTCATCAAAGTTTCGCTGATCGTTGCCGGCGTGAATTTATGCGGGCCGATTTCCGAGACCGGCGTCACCTCTGCCGCAGAGCCCGTCAGGAAGCACTCGCTGAAATCCGCAAGCTCCTCCGGCATGATGGCGCGCTCGATCACCTCGATACCGCGACGCTTCGCGAGCTCGATCACTGTCTGTCGGGTGATGCCGTTCAGGAAGCAATCGGGCGTCGGCGTATGGATAACGCCATCCTTGACGAAGAAAATATTTGCCCCCGTCGCTTCCGCCACCTGGCCTCGATAGTCGAGCATCATGGCATCGGCATACCCCTTGGCTTCGGCCGCATGCTTTGAAATGGTGCAGATCATGTAGAGCCCGGCAGCCTTCGAGGCGCACGGCGCCGTCTTCGGATCGGGCCGGCGATATTCGGCAATGTCGAGCCGGATGCCCTTCAGCTTCTCTGCCGGATTGAAGTAGCTCCCCCATTGCCAAATGGCGATCGCGACGTTGATGCGGTTCGATTGAGCGGACACGCCCATCATCTCGCTACCGCGCCAAGCGATCGGCCGGACATAGGCATCGGAGAAGCCCTGGCGCTTCAGGAGCTCGATCGTCGCCGCATCCAGTTCAGCAACCGAATAAGGCACCTTGAAGCCGAGGATCTGCGCGGACGTGTGCAGGCGCTGGTTATGTTCCGTGAGCTTAAAAACCCTACCGCCGTAGGCGCGCTCCCCCTCGAATACCGCGCTTGCGTAGTGGAGACCATGGGTCAGCACGTGGATCTTTGCGTCTTTCCAGGGCACGAACGCACCGTTGAACCAGATTTCGCCATCCAATTGATCAAAGGGAACTGAAGCCATTTCTCACTCCTCCGGCGCCCGCACGCCATTGCTGTTGATTGTTGTCCCCAATACGTTTTATCCACTCACGCAGGGGAAAATTACGCATTGTAGTGAAGTTTGCGAAGTCAGGCCAAATTTCCAGTGGAAATGGCGTCCTCTTCCGGCTTCGCAACGCTTGGGGAAGCTAGCAACGGCGCAGAGATACGTCAACAATGCTGACATATTTTAACGAGCGCTTCCCGCACGGTGCGCAACAAGAAAGGAAATGCCAAGTTGGCACGCCAGACGAGCCCGAAGGCGGGCAAGCCCGAACCGCTGAAGATGCCGATGGAAAACACGCAAAGCATCGATTTCGAGATCATCGAGCTTCTGTTTTTCTCCTATCGTGACTTCGTTTCCGATCCCGACGCCATTCTTGCGGAGATCGGTTTCGGGCGGGCGCACCACCGTGTCGTTCACTTTGTTAACCGCAACCCCGGTATGACGGTTGCCGATCTGCTGGATACATTGAAGATTACCAAGCAGAGTCTCGCAAGAGTGCTCAAACAACTCATCGATTCGGGGTATATTCGCCAGATTGCAGGGCCTGAAGACAGGCGGCAGCGCAAGCTCTATCCTACCAAGCTGGGGCGCGAGCTGGCCCTTGCTCTGGCAGAGCCGCAATCGCGCCGTATTGAGAGAGCATTCGACGGAGCTTCTCCTGAGGTACGGGAAGGCATAAAGGCCTTCCTGAGGGGTATGCGGAACAGACAAAACGCGAAAGCAGACTGAATGGCGACAAAGACAGTGATTTCGGACGACGCTGCGCACTTGCTTGTTGTGGACGACGACACGCGTATCCGTGCCCTGCTGAACCGCTATTTGACCGAGAACGGGTTCCGGGTGACGGTGGCCGCGGACGGCGCGGAAGCGCAGCGCAAGCTTGCCGGACTGGACTTCGACCTCATCATCATGGACGTCATGATGCCAGGCGATTCCGGGATCGACGTGACCAGGGATCTGCGCACGATCAAGAACGTGCCGATCATCATGCTGACGGCACTGGCAGAGTCGGGCAGTCGCATCGCCGGACTGGAGGCCGGCGCCGACGATTATCTGGCCAAGCCCTTCGACCCGCGCGAACTCGTGCTGCGCGTCAACAACATCCTGCGCCGCAATGTCTCCAACGATGCGCCGAAGATCGAACAGGTGATGTTCGGACCATATACCTTCTCCCTGACGCGCAAGGAGCTGAAGAAGGCCTCCGAAGTGGTCCGGTTGACGGATCGCGAGCAGGAAATCATGCTGCTGTTTGCCAAGCGCGCCGGCGATACCATTCCGCGGCACGAGCTCATCGGCAACGATGTCGATGTCGGCGAGCGCACCATCGATGTGCAGATCAACCGCCTGCGACGCAAGATCGAGGACGATCCCGCAAATCCGGTCTGGCTGCAGACGGTTCGTGGTATAGGATACCGGTTGAGCATCGATTGACAGTCGCAACCCCAGGACCAGCGACCAAATGGTGACATTCGACTCCCTTCGGCGCGAGGACCGCCCGCCCGCCCGCGGCTGGCGGTCGATGATCCGCAGATTACGGCTCTACCTGCCGACCGGCCTTTACGTCCGCTCGCTTCTCATCATCATCATCCCGATGTTGCTGCTCCAGTCCGTCGTCGCGGCCTTGTTCATGGAACGCCACTGGCAGATGGTGACGCAGCGCCTCTCTGCTGCGGTCACACGCGACATCGCAGCGGTCATCCAGATCATCGAGACCTATCCACAGGATACTGATTACAGCGAGGTCACGCGCATAGCACGCGACCAGCTGGGCCTGCAGATCTCGATCGAACCGGACGGCGACCTGCCGCCGCCACGCACCAAGCCGTTTTTCTCAATCCTTGATGGCATCCTGAGCGACGAGATCAGCGACCAGGTCAAACGCCCGTTCTGGATCGACACGCTGGGCGATTCCAACCTCGTCGAGATCCGCATCAAGCTCGAAGACAAGATCCTTCGCGTGCTGGCAAGACGCAACTCCACCTACGCCTCCAACACCCACATCTTCATCGTCTGGATGGTCGGCGCTTCGCTGGTGCTGATCGGCATATCGATCCTCTTCCTGCGGGGACAGATCCGGCCGATCCTTGCGCTCGCAAACGCAGCAGAAAGCTTCGGCAAGGGCCAGAAGGCTGACAACTTCCACCCGCGCGGTGCAGACGAGGTTCGCCGCGCAGGCCTCGCCTTCATTCTGATGCGCGAGCGCATCGAGCGGCAGATGGAGCAGCGCACGGCGATGCTGACCGGTGTGAGCCACGATCTGCGCACGATTCTGACCCGCTTCAAGCTGCAACTGGCGCTGGCCGGCGACAATCCCGACCTGCACGGCCTGAACGACGACATCAATGACATGCAATCGATGCTCGAGGCTTACATGGCCTTCGCGCGAAGCGAGGTCGAAGAAGACGTCGGCGAAATGAAGCTCAGCGACCTCTTTGCAAAGCTTGAGACCGATTTCGAACTTCACGAGGGCAAGACACTCAAATACTCCATAGAAGGCGATGACGGCATTGCGGTGCGTCCAAACGCCTTCGCGCGCCTTGTGACGAACCTCGCCTCGAATGCTCGCCGCTACGCCACCACCCTCGACGTCAACGCCAAACACAGTGCCAAGTGGCTGACGATCACCTTTGACGACGATGGTCCAGGCATTCCCGAGAAGAACCGCGAGGATGTCTTCAAGCCATTCTTCCGGCTCGATGAAGCGCGCAATCTCGACGCCTCGGGCACGGGCCTCGGTCTTGCCATTGCCCGCGACATCGCCCGAAGCCACGGCGGCAACGTGACGCTCGGCGACAGCCCTCTGGGCGGTCTGCGGGCGACCGTGCGCCTACCGGCGTGAAAAAACAGATGATGATCGATACGGCGCGAATGACATGGCTGAACCCGCCGCCTCGCTTTGAAGAGCGCAACGGCGACCTGCATGTCTGGTCTGGACCGAAGACGGACTTCTGGCAAGGAACCTACTACGGCTTTCACCGCGACGACGGGCATTTCCTGCATCAGCGAAGAGGCGGCGACTTTTCGGCCGAAGTATCCTTCTCCGCACGCTATGAGGAACTCTACGACCAGGCCGGCATGATGGTTCGGGCCGACGCGACGCATTGGATGAAATGCGGGATCGAGTATACCGATGGAGCAATGCACTTCAGCGTCGTCGTGACCAATGGCAACTCCGACTGGTCAGCCTTTCGGCTCGACCATGCATTCGAGCGCATGGGCGTGCGCGTAACGCGAACCGGCGATGCCCTGTTCATTCAATACAGAACAGACCGGATGGAGGACTGGCGCATGGCGCGGCTTGCTTGGTTCGATCCGGCATTGGTGCAGGTTGCCGTCGGCCCGGCATTCTGCTCGCCGCAACGCGCCGGCTTTGAAGCCGTATTCCATGCGTTCTCGCTGACCGACCCGCTGTCGCGCGATATCCACTGATCACATCAGCTTCTTGCCGTTCGGCACTGGCTTGTCCGGTGCCGCAAGAACAATCGCGCCCGCTTCGTCCTCGAAACCGAGGGTCAGGACTTCTGAGCGAACTGGGCCGATCTGTCGCGGCGGAAAGTTGACCACACCTAGAACCTGCCGACCGATCAGGCTCTCGGGCGTATAGTGAACGGTGATCTGGGCCGATGATTTCTTAAGGCCGATTTCCGCCCCGAAGTCGATCAACAGCTTGAAGGCCGGCTTGCGCGCTTCCGGGAACGGAGTTGCCTCGACAATCGTCCCGACACGGATGTCGACACGCTCGAAGTCGGCATAGGTGATTTCGTCAGCCATGGTCTGGATGTCCTCAGCCGGCAAGCTCTTCGGCACGCTTGCGTGCTGCTGCAAGGGCCTTGTCGAAAAGAGGCTGCATCGCGTCCTCGGCCATAAGGACGGAAAGCGCGGCAGCCGTCGTGCCGCCCGGCGAGGTCACGTTCTGGCGCAACCGCGAGGCGTCGTCGGGGGACTGGTGCAAAAGCTCACCAGCCCCCGCGACAGTTTCCCGTGCAAGACGCATGGCAAGGTCCGCCTGCAAGCCAAGTTTACGGCCTGCCTCTGCCATACACTCGACGAGATAAAACACATACGCCGGTCCGCTTCCCGACAGGGCCGTGACGGCATCGATGTCGGCTTCGGTTGGAACCCACTCGACCGGACCGGATACACGCAACAGAGAATGGACTAGCTCGCGCTGCGCATCTGTGACGCGCGCATTGGCAAACGCACCCGTAATGCCACGACCGACCATGGCCGGCGTATTCGGCATGGCGCGCACCATCGCAGCCTCGCCGAGATGCTTTTTAAGGAACGACAATGTCTTGCCAGCGGCAACGGACACGACGACCGTCTCCGGTCCGACCGTTGCCTTGACCGGCGCCAGCACGCCATCCATTACCTGCGGCTTGACCGCAAGGAAAAGAACGCCTGCCGTCAACCCTGCCGGGGCCGAGATGACGTGCGTCACGCCGGCATCGTTGATCGTCTTCATCATCTGCTCCGACGGGGCGGGATCGATGACGACGACGGAGGAACCGGCCACGCCGCTCTTGAGCCAGCCGGAGAGCATCGCGCCCCCCATGTTGCCGGCACCGACGAGAACGACAGGACCTGAAGATGCGGATGACATTTACGCCTCGCCGACCGTTTCGAAGAGAACCGCTTCCATAGCGCGGTTCGCTTCCATGCCGGACCAGATCACGAACTGGAAGGCCTGATAATACGCCTCGCAAGTGTCGAGTGCACTAGCCAGCAGAACCTCGACCTGTCGATTGGTCGGCTCGGCACCACCGGCAAGCAGCAACGACTGGCGGAAAATGATGACATCTTCCTGGCGCCAGAGGTCGAAGTGTCCCATCAGCACCTGACCATTGATCGCGGCCAGGAGCTTGGTGACTTCGTTGACACGCTGTTCGGGAACCCTGACGTCGAAGGCGCAGCCTAGGTGCAGCGCCTCAAACTCTTCCATCCAGGAAAAGGAAACGTGGTAGTCGGTCCACTTCCCTTCAACCGTCATCGCAATCTCGTCATCGCCCGACCGCTCGAAAGACCAGTCGTTATTGGCGGCGACGTACTCGATCATATCGACCGGGTTCGACTGACGCTCGACTTCCAATTCCATGAGGCTCATGCAGCACCTTCTTGACCGGAGTGAATGCGAACCAACTTCTCAACGAGACACAAGGAGAACACACGCAACAGCCGGAACCACCAACCCTGATGACCGTTGAACCGCTACCAGACTTAACGCAGTCAAACCTGCCTGGAGCTTATCAACTGCTTCGAATCATCATTTAAAATCAGTGTATAACGGGCTAGGCGACGCGCCAGCCCCTCACAGCCGTTTTAGGGAACGGCACTGTGGAAAGCTTTTCGGGTTTCCATTCAGAAGGAGGGTTTAAATGACTCTGCCCATTGATCTTTTTGGCAGTGTCCACAGGTGGATAACGACACCCGGTTTTTAAGTCACAGCCGCAGCGTGTCTCATAAAGGTCACACCACGGCCTGTGTCACAGCGGGAATTATTTGCCCTTGGCTGCAAGCTTCGCTTCAAGGGCGGCGATCCGGGCAAGGAGGGCGTCGTTTTCATCGCGCGCCTTGATCGCCATGTCACGCACGACCTCGAATTCCTCGCGCTTGACGACGTCGAGAGTATTGAGCCAGCGCTCCGCCTGCGCATTGAAGGCTGTCTCGATTTCCTTGCGCACACCCTGGGCCGCGCCGGCGGCATCCGTCATCAGCTTGGCGAACTCGTCCATGATGCGGTTTGCTCCAGTCGTCATGGCGGTGTTCTCCCTTTACAACATACAACGTGCGGCCTTTGGGGCCTTTCAAGAATGAGGTAGGGCTTCGCCGCTAAGGATGCAAGCGCTTTGCTCTGGATAAGCCTGCCCGTGCGCCGCGATCGCCAACAATCGACTTGACCGTTTTTGATAGCAGCGCCATCTTCCGCCCACATCGAGCTTGGCGCGCCTTTAGAAAGTCGCAAAGGACGCCTTGAACTGAACTGCGTTCGTCCGACCGGCCACTCCGTAGGGCTCACGCCAGCGAATGGGAAACCCTTGCCGACAGCAGCCAATCTCCTGGCGATCATGCCCTTCCCCGAGATCGACCCGATCGCCTTTTCGCTCGGCCCGCTTTCAATTCACTGGTACGGACTTGCCTATGTCGCCGGCATCATGCTCGGCTGGTACTATGGCCGTCTGATCGCCGCAAACAACAAGCTATGGCCAGGCGATGTTTCCCCGATCACCAAGGTGCAGCTCGACGATTTCATCATCTGGGTCGCTCTCGGCATCGTTCTCGGCGGGCGCATCGGCTACATCCTGTTTTACGACATGCCGGCAGTGATCGAGAGCCCGATCCGAGCCATCCAGATATGGAACGGCGGCATGTCGTTCCACGGCGGACTGACGGGCACCACGATCGCGATGATCATCTTCGCACGTCGCAACGGCATACCGATCTGGAGCCTGTTCGACATCGTCTCGGCGGTCGTCCCGATCGGCTTGTTCTGCGGCCGTATCGCCAACTTCGTCAATGGTGAGCTGTGGGGTCGCCTGACGGATGCGCCGTGGGGCATGGTTTTCTGCAATCAGTACATTGAGAAGACCAACGGCTACTGCCCTGGCGGCGACTTTGTTCGCCATCCCAGCCAGCTCTATGAGGCTGGGCTGGAGGGCATCGTGCTGCTCTTGGTTCTCGCCGTTCTGATCTACGGCTTCCGCGCCCTGAAGGCGCCGGGCTTCGTCACCGGCGTCTTCGTCTGCGGCTACGCACTTTCTCGTATTTTCGTCGAATTCTTCCGCGAACCGGATGCCCAGCTGGGCTACCTGCTGGGCACCAATTGGCTCACCATGGGCATGGTGCTTTCCACGCCGATGGTTCTGCTGGGAATCTGGGCCATGCTTTTGGCCCGCCGTCAGGCTGCCTTGCAGCACTGAACGCAGCCGGACAGGAGGTATCGATGAGCACCGCGCTCGGTGAGAAGATCAAGGCGATCATCCAGGCAAACGGCCCGATCAGCGTCACGGACTTTTTCTCGCTGTGCCTCGCCGATCCCGAACACGGTTACTACAGGACCCGCGAGCCTTTCGGGCGCTCGGGCGACTTCGTCACCGCGCCGGAGGTGAGCCAGCTTTTTGGCGAGATGATCGGCGTCTTCATCGTCCATGCCTGGCAGCGACACGGAACCCCTGGAGGTGTCCGTCTTGTCGAGATCGGCCCCGGTCGCGGCACGATGATGTCGGATATGCTGCGCGTCATTTCCCGCATAGCACCGCCGCTCTTTGAGGACATGACGGTGCACCTCGTCGAAACGAGCGAGCGTCTGCGCGACATCCAGCAGGAAACGCTTGCGTCGTATCGCGACAAGGTCAGCTGGCATCAAGGTTTCGACGACGTGACGCCGGGTTTTTCGCTCGTCGCGGCGAACGAATTGTTCGATGCCATTCCGATCCGTCAGTTCGTGAAGACGACGACAGGGTTCCGCGAGCGCATGGTCGGCGTCGACGCAGGCGGTGAACTGGCCTTCGGCGTCGGGGTGGCAGGGATCGATCCAGGCCTTCTGCCCTCGCCGGAAGAGGATGTGCTCCCGGGAACGCTGTTTGAAATCTCGTCGGCTCGCCAGTCGGTGATGGTAGCGATCTGCGATCGGCTGAAGGAATATGGGGGAACGGCTGTCGCCATCGACTACGGGCACCTCGTAAGTGGCTACGGCGATACGCTGCAGGCGGTGCGCATGCATGAGTATGACCCGCCGCTGGCACATCCGGGCGAAGCCGACCTTACGAGCCACGTCGATTTCCAGGCCCTGGCGCAGGCCGCCACCTCGGCTGGCGTTCACCTGAACGGCATGCTTCACCAGGGCGATTTTCTTGTCGGCCTCGGCATTCTCGATCGCGCAGCGGCGCTTGGCCGAGACCGGGAAGCACATACGCGCCAGATTATCCAAACCGCCGTCGATCGACTTGCCGGCGAAGGCGAAGGGCGCATGGGCGAACTCTTCAAGGTCATGGCGGTCTCTCACCCGACCGTGGATTTGATGCCCTTCCGTCCAGCGGATTGACAGCGCAAGCGCCGCTCGCCAACATCCGCCGCAACCGACGGGCTTCGCCATCCGAAAATGGCGCATAAGCAGTTCAAGCAATCTTGGAAGTTTTAATGACACAAGCAGCATCTCCGGCACCGATCCAAAGCACGCTGCTGAGCGAGACAACCGGTGACGCGATTCTCCATGGCTATTTTACGCGGGAAGGCGGCGTTTCGGACGGCATCTATCGCGGCCTGAATGTTGGCCTCGGCTCGAACGACGAGCGCGAGAAGGTTCAGGAGAACCGCCGCCGCGTGGCAAACTGGTTTGAATTGCCTGTCGAGCGTCTCGCTACCGTGCACCAGGTCCACTCTCCCGATGTGGTCATCGTCGACAAGGACTATGACGGATCCCGGCCAGCAGCAGATGCGATGGTAACGGCAACCCCCGGCATAGCGCTTGGTGTTCTGGCAGCCGACTGCGGACCCATCCTTTTCGCCGACGCGACGAACGGTGTCATCGGTGCCGCTCATGCCGGTTGGAAAGGCGTCCTAACCGGCGTGTTGGAGAACACGATTGACGCCATGGTCCGACTTGGCGCGAAGCGGGAGGCAATCGTTGCCTGCCTCGGGCCATCGATCAGCCAGGCGAGCTACGAGGTCGGCCCGGAATTCGTGGAGCGCTTTGTCACACTGGATCCATCTTACGAGCGCTACTTCGTGTCCTCAGGAAAGCCGGGGCACGCGATGTTCGACCTGCCGGCGCTGACTGTCGATCGGCTGCGCGTCGCCGGTGTCCGCGCAGAAACCCTGGGGATCTGCACTTATCCCGACACCGAGCGATTCTTCTCTTATCGCCGGACCACACATAACAAGGAGCCGGACTACGGCCGCCAAATTTCTGCAATCGCAATCAGGGAGATTTAAGCGGCATGGCCCTGCACTTCGACAGACCCGAATTCGCCGTCCGTCTCGCACGTCTGACCGATAGAATGCGCGAAGAAAAGCTGGACGCCCTGCTGCTCTTTGCGCAGGAAAGCATGTACTGGCTGACCGGCTACGACACCTTCGGCTACTGCTTCTTCCAGACGCTTGTCGTCAAGGCCGACGGGACAATGGCCTTGATCACGCGCTCCGCCGACCTGCGCCAGGCCAAGCACACCTCTATCTTGGAAAATGTCCAAATCTGGGTCGACCGCGTGAATGCCGACCCGACCGTCGACCTCAGGAACCTGTTGGTCGAGATGGACCTGCTCGGCGCCAGGATCGGCGTCGAGTACGATACCCATGGCATGACGGGCCGCGTTGCCCGGATGCTCGATGCGCAGTTGACGTCGTTCGGACAGATCGTCGACGCCTCCTATCTCGTCAGCCGCCTGAGATTGATCAAAAGCCCGGCCGAAGTCGCCTATGTCGAACGCGCGGCCGCCCTGGCCGACGATGCGCTCGATGCGGCGCTAACGCTGACCAAGCCAGGTGCGGACGAAGCCGACATTCTGGCCGCCATGCAGGGCGCCGTCTTTGCCGGTGGCGGCGACTACCCGGCGAACGAATTCATCATTGGCTCCGCCGAGGACGCACTGCTCTGCCGCTACAAGGCCGGCCGCCGCAAGCTCGATGCGAACGATCAGCTGACGCTCGAATGGGCAGGCGCGTACGCGCACTACCATGTGGCAATGATGCGTACCATCGTCATCGGCGAACCGAACTATCGCCACCGGGAACTCTACAATGCCTGCTTCGAGACGATCCAGGCGATCGAGACCGTCCTCAAGCCGGGCCAAAGCTTCGGCGATGTTTTCGATATGCACGCGAAAATCATGGATGAACGAGGCCTTTCCCGCCACCGTCTCAACGCCTGCGGCTACTCTCTGGGCGCCCGTTTCTCGCCGTCCTGGATGGAGCATCAGATGTTCCACGTCGGAAATCCGCAGCCGATCGAGCCGAACATGTCGCTCTTCGTGCACATGATCATCATGGATTCCGACACGGGAACGGCGATGACCCTCGGGCAGACCTATCTGACGACCGACGACGTGCCCCGCGCCCTTTCGCGCCATTTTCTGGACTTCATCAACGTCTGACGCAAACCATTGCTGGCCAAGAATCCGGAATTGACACAGACCGGCGCCGGCCTTCATAAAGTGGATGGGGCCGGCACTGGGAAGGATGAAACGAGGGATGACGCGAGTTGCGACTGCGCCGATGCTCCTTGCCTGCTTTGCCCTATCCGCCTGCAACACAACCGATGCCCTGGTTCCCCTGGTCGACATCGGCGAACCCTCCGGAAGCATCCGTTCATCGCCGGTAACGCAGGGCGACGTAGAGCGCATGGCAGGCGCGGCGCCACGCCAGCAGGCCTTTGCCTCCGAACAGCGGTCGAACGGATATCACCCTGCCTACAACCAGACGGGCTACCGGCAGGGTTCTGGCGCACCACCGACCACGATGGAAGCCCAGGCTATGGCGCTGGAAAACGACCCGCTCTCGCCCGCCGCCGCCGCTCCGATAAAAGCCGAGACGCTGCCTGAGCCTGTGTCCAATGCCCAGGCCGAAGAAGAAGACATGGGGGAAACGCCCCCGCGTGAGCCGTCGCGGCAGCAAACCCAGACTGCCATGCTGAATACCAACTCCCCCTCGGCACGCGGCACGACCGTCCGCTTCCTGCCGATCATCGGCGCGCCGGTCCAGGCCGTCACGCCGCTTTCGCGCCAGCTCGGGGCCGAGGCCCGCTCGCACGGCCTTTCGATCAAGAGCTCGAACGACAGCTCCAGCGCCTACATTCTGAAGGGGTATCTCTCCGCCTTTTCTGATAGCGGTAAGGTCACGGTGGTCTACGTCTGGGACGTTCTCGACGGTGGGGGCGCTCGGTTGCACCGCATACAGGGAAAGGAAAGCGTGCCCTCGCAAGCGCAGGATCCCTGGGCCGGCGTTCCCGCGTCGGTCATGCAGCAAATCGCCTCGAAAACCATCACCGAATTCTCGACGTGGCGCGACGCTCGTGGCGGTTAAGCCACAAGCTTTTTAGAAATATAGGCGCAGATGACGCCTTAGCCCTTGCATTCAGGAGCAAGCTGGCTAAAAAGCGCGGCTATCAGCAGGTAATAGGCGGACCAAGATGAAGGTTTTCGCAGGCAATTCGAACCGGCATCTCGCCGAAGCGATCTGCAACTATCTCAACGTGCCATTGGGCAAAGCCAGCGTCAGAAGATTTGCCGATCAGGAAATCTTCGTGGAAATCCAGGAAAATGTCCGCGGCGAGGACGTGTTCGTCTTCCAGTCGACGTCTTTCCCGACGAACGATCACCTCATGGAACTGCTCATCATGATCGATGCGATGCGCCGCTCGTCGGCGCGCCGCATCACCGCCGTCCTTCCCTATTTCGGCTATGCCCGTCAGGATCGCCGCGCCTCGGGGCGTACGCCGATCTCGGCCAAGCTCGTCGCGAACCTCATCACGGAAGCCGGCGCCGATCGTGTGCTGACACTCGATTTGCACGCTGGCCAGATTCAAGGCTTCTTCGATATCCCGACGGATAACCTCTACGCTATCCCGGTCCTGACACGCGATATCAAGGCAAATCACGACATCAGCAACGTCATGGTCGTTTCGCCGGACGTCGGCGGCGTCGTTCGTGCCCGCGCGCTCGCCAAGCGCCTCGACTGTCTGCTGGCGATCGTGGACAAGCGCCGCGACCGCCCGGGTGAATCCGAAGTCATGAACATTATCGGCGAAGTTGAAGGCAAGGATTGTCTGCTGATCGACGACATCGTCGATTCCGGCGGCACGCTCTGCAACGCCGCCGACGCGCTGCTTGCGCAGGGGGCTGCAAGCGTTACCGCCTATATCACCCACGGCGTTCTCTCCGGCGGCGCGGTTACCCGCATCACCTCCTCGAAGCTGCGCGAACTGGTGATTACCGACTCCATCCAGCCGACGACGGCTGTTCAATCAGCCCACAACATCCGCGTTGTCAGCACGGCAAGCCTGATCGGCGAAGCCATCAACCGAACCAGCCAGGAAGAGTCGGTTTCCAGCCTATTCGACTGAACCTGTACGAAATTCTCAACTACCGCTGAGGTTCGAACTTCCCCGGAAATGCAACTTACGCTAGGATTTAGAAAGAAATCCAGCCATAGGGGAAGAATAATGACGCTCGCCGGATTCCTGTCGCCGCGAAAGCTCGCTCTGCTGGCGCTCATCCCGCTTCTTTCCGACTGCACCGTCGACGTCGGGCCAAGTTATTCGCGTCCGCCGCCTCGCCCGCCCGGGCCGGCGATGTGCAGCATGGAGTATGCTCCGGTCTGCGGCCAGCGCAGTGGACGTGTCGAGACCTTCACCAATGCATGTCAGGCCCGCGCAGCTGGCTTCGCGATCATCAACCGCGGCCAGTGCCGGCGCCCGACCCCGATAACATCGCGTCCGCCGCCGCCTCCTCGCGCGGCCAGGCCGCAGATGTGTACCATGGAATATGCTCCGGTCTGCGGCCAGCGTGGGGCACGTGTCCAGACCTTCGCCAATGCATGCCAGGCGCGCGCCGCCAACTTCGCGGTCATCAGCCGCGGCCAGTGCGCCCGACAGCCCGGCATAACGGTGCGCCCGCAGCGTCCGGCACCGCGACCGCAGCCGGGCGGCATCTGCACACGCGAGTACCGGCCGGTCTGCGGCCAGCGCGGCTCGCAGATCAGGACGTTCCCGAACGCTTGCGAAGCAAGCAACAGGGGTTTCCGCATCGTAAGCCAGGGCGCGTGCCGGCGGTGAAACAGCAACCCTCATAGGCGGCTTCCGCTTCCGCGTGCGGGAGCCGAAGCGCGTCTGTCGAAGTGGACTGGGGCGTGACGAGCGGACCTGAAAGCCCGCGACGCGTGTTAGGCGGCGATGTGCGATGCCGCCGACATGACTTCTTCGGGGGCCGGCACGCCGAACATGTGTCGACCGTCGTCGGCGACTTCAGTAAAACACCATCTGATGACGCCATCGCGGTCGAGCAGGAATTCGCCGACCAACTGGCCCTCTCCCGTTGCGATCATGCGCTTATCGTCGTCGGTGAATTCGTAGCCATCGGCATTGTCGAGGAATTCGACAGCCGCCATCGGCGCCATCGGCTGAGGCAGATCGGGCATATCGACCCGCATCGAGGTCAGCGTGTCGAGACTAACCTTATAAGGCCAGACTGTCTCCGACTGCGTGAACTCGAGATTGGGAAGTCCGAAGGCGCGATGCGATATCCGGTCGGGATCGGATGCGGCCACCAGATTGGGCAAGGGGTGGTAACGGAAATAGAGGCGCGCTCGGTCGATGGGCGTGTTGACGATCGTCAGGCTCTCGACGCCCTTTTGCTGGAGATCACCCGCGAGGCTCGCCATCGAGGCGATTTGCCGCCGGCAGAATGGACAGTGGAGCCCGCGAAACAGGCCGACCAGCACAGGCTTCTGCCCCCGGAAGTCATCGATCGATATCTTGCCCTGGCGGGTGATCGCATCGAGAATGACGTTCGGCGCGCGGTCGCCGGGCTGCAGCGGTCTTTCGCTTTGATTTTCGGGCATGATAGCCTCCCTCACAGACGCGTCGGCGAGACGCCGAACAGAAGAACAAAAACAGCGAAAATTCAGCACCTTACCTGTCGGCGCTGAATCAATCCAGGAAGGGCAACACGACCAGTGCGTCGGGATCCAGCCCATGCCTGACGCAAACGTCCTGGGCGAGCGAAAAGTATCGCTCCGCCTCGGCCATATCGTCTTTTTCCAGGTTCAACGTCGCAAGCCCATCATAGCATGGAAAGAGCAGCTGTGGTTCGCCGATTTCACGCGCGAGCTGAAGCGCTTCCTCATAATAATTCCAGGCCAGGTCCGGTTTGCCGTGACATTGATGGATCTGTCCGAGGACGATGAGCGGCACCGCCAGGTGATCGCGCTGATCCAGCGCCCGGTCGATCTCGATCGCCCGCTCCGCCGCCGGCACTCCCTCCTTGGCGCAGTTGTCCGTGAAGGTGCAGCAGGCAACGGCGAGATTGGCGAAAAGCCGTGCTTGAAAGCCGAGGTCGGAAATGCGCTTAGCAACCTCGAGGCCTTGGCGACACACATCGATGGCGCGCCTTGGATCGACGATCGTGTAGAGCACGCCGAGATTGGAATAGGCACGGCAGGCGGCGCCAAGAAGTCCCGCCGTTTCGGCAACCTCCAGGCTTCGCTCGACTTCGCGCACGGCCTCGCGATGCTGTCCGAGCCGCGCCAGTGCCACGCCTTTCGTATTCAGCGCCTCGGCGCGCACCTGTGCTGCTTCCACGGCGACGGGACCGCCGTCATCAAAGGCTGCCGTGCTGAGGCAGGATAGCGCATCGTCGGCCCAGCGTGCTGCTGCGCTTTGATCACCCATGCGGAAGGCAAGATGTCCGCGCTCCTGCAGCAGATGCGCAAGCTCGATGGGCGCAGCGCTCTCGCTCAGCAGCGAGGCGGCCTGCGCATAGTCGGCGTCCGCAAGATCGCTTCTGCCGGCTGCGAGATTGAGGCGACCGAGCTTGCGCAGGATCCGTGCCGCCCCGGGCTGGTCACCAGCTTTCCTCAAGGTCGTCAATACGCGCCCATAGTGTTCACGTGCCGTATCCCGTTCTCCCGCCGGCCCGCAGAGATCGGCGACGCGCTCATAAAGGGCAAGCAATTCCGCACCGGCCTGTGGCTTATCCGAAATCGCCGCAAGCGCCTCGCGGTAGAGGCGCATTGCATCGTCATTGGCATAGGTCTTGCGGGCAAGATCGCCCGCAGCCATGAGATATTGGGCGCCCTTACCCGTCTCCTCGGCCCGGCAGTAGTGACGGCCGAGTTGTGCGATGTCCTCAAGCCGAGCGGGTATGCCATGATGCATCCGCTCGATGGCCGCGCCGATGCGCGCGTGCAGCTGCTTGCGGCGCTGCAGCAAGAGATTGCCATAGATGGCATCGTGCAATAGCTGTTGCGGAAAGCGATAGGAGATCGCCTTTGTCGAAGCAACACCGGGCGCTTCCTCGACGATCTCCGCCTGGCAGAGATAGTCCAGCCCATGCTCGATACGCGCTGCATCAAAAGCGACGGCGTGAAGCAGCGCCAGATCGAAGCGCGGACCGATGACGGCGGCTTCCTGCGCCAAACGCTTGACGTCGGGCGGCAGACGGTCGACGCGTGCAAGCAGCATCGCCTGCAGGCTCATCGGTATCTCGCTGCCTATTTCAGCATTGGCGACATGCCAACATCCGCCCTCGGAATGCAGCACGCCCGTCTCGATCAGGGCCCGAACGATCTCCTCCATGAACAGCGGGTTGCCGCCCGCTCGCGCGAGAATTCGTGAGCGCGTTTTCGCTGGCACGGAACTGTCCGCGCCAAAGAACTGATCCAGCAGCGCCTCGCCATCCTGAACCGAAAGCGGCGCGAGCCGCATGAGCGTACGGCTGATCCGGCTTGACTCCAAGCCCTCGCCTTCAGCAACCGACCGCCCTGTTGTCAGCATCATCAGGCGCGTTCGCTCCAACCTGTCCAGCACAAAGCGAAGCGCCTCGATCGAAGCCGCATCCGCCCAGTGAAGATCCTCCACCACCAGCAGCAGCGGACTGAGCGAAAGCCGCCGCTCAAAAATGGTGCGCGTGGCATAAAAAATCTGCCTGCGCAGTTGCTCCGGCTCCACGTGGCGCAGCGCTCCATCGGGATCGCCGAGGCCAAAGACGTAAGACAAAAGCGGCGTCAGACCGGCAACCTCGCTCTCGGAAAAGCCTAGGTCGATCAATCCTGATGCCAGCAGTTCCGCCGTCCGGGCTGCAGTTTCGCGCTCGGCTATTGCGTAGGCGCTTCGTAGAACGGCCGCGAGCATACCGTAAGACTGTTCGCCAAGCGGCGAGCAGACGGCGCGGCGCACAACAACATGACGAAATCGCTCTTTCTCAGCGACGGTCTCCAGGAACTCCCTGACCAGCCTTGACTTGCCGATGCCGGCCTCGCCGATGAGCTGGACGAGTTGCGCATTGCCGCCACAGGCAAAATCCAGGCAATCGGACATCCGCGACAGTTCTGCGTCACGCCCGATGAGTGCGGCGTGTAGTCCAAGGCTTTCCAATCCGCGCGCCGTGTGGGGCGTCTCCATCCGCCCGAGGAGACGATGCACCTGTACATTGCCCGTCTTCCCGCGAAGGGCCAGCGAACCGAGATTTTCGAAGGCGAACGCATGCAGCGTCAGGCGGTATGTCACTGGCCCGACCAGTATCTCGCCCGGACCGGCTAGGCTTTGCAGCCGTTGCGCTGTATTTACTGTATCGCCAGTCACGGAGTAGGATCGCGCCGCCGCCGCCCCGAAACCACCGCTAACCACCGGTCCGGTGTTGATACCGACATGCAACTGCAGCGGATCACCACCGACCAGATCCAGCCATTTGGCGCCGAGGCGGTCGGCCCCCGCAATCATGTCGAGCGCTGCGCAAAGCGCGCGATCGGGATCATCCTCATGCGCCGTCGGCGCACCGAATAGCGCAAGCAGCGCATCCCCCACAAACTTGTCGACGAAGCCGCCGTAAGCCTCCACCGCCCGCGTCAGTTCCTCGAACAGCTCGTTCTGCAGCGCGCGCATCAGCTCGGGATCTGTTCTCTCGCTGAGAGCAGTAAAACCACAGAGATCCGCAAACAGAACCGTCAGCGGACGCCGATCAGCGGCATCGTCAGGCGTCGATGTATGCGCGACTGTAAGCGGCAGCGGTTCGGCAGGAGCTGCACGAACGTCGGCTCGGCCGAGGGCTGCCCCACATTTCGGGCAAAACGCGAAATCGGGCTGGCAGGCCTCGCCACAGGAGGCGCAGACTATAGGTTGTCTTGCGCCGCACTTCGGGCAGAACGCAAAACTGCTTTCGATCGCAAAACCACAGGCGGCACAATTCATCGGCCTGCCCCCAGGACGCGCACTGGCCCCCGCCCGGGAGCCTACGCTAGCGAGACAGAATGAACCTGCCGCGAATGCGCCGCAAGGGGTGCCCGTGGCGCTTGGAGCTGTTACGGCAAACTCAGTCCGCGCCCTTGATGACCTGGCCATTGATCGTGACGGATCCGTTTCGCGCAACGCTGATATCCCAGCGCTGGCGCCCGTCAGGATCAGTCTTCGCAAAGCCCTTGGCCATCATCAGGCCGAACGAGACCTGATTGAGATCGGCATTGGTCTTTGCAAGCTCCTGAACGGCGGCAATGGTCTTGTCGAGATCACGCGCCAGAACGGTCGCATCCATGGAATAATCCTTGGAGGTATCGACGCGACCGCGGATCTTTCCGGAAATCTCGGCATCATAGACGCCCGACACCGCACTGATCTTCGGGAAATCCATCACCAGTTCGCCGCCCTTGAAGAGGCGCTCGACAGCCTTCTTGCCGCTCTCTTCCGAGGAAGCGCCGCCGGTGAAATCGACCTTGAGGAACTCATCGCCGAAGGCAGTGAAATCCATGTCCTCAATTGCGAACTGCAGCTGCAATTCCCGTGGCACGAAGGCGGAATAGGCCGCAGGGACGATCGCGCTCGCAAAACTGATCTGCTGCGCCGTCAAGCCGACGCCGAAACGCGTAGCATCGGTCGGGCCGTCGAGCGTGACGTCGTAGTTGACGTTCTTCGCACCACCGTTGCCCGCAGCACTCGACACGGTGAGATTGTTGAAGTCGATCGTTTCGTTGAAGCTCGTGAGCAAAGGGAAGGCATCGCGAAGCATCGCCTTCAGCTTGTCGCTGTCTGCCCCGGCAAGCTGCTTTTCGTCGGCATGATCGACCGCAAACAGGATGATATCGCGAACCTTGTTTGCCGGCAGGCCGTTGACAGCGGCTGCGAAATCGATCGCGTCGGCGCGAATTTCGACCGGTGGCACCTCGCGACTGCTGATCTTCTCGAGGAATCCTGCAGCGGAGCCGCTGGTGGCGAAATTCGTCGTGCCAGCCGCTGCGCCATCCGCTGACGTCAGCTTGTACGTCATGCCATCAAAGCTGGCGCTGACCTCGTCGGCCTCGCTCTTCGACGAAAAATTTATGGCCTTCGTGGAAAAGTCGCCCGAGCGAAGATAGCTGATCGCCGGGTCGAAAATGCCGCTGAAGATGAAGGCATCGATGGCATAGGTAAAATCGGTTCTCGGCTGTCCGGGCGCCGTGAAATTCCCGGAAACATTGAGGGAATTGTTCCCTTCGACGCTCCAAAGGCCGGTATCGAGTGGTGTAGCGAACATCGACCAAGGCGTCAGGCCGGTGATTGCAAAGCTGCCCGGCTCGACCTTCTTCAAGAGCTTCACGAAATCATAGATGATCTCGTAGCGTGTCCCTGCTGGGTTCACGGTCACGAAGCCGTCTTTTGCCACACTCTTCGGCAGCAGCTTCGTCAGGCTTTCCTCGACCTGCTTTGCCCCGGCCTGGTTGATGTCGGCGGCATAGGCTGCAGATGCCAAGGCGAGCGCAATCGTGATCGTTGCCGCAATGAGATTGACCCGCATACCTGAATTCCTCCGCCGCTTGCGTTTTGCGAGCATGTGAGGTTTCCGCACGACAGATGTCAAGGCGTGTTGCAGCGCCGCAGTCAGGCCGCCGCGTCGGTCTTCACGGCAACTGTCGAGCCATCGACTACGCCTGCACCGTCAGCATTGACGAAGGCCTCGATGTCAAGACGCGGCATCGGCCTTCCGAACAGAAAGCCCTGCACCTGCATGCAACCTTCGCGGCGAAGGAAATCGACATGCTCCTCCCGTTCCACGCCCTCGGCGAGAACCGGAATATCAAGGCTCTGCGCCAGAATAAGCGTCGAGCGGACAATCGCAGCCGACTGTTTGTTGGTGACGACGCCGTCGACGAAGGCACGATCGATCTTGATCTTGTCGAACGGGAAACTCTGCAACGTCGACAGCGAGGAATAGCCCGTGCCGTAGTCGTCCATTGCCACCTTGACGCCAAGCGCCTTCAGCCGCCGGATGGCATTCAGCGCATGCCCGTGGTCGGCAATGATGCCGGATTCCGTGATCTCGAGCTCGAGCCGCGGAGCCGCCAGACCCGTTTCCACCAGGATCTGATGGACGATCTGCGGCAGGCGGCTATCGGCGAGCTGCTGGGCCGCCACGTTGACGGCTATGTTCAACGGGTTCCTCCAGCTGGCCGCTTCGACGCAGGCGCTGCGCAGCACCCATTCGCCGAGTTCCATGATGAACCCCGTCTTCTCGGCGATCGGGATGAATTCCGCTGGCGAGATATGGCCGCGCGTCGGATGCTTCCAGCGCAGCAGCACTTCGAAGCCCAGCACCTCGCGCGTCACGGTATCGTTCTGCTGCTGATAGAACAGTTCGAATTCGCCCTTCTTCAGCCCTTCACGCATCTCGATCGCCAGCGCGTTTCGTTCCCGCGCCGCCTCGTCCATCGAGGGGTCGTAGAAGCAGATGCTGCTTCCCGCCGTCGTCTTGGCGCGGTACATGGCGACATCGGCCTGCGAAAGCAGGTCGTCGATGGTGCGCGCCCTGTCAGGGAAACTGGAAATGCCGATGCTGGATCCGACGCTGAGCGATTGGCCGTTCCAATCGACAGGCCGCTCGATCTCGTCGAGCAGGCGTTGTGCTACGCTCCTGGCCTCCGAACGGCCGGCATGATCGCGCATCACGACCACGAATTCATCACCGCCGACGCGGGCTGCAAACTGTCCCTTCTGCATGACCTTCGCCAGCCGCTCGCCGATCGCCCGGAGCACGGCGTCACCAGCGGCATGACCGTGGACGTCGTTGATTTCCTTGAACCGATCAAGGTCGAAGCAGAGGACGGCGACGTTCCAGCCGATTTCATGGGTGTTTTTGGTGGCAGTCGCCAGATGTTCGTTCAGCGCCGAGCGGTTTGCAAGGTTCGTCAGCGGATCGTGTAGCGACAGATGGCGATAGCGGGCGACGGCCGCTTCGGTCGACTGCATGTCGATGATGTAGGTGGAGGCGCCGAGAAGCAGGATGATGATCATGACTGCGCCGACAAGGCTGGTCATCACGCCGACGGAGAGAATTTCGCGGGGGACGGACACGGTTGCGTCGGGAACAATCGTCATGCCCGCCATGCCGAGGAAGTGCGTCGAAACGATTGCAAGGATCAGCGGCAGGGCGGCGGCGACCGGGCTGAAACGTGTCGTCGGGCGGGCAACCCGGCTCGTCACGAAGGCGCCGAACCCGGCCGCTGCAATCAGCGAGCAGATGACATAGGCGCTGTTCCACTGGATATCGCCGGCCACCCTGTAGCCTTCGATGCCGACATAGTGCATGGCTGCCACGCCAAGTCCGACGATGGCGCCGCCGGCCTCGACAAGCGCGTCCCGGCTTCGCATCGAGGCCACGGTAAAGCCGATCATCGTGGAGGCGATTCCAATGAAAAGCGACAGCAGCGTCAAATCGGGCTCATAGCCGCTGAGCGCCGGCGCCCGGAAACCGAGCATGGCAATAAAATGCGTCGTCCAGATCGTCGCGCCGCCAACGAACCCTGACAGGAACAACCAATTGAATTTTTGGAGCCCTTGGGTGCGCCGAACCCGCGAGAAAAGCCGTACCGTCAGCAAAGAGCCGAGAAGGCAGATGACCGTTGCAAAGATCAGGTGCGGCCAGCTATGGTCGACGGCAATGCAGGAGACGAGACGGAGCATGAGAAGGACCAGGTTGTGATTGGTCCCTGATAGCCGCCGTGACATTCTGTATTCGTTAATCTCGCGGGAAATCCGGCTTTATGGTTAAGCCTTCGCGATCGCCTTCAATTCTGAAATCGTTCCCTCGCCGACAGCGTGTCCGGGTTCCTGGCCGTTGCCGATGGCAAGGGAGCAGCTTGCGTTTCCGGTGCATCTATACTATAGCGCACGCGTCCGCGCAGACACCCTTGGAGGCAACGCGGATGAGGATGGGGTAACCCGCCTCCAGTTCCGCGGCAAGCATTGGCCTGCGCGGGGCTCTCCAAATAACCTCGGAAGGAAAAGTCATGAGCCACGAAAGCTACGAGCTCAAGGCCGAGGCGCGCGAACGGGTTGGTAAGGGGTCCGCCCGTGAACTTCGCCGCAACGGTTTGATTCCCGCTGTCATCTATGGTGACAAGCAGGCCCCCATTTCTATCGCTCTCAGCACCAATGAGGTGACGAAGCGCATTCACGCAGGTGGCTTCATGACCACCATCGCGACCATCGAAGTCGACGGCAAGACGTACAAGGTTCTGCCGAAGGACTATCAGCTCGATCCGGTCCGCGACTTCACGATGCACGTGGACTTCCTGCGCGTTTCCGGCAACACCCAGGTTACCGTTGAAATCCCGGTTCACTTCATCAACGAAGAAAAGTCCCAGGGTCTCAAGGCTGGCGGCGTCCTGAACATCGTTCGTCACGAAATCGAAGTGCAGTGCCCGGCCGATGCGATCCCGGAATTCTTCAACGTTGACCTGAGCGGCAAGAAGATCGGCGACAGCATCCACATCTCCGACCTCACCCTGCCGAAGGGTGTGGCGACGGTTATCGCGGACCGTGACTTCACGATCGCAACGATCATCGCCCCGGCTGGCGGCGTTGACGAAACGGTCGAAGAAGAAGGCGAAGCCGAAGCCTGATCGCTTCCATAATTTGTAAAGCATAAGGCCCGCTTTCTGACGAAAGCGGGCCTTTTCATTTGCGCGCGAGGAGCCAGTTTCAGCAACATTTAATACATTTCATGGAAGCATGCCGGTAGGTTTTTGAAGACCGGCGGGCGTAGAAAACCGTGAACGCAAAGTGCGGCTGGGGGCAAACGGAACAATGAACAATTCCGTTGAAAATCGTTTTTTGGCAATCATTTGCGGAGCTTTGCTCCTCTTCGTTGCTCCACTGTTCGTGCTTTTCCTTTTTCTTTCTTCCGAGCGCGCAGACAAGGAAATACGCGACCACATCTCGGTTCTTCTTGTCGCCAATTCTCAGGCGCTCGCAAAGCCGCTCTGGGACCTCGATGATGACAGCGTAACCCAGATCAGCGCGACGACCGTTTCGCAGGGCGCCATCGTCAAGGTTCAGGTCCGGGATCAATCCGGCCAGCTCGACGTGACGCAATCGACAATACCGAAATCGTTCAACGGCAATCTCGTCCAGGTGTCGCGCGCGATCATATACAATACCATCGACGGCCCGAAGAATCTGGGCACCATCTCCGTCTTCTATCCGGCACTTGGCCTCTTCTCCGGCCTCAAGCACGAAGAGGTCGTCTTCATGTCGATCTTCATCTTCGCAGTGCTTGCCGTCTTCAGTGCGGCATTGATCGGCAATCGCATCTTTATCATCCGGCCGCTGATGCGCCTGACGGCAGCCGTCGAGGCCACCCGTCAACTCGGCTCGCGGCATCACGTCAACTGGCAATCGAACGACGAGATGGGCCGTCTGGCCCGCGGCTTCAACGAAATGCAATCGAAGCTCGAAAGCGAGGAATGCGAATTGAAGCTCGCGCATCGCCGTGCTGTCGACATCTACGACCTGACGCCGGCCATGCTGTTTTCGCTCGATGAGGATGATCGCATAACCGCCGTCAGCGACTACTGGCTCGTCGCGACCGGCTACGACCGGCCGCGCGTGATCGGCTGCAGGTTCGCAGATCTCGTGACATCCGATACGCGCGAAGCCTTCCTCAAGCGAAAGAACGACCTCGACGGCGGCGCCGCAGTCGACGTGACGGTAAAGTTCATATGCGCCGATGGCAGCCTCATGGATGTGCTCATCCTGGAATCGACAGCAGCCACTGCGGGTCATGACCGGCTCTCGCTATCGGTCATGACCGATGTCACGGAGCTGAAAGCCTCCGAAGCACGCAACCACCAGCAAGCCATCCGGGATCATCTGACCGGCCTGCTGAACCGCCAGGGCTTCGAAACGGTGCTCGACGCCAAGATCCTCGAAGTAGACGCCGCCGGCCAGGAACTCGCCTGCCTGTTCGTCGATCTCGACCGCTTCAAATGGATCAACGACAATCTCGGCCATGCCGAGGGCGACAGGGCGCTGCGTGAGTTTGTCGACCGGCTGAAGAGGCATCTGGCGCCATCGGATCAGGCGGCCCGCCTCGGTGGTGACGAATTCGCGATCCTTCTGCCGGCAAAGGACGCGGCCCGGCGGGCAAGCGCAATGGCCGAGCAGATCGCCTCCATCTTCATCGAGCCGTTCGGTCCGGATCTGCATCTGAGCGCCAGCGTCGGCATCGCCATCTACCCGCGCCATGCCTCGAACGCCGCCGAGTTGTTGCAGAAGTCGGATATGGCCATGTACGCGAAGAAGCGCGACGGCAAGAATGGCGCGCAACTCTTCGACACCAGCATGATGGACCACACGCGCGCTCGCGCCGAAATCGAGAACTATATTGAAGCCGGTCTCGCGGAGGACTGGTTCGACGCCTACCTGCAACCGATCGTCAGCCTGAACGGCCGCGGCGTTGCCGGTTTCGAGGCGCTCATGCGCCTCAATCATCCGCAAAAGGGTTTGATGGCACCGGCGCAAATCATCAATGTCGCGGAGGAAACGGCCAAGATCGTTCGCGTCGGCAACGTCATCATGGAAAAGGCGATCGCCCATCTTGCGGCCATTTCCCGCCTCCCCGGCATGCAGGACAGCTATCTCGCCATCAACTTCTCGCCGCTGCAATTCGAAGCTGCCCTGCCCGCGCGGCTTGCCGCACTGCTCGGCCGCCACGGTATCCGCCCCCAGCGCATCGTCGTGGAAATCACAGAGGCGGTGCTGATGCACAACAATCCGCAAATCCGCACGATTGTCGCCGAGATGCGCCGCTTCGGCTGCCGGATTGCCCTCGACGACTTCGGCACGGGTTATTCGTCGCTGAGTTATCTCAACCGCTTCCCAGTCGATATCATCAAGATCGACCAGTCGTTCACGCAGTCGATCAACGACGCCAACGACGACGTTCGCGACAAGAGCCGTACGCTGGTGGAGAGCATCACAACGCTGTCTCACAAGATGGGGTGCATCGTCATTGCCGAGGGCATCGAGAGAGAGGACGAATGCCAGACCTTGCACAAAATGGGCCTCGACTTCGGCCAGGGATACCTGTTCCATCGCCCGCAGCAAGCTGCGGCTCTGATCGAGCGTCTGTCTGCGACTGAACAGCGCATTGCGCGGGCCTCTTGAACCCAGAAAGGCAACACCATGAAGAAACTGCTGCTTTTCACTCTTTTGAGCATCTGCGCCTCCAGCCAAGCCATTGCAGCCGGCGTAATGCTCGCCACCGAGGAATACCCTCCCTTCAGCTACCGTGATGGAAAGACAATCAAGGGCGCTTCGGTCGAGCAAGTCGAAAAGGTCATGAAAGACGCCGGCATCGACTACAAGATCGAGATGATGCCTTGGGCCAGGGCCTACAATCTCGCCCAGACCACGCCTATGAGCTGCGTTTTCACGACCGCTCACAGCGCGAAACGCGACCCTATGTTCAGGTGGGTCGAGCCGTTGCTGGTCGATCGCAACATCCTCATCACCAGGTCCGGGTCAGGTGTGACAGCGAAGAACCTTGAGGAAGCGAGGCAATATACCGTCGGAACACAGCGCGACGATTATACAGAGGTGACGCTGAAGGAGAACGGCTTCACCAAGCTCGACGTCGCCACCGACTTCAACGCCACACTGCGCAAGCTGCTCAATGGTCGCATCGACATGATGCCGATCTCCGAGATCTACTTCGGCAAGCTCAAGGCGGAACAGCCGTTGGAGAAGCTCACGCTGCTCTCCTCACAGCCGATGGGGATCGCCTGCGAGAAGGACTTCCCAAGCGATCTGCTGGCCAAGATGCAGGCCGCGTTGGACAAGCTGATCGGCGATGGCACACAGCAAACCATCTTCACCAAGTATGGTCTAAGCTCGGCAGACTGATTTTTCTGCGCTTGCGGCCTCCGCGCCTTGACTTTGACGCCGTTTCGCGGTGGTGAACGATAACGCACATTTCAAGGAATGAACGAGCCATGCTGATCATCGCGGGTCTCGGCAATGCCGGCGGCAAGTACGCCGGAAACCGCCACAATATCGGCTTCATGGCTGCTGATGCCATCCACCGCCGCCATAATTTTTCGCCTTGGTCGAAGAAGTTCAAGGCTGAGATCGCCGAGGGCGAGATCGCCGGCGAGAAGGTGCTGCTCATCAAGCCGCAGACCTACATGAACCTCTCTGGTGAGGCCGTCGGCGAGGCCATGCGCTTCTATAAGCTGCAGCCCACCGACCTCGTCGCGATCTATGACGAACTCGACCTGCCGCCGGGCAAGGCGCGCCTGAAGACGGGCGGTGGCCATGGCGGCCACAACGGCATCAAGTCGTTGGACGCCCATTGCGGCAAGGACTATCGCCGCCTGCGCCTTGGCATCGGCCACCCCGGCGTCAAGGAACTGGTGCAGCATCACGTTCTCGGCGACTTCGCCAAGGCCGATCAGGCGTGGCTTGAGCCGCTGCTGCATGCCCTTGCCGACAACGCCGACATGCTGGTTCGCAAGGAAGACTCTCAGCTGATGAACAAGCTGGCGCTGGCGCTTGGCGGAAAAGCCGAAGAAGAAAAGCCGAAGCCGGAGAAGAAACCAACGGCGAAGTCTCATATCCACCAGGCTCGCAATCACAATCAGCCGAAGATGCCTGCAACCGGCCCGATGGCCGAAATGCTGAAGAAGATGTTCGGCAACAAGGGCGATTGAACCATGTCTGCCGGCGCGCTCATCATTCGCGCTGCTAAGGCACGCGACCTGCCCGGCCTGCTTGCCCTCTATCGTGAGCTGAACCCTGCCGATCCGACCATGGACCGCGCGCACGCCGAAGAGCGGTTTGGAGCTATCCGCGCGCAACCCGGCATGACGGTCTTCATCGGCGTCGCGGGCAAAACCGTCGCGGCGTCGGTGACGCTGGTCGTCGTCCCCAACGTGACCAGGAATGGCGCGTCCTATGCGCTGATCGACAACGTCGTCACCGCGGCCGATTACAGGCAGCGGGGGTATGGACGAGCCCTGATCCGGTACGCCAGCGCCGCAGCCTTTAAGGCCGGCTGCTATAAGGTGATGTTTCTGACCGGCTCGAAGGATCCGGCAACACTGCGCTTCGATGAGAATTGCGGCTTCGTCCAGGACAAGACCGGCTATCAGATCAGGCGACCGGCAGCCGGCTCATAGCAGCCCGATCGTGTGGAGCCTGAAAAGCAAGAGGTTCCAGACCCACGAAAGACCCCTTTCGATCAGCCAGGCCATGGCAATGGAAACACCCGGCGAAAACAGCATAGCCAGCAGACCGCCGACGACGCTCAGCATGCAGGAAATGCGGAAATTCTTGAGGCTGTCGAGACGATAATAGCCGCTGTCGTCATATTCGGTCCCGAAGAGCAGATCCGGAAGATTGTAACCACTCGACAGTGGCAAATCCATCAGAGGCCTGTCGGTTACGCGGTCAGGCAGAACGTTGAAGACCGCCCGGCAGAGATGACCGATCGCGCCAAGAAGGGCAAAAAGCCCCGCCGCCACAAAGTAGTGCCATGTTGCTGCCTCGCCCTGCATGAACGCCTCCGCTGCTGCGGACATTCTGCCTGAAAACAGCGGATGTCAGATTAAGGAGCCTGGTTAAGAGATCGCCAAGCTATTCCTCGGGCTCCGCCGTCAACATCAGCGGAAACCCGGCCTGCTTGGCATAGTCCATCGCCTCCTTGACCTTGGTCTCGGCGATATCCTTCGTGCAGACCACGACGACGCTCGATCCCAGCTTGTGCGCCGTCATCATCACGCGGTAGCCGACCTCCTCGCTCATGCGGAACACAGCCTTGAGGATCATCACCACGAATTCGCGCGGCGTATAGTCGTCGTTGAAGAGAATGACCTTGTAGAGCTTCGGCCGATCCAGCTTCGGTTTCGACTTTGTCTTCGGTTTAAGGGCAATACCGTTGTCACTCATCGGAAACCCACCCGTTGATGACATGGAGAGGCGAGAACAGTGCATCGATATCTATATTGCGCTGCAAAGGCGGGCGTTCAACCCCTCAGAATGCAAGAGACTTGCGCGAAAAGCTTGACCGCAAGGCGCGTTTTATCCCATAGCCAGCACCAACGAATTCAAGAACAGCAGGTTTCAGGCCATGGGCTTCAAATGCGGTATCGTCGGTTTGCCGAACGTCGGCAAATCGACCCTCTTCAACGCGCTGACCAAGACGGCGCAGGCGCAGGCGGCGAACTATCCCTTCTGCACGATCGAGCCGAACACCGGCGAAGTCGCGGTGCCGGACCCGCGCATGCAGAAGCTCGCAGCGATCGCCGGCTCCAAGGAAATCATCCCGACCCGGATCTCCTTCGTCGACATCGCCGGCCTCGTGCGCGGTGCATCGAAGGGTGAAGGCCTTGGCAACAAGTTCCTCGCCAACATCCGCGAAGTCGATGCCGTCGTGCATGTGCTGCGCTGCTTCGAGGACGACGACATCACCCACGTCGAGGGCCGCATCAACCCGGTCGGCGATGCCGACACGATCGAGACCGAGCTGATGCTCGCCGACCTCGAAAGCCTTGAGCGCCGCGTCGAGCAGACGCGCAAGCGCGCCGCCAGCAAAGACAAGGAATCGCTGGCGCAACTGCCTGTCATGGAAGCCGTGATCAAGCTCTTGAACGAGGGCAAGCCTGCACGCCTGCTTCTCAAGACGCTGGCGCCTGAGGAGATCGAGATCCTCAAGGGTCTCAACCTCCTGACCTCGCATCCGGTGCTCTACGTCTGCAACGTCGCCGAAGCCGATGCCTCGACCGGCAACGAGCACACCAAGGCCGTGGCCGCCATGGCGATGGAACAGGGCGCCGAATGCGTCATCATATCGGCTGCGATCGAATCCGAAGTGGCACAACTGCCGGAAGAAGAAGCCGTGGAGTTCCTGTCGGCGCTCGGCCTTGAGGAAGCCGGTCTTGATCGGTTGATCCGCGCCGGCTACCACCTGCTCGACCTGATCACCTATTTCACCGTAGGCCCCAAGGAAACCCGCGCCTGGACGATCGTCCGCGGCACCAAGGCGCCTGCCGCCGCCGGCGTGATCCACACCGATTTTGAACGCGGCTTCATCCGCGCCTTCACGATCGCCTATGACGACTACATCAACTTCAAGGGTGAAGTCGGCGCCAAGGAAGCAGGCAAAGGCCGGGACGAAGGCAAGGAATATGTCGTCCAGGACGGCGACGTGATCCACTTCCGCTTCAATACCTGACGCGAACTGAGAAACTGCCGCCTATGCCGGTGGCAGTTTCTCCTGCATGGCAGCCGGCAGCGTCCGTATGACGAGCCGCCGGAGCGGCATCCATCCGGTGCCGATGACGAGCACGATCGCGCCGACGGTCAGAAGCGTGATGTAGATGTAGGTATCGACAGAGGCGTCCCCCTGGCGGAAGATGCCGTAGAGCGCAAAGCCCAGCGACAGTAGTCCTGACGTCACGAATGCGCGCCGGTCGATGATGAGGCCGATCAGCATGAGCGCGACGACCGTCGCAACCACCACGGGCGTACGAAACGATACTGTCTGCAGCGCAGCAAGCGTACCGCCGCTCAGACCGGCAAGCGAAATGACGCTGTAGAGCAAAGCCGGTGCTGCGCCGAGATGGAGCCAGAAGGCAATATCGGAATTGACTGTACGACGAAGCGGGTCGCGCAGATCGAATTTCATGGCCAGTGCGAAAAGACCGACCGCGCATATGATCGCGATGATCGACAACACGACGGGATGATTGACCTCGAAGAGGGGATCGCCGCTGAGCCAGCCGAGGGTGCGCAAAACCAGCTGCAGAACAACCACCGCCGCCCCTATGATCGTGAGCGCAAGGGCGAGCGGGATGCGATACAGCAAATAGAAGAGACCGAACACAACCGGAAAGGCGAGCGTGTACTGCAGTGCCACGTTGCCGCCTATGGCAGTGACAGCAGGGGAGCCTTCCAGCCAGCGCGCAGCCACCACTGCGGTCCAGAGCGCAAGCGTGACGGTCAAGGCGACAGCAGGCAATGCCAGCCTCTGGCGTCGAACAAGGATCTCCGCAAGAACGACGATTGCCGGCAACACCGCGAAGACCGAAGCGATGCCCCACAGCCCTGCCAGCGCCACGATGATGCCGATCGTAATCAGCACATCGTGAAAGCCGCGCACGAAACTCGGCGTCTCGGTGTCTGAGAAAGCTGTCGGCTCCGCGCGCTGCTCCACCGGCTGGCCATCCGCCTTGACGCCGCGCTCGATCAGAAACGGCAGAAGCCGCTCAGCAGCCCGGACTGGAATGATACCCTCACGTGTGGCTTCATCGAGGATCAATTTCAATTCGGGCATGGTCAAAATCTCGCGGGGTTCGTTGAGTCGCGTCGAATGCTATTGTAGTCGTTCTGAAACGCCAAAGCGGGGAAGAGAAATTTGTCCGATCAGAAACTTGCCTTCGAAGATTTCCAGCCGGGGCGACGTTTTGCACTCGGCCCGAGGCCGGTCACGGCAGCGGAGATCATCGCGTTCGCCCGCGAATTCGACCCGCAGCCGATGCATCTCGACGAGGCGGCCGGCCGCGCCAGCATCCTCGGTGGGTTGGCAGCATCCGGCTGGCATACGTCCGCACTGTTCATGCGCATGATGGCGGAGAGCTTCCTCATCAACTCGTTCTCTCAAGGCGCGCCCGGCGTCGATGTCATGGAATGGCGAAAGCCTGTTCTTGCCGGAGACACGCTTTCGGGCCATTCGACAGTCATGGAGACCCGTGCGCTGCGCTCCAGGCCCGGCATCGGCATGGTGAAGTTCCGCCATGAGGTTGAGAACCAGAAAGGCAAACTCGTCTGCGTGGCCGAGAATTCGATCATGTTCGTCCTGCGTGAAGCGCTGGAGAAGACCGCATGATCATGGCAGAACGCTACGCCAGCGGCGAGAAGACCGAAATCGGCAGCTACCTATTCACGGCCGAACGGATCGTTCACTTTGCCGAGCGCTTCGACCCTCAACTGTTCCACATGGACGCGGAAGCCGCAAAGGCTACGCTCTTTGGCGGTCTCTGCGCTTCGGGATGGCACACTTGCGCGGCATGGATGAAGACCTTCGTCGCCTACTGGAGCGCAGAATGCGCTCGACTGGCCGGCGAGGGCATCAAGCCGCCCAAGCTTGGCCCCTCCCCTGGCTTTCAGAAGCTTCAGTGGCTGCGGCCCGTCTTCGCCGGCGAGGAAGTGACTTATTCCGTCACGTTTCTTTCCAGCCGCCCCCTGGCGTCGCATCCGGGGCGTCGGTTGAACACTATCGTCTGCGAGGGCGCGATCGCTGACGGCGCGCCGGTCATCCGGTTCGAGAGCACCGTCATCGAATTCGAGTGATCGCGGGGCTCAGTGGCCTGAGAATTCCACCAGGGTTCGAACGTCGACGCCGAGATCCTCCAGCTTCCTGCGGCCGCCGAGATCCGGCAGGTCGATGACGAAGCAGGCTGAAACGACCTGCGCCCCCATTTGCCGCAGGAGCTGTGTGGCGGCCACCGCCGTTCCTCCAGTGGCGATCAGATCATCGACGAGGATGACCTTCTCGCCTGGCTGCACCGCATCCAGGTGCATCTCCATTTCGTCGACACCATATTCCAGGCTATAAGCGACACGCACGGTATCGCGTGGCAGCTTGCCTTTCTTGCGGATCGGTACGAACCCCGCCGAAAGCTGATGCGCCACCGCACCGCCCAGAATGAAGCCCCGCGCTTCGGTTCCGGCAATCTTGTCGATCTTCAGGCCTGCATAGGGCTGCACCAGTTCATCGACGGCGCGGCGGAAGGCGCGCGGATTGCCGAGAAGCGTGGTGATGTCACGGAAAATAATGCCGGGCTTTGGGTAGTCCGGGATGGAGCGGATGCTGGCTGCAAGCTCCGAAATCGTATCACTCATGGAGTATCCATATTCTGCAGGGCTTCATTCGGCGCACCCTATCAATTGCCACTGTCGGAACCAACAAAAAAGGCGGCACGAAGGCCGCCTTTCCCTAGATCCTGGAGCAAAGCTCTCAGTGTTCCTTGTTCGCATAGACCGAACGCTTGGTCAGATAGATCAGTCCCGTGAAGATCACCAGGAAGACCATGACCATGAAGCCGGTGCGCTTGCGATCTTCGAGATGCGGCTCGGCAGCCCACATCAAGAAGGACGAGACGTCCTTGGCGTACTGGTCGACCGTCGCCGGCGCACCGTCGTCATAGCTCACCTGGCCGTCGGACAGCGGCTTCGGCATCGCCAGAGCAGCGGCATTGGCGAAGTACGGGTTATAGTGCGTCCCATCGGCCACCTGAACGCCGGCCGGCGGCTGCTGGTCGTAGCCGGTCAGCAGCGAGTAGATGTAGTCAGGGCCACCTTCCTGATAACCGCCGACGAACGGGATCATGTCGATCAGGAATTGCGGGAAACCACGTTCGATGCCGCGCGCCTTGGCAATCAGCGAGAAATCCGGGGGCGCCGCGCCATTGTTGGCCGCTGCCGCCGCTTCGTGGTTCGGGAACGGCGATGGGAAGTAATCCGACGGGATGGCCTTGCGGGTGAACATGTCACCGCTGGCGTTCGGACCGTCCTGAACCTCGTAGTTGGCGGCAAAGGCCTTCACCTGAGCGTCCGAGTAGCCAAGATCCCCAAGCGTTCGGAAGGGCACAAGGCTCATCGAATGACAGGCCGCACAGACTTCCGTGTAGACCTTCAGACCGCGCTGCAACTGGCCCTTATCGTAGTGGCCGACAGGGCCGGCAAAGGTCCAGTGTTCATGCTTGGGATGAAGCAGCGGATAGTGCGGCGTCTCGCCTTCGGCATGATGCGCCGGCTCGGCGCCGTTCGAGGCGGCTTCCTGGGCGAATGCTGCGCCGCTCAAACCGGCGACGACAGCAAGCGACAGGAGGCTTGTAACAAGCTTTTTCATGTTTCTCTTCCCTTCCTGTCGCACGCTCAGGCCTTGACCGGCTCAGCGGCGGCAGCCTTGTTGCGCTTTTCCAGAACCGCTTCCGTAATTGAATTTGGCAAGCGGCGCGGCGTCTCGACGAGGCCGAGAACCGGCATGGCGACCAGGAAGAAGGCGAAGTATAGCAGCGTGCAGATCTGCGAGATGGTGGTGAACAGGCCCTCGGCAGGCTGGGAACCGAGCCAACCGAGAACGATGGCATTGGCGACGAACAGCCAGTAGAACACCCTGTACCACGGGCGATAGACAGCCGAGCGAACCTTCGACGTATCGAGCCAGGGCAGGAAGAACAGCACGATGATGGCGCCGAACATGACCAGGACGCCGGCGAGCTTGGAGTCGATCGGTCCGATGTTGAAGGTGATCGAGCGCAGCATCGCGTAGAACGGCAGGAAGTACCATTCCGGAACGATGTGGGCAGGCGTCTTCAACGGATCAGCCGGAATGTAGTTGTCCGGGTGGCCAAGGAAGTTCGGCATGTAGAAGACGAAGTAGGCGTAGACCAGCAGGAAGATCGACACACCAAGCGCATCCTTGAGGGTCGCGTAAGGTGTGAAGCGAACGGTATCCGTCTTGGTCTTGACCTCGACGCCGGTCGGATTCGTCTGACCGACAACGTGCAGCGCCCAGATATGCAGGACGACGACGCCGGCAATGACGAAGGGCAGCAGGTAGTGCAGCGAGAAGAAGCGGTTCAGCGTCGGGTTCTCGACGGCGAAACCACCGAGCAGGAACTGCTGGATCCACTCGCCGACCAGCGGGAATGCGGAGAAGAAGCCGGTGATAACGGTCGCGCCCCAGAAGGACATCTGACCCCAGGGCAGAACGTAGCCCATGAAGCCGGTCGCCATCATCAGGAGGTAGATGAGGACGCCGAGGATCCAGAGGATCTCACGCGGCGCCTTGTAGGAGCCGTAGTAGAGACCACGGGCGATGTGCAGATAGACGGCAACGAAGAAGAAGGAGGCGCCGTTGGCGTGCATATAGCGCAGCAGCCAGCCATGGTTGACGTCACGCATGATCTTCTCGACGGAGTTGAACGCAACCGTCGTTTCCGCGGCATAGTGCATGGCAAGCACGACGCCGGTTAAGATCTGCACGATGAGCATGACGGCAAGCATGGCGCCGAAGGTATAGGCATAGTTCAGGTTCCGCGGAACCGGATATGCGACGAAACTGTCGTAGACCATGCGCGGCAAAGGCAGGCGCGAATCGATCCACTTCTCTAGGCCGGTTGATGGCTCGTAGCTGGAATGGCCACTCATAAATCAGTCCCCCTCAACCGATCTTGATTACTTTATCGGAAATGAACGAATAGGTCGGGATCGCCAGGTTCTGCGGCGCCGGACCTTTGCGGATGCGGCCGGCCGTATCGTAGACCGAGCCATGGCAGGGACAGAACCAACCATTGTATTCGCCGGCCTGGCCGAGCGGGATGCAGCCGAGATGGGTGCACGAACCGATCATGACGATCCAGTTTTCCTTGTCCTTGCCGGCGGAACGGTCAACGCCAGTCGCCTGGGCGTCTGAAGGCAGGTTGGCGTTGCGCGCGACCGGATCCTTCAGATCGGACAGCGCAACCTCATCGGCAGCCTTCACTTCCTCAGGGGTACGGTTGCGGATGAAGATCGGCTTGCCGCGCCACTTGGCGGTCAGCGACATTCCGGGCTCGAGGCTGGAAACGTCGACTTCGATGGAAGCCAGAGCCAGCGTGGAGGCATCCGGACGCATCTGATCGATAAACGGCCAAGCGACCGAAACGGCGCCGACAGCGCCCGCCATACCAGTGGTGAGATAAAGGAAATCACGGCGAGTGGGCTCGCCCGTGATCTCGCTTGTCGTTTCGTGTTCGCTCACGGCTTAAACCATCCTCTACGCAATTTTTGCGGAACTCCGCCTTCCCCTCGCGGCGGCGAATCTGTCGCGACACAATTCGACCTTAGATTCCCCACCAATCCGGCGCGTTCTAAGCTTGATCGCAAATTATGTCCAGCCTTGGCAAGGCCATGTGGGCACAATGTCGCGGGAATTTTCAGATGATTTTCGAAGACAATCACATGCTTGCCACAGTTGTGCATTGCACCAATTCGAACCTCGTGCTAGGCGACCGCCACAAACCTCTCCCCATCCCAGCGCCCGCCGATGAAAGACACTTTATACTGCATAGGGAGTGTTCTCCTCTCGCTGTTACTGGCGCTGGTGTCTTTGCGCTATATCACACATGTGTGGCTTCTGGCCTTCGTCTATAGCTTTCAGATCCACTTTGCTCTGGTTGCGATCGCAGGCTGCCTGGTCCTTCTCATCCTCAGGCGGCACTGGTATGCCTACGTGCTGCTTTCCATCGCCGCGATGTTGCTTGGACATGGCGTGATCATGCTGCGGGAGTTTGAGGCACCCCCGGCACGTGCCGAGACGCCACCGCTTTTCAGGCTGATGTCCTTCAATATCGAGCACGAGAACGTCTCCAATGCAGCCCGCATTGCGGATTTCATCATCGCCTCGAATGCGGATGTCGTGAACATCCTGGAGGCTGCACCCCTTCGCCCGCACATCGCGCGCCTGTCTGGCACATATCCCTATCACATAGGCTGCGGTGCGGAGACCAACGAATGCGACACGCTTGTCCTCTCGAAGCGGCCGTTTGTCGACAAGAAGGTCAGCAGCCTAGGTGAGCTTTGGCGCAACCGGCTGACGCGCTCTGCCATCGACTTCGACGGAACCAAGGTCAATTTCCTGGCAGCCCACCTCGCCAAACCCTATTTCGATGACTTCCAGACAGACGAACTCGTCGATCTCAGATCGGCGGCAGGTGCGATCGACGGCCCGCTCGTTCTTGCCGGAGACTTCAATTCCGCAATCGCCGACCCACACATCCAGCGTTTGATGCGCAGGGCCGGCTTTCACTCCGTCTTTCCGGAACCGGCGACCTGGCCGATCAGGGCGGGCCGCCTCGGCATCGGCATCGACCATGTCCTCGCCCGCCCTCCGCTGCGGCTGAAGTCGGTCGAACGGATCGAAGACAATATGGGGTCAAACCACTTTGGCCTCATGGCCGAGTTTGCGGTCGACGGTTGACAGAGGCGTCGACGCCTCGAAATCGGTGGCGAGGAACCCGCCTGATTGCCGTGCCCAGAGTTCGGCATAGAGACCGCCACGCTTCAGCAGGGTCTCGTGTGTTCCCTCTTCGATGATCTCGCCCTCGTCGACGACGATCAATCGGTCGAGGGCGGCAATGGTCGAGAGCCGATGCGCGATGGCCAGCACCGTCTTGCCTTGCATCAGGCCGATCAGGTTGGATTGGATTGCCTCTTCCACCTCGGAATCCAGCGCCGAGGTGGCTTCGTCGAGCACGAGGATCGGCGCATCCTTCAGCATGATGCGTGCAATCGCGATGCGCTGGCGCTGACCGCCGGAGAGCTTCACGCCACGTTCCCCGACATGTGCATCGAAGCCGTTGCGGCCATTCTGGTCCTGCAGGCGCTCGATGAAGCCAAGCGCTTCTGCGCGCCGCGCCGCCTCCATCAGCCGCGCCTCGCCCGCATCAGGGCGCCCAAACAGGATATTGTCCCGGACCGAGCGATGCAGCAGCGACGTATCCTGGCTGACGACGCCGATCTGCATGCGCAGGGTTTCCTGCCTGACGGCTGCAATGTCCTGGCCATCGACCAATATCTGTCCGCCTTCGAGGTCGTAGAGGCGCAACAGCAGGTTCACCAGTGTGGACTTGCCAGCACCGGAGCGCCCGACGATACCGACCTTCTCCCCCGGTTCGATCGTCAGCGAGAAGTTGTCGATGACACCGCTTTCCCTGCCGTAGTGGAAGGAGACGTTCTCGAAGCGGATGCCGGGCTGTCGGATGACAAGGTCGGGCGCGTCGGGGCGATCGACCAGTCCGAGCGGCTGCGAAATCAGCTCGGCAGCATTCTGGATCGTGCCGAGGTTGCGCATGATGCCGTTGAACTGGGTCATCAGCCGACCCAGAAGGAAGTTGAGGCGCAAGACAAGCGCAAGCGAGAACGCCACAGCACCGGAACTGACAAGGCCGGCCAGCCACAAATGAACGCAGAGCGCCGCCATCGTGACGATCATGATGCCCGAGAGCAGCGCCATCGAGGCGCGTACGCCGGTGATGAAGCGCGTGAACCGCAGCACCGTCTCCTGATAGAAGTCGAAGCCTTGCCGCATGTAGCGGTCGCTCTCCTCATCGCGCGCAAACAGCTTCAAGGTCTGGATATTGCTGTACGCGTCCACCATGCGCCCGTTGATCATCGAGGCGGCTTCAGCTGTTTGGCGGGAATGAAACCGGATGCGCGGCACGAAATAGCGCGCCAGAACGGCGAAGGCGCACAGCCAGCAGAGCACGACCACGGCAAGCGAGAAATCGAGGCCTGCGACGAGCACCAGCGTCGTCGCCGCATAAATGCCGACGAACCAGACACTCTCCATCAGCGACGTGACCAAGTCGCCCGTGGCCTGCCCGGCCGACCAGACCTTGGTGACGATGCGACCCGAGAAATCGCTTTGGAAGAAGGACAGCGATTGTTTCGAAACATGCAGATAGGATTGCCAGCGCGCCAGGTTGTAGAAGCCGGGCGTGATCACCTGCTGATCGACGAGCGCGATCAACAGCGCGACGACAAAGCGGACAATGCCGATAAGAACGAGCATGCTGAACAACTCGGCGCCGTGCGCGGCAAGGAGACCGCTCCAGCCTGCCGCCGGCGTGATCGTCGAAAGAATATCCACGAGCCGCCCGACGAACCAGAACAGTGCCGCCTCGATCGCCGCCGACATCCCGCCGAGCAGGAGCATCGCCACGAACGGCGCCTTCGCTTGACCGATATAGAACCAGACGAATCCAAACGTAGAGCGCGGTGGTTGAATGTTTTCCCGCGGCGCAAAGGGATTAATCCAATTTTCGAAAGCACGGAGGAGTCGTTTTATCAGCATATTTGCGATATAGGCTTAATAGCCGGAGCGGGAAAGCGACGGCCCCAGGGCGCAACCCTATATTTTCGTAACAATCGGTAACAACAACGGCATCGTCGTTGAATGAGACTGACCTCGTCACAATCTCGGGGTACAATGGATTCTTACGGGAGACGGCCGCGATGCAAGCAAGAAAGGCAATCATGTCGAGTATTCCGCTGCCGCTTGCGGCACGACTTGATGCACTCGTTGAACAGTTGGACATATCCTACGACCAAGCTATTGCCGAGGCGATCTCTGCGTGGATCGATCGTGAGGAAGAGCGGCGTCTGTTCGCATTGCGTACGCTTGCGTCGACCAATAGCATGCTTGTCGAAGGAAACCGGGTGAAAGATTGGGCAGACAGCCTCTGACCCCACATCCATAGACTTAAAAAGAGAAGCCCTCTCCGCATCTGCAGGGAGGGCTTCTGGTTTATTCGGCCGCCTCTTCCGCCTCTTCCGAATGATCGGCCAGGAAGCCGCCCGATTGCCGGCTCCACAGGTCCGCATAGATGCCGCCTTGTTCGACAAGCTCGACATGGGCGCCGGCCTGGATGATCCTGCCCTTGTCGAGCACGATCAGACGGTCCATCTCGGTCAGGGTCGACAGGCGATGTGCGATTGCAATCACCGTCTTGCCTTCCATCAGCGCGAACAGGTTCTCCTGGATCGCCGCTTCGACCTCGGAGTCGAGCGCCGATGTCGCCTCGTCGAGGACCAAAATCGGCGCGTCCTTCAAGAAGACGCGGGCGATCGCGATGCGCTGGCGCTGACCGCCGGAGAGCTTGACACCACGCTCGCCAACCTGCGCGTCGAGCCCCTTGCGGCCCTGCATGTCGACAAGCCCGTCGATGAATTCCCAGGCGTTGGCCCGCTTGGCGGCTTCGATCACCTGGGCATCTGTCGCCTCGGGGCGGCCATAGGCGATGTTGTCGCGGATCGAACGGTGCAGCAGGGAGGTATCCTGCGTCACGACGCCGATCAGTTCGCGTAGGCTCTCCTGAGAAACGGTCGAGACGTCCTGCCCATCGATGGTGATGCGGCCAGCCTCCAGATCGTAGAAGCGCAGCAGCAGGTTCATCAGTGTGGTCTTGCCGGCGCCGGAACGACCGACCAGACCGACCTTCTCGCCCGCCTTGATGTCGAGAGAGAGACTGTCGATGACGCCCTTGCCCTTGCCGTAATGGAAGCGGATGCGGTCGTAGTGGATTGCACCCTTCTTGGCAGACAGTTGCGGCGCGCCCGGCTCGTCGACGATGTCGTGTTTCTTCGTCATCATTTCCATGCCGTCATAGACCGTGCCGATGTTCTCGAACAGCGCCGAGACCTCCCACATAATCCACTGCGACATGCCGTTGACGCGCATGGCAAGACCGATCGCGATGGCAATGGCGCCGACGGAGATCTGTCCGTTCAGCCAGAACCAGATGGACAGGCCCGACACCACGAACAACGCCACGCAGTTGTTCATGTAGACGGCGATGTGAAACAACGTGACGCGGCGCATCTGCGCATGAACGGTTCCAAGGAACTCCTCCATACCGCTACGCGCATAGGTCTCCTCGCGGCCGGCATGCGAAAACAGCTTGACCGTCGCGATGTTCGTGTAGCTGTCGACCACCCGACCCGTCATGATCGAGCGCGCATCCGCCTGCTGCGCCGCGATCCTGCGCAGCCGTGGCACGAAGTAGGACACGATGGCGACGTAGACGGCGAGCCAGACGAGGATCGGGATCATCAGCCGCCAGTCGGCAGCAGCGATGACGATGATCATCGACAGGAAATACGTCACGACATAGACGAAGACATCAAGGATCTTCATCGTCGTTTCACGCACCGCAAGCGAGGTCTGCATCACCTTCGTCGCAACGCGTCCGGCAAACTCGTTGGCAAAGAACGTCATGCTGTGACGCAGCAGGAAGCGGTGCATCTGCCAGCGCGCGATCATCGGGTAGTTGCCGAGAAGCACCTGATGCATGATGAGCGAATCTATGCCCGCCGCCAGCGGCAGGCCGATGAGGATCAACGCTCCCATCCATGCCAGCCTCGGCCACTCCGTTTGCAGGAACGTTGCCTTGTCGGCATTCGTCAGCCAGTCCACGATGTCGCCGAGGAACTGGAAGAGAGCCACCTCACCGACGGCGATCAGCGCCGTCAGGACCGCCATGATGGCAAGCCACGGTGCTGCCGGCTTCGTATAGTGCCAGCAAAAAGCAAAAAGGCCCTTCGGAGGAGCAACCGGCTCCTCGCTCGGGAAGGGGTTAAGTCGCTGTTCGAACCAGCCAAACATGAAAATGCTCCGAAACTTCGCAGTTCCGGCCTCCCGGCTCGGCCAAAAAGGGGGCGCTTGAGCTCATATGGGAACCGGATGTTCACGAGGCGAGGCCACGACAGCCGCGCAATGGATTACAAATGGGAATTCAGGAAAGAAATGGCACTAGGCGTGCCAGATCGCCACTCGTGGGTTCACGCGTCGAGAGCGCATACGCGGCAATATTTCCATCTGGCGCTCCCTGCTGGCGATTAAAAGATATGCACCGATAACGCGAATTCGATGAAATTTCCAGCCCCGATCTGCCGGAAATTGAACATTTCAGGGTCAAAATGCGTCCTATTGCACCGAAATCACAGTTGCAATAGGTCTCGTTCGACGAAAACCGAAGAAGACGACCGCACCATGGCAGACCTCAGACTAGCCCTCTATCAGCCTGACATCCCCGGCAATACCGGTACCATCCTGCGTCTTGCCGCCTGCCTCGGCTTTGGTGTCGATATCATCGAGCCGGCGGGCTTTGATATATCGGACCGAAACCTCAAGCGGGCCGGCATGGATTACATCGCCGCAGCCGCCCTCACCCGCCACGTCAATTGGGATCGCTTCGAAGATTGGCGAAAGAACACCGGCCGACGCCTGGTGCTGGCATCCACCAAGTCGTCCGGCCGTTACACCGACTTCGCGTTTCACGCCGACGACATCCTGCTTTTCGGCCGCGAAAGCGCCGGCGTCCCGGACCACGTGCATACGGCAGCCGACGCCCGGATCCTTGTTCCGATGGTTGAAGGTCAACGCTCGATCAATGTTGCCGTCTCGGCCGCGATGATCGTCGGAGAAGCCATGCGGCAGACTGTCTGGGGTTGATTTCCGGCCCGGTGACATGAAATGCCGATAGAGCCCCAGAATATGTCGCGAACGGCGTTGTGAATTTTCCTGAGCGGCGTATAGTTTTTAGCCGGACAATTAAAAAAGTGTGCGGAAGGCCATGTTTTCAATCACTTGGCAAAGAGAGATTCGAACAGGAAGGCGCCTGTTCGCATAAGAGACAAAAGAAACGGTAGAATGGAATCGACGATCGTCATGATCAACCTGTTCGGCGCGGTAGCCCTGCTACTGTTTGGCCTGGCACAGGTAAAGGACGGCGTTTCCCGAGCGTTTGGAGCGCGACTGCGCAGCGGCCTTGCGACCGGCACCCGCAGTGGCTTGCGCTCGTTCGCGTCCGGCTTCGTCGCCACGGTCGCGCTGCAGAGCTCGACCGCGACGGCCCTGATGGTCGCCTCCTTCGTCGAGCGCGAACTGGTGAAGCAGCGCATGGCGCAAGTCGTCCTGCTCGGCGCCAATGTCGGAACCGCGGTGACCGCCTGGATCGTCGCCACCGGCATCGCGTGGCTGTCTCCTCTGGTGATCCTTGCCGGAATGATCCTTCATCGCAGCGGCTCGTCGGCACGACAGGGCGGCGGCGCGGCCCTGATCGGCATCGGCCTGATGCTGCTGTCGCTGCATCTCCTGAGCAGCGCCACCGAGCCGATGCGGCAGTCGCCCGCCCTTAGTGCCTTCATCGCCCTGCTCGACAATGCCTGGCCGGTCGCACTTGCCTTTGCCGCCGGCATCGCCTTCATCTCGTCGTCGAGCCTTGCCGCCGTCGTTCTCATTCTATCGCTTGCCTCGACGGGCATCCTGTCGGCCGGACTGGTCATCGTGCTGGTGCTCGGCGCCAACCTCGGCGGCGCCGTTCCCCCGGTCATTGCCTCGCTCGGCGGGCCGGCAGCCGCCAAGCGCGTCACACTGGGCAATCTGATCGTGCGGGCAACCGGCTGCCTGATCGCGTTGCCGCTCGCAGGCTACGGCGCGGAACTGCTGGCAACGCTGCCGCTGGCGCCGGCAAAACTGCCCGTCGACGCCCATCTCAGCTTCAACCTGATCCTCGCGGCGCTTGCCTGGCCCTTCTCGCGCCCACTCTCGCGGCTGATGCTGAGACTGGTGCCTGACGACACGCAGCCAGACAGCGCACCGAGATACCTCGACCAGCATGAACTTTCGACGCCTGTTGTCGCCCTCGCCAGCGCGACGCGGGAAGTGCTCGGCGTCGGCGATCTGATCGAACGCATGTTGTTGCGCGCCTCGAACGCTTTTGAAAACAACGAGCTGGCGAAGCTCAAGGAAATCCCGTCGCTGGAAAAGCGGGTCGACAGCCTGCAGCAGGAGGTGAAAATCTACCTGTCCAAGCTCGGCCACGCCGGTCTGAGCGAAGAGGATGGTCGCCGCTCCATCGTCATCATCGACTACGCGATCAACCTCGAACATATCGGTGACATCATCGAGAAGGGCCTGACGCCGCAGGTTTCGAAGAAGGTTTCGCTGGGCCTGAAATTTTCCGAGGAGGGCTACGAGGAACTGCGCAAGCTCTTCCACCTGACGATCGACAATCTGCGCATCGCCCAGACGATCCTCGTCACCCGCGACTTCAACCTTGCCAAGCAGCTGATGGAGGTGAAGGTCGAGGTTCGCCGGATGGAGAAGCAGTCCTCGGAACGACATCTGGAGCGCCTGCGCCACGGTCGCGCTGACAGCCTGCAGACAAGCTCATTGCACCTGGACATGCTGCGCGACCTGAAGCGCATCAACGCCCACATTGTTTCGGTCGCACACCCGATCCTCGACGAAAGCGGACTGCTCATCGAAAGCAGGCTGAAAGGCGCCGCCGAGTAACGCCGCTCAGTCGGCCGACGGCAGCCGGCGCATCGTGAATTCGATCTGGTCGCCTTCCAGCTGGCGCCAGCTCTCGACTTCCGTCCAATATGCAGCCTTGGGATATTCGTCGAACCATTCGCGCGCCTTGGCGCGGGCCTCGAGGAGATTGAGGCAATAGGTTTGTCGGACGAAACGGTCGTTCTTGCGGGGCGTGCCTTCCGCCCGGTGGGCAGCAATCCGTCGCTTGAGACCGTCGAACGACGGAGGTCCAGGAATTTTCGTCATGTGCCTACCTCTGTCGGAAAAAGGTAATATCGAAAATCGCGTTTTGCGAGTCGAATCTGAGGAAGCCTCAATCACCTGCTCTGCTGGCAGGACCCTGCCCCAGCTGCTATCAGAGCAGCAAAGACGAAAGCGCGAGTCGACTGGCGACCCGCTCGGAGAGAGACAGAATGGAAAGACCGGAACTTCCGATCGGCCTGCCGGATGATATCGAAGAGAAGAAGTCGACTGCCCGGGCATGGTTCGAAAGTCTTCGCGACACGATCTGCTCCTCGTTCGAAGCGCTGGAAGACGAACTCTCCGGCCCGCTCTGCGATAGAGAGCCGGGCCGCTTTGTGGCGAAGGACTGGTCGCGCGAAAATGGTGCCGGTGGCGGCGGCCGCATGTCGATGATGCACGGCCGCGTCTTCGAGAAGGTTGGGGTGCACACCTCCACCGTCTACGGAGAGTTCGCGCCGGACCTGCGCGCCCAGATGCCCGGCGCCAAGGAGGACCCTCGCTTCTGGGCCTCGGGCATTTCGCTGATCGCCCATCCTGTCAATCCCAACGTGCCGGCCGTTCACATGAACACGCGCATGGTGGTCACCTCGAGCCGCTGGTTTGGGGGCGGCGCCGACCTGACGCCGGTGCTTGATCGCCGCCGCACGCAGGAAGACGAGGACAGCCAGCTCTTCCACAAGGCCATGGAGATTGCCTGCCGAAGCCACTCCGGTGTCGCCGACTACGCCGCCTACAAGACGTGGTGCGACGAGTATTTCTTCCTCAAGCACCGCAACGAGCCGCGCGGCATCGGCGGCATCTTCTATGATTGGCTGCACTCCCGTGAGGAGGCCGGCGGCTGGGACGCCGATTTCGCCTTCACCCGCGACGTCGGAAGGGCGTTTGCCATGGTTTATCCACGGATCGTTCGCTCCAACCTCAATAAACAGTGGACAGACGCGGATCGTGACGAACAATTGATTCGCCGTGGACGCTATGTTGAGTTCAATTTGCTCTATGATCGAGGTACAATCTTTGGCCTCAAGACAGGAGGAAACGTAGAGTCCATTCTCTCATCCTTACCCCCGCTCGTCCGCTGGCCGTGACCTGACAAAAAAACGCGCCGGGAGGGCTTAAATTCGGAGACTGGACTACTAGGTTTATGCATGTACGCGTAACAATCGCAGGAGGATTGTCATGACGATACAAAGCAGCTCTGCAGCACCGGCGGGTGCTCCGGAGCCTCGCCCTCCCATCGATACGCCGGAGTTTTTGAGCCGGATTGCCGAAGGGTTTCGGGCGAAGAGTGGGTCCGATCTGCCACTTTCGTGCTTTATCGAGCAAGTGAAGCTTCAGCTGGCCGGTGGTAAGACGCCGGAAGAACTTGATCGTCTGGCAAAGATCCAGGACAGCAAAGCAGCAATCGATTGCTTCAGAGCCTGGGCGATGCCCGATTAACAAGAAAATGAAAAACCGGCCGGTCCTTCGCGCCGGCCGGAACCTTCCTACCGCTTCGAACATTCAGGCATTACGCAGCGCGTGACGTCGTTGAAATCCGAAAGAAGGAGGAAAGAATGAGACTCTTCGAATGTGGCACGCTCGTCCCCGGATGCGACTGGCATACCAGGGCGAATGATGATGCCGAAATCGTCCGCCGCGCTGTCGAGCATATGCGCAACGCCCACGGCGAAACCGTCATCCGCGAAAACATGATCGAGAACATCAAGGCTCGGATCCGCAACGAGGCGACGGCGGCCTGAGCTATTTTGTCAGATCATTCAGCCGGGCGAGCAGCGCCGCCCGGTCCGGCGTGAAGTTTTCCTCGACCCAGATGTCTTCCAATGCCGACAGCGTCTCACCGACCTGCTTCCCGGCCGGCACGCCCGCGCCCATGACGTCGCCGCCATTGATCGGGAACTTTGGTTTTTTCCAGTTTTCAGCCAGTTCGAGCAGCTTGCCGAGCCTTGCGCAGCGAGCCATCTCCTGCATGTCGGCTTCCGCCTTGCCCCGCGCCGTTGCCAGTGCAAGTTTCAAGCGGGTTGCAATCCCGTCCGCGCCGTGCCGATAGAGCAGCCGCGCAAAGGCGGCCGAAGACAATTCATCGTTGATAACGGGCGCCCTGGTCCACGCTTTGAAATAGGCGGCTTCCGCATTGGCGAGCTTGAGGCGCCTTGCCATCTTCTCCAGGCGATCGGCATCGCAAGGAACGATGGCGGCGAGGCGCAGAAGCGGGTCCGGCTTCCAGCCAAGCGCCCTCTCCGTGTTGATCAGCGTCGGAATGGTGTCGATCCCCCACTTCTCCGTCTCCGGCAGGATTTCGCTGAGTACGCCGACCTGTCGCATCCACAAGAGCGCCCGCCCGGGATCCTCCACGCTGAACAGCTTACGGAGTTCCGACCAGACCCGTTCGGCAGAAAGCGTCTTCAGCTTGGCGCGAGCCGATGCGCACGCCCTCAGCCCCTCGGCATCCGGACGGCCCGAACCATAATAGGCGAAAAACCGGAAAAATCGCAGGATACGCAGATAGTCCTCGGCAACACGCGTCGCGGCGTCCCCGATGAAGCGGATGTTGCGCTTCTCGATATCGGCAAGTCCACCGACCAGGTCGATCACATCGCCCTTGGAGTCGACATAAAGCGCATTGATCGTCAGGTCGCGGCGCTCCGCGTCAGTCTGCCAATCCGAGCTGAAGGCAACCTTGGCCCGGCGTCCGTCGGTCTCGACATCGGCCCTCAGCGTCGTGATTTCGAAGGGCTTGCCGTCGATGACAAGGGTCACCGTACCATGTGCAACGCCTGTCGGAACGGCTTTGATGGCAGCGGCGGCGGCGCGTTTGATGACCTGTTCCGGCGTGAGTGTCGTGGCCACGTCGATATCGCTGACGGGCAGACCCATCAGGCTGTTGCGGACCGCCCCGCCGACGACGCGCCCCTCTGCGCCGTCGGCGTTGAGAAGCGACAACACGCGTGTCAGAGCCGGATCCTTAAACCAAGCCTCGTGGCCAAGGTTGGTCATGCATAGAGCCTTTCATAGAGGGTGCGGACGATGCCCGCGGTAATGCCCCAGATCATCCGGCTTTCATAGGGCATCCGGTAGAAATGTCGTTCGAGACCGTCGAGCACACGCCTGTCGCGGCTGTGATTGGCCGGGTTCATGAGAAAGGACAGCGGCACTTCGAAGAAGTCATCCACCTCGGTGGGGTTAAGCTTCAATTCGAAGCCGCGCCGGACGACCGCGAGCACCGGCGTAATACGGAAGCCAGTCGACGCGAGGTAGTTCGGAAGCCGCGCCACGGTCTCGACAAACGACCCGTCGATACCGATTTCCTCCTCGGTTTCCCGGATTGCAGCTCTTTCTGCGGATCCGTCGATGGCATCGATCTTGCCGCCCGGAAACGCGATCTGTCCGGAATGTTTGCGCAGTGTCGCCGTGCGCTGCGTGAAGATGACATGCGCCTCGTCCCCGTCGTCGATCACCGGCACCAGGACCGCAGCATCACGAAGCTTGAAGGACTCCACCTGCGCGACGATATCAGGATTGAGGATGTGATCGCCGTGGTCGCGCCATGACATATCCACCGGTCCGCCGCTCTGATGAAGCGCGCGACGACGAAATTCGGCCGCGGAATAGAGCGCGTGGCGGTCAGTCAAAACGTTGCTCATCGGGAAAGCTTATCCAGTTCGTCCGCCGGCATGACGGCAAACGTCACGCCACCGGAGCGCAGGCAGAACATCGTCTTGCCATCGACCTCAAGGCGTTCGCCGCATTCGACGAGTTCGTACATGATCGGGCGGGAAACCAGCGCCTCCAGTTGCCCGCGCACATGAAGATAGGGCTTCAACTGGCTGTTTTCGCCGTGAATTACAAAGCGGAGAGGATGCTCCACTCCGGCCTCTATCACGTCGCCGACATTGGTCCGGAACGTCAGCAACGGCTCGCCATCTCTTTCGCCGGCATTCATTTCAACCGCCACAAAGGGTGCGTCGACGACCCGGATGCCGACCTTTTCCACAGGCGTTACAAGATACGTCTTCCCGTCCTCATCCTTTCGGAGGACCGTTGAAAACAGTCTGACGAGCGGCGCCCGGCCGATCGGCGTTCCCATGTAGAACCATGTGCCGTCGGCGCGGATTTCCATGTCGATATCGCCACAGAAGGGCGGGTTCCATTTATCGACGGGAGGAAGCCCGCGCGTTTTGCTGCCCGCATCGCCGGCGGCGCGTGAAATCAGCGCTGCAAGACCGGCCGCGTCCGTCGTTGCTTTGATCTCTTCGGCTGCCATTCTTCTGTCCCGGTTTGTGTTTAACTCCAGAAGGTCACGAGATAGTCATTCGGAACCAACTTGTCAGCCCGCAACATCTCCATAACTCTATCTGGTATGAGGCTTGCGAGTAAGTCTGCCGATTCGCGACGAATGATATCAGCCGCTGGAGATGCCTAATGGGTATGATGAAGACCGAAGCCCCGCTTGATGAAAAGGCGATCGTCGCCGCGGCCGAGAAGGCACTTGCAGATATCGCCGCCATCCGGGGCGAAGTCTCCAAGGTGATCTTCGGCCAGGAAAGCGTCGTCGAGAACACCCTGCTTGCGGTTCTCTCGGGCGGCCATGCCCTGCTGGTGGGCGTGCCGGGTCTCGCCAAGACCAAACTCGTCACCACGCTCGGCGAAGTGCTTGGCCTCGCCTCCAACCGCATCCAGTTCACGCCGGATCTGATGCCGTCCGACATTCTTGGCTCGGAGGTGATGGACCAGGACGAGAGCGGCCGCCGCTCCTTCCGTTTCGTCAAGGGACCCGTGTTCGCCCAGCTCCTCATGGCCGACGAAATCAACCGCGCGTCGCCGCGCACGCAGTCGGCTTTGCTGCAGTCGATGCAGGAGTACCACATCACCGTCGCCGGTCATCGCTACGACCTGCCGGCCCCATTCCACGTCCTCGCCACTCAAAATCCACTGGAGCAGGAAGGCACCTACCCCTTGCCCGAGGCACAGCTCGACCGCTTCCTTCTCCAGGTCGACGTCCACTATCCGGAGCTCGCTGCCGAGCGACAGATCCTGCTCGAGACGACTGGCATCGGCGAAACGGCGCCGCAAGCAATCCTGAGTGCCGAGCGCCTCGTCGAAATCCAGACGCTCATCCGCCAGATGCCGGTGAGCGACAAAGTGGTCGACGCCATCCTCGCGCTTGTCCGTTCCGCCCGTCCGGGTCAGGGAAACGCCTCGACCGACAAGAACGTCGCCTGGGGTCCCGGCCCACGTGCCGGCCAGGCCATGATGCTCTGCGCCCGCGCCCGTGCCCTCTACGAAGGCCGCCTCGCACCGTCTGTCGACGACGTCCACGCGCTCGCCGAACCCGTCCTGCAGCACCGCATGGCGCTGACATTCGCGGCGCGCGCAGAAGGCATGTCGGTTCGTGATGTCATTGCCGCGCTGGTCAAGCAGGCCAAGGGATAAGGAAGCGTCTGCGTGGCACCCATCGGACAGATCGTCAATGCGACTTCGGGCAACGACGCCCTTGCTCGCGCAAGGCAGCGGGCAAGCCTGGTGCCGGATTGTCTGGTCGAGGCCAAGCGGATCGCCAACACGGTGATCGCCGGTTGGCATGGCCGCCGCAAACGCGGTATCGGCGAGAATTTCTGGCAGTTCCGTCCCTATACCGAGGGCGAGAGCCTGTCGCGCATCGATTGGCGCCGGTCCGCGCGCGACGATCACACCTACATCCGCGACCGCGAGTGGGAGGCTGCCCATACGATCTGGCTCTGGGCCGACATGTCTCCCTCGATGATGTACAAATCGACTTTCGGAAACGCCTCGAAGGAAGGCCGGGCACTCGTCATCATGCTGGCGCTTGCAGAGATTCTCGCGCGCTCCGGCGAGCGCATCGGATGCCCAGGCGTCATGGAACCGATCGCCGCGCGCAACGCTGCAGAGCGACTTGCAACGGCATTGATGCATACTCCGCTGAGCGGAGGCCTCCCGGAAACGGCCATGATTCGCGGCTGGAGCGAACTTGTGCTGATCGGTGATTTCCTCGACGACGCGCGTGCGGTCATGGCGCGCATCGGTCCCTTGGCGCGGCGCGGTCTGCGCGGCCACGTGATCGAGATCGCCGACCCGGCCGAAGAGCTCTTCCCCTATGATGGCCGCACCGAATTCACCGATCCCGAGACCGGTTCGAAACTGACAACCGGCCGCGCCGAGCATATCCGCGAAGCCTATACCCGCGCCTATCTCGGCCGCAGGGACGATCTCGGCCAGGCGCTGCGCCACATGGGCTGGACCTTTGTCAGCCATCGCACCGACCATCTCGCCTCCGAAGCACTGGTCGCCGTTCACATGTATCTGTCGGGTATGCCGGCCAGCGCGACGCATGGAGGGCAACGATGAACGCCCTTCCCTTCGCTTTCGCCTATCCTGCAATCCTCGGCGCGCTCGTCGCCCTGCCGATCATATGGTGGCTGCTGCGATTGACGCCGCCGCGCCCGAAGACCGAAGTCTTCCCGCCGCTGAAGATTCTCGCGACGGTTCTGAAGCGAGAGGAAACCCCGGCCCAGAGCCCCTGGTGGCTGACGCTGCTGCGCATGCTGCTTGCCGCGGCCGTCATCCTGGCGATCGCCGACCCTGTCTTCAATCCACGCGCGAATTCAATCGCTGCCGGCGGTCCGCTCGTGCTCTTTGTTGACAATGGCTGGGCTACGTCGCCGGATTGGGACCAGCGCGTCAAGACCGCCGACGCGCTGATTGACGACGCGGAAGCGGCCGGGACCCCTGTTGCCATCGCCTTCACCGCCGATCCGACCAACGACGCGGTTCCAGGAACGGCGTCCGTTGCCCGCGACAAGCTGCGCGCCGCGCAGCCGAAGCCGCTCGTGCCCGACCGCCAGCGCGCGTTTGAGGCGCTGCGTGCCGCCTTGAACGGCGTCCATCCCGGCACCCTCGCCTTCCTCACCGATGGCGCCGCCGCAAGCGACAGCGACGCAACGATCCGCCAACTTTCCGACCTCTCGCCTGCCCAGTTGCGCTTGGTGTCCGGCGACGCGGCCGAGACGATCGCCATCACGTCAGCCAACAATGCCGCGGATGCGATGACGGTGACCGCCACGCGCCTCGACAGCGCGGGTGCCGCATCGCTGCCCATGACCGCGCAGGATACACAAGGTCGCGCAATCGCCGCCGGTTCGATCGACTTCCAACAGGGGCAGAGCGTTGCCACTGGATCGATCACCGCACCGTTTGAAATGCGCAACGACTTCGCGCGCGTCAGCATTGACAGCCACGCCACGGCAGGCGCCGTGCATCTGCTCGATGATGGCTTCAAGCGCCGCCGCGTCGTCCTATTGTCCGGCGAAGTCGGCGATACGTTCCAGCCGCTGCTTTCGCCGCTCTATTACATTCAGCGCGCCCTGCAGCCCTATGCCGATCTGATAGAGCCGAACACGCCCGATCTCGCGTCCTCGATCCCGGATCTCCTGACGCAGAATCCGTCCGTGATCATCATGGCTGACATCGGCCGCCTGCCCCAGGAAACCTACGCGCCGTTGCAGCGCTGGATCGCGAATGGCGGAACCTTGATCCGCTTTGCCGGGCCGCGCCTTGCCGCCGCTCCGGCCGACGACCCGCTGGTTCCGGTCACGCTGCGCCAGGGCGAGCGTGCGCTTGGCGGCGCGCTGTCCTGGGCCGAACCGCAGCCGCTGGCCGAGTTTCCGGGATTCGGCCCGTTCGCTGGAATGGCGAAGCCGACGGACGTCACCATCAAGCGTCAGGTTCTCGCTGAGCCGACGCCTGATCTCGCCGAGCGCACCTGGGCAAGCCTTGCCGATGGGACACCGCTCGTGACCACGAAGCCGATCAATGCCGGCCGGATCGTCCTCTTCCACGTCAGCGCCGAGGCCACGTGGTCCAACCTGCCGATTTCGGGCAATTTCGTCGAAATGCTGCGCCGCCTCGTCCAGTTGTCGCGCTCGGGTGGCGTCAACGCCGAAGCGAATGGCGCTTCGAGCGCCGAGGCATTGCCACCCTTCCGCCTGTTGACGGCCAGGGGCGCGCTGACGACCGAGACCGGCACAGCGCGTCCGCTGATCCCCAACGCGAAGGTCACGTCGCTTGCCAGCTTTGACAACCCGCCTGGCCTGTATGGGTCCGAGGAAGGATTTACCGCTCTGAACGTGCTGCCGAAGAACGCCGAACTGAGGCCACTCGACACGTCGGGGATCACCATCGTTCGCGAGGGACTGATCGGCGGTGAAACCTGGTCTGCAAAGCCTGCCCTGTTCCTGATCGCCTTCCTGCTGCTGCTGGCCGACAGCCTGATCGTGATGTTCATGAGCGGCGCCTTCTCGCGGCTGCGCCCAGCGGCCCGCACGGCAGCGCTTGTCGCCGTTGCTCTGAGTGCAGCAATCTTGCTGCAGCCCGGACAATCGCATGCAGATGACGCCAAGCCAGGCGACGAGCAGATCTTCCAGCGGCTCGACAATACGCACCTCGCCTTCGTCGTTACCGGCGAACAGGACGTCGATCGTATCTCCGAACGGGGGCTCGAGGGCCTGACGGACTTCCTGACCTATCGCACCACACTGGAGCCGTCGCCACCTGTTGGTCTGGATCTCACGAAGGATGAGCTCGCCTTCTACCCGATCATCTATTGGCCCGTCTCGGCGACCGCGCCGATGCCTTCGGCAGCGGCGATCAACAAGATTGACGCCTACATGCGCTCCGGCGGAACTGTGCTCTTCGACACACGCGACCAGTTCAGCGCACTCGACAACAATGGCGGCTCGGTCAGCGCCAATGGCGAGCGGCTGCAGCAGATCCTTGCCAATCTCGATATTCCGCCGTTGGAACCAGTGCCATCGGACCACGTGCTGACGAAATCCTTCTACCTGCTGTCGAGCTTCCCCGGCCGCTACACCGGAAGCCCCCTCTGGATCGAAGCGCGACAGGAAAACCGTGCCGCGGATGCCAAGTCGACCGGCACGGCAGACGGCGTTTCGCCGATCCTCATCACGGGCAACGACTTTGCCGGCGCCTGGGCCGTCGACGACAACGGGGTGCCGATGTTGCCGACGGTTCCGCCGGACGAGACGCAGCGCGAATACGCCTACCGCAGCGGCGTCAACATCATGATGTATATGCTGACCGGCAACTACAAGACCGATCAGGTCCACGTTCCCGCTCTCCTGGAACGGTTGGGACAGTGACATGACGGTTGATTTTTCGCCTTTCATTCCTTGGCCGGTCCTGGCGGGTCTGGCAGTCATTGTCGTCGCAACCGCCGCCTTTGCCATCTGGCGCCGGGTGCGCGGTGCCTGGATCCGCTCGATTGCTGCGCTTGCTTTGCTGACCGCCCTCGCCAACCCGCTGTTGCTGCAGGAAGATCGCGAGCAACTGTCGACCGTCGTGCCCGTCATCGTCGACCGCAGCCAGAGCCAAGAGACGCCTGAACGCATCAAGATGACCGACGATGCCCTGGCGCAGTTGAAGGAGCGTCTTGCTCGCTTCCCCAATATCGAACCGCGCTACGTCGACGCGACGGAACCGGACGATTCCGACGCACCCTCGACCCGGCTGTTCAACGCGCTTTCCGCGGCTGTCGCGGATGTGCCGCCCGCGCGCATCGGCGGCGCGATCATGCTGACGGACGGCGAGGTCCATGACGTTCCCGCCGTCAACCAGGCACTTGGCTTCGATGCACCGATCCACGGCCTGATCACGGGTAAAGCCAACGAATTCGACCGCCGTATCGAAGTCGTCAAGGCACCACGCTTCGGCATCGTCAACGAGGAGCAGCAATTGCTGCTGCGCGTCTTCGACGACGGCCCAAGCCCAGGCGGCACGGCCAATGTCACGGTCAAGCTCAACGGCAACGAGATCGCCACGCTCCAGGCCACGCCCGGTCGCGACACGCCGTTTTCGTTCAAGGTCGAACGCGGCGGCAGCAACGTTCTCGAATTTTCGGTCAGCGGCCTTCCAGGCGAGGTTACCGAGGCAAACAACCGCGCCGTCCATGTGATTGACGGCATTCGCGAGAACCTGCGCGTTCTGCTTGTCTCCGGCGAGCCGCATGCCGGCGAACGCGCCTGGCGCAACCTCCTGAAATCGGATGCGTCGGTGGATCTCGTCCATTTCACCATCCTGCGCCCGCCCGAAAAGCAGGACGGCACGCCGATCAACGAGCTGTCGCTGATCGCCTTCCCGACCCGCGAGCTGTTCGTCGACAAGATCAAGGACTTCGACCTGATCATCTTCGACCGCTACCAGCACCGTGGCGTGCTGCCGATCCTCTACTACGACTACATCGCCCAGTATGTGGAAAATGGCGGCGCCCTTTTGATCGCAGCTGGCCCTGAACACGCCGGCCAGGATTCGATTGCGCTGACGCCGCTGTCATCCGTGCTGCCGGCCGCCCCGACCGGCCAGATGATCGAGAAGGCGTTCTATCCCAGGCTTTCGGAAGAGGGCCGCAAGCATCCGGTCACCCGTGGCCTCGACGGATCCGCTGACGAGCCGCCTCATTGGGGCCGGTGGTTCCGCAGTGTCGATGTCGAGCCGCCGCAGGGCCAGACGGTAATGGTCGGAGCCGACAACCATCCGCTCCTCGTTCTCAATCGCGCCGGACAGGGTCGCGTCGCCATGCTGCTCTCCGACCAGGGCTGGCTGTGGGCCCGTGGCTTCGAGGGCGGTGGTCCGCATGTGTCGCTCTATCGCCGCGTCGCCCACTGGCTGATGAAAGAGCCGGCCCTTGAGGAAGAGGCGCTGACCGCTCGGGCATCCGGTCGCACGCTGGAGATCACGCGCCAGACGATCGGCGCCAACCCCGGCAACGCGACGGTGCGCTATCCCTCCGGCAAGACGGAGACGCTGACGCTGACGCAAGCCGAGCCCGGCCTCTTCAAAGCCGAGAAGAAGATGGACGAGATCGGCCTCTTCGAAATCAGGAACGGCGAGATGACGACGCTCGTTCATGTCGGCGCGGTCGATGCGCCGGAATTCAAGGCGATGATCTCGACGAGCGAGGCGTTGAAGCCCATTGCCGACAAGTCGAAGGGCCTCGTCACCCGCGTTTCCGATGCCAGCGGCGCGATCAGCATTCCGCCGATCCTGCCGGTTCGTGGCCAGGTCCGCGTTGCCGACAACGATCGCATGCAGATCCACCTTACCAACGAAACGGTGCTGAAAGGCATCAACACGCTGCCGCTGTTTGCCGGCTTCGCCGGTGTCGGTATCCTGTTGCTTGCCTTCGGCGCCATGTGGTGGCGCGAAGGGCGTTAGCGGCATGGCTGAGTTTGAGGTCACAGGCTCGCCCGCTGCCGATGATCTCACGACGATCGGCGACGCGCTCTCGGCGTTCAATCTCGATGATGTTGGCCCTTCCGAACGCCGGCCGCTCGCGGTTCTCATTCGTGATACCGATGGAAACGTCAGCGGAGGCCTTTCCGGCTATACCGCCTGGGGCTGGCTGTTCACGCAGTTGCTGTACATTCCCGACAAGGAACGGGGCAAGGGCATGGCTGGCCAGATCCTTGCGTTGGCCGAAGAGGAAGCGGCCGCACGCGGCTGCCGCGGTGCCTGGATCGATACCTTCAATCCGCAGGCGCTGCGGGCATACCAGCGCCAAGGCTACGAGATCTTCGGCGAATTGCCTGAATTCCCGAAAGGCCGCACCCGCACATTTCTGCGCAAGCGTCTCGATTAGACGCCGCAACAAGGTGCGCGATTTCGCCAGACATCGATGCTCCACCGTCCGGCCGAACGGTGGAGCACTGGTCGCTTTCAGCTGTCAGACGGCAATCTTTCCACCGCCGACCTTGGTGATCGCAACGACAGCCGGTCGGACCGGCATGTCCTCCTTGAAGTCCGGCCAGCGGGTGGAGAGATCCTCATAGTAGGACGGACGACCGTGGCCCGACCAGTCGTCGCCGCCGTCGCCGGGATGTTGCACGGCTACGAATGCCGTCTGGTCGTCCGGCAAAAAGAGCGGGCCGCAGAGCTCGGCACCCACCGGAACACGGTAGAAGAGCTTGGAGGTTGCGCGCGCGTCGCCTTCGGTGTCGACGGCCCAGAGACCGTCGGTGCGGCCTGTCGCCTTGTTGTTATTGCCGTCGGTCGCGACCCAGAGGCGGCCGGCAGCATCGATGGAACAGTTATCCGGCATGCCGAACCAGCCGTTCTTCGTCGTTTCGGTCGAGAAGGAAGCGCCGACGGCTGCGACGGCAGGGTCTCCACACTTCAGCAGGACTTCCCACTTGCCCGAGGTTGCCCCGAAGGCACCGCCATCCTCGGTGATCTCGATGATATGGCCGAAGGCGTTGTCGGCACGCGGATTGGCCGCGTCCACTTGCTCGGGCTTGCGCTTCGTGTTGTTGGTAAGCATCACATAGACCTTGCCGTTGACGGCATTGGGTTCGATGTCTTCCGGCCGGTCCATCTTCGTCGCCCCGAGCAGGTCCGCCGCGCGGCGGGTCTCGATCAGCACCTCGGCCTGGCTGGCAAAGCCGTTTTCCGCTGTCAACGGCCCCTGGCCGTGGACAACAGGCAACCACTGCAGCGTCCCGTCCTCGGTGAACTTGGCGACATAAAGCGTCCCTTCGTCGAGCAGCTTCATGTTGGCAGTGCGGTCGTTGGCCATGTAGGTGCCCGACGTCACGAACTTGTAGACGTAGTCGAAACGTTCGTCGTCGCCGAGGTAGAAGACGACGCGGCCATCCTTGTCGACGATCGATGCAGCGCCTTCGTGCTTCGTGCGTCCAAGCGCGCTGCGCTTCTTCGGGGTCGACGTCGGATCGAGGACATCGACCTCGACGATCCAGCCGAAGCGATTGGGTTCGTTTGGCTCCTTTGCAACATTGAAGCGGTCATAGAAGTGTGCCCACTCATAGGCGCCTTCCGGCACGCCGTAGCGCTTATGGTTCGCCGCCTCCTTGTGATCGGCAGGCAGTTCGCCGGAGAAATAGCCATGGAAATTTTCCTCGGCCATAATGTAGGTGCCCCAGGGCGTGACGCCGCCGGCGCAGTTGTTGAACGTGCCGATTACCTTGGTGCCGGTCGTATCGGCGGATGTCTTGACGCGCTCATGGCCCGCCACCGGACCGGTCAGTTCCGTCTCGGTCACCGAGGTTATGCGGCGATTGTACTTGCCGTCCGGCACGACCTGCCACTTGCCGTCGGCTTTTCGGATCTCGACGATCGTGCCGCCGTGAGCAGCCATCTCGATATCGACCTGCTCCTTGGTAAGCTTCGCTTGCTTGATCTTGCCGTCGGCGATCGTCACCAGGCCGGGGAACATCAAGTGCGGGTTTGTGTATTCGTGATTGACGACGAGGATACCGTGCTTTGACGAGCCATCGATCGGAATATAGCCGACATAATCGTTGTTGTAGCCGAACTGTCGGCTCTGCGCCGCAGCCGACTGTTGCTTCGGGTCGAAGACCGGCGAATCGGAGAAAAGGGCATCGCCCCAGCGCAAGAGAATATCGGCATTGTAGTCCTCGGCGACATGGTGGTCCGCATCGACGCCGGCCTCGACTTCAGTGAAGGAGAAGGCGGAGCCGCCTGCAGCGCGAGCCTTTTGCGCGCTCAACAGCGCGATTGGGCTGACAGTCGCGGCAATAGCCGAAACGGCAAGCGATCCTTGAAGGAAACCGCGACGCGAGAAGCGCCGGCCAATGATCTCCCCCATGGTGGGATTGTCGCAGCGGTTATGGCCGTCGCCGTCGGCATCCTCAAGCTGGCTGGTCGGAAAGATTTGTTTCTGTGAAATATGTTCGGTCATCGAACTACCCCCATCATATTGACACCACAGGTCCGCTTTGGAGCGCTTCCAAAGTCTAGGGAGCGCGCATGACAGTCGTGTGATCAACTGAATTTGACGTGGGGATGGCGATGCCTGGATCGGCCGCCCGCACACGTTTTTGCACACATTGCCGGTGCCGGAATCAGCTGAGCGCTGCCTGGCGCGTTTCTGCGTCGATCGCCATCGCGGCAAAGGCCGCCACGACCAGCAGGCCCGCAAACAGGCCGATGGCCAGGCCCAATCCACCTGATACGACGAATGCCATCAGGGACGGAGCAAGCAGCCCGCCGAGGCGCGCCATCGCGCCTGCCGATCCCATGCCCGTCGCCCGCGATGCGGTGGGGTAGAGCTCCGGCGTAAAGGCATAGAGCGCGCCCCACGTCCCGAGCAGCGCGAAGCTCATGACCAGCAGCGACGCGCCAACCAGCATGTCGCTCGGAGAAACCACGAAGAGCAGGCACCCCAGCGCAGAAAGCAGGCAGAAACAGATCAGCGTCGGCCTGCGCCCCCAAGCCTCGACGCCATAGGCGGCAAGCGCGTAGCCAGGTACCTGGGCAAGTGCGACGAACACCAGAAAGCCGTATCCGCGGACGAAGCCGAACCCGTCGCCGGCCAGCTTCGCCGGCATCCAGGTGAAGACGCCGTAGTAGGAAACGGAAACCAGGAACCAGATCGCCAGGATCAGTGCGCTTCGGCGACGAAGCTCTTCTGAGAAGATCCCTTCCGCCACCTGCGGCGTCGCGACGATCTCGTCGTCGGACCGCAGGGGCGCTTTTTGGTGCAGCGCCAGCATCCTGTTGACGATCATCTTGGCCTCGCCTGTCCGTCCGGTCCGAATGAGGTAGAGGGGAGATTCAGGAACGAAGAAGCGCAGCGTCAGGCCCAGCAGTGCCGGCAGTGCGGTGACCGCGAAAATATAGCGCCAGGGATCGCTCACCCCGGCAACGCTCGCAGCCCAGGCAGCCAATGCGACGATCAGCGTTCCGATCGCCCAGAAGCCTTCCAGCGCGACCAGCCAGCGGCCACGGCTCTTGGTGGGCAGGAACTCGGCCATCATCGCGTAGTCGACCGGCAACGTTCCGCCGACCGCCATGCCGGTGAGGAAGCGCAGCACGAGCAGGCTGGTAAAATCGGCAGCGAAGATCGAAAGCGTGCCGAAAAGCGCGTCGCAGGCAACCGTTGCGATCAACACCTGGCGCCGTCCGACCTTGTCGGCCAGGCGGCCGAAGGCGACGGCGCCGATGAGCATGCCGAGAAAGAACAGCGTGCCGGTCTGCAGAGCTTGCGGAACTGTCAATCCAAAGGTGGCTGCAATCGAGGCTGCGGTGAAGCCGACGGCGAGCACCTGCATTGCGTCCGCCGTCCAGACAAGTCCGAAGATGCCGATCAAGCGCCGCTGGAAAGAACCGGTCCCGGCGCGATCCAGCGCCTCGTCCATGGAAATGCGGCTCATGCTCAAAGCCCTTCAAGCTACTGAAAGATCACGCGAAGCGCGCGCCGGGCGTAAGGCTCAATACCGCACGCGATCTATTTCCGCCAGCCGATAGTTCCCTTGAGCCTTACATGCGCATCCTCGGCGAGCGGCACCACCAGCACGCGCGCCGGATCGACTGGGCCCGGAAACGTCAGCGCATTGTGGGCAACCTTCTCGAAGCCGAGCGGGCAGTAGTAAGGCGGGTCGCCGATGAGAATGACCGCCTCCGACCCCTTGCGCCGCGCTGCGTCGACGGCAATCCGGACCAGTTCCCGGCCGATACCGCGACCCTTGTGGGACGGCCGAACGGCCAGCGGCCCAAGCAGGTGTCCATTGACCGAACCGGCTTGGACGGGCGTCATTCGCACCGATGCGATCGTTTCCCCGTCATCGGTGCAAATGAAGGAAAGCAAAAGGTCGTGTGGCCCCTGCTCGCGGATTCGGGCTGCGGCCCGCGTATGCCGGCCGGGACCGAATGCTTCTTCGTTGATGTGTTCGATAGCAGCGTCGTGCGACGCATCCTCAGTGAGGTAGACCAGATCGTGCTTGTGCATGATGAGACGGAAACCGGATAGACAGAATTGATGGATCTCGAGCACGCCCTTTGGCGTTCGGGAGCATCAGCGTCGTCGCAGGTTTCTCGGGGCAAACATCAAATCGGGTTCCAGAAGTGTGAAATGGCCGATAGCAGGAAAAATTTCGGTCGTCCAACGGAAATTTAGCGGGAGACCACGCGACGTGACGCAGTGTTCAATCTTTGCCGCCTGCAAAGAAGCAAGAGCTGCGATATGTTCTGCCCCAGGATAATCTGAAGGATTACAACATGGGCATGCTGGTTGACGGCGTCTGGCATGACGTCTGGTACGATACAAAAGAAACCAAGGGGCACTTCAAGCGCGCCGCTTCGCAGTTTCGAAACTGGATTACGGCGGATGGAGCCCCTGGCCCTTCCGGTGCAGGCGGTTTCAAGGCCGAAGCCGACCGCTACCACCTTTACGTTTCGCTGGCGTGCCCTTGGGCGCACCGCACGCTGATCTTTCGCAAACTCAAGAAACTCGATGATCTCATCACCGTTTCCATCGTTGATCCCCTCATGCTGTCGCATGGCTGGGAGTTCAAGATCGGTGACGGCGCCACCGGCGACCATCTCTTCGGCGCCAAGACGCTATCGGAAATCTACGTGAAGGCCGATCCGCACTATTCCGGCCGCGTGACGGTGCCGGTCCTGTGGGACAAGAAGGCCAACACAATCGTCAACAACGAGTCTTCCGAGATCATCAGGATGTTCAACAGCGCCTTTGATCATCTGACCGGCTCAACTGTTGATTTTTATCCGCAGGATCTGCGCGCCGACATCGATGACGTCAATACCGTCGTCTACGATACCGTCAACAACGGCGTCTACAAGGCGGGCTTCGCCACGACGCAGGACGCCTACGGGGAGAATGTCGTCAGGCTTTTCGCAACGCTTGATATGCTCGAAGACCGTCTTTCCAAGGGTCGTTATCTCTTCGGCGATCGGCTGACCGAGGCCGATTGGCGGCTGTTCACGACATTGGTTCGCTTCGATGCCGTCTATGTCGGTCACTTCAAGTGCAACATCCGCCGCATCGACGACTACCCCAATCTGTCGGCCTACCTGCGCGACCTCTATCAGACGGCGGGCGTCAAGGAGACGGTGAATTTCCGCCATATCAAGGACCACTACTATCGCAGCCACAAGACGATCAATCCGACCGGCATTGTGCCTATCGGCCCGGCGCTCGATCTCGATCGCCCGCATGGCCGTGCCCGACTGGCAGCGGCCTAGCCCTGGGCTCTACCAGACGTGGGCGGGCTCCCGCTCGCCCGCCAGTTCAGCCAGGCGACGACGCGTCGCGTCAGTGGTGCCAGACGGCAGATCATCGATCGCGAAGAAGCCGCACTCGACGATTTCCCTGTCCGCTGGGCGCGGTGCGGTCTGCTCCACCTGTGTCTTATAGAAGAGAACATGGTCGCGTCGGCTGGCGGCCGTGTTGAAATAGATGTGAAACAGCTGCGGGCGACCGAGAATACGCAGGTTCCCCTCCTCACGAAGTTCCTTGATCAGCGCCTCCTCGGCAGTCTCATTGCGCTCAAGCCCGCCGCCGGGCATATGCCAGCCGGGCACGTAGCTGTGCCGCACGAGAAAGATGCGGCCCGCCGAATCGAAGCAGGCCGCCCGCACGCCCATCGTCATTCCGCGCGCGATCGCGAAATAGACATGCACGATACGCATCAGGAATCGCGACTGCCAGGGGCGGATGGTACCGATCACGCTTTTTCCAATTCCATTAATCCGTTCAAGCAGATGTGTTTGAATTGCAGAGTTACTGGGCTATGTGTCGTCGCATGTTCAAGCTCGCGCACATCTCCGATATCCATCTCGGCCCCCTCCCTCGCCTTTCCGTCCGCGAGCTCTTCTCCAAACGCATTACCGGCTTTGTGAACTGGCATCGCAACAGGCGCAAGCACCTTTTCGGCAGCACGCTGGATCTGTTGCTCGATGACATACGCGCGAAGCAAGCCGATCATCTGGCGGTCACCGGCGACCTGGTGAACCTCGCGAGCGGCTTGGAGATCCGCGCCGCCGCCGCATGGCTGAAAGAACTCGGCGACCCCGCAGACAATTCCGTCGTACCCGGAAACCATGATGCCTACGTCCCCGGTGCCTACGAAAAGTCGGTGCGTGCCTGGTATGACAATGTGCGCGGTGATCTTGCACCGGCTGAGTGGCAGGAAGACCGCCACGTTTTTCCCTACCTCCGCGTTCGCGGCAAGGTCGCCATCGTCGGCTGCTCGACTGCGGTCGCAACGCCCCCTTTCGCCGCCAGCGGCTTCTTCGGTGAACGCCAGGCCCGTGATACCGTGAACATGCTGCGTGCCGCTGGCGAGGCCGGCCTGTTTCGGGTCGTGATGATCCATCATCCGCCCATTCGTGGCGCAACGTCCTTCTACAAGCGGATGATCGGCATCCGCCGCTTCGGTGCCGTGATCTCCACCGGCGGCGCAGAACTGGTGCTCCACGGCCATACTCATTTGAACACGCTCCACTGGCTGCGCGGCCAGACTGGTCCCGTCCCCGTGGTCGGCATCGCCTCGGCATCGCAAGGGCCTGGAGGGCTGAAACCTCGCGCCGCCTACAATCTCTTCACGATCGATGGCTCTCCCGGCGCGTGGGAACTGACCGGCGAGCGCTTCAGCATCAACTCCATGGGCGACAGCATGGGCAGCGAAAGTGCAGATATTTTCAAGGCTTAGCGCCATTTTTGGAATCATCTTGTCGCCGAGCTCACTCGGAAACTCAAAATGACGATATCTTGAATTCGGAAGGCATCCGCGGCCTTGGCAATTGGCGATCGCCACGTACACTCGTTATCTCTGGACCCATCCATTCACGGAGCGTTGCATGCACGTGGCATCCTTTAGCCTTCGCGGCCTGGCTTTGGCCGGTTCCCTTGCCGTCGCCGTCTCTTCCGCAGCCTTTGCCATTGGCGACGAGAGCGACGAAACGAAGCCGCCGCCAAAGACCGAGACGACGACGAAATGCACCGACGGCAAGATCTGGGACGCAAAGCGCAAGGAGTGCGTGGTTGCGAAGAAGAGCTCGTTCAACGACGACGACCTCTACAAGGCAGCCCGCGAATTCGCCTATGCCGGCCAATACGACAACGCCCTGACCGTGCTTCTCCTTGCCAGGAACCAGAACGATGCGCGCATCCTGAACTACCTCGGCTACGCCAACCGCAAGGCGGGCAGAATGGAACTGGGGATGTCGTATTACCGCAAGGCGCTGCAGGCCGACGAGAACTATGTTCTGGCACGGTCATACATGGGACAAGCTTTGGTGGAACAGGGTGATGTGCAGGGAGCGCGCGTCCAGCTCGTCGAGATCCGGGATCGGGGCGGCGAGCAGACATGGGCCTACCGCTCGCTACTGAAAACATTAAACGGCTACCGCACGTATTGAGGTTTGCCGCACTGGTGCCAGCGAAGAAAAGCTTTGAGAACCCGTGGGATACGCCGCCGGATGCTTGCGAAGTATCAGGTACTTGTTTCATAAAGGACACAGAAGCGATATAAATCGATTTCCTGCTGGGCGTTCTGCCCGAACGCCCATGCACTACTTGGAAAGACCATGCGTCAACCCGTGACGACCATCGATATCAGACGCGATCTGGTGGGCCTTCTGCCCCGGCTGCGGCGTTTCGCGATGACCCTTGCAGGTGACGCAGCGAGCGCCGACGAGCTCGTGCAGGCGGCTTGTCAGCGCGCCATCGCCAAAAGCAACCAGTGGAACGGCGAAGGCCGTCTGGAAAGCTGGGTTTACACCCTCGCCCGCCAGCAATGGAGCGATGACCATCGTCGTCGCAAGGCTCATACCTCTACTAAGACCAATGTGACCGATATCCGTGAGGCGAGCCGCGACCGCGCCTCGCTCATCGATCCCGATGTCATCCACCGCATGGTTTCCGAGATGCCAGAAGGCACCTCAAGCGCGTTTCTGCTGGTCGTCGTCGAGGGGCGCAGCTATCAACAGACGGCCGACATTATGGGTGTTGCCGTCAACATCGTCGTCTCACAACTCGCGGCGGCGAAACTGCACTTCGCCAGCGTCGCGGACAATGATCCTCACAGGTACTGAATTGCTCGATTTCAAGAAACTGCCGCTCGATGCTCAGCTGACCGCCCTGCTGGACGGTGAGGCGACGCCAGAACAGAAGCAGGAGCTCGAGCAGCGCTTGGCAACCGACGAAGGCGCCAAGCGGCTCTACGACAAGCTGCGGCACGGTGCGGACTTCGGGAAGCACCGTTTCGACGATATTCTCAAGGAGCCCGTTCCCCTTGCGCTCGTTCGGTCGATCAAGAGCGTACAGCCGCCGAAGGCTCCGGTTGCTGCACGCCTTTCGCGGCCTTCGCTGAAGCTTGCGCCGACCGGTCCGCAGGCTCTTGCCGCGGCAATCATCCTGTTCGTTGCCGGGTGCGGCATCGGTTATTTCGCCGCCGGCAGCACCAGCACCGTGCAGTCGGCGCAGCCGACAACGATCGAAGCCGCCTCGGATTCCAGCGAGTGGTTGACAGACGTCATCGCCAACCAACGTCTGATCGCCCGCCAGCCGCGTCATATTTTCGAAGTGCCGTCGACACAGGCGGAGGAAATTTCCACCTGGCTGACCTCAACGGTCGGCGTTGCGTTCCGCGTGCCAGACCTGTCAGATCAGGGCTGGACCTTCCAGGGCGCACGGATCTTCATCGGCGCCGGCCGGCCGGTCGGTCAGCTCGTCTACACGAGCTCCGATGGCGACCTTGCTTCCATCTGCTTCCGCAAGGACAACTTGCCCTCCGAGGCCGACGATTTCAAGGAAACGATCAAGGACGAGATCGGTGTGGTCGCCTGGCACAATGCCGGTACGTCCTATGTGCTCGTCGGCCCATCGTCGGAAGCCTCGCTCGGCCAGCTCGCGATGCAGGTCGCCACGTCGATCTGAGACGGTTTAGGCAACCGGCCACACGTGGCGCTAGGTAGCGACCGGTGCGCCCTATTCTCAGCAAGTTCCCGGAAAGAGGCGCAGCGGAGGAGACCGCTGCGCAGATCTTGTCAGGCCTTTCCGGCCTTGACCTCGAGCACGCGGTTCGCCGCCGACACGATCGCTTCCAGCGACGCGCCGACGATGTTGGTGCTGATGCCAGCGCCGAAAAGCTTGCCGCCCGGATAGGAGGTCTCGACGTAGGAGATGGCGGCAGCATTAGAGCCGTGCTGCAACGAATGCTCCGAATAGTCCTCGACCGACATTTCGATGCCGAGATAGTGCGAGAGTGCATTGATGAAGCCGTCGACCGGGCCGTTGCCCCTGCCTTCGATGCGCTTCGTCTCACCATTGTCGGTAATCTCGGCAGCGACGATGCGCTGCCCCTTGTGCTCCGGATCGGCATAGGTGTGGTGGTCGACGAACTTGATGCGGCCCTTGGGCTGGGTCACGTAGCGCTCGATAAAGCGGTCATAAATCTTCCGTGACGGCAGCTCCTTGCCCTCTTCGTCGGTGATCCGCTGGATGTCCTCGCGGAATTCCACCTGCAGGTTGCGCGGCAGGTTGAGCCCGTAGTCCTGCTGCAGGATATAGGCGATGCCGCCCTTGCCGGACTGCGAGTTGATGCGGATGATCGCCTCGTAGGAACGGCCGACATCCTGCGGATCGATCGGCAGGTAGGGCACTTCCCAGACCGGGTGATTGGCGACCTTGATCGCCTTCATACCCTTGTTGATCGCATCCTGGTGGGAGCCGGAGAAGGCGGTATAGACCAGTTCGCCGACATAAGGGTGGCGCTCGCCGATCGGCATCTGGTTCGAATACTCGAACACTTCCTTCACGCGAACGATATTGGAGCAGTCGATCTGCGGGTCGACGCCCTGCGTGAACATGTTCAGCGCCATGGTGACGACATCGACGTTGCCGGTGCGCTCGCCATTGCCGAACAGCGTGCCCTCGACACGGTCTGCACCCGCCAGCAGTGCCAACTCGGCAGCGGCGATACCGGTGCCGCGGTCGTTGTGCGGATGCAACGAAATGATCAGGTTCTCGCGATTGTCGAGATTGCGGCACATCCACTCGATCTGGTCGGCATAGACGTTTGGAGTCGCCATTTCGACGGTGGACGGCAGGTTGATGATCAGCTTGTTGTCAGGCGTCGGCTTCATCACCTCGATGACGGCGTTGCAGATGTCTAAAGCCACGTCGAGTTCGGTGCCGGTGAAGCTCTCAGGCGAATATTCGAAACGATAGCCGCCGCCGGCCTTCGCCGCCATGTCGGAGATCATCTTCGCAGCATCGACTGCGATCTGCTTGATGCCCTGGACGTCCTTGGCGAACACGACACGACGCTGCAATTCGCTGGTCGAATTGTAGAAGTGAACGATCGGACGGTTCGCGCCTTCCAGCGCCTCAAAGGTGCGGGTGATCAGCTCCGGACGGCACTGCACCAGCACCTGCAGCGATACGTCGTCCGGCACGTTGCCCTGCTCCACGCACCAGCGCGCGAAGTCGAAATCGGTCTGCGACGCCGACGGGAAACCGATCTCGATTTCCTTGAAACCCATGTCGAGCAGCAGTTGAAACATCCGGGCCTTGCGGTCGTGGCCCATCGGGTCGACCAGCGCCTGGTTGCCGTCGCGCAAGTCAACCGAACACCAGATCGGCGCCTTGGTCAGCGTCTTGGACGGCCATGTGCGGTCCGGGATGTTCACCTGCGGATAAGGGCGGTACTTGATCGCCGCGTCGGGCATGCCTTTGGTCTGGGAGCCGGTGTTCGTGTCCATGTCTTTTCTTCCTCTTCCCGTCATCTGGCCAGCCGCGTCATAACGTATCGGGTCTGGCTTGGCGATGACGAATCCGGTGCGAATGCAATCCGGTTGATCAGCTTTCGGGATTGGTCACGAGGAGCGATGGCCTGGGCGGGCTTTCGGCCGCCGGCCGCTCCTCAATGGACCCGGCAACCGCGCGTAAGGCCGAGGAGAAGAAGCGAGGTAAGGGCGCGCGTATTGTCGCGGAGCGCGATGCGCCCGCGTGCAATCTGCTCAGAAATCATGATGCCCGTGCTCTTCATGGTCGCGCTTATAGCCGGGCTACAAAAAACTGGCAATCCCTCCGCCTATTTTTTCGCCGCTTGCACAAGACGTGACAATGCCAGCATCAGCCCTCCGCCGAGCAATCCCCAGAATGCCCCGGAGATACCGGCGAAGGAGACACCGGATGCGGTCACCAGAAACGTGATGGCTGCCGCCTCGCGCGATTCCGGCGCCTGGAAGGCGGCCATGGCCGAACCCGAGAAGGCGCCGACCAGCGCCAGCCCGGCCACGGCCTGGATCAGGATCGGCGGCGCGAGCGCCACGAAGGTCGTCACTGCGCCGGCAAGCAGCCCGAGAATGACATAGGAGATGCCTGAGACCAGGACCGCCCAGTAGCGCCGCGCCGGATCGGGATGCGCGTCCTGGCCAGCGCACATCGCCGCGGTAATCGCAGCAAGGTTCACCGCATGGCCTCCAAACGGCGCCGACAGTATCGAGAACAGGCCGGTCACGGAAAAGAGTGGCCCGGGCTTTGGCGCATAGCCATTCACCTTCAAGACCGCAATGCCGGGAATGTTCTGCGACGCCATAGTCACGATGAAGAGCGGCAGGGCGATGGAAATGAAAGCCGGCAGATTGAAGACAGGAGCCACGAACGCGACAGGGGGCCGCAGCGCCTGTTCGATCGAACCGAGCGCCCCTTGGGGAATGTCCACGCCGAAGGCTACCACCAGGACGAAAGCCGCTAGAGCCGCCGGCACCGCCCAGAGCCGCTTGAACGCGCCGACGACGATCCACGCCAGTACGATCGGCAAGCCAAGTAGCGGGTTGAAGCCGATCGCCCTGACCGGCGCAAAGCACAACCCGATCAGCACACCAGCGAGCATCGCATTGGCAAGAGGCGCGGGAATAGCCGCGACTGCCCGGCCGAGCGGCTTGAACAGGCCGGCAATAACGATCAGCAACGCGCAGATAAGAAACGCTCCGACCGCCGCATTGAACCCACCTTCGACCACACCGGTACTTGCAAGGAGCGCCCCACCCGGAGTGGACCATGCGATACTGATGGGCACACGCGTCACGGTGCTGAGCACGATCGCGCAAAGCCCCAGCGAGATCGACAGCGCCATAAGGCCCGACGCGGCCTGCGCATCCGTCGCGCCGACACTCTGCAGGCCATGCAGCACGACCGCGAAGGAGCTGGCAAATCCCACGAAAGTGGTGAGAACGCCCATGAACAGGGTTTGCACGGAGAAGTCTTTAAGCATGGCGGGACTCGAACTGAATGCAACTGCCGCATGGAGCATTAGACGTGGAAAGAACACAAGCCCGCGACGGCCAAGTTCCGTTCCCCTGCACCATCGAGCCGTCTTGCAAAAGAGACGCTCCCAATATTCGAAATACTGTTGACCTGTCCCCTGGGGCTGCCCCGATAAGCAGGGCGACAAACAAGCAGCGAGGTGAGTCGTGGATCATTCCGCACACTTTTTGAGCCCGTCCGAGGCGGCAGCGCGGCTAGGTATCTCCATCAAGGCGCTGCGGATCTATGAGCAACGCGGCCTCGTCGACCCCCTGCGCACATCTTCCGGCTGGCGCGCATACGGGCCGGATGAGATGGCCCGCGCTGGCGAGATTGTGGGATTTCGTGCACTCGGCCTCAGCCTCACACAGATTGCCCAGGTTCTGAAGGGTGATCGCGGCGGCCTCGAACACGGACTCGCCTTGCACCAGGCATCGCTCGAAAACGGTGTGCAACGGCTCATCGAAACGATCGGCCGCGTCGCGACGTTCCGCAGGGCCATCGCCGCGGGCCACGCCCCGTCCCCTGCCCAACTGGCCTCGATCATGCCAACGTCTCCGGTTCTTGCAGTCTTTGAACTGCCTTGGCCATGGGGCGGTGAACGTTTTGAACTGCGAGACGTCAAGGCTCTGAACTACATCATCGGTCCGCTTGGAAGCGGCAAGACGCGGCTCGCCCATGCCATTGCTGACGCGTTGCCGGATGCCCGCTTCCTGGGGCTCGATCGCGCCGCCGCGACGAGCGCCGATATCGATGCGCGATTGGATATCGATCCGGCATCGAAGGCGCGCTTCCTGCAAGCCCTCGACTGGCTTATCGATGAGGGCGCCACCGCCTCACTCGCCTTGATCGCGCTTCTCGCCGAGTTGGAGGGGCAGCACCAGGGAATGCTCATCATCGACATGATCGAGCAGGGATTGGATCAGGCCACGCAGGAAGCCTTGATTTCCTACCTACGCAATCGTCCCGCAACCGCGCGCACTCTTTTCATGCTGACGCGTTCGAAGATGATCCTGGATCTCAGCGCGGTGACACCGAATGAAGCAATCATCTTTTGTCCGGCCAACCATAACCCACCGATGACCGTGCATCCCTATCCGGGGGCGCCGGGTTATGAGGCGGTCGCAACCTGCCTGGCGTCGCCGGATGTCCGCGCACGCACGGAAGGCGTCATCGCCTGGCGGCCCGCGGTCGCTTGACAGTGGACCTTGCCTCCTGAGTTACGACGCGCGCCGGACGACGAAGATCATCTCCTCGGCGTTTCGCTCGTCGAAAGGCTGGCGGTCCCAATCGCCGTAAACGGCGTCGGCGCGCAGCCCGGACGCCTGCAGGTGCCGCTCGATATCGTTGCGCGACAGAAACAGCAGCTCGCTTTTTGAGACAAGCGTCTCTTCGGGGAAATGATAGCGGGTTTCGAAATGGGCCCGCCCTTCCCCGTAAGAGACCACGTCGCGCGTCTTGCGAACGACAAGCCCGTCGTGAATGACCTCGAACACACCGCCGTCCCAACGTGCTTTCCAGTCTATTGCGGGATTGCGAGTCTCAAAGACGATCCGGCCGCCATCCGCCAGATGCTCGCGCATGACGGCAAGGGTTGCGAGGATGGCGTTCTCATCGAGCAATACCTGAAAGGCATGGCCGGTCATGATGATCAGATCGAAGCGTTTTTCAGATCGAAAGTCCTGCGAGTAACACTCTACCCATTCGATGCCGCAGCCATTCGGTTTGCGTCTAGCGATTTCGAGCATCCGTGCTGAAGGATCGGCGCCGGTCACGTCATGGCCACCTGCCGCGTAGGCATCGCAGATCAGCCCGGTGCCGCAGCCAAGATCGAGAATTGACTTCGGCCCGCCGTCCGCCAGCGAGAGATAGAAATCGCGATCCTCCGACCAACCGCAGGCAAGATCATAAAGGGCTGCCAGACGCGGATGCTCATAGTGTAGATCGGGCATGTGGAAACCCCGCTCACCTCGGCTCGGGAAACAAAAAAACGCCCTCACCCGCCATCCAGCAAGCAAGGGCGCTTCTCATAGCACGAAATCAGATCTCGGACTGCGACGTTACAATGCGAGAAACGAGGCCGTAAGCCTTGGCTTCTTCCGCAGACAGCCAGTAGTCGCGGTCGGTATCGGCAGCGATCTTCTCGTAAGGCTGGCCGGTGGCCTCGGACATGATCTTGTTCAGACGCTCGTTCATCTTGATGATCTCGCGAGCCTGGATTTCAATGTCGGATGCCATGCCGCGCGTGCCGCCGGAGGGTTGGTGCAACAGGAAGCGCGTGTTCGGCAGGCAAATGCGCTGTTCCTTCGGCGCCGCGACAAAGATCAGCGCGCCGGCCGATGCGACCCAGCCCGTTCCGATCATCCAGACCTTCGGCTTGATGAACTTGATCATGTCATGGATCGAATCGCCGGATTCGACATGACCGCCAGGCGAGTTGACATAGATGCGAATGTCCTCGTCATTGGCCGCGGAAAGCGCCACAAGCTGCGTGCAGACCTTCTGCGCGAGTTCCTGCGTGATCGGCCCGTAGATGAAGATCGAACGCGACTTGAAAAGGTTCGCCTCCGTTTCCTTGCCGAGCGGCAGTTCCTTCGTCTTGTCGTCCTGTTCTTCTTCTTCGTACATTCGAACCTCTCTTACGTCGAATTCGGGTTCCCCGCACATAGTGCGACTCCATGCGTAAAACAATGCGGGAAAAAGACAAGCCACGGAACGGATGAAGATATGGTTAGGCAGCCCGGCGGCTTACCGAAATGTAACTTGGCGCGGCTTTGAAAAGTCGAAATCCGTTCCTACGTCATCCCTAGGCGCAAATCGCCAGCAACAGAGGAGACCGGCCATGTCACCTGAAGAACGCCAATTGTTGACCGCCCTTTTCGAGCGCGTCCGCACCGCATCGCAACGCCGCGTGACCATGACGCCGAAGCGCTGATCGATCAGGGAACGCGCGAGCAACTGTATGCCACCTATTATCTGGCGCAGGCTGTGATCGTGCAGGAAAAGGGCCTCGAAGCGGCGGCCAATCACATCAAGCAGTTGGAAGAGCGCATTCGTCTGCTCGAAGCCGACCAGAGCGAATATCACAAGGCTGAACAGGGCGGCGGCTTCTTGAGCTCGATCTTCGGCAGCAGCCAGAGCCCGCAGCAGCCGGCGTCCCCCCCGCCTTCCTCAGGCCCATGGGGAAGCGCCCCGCGCCAGCAGATCCAGCAGGATCGCGGCTTCGACACTGCCCCGCGCGCCATGCCACAGCAACCGACCGGGCCCTGGAGCCCGCAGGCGGCGGCGCCCTCCGCAGGCGGCAGCTTCCTGCAGGGAGCGCTCGGCACCGCGGCAGGCGTCGCAGGTGGCATGCTGCTTGCCAACTCGCTGAGCGGGATCTTCGGGAGCCACATGTCGTCGCTTGGCTGGGGTTCACCGCTTGCCGGCAACAATCCCTTCGGCAACGCGCCGACCGAAGAGACCGTCATCAACAACTACTTCAGCAACGACGGGGACAAGCAGCAGGCAGCTGACAACACCACAAGTAACGATAAAAGCGACGACAACGACGCTGCCGGTCTGCAACAGGCAGACTACGACACCAACGATGACGCCTCTGCCGACAACGATCAATCCGACGTCGGCAATGACGACAGCTTCAACGTCTGAGGCGGTCTGGTTGCCTTCGCTTGATGCCAGTCTGTCGGTCGCGGCGCACGACGATGCTCCCATCCGTTCTCGGACGTATATCAGCAACCGACAGATCAACCTTGACGAGAGAGGCGGAGTTCTCGATAAGGTCGGAAGCGTTATGACGGTGCAGCAGGCAAGAGCGTAGTGAATATCCTTATTATCAGTCGCAGGTCAGAGCACGAGAGAAGGCATTTTCAGTCTCAACAGATGGCGAGACTTGGATTGGAGTATCGTTTTCTTGATGCGTTTGAAGCAAGCGACCTATCGCCTGAAGACTGCCAGGGAGCCGCGAACAACTGGCCAAGTCCGACGCTTCGCCAGGACATAGCCTGCTTCACCTCGCATAGAATGGCATGGAACGCCGTCGTAGAGCGAAACGAAAAGACAATCATACTGGAAGACGATGCCGTCCTTTCGAGTGATATTGGCGACGTGATAACGACGATCCGCGACCGAGATGACGATTGGAATTGCGTCTACGATCTGGAGTTCGTCCCTCAGCCCCATATCGTGGCAAAGTCGCCGCTTTGGATAGATGATCGCACGGGCCACAAGGCCACGCGCGTCTTTCAAAATCGGCTCGGCCTGGCTGGCTATGTCATCGGCCCGCGAGCAGCCACCAGAATGCTTGAGGATACGAGGACGTATGCGCTGGTCGACGCGCATTTCTGGCATCGATCGTGGGTGACGGCCCTTCAGATCGAACCCGCTCCGGTCGTCCAGCTGCGTTTTATCGGCGACAGCACGGTCAGGGCGGCGCCCTTCCTTCGGACATCCGAAGACGATGCATTCAGGCCAAAGAGCAAGCTGCGCAAGCATTTCATGCGCTTGCGTCTCGAGCTCGTGAAGGCGCGCAATCTTATGCGAGCCGCCCATTTTCGAAGCGAGAAGCGCCAAATCCATATGGATCGCGCCAAGTTCACACTCGCGCCCGACCACGACAAGGTTTGAATTCCGGGACTCCCAGTCAAATCAACCCAGCCGCCGTCCGTTGGCGGCGGGATAACGGTGCTGTGTTGGTCAAACGAACGCCTCAGCCGCGACCGCGATAGGTCGCGACGCCCTGGTCGGGCAGCCACACGTTCTCCGGCGGCTTGCCGGTCTGCCAGAACACGTCGATCGGAATGCCACCGCGCGGATACCAGTAGGCGCCGATCCTGAGCCACTTCGGATCGAGCAGCTCGACCAGCCGCTTGGCGATATAGATCGAGCAATCCTCGTGGAAAGCGCCGTGGTTGCGGAAGGCATGCAGGAACAGCTTCAGCGACTTCGATTCCACCAGCCAGTCGTTCGGGATGTAGTCGATCACGATGTGGGCGAAATCGGGCTGCCCCGTCATCGGGCAAAGCGACGTGAACTCCGGCGCAGTGAAGCGGACGACATAGTCGGTGCCGGCGTGGCTCGACGGCACCCTCTCCAGCACCGCTTCCTCAGGTGATTTCGGAGATTCTGTCTGGCTGCCCAGCATGGACAGGTTGGACACGTCTGTGGTGGGCATTCAAGCCTCCTTGATGACTTTGACGCGGATGCCATGGGCTTTTTCACCCTCAGGCTCAACGTGAATGGCGATGCTGGAGCCCGGATGCGCTGCACGGATGGCATCTTCAAGGCGGTCGCAGATATCGTGCGCCTGCCTTACAGACAGGGCGGCCGGCACGACAAGGTGAAAATCGACGAAGGTGACAGTGCCGGCGCGGCGCGTCTTCAGGTCGTGCACGCCGATGGAGCCCGTGGCGTGCATGGCGATCGCCTGCATGATCGCCTCTTCCTCATCGGGTGTGACCGCCTGATCCATCAGGCCGCCGATCGAATGCCAGATCACCTTGAAGCCCTGGTAGAGAATGTTGATGGCGACCAGAATGGCGAGCACTGGGTCGAAGATCGCATAACCGGTGGCCAGCGCCAGCAGCAGGCCGGCGAGAACGCCGACGGAGGTGACGACGTCGGACATGATGTGCTGACCATCCGCCGTCAGCGCCGCCGATCGGTACTTGCGTCCGGTCTTGATCAGGAGTTGCGCCCAGACGGCATTGATCACGCCGGCGACAAAGTTGATCGCCAGGCCGAGGGCCGGCGCATCCAGCATCCGCGGATCGGAGAGATGCCCGATCGCCTCATTGACGATCAGCAGCGCCGCCACGACGATCAGTGCGCCCTCGGTCACCGCCGAAAAATATTCCGCCTTGTGATGGCCGAAGGGATGATCGTGGTCGGCCGGTTTCTGCGCATAGCGGATGACGAAGAAGGCGACGAAGGCGGCAACGACGTTCACCGTCGATTCCAGCCCGTCCGACAGCAACGCCACCGAGCCTGTCACCCACCATGCGACCATCTTCAAGCCCATGACGCCGAGCGACATCGGGATACCCCAGAGCGCCAGCCGCCGAACCGTAAGACTGCCCTTTTCGTTCATCTTCATCCCCTGCGCAGACATCGGTGCGGATGCGAATGAATTGCAGAAACCAGCCCATTCAAACGCAAAACCGCCCGCGCGAAAATCGCACAGGCGGCCCATGCGGCTCATATGTGTGATGATACCCATTTTGTCAAACAGGATCCGCAAGAAAGATCTCGACGGGTCGCCGTCGCAAACGGCGATCCTGACCGGTCGACGCGAATGCCGGGCGCGACCTCGGTCGCTAAGTACTCTCGGCCGGGCTTGAGGACGTCGATACTGCCGCACTTTCGGCTGTGAAACTGATTGATTGCGGCCAACGGAGGAGTGCCGCTTCGCCGGCTGGCGTCAGGGCATAGACACCCTTCTCCCGCCGTTCGAACCAGCCATACACATTGCCGAGCAGGATCTTCCCCGCATCCGGTGCCAGCGCCTTCATGTCGCGCGGCCGCACGAGCCCTTGATTGAGTACTGCGGCGCAGATGAGCGCCCGCTGGCGATAGGCCGTCATGATCGGCGCACGCGAGCCGCCGCCGACGGCCGGATCGCCGCGTCGGTGCTGATGTTCCTTGACGAGCCGCGACCGGCGCTTCGGATTGGTGCGCGGCATCGGCGAGACGGAACTGACGATGACGCTGACTTGTCCGGTATCGGAAACGCCGAGCATGCCGATCCCCAGCCGACGGCAAAGATCGCGATAGCGCTTGTCCGCCTCGCGGCCTCGTCCCTTGGCCGAAACGCGAGCCGCAATCCACACTTCATCACTCATCACAGCCCGATCGACCGCCTGTAGGACAAGCTCCAGATTGAAGCTGAGCTTCAGCTCACACACCACGACGACGGGCGGCTCACCCTCGCTCAAGCCGACGAGATCGCATCCGCCGATCTCGCCTTTGACGACATAGCCCGCAGCCTCCAGAAAGCTTTTCACCGGCAGGTAGAGCGAGGTTTCCATCATGGGTCGAGGTTATCAGGGGTTGATATCGGCGATGTCACCGTGCCGGACAATGAGCCGCGGCGACGACATATCGCCGGTCTCTTCATCGACCATCACGGCATAGGCCGCGACGCCGACGAAACGCGAGGCCATGGAGGTGGCAATCTTCTCCGCGCTGATGGCATTCGATGCCTGGCGCATCTCGCCCGGCACCAGATTGCCCCGGTTCTTACGGTACGGGAGCACGATAAATTTCTCAGCATTGGCCACGACGTTATTCCTCATTCATCGTTCCCGAAATGTTCTGATTTGTTGCAGGATGTCAATCAGAACCTGCCGGCTCTCGTCGCTGGTGTCCGAACTGCACACTGTCAAGCCGATGCGAGGCGAGGAGCGTGGGCGGCACAAAATCGTCCGCGCCGCCAAGGCGGCAGCCGCGCAAGATCGCAGTTCACGGCAGATTGTCGGAGACGGCTTCATGAGCAAATGCGGCCTGATCATTGTGGAGCCACAGGGAAGCTCTGAGCATCCATGGCAGCGCCGTCCACCACCCGGAAACGAGACCGGCCTGACGCAACGCCGTGGCAGTCCAGGTGTTGCACCCCAGGAAGGCATTGAAATAGCCCTCGGCTTCAAAGAAGGCATCGTTCTCGCCATAGGAAATGCGGCCAGCGGCATCGGCTTGTCGACCTGCTTCGCGAAACTGCCGAGAACCAACCCGAGCAGGCGCCGGTATCCCTCCGCGCCGACATCGACTGCCACGACGCTCGGGTGATCGAGCGGAATGTCGCCGGCCAGCGAAACATGCATCACGGAATTGTCGGGGCTGAAGCACTTGAAGACCGGCATCGCCTTCAGGTCTGCCCAGGTCGGCGTTTCCGAATAGAACGACCGGCCTGCCCATCCGAGGATGATGTAGCCAAGGTTCGGGTCGTCCAGATCAAGCGCGCCGTCACGAAGGAAGCCGAACCGCGCAAGAGTGTCGGCGTCAACCGGCACGGCGATGTCGCTGTGGATCGGATTGCTGAGGACGAGGATGCGATGACGGACATCTCCCGGGGTCGGATCGTCGCGCCAGATCGGCCTTGGCAATCCGATGCCGGCCGCAGTTGCCGCAGCGATCAGCGCGATGATTTCAGGATCTTCAGGAGCACGCGGCCATCCATAGCCCCGGCGGCATGGCCACCACATTGGCCATGCCGCCGATTATCTCCAAGGAGGCCGAGACGGCCTCGCCTGAAGCGTCGTCTCAGGCCGCCTTTGTCTTTGCCTTGCGCGACAGATGGGCGACGACGTTCTCGATCATCCGCATGCCGGCATCGCCGCCAAGCGTCATGATCGATTCCGGGTGGAACTGCACGGCCGCAATCGGTTCCTTGTCGTGCTCGATGCCCATGATCGTGCCGTCTTCGCTTTCCGCCGTGATGATAAAATCACGCGGCAAGGTCGAGGGATCGGCGAAGATCGAGTGATAGCGGCCGACCGTCACCTCCTTGCCGAGGCCGGAGAAGACGATGCCCGGTTCCAGCACACGGATGCGCGACGGCTTGCCGTGCATCGGCAGCGCTAGATGGCGGAGTTCGCCGCCATAGGCCTCGGCCAGCGCCTGCAGTCCGAGGCAGACGCCGAAGATCGGCAGGTTGCGCGCCCGCGCCTTCTTGATCGTCGCCTTGCAATCGAAATCCTTCGGATTGCCGGGACCCGGCGACAGCACGACCAGATCCGGATCCAGCCGGTCGAAGATCTCGTCCGGCACCGGCGTGCGAACCGTCGAAACGGTCGCGCCGGTCTGGCGGAAGTAGTTGGCCAGCGTATGTACGAAGCTGTCCTCGTGATCAACAAGCAGGATATTGACGCCCTTGCCGACGGCAGCGACGTCGCGGCTGACCTTGCCGGAGTTGCCGGCCCTGGCATCGCGGATGGCGGAAAGCATGGCGGAGGCCTTCAGTTCGGTTTCGGCTTCTTCTTCGTGCGGATCGGAATCGTTGAGCAAGGTCGCCCCTGCCCTGACCTCCGCGATCCCGTCCTTGATCCGAACCGTGCGCAGCGTCAGGCCAGTGTTCATGTCGCCGTTGAAGCCGACCATGCCGATCGCCCCGCCGTACCAGGCGCGCGGGCTCTTCTCATGGCTTTCAATGAAGCGCATCGCCCAGAGCTTCGGCGCGCCGGTTACCGTCACGGCCCAGGCGTGGCTGAGGAAGCCGTCAAAAGCGTCCATGTCGTCGCGCAGCCGGCCCTCGATGTGGTCGACGGTGTGGATCAAGCGCGAATACATCTCGATCTGGCGGCGGCCGATGACCTTCACCGAGCCGGGTTCGCAAACGCGGCTCTTGTCATTGCGGTCGACGTCCGAGCACATCGTCAGCTCGGATTCGTCCTTCTTGGAATTCAGAAGCTTCAGGATCTGCTCGCTATCGGCGATCGGGTCCTCGCCACGCTTGATCGTGCCCGAGATCGGGCAGGTCTCGATGCGTCGGCCGGACACACGCACGAACATTTCAGGCGAGGCGCCGACCAGATACTCCTGGTTTCCAAGATTGATGAAGAAGGAATAGGGCGACGGATTGATCGCCTTCAGGCGCTTGGAAATGTCGGACGGCTTGCTGTCGCAGCGCTCCATGAATTTCTGGCCGGGCACCACCTCGAAGAGATCACCTTTGCGGAAGCTTTCCTTGGCCTTCACCACCAACTCGGCATACTCGCCGGGGCGATGGTCGCTCTTCGGCGGAATGACGTTGGTGCGCTGGAACGGCTCGGCCGGAATGTCGCCCGCCTTGTCCTCGGTCGAAAGCCCGCTCTTTTCGAAATCGTAACGGTCGATCCAGGCCTTGGCAGAGTAGTTGTCGACGACGAGGATTTCATCCGGCAGATAGAGAACCATGTCGCGCTGGTCGGACGGGCGCGTCAGCTTCAGGTCGATTGCATCGAACTGGAAGGCAAGGTCGTAGCCGAAGGCGCCATAAAAGCCGAGGTTCGCATCCGCCTGCGAATGGAAGAGATCGGTGATAGCGCGCAGCACCGTGAAGATCGTCGGGATCTTCGAGCGTTCTTCCTCGGTAAAGGCGCGCTCCGGCGTCTTCACCGTCAAATCGAGGCGCCGCGCCGTGGAGGCGCCGAGCACCAGATCGGAGACCGTCTTCAAGCGCTCGGTAATGAAGGAGAGGATCACCTCACCGCGCTCGTTGTAGGCCTCGATCCAAACTTCACGGCCATGGCAAGAAATCCCGAGTGGCGGATCGACGACGGCAGTGTCCCAGCGGGTATAACGGCCCGGATATTCGTAGTTCGACGAAAACACGGCGCCGCGGCGCTCGTCGAGCTTGTCGATATAAGAGGAGACCGCATCGGCATAGGGGATCGCCCGCCGCTGCCGGGTGACGGTAATCCCGCCCCGCGTCTCGTAGATTTCCGCTCCGTCATCCCGAAGGATCGTTACCATTGTTCCACTCCGTTATCGGGGCCCGGATGACAGGCAGCCTTAAAAACAAAAAAGCCGCCTGGCGTTTTCCGGGCGGCTCACTCGTCGTCTTTGGACACGATTGGTCGAGGCCGCCTCAGCGAGCCCACCACCAAACTGCAATGTTCAAGGACGTGTTCATGGGCGAAATTGTTAGCGTGAGATCGGATCGAGCGCAAGAGCCGAATCCGGGAATGAAAAAGGGCGGCCCAATGGCCGCCCTCCACATCTTAATGCCACTGGTTCAGAATCTGGCCTTGGCTGTCACCATGAAGGTACGACCGCGACCGGTGTCGATCGCCGTGCTCTGGATCGTGCTGGAAGCCGGCGTGTAGGTCTTGTCGAAGACGTTCGTCACGCTCGCCGTCAATTCCAGACCATTTTCCCACTTGTAGTTGGCAAAAAGGTCGACAACGCCATAGCCACTCATGAATCGTGGGCGCCCGGCATTCGTTGCATTGATTTGCCCGATGTCAGCCTTTCCGGCAGCGTAGAGGCGCGTGCCGAGTGTCAGGCGTTGATCTTCAAGGAAGCGCCCACCGAGGGTACCGCTGAAGATGTTTTCCGGAAGATAGCTCTGCACACCGAAGCCGTTGACCTGCGACGGAAGATTGGTATCGGTATGGGTATAGGCAAGATCGCCGAAGACGAAGCCCGCGTCGTACGCCGCCTGGATTTCAATGCCGCGAACGTTTGACGTACCGGGGTTGTTGACGAAGAAGGTCTGCCTGCCGCCTCCGGCAAACGCACCGGTGATGTAGTTGTCGATGTTGTCGTTGAAGTAGTTGGCTTTGAAGCGGAAGCTGTCGCCTGCATCCAGAATGCCATCCAGCTTGATGTTGGCGCCGACTTCCCAGCCCTTGGAGGTTTCCGGCTCCAGGAAAGGATTCGGGAAAAAGGTCTGGCCGGTAGAACCGGGGTGTGAGCCGCCAGCGAAGGTTTCATTGAGGGTCGGCGCGCGCTGGGTCTCAGCATACGTCACATAAGGCTGGAACCACTCGGTCGGATTCAGCGCAAAGGTGACACTGGGGTCCAGGCGCCCGTCGGACTTATCGACGCTATAAGGACCGGCCGGCATGCCCAGCGGATTGCCTGCGACGACAGAACCCGAACCGTCAAGATTGAAATGATTGTAGCGCAGGCCAAGCGTCAGATCCGCCATGCCGTACGTCAACGTGGTCGTGTCGAAGACGCCGAGGATGCCGCTCTTGCCGCTACCGTTGACGCCACCCAAGGGCTGCGTCCGGCTGTTGATCACGTCGTAATCGTCGCGGAAATACTCGACACCATAGTTCGTGGAGACGGCGACGTCGCCAATGTCGAATTTGGAGGTGTTGGAAACGTCGAAGCCAATCCCGGTATCGGTAATCCGGCGACCGGCGGCCGCACCGCCGCCCGTGGCGTTCGTGTCATATTTCATCTCAAGGTGGTTGTAGTAAAAGTCCGTCTTGAAATCGATCAGCTCGTTGTCGCTGGGCGTATAGGCGTAGCTCGCGGCAAACGTCTTGTTCTTCACGTTCTGGAAATAGGAATTCGCGAAGAAGTCGTTGTCGTAGGTGATGCCGCCGAATTTGATCGTGTTTTCCGCATTCGGCGTAATCTCAGCCTTCAGCATGCCGGAAAGCAGATCCTGCTCGGTGAAAGGCACGGTAACGCCGTCGCCGTTCTCGTAGTTGCCCGGATCGCTCTTGCTGATACCGCCAAGGACGGCAAAGACATCATTGAACCGATAGGCGCCAATGGCCGATTCGGACCAACCAAGTTCGTTGGTTCCGACCGTCGCTGAGACGATACCACCGTAGTTCTTGTCGCCCTGGATCAGATCATCGATCTCGTAGGTTCGGAAATTGACTGTCCCGGCCAGTGCACCGCCGCCGATACCGGTGACTGCACCGCGGGTCACGTCGATGCCTGCCAGGAAGGCTGGATCCACATAGGTAAATCCTTGCGCCTCGTGGCCGGTGAAGCGGAAATTCTGGCGAACGCCATCGATCGACATGTTGACGCGGCCGGAGCCTTCGAAGCCGCGAATGTTCACGGCCACCCCCGGGTTCTGAGGATTGTTGGCCGTCGACGTTCCGGGAACACTGCGCAGCAGATCATCAGTGCCCTGACCGGACTGGAGGTTGATCTGGTCCGCGGTGACCGTGCTGAAAGGACCCGCCTTGTTGTAGGGATCGTTGGCCGCCTGCCGGCTGCCCTTCACGATGATTGGCGAGAGGAAGGTATCGCCCTCGTTCTTGGCCTTCTGCTCTTCGGCCGTCTGGGCAGTCGAAGGCGCGCTTTGCGCAAAAGCGATGGCGCAAGGCAAAACAATGGCGAGTGTTGTGCAGGCGAGTAGAACCGAGCGCGAGTGCCGGACGATCATGAAATCAACCCCTTGAGAAAAATATCCACCGGGCTGGCTGGTCGTGACGCGGTTGCGTTCTCGATGGGCTGGCTAGGCTTTCTGGCGACGTTTTTCGCCTTCTTTTTGCCGCATAAAAAACATGAGTTTAATTGTCAATATATCGGGAGCCAGTTATCTTGATTTAATAAATCATATTTTCATCGTAGCGATCAACGTTGCGATATTGCAACGAAAACCGCATCCGCACGTTCCCCTCCCGGGTCAACATACAACGGGTGGATGCGTGAAGAATATCATCGTGATTCTATCGGCACTGGGCTGCATCGGGCTTTTGACCGACGCACGTCTGCCGGACGAGGGCCCTTTTCCGGCGGTCCGTCCAGGTCAATCCAATACTGCAGCGCCCACCCCGCAACTTCCCCCGATACCTGAACCGAAACCGGAGCGAAGCGATGCTGACACGCCGCCCGCCAAACAGGGGCCTCCCGATTTTTCCAACCAGCCGGAAAAGCAGGGGCCGAAACTTCCCTCGCAGCAGACGCTGGAAGAGCAGCATCTGACGATCGCCGCAGAGAGCGATGCCGAGCATTCGGAATGTGAGAGGGAGCTTCAGGTCCTCGGCGTTGTCTTCAAGGATATCGCGCGCATCGACGATGGCAACGGCTGCGGAATCGACAAACCGATCAAGGTTTCCGAGGCTTTGCCGGGAATCAAATTGAAGCCCGAGGCGGTGTTTCGCTGTCCTGTCGCTCTCGCCTTGGCCCGCTGGATGAAGGAAAGCGTCATCCCGGCGGCAAGCGTCGCCGCAAAAAACCAGGGCCGCATCGTCGCCGTCAATCAGGCGTCCTCCTATATCTGCCGCCTGCGCAATGGCGCGGAAATCGGCAAGGTTTCCGAGCACGCGCGCGGCAATGCGGTCGACATTGCAAGCTTCAGCTTCGAAAAAGGCAAGGACGTCGCCGTTCAGCCGCGCCGGGAGGATCCAACGCTGATCGGCGCCTTCCAGCGGACGATCAGCGCCGCCGGCTGCCTCTACTTCACGACGGTGCTGGACCCTGAAAGTGACGCAGCCCACGAAACGCACTTCCACCTCGACGTGTTGGAGCGGAACGGAGGATATCGCTACTGTCATTAGCGCGCCGTGCGTTCGAATGGGCGCACAAAGGACGCTCTAACTCTTTGAGCCCCCGCATCGTGCTTTCCGAAAATCGATTCCGATTTTTTCGCCGATGCTGTAGCTGGCGTCGCCACCTTAAAGGCGGATGTACCGGTTCAATGACCTGCGCGCCGCGTGCAGACATAGGGTTTCTTGATGCAGGCGATCGTCGGCGTCGAACAAGCGGCTTTGCCATCGACCACGGCGCAGGTCGAACACTGATCGCTAAATTCCATGCAATCGGGATGACCCTTCATGAAATCGGCCATGCTTTCGGCAACCGCCTGCTCGTCGGCCATAGCGCTGTTGGCGAGCAGCAAAAGGACCGCGGCCGCTGCGAAAGCACAGCGTCGAGTATAGCCACAGAGCGACATCGTCGTTTCCAATCCAAGCCGGGCGAACCGCACTAACGCCTTGCGTTGCTGAAAGGTTCAGAACAACCCCTCGATATAGCCCTGATCATTGAGGTAGATCCGCTCCGCCGAGGGCGATCTCGGCAGGCCGGGCATGGTCATGATTTCGCCGGTGATTGCGACCACGAAGCCGGCCCCCGCCGAGAGGCGGACTTCGCGCACCGGCACGATATGTCCTTCTGGCGCGCCGCGCAGGTTCGGATCGGTCGAAAAGGAGTATTGTGTCTTGGCCATGCAGACCGGCAGGTGCCCGTATCCCTGCTCCTCCCAGGCCAGCAGCTGGTCTCTCACAGCCTTGTCCGCCGTCACCTCGCCCGCGTGATAGATCTTCGAGGCCACGATCTCGATCTTCTCGAACAGGGAGACATCGTCGGGATAGAGCGGCTCGAATCTCGACTGTCCCGATTCCGCAAGTTCGACCACCTTGTAGGCAAGCTCCTCGATGCCGGCAGAACCCTCGGCCCAGTGCCGGCACAGGATCGCCTCCGCCCCCAGGCGGGAGACATACTCCCTCACCGCTGCGACTTCCGCATCCGTATCCGAGACAAAATGATTGATGGCGACGACGACGGGAACGCCGAACTTGCGAACATTGGCGATATGGCGGCCGAGGTTGGAGCAGCCCTTCTTCAGCGCGGCGACATTCTCCGTTCCGAGATCGTCCTTCCTCACCCCGCCATTCATCTTGAGCGCGCGCACCGTCGCAACGATGACGGCGGCATCGGGCTTCAATCCGGCTTTGCGGCATTTGATATCGAAGAATTTCTCGGCACCGAGATCCGCACCGAAACCCGCTTCGGTCACGACGTAGTCGCCGAGCTTCAACGCCGTCTTGGTGGCGATCACCGAGTTGCAGCCATGCGCGATATTGGCAAAGGGGCCTCCATGCACGAAGGCCGGATTGTTTTCCAATGTCTGGACGAGGTTGGGCTGCATGGCATCCTTCAGGAGAACCGCCATCGCGCCGTCCGCCTTCAAGTCGCGGGCATAGACGGCCGTTTTGTCGCGGCGGTAGCCGACGATGATATTGCCGAGACGCTCCTCCAGATCGTTGAGATCCCTGGCGAGGCAGAGAATGGCCATCACCTCGGAAGCCACCGTGATGTCGAAGCCGTTCTGCCTGGGAAAGCCGTTGGCGACGCCGCCCAGCGAGGAGACCATCTCGCGCAGCGCACGGTCGTTCATGTCCATCACGCGCCGCCACGTGACGCGCCTGAGATCGATATCCTGTTCGTTGCCCCAATAGATGTGATTGTCGATCATCGCGGCAAGCAGGTTATGGGCGGAGGTGATGGCGTGGAAATCGCCGGTGAAATGCAGGTTGATGTCCTCCATCGGAATGACCTGCGCATAGCCGCCGCCCGCAGCGCCGCCCTTCACCCCGAAGCATGGTCCGAGCGAAGCCTCGCGGATGCAGACGATGGCCTTCTTGCCGATCCGGTTCAGCCCATCGCCGAGGCCGACGGTCGTCGTCGTCTTGCCCTCGCCTGCCGGTGTCGGATTGATTGCCGTGACGAGGATCAGCTTGCCATCGGGCTTCTCTGCCTGCGCGGCAATGAATTGGGCGCTGAGCTTGGCCTTGTCATGCCCGTATGGCGCCAGTTGCTCGGCCGGAATGCCGAGCTTTGCACCGATTTCGAAGATCGGCTTCTTATCCGCCGCGCGCGCGATCTCGATGTCGGATTTGTATGGTGCCATCCCCGTTTCCCCACTCTCGTCTGCGCGCGATCGGCGCCACATATGTTTCAACGGGATAGCGAAATATGCCGCGACTGTGAATAGTGCGCTGGTTGCCCAACGCTCGTCCAAGCCGCTATCAGTCAGACATCGAACCTATCCATTGCTAGGACAAGACATGAAATCACTCGAACTCATTGTCGAGCGCATCATCCTTTCGAGCTGACCAAAAAGCGAAGATAACGGACAAGATCTGATCCCGAAATGATTCGAAAGTCCTTGGCGCCTGGCGGGCGCCCCCGGAATTCCGGCCCGCACGGGCGCTCAGTCGCCTTCGCACAGATGGAATGGTCCATTCCGTCTCCTTGGGTTGCGTTTCCAGCGGGCATGAAAACAACCATAGGCCGATCGCTGTGGTTAAAGTAATACAATTGAAATTAATCACTGCGCGCCGCGCTGTTTGGCACTAGCAAATATATCAGTTTGCATATTCTATTGCGCTGATATGAAGGTAAGCAGGGACGCATTCATGTCTTACATGACGACCTCGGAACGGCAGCTGTCTCTCGTCACGGAGATTTCAGCGGCAACACCAGGGCCGAATTCGCACAAGCTCTCGTTGGGGCAGCACGCGCTTACGGTTTCCGGCATGTAACCTTGATGCATGCCCCCGCTCCCGAAAGCACTCTTCTCAAAACCCTTCTCATCGAAACCTCGCTTCCATCCGCATACTTCAACCAGTTTGACCGCGCCCGCATCATGCGCTTTCCGACGCTGCCCACGGGAATGGGCGACTCGGCCCTGCCGCGTTCCTGGAACCTTTCCGACAATGCCTGCGACAGTATTTTCCCGGATGAGTTGAGCAAGCTTCTGCGCGCCTTCGGCATACCGACGGGCGTCGCGGTGCCCGCCTATACACGCGACAGTGAGCGAATCCTGTTCTGGCTGGCGGGCGACCGCCAAGCGGTCGGGCAGACGGAGCTCAACGAACTCACCATGGTGACCCTCCATTTGCTCGACGCGTATCACCGCACGAAGCAATCGAAGCTCATGGAACACCCGCCCCTTTCTGCCCGCGAACGGGAGGTCGTCCGCTGGACGGCACAGGGAAAAACGTCGATCGAGATCGGCCAGATCCTTTCGCTATCCGATCACACCGTGAACGCCTATATGACAAGCGCCATCAAAAAGCTCGACTGCGTGAACCGGACGCAGCTTGTCGCCAAGGCGATCCGGATGAAACTGATCAACTGAACAAGGTGCTCAGCGATCGAGTACGGCGCGAATCTCGACGAGATTCGACCGGACGCGAAGAATGTAGAAGCCCATCGTCGCCAGATGGCTCGGCATGATCCAGCCGTCTTCCCGACCGTTGGAAATAATTGCCGGCTGGATCTGCAACGCCGCCTGGAACTGCCTCGTCGTTGCGCTAAAGATTGCGCCCAGATTGCGCTCCGCGACGACTTGGGAAAAGTCGGATTGTGCGGCCGCAAGGATCGCGTAGTAGGCATAAAGCTGACCGTAGGCGAACCAGAAGCGGTCGTCGGCGCGTGTATCGAACCAGCCGCGATGATGGTTCTGCGAGCGGTCGGCGAGCACATCAGAGGTGCTGCCGAGATCGTTGGCGATGCGGTCGACGAACTGGATCAGGTTGTCCGCGCGTCCATCGAAGATCGCGTTGCAGGCGGCTAGGTCGGCATTGAATTTGCGCAGGCTTTCGAGAGCGGAGCGATAATAGCTTGGTGTCGGCGTCTTCGGCCCGAACGGATCAAGTCCGAAATACCAGCTGTACTCGTCGAACTGCAAATTTCCGCGCGCCCTTTGCAGATCGTTGTTGATCCCCGACGTGCCCCGCACGCGGCCAAGCGTATCGACGAGTTCGACCGAGGTGCGACGGACCGCCTGGTTCACGCCACGCTGAAACGACGCCTTGTTGTCGAGGAACGGCGTGTGATCCCAGTCGATGCCGAAGAAGCCGAGACGATAGAGGAGCATGGAGGAGATCCACGCATTCTGATTGACGTTGAAGTCCGTCAGATCGGCGGCGACATCGACGATGGCCGAGCGCTGGCAGGTCTTCGTCGCCGACCCGTCTGTTGTCGGCAGTTCCTGACCGGCGGGAACCTTGCGCTCCGAAAGTCGATACTCGTTCACGAAAGAAGGGTTGAACCCGGACCAGACCTGCGTCTGCCAGATGAAATAGCAATAGAGAACAGCAAGCAGCCCGAGAAAGCCAAGGATCGGCAACCGGACCATCCATGTGCGCTGTACATACCAGCCACGGGCGGCGATAAATGGCCAGAAAGCCCAGGCGAAGAAGATCCGCGCAAAGCGTGCGATGGTCCGGCCGATCAGCCTGAAAAACCCGGCGATCCGGTCGAGCATCGTCTTCTCCTTGCCGTGATCGGCGAACGTTGTTTGCGCACTGACATATGCGCTCGCTCCGGCAAGGACAATATCATGCTGATATTATTGTTTCTTCGGCGAGAGGCTAAGAGCGCAGAAAGCGGAAGCGCAGACGCTTGGAGATTTTCGTCGTATCGATGATCGGCCCGCCGGAGCTTTCCTCCGGCGCCTGCTGGAAGGCCCCGAACTTGCTCGCGAAGACGGCGTCTGCCATCCGCTTGCGATGCTCCAATTCCTGCGGCACCAGCATGTTACGCTCAAACAGTTCAATCGGACCGGCAATGGCGGGAAAGAGTTCGGCTGAAATCTGGACCTTCGAACCCGGAATGTCCGTGTCGACCTGTGCCTGATAGATCAGCAGTCGCTCTTCGGTGTCGATCACCATCTTGCGGCTGAGGGCGTTGCACTGGCCGACCTGGCTATTCAGGGCATCGACGAAAACCTGGAAGAGATTGATGAAGCGTTCGCGGCGCTGGCTATCCTCGCGCATTGCGCGTTCTTCATCGGCAACGCGGCCAGCGTCCGCCTTCAGGGCGCGACGCTCTTCTTCCATGCGCTCCCATTCGGCCTTGCTTCCGTAAAGGCCAATCCTGCCCTGCGTCGTCAGCGCCCTGGCATTCAATTCCCGGATGCGGAGGCGCGCGATATCGATCTTGTCGACAAGCCGACGGCGCTGCTCGACGACACCGATCAGCCCATGCTCCCCCAACTTATGAAAGTCGATGCCAATCGTGCGGTAGCTCGCGATGACACCCGTGGTGGCATCCGACTTCACCAGCAGGTCGCGCAGCCGCTCCACAACAGGAGCAGCGCGCACCCGCGCGCTATGGCGACGCCACATCCGCTGGCGCGAAAAGCGACCGATGAATCTTTCGCCCGCCGTCAGGCCACGGAAGCTGTCGAGATCCGACGAAACCTTGATCGTCAGCGTATCGAGGACGGAAACGAGTTCCGCGAGGAGATTGGTCAGGCTCGCGCCGTTTGCGACAAACGCCTGGAAGCGGCCGTTCTCGACAAGGAAGCGCTCATCGTCGACCGCGGCCCCATGGCGTGCAAACTCGCTGATGAACTCGACGCAGACCCTGGCTTCAAGACGCAACTGTTCCACGAGCGCTCGCGCGGCTTCCAGCTGCGTGTCGAAGGAAAAAGGCTTGCGCACGGGGACGCCTCCATCAATCGGTTATGGCGAAATGGCTCGGTTATGGCGAAACTAGCGCATAAGCCGCCGAACCGGAATCGATTTGAGGAACGGTCATACCGCTTCGGCGAGCCATTCCCCGTTCATGGCGTCATCCCAATGGCGCCGGCACAGAGACACGTACTTTTCGTTGCCGCCGACATCGATCTGCGCGCCTTCGCGCAGCACCTTTCCTTCTGCGTCGAGGCGTACCACCATCGTCGCCTTGCGCCCGCAATGGCAGATCGTCCGGACCTCGCGCATCTCGTCGGCGATCGCAAGAAGCTCCTCAGACGCGGGAAACAGTTTCCCTTGAAAATCGGTCCTGAGCCCATAGACCATGACCGGAATGTTCATGCGGTCGACGATCCGGGCGAGCTGCCAGACATGTTCGCGCGTCATGAAATGAGCTTCGTCGACGAAGACGCAAGCGATTGGCTCCCCCTCCTTGCTGAGGTCGCCGATCAAGGCCTGCAAGTCCGCTTCCGGTTCGAAGCCGACGGCGCTCGCCTTGAGCCCGATCCGGGAGCCGATAATCCCCTTTCCGACGCGCTCGTCGAAGGCCGCAATCAGCAAAACGACACGCATGCCGCGCTCCTCGTAATTATAGGAGGCCTGCAGCAGCATCGTCGACTTGCCGGCATTCATGGTCGAGTAGTTAAAATAGAGTTTTGCCATCGTTTTCTCCGTCTTTCGCTTTTTGGAAGCTCGAAACTGCGAAGAAAAGTCCCTCATTTTGATAATCACAGGAAAATCGAGGCCAGAAACCGTCAAAACCCTTGAAAACCCGGCATTCCGCGAAAAATGCCCTACGTCGCAATCGGATACTGCAATGCGGCGCAAACGCGCTCGGGTCGCTTGTAAAACTCGGCTATTGGTGATTGGCTTGGGAACGCAAGACTGGGAGTCAAAAATGAAAACGACAAGCGCATTCAAACTGACCACCGCCACCGCAGTTGCCGCTCTCTCTGTTGCAACAGCAGCATTCGCCGCAGATCCCGATAGCTGCTCGGCCGTGCGTCTTTCAGACGTCGGCTGGACGGACATCACCGCCACCACCGCCACCGCCGCAGTCATTCTGAAGAACCTCGGCTACGAGCCGGATGTTAAGGTTCTCTCGGTTCCGGTCACCTATCAGTCGATGAAAAACAAGGACATCGACGTGTTCCTCGGCAACTGGATGCCGGCCCAGAAGAAGGACGTCCAGCCCTACCTCGATGAAAAGACTGTCGATTCCCTCGGCGTCAACCTCGAGGGCGCCAAGTACACGCTCGCGACCAATGCCAAGGGCGTTGAACTCGGCATCAAGGATTTCGGCGACATCGGCAAGCACAAGGACGAGCTCGACGGCAAGATCTACGGGATCGAGCCGGGCAACGACGGCAACCGCCTCGTCATGACCCTGATCGAAAAGAACGAGATGGGAATGGGCGGCCTTGAACTCGTGGAGTCCTCCGAACAAGGCATGCTGGCGCAGGTCGCCCGCGCCGAAAAGGAAGGCAAGCCGGTCGTATTCCTCGGTTGGGCGCCCCATCCGATGAACGAAAACTTCAAGATGACCTATCTGACGGGCGGCGACAGCACCTTCGGTCCGAACTTCGGTGGCGCGACGGTCTACACCAACACCCGTGCCGGCTACACCACCGAATGCCCCAACGTCGGCAAGTTCATCTCGAACCTGAAGTTCAATCTGGAAATGGAAAACCAGATCATGGGCAAGATCCTCAACGATGGTGAGGATCCGCAGGTCGCCGCGACCGAGTGGCTGAAGGCAAATCCGAACGCAGTCGATCCCTGGCTCGCAGGCATCACGACGAAGGATGGCAAGGACGCCCTTGCCGCCGTGAAGTCGGGCCTTGGCCTTTGAAACTGATGAACGGGGCGGCCCTCGCCGCCCCTTCTTGTTTCACCTCGATCTTTGCTCTTTCGGATAGGCGCGCTCCTTGAATTGGATCACCGACTATAAAATTCCTATTGGCCCGCTCGCCAAATCGACCGTCGATTGGCTGACATCGAGCGGCGAGTGGTTTTTCGACCGGCTTGCATTCTTTTTATCGCACGTTATCAATGCGTTGCTCTTCATTCTGCAAGCCCCGCATCCGCTCATCGTGCTGGCTGCGATCGTTGGGATCGCCTATTGGCTGCGCCGCTCGATCGGCGTCGCGGTCTTCACCCTGCTCGGCTTGCTGCTGATCATGAACCAGGGCTACTGGAAGGAGACGACGGAAACGCTGGCGCTCGTCCTGGCGTCGACGTTCGTCAGCATGGCGATCGGCATTCCGCTCGGTATCGCCGGGGCTCGACGCGCCTGGGTGTTTTCCATCATGCGGCCGGTCCTCGACCTGATGCAGACGATTCCGACCTTCGTGTACCTCATCCCAGCGCTCATTCTCTTCGGCCTCGGCATGGTTCCGGGCCTGATCGCAACCGTCATTTTCGCGATCCCCGCCCCAATCCGTCTGACGCGCCTCGGCATCATCTCGACCCCCTCCTCGCTCGTGGAGGCCGCGGAATCGTTCGGCGCGACGCCAATGCAGGTGCTGCGCAAGGTCGAGCTTCCCTTCGCCATGCCGCAGATCATGGCCGGCCTCACGCAGACGATCATGCTTTCTCTCTCGATGGTGGTTATCGCCGCGCTCGTCGGCGCCGATGGTCTCGGAAAGCCGGTGGTGCGCGCGCTCAATACGGTCAACGTCGCCATGGGCTTCCAAGCGGGTCTCTGTATCGTCATTCTTGCGATTATTCTCGACCGCATGTTCCGTGCGACAGGTGAAGGAGAAGGCGTATGACCGCGGTCCGCTTCGACAACGTCAGCATCGTCTTCGGCGACAAGCCGGAAAACGCCCTCGCCTTGGCCGATCAGGGCAAGAACCGCGACGAGATCGGTGCTGCGACTGGCCTCGTTCTCGGCGTGGCGGATGCCTCGCTCTCGGTTCAGGAAGGCGAGATTTTGGTCCTCATGGGACTTTCGGGCTCCGGCAAGTCGACCCTGCTGCGTGCGGTGAACGGGCTGGCGCCCGTCGTGCGCGGCGAGGTGTCGGTTGCAACGTCGAATGGGCCTTGCAATCCCTACAAGACCACTGCCAAGGGCTTGCGCGACTTGCGCATGCATACCGTTTCGATGGTCTTCCAGCAGTTCGCGCTGCTGCCGTGGCGCACCGTGGCGGAGAATGTCGGCTTCGGCCTTGAGCTTGCAGGTATGGCGGAAGCCGAGCGCAAGAAGCGCGTGGGCGAACAGCTCGAACTCGTCAACCTGACGAAATGGGCCGACCGCAAGGTCAACGAGCTGTCCGGCGGCATGCAGCAGCGTGTCGGCCTGGCGCGTGCCTTTGCGACTGGTGCGCCGATCCTTTTGATGGACGAGCCGTTCTCGGCGCTCGATCCGCTGATCCGCACGCGCCTGCAGGATGAGCTTCTCGAGTTCCAGCGGCGGCTGAAGAAGACCATCCTGTTTGTCAGTCACGATCTCGACGAGGCGTTCCGCATCGGCAACCGCATCGCCATCATGGAGGGCGGGCGCATCATCCAGTGCGGCACGCCGCAGGAAATCGTCAAGAACCCGGCCGACCAGTACGTCGCCGATTTCGTCCAGCACATGAACCCGATCAGCATGCTGACTGCGCAGGACGTGATGCAGCCCGGGCTCGGTCATGCAGCGGCGGGCGCCAGCGTCAGCGGCACGGCGCGTGTCGAGACGCCACTGATCGACATTCTCGATGCGCTGTCGCGCCAGCCCGGAAGCATCGGCGTCGTGGAAAACGGCGCCATCGTTGGCACCATCTCGGCGCAGGATATCGTCGAAGGCTTGACCCAGCACCGGCGCAAAGAACAGGCTTGATCCCGCCGTCCGCTTCCGCCAGAAAGTGGACATGAAAGATCAAGCTTCCGTTCTCAGGGAAACGGACGGAGAAGCCCGCAAGCTCGCTCGCACGCTTCTCCGCTCCGCCCGCTACGCCGCAATTGCCGTTCTCGATCCCGCGACCGGCTTCCCCTTTGCGAGCCGCGTCCTGCTCGGCACCGACATCGATGGCGTTCCCGTCATTCTCGTCTCGGGTCTGTCGACGCATACGCGCGCGCTCGACGCCGATCGTCGGGCCTCGCTCCTGACGGGTGAGCCCGGCAAGGGCGATCCGCTTGCCCATGCCCGCCTGACAACCCAATGCCTTGCCGAACCGGTCGAGCGCGACAGCGAGGTCCATGCGCGAATTCGTAGCCGCTTCCTCAACCGCCATGCCAAGGCAAAGCTCTACATCGATTTCCCGGACTTCCGCTTCTTCCGGCTTGTGCCGCAGTCGGCAAGCCTCAATGGCGGATTTGGTCGCGCCTATCTTCTGCAAGGCGACGACCTGACGATTCGATCCTCCGGCAGCGAGGCCGTGGCGGCGCAAGCCGACGCGATAGTGCAAGAATTGCTAGGTAAGCGCCCCGATTTCGCCGCGACGATCGCAGCGGGCCTGAAGGCAGGCAACGGTGATTGGCGCATTTGTGGAGTCGATTGCGCCGGTTTCGATCTGATTTCGGGAGATTTTCTCTTGCGTTTCGAATTTGACGCCGTCGCGCAAGGGGTTGAGGACGTTTATTCACATATATCTAACATAAAATACGCAATACCTGAAATTTAGCTATATACAATCTTGACGCGGTATTGATAGTTTTCGCCGTCCGGCATTGAGCGGGAACATGCGTTTTTGAAATTAGTTTCACATCGGGAAGAAGATATGGACACAATCGATTTAACCGCCAACGCAAACGTTGCAGCTGCCTTGTTGTCGGCCATGGCAAATCCGAAGAGACTCCTCATTCTGTGCAACCTCGTTAAGGGGGAAATTCCGGTCGGCGCGCTCGCGCAGCAGGTCGGCTTGAGCCAGTCCGCTCTCTCGCAGCACCTGTCCAAGCTGCGCGCGCAGAAGCTGGTAAAGACGCGCCGTGACGCCCAGACCATTTACTATTCCAGCAATTCCGAGCCGGTTCTCAGGATCCTTGAAGCCCTCACCGACATTTATGCCGTTCAGAGCCGCGCAAAGTCTGCGGCGTAAGGACGCGCTGACATAATGTCAGCCTATAAGTCGCGCTGCCGAGGGGATGTATCCCGGAATAGTGCGGCATTTCATTTCAGCACCTGAGTATTGGTTTTAGACCGGCAGGAATGCCGGTCTATTTTTTTGAAATGGTGCTCACCGATGCGGCGGCAGGGAAAGCCAGGTCGGCGATATTTGATCGTGGGCGACGCCCAGGCGGCAATGTCCGCGGCTTGACGCCCCGACAGGCGCTGATAATTTGACCGGGCAGTCAAAAACTGCCTCAGCAATACCGGGAACGGCCTCCGAAACGGCCATGGAGAACAGCATGTCCAACCGCCTCAATACCACGCCAAACGACCTTCGGGCCTTTTGGATGCCCTTCACTGCGAACCGTCAGTTCAAGAAGGAGCCGCGTCTGTTCGTCGGCGCCAAGGACATGTACTACACGACCCATGATGGCCGTCAGGTGCTCGACGGCACTGCCGGCCTCTGGTGCGTGAATGCCGGCCATTGCCGGCCGAAGATCACCGAGGCGATCCGCGAACAGGCCGGCGAGCTCGACTATGCACCGGGCCTTCCAGCTCGGCCATCCCAAGGCCTTCGAGCTGGCCAACCGCCTTGTCGACATCGCACCCGAAGGCATGGACCACGTCCTCTATACAAATTCGGGATCGGAATCGGTCGAGACCGCCCTCAAGGTCGCCCTCGCCTATCATCGCGTGAAGGGCGATGGCTCCCGGTTCCGCCTGATCGGCCGCGAGCGCGGCTATCACGGCGTCAACTTCGGCGGCATCTCAGTCGGTGGCATCGTCTCCAACCGCAAGATGTTCGGCACGCTGCTGACGGGCGTCGATCACATGCCGCACACCCACCAGCCGGGCAAAAACGCCTTCACGCGCGGCCAGCCGGAGCATGGCGGCGATCTCGCGACCGAGCTCGAGCGTATCGTCACGCTGCATGACGCCTCCACCATCGCCGCCGTCATCGTCGAGCCGATCGCCGGCTCGACCGGGGTCCTGATCCCGCCGAAGGGCTACCTGCAGAAACTCCGCGAGATCTGCACCAAGCACGGTATCCTCTTGATCTTCGACGAAGTCATTACCGGCTTCGGCCGCCTGGGCGCGCCGTTCGCTGCCCAGTATTACGACGTCAAGCCTGATATGATCACCACCGCAAAAGGCCTGACCAACGGGGTCATTCCGATGGGCGCCGTCTTCGTGACCGCAGAGATCCATGACGCGTTCATGAACGGCCCGGAGCACATGATCGAGTTCATGCACGGCTACACCTACTCCGGCAATCCGATCGCTTCGGCGGCAGCGCTTGCGACGCTCGATACCTACAAGGAGGAAGGTCTGCTGACCCGCGCTGCGGAACTCTCCGACTACTGGGCCGACGCGCTGCACTCCTTGAAGGATTGCCCGAATGTCATCGACATCAGGAACACCGGTCTGATCGGCGCCATCGAACTGGACCCGATTGCCGGCGAGCCGACCAAGCGCGCCTTCACGGCCTTCCTGAAAGCCTACGAGAAGGGCCTGCTGATCCGCACCACCGGCGACATCATCGCGCTCTCGCCGCCGCTGATCATCGAGAAACACCACATCGACGAACTCTTCGCAAAACTGCGCGAAATTCTGCAAAACAACATCTGATATCGGCGGCGGTAGAGTGCCGCATTCAATCCTCTCCCCTGAGGGGGAGAGGCATCAAACGCGATTTGCACAAAACACGCGATGACCGGCCACCGCCTTGCTCGTCATGCACCGAATGACATCTCTATCAAGCCAAGACCTGAATCGCGTTACGGGTCTCCGCCACCGCATTTTTCCGCCAGAAAGGCCACGTTCCTTTCGATCGGAGATCATTGCCATGTTCACAAGACTGCTTGCGCTTTTCTGTCTGTTGCTCGTCGTCACATCCTCTGCCTATCCAGCCTCTGCTGCGTCGGGCTTTCGCGAAATGACCATCCCGGGCACTGCGAGCGATCATCCTTTGCATCTCAGCCTCTGGTATCCCACGGGTGCCGACACTGAACCGACCCGGCTTGGCGAGACGCCTGCCTTCGTCGGCCTTCCCGTCATCCGGGATGCCGACCCCGCGCCCGGCCCACACCCTCTGGTTATTCTCTCGCATGGCTACGGCGGAAGCTGGCGCAACCTCGCCTGGCTCGCCAGCGAACTCGTCGACCGAGGGTATGTCGTGGCCGCCCCAGATCACCCCGGCACGACCACCTTCGACATGGGGCCGGCGGACACCGTGACGCTCTGGATGCGCCCCACCGACATCAGCCGGGCAATCGATGCCGTCCTTGGCGACACAACGCTCACCGGCGGCATTGCAGCCAACCGCATCGCCGCCATCGGCCATTCACTTGGCGGATGGACCGTCGTCGAACTCGCCGGCGGCCGCTTCGACGCCGAGGGTGTGATGACGGACTGCTTGGCGCAGTTCGGCGCCCTCTATTGCAAGATCTTTTCCGCACTCGGCGTTGGCCGCGATCCGGCAGCCACCGCAGCACTCGGCGCGGATCTCAGCGACAGCAGGCTCGGCGCGATCGTCACCCTCGACCTCGGCCCTGGGCGCGGTTTCACCCCACAGAGCCTCGCTGCAGTGCAGATACCCGTGCTTGTCCTTAGCGCCGGCGAGAACATTGATCCGCAGACGGCGCAAAGAGCTGGCATCGCAGCGACCAACAAGGACTCGTTCTATCTGGCCGGGCATCTGCCTTCGGCAACGACGCAATTTACTCTGGTTGCCGGCGCACTGCATTTCAGCTTCATGCAACTCTGCAAGCCGGGCGCAGCCGCACTGATCGAGGAAGAGGCGCCTGGTGAAAGCATCGTCTGCCGGGATGCGGCCGGCGCCAATCGACAATCGATCCACAGGCAGGTCAGCGACATGACTCTTGCCTTTCTAGCCAGAGCGCTTGCCACGAAATAGATGGCGCAGCGGAACAGACGGAACCGCGGATTTTCGTGTGAAAGTCGTGATTGCGGCGCAGCTCATTACAGAATTCGTCAAAAGTGGCGATCGATTTGCTATCTTCTTGCTTAATTGCCGTGAAATTCCTAAGAAACTTGCTGCGCACTCGCCGAAGCCAAACATGGAAGGCGGGTGTCTCGGCCGCGCAGCTGCTCATCGTCTCTTGGCGCATCCCGCAAGGGTTGTTGTACGATCTGGGTTCGCCGCTGCGGTACTCAAATCGCGGGTTTGAAACCCACCCAAGGAGAAAGAAAATGAGTCTGAAGACGTTGTCGGGCGCGACCCTCGTCGCCTCCCTTGCCTTTGCGCCGCTCGCCCATGCAGACATCACCATCGGCCTTATCGCGCCGCTGACCGGTCCGGTCGCTGCCTATGGCGATCAAGTGAAGAATGGCGCGCAGGCCGCTGTTGACGAGATCAACAAGAAGGGCGGCATCCTCGGCGAAAAAGTCATCCTCAAATATGCCGACGATGCCGGCGAGCCCAAGCAGGGCGTTTCCGCTGCAAACCAGATCGTCGGCGACGGCATCCGCTTCGTCGTCGGCCCGGTCACCTCAGGCGTCGCGATCCCGGCATCCGACGTTCTCGCCGAGAACGGCGTGCTGATGGTCACCCCGACTGCAACCGCCCCGGACCTGACCAAGCGCGGCCTCGCCAACGTCCTGCGCACCTGCGGTCGTGACGACCAGCAGGCCGAAGTCTCTGCCAACTACGTCCTGAAGAACTTCAAGGACAAGCGCGTCGCGATCATCAACGACAAGGGCGCTTACGGCAAGGGTCTGGCAGACGCCTTCAAGGCCACGCTGAACGCCGGCGGCATCAAGGAAGTTTTCGACGACTCGCTGACGCCAGGCGACAAGGACTTCAGCGCGCTGACCACTCGCCTGAAGGCCGAGAAGGTCGATGTCGTCTATTTCGGCGGCTATCACCCGGAAGGCGGCCTGCTGGCCCGCCAGCTGCATGACCTCTCGGTCAACGCCGTCATCATCGGCGGCGACGGCCTCTCAAACAGCGAGTTCTGGAACATCGGCACCGATGCGGCCGGCGGCACGATCTTCACCAACGCGGTGGACGCAACCAAGAGCCCGGACTCCAAGGCAGCGTCCGACGCGCTTGCCGCCAAGAGCATTCCGGCTGAAGCCTTCACGCTCAACGCCTACGCCGCAGTCGAAGTCCTGAAGGCAGGCATCGAGAAGGCCGGCAGCGCCGAAGATTCCGAAGCAGTCGCCAAGGCGCTGAAGGGCGGCGAGCCGATCTCGACGGCAATCGGCAAGCTGACCTACGGCGAAACCGGCGACCTGACCTCGCAGAGCTTCGCGCTCTACAAGTGGGAAGGCGGCAAGATCGTGCCGGCTGAGTAAGTCTTTCGATCTCTTCGATTTTTTGCCGGGCGCCCGTTTGGGGCGCCCGATTTCATTTGTGGAACGGGCATCTCACTGCAGCAAGCCAATCTCGCTTTGCCGCGCACATCGGCTATAACTGGACAAACGCCAGCACGAGGATGCCCATGACCGCCAAGCTCGAACGCCTCATCGACCAGGGAACGGGACGCCTGCCTGCCGATATCGTGCTGAAAGGCGGACGCTTCTTCGATCTCGTGACCGGCGAACTTGTGGCATCGGATATCGCCATCGCCCAGGATCGCATCGTCGGCACATGCTCCAACTACGATGGCGAAACCGAAATCGATATTTCAGGCAAGATCGTCGTGCCTGGTTTCATCGACACGCATCTCCATATCGAGTCCTCGCTGGTGACGCCGCATGAGTTCGACCGCTGCGTCCTGCCCTATGGCATTACCACCGCCATCTGCGATCCGCATGAGATCGCCAATGTCCTTGGCACCGAAGGCATCCAGTACTTCCTGGATTCCTCCCTCGAGACGATCATGGACATCCGCGTCCAGCTTTCCTCCTGCGTCCCCGCCACGCATCTGGAAACATCGGGCGCCGATCTGCCGATCGAGCGGCTCCTTCCATTTCGCAGTCACCCGAAGGTCATCGGCCTTGCCGAGTTCATGAACTTCCCCGGCGTGATCCACAAGGATCCCATCTGCATGGCCAAGCTCGACGCCTTCCAGGGCGAGCATATCGACGGCCACGCGCCCCTGCTAACGGGCAACGACCTGAACGGTTATCTCGCTGCCGGCATCCGCACGGAACACGAATGCACGAGCGCTGCCGAAGCGCTGGAAAAGATCCGCAAGGGCATGCACATCCTCGTGCGTGAGGGCTCCGTGTCGAAAGACCTCGTGGCGCTGATGCCGATCATCACCGAGCGCCTGTCGCCGTATCTCGCGCTCTGCACCGACGACCGCAATCCGCTCGACATCGCCGAGCACGGCCATCTCGACTACATGATCCGCACCGCCATCAAGAACGGCGTCGAGCCGCTGGCCATCTACCGCGCCGCATCGATCTCTGCGGCGCGTGCCTTCGGGCTGAGAGATCGCGGCCTCGTCGCACCCGGCTGGCGCGCCGACCTCGTGGTCATCGACAGCCTGGCAAACTGCCGCGCCGACATCGTCTTTGCAGCCGGACGCCAGGTGACAGCGGAGCTTTTTGCAGCGCGCAAGCCGGTGGAGCCGGTCGGCCTCGACAGCGTCAAAGCCCGGCCCGTCAACGCCGCCCACTTCGGCGTCCCGGTAGCCGATGGTGAAACGCCTGTCATCGGCGTCACCCCCGGCAAGATCATCACCGAGCATCGCCGCTACCGGCTTCCGGTGAAGGGCAACCAGAGCGATGTCGATCTTAGCAACGACATCATCAAGGTCGCCGTCATCGAGCGGCACGGCAAGAACGGCAACCATGCCAACGGCTTCGTCCAGGGCTTCGGTCTCAACAAGGGCGCGATCGCTTCAACCGTCGGCCATGACAGCCACAACATCTGCGTCGTCGGCGTCGGCGAGGATGACATGGCGCTCGCTGCCAACCGTCTCAGCGAAATCAAGGGCGGCTTCGTGGTCGTCGAGGACGGCAAGATCACCGGCGAGATCGCCCTGCCCGTTGCCGGGCTGATGAGCCTCGAGCCCTACGAGACGGTGCGCGACACGCTCCACCATCTACGCCAAGCCGCCTATGCGCTCGGCACGACGCTGGAAGAACCCTTCCTGCAGGTCGCCTTCCTGCCGCTGCCGGTCATCCCGCACCTGAAGATCTCAGACCGCGGAATGGTGGATGTCGACACGTTCGCGTTGATCGGGTGAGTGCCTAGCCCGCTACCCGCGCGCAGAACGCATCCAGCGCTGCCAGCTTGATCGGCCCGGTTCCGATCACCGCCTCGAAACCCGGCATCGTCAGGCGTTCTCCGATCACCATTCTCGCCGGTGGCTCGAACTGTGCCGGCTTGTGCGTCAGGTTGAAGACGAAGAGCAGCTTCTCGCTTCCCTTCTGTCGCGTGAAGGCCAGAAGGTCCTGATTGGTCCCGATGAATTCCATCGTCCCGTCGAGCAACGCTGGATGGCTTTTGCGGAATTCGAGCGTCTGCCTGTAGTGATGCAGCACCGAATGCGGGTCGTTTTCCTGCGTATCGACCGAAAGAGCTGCCTGCTCGTAAGGCACAGGCAGCCACGACCTCTGCGCACCCGTGAAGCCGGCATGCGCCTTGGCAGCCTCCCAGGGCATCGGCGTGCGGCACCCGTCGCGTCCCTTGAAGGCCGGCCAGAAGCGGATGCCGTAGGGGTCACGCAGATCCTCGAAAGCAAGCTCGGCCTCCGGAAGTCCCAGTTCCTCGCCTTGATAGAGGCAGATCGAGCCGCGCAATGTTGCCAGCACCGACATGGCGAGCTTGGCGACGACAGGCCGCTCCGCTTCGGTCTTGGCAAAGCGGCTGACATGGCGGTTGACGTCGTGGTTCGAGAAGGCCCAGCAGACCCATCCATCCGCAACCGATGTCTGGAAGGCGTCGACGCAGCTGCGGATATGCGTGGCGGTGAAATCCGGCCCGAGCAGGTCGAAGGTGTAGCACATATGCAGTTTGTCGCCGCCGCCCGTATAGGCGGCCACTGTCTTCAATGAGCGGGCGCCGTCGCCAACCTCGCCGACCGCCGTGCGCGCCTCGTATCGGTTAAGCAAGGCCCGGAACCGCTGGAGGAAGCCGATATTCTCCGGCTGCGTCTTGTCATAGAGGTGGTTCTGCATGCCGTAGGGGTTCGTATCGGGTGCATCAAGGCCGGCATCGCTCTCGTCGGGCGCGTGCGCAGGGTTGTCGCGAAGCAGCTTGTCGCAGAAGTAATAATTGACCGTGTCGAGGCGAAAGCCGTCGACGCCGCGGTCGAGCCAGAACTTCACCGTGGCAAGCACGGCGTCCTGAACCTGCGCGCTGTGGAAGTTGAGATCCGGCTGCGAGGTCAGGAAGTTGTGCTGGTAATACTGCCGGCGCACGCCATCCCATTCCCATCCCGGCCCGCCAAAGATCGACAGCCAGTTGTTGGGCGCCGTGCCGTCGGGCTTCGGATTGGCCCAGACATACCAGTCCGCCTTGGGATTGGTCCGGCTCGAGCGGCTCTCGACGAACCAGGGATGAACGTCCGACGTATGGGAGATCACCTGGTCAATGACGACCTTGATGCCGAACCCGTGAGCCGTCGTCATCATCTCGTCGAAATCGGCAAGCGTGCCGAAAATCGGATCGACATCGCAATAGTCCGCAACATCGTAGCCCATATCGGCCATGGGCGACTTGAAGAACGGCGACAACCAGATGGCATCGACACCGAGGCTGGCGATATAGGGCAATCGCCGGGTAATGCCCTTCAGGTCGCCTAAACCATCTCCGTTCGTATCCTGAAAGGAACGCGGATAAACCTGATAAATCACAGCACCCCGCCACCAGTCCGCAGTCTTGTCCGCAACCGACATCAGCCGTTCCTCTCCTGCATCATCCGATGGTGCCCACACTAAAGCGGGAGAGACAAAATACAACCTTCAGCCGGGATCTGCCGCGCAGCCATGCTTCTTCATCTTGCGCCTGATCTTTTCGCGCTTCTTGATGTCTTTGCTCGGCAGCTTTCCGCCCGTCACATTGCGCTCCATGACGGCAAGCGTCGCGCAGTCCATCTTGCGCCCCTTTCCGCCACCGCCGTGCCCATAAACCAACGTCGCCGACACGATTGCTGCAGCTCCAATCGACAAAGCCAGGGGAAATCTTGTAACAGCGCGCATCGGTTCGCTCCGGGAGAACCTGCCTGTCGGCAATATGCGCTTCCTGTTCGGTTCAGGCAATTTCCCCGAAGGATGCAGCCGCCGCCAGTTCATAGCTTGTCAGGAAGGTGCTCTGCGCGTATCAGCGAAACGGGAAATTCAGGGAGGCTTTCTGTGAGCGGGCGTTTTTTATCGATCGGTGAATGCATGGTGGAGCTTTCGCAGGCCGGCGCCGGTCTGTTGCGCAAGGGCTTTGCCGGCGATACGCTGAACACCGCCTGGTATGCCCGCGCCTGCCTGCCGGCCGATTGGTCGGTGGAGTATTTTACCGCGCTCGGCGACGACGCCATGTCCGATGAGATGATCGCCTTCTTCAAGGAAGCCGACATCGGTACCGGGTTTATAGGCCGCATAAAGGGCAAGGCGCCCGGCCTCTACATGATCAGCCTGAAGGATGGCGAACGCTCCTTCAGCTATTGGCGAGACAACTCCGCGGCCCGCCAACTCGCGGCCGACGCGGAACTCCTGCGTGAGGCGATCGAGGCCTGCGACGTCATCTATTTCTCCGGCATCACGCTTGCAATCCTGTCACGCAATGACGCCGACACGTTGCTGGCCGAGGTCCGCCGCGCCAAGGCGGCCGGCAAGCTTGTCGCCTTCGACCCGAACATCCGTCCACGTCTCTGGTCGAGCTACGACGTGATGCATGCGACGATCAGCGAAGGCGCGCGCGCCGCCTCCCTCGTATTGCCGAGCTTCGATGACGAGGCGGTTCACTTCGGCGACGTCTCGATATCGGCAACGATAAAGCGATATCGGACGCTCGGGGCGAGCGACGTCGTCGTCAAGAATGGTGCCGAGGGTGCCACGCTGAGTTTCGATGGCGTGGAGAGCTTTGTTGCCGCCGAAAAGGTCGAGCAGGTCGTCGACACGACAAGTGCCGGCGACAGTTTCAATGGCGCATTTCTCGCGCGCTATCTCGAGACCAAGGACGCGCCGGGGGCTGCGGCATTTGCGGCAAAGGTCGCCGCTCGCGTGGTCAGCGAACACGGCGCCCTCGTCGCACGCGAAAAGCTCGGCTTGAAGACGACCTGATCAGCAACGAGCCCCGCAAAAGATCGCAGTCTGTCGGCGCAATGCGACTGTCATATTTCCATCATCGACGACCGCCAGAATGAGAGGCGCGGGAACGAGTCTCCGGGCCTGCCCGGAATTGAGCCGACGCCACTGCGGGCGCGGCATGGATGGAATTGGGGCGTGCTGCAAGGGATGTCGGATGTTGGAAGCGACGAAAGCCGGGCCGTGTCTCGGTTGGGCGTGGCGGAACGGCTCGTTATTGTCAGCGATGCCTGGCATCCGCAGGTCAATGGCGTCGTTCGCTCGATCGAGAACACCAATCGCGAACTGGCGACGATGGGGATCGAAGTGGCGATGGTGACGCCGCAGGGCTTTCACAGCATCCCCTGCCCCACCTATCCCGAAATTCGTCTTTCGATCGCCAATTATCGCCGCGTCGCGCGCGAGATCGAAAAGCACATGCCGTCCTACGTCCACATCGCGACGGAAGGCCCTCTGGGTCTCACGGCGCGGCGCTGGTGCCTGAGGAACCGCATGCCGTTTTCCACCAGCTATCACACCCGCTTTCCGGAATATGTCTCGGCGCGACTGCCCGTGCCGAAGAGCTGGCTTTATGCTTTCGTGCGCTGGTTCCACAATTCCGGCGCCGGCTGCATGGTCGCAACCCCCAGTCTTGCGCGTGAACTCTCCGAGAAAGGCATCCGAAACCTGATGCCATGGAGCCGAGGCATCGACGCGAACCAGTTCCGCCCGATGCCACTGGAGGAGGCGCCGTTCGGCCTGCCCCGCCCAATCTTCATGACGGTTGGCCGGGTGGCGTTGGAAAAGAACCTTCCGGCCTTTCTGGATCTCAATCTGCCCGGAACGAAGGTCGTCGTGGGTGACGGACCCGCCCGCGCCGAACTCGAGAAGCGCTACCCGAATGTACGTTTCACCGGTCTGAAGGTCGGCGAGGAACTGGCAGGGGCTTATGCCCAGGCGGACGTCTTCGTGTTCCCATCGCTGACCGATACGTTCGGCAATACGATCTTGGAGGCGCTCGCCTCCGGCGTTCCCGTCGCTGCCTATCCCGTGACCGGCCCGCTCGACATCATCGGCGAGGACAACGAGGTCGGCGCACTCGACAACGAGCTGAGGACAGCCTGCTTGGCAGCTCTGTCTGCCTCGCGCGAAAAGGCCCGCGATCTGGCCCTGCAATATTCGTGGGAAGCTGCGACCACGCAGTTCATCAACAACATTCGCGCCGCCAATGGCGTCATCACGCCAAAATGGAAAAAGGCTTGGCAATTTGCCGCCAAGTCGCTGCCAAGAACAAAAAGCCCGGCGAAACCGCCGGGCCTATCTCGTCTGGAACCTGATCCACTTATTTCCTGAGCGCGTCGCGCAGCGTCTGGGTGGCGACGGAAATCGCGCTGCGTACCGCCGGTGTCTCGGCAATGGCGTTGAGAAGCACAAAGTCGTGGATCGTCCCGTTATAGCGGATCGAGGTCACCTTGACGCCGGCCTGGCTCAGCTTCCGGCCATAGGCCTCACCTTCGTCGCGCAGCACGTCGTTCTCATCGGTGATGATCAGTGCCGGCGGCAGGCCGTTCAGCTGATCGAGCGATGCCTGCAGCGGTGAAGCAGTCGGTTGCTTGCGCTTGGCTTCATCGGGCAGATAGGCGTTCCAGAACCACTTCATCGCCTCCTTCGTCAGCCACGGACCGTTGGCGAACTGGTTGTAGGAGCCGGTCTCGAAGTTGGCGTCCGTCACCGGATAGAAAAGAACCTGTTGGTCGATCGCCGGGCCGCCGCGCTCCTTGGCAAGCAAGGTGACTGCCGCCGCCATGTTGCCGCCCACGCTATCGCCGGCCACCGCCAGGCGGCTTGCGTCGACATTGAATTCCTTCTCATGCTCGGCGACATATTTCGTGGCGGCGTAGGCCTGCTCGATCGCGATCGGATAGCGCGCCTCCGGCGAGCGCTCGTAGTCAACGAAGACGACGGCGGCCTTGGCGCCATTGGCGATTTCGCGCACGAGGCGGTCATGCGTGTCGGCATCGCCGAGAACCCAACCGCCGCCGTGGAAATACATCACGACAGGAAGCTTGCCCTTCGCACTTTCCGGACGAACGATGCGCAACTTGATGCTGCCGGTCGGACCGGCCTTGATCGTCCCGTTTTCTTCCTTTGCCGCAAGCTTCTTGACGTCGCCCTTCTGCGCGCCAGCAAGCACGCCACGGGCGTCGGCGGGAGACAGCGTATAAATCGGCTTGGCGCCGGCCAGCGCGTCGATGAACTTTTGGGTCGTCGGTTCCAGTACCGGATCGGCCGCGGCGCCGAAGGTGGTGGCTGCCAGGATAGTTGCTGCGGAGACTGCGGTCTTTACGGTCGACATTGTTTTGTCCTTCCGGTTGCGGTTCGTCGTGAACACGCATTTTATTTATCGTGCGATTATTTATTGTACGATATAAAACTCGGCATGGCTCCCATGCGAAAAACTTCATTGCGATTATTTATCGCGCGATATATTGTTGCGCAATTTTGGAGATCACAGATATGAGCGACGATCTGAACCTCGACGATTTCGTCTGCTTCGCGCTTTACACCGCGAACCACGCTATGAACCGCGTCTACAAGCCGCTGCTTGACGCCCTGGACCTCACATACCCGCAATATCTGGTGATGGTCACCCTCTGGAACGAAGACGGTCAGACCGTCGGCGGCATTGGTGAGAAGCTGCTCCTCGAGTCGAGCACCCTCACCCCGCTTCTTAAGCGCCTGGAAGCGATAGGCTACGTCAAGCGCGAGCGTGGCAAGAACGATGAGCGCGTCGTCATCATCCGCTTGACCGGGGAAGGCCGGGAACTCAGACAACGCGCGGCTGCCATCCCCCACTGCATCGCCGAGGCGTCAGGCAGGGAATTCGCAGAACTGAAGCGGCTAGGGGCCGACGTCATCGCACTGCGCGACGCGCTGCAACGCAAAACGGCCTAAACTCCGCTGCCGACTAGGTCCGTCGCTTCTTCGACTCGTACGGATTGTCAGGCGAGCGGTAGTGGATGCGGATCGGCACGCTCGGCATGTCGAAATCAGCACGCAGGCCATTGATCAGATAACGCGTATAGGATTCCGGCAACGCGTCCGAACGCGTGCAGGAAATCATGAAGGCCGGCGGGCGCGCCTTCACCTGCGTCATGTACTTGAGCTTGATGCGGCGGCCGGAGACTGCCGGCGGCGGGTGCTGCACCTGCTGCTGTTCCAGCCAGCGATTGAGGCGCGCCGTCGAAATGCGCTTGTTCCAGACCTCGTCCGTATCGATGATCGACTGCATCAGCTTGTCGAGACCACGCCCCGTCTGGCCGGAGATCGGTACAGCGCGGATGCCGCGCGCCTGCGGCAGCAGCCGGTCGGTCTTTTCGCGCAGATCGGCCAAAACCGCCTGCGGATCCTCGATCATGTCCCACTTGTTGAAGGCGAGCACAGCAGCACGGCCCTCACGCAGCACCAGATCGACGATGTGCAGATCCTGTTTCTCGAACGGGATCGTCGCGTCGAAGACGACGACGACGAGTTCGGCAAAGCGGATGGCGCGCAGCGCATCGGCGACCGAAAGCTTTTCCAGCTTCTCGATCACCTTTGCCTTGCGGCGCATGCCTGCCGTGTCGAACATCTTGATCGTGCGGCCGCGCCAGTCCCACTCGACGGAGATGGAATCGCGCGTAATACCGGCTTCCGGCCCGGTCAGCAGCCGGTCTTCGCCGAGGAAGCGATTGATCAGCGTCGACTTGCCGGCATTCGGGCGGCCGACGATCGCCACGCGCAGCGGCTTGCTGTCGTCGTAAGCCGGCTCTTCCTCTTCCTCGCCGTCGGCGCCGGTCGACTGCGGGATATCGACATCAGTGACGGCGACATCTTCCTTCGGTGGAAACGCACGCTCCTCGCCAAGCGCCGCAACGATCGCGTCGCGCAGGTCGAGCATACCCTGTCCGTGTTCGGCCGAAATCGGCGTGGGCTCCCCGAGGCCCAGCGAGTAGGCATCATAGAAACCAGCGTCGGAGCCGCGCGCTTCGGACTTGTTGGCGACCAGTATCACCGGTTTGCCGCGACGGCGCAGCATCTCGGCGAGCGCCGTATCGATAGGCGTCAGACCGGTCTTGGCGTCGACGACGAACAGAGAGAGATCGGCTTCGTCGATCGCCGCCTCGGTCTGCGCGCGCATCCGCCCCTGCAGGCTCTCTTCGTGGGCCTCCTCAAGGCCAGCGGTGTCGACGATGGTAAAGCGCAGGTCGACCAGCCGCGCGTCGCCGGGGCGGCGGTCGCGGGTGACACCCGGCGTGTCATCGACGAGCGCCAGCTTCTTTCCAACCAAGCGGTTGAAAAGCGTCGACTTGCCAACATTCGGGCGACCGACGATGGCGACCGTAAAGCTCATTGAAATTCCTTACATTCAGCCCTGTGCGGCGGGCGCCTTGCCGGATGCGGTGATGTTATCAAGCATCATCTGGGCACGATTGGCAACATTGCGCGGGCTCTGCGCATCATCGGCGATCGCCTGGAACCATTGGCGCGCCTGCGTCATGTTGCCGGCCTTATAGGCGGCAAGGCCGAGTGCCTCGCGGGCGGAGTGACGGAAGGCGTTGCCGGGAACAGCCATTTCCTCGACATGCGCGGAAACCTGATCGTAGGTGCCACCTTCGATCAGCAGCCAGCCAGCCCGCATCTTGGCGGCATCGCGAACGGCCTGTGGTGCTGCGTTGTCCTTGCCGATCACGTCGAAGGCGGAAACGGCACCTGGTGTATCGCCCTTCTGCGCCAGCACGGTGGCTGCACGCATCCGCGCCAGGATCGGGTAAGCTCCGTGACCTTCCTTTTCCAGCTTATTGAGCGCGGCCAGCGCCTCGTCGTTCTTGTTCTCGTCAGCGAGCTTCATGGCAGCAATGAACTGGTCGCCCGTGCCGGAGGACTGGTTGTCGTCCCAATACTCATAGACCTTGTAGCCGACGGTACCGAGGACGATCAGGACGGCAAGCGCAATCAGGTAGCGGCCGAACCGGCGCCATGCGCCCTTCACTTGGTCGGAACGCAGTTCTTCATTGACTTCACGAATGAAGCTGTCGTCGTTGAATGCCATTCTCGTCTCCGGCCGCGGATATGCTTCGTCATGCGGGTTGCACGCACATTGTGGGCCTTCTACCCCATTTTTCAGCAGTTGTAAGGGGGATTGGAAAGATTCGTCACATAACGATCGGCGCCACGCCAATCAACAGCTCGTGCAGCTTGAACGTGATGAGTGCCCAGGCAACGACGCCGATGATCACGGCATAGAGATCATACTTTCCCGAGACGAAAGGACGCAGGGTGAGCTCGCCGGCGCGCTCGCGGCGCTTCAGCGCAATGCGCAGGATCACGCCCCATGCGAGGAAGGCACCGAACAGCAGCACCGAGGAAGTCTCGCCGTTGGCCAAGAGGTGTGAGAAAGCCCAGATCTTCACCGACAGCACCATAGGATGCTTTGTCTTGACCGCGATATGCCCCGCCGGTAGCAGCGAGGCGACGAGACAGATGATGGCGAGCAGCATCAGCGTCAGGGTGACGTGCGCCATCCATACCGGCGGGGTGTAGAGCATGCCAGTCACCTGGCGGGCCTGACCAAAGCCGTAGATCAGCAGGATCAGCGAGAGGATGCTGACAATGGAGTAAGCGATCTTCCAGCCGTGCTCGCCGAGGCTGTCGATCATGGACTGTCGAAGGCCGGGCGCAATGACGCGGATCAGATGAAGCCCGAGGAAAATGATGATCCCGACGATTAGCAATGTCATGGCGATCTCCTGTGCGTTTTCCGAGACTTAGCCGCAGCCGGCGAAAAACGCCAGCGTCACCGCAGCTTCGCCGCATTTCTGTAACAGGAAAGCCGCAAACAAATTGTCGCGGTGTCCATGTTTCATTCGTTTTTCAAAGCCTCCCTCGCTCTTTCTTTGTTCATTCCCGGCGCAGCGGGCGCCAACGACCAGCCGAAGCAGCTGGTGATGATCTCGTTCGACGGTGCGCACGACAATGCGCTCTGGCAGAAAAGCCGTGAGATGGCGGCGAAGAACGGCGCGCATTTCACCTACTTCCTCTCCTGCACCTTCCTGATGAACCAGGCCGCCAAAAAGGCCTATCAGGCACCGCACCAGAAACAGGGCAAGTCGAATGTCGGCTTCGCCCAGAGCGACGACGAAATCCGCGAGCGGCTCGGCAATATCTGGCACGCCCACCTCGAGGGCCACGACATCTCGAGCCATGCCTGCGGCCATTTCGACGGGCGGCAGTGGAGCGAGGCCGACTGGTCGAAAGAATTCGCGACCTTCCATGCCACGCTGAAGAACGCCTGGAAGAGCGTCGATCTCGAAGAGCCGAACGGCTGGCAGGAGTTGGTCGACCACGGCATCCGTGGCTTTCGTGCACCCTACCTCTCGGCAACGCCGGGCGCAGACATGATCGCTGCGGAGAAGACGGCTGGCTTCGCCTATGACGCAAGCCTGGTGACCAAGGGACCGGCCATTCCGGTCGAGGAAGCCGGCATCGTGCGCTTCGGCTTGCCGCTGATCCCTGAAGGCCCGCGCGAGAAGCCGATTATCGGCATGGACTACAACCTGTTCGTTCGACACTCCAATGGCACTGAGGACAAGGCCGATTCGAAGGCATTCGAAGACCGCTCCTATGCGGCCTTCAAGGAGGCATTCGACAAGCAGTATTCAGGCAACCGCATCCCGCTGCAGCTCGGCTTCCATTTCGTGGAGATGAACGGCGGCGCTTATTGGCGCGCGCTCGACCGGCTTGTCAGCGATGTCTGTCGCCGCGCCGATGTCGCCTGCGTCAGCTATTCCGAGGCGATCCCGATGATCGAGGCGCGCGGCAAGTTGCTGGCGCAGACGCAGACCTCGGGGCTTTAAGCGAGCATTGCGGCGCCTTACATCCACCCCTGTGCTTGCAGCGAATGAAAAACGCCGCGCGTCAGCCTGACGCGCGGCGTTTGTTTTCACCGAACGATAGCGTTAGCCGTCGGCGTGGATGATGCCTGCTTCGCGCTCCAGGTAGCGCTGGTCGATATCAGGCAGCGGCTCGCCCTCGATCGCGGATTCGAAGGTGCGCAGGCGCTTGTAGATCGACAAGAGTTCAACGATCGTCGTCCAGGAGTTGACGAGATACTGGAACGAGCCGCGCACCTGATCGAAGACATTGTTGATCTGCGTCAGCAGGCCGAGCGTCAGCTTGCCGGCCACGATCGACGGCACGAGCACGATCAGGCTGAACAGGTTGTCGGCCTGCAGATAGAAAATGCGGGCGACGTTGAAATACATGTAGTGGAAATAGAGCCGGAAATAGTTGCGGCGCACGTTGGCGAAGAGTTCGGCGACCGTCGGCGGCGTTGCCCGGTCGGCATGGTCTTCGCCGTAGACGAGTTCCTTGCGGTAGGATGCTTCGACGCGCTGGTTGCGGAACTCCAACCCCGGCAGCTTGATGCCGACGAGCCCGAGGAAGACAGTGCCGAAGATCGACCAGAAGAGCGCTGCCCAGACGAGCGCATGCGGCACCTCGCCGATCAGCGGCAGCTCGGTGATGTTGGAGCCGATCTTGAACAGCACGGGCAGGAAGGCGATCAGCGTCATGACCGAGCTGACGAGGCTGACGCCGAGGCTTTCAACCGTCGAGGAGAAGCGCATCGTGTCTTCCTGAACACGCTGCGAGGCACCCTCGATGTGTCGAAGCTTCGGCCAGTGCGCCATGTAGTATTCGTTCATCGCCGTGCGCCAGCGGAAAATCCAGTGGCTGACGAAGAAGAGATTGAGGACACCGACGGTGATCGCCACGAAGGCGATGCCGGCAAAGCCGAGCATGCCGAGGTAGAGCTGCGCTGCAGTGACCGGTGCCGTTTTCGCGAGAGCCTGCTGAATGAGATCATAGAACGGTCCGTACCAGGCATTGATGGCGACGCTCACCTGAACCGAGAAATAGGTATTGAAGATGATCAGCGCGGAGCCCAGCACCGACCACATCTGCCAGCGGTGCGGGCTATAGGTGAACCAGAAACTGGCAAAGAGCGCGACCGCCAACACATAGTAGATGTAGAACCACAGGAACGGGGCCGACCAGAAGACAGACACACCAATCGGCGCCTCCTGACCTGACGCCAGGGGCGGCAGGCCGACCACCGCACCGAGGCCGGAACCCACGAAATACCAAATGAGAACGGCAAGAAGCGCCCAAGCAACAGCTGAGATGAAGAAGAGGCTAGGCTTGGGGAAGTAGGATACGAACACGGGAGAGCTTGCTTTCCTGAACTGGAGTCTTCGGAGTCTCTAAACAGACCAATTGCGGCGAAAACTACGGCAGTTCGCAAAGAGCGGCAATGGGCTGACCCCATTGTTACGCACTTGTAACGCGCTATGACAACGTCCTGGTGACCGGTGTCACCAGCGCCGCGCACACCAGCAGCGCCGCGGCCGCGGCATAGGTCGGCGTCGTGAAGCTGCCCGTTTGCTCGGCCATCCACCCCGCGACAATGGGGCCGATGATCTGCCCGGATCCGAATGCTGCCGTCATCGTCGCGAGTATCCGGCGCGGGCTGGCGGGGGACAGTTTGCGACCGATCTGCAGGCCATAAGCGGTAATCGCGAGGAAGGTTGCCCCAAACAGCGCGCCACCGATGAGCGGCGCTACCGAATGCGGCAGGAGAACGGTTGCCAGCACGCCGACCGCCTCGATCAGCAGTGCGGCCACGTACACCTTCCCCAGTCCGAGCGGGCGGACGAACGGCTTCCAGGCAAAGAGCGCCACCGAAGCGGTCAGACCGGCGATGAACCAGCAAAGAAACTCAACGATCGGCCCGGCAGCATCCATGCGCGCGATCGTGACCAGAAACGTGCCGGTGATCACATAGCCGAAGCCGAATAGGCCATAAGATGCGGTCACAAGCAGCATCGGTGGGCTCCAGACGATCCGCGGTTCCCTGCCGGTCTGTGCCGCGACAGCCGGGCCTGCCGGCAGCAACCACCAGACCGCTATCAGGCTGACTGCCGAATAGACCGCACCACCGATCCAGGACGCTCGCCACGCCTCAGCGCTGCCGTGATAAAACAGCCCGATCAGTAGCACCATGACGGACGAGAGCGCGATACCGGCGCCTGGACCACCGAAATGCGCCGCCTGCACATGGTCGTTGCCAGCGATCGCGCCGTGGCTGAGCACGATCTGCGAACTGAAAACGAGAGCGAAGGCGCTGGCAACGCCGGCGAGGAAACGGATGACGGCAAAGGCCGGAACGGATGTCGTCATGGCCATGGCGGCAAGGAGGACCGCGGTTGCCGCAAGAGCAAGGAGCGCGACCTTGCGCTCGCGTCCTTCTGCCCAGCCATAGGCGGCCAGAACGGCACCGACGAGATAACCGACGAAATTCGCTGAGGCGATAAAGCCCGCATCTGCGGCCGAAAGCGGCACGCCGCTGATCATGCTCGGCAGGATCGGCGTGTAGGAAAAACGGCCGAACCCCATGGCGGCGGCCATGGCGATTGCGCCTGCCAGCCCGGTTCGGAACAGGTTTTCGGAGGAGGTGTCATTGCGTGCCAACATGGTCTGCTTATCGCGCTGCAGCATGACGCCGACAATCAAGATTTTCTGATCGATCGATCAATTGCACGAAATCATCCCTTCGCTCCTTGAAAGCGATTATCTTAAGATATATGTTTTAAGACATAGTGAAAGATACATCAAAGGAGTGACCTATGAGAGGTTTCAGAGGCGGAATGATGGGCGGCGGCGGTTTTCGCATGGGGCGGAAATTCGCGTCGGGCGACTTGCAGCTGGTGATTCTGGCCCTGCTGGTGGAACAGCCCCGCCACGGCTACGAGCTGATCAAGCTTTTGGAAGAGCGCTCAGGCGGCTTCTATGTTCCAAGCCCCGGCGTCATCTATCCGGCGCTGACTTACCTGGAAGAAACCGGTCTTGCCGATGTCGAGAGCGAGGGCGCCAAGAAGCTCTATAGCATCACCGAGAGCGGCCGCAGGCTCGTCGAGGAGAACCGCACGATGATCGACGTGACGCTCTCCAAGTTGGAGGGGATTGCTTCGAAGATGGCGCATGTCCGCAAGATCTTCGACCCCGAAAGCCGCGTTGGCGAACGAGACGATGACGGCTTTCCGGACGACAAAACCGAAGTTGCGGCGGCGCGCATGTTGCTGAAATCCGCGCTTAGGCTGCGCTATCCCTGGTCGAAGGATGAAGCCAAGCGCATCGCCGGCATTCTCGAGCGCGCGGCCGGCGAAATTCTTGCCGGCGGCCGTTCGGGCGCCTAACGCCTCAGGCGCCGCCTTCCGGCAGCGTCAGGATGACAGGACCATTTCGCGTGGCGACGATCGTGTGCTCGTATTGCACGGTCGGTGCCTCCGGGTCCGCGTAGAGCGTCCAGGCATCGTCGCCTCCCTCCGCCCATGTTGCGCCGAGCGAGAGGAAAGGCTCGACCGTGAAGACAAGGCCTTCCGTTATCATCCGCTTCTCGGATGGATCCGGCCAGGTCGAGAGCTCGGCCGGCTCTTCGTGTAGCGAACGGCCGATCCCGTGGCTCGCCAGATTGGCGACAAGGGTATAGCGGTTCTTCACGGCAAAGGCGCCGACAGCCTGGCCGATCCTGGCGAGAGGCTCGCCTGATTTCACCTGGTTGAGGCCGACCCACAGCGCCCGCTTGCCGTCGCGGCAGAGCTTCTCGATCTTCGACTTGTGCGGCGCAAGGCTGAAGGACGCACCGGTATCGGAAAAGAAACCGTCCTTTTCCGCCGATACGTCGATATTGACGAGGTCCCCCGGACGAATGACGCGCTGGCCCGGAATGCCATGGGCGATTTCCTCGTTGACGCTGATGCAGGTCGCACCGGGAAACTGGTAGCAAAGTTCGGGCGCGGAGCGCGCACCGGCTTCCTCCAGCACTTTACGGCCAATCTGATCGAGTTCCAGCGTCGTGATACCGGGTTCAAGCGATGCGCTCATCACCTGCAAGGCATTGGCGCAGATGCGGCCGATTTCCTTCAGCTTGAGGAGTTCGTCTTCGCTTTCAATGATCATGGATCTCTACCCGGCCTTCTTCGGCCGGTCGGCCGGCTCTCGATCAGGATGAGAGCACGACTGCGTTCGGAATCCAATTCATCCTTTACGGCATCATGCTCCAGCTTCAGGCGGTGGCTTTCGCCTCTTCGTCGCTTTCAGTCAATGCCTTTCTGACGATCGGCGCGACTTTCGTGCCGTACAACTCGATGCCGCGCATGATCTGGTCGTGCGGCATCAGGCCGATGGCCATCTGCAGCAGAAAGCGGTCATTCTTGAACAGTCGGTGATGCGCGATGATCTTCTCCGCCACCAGTTCCGGCTCTCCCACGAAGAGCGCGCCGTTGGGTCCGCGCGACATGTCGAAATGCGCCCGGTTCGTCGGTCCCCAGCCGCGTTCGCGGCCAATCCGGTTCATGACCTCAGCCTGCGGACCGTAGAACTGGTCGGCGGCAGCCTCCGTCGTATCCGCAATGAAGCCGTGCACGTTGATGCTGGTCTTGAGCTTCGACGCCTCCTGCCCGGCCCGGCGCGCCGCCTCGCGGTAGAGATCGAACAACGGCGCGAAGCGCCGCGGCTCACCGCCGATGATAGCCAGTGCTACCGGCAAGCCCATCGCGCCTGCACGCGCCAGCGATTGCGGCGTGCCGCCGACGGCGATCCACAAAGGCAAGGGATCCTGCAGCGGCCGCGGATAAACCCCGCGCCCATTGATCGGCGCACGCAGTTCGCCCGACCAACTGACCGTCTCGTTGTCGCAAAGGGCCACCAGCAGGTCGAGCTTTTCCGCAAACAGCTGGTCGTAGTCTTCCAGATTATAGCCGAAGAGCGGGAAGGACTCGATGAACGAGCCTCGCCCCGCCATGATCTCGGCACGCCCATTGGAAAGCAGGTCGAGTGTCGCGAACTGCTGGAAGACCCGCACCGGATCATCCGAACTGAGCACGGTCACGGCGCTGGTCAGTCTGATATTCTTGGTTTTCACGGCAGCGGCGGCCAAGGCGACGGCGGGAGCGGAAGCGGCATAGTCCGGCCGGTGGTGCTCGCCCAGTCCGAACACATCGAGCCCGACCTGGTCGGCGAGTTCGATTTCCTCGATCAGATGCTTCAGGCGCTCAGCCCCTTCCTCACCCTTGCTTCGGCTCGGAACCGGGTTCACGTCGGCAAAAGTGTAGAGGCCTAGTTCCATGGTTCGCATCCCGTTGAATTCACTGATGGAGATAAGGATGACGCAGCCCTAGCGCAAATACAAATTCTGGAACCGATCGTTCGAGAATATCGATAGGCAGCATCGCCGCGACTCCGGCCGCGGCGGAGTTTCCGTTCTGAAATCAACGACTTCAGACCTTGAATGGAATCATTTTCCGAAGGACTTCGTATCTGAGATAAAGGCCACCCCAGGCAATCAGCCCGAGATAGACCCCGAACAGCAGGTGCGAAAAGATCGGGCTTCCCACCCGCAGATGCGTCGCGATCGCGCCGCCGAGCAAACCCGTAAGAAGGATTGCCCCGAGCACCGACGTCCGCGGGATTGCATAAAGAAGTGCGCACAACAGCGTCACGATACCGAGACCCCGGGCAAGCATCGGATCACCCGAATAGCCGAGCGCAGTCATCGTCTCGGTGACCGGCGCGATCGGCACCAGCTTGATCGCCCCGTCGAAAACGAGGAAGGCAACGATCAACCCGCTCATCAGCGTGCCGGTCACGGTTTGCCAACGCGGAAGCCCCGCATGTGATTCAATGATTGCAGACATGCCTGTATCCCCCTGTTTCGATTCCCGTTTCAGATCCTGGCAAGCAACTCGGCGAGTTGGTCGGCGCATTTGCCCCAGCCTTCGTGGAAGCCCATCTGCTCGTGCTGTTCCTTGTCGGCCGCCGTCCAGTGTCGGGCCTTGGCGGTGTATTTCGTCCGCCCGTTGCCGAGGTCTTCGAGCAGGATGATGCCGACGAAGAACGGCTTTTCGGATGGCACCCAGGCACTGGTGAATGCATCGGTGAAAACGATCTTCTCGTTTTCGACGATCTCCAGATAGACCCCGCGGTTCGGAAACTCCTGACCATCTGGGTTGCGCATGACGATGAGGTTCGAGCCGCCGGGACGCACGTCGAGCTTGGCGTCTGCGATGCTCCATGGACGCGGAACGAACCATTCCTTCATCAGCACAGGATCGGTCCAGGCCTTGAAGATCTTCTCGCGCGGGGCATCGAATTCCCGGACGAGAACCAGTTCGTGTTGGGCTTCTGCGATCATTTCAGCATTCCTCCTGTTGAGCGAAACCTGTTTTCGATCAGGTTGTTACAAGGACGTAGGAGGTTTTCCGGTTCCGACAACCGGATATGACGTTTGAGAATTATTTCGCGATCGGTTGCGCCGCCCCGTGGACGAGGCTGTCGATCTGCTGGCGGATGTGGGCAGCTTCCGCTGCGGAATGAGCAAGCGCAATGGCGCGATCGAAGGCCTCGTGCGCCTCACGGGTGCGACCGAGTTGCTTCAGCAGGCCGCCGCGCAGACCGTGGTAGTAGAAATAGCCGTCGAGCTTGTCGCCGAGTGTTTCGACAAGTGCCAGCGCCTCTTGCGGGCCGCTGAGCTTGGAGACCGCGACGGCGCGGTTGAGCGTGATCACCGGCGACGGCTGGACACGCTCCAGCGCAAGATAAAGCAGCTCGATCTCTTCCCAATCGGTATCTTCGGCGCGCTTGGCACGAGAATGCAGCGCCGCGATCGCGGCCTGCAGCTGGTAGGGTCCGGGCTGGCGATGACGGATGGCCTTGTCGAGCAGCGCCAGCGCCTCGTTGATCAGCTCGCGATTCCAGAGCGAGCGGTCCTGATCCTCGAGCAATACGATATCGTTTTCGCGGTTAAAGCGGGCCCGACGCCGCGAAATCTGCAGCAGCATCAGCGCAAGCAGGCCCATCAGCTCTGGCTCGCCGGGAAAGATGCGCAGCAAAAGACGCGCGAGCCGGATCGCCTCGTCGCTGAAAGCGCATGCCTCGTGCTTCGGATCGGCTTGGCTGTAGCCCTCGTTGAAGATCAGATAGATCATCGTGCTGACGATTGAGAGCCGTTCGGCACGTTCCTGCGCATCCGGCGTCTCGAAGGGCACGCCGGCCTTGGCAACGCGCGCCTTGGCTCGCGTGATCCGCTGCTCCATGGCGCTTTCGCCGACGAGGAAGGCACGCGCGATCTGCTGCACGGTAAGCCCCGAGACGATGCGCAGCGCCAAAGCGATCTGCTGCGTGGCCGGCAGATCCGGGTGGCAGCAGATGAAGAGCAGCCGCAGGATATCGTCGCGATAGTTGGAATCGTCCAACCGTTCGGCAATGTCGCTTTCGGCGTCGCCGGTATCGGAAATCAGTTCCTCATCGGGAAGCGCCTGTGTCTTCGAGCGCTTGCGCACAGCGTCGATGCCGCTGTTGCGGCCGACGAAGATCAGCCATGCCGTCGGATCGCGCGGCGGTCCCTTGTCCGGCCAGGTGCGGATGGCGCGCAGGCAGGCCTCCTGAAAGGCCTCCTCCGCGATATCGAGATCGCGGAAGTATCTGAGCAGGGCGCCAAGCGCCTTCGGCCGGGCCGAAGCAAGCGTCACATCGATCCAGGCAATGTCTGTCATGTCGAAGAAGCTCCCGGCCGGAACACGTAGAACGGCCGAATTTCATAAGAGGTGGAACCCGGATTGACCGCAGACAGCTCCTTCGAGAAGGCGACCGCCTCCTCCAGAGCATCGAAATCAACCACGTAAAAACCGAGGAGCGCTTCCTTCGTCTCCGCAAACGGACCGTCGAGGACAAGCGGCTCTTCCTTGCCCTTGCGCACGGTGGTGGCCGCGGTCGTCGGCATCAGCCGGCCCACAGGACCAAGCTTGCCACGCTCGGCCAATGGCGCCTGGACGGCATAAAGCTTCGCCATCACGGCCTCCTCCTCCTCCTTGGTCCAGGAGAACACCGTCTCTTCATTCGCATAACAAAGGATTGCATAAAGCATGTCTTACTCCTCTTCCTGAATGACGAAGGAGTAGCGCGACATCCGACAGGACGCAGCAAAAAATTACAGCGCACAGAAGGAGATGCTAAGTGTTCGCCGGCAGCGCCAGGCGTGGCGAATGCGGCGTAAGGCAAAACAGACGGCCGTCCGCGACGCAGCCGTCCTGGCTGAACACTGCCGGGACTGGAGAGCGCTACGCTACCTCAGCCCCATCTGTTCGGCCTGACCCGACGGCAACGGCCTCCTGCACTGCCAACTCCGCCATGGCCAACGCGGCCTGGCGGGTCTTGGCGGCGGCGACGAAGCGGCCGTTATGGCAGAACGTTGCGCCCGCCACGCCGCAAGCGGCCTCAAGATCGCCATTGGTCAGGCCGGCCCAGGCTGCGGGCAGATCTGCCCGCAGCTCGAACCCCTCTTCCGCGCGTCGAATGCCGGTCACGCACCAATCCTTTTCCCGCGGATGAACGACAAACAGCAGGTGGTCGGCGCCTGCCTTCACGATGGCGGGACGGAAAGGCATTCCTGTTGGAAGTTCCAGAACGCGCGCTTGACCGGCACGCTCGATTGCCTGAAAGACCAGCGCTTCGGCCCGCAATTTGGCAGCGCCTTTGGCAATCTTCGCCTCGACGAAACTGCGGGCAATGGCGACGGCGTTTTGGAATCCGCGATCTTCGGCCTCCGGATCCGTCTCGTCGAAAGCCGGCTTCAAGGTTTCCAGCAGGGCCGGCAGCGTCAGCCCGGCCAGTGGGCCCGACGGGCTGAGCACACCGTTGTCCGTGAGATCGACCGGCAGCACGAAGCTTAGATCGAAGGCGGCATGCACCGCCTCGATGTTTGCCTCCGGAACGCCGGCGGCGACGAGGTAGTCGCGGCCGTAGTGCTTCCAGATCAGACCGAACGAGCTGTAGGGCTGCCCATCCTCGCGCAGGGGCGCGCCACGCTGATGGTGATCGAAAATGCGCGCGGAGGCGTCATATCCGCCACCGACGTCATAGATGATGCGGTCCGCGCCCGGCGTGATCCACTCCGACGCCCTGCTGCGGATCAGGCGGGCTTGCGGGAAAAGCCGGGTCAGGATGACGCTGGACAGCACTTCGTCGGCATGGAAGCCACCGGAATGGGTGACGAGGAAATCGGGGATCATGCCAGGATGCGCCTTGTGTTTGCTGGGGGCCGCTTGCGGTTGGCACCACATAACCATTGCTGCCCGCCATCTCAACCGGTCATTTGCCGAACAGAGGGTCGCGATCGAAGCACGGTGTCGCCCGCCAACTGTGGCTTGCATTCGGTCGCGCCATCAAGCCGCCACCTTTGGTCGGAATTGCTCGGCAATCTCAAACGTCATACTTCCGAGACAATCGTGAAACCCGCTTTCCGCCTGCTTGCCGCCTTTGCGCTCCTCGCTTGCCTCAACGACGGCGTTCTTGCCGCGTCCGCGCCGGAGAACTTCATCTATACGAGCTCTGGCGATCTGGATGCGGCACGCCCGCTTCTCAGCCGGCCCGACATTGGTGGCGCGCAGATCGTCTACAACTGGCGCCAACTCGAGACGGCGAAGGATCAATATGATTTCTCTGCGATCAAGGCCGATCTTGCCGTCATCAAAGGCCTGAACAAGAAGCTTTTCATCCAGATCCAGGACCGTTTCTTCGAACCGAAGGCAGCAAACGTTCCCGACTATCTGATGACGGGCAAGGAGTATGGTGGCGGCATCACGGCGCAGTTCGACAACCCCGGCGAGAGCAAGCCAGTCGGCTCCGGCTGGGTGGCGCAGCAGTGGAACCCGGCGCTACGCCAACGCTACCAGGCGCTGCTCGCAGCCCTTGCCGAAAAATTCGACGGCGACGTCTATGGCGCCAATCTACCGGAGACCGCCATCGATCTCGATCCGAAACACGAGCCGGAAGGCTACAGCTGCGACGCCTACTTCCAGGGCGAGATGGAAAATCTTGCCTTCGCCCGCAAGGCCTTCAACAAGAGCAAGGTCGTTCAGTACGTCAATTTCTGGCCCTGCGAATGGGAGAACGACCACAATTACATGGGGCGGCTTTTCGAGTTCGCGGCGAAAAATGGCGTCGGCCTCGGCGGACCGGATATCGTCCCCTACCGCAAGGCCCAGATGAAGAATTCCTATCCTTTCTTCAACAAATACAAGGGCAAGCTCGCCTTCGTCGGCCTCGCGGTTCAGGAGCCAACCTTGACCTACAGAAATCCGAAGACGAAGAAGCCGTTCACCAAGGACGAGTTCGTTGCCTTTGCCGGTGACTATCTCGGCGCCGACATCATCTTCTGGAGCACCGCGACGCCGTGGTTGCATCGCTGACGCAGCGATTTGGCGGCATCTGGCTCTCCGCGAATGCACGCTCGCGGTGCAAATTTCGCCGCACCCCTCGTTTTTGACGTATTTGGCCTATCTATTTCGCTGCACTGCACAAATCGGAGGGCGGTCATTGCAGCAGAAAACCCGCATCGATTGGCTGGATATCGCCAAGGGTATGTCCATCATTCTTGTGGTGATCTACCACACCCTCCTCTACCACGACGTCCACGACATGGCCACTGACCTCTATGCGCGCCTTAGCAGCATCATGACGCCGATCCGGATGCCATTGTTCTTTACGGTTTCCGGCTTCCTGGCTGCCTCGGCGATGCGTGCCTCGTGGGGCGACTTCCTGCGCCGTAAGATCTGGCAGCTCGTCTATCTCTTCGCGATCTGGAACACCGCGCGCTGGCTGTTCTTCCGTTACGTGCAGACGAACGTTCTGGTGCCGACCGAAGGAAGCGACCCCTATCAATTGCTCGAAATGTGGTGGGCGCCAAACACCGGCATCTGGTTCATCTGGGCGCTCGCCATCTTCATGGTCGCGACGAAGCTTCTCTCCCCCATCCGCCGCCCGACCACAATCGCAATTGCCGCAATGATCTCGATCCTGACCTTCGGCGAGCACCTGTCGATCGATCTCTTCACCCACCGCAACGTGCTGCAGTATTTCGTCTTTTTCCTATTCGGCTGCTGGTACGGGAAGCCGGTGGTCAACGCGATCACGGAGCGGCCGCTGCTGACGGCTTGTGCGGGCTTGCTCATCTTCGCCGCGCTCTACGTGCTGCGCTGGAGACTGCAGGCGATCGAGAAAGGTAGCTGGGCGCTGGTCTCCTCGATCGCCGGTCTTGCGTGGCTATGCGGGACGGCCGTACTGATGTCGCGTTTGCAATCGGTGCGCCACGCCTTCGCCTATTTCGGGCGCAACACGCTGCCGGTCTACGTGACCCATGTGATGATCGTGTCACTGGTGGTCGCCCTGGCTGCCACGATCGTTGGAAGCAATGCGGCAAGCGGCTACATCACCGCGCCGCTGGTGGTCGTCTTTGCGATCGGCCTATCGCTTGCGATCAGGGCAATCGCCGATCGCAGCTGTGCCGGCTGGCTCTACACGCCGCCGACGCGGCGGCAACGGCAGGCCGTGCCCGCCTGAATGGCCGCAATCTCAGGAGCTAGGCGGCGGGCTCGATGGAAACTGCCACGCCGCGGCGCAGCGAATTGCTGACCATACAGATCGCCTTCGCCCGCTCGACCACCTGCTCGGCGCTGGTGCCGTCTTGCCCATGGCAAGCGACTTTCATCACCGCCGATTTCGCAATGATCGGCTTGCCCTCGAGCTCCAGGATGACCGAGATTGCGATCTTCCCAAGTGAGACGCCCATCTCGTCAGCGGCGTAGCGCAGTCGTTGCAGAAGCAACCGCCGAGCGCCAATGCCAGAAGCTGCGCGCCATTGAACCCGAGCCCCTGCCCGCCGGCCTTACCCTCGGGACGATCGACAACGACGGTGTGCGAACCTGCCCATCCCATCGCCGCCTGCGTGCCCTCGACATTCCGCAACTCCACCGTGACTGTAACCATGCCAACTCCTCCGCGGCTGAACAGGCAAGTCTTAGAGCGCCGCAGTTTGGCGCGATGCGACCGGAAACTCGGTGCATATTATCCGCATCGATCCGACGGGAGACAAGGACATGACGCCCTCACCGTATTTGAATGACCCCAAGGTCTACATCGACACCGACACCTTCATCGATCTCATCAACAAAAAGACACGGTGCCTAATTTGTTGCGAAGCCCTCGAGAGCAAGGTGGTCAACCGGGAACACGTCCTGCCCAAATGGATTCTGCGGAAGTACGACCTTTACGACAAGGAGATCACTGTGCCCCACGAATACCATGGTCGGCGATACGATCGCCACACCTTCCCCTGCTGCAAGGACTGCAATTCGCTGCTTGGAAGGAAGCTGGAGCAGCCGGTGCGACGATTGACGGAAGGCGGATACGCGAAACGTCTACGACACCTTGACGATGACGGGCACCGTCTGCTGTTTCCTGGCTTTCCTGGATGTTCCTGAAATTCCTGATAAAGGACGGCGCCATCGCGATCAACCCGGATCACCGCGTGGACGCCGTCGTGCAAGACAAGAGCACGGATTGGGCGACACTCCATCACATCCATTGCCTCGCCAGATCCCCCTATACCGGCGCACGCATTGCAGGAGACGTTCACCATCCTGCAGGCACTGGAAATCTGCGCGGATATGGCGGCAACGACAACGCGGATCAACAGCAAGCCCATCTACTTCACGCGCATAGATCAAGCCACGGGCCGTCCCTCGATCCATGCGGACCTACCCGTCCACGAAGAAAATCCTGTCGATCCGCGCACGCGCGCCGCAATATTCGAACTCGTCTACAGGGAGCATCTGCCGCACCTGAAGATAGCGGGCAGCGACGTGTCCGCCCTGCAGGCCATCAGGGAGAACCGTTTGACCTTCCTCGATCATCGGATAAGCCGGGCGGCCACCGAAATACTGGAATAGACAATTGCTTCCGGTATTTGCGGACGTTTGCTGAGATCGACGGCGCCGTCAGGCATCCGCAAGCGTGCGCTTGACGGCGCTGCGCCAGCCCTTGAGCTTCGCCGCACGCGTCTTCTCGTCCATGGCGGGTTCAAAGCGATGGTTGCGCTTCCAGCTCTTGGCGAAGCTTTCACGATCCGGCCAGACACCGGCCCTGCTGCCGGCAAGCCATGCCGCTCCGAGCGCCGTGGTTTCGAGAATGACCGGCCGGTCGACGGGCGCGTCGAGAATGTCTGCCAGCCGCTGCATCGTCCAGTCGGAGGCGACCATGCCACCATCGACGCGAAGAACGGTGCTCTCCACGCCGCCCTTCCAGTCCTTGTGCATGGCGTCAAGCAGATCGCGGGACTGGTAGCAGACCGCCTCGAGGGCAGCGCGGGCGAATTCCTTCGGGCCGCTGTTGCGCGTCAGGCCGAAGATCGCCCCGCGCGCATTCGCATCCCAATGCGGCGCGCCAAGACCGGTGAAGGCGGGAACCAGATAGACTTCCTGTGTCGGATCGGCAGCATCGGCAAGCTCGCCGGTGCGAGATGCCGTATCGATGATGCCGAGCCCGTCGCGAAGCCATTGCACGGCAGCGCCCGCGATGAAGATCGAGCCTTCCAGCGCATAGGTCGTTTCGCCGTTCAGCCGATAGGCGATCGTCGTCAGCAGCCGGTTCTTCGAACCCACGATGTCGCTGCCCGTGTTGAGCAGCGCGAAGCAGCCGGTGCCGTAGGTCGATTTCATCATGCCGGGCTCGAAGCAGGCCTGTCCGATGGTCGCCGCATGCTGATCGCCGGCGACGCCGAAGATGGGAATCTCCGCGCCAAGAATGGCTTTCTCGGTAATGCCGAAATCGTCGGCGCAGTCCTTCACCTCAGGCAGCATCGCCGCCGGAACACGCAGGATATCGAGCAGAGCCTTGTCCCAGCAATTGTCGGAAATGTTATACATCAACGTGCGGGAGGCGTTCGTCGCATCGGTCGCGAACACCTTGCCACCGGTCAGCCGCCAGATCAGGAAGGCATCGACGGTGCCGAAGCACAATTCGCCCTTGGCGGCGCGGGCCCGCGCACCTTTGACGTTGGCGAGCAGCCACGAGAGCTTGGTGCCAGAGAAATACGGATCAAGAAGAAGGCCGGTCTTCTTGGTGAATGTCTTTTCGAGATCCTGTCTTTTCAACTTGTCGCAATAACTTGCCGTGCGGCGGTCCTGCCAGACGATTGCGTTGTGGATCGGTTTGCCGCTTTCGCGTTCCCAGACGACGACGGTCTCGCGCTGATTGGTAATGCCGAGCGCCGCGATGTCCTTTGCCTGGATCCTGGCTTCACGGATCGCCATTTTGATGGTCGAGACGACGGAATCCCAGATTTCCTCCGGATCGTGCTCCACCCAACCGGATCGAGGGTAGATCTGGCGGAACTCCTTCTGGCCCGCACCGGCGATCTGCATTTGGCCATCGAAGACGATCGCCCGCGTCGATGTCGTCCCCTGATCGATTGCCAGAACATATCCGCTCATGCCAGTCCTCCCGCTGATCGTGATTATCGGGAGAAATCAATAAGACAGGAGGGCGGGCGATGAAAGAACCTAGCCACCTCTTCGACACAAGAGATTTGCCGTCAGCGCAATTGCCAGCAGTGATGCTTTGCGCATAACCTCAACTCTATTGCGTCGCAAAACGGCTTGAGGAGAAGAGAATGGCCAGAACAATCGTCGTCACCGGATCCACCAGCGGCATCGGCCTTGCGATCGCGACAGCCTTTGCCGGCAAGGGCGACAACGTCGTCATCAACGGTTTCGGAAAGCCCGAGGAAATCAAGGCGATAGTCGAGAAGCTTGAATCGGCCTCGAAGGCGAAGGTGATCCATCATCCGGCCGACATGACGAAACCAGCTGAAATCGCGGACCTGATCGAAACTGCCGCGAGGACCTGCGGTTCCGTCGATGTGCTGGTCAACAATGCCGGCATCCAGCATGTCGAGAAGATCGAGGATTTCCCGATCGAAAAGTGGGACCAGATCATCGCGATCAATCTGTCCAGCTCGTTTCACACCATGCGTGCCGCGATCCCGCTGATGAAGGCGAGGAAAAAGGGACGCATCATCAACATCGCCTCCGCGCACGGCTTGGTCGCCTCTCCGTTCAAATCCGCCTATGTCGCGGCAAAGCATGGTATATTGGGCCTGACGAAGACGGCGGCACTGGAACTTGCCGAATTTGGCGTGACCGTGAACGCCATCTGCCCGGGCTATGTGCTGACGCCTCTCGTCGAGAAACAGATACCGGATACGGCCAAGGCACGCGGCATGACCGAGGAGCAGGTCAAGACCGAAGTGATCCTCAAGGCCCAGCCGACGCATGAATTCGTCAAGGCGGAAGAGATTGGGGCGCTGGCTCTCTACCTCGCAAGCGACGAAGCCCGGCAGGTGACCGGCACCCACATCTCGATTGACGGTGGCTGGACCGCGGCATAACCATTCAAAATAAAGATAAAAACCAAGGAACGATATGAACGACAGCATCCGCTTCATCCTGAATGGCGAGGACGTCACGCTTGGCGATGTCCGGCCGACCGAGACGCTTCTCGATTATCTCCGGTTGAAGCGCCGGCTGACCGGCACGAAGGAAGGATGCGCGGAGGGCGATTGCGGCGCCTGCACCGTCCTTGTGGGACGGCTGATCGACGGCAAGCTGCATTATGAACCCGTCAACGCCTGCATTCGCTTCATGGGGTCTTTGAATGCCACCCATGTCGTCACCGTCGAGCATCTGGCCGCCAGGGACGGTTCGCTGCATCCGGTACAGCAGGCAATGGTCGATTGCCACGGCTCGCAATGCGGCTTCTGTACGCCGGGTTTCGTCATGTCGATGTATGGCCTCTGGCTTTCCAACGACAAGCCGGTTCGCGCCGACATCGAAAAAGCCCTGCAAGGCAATCTCTGTCGTTGCACCGGTTACGAGCCGATCGTGAAAGCCGCCGAGCAGGTGAGCCGCACCCGCCCGAGCGCACTCTTCGACCCGCTCGAAAAGACCCGCTCGGATATCATCTCGCGCCTCTGGGCGATGCGGAACAGCGAGACGATCTCGATCACGACGGTGGAGGGCCGGCTGGTCCTGCCGGGATCGCTGGACGCGCTGGCGCGTGTGCTGTGCGAAGAGCCGACCGCCACCATCGTCGCGGGATCGACCGATGTGGGCCTCTGGGTGACCAAGCAGATGCGCGCCTTGAACCCGGTCGTCTTTATAAACCATCTGACCGATCTGCAGTCGATCACCGCTGGCGACGGCGGCTTCACGATCGGCGCCGGCGTGACCTACAGCCGCGCCTTCGAAACCATCGCCAGCAAGGTGCCGACCCTCGGCCGCCTCATCGACCGCATCGGCGGGGATCAGGTGCGCAACATGGGCACGATCGGCGGCAACATCGCCAACGGTTCGCCGATCGGCGATATGCCACCGCCACTGATTGCCCTCGGCGCCACGGTGAAGCTGCGTTCTCTGGCCGGAACGCGCATGCTGCGTCTGGAAGATTTCTTCATCGATTATGGCAAGCAGGATCGCCGACCGGGCGAGTTCGTCGAGAGCATCTTCGTGCCCTATCCCGCCGAGGCGACCCAGTTTGCCGTCTACAAGATCACCAAGCGCCGCGATGAGGACATCACGGCGGTTCTCGGCGCCTTCTACCTGACACTGGATACGGAGGGAGACGTCAACGACATCCGCATCGCCTTCGGGGGCATGGCCGCAACACCGAAGCGTGCCCGCAGCGTCGAGAATGCGCTCATGGGCAAGCCTTGGAGCGAGACGACGATCGAAACCGTCCGGGCCGAGTTCGACGCCGACTTCCAGCCGCTGACCGACTGGCGCGCGACGGCCGAATACCGTCAGTTGACCGCCAAGAACCTTCTGACCCGTTTCTATCTGGAAACGTCAGGCACACCGGCGGAATTGAGGCGTTTCGAGGAGGTGGCATAAATGGACAAGTCAACTCTCCCCGACCCAAAGTTTATCATATCAGGCGCGATGCATGGCTCGCTGCGCCACGATTCAGCGCACAAGCACGTTACCGGCACCGCCGACTATATCGACGACCTGCCCGAGCCTGCCGACCTGCTGCATGGCGCACTCGGCCTGTCCGACCGGGCGCACGCCGAGATCATCAGCATGGACCTTTCCGAGGTCAAGGCGACACCGGGTGTCATCTGGGTTTTCACCGGCAAGGACGTGCCCGGCGTCAATGACGTCAGTTCGAACGGCAGCCACGACGAGCCGCTGCTGGCCGAACACAAGGTCGAATTTCACAACCAGCCGATCTTCGCCGTCATTGCCGAAACGCGCGAGATCGCCCGCCGCGCCGCCCGCAAGGCAAAGATCGAATATCGCGACCTGCCGCACTGGAGCGATATCGACGGCGCGCTTGAAAATGGCAGCCCGCTCGTCATCACGCCGATGACCTTGCAGCGCGGCGATGCCAAGGGCGAGATGGAGAACGCCCCGCGCCGATTGAAGGGCCAGATGCGGATCGGCGGCCAGGAGCACTTCTATCTCGAAAGCCACATTGCCGTGGCCATCCCCGGCGAGGACGACGAGGTCGCCATCTGGTCATCCACCCAGCATCCGAGCGAGATCCAGCATATTGTGGGCCACGTCCTCGATATCGCGTCGAACGCGGTGACGGTGAACGTGCGCCGCATGGGCGGCGGTTTCGGCGGCAAGGAGACGCAGGGCAACCAGTTTGCCGCCCTGGCGGCGATTGCCGCCAAGACACTGAAGCGCGCCATCAAGTTTCGTCCTGATCGCGACGAGGACATGGCCGCAACCGGCAAGCGCCACGACTTCCTTGTCGACTACGAGATCGGCTTCGATGACGAAGGCCGCATCCACGCAGTCGACGCCACCTATGCCGCGCGCTGCGGCTTCTCCTCGGATCTTTCCGGCCCTGTAACGGACCGGGCGCTGTTCCACGCAGATTCCAGCTATTTCTATCCGCATGTCCATCTGACATCGAAGCCGCTGAAGACCCACACCGTGTCCAACACCGCCTTCCGCGGTTTTGGCGGGCCACAGGGCATGCTCGGGGCTGAACGCTTCATCGAAGAGATCGCCTATGCGCTCGGCAAGGACCCGCTCGACGTCCGCAAGCTGAACTTCTACGGCCAGCCGGGCTCCGGCCGCACGTTGACCCCCTACCATCAAGAGGTCGAAGACAGCATCCTCGAACGCATCGTCAGCGAACTGGAAGAAAGCGCCGAGTACCAAGCGCGCCGCAACGCCATCATCGCGTTCAACCGCGACAGCCGCTACATTCGCAAAGGCATTGCGCTGACGCCAGTCAAGTTCGGCATCTCCTTCACCATGACAGCGTTCAACCAGGCCGGCGCCCTCGTCCACGTCTATCAGGATGGTTCAATCCACCTGAACCACGGCGGCACCGAAATGGGCCAGGGGCTATACACCAAGGTCGCGCAGGTGCTCGCCGACAGCTTTCAGGTCGATATCGAGCATGTGAAGATCACGTCAACGACGACCGGCAAGGTGCCCAACACGTCGGCCACCGCGGCATCCTCCGGATCGGACCTGAACGGCATGGCGGCCTACGATGCCGCCCGCCAGATCAAGGAACGGCTGGTTGCCTTTGCCGCCGAAAAATGGGGCGTACCTCCGACGGACGTTGTCTTCCTGCCCAATCGCGTCAGGGTTGGCGACAAGGAGTTCCCCTTCCCTGATTTCATCAAGCAGGCCTATTTGGCCCGCGTCCAGCTTTCCGCCGCCGGATTCTATAAAACCCCGAAGATCCATTGGGATCGTGCAGCCGGCCGCGGCACGCCGTTCTACTACTATTCCTATGGCGCAGCCTGCTCGGAGGTCTCGATTGATACACTCACCGGCGAATACCTCGTCGAACGCACCGATATCCTGCACGATGTCGGCCGCTCGCTGAACCCGGCGATCGATATCGGCCAGGTGGAGGGCGCATTCATTCAGGGCATGGGCTGGCTGACAACGGAGGAACTGTGGTGGGACGACAAGGGCCGGCTGCGCACGCACGCGCCTTCGACCTACAAGATCCCCCTCGCCTCCGATCGCCCGAAGATTTTCAACGTGCGTCTTGCCGAATGGTCGGAGAATACTGAACACACGATCGGCCGCTCCAAGGCCGTCGGCGAACCGCCGCTCATGCTGGCGATCTCAGTGCTGGAGGCGCTTTCCATGGCCGTTGCCAGTGTTGCCAACTACAAGGTCTGCCCGCAGCTCGATTCACCGGCAACGCCCGAGCGGGTGTTGATGGCCGTGGAGAGAATGAAGAAGGCATAGGCTGAAGTGGCAGCATCTCGGGGCACTGCCACTCCAATCTCACGGCTTACCGCCGGAACTCGCTGTTGTAGCGCGGCTCGCGCCCGTCCATGAAACCGAGGTCGCGCTTGATGCGATCCGGCATACCCTCGAATTCCAGCCTATCCCATCCCGAAAGCCGACGCAGCAGTCTCCGGCCAAGGTCGGACAGCCAACTGGAAGTCCCGGCAGCCCTTGCCTGCCTGTCCTGTACGATAGCGGCGCAATCCATAACATCACCTCAACAATCTGATCCGTTGGGTTGCAGATTGCGCCAATAAATGCTGAAATTCCAATCGAACGCTCGTCTGGATGCATAAAGAGAACTTATCCATGAAGCTGTCGAAGCAGTTTCCCCTGAACGCGCTGCGCGTATTTGAGGCCGTCGCGCGGCTTGGCAGTTTCACCAAGGCCGGCGACGAACTCGGCATGACGCAGACGGCCGTCAGCTACCAGGTGAAGCTGCTGGAGGAGAATATCGGCGAGCCCCTCTTTATGCGGCGCCCGCGCCATATCAGACTGACCGACGCCGGCGAACGGCTGGCGCCCAAAGTGACGGAGGCCTTCGCCATATTGCACGAAGCGATGGCCTCGGTTCGCGGAGCAGCCGAGGAAACGCTGCTCATTCACTCCACGCCGACCTTCGCCTCGCAATGGCTGGCGCGTCATCTCGGCTCGTTTCACCTCAAATATCCCGCCACCGCCGTACGTCTGATCACATCGGACTCGCTGATCGATTTTGCCAGGGAGCCCGCCGACATCGCGATCCGCAGCGGCAAGGGCGAGTGGCCGGGCCTCGTGTCCCACCGGCTGCTGGCGATCGATTTCACTCCGATGCTGAGCCCCGAACTTGCGGCCAGTGCCGGCGGCATCCACCAGCCGAGCGATCTCCTCAAGTTGCGACTGATCGATGCCGGCGACTCGTGGTGGACGTCATGGTTCGAGGCGGCCGGTGTCGCCGATCCCGACCTTGCGGGCAGACCGCGCAGCCGGCTCGGCGCGCAATCCTTCGAGGCGAGTGCTGCCCTGGCGGGGCAGGGCGTGGCGATCCTGACGCCGGCATTCTATCGCGATGACCTTGCCGCCGGTCGGCTGCTCCAGCCCTTTCCAATCCTCTGCAGCGACAACGATTGGGACTACTGGCTGGCCTACCCGGAAAGCCGCCGCAATGTTCCTAAAATCAAAGCATTTCGAAACTGGATTCTCGAGGAAATGGACGTCGCCGCGACCAACGGAAGCTAATAGCCCATCTGCGGCGCGTAGAAGCAGCGCGGCGTATCCTCGTTCGGGAACAGGCAGAGATGGTAGTCGCCGTCACCGGAGCGCATTGCCTTGCCCATGGGAAGGAGGAAGACATGCGCATGCGTGACAAGCCTGTGATCGCCTGGCAACAACGTCACCCGATAGCCATGCGGCGTAATTGCCACGCTTTTTGGCGGGATCATCTGGCAGTCTCCAGTTTCGCTGTCGCCGTTGCAACAGAAGGGCTCGTAGCTCCAGCCTGAAGGCGCATCATGGGCCTGAACACAGGACGCGAATGCAATCATCACACACACAAGAATGCTGCGCATTGGCATCTTCTCCGTTGATGAATGCGCCGCCGGAATGAAGCGGTTTTCACCTCATCCCGACGGCCTCAAAAATGAAATTGTAATCGAACCGTGACATTTCAAGCCACTTTTCATGCTGCAAAGCGGCCTCGACAGACCGCCCATTCAAGGACGCCTAACCATTCCGCGTGGTTTGCGGACAGCAGTCCGCAAACGGGCTCCATGATCGCGAGATCACCGCCATGAGGGAGCATCCAATGCAAAAGCGTCGACATCTTGGCTTGGCATACATTCTTTTGGTTCGCGCGCGTTGAATGTACAGGAACGCATCCCGCAGGAGGACGATCCTGACACGCGCGCGGTCGGTGAGCTTCGCCGTCCTGGCAGCCCGCCCAACATCATTGATATGGTTTGCATATTGCAGCCCCTATCAGGACAGGCTGTCGTTTCCGTCTAAGGGCGAGATAAGGGCGGAATGCAATCTGAAGCCGCCGGCGACGGGAGCTGGAGCGTTGTTTCGATCTTCAAAAAAAGCAGGTAGGCCTGCGGAGAATACGCGCTCGACCTGATTGCCGAACATGAAATCATGGCCTCAGGCGCTGAAAGCGTCGCATGTGCAGTCCACTCGCATGAAGCATTTTCAAAAATTCGTTACCGTGGGCGACGCTGCGGTGTACACGTTAGAGCCCCGGCTGGCGCCTTATCCCCTTTCCTCCGCGCGCGACTTTCTGCAATGTGGCGAGACTGAAGAACAGGGGAACTCCATGTATGAATACGCCATAGCGTGGGAATGGCTGGCCTTTGCGGCCCGCTGGTTCCACGTCATCACCGCGATTGCCTGGATCGGCTCGTCCTTTTATTTCATTGCACTCGATCTCGGTTTGGTGAAACGGCCGCATCTTCCGCCGGGCGCCTATGGCGAGGAATGGCAGGTTCACGGCGGCGGCTTCTATCATATCCAAAAGTATCTCGTGGCCCCGGCGCAGATGCCGGAGCACCTGACCTGGTTCAAGTACGAAAGCTACTTTACCTGGCTATCGGGCTTTCTGATGCTCTGCATCGTCTATTACGGCGGCGCCGACCTCTTCCTCATCGACCGCCATGTGCTCGACATCAACGCCCCGGTGGCGATCCTGATCTCGCTCGCCTCGTTGGCCGTCGGCTGGATCGTTTACGACCTGCTGTGCAAGTCGCCGCTCGGCAAGAACACCTGGGGCCTGATGGTCGTGCTTTACGCCGTGATCGTCTTCATGGGCTGGGGCTACACGCAGCTCTTCACCGGCCGCGCCGCCTTCCTGCATCTCGGCGCCTTCACGGCAACGATCATGTCGGCCAACGTCTTCATGATCATCATCCCGAACCAGAAGATCGTCGTCGCCGACCTGATCGCCGGGCGCACGCCCGATGCGAAGTACGGCGCGATCGCCAAGCAGCGCTCGCTCCACAACAACTACCTGACGCTGCCCGTCATCTTCTTCATGCTGTCGAACCACTATCCGCTGGCGTTTGGCACCGCCTACAACTGGGTGATCGCCGCCCTCGTCTTCCTGATGGGCGTCACCATCCGCCACTGGTTCAACACGACGCATGCCCGCAAGGGACGCCCGACCTGGACCTGGATCGTCACCCTCATCCTCTTCATCCTGATCATGTGGCTGTCGACGGCGCCGAAGGTGCTGACCGGCGAGAAGGAGGCGCAGGCTGTCGCGCCCGCCTTCCAGCAATTCGCCGGTGACCCGCATTTTCCCGCGGTCAAGCAGCTTGTCGGCACACGCTGTTCCATGTGCCATGCCGCCGAGCCGGTCTATGAAGGACTGGCGCGGCCGCCGAACAACGTGATCCTGGAAACCGATGCGGAAATTGCCGCTCACGCCCGCGAGATCTATATACAGGCGGGTCGCAGCCACGCCATGCCGCCCGGCAACGTCACCGACATCACCCCGGACGAGCGCAAACTGCTCGTCGCCTGGTTCGAAAGCGCAGTCGAAGGCAAACAGGAATGACCTCAGCCGCCCTTCGTGCCCTGCTTCTCGCTTCCACGCTGACCGCCTGCGGCCAGAGCGGCGTGGATGCCGCGGCGCCGGAGGGTCGCTTGGCGGCACCCGCGGGCGATTTTTCCGGCGATCTGAACGCCCTCGGCACCGAACCCTTCTGGGCGATCAGGATCCGCTCCGACAGCATCACCTTCAGCCGCCCCGGCGCTGAAGACGTGAAAAGCGTCAACCCAGGCCCGGTGGCCAAGAAGGAAAGAGCCAGCTGGACGGTCCCCGGTGGACCGGCTCCCTTCAAGCTGACGCTGACCAAGGGGGATTGCTCCGACGGCATGTCCGATCGCCACTACCCGCTCAACGCGGTTCTGGCGTTCGGGGACAAGACGATGTACGGCTGCGCCGCCACGCCGGCGGCAATCGCGGCCCAGCCGGCACCGTGACGCGAAAACCGCCGCGTTCGGACAATCGACAGAGGGGCAGAACGCCATGACACACACACTTCTCCGCGGCCGGCTGCTCACCTTTCTGCGTGCGCCGCAAGAGCTTGGCGACACCGGAAGCTACCTCTACGAGAGTGATGGCGGGCTGTTGATCAAGGATGGCCTCATCGTTGCCTGTGGCGCTTACGACAAGGTGAGCGCAAAAGCCCCCGCCGACGTCGTGGCCGTCGATCATCGGCCGCATCTGATCATGCCGGGTTTCATCGACACGCATGTTCATTTCCCGCAGATGCAGGTGATTGCCTCCTATGCGGCAAACCTGCTGGAATGGCTAAACACCTATACCTTCCCGGAGGAATGCCGCTTCGTCGAAAGCGCCCATGCCGCGCGCATCGCCACGCATTTCTACGACGAGCTCGTCCGCCACGGAACGACGACGGCGGTCGCCTACTGCTCCGTCCACAAGACCTCCGCCGATGCGTTCTTCGCCGAGGCGTTGAGACGCAAGATGCGCATGGTCGGCGGCAAGGTGATGATGGACCGCAACGCCCCGCAAGGACTGCTGGACACGCCTCAGATGGGCTACGACGAGACCCGCCAGATCATCGCCGAATGGCATGGCAAGGGCCGCTGCCACGTCGCCATCACACCGCGCTTCGCGATCACCTCGACCCCGGCGCAGATGGAAGCCACCCAGGCACTCGCCCGCGAGTTTCCCGACCTGCACATCCAGACGCACCTCTCGGAAAATCACGACGAAATCAAGTTCACCTGCGAGCTTTATCCCGAGGCGATCGATTATACCGATGTCTATGCGCGCTACGGCCTGCTTGGTGACAGGACGCTCTTCGGCCACTGCATTCATCTCTCGGATCGCGAGGCCGATGCGATGAGCGAGACAGGCTCGGTCGCCGTGCACTGCCCGACCTCGAACCTCTTCCTCGGCTCCGGCCTCTTCCCGCTGAAGGCGCTTGCGCGCCGTGAGAAGTCGGTGCGCATCGGTGTCGCGACCGATATCGGCGGCGGTTCCAGCTATTCCATGCTGCGCACGATGGACGAGGCTTACAAGATCCAGCAATTGCTTGGCGAACGCCTGAATCCGCTCGAAAGCTATTACCACATGACGCTCGGCAACGCCCAATCGCTGTCGCTCGACGACCGGATCGGCACGCTCGATGTCGGCTCGGACGCCGATATCGTCGTCCTCAATGCTGCCGCCACCCAGGCCATGGCACTGAAGATGGAAGTGGTGAAGACGCTGCCGGAAGAGCTGTTCCTGCTGCAGACGATGGGGGACGACCGCGCGATCGTCGAGACATACGTTTCCGGGGTCGCGGCGAAGAGCACCATTTAAGTTTCTGCGCTGCTTGTAAGAACCCGCACCGAACCGATGGGTGGCTCCTATCGCTCACGCGCGATAACGAAGCGCGTTGACGAGCAGCGAAAACGCCGGCGAGGCCTGCCGGCGGCTCGGATAATACAGATGGTAGCCGTGGAACGGCGCACACCAATCCTCAAGCACCCGGACGAGCCCGCCTGCCGAGAGATGTTGCTGCACCAGCATTTCCGGCATGTAGGCCAGGCCGAGCCCCGAAAGCGCCGCGTTCAACCGGAGCTGGATATTGTTGAACACCAGCTGCCCCTCGACGCGCACCTTCAATTCACGGCCGTCCTTCTCGAATTCCCAGGAATAGACGCCGCCATAGGTCGGAAGGCGCAGGTTGATGCAGTTATGGTCGGTCAGATCGGCAGGTATCTCCGGTTTGGGTCGCTGTTCGAAATAGGCTGGCGCCCCCACCACCGCCATCCGCATATCCGGTCCGATGCGCACCGCAATCATGTCCTTCGCCACCTGCTCGCCCAACCGCACGCCGGCATCGTAGCGCTCGGCGACGATGTCGGTCAGCCCGTAGTCGACGATGATCTCGACGTTGATGTCAGGATAGTGCGGAAGCAGCTTTTCGAGCGCCGGCCATAGAATGGCATCGGCCGCATGCTCGCCGGCATTGATGCGGATTGTGCCCGCCGGCTTCTCGCGAAACTCGCTGAGTGCTGCCAATTCGCTCTCGATCTCGTCGAAGCGCGGCCCGATCGAGGTCAGCAACCGCTCGCCCGCCTCCGTTGGCGACACGCTGCGCGTCGTACGCGTCAGCAGCCGAAGCCCGAGCCGGGTTTCAAGCCCGCGGATCGTGTGGCTGAGGGCGGATTGCGACACGCCGAGCTTGGCCGCTGCCTTGGTGAAGCTCTTTTCCCGCGCCACGGCCAGAAAGGCCACAAGATCGTTGATCGATTGGCGCGTCATTCATGAATCTCCCTCATAAGCGTTTGCGATTTATACCATCTAATCGCAAGAAACCGAACGCCCTAAATCTCTTCTCCGACACAGCCAGCCTAGCACCGGGCTGCGAAGTCACGAAAGGACGAGAGATGAAAATCAAGCGAAACGGCTCCGATCCATCCGCCAAGGGACCGGTGGATTATTTCACCGGAACGGTCCGGATCGACGCGCCGTTCCAGGCGACAGCGCCGGCGCGCGTCGGCGGCGCAACCGTGACCTTCGAGCCGGGCGCACGCACGGCCTGGCACACCCATCCGCTCGGCCAGACGTTGATCGTCATTTCAGGCAGCGGTCGGGCGCAGCGCGAAGGCGGCCCGGTCGAGGAGATCCGCGTCGGCGACATTGTCTGGTTCGAACCGGGCGAGAAGCACTGGCACGGTGCCTCCGCTACCACCGCCATGACCCACATTGCGATCGCCGAAGCCCGCGACGGCAAGGTGGTCGACTGGATGGAAAAGGTCACCGACGAGCAATACCAGAACTAAACGAGGAGCTGGCATGAAAGAGGCCGCGGCCGCTGAGAGAACGGATCACCGAGATGCAGTTGATGATCGAGGGACAGTCACACTTCCAGCCTTTCGGCTTATCCTATTGGGGTTTTGCAAATCTCAACAAGGGAGTTGGAAGCATGACTGCCTCTTATGATTACCATATCGGCGTCGATTACCACAAATCCTACAGCCACCTGGTGGTGCAGGACAGCAGCGGCAAGACGCTGAGATCCGGCCGGGTGAAGAACGAGCGACAGTCGCTTGGCGGGTTTCTGGAGCGCTACCGCGAGAACTCGCATGCGGTTGTCGAAGCGACGCGCAACTGGATGGTGATGTACGACTGGCTCGACGACATTTGTGATGATGTCGTCCTCGCCCATCCCTGGAAGGTCAAGGCGATCGCCGACGCCAAGATCAAGACCGACAAGATCGACGCGACGGTGCTGGCGCATCTGCTCAGAGCCGACCTGGTGCCCGAAGCCTGGGCCCCCGGCGAACGCGCAAGAGAGCTTCGCGTCGCGCTGCGCGAGCGGATGTTTTACGTCCGGCTGCGCACGATGACGAAGAACCGGATCGTGACGGTGTTTGATCGCTATCCGGAGCAGACGGCACAGTTGAAGAAGCTCGGTGATCTGTTCGGCAAGGCGGGCCGCATCCAGCTGGCACAGGTCAACGTCTCGCCGATCGACCGCATCCAGATCGACCGTGGCCTCGACTTCATCGGTGACATCGACGCGCGGATCAAGCAGTCGGAAGCGACGATCCGGACGATGACCAAGGCCAATACCAACGTGAAGCTGTTGAAGACCATCCCTGGCATTGGCGAGTTCTTTGCAAGGCTGATCGACGCGGAGATCGACGATATAGCGCGCTTCCGCAATCCGAAGAAGCTTGCCGCCTATGCCGGACTGGTGCCCTTGACCTATTCTTCCGGCGGCAAGACCTTCCACGGCAAGATCATCAAGCAGGGCAACAAGTGGCTGCGCTGGGCCTTCGTCGAGGCGGTCTGTCCCGCCATCGCCGTCGATGCGCAGCTTCGCGCCCAGTATGAACACTTGAAGATCAGAGGAGTGAACAAGGCGCGGGTTGCCATCGCGCGCAAGCTTTTGACGATCGCCTTCCAGATCCTGCGGGACCAGCGCGCTTACGAGCTGCGCGGCGAAAGCACCATGGAAGGCGCGTCGACGATATCCCGGTTGTCCTGATGTTTACTTAGCGAGCCCGGCAGGACTGGGCTGCGCCTCTTGAGGAGAATGGGAAACCGGGAGCCGAACGCCATTCTGTGACCGAAGCCACAGGCATCAGGGTCACGCATTGGAGCATGGGTCGAGAACCGAAGGACGGAAACATTCTGTCCCGCGGAACGGAAGACTTGGCCGATCGGCGAGAACGCCGGTCAAAACGAAACCGAACCCAAGGAAAGCCGCCAATTGAAGGCGTTTTGCCCCTTGTGTTCTTTCATTGGAGATACCAGTGCAGAAGCGTACACTTGGAACGAGCGGCCTCGAAGTATCCGCCATCGGCCTCGGATGCATGGGCCTTAGCTATGGCTACGGTCCGGCGACGGACGCGCAGGACGCCATCAAGCTGATCCGCGCCGCCTTCGAACGCGGCGTCACCTTCTTCGACACCGCGGAGGCCTACGGTCCGCACCAGAACGAAACACTGCTCGGCGAGGCGCTGGCGCCCTTCCGTGACAAGGTCATTATCGCGACCAAATTCGGCTTCAACTTCGGCCCGGACGGCGCTCAGAGCGGTATGAATAGCCGACCCGCCCATATCCGGGAGGTCGCCGATGCGGCGTTGAAGCGTCTCAACACCGACGTCATCGATCTTTTCTACCAGCACCGCGTCGATCCCGACGTGCCGATCGAGGACGTCGCCGGCACCGTCAGGGAGCTGATCCGCGAAGGCAAGGTCAAGCATTTCGGCCTGTCTTGCTCGAAGGCGGCGGCGGCATCAACGGCAGCTTTCTGTCCGCCGGGCTCATCGACGAGATCAGTCTCCTCATCCTGCCTGTCGCCGACGGCAGCCTAAACGTGCCGACCACGTTCGATCGCCCCACAGGGCCGGCAACGCGTTTGTCGCTCATATCCGTCGAGCAACTGGAAGGCGATGTCGTCTACCTGCGCTATCGCCCTTGGTAATGCGGGACGAACGGGCTGATGGATAGCTGCGGCGTATCAGCCCGACCACGAAATCGACTTCAACGCGTCCATGACAACCCGCACGATTGGCACGCTGCGGATGTCGGCATGGACGACGAGCCACAGTTCTCGCGTCAGCGGGCGCGGTTGAGGGATCGCTTCGACAAGATCATCCAGGCCGGCCAGCATGAAATTCGGCAGCATGCCGATGCCGCCGCCGGCACGCGCTGCGGCGAGCTGAAACTCCAGCGTCGTTGCCCGGAGCGCCACCTTGCGGCCCTCCGCTGCCTCGCCAAGCAGCATCGATTGCGGCGCGCTCGCCATCGTTTCGTCATAGGCGATGAAGGTCCTTTGCTCCTCCGGCGTCGCCGCAAGATAAGCAGCCGTGGCATAAAAGCCGAAAGCGACATCTCCGAGCTTGCTGATGACGAAGTTGCCCTGCTCGGGCTTCGTCATGCGAACGGCAATATCCGCCTCCCGCCGGTCGAGTGAGGCGTAGCGTGTCTCGCCGACGATCGTGATGCCGATATCGGGATGCCGACCGCGCAACGCGACCAGTGCGGCCGGCAGCAATGCCGCAGCGAGCGTTGGCGGCGCGCTGATCCTGACCTCCCCGGCAAGCGTCGCACCGGCAGCAAGCCCCAGCCTCTCGATCGCAACGGCCTCCTCGCCCATGCGCTCGGCCATCGCCGCCACCCGCTCGCCTTCCGGCGTCAGCAGAATGCGGCGCCCGCGCCGGTCGACCAGCTTCACGCCCGTCTGCTCCTCGAGTCCGGCAACCCGCCGGGAAACCGTCGCATGCTCGACTCCGAGAGCACGCGCAGCCCCGAGCAATGTGCCGGCCCGCGCCAAGGCAGCAAAGTAGCGAAGGCTTTCCCAATCGATCATTGTTCATTTTTTCCCATTGAATGACAATCAATAGGGAATTTTCGATCAAGACGCCACGCGCAATGATGGCTGCAACAGCAATCGGAGTGCGCTTTCATGGACAGGGTCGTTACACTTCTCGCGCCGGGCGGCATCGAGCAATTACAGGTTTCGGAACAGACGCCGCAGGATCCGGGCGCAACTGAAATCCGGATACGCCATGATGCGGTCGGCATGAACTTCCTCGACATCTACCACCGGCGCGGGCTCTACCCGTTGCCTGCCTACCCCGCCGTGCTCGGTGTCGAAGGTTCCGGCGTCGTGGAAGCAGTCGGAAGGGAGGTCACCGACCTGAAGGCCGGCGACCGCGTTGTCTACGCTGGCGCGCCTGTCGGCGCCTATGCCGCGACACGACTGCTTCCGGCGGCGCGCGCCATCCGCCTGCCTGATAGCGTGCCCTCACAGGTTGCCGCTGCCTCCATGCTGAAGGGGCTGACGGCCTATATGCTGCTGACCAAGACCTACCGCATCGAGCCCGGAACCACCGTCCTCGTCCATGCAGCCGCCGGAGGTCTCGGAAGCATCCTCGTGCCGTGGGCCAAGCATCTTGGCGCCACCGTCATCGGAACCGTCAGCTCGGAGGAAAAGGCAGAGCTTGCCCACGCATATGGCGCCGATCACCTGATCGTCGGCCGCGATGCCGATGTCGTTGGCGCCGTGAAGACGGTGACCGATAACAGAGGCGTTGACGTTGCCTATGACGGCATCGGCGGCGGGATGCTCGCAAAGTCCATTCGGGCCGTCCGTCCGCTCGGCGTCGTGGCAACCATCGGACAGGCCGGCGGACCGATCCCGCCCGTCTCAGTCGACGAGCTCCGTCCGGGCAAATGGCTGACGCATCCGAGCATCATGGCCTACATCACGGATACCGCCAGCTACCTGGCGGCAGCCGAGGCGGTGGTCGCAATGCTGGCATCCGGCATCGCTGCAACGATCGCCCGCGAATACGCTTTGGAGGAGGCTGCGCTAGCCCAGCAATTCCTCGAAGAGGGCCGTGCCGCAGGCAGTCTGATTCTTGTTCCATAGGCAACGAAAGAGATACACAAAGCCTCGGAAATCATGTTAAGGGCCATGGCGTTATTCCGATGTGAAAGTCTTATCCATGGCCACTCCTCTCACGATCGCCGACCTGAAAAGTCTCGCCCAGCGCCGCGTCCCGAAGATGTTTTTCGACTATGCGGATTCCGGTGCCTGGACAGAGTCGACCTACCAGGCGAACGAGAGCGATTTCTCCAAGATCAAGCTGCGCCAGCGCGTGCTCGTCGACATGACGAACCGCACGCTGGAGACGACGATGATCGGCCAGAAGGTGGCAATGCCGGTGGCCCTTGCCCCGACCGGCATGACCGGCATGCAGCATGCCGACGGCGAAATGCTGGCCGCCCGCGCCGCCGAGGAATTCGGCGTTCCCTTCACGCTGTCGACGATGAGCATCTGCTCGATCGAAGATGTCGCCTCGGTCACCACGAAGCCCTTCTGGTTCCAGCTCTACGTGATGCGCGATAAGGACTTCGTGCTCAACCTGATCAACCGCGCCAAGGCGGCGAAGTGTTCTGCCCTCGTCCTGACCGCCGATCTGCAGATTCTCGGCCAGCGCCATAAGGACCTGCGCAACGGCCTTTCGGCACCGCCGAAGTTCACGCCGAAGCACATCTGGCAGATGGCGACGCGCCCCTTCTGGTGCCTGGACATGCTACAGACGAAGCGCCGCACCTTCGGCAACATCGTCGGGCACGCCAAGAACGTTTCGGACCTCTCCTCGCTGTCGTCCTGGACGGCAGAGCAGTTCGACCCGCAGCTTTCCTGGGCCAACGTTGCCTGGATCAAGGAACAATGGGGCGGTCCGCTGATCATCAAGGGCATCTGCGACGTCGAGGATGCGAAGGCGGCAGCTGAAACCGGCGCCGATGCCATCATCGTCTCCAACCATGGCGGCCGTCAGCTCGATGGCGCTCCCTCTTCGATCAGCATGCTGCCTGATATCGTCGACGCCGTCGGCCACAAGATCGAGGTGCATCTGGACGGCGGCATTCGCTCCGGCCAGGACGTGCTGAAGGCGATCGCCCTTGGCGCCAAGGGCACCTATATCGGCCGCCCCTTCCTCTACGGCCTCGGCGCCATGGGTAAGGATGGCGTTACACTCGCCCTCAACATCCTGCGCAAGGAAATGGATGTCACCATGGCTCTTTGCGGCAAGCGCGACATCAACGACGTCAACTCGTCAATCATCGCTGGCCGGCAGTAGATTACGGCATCCAGCCTGTCGCAAGCGCGCCTGCCCAATCCGGGCGGGCGTTTTCTTTGGCGAGGCAGGACATGGCCATATGGTCGTAGGCAACGGCTCGGAAGTCCGGCAGCCAGCCAGCCTCGCCCTTCTCTAGGATGCAATAGGACGCCAGGGGGTGGCCGGTCTCGACCTTGTGGTAGTGTGGCGCGTCATCGTCATAGGCGGGGCAGCTGACGCTACCGGGATTGACGATGAGCCTGTTGTCGCTGAGGCGGACCATTCGCGGGATATGGCTGTGGCCGCAGAGGATCAGCGGGAAATCCGTGCCTTTCGCCAGCGCCTCGATCTCCGCGAGCGGCTTCAGGAATACGTGACCTTCGACGGACACGGACTCAAGCCAGTAGATGTTGTCGTTCGCCGGCGTCGCGTGGCAAAGATAGATTTCGTCACGGTAGACCGCACTTGTCGGCAGGCGGCGCAGCCATTGCAGGTCCTCCTCGTTCAGCTGGCCGAAAGCAGCGGCGTCGGAGGCATGCATGGCTTTTGGCGCCTGTTCAATCAGATAGCGATCGTGATTGCCGCGCACGGTCAACATGTCGAGCGCCCGCAGGCGCTCGGCGGTTCGCGCCGCCGTCAGCGGCCCGCTGAAGCAATCGCCGAGATTGACGATATCGCCAATCCCCAGCGCTGCGATGTCGGCAAGCACCGCTTCCAGCGCGAGATGATTGCCATGGATGTCTGCAATGGCGGCAAAACGCATGGTCTAGCTGCCGCGATAGGTCGAATAGCCATAGGGCGAGATCAACAGCGGCACGTGATAATGCGCGGTCACGTCGGCGATGCCGAAACGGATGGGCACGAGATCCAGAAAGGCCGGATGCGGCAGGGCGATACCCGCCGCGCGCAGGTAGTCGCCAGCGTGGAAGAGCAGTTCGTAGGTTCCCGCCTTAAAGCTGTCGCCGATCAAGATAGGTCCGCCATCGACGCGGCCATCGGAATTTGTACTGACCGTCTTGATGTGGCGACGGAAGTCCCCATCCAGATGGAAGAGATCGATCCGCAGCCCTACGGCCGGTTTGCCGGCGGCGGTATCGAGAACGTGTGTGGTCAGTCCGGTCATAGGATCGGCTCGCTGATGATGAACGGGGTTTCGAAGAAGTATTCTTCCAGATTGTTACCGGGCCCCTCACGGTCTACGACGAGGAAGTCGCTGGCGGCGCCGAGAGACATCAGCGGATGATGCCAGACATTGCGGCGATAGTTCACGCCCTGATCGCCTCGGGCCAGGAACACCCGAGGGCGACCGGGCCTGCCTTCGTCCTCGGACACGACAACGAGGTAGGGGCGGCCGGAGATCGGCGAAAAGCTCTGGCTGCCGAACGGATGCCGCTCCATCATGCCGACTTCGTAGGGAAAGGCACGCGGCTGACCGCGGAAGAGATTGATGATGACGCGCGCGCCCTCGCCCGCTGCTTCGGCGACGGCCAGTGCATGGAAGCGCTCCGTCGTGCCATTGTTGATATAGCGCAGCGTTGCCGGATCGGCTTCGATCACGTCGCCGAAGGGCGCGAAGGCAGATTTGGTGAGGGGAAGAATGTCGAGACGTTGGTTCACAGGATTATTCGCCTTGGATGCGCCAATGGCGTATCGATTGAAGCTGCGAGATCAGGTCGGTCAAATCACTTCGCACGGTGCCCCAAATGGCCGAAAGGTCCGCGCGGTAGTAGTCGTGCACGATCAGATTGCGCATTCCCTTTATCTTTGCCCAGGGAAGTTCAGCGTGATCGCGGATGAAATCAGGATGGCTAACGCCGATCCGAGCTGCGGCCTCGCCTAAGAGGACGAGTGACATGGTCACGGCGAGTTGGGTTCTAAGATCGGCCTGGAAAGCGTTCTCGGTCATGCCCTCCGTCAGCGCGCGTGCCTGCTCGGCAGCTTGCTGCATACGATCGACATATTCCACGAGCCGTTCTGTGCTCATACGACGATCGCTTCTAGGAGAACGCGTTCCCGTATCTTGTCTGGAAGACCCCCGGGCGTTACCAGATCCACCTTCACGCCAAGTGTCTCCGTCAATTCCTCCAGCAACCCGCCAAGATCGAACAATGTCGTGCCTGGCAAGGTGTCGACCAAGATATCTAGATCGCTATCGGGCCGATCCTCGCCGCGCGCCACGGAGCCGAAGACACGCGGGTTCGTCGCGTTGAAGCGCTTCGTCGCTTCGCGGATCGCCTGCCTGTTCTTCTCCAGCACTTCTGAGGGCTTCATGGCGCAACTATAAGTCACGGAGGCAAAAGAGAAAAGCCGTACGACTGGGCAGTCTCAACGCCCCGGCAACATCGTTTCGAGGCGCACCAGCGCAATGCGCTCGACCTCAGCCATGGCGGTGGTGAACTCCTCGTCGCGGCTGTTGTCGATGCGCTTTTCGAAGGCCGCGAGAATATCGTCCTTGTTCAGCCCCTTTACGGCGATGATGAACGGAAAGCCGAATTTTTCGACATAGGCGGCGTTGAGTTCGGTGAACCGTGCGTGCTCCTCGGCGCTCAGGCGATCGAGCCCGGCGCCGGCCTGTTCCTTTTTGCTGTCTTCCGTCAGCTCGCCTGCTATCGCAAGGCGCCCGGCAAGATCGGGATGAGCGCGCAGCACGCCGAGCCTCTCTTCCGGGCTTGCTGCACGAAAGATGGCGACGAGCGCCGTGTGCACACGATCCACGGTCAGTTCATCACCGATGAAACCGTCGTCATAGGTGCGCTCGGCAACGAACGGCGAATGCTCAAAGACGCCGCCATAACGTGATACGAACTCGTCCCGCGAAAGCATCAGATCGTCTCCGGCTTGTGGTGGGCATGCCAGTGCTGTGCGATCTCGATGCGCCGCGGGATCCACACCTTGTCATGCTTCAGCACGTATTCCATGAACCGCTTCAGCGCCGCCGCGCGGCCCGGGCGACCGACAAGTCGGCAGTGCAGGCCGACCGACATCATCTTGGGGCTGCCTGCCTTGCCTTCGTCATACAGCGTATCAAAGGCATCCTTGAGGTAGGTGAAAAACTGGTCGCCCGAATTGAAGCCCTGTGGCGTGGCAAACCGCATGTCGTTGGTTTCGAGCGTATAGGGAATGATGAGGAACGGATTGTCATCGATGCCCTTCACCCAAAACGGCAGGTCGTCGGCATAGGAGTCAGAAGAATAGAGGAACCCTCCCTCTTCCATAACGAGACGCAGCGTGTTGTCCGAGGGCTTGCCCTGATACATGCCGTAGGGACGCTCGCCGGTCAGCGCCGTGTGCAGGCGCACGGCTTCCTGAATATGCTTGCGCTCGACGTCTTCCTGGAAGTCCTTGTATTCCAGCCAGCGGTAGCCATGGCTGGCGATTTCCCAGCCGGCTTCCTTCATGGCCGCGACGGCCTCGGGGTTGCGCGCCATGGCGAGCGTCACGCCATAAACGGTCGCCTGTACCTTGAGTTCCGTGAACAGGCGCCACAACCGCCAGAAACCGGCGCGCGAGCCATATTCATAGATCGACTCCATGTTGAGGTTGCGTTGGCTCTGCCAGGGTGCAGCGCCGACGATTTCCGACAGAAGGTTTTCGGAGGCCGGATCGCCGTCTAGAATGCAGCTCTCGCCGCCCTCTTCGTAATTGATGACGAACTGGACGGCCACGCGGGCATCGCCCGGCCACTTCGGATCGGGCGTATTGCGTCCATAGCCGATGAGATTGCGCGGATAGGTCTCGGATACCATGAAATCACCTTCCTGAAAGTCGGCGAAACGGTAACATCCGCAGACGGAATGTCGAGACGGAAAGTACGCAACAGAGTTTCGCCTTTGCGGCACAAACCCTTAGGCTAACGCAGGAACACGATCCCGCCGAGCGCTGACCTTGCCCATCGGATGCAGCGAATGCACGCGAAACGGCCCGCCATTCCCTTCCTCGATCATCAACGCAACGTTGGCGACCTTCACGCGATCGGCAAGTACCGGCTCGAAGACGGCCCGAAGCGCCTGCTCGACCCGTGGCATGTCGCAGTGGCTGACGGGGCCGGTCAGCGGCATGTGAAAACGAAATTCGTCCATCACATAGGGGCTTCCCCAGCGGTGCAGATTGGCGAACTGCGCCGCAGATAGACCACCCGGATCGGTCCGCTCGATTTCCGCCTCGCTCAACGGCGCGCGGAATCGATCGAACTCCTGAACAACGGCACTGGCAAGGTAGTGGGCGTGTTCGCAGGGCAGCGACGGAACGAGACTGTAGAACGCACCGAGCCGGGCCACCTCCAGACGATTGATGTGAAACGGCGTCAGTGTGCCGCAGAAGCGCATAAGATCGCGCAAAAGTTGCGCCTCCGTCACATCGGCGGCAAGGCGAAAGGGTGCCTTCAGGACACCGTGAAAACCATAGCGGCGCGGCATCGCCGTATGGAAAGCGATCTCGTGAATGCTCAGGCCGCGTATTGCGGTCGGCTCGACCGTCTCGCCGGAAAACACGTTCCGACCCAACCAATTTGCGGCCACATATGAGAGCGGGTCGCTCGCAGCGGGCGTGAAGCAAATCGCATAGCGCATCACATTTCCTCCGTAGACAAACGGCGCAGCCCTCCGTCGGCGCCGCGATTGCGCTAGCAGATAGGTGATTTGCGTGACAGATTGACGAAAGGCAGGAAACGCTAATTCACGTTTAGCGTGACGCTACGCGGATGTGATTGGCAAGCAGGAAGCTTTCGGGCAGCGCAAAGGGCGGCTGACGACCGGCGGCCAGGTGGACCGCGACCGCCGCCAGATGGTGCGCCAGACCGAAGCTGACCTTGAAGCCGCCCGTCAAGGCGACAAGGCTGTCATGATCTGGATGCGCGCCAACCATCGGATCACGGTCGATCGCCTTCGGCCGCAGACCGGCCCATCGTTCGACAATGGGCGCGCCTTGCAATGCCGGCACCAGTTGTGCGGCTGCCTCAATCAGTGCGTCCAGCTGTCGATCGGTCGAGAACGGCTCGTCGAAGCGAACCTCGCTCGTGCTGCCGATGGCGACATGACCGCCCTCATGCGCAACAATATACAGCCCATCGCGGAAGATCGTCGGCATGGACGGGTCCACGTCGACTTTCAGCAATGCCGCCTGGCCTTTGACGGGCTGGCCGAGCGGCCTTGAAAGACCCCCGGTGCTGCGCTCGAGCAAGGGAAAGGATTGGTGGCCCGCGGCCACAATGCATTGGCTGAAAGTAACGTCGCCCATGCTGGTCTTTGCGACCTTGCGCTGAAGATCGAAACCATCGACCGAAACGTGCTCGGCAACGCGGACATGCCGTGCGTCACGCAGGAATGCAGCGAGTACAGCGATGAGAGAGAGCGGGGCAACTCTGGCGGCAAGCGTGTCGTGCACGAAGCCACTTTGGCCAGCCGCTCCGTCGAGCCAATTCTCTTGGGGAGGCCTGTCGAGCACATGCCAGTGGAAGCGCCGCTCGCCCGCGATCCAGCGCTCCTCAGCATCCCGGGAATGGCCAAGCGCGATCTTACGCAAATGCGGCTTCGGCAACGGAATGAGACGCCCTGAGCGGCGATAGCCGGTGGAAAGGCCCGTCTGCTGTTCCAACGCTGCAATCTCCGCTTCCAGCGAAACCAGCGCATCGAACTGAAATTGCTTCTTGGCGTTCCACTTGTCCGGCATATGCGCCATGAGGGCTCCCAGCAGGCCACCGCTTGCGCCGTGGCCGAGCCGATCGGCGTCGACGAGCAACGCATCGATGCCGAGACGCTCCGCGTGAACTGCCGCCCACAGCCCCATGATCCCGCCGCCGACGATCAGCAGGGCAGTCGATGATTGACCGGAAGACAAGGCCGGACTATCGGCTTTGGTCATGACAGATACGGATCCCGAAAAAATCGCTGGCGCGCACCAGCCGCTTGAGTGGCGCGACGGCGATATGCCCTATTCACCGGCCTTTGGCGACCATTTTTATTGCCAGACTGACGGCAGGTTGGAATGCGGGCATGTCTTCCTTGCCGGCAACGGCCTGCCGCAACGCTGGCAGGTTCACGGCGACTTCCTGATCGGCGAGCTCGGCTTCGGCACCGGTTTGAACTTTGCCGAGACATGGCGCCAGTGGAAGCTCAATCGGCGCACGGGGCAGCAACTGCACTTCATGTCGTTCGAGCTTTATCCGATGCACCGCGAGGAAATCGATCGTGCGCTTTCTCATTGGACCGAGATCGATGCCGAACGGCAAGCCCTGGCGGCAGCATGGCCAGAAACGCCGCAGGCAACGGTATCGCTGAGGCTTGATGACCAGACATCCCTCAGCGTCGTCTGCGGCCGCGCTCTTGAAGGCGTTGCGGCCACCGAGGCCGGCTTCGATGCCTGGTATCTCGATGGCTTCGCCCCGTCGCGCAACGCCGACATGTGGTCTGCGGAATTGATGCACCTCGTCTGCGACAAGACGAAGCCGAACGGAACCTTTGCGACCTATGCCGCGGCCGGCTTTGTCCGGCGCAACCTGATTGCGGCAGGCTTTGTGGTGGAGCGTCGAAGCGGCTTTGCCGGAAAGCGCGAGATGCTGTGCGGCATCAAATCCTAGCTCGCCGAGCGCCCAGCCTGTTGCTCGCTTCGGCCCAACCACAGCTCCAGCTTCTCTTCGAGCAGTTCCGGGCTGATCGGCTTTGACATGTAATCGTCCATGCCTGCCTCCAGGCAGAGGTCGCGGTCGGCCTCCAGCGCATGCGCTGTCACTCCGATAATTGGCACGCGATGGCCTTGTCCGCGCTCGCGATTGCGTATTGCGCGCGTCGCGTCATGGCCGTTCATCACGGGCATCGAGACATCCATCATGATGATGCGTGGGGTATAACGGTCAAATGCCTCGACGGCCTCCCAACCGTTGCCGACAACGAGAAAGTTGCGGCCGGTTTCCTGCAATATCTGCGTGAAGACGATCTGGTTGACCTCGTTGTCTTCCGCAACCAGCACATCGATGAACTCGCGCGGTGCACGTTCGCGAGGTTGGACCTTGGGGAGCGGCGGCGGTGCCGCCTGAACGCTGGGCGGCATGGTGACAACAGCGGCAATCTGCTTCGCCCGGCTCGCACGCACGACGTCAACAATGGTGTTCCTCAGCACGCTGGCCCGCGCCGGCTTCATCAGATAGGCTTGGCCGTTAAGCGCTGCGAACTCTTTTTCGGCCCCGGAAATGCCCATCGACGTGAGAAAGATGATCGGCAGACGCTCGAAGCGCCTGTCGATGCGCAGTTTCCGTGCGATCTCGGCACCATTCATGCCCGGTATCGGGTCGTCGAGCACGACTGCATCGATCCCTATACCAAACTCGTCCGCAGCCTCGAGGATTGCAAATGCCGCGGGTCCGTCTTCGGCTGCCGCGCCATCGAAGCCCCAAAGCGCCAATTGCTCGGTTAAAATCTGTCGGTTGACCACGTTGTCGTCGACGATGAGAACACGCGCACCCCTGACGTTGACGGGCAGCGGCTTTGCCAGGCGCGCCGCGGCCACGACGAAAGGCAGGTTCACGGTAAAGACCGAGCCTTCCCCCGGCTGACTGTCCACCTCGAGGTTGCCGCCAAACAAGTCGACCAGTCCTGCCGTGATGGCAAGGCCAAGTCCGGTTCCCTCGTGGCGACGCGTGGAGGATGCGTCGATTTGCGAGAACTTGTCAAAAATGGACTCGAGCTTGTCGCCCGGAATGCCGATGCCGGTATCCTTAACCCGGATGTTCGCCATGAACTCGTCTGGCGCGCCCGGTGTGAAGCCGACGTCCACAAGGACGTGACCACGCTCCGTGAACTTCACGGCATTGCCGACGAGATTGGCGATGATCTGCCGGAAGCGCCCCGCGTCGCCGATCACGGCCGACGGCAAATCAGGCGCCGTGCGCACCAGCAGCTCTATGTTTTTTTCGGCTGCCGGTGACGACAGAAGGGTCGCAACATCCTCGATCGCCTCGACCAGGTCGAACGTCGTGTGCCGGAGCGTCATCTGGCCGGCATCGATCTTGGAGAAATCAAGAATGTCGTTGATGATCGTCACTAGCGCATTGCCTGATTTGACGATGATATCGATGAACGTCTTCTGACGCGTATCGAGATTGGTCTTCGCCAGCAATTCAGCCATGCCGAGAACACCGTTCATGGGTGTCCGGATCTCATGGCTCATGTTCGCCAGGAACTCCGATTTGACGCGATCGGCGGCTTCCGCCCGTGACAGGAGCCGCTCGAGCTCGGCCTCGCGCTCCTTTGCTTCGGTAACGTCGGTGAACAGCGCAATCCAATGCTGGCGCTCACTGATGGTAGCATCCAGGTTGACCCAACGCTCTCCGGCGACATGGAATGGCGTCGAGATCGGTTTCTTGGCCGCGATGTTGTCACGCCAAGTCGTGAGAATTTCATCCTCCTGACCATGAAAATCCCCACGTCGAGCGCAGAACCGGAAGAGGTCGATCCATCCCCGGCCGACAGCCAGGTACTCGGGCGGAATGGCGAGGATGTCGCTGAGTGGGTCGCTGGCGAGTAGGATGATCCCGTCCTGCACGATCAAAAGGCCCTGGGACATCGCACGTGTCGCGTCGTGCATCAGATCGCCCAGATGCTCGAGCGCTGCGCGCGTTTCGTGGACTTCCTTTTCGCGCTCACGGACCGCAGTCACATCAGCATAGGAAAGCAGAACCCGGCCATTGGAGAGACCTCGGCCATCGAAAAGCACTCGCTTGCCGCCAACCCAGCCGAGTTCCACCGGCTGCTGTCGCCTCTCAGCCGCCTGGAAATGCGCCTCACGCCGCGCAAGGATCTGTTCAGGTGTCAACCTGGCGCCGTAGCGTCCGAGCTCGTGACTATGACGGATCACGTCGATGAAGGCCCAGCCGTCAAAGCGGTGGTCGCGCGGTAGATCCCAGACATCGTAGAACTCGTCATTGGCGTAGAGAACATCGCGCTTGTCGTCGAGGATCATGACGCCGACGGGAAGAGCGCGAAGGATGTTTTGGAGATCCTCTGTCAGAGCCTGGCTGCGTGCCAAGGCCGACGCCGAACGGCTATCGCTGCCATGACGCAAGGCCTTCCTTTCGAAAAGACCCAATATGTAGACACGGTCTTCGGACGGCGAGAAGCTCTCTATTCGCACCCGCTCATGCCCGACAGCACCGGCGTCGAAGCAAACGGCACTTTCCTCGCTTGCGAAGACGAGAGCACGCCGTTCCTTGTCCTCGCGGATCTCCTCTTCCGGCGTATCAACGAGTTCGCGGCTCCTGCGCCCGATGAAATCGGAGATTTCCTTTCCGAAGAAGGACGCATAGGCCTCGTTGACGGCCACGTAGCGAAGCTCACTGTTCTTGACATAGGCAGGGTGCTCCAGATCCGCGATCCGGCGGCAGGCCAGTTCGAGAAGGTCCCCGCTCGATGTCAAAATTGGTCCTCGGTCAGGAAAAGCTTGTGCATCGATCGACTATAAACGGGCGCTCTTTAACAAGGCTTTAACCATAATTGTCGCCGGCCTCGAACAGGCGCGAGCAATCCGCGCTTTCGCCGGGCACGGTCGATCAGCGATCATCCGTGGCAGCGGACCAAATCGAGTAAACATCCCGGAATTGTGGTATAGTTTCACTCGTTTCTAGAATGGACCCGTTCAGTTGGCCCGTATACCCGAACGGTTTTGCCTGACGGCTTCAAGAACAAGCTTCGTCTGCGAAAGGAGACGACCATGTCCGTACTTCATAAAAGCGTGGCGGCGGGCTTAATGGCATTGATCCTGACTGGTGCATCCCTCATCCCGGCAACACCCGCAAATGCCAACAGTGACTTCTGGGGTGGCGTCGCCGCTGGAGCCGTCGGCGGCATTCTGCTGTCGCAGGTTGCACGCCCCTACCCTTATTATGGCTACTACCCGGGCGCGTACTACAGGCCATACTACAGGCCCTACTACAACTCCTATTATAGGCCTTACTACGGCTACAGACCGTACTACAGGCCTTATTCGGCGTATCGGAGCCCCTACAGACCCTACTATTCGCGGTACTACTACGCGCCTCGCTGCCATATCGAATGGCGACGCAGCGGTTGGGGCGAAGCTTACCGGACAAGGGTCTGCTACTGAGATCTGCGTGGCTTGGGGGCGTGGCCGGGCTTTGCGGCCGCCGCTCCCTGAACCGGTGCTCTTGACTTTTGGCCCGAACTAGACCAAATGCAGGCCAGCTTTCACCTTCCGGCCGCCGCGTGAGCGTGCCCCTGCCAGCAAATAGGATGCAGGAAGAAGGACAAAAGCGCATTTCATACAGGCCGCATCCCAAGACGCGGCAGAAGCGCTGGAAAGCTTTTTCCAACAAGACAAGTTCCCACTTCACGCGGGGTTCTTGACGCCAGAATGACACCGGGCCGCACTCTGCGATCCGGCGGATTTGTTTTGGCGCGCCCTAAAAAGGTTATGACTTGACCAATTTTGAATCGCTTGGTGTGTCCAAGCCGATCGTCGCTACACTTTTCCAGCTCGGCATCGAAACGCCGACCCCTATCCAGGAAAAGGCAATCCCGCTTCTCCTTCAAGGCCGTGACCTCATCGGCCTCGCCCAGACCGGCACCGGCAAGACGGCTGCCTTCGGCCTGCCGCTGATCGAAAAGCTCATCCCCGAAGAACGCCGCCCGGACAACCGCACGACCCGTACGCTGATCCTGGCGCCGACCCGCGAACTGGTGAACCAGATCGCCCAGAACCTGAAGAACTTCCTGCGCAAGTCTCATCTGCGCATCAACGTCGTCGTCGGCGGCGTGTCGATCAACAAGCAGCAGTTGCAGCTTGAAAAGGGCACGGACATTCTCGTTGCCACGCCGGGCCGCCTGCTCGACCTCGTCAACCGTCGCGCCATCGGCCTCACCGCCGTGCGCTACCTTGTGCTCGACGAAGCCGACCAGATGCTCGACCTCGGCTTCGTGCACGACCTGCGCAAGATCTCCAAAATGGTGCCGAAGAAGCGCCAGACCATGCTGTTTTCGGCCACCATGCCGAAGGCGATCGCCGATCTCGCTGCCGACTTCCTGACCGATCCGGTCAAGGTCGAAGTCACGCCTCCCGGCAAGGCTGCCGACAAGGTCGAACAGTATGTTCACTTCGTCAACGGCAAGAACGACAAGACCGATCTCCTGAAGAAGTCGCTCTCCGAAAACCCCGATGGCCGGGCCATCGTATTCCTGCGCACCAAGCACGGCGCCGAGAAGCTGATGAAGCACCTCGAGCATGTCGGCTATTCCGTTGCCTCGATCCACGGCAACAAGAGCCAGGGCCAGCGCGAGCGCGCCCTCAAGGCCTTCAAGGACGGCGACATCAAGACGTTGATCGCCACCGACGTCGCTGCCCGCGGCATCGACATTCCGGCCGTCAGCCACGTCTACAACTACGACCTGCCTGAAGTCGCCGAAGCCTATGTCCACCGTATCGGCCGTACGGCCCGTGCCGGTCGCGACGGCATCGCGATTGCCTTCTGCGCGCCTGACGAGTCGCGCCTGCTGCGCGACATCGAGCGCCTGATGAGCATCAACATCGCCGTTGCCAGCGGCGAAGCCCCTGCCAACATGAACGCGACCCCACGCCGCGGCAATGGCAACGGCAATGGCGGCAACCGCGGCCAGGGTCGTGGCGGTGAAGGTCGCGGCGGCGAAGGCCGTGGCGAACATAACCGCTCGGGCGGTCGTCCGGAGCGTCGTCCGCGTCGCGAAGGCGAAGGCGGCGAAGTGCGCGCCAACAACGAGGAACGGCGCGAGCGTCGTCCGCGTCCGGAGCGCCAACCCCAGTCCCAGCGCAACGAGGACTTCCGCGGCCAGCGCCGTGGCGAGCCTACGCCTGCCGTCGGTCCCGACAATGATCTGGCCACGACGTCCGACTTCCGTGCGGCCCGCAATTCGCAGCGCCCGCAACATGGCAACCATGCCAATGGCAGTGATGCAAACCGTCATCATCCCGGCGGTGGCGCACGCAACGCCCACGGTCGTGCGGCCCGCAAGCACGGTGAAGACCGCGGCGCGCAAGCCAATGCCGGCGGTGGCGAGCGCGGCGAACGTCGCGAAGGCAACGGCGGCAACCGCCGCCCTTCGCGCGGTGGCAACGGTGGTCAGCGCCGCGAACGCGCCTGATTAAAGAGAGGGGGCGGGAGAAATCCCGCCCTTCAAAACGTGCGTCTTGAGGCGCCAGATCGATTCCCATTATTTCAATCCTACCTTGTAGCAACCGGTCAGCTGCGTTAGCATGAGGGTGCTGCTGTAGGGCGCGTCGGCCTCAGGCCGGAGGGGCGTTGCCCGCCTACGACAACGTCGAATGTAGTGCGCGCCCATGCCCAATATCGAAAACCTTCGAAAGCAAGCCAAGACCTACCTGCGATGGCATCGCCAACGGTACTATCCCGTGGCGGCGCAAATCAGGTGGATCCTGCCCGGATATCGAGACCAAAGCGATCGAGAGATACTGGACGCAGATTTCAAGCTCAGCGACGCCCAGGAGCTTGTTGCCAGAAAGCATGGCTTTGCGAATTGGCCGGCGCTGATCAAAGGGATCGAAGCCATGACAGACACGCCAGTCCTCAATAGCAACGGCTCGCTTATCATATCGGCGCAGCCGCAACTCTTCGTCGCCGACCTCGATGCCGCATTCCGGTTTTATGTCCAGCAGCTCGGCTTTAAAGTCGCATTTTCCTATGGAGAGCCGCCGTTTTATGCCCAGGTCTTTCGCGATGGCGCCTGCTTGAATCTGCGAAAGGTCGGCGTGCCAGCTTTCGATGCCGGCTTCAGAGCCCGAGAGGTCGATGCCCTTTCCGCAACCCTGACACTCGACGATCCGAAGCCGTTGTTCCTGGAATATCAGGCGGCCGGTGTCCCGTTTCATCAGTCTCTACGGACCGAGCCATGGGGTGCACGCACCTTCATCGTGCGGGATCCGGATGCAAACCTGATCGCCTTTTCAGGCGGCGATATCTAGGCGCGCCTCATCGTGGCCATATCTCGTGAAGGCACGCTCGCCGGTCGGTTCGTCAGATAGACGCCGGCAACGACCACGATGGTGCCGAGGATCAGGGGCAGCGTCAGCGGCTCGCCGAAAGCGATAAAGGCCTCGAGCGCCACCGTTGGCGGCATCAGATAGATGAGCGAAGCCGCCCGCGAGACCTGACCGCGACGGATGAGATAGAGCAGCAGTCCGACGCCGCCCATCGAGAGCCCGAATACCGACCAGATGAGCGCCGCGATGGCCTGCGCCGACGCATCGAAATGCATGCGCTCGAAAGTAAGCATCAGCGGCAACGTGACGATCAACGCACCGACATATTGTAGCGTGGCGATCGGCAGAAGGTTGCCGGTCTGCAGATGTTTCTTTTGATAGAGCGTTCCGTAAGTGACGGAACACATGGCGATAAGGTTGATTGCCAACGGCAGCGCCGCATGCGCCAGATCAGCGGTGGCGGGATCGAAGAGCTTCGGCGATATCGCCATGGCGATGCCGAGGAAACCGAGCAGCAGACCAAGCCTCTGGACGCCCTGCAGGCGCTCGCCGACGAGCAGCGGCGCAGCCATTGCCGTGAGAAGCGGCTGCAGGGCGGCAATGATGCCTGATACCCCCGCCGGCACGCCATTCGCGATCGCCCACCATAGGCCAGCGAGATAGAAGCCATGCAGGAACACACCGGAATAGACCGCCTTGAAAGCAACCGCCCTGCCGGGCCACGCCGCGCGCATCACCAGGCAAAGGCTGAAAAACGCCAGCCCCGACAACGCGTAACGCACCGCAAGGAAGGTAAAGGGCTCCGAGTGGAGGGCGGCGTATTTCGCCACGACCCAGCCGGTCGACCAGAGAAGAACGAAAATGGCGGGTGCAAAGCGATCAAGCGACATAAATTGATCCTGGGGGCAATGGATTGCGGTGGGGATAGCCGACCGATGGGCTGCCCGTCAAAGGCGAACCGCTGATCCTTACCTGAAGTTTCGTTGATGCTGGGCGCAGCCTCCATCCGACCCTGCGGCCGAAATTGAATCGGATGCCGATTTGAAAATGATCAACTGCTCACATTTTGAGCGATCGCTGAGGATTGACGACAGGAGCGCCGACGCCTGCTTTCGATAAATGCCAGTTTTTCGACTGTTTTGGCCGTCGGAAGGTTTTTACGAATCTCGCCTTCAAACTGTGCATGGTTCTTGCATTGCTATTTGCATTGTATTCAAATGAACAAAAAAGGGGAGCCACACCTTTGGCATTTGATGAAATGATCACCGCGGACGAAAGTCCGCGTCCGCCATATGAAAAATACTTTGAGTGGTACAATAGCCAAGATCGAACGCATCTGATTGCCAAATCGCAGGACGCGGAAAACATCTTCCGCAAGACTGGCATTACATTTGCGGTCTACGGACACGCTGACTCCTCCGAAAAGCTCATCCCCTTCGACATCATCCCCCGCATCATTTCCGGCCGCGAATGGCGCAAGCTCGCTCAGGGCATCGAGCAGCGGGTCATTGCCCTCAACGCCTTTCTCGATGACATCTACCACAAACAGGAAATCATTCGCGCCGGGCGCATTCCGCGTGAGCTGATCGAGAGGAACGATACCTTCCTGCCCGAGATGATCGGCTTCCGGCCGCCCGGAGGGGTCTACACCCACATCGTCGGCACCGATATCGTGCGCACCGGCGAGGATGAATTCTACGTGCTGGAGGACAACGCCCGCACGCCTTCCGGTGTCAGCTACATGCTGGAAAACCGGGAAACGATGATGCAGATGTTCCCGGAACTGTTCCACACCAACAAGGTCCGGCCGGTCGAGGACTATCCCTACCTGCTGCGCCAGAGCCTGGCATCGCTTGCGCCTCCGGGCTGCAAGGGCAAGCCGCGCGTCGCCGTTTTGACCCCCGGGATCTACAATTCGGCGTATTACGAGCACTCGTTCCTGGCCGACACGATGGGCGTCGAGCTTGTCGAAGGCTCGGATTTGCGCGTCATCGACGGCAAGGTGAAGATGCGCACAACGCGCGGCTACGAGGCGATCGACGTGCTCTACCGCCGCGTCGACGACGACTTCCTCGATCCCCTCACCTTCCGACCGGATTCCGCGCTCGGCATCCCGGGGATCATGGATGTCTACCGCTCCGGTAACATCACCATCGCCAATGCACCCGGTACCGGCATATCGGACGACAAGGCGATCTATTCCTATATGCCCGAGATCGTCGAGTTCTACACTGGGCGCAAGCCGATCCTGGAAAACGTGCCGACCTGGCGCTGTTCCGAGCCGCAAAGCCTCAGATACGTGCTCGAGCATCTGGAAGAACTCGTCGTCAAGGAAGTACACGGTTCAGGCGGTTATGGCATGCTCGTCGGCCCGACAGCTTCGAAGAAGGAACGCGCCGACTTTGGCGAGAAGTTGAAGGCGAAGCCTGCCAACTACATCGCACAGCCGACGCTTTCGCTTTCGACCGTGCCAATCCTCGTCAACAAGGGAATTGCGCCGCGCCATGTGGACCTGCGCCCCTATGTTCTCGTCTCCGACAAGGTGCAGATCATCCCCGGCGGTCTGACCCGTGTAGCCCTGAAACAGGGTTCGCTGGTGGTCAACTCCAGCCAGGGCGGCGGCACAAAAGATACCTGGGTATTGGAGGACTGATGCTCGGAAGAACCGCAAACGGACTCTACTGGATGTTCCGTTACTTCGAGCGCGCCGAGAACATCGCGCGCCTCATCGATGCCGGTCTTCGCATGTCGCTGACACGAAGCGGAACCGGTGACGACGATTGGGATGGCGTCCTGCAAAGTGCGGGCGTGCGCGAGACCTACGACGAAGGCCACAGCAAGCTGACAAGCGCTGATGCCATCGACTACCTGCTGCGCGATCGCACCAATCCCTCGAGCGTCATGTCCTGCGTCGACTACGGGCGAAACAATGCCCGTATGGTGCGCACGGCGCTGACCCGCGAAACCTGGGAGGCGACCAACGAGTTCTGGATCGAACTCAAGGCTCTGCTCTCCAAGAGGCTGAAGCCGGCGGAACTGCCTGAAGCAATCGATGCCATCAAGCATCGCGCCGGGCTAATCCGCGGCGCCTTCCATGGTTCCATGCTCAGAAACGAGCTCTATAACTTCGCGCGCATCGGCACCTTCATCGAGCGCGCCGACAATACGAGCCGCATTCTCGACGTGAAGTACTATGTGCTGCTGCCCTCGGTCTCTGCCGTCGGCACGTCGATCGACAATATCCAGTGGGAATCGATCCTGCGGTCGGTCTCCGCCCACCGCTCCTATAGCTGGGCCTATGACGGGGAGTATCGCGCCATGAACATCGCCGACTTCCTGATCCTCAATGGCCAGATGCCGCGCTCGCTCGCCTACTGCTACGAGAAGATCGTCAGCGAACTCGGCTATCTCGCCAAGGACTACGGCGAGCGGCTGCCGGCGCACGGCACGGCAGACGCCATCCGCAAGACGCTCCAGACACGTGCCATCAAGGAGATCATGGATCAGGGCCTGCATGAATTTCTCGAGGATTTCGTCACGCGCAACAACCAGCTCGGCATGGAAATTTCCGACGGCTACCGGTTCTACGTATAGGCGGGCATCACATGAAACTTAAGATCAGCCACGTCACCGAATATCACTACGACGAACCGTCAACCTTCTCGCTGCAGCGGCTGCGACTGACGCCGCCGACCATGGTTGGGCAAACGGTCCTCAACTGGTCGCTACATGTCGAAGGCGCCAAGCCTGAAGTCGAGTATGACGATCAGTTCGGCAACCACGTCAACCTGGTCTCTCTCGACGGTGAGCAGCGGACGACACGCATCGTCGCCGAAGGCGAAATCGAAACAGCAGATCAAAACGGCGTCCTCGGCCCTCACCGCGGGTTCTGCCCGCTCTGGCTGTTCCTGCGCGAGACGCCGAGGACGAAGCCCGGCAAGCTTGTCAAGGAGCTGATCAAAGGCGTGAGCGGCGAAAACGAGCTCGCCCGCATGCATGCGCTGATGTCGGGGATTCATGAGATGGTGGCCTACCGGCCCGGGACGAGCGACACGGAAACGACAGCGGAGCAGGCGTTGGAGAAGAAGAGCGGCGTCTGTCAGGACCACGCCCATATCTTTGTCGCCGCCGCGCGGAGCCTCGGGGTGCCAGCCCGCTACGTCTCCGGTTACCTGATGATGGAAGAGAAGGTCGAGCAGGCGGCGACCCACGCCTGGGGCGAAGCGCATGTCCCCGGCCTCGGTTGGGTCGGCTTCGACCCCGCCAACAATATCTGCCCTGACGCGCGCTATGTGCGTGTCGCCTCCGGCCTCTGCTACCGCGATGCAGCGCCGGTTTCGGGGATGCGCATCGGCACGCCGGGAGAAAAGCTCTCTGTCGTTGTCAAGGTGGAAGATCAGGGACAGATGCAGAGCCAGAGCTGAGCGGCTCGCCTGGGAAGAACTCACTATCGGATTAGCCGAGCCGCCGCAGGGCGGCTCGGATCGTTTTGGGCGCTCGTTAGGCCAGCGTGTAAGCCGTCTTGACGGTCGTGTAGAACTCGGCGGCGTACTTACCCTGCTCGCGCGGGCCATAAGACGAACCCTTGCGGCCGCCGAACGGAACGTGGAAATCGACGCCTGCGGTCGGCAGGTTGACCATCACCATCCCAGCTTCGGAGTTGCGCTTGAAGTGCGTCGCATGTTTCAGGCTGGTCGTTGCGATCCCGGCCGACAGGCCGAATGGCGTGTCGTTGGCGGTCGCCAGCGCCTCTTCATAATCCTTAACGCGGATGACGGAGACAACGGGTCCGAAGATTTCCTCGCGCGAGATGCGCATCTGGTTCGTGGCTTCCGTAAAGAGTGTCGGCTGCAGATAGAAGCCGGGCGTCTCGCGGGTGATGAGTTCGCCGCCAAAGGCGAGCTTGGCGCCTTCTTGTTTGCCGATCTCGATGTAGTCGGTATCGGTCTTGAGCTGCCTTTCGTCGACAACCGGGCCGATGTGGGTGCCTGATTTCAAGGCGTTGTCGACGACCAGCGTCTTCAGCTTCTCCGTTAGCGACGCGACGAACGTGTCGTGGATGCCTTCGGTGACGATCAGGCGCGACGACGCTGTGCAGCGCTGGCCGGTGGAGAAGAAGCCAGAATTGGCGGCTGCCTCGACGGCGACGTTGAGGTCGGCATCATCGAGAACGACCATCGGGTTCTTGCCGCCCATTTCGAGCTGGAACTTGCGGTTATGCTCAATCGAGGCGGCTGCGACGCGGCGTCCCGTGCCGGTCGAACCGGTAAAAGTGATGCCGGCGACATCTGCACTGTCGAGCATCGCCTGGCCGACCACCGAACCCTTGCCCATGACCAAGTTCAGCACGCCTTTCGGCAGGCCCGCACGATGCAGGATGTCGACGATCGCCCAGGAGCAGCCCGGAACGAGTTCGGCCGGCTTGAAGACGATGGTGTTGCCGTAGCACAGCGCCGGCGCGATCTTCCAGGCGGGAATCGCAATTGGGAAGTTCCAGGGCGTGATGATGCCAATGACGCCGAGCGGATCACGGGTGATCTCGACGCCGATATTCGGACGGACCGACGGAATGATCTCGCCTGCGAGCCGCAGCGCTTCACCGGCGAAGAATTCGAAAATCTGCGAAGCGCGGATCGTCTCGCCGATCGCTTCGGGTAGCGTCTTGCCCTCTTCGCGGGCAAGCAGGGCGCCGAGCTCGTCCTTGCGCGCCATGATCTCGTCACCGGCCTTTTTGAGGATGACGTGACGTTCCCAGATGCCGGAGCGCGACCATGCCGGGAAGGCTGCCTTGGCGGCGGCAATGGCATTCTTGGTGTCTTCGACCGTACCATCCGCATAGAGGCCGACAACCTCGTTGGTATCCGACGGATTGATGTTCTTGGTCGCGTCCGAGCCGACCCATTCGCCGGCAATTAGGTTTTGATAAACGGTCATGGGCTGATTGGGCCTCCTTCACCGTTCTATGAAAAACGGTCCGGACGCAAAGCGCCCGGGCCTTTTCGAAATCAGAGCTGCTTGACGGCAATCTCTTCTTCGGCGGCAATCTTAAGCGGGTTGCGCAGCGGCAGGCCGAATTCGGCGACTTCGATTTCGAAGACGTCGCCCTCTTCCGCCTTTATGCCTTCCGCAAAGGAGAGCGTCGCAGTGCCGAACATATGGACGTGAACGTCGCCCGGCACGCGGAACAGGCCGTATTTGAAGTGGTGATATTCGAGGTTGGCGAAGGTGTGCGACATGTTCGCCTCGCCCGAAAGGAAGGGCTTCTCGAAGATCACCTTGTCGCCGCGCTTGATCCGCGAGGTGCCGCGGATGTCGTCCGGTGCCGCGCCGATGCGGATTTCCGGGCCGAAGCTTGCCGGACGCAGCTTGGAATGCGCGAGGTAGAGGTAGTTGATCCGCTCGGTGACGTGATCGGAGAATTCGTTCGACAGAGCGAAACCGATGCGGAACGGCGTGCCGTCTTCCGCAATCACATAGATGCCGGCCATTTCAGGCTCTTCGCCGCCGTCGAGCGCGAAGGAAGGCGAGACCAGCGGCGTGCCGGGAGCGGCCGAGCCGTAGCCGTTGCCCTTGTAGAACCACTCGGGCTGAACGCCCTTCTCGCCGGCTTTCGGCTTGCCGTTCTCAAGGCCCATCTTGAACATCTTCATCGAGTCGGTGAGCGTCTCTTCAGCCGCCTCGGAGGTCTTCTTGTGCATCGAGTCGCGCGTCGCGGCCGAACCCAGATGCGTAAGACCGGTGCCCGTCAGATGCAGGTGCGCAGCATCAGGATGCGTCATCGGCGGCAGAAACTTGCCTTCGGCATACGCCTTTTCGAGATCAACCGCATCGCCGAGGCCATGCGCTTCGATCACGGAAACCAGCGACTTGCCGCCATTTGCTGCTTCCATGGCCAGCGCGTAGACGCTGCCGGCGTTCTTGACGGCTTTCGCGATACCGCCCGGCTCGCGCACGGCGACGATGATCTCTCCGTTCGAACCCTTGATCTGCGAAATGAGCACGGTCTTCATCCTTTTTTTCGATAGCGCGGAAAATGCTCCGCCAATCCGGCTCTAGAATGAACCGGATTGGTAAGTTCACATGACTGCGAATACGTGGGCGGCGCCGGAGCGCTTAGCCCTTGTTCTTGTTGTAGACGTCGAAGAAGACGGCAGCCAGAAGCACCAGTCCCTTGACCATCTGCTGGAAGTCGATACCGAGGCCGACGATCGACATGCCGTTGTTCATGACACCCATGATGAAAGCGCCGATGACAGCACCGGTGATCTTGCCAACGCCGCCGGACGCCGAGGCACCGCCTATGAAGCACGCTGCGATAACGTCGAGTTCGAAGCCGACGCCTGCCTTCGGGGTCGCCGAGTTCAGGCGAGCCGCAACGATCATGCCGGCGAGACCAGCAAGAACACCCATGTTGACGAAGGTGTAGAAGCTCAGCCGCTCGGTGTTGATACCGGAAAGCTTGGTGGCCTTTTCGTTGCCGCCCATTGCGTAGACACGGCGGCCAATCGTGGTGCGGCGCGTCACGAAGGTGTAGGCGGCGATCAGCACGAGCATGACAACGAGAACGTTCGGCAGGCCCCTGTAGGTCGAGAGCTGGAAGCCGAGGAACAGGATCGCCAGCGCGATGATGACGTTCTGTGCAACGAAGAAACCATACGGCTCGACATCGATGCCGTGGCTCTCGTTCACCTTGCGGCGACGCCAGGCAAGGAAGAACAGCACGACCGGGATGATGACGGTCAGGATCAGCGAGGTCGAATGCAGCGGGATGCCCGCGATATCGATCATATCGCCTGGCAGGAAGCCCGTGCTGATGACCTGGAAGTCTTTCGGGAACGGGCCAATGTTCTTGCCGCCGAGCACGAACAGCGTCAGTCCGCGGAACACCAGCATGCCGGCGAGCGTCACGATGAAGGCCGGGATACGGTGATAGGCGATCCAGTAACCCTGAGCGGCGCCGATAACACCACCGATGATCAGGCAGAGAATGCCGGCCAGCACATAGTTCATTTGCAAATTGACGGTCAGGATGGCCGCTATCGCGCCGACGAAGGCGACGATCGAGCCGACAGAAAGGTCAATATGTCCGGCCACGATGACGAGCAGCATGCCGAGCGCCATGATGACGATGAACGAGTTCTGCAGAACGAGGTTCGTCAGGTTGACGGGCTTGAAGAGAATGCCGCCCGTATAGAATTGGAAGAACACCATGATCGCGACGAGCGCGATGAGCATGCCGTATTCACGAATGTTGCTTCGGATATAGTCCGCAACGGAAACGACGTTGCTTTCCTCGGTGGCTGAAGGGTTGACCGGAGTCATTGTTTCTTCTCCCCTGAGCGCATGATAGCGCGCATGATGGTTTCTTGGCTCGCCTCTCCCTTTGGCAGTTCCGCAACGATACGTCCTTCATTCATGACGTAGATGCGGTCGCACGTGCCAAGCAGTTCCGGCATTTCCGATGAGATCATCAGAACGCCTTTGCCGTCGGCGGCGAGCTGGTTGATGATAGTATAGATTTCGTATTTCGCACCGACATCGATACCGCGTGTGGGCTCGTCGAGGATCAAAACGTCGGGATCGGAGAACAGCCACTTCGACAGCACGACCTTCTGCTGGTTGCCGCCCGAGAGATTGACCGCTTCCTGGAAGATGCTGGAGCTGCGGATGCGCAGCTTCGAGCGGTAGTCCGATGCGACCTTCGATTCCTTGATACTGTCGATAACCGTGGCGCTCGACACGCCGGCCAGATTGGCGAGCGTCGTGTTGTGAACGATGTTCTCGCCGAGCACGAGGCCGAGATGCTTGCGGTCTTCGGTCACGTAGGCGAGACCGGCATCGATCGCCTTGCGAACGGTGCTGACATCGACTTCCTTGCCGTGCATGAAGACGTCGCCATGGATCTTGTGTCCGTAGGACTTTCCGAACAGGCTCATGGCGAATTCGGTGCGGCCGGCGCCCATCAGACCGGCGATGCCAACCACTTCGCCCTTGCGGACGGTGACGTTGATATCGTGCAGGACCTGGCGGTCACGATGATGCTGGTGATAGGCGTTCCAGTTCTTCACCTCGAGGATCGTCTCGCCGATCGGCACGGAGCGCGGCGGGTAACGATCGGCGAGCTCGCGGCCCACCATGTTCTTGATGACGATGTCTTCGCTGATCTCTTCGGTCTGACAGTCGAGCGTCTTGACCGTCATGCCGTCGCGCAGAACCGTGATCTGGTCGGCGACCTTGCGCACTTCGTTCAGCTTGTGCGTGATGATGATCGAGGTCAGGCCCTGGTTGCGGAACTCGATCAGAAGTTCGAGCAGCGCGTCGGAATCCCTTTCATTGAGCGACGCCGTCGGCTCGTCGAGGATCAGCAGCTTGACGCTCTTCGACAGTGCCTTGGCGATTTCGACCAGCTGCTGCTTGCCGACGCCAATGTCGGTGACGAGCGTTTCCGGCGACTCCTTGAGGCCAACCTTGCTCAGCAGCTCTTTCGTGCGCTTGAAGGCTTCCTGCCACTTGATGATGCCGTTCTGGGCGACTTCGTTGCCGAGGAAGATGTTTTCGGCGATCGACAGGAGCGGCACCAGGGCCAGTTCCTGGTGAATGATGACGATACCGATTTCTTCGGAATCCTTGAGTGCCTTGAAATGACGGACGTCGCCTTCGTAGACAATGTCGCCGTCGTAGGTTCCGGCCGGGTAGACGCCGGAGAGAACTTTCATCAGGGTCGACTTTCCGGCCCCGTTTTCACCCACCAATGCGTGGATCTCACCCTGTCGAACCTTGAGGTTCACATTCTCAAGCGCCTTCACGCCTGGGAACGTCTTGGTGATGTTCCGCATTTCGAGGATTGTATTGTCCATGGTCATAATCCAGCGCCAGCAGCCAAAAGGGGCTCGGCGATCATAAAATTGAAGACCGGAACCTGCAAGCAGCGGGTTCCGGCCAACTTGGTACAATTATTACTTCAGCTGGTCAGCCTTGTAGTAACCGCCTTCGACGAGGATCTTCTCGTAGTTCGTCTTGTCAACTGCAACAGGGGTCAGCAGGTAGGACGGAACAACCTTGACACCGTTGTCGTAGGTCTTGGTGTCGTTGACTTCAGGCTCCTTGCCTTCCATCAGAGCGTTGACCATGCCGACGGTAACCTTTGCGAGATCACGGGTGTCCTTGAAGATCGTGGAGTGCTGCTCGCCAGCGATGATCGACTTGACCGACGGAACTTCAGCGTCCTGGCCGGAAACGACCGGGAGCGGCTGGTCCGGGGTGCCGTAGCCAACGCCCTTCAGCGACGAGATGATGCCGATGGACAGACCGTCGTAAGGCGACAGAACTGCATCGACCTTCGCGTCGGTGTAGTTAGCCGAGAGCAGGTTGTCCATACGAGCCTGGGCCGTTGCCGCGTCCCAACGCAGCGTACCGACCTTGTCCATGCCGGTCTGGCCAGACTTCACGACGAGCTTGCCGCTGTCGATATAAGGCTGCAGGACAGACATAGCGCCGTCATAGAAGAAGAAGGCGTTGTTGTCGTCCGGCGAACCGCCGAAGAGCTCGATGTTGAACGGGCCCTTGCCATCCTTGAGGCCGAGGGCGTCAACGATGGAGGTTGCCTGCAGAACGCCGACCTTGAAGTTGTCGAACGTCGCATAGTAGTCGACGTTGGCCGAGTCGCGGATCAGGCGGTCGTAAGCGATGACCTTGATACCGGCGTCATGAGCCTTCTGGAGAACGTCGGAAAGCGTCGTGCCGTCGATAGCGGCGATGACGAGAACCTTTGCGCCCTTCGTGACCATGTTCTCAATCTGAGACAGCTGGTTCGGAATGTCGTCGTCAGCGTACTGCAGGTCGGTGCTGTAACCGGCTTCCTGAAGCTGCTTGACGATGTTGTTACCGTCGTCGATCCAGCGTGCGGACGACTTGGTAGGCATTGCGATACCGACAGTCCCCTTGTCGGCAGCCATAGCCGGCATAACGAACGACGCGACGCCGAAGGCCGCCGCTGCCATCAATGAGATAATGGATTTCATATCTCTCTCTCCCTTAGTTAATAAACGCGCGGACGAAAAATCGCCCGCCCCGAAACTGTGGCAGGTTCCGTCTTGGATCATACTTCAGATGGTGAGAAACGAAGTAGGTCTCCTCCACGCTCTCACACGTGTTGAGTGCCAACCAGCACACGGCGGCAAACTGGTATGGATTCCCATAACTGTCAAATAGAATAACTGGTAAAGTGCATAACAATTTTGGTATATCGTTAAAAAGTATTACTTTTGATGGAACGCGGTTGGGAGGCCGCAACCATGGCGTTCATTTCAGACCCCCAGACGCATGCCCATGTAGACATTCCAACGGATATTTTCGGCGATGACGCCCTTTTGAGATCGGGGCTCAAGCTGAATCACCTACGGATGATCGTCGCAATCGAAGATAGCGGGCAGATTTCCGCCGCTGCCGAGGTATTGAACATTTCGCAGCCAGCGGCATCGCGAATCCTGTCGGAAATGGAGTCGATCGTTAAGACGCCACTGTACGAACGCGTCGCACGTGGCGTCGTGCTGACGACCTTCGGACTGGCACTTGCCCGACGGGCGCGAAAGATCATGCTGGAGCTGCGCGAGGCCGGCCGGGAGATTGCCGAACTGAAGACCGGAAAGGGCGGCGCCGTGTTCATCGGCGCGGTCACCGCGCCAGCCATGAGCCTCGTCGTACCAGCGATTAAGCGCGTCAGAAGCGCCCTGCCCGGCATAGAGGTCACCATACAGGTCGAAACGAGCAACGTGCTTACCCGCGAACTGCTCGCCGCCCGGCATGACTTCATCATCAGTCGCATTCCCGACGATCTCAATCCACGCCTGTTCCAGGTCCAGGAGATCGGCGTGGAGAAGGCCTGCCTGATCGTGCGGGGCGGCCACCCGCTCCTGAAGAAGAAAAAGGTCGCCACCCTCGAAGACCTTCCACGATACGACTGGGTGTTTCAGCCACCCGGGACGCTGCTGCGCCGGACGATCGAGGACCTGTTCCTCTCTCGCGGCGTGCCGCTGCCGGAAAATATCGTCAACACGTCTTCCCTGCTGCTCACCTGTGCCACGGTTTGCCAGACGGATGCGATCGCTCCAATCGCGCTTGACGTCGCGCAATTCCTGGCGACCCACAAGTCGAAGGCATCGGATGTCCGGGTGCTGCCGATCGATTTCGACATCAACGTCAGGCCCTACAGCCTGATCACGGTCAAGGAGCGGGCACTGCCCCCAAGCGCACGGCTGCTCTATGACCTGGTGCTTGCCGAGAGCAAGAAGGCGGCTGCGAGCTGACAAGCTTTGCACCACCTTGCTCGCATTTAATGCCGCCTCCAAAGGAGGTGGCAATCATGCTGTTCGGGAAATCCGTATTCCAGTCCGTGCTCGACCGCCTGAAAGCGGAGGACGATGAGACTGCCGAACAGGATGCACCTGCTGCCGCCCGTGTGAGCGGCCTCAACACCGGCCTCGCCTTCGACGTCATGGAAGGGGTCTCGGCATCGTCAGCGCGACCCGACCAGGCGTATGTCGAGACATTCGAATTCGCCCCTGCGAAGACCGTGGCAAAGCAGTCGCCGCCTCCTGAACCCGAGCCCGAGCCCGTGATGCCCGACTATCTCGTGCGTGTCACACCGGAAAACGTTGCAGCCGAACTGGATATTTCGGCGCGCGATACGGTCCAAAGCCTGAGCGAAAAGCGCCGCGCCTTTGCCAAGAAGAATCACCCCGATCGTGTTGATCCGCCGTTTCGTGAGAACGCCACGAAACGGATGACGATCGCGAATCTGCTGATCGACCAGGCCTTGCGGCGCCTTGGCCGCTGACTACTCCGCGTCCTTCGTGTCTTCCTCGTCATCGGGAGATGGCGTAGCGGTCTCCGCCGACTGCGGCTTGTAGTTCCAAAACAGCATATAGGCCGCGTAGACGCCGGCGCCGCCCGACAGGACCGCCCAGAATGGATCTCCGGTAATGATTTCGACCAGCGCCCAGCCGAAGCAAACGGCCACAATCAGAATGCGTGCCCAGAGCGGGCGATAGGCCGGATGGTTCGGATCGATAAGTTGCATATTTATCCCGCGCCGTATTTCGATCACATGTCTTTAGGATGGATTTTACAAATGTGAAAGAGCCGCGGGCTTGACGCGGCACCCATTAAATGGAATGAAAATTCCACAATCAGCAAAATTCGGTTCATTTGTTCCGAATTCAAGGGAGGTTCTCATGACTGTCAGATTTGGTCTTCTCGGTGCCGGCCGCATTGGCAAGGTTCATGCGAAGGCCGTCAGCGGCGATGCCAACGCCAAGCTCGTCGCCGTTGCCGACGCCTTTCCGCAGGCCGCCGAGGCGATCGCATCGGCCTACGGCTGTGAGGTTCGCACAATCGAGGCGATCGAAGCCGCCAAGGATATCGACGCCGTCGTCATCTGCACGCCGACCGACACCCATGCCGATCTGATCGAGCGCTTCGCGCGCGCCGGCAAGGCGATCTTCTGTGAAAAGCCGATCGATCTTAACGTTGCCCGCGTCAAGGCTTGCATCAAGGTCGTTGACGAAACCAAGGCCAAGCTGATGGTTGGCTTCAACCGTCGTTTCGATCCGCATTTCATGGCCGTTCGCAAAACCATCGATGATGGCCGCATCGGCGAGGTCGAAATGGTGACGATCACGTCGCGCGATCCGGGCGCCCCGCCGGTCGACTATATCAAGCGTTCGGGCGGCATCTTCCGCGACATGACCATCCATGATTTCGACATGGCCCGCTTCCTGCTCGGCGAAGAGCCGGTCGCAGTCAGCGCCACCGCCGCGGTCCTCGTCGACAAGGCCATCGGCGAAGCCGGCGACTACGACAGCGTTTCGGTGATCCTGCAGACCAAATCCGGCAAGCAGGCGATCATCTCCAACTCGCGCCGCGCCACATATGGCTACGACCAACGCATCGAGGTGCACGGCTCCAAGGGTATGGTCGCAGCCGAGAACCAGCGCCCGGTGTCGATCGAGGTCGCCAACGGCGACGGCTACACGCGCCCGCCGCTGCACGACTTCTTCATGACCCGCTACACCGAAGCCTATGCCAACGAGATCGCGAGCTTCATCGCCGCGATCGAGAAGGGCGCAAAAATTGCGCCTTCCGGCGCCGATGGCCTGGCAGCGCTGGCGCTTGCCGATGCTGCCGTGCAGTCCGTCAAGGAAGGCAAACTCATCAAGATCGGCTGACGGCCCTCTCCCGACCGAAAGCCACCTGTGAGATGGCCGGGCCCCTGCCCGGCCATCTCTCGTTTCGACCGCAGGCTAGCCTTGGTCGGCTCCATGGATGCCGGACATGACGATATCCTGGTCGATCACCGACAATGCCCTGTCCAGATGCCCCTCGAAGACGAGGTTCGGTTCATCGGGCACCACCCGGATCTCGGGCATTCCCTCCATCCGCACGACATGCGCCTGGCCAAGGCCCTCCTCGACCCCCTGCCGCAACAGGTCATAATAGCGCGTTCCCGGTCCCGTGATCGCGATCGGCATACGTTCCGTCAGGCTCAACAGCCGCGAAAGCCCGTTTCCGAGCGCGATCCCAGCCTGCCTGAACGCAAAGGCAGACATGCGATGTCCTTGGCGCGCGTGCGCAGCGATCTTGTCGAGCTCGGCAACCGGCACGAACTTGGCTGGGATCGTGTCGAGCGGCACCTCGAAGGCCATTCGGAGAATGGCGTAGAAGCCGGCATAGGCCTCGATGCATCCCTTGCTGCCACAGCGGCACAGGCCGCCATTGGCCATGTGCAGCATATGGCCGAAATTCGGCGCCGAGATCTCACGCTCCCCCTGCCCTGTGCGCCGGACGATGCCGAGGCCGATGCTATGTCCGAGCGACAACGCCGCCAGCGAGCGGAACTCCGCGGGCCTGGTATTCTCCTCATGCGCGCCGAGCGCCGCCGCAACCAGCTGCGTCTCGTTGCCGAGAATGATTTTGGCCTGCCAGGCCGGCCGCAACACCGATTCGAAGTCGATCTGTTTGCTGCCGAAAATCGGCGACCAGACCAACGCCGGTTCGGTGGGGTGCACGAGACCTTTGCTGCTGATCGATATCAGCAGCACTTTTTCCTTGGGAAGCTTTGAGCGGGCAAGAATGCGTGAAAGCCCCTCCCTGATGGAGGCAACGAAACGCTCGGCTCCGGCAGGATCATGGGATCGTTCCTCGCTGAACCGGTCGATGAGCCTACCGGCATAGTCGACCAGCGAGTACTGGACGCCATCCGACGAGATGATCACGACGACAAGGTAGCCACAGTCGCGCCGTTGCCGAAACAACACGCGCGGGCGCCCCCTCCCGCTGGTGGCCTGCTGCTCGGATTTCTCGATGATTTGCGCTTTTTCGAGGTCGGCGGTGATCGCCGAGATCGTTGCGGAAGAAAGCTTCGTAGAGTCGGAAATCGCGGTATGCGCCAGCGCGCCATGTCTTCGAAGCGCGGCGAGCACGAGGACGCTATTTCGCTGCCGGACCAATTCCGTGCTCGACTTGGTCAGCATATATGCCGGCCCTCTCCCCTCGCATTCCGCCCTTATTCACACCTCATCTCCAGCCGTTTCAGCAACGGAAATTAAGCTGGTAGTGCAGTGTTGACAGTTGAAAAAATCTCTGACACTAAATTTCTCGACTGTCGAGAAAATAATTCGAACTTCTCGTCAGCGAACCGCGGCGGCCGGAGGAACCACTGGCTGGGGCTGGCCGCAACTCACTCGGGAGGATAATTATGAAGTCAATTTTGAAGCTGATGGCCGGGGCGGCCATCCTCGTGTCGGTCCACACTGCCGCCATGGCTGCTGATCTCGTCGTTGGCGTTTCCTGGTCGAACTTCCAGGAAGAACGTTGGAAGACCGACGAAGCTGCCATCAAGAAGGCACTGGAAGCCAAGGGCGCCAAGTACATTTCTGCTGACGCCCAGTCGTCTGCCGCAAAGCAGCTGACCGACGTTGAATCGCTGATTTCGCAGGGCGCGAACGCACTCATCATCCTCGCTCAAGACTCCGACGCAATCGGCCCGGCCATCGAAAAGGCTGCCGCTGAAGGCATTCCGGTCGTCGGCTACGACCGCCTGATCGAAAACCCGGCTGCCTTCTACATCACCTTCGACAACAAGGAAGTCGGCCGCCTCCAGGCGGAAGGCGTGTTCAAGGTCAAGCCGGAAGGTAATTACGTCTTTATCAAGGGCTCCTCGTCCGACCCGAATGCGAACTTCCTGTTCTCGGGCCAGATGGAAGTGCTGAAGGCCGCCGTCGATGCCGGCAAGATCAAGAACGTCGGCGAAGCCTACACCGACGGCTGGCTTCCGGAAAATGCACAGCGCAACATGGAGCAGTTCCTGACTGCGAGCAACAACAAGGTTGACGCTGTTGTTGCTTCGAACGACGGCACCGCCGGTGGTGCGATTGCAGCCCTCGACGCCCAGGGCCTCGCCGGCTCTGTACCGGTTTCCGGCCAGGACGCCGACAAGGCAGCCCTGAACCGCGTCGCGCTTGGCACGCAGACGGTCTCCGTCTGGAAGGACTCGCGTGAACTCGGCAAGCGCGCCGCTGAAATCGCCCTCGACCTCGCAGGCGGCAAGAAGATGACCGAAATCGAAGGTGTCCAGACTTTCGACGGCGGCGCCAAGAAGGTCGCCATGGAATCGGTCTTCCTGAAGCCGCTGCCGATCACCAACGAGAACCTGAACGTCGTCATCGACGCCGGCTGGATCTCCAAGGCTGAAGCTTGCCAGGGCGTCAAGGCCGGCAGCGTCAAGGCTTGCGACTAATCGACCTGCGCAAGGCATAGATTGCCGGCGCCGCAACGGCTGAAACCGTTGCGGCGCCGGATGCGGATTTGAGCCGTCGCTCGATGGTCTATCCGCCTCACCCAACCATCGCGGCCTTGATTCCCTGCCGGTTTCATGTCGCGGGACAGAGCGACCGAAATTCCGGGCGCACGGCGATGGTCAGTACAAGAACGGGGCGAAGCCGCGGGCATCGACGTGATGCCGAGCGGATCAGACGTCCAAACAGTGGGGGAACGGCAAACCCATGGCCGAAATGGTAAAATCCACAACTTCAAGCGGACCGAGCATGGCTGAGGGCAACCTCATCAGCCGCTTCTTCCGCGCGACCGAAATCGACACGCGCCTTCTCGGTATGATCGGCGCGCTGCTCATCATCTGGATCGGCTTTCATATCATTACCGGCGGCCTGTTTCTGACGCCGAGAAATCTCTGGAACCTTTCGGTTCAGACAACCGACATCGCGATCATGACGACCGGCATGGTTCTCATCATCGTGACGCGCAACATCGACCTTTCCGTCGGCTCCGTACTTGGCCTCTGCGCCATGATCATGGGTGTCACGCAGGCAAAAGTCCTGCCTGAGTTCATCGGTTTCGACAGCCCGTTTACCTGGATCATCACCCTGATCGTCGGCCTCATCGCCGGCGCCCTGATCGGCACCTTCCAGGGCCTCATCATCGCCTTCCTGAACGTTCCCTCCTTCATCGTGACGCTCGGCGGCCTGCTTGTCTGGCGCGGCGCAACCTGGCTCGTCACCAGCGGCCAGACGGTCGCTCCGATGGACCAGACCTTTCGCGTCATGGGCGGCGGTGCCGAAGGCTCGATCGGCGCGACCTGGAGCTGGATCGTCGGCGTGCTCGCCTGCCTTTTCGTCATCGGCAGCATCGTCAACTCCCGCCGCCAGCGCAAGCGTTTCGGCTTCCCGCGACGTCCCGTCTGGGCCGAGTACTTCCTGTCAGCACTCTCCTGCGCGTTGATCCTCGGTGCCGTCTGGATCGCCAACAGCTACTACTGGCCGATCAATATCGCCAAAAGATACGCCGAAGCGAACAGCATTCCGTGGCCTGAAACCGGCCTGGATATCCCCTACGGCATTGCCGTTCCGGTTCTGATTGCCATTGTCGTCGGGATCATCATGACCTTCATCGCCACCCGCCTGCGCTTCGGCCGTTATGTCTTCGCGATCGGCGGCAACCCTGAGGCGGCAGAACTCGCCGGCATCAAGACCCGCTGGGTCACCGTCCGCATCTTCGCGCTGATGGGCATTCTCGCCGCCGTCGCGGCAGCCATCTCGACGGCGCGCCTCAACGCCGCCACCAATGCTCAAGGTACGCTCGACGAGCTATATACCATCGCTGCAGCCGTTATCGGCGGCACATCGCTTGCAGGCGGTACCGGCACGATTGCCGGCGCCATGCTCGGCGCGCTCGTGATGCAGTCGCTGCAGTCAGGGATGGTACTGGCCCATGTCGACACGCCGCTGCAGAGCGTCGTCGTCGGTGCGGTGCTCGTCGTCGCCGTCTGGCTCGACACTGTCTATCGTTCGCGTGCCAAGTAAGAGGAGTCCTAGATATGACTGATCAACGCACTCCCCAGAGCCAGAACGCTCCTCTTGTGGAACTCAAGAACATCTCGATCTCCTTCGGCGGTATCCACGCCGTGGACAATGCTTCGGTCGACCTCTACCCCGGCGAAGTCGTCGCGCTTCTCGGCCATAACGGCGCCGGTAAGTCGACGTTGATCAAGATCCTCTCGGGCGCCTACAAGCGCGACAGCGGCGAAATCCTCATCAACGGCGAGCCGGCCGACATCCGCAATCCGCGCGATGCAAAGAAGTACGGCATCGAGACGATCTATCAGACGCTCGCCGTCGCCGATAACGTCGACGCCGCCGCCAACCTCTACCTCGGACGCGAGATCCGCACGAAGTGGGGCACGCTCGATGACGTCGCCATGGAGGCCTCGGCCCGTGAAGTGATGGGACGTCTCAACCCGAACTTCCGCCGCTTCAAGGAGCCGGTGAAGGCGCTCTCCGGCGGCCAGCGGCAGTCGGTGGCGATTGCGCGCGCGATCCTCTTCAACGCCCGCATCCTGATCATGGACGAGCCGACGGCCGCCCTTGGTCCCCAGGAAACGGCGCAGGTCGGTGAGCTGATCAAGCAGTTGAAGAAGGAAGGCATCGGCATCTTCCTGATCAGCCACGACATCCACGACGTCTTCGATCTTGCCGACCGCGTCTCGGTAATGAAGAACGGCCAGGTGGTCGGCCATGCCCGCACCGAGGACGTCACCAAGGATGAAGTGCTCGGCATGATCATCCTCGGCAAGGTGCCGCCCAAGGCCATCCCCGGCCCCGGCGCCATGCAGGTCTGACCCCCAGACGTGAGATATAAAAGTCCGCCGCGCACAAGAACGGCGGACTTTTCATTTTGTAGATTGAAGCCAGCGAGAAGCTAGGCTAAGAACCACGCATCGGACAGGCGATTCAAACGCCTGCGGCATGCACCCGTAGCTCAGCTGGATAGAGTGTTGGATTCCGATTCCAAAGGTCACAGGTTCGAATCCTGTCGGGTGCGCCAAAATTTCTAGTGTCCAGCCCGGAGACATAGGTAACAGATCGTCCCTAAGACATGGGTGACAACCTCGTGCCGAACGGGTTGTCGATGGTTTGCAAAGTCCTCTGCTCCAGGTCGATATATCCGAGATCATAGTGCATGAAGCTGACGAGCCAAATGCCGTCGACGACTTCCTTGATGCCCAGTTTCTGGCCGGCCAGCACGGTCGAGATGTTGATCATCTTGCGATAGATGCAGATGCGGCCGCAATTGGTCACCAGCGCATCTCTGTCGTGGAACGGGTAGTCGATCTCGGGCAGTCCGTTATAGATCCGCGCTGATGTTGTGTAGATGTCTGCAGGGGCTCTCATATCCAGCGCCTCGTGCGGCCGTTCGGTATTGAATTCGCTGACGAATGCATCGAAGCGGGCCTGTTGCTGCAGGATGTTCCTGCCGGGTGGGCGCGTCGCCTCCCTTTTGAGTGTCAGGTGCATGCGCTCATGCCGGCCATTCTGTTGCGGATGGCCCGGCCTGATGCGCTCGAGGCCGATGCCGAGCCTCAGCCACCAGACCGACAGCTTCGACAGATTATAGAGCCCGTTGGGGCTGGCGAACGGCAGGCCGTTGTCGCTACGGATCGCGCTTGGCAGGCCATGTTCGGCAAACAATCGGCGGAACGCCTCGAACACACCCACCTCCTTTGTCGATTCGACGGCCTCGCAGGCAAGCAGGTAACGTGATGCCTGGTCGGTGACCGTCAGCGGGTAACAGTAGCGGCCGTCACCGAGCTTGAACTCGCCCTTGAAGTCGGCACACCACAGATCGTTCGGCAGCAATGCCTGAGACAATGCTGTCCCTTCGGCTCGATGGCGTTGTCGTTTACGTGCATGGGCGACCAGCCCGTGCCGGAGGCTATTCGCGACCACGTCCGCGCCCGCCGCCACTCTCTTCAGAACGCCCCTTTCTGTGCCGTTCTGCTAGGGTCAAAAACGAAACGTGACGCCAATTATCGGACCCTGTTGAACCACGTCATAGACGAAACCATCATTTTCGTAGTCGACGCCAGCGGCGCGGTATCCGGCGACCGCCGAGATTGAATCCGTGAACTGATATCCAGCACCGCCCATCACGTCCCAGACGAGGTCGGAAGAGGCGCCGCCGCCGATCAGCGCCCAGCCCGTCAGATAAAACTGCTCCGTGATCGAAATCCGGCCTTTCAGCCCTGCAATCGGATCGACCCAGGTTTCCGTTTGCGACACTTCCCGCCCTCCGAGGAAGCCGGGCGGGTTGAAATCCAGTTCGTTTTCGATCGAGAACAGCCGGAACCCTGCAAAAGCGTCGAGGCTGGCATTGCGCTGATCAATGAGGCGATACTCGCCGGCGGCCGTCCACATCAGGCTGTGCACGGTGGAATCCACGCTGCTTGCAAGGATTCCAAACGGCGTGTCACTCGAGGTCGAGAGCTTGGTGTAGTTAAAGTCGGTGAAGATGCCGAACCGCTCGTAGCGCGCTTCTGCCAAGCCCATCACGGCGATGTCCATGTTGGACAGGATGTCGTCGATGCTGGCATCGACGTGCGCGGTCCGACGCCGCCCCCGACATCGCCCTCGATCCCCGCAAACCAGCCGTACATGCTGAAGGTGAACGTCCAGCCCGACGGAGACTCGTACCCTGTCGTGTTCGCCCCCGGATAGATCGCATCGGCCGCCCTTGCCGTGCCCATGCACCCGAAAGGGCTGCAGAGGCAGACAACCAGTATCATGCGCAGTTTCATCATTCCCCTCCCCCCTAGGAAAGATCTGCGCGCGGTGCGCGAATCAACCTTCTCGCCTAGCCCGCCGGACTGTACCAGATCGGCGACGTGTAGGCCCGCTCCTGCAATGTCATCAGCACTTCCGGCGGCATGGTGACGCCGAAGTACTTCGCGTCGTAGGCCGTCCAGCGTGGCGTCGGAATTTCCAGCACGCGAGCGTAGTAGAAGGCGCGTTGGGCGGGATCGAAGTCGGGATCGGTCCACACCGAGATCAGCTCGGGCGCGCCAATTGTGTTGGTCCAGGTGGCGTTGGCGACGTCGACGGTGCTTCCGACCGGCGGCAGCTTGCCGTCAGCGCCGGGCTTGCGGTCGCCGGACCATGCAGCGTCATAGACGTGCTCGTGCAGCTCCCCCGCCGCGTCCATCCAGCCCTTGACGATCTGGTAGCGGTCGAGATTGGCACCAATCGGGTCCTTCAATGCCGCCACGAGGAACGTGGGGGACTTCCCCGCTGGCGCTGCCGGCAGGTCGCCGCCCATGGGAACGCCCTTGGCATAGCCGACAGCCGCCGGGCTTCGCGTCTTGGTGTCCGCCTCGGCGAAGTCCCATCCGCCAAATAGCCGAACCAGCATTCGCGGCCCGGTGGTGGCATAGACCTCCTTACGCTTCATCGCGTCGAAGATGGCTTCACGCGTGTTCTCCGTCGCCCAGACGGCAGCATAGCCGCTCGAAACGACTTCCCAGCCCATGACCTCCTTGTCGCCGAACTTGGCGATTGGGTGTGTCGCGCGGTCGGCGGTCGGTTCTGCTGCAGGGAGTTTGCCAAAGAAGTTGTTCTCTTCGACCGCGGCGAGCGAAGTGTGGGAATCCGTCGATCCGATCAATCCATACTTGTACGGGTTCACGCCAAGCTCTTTCTCGAGTTTCAGGCCGTTCTTGAGGGCCGAGCGCGCATACTCGAACTGCAGCATTTCCGGAGTTTTCGCCGCACTCAGGTCGAGGTTGCCCATATCCCACCGCTCGAAGTTGGCGAACTCGTCGGTCGGCGACAGAGTGGGATGCGTCTCCCCGTCGCCTTTCATCTGGGTAACTTCCATCAGCGGCTCCAGGCTTGCGCGGGTGCGCGCATACTCCGCGGCGATCGGCTTTCCTCCGACGGGATTGATCAACGGGAACATCAAGCCGTTCGACAGATTGCCGTTATGAGGGATGGCGAGCACGCTGCCGCCGGTCTTCGTCACGTAGTTTTGAAGAGCCTTCCACAGGTCTTCCGGATTGTCGCTCTGCAAGGACGAGAATGGCAGGATCGATTCTGTCTTTTCCGCGCCGTCGCGGAAGACGACCACGCGATGGAGGTTGTTGCCGCCGGTGTTGGATGACGATTCATAGCCGATCAATGCAGTAAACGTGCCGGGATCGTTGTATTTCTCCGCAGCCTGGACGTTCTTTTGCCATACAGACCGCGTCAGTTCGTCCGAACGAAGCGCAGCCGGCAAAGGCTTGCCTCCACCACCGACGCTCGCCATTATTTCGTAGTAGACGTTCATCGCCTGGTCGCCGCCGGTTGCCATCATCTGGTTCCAGCGTTTCAGGTCAGGATCGTTCATCAAGGTCGGGTTTCCGGCCTTGATTTCGCCCAGCGTGCCCATGTTCTCGGCGTGATCGGACACGACCAGGAAATCGAGGGGGCGGCTCAAGCGGGCGTGCTGGCCGGTCGAGGAGATGACTTCCTCGCCGCGGGCGAAGCGATAGGCCTCCTCCGGTCCGAGGGAGTTGCCGAAGGCAATGGCGTCGAAGGATTGCGACGTGTGCAGATGCGTATCGCCGAACAGCGGACGGGTCGGGAAGGTATTGCCGGCATAGGGGGAGTAGCCTGGCTTCGGAAAGAGAGTCTCGACCGCCTTCGGGTCGAGCGTTCCCTTGTCTGTGGATTCCTGCGCCAGTGCGGTATCACTGAATGCTGTGGTCGCAGCCAAGGCGAACCCGGCCAAAGGCATCAAAACTCGCATGACTTCCTCCAGATTAGTGAGTGATTTGTCATTCCGATCTGTCAATCTGCTGGGCGCATTCGGGAACTCAGGTTCAAAACGATGCGGGACGAATCTTCCCTCTTGAACGGCAGCCGTTCACGGTCGGCGTAAGGCGAGTACTGGCTGGCCTGACGGGGATTTTCTCCGTCCTTCCTGGTCCCTGCGGCATCGGATGTGGCAGGTTCGAGCGCGGCCGGGGTTTCGCCGAACTGCTGATGGTCCCGGACAAACGCCGCGACCTCGCCATCGTCTCCGTAAAGGCGCATCACCCCGCGTGCATGCGCTTTGCCCAGAGTGAGACGCCCTGCGGCGATCTCGGCGATTACGGCCTCGCCGGTGACGATCACGAGATCGCCGTCCTCGGGGCCTGAAACATGGACCGCGGTCCGCAAGCCGCTGGCTGTCGGTTCGAAGCGCGCCCATAGCATCGGCTCGACGAGGACGACGGCGACCGGCCTAAGTGGCTCGGGCGCCCCCGCACCGAGCAACGCGCCGAACTGCGCCAAGGAAATCGCGGCCAGCTTGAATCTGTGCCCGAACACGTCGATGCCAGGCCGATCGAAATTCGCAAGTGGGAGCCGCCCTGCCGCGACCTCCTGCGATATCGCGCCGATCACGTAAAGCGAGTTGGGATAGGCCCAACTCAGGGAACCGCGCGAGACCGACTGCGGGTCGTCATAGCCGCAGGCAAATCCTTGTGAGGCGGGCGCTGCGGCAAGCAAGCCCGCCGCCACTGTCATGGCAAGAAAACCGCCGCTTTTTCGATGTCTGAGGTTCCCCATTGTCGTCCTTCCTCAAAGGAACATCGCGTCCAGCCGTTGGGCGCACCAGAACGCCGCGACGATGCCGATTGCGTAGGCCGAGGCGACGGCCGCCTGGCGCGGGATGACGACAAGCCGCCCTGCCAGATAGACCGCGGTCAGCAACACAGCGATAAACGCCAGTTGCCAGAGCTCGACACCGACATTGAAGGCGAGCAGGGCCAGCGGAATGTCACCCTGCGGCAGACCGAGGTCCACAAGCGCGCTGGCGAAACCGAAACCGTGCAGCAGGCCGAAGACGAAAGCCACCATCCACGGCCTGACGATGGCGAGGCTGAGCTGCCCGCGCTCCATGCGCACGACCTCGGCGGCGACCATGACGATGCTGATTGCGATCATCGCCTCGACGGGCCGCGACGGCAGCGTCACCCACCCGAGCGTCGCGCAGGTCAATGTGATCGAGTGGGCGACGGTGAAGGCGGTCACGGCCTTCACCAGCTTGCGCCAGTCGCGCACGATCAGCATCAGACCGGCGACGAAGAGCAGGTGATCGAAGCCAAAGGCGATGTGCTCGACGCCTTGACCGACATAGGTGGTGAAGACGCCCCAGGTGGTTTGCGACGCCGGGATCAGCGCAGATGGCGAGCCGGGCGTCAGCCGAGCCGTCCAGGTGTTGCCATTGGCAAGCACCACGTGGACAAGGGCATCCGTCATGGTGTTCTGCAACCCGTCAATCAGCACCGTCTGGCCGGTCAGCGGCTCCAGGGTTCGCATACGCCAGGTCTGCACCATCGCATCACCGGTCGGATGCGAGACGACCCGGCTCACCGTCTCCGTCCTGCCGGAGAACAAGGCTTTCAGCGCCAGCCGCGCGTCGCCCTGCATGGGGGTCTTGAAGAGCACGTTGAACTCGTTCGACGCTTCTTCCCGGATACTCAGGTAGGCGGGACGTACTTCATGGGCGAAGGCAGCTACCCAGAACAGCATGGCAGCCGCGAGTGTCAGTACGATCAGCCAGACGGACGCCGTCCCTTCGCACGCTCGCACGAGCACGGATCGTTGGGCTCGCCCGCTCATTTCGCGGCCACCTTCGACGCGAGCTCAGAGCCCAGCATCGCGCTCACGCCGTCCTCTAGCTCGAGCCCATACTTCCTGCGAAGCTCGGCGAGATAATCGCGGGTAAGTTCGGCTTGCCTGGCGCTACGCCATTCAGCCAGAACAGCGTCCCGCACGGTTTCGAAAGGTTTCGTGGCCGCCGGCATATGCTGTGTGACAAACACCAGATGGAAGCCGTAGCCGGATTTCACCGGCCCCCTCCACCCGCCCGGTTGAAGTGCTAGGACGTCGTGCGTGAAATCCGCGCCGAACATGCCGGAGAGTGCCGCCGCCTCGGTGTCGTCGAAGCTGTCCCCGATGAGCAGCCGGTCGCCTGCCGCCGGCTCGATGTCGCCGGCGTTCAATCTGGCGAGAACTGCCTTGGCGTCCGCTGCAGCGTCAACGCGGCGCTCGGGACTGAAGTAGACCTGCTTGAACGAGAGTCTGCCAGGCGTCTCGAAGCGCGACGAGTTGGCGGCGTAGAATGTCCGCAGTTCCGCCTCCGCCGGCTCGGCTAGCTGGGCAGTGTCCTCAACCATGAATTTAAGCTTTTGCGCCAGGCGGCGGCGAATGATGGTGTCGTCCTGATCGAGACCCATCTCCTTGGCCGCGCGCGCCAGGAGCCTTTCGTTTGAGAGATCCTCGACCAGTCCCTTCAACTCGATGGAGGTCGGATCGCGCAGCCATTGGCTCGACCATGTCTGCTTCAGCCAACGGACGTCGCCTTCGCTGATGCGAACAGCTTCGACTGCCCCCTCCTTCGCCCGCTTTTCATGGAGCCACGAATAGCCGCCGAACAGGACCGCCCCGGCGACGGCAAAATGCAGCAGAGGTTCTCTGAACACCTTCATGCAGCCCACTCCGTGGTCCCTCCGGTGAGTGGCAGAGAAGAAAAACCAGAGTCACAAGATCAGCGCAGTTCCTTTATTGGGCATGGCCGACGCCTTTCCCCAGGCATGCCGGCACCGCAGATGTATTTTATGCACTTGGTATCAAGCGGTTGCAATATCTATTATGTTAGCATGCAATGATTTAGAAATTTATGGTTGGCGACGATCGGATGCAGGGGCAGGCTGTGAGATAGAGGTCGGACAACTCTCCCATAAACCCGCAAGATTGCACGATTTTGCAGGTGGGCCAGCGGCCTGCCACATCGGCCCTGCCAAGCACGGCGCTGGAAGCCTGAGAAATCCACGCAGAAACCGAATGCAGCAATATAGGGAGGCAACCATGAAAATTGAAAGTCGATTGGTCACGGGAATACTCGCCTTGGCACTGTTGGCGCCCGCCGCGCATGCTGAGGATGATGCTCGCGCAATCCTTAAATCGATGTCGGATTACCTGGCGAAACAGCAGACCTTTTCTGCGACCTTCGACACCGACATTGAGGTGGTGACGCCTGATCTGCAGAAGCTTCAGTTTACAAGCTCAGGTCAGGTCGCTGTCAGCCGTCCGAACAAGATGCATGCAGCCCGCACGGGCGGCTTTTCCGATGCCGAGATGATTTTCGACGGAAAGCAGATAACCATCCACTCGAAGGACGACAAAGTATTCACGCAGATTGATGCCGCGGGAACGATCGACGACCTCATTGCGAAACTTGAGGCGGACGGTTATGCCCTGCCTGGGGCAGACCTTCTCCTGGCGAACGTCTATGAGGAGCTCAATGCCGGCGTCATCGATGCCAAGCATATCGGCACGGGCGTGATCGGCGGCGTCGAGTGCGAGCACTTGGCCTTCCGCAATGCGGATACAGACTGGCAGCTTTGGGTGCGAACCGGCGCAGCGCCAATTCCCTGCAAATACGTCATCACCTCAAAGGCAGTCACGGCTGCGCCGCAATACACGCTGATCGTCAAGACCTGGAGTGGAGAGGCGAAGGATGATTTTTCGTTCGCACCGCCGGCCAACAGCAGGCGGGTGGATCCACAGGCAATGCCCCACATTGACGAAGTTCCAGAAGGAGCCAACGAATGACCGGCCCAACAAGACTAATCGCGCTGGCAGGCGGTATTGCCATCATGCTTTTTGGAGGCGAGTTTCCCATAGGCGAAACCGGCGCGTTCGTCTCTGAGGCTCAAGCTCGCGTCGGACGCCCGCTCACTCCCGTGAGCTATGCTGGCGTGGCACGGCGAACGACGCGCCGAACCGTTGCCGCAGGAGCGGCGGTCGGCGCAACGGTCTACGCGCCGGGTTGCGTCCAGGCGGCCGATGCATACGGACGGATTTACTACAGGTGTCCGTGAGTATTGCGAGCCACTGAGCACACGAGCGCAGTGCGTGCGGACTGGACACGTTCGGATGCTTCGTCCAAGCGGCCGTGTGGCGGCTTGCGATCCGTGGGAGGGAAACGGCTTCGTATCGAGACCTTCGATATCGGGTGCGAGGTTCAGTTTCACCCGCATCGCGCCGCAAGGGCAACCGGGCGAAGGGCCACCCGTTTACTTCCCTCTGCGCGTTTGGGAGTGACGATCCACCGCACGCACAGTCTGGATTCGTTTTTCGATGAGGGCAATCGTGACTGGAATTGCAACAGCTTGCATCGTTTTCGCCTGTGTGTCCTGCGGCGCACTGATGGGCATGCTTCTTCGCCGTGTTTTGCCCGAGCATCATCTCAACGGCGATTCCAAGGATGTCTTGAAGCTCGGAATGGGCCTGGTGGCGACGCTGACCGCCCTGGTTCTCGGCCTGCTCATCGCCTCGGCCAAGAGCCAGTACGATGGGCAGCGCGACGGGCTTGATCAGATCTCGGCCAAGTTCATTCTGGTCGACGCAGCGCTGGCACAGTATGGGCCGGAGGCTGCAAGTGCGCGCGGTCTGCTCCGTCAAGCTGTCGCGTCAGCGCTTGACCGCATTTGGCCGCAGGATTCGTCTCAAGCTTCCTCGCTAACTGCTCGCGATACGACTGCGGGAGCCAGGGCGATCTACGGCCTGGTTGAGGGACTCTCGCCACATAACGACATGCAAAGCAGGCTCCAATCTCAAACTCTGCAGCTTCTTCAGGAGCTCGGCCAGACGCGTTGGCTGCTTGCCGCACAACAGGAAAGCCGCGCCATTCCTCTGCCATTCCTGATAGTCCTTGTGTTCTGGCTCGCTGTTCTCTTCGCCAGCTTCGGGCTCTTGTCGCCGCCAAACGCGACGATCGTCGCTGTGCTTTTTGTGTGTGCCCTCTCTGTTTCAGGAGCGGTGTTCCTTGTTCTCGAGTTGAGCCGACCGTTTGAGGGAACTCTGCAGCTTTCCAGCGCCCCAATGCGCCACGCCTTGTCGCAGATGGGGCAGTAACCGGCTGTGTTGCAGGAAACGAAGACTGGGCACGGGGCGCCGCTCCGGGTGTGACGTTGACGTGTTCCACCGGGAGATCTTCGACATGGGAAAGCAGGGAGGGGTCTGATGTTCCTTCGAACGAGCCGACCTTCGAGGCGCGCCGCGATCGCAAGGTTGAAGGCTTAAGGGCAGCGGGATACAAACTGCCGGTGCCTGAAGGTATCCGTGAAGTCCCTGGAGGCGTCGGCCTTTCCCCCGATGGTGTTGATCGCACCGGACGGAACGGGCGAAAGACTTAGACCGACGTTCTGGCTCCCTTCGGACGTTGAAACGAGTTCCATTTTCACCGACGAGATATCGAAGGTCGTGTCGTCTGCATTGACGACAGGCTCTTCCCAGCATCCGACCCGCCATCCAGGGCGCTTTCGTTTCGAGACGGCCTTGAACCCCAACTGCTTGTCCGACTGGTAATAAGCAGCAAGCTTAAGAAGCGCCGTGTTCGGAACCTTGTCGCCGTCCGGGTGGGCCTTGAGGATGACGAGAAGGCCGTATCTACCAAGGGCGTGCTGCGCTTCCCGCATCAGCCTAAGTCCGAGGGCCCCGACCTCGCACCGCAGGATCGACCCACATGCGATCGAGGTGTGCGACTGCTCCGAAGTCGTCGGCAAGCGAATTGACCTTCAAGGCCTTCTCTATAAGGGCGGCATCGTCCACCAGAATGTGGAAGGCTTGCAATGCGTGCTGGCTTCGCATGTCGAACACGTCGAAATACCAGTCGTCGTGGTCTTCGGGTATATAGCCCGGTTGCGCCAGAAAGCCGGTAAGACTTGCCAGAAGCTCCCCCGGATCTTTTTGCGTGTCGCCCCGGTATCGACGCAGGCCGACCGTCCATTCGAGAACGTTCGGTTCGTCAGGGCATTTTCGAAACCGAGTATCGAAAGCCAGATATCCACCGTCGTCTTCGATGTCGTCCATTCGTCCCCGCCCGATTTCGGTGGATTCTAATTGCATGGGAACGGCGGAACTATCAAGACGCCGAAGCTTGCGATGCGCAGTGGCTGGGACTTATCGCGATGGCCGACCGACGGATCCGGCAAGTGTATAAATCCGCTGACCGTGGTACTACGACCTCAGGTTTATCGAAGCGGCAGGTGTATCCATGAAGACTGCGTGTTTGGGCTGGGGTATAGCGCGGCGATCTGGATGAGAGGCGCGCGACAATCTGGATGAGAATCCCGTGTGTCGCTGGCTGGGTGAGTTTATCTGTTTGATTGACGCTCGCAAGCGTCATTCATTGGTCTGATTGACGCTCCGCGACAATCTCGTTTGTGTTGTTGATTGTCGCGTAGGAGGACGGTCTTCCACGTTGGCGTTTTGCCTCCATGGCAGAGCGACGCCTGTAACTTTCGACGTTCATCTCGAAGATCGTTGCGTGATGAACAAGCCGGTCCACCGCGGCGAGCGTCATCGCCGGATCCGGGAATACACGGTTCCATTCTCCAAACGGCTGGTTTGCCGTAATCAGCATGGATTTACGCTCGTATCGCGCGGAGATCAGTTCAAACAGAACGCTTGTTTCGGCCTGATCCTTGGTGACGTAAGCAAGATCATCGAGAATGAGCAGATCGAATCTTTCGAGCTTGTTGATCGCGGATTCCAGTTGAAGTTCGCGGCGAGCGACCTGAAGCTTTTGAACAAGTTCCGTCGTGCGCGTGAAGAGAACCCGCCAACCATTTTCGACAAGTGCCAGCCCGATGGCGGCCGCCAAATGACTCTTGCCTCCGCCTGGTGGGCCGAACATCAGGACATTAGCGCCCTTAGCGATCCATGCGTCGCCAGCGGTGATCGCCATGACCTGGGCTTTCGAGATCATTGGCACGGCATCGAAGTCGAAGCTGTCAATGGTCTTGCCGGGCGGCAGTCTTGCCTCAGCGAGATGACGTTCAATCCTGCGCCGGTCTCGTTCCGAGAGCTCGTGCTCGGCGATGGCCGCAAGGAAGCGCGCTGCTGGCCAGCCTTCCTTGTCGGCCTGTTCAGCAAATTGCGGCCACAGAACTTTGATCGCTGGCAGGCGGAGTTCATTGAGCAGCAGGGAAAGGCGTGCGGCGTCGACGGAGCTGCTATTCTTCATGCTGCATCTCCCATCTCGTTCGATGCGAGCAGAACTTCGTAGCTGGAAAGAGGAGCCAGTTGGACGACGACACCGGGTATCGCGGCCGGATCGGGAGCGAACAGTGCGTTCAGGCGCTGCATGTTCGGCAGTTTACCGGCGTCGAGACTGAGCTGAAGTTGGTCGGCGAGTTCAGCCTCGCAGCCGCGGTCATGCGCAAGTGCGAGGAGCTCGACCATCAACTTACACGCCTGCTTCTCTGGCATCCGTTCAATCAAGAGGTCGAAGGTCTGCCGATACGATTGCCGTGGAAAGAGCTGATCGCGATAAACAAGGCCGAGCAGAGCCATGGGTTTGCGGCGCAGCGAATGAATGACATGCCGATAGTCGACGATCTGACTATGCTTGCCACTGGAGTGAGCGCGCCCTCGGGGCAGTGTCATCAATGGTGTTCCGCCGACAAACAGATCAAGGCGATCGTCGAAAAGGCGAATGCGCAGCGTGTGTCCGATCAGTCGGGAAGGAACTGTGTAGAAGACTTTACGCAGTGTGAAGCCCCCGGTGCGCGCGACACGCAGAACGATCTCCTCGAAATCGGTCGTTCGTCTTTCGGGCAAACGTTGCAGATGCGTTCGTTCCACATCGGTTCGCTTGCCCTTCAGCGCATTGCGACGGCCGATAATCTCATCGATGAAGCTGCGATAGCTGTCGAGGTCGTCGAAATCATTTGAACCTCGCATCAAGAGTGCGTCTTTAATCGCACTCTTGAGATGGCCATGGGAGCTTTCGATCGAGCCGTTCTCATGGGCGATACCCTTGTTGTTGCGCGTCGGCGTCATCAGGTAGTGCTCGCAGAGCTGCTCGTAGCGTTGCGTCAAATCCCGCTTTGCGTCGTTGTCGAGATTGCGGAAAGCAGCAGAGAGGCTATCCGTTCGGTGGTTCAATGGTGCCCCACCCACCGACCACAAAGCATTCTGCAAACCTTCCGCCAGGGCGACAAAGCTCTCTCCGCCCAAGATGACGTGCGCATGCTCAAAGCCGGACCAGACAAGACGAAAGTGATAAAGAAGATGATCAAGCGGCGCAGCGGCGACGCGAACGCCAATGCTGCCCATATCGGTGAAGTCGGATAGTCCAAGCCTGCCTGGCTCATGAACCTGCCGAAAGATAACCTCCTGTTCTTGGCCATGTATTGACCGCCATGCACTGATCCGCCTCTCCAGAGTCCGCCGAATTCCCTGTCCGAGTTCCGGATGACGCCGCAGCATCTCCTCGTAGAGGGCCACAGATCGAATACCTGGCGAGGACTTCAGGATCGGCACAACTTCGGCGTCGAAGATGTCGACGAGTGGATCGGGACGCCGCCGTTCACGGGCCGGCTTCTTTTGGGATGGTAGCCTGGCATCGCTATCAAGGCGGTAGGCTGTGGCAACGCTTATGGAGGATTTGGCGGCCGCAACAGTGACCGAATGCGTCTGACGCAACTTCATAAAAAGCCTCATTTGATGATCGTTTACATGGCGACCCGGCAATCGGTGCTCCTCTCAGGAATACACCTCGATACTGGGCCGGCCGCGATACACAAACGAGCCGAAAAATCTCGCCATCAGCGCTGCTGGAACTCCGGTCGGGCTACGCCCTCCCTACGTTCCAGCAGCGCTGACAGATTCTCATCTTGATTGACGCGCATTCTCATCCTGATTGTCGCGCCGCACTGGGGTTCGCTCGTCTGGGATCCGAGGGAACTGCCCCTCCGCTCAGAATGGTTGCCAGACGGCCCACCGATCCGAGTCGAATTCGTTCGCCAGTCCGGGAGGGAGAACGGGCGAATTACCCCGGTCATTCTGCCGTCTGCCGAAGCGGTCACGTCCCAATGGGCCGAAATGGATTCCGATGATCCGGAAGAGGCCAAGGAGCTGCTCCGGCTTCGGGAAGGCAAGCCTCATCGCCGCCACATCGGACTATGGCGTCTTCGGGCAGCCTGACCCCGCCTCCCTGCCCGGCCTATCCGACTGGGCCGCAGCAAGAGACGTCGACGCCGTGATTTGGACCGATCTACCTCCGAAATTTCAAGGCGAGGAAGGGCGAATCCCATCCATCGGGGAGGCCGCCTATCTGAATGGCCTGCCCGACGAACCTCGGGCCGCAGCGATCGAATACATCCGCAATGCACCGGCGCAGATCGATACCGCCTATCGTCGGGAACTCGCACTTCTGGTACCAGCGACAGCGCCTTGATCTTCCGACACGTTGGCGACCTGATAGGATCGGGCAATGGCATCGAGTGGATCGACGCCCAACGACCGACTACCTGGTATGGTCACTGAATGAAGCGCTGGCGACCAGTGAAGTCGCGACTCACCCGAGAGCCATGATCCGAGGCAAGGATCGATAATCGCGGAGCTACCGGATCATGTTCGAATCCAGATTGAGAATGGTGATCACGCCCGCCCCTGGTATCCGGCCTTCCTGTGCGACAGGTCGCGCCGGCACGACTGTCTTGCGATCGCCAGGACGGTCACGACGCCGCGGCGGCCCTCAGTTTGGCAATCGGAACTGGCGCGCCTGCCCAAATGGCCGGGAAGGTCGAAAGGCTCTCTGCCATCGCCTTGGTCGGACCGCAGATGAGCCGGTCACTTCCAGCGTTCGTTCGTAGTTCTCAACGACCGGCTTGAACACGATGTTCTTGTGGTGCGCGACGTTGTTGCGGAAGGTGCGCACGAATTCGACGCCGTCATGGAGGTCGACGATCGTCTTCCCGCGGGGAAATCCGGGCAACACGCTGTGGAGAGGGGCATGCCAAAGGTCCGGTTGGAAAGTCTTCGTGAAGACGCTTACCCAGAAGCCGAATGTCAGCTCGCTGGTAATGTAGTCCGAAAGGTTCCCTCGCCGGCCGAGATCAAGCTCGCGCTGGGCCGCTTCCCGAAGTTCCCCGGCAAGTTTCTTCGAGAGACGGTAGTCGAGCAGCGTTGAATTGTTGTACCAGTGCTTTCCGTACTTGGCGATAAGACGCTTCAATGCGAAGTTTCGAATGGTCACTTCGGCGAGATGGAGTGTCGGCAAAAGCGAACCTGCGACGGCGGCATTCCAAGCATGGAGCCGGAGTGCGGTCCTAAGGTCGTCATCCGCAGCCGTGAGGTATCGTTTCAGGCGGGCGGGAGAGATCGTCTGCCTGCTTGCCTCGAGCGCTTTCGGCGCGTGTAATTTTTCGTCTTGAAGGAATTGATCCGCTGCGATATATGTTCTGCATGCGCTAGCGGGTTTAATCCCTGTCGTAACAGACAAATCCCCACTAGACACAGTTACGAGGGCCGGACCTACGGGTGCCGGCCCTCCTTTGCTTCCAGCAGCATTCGAATTGTTCAAGGCCGTCTCCGATAAACGAGGTCGGCTCCATATAGCTCAGCGACGGAGCAACTTCCAGTCGTGCGGATTGCGGGTTGCGGTTCTGCAGCGAACTGGTTGCGGGTCTACTCGTGCAGACTCCAGTTGCGCGCTTCGTCGTTTCGACGGTTGAACGCCTCCGAAGGCAGTCCGGAGCGAAGCTCATCGGCACTTTCGCGCAGTCGCTCAGCATTGGCAGGAGTTGATAGCAGATGCATACGGCGGACTTCGCATTCTCGCAACTATCGCCTGGATCAACGCCACGGCAATTTATTGCTTGCCCTGGAGCACCGGAGAAAATAGTTGGCTCGCAGCCTGAAGCGATTGACCCCGGACCATTGTTAGCCCTGGATTTCGGTTCGGGGCGTCAGCGTTACCGCCCCGACCGACGTTATCAGTGCGCGGCAGTCATTTTGTCAAAGACCCCGAGCTTCTTGAGGGAACTCACCAGACCAGTGAGCGCAATCACCACAACGAATAGCGCCAGAAGCAATATCGCGTAAGACAACTCCTGGTCCGATATGGAGTCGGCCGCGATTCGATAAAATTCCGTCGCCAGCAACGCGATCAGTGTCGACGACATCGTGGAATAGTCCTTGGCAATAACCCGCTTCGCATTGAAAGCCATTCCCTCTGTCGATGCCGAGAACGCACTCAACTTGAGTCCCCATCTGGGGACATCGCGGCAATATGCGCTGTACGCGTCACCGAATTTGTCAGCCAGAAATTCCTCTTCAGCGTAGATGATGCACTGGTAGATGAAGCCGAATAACAAGCATCCGACGATGACGACTACTGGATCGCCGTGGAACAGGAAAAGCCCCGAGTAAACGAGCATGTTCCCGACGTACAACGGGTTGCGACAGACGCCGAACATGCCTTCCGTAACCAAGTCCTTGGCATAGACCCGTTTGTTAAGACCGCCTCGCTTGATGTAAGCGTATCCAATTACGGTTGCGCGCAATAGCAAACCTGCGAGTACTATTAGCAATGCGACGATATCCGCCCACTGCTTGAGTGCTGCGCTACCCAGAACCGTCGTCGTCGGTGGCGCGGCAATAAACAATGCAACGATGATCAGCGGAAACGCCTGGTTTCGGTACTTGAAAAAGAACGTCCCGATCGTGAGCATAAGATTTTTCATGACAAACCGTCTTACTTTACCGCGACAATGCCGCAGAAGTTATACCACCGGAAGAACACCTCCGTGCTCTTGAACCCCACCTCCTTGAGCAATTGGAGGTTCTCCTCGAGGCGGTAAGGAATGAGCACGTTTTCCAGGGCCTCCCTCTTCTTCGATATTTCGATCGAGGAGTATCCGTTACGCCGCTTGAAGTCATAGTAGTGGTCGATGAAGAGCCGGTTGAAAGTCGTGTCCTCGCTGGTCAACTTTTCGATCAGTAGCAAACATCCGTGCTCGTTGAGCCCGTCGTAGATCGTCTTCATGACACGTTCGCGAAAGAGCGGACGCACAAATTGAAGCGTTAGGAGCATCGTCACGACGCTAGCGTTTTCAACAGAGAAGCCGCGGTGAAGGTCGCCTGTTACCAGATCGATTGATCGGTTTGTTCCTGATGCCTCGATCTTCTCCGCCGCCTTCTTGAGCATGTCTGGAGCATTATCGATTCCGACGAAATCCACGTGATTGTCGACGATGTGGTCCAGCGCGAGCAGCGTCGTAGCCGTCGAGCAGCCAATGTCATAGAGGTGCGACTGAGGTTGCGCAAAATCCCGGGCCAGTTCGCAAACCATGCGCTGCATCTCCCCGTAGAACGGGACCGAGCGGCTGACCATGTCGTCGAATACGTTTGCGACGGTGGAATTGAATGCAAAGTCCGCAACCGCATCCCGTTCGTCGGCGAACACCTCGTCACGAGAATTCGTATGCAGGATAAGACGGTTAGACGGCTCGGTCATATCCGCTCCAGATGTACAGCAATGTTAGATGGGCGTGCTTTTCCCCAAAGCACACCCGGCGCGCAGCGATTTGGTCACAGAAGTCTGACGCCAACCTGAAAGCGCCGAATTTCACACGAATTGAGGAAGGAACCGCCTGAAGGTAAGCCAGCAGGCGAAGGACCAGACTGAGCCCGCACACCACCCGAAGAGCACATCGATCGGAAAATGTACGCCGAGGTAGATTCGGCTAATGCCTATCGTGCAGATGAGCGCGACAGCAACAAGGTATACATATGCTTTCTGGGCTGGCGAACGTAGAAATCGGACCGCGACAGTTGCCAATGTCAGATAGGTTGCGGCGGAAACCATAGCGTGACCGCTGGGAAAACTAGCATCGCCGACGGGCACCAGATGGGTGACTACGTCCGGACGGGGTCTTGCGGTCCATATCTTCAGTGCATTGCTGCATAGCCAGCCGCCTGCGAAGCCAACTGCAAGGAACAAGGCATCGACCCGTCGACGCGCAACCAGCAGGAAGCCAATAGTGGCCAGCGTGATCAACAGGAGCACCGCCACTCCGCCCAGGCTCGTGTAGTTCACCATCGCTGTCTTTACCCAGGCGGGTCCGAGAGGCAGGGCAACATCGTCCGCGTGCCTCAACGAGAGAAGAAAAGCCTGATCCCACGCAAGCGTATCGCCTTCGCGAACCTCCACCGCGGCGTAGAATAGTGTCGCGATACCTAGCAGTAGAAGAGCAAAGGGTAGAACCCGATAAGCGACCGTCCAACTCAGGCGCGCCCGTGCACTGCAGAACTCTCGCCTCATTGCTTGATTTGCCTCATTCGTGCGGAAAGTTCGTCCAGGTTGAAAGGTTTAACGAGGAAATCATTCGCTCCTCCCTTCATTCTCGCCAGCCGATCGCTGTACTGGTCTTGTGCCGTCATGATGATAACCGGAACCTTGTCATTTCCTCCGCGGATGTCGCGCAGGAGCGAAAGGCCATTGCCGTCCGGCAGACGCAGATCCAGGAGTACCAGGTCATACTTCTTCGATACCAGCCTACGGGTAGCCTCCTTCAGGTTCATGCACCAATCGACGCGGTGCCCATCAGCCACCACATGGGCTGATACTGCGTCCCCGATGTCGATGTTGTCTTCGATGACAAGCACATTCACCGGATCACGTTCCTATGTGTTGCGTCGCCGTTGCGTGGTTGTGATTCTCAAGAGCTCCCACTCCTGCACTTCGCGAATACGTCGAGCTTCTGCTCGTAGACGGACGTCTCCACGTTCATCATCCCGAGCACGCTATGGAAAAGGTTGTCGTGGGAGGTTGGAGCGGTCGCTTCCTTTCGTAGGCAGGCCGTGTCCAGATCCATTGATTTGGTAAAATCGTCGTTAAACCACGTCAGGAACGGCACGTGCGTCTGCTGCGAGGGAGCGAAAAGGTATGGCGTTCCATGTAGGTAGAGCCCCTTCTCACCGAGGGATTCCCCGTGATCGGACATGTAAATCAGGCCCGTCGCCATCTTCCCGGAACGAGCCTTCAGATGGTCGATGACGGTCGCGAGGAAGTAGTCGGTGTAGAGTATCGAGTTGTCGTAGGCGTTGATGATCTCTCCTACCTGGCACTTGCCAAGCTCCGGGGTTCGACAATCCGGAAAAAACTTTCCCTGGTGTTCAGGGTATCGGAGATAATAAGCGGGTCCGTGGCTGCCCAGCTGATGGAGTACAAGGACGCTGTCGCCTTTGACGTGGTCCAGCCAGTCATCGAGTTTGTCCAGGAAGATGCCATCCAGGCACTCACCCTGCTGGCAGAACCGCGGGTCTTTCGAGTTCGCCAAGTCGACGTATTTGATCCGATCAGCGACACCCTTGCTCCCGGTGTTGTTGTCAAACCACGCCACGTCAATGCCGGCATGCGCCAGCACGTCTACTAGCGTTTCGTTGGCCATCGCCTTCGCATGAGTGAAATCCGAGCGCGTGAACCGCGAGAACATGCAGGGAATTGACGTCGCGGTAGCCGTGCCGCAACTCGTAGTATTCGGGAAATAGACGACGTTCGCGACTTTGAGCCGCGGATTGGTCTCCCGTTGGTATCCGCCGAGTGATACCAACATGCATTGATCAAAACCGATGCGCCCACTCGCGCAGTCCAATGGACATTATCTTCCAGGGTTGCGCGACGAGTTTGTTCCAGGCGGCACAGCAGTGAGCGACGATGTCCTCGTAGTCTGTGAAGATGCGGTTCGACAGCCAGTTGTCCCTCATAAACTGCCAGACGTTTTCGACAGGGTTCAATTCAGGCGAACGCGGCGGCAAGAACAGCAATGTGATGTTGTCAGGGACGCTGAGCTTCGGCGTGACGTGCCATCCGGCTTGATCGAGGATGAGGACCGCGTGAGCGCCGTCATCGACTGCCTGGCTGATTTCCAGCAGATGTTGATTCATGGCGTCGGTATCGCAATAGGGCAATACGAGGCCCGCGCCCTTACCTTTCTTGGGGCAGATGGCACCGAAGATGTACGCCCACATCGTCCGTTGATCCAGCGGCGCTGAAGGTCGGGTGCCACGGCGAGCCCATCGGCGGGTGATCTTGTTTTTCTGACCTATGCGCGCCTCGTCGGCCCACCAGAGTTCGATCTCGGTATTCTTCGGGAGGCTGCTTCTGATGGCTGCCAATGCGGCAGGGAACTCTTTTTAAAAGCGTCCACTTCGGGTTCATTCTGGGCGTAGTGGCGCGGCCGGGCAGACAGCTTGGCAAAGCCGAGAGCCTTCAATTCGCGACCAACCGTGGTCTCGTCCATCGAGATCCGGAATTCCTGGAAGATCCATTGGACCAGATCCTTGCGCCGCCACCGAACGACACCGTGGATAGCCGGGATCGGACCACGCTCTACAATCTTGGCCAAGGCCTGGCGCTGATCATCATTCAGCTTGGGCCGATTGCCGGGAGCCTTGCCGTTGAGGAGCCCGGCCGACCCGTGCTCATTGAAACGAACGACCCAGTCGCGAACAATCTGCAAGGTCACGCCCCCGATCCGGGCCGCATCTGTACGCGAGCCGCCGTCATAAATTTCCGCCAACGCCAGAAGCCGCCGCGCTTGAGCGGCATCCTTGGTCCCTTTCGCGAACTGCCGCAGAGCAGGACCATCAAAATCATCGCGCAATGCAATCGCCGAACCCATTGCAAACCTCCCGTTTGCCCCATGGATTCAGATTTTCACCGATTCGGGAATCCCAAGTGAGTCGCACTCTGCGCTCGCTGGTATGACAAGTTCTCCGCGCGCGCGGTCTCGCCCGCGACAATGACCGTAACCCGCGGCTTGTTGATGGGCGGCTCGGGCGACTTGACCGTGGCGTCGACTCCGACAGATTGAACGACGATCGAAGCCTCTTTCCCGGCATCTAGGAAATAGCGAGCGGTACTGACGATCGGTGTGACAGGATTGAAGCTCTTAGAGATGTCCCGCCGCTCCCTGACGGCTGCCGTGTACTCCCGCGAGTATGTTACGCCGCAGATGCCGAAGATCGCGAGTGAGGCGAGGATTGCAATGAGGTTCCAGAAGAACTTTCGCATAAACGTGCGATGATCAACCTTCGTCCAGACTATGAGCAACGATGGCACGATGCCGAAGATGGCAACATGCGTAAGGAAATCAGAGGTGATCAAATGCTGGGCTTCCGCCGGCGTTGTCTCCATCGCGTTGCGGATCATGTCGCTGTCGATGACCACCCCGAATGTGTCGGTGAAATGAGATGCCACCGCCGCGACGACGACCAGGAAGATCAGAAACGGCTTGATGAGGTACTTGGTTGAAAATGGGGTGATTGCGGCAACGAACAGTGCGAGCATCGCGAGATACAGAGCCCAAAGCGGACCACTTCCGCTTCCAAGATAGTCGGTGACCTTCTGCCAGAACGTGTTGTTGCAGAAGACAAGGATGTAGCAGCTTGTAAGTATGCAGAGCGGGATGCTGCCAATCTTCGGCCGCAGCGAGCTCACTTTTGTGGGCATTGTCGTCAATTTAACCTCTCCAACGCAAGCGCGTGTTTTGGAGGCAATTGCTGACAGACACCTGAAGCTGGAAAGATGAACAATTATGTCCAGATTCGTCGGGTCACGGCTTCCCATCACTTGGCTTCTGGTTACAAACGTGATCGATTGCAGTTCACTCAACGATTGCTGCGCTTGGTATGGATACCACCTCTGATTTTAGCCCAGCGCCGGAACATGCGATCGCTTCGGCCTGTCGACCCAGTTCGGACTCGCTGGGGGCGTTTGCGGAAGGAGGCGGATTCCTAGACATGCTACGAGCAAAGTGCTGTGGCATCTTGATATCTCGTATCGTGACATCGCCGATGTCGGTACCGAAGAAGACTACCTCTATACCATTATCAAGGACGCCGGCTTCCTGCAGGATCGCGCCAAGCGGCGTGCCTGCCCAGCGGGCGTTGCCGATGCCGCCGGTGAAAAAGGGGAAGCCGTGGTTGCCCGAGCATTCCACTGTGAAAACGACCTCTTGCCGAGGCCGCGCCTTGATGGCGTCGAGCGTCAAGTTCAAGGGCTTTTTGACCAGGCCCTCGTCGATCGTTGGTCGATTGAAGGTGCCGATGTAACAAATCCCTCAAGTGCCAAGCGCCTTGCGGCCTCCTCGAAGTGCGGTGTCAGACCTAACTTGTCATGAGCCACAATTACACCGGGGTGAGGCTCCGTGTCGGTGTCGGGGCGGGCGACATAGCAGTCAAGTTTGCCCCAATCCACATCGATAGCCACCCTTTCGGTGCGCAATCGCGGGTCGTCGTTGCCGATTTGAGGCGCACTTGCATATTCCGACACATGGCACAAGGCAGCCTTGCTATGGCTGCCATGCCGGCCAAGCATTCTGCCGTATCAAGAAGAAACATCCGGCGCTTCATACGTGCAAGGAAGTTCAAATGACTTCGATCTCCGTTGGGGCAAGACATACTAGCGCAACTCTCCGAGCGTAAAAACCAGCGGCGCAGAGGGCGTGCTTGGGACCCGAACCACGCGGCCTACTCGCACACCGGAGCCTGGACAACTTGGAACCTGGCGAGCCAAAGCTCAAATAGATGCGCACATGTCGCGTTTAAGGTGACCGTCAGCATCGGCGTCCAAATAGCAATGCGTGATCAATATTCTCCGCAAATTTTAAGATCGCCCCGACGCGTGACGGAGGCATGTTTGCTAGGGAGGCCGCCTCGTGGACCCTTTGGTCCATCCATCCTCGACCGAATCTTTCATCCTGTCCCCTCCAACCCGCGCAAGCTTCGGGCTATCCCGCTCGATGCACTGCAAGCCCACGAGGTCGATGATCTGGTTTCTCCATGCTCGTTGTTTGACCGGAGGACGGTCGGCCTGCGGCCGACTATCCGGAAAACAATCTGACGGGCGAGGTCGTGGACAGCGCCTTCCACGGTCGCTGTTGGCGGCTTCAGGTGAAGATTGGTGACGACCCGGTCGACTGGTCCCGCGGGGAGCAGAAAGGCGCCCTCCCGCATTTTCGCTCCCTCCGGAGCGATGCACCGTTTTGCCCGCATGAAATTCAAAGATCGAAACGGAAAAATCAAATGACAACGATAACAGGCATAACCTCGACGATGACGGCGTCATTCCTCGGCTCCCTTGTTGAGGTTGTAGAAGCCTTCACCATCATACTGGCGGTCGGCGTGACGCAGAGCTGGCGGCCGGCGTTTATCGGAACGGGCCTCGCCCTCGCGGTTCTGGCAATCCTCGTGCTGGCGCTCGGACCGCTGCTTGGAATGATACCCATCGAACTCATGCAGTTCGTGATTGGGACCCTGCTGATACTGTTCGGCTTGCGGTGGCTTCGCAAGGCGATCCTGCGGGCGTCCGGGTTCATCGCCCTTCACGACGAAGAAAAGGCATTCGCGGAGGAAACCGACAACCTTCGACGCCAGGCATCGGATAGACGAGCGAACGTTCTTGCCGCGATCGCTGCCTTCAAGGCAGTTCTGCTCGAAGGGGTCGAAGTCGTTTTCATCGTCATCGCCACTGGCGCTGGCCACGGCATGATCGGTTATGCGAGCATCGGCGCGTTGGCTGCTTGCTTGCTGGTACTGGTTATCGGCCTCTTTGTGCACAAGCCCCTTTCGACCGTCCCCGAGAACAGCTTGAAGTTCGTGGTCGGCCTGCTCCTCAGCGCGTTCGGCATCTTCTGGGTAGGCGAGGGCATCGGCGCGGGTTGGCCGGGAGCTGATCTGTCGCTGATCGCCATCCTCGCGGTGTTGATCGTCGTGTCGTTCGGTCTGGTCCGGATGCTCCAACAGTATTTTGACTCCCATACAAAGCAGGTAGCACGATGAATTTCCTGAAACTGGTCCTGAAAGAAACAATTGGCCTGTTCATCGACGACGGGGCACTCGCACTGCTCACGATCGCGCTGATCGCCCTGGTCGGCGTCCTGGTGACGCTCGAGGGTATCGATGGGTTGCTCGGCGCGTGCATCCTCTTCCTTGGATGCCTGCTCATCCTCGCGGAAAGCGTCGCGAGGGCAGCACGCCGGAAATTCAAAGGCTGACCGGGCCGTAGTAGAGGGCAGCCTTGCAATTACCAGGTGGCTGATTACCTGCTCATTTCCGCATATAGCCCATTGTATTGGCAGCAAGATTTCCCAATAAACTAAAACTCCATGGAACCATTTGGGGGGCTCGTTTCCTCTTCAGAATTACCAAATCGTGGCCGCCGAACTTGTCCGCTAGCGTTGCGAATCACAGGCGCGACAGACGGGGTCGACAGCGTCAATTCTGGAGATCGAAAATGAAGAAATTGGTTTTGTCAGAAGTTGTTGCGGTGATTGCCGCAAGCACGGGAATGGGTGTAGTGGACACGGCAGCCTTGCGCTGTTGTCCCTACTCTGTTGCAAGGGATATACTTGGCACGCCTGCCAGGAATATCGCAGCCACCGAGGCGGCGATGAGAGGCTTGGATCCGAACATTGTCCGTCTCCCGCGAAAGAGGCCACAGCCGTGGCCTCGATGCCTCAGTGGCGGCGTGATTGCCGCCACCGTCATAGATTCGGATTACGACTTGGAGACCGCTTCCATGGCGTCCGCCAGCGTGGAGGTGGCGTTTTTCTTGCAATAGGCGGCGACCTTCTCCGCATTGGCGTGGGCCTTGTCGCCATCGATCATGGCACTGCCAGCTTTGCCGTGAACGTACCCGTTTACCCACATCGCCACACCGATGGTCTTCGCGGCGGGCATGTCGCCGACATCCTTGCAGGTGAGTTTCGACATGTCCACTTCCGCGGCCAACGCCTGGCTTGTCAAGCCAATACCTGCAACTGCTATTGCGATTGAAACAAGGCGTATCATGATCTTCCTCCCAAATTCGCCCGTTGCCAGAGCGAGGGCTCGTGTGTGTGGTGGTATGTTTGGAAACCACAAGGCGCCGTGGCCAGGATCGACCGCGGCAGATCGTAATTTAGAAACAACTAATAATAGCACGATACGTTGAGGAATACGCGTAATTTTATCGCGCTCTCTGGCGACACGAACGACAGTGGAGGGTGCGTCGCGATCGATCTGTCAGTCCTTCCAGACCGCTGTCGTTATAGCGGTGATGATCTTGTGACCGGTCTTGCGGGAGATGCCGAATTCGCGGCACAGCGCCGCTATCTTCTCGCCATCCAGAACCCGCGCAACGAATTTGAGACGCTCGTCCATGCGGTTGCACTTCTGCCAAGGCACCTTCGCTCTCCTCGCAAAGGCAAAAAGTGTAACCCATGTCTCCGGTTTGAACTGTCACCCCTCTCTCGGGAAGGACACTTACCATGCCAAGGCTTTTTCTGGTCTTGGTCACGAATTGGTCACTCCGTTCTGCGCCACCCGCCGCGCCCCGTCGCATAGCAGCCTGATTGCGATTGTTGCGGCATTAAGAGGCAATCATCTCAAGCTGTCGGCACAGTGCCACCGTCGATGGTGTATTCGGTCCCGGTGATTGCGCTCGCACGAGGGGACACGAGAAAAGCGATCAAATCCGCGACTTCCTCTGGCTTGGCCGGTCTGCCGAGCGGTATGCCTCCCAACCCCTTCATGATGATCTGCTTGCCGCCTTCGTAGTCCGTGCCAGCTTCATAGGCCAAACGCTGTGCCAAGCGCACGGCCGCCTCCGTTTCTACCCAGCCTGGCGAAACTCGCACGACGCGAATGCCCTTCGGCGTGACCTCTTTCGAGAGGCTCTTGCTGTAGGTCGAAAGCGCAGCTTTCGCCGCAGCGTAGGCAGTCGTGGACTCGGGGAGCGGTAACTGGTGCTGAATCGACGTAACATGAATGATGACGCCTGATCCCTGTTCAAGCATTAGCGGAAGCAATGCGCGGTCGATGCGAACGGCAGACATGAGATTTTGGTTGAGCGCCTTTGCCCATTCGTCGTCGCTAAGGGCTGCGAAGCCTCCAGCAGGCGCACTCGACCCACCCAAAACATTGACAATGATGTCGATGCCACCGAGTTGTTCCGTGACCGCTCGGGCGACCGCCTCGCAGCCTTCAGCCGTTGCAAGGTCGGCGGCGACATAAAGCGGACCGCCGGCGGACGGCGGCGGAACCGAACGCGCCGACGTCAGCACGGTCGCGCCAGCATCCAGCAGCGTTGCGACAACCGCCGCGCCAACGCCTTGCGTTCCGCCACTTACCAGTGCGCGCTTGCCTTGCAAATCGAGGCTAAAACTCATAGCGCCGTCTCCAGCGCCGCAATCTTTCCGCCTTCCAGTACAAAGAAATATCGCAGATCGACGGGGCTTCCGGGGAAGTTGCCGACGAGGTGGCTGGTGACGATCACCTTGCCATCAGCGCGCTCTATCTTAAGCGGCTCACTCGTATATTCATACTTTGCCGACGCTTCGGCCTTCCAGCGCGCAATTGCGGCTCGTCCCTTGTAGGTATTACCTTCGTCTTTTACGATGGCGTTCTCAGTAAAACACTTGGCAACAGCATTACCGTCGCCCTTGTCAGCCGTGAAGTAGTCAGCAATTGGCTTTGGCAGATCAATCATTTACATGGCCTCTCTGGTTAAGCCTTGTACGGCCAGCGGGATTGCGCGGAATTAAGTATGGCGATACGCTATCAAAATGACAAGAACACACGAAAAAGTAAGGTACATACCAAAAGGTAAGGTTGGCACCTATACACGCGAAATGGCGGCGGAGGGCGTCGAGCAGGCATTGAAGCTGTTGGAAGGGCGGTGGAAGCTCACCATCCTGTTTCACCTGTTTGGTGGCCGGATCATGCGGTTTTCCGATTTGGAGCGCGGCATCCCCTTGATTTCACAGAAAATGCTGATCCAGCAGCTTCGACAGATGGAGAAGGACGGGATCGTCCGTCGCATTGTCCATCATCAGGTGCCGCCAAAGGTCGAATATGGCCTGACAGATTGGGGGCAGGCGCTATGCCCGGCACTCGACGCCTTGCTGACCTGGGCAGCAGAGCGTCCGGCGCCCGACAGCGCTGAAGGAGATTAGCTGCCCGTCGGCATGACATCTCTAACTTTCGCGTATGTGAAACACGCGAAAGTTAAAATTCTGATAAAGGTGCGCGTTTTCATAATGTTCACAATAATGGTCATTAAGCGGCTTTTGGTTCACGTTCGCGGACATAGCTGGCACAATGCGTTTTGGGCGTTCTGAGCGCATCAGTTGATTTAACGTTCATAATCGTGTACACTAACTGCTATAGCGACTACGATCGTGAACGCAATGGACAAGAACGCATCATATAACCTGCCTATCCCCGTCCGGCGTGCCCTGCGCAAGCTGGGCCAGGATATCCGCGATGCACGGCGGCGGCGGCGCATTCCGTCGGCAATCCTAGCCGAGCGCGCCTCGATCAGCCGCACAACCCTTGTCAAGGTCGAGAAGGGCGACGCGGGCGTGTCGCTTGGCACCTATGCCACCATATTATTTGTGCTTGGATTGATTGATCGTCTTTCCACCCTTGCGGACGTGCGGCACGACCCGCGCGGACTGGAGCTGGAAGAAGAGCATCTGCCGAGACGCATCAGACGCCCCAAGAGCCCCCAGCCCTCGAAGGACGGATGATGGATCAGGAAACGCTCGTCTATGTCGACCTTGGCGGCGCCTCCCATCTTGTCGGGAAGCTCTGGGCACATATGCGCAAGAACCGCGAAAGCGCCACTTTCGAGTATGCGCCGTCATGGCTTGAGAATGGACAGCGTTTTGCTCTGGAGCCTGCCTTGAACCTCGGCGAGGGCGCGTTCCACACTGCGGCCGACAGATTCATGTTCGGCTCAATCGGCGATTCCGCACCCGACCGGTGGGGCCGCGCTTTGATGCGCCGGGCCGAAAGACGCCGCGCTGAAAAAGCCGGGGAACCGCCGCGCACTCTGGGAGAAATCGACTATCTTCTCGCGGTCGATGACGAGGCTAGGCAGGGAGCCTTGCGTTTTGCTGGCAAGGAAGGCGGGCCCTTCCTCGCGGATCACGAGGACGCCACACGCATCCCGCCGCTGATTGAACTGCCGAGGCTGCTGGCCGCTACCGAGCGCATCATTGATGATGATCATGATGGTCATGATGATGATGAGGATGAGAATTTGCGACTGCTTCTTGCGCCGGGCTCCTCCCTCGGCGGCGCGCGTCCGAAGGCGTCCGTCAGAGACAGGGACGGCGCGCTCGTCATCGCAAAGTTTCCGCACAAGGATGACGAATTCAATACCGTCGCCTGGGAGGCCGTTGCACTGTCTCTTGCGGCGAGGGCCGGGATAGCGACCGCCGCATCACAGTTTGAGCATATCGCCGAAAAGCCGGTGCTGCTGCTCCGCCGCTTTGATCGTGACGGCGCGACCCGCATTCCGTTTCTGTCAGCCATGAGCATGCTGGGCGCAAAGGATAACGAGCCGCACAGCTATCTGGAGATCGTCGATGCCCTGCGGCAGAGCGGTGCGAGAGCGAAAGAAGACATGCGCGAGTTATGGCGGCGCATTGTCTTCACGATCATGATCTCGAATTCAGACGACCATATGCGCAATCACGGCTTTCTCTACACAGGCCCTGACGGCTGGGCTCTTTCCCCTGCCTATGATCTCAACCCCGTTCCGGTCGATATCAAACCGCGTGTTCTCTCGACGGCGATTGACCTCGACGACCAAACTGCCTCTCTCGACGTGGCATTGTCCGTCGCAGATTATTTTGAACTGAAGCCCGCACAGGCGCGCGGGATCGCGGCCGAGGTTGCCGCCAGCGTTTCCTGCTGGAGAGACGAGGCCGGGCGCATTGGGCTCAGCGTAAGGGAGTGTGATCGTATGGCGTCAGCCTTCGAGCATGGCGATCTTGCGGCGGCATTGAAGAAATAGCTGACGGCTTGCCGGACGGCTTCAGAAATTATAACGCACGAACAAGGACATACGAGTTCCCAGTTTCATCCTCTCCGGCGCGCTAAATTGTTGTGGTCCCGGCGTTATTCGACAGGCCCTTTCGCCAGGGTCTTCACAAGGCGGACGTCATCGTCGGCGGCCGGCGGCACGGCATCTGCTTCAACGCCCTGGCCTTCCTGCCTCAGCCACCAGACCGACAGCTTCGACAGATTGTAGAGCCCGTTCGGCTGGCGAACGGCTCTCAACGTGATGGCAGCGTCGTGATCGAAGGAGCCCGTCGCGCGACTCCACCCCGTATCCGGTCGGAAACAGCGGTTTTGGTGCTCTCGCCTTTCAAGCCCTTCACCGCGGGAACGGTTCCGGCTCCCGTTTCCCGCGCAAGAGACTTTACCCCCGGCATTTCATGACTAGCGGCGTCGCCTTTGGCCTTCGCTGCGGGGGGTCTCTGAGATCTTTCGCAGAAAGCTGCGAAGCTTCGACAGGAACATCTCGGGCGCTTCAGCATCGTCGCTCTGACGCGCAACCACGTCCCTGCGGTTCATTTCCTGCCCCCTGCGAGCCAATACTTCAAAGCTCTTGACGAGATCCGGCCGTACCGCGATGGCGTCACCCACGCCCTGTTTGTCAAGGCTGTAAGCGGTCACGGGTGTCAGTGCGGTAGCGGTTGCCGCGTAGGGTGTCCCTGTGATCATGCCGATCGCCCCAAGGCTGCTGCCCGGCCCCAATCGGAAGATCACTTCGGGCCATTCGGGAGTATCATTCGAAATCTCCACGGTGCCCGACGCCAGAATGAACAGCACTTTCGGATCATCGCCCTGCTTCATGAGTTTGTCGCCCGCCGCAAACCACACCTCGACCAGATGCTCCGCCAAGAGAATTCGATCGGACTCGGCGAGCACTCCGAACCAGTCAGACTCCTGGAGGAGCGTTGCTGCGCTTGGAACGTCCAAGCGCGCTCGGATCGGGACACCCGGAACGGCAAGTGCAATGCCCGCGTGGCGAAGATGGGATTGAACGTGGCCCAGCAGTTCGGTACGGGCTGCGACGAGCACTTCGATGCTTGGAATGGAAAAGCTGATGTCATAGGCCACGCCATCGCCCTCAAGTCCCGTGCGGGCGACACTGGGCGGCGGCGTCGCGGACAGCAACATGCAGGTTTTGACTGCCGCGTTCAGAACCGCCATACAACGATCCGGCAGTTCGTTCGCCGCGAGCTTCACCGTGATTGAGACGCGACGGATGTTCGTCGGCATACTGTGGTTCACCAGGCGTGCCTTAGCCATCACGCTGTTGGGAACGATGGCAACGTCCCCGTTCGGCGTCGCAATGTGCGTGGAGCGCCAGTTTACCTGTATGACCCGGCCTTCGATCCCGCCTTCTACCCAAACCAGATCGCCGGGACTGTAGGGCCGCTCGATGCCAACGGCGATCCCGGAGAATACGTCTGACAAGCTACTCTGAAGCGCTAAGCCCAACACGATCGCAATGACGCCGGAGGTGGCAAGAAGGCCGCCGACCGGAACGGCGAAGACGAAGTTGATCACGGCGAACAGCGTCAGAAGATGGATGATCCCGGCCATCAGGTCAGAGACGATGCGGGTTTCTCGTGGCTTGGCCTCGAACACCACGAACAGCCGGACAATGCCGATTGCACACTGGGCCGCGATAAGCCACCATCCGACCCCGATAAGTTGCTGCCATATTCGGGCGCCGGGCTGCACGGTATCAAATTCCGGACCAAACGGTGAGCCCACCGTTCGCAGCACGAGATATGTGAGCGCGATGAAAGCCGCCAGCTGCCACGCGGCTCTCGCCCAAAGCGGCCATCCTCGCGTCATCAACGGCACGATCATCGCCGCAAACAACAGCAAAGTTGCACTGATCTGAGCGGCTTCTTTCGTCATGTTGAAATCCGATTGATAGAAGAAACCCGGCAACTACGCCGTCGCGGGCCGGGAGAATGTAAACTTCGGAACCCCGAAGGAACAAGTGCTGGCGGCTTCCTGACTCTCGGGATTTTCTTCTTTCTTCCGAACTGCCAACCAAACGGCAAACGATTCCCTGTAGCCCTGTAGCTGCTATAATAGCAATTAGCCATGCGCAGCGTGCGTGTCTTACTGTATCCTCGCGTTGCCTCACGCGTAGGCTACTTCAATGCACCGGCACCTGTCATAATATTGGCATATGGAGGGCGGCTTCGATGAAAGACAATCAAGGCGCTAGGTATCGGATCTGCGAGGACGCTTTCGGCATTTTCTCGGTGATCGATGACGCCATAGGTCTTCCCGCCGAAGTAGGAGTGACGTTCGTTCTTTTGCAAAAGCCGGAAGCACACGATTTTCTCACCTGGCTTCGACGAGGGTATCATCCTCCACGACTGCAATCTTCTTCGACCCGACGCAGTCAGCGAATGTCAAACGAGGCAATTGGATTCAAACGATACCCGATAAAGGTTTATCCCGTGCCTGCGGCTCTACAGCCCGGTCGAACCGTTCTTCACCAAGACCTGGCGGCCGAGTGAGGTCGAAGTCGTTAAGTGGTCAGCGAGCGAACGCGATAGCATCGCGTCAGGGATCGGCCACCGCTTGGCCGATCCGTCCATCCTCGATTTCATTTCGAACGGCTGTTTGCGGGACCAAAACTTAGTCGAATAAACGTGTTTCGCTACCCAGGCGGCCTTGGGTGTGATCGCTTCCCTTTCCGGACAAGCCCGTCTTCCGCTACCGGCCAGAAGCAAACGAAAGCGCGGGCCAACCTTAGGCAATAGCCCATTCCATTAAGGCGTTCTGGGCATGCAGCAAGAATGCCTTTGCAGTGCGGCTTTGACATACTGGGTGCGACATTGCATCGGCAGTCATCCGGAGGCGCAATCATCTCGGAACAAAGGGGCGGTTTCATCGGAATCGGCACACTGCCCCTGTAGGATTTTTCCATGAATGTACGTCAAGAACGCCGCTTTAGGGATTAGTATGAAGACGGCTCCGAACTGCATCTAATTGGCACGGGATGCGAAGGTCCGTACTTTCAGCTGGTTGGCATTTTGGAGGATGGCCTCCGGAAGGCCGGGTTGCCGAGTGACGTGCCGTTCGGCTTGTGCCGATCCAGGACGAACACGGCTCCGCTCGGTTATCAACTGGGACTGTATCCTGGAAACGTCGGTACTTCATACTGCGCACATCCCGGCGCGGTCCTCATTGAATTACGTGGCTTTCGCGGCCATGTGATCGGCAATGCACGTAGCGTCTTCACCAACGCCAAACAGCTGCGGCGCGACAATCAGGATGAGAATGCGCGTCAATCAAGATGAGAATCTGTCAGCGCTGCTGGAACGTAGGGAGGGCGTAGCCCGACCGGAGTTCCAGCAGCGCTGATGGCGAGATTTTTCGGCTCGTTTGTGTATCGCGGCCGGCCCAGTATCGAGGTGTATTCCTGAGAGGAGCACCGATTGCCGGGTCGCCATGTAAACGATCATCAAATGAGGCTTTTTATGAAGTTGCGTCAGACGCATTCGGTCACTGTTGCGGCCGCCAAATCCTCCATAAGCGTTGCCACAGCCTACCGCCTTGATAGCGATGCCAGGCTACCATCCCAAAAGAAGCCGGCCCGTGAACGGCGGCGTCCCGATCCACTCGTCGACATCTTCGACGCCGAAGTTGTGCCGATCCTGAAGTCCTCGCCAGGTATTCGATCTGTGGCCCTCTACGAGGAGATGCTGCGGCGTCATCCGGAACTCGGACAGGGAATTCGGCGGACTCTGGAGAGGCGGATCAGTGCATGGCGGTCAATACATGGCCAAGAACAGGAGGTTATCTTTCGGCAGGTTCATGAGCCAGGCAGGCTTGGACTATCCGACTTCACCGATATGGGCAGCATTGGCGTTCGCGTCGCCGCTGCGCCGCTTGATCATCTTCTTTATCACTTTCGTCTTGTCTGGTCCGGCTTTGAGCATGCGCACGTCATCTTGGGCGGAGAGAGCTTTGTCGCCCTGGCGGAAGGTTTGCAGAATGCTTTGTGGTCGGTGGGTGGGGCACCATTGAACCACCGAACGGATAGCCTCTCTGCTGCTTTCCGCAATCTCGACAACGACGCAAAGCGGGATTTGACGCAACGCTACGAGCAGCTCTGCGAGCACTACCTGATGACGCCGACGCGCAACAACAAGGGTATCGCCCATGAGAACGGCTCGATCGAAAGCTCCCATGGCCATCTCAAGAGTGCGATTAAAGACGCACTCTTGATGCGAGGTTCAAATGATTTCGACGACCTCGACAGCTATCGCAGCTTCATCGATGAGATTATCGGCCGTCGCAATGCGCTGAAGGGCAAGCGAACCGATGTGGAACGAACGCATCTGCAACGTTTGCCCGAAAGACGAACGACCGATTTCGAGGAGATCGTTCTGCGTGTCGCGCGCACCGGGGGCTTCACACTGCGTAAAGTCTTCTACACAGTTCCTTCCCGACTGATCGGACACACGCTGCGCATTCGCCTTTTCGACGATCGCCTTGATCTGTTTGTCGGCGGAACACCATTGATGACACTGCCCCGAGGGCGCGCTCACTCCAGTGGCAAGCATAGTCAGATCGTCGACTATCGGCATGTCATTCATTCGCTGCGCCGCAAACCCATGGCTCTGCTCGGCCTTGTTTATCGCGATCAGCTCTTTCCACGGCAATCGTATCGGCAGACCTTCGACCTCTTGATTGAACGGATGCCAGAGAAGCAGGCGTGTAAGTTGATGGTCGAGCTCCTCGCACTTGCGCATGACCGCGGCTGCGAGGCTGAACTCGCCGACCAACTTCAGCTCAGTCTCGACGCCGGTAAACTGCCGAACATGCAGCGCCTGAACGCACTGTTCGCTCCCGATCCGGCCGCGATACCCGGTGTCGTCGTCCAACTGGCTCCTCTTTCCAGCTACGAAGTTCTGCTCGCATCGAACGAGATGGGAGATGCAGCATGAAGAATAGCAGCTCCGTCGACGCCGCACGCCTTTCCCTGCTGCTCAATGAACTCCGCCTGCCAGCGATCAAAGTTCTGTGGCCGCAATTTGCTGAACAGGCCGACAAGGAAGGCTGGCCAGCAGCGCGCTTCCTTGCGGCCATCGCCGAGCACGAGCTCTCGGAACGAGACCGGCGCAGGATTGAACGTCATCTCGCTGAGGCAAGACTGCCGCCCGGCAAGACCATTGACAGCTTCGACTTCGATGCCGTGCCAATGATCTCGAAAGCCCAGGTCATGGCGATCACCGCTGGCGACGCATGGATCGCTAAGGGCGCTAATGTCCTGATGTTCGGCCCACCAGGCGGAGGCAAGAGTCATTTGGCGGCCGCCATCGGGCTGGTAACAAGAAGGCGAACCAATGCCCTACAAGCGGTACGGTTTAGAGGAGAACTCAGACGGCAGTTGGCGTGTCATAGACTACCGTGAAGGAAAGGCTGCGGAAAAGAACGGAGAGGTTCTCGATCGGTTACCCCACGATACCGCTAGCAACCTTGAATTTATCCTTAACGCCCAAGAGAAAGGGAAGAGGACGGCTAAGGTCGCGCCACAGCAGCACCCAAAGGCACACCTCATGGCAGCCGTGCGGTATAGCCGTCGCGAGAACCTAAACAACTACTGGACAGTCGTCGATGCAGTCACCGGTCAGCCGGTCGTTATCGATGGGGTGGTCATGGATATGCTTCTCGACGAGGAGGCCGAGGAACTGGTCGAGCGGCTGAACCGTAATGAGAATGAATATGGACCCTTTAAGCGGCCCTAATGTCCACCCTATGGAAGGAGGCTCGCCTCTGTCGGTCGCGCTAGATGCCTCTCCGATTTGGACGATAATCTGTTCCAAACAGAGGGAAAATATAGCGCGCACGCGGCTAAACTCATATTGCCCTAAAGGGCAATGACAAGCGTTTAGAAAACGGCTTCACAACTGATACCCGCCAAACCACAGAATGCCCTATTGTTCTGGACCAAGTGTTGTCACCGTGCACTTGCGCCAACATTAGGACTATCTCATCATGCTTGCAACATGCGACCTTGGGGGGCTCCTGCATGGCTCCGCTGGAGTGTTGAACCGACTTGCAGGTAGGAGCAATGACTGTGTCAGAAAATTCTCTCAAACTCCTGAGTTATATCGTCCTTCTGACATCAATAGCTACATCTGCGCACGCCCAGTCCAGTGAGGAGCTAGCGAAAAAGCTCTCGAACCCGATTGCCTCTCTGATCAGCGTGCCATTCCAGTTCAACTATGACCAAGGGTACGGCCCCCAAGATGGCGATCACGCTACGCTGAATATTCAGCCGGTGATTCCGTTTTCACTCAATGAAGACTGGAACCTCATATCCCGAACAATCCTGCCTGTGACCTGGCAGGACGACATCGCTGGCCCGTCAGGCGAGCAGTTCGGGCTTGGGGACACGCTGCAGAGTTTCTTCCTGTCGCCTGCCAAGCCAACTGAAAGTGGAATCATCTGGGGCGTCGGCCCTGCATTCCTTCTGCCCACCGGCACCGACGAACTCCTCGGAACAGGAAAGTGGGGCGCAGGTCCAACTGGCGTTGCTCTAAAGCAGGAAGGTCCCTGGACATTCGGCATACTGGCAAACCATATTTGGTCGTTTGCCGGACAGAGCGACCGTGCTGACGTCAGTTCGACGTATCTACAGCCTTTCATTTCTTATACGACGCCTGAAGCCTGGACGTTTTCATTGAACACCGAGAGTACATACGACTGGGAAGCCAAGGACTGGTCGGTCCCGATCAACTTCCAGGTCTCAAAGATTGTAAAGTTCGGCGAACAGCCCGTAAGCTTTGGCATAGGTGCGCGTTACTGGGCGCAATCACCGGAAAACGGACCGGACGGCTGGGGAGTTCGGGCGGTCGTCACCTTCTTGTTCCCGAAATAGAGCGACCGCGACGGCTGCAGCGTTTGTCTGACTAGCCTTCACCGGAAAGTTCCTCGCGCAATCAGCCATGTGCACCACACCGAGAACAGAAATGCAACGGCAACAGCCCACACGGGATGTTCAAGTGCGGCCATCCAGAAATCGAGACCTGTCCCGCATACTGCTTCCAAGGCGGCCAGCAAATGTCGACCCCCCAATATCCCACCATCTCGACCTTCTGCCAACCGGTCGGTACATCTTGCGGGATGAAGATTAAGGGGCAGGCTGCGGCCAAGCGACCCCGTCGGCACCATGAGCCAGCCGTGAAAGCAGGCCTGCTTCGCGGCGCAATATCCGGTGTTTGCGGATATTTACGTCCCAGTCATGACCGCAGTCCTCGAAACTGCTTAAAGAATCTAGTTCGAGGTGTGAGCGGGACACCGCGTACGTCTATCCTGTAATATGCTGATGAGATGCTTTTAAACAATTGGCGTTTTCCGGTCGTTATCGATGGGCTGCGATTGCCGGTCCAAGTCCATCACCTCTACCCAGAATCACCCGCCTCGTCCCGCTATGACTTGCCATGCAGACGTCGATCATCCCGTCATTTCGCAAACCACTGCCGTGTTTTTGCCTTTCGCCTTGGCCTCGTAGAGACACTTGTCGGCGTGCCTCATCATCTTTTCGAGAGTCGGCGTGGAGGAGATGGTCCAGGCAGCTCCTACGCTTGCTTCGACAAGCACGACACCTTCCTTCAAGTCGATAGGCGCGGCCAGTTCAGCTACGATACGACCTGCAACTCGCTCAGCGACTTCACCGCCACCTTCGAGAACAACGACAAATTCGTCTCCGCCCAACCGGCATACGGCATCACTGGGTCGGACCGCCGCCTTCAATCTCGAGGCCGTCTCGATCAGCACCTGGTCGCCGGCGGCATGACCTAAGCTGTCGTTGACCTCCTTGAAGCCATCGAGATCGATCGTGAGCACCAGTCGGCCCTTCTCCTTACTCATGCGATCGAACTTCTTCTGCAGGCCGCGCCGATTGAAAAGTCCTGTTAGCACGTCGGTGTCAGCATTGGCCTCAAGTTCGGCGCGTCGCAGGTGTTCTTCAGTAAAGTCGATCACCACGCCAATTATACGGAAGGGTGTTCCCTGAGCGTCCCTAAGCAGACGCCTGTCACAACGCATCCAGCGCTCTCCTTCGGTGGTTCGAAGACGATATTCCGCTACAGACTTGTCGACCTTCCCTTCCAGAAGCGGCGTCAGGTCGGCAGCAGGATGGTCATCTTGGTGCACGTTTACCAGGTACGCCTTGAGGTCCATTCGACCTGCCTGGGGTCCGCCGATGAAACGCGCCAGCCGGTCCGACGTCTCGAAACTCTTTGTCTGCAGGTCCATGTGCCAAAAACCGCCCCTCGCCGCCTCCATGGCGAGTTCCAACTGTGCCGCGCGTTCCAAGAGTTGACGTTCAATCCGGCGAGCCTCCGTCACGTCCTCGATCATCGCCAGCAGTCGCGCAACCTCCCCTGACGGTTTCCGCATTGCTGTCACCGTCAGGCATGCTTCAACCACCGAGTTGTCCGGTCTCAAGTATCTCTTATCGAGCCGATAGCCGTCCCTCTTTCCACGGAGGACATCATTGAACAGGTTCATGTCCGTTTCCAAATCGTCCGGATGCGTTATGTGGCCAAATGGGACATCGGTCAGATCGTCGCGCGCTCGAGCGAGCATGGTGGCAAGACTTCCGTTCACCTTGACGATCTTCCCAGAAGGACTAACCAGCGCAACGCCGATCGGCGCAGCTTCAAACGCGTAGTCGAAAAGAGCACCGCGCTCCTCCGCCGAATGTGCCGACTCTCGATACAACGGCTTAACGTTTCCAGATTGCTTCAATGATCTCTCCGCTGAAGGTTCTTGCGACGGCCGAGGTGACATGATGACAGGGCAATGAGGGGGTTTGATGTCCGATGAATATCGTGTCTGTGCGATCTTGAGCTATTTGCGATTCTGGAGAAGATTGCGGGCCAGATACAAAGATGAATGCGTTGGACTGTCCCGCTGGCACGCTTTCGACGTTGTCCTGAATCGTGCCAATTTCTCGACGAGGAATCACAAAGCCAGCCCGACACGCGCATTTGAGTACTGCAAACCGCCGCCAACGCTCGTCCACTGGGCGAGAGCGACATCCTCGCGAACCCGAACGATCGGCTCTGCGCTTTTCGGCCAGGGCCGTCTTCCGCTATCGGCCGCCCATAGCGGATATCAGCTTGGATCCCCTTAAATCTCACGTAGGTTTGAGTCCATCGCGCCAAGCAATCGCTTCTTGCTCGACCCGGACAGCGTCCTCGACGGCAATCACGGGTCGTGCCTGGAATTCAAAAGCGGGCCAGGTCGAGCATGCCTTATGAACGGCCAACGGATCGTCGCAGTCCACCAACATATGCCCACCCCATTCGCCCACTCGCACAACGAACAACTCGATCTTGAAATTGGCCGGCGCTTTCCATTGAGTGAAAACCTCCAGTATCCGCTTCTGGGCATTCTCGTACTCCGCAGGCGATCCCTGCGGACGTTCGAACCAACTGATCATGTACTTCATCTTCATCCTCCACTATTTGAGCTGAAATCCTCGGGCCGAATTATCCTCGAAGCCTTGCGCAATTGGGATTCTTAGACACCTCTGTTGTTGGTCCGAAGCTGCCTCTGATGGCACGACCAGAGTTTCTGAATTTCTGACGGCGGCTTCACACCGAGAGCTTCGCGTGCACCGAAGCGCGCTCAGGATTTGCGGTATGCATCCGGGGGAGGCCGCCTTGCTGAGAAGTGAGCGGAATTGGATGATCTGTCTATATGGACGTCAATATAGACGGTGTAATAGCGATGGACGTAACGATAGAGGGCCGGCCGCAAGTCAGCCGGATGGAGATTGTCGACAGTGGGCGGCGTCGCCGTTTCAGTAACGAGGCCAAACTTGCGATCGTTGCGGAGAGTTATTCCGCTCCCCAGCAGGTCACGGCAACGGCACGGCGACATGGCATCACGCGCTTTCAGTTGAACGATTGGCGTAAGGCAGCACGTGAGGGACGGCTTGGCAGTGGCCGTGGCATTGAGGGGTTTATTCCTGCCCTGTTGGTTCCGGAGCCAGGCATCCCGGTCGCTGCGACCAAGCCTTCGATGGCACAAAGTGGCCTTATGGCACAAAGTGGCCTTATGGAGGTGCTGAGCGCGAACGGCCGCCGTGTGATCGTGGACCGCGATGTCGACGTTGAGGCTCTGCTGCGGATTGTCCGAGGACTGGAGACATTGCGATGAACCCGTTTCCGATGGGAACAGGGGTCAAAGTCTGGCTTTCGACGGGGTATACGGACATGCGCTGTGGCTTTCCCTCTCTGGCGCTTCGGGTGCAGGAGGTCTTGAAGCATGACCCGCTCGGCGGTCATTTGTTTTGCTTCAGGGGCCGGCGCGGTGACCTGATAAAATTGGTTTGGCATGACGGCCAGGGCAGTTGCTTGTTCACAAAAAGATTGGAACGCGGGAAGTTCATATGGCCTTCTGCCGAAGGTGGTGCGGTTGCAATATCACCTGCACAGCTCAGCTATCTCCTGTCTGGCATAGACTGGCGCCATCCGCAGGAAACATGGCGTCCAACGAGGGTTGGATAGCATTATTCCATTGAAAATACAGTGAGAATCTGATCGAATGACTTCATGACTGTGAAGCCTGACGATCTTCCTGCGGACCTTGCCGGCGCCTATATGGCGCTGCTGGCCGAGCGCGAGGTATTGCAGGCTGAACGTGATGTGGCGGTTGCCGAAGCTGCTAATGCGCAAGCCCTGCTGTCCGACCGCGACGCCCTGATCGCCAGTCTTGAATTGAGGATCGACAAGCTCAAGCGCGAACTGCGCGGTCAGAGCAGCGAGCGCACGGCGCGCCTGATCGACCAGTTGGAATTGCAGCTTGAGGAACTGGTCACGGCAGCTACGGAAGATGAGATTGCAGCGCAGGCTGCCGCCGCCCGGACCTCGTCCGTGCGTCCGTTTGTGCGCAAACGGCCGGTGCGAAAGCCCTGGCCGGAGGATATCGAGCGCGAGCGCGTGGTGATCGATCCTCCGATCAATTGTGTATGCTGCGGTGGCTCGCGCCTGTCTAAACTGGGTGAGGACGTCACCGAAACGCTGGAAGAGATCCCGCGCCGGTTCAAAGTGATCGAAACAGTGCGGGAAAAGTTCTCTTGCCGTGATTGTGAGGCGATCAGCCAGCCGCCAGCGCCTTTCCATGCCACGCCGCGCGGCTTTATCGGCCCTCATCTCCTGACGACGATCCTGTTTGACAAGTTCGGCATGCACAGCCCGCTCAACCGCCAGAGCACCCGGTTCAAATGCGAAGGGATCGATCTTTCGACTTCGACGCTAGCCGATCAGGTTGGTTTTGGAACATCCGCTCTCATGCCGGTTGTTGATCTGATCGAGAAGCATGTCTTTGCGGCTGAGCGGCTTTTTGGCGACGACACCACCATTCCCATCCGGGCCAAAAGCAAATGCACGACCGGGCGCATATGGACCTACGTGTGTGATGATAGGCCCTATGGCGGCGGGGCCGCGCCGGCGGCGATCTACTATGCTTCAAGCGACCGTCGGGGCGAGCATCCGCAAAAACATCTGGCCGGATATGGCGGCATTCTACAGACGGATTGTTACAACGGGTTCGAACCGATATCGGTTGCCGAAAAGAAAGAAGTGCCGATCACGTTTGCTTTTTGCCATGCCCATGCGCGGCGGAAATTCTTTGAGCTGGCCGATATCGAGAAAAGCGCCCGCGATAGCAAACGCAACGGCAGGCCGATCTCCCCGATCGCGCTGGAGGCGGTCAAACGATTTGACGCCCTGTTTGAAATCGAACGACAGATCAACGGCTTGAGTGCAGCAGAACGACTGGCCGTGCGGCAGGAAAAGAGCAAGCCTCTGTTCGACGACATGCACGAGTGGCTGAAACGCGAACGTGCCGCGCTCAGCAGATCCTCCGACCTCATCAAAGCCATGGACTACATGCTGAAACGTTGGGATGGTTTTGCCCGCTTCCTCGAAGACGGAAGAGTTTGTCTCACGAATAATGCCGCCGAGCGCGCGCTGAGAGGTATTGCATTGGGAAGGCGGAATTGGACCTTCGCCGGTTCCCCGCGCGGGGCCGATCGTGCCGCCGTCATGCTGACGCTCATTACGACCTGCCGCCTCAACGACATCGACCCGAAAGCCTGGCTCGCCGACGTCCTGGCCCGCATCGCTGATCTTCCCGCCTCTCGCCTGCACGAACTGCTTCCATGGAACTGGAAAAGTGCGTCGGCGACAGCTCATATGCTGGCGGCCTGAAGATGGCTGCCTCCGTCGTCCGCCTGAAGGTCACCCTCGATCAAGTCGATCCAATGGTGATGCGGCGTGTTGTCGTGCCATTCCGTATCAGGCTCAGTCGGCTGCACGAGGTGTTGCAGGCGGCGATGGGCTGGACCAACAGCCATCTTTATGAATTCCGCATGCGTGACGTCGGTTTTGGATTGCCTGACGAGGAATGGGGGGATGGTCCCATCGACGCTCGCAAAGTCTCGCTGCTGTCGGCAGTCCAGGACACCGGCGCGAAATCGTTCAAATACCTTTACGACTTTGGCGACGGCTGGACGCACAGCATCAAGATCGAGCGCACCTTCCCGGCAATCGGCACGGAAGGCCCGATGCTCCTCGAAGCGGCAGGACACTGCCCACCCGAGGACGTCGGTGGCCCATGGGGGTATCAGGAGTTCCGCGAGGCGCTTGTCGATCCGGCACACGAGCGACATGCCGAACTCGTCGAATGGTGGGGCGGCAGCGATTACGATCCTGGCAATGCCAACCTCAGCCAACTCAACAAAGCCGTCGACGATCTGGCTGCCAAATGGGCCCGAAGAGCGCGCCGAAAAATCTGAAGGCATGCAAAAGGACCCAACTTGAACCGTATCACTCGATCATAACCCGGCTGAAGTTCACGCGCGAGCCTTCATCCCGCGTGATTGCTCGGATGCATACGATTTGCGGCCGAAAATAGTGTCGTACCGGTCCCGCGCGTTCAGATACCCAGTCATGGCACGTGCTAGGTCAAGCGATAAGCGAACTTGAGGTGCGTTTTCCAAGACAGCTACCTCATCGGTACTTCGATCTACGACACGGTCGGTTCCGTGCTTTTCCGGCTGAATTTCGTACCTCATCGCTGCATCTGACTAAGTCTTTCAGCGCGATCATATAAAACCGGATGTTAAATCTTCCGGCGGGGAAGGAAAAGACACTCATAGAGAGAGAGAGAGAGAGAGAGAGACGAGTGAACAATCCGCCCTTCAAAGGCCCCTTTAGTGCCTCCTCGTCCCGCCCCTACCGTCGCAGGATACAGCATCTCGCGGATTGCATTGAAATCATTGATGAGGAGAGGCTGCCCTTGTCTATCGCCGCGAAGGAGTCGAATGGCGATTGGCGCATCGGCACGCTGACCCACTGGTCAAGGGGTGAGCCTCGAAAGGCGGCCTTCCTTGCACGCTGAGCGGCGTTTGCGCTACGGCCGGCCGCACCGACGTCTGATTACCATGGTCCAGAGAGAAAATGGCGCACGGATGCGAACTATCTGTTCGGCACCCTTGATCGCCTTCGGCTTCTCCCCCACTCGAGCGATCCGGCGGGCTTCCCGGATGTTGTGTTCGATATCGGCTCCGGTAAGTCCTTCGGCTTCGTTCGACAGCACGCGCCTCCTTGTCAGGCCGAGGAATGCGCACGGACGGTCGCGACGGCCAGAGCGCAGGATGGCGGGGTCGATAAAGCGCGGATGGATCGGCCGCAAGGATGCAACGATCAGAAACAGTCGTGCAGAAACTGCTCTCCATGCACTGAAACCAGAGACAGAATTAGAGATACGAAATCTACAACTTTTGATCGTGGCGAACCGGCCGATTTGGTAGCTAGCCCCCATTGCCGTTTTTGTTCAGTTTCGGGCCATCTGTCATTGGGGGATGAACGATGGCCGCATACCGATTGTGCATGAACGTCGAAGGCTGGTCCATCATCGACCAAGCCACGCTTGCACCAGTCCGACTTGACGGCGTTCCGCTCGCCTCGATGAAGTCCGACGAAGCGAAGCATATGCTGTCAATCCTCAAGGGCATCGACCGGGTGCGAGCGGCCTCGAGATGGTGGGCGTCATTTGCCAAGAAGAAGCGGCCTCCTGCGCAACGAACGCGGATCGAAGCGCCCGGATTGGGCGACTTTGAGGTGCTCAGACCGTTGACGGGCTTTCGCGGATCCGGACCGAGGCGAAACCAATGAACTACTTGGCGGAAGGGGTGAAGCGCGTGTTGTCCCTGCGTACGCGGGCGAAGGCAGGACAGTCGTTTTCATCCGGAGGCTGGGCTGGAAGGAGTGGCTTCTTTTCGTACAGTAATCGGCTTCGCAGGAAGACCGTCGAGCGCTTCACAATACCAATGATCGAGAGAGGAACAACAGATGCCAAGTATCGACCGTCAGCGCCGCAATTCGGAAATCGATAGGGAGATTGGCGAGCGCCTCCGGCAGCTTCGACAGATGCGCGGGATGACGCAGACGACGCTTGGGAAAGCTGTGAATGTGACGTTTCAACAGATGCAAAAGTACGAAAGAGGGTTCAACCGGATCGCCGCGTTTCTGCAGATCCATGAGCTGTCGGGGCGCGACAATGGGTGATGATCCGAGCGAAGGAATTCGACGAGCCTTGGAATTGCTGCCAATCCGAAATCTCGACCTGCAGGTTTACGCCAGCAACGTTCGATGGTGGGCCGACTTTGCACAGCAATACGCGGATGCCGACAAAGCTTCCGACGAAATGCGCGCCAGTGGACGGATCGTAGCAGTTTTGGAGGAGTTCGAATCCATCTGTCATGGCAAGCCGATATCATCGAAGGTGGATCTGATGATCGATTATGCACTGAGGCCGGCTTCTCCGATCTGTTTGTATCTGTCTTCTGGCTTCGCGTGGGGCGCTTCGGATGCCGGTTCCCGATAACGATTTCACGTTCGTAAAGGACGCCATGAAAGCTCTCTGTCGCGAGCATGGCATCGAGCGAGACAGGAAGGCCACAGTCGAGATCGCAGCGCTGTTGGTGGCCTTGGTGAAGGAAGGGATCCACGACGCGGAGGAACTCAAAGTCCTTGTCCGCGAAAGATGGATGGAGGCGGCCCCGCTTTTTCGCGGGGCGGACAGCCCGGCTGAGCCGCCCTCAAGGAGTTAGCTTAGCTAGTGCCCGTCCATAAACGGCTGTTTTTCTGCGGTTTTGAAAGGTTGTTTGCCGGCTGACATCGTTTCTTGGGACGCGTGATGGCACAAGACCGCGCAGGTTATGGCCCGAAGAGCGATCTGGCGGCAATGGGGTCATGAGGTATCGGCCACCGCTCGCCGGGTGTGCTCTGAACGCTGCCGGATGAGGGGTGTCAGGTCGGCCTGAGGCGGGCGAAGAGGGCGAGATTGTAAGCGACCACCGAGGACCAGACATAAGCCTTAAAGTGGTCGAGCCCGCGCCAGGTGCAGCGCCCCAAGCCATAAGCGCGTTTCAGACAAGAGATGCCGGCCTCGATGCCGGCGCGGAAGTTGCGCAGCCTGCGATAGACCCAGCGGCTTGTGACCATGTCTTCGATGCGGAGGCCGGACTTCTTGTGGAAGGCCATGTCGCGGACGCAGCAGGCTTTGGCTCCGCTCAGATTTTCGCGGCTGGCATAGCCGCCGTCGGCTGCCGACTGACGCGGCGCCTGGCCATAAAAGGCGATGTGGCGTTCCAGCATCGGCAGCAAGCGCTCGCTGTCGGCCGGGTTGCCGGTTTCGACGACGAGGTCGAGGACCAGTCCGCTTCTGCCGGTCGTCAGATTGAGTTTGTGGCCGTAGTCGACGTCGCGGCTGCCCTTGACGATGATGTCGGCATGCGGCTCGAACAGGCTCACCAGCTTCTCGCCGGCCGGGACCGGCTGCCCGGCCAGGACCCGCCGTTCGGTCTGGGCGAGGATCCGTGCGATCAGTGGCCGGTAGTGGCGGAGCTGGGCCTGCCACAGTTCGCCGGCCGGGCCCGCCGTCTGGGGCAACTGTTCGCTCGCCTGCTGCAGATAACTCAAGGTCGTGCGCGTGATCTTGAGCAGTGCGCGGTAGTGCTTCACCCGTTTGGGACGGCCGCGGGTATATTCGATCGCCCGAGCCCGCTTCTTTGCCGCGCGGCGATGGTCGTGCCATGGAATGGCGCTACCCAGTGCCTCGGCCTGCTGCAACAGTCGCACCATCACCCGCACGGCGTCCCATAACAGGCTGCTGTCGCTCGGCTCATGGATCAGTGCCGCGGTGACGGTGCTGTCCACACGCACGACCTTGCCATTTTCCAGCTTCTCCCGCTTGGCGCTCGCCAGCAGCACCCGGTTGATCTCTTCAAAGGTTTGCGCCCGGATCGCGCTGATCGTCTTGTGCAAGACCGACTTCTTCGGGTTCCATCCCCACGGCAGCCGGGCAAAGGCCCGGAACGAGGCGGAGTCTTCGAGATGGAAGGCCAGTTCCTGATAACTCAGCTGGCGATGCTGCTTGAGCAGCGCGCAGCGCAGCACAGCCTCGGCCGGCAGCCCCTCGCGACCGGTCTCCTTGAGACCATGCCGGCGCAGGTCCCGCGTCACCAGCCCGAGCAGATCGCGATGCTCATCCAGCCATTGCGACATCGCCTTCAATTCACGGCCGATCTCGTGCCCGGCAAAAAGATCGAATATACTGGATTGGACGGTGCGTTCTTGGCGCATTGTCGGCTCCGGCGGTTACGGGTTTGTCTTTAGAATCAGTCGCTTGATCTAAAGTATACCTGAAACCGCCGGGCTTTGCCCGCGGCAATATCGCGATTCATACAATAATTTCAGCGGTTTACCGTTTGTGGATGGGCACTAGCTAGGCTTGCCCGTTTACCGATCGATCCCCAGAGCCACGCCGGTTGCGAAATCGACGATCGTGCGATCGCTTTCGTCCTGCGCCGCTCCGCTGCACGGTCAGCGCCGAGAGAGACCGCTGCCTCCGAGCTAAATTAGGGCGAGATGTGATCCGACCTCGATTTCTCAATCGCAGACTCGTCGGCACCTTCGGCAGAGATCGCGGGTTCTTGAAGTGGCGGACCGCAACTGCAGCCGAGCTTGAAGCCATCGCGATGATCGGTGCACCTCTCAATGAGAGCGAAAGAGACGTCGCGAAGAGGCGCTGAGATTGGCATCAGAGCCTGGACCTCATCGAACAAAGTAAAACTCCACCGTTGGCGGCCTGGGGACATCGATACCCTGAGGCCAGCCGTTTAAGGTTTGAGATCGAGCAGAGCGCGACCGGTTCCATCCATGGCGAAGGGCACGGATGCATGTTGGTGGGACACCATCCAGCGGCCATCGCGCTTCACCAGGCCAAGGGTTTGACGAAACCAAAGATCGACCTCGGTGCCGTCAGTTTTAGTTCCCGTCATGCGCGTCAGACCACTCCAGAAAGCAACATCTCCGCCGACCGTTAGCTTGGCATCGCAAACATCGCCACCGATCGGACCTTCCCAGGTATCGAACCACGCCTGCAGGCCTGCCTCGTCCTTGCCGTGATAGACGAGCGGCGGTGCTAGCGAAAACTCGACGGAATCCCCGGTTTCGTAGGAAAGTGCGCCCTTGGCATCTTTTTCGCCGAGCGCGGAAGCGCGCATCGTTAGCATGGCGATAATCGCCTCTTCTTCGATATTGACTTTGGTTTCGTTGCTCATTGGCCGTTCTCCTATTCTGTTCAAGCGGAGGACGAACGGGGGAACGACAATCCGACACCGACACACGAAGCTAGTGGAAATTTCGCGCCTTCACCTTCAAGGTGTCGTTGTGGAGATCCGGGATGAAGATGCCCGGCGGCTGAATCGCAGGCTTCGGCTTGTCCCTTGGGTTCGGCCCGCCGCCATGCGCAAACTCGTCTCCCCTGCCCGTCGGTAGGGTGAAGTGTCGCGGTCGGCAAGCCCTGACAGGCCGCCCGACAGATCGAAGAGCGGCTGTGGCACGAGATGGACCGCGTCGCCCTCTCGCTGGATCTTCAAATTGATCGCCATCATCGACGATCCGAGGACCACGCGGCGGCGCTTCTCGAACAAAGACGACCAGATTGGCCGGACCCGTCTCGTCCTCGATGGTGATGAACATGACACCTTTCGCACTGCCCGGCTTCTGTCGAACCAGAACGACACCCGCGGTCATCAGCCAGCGACCGTCGCGCGCGTTTATAGCCTCCGAGCATGCGACGATGTTCGGCTTCGCGGAAATCCAGGTCGTATCGTTCGCCGACTTGTACGCAGGAAAAATCATGGCGGCTCTGGTTAGGCAGCATCCGCGCGACCTGTTCGACATACGGGATTTGTTAGCGGCCGAAGGGATAAGCGAAGCCATTCGCCAGGCCTTTTGTCGTTTATCTGATCAGCCACGGCAGGCCCATTGCTGAAGTGCTCGCACCGGGTCGCAATGATATTAAGGCGGAGTGCGAGCAGAACGTTGATGGCATGGCCGTCGAGGACGTCGCGCCTTGATACGCAACGGGCGGCGCGGGAGCAGCTAGTACCGCGCCACAGAGATTATGACGGGTTGGGTTATCGTAGAATGGGCAAGTCTTCTGGTGGGATGAGAAGTTGGATGCTGCGTGCTGCGCCTGGCACGCGGGATATAAATCCTGCCTTCTCGAGGGTCAGCACCATCTGGTGAACAGACGGAGCCGTAACGGCGAAGTGGCGACGCATGTCGGCTTCGGCCGGAGGCTGTTTGAAGATGCGGCTGTAGGCGTAGATGAAGGCCAGGTACTGGCCTTGGACTTGCGTAAGGCCATGTCTTGCCGTTGCGGCTTGCGGGTCAAGTGAGGGACTCATTTTCGGATTCATCTGCGTCTCCGCGCTGAAGGAGGTGTCGATGAATATAAAGTTTCACGTAGAGCTTAGCCAATCGGAACGTGATCAACTGGCCGTTTTGTTGAGCGGGGGACGCCATGCGTCGCGCAAGATCAAGCGCGCCCAGATCCTGGTGGCGGCGGACGAAGGCTTCAGCGACGAGGTGATCGCGGCAACCTTGAACGTCAGCGGATCGACGATTTACCGGACCAAGCGCCGGTTTGTGGAAGCCAATCTGGAAGGCGCGCTCAGTGAAGAACCGCGCCCGGGTGTTGAGCGCAAGCTATCGAGCAAGGAGGAGGCGCTGTTGGTGGCGACCGCCTGCTCAAAGCCGCCGCCCGGGCGAGCCCGCTGGACCCTGGAGCTTCTGGCCGATGAGATGGTCCGACTCACCGATCATGACGAGTTGTCCTCGGAGACCGTACGTCGCCGGCTGGCTGAGAATCATCTCAAACCTTGGCGCAAAGACATGTGGTGCATCCCAAAGCTCGATGGGGAATACGTCGCGCGCATGGAGGATGTTCTCGACCTCTACGCAGAGACGCCTGATCCACAAAGGCCCGTGGTCTGCTTCGACGAGAGCCCGACCCAACTCATCGGCGAAGTGCGCGAGCCCATTGCGGCCAAGCCTGGCCAGCTTGAACGCTACGACTGCGAGTATCGCCGAAACGGCACGGTCAATCTGTTTGTCTTCATGGACGCCCACCAGCCCTGGCGCAGGGTGAAGGTCACCGATCGGCGAACCAACCAAGACTTCGCCCAGTGCATGCGCGAACTGGTCGACGTCGATTATCCCGACGCCCCGATCATCCGCGTGGTGATGGACAACCTCTCCACCCATTCCGCCGGGGCGCTTTACGACGCATTTCCAGCCCCGGAGGCTCGAAGGGTGCTGAAGCGACTGGAGTTCCACCACACGCCCAAGCACGCCAGTTGGCTCAACATGGTCGAGATCGAGATCGGTGTCCTGCGCAGCCAATGCCTCGACCGTCGTATCGACAATAAAGACACCATAATCGCCGAAGTCGCAGCCTGGGAGCAGCAACGCAACGCTAATGGCGCAAAGATCCAATGGATGTTCACAACCGAAAAAGCCCGCCAAAAGCTCCGCAAAGCTTACCCCGTCAAAGAGTCATAATCTCTGTGGCGCGGCACTAGTACCGCGCCACAGAGATTATGACGGGTTGGGTTATCGTAGAATGGGCAAGTCTTCTGGTGGGATGAGAAGTTGGATGCTGCGTGCTGCGCCTGGCACGCGGGATATAAATCCTGCCTTCTCGAGGGTCAGCACCATCTGGTGAACAGACGGAGCCGTAACGGCGAAGTGGCGACGCATGTCGGCTTCGGCCGGAGGCTGTTTGAAGATGCGGCTGTAGGCGTAGATGAAGGCCAGGTACTGGCCTTGGACTTGCGTAAGGCCATGTCTTGCCGTTGCGGCTTGCGGGTCAAGTGAGGGACTCATTTTCGGATTCATCTGCGTCTCCGCGCTGAAGGAGGTGTCGATGAATATAAAGTTTCACGTAGAGCTTAGCCAATCGGAACGTGATCAACTGGCCGTTTTGTTGAGCGGGGGACGCCATGCGTCGCGCAAGATCAAGCGCGCCCAGATCCTGGTGGCGGCGGACGAAGGCTTCAGCGACGAGGTGATCGCGGCAACCTTGAACGTCAGCGGATCGACGATTTACCGGACCAAGCGCCGGTTTGTGGAAGCCAATCTGGAAGGCGCGCTCAGTGAAGAACCGCGCCCGGGTGTTGAGCGCAAGCTATCGAGCAAGGAGGAGGCGCTGTTGGTGGCGACCGCCTGCTCAAAGCCGCCGCCCGGGCGAGCCCGCTGGACCCTGGAGCTTCTGGCCGATGAGATGGTCCGACTCACCGATCATGACGAGTTGTCCTCGGAGACCGTACGTCGCCGGCTGGCTGAGAATCATCTCAAACCTTGGCGCAAAGACATGTGGTGCATCCCAAAGCTCGATGGGGAATACGTCGCGCGCATGGAGGATGTTCTCGACCTCTACGCAGAGACGCCTGATCCACAAAGGCCCGTGGTCTGCTTCGACGAGAGCCCGACCCAACTCATCGGCGAAGTGCGCGAGCCCATTGCGGCCAAGCCTGGCCAGCTTGAACGCTACGACTGCGAGTATCGCCGAAACGGCACGGTCAATCTGTTTGTCTTCATGGACGCCCACCAGCCCTGGCGCAGGGTGAAGGTCACCGATCGGCGAACCAACCAAGACTTCGCCCAGTGCATGCGCGAACTGGTCGACGTCGATTATCCCGACGCCCCGATCATCCGCGTGGTGATGGACAACCTCTCCACCCATTCCGCCGGGGCGCTTTACGACGCATTTCCAGCCCCGGAGGCTCGAAGGGTGCTGAAGCGACTGGAGTTCCACCACACGCCCAAGCACGCCAGTTGGCTCAACATGGTCGAGATCGAGATCGGTGTCCTGCGCAGCCAATGCCTCGACCGTCGTATCGACAATAAAGACACCATAATCGCCGAAGTCGCAGCCTGGGAGCAGCAACGCAACGCTAATGGCGCAAAGATCCAATGGATGTTCACAACCGAAAAAGCCCGCCAAAAGCTCCGCAAAGCTTACCCCGTCAAAGAGTCATAATCTCTGTGGCGCGGCACTAGTCGAAACCATTGCCGGCGCCATGCCGGCACCTCATCGCAAGTTTCTGGTCGGATTCAAGAAGCGGACGCCGGATTGGGAAAAGCTTGGACTCCCTGATGCGGCAGAACCTCCGGCGGTTGAATTCAAACAACTCAATCTCGATAAGCTGCCGGACGATGTGCGCGCAAAGTTGGTCGAGAGGCTTTCGAAGGTTCTTGGAATTGAAGATGGCTGAGGCTGAGGCTGGAGCGTTGTCAGCACAATTCAGTGTTCGGAATTAGCCGTGGTGTAAGGTTTAGGATGGATCAACTGTCAGTGGCGTCCGCGCTGGCGGGCCAGGGTACACAAGGAATGGGTCGGCGACGATCATGGCGATAGCTATGAGACGGCCATGCCTATCAACGTGATGGCAGCGTCGAAGGAGCCCGCTGCGCAAGAGACTTTGATGACGAAATCGAGTAGACCAGTGATCGTCGGCGATCACATCGGCGAGATCTCACCGATGAACTGGGAGGCCAGAGGATGATCCAAATAATAGCGGCGGCCGTGACGGCAGTCCTTGTCGCAAGCTGTACTGCCGTTTCGGGATCCTATTCGTCGCAAGGTTACGCGCCTATTCCCGGCAGCATCACCTACGGCGGCCAGCCCCGAACGAAGCTCGCGAGGTCGCCGATCGGCTCTTCGTTCCCCCATACGTTCACGGATCAGACGGGGCGCGAGGTCGAGGAGATCTATATCATCCAACCGGATCGAACTCTGCTTATCGTCCAGCGACACTATCGGCCATTTTTGGCCTGGAGCCGGAACTAAGGGGCGGTGCCCCAGAGCTAAGAACCCCCATGCCAGGAACGGTCATCTCGATCTGGGTCATCAATGAACTTGTTTGGTCGGCGATGCGAATGTCGGGCTGCCTATCTCGTCTGGATTGGTCTACACGATCCAGAACCTGACGCTCACTACTTGCGACTGGCAAATCCAGATCCAGTCCGCAATCGAAAGCTGAGGCTCATGCAACAAACCCGCGCACGGGCAGCGAGCCTCCGGTATCAATCATGCCACCGAAGTCTCCTTCGATCCCCGACTGCATCTCACTTCACCACCAGCGAGAATTCAAACCTGTCGACTGGAGACTGAATAGATACTCGTTCCTTTGCGCGAAAGTGCCGTCGGGATTGCGGGAAATGACGCCGCAGAAACGCCACCGCGTCGGACAGATGGAAAACCGATTCTGCTGCTCCCCTGATCGGACCGTTTGCCAGCGGAGATAGTCGTCATGCCGTGTTCTGCAGTCGCTCGCCGATATGCCTCGCCTGACTTGATGTTGTGCCCCTGGATTTCGTGACCGAAGAGCAGAGCCCTTATACCGGAGGACGCCACTCGCGTGAAAGCATCCTGCCTCGCACGAGCGCCTGCGCGTGCTGCCGCTCCCGGCGGGTGGCTGATGCCGTGGCGCTTGCTCGCGCGAACTGACGACCTGGTGCCGGTCGCTGCGACGCATGGCCGGCACAGACTGTGGCCCCCGGCAAAGGCAATGAAAATACGTGGCAACAATCCTGCGTCACGAGCTAGCTTAGCCAAATCCGCTGCCTACGCTTCTCCTTTGAAAAGAAGCTGAGCAGGCTGCAGGCTCTGCAATCATCGCTGTTCTGCGCTTGCTGCAGTCGTTTCATTCGGCGGAATATCGAAATAGAGAGTCGACTGTAAGTTTGACTTGCGACATTGTAGTATTGCTGCAGTTCCAGTGGGATGCACGTGATGCCGTACTCGCAAACACTCCCAGTCTACGCATCCGTCGTCGTGACGGGTATTATCGCGCCGCTGTTCGCATTGTCGGCTGCCGAAACGGCAGCGGTCAAATCTGCGCGGACCCAGTCGATATCAATTCTTGTCACAGCGAACCTCGAACAGCGAGAGCTGTCGGCGCCCGGCACCTCAATTGACTGGTGGCTGCGGGAGGATATCGTGCATACGTCCGAGGCGACGGATGGGACGAAGAGCGTCTTCAACCGAAATTGGCTAGCGGGCGATCAGCTCCGCGGCTCTCATTGATCAACTTGGCAGGCCCAATCGAACGCCGAATGATCGATTGATCCAGACGCACTCGAGATCAAGTTGCGCGGCGGCTCATATACGCCCCCACTACAGCCATCCGCCGGTAAAGCCGGCGCGGCGCAACCCCCTGACGACAGGTTCGCAATTGCGCATCAGATTCCATAGGAAGCCGGTGCGATAATTCTCGATCATCAGCGCCACCGGCCCCTGATCGATCCCGAAATGGTAAGGGCTGATCCACCAGCCAGTTGGACTGTTTCCATCCTTGAACGTCTGATTGAACGATGGCTTGAAGCCGTAAAGCCGCGTCATCCCAAGATTCATGCTCGCGAAATTACGGACGGTTGGAATGACGATCTCGGGCGCAAAAGGCAGGGATGCCACGACAACCCAGGGCGATACGGTGCCGTCATCCGGCCCGAACGGAGCGCCGCGGGCGATGTAGTCGAAGAAATCGCGGCGCACCCCGTCGATCTCCGCTGTCTGCCAGCCGGGACCATCGCTCGCGGTAAATCCCCAGCAATGCTCGCCATAGCCCTCGAAATCCATAGGATTTCGGATCGCATATTCCTGCTGGACGAAGGCCGCTTGCCGGCTGTTCTGGAAATAGTCGCTGTTATGCTCGCACATGAATTCGTCGCGGATGCCGCGAAAATCGATCCACATATGCGACAGCTGATGCGTGAAGAGCGGACCGGAATAGAGCAGTTCGCGCCCGAAGATGTTCCGCCATTCGTAGCTTTCAGTGTAAGCCGCATAGCTTTCCGGCGGCAGCGGATACGACGGCGATCCAAGCCCCAGTATGTAGAGAAGTAGGCCTTCGTCATAACCGCGCCAGCGGTAAGGAATGAAGCCGCTCTCCGGTCGCCAGCCGTGCGTCAGCGTCGCACCCTGGTCACGCGCCCAATTCCAGTCTGCTCGCTGGTACAGCGACATCGCAAGTTGCCTGATCTTCGTTTCTTCAGCCGTCTCCCCGTCAAAATAGGTGGCGACCGTCAGCGCGCCGGCAAAAAGAAAGGCCGAGTCGATCGTCGACAGCTCGCATTCCCACACCCGGCGTCCCGTCTCGATGTCGAGAAAATGATAGAAGAAGCCCTTATAGCCGGAGGCGTCCGGCTCCGGTCCTTGGTGACATTGCAGCAGAAATTCGAGCCGCCGCCGGGCAATCTTGGCCGCAAACTCGCGAATGATGACGCCACGCTCGACGACGATTGGAATGGTGGCGAGTGCCATGCCGATGGCCGCGATGCTCGCCGGTGCGCCATCTTGCGTCTTGTCGCGAACCAACCCGTTATCGGGGTTCGTACAATGCAGGTAGTAGAGCACCGACGAGAACTGCAATCGCGCAAAGTCCTGGTCGCTCGGCGCGGCCTCCATGTTTGGCGCAGTCAACACCTCAATCATGAGTCACCATCCGCATAGCTTCGAAATTCGCATTCTTGGCGTAGGCCGTCGCAGCCGATACACAGGTCGCCGGCCTGACCACGGCAGGAGTGATTTGCGTATCGCGTCGGCGTCATCGCTGTAGGGCGGCCGCCCCGCTGCACATTTTGCGGTCTGCGCCTTAGGTATTGTCGCCTTCCGTCGACGTCCTATGCGTTCTTGCTGGCTGCCCCTGGACACCCCACTTCCAACCGGTGATTTCGGGCATGTCGTCGCCGTGTTTTTCAATGTATTGCCGGTGCTCGATCAGCTTCTCGCGGATCGCTTGCTTGAAGTAGGCGGCGCGGGACCCGAGTTGCGGCAACCGATCGATGACGTCTTCGACAAGGTGGAAGCGATCGAGCTGGTTCAGAACGACCATGTCGAAGGGCGTCGTGGTCGTCCCCTCCTCCTTGTATCCGCGCACGTGTAGATTGCCGTGGTTGGTGCGCCGGTAGGTCAGTCGGTGGATCAGCCAGGGATATCCATGGAACGCAAAGATGATCGGCTTGTCCTTGGTGAAGAGCGCATCGAAATCGCGGTCGGAAAGCCCATGAGGGTGCTCGCTTGATGGCTGCAACTTCATGAGGTTGACGACGTTGATGACGCGCACCTTCAACTCCGGCATATGTTCGCGGATCAATTGCACCGCCGCCAGCGTCTCCAGCGTTGGCACGTCGCCACAGCACGCCATCACCACATCGGGTTCCGAGCCCCGATCGTTGCTCGCCCACTCCCAGATGCCGAGACCTTCGGCGCAGTGCTTAACCGCCTGATCCATGGTCAGCCACTGCGGCGCCGGTTGCTTTCCAGCCACGACGACGTTCACATAATTGCGGCTGCGCAGGCAATGATCGGTGACCGAAAGCAGCGTATTCGCGTCCGCCGGGAGATAGACGCGGATCACCTCTGCCTTCTTGTTGACGACATGGTCGATGAAACCCGGATCCTGGTGGCTGAAGCCATTGTGATCCTGTCGCCAGACATGCGAGCTCAGGAAATAGTTGAGCGATCCAATGGGCCGCCTCCACGGGATGTGGTTGCAGACCTTCAGCCATTTGGCGTGCTGGTTAAACATCGAGTCGATGATGTGGATGAAGGCTTCGTAGCAGGAAAAGAAGCCGTGCCGTCCCGTCAGCAGATAACCCTCCAGCCAGCCTTGGCATTGATGCTCGCTCAGAACCTCCATGATGCGCCCGTCGGGCGACAGGTGATCATCCTCGGGATAGATTTCCGCCATGTAGCAGCGATTGGTGACCTCGAGCACATCCTGCCAGCGGTTCGAGTTGTTCTCGTCGGGACTGAACAGCCGGAAGTTGTTGCTGTTCAGGTTCAGCTTCATGACGTCGCGCAGAAACTTGCCCATGACCCGGGCGGATTCGGTCGTCGTCGCTCCCGGGCTCGGCACGGAAACGGCGTAGTCGCGGAAATCCGGCATCTTCAGGTCACGGAGCAGCAAGCCACCATTTGCGTGCGGATTGTCACTCATCCGGCGATTCCCGGCCGGGGCTAGCGAGGCGAACTCGGCGCGCAGCTTGCCGTCGTCATCGAAGAGCTCTCCAGGCTTGTAGGTCTGCATCCAATGCTGAAGGATTTCGATATGCTTCGGCTTGTCCATGTCGCCCATCGGGACCTGGTGCGACCGCCAGTAATCCTCGCATTTCTTGCCGTCGATTTCGCTCGGGCAGGTCCAGCCCTTTGGCGTGCGGAAAACGATCATCGGCCACGCTGGGCGTTTCAGATTGCCCTTCTCGCGAGCCTCCGTCCAGATCCGCTTGATCTCTGCGACGGCTGTATCCATCGCTGCCGCCAGCTGCTGCTGCACCTTGTCGGGATCGTGCCCCTCCACGAAAAGCGGCGCATAACCCATCCCCTCGAAGAATTTCCGCAATTCGTGCTCTGGGATGCGGGCGAGGAAGCATGGATTGGCGATCTTGTATCCGTTGAGATGCAGGATCGGCAGCACGCATCCGTCACGGGCGGGATTGAGAAACTTATTGCCATGCCATCCCGTCGCAAGCGGACCGGTTTCCGCCTCCCCGTCGCCGACCACACAGGCAACGATCAGATCGGGATTGTCAAAGGCCGCGCCATAGGCATGGCTCAAGGCATAGCCCAGTTCGCCGCCTTCGTGGATGCTTCCCGGCGTTTCGGGAGCGACGTGGCTCGGAATGCCGCCGGGAAAGCTGAATTGCTTGAACAGTCCCTTCATCCCCTCGGCGTCTTGGCCGATATTCGGGTAGACTTCGCTGTAGGTCCCTTCCAGATAGGCATGTGCGACCAGCGACGGGCCGCCATGGCCCGGCCCGATCACGTAGATCATGTTGAGGTCGTCGCGCTTGATCACGCGGTTCAAATGCACATAAAGCATGTTCAAGCCGGGCGACGTTCCCCAGTGGCCAAGCAGCCTTGGCTTGATGTGCTCCCGCTTGAGAGGTTCCTTCAGGAGCGGATTATCAAGCAGATAAATCTGTCCGACCGAAAGATAGTTCGACGCGCGCCAGTAGGCGTCCATCAAGCGGAGTTCGTCTGCCCCAAGCGGAGCGGTCTTTGTCTGATAGCTGTCAGTTGAAAGAGCTGCATTGGTCATCGTCAGCCTCCTATCGACTTTCTTGTCGTCTCAGTCTCCGTGCTGCGCGTCGCCACCGTTTGCGCGGCTATACGGCGTCTTCCACTGCCATGCGCCACTATCGTCAAGGTCCAGGATGGCGTCATAGGACGATATTCTGGCGGCGCTCCTAATATGAACGCAGGCGATGCCGTCACCTTCTGTAAGGCGAGTCATAATCCGGAACAGCACATCCTAACCCACCATAACCTCGGTCCTCTCAAGGAAAATGACATGCGGCTTCGCGATGGATAAGCTCGCCAACATCCACAGGCGCTGCTCTGTTGGCGTCAGAAACGTAGGTCATTCCACTTCTTGTCGAAATCCCTCTGCTTTAGAAATGCGCTCGAGTCTCAATTCGGCAAGTAGCATCGAAATCCGCTCGTCCGGGATTTCTGCGTTCACAGCCAGTGGGACGATCAGCTGTCGAAGCGTACTCGGCGGAAAATAGGGTTGCTGCGGCAGGAAGCGTATCCCTGGGCGCAGAATTCGGCCAGAACCTGGATAAGCAACGCCCGCGGCGGCTCTGAAAAGCGCAAGCAGGAACGAGAGGGTCGTCACGGCAAACGCGCGGATATCTTTTGAGATGCGCTGATCGGGATGCGAGAGCTCGCTCGTAACATCGAGGCGATAGTATGCTCCATCCGTCAGACAAAGCTTGACGGCGCCGCGCGTCAGTTCTTCCATGCCTCTCCCCTTTGCGTCGCGTCATTGCCCAAGCTTGACCCTAAAGATGAAGCCCCGCTATTCGCGCGACATAGGTTGGAGCCCAACGTCGAACAACATCCTGACAACTTTCCACCCTCAAATGCAGGCCCGGGTGGGAGCCAGTTGCCCCTTCGTTTCCTCAAAGCGTCCTCGGCCGTACTGATAAACTCCAGAACATCCTTGCCTGTGCGCGCGAGCTCACAAACGTTCCATGGGCCAGAACATAGGTCGTCCAAGACATTCCGCCACTGACTTGACGGGAGCCGTCAACCTCCAGCCGATTTGCTGATCCGCTGAACAACGATGGCCCAGAGATCTCGACGTTGAGGGGTTAAGATTTGAGGTCGTGTGCCTGCCCTGACGCTCGCAGTTCCTTGAGGTATTGCCCACGCAACTTCTCCCGTCAGATCCGCCTACGGCTTTGGCTTTGCCGTCCAGCATGCCGCCATTGGGCAAGAAAATTGTGGTCGACCACGACACAATTTTATCGGGAAAAGGAACATTTGGGGCCGCCTGCGAAGAGCCCGAAGTCCGGCCTTCTGCGCGGGGCTAAGGCGCAGGTACACCGCCCCCACGAAAGTAACGATGGCCAACGCGATTGGGCTCGCGTCGACCACCGTTCTCAGGACGTTGGGATTCCGTCGCCGTGGTTAGGCAGGCTGGGTCGCCGTGTCGTCATCCGATGCCGGCCGGCCGTCCAGAGCGCCACTCCAGAGCGTCAGAACCAAGGCTCCCACGACAAGGATTGCGCCAACCCATGGTGTTGCCCCAAGCCCCAGTGAGGATTCGACCACGAGGCCGCCGATCCATGCGCCCGCGGCAATGCCAAGGTTGAAGGCCGCGATATTCAGGGCCGATGCGACGTCAACGGCGGCGGGGCGAACCTGCTTTGCCAACTGCACAACATAGATCTGCAGGCCAGGCACGTTGGCAAAGGAGAGGAAGCCGAGTGCAGCCAGCGTCGGAACGGCCAGCCAGGGCGACGGCGCTGTGAAGCTGAAGAGGACCAGCACGATCGCCTGGGCAATGAACAATCCGGTCAAGGCGCGTACCGGGCTGCGGTTGGCGAGCCGGCCGCCGGCAACATTGCCGATGGCGATGGCGATGCCGTAGACCACGAGGATGAGACTGACGGTGCCCGCCGCAAACCCGGTGATCTCCTGTAGGATCGACGCAAGGAATGTAAAGGCGACGAATGTGCCACCGTATCCGAGCGCGGTCATCGCGAAGACGATGAGCAGGCGTCCGCTGCCGAGCACGCGGATCTGATCGCCGATGCTGGCGGCCGGCGCCTTCTTCAGGCTTGACGGAAGAAGCACGGCAATTGCAAGGAAGGCGATCGCGCCGAGGCCGGCAACGGCGGCAAAGGTCGCACGCCAGCCGAAGATCTGACCGATCAGCGTGCCGAGCGGAACGCCGGTGACGATGGCGACGGTTAGGCCCATGAACATCATGGCGATTGCCGAGGCGCGGCGGTTTTCGGGGACGAGATCGGCTGCAATCGTCGAGCCGACCGAGAAAAAGACGCCATGCGCAAAAGCCGAAAGCACACGCGCAACCAGCAACGGCGCGTAGCTTGGGCTGATTGCCGCCATCCCGTTACCGATGATGAAGAGCGCCATTAGGCCGAGAAGCAGTGGTTTCCTTTCGATACGTCCCGTCAGCGCCGTCAGCACCGGTGCGCCGAAGGTGACACCCAGCGCGTAGACGCTGACGATCAACCCAGCCAGCGGCAGGCTGATCTGAAGATCTGTAGCGACCGTCGGCAACAGGCCGACGATGACGAATTCTGTGGTTCCGATCGCATAGGCCGCGATCGTCAAAGCAAAGAGAGCAATTGGCATAGTGCGCCTCGAATGATCTGCCGGTCTGCCGGCGTGGTTGACTGGCGAACATATGGAGGCCCTGGATTTCAGTGATAAGCGGTCACTCAATCCAAAGATCTGTGAAACGAATTCACAGAAAGTAGAGATTTCCCGCTGTGGGGTTGTGGAGGCTGAGACCCGATGGGCAGCGCACAGGGAGCGCAGCCCCGTCTCCGGCTCGTTGCGGTTCGGTAACACTCGCCCAAAACTCGTCGCGGCGCGTGGGCATTTCGCGCGAACTGCGCCTAACATCTGCGTCGTTGCTGTAAAGTCCTTTCACTTTAGCCCGGCCACCGTAAGGTGCTTGCGTTTTCAATGAGGGAACCGGCAACGTGATCGCTGCCCGCACTGTTCGGACACTTGTACCGTTGCTCGTCGCCGCACTTCTTGCCGGTTGTGGTCATCCAAGCGGCGTCATGACGCCCATTGTACTGACGGCGGCAACGCCGAAGACCTCGCAGGTGAGCATGCTGGTCGCGACAACCCGCGAACCGTCTGGCGACCCAGCAACGCTGTTTACCGGCGAACGCAGCCCGAAACCTTACTTGACGGCGGTCGACGTCTCGATACCGCCAAAGCGGGCGCCCGGCACCGTGCAATGGCCGAAACGCCTGCCGCCCAATCCAGCGACCGACTTTGCGGTGACCAGTGTCAAGGAGATCGACACAGTTCCGCAGGGGCGCGCCTGGTTCCGCCAGAACATCCAGGGCGGGCACGCGCTGGTCTTCGTCCATGGCTTCAACAACAAATACGAGGACTCGGTCTTCCGCCTGGCCCAGATCGTCCACGATTCCGGCATGCAGGCGACTCCGCTCCTCTTCACGTGGCCATCACGCGCACAACTCACGGCCGACGCGGATGTCAAGGACATCACCATCCTCGCCCACTCCATGGGCACCTGGCTCACCATGGAGGCGCTGCGGCAGATGGGTATTCGCGACGGCCATGTGAACAGCAAGATTCACAACGTCATCCTCGCATCCCCGGATATCGATATCCAGGTCTTTGCCAAGCAGTTCGCCGAGATGGGAACGCCAACGCCGAAATTCACGATCTTCGTATCCCAGGATGACAAGGCGCTTGCCGTGTCGAGCTTCATCACCGGCCGTGTCTCGCGTCTCGGCGCGATTGACCCGACCGTGGAACCCTATCGCTCGAAACTCGAAGCCGCCGGCATTACGGCGATCGATCTTACCAAGGTCAAAGGCGAAGGCCTGAACCATGGCAAGTTCGCCGAAAGTCCTGAAATCGTTCAGCTGATTGGCCAACGCATCATCACCGGACAGACGCTGACGGATTCGAACGTCTCGCTCGGCCAGGGTCTGACCGCTGTGGTCGGCGGAACGGTGACAACCATCGGCAACGTGGCTGCCACGGCCGTCGCCGCGCCGGTCACCGTGCTTGAGCAGCCAATCCAGGGCAACAGGCGTCCTGCCGATGAAACTCTGCAGGGAGACCTCAAGCCGCAACCGCTCACCCAGTAGACAAGAAGCATTTCTGCTCGTTGTTACGATTTGGCCATCGCTTGTTACCGTAACGTACTTACCGGGTGACGCTTTCAGTGGGACCGTGCGGTCGTCGAAAACGCGACGACCGTTCAGCAGTGCCGTCTTGGCCTGCTCCACAAGGAGAGCGTAAATGTTGAATGACATGCAGGGAAAAGGGAGATCGCTATGAGTGCATCTCTCTCAATGCGGCTTCGGCGCGCCGGCGCAGGGCTTGCCATAGCGCTGGCCTCCACCTCGCTCAGCTATGGGGCTGCTCAAGCGCAGCAGGCGGCACCTGCCCAGAATACGGCCAAACCGAACATCCTGGTCATCTTCGGCGACGACATCGGCCAGACCAACATCAGCGCCTATTCGATGGGGGTCGTGGGCTACAAGACGCCCAATATCGACCGCATTGCCAAGGAAGGCACGCTGTTCACGGACTACTATGCCGAAAACAGCTGCACGGCCGGTCGCTCGACATTCATCACCGGGCAGGTCTGCCTTCGAACGGGTCTTTGCAAGGTAGGCATCCCCGGAGCGACGGTCGGTCTGCAGGCGCGTGACATTACCATCGCACAGGCGCTAAAGCCGCTTGGTTACGCAACGGGCCAGTTTGGCAAGAACCATCTTGGCGACCGCGACGAATTCCTGCCCACGAAGCACGGTTTCGACGAGTTTTTCGGCAACCTCTATCATCTGAATGCCGAGGAAGAGCCGGAGCGTCCCTACTATCCGAAGAACGACCAGGAATTCGTGAAGGCCAATTCGCCGCGCGGCGTGCTGCATTCCTTCGCGGATGGCAGGGTCGAGGATACCGGTGCGCTGAACCGCAAGCGGATGGAAACGATCGACGATGAAACGACTGCTGCGGCCATCGATTTCATCCAGCGGCAGGCCAAGGAAGGAAAGCCCTTCTTTACCTGGATGAACACCACCCGCATGCACGCGTTCACGCATGTTCGAGAACCGATGCAGGGCCAAAGTGGCATGCCGGGCAACGAATACGCCGACGGCATGATCGAGCACGACGGCGATGTCGGCAAACTGCTGAAGACGCTGGACGATCTCAAAATCGCGGACAACACGATCGTCGTCTATACGACGGACAATGGTCCCAACCAATGGTCATGGCCGGATGCGGCGACGACGTCGTTCCGAAGCGAAAAGGACACCAACTGGGAAGGCGCATTCCGCGTTCCCGCGATGGTTCGTTGGCCCGGTCACATCAAGGCGGGCGAAGTGTCGAATGAGATGATGTCCGGACTTGACTGGTTCCCGACCCTGCTTGCAGCAGCCGGCGATACCGACATCAAGGAACGGCTTGTCAATGGTGCGAGCATCAACGGCAACCAGTTCAAGGTCCATCTCGACGGCTACAACCAGCTTCCCTACCTGACGGGGCAGCAGCCGAAGTCGGGACGCGAGGACTTCAACTATTTCAACGATGACGGGGAATTGGTTGCTTATCGCTATGGCAACTGGAAGATCGTCTTTTGCGAACAGCGAGAGCCAGGAGGCTTCCAGGTCTGGGCAAACCCGTTCACCTGCCTGCGCGCGCCCAAGGTCTTCAACCTGCGCATGGACCCCTACGAGCGAGCGGATACCGTCTCCGACCAGTATTACGACTGGCTGGCGCAGAACGCCTATCTCATCCAATACGGCGTCTACCGGGTCGCTCCCTTCCTGCAGACATTCAAGGATTATCCTCCGAGCCAGCGCTCGGCGAGCTTCAGTATCGACCAGATGGTCGACGCCCTGATGCGCAGTGTGGATCAAGGCCCAGCCGTCGGGAAATAGCAAAGCGCCATGAGCGGGTTGGCTTTTTGAGCGGCCCGCTCGATCTTGTTCACGGTGGAGCCATGACAGCACGCGCCGATAGCCTCGATAGACGACGGGCACCTTCACGCTGCCTCCCGCAACGATTAAATTCAGCTCCTCCGATGACGGCAAGTTCGCTCGAGGCACCGCACAGTTGCCACCGACGCAGTTCCCAGCTGGCTGCCCAACCGGCAGCGACAGCGACGCGCTTCCTTTCGCGGTCCGCGGCGTCACCATCACACAGTCGTTCGATCGCGATCGCGCCAACCTCAAGGCAAGCGAAGCCCCGGTACGAACCGTGGTCGTCTTCGCCGGGAATACGCAGGCGATGATGATCCCGCCGCGACCGAGCAGCTACGCTCGATCGAGCGGCGCTGGCGACCGCGATGACGCGAAACAGGCGGGCGCAGCGAGACACGCCCCGCACGACGCGCGGAAATTCACTACCCGCGTTGAATCCTGAGGCTGGAGCAGCAGATTTACGCCTGATGTAACGTTTTGTGGAAGGCGTGTTACCGTAACGTACTTACGGGTGACGCAACATCTGGCGATACTCGGGCAGGCTTTCGGAGGCGACGATGGCACTGGCATATGACACAGCACACCGGCAGCAACGTCAGGGCGACGACAATGGCGACCTCGTCTGGATACCTGGCCGGACCTTCGTGATGGGTTCCAACGAGCACTACCCGGAAGAGGCCCCGGCTCATCCTGTTACCGTCGACGGCTTCTGGATCGAGGCGACGCCTGTCACGAACCGCAAATTCCAGGAATTCGTCAAGGCGACCGGCCATGTTACCCTCGCCGAGAAAACGCCAGACCCGAAAGATTATCCCGGCGCCCTGCCGAACATGCTGCGGGCCGGATCTCTCGTCTTCACACCGCCGAAATCGGTGACCGGCACGGACATCGGGCAGTGGTGGAAATTCAAGTTCGGCGTCAACTGGCGGCGGCCCTATGGCGGGCTGAGCGATCTCCGCGGCAAGCTCGACCATCCAGTCGTTCACGTCGCATATTGCGATGCGAAGGCCTATGCCGAATGGGCGGGAATGGACCTGCCGACGGAAGCCGAGTGGGAACTCGCTGCCCGCGGTGGGCTTGACGACACTGAGTTTGCCTGGGGCGACGAACTCATGCCCAACGGTGTTGCGATGGCCAACACGTGGCAAGGCACGTTCCCGACGCACAGCACGAAGCTTGCAGGTAAGGACCGAACAACGCCCGTGCGTTCCTTTCCGCCCAACGGCTACGGCGCCTATGACCTGATCGGCAACGTCTGGGAGTGGACGTCGGACTACTGGTCCACGCGCCATCCGGAACCCGCGCCGAAAGCCTGTTGCATCCCAGAGAACCCCCGCGGCGGCGGGAAAGAGGCGAGCTACGATCCCAACCAACCGAACATTCTCATCCCGAGGCGCGTATTAAAGGGTGGCTCGCATCTTTGCGCCCCGAACTATTGCCGCCGCTATCGCCCGGCCGCTCGTCACGCCGAGCCGGAAGACACCTCGACCAGCCATGTCGGCTTTCGCTGCATCAAGCGCGTTGCAACCTGACTGGGAGCATCTCGATGTCTCGATCTGTGCGCGTCTTCCTGCTTTTCCTGCTGCTCCCTGTGAGCGCATTCGCGCAGGAGCTTCCTTCCTGGAATGACGGCAAGTCGAAGCAGGCAATCGTGGACTTCGTCAACAAGGTCACCACGGAGGGCGGCGCCGACTACGTGGCGCCCGAGGACCGTATCGCCGTCTTCGACAACGATGGTACGCTCTGGACCGAGCAGCCATTTTATTTTCAGCTTGGCTTCATACTGGATCGGGTCAAGGCGCTCGCCCCGGAGCATCCAGAGTGGAAGGAGAAGGAGCCCTTCAAGTCGATCCTCGCTGGCGATCTCAAGGGCATCGCCAAGAGCGGCGAACGGGGCATCGTCGAGCTTGCGATGGAGACCCATGCCGGCATGACGAGCGAGGATTTCCGCAAGATCGTCAACGACTGGTTTTCCACAGCAAGACACCCGAAGACCGGCAAGCCATACAACGAGATGACATTCCTGCCCATGCACGAAGTGCTGGACTACCTGCGTGCAAAGGGGTTCAAGACGTTCATCGTCTCGGGCGGCGGCGTCGAGTTCATGCGCCCGATGACCGAGAAGGCATACGGCATCCCGCCTGAACAGGTCGTCGGCAGCACGATTACGACGCAATATGCGCTGGTCGACGACACGCCGGTCCTGAACCGGCTCTTGAAGATCGATTTCGTCGATGATGGCCCCGGCAAGCCCGTGGGCATCAACAAGTTCATCGGCAGGCGCCCGGTCTTTGCCGCCGGCAATTCGGACGGAGACTATGAAATGCTGCGCTGGGTGATGGCTGGCCAAGGGCCTCACTTCGCAATGATCATTCATCATACCGATGCAGATCGGGAATACGCATATGATCGCAAATCTGACTTCGGAAGGCTCGACAGGGCGCTTGACGAGGCTGCTGCACGCAACTGGCTGCTCGTCGACATGAAGGCCGACTGGAAGAAGATTTACGCGTTCGATCAATAGGTCCCAGCTGGCGCTTCTGCCGGCCGGGTGCTCCATACCCTCGCTATCAAACGAAAGGAACGGACAATGTCGGAACTCGTCGTGATCGGCTTTGATGCCATGGATGAAGCAGACAAGGTGCTGCTGAAGTTGCACAACCTGAAGAAGGAATACCTCGTCGATCTCGAAGATGCTGTCGTTGTGGTCCGCGACGAGGCCGGCAAGGTCCATCTCAAGCAGAGCCTCAACCTGACAGCAATCGGCGCCACGTCGGGCCTGTTGTCCGGCTCTCTCTGGGGCGGCCTCGTCGGCTTGCTATTCCTCAATCCGCTCGCGGGCTTTGCGATCGGCGGCCTCGTCGGCGCAGGCACCGGCGCGATCTCCGGCTCGCTCGCCGACTATGGCATCGACGACGAGTTCATCAAGTCTCTTGGCGGGACGATACCGAATTCCTCCTCCGCTCTCTTCGTCCTCGTGCGCAAAGCGCAACCGGAGAAGGTTCTCGCCGAGCTCCAGGGGCTGCGTGGCCGCGTCCTGAAAACCTCGCTGGCGCCGGATCAGGAGGAGCGGCTGCGCAAGGCGCTCTCAGGCAGCCCGAGCGAAGCCGCATCCACATGATCCGCAGCGGCGGCCCTGCTCGCACCGAGGGTGGGATCGGGGCCGCTTTCGAAGCTGAGGTCGGTTCTTCCGATGGTTTGCGGTTGCTGCGAGGCCGCGCGATACTACTCCTCCTGATTGGCAGGCTGGCGCATTCGCGAGGGCGAAACATTGGCAATCATCTCAACTGCGCCACCGCCTCGGAAATGGCGAGTTCTGGCACTCATCACTCGGTTCACCTTCCGGCTGGCAGTCACCGCCTTCACGGGATGGTTTGCCCTCGCCGCTTTCTACCAGGCCCCGTCTCCATGGAAATGGCCGATCATCGCCGCCGGCTTGCTCACCGGACTGATCACCATTCTGACCGTCAGGCGGCGGCCGCTGCTCGTTGGTGTGCTTGTGCTCGCAGCAATGCTGGCGGTTTCCTACTGGTGGAGCAGCATCAAGCCAAGCAATGATCGGGACTGGGCGACCGACGTTGCCCACGGCGTCACCGCAACGATAGCAGGCGATGAGATCACACTGCACAATATCCGGAGTTTTCGATGGCGGACGACCGAAGACTTCGACCCGGTTTGGCAAACCGGGACGTATGATCTCGCTTCGCTACAGTCAGTGGACCTGCTTAACTCGGTCTGGAGCAATCCGGCAATTGCTCATACCCTCGTCAGCTTTGGTTTTGCGGACGGTCGCTACGTCGTATTCTCGGCAGAGATCCGAAAGGAACGAGGCGAAGCGTTTTCGGAGATCGGCGGCTTCTTCAAGGAGTTCGAACTGGTCCTGATTGCGGCCGAAGAAAACGACATCGTCCGGCTACGCACCAACATCCGCCGGGAAACCGTGTCACTCTATCCTCTTCAAGTCTCCGCAAAGGTAGCACGCACGCTCTTCCTGTCCTATCTCGAGAAGGCCAACGCGCTTTCGGTGCAGCCCGAATTCTATCAGACGATCACGGCAAACTGCACGACCATCGTCTTCAAGCTCGCCCGGCTGATCGACCCTGGCATCCCGCTCGACTGGCGCATTATCGTATCCGGCTACCTGCCGGACTATCTTTACGACCGCGGCCTGATCCGCACCGACGTCCCCCTCTCGCAGGTAAAGAAAAAAGCCGAGATCAGCGGCCGGGCGCAAGCTGTCCCTGCGTCGAACGCCTACTCGAGGTTCATCCGGCCAACATTGGACGGCGGTTGACAGCGTAGACGAGGCCGCGTTTCATGAGTTGAGTTGGCGCGGAGATCTTCATCCAGTGTTGCGACTGTTTTGGCACTCTCATTGCCGCAGTTGTTCGGCATGGCCGATGTGAGCCGGGCGCCGGAGGTTATAGACGAAGCCAGCTTCGCTCCATCGCCGTTGGCAAAGCCATTCCGGGTTCGAATTTGTCGAGTTTCGAGGCCGCTTTGGTTTGTGTCCTTTATCCATATCAGGACCACGTGGGAAACGACGTTGCAATGGCGCACAAGGTCAATGCGCACCTCGACACGACCGAGTATGCGGCAGGTGAAAGTTGCTGGTCGATCGTTTTGGCAGGCAGTGAGACCATTGAGCTTGTCACGTTCTGGCGATCAAGCCAGCTCCGACGTGGGTGGTAAAGCTGTGGAGATCGACCGCATCGGCAGCGAGCCGGCGGGCAGCGGCCAGAAGCGAGGGATCCCGTCCCCTGCCGTTCAGCGTGCCGATCGCGAGTTCGGCGCCATCGCGCAGCCACGCATTGATGCGAGCAGCCAGAACCGGCCCGGCATGCCTGGGAAAGAAAATGCGATTGACGACCGCCGCACAGATGATGCCGAGCGCGATTTCCTCGACGCGGGCAGTTGCATAGGTGAAAGCGGTATCCGGGTTTGCGACAATCGGGAAGCCGGTCAGAGCGGTCGTATATCCGGCGAGCATGAAACTGTAGCTGCGCGGTGTCCGGTCGAGCAGGCTGACGCCAAGGCAAAAGGCCATCCACAGCGCGATCGCGAGCGTCAGCAGTTCCGGCGAATTGACGAGGTTCGGGATCAGGATCACCGTAACGGTTCCGCCGAGCGCGGTACCGATCAGGCGATAGAGCGCCTTCGACGTGCTGGCACCCGACAGGGGATGGGCAACGATGTAAACCGTGCCCACCGCCCAATAGGGATTCGTCAGGTCGAAGCAAAGCGCAATGCCAAGTGCGAGCATCGCCGCCGCGAAGGTCTTGATGGAAAAAACGACGTCTCCCAGGCTGGGATCGATCGTGTTCTTGCTACTCGTCATTTTCCTGTATTCCGGATAACGTCGCGGTCTTCGCCGCGATGGCGCGCAGGACCTCCAGGGCGGCCTCGACCTGTTCAGGATCAAGGTCGCCAAGGATCTGTGCTCGCAGCTCCGCCGCACAGCTCTCGGCGCGCTCGGCGACCGCTGTGCCTCCTCCGGTGAGTTGCACCAGCTTGATGCGCCGGTCCGCCTCATCCGGAACCCGGCAGATCAAGCCGTCATTTTCCAAACTGTCGAGAACTCGCACAAGGGTCGGGCCTTCCACACCGACCCTTTCGGCCAGAACGCCCTGCGGTATCCGGTCGCCATGTCGAAGCAGCGCTATCAAGGGTGCAGCGCTCGCGTCAGACAGGCTGTGCTCGGTCAGCACGGCGTTCAAAGCCCGGCGCCACCCGCGCCCACAGATCATAAGCAAGGGTGCGAACTCGGCCCACGTTTGTTTCAGATTCGTCGTCATGAAATTAGATAACATCCTATCGATTAGAATACAATGATATTCTTCGAGGTAGAGATGATTGTGGATAGGGACCGTTCTCGTCGCCCGCCTCCCGGTTCGTCATCATGTGTGCTTTCCTTCAGGACTGTGGTTAAAGGGTCTTGAGGAAGTTAAAAATTAACCATAGGCGGTAATAGTTTCTTAGAGAATCGCCGAGCATCCCGTTGGAGACCCTATGCGCCGATATGCAATCCTTGCCGCACTGTCTGTTCTGTCGGGCTGTGTGAGTGGCCCGGACCATGTTCCCCCGGAGATGCCGCTTCCGGCGAAGTTCAGCGAGGGCGGCGCCAAGAACATCGGCGACGTGTCGACGGCGGCCTGGTGGACGGCCTATCGCGACACCCGGCTGAACGGTCTGGTGGTTGACGGGCTGAACGAGAACCTTACGGTTCAGCAGGCGCTGGAGCGCATCAATGCGGCTGCCGGCGGCGTCACCGTTGCCGGGGCCGGCTCGCTGCCGAGCCTGTTGGTCGGCGCCAGCCACACCACCAGCGGCAGCATGGGCGAGCGCCGCACGGCGAGCGGCGCCACCAACATCAGCGGCGGCGAAGCCAACGTCTCCTGGCTGCTCGACCTGTTCGGCCAGTACCGGCGCTCGAAGGAAAGCGCCCAGGCGAGCCTCGATGCCGCCTATTCCAGCGCCGACGTCGCCAAGCTCACCTATCTGCAGGACCTGGTGAACTCCTACATCGACCTGCGCTTCTTCCAGGAGCGCCTGGCGCTGTCGCGCGCCAACCTGAAGTCGCGCAAGGAAACCTACCAGCTGACCCAGTTCCAGCTCGAAGCCGGTGCCGCCTCGCGCCTCGACGTCGTCCAGGCCGAAGGTCTGGTGCAGTCGACGCAGGCCGAAATCCCCGGGCTGGAGACCAATATCCGCGTCGCCGCCCACCACATTGCCACGCTGCTCGGCCAGCCGGCCGGCTCGCTGCTCGGCGAGCTGTTGAAGGCCGCGCCGCAGCCGATCTTCCGCGGCGGCATCGCCTCCGGCATCCCGGCCGACCTGATCCGCAACCGGCCCGACATTCGCGTTGCCGAGCGCAATCTGGCGGCGGCTACCGCCAATATCGGCGTCGCCATCTCGCAGCTCTACCCGACGATCACCCTGTCGGGCTCGATCTCGCCGACCTATGTCAAGCCGGCCGGCTTCTCCGGCGGCAGCCTGACCACCTGGTCGTTCGGCCCGACCCTGACGCTGCCGATCTTCGACGGCGGTCAACTGCGCGCCAATGTCGACATCGCCAAGTCCGATGCCAAGACGCAGTATCTGGCCTGGAAGCAGACGGTGCTGACTGCTGTCGAAGAGGTCGAGAACGCCCTGTCGGCGGTGCGCCGCGACGCCCAGACGGTGGAAGCGCTGCGCGCCCAGGTCAAGACGACCCAGGAAACCCTGGAACTGTCGACCGCCAGCTACAAGGACGGCGCCTCCTCGCTGCTCGACGTGCTCGATGCGCAGCGCCAGGTATCGCTGGCCCAGGCGAGCCTGGCCGCCTCCATCCAGCAGATGGCCAAGGACTATGTCTCCCTCAACGTCGCCATCGGCGGCGGCTACAATCCGGGCGCACCCAGAACCACCGCGCCGCCAAAGGCAAGCTGAGCAACAGCAGACAAAAAGCCCGGCAATCGCGGGCAGCCTGCCCCATGTGGAATCGCACCATCAGCAAGCGCCTGAACCGCTTGCTGATGGTCCATTTTATTGGTGCTACCTGCCGAAGACATCTTCGTTGAGCCGGTTGCCGCCGGACTCCGATTTTGCGACGATGCAAAAATCAGACGTTAAACTGCCGCTTTGATTGGGATATTTGCGACAGGACTGAACTGGACGTTACAATGAGCCGTTTTTGGAGTCCGCTGGTTCACTCCTTGACCCCCTACGTTGCGGGGGAACAACCGACAATGAGCGGCTTGGTCAAATTAAACACCAATGAAAATCCTTACGGCACATCGCCCCGCGCCCTCGTTGCGATCGCAGAGGCAGCAAACGATACTCTCCGGCTCTATCCGGATCCGACAGCCCTGCGACTGCGCGAGGTGATTGCTGCGCGTTATGGCCGCGATCCCGATGAAGTGTTCGTTGGAAACGGCTCGGACGAGGTTCTGGCACATACTTTCCATGCCCTTCTCAACCATGAAGAGCCGCTGCTTTTTCCCGACATAACCTACAGCTTCTATCCAACGTACTGCCGCCTGTACGGAATACATTTCCGTCGAATTCCTCTCGATGAAAACATGCAGGTTCGAATTGAGGACTACCGGCAATCTTGCGGAGCAATCATCCTGCCGGAATCCCAATGCACCAACAGGCATTGCGCGACCGCTCTCTGAAATAGAAACCTTGATCCGGCAACATCCCGATCAAGTGATCGTCATTGACGAGGCATATGTGGATTTCGGCGGTGAAAGCGCCATCCCGCTCGTGAAAGAATATCCGAACCTTGTTGTTGTTCAGACCTTCTCAAAATCTCGGGGCCTCGCCGGGCTCCGCGTTGGCTTTGCCGTTGGACAACGGCCGCTGATTGAAGCACTGGAAAGGGTCAAGGACAGTTTCAACTCCTATCCGCTGGATAGGCTCGCTTTGGCCGGAACAATTGCGTCCTGGGAAGATGAAGATTGGTTTCGCCAGTACCGCGATTTGATTGTGGCGAGCCGGGAGCGCCTAACCGTGGCACTCCAAGGGCTTGGTTTTGACGTCCTTGAATCATCCGCCAATTTTCTATTTGCACGGCATCCCGAAAAATCCGGTGCGGACTTGGCCGCGGGACTATGGGACAAAGCAATCTTGGTCCGGCATTTTCCCATGGAACGCATAGAAAACTATCTTCGTATCAGCATTGGGACAGATGCTGAGTGCGATCAGCTGGTGGCAGCTTTCAGACAAATACTGACCTAATTCATGTTCGGAAATTTGAGAGCGACCGGTGGAGTGTCGTTGTGAGGAAAACCTCATTCGAGAGCGAAAGCATTGTTTAACGAAAACGGCCCATATCAGCAGTGCTGGAAGTACCATATGAGTGTAAGCGCTCATTTCCATGCGCGTTGACGTGGCCCATTTGACGTGGGTCGCTTTGTGACGGCCCTATCGGATCAGGCAGCGGTAGTTTTGGCGAAGTTGAAGGGCAGCAAATCAGTGATGTCGGAATCTGTTGCGCGCTGCGGCAGTTCGGTAAGCACGTGGCGCAAGTAGGCCAAGGGTTCGATGCCGCAAGCTCGGCAGGTCAGCATTAGGCTGTAGACGACGGCACTGGCCCTCGCTCCGTCCACGGTGTCGCTGAACAGCCAGGATTTTCTGCCAGTGGCAAAAATTCTGATATCGCGCTCGAGTAGGTTGTTGTCGATCGGCATCCTGGCGTCTTCTGTGTAGCGCGTCAGGTAGTCCCACTGATTTAGGGTATAGGACACGGCATCGCCGATCTTGCTGTCGGGCAAGACCTTCGGGGCGATGTCGTTGAGCCATACCTTGAGAGCATTCAGGATGGGGACACTGTGTTGCTGGCGGAAACGGCGAATGCAATCGGCTTGCGTTTCGCCCTTGTCAGGCTTTGCGTTGCGCGCCTGGCTTTCAATCCGGTAGATCTGCTCGAAGAATTTCAGCGCCTGCTCCGGCGGACCGCCGCCTTTCTTTCTTGCCTTGAGGGCATCGACGAAGCGACGCCTGGAATGCGCCATGCATCCCAGATGGGTGGCCCCTGCCAGCGTGCGCCAGGCGGAATAGCCATCGCTCATCAGGATGCCGTGGTAATCGCCGAGGAAGGCCTGCGGATAAATCTGGCCGCGGCCGGGTTGATAATCGAGCAGCACGATCGGCTCGTCGCTGTCCTCTCCACTCCGATACGCCCACATGAATGATGTGCTGGTGGCCTCCCTGTCCTTTTCCTTCAGCACCTGGACCGTCGTCTCGTCGCCATGGATGATGGCTTGAGACCTGAGCCGCGATTTCAGCGCGTCATAGATGCGGGAGAGATGCCTCTCGCTCGAGCCGATCACCCAATGGCCCAGAGCACCGCGGCTGACGGGAACGCCGGCACGCTCGAAGGCCTGGGCCAGGCGGTAGAGCGGCGTGCCATCGACATATTTGTGAACAAGAGCAAATGCCAGCGTCGAGGCCGTGGCGATGCTGCCCGGCAAGGGCTGCGCGGGCATTGGCGCAAGGACAACAGGCGTGTTGATCCCGGTGCGATCGCAATGGCGGCAGGCATACTTGAGCCGCACATTCTGCAGGACCTTGGCCTTCACCTCGATGTGGAGCTGCTCGGTGACGGCCTCGCCCATGCGATGCATCTGGTGACGGCAGCAAGGACAGGCCTTCTGGTCGTCGGCAAGGTCATATTCGACGCGCTCGCGCGGCAGATGTTCCGGCAGGGGCTTGCGGCCACGTTTCTTGCCCTCTGGCTTCTCGATCGCCGCAAAGCCCGTGTCCGGCAGGTCGACGACCTCCCCATTGTCTCCGCCGGCGTCGTCTTCATCGGCAACCTGCTCGGCTTCATCGAAGAGGCGGTCCACGTGCTTTTCGCTTTTCGGCGCAAAACGATGAAGCCGCGCCAACACCAGTTCTTCCTCGAGCTTGACCACGCGTTCCGTGAGCTGACGGTTCTCCGCCTGCAGCGCCGCAATGCGCGCCATCAACTCCTCAACAGTGGGTTCGCCGGGTCGGATCATCAGATTCTTGAATCTGAACCGTTTCGCCCCGTCAACCGCAGACGTCGAGAACTGTCAGCCGGCGATCTGGTATTGCCGAACCGGATGGCGGACCATCGCGTCGATATCAATGCCGTCGAGAATCCAGTGTAATTGCTCGGTCGTCAGCGTTACCACCATCATCTCCCGACGTGGCCATCGGAACCGGTCTTCCGACAATCGCTTCAGCACCATCACAAAACCGGACCGATCGAAGAACAGGAGCTTCATCCGGTCACGGCGGCGATTGCAAAAGGCAAAGACCGCAGGCGCAAACGGATCGAGCTCCATCACCTCCTGCACCAGGACCGCAAGGCTGTTGATACCGGCCCGGAAGTCGATCGGCTCGCGGTGCAGGTAAACCTTGATATCAGCGCCCAGTCTGAACATGACCCAGAGCTCCGATGATCGCCGTCAACGCATCCACATCACCGCATTCCAGCGAAAGCTTCACGCCGTTCGGCAGCAACGCGCTGATTTTGGAAAAACCTGACAGATGGGCCGTCTTCTCCAGTGATGCCGGTTGTTCTTCACCATACGCGACCGGTATATCCAGCGAGCGCATCCCGACAGGCAGGCTGCCGTCTGCTGCGACGACCGGGATAAACGGCGAGCTTGCAGATACCGCCGACAAGCCAGCCTCCCTGGCCTCCTTGACCCACTTGCGTAGAAGGTTGGCATTGACCCCATGGCCAAGCGCAAGGCCTGATATAGAAACACCAGGCTGGAGGCAAGCCGTAACAAGCCGCGCCTTTGATCCTGGATCATAGCGCCGCCGACCATCACGCCCCACCAACCGCACACGCAGCTTCTGCTCTTCGTCATTCATATTTGGTGTCCACCTATTTCAAGTGGACACTTCATGCGGCAGAGAACTCAACGCGAAAAGGCGCATGGAAATGAGCGCTTACATATGAGTGCATGCGCGGCCGCCGTTTTCCTTTTGATGCGGCCAGGCGGCCGCGTCTCAACCGGCCTCATGCACTTAACCGTACCGGCTAACCACTCTATGAGCATCCTGTTGAAAACGTCTCTGATTGTGGCACCTTGCGGCCATGACAAGCATCCGCTCTCCGAAATATAGCGCCGAAGATATGCGACGCTCGCGAGAATGCGAAGCTGTCTGTAAAGTGGCGGTCACCGATATTGTCCGTCGCGCGGTAGCGGCGGGATGCGGGAAGAGGAAATCGCTCTTCATCTCGCAGATGCAGCAGACAATCATGTGATCTACCTGGCAACGAAGCCGGAAGCGCAGGCTGATGGCAGCCAACAGCAACTGACAGGCGTCGCTGTCGGCCGGTCCCGGACAAGCCGAATAGGCGTGTGCGCTCATCAAAACAGCCACATCGACGTGAACTCCAGACGCATTGTGGCGTGAGGCTCTCGATCGATCCCGGAAAAATGGCCCGGCCTCTTTTCGTCCAGCGATCGGCGTTTAATTCTGCGGTCTGTTTCTGAAGGCTTCCGCTTCCGCGTAGAACTTCTTTTCCCATTCCTTGTGCTTATCCAGCCCCTCACGAATGAAGGGCGTGAACACGGCGAGGTTCATCAGCACCCAATTGACGAAGCTGGCCGGGAACTTCAAAGGCTTCACGAAGTCGACAAAGAGCACCACGCGCGTCTTGTCGGTGTGGTTCCAGGCCTCGTGCTCATAAGCATCATCAAAGATCAGGACTTTTCCCTCCTGCCAGTGGCAGATCTGGTCCTTCACCCGGATAGCAAGCTTGTCCGACGGTTCCGGTACGATTATGCCGAGATGCAGGCGAAGCACGCCATTGTAAGGTCCGCGATGCGCCGGCAGGTGTTTGCCGGGCTCGAAGATCGAGAACATGGCGGTTTTCAATCCCGGTATCTTTTGCACCGCCTCCCAGGTTTGCGGGCACGCCTTGATGTTCTGTTGCGACGTCACACCGAACCCGACGAGGAAGAATGTCTTCCAGCCGCTATCACTTGTAATCGTCTTCACGTCAGTCGAGATGTCCTGGAATGTCGGCAGTTCGCTCTGCCGCACGAGCACACGGTCCAGTTCGGACCGGATCTGCGGCCACGCCTTCTCCATCTCGGCGGCCCAGGGGAACGTCGTGGTATCATAGACCGGCGGATTGCCGAGCTCGGCATATCTGAAGTTCAGCTTTTCGGCCCATGCGACGATACCCATGAAGAAGCGCGTGATCGCGCTCGGCCGATCCATCGGCGCGATGCCGGCAGTGTTAAAGGATTGGCCCTTGGTTGCGGATGGATTTTCAGAAAGGTCTGCGTCAGCGGTACCGTCGGTCATGGGTTGTCCAATTCGTAGAATAGGCTGTGAAAAGTTCAAGAAGATATGGATATGGCGCCATTTTTCACAAGCCCGCGCGGCGGCGGTCAAATGTCGCGACGACATTCGGGGGATCGCAGCGGGTCAAGGTGGCGCGCCAGATGATCCCGGATGCGGGCGAAATCAATGGGAGACGGATTTTGAGAAAAGATTGACCACCAGCACGCCGACGACGATCAGCCCCAGCCCGATGATCGCCGGCGCATCGAGCCGCTGCTTGAAATAGATGAGGCCGACAGCGGAAATCAGCACGATGCCGAGCGCGCTCCAGATTGCATAGGCGATGCCGACGGGAATGACCTTCAGCGTTATCGACAGGCAATAGAACGCGGCAGCGTAGCAGATGACCAGAACAGCCGTCGGCCCGACGCGGGTGAACTGCTGCGACAATTGCAGCGCCGTCGTGCCAATGACCTCCAGCGCGATCGCAGCAAAGAGCAGCGCGTAGACGACAGCGGGAGCCATGGCGGGGTCCTACTCTACTTGTTGGTGAGTTCGACGAGACGGGCAATCAGCGCATGCCGATCGCCGCCGTTGTCATGGCTGCCGAGCATGTCGGCAAGCCAGAGGCCGTCAGCCGCAAACCGAACGATCTGCGCATCGACGGACGAATCCGTGCCGACGTATTCCTCCGTCCGCTCCTGCACCCACGCGCGCCAGCGATGCCGAAGCCGTGGCTCAGCAAGCAACGCGACCGTGACCTGAGCCCAATGGGCCGCCTCGTCGGAACTCTCCCTGAGATCGGCGACGGCACGCAGATAGGCCCTGCTGAAACGGCCATGCGGCACCGGGTCTTCACGCATGCGATCATTGATATCAGCGTCAAAACGATCCAGGAGGCTTTCGAAAAGGGCATCCAGCAGCGCATTCTTCGTCGGGAAGTGGTGCAACAGTCCGCCCTTGCTGACCCCTGAGGCGCCGGACACGGCATCCAGTGTCACAGCAGCCATACCGTGCTCCATCGTCAGGCGAGCGGCCACATCCAGCAACTGCTGGCGCACAATGAGAGGCTGTTTGCGGCGATGATGAGCGAGTGACATCTCCATAAAAGATACCGTCCAGACGGTTTTGTCAAGAAATTTGTCACCGGCAGACCGGCGACGGGCGAATTGCCGCGTACTGATCCAGGCGGTTGCGGTCGTCTTCCTCGCAGTGCATTAAGAGTTGGATTTCGAGGAATGTAACCGTGACGGAAAAAGTCATTACCCTTTACGAGGCAATTGGCGGCGGCGCGGCCGTGCGTGCGCTGGCGCACCGCTTCTATGAGCTGATGGATACGCTGCCCGAGGCCCACCATGTCCGCGCCGTCCATCCGCCATCACTGGACGGCAGCCAGGAGAAATTCTACGAATACCTGACAGGGTATTTCGGCGGCCCACCGCTCTACACCGACAAGCGCGGCCATCCACGCCTCAGAAGCCGACATTTCGTTGCCAAGATCGGTCCCGTGGAACGCGACGAATGGCTGCTCTGCTTTCGCCGCGCACTTGAGGAAACCATCGCCAATCCGAAGCTGCGCGAGATCATCCTGCCGCCCATCGAACGGCTCGCATATCACATGCAGAACAAGGAATAGGACCAGCCATGACGCTGAACGCGCGTATTGCGCCGCTACTTTATCTGTTTGCCGGCCTGTTCGGCTTTGCCGGCGTGGCGCTGGCGGCTGCCGCAGCGCATGGCGGCGACGACGCGCATCTCGTCGCTTCGGCCTCGGCAATGTGCCTGGCGCACGGTCCTACCCTGCTTGCCCTTGCCATCGGCGCCGAGAAGCTGAGGACCGCATGGCTTGCCGGCATACTGATAGGTGCTGGTACACTTCTGTTTGCCGGCGATCTCGTCGCTTTGCGCTATGCGGGTTCCGGTTTGTTTCCGATGGCCGCACCCACGGGCGGATTTGCCATGATGTTCGGCTGGCTGGCGATCGCGGTGGGCGCCTTCATCCGCCGAGGCTGATCGATGAGCTGACGGGTATGCGCTCAAACCGAAAGCAGATTGCCATGCGGGTCATGGATATAGCATTCTTCCATACCCCAAGGCCGTCGCTCGAGCGGGGTCAGAGGCACTTATTCGGCATGCAGCGCGGCAATTCGACCGCCACGCAGTAGACGGCCGTCGCCTCGCATAGCGCTCGCTCGCGCGCCAGCTGCAACTCCATCTCGTCGCGACGCAGGATCAGACAGTCTGGAGACTGGTGGATGATCCGGTCGAAGCCAAGATCGTCACGATAAAAGGCCAGCGTCTCGGCGATGGCAGCACCGGCAGGACTTCGACACGATCCGGGTCCTGCTCGGCCATTCAGATGCCGGCCACGACGTTGAAGCCTTCGAAAACCGGCGGCCCCTTGTACATTGCCATGCGCTCACCGGCACTGCGGTGTGCGGCGCGAAAGTTTTCGGACTTCGTCCAGTTCACGAAGTCCTCCTCGCTCTGCCAGAGGGTGTGCGAGGAAAACAGCGTGTAATCCTCCTGCGTATTCGTCCTGCCCCGCAGCAGGCGGAACTCGACGAAGCCTGGAACCTGCGAGAGGCTGGAATCGCGATTGCGCCAGACATCCTCGAAGGATGCCTCCGATCCGATCGCAACCTTGAAGCGGTTCATCGCAATATACATGGCAGGATCCTTACCCTTTGCCTTTCACGCCAGCGCGCTCAGGCGCGCAGGCCACAACATTATTGCCGTTTGCAGCCTCCAAACCAAGCGGCTTTTCCGGCTGCTGCCCGGGCATCCGTGCCTCCCAGAGCGGAAACTCCGACACGTTGGGATAGTCTCTCCGCCGCTCAACATTGCGCAGCAGCAGATCGTAAAGCTCCGGCACAAGGCCGTCACCTCTTTGAGCGGCAAGCTTGTGCAGGCCGATCATCATGACCCCGTCAGGGCGTTCTTCATTCATCGGGAATTGTCTCGTTCGTTCATTGTCTGCAGCGCGCGTTCCAGACTGGACTTGCTGCCGTTTCGAAGCGGGATGAAAGCCTTGCCGAATTTCTTGCAGCCCGTCTTCACGCGCAGGCAGGCATCGTGGCTGATACAGTCGATCGGGCAAAAGACGCAGTCGACCGAGGGAAGCACGGTATCGATGCGGGAGACGGCCTCGCGCAAACCACCGTCGTGGTGGATCAGCTCTGCCCCAAAGTTGCTTGCGATCTGGCGAAGATGCGCCACCTGGCAGTCCCGTCCGCCGACATACAGGAAACTGCGTCCATCAAGTTTGGACCGCCCGGACGCTTCCTGAACCGTCTCGATATTCGCATTGACGCGGATTTCGCGGTTGGAACCCTTCTTCGTCTTTCGAGCCATTGCCCACCCGTTCGCTCGTTGATCGTCACACGAACCCTGCGTGTGCGAGCGGACCTTATTAAACTTGATTTTTAGAGTAAAGTATAAAGTTGATTATCACAGTCATATTTTATCAGCGCCCCCCAACCTGAAACGGGAGAGTAAACGACCAAGCCGGTTTTCCCGCGGGCAGCGGCTGAAACGGTGCGGCGCGGTGGACGGCATCGACAGTCACTTGATCCAGCTGCGTGTTTCCCGAGCTTCGCGCGACTCTAACGCTGCTCAAGGCGCCTGAGGAAACGATTGTCAGGCTAAGCGAGACGCTCGCTGGCTCGCGCTTTAGCGCGGAGGGAACCCTAAGCGCACGGAGAACGCGGGACCGCACTTTGCCGGGATAGTTGGCGACAGCCGCACTACCTGCACCGCCGCTGTTGCCAGCGCCGCGCGAGTTCTGGCTCGACGTTGCCGTTTCCGTTCCGTCCACCAATCCCTTCTTGGAGTCCTGCTTGTTTTCACCGCCCGACCCCGCAGATGGTTTTGCCTTCTTAGACGGCTCCTTCTTCTCGACCGGCTTTTTGACAGGCTTTTGCGCCTTCGGCTTGGGTTCAAGCGTCGGCTTATCCGGTTGCGGAGCGACCGCCGCTGTTTCCATCGGCTGGACCGGCTTAACCTCCTGCGGTGCGGCCTGGGCAACGGGAGGCGTCTCGGCAGGAACCTCCGGCGGCACTTCGGTCGCCATCGGCTGCACCACGGATGTCTCGGCAGGCGATAGCGAGGTCAGGACTTCGGATTGCGCGGCAACGACGTTTTCCGGGGAAACGCGCGTGACCTCTTGCGCCGGCGCAACAGCCACCGGTTCTTTGGGCTCTGTCTCCGTCGGCATCATCGCAGTCGGCTGCACAGTCTGCGTCTGAACGGTCTCGGCCACGATCTCCTCAGGCGGTGGCTCTTCAGCTTTTTCGCCTGCGGCCGCCTGGTCCGCCTCTGAATCGCCAAGGATAATAACACTCACCACCTCGCCGGCCTCTTCAACCGGATCGTGAGGTGTGACCACGAACCCGACGACCAGGATCGCGATGACAGCCACATGGCAAGCAAGAGAGCTGAGACAAGCCATCACCGCATGACGCTGATGTGGTCTTGCGCTCTCATCCTTTTCGACGCTGGCATCCATCGATGGCGCGGCAGTGACGGTGTTGCTCGCACTCTGCGGATCCTGCGGGAAGGATTCAATCAATGCCAGGCGGGCGTAGTGGATGGAGACCTCGGCGGCCGGCTGGCGCGGCACGTTACGAAGATCCGACAATTCATGCCCGGGATGCATGCCGGGATTGTTGTCGTTCATTCCGCTGTCGGCGACCGGCTCCTCAACGAGAATGACTCTCGATTTGGATTTTGCTGAAACTGCCATTTGTGCCTGCCTCGGCCCGTTGAAACAGAAAGCCGCCGGCTGTCATGCCGGCGAACCACTCAACCCTCGAAAGGAATGGAAACCTGTGAACGGGTGACAAGACCCTTCATGCACTCTCCCGTGGCCGGGCCGTCGCAAACCGGCGCATCGTTGATCAACAGGCGCGTCACGCTCTCGCATGTGACGTTCGGCATGTCGAACTGGCGCACGCGCTTCTTGCCTTGCGGCAGATCGCGGAAGTCCAACACGGTCACCCGGTCGACCGCATTCCTGTCGTTGAAGAAAGCAAGCTCGAAGGAGATCTTGTTGATCGGCGCGGCGAGATTGTTGAGCGCAACGAAGGTCATCGTGCAGCCCCTCTGCGAGGGCGCGAGGCCGTTCAGCTCGACCTCGAGGGCTTTGGCCGGCGACGCCGCTGCAGCATCCTGAGCAAGAACCTGTGACGCACTCGCAACCACGATCAGACCGCTCGTCAAAAGCGCTGCAATCTTGCTCACTGCTATTTCCTCCATCATTAGACTCTAAACTTGAGTTGCAAACTCCGCTATTGCGTCATTAAAAAATGATGACTATGAGAGTCAAGATAATTATGGATTTTCCCGGCGTTGGGCGCCGCGGATCGAGCGGACATAACCGACCGACAATGATGGTTGAGAAGCCAGATACCTTTCGTCACGCGTCGCTGCAGCGCGAACCAACGGCAGAAATGCGCGTTTTGGAAAGTGCAGACATTTTTCGCGGAGCGACCGAGATCATGATCCGTCACGATGGCGTGGTCTACCGCATGAAAATCACCCGTCAGGGCAAACTCATTCTCAATAAGTAGGGCTAGGACATGACTGAGACCACGAAACCGGCTCCCGCCGACATTCGCGCATTTCGCGCAGAAAATCCGAAGATGCGTGAGCGCGATATCGCGGCTCAGCTTCAGATTTCCGAAGCCGCGCTCGTCGCGGCCGAGGTTGGCATCAGCGCAACCCGCATCGATGGCAGCGCTTTGAAGCTTCTGCAGCGGGTCGCTGAACTCGGCGAGGTCATGGCCCTTTCTCGCAACGAAAGCGCCGTTCACGAGAAGATCGGCGTTTACGAAAACATCACCGCCGGACCGCACGCCTCGATCGTCCTTGGGGAAAACATCGACTTGCGCATTTTCCCCAATCGCTGGGCGCACGGCTTTGCTGTTTCCAAGAGAGACGGCGAACAGGAGCGTCTCAGCCTGCAATACTTCGACAAGGCTGGAAACGCAGTTCACAAGGTCCATCTTCGCCCGAACTCGAATGTCGAGGCTTATCACGCCATCGTCCGGGATCTGACGCTTGAGGATCAGTCGCAGGAATTCGTCGCCGATCCGACACCCTCGTCGATAAACGAGAGCGGCGAGGTCACGCGCGACGAGCTACGCCAGCACTGGAGCAAGCTCACCGACACGCATGAGTTCTTTGGGATGCTGCGCAAGCTGAAGATCGGTCGCCAGGTCGCCGTCCGCACTGTCGGCGACGACTATGCCTGGCAGCTCGACAACACGGCGACGGCAGAGATGATGCACGCTTCGGTCAAGGCAGGCCTGCCTGTCATGTGCTTCGTGGCCAACAACGGAATCGTCCAGATCCATTCCGGCCCGATCGTCAACGTGCAGCCGATGGGTCCGTGGATCAACGTTCTCGATCCGACCTTCCACTTGCACCTTCGTCAGGATCACATTGCCGAGACCTGGGCCGTGCGCAAGCCGACGAAGGACGGCCATGTGACCTCGCTCGAGGCATACAATGCCGATGGCGAAATGATCATCCAGTTCTTCGGCAAGCGGAAGGAAGGCACCGAGGAGCGCGACGACTGGCGCTCCATCATGGAAACCCTGCCGCGCACAGGAACAAGCGTCGCGGCGTGAGAAGGGGTTGAAGATGCGTAAGGAACCGCGCCACAAGCGGCTTTGGGCACTGGCGTTTTCGGCGGCGGCGATCGTGCTGTCGCTGGCTCCCGTCTCGGATGCCCTGGCGGCCGAGAAACTGGATACGACGCGCCTCGTATCGGTCGGCGGCGACGTCACCGAGATCGTCTACGCGCTGGGTGAGCAGGATCGGTTGATCGCCCGCGACACGACGAGCATGTATCCCGAAGCTGCGATGAAGCTGCCCGACGTCGGCTACATGCGCGCCCTGTCGCCGGAAGGCATCCTTGCGATGAACCCGACGGCCATCATCGCCATCGAAGGATCCGGACCTCCGGAGGCACTGAATGTTCTAAAGAGCGCCAGCGTTCCGTTCGAGACCGTCCCGAATGCCTATACGCGTGAGGGCATCCTCGCGAAGATCGACCGCGTCGGCGAACTTCTTGGGCAGCCGGACAAGGCAAAGGCATTGGAAGAAAGGGTCGGCGCAGACCTCGACGCGGCGATTTCCGACGCCAAGAAGCGGCCCGAAAGCGAGCGCAAGCGTGTCCTCTTTATCCTCAGCATGCAGGGCGGCAAGATCATGGCATCCGGTACCGGCACTGCCGCCGACGGCATCATCAAGCTTTCGGGCTCCGTCAATGCCGTGGGCAACGTCCCCGGCTACAAGCCGCTGACCGACGAAGCGATCGTGGAAGCAAAGCCCGACGTCATTTTGATGATGAACCGCGGCGATGGTTCGGGTACTGGCAATGAAGACCTTCTCAAGCAGCCCGCACTGGCCCTGACACCGGCGGCGCAGAACAAGGCGATCCTCCGTATGGACGGCCTGCACCTGCTTGGTTTCGGCCCCCGCACTGCAGGCGCCGTCCGTGAGTTGAACGCGGCGATCTACGGGAACTGACGATGGCTCTTCAGGACGCCATGGGACAGAAGCGTGCGATGTTTTCGCTGACAGGTCTGCGGGAGCGTCACAGGACGGGCGATCGCAGCCGCCTCGCCCTGCTGGCGATCGTTCTGCTTGCGGTCGGCTCCGTCCTGTCCCTGTTGTTTTCGGTGACAACGGGCGCTTCCAACGCCTCGTTCCTCGACGTCATTGCCAAGGTGGCCGGTTCAGATGATGCGCTGAACGCACGCGATCGGATCATCATCTTTGATATCCGCATGCCCCGCGCGATCCTGGGTTTCCTGGTCGGTGGATCGCTTGCCGTCTCGGGCGCCATCATGCAGGGCCTGTTCCGCAATCCGCTTGCCGATCCTGGACTTGTCGGCGTGTCCTCAGGGGCCAGTCTCGGCGCAGTGGTGATCATCGTGCTCGCCAGCACCTTTGCCGCACCGCTCTACACGCTGCTCGGCATCTACGCACTGCCGATCGCAGCCTTCTGCGGCGGCCTCGCCAGCACGTGGCTGCTCTACCGGATCGCAACTGGGTACGGCCAGACCTCGGTTGCCACGATGCTGCTTGCCGGCATCGCGCTCGGCTCGCTTGCCGGTGCGCTCACCGGGCTTTTGATCTACATGGCCAATGATCAGCAACTGCGAGACCTCACTTTCTGGGGGATGGGATCACTTGCTGGAGCGACATGGGCAAAGATTGCCGCCGCAGCGCCAATCATTCTTCTCTCCTTTGCCGCCATACCGTTCATGGCCCGGGGCCTGAACGCCATCACGCTCGGCGAAGCGACGGCTTTTCACATGGGCGTCCCCGTCCAGCGGCTGAAGAATATCGCCATCGTCAGCGTTGCCGCTGCAACTGGTGCTTCGGTCGCGGTGAGTGGGGGCATCGGTTTCGTCGGCATTGTGGTTCCGCATGTGCTGCGAATGTCGATCGGCCCCGATCACCGCTTCCTGCTGCCAGCCTCCGCCCTTCTCGGCGGCTCGTTGCTGATTTTCGCCGATGTCCTTGCGAGGACGATCGTCGCGCCGGCCGAACTGCCGATCGGCATCATTACGGCGGCCGTCGGCGGCCCGTTCTTCCTGTGGATTCTGTTGCGGCATCGCGCACGCCTTGCCCTTTGAGTATCGAGCAATGATCGAAGTATCCGGCGTTTCCGTACGCCTTTCCGGCAAGACCATCGTTCGTCAGGTCGGCTTTACCGCACGGGCTGGTCAGCTGACGGCGATTGCCGGTCCGAACGGTTCAGGCAAGACGACCACGATGAAGGCCGTCTCGGGCGAACTCCCCTACGCGGGCACCATTCGCCTCAATGGGCAGGATGTGAGCGCGCTGCAGCCATGGCAGCTGGCGACGATGCGTGGCGTGCTGCCGCAGGCAAGCACCATCTCCTTCCCGTTCATGGTGCGCGAAGTGGTCCGGATGGGCTTGACCACTGGCGTCAATCGTAACCCTGATAAAGTGGAACAGATTGCCGCCAATGCACTGACGGCTGTCGACCTCGAGGGCTTCGAAGGACGCTTCTATCAGGAGCTTTCGGGCGGTGAGCAGCAGCGCGTACAGCTCGCCCGCGTTCTGTGCCAGATCGCCGAGCCGGTCATCGACGGAAAGCCGTGCTGGCTCCTGCTCGACGAGCCGGTATCGAGCCTCGACATCAGCCATCAGTTGACCATCATGACATTGGCGCGCAAATTCTGCGAAGCTGGCGGCGGCGTCATCGCAGTCATGCACGACCTCAACCTGACTGCGCTCTTCGCCGACGAGATGATCCTCATGAAATCAGGGCAAGTGGCTGCGGCTGGTGGCGTCCGCGACGTGCTGACGGATGAGACCATGGAAACCGTCTTTGGCTGTGCCCTGCGGATCAACCAGGTTCCAGCGGACGGCACACCCTTCGTCCTTGCCCACAGTGCAGTTCAGACCTGATACAATCCAGCGTAGCGGAACTTTTGAGAAGCGGCCGCGTTAAGCAATTGATGATGTGGGTCATTGCCGGGCGACAATCTTCATGCAACCTTCGGCGGCGGCCCTGTGTTGAACCAGGCCGCGTCAGAGCGCGCCTTACCGATGGAGAAAATCGTGGCCTCTTCGCTCCTCCACCCCCTCCGCAGCCGGCGCAATGGCGGCACGCTTCACAACATTGAATCCACCATCGAAGAGCAGATCGAAACTCTTCGCGACGACATCGCGGCCCTGACGAAGATCGCTGGAAAGCAATCGCGCAAGTCGGGTGATCGACTTCGCTATCAGGCAGCAGCCGGCTACGACGATCTACTCTCCCGCAGCGAGGACCTGATCCACGAATTGCAGGAGGGTTACCTACGCGGCGCGCATGAAGTGCGCAACACGGTACGCCGGCACCCTGTAGCCACCATCGGGGCGGCGGCAGCCTTCGGGCTTGTCCTCGCCCTCCTTGCCCGCCGTTAAGGAGACGAGATGCTCTTTTCGCTCCTCAGCCTGCTGGTAGGCACGAGTGTTCACCGAACCGTTGCGCGGACGAAGCGCAACGGTATTTTCGTGGCGATTGCCGTCGTACTCTTGTTGACCGCCTATACACTCGCCGTCGTTGCCGGCGCGATATGGCTCTCCGGCATTTATGGACCCATAGGCGCGGCGCTATTCCTGGCTGCAGCAGCGCTGCTGATCGCGATCGTCGTCCTCGTTATCATGATGGTGATCAATGCGCAGGAAGCGCGCCGTGCGGCGGAGCGCAGACAGGCGCTGGAATCGCTTGCGGCCGCCGGTATAGGCCTCATCCGCGCCCAGCCGTTGCTGACGGCGGGTGTTCTCGCAGCCGTGGTCGCGGCCAACCTCTTGGGCTCCAAGCGCAACGACGACTGACACTCCATCGTTCACCCGAAAAAAGGCCGGCCGTTCACCCGAAAAAAGGCCGGCGCCGTGAGGCCGCCGGTCTTTTTGGGTCGAGCTGGGCATGTCAGAAGGCGAAGGCTTTGGACGTCAGCGGCGAGGATGTTGCATCTGGCCCGAAATCGGCCTCGCCGGAAATCTGAAGCAGTTCCTGGAGACGCTGGCGGGCGCGATTGACGCGGCTCTTGATCGTGCCGACGGCACATCCGCAGATTTCCGCGGCTTCTTCGTAGGAGAACCCCGATGCGCCGACCAGAATGATCGCTTCACGCTGGTCCGGGGGCAGCTGATCGAGCGCCTTCTTGAAATCCTGAAGATCGAGCGCGCCATACTGCGACGGGTGCATCGCCATCGACTCGGTGAACAAGCCATCGCTATCCTGGATTTCGCGTCCGCTCTTGCGCATCTGGCTGTAAAGCTCGTTGCGCAGGATGGTAAAGAGCCAGGCCTTCATGTTGGTGCCCATCTCGAAATGATCCTGCTTTGCCCAGGCCTTCATGATCGTGTCCTGAACAAGATCGTCCGCCCGGTCATGCCGGCCAATCAGCGAGATGGCAAAGGCTCGCAGACTCGGTAGCGACGCAAGGAGCTCGCGCTTGAAGCTTGGTTGCTGCTTTTCCATGGAGCCACCTTACTTCGCGGCCTTGGCCGAAGCGACCAGTTCAGCCTGGTCAAGCTTCTCGAGCAAATCGAGAAAGCGCTCCGGAATCGCTTCTTCCTGCACGGCAGCATAAAGCGATCGTAACTTCACCCCGATCTGGCTGTTCGGGTCCAGGATATCGCTTGCGCGCATTTCCAGCCGCTGCCGATCTTTTTCATTCTTGCGTGTCGTCATCAATCGTCACTTTACTCGTTATCCGCCCGTTCTGCCACGCCGCCTTGATTAAGTTCGTCTTAACTACATCAGCCGCTTGGGCCGGCTGATTGGCGAACATCCCGTCGCGTGTCATGAAACAAATGCGATGAGCCCTCTAGTTTGTAGGCACGATAATGCTGCTGAGAAAAAAAAGTTCCTACATATCAGGAACATTTTTACAGTCCGTCGCGTTTTAATCGCCATTGAGGCCTCTCACCGGCCTATTGGGAGCTATAAATGACACTTTCGACTCGAATTGCGCCGCACCTTCCTTATCTGCGTCGTTATTCCCGCGCGCTTACTGGAACGCAAACGTCGGGCGACGCGTATGTAGCCGCCGTCCTCGAGGCGATCATTACCGATATATCCATTTTCCCGGATACCGCGGATGACCGCGTTGCATTGTACAAACTTTTCACCACGCTGTTTGGTTCCGTCACAGTCCAGATCCCTGAACCTGCCTCGCCTTACGCGTGGGAGCAGCGCGCAACGCTGAACCTCGCCAAGGTTTCGCCGCTCGCGCGCCAGGCTTTTATCCTCGCCTCCGTCGAGAACTTCCGGGTTGGAGAGATTGCCGAGATCCTGGGCGTGGAAGAGGACGAAGTCGTCAGCCTGCTCGACAACGCATCGCGCGAAATCTCTCGCCAGGTTGCCACGGACGTCATGATCATCGAGGACGAGCCGCTGATCGCGATGGACATCGAACAAATGGTGGAAAGCCTCGGCCACCGGGTGACCGGCATCGCCCGTACGCATGCCGAAGCGGTTGCGCTTTATAACAGGACCCGGCCGGGCATGGTTTTGGCAGATATCCAGCTTGCCGACGGCAGCTCCGGCATCGATGCGGTCAACGACATTCTCAAGACTGCGAGCGTGCCGGTGATCTTCATCACCGCCTTTCCCGAGCGACTGCTGACGGGCGAACGGCCGGAGCCGACCTTCCTGGTCACGAAGCCGTTCAATCCGGACATGGTCAAGGCATTGATCAGTCAGGCACTTTTCTTCAACCAATCCACCAAGGCCGCCGCCTGAAGAAATGGCGACTTGAGGAACAAAGGGAACGGGAATGCGTTTCGGTGAATCTGGAACGCTTTTCCGGCCTTAAGGTTTTTTTTTAGCGCTTTCTTCTAGGATAAGCTTCCCGATCAATGGGCACCCTCCTCCGCCGTGAGGAAAGATCAAAATGGGAAAGGCGACTAGGTGAACAGGAATGAACCAGTGCCCGGCATGTCCTTCGCGCCGGAAGGCAGAGTGGTTCTACTGCAGCGCGCGCTCGCAAGTGCCGGGATTTCAGTGATCTACCAGGATCCTGGCCTGTCGATCATCTATGCCGATAACCTTCCTGCGTATTTTCAGCCGCTTGCAATACCGGGCGGAACTGACGTAGATCTCTTCGGCGAGACACATGGGCGCAACCTGGAGAAGCTGAAGCAGCAGGTATTCGAAACCGGGAAGCAGATGACAGCCGAGGTCGACATTTCGATCGACGGGGAAATGCGCACGTACGAACTGAAGATCCAGCGCGCTGGCACGGATCACGCCATGGGCATCCTCTCCGTCATATCCGAGGTGACGGAGGCACGGCATCGCGAAAAGGTGCTGAAGTCCCTTCTTCGCGAGCTATCGCACCGCTCGAAGAACCTTCTGGCCATTATTCAGGGCATCGCCACACAAACGGCCCGCAACACCATATCGCTGGATAGCTTTCTGGCGAAATTCCGCGGGCGATTGCAATCGCTGTCGAATTCGCAAGACTTGATTACTGACTCCAGTTGGCGCGGTGCCTTCCTGTTCGAACTGGCTGAAAAGCAGTTCGCCCCCTATTGGCCTGAGACCGCAGGACCGCTGCCGATCTCCGGGATAAACGTCCACCTGACACCCAATGCCGCCGTGCATGTCGGCCTGGCGCTGCACGAATTGATCGTCAATTCGGCTTCCTATGGAGCGATCGCTGGCAGCAAACCTGCTGTCACCTTGAGCTGCCACGAAGTGGCCTCTGCCGGGCGAAAGGCAATCGAGGTTTCATGGGCGGAGACGCTGTGCGATCCGACAGAGATTCATGAATTCAGCGACAACAGCTTCGGCAAGACGGTGCTCGAGCGCGTCGTCCCCTCCTCGGTAAACGGCAAGGCCGAACTCACGCTGGTACCAGGCCGGATCGAATATCATCTGGTCATCCCCGACGCCGAGTTCGAAATTCTCCGGCGTCCTCCTCGACAGGCAGCAATGCGCTAAACGAAGAACAGCCAGTGCGAGGGCGGCGCACCGGCTGTTCTTTCACTCATCGGGAGGGGACCGTGAGTAGGTCCGAACGATGTTTTGGGGGCGCGCATGTTGGGTCGATGCGGTCATCGTTCGGATACCGCAGTAACGGGCAAGTATCCGAATGGTTCCCCGAACGGACGAGAAAAAATCGATTTTTTCATTTTTTATTTCAAGGACGCGGCCAAGGGCGGACGGCGCTCCGAAACCAGCAAAAATAGCCCTATTAAAACAATATGATAAACGGCATGCATCGCAAAAATTTTACCGTTTGATAAATTTTTTAACCTGAGTTACGCTTCCCCCTACTGGCCGTTTACCAATAATGAGGGAACTTCAATGGAACGACTGGGAACTGGGATTCGTGCAGGCCGGCTTTCGCCCGCCGAGTACGAGTCGAACTTCTCCGATCTTCATCCGCGCCTCGACAAGCACGAGGCGCTGGTGGCAGCCGACCGCTGCTATTTCTGCTACGACGCGCCGTGCATGACGGCCTGTCCCACCTCCATCGACATTCCGCTCTTCATCCGGCAGATCGCCACCGGCAATCCGCTCGGATCGGCCAAGACGATCTTCGACCAGAATATCCTGGGCGGCATGTGCGCTCGCGTCTGTCCCACCGAAGAGTTGTGCGAGCAGGCCTGCGTGCGCAACACGGCAGAAGAGCGACCCGTCGAAATCGGCCGCCTGCAGCGCTACGCCACCGACACGGCCATGCAGGCAGACAAGCAGTTTTACAGCCGCCCCGCTCTGACCGGAAAGACGATTGCCGTCGTCGGCGCGGGCCCGGCAGGTCTTGCCGCTGCCCATCGCCTCGCCGTGAAGGGCCATGACGTCGTCATCTACGACGGAAGGCCGAAGTCAGGCGGCCTCAACGAATATGGCATCGCCACCTACAAGACAGTCGACGACTTCGCGCAGCAGGAAGTGGACTACGTTCTGGCGATCGGCGGCATTGAAGTCCGCCACGACCAGCAACTTGGCCGTGATTTCTCTCTCGCCGATCTGCAATCGCGATATGACGCCGTTTTCGTCGGCATCGGCCTTGCCGGTGTCAATGCGCTACGTCTCGAAGGCGAAAATCTACCGGGCGTGGATGATGCCGTCGACTTCATCGCCAGCCTGCGCCAGGCCGCAAGCAAGGGCGAGATTGCGATCGGCCGCCGCGTCGTCGTTCTCGGCGGCGGCATGACGGCAATCGATGCCGCCGTGCAGGCCAAGCTGCTCGGCGCAGAGGAAGTGACGATCTGTTATCGCCGCGGCAAGGAACATATGAACGCCTCGGAGTTCGAGCAGGATCTCGCCACCTCGAAGGGCGTCATCATCCGCCATTGGCTGGCGCCGAAGTCCATTCTCGCAAAGGACGGCAAGGTCGCCGCGATCGAGGTTGAATATACCAAGCTCGTCGATGGCCGCCTGTCGACAACCGGCGAGACCGGGGTCATCGCCGCCGACCAGATCTTCAAGGCGATCGGCCAGACCTTCGATGCCGCCGGCCTCGGCGCGCTGCGCATGGAGTCCGGACGCATCGCCATCGATGCGCAAGGCAAGACGTCGTTGGACGGCATCTGGGCCGGCGGCGATTGCGTCTTCGGTGGTGACGATCTCACCGTCTCGGCCGTCGCGCAGGGCCGCGATGCCGCCGAATCCATCAACCGCATGCTTGCTGCCGGTGCGCAGCCGGCCGTTGCCGTCGCGTGAAGGGGAGAATGAACAATGGCTGATCTCCGCAATAATTTCGTCGGCATCAAGTCGCCCAACCCGTTCTGGCTGGCCTCCGCACCGCCGACCGACAAGGCCTACAACGTCGAACGCGCCTTCAAGGCCGGCTGGGGCGGCGTCGTCTGGAAGACGCTCGGCGAGGAAGGCCCGCCGGTCGTCAACGTCAACGGCCCGCGCTACGGCGCGATCTGGGGCGCCGACCGCCGCCTGCTGGGCTTGAACAATATCGAGCTCATCACCGATCGCGACCTCTACACCAACCTGCGCGAAATGAAGCAGGTGAAGATGAACTGGCCGGACCGGGCGCTGATCGCCTCGATCATGGTCCCGTGCGAGGAAAACGCCTGGAAATCGATCCTGCCGCTGGTCGAGGAAACCGGCGCCGATGGCATCGAGCTCAATTTCGGCTGTCCGCACGGCATGTCCGAGCGCGGCATGGGCTCCGCGGTCGGGCAGGTGCCGGAGTACATCGAAATGGTCGTGCGCTGGTGCAAGCAGTACACGCGCATGCCCGTGATCACCAAGCTGACGCCCAACATCACTGACATCCGCAAGCCGGCGCGCGCTGCCAAGGCCGGCGGAACCGACGCGGTCTCGCTGATCAATACGATCAACTCGATCACCGCGGTCAACCTCGACACCTTCTCGCCGGAGCCGTCCATCGACGGACGTGGCAGCCACGGCGGCTATTGCGGCCCGGCGGTCAAGCCGATCGCGCTCAACATGGTGGCCGAGATCGCCCGCGATCCGGAAACCTACGGCCTGCCGATCTCGGGTATTGGCGGCGTAACGACCTGGCGCGATGCGGCCGAGTTCCTGGCGCTCGGCGCCGGCAACGTGCAGGTCTGCACGGCAGCGATGACCTATGGCTTCAAGATCGTGCAGGAGATGATCACGGGTCTGTCCGACTGGATGGACGCCAAGGGCCACCGCAATCTCGACGATATCACCGGCCGCGCAGTGCCGAATGTTTCCGACTGGCAGTATCTCAACCTCAACTACATCGCCAAGGCGAAGATCGATCAGGATGCCTGCATCAAATGCGGCCGCTGTCACATCGCCTGCGAAGATACCTCGCACCAGGCGATTACCCAGTTCGTCAATGGCGTGCGCCACTTCGAGGTTATGGACGACGAATGCGTCGGCTGCAATCTCTGCGTCAACGTCTGCCCGGTCGAGAACTGCATCACCATGGAAAAGCTCCCCGCCGGCGACCTCGACAAGCGCACCGGCAAGATCGTCGATCCGAACTACGCCAACTGGACGACCCATCCGAACAACCCGATGGCCCGCCAGGCCGCGGCGGAATTGACGCCGCGGCATTGCGTGCTGAGCGCGACCCGCCTCCTGTGGACGACCTTATGAATCTCTCGCCGCGCAGACCCGCAGCTGCTGGTTTCCTGTGACAAGCACAGGAACGAGGAGGGGCTAGAGCGCCGTACCTTTAATCGAACCCATAGCCTGCGGCTGTAAAATAGTTTCGACATTCTTGGCTGTTGAAGAGGTTGCAGATGGATCCGAGCGCATTTGAGAGTGCGTCAAACGTGCGAGCGGCGGCGGCTCGGAGATGGGCCTTAATTTTGGCGAAGGCCATTTCGATCGGGTTCAAATCTGGCGAATAAGACGGCAGAAACAGGAGCCACGCACCAACTTCCTTGAGGCAGGCTTTGGCTTTATCGCTCTTGTGAACGCGAAGATTATCCAGGATGACGACATTGCCTGGTTCGAGTGTCGGCGCAAGCTGGGTCTCGATGTAGGTGTCGAAGATTTCCCGGTTCATCGGCCTGTCAATAATCCAGGGCGCAGTAAGACCGAAACAGCGCAAGCCTGCAATGAATGTCTGTGTCCCCCAGTGGCCAAAGGGCGCATCCGTGATGAGACGCTCGCCGCGCGGGGAGCGCCCACGCAGTCTCACCATCTTTGTGTTCACCGAGGTTTCGTCCAAGAAAACAAGTCGATGCGGTTCAAATCGCATCCGGGGTTGGCGTTTCGAAATCCAGACATCACGATCCTTTCGGATATCAGCGCGAGCGCGTTCCGACGCCATTATCTGTTTTTTTATATGTGTATCCCTGCGTTATCAAAAACCGCGACAGGGACGATGGTGGAATAACCAATCCATGTTCATCCTCAAGGCGACGGGCAAGCTCTGGCATGGTGATATCCGGTTTGCCTTCGACCTGTGCGACCAGGAAATCGCGAAACGCCGACAGTTTCCCTGCACCTGGTGGCCTTCCTTGACGCGCGGGGGTTATCAGCCCAGTCCGCTCCCGGCGTTGCAGCAGCTTGATCGCACTGCTGTCGCTGATTGCGAAATGACGGGCAGCGGCTCGCCGTGATTGGCCGCTAGCGACCATGGAAACAACACGCTGACGAAGATCAACAGAATGAGATTTACCCATGTGATTCACCTCCAACCGCAGTGAATCACACCAATACCCTCGTGAAAACCCCACTCGATTCTCAATTCAAGTGCGATGCTCTAGAAGGCCAATATCAGGGCCTCAACCGCGGCCGGTCGCAAACATCTTCCGATAGGCCCCCGGGCTCGTGCCCAACCGCTTGCGGAAGTGATGGCGCATCGTCGCCAGCGTCCCAAAGCCGCTGGAAGCTGCGATGTCGTCGAGGGATGCGCCGATCTGTTTCTCCAGCAGCTCGCGCGCATGGCGAAGCCTCTCGCGCAACAGCCATTCACCGACGCTGATCCCGGTGGTGCTCTCGAACCGGCGCTGAAAGGTTCGCTGGCTCATCCCGGCTTTCGTCGCGAGCAGGCTGATCGGCTGCTCCTCATCCAGCCGCTGCCGCATCCACTCGATCAGCGGGCCGAGCCGGATGCCCTCGCGCTTCTGCGGCACCGGCGCCTGGATGAACTGCGCCTGCCCGCCCTCGCGATGCGACGGCAGAACCAGGCGCCGCGCGACGCTGTTGGCAGCCTCCGTGCCGAAATCGCCACGAACCACATGCAGGCAGAGATCGATACCGGCGGCGCTGCCTGCCGCCGTCAGGATACTGCCCTCGTCCATGTAGAGCACGTCGGCATCGAAGCTGATATCGGGGTAGCGTTCCGAGATCGAGGCGACGTAGCGCCAATGCGTGGTTGCCCGCCGATGGCCAAGCAACCCGGTGGCGGCAAGCACCGCAACACCGGAGCAGAGGGACATGATCCGCGCACCACGCTGATGGGCTGAGCGCAAAGCATCGATGACTGCCTCGGGAACCTCTGCATCGATCGCGCGCCAGCCAGGCACGACGATCAAATCCGCCTCCTCAAGCACCTCCAACCCATGATCGACGGAAACTGTCAGCCCGCCGGCGGCACGAAGCGGTCCCGGCTCTATCGCGCAGACCGAATAGCGATACCATCCCTTGCCCATTTCCGGACGCGACAGACCGAACACCTCGTAGGCAATGGCGAACTCGAAGGTGCACAGGCCGTCATAGGCAAGCACCGCGACATGGGGTCCCTTCAGCGCATTTGGCATGATCTTTACGCGAACCGTCATTCTGGCCAATTTCGCCAAGCCATAACATCGGCGATGGTCGGCGGCAACTCGAACCGAAAGGACATGCCATGCCAAGCTTCGTCGCCGAAACCCCTGCCCTCTCTCCGGAGGCCACCGCCGCCTACTATGCCCGCAAGCTCGCCTTCGAGACCGATTGCTGGGACGTCCACGCATCGCTTTCCGCCGGCAACAGTGGCTTCGTACTGCTGGACGTTCGCTCTCCCGCACTTTATGCCGCCTCCCACGTACCGGGTGCCATCAACCTGCCGCACGGCAAGATGACGGCGCATCGCATGTCGCAATGGCCCGCAGATACCCTGTTCGTCGTCTATTGCGCCGGCCCGCATTGCAACGGCACCGACAAGGCCGCTCTCCGCCTCGCCAGGCTCGGGCTCCAGGTGAAGGTCATGATCGGCGGAATGACCGGCTGGGCCGACGAGGGGTTTGCCTTCGACAGCAGCCCGGCGACGGCGGCCGCCTGACGCAAGGTTCGCTGCACGGCCAGTGCATTGGACCGGCGCGAGGGAGATTGTATTTTCCTGCGCCGGTGCGATAGTCGGGAGGCGCAAAGAGGTAGCCTCCCGCATGACATGTCATATCGTTGCGATCGGCCAGTTGCCTCCGCCACAAAACGGCTTCTCGCACGCGACTAAAAGCATGATCGTGCTGCTTTCGGAAGCAAACAGGGTCACGGTTTGCAATGTCGCCCCGCCGACCGGCAAGCTGTCGCTGCTGAAGCATCCGATCAAGTTCAGTCGCGTCCTCAGCGCCTGTCTCCAGCTGTTGCGCGATCGCAAGCATGGCAACAGGATCTGCTATCTCGCCTGCGAAGGCGGCTCTGGCCTGATCTACACGTCGCTGATCGTGCTGTTTGCGAGGCTCCTTGCCTATCCCGTCTACCTGCACCATCACAGTTTCAGCTACATCGATAGGCCGAGGTTGCTGATGCGATCCATCCTGACGCTCGGCGGCCGCCGGCTGCGACACATTTTCCTGTGCGACATCATGCGAGACGACTTCACCGATGCTTATGGCCGCCGCACGCAGAGCAGCCTGATCTCCAATGCGGCCCTCGTTGCAGCGCAGGAAGAACGGGACGAGCCGAAGGACCGCAGGCATCTCGTGATCGGCATGCTCAGCAATCTCCGCCGCGAGAAAGGGCTGGACACCTTTCTTGATCTCGCACGGCAAGCGCGGAATGAGAGCTTGCCGATCAGGGCAATCCTTGCGGGTCCGGCCGGCGCCAGCGAACGCGCCGCCATCGATGCCGCCGCCGCAGAACTCGGCGATACGCTGGACTATCGCGGCCCGCTATATGACGCCGCGAAATCGGCCTTCTACCGCGAGGTGGATGTGTTCGTCTTCGCCACGACCCATGGCAACGAGGCGCAGCCGCTGGAGATCTTTGAGGCGAAGGCGGCCGGAAACGCGGTCATCTCCTTCGACCGCGGCTGCATCAGGAAGCAGCTCGACGAAAGCGACCTTCTGATTCCCTCGGGCGGCGAGTTTGTACCGACCGCGTTGGCGTGGTTATCGGCCATGTCACCGGAGCCAGCGCTCGAAACAAGACGGAAGGCGATCCAGCAAGCCTATAAAACCCGCCACGCCAAGGCGCGCGCTGCCATCAACTCACTCTTGAATTTCGACGAATGATGACGCGATGCCACGACATCATGATGCGCCAGGCACCGGCTTGACCTTCAGCCCGTCGATGAACAGCTGCTCGAGAAAGCGCGCCGCATCGTCGAAGCGACCGGCGCCTGCATGGTGCCCGAGCACCGCCCTCACCTGAACGTCGAAGTCGGCATAATGCTGTGTCGTCGACCAGATCGAGAAAATCAGGTGGTAGGGATCGCACCTGGCGATCTTCCCTGCTTTCGCCCAAGCACGAATAACTTCGGCCTTCTCGTCCACGAGTTCCTTCAGCGGTCCTTTCAGTTCGTCTTCGACATGCGGCGCGCCCTGCAGCATCTCGTTGGCGAAAAGCCGGCTTTCGCGTGGGAAATCGCGGGCCATTTCGAGCTTACGCCTTATGTAGCTGCGGATCTCGCTTTCTGGATTACCCTCGGCATCGAAAGCTCTCAACGGCTCCAGCCAGGTAAAGAGCACGCGGTCGATCAGCGCCCGGTGCATCGCTTCCTTGGTGCGGAAATAATAGAGCAGGTTCGGCTTCGACATGCCGGCGACTTCGGCGATCTGATCAATCGTGGAACCGCGAAAGCCGCTCACCGAAAACACGTCGAGCGCGGCTTCAAGAATCTGCTCTTCCTTCTCTTCCTGAATGCGCGTGCGCCGCTGAGTCCTGGCTGCTCTCGGGATTGCCATGTCGATCTTGTTTCCCCTTCAAATTCAACCATTTCACTCAAGATTGAACCGGTATGGGCCGCTCGCCGCAAAAATGGGCAGATGCCGGTGATTTTGTCTGTATTTTTCCTGATTTTCGTCTTGAGCCCAGCGCCGGAAGTTGTAATGTTTACCAATCGGTCAAATTATCGATCAGATGCAAAACAAAGGCAACTGGCGATTTTCCGGCGCTAACAAGACAAACAAGAGCGCCGAGAAACTGACCACGGGAACAAGCGGGCATGCGCGCTGCATGACCGCGAAAACAGGGTGAGGGCTTTAGACATGGTGGCAGCACCAGGCGAGAACATGCGCGTCAACGGGGATCGTCTTTGGGACAGCCTCATGGACATGGCAAAGATCGGCCCGGGCATTGCTGGCGGCAACAACCGCCAGACCTTGACGGACTCCGATGCCGAGGGGCGCAGCCTTTTCAGGACATGGTGTGAAGACGCAGGCCTGACCCTCGGTATCGACAAGATGGGTACGATGTTCGCGACCCGTCCGGGCACCGATCCGGATGCACTGCCGGTCTATGTCGGCTCGCATCTCGATACGCAGCCGACCGGCGGCAAATATGACGGCGTGCTCGGCGTGCTTGGCGCTCTCGAAGTCGTCCGCACCATGAACGACCTCGGCATCAAGACCAAGCATCCGATCGTCGTCACGAACTGGACCAACGAGGAAGGCGCACGCTTCGCACCGGCCATGCTCGCCTCGGGTGTCTTCGCCGGCGTCCATACACTGGAATATGCTTACGAGCGCAAGGATCCGGAGGGCAAGACCTTCGGCGACGAGCTCAAGCGCATCGGGTGGGTTGGCGACGAAAAGGTCGGTGCGCGCAAGATGCACGCATATTTCGAGTACCACATCGAACAGGGGCCGATCCTCGAAGTCGAGAACAAGCAGATCGGCGTGGTCACGCACTGTCAAGGCCTCTGGTGGCTCGAATTCACGCTGACTGGCAGGGAAGCCCATACCGGCTCGACCCCGATGAACATGCGCGTCAACGCCGGGCTCGCGATGTCACGCATCATCGAAATGGTGCAGACCGTGGCGATGGAGAACCAGCCGGGCGCCGTCGGCGGCGTCGGTCAGGTTTTCTTCACCCCCAACTCGCGCAACGTCCTGCCTGGCAAGGTCGTCTTCACCGTTGACATCCGCTCCCCCGATCAGGCGAAGCTCGACGGCATGCGCGCCAGGATCGAGAAAGAAGCACCTGACATTTGCGAAGCACTCGGCGTCGGTTGCGCGATCGAGGCGATCGGCCACTTCGCGCCGGTCACCTTCGATCCGACGCTCGTTTCGCGCGTGCGCGGTGCGGCCGAACGGCTTGGCTACAGCCACATGAACCTTATCTCGGGCGCCGGCCACGACGCCTGCTGGGCAGCAAAGGTCGCGCCGACGACGATGGTCATGTGCCCCTGCGTCGGAGGCCTCTCGCACAACGAGGCGGAGGACATCTCCAAGGAATGGGCAGCGGCCGGCGCTGACGTCCTCTTCCACGCCGTCGTCGAGACCGCCGAAATCGTTGTATAATCAAGGGCGGGATCATTCCCGCCTTTCTTTTACCGGCGGACGCAGAGCCGCGAGCAATCAATGCAAGGGATCTGATCATGAGCACAGTCATCAAGGGCGGAACCATCGTCACCGCGGACCTGACCTACAAGGCGGACGTGAAGATCGAGGGCGGCAAGATCGTCGAGATTGGCCCGAACCTCTCCGGCACCGAAACGCTCGATGCGACGGGCTGCTACGTCATGCCCGGTGGTATCGACCCGCATGTCCATCTCGAAATGCCGTTCATGGGCACCTATTCCTCCGACGACTTCGAAAGCGGCACCCGCGCGGGTCTCGCCGGCGGCACGACCATGGTTGTGGATTTCTGCCTGCCGGGACCGGAGCAGTCGCTGCTTGAAGCCCTGCAGATGTGGGACAACAAGACCAGCCGCGCCAACGCCGACTATTCGTTCCACATGGCGATCACCGGCTGGAACGAACGCGTCTTCAACGAGATGGAGACGGTCGTCAGGGACAAGGGCATCAACACCTTCAAGCATTTCATGGCCTACAAGGGCGCGCTGATGGTGAACGACGACGAGATGTTCGCCTCCTTCCAGCGCTGCGCCGAGCTCGGCGCACTGCCGCTGGTTCACGCAGAGAATGGCGATGTCGTTGCCTCGATGACCGCCAAGCTTCTCGCCGAAGGCAACAACGGCCCCGAGGCACACGCCTATTCCCGCCCGCCCGAGGTCGAAGGCGAGGCAACCAACCGCGCCATCATGCTCGCCGACATGGCCGGTGTGCCGCTCTATGTCGTGCACACCTCCTGCGAGCAGGCTCACGAAGCGATCCGCCGTGCCCGCCAGAAGGGCATGCGCGTCTATGGCGAGCCGCTGATCCAGCACCTCACGCTCGACGAAAGCGAATATTTCGACAAGGACTGGGACCATGCCGCCCGCCGTGTCATGTCGCCGCCCTTCCGCAGCAAGCAGCACCAGGACAGCCTCTGGGCGGGCCTGCAATCCGGCTCGCTGTCGGTGGTGGCAACTGACCACTGCGCCTTTACCACCGATCAGAAGCGCTTCGGCGTCGGCAACTTTGCCAAGATTCCGAATGGCACCGGCGGCCTCGAGGACCGACTGCCGATGCTGTGGACCCATGGCGTGAACACCGGCCGTCTCACGATGAACGAATTCGTAGCGGTCACCTCGACCAACATCGCCAAGATCCTCAACGTCTATCCGAAGAAGGGCGCGATCCTCGTCGGTGCCGATGCCGATATCGTCGTATGGGATCCGAAGCGCTCGAAGACGATCTCGGCCAAGTCGCAGCAGTCGTCGATCGACTATAACGTCTTTGAAGGCAAGGAAGTCACCGGCCTGCCGCGCTACACGCTGACGCGCGGCGAAGTGGCGATCGAGGAAAGCACGGTCAAGACCACGGAGGGCCACGGCCAGTTCGTCAAGCGCGAACCGTTCCAGGCAGTCAACAAGGCGCTCTCGACCTGGAAGGAGCTTGTGGCGCCCCGCAAGGTCGAACGATCCGGCATCCCGGCGACGGGAGTCTGATCCTTGACATCGTCACCCCTGTACCAGCCGATCAAGCTCCGGAAGCAGAACGACGCTTTCCTGCTCGTTCGGATCTGTGCGGGCGATGATCGCGGTGCAAGGGGTGCCGCTGAGGTTGGCAGGCAGATGCGGCACACCGGCGGGGATATAGAACAGCTCGCCGGCGTGAACGACGACATGATGCTCCAGCGCGTCGCCATACCAGGTGTGAGCCTCGCCGGACAACATGTAGATCGCCGTTTCGTGCGCCTCATGCAGATGCGCCTTGGCGCGCACGCCGGGCGGAATCGTCATAAGATGCATGCAGATGCCCTTGGCGCCGACCGTCTCGGCCGCGATGCCTTCGAAGTAGCTGAGCCCTTGCTTGCCGTCATAGGCATGACTGGGACGCACAATGTGACAGATGGGCTTTGATGTCGCGTCCATCGTCATCCTCCATGGACCTTGCCGGAACAATGAAAACCGCTACTCATACTATCATGCAAACCGCACAAGCGCGGGGAAAACAGGATACACAATCATTGACGCAAGCTGCCTCCGTCGTATCCGCCAAGGACCTCTGTCTGACCTACGATGCCAGCGATGCTCCTGTGCATGCGCTGACGAACGTCAATCTCGACGTGCGCAAGGGCGACTTCGTCTCCTTCATCGGCCCGTCCGGTTGCGGCAAGACCACTTTCCTGCGCGTGATAGCTGATCTCGAAAGAAAAACATCGGGTGAAATCACCGTCAACGGCATGACGCCGGAGGAAGCGCGCAAGGCCCGCGCCTACGGCTATGTCTTCCAGGCACCGGCGCTCTACCCCTGGCGCACCATCGAGAACAACATCGCCCTGCCGCTCGAAATCATGGGCTATGCCTTCGCCGACCAGAAGAAGCGCATAGCCGATGCGCTTGACCTCGTGAACCTTTCCGGTTTCGAGAAGAAATTCCCCTGGCAGCTTTCCGGCGGCATGCAGCAACGGGCCTCCATCGCCCGCGCACTCGCCTTCGATGCCGACCTGCTCCTGATGGACGAACCCTTCGGCGCGCTCGACGAAATCGTTCGCGACCACCTGAACGAGGAGCTTCTGAAGCTCTGGGCGCGCACCAACAAAACCATCTGCTTCGTCACCCATTCGATCCCAGAAGCGGTCTATCTCTCAACCAAGATTGTCGTGATGTCCCCTCGCCCCGGTCGCGTCACCGACGTCATCGACTCGCCGCTTCCCAAGGAGCGGCCGCTGGATATTCGCGAATCGCCCGAGTTCCTTGAAATCGCCCATCGCGTGCGCGAGGGCCTGAGATCGGGGCACAGCTATGAGCACTAAGGCATTGGGAGTTAAAACCGGTGCGCGGGGGCGCTCATGAGGCCAGATACTCTTAAGGATCGGATAGTCCCCGTCCTCACAATCCTGTTGGCATTGATCGCGATCTGGTACGTCGCGGCAGTGCTGATGAATGCCTCCTTCCAGCGCGACATGGATCAGCGCGCCAACCAGACGCCGGGAACGGTGGAATTCGTCGAAAAGACGCTGTCGCAGCCGAAGCCGCTGCTGCCGGCACCGCATCAGGTGGCGCAGAACGTCTTCGAAAATACCTTCCTGCGCAAACTTTCGAGCAACCGCAGCCTGGTCTACCATAGCTGGGTCACGCTCTCGTCGACGCTGCTGGGCTTCGGCTTCGGCACACTGCTCGGCATCGTGATCGCCGTCGGGATCGTTCACATCAAGGCGCTCGACCGCAGCCTCATGCCGTGGATCATCGCCTCGCAGACCGTGCCCATCCTGGCGATCGCCCCGATGGTGATCGTCGTCCTCGGCGCGGTCAACATTACCGGCCTCGTGCCGAAGGCGCTGATCTCGACCTACCTTTCCTTTTTCCCGGTCACCGTCGGCATGGTGAAGGGGCTGCGCTCGCCGGAGGTGATGTTCCTCGATCTGATGCGGACCTATAACGCCACAGCCGCGCAGACCTTCTGGAAGCTACGTGTTCCCGCCTCCGTGCCGTTCCTCTTCACCTCGATGAAGGTCGCGATCGCTGCAAGCCTTGTCGGTGCCATTGTCGGCGAGCTTCCGACCGGCGCCGTCGCCGGCATCGGTTCGAAGCTGCTCGCAGGCTCCTACTACAGCCAGACAATCGATATCTGGGCGGCGCTTGTCGCAGGCTCGGTGCTGGCAGCAAGCCTGGTCGCCATTGTCGGCCTCGTCGCGAAGATCGTCGATCGGTCGATGGGCGGGAGGCCGGCATGAAACAGATGACCTTCTCATGGCAGGGCGTTGTTGTCCTGGTGCTGGCCGCCATTGCGCTCGTGACGCTGCCGATCATGGGCGCAGGCGCGCCTGAGGCGGTTTCGTCGGCGACCGTTGGGCTGACGATCGCCCTGATCGTCGCCCTCGCCTTGGTTTCCTTCGCGCCCTTGCCGAAGCTTTATGTTGCCGGCGCTTTGCTGATCGGTGCGCATTGGGCCGCCTGGGTGCTGCTTTCAAGCGTGACCGGCAACGAGGGCCTGGCGACCAAGTCCCTCTTCCTGCTGATGGCCGCCTGCTGGCTGCTCGCCTGGCGCTGCGTCACCGAGCTTTCGGAGATGAAGCCGGTCTCGAATTTTGGCCGCTCCTTCCTGCGGCTGCTGATTCCGGCAATCTTCGGCGCCTGGATCCTGATCCTCTGGGAAGCGCTGACGCGTGGCGCCGGCATCCCCTTCGTGCTGCTGCCGCCGCCGAGCGCCATCGGCGTCAGGATCGCCGGCTCTCTGCCGATTCTGGCCGACGACGTGCGTCAGACGATCTTCAAGGCAGTGTTTTCCGGCTACGTCATCGGCTGTGGCGCAGGCTTTGCCGTCGCCGTCCTTGCCGATCGCGTCGCCTTCCTGCGCCGCGGCCTGCTGCCGATCGGCAACATGGTGTCGGCGCTGCCGATCATCGGCGTGGCGCCCATCATGGTGATGTGGTTCGGCTTCGACTGGCAGTCGAAGGCGGCCGTCGTCATCATCATGACCTTCTTCCCGATGCTGGTGAACACGGTCGCCGGCCTCGCCGCATCCGGTTCGATGGAACGCGACCTGATGCAGACCTACGCTTCGAACTACTGGCAAACGCTGCTGAAGCTCCGGCTTCCGGCGGCGATGCCCTTCATTTTCAATGCATTGAAGATCAACTCGACGCTGGCGCTCATCGGTGCCATCGTTGCGGAGTTCTTCGGTACGCCGATCGTCGGCATGGGCTTCCGTATCTCCACCGAGATCGGCCGCATGAATGTCGACATGGTCTGGGCCGAGATCGCCGTTGCGGCGCTGGTCGGCTCGATCTTCTATGGCGTCGTCGCCCTCGCCGAAAGGGCGGTGACTTTCTGGCATCCGTCTATCCGTGGTGGCTAGGCGTCGCTTTGTTCCCGCCAATGGGATTGGGGCATAACTTCAGAGGGAAAAAGAAAATGAAAAAACTGATTGTTGCGATGATGGCGAGCGCAATGTCGCTCGCAGCAGCCCAGGCGATGGCTGCCGACAAGGTGACGCTGCAACTCAAGTGGGTGACGCAGTCGCAGTTCGCCGGTTACTACGTCGCCAAGGACAAGGGCTACTACGAGGAAGAAGGCCTCGACGTTACCATCAAACCGGGCGGCCCTGATATCGCGCCGGAACAGGTGATCGCCGGCGGCGGTGCTGACGTCATCGTCGACTGGATGGGCGGCGCGCTCGTTGCCCGCGAAAAGGGCGTTCCGCTGGTCAACATCGCCCAGCCCTTCCAGAAATCCGGCATGGAACTGATTTGCCGCAAGGATGGCCCGATCAAGACCGAGGCCGATTTCAAGGGCCATACGCTGGGCGTCTGGTTCTTCGGCAACGAATATCCGTTCTTCGCTTGGATGAGCAAGCTCGGCCTGAAGACGCAAGGCGGTGCCGATGGCGTAACCGTGCTGAAGCAGAGCTTCGACGTACAGCCGCTGCTGCAGAAGCAGGCCGATTGCATCTCCGTCATGACCTACAATGAATACTGGCAGGCAATCGATGCCGGCTTCAAGCCCGAAGAACTGACTGTGTTCAACTACACCGCCATGGGCAACGACCTGCTCGAAGACGGTCTCTACGCGTCTGAAGACAAGCTCAAGGACCCGGCCTTCAAGGAAAAGATGGTCAAGTTCGTCAAGGCTTCGATGAAGGGATGGAAATACGCAACCGAAAATCCTGACGAAGCAGCAGGAATCGTCGTCGATGCCGGCGGCCAGGACGAAAACCACCAGAAGCGCATGATGGGCGAAGTTGCCAAGCTGATCGGCGACGGCACCGGCAAGCTCGACACGACGCTCTACGATCGCACGGCCAAGGCCCTCCTCGACCAGAAGATCATCAACAAGGAACCGACGGGCGCCTGGACGCACGACGTCACGGACGCTGCTTCCAAGTAATCAGCGGCTGAAACGACGAAACGCGCGGAGCTTCCGCGCGTTTTGCTTTTTGACGAAAAAGTTCGCGTTCCATGTCGCATCGGCCATGGCTCGCGCGTCATATGGAGGCGATGGGCGATCAACTATCGGAATGCTTGCATAACCGCTCAGTGATTGATCTGCATCGCAATGGTAATTATTGTGTTCAAAATGAGGAATTATTTTCTGCCGGGCTTGCACGATGGGCAAATCGCTACCACGTACAAACCGAATTTGCCGGACGAGGGACTTCTTAAGTAAGGGTCGGCGAAGGACGCGGAAATACTTTCTGAGAACACCAATACGGGAACCGGCCATTCGCGAGCTGATGACAACGCGCGAGTCTGACCGAGCAAACTGGATGACGACGCATGGCACGCACGCCTGTTAAGATACTTCGCGCCTCAACCCTGCTGATCGCGGCAGCTGTTGCTTCGGCAGCGTTTGCCCAAGAACAGCCGGTCGCAAAGCCGCAGCAGAACCTGCCGGCAATCGTGGTGACGAAGGCGTCCACCCGCACCCTCGTCGACCGCGTTGTTGCGACCGGTACGGTAAAGCCTGTCGAGGAAGTTTACATTCAGCCTCAAGTCGAAGGATTGTCGGTCCGCACGTTGAATGCCGATGTTGGCGACAGGGTTCAAGCCGAGAGCACGCTGGCGACCCTGAACGACGACGCACTCATCCTGCAGAAGAGCCAGATGCAGGCCACGAAGGCCAAGAACGAAGCGAGCCTTGCGCAGCTTCGCGCTCAGTTGATCGAAGCGCAGGCCAATGCAGAGCAGGCGCGCCAACAGCAGGCACGCGCCCAGGAAATGGGCAAGAAGGGCACGGTTTCCACGGCGACCGTCGAGCAGGCGGATGCCGCAGCGGCTTCGGCCAATGCCCGTGTCGATTCCGCAAAGCAGGCGATCCAGGTGGCCGTCGCGGAGATCAGGGTGACTGAGAGCCAGATCGCGGATGCCGATCTGAAGCTGGCGCGCACCGACGTCAAGACGCCGGTCGGCGGTACCGTCGCAGCCAAGAACGCCAAGATCGGCGCGATTGCACTCGCGACCGGTGATCCGCTCTTCACGATCATTCGCGACGACAAGATCGAGCTGGTAGCGGAAGTGGGTGAGAGCGACATCGTCAAGGTCCAGCCCGGCCAGAAGGCCACTCTCTCGCTCTCCGGTAGTCGCGAGAAGGTTACCGGCTCCGTACGCCTGGTTTCGCCAACGGTCGATCCGCTCACACGCCTCGGTTTGGTCCATATTTTGATCGATGACTCCAGCAAGGCACGTTCGGGCATGTACGGCAGCGCTGACATAGTCGTGCGCACCACCGAAAACGTGGCGCTCCCGGTCTCAGCCGTGCTGTCGGGCAATGAGGGATCCTCGGCCCGCAAAGTCGAGAACAGCGTCGTCAAGTTTGCCAAGGTCGAAACCGGCATCCAGGACGGCGCCTATGTCGAGATCATCAAGGGATTGAAAGCCGGCGACGAGGTCGTAGCCAAGGCGGGCGCCTATGTCCGTGACGGCGACCGCATCACGCCGGTTCGTGAACAGCCACCGATTTCCAACTGAGAGACGGCCGATGAACTTTTCAGCCTGGTCTATCCGAAATCCAGTCGCATCGCTTCTGGCGTTTGCACTGCTGCTTTTCGTCGGCATCCAGTCGTTCAACAAGCTGCCGATCACGCGTTTCCCGAATATCGACGTTCCGCTCGTTTCCATCGTCGTGACGCAGAGCGGCGCTTCGCCCGCCGAGCTCGAGATGCAGGTGACGAAGGAGATCGAGGACGCCGTTGCCAGCATAACCGGGATCGATGAGATCCAGTCGACGGTGACAGACGGCCAGTCGCAGACGGTCGTCATGTTCCGTATGGAAATTCCGACCGAGCAGGCCGTTCAGGACACCAAGGACGCGATCGACCGCATCCGCAGCGACCTGCCGGCCAATGTCGAGGAACCAATCGTCTCGAAGATCGACGTCGAAGGCCAGGCGATACAGACCTTTGCCGTCTCCTCGCCTGATATGACACTCGAAGAACTCTCCTGGTTCGTCGATGATACCGTCAAACGCGCCCTGCAGGGGCAGGCGGGCATTGGCCGCGTTGACCGCTACGGCGGCGCGGACCGCGAAGTGCGCATCGAGCTCAATCCCGACAAGCTCAACGCCCACGGCATCACCGCCGCGAGCGTGAACCAACAGCTGCGCGGTACGAACGTCGATCTCGGCTCCGGCCGCGGCCAGGTGGCGGGTAGCGAACAGGCGATCCGCGTGCTCGGCGATGCCCGAAATGTCGCGGAACTCGCCAACACGACGATCGCGCTGCCGAACGGTCGGTTCGTCAAACTGTCTGACCTCGGCGCCATCAAGGACACCTATCAGGAGCCAAAGTCCTTCTCGCGCTTCGATGATACGCCTGTCGTCACCTTCGGCGTGTTTCGATCGAAGGGCGCCAGCGAAGTCAGCGTCGCGGAAACCGTGGCCAAGAGCCTCGAGAAGGTGCGCGCCGAAAACCCCAACGTCGGCATCGAGCTGATCAGCGACTCCGTCTACTTCACCTACGGAAACTATGAAGCGGCCATCGATACGCTGATCGAAGGCGCGGTGCTTGCGATCATCGTCGTCTTCCTGTTCCTCCGGAACTGGCGTGCAACGTTGATTTCGGCAGTCGCATTGCCGCTGTCGGCGATTCCGACGTTCTGGATCATGGACCTGATGGGCTTCTCGCTGAACCTCGTCAGCTTCCTGGCCCTGACGCTCGCGACAGGTATTCTCGTTGACGATGCGATCGTCGAAATCGAGAATATTGCCCGTCATATCAAGATGGGCAAGACCCCCTATCGCGCGGCAATCGAGGCCGCCGACGAAATCGGCCTCGCGGTCATCGCAACGACGTTCACGATCATTGCCGTGTTCGTGCCGGTGTCGTTTATGCCCGGCATCCCGGGTCAGTACTTCATTCAGTTTGGTCTCACGGTCGCCTTCTCCGTCTTCTTCTCGCTCATGGTGGCACGCCTCATCACGCCGATGATGGCTGCATACCTAATGCGTGCGGAAGACGGCATCGAAGACCATCACGACAATGATGGTCGCTTCTTCCGCGGCTACACGCGCCTCGTGCGCGCCACGACCCGGCGGTGGTGGACCCGCTATGCGACGTTGATCGCGGCAATCGCCTTCCTCGTCGGCTCCGTCATGTTGCTTGCGCAGGTGCCCGGCAGCTTCCTTCCGCCGGAAGATGCATCGCGCATCGTCCTATCCGTAGAGCTGCCGCCGAACGCGACGCTCGACGATACCGAAGCGACGACGAATGCGATCTACAAGGACGTGAAGGATATCGATGGCGTTGAAAGCGTCTTCGTGCTCGGCGGCGCTTCGCCGAAGGGCGACCTCGAACTGCGCCGCGCGACCGTAACATTGACGCTCCATAAGCTCGACCAGAGGCTTTCGAAGAAGCTGGTCGACGACTTCCTTGGAGCGCTGCCGATCATCGGACCGCACCTGCCCAAGGTGGATCCAAAGGGCCGTGTTCGGCCGCAGTGGGATATCGAGAAGGAGGTCTTTTCCAAACTCCGCCATATCCCTGATGTGCGCATCTTGAAACTCAACGATCGCGGCGAGCGTGACCTTTCGTTCAACTTCCTCTCGAAGAACGAGAAGGACCTGAACGACGCTGTGGGTATCCTGGAATCAAAACTGCGAGCCGATCCGCTGCTGGCGAACGTCAGCGCCGAGGGCGCCCTGCCCCGTCCTGAACTTCAGGTCCGTCCACGCAAGGACCAGGCTGCCCGTCTCGGCATCACCCCGCAGCAGATCTCCGAGACCATCCGCGTCGCCACCATCGGTGACATTGATGCAGCCCTCGCCAAGATCAACCTGGACGATCGCCAGATCCCGATCCGCGTACAGGCGTCGCTCGATATGCGCCGCGATCTTGCCGCCCTGCGGGCGCTGAAGATGCAGACGGCGAGCGGCGGCACCGTGCCGCTGTCCACCGTCGCCGACATCGACTATTCGGAAGGCGTCAGCTCGATCAAGCGCAACAACCGCTACCGCGTCGTCTCGATCGGGTCCGACCTGCCGCAGGGCGTGGCACTCGACACGGCATCCGCCCGGTTCCGGCAGATCGTCAACGAGGCCAAGGTTCCTCCGACGGTTCAGCTGGCCGAAAGCGGCGACACGAAGGTGCAGACGGAAATGCAGCAGAGTTTCGTCAACGCCATGTTGATGGGCCTGATGCTGGTGCTGACGGTGCTGATCCTCCTGTTCAAGGACGTGATCCAGCCCTTCACCATCCTGTTTTCGCTGCCGCTTGCGATCGGCGGCGTGGCAGTCGGCTTGCTCGTCACCCAGAACCCGCTCTCGATGCCTGTCATGATCGGCATCCTGATGCTGATGGGGATCGTCACCAAGAACGCGATCCTGCTCGTCGACTTCGCCATCGAGATGCGTCATCGCGGCATGGAGCGCGTGGAAGCCATGGTCGAAGCGGGCCGCAAGCGCGCCCGCCCGATCATCATGACCTCGATCGCGATGTCGGCAGGAATGCTGCCCTCAGCGCTCGGCGTTGGCGAAGGCGGTGCTTTCCGTGCGCCGATGGCGATCGCGGTGATCGGCGGCATCATTGTGTCGACAGTACTTTCGCTGGTCGTCGTGCCCTCGTTCTTCCTGATCATGGACGATCTGTCGCGCTTGCTTGCCTGGATGTTCGGCCGTCTGGTGGGCAGGAAGGACAAGGAAGACCTGGCAATGTCCCGCGAAGAGCTCACCCAGGCTGTTGGTGCCCTCGAAGGCCGGGTCACCGCAATCGAGACCCCGGAGGGCAAGCGCGGCAAATCAGGCAATGTCGTGCGCCTGCCGCCTTTCGCAGCGGAGTAGCCGCTCAAACCAAAAGCCGGGGCAACTCCCCGGCTTTTTATTGGCCGACGTTTGATCGAGATCAAGTTCTGAACCTCGTCTCCCGGTTACCCTTGCCAAGTATCAGGTAGGGGCGGCACGTGCCGCACCGCAGGGAGAAACAGATGCCCAGAGCTTTGAAACTCAGCAGCGCGCAGCAAGCGATGCTTGGTGGTGCGTTGATCGCGTCCAGCCTTGATCGGCATGAGCAAGATGCACTGCTGTCGTGCGCGGTGGCGGTGCGCTACGAGCCGCAGGACGTTCTCTTCCGTGAGCACGACAAGGCACGCTACTTCTACTGCGTGCTAAACGGCTACGTTCGCCTCTATCGCGGCTCGCAAGACCGCGAAGCGGATATCAGTATCTGTGAGCCGGGCGACAGCTTCGGAGAATGTCTCGTGCTCGCCGGCGAAGGATATAATTATAGCGCCCAGGCAATGGAACACGCGATCCTTGCCCGCTTCGACATCGCGCAGGTCAAAGCGTTGCTCGACCAGCGGCCGCGTATTGGCGGCGCGATCGCGCGCAGCCTTTCGCAGCATTTGCTTTCGACCATGGAATGCCTGGCGCGGGATCGCATGCAGACAAGCCCGCAGCGCGTCGCGCATTATCTCTTGGCGCACTGCACCAATGAGGGTACGCGGGCCTCCTTGCGCCTGCCGTTCCAAAAGAGCCTTCTGGCGCGAAAGCTGGGTCTGGCGCCGGAGGCGCTGTCGCGTGCTTTCTCCACCTTGCGCACATCCGGCGTAAGCGTTTGCGGCCGCGCCATCGCGATCGAGGATATCAATGTGCTAAGGCAGGTTTAGCTATAGGCCGCCCTGTTCCTTCAGGAAGCTTACGATGGAACTGACGCCATCGCCGCGCTTCATGTCGGAGAAAACGAAGGGCCGTGCCTGGCGCATCCGTGTCGCGTCGCGGTCCATGACATCCAGGTCCGCGCCGACATAGGGAGCCAGATCCTTCTTGTTGATGACAAGAAGATCCGACTTGGTAATGCCGGGGCCGCCCTTGCGCGGGATTTCCTCGCCCTGGCAGACGGAAATGACGTAGATCGTGATGTCAGCCAGATCAGGAGAAAAGGTGGCAGCCAGATTGTCGCCTCCCGACTCGATGAAAACGACATCGAGATCGGGGATCCGCTCGTTGAGGCCAGCGATGGCCTGCAGGTTGATTGTCGCATCTTCACGGATTGCAGTGTGCGGGCAACCGCCCGTCTCCACGCCAACGATCCGATCCGACGGCAGAGCCTGCATGCGCATGAGCGCTTCGGCATCCTCGGTCGTATAGATGTCGTTGGTGACGACCGCCACCGAATATTCGTCGCGCATCGCCTTGCAGAGCTTGGCGGTCAGCGCCGTTTTGCCGGAGCCGACCGGTCCGCCGATGCCCACACGCAACGGCCCGTTTCCTGATTTCATGTTCTGAACTCCAATAACAGCCGATGATAGCGTGCCGACCGGAGGGCGGCCACCGGCAAATGACGCAGGTCGTGACGGCTGGCGGCGACCTGCCCGATCCCGGTCACGATCGAAAGAGCCGCGTCGACTGCGTCTCGTGGCGCAGCGACATGATATCGGCCTGGATGGTCGCCGCTCCAAGATCGTCGAGCGTGGACGTGGCCGACCGCTTCGCAATCCGTGCGATATCGCCTTCAAGGCGCGCCAGGATGGCAACACCGTCCTTCTGCCCGGCAACGCCGAGACGGATGCCTGCGGAAACCGCCTGCGAGAGATAGGCATGCAGGAATGCCGCAATCGCCCTCTCCGATGCGACCTTATGCGCACCCGCCACAGCGCCCAGTGCAACCGGATATGCCACGTGTTGCGGCAATCGATCGAACACCTCATCCGGCCAGGCACGGGCGGCAGCGACAAACGCGTCGCCAAGCAGCATCGTCTCCTGATGACGCTCGCGCGCGCCAGCAAGTGCTTCAGCGAGCTCCGCCAGTTCACCAAGCCGGTCGCGCTGCCCGTGGCAGCGGTGGCTCTCGGCAAGGAGGACTGCGTCGTTCCACACCACCCCGCGCTCGATGAGGTTCAACGCCCACGTCGCAAGCGAATGAGCGTCGGTGACCAACCGATCGTGAACGGCCCGCTCCAGACCACCTGAATAGGCGAAGGAACCGATGGGGAAGGCCGGCGACAGCCACGCCATCAGCCGCAGCAAGGCCTGCAGGTCGCCATCCTCCGTCATGTTCGCTCAATCGTGCGAGTGATGGGCATGATCATGACCGTGCGCGTGTGCGTGGGAATGGTACGCGCCGCGGGCGGGCTGAAACGGCTCGGCAACCTCCCGGACCGTCGCACCAAGCCCTTCGAGCATGGAGCGGATCACATGATCCCGCAGGATGAGGATGCGGTCTTCCTCGATCTGTGCGCCGAGATGTCGATTGCCGAGGTGCCATGCGAGTTCGATCAGGTGCAGGCGGTCCCTGCCCTTGACCTCGAAGAGCTTCTCTTCGGCCGCCACGATCTCGATGAGTTCGCCGTCATCGAGAACCAGCATATCGCCACTTGCAAAAAGCACCGGCTCCTTGAGGTCGAGCATGACCATCTCGCCGGTTTCGAGATGGAGCAGCTTGCGCCGCAAATGCCGCAGATCGTGCGGCAGAACCACTTTTCCGATCGGGGTGGAGGAGGGTGTGCCGGCAGGCAGGTAGGAAGTAACGCGTTGCATGACGTGTCCAATTCGCTTGAGACTGCGACCATGCAAAATCGCCCCGCGCGATGCAAGAAGGAATGCGGCCGGAAGGGTATGCTGCCCGACTTTCCTCAGGCCAGTCGCGCTTCGTCACAATCCGCGCTCATCGCGCGCGCAGCTGCAGCGTCCTGCGGCAGATGCCTGCGCCAACCCGGATGCAGTCCCTCGTTCTCATGCACGACACGGTTTCGACCGAGCGCCTTTGCCAGATAGAGCGCCTTGTCAGCGGCTGAATAGGCTCCCGCCTTGCCCCGTCCCCCACCAAGTTCGGCAATGCCGGCGGAAACCGTTATGGCGACCACGCAATTGTCGGCCGCAATGGGCTTTTCCGCCAAGCGTGCGCAGACCGACTGCACTTTCTCAATCCGCTGCGCCTGCGAACCACCGACGACGATCGCGCCGAACTCTTCGCCGCCCAGCCTCGCCGCGACGGAGCGCCCGTCGAAGGCGGCGGCGAGAATAGCGGACACAGCGACGATCACGGCATCGCCGCAGGCATGGCCGAAACGATCATTGATGGCCTTGAACCGATCAACGTCGAAGATGGCAAGGCAGGCGTCCCCGTCGGCCCGCTCCAATGCCTCGGTGAAGGCACGCCGGTTAAGGAGACCTGAGAGTACATCGGTACGGCTCAGCTGCTCGAACTCCGCGCGCGAGACGCTGAGTTGGTGCATCGCGTGACCCGCCACCAGCGACAACACACTGGAAACAGCCCCGCCAATCAGCCACGACAGCACCACGCCATCGGCGAGCGGCACGGGCAGCACCCCCATCCAGTCGAGCGGCGGCAATATGAGGAGGATCACGACCGACGACAGCGTCACCGCGAGGAAGCTCATCTTGAGAGCGAACACGTAAATTGTGTGGCGATCCTGAAAATCGCCAAGCTCCGCCTGGAGTGAAATTCTCATGCGAATCGACCTTCTTGCCCACCGCCAAGCCCATTGCTTAGAGGCCAACTGCTGCCGAGTTCTTAAGTGAATTGTTAAGATTTGAACGAGTTTAGTGAATTGATCGACGGCGGGAAAATGCCCGAAAACGCGACGTTTTCAATGATGAATCGCGCTGCGAGCGCTGGAATTCAAGCAATTGATTTTACAATACTTTTCCAACGACGGTGCTGCGATTGTCCGATTGCGGACAGGACGCCCCAAGGTGGAACACGTCAAAACGTCAATAGCCTCATCAACTGCATCAGTCGAGAGCGACGCGCCTCCCAGATGGCGCCTGGATACGGATAGGGGGCGCAATACGAATGTATCGTGCACTGAGCGCATCCTTGGATTGTGCGCATGGAAAGAATCCCGTAAAAGGATTTAGTGTGCAATCATGATGGAACCGCTACGATGGACGCGATTCTGACTGAAGGCTTTGATGCGGCTTTGACCCTGACCGACCATATCGAGCACCTGCCGGACAGGAAGCGGCGTGAACTGGCGCGCATCATCGAGATCCTGTTTGCCGAGGTCGAAGCCTTCCAGGCAAGCAAGCTGTCGGCCAAGCGCAATGCCGGCAGGATCCTGATGGTCCTCCTCTATGGATCTTACGCCCGCGGTGACTGGGTCGAGGATCACTTGAGCGGCTATCGCTCCGACTACGATCTGTTGATCGTCGTCAACAGCAAGACCTTCGCGGAGGAGCAGGAACTCTGGGAAGGCATCGAGGAGCGGCTGTTGAAGGAGCAGATCGCTCATCACATCGAAACACCGGTCGTGCCGATCGTCCACACGCTGGCTGATGTCAACGACCAGCTTTCCCGCGGTCGCCCCTTCTTCGTCGACATCGCCAGGGACGGCATCGTCCTCTACGAAGAGCCCGGCCATCCGCTGGCGCAACCGAAGCCGCTGACGGCGGAGGACGCCAATACGGAAGCGAAAGCTAATTTTGATCAGTGGTTCCCTGATGCCGTCGAATTTTTCGGCATCGCAGAATATTGCGGGGGACGGGGCAACTACAAACTGGCGGCCTTCAATCTGCATCAATCGACAGAACGGCTATATCATTGCCTGCTGCAGTCCCTGACCCTTTACAGCCCCAAATCCCATCGTCTGAAGGTTCTTCGCTCTCAAGCCGAAGGGCTGGATATCAGGTTGGTTGAGGCGTGGCCGCGCGACAGCCGGTTTTCACGACGCTGTTTCGAGTTGCTCTCGCGGGCCTATGTGGAAGCGCAATATTCGTCGAAATACACAATCACCAACGAGGAGCTCGCCTGGTTGGTCGAGCGCGTGAAGGTGCTGCAGGATCTCGTAAAGGCAGTTTGCATGGAGCGGCTTTCGTTGTAGCCGCGAATGGGCGCCTTGGGATCCCATCAGGGGTGAGTAGCGGCCTGCACCGTGGCAGAGTGAGGTCGCTAGAAAACTCTCTGGAGGCCAATCATGCCGATGACAGCAGATCAATCTCACGCGCAGACCGCTACTCACCCCTGATGTGAAGGGATACGAACTGCAACCAATATCTGTTTTTCTCAAGGCGCTGAAAAACCAGCTATCTGCGCGCAACACCACCATTCCTTTTATCGCAGGGAAAAATCGTCGCGGTTGCTCATTCGGTCAGGATTCCCCGGCCTTTCGCTTCTTTGGGCGGCTGGTGCAGCGCGATCGGTTCCGCCGGATAGACCTGCTGGAACCGGCAGTGGGTCTGGCACCAGGCGGCGGCCGGTGGGGACAGCCAGCCGGTCATTTCCAACATGCTGTCGTAGCGCTTCGGCAGGTTCCACATGATGACCGGCTCGTGATGGGCGATGAGATTCCGCAGGCTGCGGATTTGCGCCAGCGGGCCGGAGAAATCCTTTCTTCGCAACCCCTTTCCGTCCGGCTTGCGGCCGATCTTGTGCAGGGTTGTCTGCCACAGCGTTTCATAGTCCTTGCCGAACATCGCAGTCCAGAAGCTGAATGTCAGGGCGGCGACGATCCGGCCGGGCGTCGGCTCCTTTTTGCCTTCCTCAATATCCTGGATGGCCTTGGCGAGCTGTTCGGGCTGCCATCCACCGAGCAGCAATCCCTCCTCGTGAAACCAGCTTTCATTGATAGCTTCGGTCATGATGGCATCGGTGCGGTTCCGCAGCGCCACTTCCAGCATCTGGAGCGGCGTAGATATTGCTGTTCCAGTCCACGGCAGCCGTCTTGCGCATTTCGCGCCTGATATAGCCAGCCCTCTCCAGGGCGCGCATATTGTTCTGGATAGTCTTCTCCGTGACATCCATACGATTCGCCAATTCCTTCTTGGCCGGAAACGGCTTGCGCGTCGGCTCGTGCCAGTAATCCAGGAGCTGGATGATGATGTTCATCTGCATCGCATTGATGCCAAGACGGCGCTGCGCCTGGATCAGGATAGAGGGGATGCCGGCGTAACCGTGGCTATACACGGCCTTGACCCAGATGCGCTCCGTTGAGGAAGGCTACTTGGCTGCGGGCTTGGGAAAGTTGATGGCTTCTGCATCGGTAGTCGTGGCGCTCATGGTTATTCCGGGTCGCGCTGACGTTCCTCTTCCCCAAGTAAACATATCTTCCGAGACAGCGGCCGCTCACCCGTAGCATACGGTAACATACTATCTGCATCGGAGCCTTCGCTGCCATGGTGTGTGCGATCTCGCTGCAAAGAGAGCGAGAACCGATCTCGAAACACAAGGGACACAAGCGAATGAAAGTCCTCAAGAGCACCGCCCACCTGCTTGCGGCAATCTCGGTTCTGATGCTGGTCTCCGTACCGATCCTCGGTCCGTCACCGGCCGAAGCAGGACGGGCGGCGGCGTGCGGCCCGAGAGGCTGTGCTGCGGCCGGATGCGGGCCAAGCGGTTGCGCAGCCGGAGCCGTCCGACGTCCTCCCGGTTATCGTCCGGTACCGCACCGCGGCGTGGTCGTCGTCGCACCGCATCGCTACTGGAGGCCGGGCGGTGCGATTGCCGCGGGTGCTGCGATCGGCTTCGTTGCCGGGGCGACGGCGGCCTCGATCGCCGGAACGCCACCCAAGCCCGGCTATTGCTGGTACTACACGACTCCAGCCAAGACGACCGGCTTCTGGGACGTGTGCCCCTCGTAATACAGCCAGATCGAGAAAATCCTATGACGACTTCGCGGGCGCGATATTCGTGGCTGCTGACGACACAGGCGATTGGCTCTGCATCCTTGCTGAGCCAATGCTATCCCCTGTACTCCCGAATGCTGGATGATCCAGGGCATGTGCAGGTATACGCCGATACGCCTATGGTTTCGGTTATTGGGCTCAGCATAGCACTGGTGCAATTCGCGCACTGGTATCGGGCATTCAAGGTTCCCGTGCCGTTCAGGGACGCTAACGTTGTCCTTGGTCAGCTTGTCCTGTTCGCCAGCCGCCTCACCTTCATCATCGCCAGTGCGCTGTTTTCCTTGGTGCTATTTCGACATCTGCCGGAAGCCGATTTTGGACAGCCCTGGGGCTATGTCTGGCGCGGCCTTCTCCTCCTGGCGGTCTTGTTTTCCGTTTTCTGTTTCACCACCGAATTGGAGCGCCTCGGGGTGGCGTTTCGCGGACAGGAGAAAACAACAGGCGATTGATTCGGTTCGAATCGCTGCGACGGACGTGGCGCGCGCCACCGTCAGCCGTGGCTGGGCCGGTCGCGCAGGCTTGGCCGCCAAGAATATGGCGGCGGCCGAGGCTCGCTCATCGAGCACCGTCCGCAACAGAACATACCAGATGTTACGGGCTTTCGCCGGCGCCACCGTGTAGTTGTTGAGCGCAGTCACGTGAAGGAGAAGTCATGAAGCGCCTACTCATAGCCATCGCGGCATTTGCGGCAATTGCCAACATCGCATATGCACAAGATCCGATTGTTGGAAACTGGAGGACCGAGCTTGGAGATACCGCCGAAATCGCTTCCTGCGGCAGCGGCTATTGTATCACCCTGAAATCGGGCAAGCACGCCGGCAAGCAGATCGGCACCTTCGGAGGTAGGGACGGCAGTTACGAAGGCAAGATCACCGATCCGGGTGCCAACAAGACCTATAACGGCTCCGTGACTGTCTCAGGTAACGCGCTAAAGCTGAAGGGGTGCGTGTTGAAGGTCGTGTGTGAAGCGCAAACGTGGCCTCGCCTCTGAGAAGAAAGCCTGGGTGTCCGCCGCCGTTGCCAGCGACGGTCCCCTTATTGTGACCGGTTGACCTGCACCATCGGCTGGGCGAAATCGATGTCATTTTCGCCAAATGTCTGCATCAGCAATGTGTATGCTTTTCTTCGGATCGAAGTCTGTTCGCCTGGCTTGCAGGTGAACCCTACAGCGACTTCGATGCCGTACTCGCCGATTTTCTCGACGCCGGTCAGCTTGAGCGGCTTTATGAAAGATGACTTGAATTCCGGATCCGCCTCGAGCTCGACGCCGATATCCTTGATGAGTTTGCTCACTTTATCCAGGTCCGTTTTGAAGGGGATATGGAAGCGAAATTTGTCGACTGCCCAGTCACGGCTCGAATTTTTGATTGCGCCAAGCGTGCCGAAAGGCACCGTAAATATTGGTCCTTGATAATGCCGCAGTCGTACAGATCGTAGGCTAAACGACTCGACGACACCGGCGTAGCTTCCCGCCTCAATGTATTCCCCGACTCGGAACGCATCGTCCAGTAGATAAAAAACGCCGCTGACAATGTCTTTGACGAGAGTCTGCGAGCCAAATCCAAGAGCAACACCCACCACCCCTGCTCCGGCGATAAGCGGGCCGATCTGCACACCCATCTGTGAGAGAACAGTGAGAACGGCCACAGAAAGCAGCCCGGCGGCCAGCGTGTTGCGGAAAACCGGGAGCAAGGTGCGAATCCGGCTTTGGCGCGCCATCTCGTTCGAGTCGAGCGCTCCTTCGTCGCCGTAATCGCTGAGCTTGCGGGCGATGTATGCGTTGCCCAGTTGCCAGATTAAGTCGAATACAAGCAGAATAACAACGCTATTGAATACGCCGGCAACGATCGACTGAGCCAGAGCCAGGTGATCGCCTAACGGCTGAAAATTTTCGTGCCAAACGAAGGCGATCCAATCCGCTGCCGCGATGACGATAACAGCTCTCGCCACCCGAACAAGCATGACGGCTTTCAGCTCCCTCGTGCCATTGCTGTTCCAGTGAGAAGCCGCGAACGCCGAGGTCAGCTTGTCAGCGACTGACAGCGCGCGTGGCACAACGACAATCATGATACCGATCCAAAACAATCCTACGAAACCACAGCACCAAAGTAGCCAGAGCGAGATCGCAGCACCAATCCTTATTGCGCGAGGCGCTCGGCCCACTGCGGAATTGCCATCACTTCGAGGCGCGCGGCCTATTGTATCGATCACGATCAGGAGAAAGACTGTCGAAAATATAAGGGCACTCAGCGAACGGACGTTCGATGCGACGCCGAGCCTCTCGCCAATAGCCGAAAATGCCAATGCCGCCGTCAGCACAGCGACGAGCAGTCGGACGCGAGGATAGACCCTAGCCATCGATGTGGATGCGGCCATCGCGAGCCGGTAGAGCGCCATTGCTCCCTGGAAGGCCACTGTCGCCAGAAGCGAGTAGAGAACGACCAACCGCACAAGCGGCGGCCAGGCGACGAGCAGATACAATAGCGCAGCCGTAGCCGTGAATATCAACAGTGGCATAATCTCGGTGTGGACTCGCTTCAGCAGAGGGTTGGCTGGGAACATGTATGGCGCCGAACGACGAATGGATCGGCCCCCGCCAATGGCTGCGATGATCCCGAGCAACAGTATTCCAGGCGCAAGGCCACTGTCGCGCGCCTCTTGCCAAACCGGACGCGATACGCGGTAGAGTTCGTTGCCAAATAGCGGCACGGCGGAAAGCAGTCCGTCGAGGCGGGTGCGTGATCGGGTCTCCAATTCGTCGATCACCCGCACGGCTTCTGTAGGCGCGGCTTCAGCAGCCACAACTTGCCTTTGCGCCAACCATGTCTTCACGTCCGCGTCTTCGAGAAGGCGAAGCAGTTCGGTGATCTTTGGCGGCTCAGCAGGGGTCGTCGCAAGCGCAAAGGCCCCCAACGGAGAACTGCTCCACAAACAAAGGCACAGGTTGAGTAGCAGAATGCGAATGGTGAACATTTAGCCTCGCGCGGCCAACTGGCGCCTTGGTGTAAATCGTTGGGATGAATCGTGATGAATTTCCGTGCCCTCTGGAAAGGAGCCGATGCTTGCCGCCTTATCTTATCCGGACCGGTCGGATCCAACGATGCGGCCCAGAGGGTTCGAAGCAAAGCAGATACGAGCAACCTGTATTTCGGCCTATATGCATCCGAAATGCTAGGTCTGGCCCATGCTCATCATTGAGGACCATCGTCAGAATGCGCGCGCTTTGCTCGCAACATATCGAATCTTCCAACGTCGGTCATGATGTTGACCAGAACACTGCCAGTCCATCCGAAGGTGAATAACCCCGACATGCCGATGATCGGTCCGAGCAGACGCCATCGATCTGGCAGAGTGACGTTGCCTTCCCCGAGCGTCGTGTAGCTCTCCAAAACGAAATAGTAGCTGTCGCGCATCGAGGGGATGATTGAACGCGCATAAAGAGGAACCGACCAGATCAGCGTCTCTGCAAAATGCAGGATTGCCAAGGCAGCGATCGTCACTGCGAGCACGAGATTCAGGCGCCAGTGCCCTCTGGTGCTCGTGACATGCATCCACGATTTGCTGAATTTCCAACTGATGGCCCGGATGCCCACGCCGTGCACGAATATCACCACGATCAGAATGACAGTGCCGACACATATCTCCAGAACCGGGTTTGAGCCGATAGCAGATCCACAAGTGACATCCTCGGTAGTCTGGCCGCAGGTGTGGAAGGCTTCTCTCGAGCCTCCCACTGGTCTGTCTCCAGCGCAAATGGTGCGGTTGCGTCGCGCTAGTAACAAGGTGGATAGGGGTAGTATCCGCATGCTGGAGGCGGGTAGTAGGGCCGATTGGCGGCGACCGCGGCTGCGCCGACCGCAGCACCCGCAACCACGCCCGCGCCGTAATAGGCGCCAGGATGTGCGTACCAGCCGCCACGCCAGACGGGGGCGCGAAAACCAGCGCCCCCGACGGCGACGCCCCCGTAAGGACCACGTGCCGCAAACCAGTCGATGAACAGTGATGCCGGCCCATCCGCTCCGGCGAGATCACCTTCGAGCACAGCCACGTCGAAGGTCAGATTCTCGCCCTCGAGCTTCGGCATCTTCAGGACGACCACGGCGTCGGCGATGGAATCTCCCTTGGCGCTCAAGACCGAAATCGTCGCATTGGGAGGGTCTTTGGCGAAACTGTCTGCCCCCTCGCCCCACTGCTTGATGAACTCTGCGGTCAGGACATGCCCCGCAGAACGCACCGGGCGGTCGGCGAACACAATGGAATTTGCTGAGATGCCGCTCATCGTCAGCTTGCCGTTCTCCAGCTTTGCACCTGCGGAGTTGAGCACGGCAAGCGACGGCACCATTTTGGACTTGGTTGCGCCGATGGTCTTCTGCGCGGGGGCCGAGATGGCGTCTTGCGCGCCGACCGGTGAGGTGAAAGCGAGGCTCGCGGCGACCGCGATGATGCAGGTGTGAGAGATCCTAAGCACTATTTGTCCTCCGGTGGGCCACGAGGCCTCTACTTCAAAAGTCCAAGATTGATCAGTTGAACGCGCCTGTTATCGGCAGCCTCCGGGTGGCCGGCGTCGATCGGCCATTCTTCGCCCGCGCCAACGGAAAAGAGGCGATCGGGTGAAATTGCGAACGTCGTCGCCAGCGCCTCGTTGATCGCGTCGGCGCGTTTCTGGCTGAGCTCGAGGTTGTGTCTGGCCGATCCCGTCGCGCTGGAATGCCCGACGATAAGGAACTTGTAGCGGAACAGATCCGGGTGATGCAGTGCATCTGCGATCAGGCCGACGGTGCGGTAGGATTTCGGCTCGATGGCGGTGGAGTTGTTTTCGAAATCGATCTCGACGATCAGCTGCGAAAGCTCTGCGAGCTTGCTCCAGTTGGGGAGTGCTGCAACGCCCTTCCCGACGTTGGCGTTTGCCTCCTCCACGAGCAGGGCGACGTCGACGGCAGGGGCTGCCGACCTGACCTGTCCCAGCGTGCTCATGATCTGACTGTTGTCGAGCTGTTGAGCGGACGCGATGCAGGGAGCCAGCAGCAGGCCGAGTGCGAGTGAGACGCTAAGGCGACGAACGAACATTTTCTTTTCCCCGGTTCGGATCAAGTTCAACGCCATCCAGCGTCGGTGATTGCCTGGTTGCATGCCTTGCTGTCGACGCGTTTGGTTTCGACGAGGCAGGAAAGGATATTCCCGTCGCCCTTCACGCTGTTGCAGTATTGAGAGACATCATGCTGGCAGACCTTGAACACCGACGCCTGCGCTTCCCGGCGCTGGGCGATCGATGTGAGCACGCTGCCAAGCGTCGAAGTGCAGGTCGGCGAAACCTTTGCGGCATTTTTCTCAAGGCAGGCCTGGATCCGGCCCTGTCCAAGGTTCTCGCCATTGCAGAACTTCTTGATGTCGTTTCCGCAATCCTTGGCAAGAACTGTCACCGCATCGGCGTAGCTGATTGTGTCCGCCCAACTAGTCGCCGCTAAAGTGAGGAAGGCGGCTAGCGCCGCTCCTCCAAAGACGCCAATTCTCTTCGACATAGTGTATCCCATCCTGGAGCGATTGATCGGAGAAGGTGTTTCCGGAGACATCCGTCGCGCGTCGGGATCAGAAAGGGAAGTATGTTACGGTAACAAACGATAGCAACACTGGTAGCTTCGTCACTGTCGAGGTCGGGTGAACGGTACGACATGAGCTTGGTCCAGGGCCTGCTCGATCTCGATCTGAAGGCTGCCGACGAGCTCGGTGTACTCGCCGATACGTTCGTCGCGGTCTGGGCCGGATGACCGTTCCCATTCCAGTTTCTCGCTGCTGGCAGTGGCGAAGTCGTCGCACAGGTCGCGAAACCCCTCGCTCCGCGCGGCGAGCTCTTCGATCGCCTTGGCGCGCGGTTTGAAATACGCCTTGGCGAATTCGACACCCTTTTCCATCTGATCCATCCCTATGCCGCCTACAGCAGGCGACCGCCCTTAACCGTACGCTGCCGCAGCAAACCTTCATGCCACCAGGCAAACTCAAAAAGGCGGAGCCCGCTTGCCGGAACCTGCGCCGCCGTCGATCCGTAGTCAGAACAGGTACTCGCGCAAGGGCACCGGCCACAGTGACCTGTGATCTTGGAAGCGCAAGTATGACACCGTAACATACGGCGTATGACGACCGTGGGCTCTTGTCACGATCGCCTGCTAGAATAGGAACAAGCACGGGGGGCAATAGATACGGCGCGAGTCTTGCTCGTGGACGACGCATAATTTCTGCGTTAGGTTTTATTTTGCAGTTGCAATAAAAGTTCTGGTAGCATCCCTCAAGAGCGGGTGAGGAGAAAGCATGGAGAATGAGATGCAGGAGCGGCGCGGTCATGCGCCGTCGCCCACGCGCGCGCCCCCGAACGCCGATGATATTCGCGCTCAGCTCGCGCGCATTCTCAGCAGCGAAGAATTTCCACAAGTGGGTCGCAGCGTTTCGTTTCTGGTTTATGTGACCGAAGAAGCGCTTGCCGGCCGCAGTGATCGGATCAAGGGCTACAGCATTGCCATCGAGGTCTTCAAGCGCCCAGAGGGGTTCACGCAGGATGATCCTGTCGTCCGGATCGAGGCCGGGCGGCTGCGTCGCGCCCTCGAGCGTTACTATCTGGTCGCAGGACAGGACGATCCTGTCAGGATAGAAATTCCAAAAGGCGGCTACGCTCCATCGTTCACATGGAGGGTGTCTGCGGATTCCGCAGGTAGCAATGAAAAACCGTCAGTCAATGCGTCTGGATGGCGGTTCTTCCTGTCAGTGCGAAGCATTGTGCCGATGGCCGTTGGAGCAGCATTGGCGATTGGTGTCGTCACGATGGGGTTGGTATTATCTGCGCATATAACTGTGCAACCGAAGAGTTCGCCAGCGATCGACGGCCCTACCCTGGTGATCGCGCCATTCGTCAGCTTCAGGAACGACCCTCAGGCTGCACTCTACGCAACAGGTCTGACTGAGGAGTTATTGACTGCCCTCCCCCGCTTCAAGGAGATCAAGGTCTTCGGTCGTGAGACGTCGAAATCCCTGTCACCTGAGACGGAGGCGGCACTGGTCCGTGATGAACTCGGTGCCCGGTTTCTTCTCAAGGGTGCCGTTCGCGTTTCCGGCAATGCTGTTCGCGTTACGGCGCGACTGCTTGACACCGACACCAACGAGATCCTTTGGTCCCAGACCTATGACGACAAAATTCAGACGCGCGATATGTTCGCCATCCAATCGGACGTTGCAAACAAGGTTGCGACGGCGGTAGCGCAACCATACGGAATCATCGCGCGGGCCATCGTTGCCAAGCCTCCGCCGAGCGATCTCGGGAGCTATGGTTGCACCCTTCCCTTCTATGCCTACCGTGCTGAGCTAAGTGCCATTCGGCATGCCGAGGTGCGAGAGTGTCTCGAGAGCGCGGTCGCCCGCTTTCCAACCTTCGCGACAGCCTGGGCGATGCTCTCCATCATCTATCTGGACGAGGACCGTTTCAAGTTCAATCCGAGCAACGACGCATCGTCGCCGCTAGATCGCAGCCTACAGGCGGCCCGCCGTGCCGTTCAACTCGATCCCGGCAACGCCCGAGCCCAGCAGGCACTCATGACCGCGCTGTTCTTCATGCAGAATGTACCGGAGGCTCTCCGTGTCGGCGAACAGGCGCTATTGACCACCCCGAATGATACCGAATTGCTTGGCGAGTTCGGAACCCGTGTTGCAATGAGTGGAGCGTGGCAGCGTGGAGCAGAGTTACTGGATCAAGCCATTGCCCTCAACCCGGGTGGCGGCGGCTACTATCATGGAACCCGTGCGCTCGCCGCCTACATGCTGCACGACGACAAGACCGCAGTCATTGAGATCAGGCAGGCGGACCTCCAGAAGTTTCCTCTCTTCCACGCCGTTGCCGCCATCATCTACGTCGATGCGGGGATGATGGAGGACGCGCGTCGGGAAGCCGCTCGTTTCAACGAGATGCGCCCGGATTTCATCCGCAACATCGTCGCTGAACTCAGATCCCGTAATATCCAACCTGACGATCGGGCAAGAATGATTACCGATATCAGAAAGGCGGGATTGCCAGCCGAGGACGAAGTGCGGTCGACCATGCTGGCGCCGACCGATGGCTCTGTTGAAGTTTGGCCACGCTAAAGACTTGTCGAACGCGTTCCGGGGACAGTTGGGGCACAGAGCATACGCGATGTTACGGGCGCTTTCTGCCTTCCGACTGTAGGCATTAGCGGTCCTGGACGACTTCACAAGTCGTTGAGCGGGCTCGCTGATTTCGCTGGCAAAGGCAACCGTAACGTAGAGGTCGGTCGGCCTTATTCCCCGTGGAATAGCGAGACCAACCGGGGCGGTAGTTTCCCCCGGCGGCTCGGAGCGGCTCGTTTACGGGGGTATGTTACAGTAACGTACTTGCCAACGATCACAATTGCCAAGACGTTCTCAACGCGGGGGCTTACCAATCCTTCGTCGCGCATCTTAGCCCATCAATTTTTAGGCGTGAGATGAACTGAGGGCCTAACTTGGCGTCTACCTTGCCGCGACCCTTCACCAGTAGGGCGTTACTCGTGCCCGGAGCTCGATCGGCGCACCTTAATCGAGCTCCGCCTGATAGCAACAAATTGCACTGCAAGGGAAGTGTCATGGAGAGCCAAAAGGCGACATCAAGCGGGGGTTGGGGACCATCCGCAGTCGCGTAACCTTCTCCTATCACTTATGCCCGTCGCTTGACGGCTGCGAACCAAAAGGATTTTCCAGATGCTTACAAAACGTGATCTGCTCCGATCTGCAGCGATGGCCGCACTCGTCGCGACGACGGCGAAGGCCGACCTGACCTCCCCCCTGGTCATTGATCAGAACAACGCCGAATGGCCCAGGCTGTTGGAGGCCAAGGACATCGCTGAGGAAGGCTTCATCTACGGCTTACCGCTCGTGATGAACTATGCGGTCATGCAGGAGTATGCCGTAGACAAGAACTCGGGGCAGTTCAAAGCGCCGTTCAACGAAATTTATAATATGCATCACGTCGCTACCCCAGCTGACACGGCAATCATCACGCCAAACAGCGACACCCCATATTCGATCCTCTGGCTGGATCTGCGCGCCGAGCCGATGGTGATATCGGTGCCGGCGATCGAAAAGGAACGCTACTACTCGGTCCAGTTCATCGACGGCAACACCTACAATTTTGGCTACATCGGCACGCGCGCCACAGGGAGCGAGCCGGGCGACTATCTGGTGGTCGGACCCGATTGGAAGGGTGAAACGCCAACCGGGATCGAGAAGGTCTTCCGGTCCACGACGCCCTTCACACTCGCTGCTTTCCGTACCCAACTCTTCAACGCCGACGACATGCCGAACGTCGAGAAAGCTCAGGCCGGCTACAAGGCGCAGCCGCTTTCTGCGTTCCTGAAACAACCCGCTCCACCCGCCGCACCCAAGATCGAGTTCGTTCCTGCCACCACCGCCGGGATCAAGGATAACTTCTTCCAGTATCTCGACGCAGCCCTGCAATTCGTCCCCGAGACGCCGAAGGACAAGGCGATCCGTGCAAAACTTGCGAAGATTGGCATCGGTCCGGGAAAGACCTTCGCGTTCAAGGATCTATCGCTCGAACACAAAGCCGAAATCCTGGTGGCGATGAAGCAGGGTAATGACAAGGTCGACAAATGGTTGGCCAGCGGCAACAAGAGCATCAACGGCTGGAACGTCGGCTCGTTCTTTGGCGACGAGGCCTTCTACAACGGCGATTGGGCGATGCGGGCCGGCGCCGCCAAAGGGGGTATCTATGGCAACGATGCCGTCGAAGCGATGTACCCCTATACCCGAACGGACGCCACCGGTGAGCCGCTCGACGGCAGCAAGCACAAGTACACCATCACCTTCCCACCCGGCCAGTTGCCGCCGGTGAATGCGTTTTGGTCCGTTACAATGTACGACGGCAAGAGCCAGCTCCTGGTCAAGAACCCGATCAAACGCTACCTCATCAACTCGCCGATGTTGCCGGCGATGAAAAAGGGTACGGACGGCTCGTTGACGCTGTACATTCAAAAGGACAGCCCCGGTGCGGACAAGGAAGCAAATTGGCTGCCGGCGCCTGACGACAAGATCTATCTCGTGATGCGCCTGTACTGGCCGAAGACCAAGGCGCCGTCGATCCTGCCGGCCGGCAAAGGCAGCTGGCAACCCCCAGGTATCATTGTGGCCCGATAGTTTTCCCGTTCTGATGAAAATAGCGCTTCCGGCATCGTGTCGGAGCGCTCGTGGACCGGAGGATCGGCGACATTCCCCCTAAACGGTCGAACGGATTTGGAGCATCATGACACTCTTTGTGGATCCCCAAATTCCGGCGTGGCCGCCTATCGAAGCGAAATCCAGCACACGTCATCGGGCTCAATGCCGCAGTACGAAGAACAGCGCGACGTGAGCAGCGACCGGCGCCTTTGCACCGGCCGCGCCGGATCAATCAAAACAGGAAGTACCGCTGCGCCATCGGCAGCACGGTCGCCGGCTCGCAGGTCAGCAATTCACCGTCGGCGCGCACTTCATAGGTTTCTGGATCCACCTCGATCTGCGGTGTCAAATTGTTGTGGATCATCGACGCTTTGGAGATGCCGCCGCGGGTGTTCTTGACCGCGATGAGCTCCTTGGCAACGCCAAGACGTCGCTTGAGGCCGGCATCGAGTGAAGCCTGCGAGACGAAGGTGACGGACGAACTGGTGCGCAGCTTGCCATAGGCAGCGAACATCGGTCGGTAGTGCATCGGCTGCGGTGTCGGGATCGAGGCATTCGGATCGCCCATTGGTGCCGCAGCGATCGAGCCGCCGAGCAGCACCATCTCCGGCTTGACGCCGAAGAAGGCCGGGTTCCACAAGACGAGGTCGGCGCGCTTGCCGACTTCGACCGAGCCGATCTCATGGCTGAGGCCCTGGGCGATCGCCGGATTGATCGTGTATTTGGCAATGTACCGACGGACGCGGAAATTGTCGTTCTCGCCCTTCTCTTCCTTGAGCCGGCCGCGCTGACGCTTCATCTTGTCAGCCGTCTGCCAGGTGCGGATCGCCACTTCGCCGACGCGGCCCATCGCCTGGCTGTCGGACGAGATGATCGAGAACGCACCGATATCGTGGAGAATGTCTTCCGCGGCGATCGTTTCCTTGCGGATGCGGCTTTCGGCGAAAGCGATATCTTCCGGGATTGACGGCGACAGGTGATGGCAGACCATCAGCATGTCGAGATGCTCGGCGATGGTGTTGACCGTATAGGGACGCGTCGGGTTGGTGGACGACGGAATGACGTTCGACTGGCCGCAGATCTTGATGATGTCAGGCGCATGGCCGCCGCCGGCACCCTCGGTGTGGAAGGCGTGAATCGTGCGGCCCTTGATGGCGCCGATCGTGTCCTCGACGAAGCCGCTCTCGTTCAGCGTGTCGGTATGGATCATCACCTGAATGTCGTATTCGTCGGCCACCGAAAGGCAGCAGTCGATTGCGGCAGGCGTCGTGCCCCAGTCCTCATGCAGCTTCAGCGACGAAGCGCCGGCCAGGACCATTTCCTCAAGTGCAGCAGGCAGCGAGGCATTGCCCTTGCCGGCAAGCGCGAGGTTCATCGGGAAACCGTCGAAGCTCTCGATCATCCGCTCGATATGCCAGGCGCCTGTACAGGTCGTGGCGAGCGTGCCATGTGCCGGGCCGGTGCCGCCGCCCAGCATACACGTGACGCCTGACATCAGTGCCTCCTCTATCTGCTGCGGGCAGATGTAGTGGATATGTGCATCCATGCCGCCGGCCGTGATGATCTTTCCTTCGCCGGCAATGGCCTCGGTCGACGGGCCGACGATGATGTTGACGCCAGGCTGCGTATCCGGATTGCCCGCCTTGCCGATCGCCGCGATACGGCCGTCCTTGAGGCCGATATCCGCCTTCACGATGCCGGTGTGGTCGATGATGACCACGTTGGTGATGACGGTATCGACTGCGCCATTGGCGCGCGTCACCTGGCTCTGCCCCATGCCGTCGCGGATCACCTTGCCGCCGCCGAACTTCACCTCTTCGCCGTAGGTCGTGAAATCCTTCTCGATCTCGATAAAGAGCTCCGTATCGGCAAGGCGCACCTTGTCGCCGGTGGTCGGACCGAACATGCCGGCATAAGCAGCGCGGGAAATCTTATAAGGCATATGTCAGGCTCCTTGGGAGGAAGAAAGAGACGGTTCAACTGCGTAGCGCACCAGCCGGCCATTGGCGATATAGCTGTCGACGAGTTGCCTTTCGGCGACGAAGGGATGCCCTTCCCAGCCCGCATGGCCGAAGCCGGCAAGACCGATTTCGGCATCCGGAAAGCGACGGAAGGTTTCGGCAATCGCGATAAGCCCGGTGCTCGGCACGACGTAAGGCTCGGGGTGGAACGCGGTCAGCGCCTCGTCCACCGCTTCATGAATCACTTTCTCAACGACCACATGCCGTTTGCCCGCTTCCTCGCAGAAGGCTTTGAACTTGCTCGTATAATCGTCGCAGAAGTCGTCGAGCTCGGGATGGGAAACGGCCAATGGCGCCCGCATGGCGGAAAATTTTTCAGGATCGCGCACGCACCAGATCTCGGAGGCCTCCACGACGCACGGCAGCACCCGCCAGCTCGCCGCCTCCGTCATCGCCTTGCCCGGCCTGCCCGTATTGCAGACGGCAACGGCATCTGTCCGGCCAGGGCTTGCGGCATAGGACCGGCACTCATTGAAGCGGATGACAAAGCCCGCAGCGGCGATCGCCGCGCGTCCCTCCTTGCTCACGTCACCATTGCCGACGATCATGATCCTCTGTCCCACGTCAGTTGCCCAATGCGTCCGAGAGCTCTTTCAGCTCCTTCGTGCGCTTGTCCGTCAGGTTGGCGAGGCAGCCCGCAACCAGCATAGGCTCCATCGACCCGCCTCGCGCTTGAAAGCCCTCGGCTTGGCATTCGGCGTCGCGGTAGGAGATCCAGGCCCGCTGCGCGGTAAGCAAGGCCTTCTCTGCGCCGCGGTCCTTCTCTTCCAAGTTCGTGTCGACGTCCGCCGTCTGCGCGCGCGTCTTCTTCCATTGCTCGTTCAGCGCCTTGTCTGCCGTGTCGTAGCGATCCTGCTCGCAGCTTGTCATCTCCATCTGCGTCTGCGGGTTCTTGCAGTCCGTCTGCTGCGCAAACGCTCCCGAAGCGGCAGCCATACCGCCCGCCAGCGCCAGCAGGCCGATCGTCCAATGCATCTCTTTCCTCCCGGATTTTCGTCAGAGCTTGCCCATGACGAGCTGGCGGAAGCCGTAGACCTCGCGCTTGCCCGAGAGCGGGATCAGCGTCACCGAGCGCGTCTGACCAGGCTCGAAGCGGACGGCCGTTCCGGCCGGAATGTCGAGACGCATGCCTTGCGCTTTCTCCCTGTCGAAGGAGAGACCGGCATTGGTTTCCGCGAAATGATAATGGCTGCCGACCTGTACCGGGCGGTCGCCGGTGTTGGCGACGTCAAGCGTCACGGTCGGCGCGCCGACGTTCAGCTCGATCTCGCCACTTGCAGTGATGATTTCTCCTGGGATCATGTTTTTCTCCTCACGCGGCCTTGACGGGCGCACAACCCTCGGCCTTCAGGACACGTTTTGTCGATGCCGGGTGCTTGGCGAGCATCGCGGCCGGCCGAACCGGGCGACGCACGAGGTCCCCGCCGCAATTCGGGCAGGCGCCACCGAGACCATCAGCGACGCAATCGGCGCAGAACGTGCATTCGAAGGTGCAGATCATCGCCTCGGCGCTGTCGGGCGGCAGATCCTTGTCGCAGCATTCGCAGTTAGGTCGCAGTTCGAGCATTGCCGCCTCCTCAGCGGATCGGTTCGTGCACCGTCACAAGCTTCGTTCCATCCGGGAACGTCGCTTCGACCTGCACGTCATGGATCATCTCGGCAACGCCTTCCATCACCTGATGACGACCGATGACATGGGCACCGGCCTCCATCAGCTCGGCGACGGGCCGTCCGTCTCGAGCTCCTTCGACGACGAAATCGGTGATGAGCGCGATCGCCTCCGGATGGTTGAGCTTAACGCCCCGCTCCAGCCGCCGCCGCGCGACCATCGCCGCCATCGAAATCAACAGCTTGTCTTTTTCTCTCGGTGTGAGGTTCATCGTGCATCCATCTGCTTGAACAAAGCATGATGCCGAAAGGTGTGAAGCGGTTTTCGGACAACATCATGCTCTACTTCTTTAATTGAGAACGGGATTCAGATTTCAGGTCGAAACGACCGGAAATCATCTGGCTCTAGAGATTCCAGACTTTCGGTACCGGCGCTCCATTGCGCAAGGTCGAAATGATCGGGATCAGGATTTTTCTCAAGGCGAAGCCATCCGGCGCCGAGAGGCGCACGACGAGCTTGCCGGCCCAACTGCTGGCACCACCCATATGTCCTTCGAGCAAGGGACGCGCGGCGCTGAGATAGGCGTCCGCGAGCGGCCCGACATAGAGGACCGTCGCGAAGGCAACCTTGCCGCCGAGCACCGCATCGGCCCGGGTTAGCAAGGCAACGTCGCCCATGAGCTGGAGGTCCTCCGCGTGGCAGAGCTTGCCCCCCTTGCGGATGCGCCAGCGGTCACGGAAAAGCCCGGTTTCGACGGCCTCCCCCATCGCCTTGCGGCCGAGCAGGATCGCCTCGACGGCAAGGAACTCCGAATCGTCCTCAAGGTCGACGTCGAGCCGGCGAAACAGCGACGAGCGATCGAACAGAATGGTTTCCTGCGGCAACCAATCCACCCGCGCCTTGGCGCCAACAGAAATGGTCGTGTTGACCTCGGCCGTAGCTGACGATGCCTTGTAGATTTTTTCGCAGGCCTGTGTGGTGACATCGATGCGCGTGTCGGGACCGGCATCGATGCTCCAGTTCATCCGGTCGCCGCCCGTCAGGCCACCTGCCGTATTGATGATGACGGCTTCCATGGAGGAATCGAACGTATCCGGCAGGCGAATCTTCGCCGCCCCTTCCTGATAGAGCTCTCGCAGCCGCGTGCGACCGTCGAGCGCCTTTGCAGCCAGATGCCCGCGCCCCTCGGCCCTCTGCGGTCTCGTGGCTGCCGCGGCGTTCGTCATTCCATCCCCTTCCAGCGCCTCGCCGCTTATTGCGGCCGTTCTCATTGATGTCTCTAAACGATTACAAGCAATTCCTGTGCCGTGCCGACCCGGAGTGTGGCTGGCCACATAAGGCAAGCTCCCCTTGGCGCGCTGCCGGCAAAAGCGGCATTTGCCTAATGGACCAGCACGATCTCAAACCGTAAGACAACGGCGCGCCGCCAGCACGATCTTGTCGCGATCCATGATGTAGACCTAGTCCAAAAACCGAGAGACTGCTCGACCAGCAGGGTCGCCATGACGGTGCTGTCGCGCGCATAGCTGATCGCCAAGAGTTCGGAGGAAGTTGCATTGATCCGCACAGCGACAGGGCGCGATATTGCCCGGATCGTCGAGATACGGGCCAACGTTTACGAAACCATTCTATCCGTTCCCTCCAAGGTCACACTTGACGGTCTCCGTTGACCACCGCGACGGCAAATTGCTTTTTGAGCTGAAGCTCCAGCCCGACGGCAGTTCGCCAGGCGTGGCCGAGACTCAGGCAACGCGATCCGGTGGCGATCTGCCTTCAAAGAAGGCGGTGATGTTGTCGACGACCTTCATCCCCATGGCTGTGCGCGTTTCCTCCGTTGCACTACCGAGATGTGGCAGCAAAACGACGTTGTTCATGGCTTTCAGTGCATCCGGTACATGCGGCTCGGCCTCATACACGTCGAGCCCCGCACCGCGAATGACACCGTTCTTCAACGCATTGGTCAGCGCTGCCTCGTCGACGACATCGCCGCGAGCCGTATTGATCAGGAACGCGCCCGGCTTCATCGCGGCAAGCCGCGCAGCATTCATCAGGTGCCGGTTCTCTGCTCCACCGGGGCAATGCAAGGACACGAAATCGGACAGCGCCAACACGTCCTCGACCGTCGGCAATTGCCGCGCGCCGTAGCGCGCCGCTTCCGCCTGTTCGACCGGCGACCTGTTGTAGAAGACCACCTCCATCCCGAAGCCGAAGTGGCAGCGCTGTGCAAACGCCTTGCCGATGCGTCCAAAGCCGATGATGCCGACGGTCTTGCCGGTAACCTTCGTCCCGATCATGTGCGTCGGGCACCAACCGCCCCACTCACCGGCACGCACCTGGCGCTCGCCCTCACCGCCGCGTCGGGCGACCGTCAGAAGCAGCAGCATGGCGATATCAGCCGTGCAGTCGGTCAGCACACCGGGGGTGTTCGTCACGACGATACCGCGGTCCTTGGCGGCGTTGATATCGATATGATTGTAGCCGACCCCAAAATTGCCGAGTATGCGCGCGCGCGGCATCGCCACGTCAAAAACGCTCGCCGGCAACTTGTCGGAGACGGTCGGCAAAACAGCGTCATAGTCTCCGATCGCCTTGTTAAGCGCCTCCACACTCATCGCCGCATCGTCGAGATTGAATGTTGCATCAAACCGTTCCGAAAGAATGCGCTCGACGGCTGACGGCCACTGGCGCGTGACGAGAATGCGTGGCTTGGACATGGCGAGTTGTTCCGGATGCTGTGATTGGCTTCCTAGCCAGTAGCGCAAAAAGCGCGAGGGGCCAAACGCAAGAAGCCCGGTCTTGCGACCGGGCTTCCTGAAACCGCACCAAAGTGGGGATGAACCCTTACTTGGCGTCCTGCGGGAAGTAGCTATACTTGCCGTCCGGACCCTTCTTCCACTCGTACATGATGTAGCCTGGAAGCTTCGGGTCGCCCTTTTCGTCGAACGACATGTCGCCGAGAACGGTCGGGAACGGGCCCTTTGCCTTCATTGCAGCAGCAACAGCTTCAGCATCGTTCGAACCGGCAGCCTTTGCTCCACCAGCGATCGACTGCAACGCGGCGTAGGAGTAAAGCGTGTAAGCTTCCGGGTTGAAGCCCGCAGCCTTGAACTTCGCCACGAGGTCCTTGTTGGCCGGGTTCAGCGTCGGATCAGGACCGAAGGTGTTCAGCGTACCGGCAACAGCGTCACCAGCGATCGATGCCAGTTCGTTCGAAACGATACCGTCACCGGAAACGAGCGTCGCCTTCAGGCCCTGGTCGGCAGCCTGGCGGATGATCAGACCAGCTTCGGTGTGGAGACCACCCCAGTAGATGATCGTGACGCCGGCTTCCTTCATCTTGGCGATCAGGGCCGAGAAGTCCTTGTCACCGACGTTGATGCCTTCGTAGAGGACTTCGGTCGTGCCAGCAGCGTTCAGAGACTTCTTGGTTTCGTCAGCCAGACCCTGGCCGTAAGGCGTCTTGTCGTGGATGACGGCGATCTTGGCGTCCTTAAAGTGGTCGGCAAGATACTTGCCGGCGATTGCGCCCTGCTGGTCGTCACGACCGCAGGTACGGAACGTGTTCCAGAGGCCACGCTCGGTGAACTTCGGGTTCGTAGCGGCCGGGGTGATTTCGAGCATGCCGTTTTCAGCGTAAACTTCGGAAGCCGGGATCGAAACGCCCGAGTTGAAGTGGCCGATAACGAACTTGACGCCGTCAGCAGCAAACTTGTTCGCAACCGAAATGCCCTGCTTCGGGTCGGAGACGTCGTCGCCGAGTACGACCTTGATCTGCTCGCCGTTGATGCCGCCCGCAGCGTTGATGTCAGCAGCGGCCTGCTCTGCGCCCTTCTGGAGCTGAGCGCCGAATGCAGCGTTCGGGCCGGTCAGCGGACCAGCAACGCCAACGATGATGTCGGCCCATGCGTTGCCGCTGAAGGCGACCATCGCCGTCAGAGCTACAGCCGACAGGAGAGACTTTTTCATTCTATTACTCCCAATTTTCTAGCGGGTTCCGTTCCACTACCCAGCGCATTACCCACTTTACTGCGCCAGGAAACTTGTTCCACTCCGAGGGGCAATCTGTCCCTAGATTCAACCGGCTGTCAATGTTTTGCCTTCCAGGAGAAGGGGGACGTCTTTTCGTATAGCCAGTAGTAGTTATTGACCATCTGGTTGGTCCGGCGATAGCGATAGCCGGCCGTCGAGAAGATCGAAAGAAGGACCAGGTCGATCACGTAGTAAAAGACGCTGAGAACCGGTCCATTAAACAGCGCATGATGCAGGAACTGCATCGCTCCAGCGAGAAGCACGGTGTAAGCGATGACCAACGGATAGTCGCTCCAGCTGTCAGCCGCGGCCTTGCCTGCCCGCCACGCAGTCCAAAATCCGATCAGCACGACGAAAAGCCGAATGGCGCTGCGCACGCCTGTATCGCCTTCAAAGAAAAGTCCCTGCATATCAAAGTCTCCCCTTCGTCATGCTCAATGACGTCCGCCTTCGAGATAGGCGGCACGCACTTCCGGATTTGCAAGCAGCTCCATACCGGAACCGCTCATTGTGACCTTGCCGTTGACCATGACATAGGCACGGTCCGACAAGCGCAGGGCTGCAAAAGCGTTCTGCTCCACGAGGAAGACGGTTAGCCCTTCTTCCTTGTTCAACTTCTTGATCGCTTCGAAAATGCCCTTGACGATCAGCGGCGCGAGACCAAGCGAGGGCTCGTCGAGAAGCAGCAGCTTCGGACGCGCCATCAGCGCGCGACCGATCGAGAGCATCTGCTGCTCGCCTCCCGAGAGCGTGCCGCCGCGCTGGCCTTGGCGCTCCTTGAGGCGCGGGAACATCGCGAAGACTTTCTCAACGTCCTGGCTAAAATATTTCAGGTTGTCGAGGCCAGCGCCCATCTGGAGATTTTCCATGACGGTCATGCGCGGGAAAATGCGCCGCCCCTCCGGCGACTGGGCGATGCGCAGCCGTGCGATCTCGTGCGTCGGCAGACGCGTGATGTCTTGGCCATCGAAGATCACCGAGCCGGTGCGTGCCTGTGGGCTTCCGCAAATTGTCATCATCAGGGTCGACTTGCCGGCGCCGTTGGCACCGATCAGACTGACGATCTCGCCGCTATGGACCTCGACATCAATTCCGGCCAGGGCCCGGATGTTGCCATAATAGGTTTCAACGCCCTGAACGTTTAGAAGTGGCTGACCAGTCATCAGTGCGAGCCTCCTTCGAGGTTCTCTACGGCTGCAATCACTTCTTCCACTTCCTCGTCCTCGACACCGAGATAGGCTGCGATAACCCGCGGGTCCTGCTTCACGTCATCAGGCGTGCCGTCGGAAATCTTCTGGCCGTATTCCAGCACGACGACATGGTCGGAAATTTCCATGACCACCGACATGTCGTGCTCAATCAGCAAGATCGACGTGCCGCTGTCAGCACGAATGCTGCGCAGCAGCGCGTTCAGCACAGCCGACTCTCTTGGATTGAGGCCAGCGGCGGGCTCATCGAGGCACAGAAGCTCCGGTTCGGTGCACATGGCGCGCGCGATCTCAAGCCGGCGCTGTGCGCCGTAGGGCAGATCACCAGCGGGGTCATCGGCACGATCGATGAGATCGGCCTTCTCCAGCCAGTGGCGCGCCAGTTCAATGGCGTTCTTCGCCTCAGCCCGATATGGCCCGATGCCCACCAGGCCCATCACTGTATACCCGGACGCCTTCATCAGCTTGTTGTGCTGGGCGACGAGCAGGTTTTCGAGAACCGTCAGACCGGAAAACAGCCGTATGTTCTGGAACGTGCGGGCAACCCTGGCCTCCTTGGTGATCCGGAAATCCGGAAGGCGTTCAAGCAGGAACTCCTTGCCGCTCTTCTGCTTCAGCGTGATCATCCCCATCGTCGGCTTGTAAAAACCTGTGATGCAATTGAAGACCGTCGTCTTGCCGGCGCCGTTCGGGCCGATCAATGCGGTAATGTCGCCACGCTTGGCTTCAAATGAGAAGTCGTTGATCGCCATCAGGCCGCCGAACTTCATCGACAGGTGCTCGACCTTGAGCAAAGTATCGCTGGTCATGTTTGTTTCCTGAGGGCTCATCAACCATGGCCCTCCTTGGTAAAGCTGCCGGAAACTGCCTTGCGCTCCTTGAGGAAGGCTGTCGGTTCACGCGACCCTACGAAGCCGCGCGGTTTGATCAGCATTACGACGACCATCGCCAGACCGAACAACAGCATGCGGTAGAGCTCAGGCGTGAAGTCAGGTCCGAAAATCGCTTTCAGGAAGGCCATCTCACGCAGCAGTTCCGTGCCGCCGACCATGACGATTGCGGCGATCGCGATCCCCGTCAGCGAGCCCATGCCGCCGAGAACGACGATGGCAAGGATAACTGCCGATTCCAGGAAGACGAACGATTCCGGGGAAACGAAGCCTTGGCGGGCGGCAAAGAAGGAGCCGGCGAAGCCGCCGAACATGGCGCCCGTCGCAAAGGCCGTGAGCTTCGTCGTCACCGTGTTGATGCCAAGCGAGCGGCAGGCGATTTCGTCCTCGCGCAGGGCTTCCCACGCGCGGCCGATCGGCATCCGGCGCAGGCGGATCGTCACATAGGCGGTCAGCATGCAAAGGGCCAGGATCAGGTAGAAAAGGAAGATCTTGTAGTAGGCCGAGGAAATCGGCAGGTGAAAGAGCTTCGCGAAGCCGCCGGCGCTCGCATCGAAGGGAATACCGAAAAGCGTTGCCTTCGGAATGCCCGAGATACCGAACGTTCCCTTGGTGAGATCCGTCCAGTTGATGATCACCAGGCGAATGATTTCACCGAAGGCCAGCGTTACGATCGCCAGATAGTCACCACGCAGTCGCAGAACCGGGAAGCCCAGAATGACACCCCACAGCGCAGCCAGAATACCGGACAGAGGCAGGAGCACCCAGAACGACAGGCCGAAATAGCTGGAAAGAAGCGCGTAAGAATACGCCCCGATCGCGTAGAAGGCGACGTAGCCGAGATCGAGCAGTCCAGCCAGACCGACGACGATGTTCAGCCCCCAGGCCAGCATCACATAGATCAGGATCTGGATACCAAAGTTATCCACCCACTTCAGCGAGCCCTGTGGACCGGCGACGGCGTAGATGAACACGGGATAGAGCAGTAGCGCGACAAGGGCGATCTTCAGGAAGTGCGTGTGGAAGAAGCCTTTTTCAGTCGAGATATCCAGCTCGCCACTGCGCGCCTTCGCCAACTTGCGCGCATCGAGATGCGGCCTCAAAAAGACGACCGTCAGGAAGCGGCCGACGGCGGCAATCGCCACGAAGATGGCAAGAAGGCCCCAGCGCTGGACGATGATCAGTTCGTTGGAGATGTTCTGGTCGGTCTTCAGGCCGACGTAGAGCACGAACATGCCGAATGAAATGAGAGCCGCGAACAGAGCTTCTTTAATACCCTTCTGAACAAGTCCGGCGTTTGCGGACTTGTCAGCGGAACGTACAGCATTTTCCATGACGTTAAACCTTCTCGACTTCCGGCCGACCCAGGATACCTGTCGGCTTGAAGATCAGCACGAAAGCGAGGATGGCGAATGTCGCCACATCCTTGTACGCGATGGTGAAGTAAGCCGACCACAGCGACTCGATGAGACCGATCATCAGTCCACCGAGAACAGCGCCCGGCAAGGAGCCGATACCGCCAAGAACAGCCGCGGTGAACGCCTTCACACCCGGTACGAAGCCGTCGTTGAAGTTCACGACGCCATAATACATCAGATACATCGTGCCTGCGACCGCAGCGAGCGCCGCACCCATGATGAAGGTAACGGAAATCGTCTGATCGACATTGACGCCCAGCAACGCCGCCATCTTACGATCCTGCTCAGTTGCACGCTGAGCGCGCCCGAGCGACGTATGATTGACGAGATACCAGAACAACGTCAGCAGCACAGCCGTGATGATGATGATGATGATCTGTTTCAGCGAAACGGAGATACCGGCGACATTGTAGACAGTGCTGACCAGCGGCGGAATCGGCTTGTTGCGCGGCCCCTGGGTCACCTGGATGAAGTTCGACAGCGTGATCGACATGCCGATCGCGGTAATAAGGGGCGCCAGGCGGAACGATCCGCGCAGCGGACGATAGGCAACGCGCTCGATCGTCCAGTTCCACAAACTCGTCATCAGCATCGCAACGACCAGCATCGCCAGCAGCAAAACCGCAACCGGAAGGCCCGCGAACATGGACGTGAGGACGAGAAAAACGATCAGGCCGGCAAAGCCGCCAAGCATGAAAATATCGCCGTGAGCGAAGTTGATCATGCCGATAATGCCGTAAACCATCGTATAGCCAATAGCCACAAGGCCATAGATGGATCCAAGAGTCAGCCCATTAACGAGCTGCTGGACAAAATATTCCATATGTCATTTCCCCTGGATGCAAGCCGGTTCAGCCAGCATCTCTTGTTATTAGAGCCTTTGATGAGCCCTTGATTAAGGATTTCATACCGCTTTCAAACCAAAAGGGAAGTGCAAAATCGCAAAGCCCCAAAGTTCTTTGTCGTTTTGGTGAAAATGACTTTTTTGCGTTCAAGAATTCGCTTTTTTCAGCATACTGAGCCTAAGAAAGCGCTTTTTGACTGGAAACGGCCCAGCTAAGCCAGAACCACCCCCCGACGACCAGACGCTGCAGCCTATGTCCGCAGCTGAACGTCTCTCCCGGAAGTGTTCAACGGCAGACCATGCGCGGGATAAGATTCCCATGGCCGCGAGAATTGCCTATATAAGGTAAGGCGCTTTGCGTCGGCGCAACACGTGACATCCGGAAGGCGAGCAATGCTCGAAACATTTGAGCGCGCCGCTCTGGAAGCGGGCAAGGCCATCATGCAGGTTTACCGGGAGGGATGCCCGTCGGCCAGGAAGGCAGACAACAGCCCGGTCACGATTGCCGACGAGCGAGCCGAGCGCATCATCATCGCACAGCTTGAAGCCGCCTTCCCCAAGACGCCGATCATCGCTGAAGAATCGGTGGCAGCCGGCAACGTGCCTGTGATCGGCAGGTCCTTCTTTCTTGTGGACCCGCTCGACGGTACTCGGGAATTCATCGACAAGCGGCCCGAATTTACCGTCAATATTGCCTACATCAGCGACGGGCGCCCTGTCGCCGGAATCGTCTATGCCCCTGCCCTTGGCGTCGCCTTTGCCGGGGAAAACGACAAGGCCGAGAAGCTCCTTGTCGATGACCATTTTCAGGTGACCCAGCGGACTGTCATCCGTGTGCGCCCGCAACCGGCCGACCGGACGGCGCTGGCAAGCAGATCTCACAACAGCCCCCAGACAGACGTCTTTCTTGCGGCAAATGCGATCGCGCAATGCACCAATATCGGCTCTTCGTTGAAATTCTGCATGCTGGCTGAAGGCCTGGCCGACGTCTATCCGCGCTTCACGCGCACGATGGAGTGGGATACGGCCGCCGGCGATGCGGTGCTGCGCGCCGCGGGCGGCTCGACAGTCACGCTGGACGGGTTGCCGCTGACCTACGGCAAGACGTCACAGGCGCATGACAGCGACTTCGCCAACCCGAACTTCATTTCTTGGGGCAGTGCCAGATCCGCGTTGGAGCGGGCATAGCCGCGTCGAAAAAACGCGCAAAGTCAGCGACACGTGCGCTTTGCCGTTCACGCTCCGTCTGCGGGCATCTAGGATTCGCGGTGAATGAAAACGCGCCGGGCGCCAGTCCGGCGATTCCTGGAGCTGCAAACCGTGTCCGACCAGACAAAAAATCTCGCCCTGCCCGACTTATTGTCATCTCAGGCCCAGGCAGGGCGGCTTCTCTCTCGGCGCGACTGTTCCATCCGGCACCGGCAACCGCCTGCCTATTTCGGAGACGGGCTTATAACTCTTGCTGCTGACGACAACCACATTGTCCTCTTCTGGGCACGAGGCCGTACTCGAGGCAAATGGGGCCACAACACTGACATCCATCGTCGGCCCCGTTGCAGCCTCCGCGGCACGCCATACCGCCTTCCCAATGGCGTATGACGGAGACTGGCTGGCGCTCCTGCATCAGGGGCAGCGCGCAGTATGAGTTCGCAGCCGCAAAGACCGAACGTTCGGCAATGATGCTGTCGATCAGGTCGATGGGCGCCTAGAGGAGGCGGTAGCGGAATGCGCGGGCAATTGCCTGCATGCGATTGACGGAATCGAGCTTTCGCATTGCGCTCTTCAAGTAACCGACAACCGTATGCGCGGAGAGGTCAAGAATAATCGCGATCTCTTCGCTACTCTTTCCCGCGGCCGACCAGCGCAGGCATTCGATTTCCCGGCTGCCGAGGCTTTCGGTAGGTTTCTCCACAGGGTTCTGCTGCCCGAATAGTTCCAGGAATTCCATCGCCCGAAAGACCTGCTCCATCACCTCCGCACGCGTGAGGCGCGCGCGCTCACCCGAGAATGCGAAGATGTACTGCCGCAGGTGCATATCATGCAGTGCAAACGCAAACGTGGTCTTCAACCCATGGACTGTGAAGAGGCCCGCAAGCCGCTGGTTCTCCTGGTTTGCCGCCGTGCTCTCGAACGACGGCTTATCGCAGAGGACCGGCATTGCTGTCTTCTTGAGAGCTGAGACCAGCTTACAGCAATAGAAGAGATCAACCTCCTCATAGAAATCGATGAGCTCTTGTGGCCAGTTGCAGGCAAGACAGTTGCTGGCGAAGCCGCTGCGATCTCCACGTGGAAATTCCGCCAGCAAGTAGTGGTTGAGTCCCGTCTCCCTTGCCATCTCGGCCACGCAATCATTGAGCCGTTCCGCGGACATGTCCTGCCCAGACGCGATCCGCGAGAAAACAGCATCATCCGCGCCGTCGCGGACGACGCGTTCTTGTCTCTTCATTCTCTTGTCCCTCGGCGGCTAGCTCCGGCTCAGTTTCTTCATTTGCCGACCCGAAAGTGGCCGCGCGGCGTCTGGGAAAAGCAAAAGACCCCGTATCAAAAGGATACGAAGCAAAAAGCCTTAGTCATTCCGGACACTACAATAAGAACGGAGACGAATTCTTGCGCTCACAACTATGTTGCGGCGCTTATAAATTGGCGATTATCAATTGCCCACCAACCATTACGCATGGCTCCTATGCGCTGACCACAAATTTACGTTGGGGAAGGCTACGCGGGCGCAAATCGCTTCTTGGGAAGCCGACGCCTAAATTTCTTATCAAAGTGTTACGATGCGCTTAGGCAATTCTTAAATGTGACAAGCTAGAGTGGCTGCCGTGGTCTTGAGTTGTGTAGAGAGTCCAATGACCGAAATGATACGTCCCCGAGTAAAATATGTCATCGGCCCCGATGGCAGCCCGCTGACGATTGCGGATCTGCCGCCGCCGAATACACGGCGCTGGGTGATCCGCCGCAAAGCTGAGGTTGTAGCGGCGGTCCGTGGTGGCCTGTTGAGCTTGGAAGAAGCCTGCGAGCGTTACACGCTGACTGTCGAAGAGTTTCTGTCCTGGCAGTCTTCCATCAACAGCCACGGCCTTGCCGGTTTACGCACCACGCGCATCCAGCAGTATCGCCACTGACAAGCCCTTCCTGGGCAACGAATTCTACGTTTCGGGCCGCTTGCATTTCCTGAGGGGGATAGACAGACGGCCCGAAATCGTTGACGCAGCCAGTAGATGGCCTGCTTCAACCCGCTGCTACAAGCTTCACCGCGAGTTCCGTGCCCCATAGACCACTTGGCAGGAACTCGATCGGTGACGCCGGAACAGCACCCGGGGACATTTCCCCTCAGCCCATCGAACACAGTGTCCTCACCGACCGGCTTGGCGTCGCCAGCATGACATGCGAGTTTCCATCAACAGCATACTGTTGATGAGGAATGGCAATGGACATCAAGAACGAAGAAAATCCCTCCGGCGGCCGCTACGTTGCAAAGGTGGAAGGCCACGAGGCCGAAATGACCTACTCCCGCGCCTCGCCGAAGCTCGTCATCATTGACCACACCGGGGTTCCCGATGCGCTACGCGGCAAAGGCGTTGGCCAGGCACTTGCTCTGCACGCGGTCGAGGAAGCACGCAAGGGGGGATGGAAGATCTTCCCGCTATGCCCGTTCTTCAAGGCGCAGGCGCAACGCCACGAGGAGTGGCACGACGTCGTCAACGGCTAGAGCCGCGCAACGCCAAAAGCCATGTATGACGGACGCGACAGCCCATCATGCATGGCTTTTTTCGAGGCGATGCCCAAGCGCCAAACCGCGCCTGTTTCCTGCCCTTAGGCTCTTGCCCGGACTGCGCCGTCGCGCTCTTCCAGCGCGGCTGCACGTGCGTATTCCGCCTGCATCTCTTCGAGCGCTTGTTCGAGCGACTCTTCCTGCATCTTCAGTTCCTTGATCGAGACCTGAAGATTGTCCGCGCGCTGGCGTGCTGCCTTTGCGAAGGTCGGATAGGCGAAGTGATTCGGGTCGGAAATGCCGGACTTCTTTTCTTCGACGACGATCTGGCTCTCCAGATCCTTCGTCATCCGATCAAATTCGGACATCATCATCTGCAATTGCTGCAGTTGGCGACGTTTTTCGTTCACCTGAAACTCCTTCAGACGAACTAGGCTCTCACGCGACTTCATACGCATTACTCCAGTGATGCGAGACCCCTGCTCCACTTAAACCGCCCCTGCGGGCCGTTTTGACGCGGCCTGCCAAAAAATTTCCGTCGGTATTAACAAAAACCTACCGTTGGTAACCTTTCGTTTACGGGCATCGTTAATGATAGTGCCGATGATTTAAGGGTCGGTAAACACAACTACGCGATTTCCGATACCGTTTCATTGGTGAGTCGAATGAATCGCTTACCGGCCGTTCTTAATGTAAAACTTAAGAATCTGGCTTTGCGAATTTTCGTTGGAAAACAGCGGAATGGACAAAATATTTAATAAATTCGTTACCTCTTGCCAGAGTGAATCAGAATTTGTTAACCATTTCGTGGCAGCTTCCAAATCACGCAGTGACATATTCGGTATCGCGTAGGGGGCCAGACCACCTTTCGGCGGCGGTAAAGGGGATAAGAATGCGGGTACTACTCATCGAAGATGATAGCGCGACAGCGCAGAGCATCGAATTGATGCTCAAATCAGAAAGTTTTAACGTCTACACCACCGATCTCGGTGAAGAAGGCGTGGATCTCGGGAAGTTGTATGATTACGACATCATCCTTCTCGATTTGAACCTTCCCGACATGTCCGGATATGAAGTGCTGCGCACTCTGCGCCTGTCCAAGGTCAAGACACCGATCCTCATTCTGTCCGGCATGGCCGGTATTGAAGACAAGGTTCGCGGTCTCGGTTTCGGCGCCGACGACTACATGACCAAGCCGTTCCACAAGGACGAACTGGTCGCGCGCATTCATGCAATTGTCCGTCGTTCCAAGGGCCATGCCCAGTCGGTCATCATGACCGGCGAACTGATCGTCAACCTCGACGCCAAGACCGTCGAAGTTGGTGGCCAGCGCGTGCACCTGACGGGCAAGGAATACCAGATGCTGGAGCTGCTTTCGCTCCGCAAGGGCACCACGCTCACCAAGGAAATGTTCCTGAACCACCTCTATGGCGGCATGGACGAGCCGGAACTGAAGATCATCGACGTCTTCATCTGCAAGCTGCGCAAGAAGCTGGCAAATGCTGCCGGCGGCGCGAACTACATCGAAACCGTCTGGGGCCGCGGCTACGTTCTGCGCGAGCCGGATGGTGCCGAGTACGCCGAAACCGCCTGACGTTTCATCCCCTTTGCCAAGACTAAAAAAATCCCGTCCTTTGTGGCGGGATCTCTGTCTCTGTTTTCGATATGGAAAAAGCCGCCCAGAGGCGGCTTCGATCGGCTGACGGATGCCGGCAACTATGCCGCGATAGCGCGGTTGCCGAAAACGGCCGTCAGTATCTGCGGTCGAACGGCTTGAGCAGAAAATCGGTGGCCCCTGCCCGCTTGCCCATCATCAGCTTCTTGAGATCGGCCTCGACCACGCAATAGTAGATCTTGACCGCCTTGCCGCCTTCCATGCCGCGAATGGTCGAGATCAACTCGAGCGCGCTGTCCATACCGGAATCGACGATGAGGTATTCGGGGAGTTGAACCTGGCAGTTGGAGACGGCTTCGGCAGCGCTCGAGGCTTCGCTGACCATGAAATCAAGCTCGGAAAGGATGCGCTTCCCCACCTTCCGAACGACGTCAGATGAATCGGCGATCATAAACCTCTGCATGTCTGCTCCTTGCCCCAGCTTCTGTCGCGGCTGGCCTATTACCGCCAAAGATAGAAACATTAGGCTAAGGATTTATTACCCGGCGAGCCGAATCGCCGTCGAGGCCTCCATCAAGCTGCGACGACGTCAGCGGTAAAGGTCAGTTCTTCGGTGGTCGCGCTGTGGCCGAGTTCCATGCCGCATTCATCGGCAAGCAGCACCGTATAATATGGCTGAATCGTGTGAGCATCGATGGCTTCCTCGATCTCCCCGGTCGAAATCTCCACGAATTTCGGCGGAAGGCGCATCAGCTTGCCCTTCGCGACGATCTTGAATTTTGCGTCGAGCTCGGGGTTCTCCAGCGTGATTTCAAGGATGCCGCCACGTGGGATCGACGAATAGGCCACGAGAAAGAGATTGAGCAGCAGCTTGACGCGGTTCTTGGCGATAATCGCGCGCGGGCCGCTCCAGGTAACCTCGGTCTTCTTTTCGGCGGCCGCGAAATCCTTTGCCGCGCGTTCGGCTTCACCGGTATCGATCGAGGCACCGACCGAACCGGAAGCACCGAAGGCAAGCCGGGCGAACTTCAGACGGACAGACGCGTTGAGCGCGCTTGTCCTGATAAGATCCATCGCATCGGCATCGGCGCCGCCTTCGTCCAGAAGCTCCAGACCATTGTTGATTGCGCCGACCGGCGAGATGACGTCGTGGCAGACGCGGCTGCACAAAAGCGCGGCCAGGTCGGGGCCGGTCAGGGTGAGGTTTGGATTCTTCGACATCATCGTCTCCAGGGGCGTTCATTCCGCCGTCTATCTTGCGTCATCAAAATTGCGCGAAGTTTGCGCCGTACTCGGCGCCATAATGACACCATATTTGGTAAACCGATTGTTAAGACCATACGCGCAAAATGAATGAAACGCCGGAAACGGCTCATCGTACCGACCATGATGAACGGATGACACCATGCGCTCCAATTTCCTCGGAAGATTTTCCGCCATCTGCAGGCTCTTCGTTGCGCTGACACTTTCGCCTCTCATGCTTGTTCCAACACAGGCATCGGCGCAGCAATCCAACAGCGGCCAGTATTCGATGCAGGAAATCGTCGACGCTGGACACTCGTTCTTCGGCTCGACGAGTGGTGGGCTGGCCAAGGTGATCGAAGCGGCCTTTCAGAAATATGGCCTTCCGAATGGTTACGTTCTCGGCCAGGAAGGCTCGGGCGCCTTCATCGCCGGCCTCACTTACGGCGAAGGTCAGTTGAATACAAAGAATGCCGGCGAGCATCCGCTCTACTGGCAAGGTCCCTCGCTCGGGATCGACTATGGTGGTCAGGGCACACGCGTCATGATGCTGGTGTACGACCTGCCTTCGACCGACGCCATCTACGCGCGCTTCGGCGGCGTCAGCGGTCAGGCCTTCGTTATCGCCGGCTTCGGCATGACGCTTCTCAAGAACAACAATGTCCTTGTCGTACCGATCCGCACCGGTGTAGGCGCTCGCCTCGGATTGAACGTCGGCTACCTCAAGGTCACGCCGGATCCGACCTGGAATCCCTTCTGATTTCCATCTGCGCCAGCGAACTCTCGCTCGCCGTTACCTTTCCGCCACTTGCCCTACGCGTCAGGTCCGCTTAATCATGGTTCTGACGCAAATCAACTTTTGGAAGCCGTGGCCGCGCCGTGATCGAATATGCTCTCTTGTTCGGATTGGGCTTTCTGACAGCAGCGTTCCTCGTCTTCCTGGTATCGCCTGCTGTCCACCGCCGCATCGTCTGGTACACGGAAAACCGGATGCGCGCGACCATGCCGCTCAGCCCGCAGGAAGTGCGCGCGCAGAAGGATATGGTTCGAGCCCTCTATGCCGCCGAGAACGCCAAGACGACACAGCATCTGGTGCGCGAGCGCGAAAAGTCGCTGGCGCTGCAACTGAAGCATGACTCGCTGGCACTCGATGCAGGACGGTTTGCCGCCGAGATCGCCGGACTGCAGGCCCAGATCAGCGATATGAGTGTCGAGGCTGCGGAACAGCGCTCGCACCTGCGCAAGGACGAGAACTACATCAGCCAACTGAAGACGAGCCTTCACATCGCCGAGCAGGCAAGCGCCGCCAAGGAAGGCGAACTCGATGCCCTTCGCATGCGCCTCAACAAGCTTGCGGAGCAAGCCGACAATCTCAAGATCGATTTGGCAGCGCGCGAGACCGAAATCGAGAGCATGACATTCAAGGCGAACGCAGTCCGCGTCGAGCGCGACAATCTAAGCCAGGACGTTGGCCTGCTGCAGAAGCGCGCCAAGGATGCCGAGCAGACACTGGCCCAGCATGAGCACGCCGTCATCAGGCTCGAAGACCAGGCAGGTCGCGATGCCGCGTCGGCTGCCGACAAGGACACCCTTCTCGGACGCCGTCAGCAGGAAATTGCCAAGCTGAAGGAACAGATCAAGGCGGCGAACGCCGAACTGCGCAAGGCAAATAGTGCATTGCGCAACGCTGGTCTTCAGCCCGTAGCTGCAGATGCGGTTTCACAGGAGCGGGCAACCGGGGAAACGATGGCAACCGAACTCGAGACAGCAGCGATTGCAACGCGCCTGAGCGAAGAGGTGCGCAAGCGCAGCGCCGCCGTCTCAAAGCAACTTCTGAAAGCGAAATCCGACGCCAGCCACGATGGTGCCATACGCGAAGAGATCGCCGGCATTGCGGCAAGCATGGTTGCGCTGACCGCTATGAACGAAGGCCCGTCTTCGCCGATCCGCGACCTTCTGCCCGATGCCCCCGACAATCAGGACGGCGAACGCATCAACCTCGCGCAACGCGCCGCGACGATCCTGTCCGAGCCGGGCTGACATCAAATCAGTTTCGCGGCCGATGACATGGCGAAGAGAGCAATGCCCGTTGCCGTCGCCACATTGAGGCTGTCCAATCCCGCCGATTGCGGGATACGCGCGCTGTGGAAGCGCTCCAGGACAGCAGGAGGCAGGCCCTCGCCTTCTGTGCCCACAACCAGCGCCATACGCTCCGTCGGGGGAATAGCTCGGATGTCGGCCTCGCCACGCGGCGAAAGCGTCCAGATTGCAAATCCATTCGCCGCAAGCCGTGTCAGCACGTCGAGCCCAGTTCCCTTCCGCTCGTAGGGAACACGGAGTACCGAGCCGACTGAGACGCGCAATGCCTTGCGATAGAGCGGATCACACGACGTCTCATCAAGAAAGATGGCATCCGCCTTGAAGGCGGCCGCATTACGGAACATCGACCCGGCATTGTCATGGTTGGAAATACCGCAGCCGACAAGGACGAGCGACCGTTCGGGCAGCCGGTCGATAAGCTCGGTTTCGACCACCTCTCGCCTGCCAAGCGCCAACACGCCGCGATGGAGATGAAACCCGACGATCCGGTCCAGCACCTCCGCCTCCGCGACATACACCGGTACGTCGTGCGGTAGCCTCTCGAGTATCGGAGCGACACCATCGACACGGTTCCTGAGCAACAGCACCTTTTCGGTCACAAAGCCGCCACCCTGGCTAGCCTCCACCAGCATGCGAAGGACGACCGTGCCCTCCGCGATGAAGCGGTTCTGCCGGCCGGTCAGATCGCGCTCGCGGATGTCGCGAAAATCGGCGATACGAGGATCGTCCGCACTCTCGATGGCAACGAGGCGAGAAGCCATTGCCCTAGCCGCCGTTAATCGTCACATCAGCGACAATGCGTCCTGACTTGATATCGACGACGAGGGACTTCATGATTCCGTCGGCGGTTGCCCCAAAGAACATGATCTGGCCTCCTGACAGCGACGACGACTGAATGACGAAGCCCGGCGGCAACGTGGCCGTCACAGACACAGGCGCATCCGACGGCACACCCGCCGATGTCGCGGCTGTTGGTTCCTTCGCGGGAGCCCGCATCGTCTTGTAGACAACGGCGCCGAAGACAGCCATAAGGCTCACGAACATGATGATGCCTGAGACGATCTGCAGGCGGATCATCTTGCGCCGGACACGTTCCATCGCCGGATCCAGGGGCTTTTCGTCCTGATCGTCTTCTGGCTGGATATTCGTCATATGTGGCGTTCCGTTCTATAAAATAATTCGGAGAAGAAGCGTCTTGAGCGACCCCTTTAAACAAGCATCCGGCATTAGAAAAGTCCTGACTGCCGACGAGAACGCCGAAGGCCGTCTTGACGCGTGGATGACCGGGCAGCTTGGTGAAGAGTTTTCGCGCAGCCGCGTCAAGGCGCTGATCAAGGAAGGCCAGGTTTCTGTGGCCGGCAAAGTCATGGCCGATCCGCAGAAAAAGGTGCGTCCGGGCGATACCTTCGAGATCGTGCTGCCCGAGCCGCAGGATCCGACGCCTCAGGGCGAAGATATCGCGCTCGATATTCTGTTCGAAGACGATGACATCATCGTCATCTCCAAGCCGGCCGGCCTTGTGGTGCACCCTGCGGCTGGCAATTGGACCGGCACGCTCGTCAACGCGCTGATCTATCATTGCGGGGACAGTCTTTCCGGCATCGGCGGTGTCCGCCGTCCAGGCATCGTCCATCGGCTGGATAAGGACACCACGGGCGTAATGGTCGTCGCCAAGAACGACATCTCTCATCGTCATCTGTCACTGCAATTCGCCGATCACGGGCGGACCATGCCGCTGCAGCGCGCGTATCAGGCGATCGTCTGGGGCCGTCCTCGCTCGCTTAACGGAACGATCAATGCCCCGCTGGGCCGCGCCGTCGGCGACCGTACGCGCCGAGCCGTCAAACGACCCGAGACGCAGGATGCCGACGAGGCGATCACGCACTACGAAGTACTCGAGCGCTTCCACGAGAACCCCGACGCGACATCGCTCGCCTCTCTTGTCGAGTGCCACCTTGAAACCGGCCGCACTCATCAGATCCGCGTGCACATGGCGCACATCGGCCACCCACTGCTTGGCGACACCGTCTACGGAGCGGGTTTCAAGACAAAGGCAAACCTCCTTCCAGATACCGCCAGGAAGACGGTAAATGCCTTCGCAAGGCAGGCGCTCCACGCCTACATGCTGCAATTCGAGCATCCCCGCACAGGCGAAGTCATGCACTTCGAGGTGCCGCTGCCGCAGGACATGGAAGAGCTGGCAACGGCCCTGCGCGCCTCCTCAGAGTAACGCCTTCGTGAAGCGGCGTGTGGCCTTGAACCCCTGTTTAGCCATACTTATCTGTACATTGACTTAGTGCGGGCTCGGATAGAGCCGCACGTCCCGGTTCGCCTTTCGACGCAGGGGCGCGTTCCATTGGGAACCGGAATTCAGATAGGAGGGTGCTCTTATGGCCCGAAATAACTTGCCGTCCATTACCGCCGGCGAAGCCGGTCTCAATCGCTATCTCGACGAGATCCGCAAGTTCCCGATGCTGGAGCCGCAGCAGGAATATATGCTGGCGAAGCGCTATGCGGAACACGGCGATCGCGAAGCGGCACACAAACTCGTCACCAGCCACCTGCGCCTCGTTGCGAAGATCGCCATGGGCTACCGCGGCTATGGCCTGCCGATTGGCGAAGTCGTCTCCGAAGGGAACGTCGGCCTGATGCAGGCCGTCAAGAAGTTCGATCCGGAACGCGGTTTCCGTCTTGCCACCTATGCTATGTGGTGGATCAAGGCTTCGATCCAGGAATACATCCTGCGTTCTTGGTCCTTGGTGAAGATGGGTACGACCGCCAACCAGAAGCGGCTTTTCTTCAATCTGCGTCGCCTCAAGGGCCGTATCCAGGCCATTGATGACGGCGATCTGAAGCCGGAGCACGTCGCTGAGATCGCCACGAAGCTGAACGTCTCCGAGGAGGAGGTCGTTTCGATGAACCGTCGCCTGTCGGGCGACGCGTCGCTGAACGCACCGATAAAGGCCTCGGAAGGCGAATCCGGCCAATGGCAGGATTGGCTCGTCGACGACCATGACAGCCAGGAAGAAGTTTTGATCGAGCAGGACGAACTCGATACGCGCCGCCGTATGCTGGCGAAAGCGATGAGCGTTCTGAACGACCGCGAGCGCCGCATCTTCGAGGCGCGTCGCCTTGCGGAAGAGCCGGTAACGCTGGAAGACCTCTCGTCCGAGTTCGACATCAGCCGCGAACGCGTTCGTCAGATCGAGGTCCGCGCCTTCGAAAAGGTCCAAGATGCCGTGCGCAAGGAAGCGCTCGAACGCGCAAAGGCCGTTCGGGTTGTCGAAGCCACGGCCTAAGGCACAAATTCTCTGCAAATGAAAAGGGCGGGACCAGATGGTCCCGCCCTTTATTTTGCCCTCAATCGGCAATCACTGGCTGGTCGATACGTCGCCGAAAGCAGCCCATTCCTTGATCGCGGCGTTGAACGCCTCCCCACCTGTGGCGCCCTTCTGCATCGTCAGAAGCGCGCGGCGGCCGTTGCGATAGGTGATCGGAATATCGATCCAGTCGCGGCTTGCAAGAAGTTCGAGGTTCGCCTTGCGCGCATCCGGATAGTCGTTGAGCGCAATCATGTGGAAATCGTCGGTGATCTTCGCCGGCACGGCAATCAGCGCGTCGCCACGATCCTGCTCGGTGCGCTTCAGGGAAATGCGCTGAACACTCTCGATGGCTCCGCCTTCGAAATTCGGCGGCAGCGAGAAGACGACCTCGACGATGTGGCTCGCCGGCAGGGACGGATCGGAATTGCGTTTGAACGTCAGCTGCGCCGACAGATTGCGTTCCGGAACGGTTACGGTCGCCTGTACGGTCGCTTCCTGCCTGCCGTCCGAGCCTGCCTCGTGCTGGAGGGTCCAGACGACCGAGCCCTGGATGGCGGTCGGCGAGCTCTGGCCGATCCGCTCCTCGTAAAGGAACATCTTCTCGGTGGAACCGAGCGGCGCGGCCTGCGTCGCTGCTCCGGCCGCCGGCGGCGTCGCCGCTGGCGCGGTGGCAGCCGGGGCGCTTGCTGCTTGCGTCGCTGAGGTCGCTGGCGGCGTCGTATCGGCCGAAGCAACGTTCTGCTCGGCTACCGACTTTCCTTCCGCCGTCGGCGTTCCCGGAACGGAGGCGGGGCCGCTGTCGACCTCGGTACCATCGGCAAGAAGCCGCTGGTTGAACTTGTTGTTGACGGAAGCGCCGTCATTCACGGAAGCAACTTCCTTGTTTGCTTCAGCCGGCTTTGCGTCACTGGTCTGCGGCGTTGCCGTATCGGGCTTGGCAGGGGTCTGCTCATTCTTCGCGCTCTGCGAAGGAGCGGCGCTGACAAGGTTCTTCACCATTGACGACAACGCATCCCGATTGGTCCAGGCGGCATATCCGCCGCTGCCGACCACGCCCAGCGCAACGAGGATCGTCACGATGGAGCCGATGCCGAAGCGGCGGCGCTTCGGTTCCATACGGAGGTTTTTGCCCTGGAATTTGGCAGCAACGGCGCTGTCGAGATCGGCGGCAGGAACGCCGTCATCATCCTCGGCAACGACGCCACGATTGTCGTATCCGCGAAGCGGCCTTGCCTCTTGCCAGGCTGGATTGGCTTCCGGTGCAGCTTTTGCTGTCGGCGTCCCATGAACTTCCGAGAAGAGATCGCCGTCATCGAAATGGGCGGTGATCGGGATCTTCTTGCCATTTTCGATCGGTGGCAGGTCGTCGAAGGCTGCAGCCTCCCAGGAGAAGCCCTCGTTCGCGGCGGGCATCTTCACGCCGGCCGGCGTGTGGTCGATGCCTGCAATGACGTCTTCGAACGCGCGGGCCGCTTCACTTGCGGTAGCAACTGGCGCTGCTTCGGAAAACTGCCTGAGTTCTTCGAGCGCCCAGTCCGTCTGCGCATCCTTAGCCGGCGGTGCAGGCGTTTCCTCGACGGGCTCTGCCCATACCGGATCGAAATGTCCGGCGGCATCCGCGTGGAGCGGCTCCTCCTGGCTGCGATCCACGAATTCTTCCGGCGGACGATCCAGCCCAAAGACCGGTTCGACCAGGCGGTTGGTCAGATCGTAGTCGCGCGCAATCGGCTGCAGAGCCGGTTCCTCGTGGGGCGGCGCGGCCGGTCCGACAATGGGCTCCTCAGGTGCGCCAACGGGCTCCTCGTGACCGTCGTGATCCTCGTGAACAACCTCTTCGGAATGAGCGGCATGCCCATGCTCGACAGGCTCGGCTTCGCTGACAGGAGCCGGCGGCTCTTCATGCGCCCAATGTGCGTCCTGCTGCTCGGCATGTTCCGGCACAGCAGCGACAGGCTCCTCATGATAAGGGGCAGGTTCTTCGTGATAGGGAGCGGGCTCTTCGGTCGGCTCTTCGTCGGCAGGCGCAGAGCCTTCGGCTGCCACACGGTCTTCGTGGACCGGCGTCTCGTGCGCCGGTTCCTCAGCTGCGGCCTCGCTGGCAAGCCGTTCCCGGTCATTGCCGGCGTCAGCGCTTGCCTCGACCTCAGGCCCGGCCGCGAGCGCAGCATCGTCGACTGGAACGGCCTCGGCATGCTCCGCTTCGACTTCGCCGATTGCAGCTTCGAGCTTTTCAAGCTGTCGTTGCAGCATCGCTTCGGGCGGGCGCGGTTTCATATTCTCGAGCTGCCGCTGAACAGCACCGCGAGCGCGCTCGTAGACTTTCACCCGCATCTCGGGAGTATTTTCAGACAGGCCGTCAACCGCCCGCCGGATCACTGCGATAAAATCCGCCATTCGAACTTTCTCTAAGAGTGCGGTCCGCCCTGCGAACCGCACAAATAATGACCCGCGACCTTAATCCTCAAACGGATCGGTCACAAGTATCGTGTCGTCACGCTCGGGACTTGTAGACAAGAGAGCGACAGGCGCCCCGATCAACTCTTCGACCTGGCGGACATACTTGATCGCCTGGGCCGGTAGGTCGGCCCAGCTGCGCGCGCCGACAGTGGATTCCTTCCAGCCTTCAAGCGTCAAATAGATCGGTTCGACGCGAGCCTGCGCGCCTTGGCTGGCCGGAAGATGATCGATCTGCTCGCCGTCCAACTTGTAGCCGACGCAGATCTTCAGTTCGTCCAGGCCGTCGAGAACATCAAGCTTCGTCAGCGCGATCCCGGTAATGCCGTTCGTTGCAACCGACTGGCGCACCAGCGCCGCATCGAACCAGCCGCAACGACGCTTGCGGCCGGTAACCGTGCCGAATTCGTGGCCCTTTTCGCCAAGGAACTGGCCGATGTCGTCATGCAGCTCGGTCGGGAACGGCCCCTCGCCGACGCGCGTCGTATAGGCCTTGGTGATGCCGAGGATGTAACCGAGCGATCCCGGGCCCATGCCCGAGCCGGCCGCAGCCTGACCGGCAACGGTGTTCGAGGACGTCACGAACGGATAGGTGCCATGGTCGATGTCGAGCAAGGTGCCCTGCGCGCCTTCGAAGAGGATGCGGGCGCCCTTGCGGCGTTCCTTGTCGAGGAAAAGCCAAACGGTATCGCGGTAGGGAAGCACGCGGTCGGCAATCGACGTCAGCTCGGTCATGATCGTGTCGTGGCTGACCTCGGCGACGCCAAGGCCGCGGCGCAGTGCATTGTGGTGCGTCAGGATGCGGTCGACCTTGCCCGGCAGCGTATCGAGATCGGCGAGATCCATCACGCGGATCGCACGGCGGCCAACCTTGTCTTCATAGGCCGGACCGATGCCGCGGCGTGTGGTACCGATCTTCGTGCCGCTGTTGGACGCTGCATCTTCGCGGAAGGCATCGAGCTCGCGGTGCAGCGAAAGAATAAGGGTCGCGTTGTCGGCAATGCGCAGGTTCTCGGGAGAAATCTTCACGCCCTGCTTTTCCAGCTTCTCGATCTCGGCGATCAGCGCATGCGGATCGACGACGACGCCGTTGCCGATTACAGCCATTTTGCCGGGACGCACGACGCCGGATGGCAAGAGCGACAGCTTGTAGCTGGTCCCATCGATGACCAGCGTATGGCCTGCATTGTGTCCGCCCTGATAGCGCACAACGATGTCCGCACGTTCCGAAAGCCAATCGACAATTTTGCCTTTGCCTTCGTCACCCCATTGCGAACCGACCACGACTACGTTCGTCATTCACGTCTTCCTGTTAAAGGCGGATTTAACCGCACCCTTCTCAAACCCGCGCATCTATAATGCTTTGTTACCGGGAAAGCGACCCTGTTATGCCGCCGGAATCGGCTTTTTACGTGACAAATCAGCCATCATCGGGCTATTGGCCGATCATACCCTGAGGTTGAGAACCGCATCGCCGCCATCTGAAAGAATCGCCTGTGCAGGTCGCCGCTTATATTTCTCTCGTCGTCGCAGCGCTGTGCTGGGGCGCAAACGCGGTGGCGGGCAAGCTCGCGCTTGGGCACGTCAGCCCGATGATGCTGACGTTTCTGCGCTGGTTCCTTGCAACAGCACTGATTGCCGCCGTTTCGTTACCGCAATTGAAGCGCGACTGGCCGATTGTCCGCAGGAATTTGCCGCTGCTCTTCTTTTACGGCGTCATCGGGTACACGCTCTTCAACGCCATGCTTTACTCGGCCGTCAAGTATACGACCGTGATCAACGTCGCGATCGAGCAGGCCGGCATTCCGATGCTGATCTTCCTGCTGAATTTCGTCTTCTTCCGCACAGGCGTCTCTACTGCGCAGGTCGTCGGCTTCGCCATGACACTCGGGGGCGTCGCATTGACCGCCGCGCATGGCGACCTGACGACCCTGCTGCGGCTTGACCTCAATCGCGGCGACGGCCTCATGCTGATTGCTGTCGCCGCCTACTCGGTCTATACGATTTTTCTTCGCTGGAAGCCGCCGCTCGACTGGCGCACATTGATGGCCATCCCCGCGCTCGGCGCGACGCTGACCGCCGTGCCGCTTCTCATTTGGGAGGGCAGCCAGGGCGCCGTTCGGCTGCCTGACAGCAAAGGCTGGCTGATCGCCTTCTACACCGCGATCTTCGCCTCCCTGCTCGCACAGATCCTTTACATCAAGGGGGTTGAGGCGATCGGCGCAAATCGCGCCGGGCTCTTCATCAACCTCGTTCCGGTCTTTGGCACGCTGTTGTCGGTCGCCCTGCTTGGCGAGCAGCTGCAGGCCTTTCACTTGATTGCGCTTGCGCTTGCATTGGGCGGCATCGCCATTGCCGAAAAAGGCCGCCCTGAGCGAGCTGCCTCGACGGCGCCTGCTTCGCCTATGGATTAGCCGAGCTCCAGCGTCGTTACGCCGAAGACGTTCTTGAGCGCAACGTTTGGCGCTGTTCCCCGATACATCCGGGCGGTTTCGAAGACAGGCGCCAAGCCCATGCTCTCGGCAAGCTCAACCGCCTCCCCATTGCTGGTCGGAATATCGATGAAGACCTTCGCTCCCTTGGCATGCGGCGTGAGGGCCGAAAGCAAGGCTGCGGCGCTATCCTTGTCGGCTGCAAACAGCGGGCCGATCTTGTAGCCTTCATAACAACGGCGGATCGTCCCGTACCCACGGATCTTGCCACTCTTGCGCACCACAGCCGAGTGCCGGTCCTTGCGCGTTGCACACCACGACGCCACAAACGCCGGCCGCGGAGCCGGAAAGATCGTCGCGTCATAGCGCAGCAATCCGTCAAGCTTGCCTGAGACGGCTTGCGCGACCAATGTCGATTCCGGCACGGCTGATATCACGCCACCGTAGCGAACCGTCCGATAGGCCTCTTCGAAACCGGCCTTGCGGTAATTGTCTTGCTGCGCTGGGACACCGTCCAGGCCGATGCTGCGGCCTTCCGCAGACGCCATGCCGGTATTCCAGATGGCTTTGCCGTAGCCCCTGCCCCGAAAATCCGGATGAACGATATAAAGCCCGAGGAACGCAAAATCCTCGCCATATTTGACGACGGAAATCGAGGCGACCGGCACCTCCCCCAACACGCCAACGAAAAAACCGGATGGGTCCGCATCGTGGAAGGCATTGGAATCGTCGAGGCCGGGATTCCAGCCCTCCTGACGTGCCCATTCAAGCACTAGCTCCAACTCACCGGGTCGCATCGGGCGAACGGCAAACTCCGAATTCATGCGGCATCCCTAAATCAGATCGACCGCAAGTACGCACTCGCGGGACAAACAAGAATGAAAGTCTAACAGCCGTAAAGCCAGCCGGCAGCGAAGAAACATGTTCATGGCTGAGGCGATCTGCATCGATCGTCATGAAGCACGACCCGAAATTCTTCGCATCGCAGTATCATGGAACAGGGAGATTACAATCTCAAGGGAATTACTTAAGACAACATGAAGGCACGGCAAATTCCCAGTAACGGCCACGTGAGGGCAACCAATTTTTGCTTTGCGCCAAGATCGTCCACGTACGACTGGGAACAGTTCGCATACCCGAGTTTCAGAGTCATAAGCTTCGAAACCGGCCGTCGCGTTCGCATGATGCCGAGATGGACGCCCTAAGAGATGGCGATGACCTCAAGCTCTTGACCGCCTACACTGACGACATCACCAATCGTTTTGCCGATGAGGGTCCTTGCCACCGGGGATACGAAGGAAATCGAGCCAGCTTTGGGATCAGCTTCGTCCTCTCCCACCACCCGATAGGTCTGTACGCGTCCATCGTCACGGCCGAAGGTCACGGTGCTTCCAAAGGCGACGTTGTCGAATGAAGTCGGGTCAGGGATAACCTGCGCCGTGCGAACGCGTGCGGCCAAGTAGCGTAAATCCCGTAGTGGGTTTGCTGCCTGCCGCCGTCGTTCATTCACGTCCTCTATGGTGCTCGCGGCATCGTAGGCTTCGCGAGCTTGCTGGAGCTGCAGTTCCAAAGCCTTCAACCCCGCTTCCGTAACAAGGTTCGGATGCGGCGAAATTGGACGGTCAGGCAAAAGCGTTTCCGACGCAGCTTCGGCACTTTCTTCTTTGACGAAGGCAACACTCAATTTCGAAACTCCGCTTTGGTGCTCTCTGTGGTCTTGGAGCGCATGAACGATAGTCCTGAATGATCGGAACCACGCATATCCAGCAACAGTGCGGCGACACCGACTGGATGGTGGCAGCCGCAATCGATCATATACCATCTTATCCGATGGTCACAGCGCCCACCGGAATATCACAGCCACAGATAAGCCTATTGGAGTATCACCCTCCGCATTCGAATGGGGCTGTCGGATGGCCAAGGGCCATTCGACAGGAGCCACTTAATGATACGGGTCGAAGAACCTGTGAATGGCGTCGATTTCGTTCTGTCGGATATCGTGCCCACCTGCATGCCACTCGGTCGTGACAAGAGCATTCTGGGCTTCGAAGTAGTCGGCCAAAGCCCTCGTGACGGGCGCAGGGCTGATCGGGTCGCGCTCACCGGCGGTGATCAATATCTTGCGCCTAGCCAGTGCGGTGTTCGCCTTCGGCTGAAATGGGATCAGCGGATGCATCAGCACCGACGCATCGAACAGTCCCTTATCGATCAATACGTTGGCAAGAATATTTGCTCCGTTCGAGAAGCCAAGTCCGAGGATATCGGTGGCCTCATGTTCTTTCGCCAGCGTTGCGACATAGGCGGCCATCTTCTCCGTTGCTCGGGCAAGATCCGTCATGTCGTAGACGCCCTCGCCAGTGCGTTTGAAGAAGCGTGCCGAACCAAACTCCGAGACGTCGCCGCGCGGCGAGACAATCGTCGATTCCGGCAATAGGCGCCGCGCGAAATCGAAGAACTGGTTTTCGTCGCCGCCCGTTCCGTGCAGCACGAACAGAATGGGCTTTCCGGGTGCACCGGCCTGCAGCCGGTGCGCATAGCTGTTATCGGTCATCATGCTTCCCCTTAGGCTTCAAGCGGCTGCAAGTGCTGCTCGATGAGGGCACGCAGGTGTTGGTGCTGCTGCGGCAGCTTCAACGCTTCGCCAAGATGTGCGGTGTCCTCGTCACGGTTGAATCCGGGCTCGTTCGTCGCAATCTCGAACAGGATGCCGCCCGGGGTCCGGAAGTAAATCGCCCAGAAATAATCACGGTCAATGACAGGCGTAACCTGATAGCCGGTGTCCATCAATGCCTTGCGTACTTCGAGCTGCTTCTCTCGGTTTTCTACGGCGAAGGCCACGTGATGAACGGAACCTGCACCGGGCAAAGCGCGCGAAACGTTCGGCATCGTTTCAAGATCGACGAGATGCGCGCCGTTGCCACCAGGAATGGTCAAGCGTTTCACGCCATCGCGTTCTTCCTGGACGTCGTAGCCCATGAACTTGAGCAGTTCGGACGTAGCACCGTCATCGCGCAACCGCATGGCAACCGAGTGGAAACCGCGGATCGCGTGATCCTCGCTGATGCCGCCGTGCGTCCAGGGCAGGCGATTGTCGTCGTTGACTTCGACAAGCGCAAAACCGTCGCCATCAGGACCGGCAAAGTTCAGGCGCTTTTCGCCGAACGTTTCCTCGGTTTTCAGGCCGGTGATGTTCAGCTTGGTCAGGCGATCGCTCCAGAAACCGATCGAACCCTGCGGGACCGAGAAAACGGTGGTTCCGACTTCGCCGGTTCCAGGGCGACCTTGCGCCATCTTCGGGAACGGGAAGTAGGTCATGATGGTGCCGGGCGCACCGGTTTCGTCGCCATAATAGAGGTGATAGACGTCAGGCGCGTCGAAGTTCACGGTCTTCTTGACGCGGCGCAGGCCGAGCGCGTTGGTGAAGAATTGGTTGTTGGTGCGGGCATCCTCCGCCATCGATGTGACGTGGTGCAGGCCCTTGATTTGATCGAGCATTTGAGACCCCTTTCTTGCCCGCCTCGCGGGCTTCGGATGGGGTATAGATGATTGCTAAGGGCCGATTGGAATAGTCCCGCCGACCGGAACGCATTGTCTCTTTCTAGTGAACGACAAAATGAAATCGTTCAAAAAGAGCCTAGATTTCATCTGCGGCGGCGGGCAGCGGCCAGTCGATCGGTGCCCGACCGCGCGCCTGCAAAAACGCGTTGGCCTTGGAAAAATGGCCGCAACCGAAGAACCCGTTGTGCGCGGAGAGCGGTGATGGATGCGGCGCCTTCAACACAAGATGGCGCGACGTGTCGACGAAGGCGGCCTTGCGCTGGGCGTAGGCGCCCCAGAGCATGAACACGACGGCATCGCATTCGTCATTGACCTTGCGGATGACTGCGTCGGTGAAGCGCTCCCAGCCCTTGCCCTGGTGTGATGCGGCCTGCGCCTCCTCGACCGTCAGCACGCTGTTTAGCAAAAGCACTCCCTGCCGCGCCCAGTGCTCCAGAAATCCGTGCCGAGCCGGCGGAATGCCCAGATCGCTCTGCATTTCCTTGTAGATATTGACGAGTGACGGTGGGATTCGAATGCCCGGTCGAACGCTGAAACAAAGGCCATGCGCCTGGCCGAGCCCATGATAGGGATCCTGCCCCAGGATCACGACCTTGACGTCGGCCAGTGGCGTCAGGTCAAGAGCGCGGAAGTACTCGGATCCCTTGGGAAATATCCGTTTGCCTTCCTGTTTCTCGGCGACGAGGAACGCTTTGAGTTGCTGCATGTAAGGGCTGGCGAATTCGCAGGCGAGAGCCTCTCTCCAGCTTTCCTCCAACGCAACCGACTGTTCATTCATGGACGGTCCTCGTCCGCTTGGATGCGCTTTCAGCTTGCCTCGAAGCGGGATTTGGCAGACATTTTATTGTTCGTCGGGGTTCACTATTTACGAACGCTGAGTAGATTGCGGTCGAATCGCTGGTGAATTCAAGCGTATCCGGGGGCTTATTCAGGATGAAATTCGGAACAAGTGGGCTTCGCGGCCTGTCTGTTGACCTCAAGGGGCGAGCTTCGGCGCTCTATGCCACCGCCTTCGGTCGCTATCTGCTCGACAGTGGAATGGCGCGCCACGGCGATGCCCTGCTGATCGGCGAGGACTTCAGGGATTCCAGCCCTGAAATCGCGGCAAACTGCGCCGATGCTTTGGCCGGCCTCGGCTTCGACATTCTCGACTGCGGCACCGTCCCAACGCCGGCGCTTGCGCTCTATGGCCTGCAGCAAAAGGCCGCTTGCCTGATGGTAACGGGCTCGCACATTCCAGCCGATCGCAATGGCATAAAGTTCTATCGGCCGGACGGTGAGATAGGCAAGGCAGACGAGGCAACGATCACGGCCGTGGCCACAGAACTCGATCGCGCCGGTTTTGCGTTTCAGCCCCGCGGCACCAAACCACAGGATCGGTCTGTCGAATGCCTGGCAGATTTCCGCGAGCGGAATGCCAATATTCTCCCCACAGGCGCGCTCGACGGCGTCAAAGTCGGTGTCTACCAACACAGCACGGTCGCCCGTGACCTGCTGGTGGACCTCTTGAAGCATTTCGGCGCAACAGTCGTGCCGTTTGGCCGTTCGGAAGCATTCATACCCGTCGACACCGAGGCCGTTTCGCAAGAGACGATTGCCAAGCTCAAGGATGTCGCAAGGCAGCATGGCCTCGACGCGGTTGTTTCTGCGGATGGTGATGGCGATCGCCCGTTGGTGGCAGATGAGACCGGCACGCCACTGCGCGGCGACCTGCTTGGACTGATCGCCGCAGACTTTCTCGGCGCGACATCGGTGGTGACGCCCGTGACTTCGAATTCCGGCATCGAAGCTGCCGGTCGCTTCAACATCATTCGCACCCGAGTCGGCTCTCCCTTTGTGATATCAGGCATGCAAGACGCACTCGCAGCCGGGCAGACCCATGTCGCCGGTTTCGAGGCAAACGGAGGCGTGCTGACCGCGAGCGACTTCGACGTCAACGGCCATAAGCTGCGCGCCCTGCCGACGCGCGATTGCTTCGTGCCGATCCTGGCGACGCTGTCTCTCGCAGCATCCAGACGGCAGCCGCTTTCGGTCATCGCCGCCTCCTACCATCTGCCGTTTGCCGCGGCCGACCGCCTTGAGAATTTTCCGGTTGAGACCAGTGCCCGGTTGATGGCGCATCTCCGTGCCGGCTCCGTCAATCTCGCGGCGTTTCTGCAGCCGATCGGCGAGGTCGGCGGCGTCAGCGACATCGATGGGCTTCGCGTCACGCTGAAGGACCGAGGCATGATTCATTTCCGCCCCTCCGGCAATGCCCCCGAAATGCGCTGCTACGCCGAGGCGGAAAGCGAAGCCGCCGCCCTGGCGTTGCTGCACGCCGGTCTGGAGCGGATTCGCTGGTGGGCGCAGGCGAACTGATTGGCGAAGCAAAAGAGATATTCAAGGACACTCCAAATGACACAGAAGATCGTTCCCGTGATTATGGCTGGCGGTAAGGGCACGCGCCTCTGGCCGCTGTCGCGTGCTGCAGCACCGAAGCAATTCATACAGTTTATCGGCGACAAGACACTTTTCCAGGAGACACTGCAGCGCGTGTCCGATCCGGCGCTCTACGAGGCTCCTGTCGTTCTCACCAACGAAGAGTTTCGCTTTCTCGTCGCCGAGCAGGCACGCGAACTGGACATTGGCCTCGCCGCCATTCTGCTCGAACCGGTCGCCCGCAACACCGCTGCCGCCGTTGCAGCGGCTGCGACGCTGGTGAGCAAACGCTTTGACCAAGACACAATCATGCATGTGCTTGGCTCCGACTATGAGATCGTCGCCGACGACACCTATTTTGACTGCGTCCGCATCGCAGCTGCGACAGCCGCCGAAGGCAAGCTCGTGACGTTCGGCATCCAGCCGACCGAGCCGGCAACCGGCTACGGCTATATCGAAGGCGGAGAAGCGCTGACGACCGGTGCAAGGGTGGTGGCACGCTTCATCGAAAAACCGCCGCTCGCCAAGGCGGAAGAGATGCTCGCCGCAGGCAGCTTCTATTGGAACTCCGGTATGTTCATGTTCTCGGTTTCGTGTCTGCTCGATGAATTGCGCACCCACGCTCCCGAAACGATAAAGGCGGCCGGAGAGGCCGTCGCAAACGCCAAGACAGATCTTGATTTTACGCGCCTCGATCGGTCAGCGTTTTCCGCCGCGCCGAACATCTCGATCGACTACGCCATCATGGAAAAGACGAGCAACGCCGCCGTCGTCCCCTCGCCCTTCAAGTGGTCCGATCTCGGCAGCTGGGATTCCGTCTGGAAGAGCGGCAGCCGCGACGAGCATGGCAATGTGGCGGCCGCCAATACGACCGTCGTCAATACCAAGAACTCGCTCATCATGACACATGGCGTGCATCTCGCCGTCCAGGGCATGGACGACATCGCCGTCATCGCCAGCGAGGACGCCGTCTATGTCGGCCGGTTGCAGGACAGCCAGGACGTTGGAAGCATCGTGAAAATGCTCGCTGCCGCCCCATCGACATCGCAGCTGACCGAGACGCACCCGACCTCCTACCGGCCGTGGGGCGGCTACACGTCGGTGCTGAACGGCGACCGCTTCCAGGTCAAGCGCATCTTCGTCACGCCGGGCAAGAAGCTGTCGCTGCAGAAGCACCATCACCGCTCCGAGCATTGGATCGTCGTCAAGGGCACGGCCGAGGTGACGATCGGCGAAAACGTGCAGATGCTCAGGGAAAACGAATCCGTCTACATTCCGCTCGGAGAAATCCATCGCTTGGCCAACCCCGGCAAGATCATGCTTGAACTGATCGAAGTCCAGACCGGATCCTATCTCGGCGAAGACGATATCATCCGCATCGTCGACGAGTTCGGGCGCAGCTGATCATCTCTGTCTTGAACTTATAAACGACGCCCTGTAACACCATTGCGGCCCCGGCCAATCGGCCGGGCCGCGATTGCTGTCCCAGGGAATGTACCCATGCGTATTGTGATGATTGGCTCGGGCTATGTCGGCCTTGTCTCCGGTGCCTGCCTCGCCGATTTCGGCCACCATGTCACCTGTGTCGACAAGTCCGCCGCGAAGATCGACGCCCTCGAAGCCGGCAAAGTTCCGATTTTCGAACCCGGCCTTGATAACATCATCGAGCATAACCGCAGCGCCGGTCGCTTGGATTTTTCCAAGGAGCTGGCGGCATCGGTTGCGGAGGCTGAGGTCGTCTTCATCGCTGTCGGCACGCCGTCGCGGCGCGGCGATGGCCATGCCGACCTGAGTTACGTCTATGCGGCCACCCGCGAGATCGCGGCGGCGGTCTCCGGATTTACCGTCGTCGTCACCAAGTCAACGGTTCCCGTCGGCACCGGCGACGAGATCGAGCGCATCTTCCGCGAGGAATTCCCCGAGAAGGATATTTCCGTCGTCTCCAATCCGGAATTCCTGCGCGAGGGCGCCGCAATTAGCGACTTCAAGCGCCCGGATCGCATCGTCCTTGGCACCGAGGAGCCGCGCGCCGTGGAAATCATGCGCGAGGTCTATCGCCCCCTCTACCTCAACGAGGCACCACTCTACTTCTGCGAACGCCGCACCTCCGAGCTGATCAAGTACGCGGCCAACGCCTTCCTGGCGATGAAGATCACCTTCATCAACGAGATCGCCGACCTTTGCGAGCAGATCGGCGCCGACGTGCAGAAAGTGGCCAAGGGCATCGGCATGGACAAGCGCATCGGCGACAAGTTCTTGCATGCCGGCCCCGGCTACGGCGGCTCGTGCTTCCCCAAGGATACACTGGCGCTGGTCAAGACCGCGCAGGATTATGACAGCCCGGTTCGCCTCATCGAGACGACGGTCGCGATCAACGACAACCGCAAGCGTGCCATGGGCCGCAAGGTCATCGCCGCCTGCGACGGCACTGTTCGCGGCAAGAAGATTGCGATCCTCGGCCTGACCTTCAAGCCGAACACCGACGACATGCGCGACGCGCCGTCGATCACCATCATCCAGGCGCTGCTGGACGGTGGCGCCAATGTTCAGGCCTACGATCCGGAAGGCATGGAGATGGCAAAAGAGGTTATCGGCCCGATCACCTACGGCAACGACCCCTACGAGATCGCCGAAGGTGCGGACGCCATCGTCATCGTCACCGAATGGGACGAATTCCGGGCGCTCGATCTCAAGCGGATGAAGTCGCTGGTGAAAACCCCGACGATCGTCGACCTGCGCAATATCTATCCCGTCGCCGAAGTGACCAAGCATGGCTTTGCCTATTTCGCTATCGGAAAGAAGAACGAGAAGCAGTAGAGATGCGCTATTTCATCACCGGCACTGCGGGCTTCATCGGCTTTCATCTTGCCCGCCGCCTGCTGCAGGATGGCCACGAAGTCGTCGGCTTCGATGGCATGACGCACTACTACAACATCAAGCTCAAGCACATGCGCAACGCGGCGCTGGCACAGTTTCCGGCCTTTCGCTCGGTGACAGCCATGCTGGAAGATCGCAAGGCCCTGGAAGAGGCCGTGGAAAGCGCAACGCCCGATGTGATGGTGCATCTCGCAGCGCAAGCCGGTGTGCGCTACAGCCTCGAAAACCCGAAGGCCTATCTGACGTCCAACCTGGAAGGGTCCTGGAACATCCTCGAGATCGCCAAGGATGTCGGTGTCAACCATCTGATGCTGGCCTCGACCTCGTCGATCTATGGTGCCAACCCGACTGTTCCCTTCCGCGAGACAGACCGGGCGGACGAGCCGCTGACCTTCTATGCGGCGACGAAAAAATCGATGGAACTGATGGCGCACAGCTATGCCCATCTCCACAAGATCCCGACCACAGCCTTCCGCTTCTTCACCGTCTATGGCCCCTGGGGCCGTCCCGATATGGCGCTCTTCAAGTTCGTGAAGAACATGCTGGAGGACCAGCCGATCGAGATCTACGGCGAAGGCCAGATGAGCCGCGACTTCACCTATATCGATGACCTCGTGGAGGCGGTTGTCCGGCTCTCGTCCGTTGCTCCGTCGGAAGCCAACCGCGTGGCCGACCAACGTGTCGAGACGCTTTCGCATCAGGCTCCGTTCCGTGTCGTCAATATCGGCGGCGGTCAGCCCGAGAACCTGATGACCTTCGTCGAGACCGTCGAAAAGACACTCGGCCAGCCGGCAAAGCGCAAGATGCTGCCGATGCAAAAGGGTGACGTGCCGCGCACCTTTGCCAGCCCCGATTTGCTGGTGGCTCTGACCGGCTACAGGCCGGAGACGACGCTGAATGTCGGCGTGAAGGCTTTCGTCGACTGGTATCTGGAAGCCCGCGGCGAACTCGAGCCGTAAGCGCTCTACCCAGGCAAGCTAACGACGAAGGTTGGCGGCCTGCGTCGCCTTTTTCGAAGCGAAGATGCTATCGATCTCGGATGCCGGCAGCGGATGGCCGAGCGCGAAGCCCTGCAACGTGTGGCAGCCGAGCTTGGCGAGCGTCACGGCATGGTTTTCGGTCTCGACTCCTTCCGCGATAATGTCCACACCGAGAGCCTTGCCGATCTCGACGATCGACTTGACGACGCGGCGCTGCTCGGAGGACGTATCCACCTCGCTCACCAGTTGCCGGTCGATCTTCAGGCGTGCCGGGCGCAGCCGGACAAGGCCGATGAGCGACGCGTGGCCAGAACCGAAATCATCGATCTCAATCTCGATTCCCATCTGCTTAATGCGATCGACAGTCTGCAGGAGCTCGTCGTCGCAATCATCCAGGAAAATCGTCTCGACCAGTTCGAAAACCAGGGCACCTTCCGGTATCTCGAGCGTCTCCAGATCATCGATCAATTGCGGATCGTAGAGGCGCTGTCCCGAAATGTTGACCGAGATCCGTGGCAAGGCCGTTGCATGCTGCCCCCAGCTCAGCCGGTCCGCGAGAACGCGCCTCAGGATCGAAGCGTCGATTTCGGACGACAAACCGAACTCGTCGGCGATCTTCAGGAAGATACCGGGTGAGAGAGTGCCACGCTCGCTGTGATGCCAGCGTGCCAGTGCCTCGATGCCGACGATCTCGCGCGTATGGGCATCGAGCTGCAATTGGTAAAATGGAATAATATCGCCTTGCTCCAGCGCAAGCTTCAGCTCTTCTGCAAGGCGCCGCTTGCCCATAAGATCGTCTTTGAGCTGCTGTGAAAAGAACTCGACGCGGTCGCGCCCCGATGTTTTTGCCTGATAGAGCGCGATATCGGACTCAGCGAGCAGGTTGGAGCCAGAGCGATCTGCCGACCAGGAAATGCCGATCGAAGCTCCCGATTGCAGCATTTCGTGGCCGAAGCGAATCTTCTTCTTCAAGCGCCGCTGCACGTCACGCGCCATACGATTCAGTTCGGTCAACCCTCCGAAATTGACGAGAAGGATGACGAATTCGTCGCCACCGATACGTGCCGCCATTGCGGCTTTTGGAATGGCGGCCTCGATCCGCAAGGCCGCGGCACGCAGCACGACGTCGCCGGCGGCATGGCCATGACTGTCGTTGATCTGCTTGAACTCGTCGAGGTCGAGGTGGAGAACTGCAAGCGTCGAGACCGAGGCGTCCTCGGCCAATTCGGCCAGGCGTTTGTCGAAAAGGCGACGGTTGGGAAGACCTGTCAGATAGTCGTGTTCCGCCACATACTCGATGCGTGCACTGCTTTCTTCCAAAGCCAAGGCCCGCGCCTCGGCGACCGCCCGTTGGCGAGCCGCCTCGTTCGCAAGCAGTACGTCTGCCGTGACGTCCCACTCCGCGCCGACAAAGGAGGGCGACCCATCGTCGTTCACGTAGAAATGGGCCCGTGATCGGATATATCTTATCTCGCCGTCCGGCCAAACGATCCGAAACTCCGAATTATATTGCCCGCGTCTGGCAATGGCGTCCTCGAATTCCTGTTCGGCGCGCGCGCGATCGTCGGGGTGAATTGCGTTTGACCAGATGGCAGTCGGGACCGGACCACTCTTTCTCCCGGTCTGGTAGAGCCGATGCATCTGGACATCCCAGGCGATCTCATTCTGATCGAGGTTGTGCTCCCACACACCGATCTGTGACGCATCGAGTGCAAGCTCAAGGCGCCGCAAAATGTCCTGGAACTCTCGTTCGGACCGTGTGGGACTGCTCGATGCCAACGCCGTCCAAGCCTCATGCAGCTTCAAGTAACAGTGTGGTGTCATGCCGACACCACGGAAGTCCTTTGTACGTGCCGAACCAACCTTTTGGCGAGAGATTAATTAGAACACCCTAAAAATCCATCAATCATTGTAGGTCGAACGCAGCGTCGATTTTGACAGAGATCCTGTGCACTAGGCAATTCAGCCTTTCGAGGAACGGTGTTTCGTTTCTTCGAGTTGCAGCAGCAAACCGCTGTGATCGGTTTCGCCGCCGCCATGTTCGACGAACTCCGCAAACTCGGCGCGAACGGCCTGCGTCAGCGGCAGCGTTAGCGAGAGGCTTTCCGCAGTCGCAGTGATGTTGGGCAGATCCTTGGGCTGCAGCCTCGAAGGACCGGCAGTTGCGAAATCGCGGTCGACCATCCGCTGACCGTGAATGTCCAGGATGCGGCTTTCCGCGAAGCCACCGCGGACCACGCGGCGCAATGCCTGCGGTGAACCACCGCCCGCTTCGAGCAGCAGCATCGCCTCCGCGATGGCCCCTCGCTCAGCCCCGCCGGACACGATCGCGGCAAGATGAGACACGACATCGGGCCTTGAGGCGGCGACGATCCGTGCGGTCTGTCCTTTAGCAGAAATATCGGCAGCGCTCGCCGCGACACGCCCAGTGAAGCCTTCCCGGGCGACCGGTGTGACGACGTCGACAAGGGAAAGCGAGTGACGGCCTGACCTGCGAGCCGCCCGTCGGCGACGAGCCGCGTGGTCAGCTTGCGCCCGATCATTCCCGCTGCGCCAATAATGACAATATGCAGTGGCGGCCTCCATCAACCATTCACCGCGCGCCTGCCCTCGCCCGGCTCTGTCCTTCGAGACGTAGCCGCATGGTCAGCCCATGAAAACAGGAAAGGCGGAGCACTGCTCCGCCTTTCCACGTCTCGCCGCGCAGTGGGGGCTATTCGGCAGCGAGCCGTATGACTTTCGCTTCGTTCTCTTCCTGCTCGTGCTCGTGCTCCTTGTGCTGCACCAGCGGACGGTTGCCTGTCAGCTTGCGAACCAGCACGTAAAACACTGGCGTCATGAAGATGCCGAAGAACGTCACGCCGATCATGCCGGAGAACACGGCCACACCCATGGCGGCGCGCATCTCGGCACCTGCACCGGTTGAAACGACCAACGGCACGACGCCCATGATGAACGCCATCGAGGTCATCAAGATCGGACGCAGGCGCAGGCGGCTTGCTTCGATTGCCGCCTGTACTGGCGTGCGGCCTTCGAATTCCAGCTCGCGAGCGAATTCCACGATCAGGATCGCGTTCTTCGCCGAGAGGCCGACAAGGACCACCAGCCCGATCTGCGTGAAGATGTTGTTGTCTCCACCGGTCAGCCAGACGCCTGTCAGTGCCGCCAACACGCCCATCGGCACGATCATGATGATCGCGATCGGCAGGGCAAGGCTCTCATACTGTGCAGCGAGCACGAGGAAGACGAGCAGCAGCGCCAGCGGGAAGACGATCACGCCGGAATTGCCCGCCAGGATCTGCTGATAGGTCAGGTCCGTCCATTCGAAGGCGATGCCCTTGGGCAGCGTCTCGTCGGCGATCTTCTCGATCGCCGCCTGAGCCTGGCCTGAGGAAAAGCCCGGAGCTGGACCGCCGTTGATATCGGCGGAGAGGAAACCGTTATAACGGTTGGTCCGCTCCGGCCCGGTTGTCGCGTTCACCTTCAGGAGCGCAGACAGCGGGATCATTTGGCCCGATGCGGAACGAACCTTCAGCTTGCCAATGTCCTCGGGCTGGGCACGGAACTTGGCATCGGCCTGGACGCGCACGCTGTAGGTGCGGCCGAAGGCGTTGAAGTCGTTGACATAGAGCGAACCGAGATAGATCTGCAGTGTCTCGAAAACGTCGGTCACAGGGACACCCAGCTGTTCCGCCTTCTCACGGTCGAGATCGGCATAGAGCTGCGGAACATTGATCTGATAGGCAGAGAATATGCCCGTCAGTTCAGGCGTCTGGTAGGCCTTGGCGATCATCGCCTTGTTGGCCTCGTCGAGCACCTGATAGCCGAGACCGGCCCGGTCTTCGAGCTGCATCTTGAAGCCGCCCGTCGTGCCGAGACCATTGACCGGCGGCGGCGGGAACATCGCAATGAAGGCATCCTGGATCGCCCCGAACTTCTGGTTCAGGGACATGGCGATCGCACCGCCTGAGAGCGCCGGCGACTTGCGTTCCTCGAAATCCTTCAGCGTCACGAAGACGATGCCGGCGTTCGAGGAGTTGGTGAAGCCGTTGATCGACAGGCCCGGGAAGGCGATGGCATGCGCGACGCCGGGTTCGGCCATGGCAATGTCGCTCATCCGCTTGATGACGTCTTCGGTGCGGTCGAGGCTCGCAGCATCCGGCAGCTGGGCAAAGCCGATCAGATATTGCTTGTCCTGAGCCGGCACGAAGCCGCCCGGTACGGCATTGAACAGACCGTAGGTCGCGCCGGCGAGCGCCAGATACACCAGCATGACGATGCTCTTGCGCGACACGAGGCCGCCGACGCCCTTTCCATAGCCCCGGGAACCGGCACCGAAGGCCTTGTTGAAGCCCCGGAAGAACCAGCCGAAGACGGCATCCATCCCGCGTGTCAGCCAATCACGCTTGGCGTGATGGTCCTGCAGCAAGAGGGACGCGAGTGCCGGTGACAATGTCAGCGAGTTGAAGGCCGAGATGACGGTCGAAATCGCGATCGTCAGCGCAAACTGGCGATAGAACTGTCCCGACAGCCCGCTGATGAAGGCGAGCGGCACGAAGACGGCGACGAGCACAAGTGCGATCGCGATGATCGGGCCGGAGACTTCCTTCATTGCCTTGTAGGTTGCGGCACGCGGACTGAGCCCGTTCTCGATGTTTCGTTCGACGTTTTCGACCACGACGATCGCGTCGTCCACCACGATGCCGATCGCCAAGACGAGGCCGAAGAGGCTGAGCGCGTTGATGGAGAAGCCGAAGACATACATCACCGCAAACGTGCCGATGATCGAAACCGGAACGGCAATCAGCGGGATGATCGAGGCGCGCCATGTCTGCAGGAACAGAATGACGACGATGACGACGAGCGCAATGGCTTCGAGCAGCGTGTCGACGACCTTCTCGATCGACGACCGGACGAACTTCGTCGTGTCATAGACGATCTCGTAGCTGACGCCGTCAGGCATCGCGGTCTTCAGCTCTTCCATCGTCTTTTGAACTTCGTCCGAGATGGTAATGGCATTGGAACCCGGAGACTGGAAGACCGGGATAGCGACTGCCGGCTTGCCATCGAGGATCGAGCGCAGCGAATAATCGGCAGCGCCGAGCTCGATGCGGGCAACGTCGCGAAGACGGGTGATCTCGCCATTGGCGCCGGTCTTGACGATGATGTTGCCGAACTCCTCGGGCGTCTGCAGGCGGCCCTGCGCATTGACGTTGAGCTGCAGGTCTACACCTGACAGGCTCGGCGAAGCGCCGATCGTGCCGGCTGCGGCCTGCACGTTCTGGCCGCGGATCGCATTGGTGACGTCGCTGGCGGCAAGGCCATGCTCGGCAGCCTTCTGCGGGTCGATCCAGACGCGCATGGAATAGTCGCCCGAACCGAAGACCTGAACCTGTCCGACGCCATCGATACGCGCCAGCCGGTCCTTGATGTTGAGGACGCCGTAATTGCGCAGATAGGTGATGTCATAGCGATTGTCGGGCGAGATCAGGTTCACGACCATCATCAGGTCGGGAGAGCTTTTGACCGTCGTTATGCCGATGGTCTTCACCTCTTCCGGCAGACGCGGTTCGGCCTGCGAAACGCGGTTCTGGACGAGTTGCTGTGCCTTGTCCGGGTCCGTGCCGAGCTTGAAGGTGACCGTCAGCGTCATGACGCCGTCGGAAGTCGCCTGGCTGGACATATAGAGCATGCCCTCGACGCCGTTGATCTGTTCTTCGAGCGGCGTTGCGACCGTCTGCGCAATAACCTCCGGGTTTGCGCCGGGATAGGTGGCACGCACGACGATCGATGGCGGAACGACTTCCGGATATTCGGAAATCGGCAGTGCGCGCAGGCCGAGCAGACCGGCGACCACTATGAGGACCGATAGGACCCCGGCAAACACCGGACGGTCGACAAAGAATCTGGAGAAATTCATTTCAAAGCCCCCTCCGGGATGAAACTGGGATGCAACGACCCCCTCCGGCGGTTGGGAGGCCGCCGGTGGATCGCGTCTTTCGGAATTTCCGCGGGGCGCCGAGACGCTCCGGATGCTTCGGCTTATTGAGCCGTGGCGACTTTCTCTTCCGCCTGCGGCGCAACCACTGCGCCCGGACGGATACGCTGCAGACCATTGACGACGATCTTGTCGCCGACGGTCAGGCCGCTTTCAACGATACGCTGGCCTTCCGCGGCCGCACCGAGCTGGACGGGCCGATAGCTCACCTTGTTCTCCGCATCGACGACGAACACGAACTTCTTGTCCTGGTCCGTGCCGATGGCGCGGTCGCTGATCAGGATCTTGTTCTCGGCCTTCGGCTCGCCCATGCGGACCCGGACGAACTGGCCGGGGATCAGCTTGCCGCCGGGATTGTCGAAGACGGCGCGAACGCCGATCGTGCCGCTTGCCGCATCGACCTGATTGTCGATCAGTTGCAGCTTGCCCTTGATCGGCGTGCCCTGATCCGCCAGCGTGCCGACCTCGACCGGGATCTGCTCGACGGCGGGGACGGCACCATCATCGGCTGGTAGTTCGGCAAGCGCCTTGGTGACCATCTCTTCGCTGGCATTGAAGCTTGCGTAGATCGGATCGACCGACACGAGCGTCGTCAGAGCGGGAGATGTGGAGCCAGCGGCAACAAGGTTACCAACGGTGATCTCGATCTTGCCGACACGGCCGGCAACCGGCGCATGGACCGCGGTGTAGCCGAGTTCGAGCTGTGCCGAACGAAGCGCCGCCTGGGCGGTACGCAGGCCGGCCTGCGCTTCAGTGAAGGCATTCTGACGCTGATCGAGATCGCTTTGCGAAATCGTCTTGTTGTCTGAGAGCCTGCGGCCGCGTTCCAGCTCGATCTGCGCGAGGTTGACCTTCGCCTCGGCAGATGCCACCTGGCCCTCGGCCTGGGAAACCGCCGCCTGATAGGGCTCGGGGTCGATAGTGAAAAGCAGATCGCCCGCCTTCACCAGCGCGCCTTCGCGGAAGTGCACGGCTTGGATGGCTCCGGCCACGCGCGAACGGATCTGCACGCGGTCGACGGCCTCAAGCCGGCCGGAAAACTCCTGCCATGTCGTCACGTCACGGCTGGCGACGAGGGCAACCGTCACCGGCACAGCGGGAGCCTGTGCGGGTGTGGAAGCGGCCGTGGCGGTCGTGCTCATCGGCAGTTCGAAAAAGATGGCTGCGGCCGAAACGGACGCAGCAAGTCCCAAGCCGGCGCCCACGAGGGCCCAGCGCTTCTTACTGGACGTCATTGTTACTCTCCTTGCGGCCCTTGAAATGGCCGGATTCAATCAGTTCGTCTTCAATGCAATAGGTTGGCTGCTAATATCGCGAACAAAGCCCTCGAACTGGTCAGTGATCGTGTGTTGCCAATTCGACGTGTGTTCGGACTTCCCGCCATAAAGGGATGGCCAACCTGTCCCGGCGGGGAGGACATTTCGGCGAACTGCAACACCAGCCTGTTTCAGGCGATCCGCATAACCGAGCGTCTCGTCACGAAGGGGATCATCTTCTGCCGTCAGAACAAGTGCCGGCGCGACCCCTGCGATACGGGAACACAAACACGGTGCAGCATAGGGATGACAGCCGCCGCCACTGAGATAGTGGCTCCAGCCTTCGGTCCAGCGCTGGCGCATACCGATGCCGTCAGCTTTGCGGATGGACGACGTTCCCATGAATGGGTCAAGGAGCGGCGAAATCAGAACCTGACCATCGAGTGCATCGGCATAATGGTCACGTGCCTTGAAAGCGACACCGGCAGCAATGTTGCCACCCGCCTCTTCGCCAGCCACGATAAGCAGAGAATTGCGATCGCCGAGACCCGACGCGCGCTTGTTGGCGAGATAAGAGAAGATCGAATAGCCGACTTCGAGCGGCTTCGGAAAGACATTGCCGAGCGGCGCATTGTAGTCCGGCACTGCGACGATTGCGCCGGCTTTCGCCAAGCTCTGCGCAACCACGCTGTCCTTGATGCCCGACTGCAGAAAGGCGCCGCCATGAAAAAACAGTATGATCGGCGAACCCTTGCCGAACTCGGCGCCCTGATAGACGCGTGCGGAAACGGGGCCGATGGCCACCTTCTCCATCACTATGTCTTTCACCTGCACCGCCATCGTTCCGGCTCGCGTTTGACCCACACATAACGTATTGCGCGCCAAGATGGCTTGCAATTTCTGAGGAAAAGATATTGTTATTCCACTGTCGGAATAAGAAGCGATAGTACGATTACACTGTTCCGAATTTCGAACAATACCGCAGTGCAACCTGCTTAGGTGATTTCCGATGGACCAGCTCTCGGCAATGCGCGCTTTCATCCGCGTCGTAGAGACGGGCAATTTCACACGGGCCGCCGACACGCTCGCCATGCCCAAGGCGACGGTGACCAATCTCATCCAGGGGCTTGAGGCGCATCTGCACACCAAGCTTCTCAACCGCACCACGCGCAGGGTCATGGTGACGACCGACGGCGCGCTCTACTATGAACGAGCGGCCCAGATCGTCTCCGAACTCGAGGAACTGGACGGCAGCCTGTCGAATTCGCAGGGACTGCCGACCGGACGTTTGCGCGTTGAGATGGCAGGCGCTTTTGCCGACTGGATCGTCGTGCCCGCGCTCTGCGACTTCTACCAGAAATACCCGGATATCCGCGTAGACCTCGGCGTGGGCGACCGCACCGTCGACTACCTCGCCGAGAACGTCGACTGCGCGCTTCGCGGCGGAACGCCCGCCGACCAGTCACTGATCGCAAGGCGCGTCTCAGAAGTCGAAATGCTCACCTGCGCAGCACCGCTCTACATCGAAAAATTCGGCATTCCAACCCGCCCCGAGGAGCTGGAAAACGACCATTATTCAGTGAGTTACTTCCGTGCCCAGACCAACCGGACACTCCCATTCGAATTCCGCAAGGACAATGAAGATTTGGAGATCAATCCGCGTTACCTGCTGTCGGTCAACGACAGCCGAACGTTCGTCAATGCGGCATTGAACGGTCTCGGCATTGCACAGCTGCCGCGCTTCATGATCCGCGACGCATTGGCGAAAGGCGACCTCGTGGAGATTCTGCCGGAATGGAGCCGCGAGCCGTTGCCGCTCTACATCGTCTATCCGCCAAACCGGCACCTCAGCAACAAGGTCCGCGTCTTCGTCGACTGGCTGGTGAAATTGCTCTCGGACGCCAAACTTAATGACGCCTGACGCAATTGCGGCCCGGGAGGAGTTCCTTGACGGGCCGCAACTGTCTGTCATCGAATTCCGTTCAGACCCTGCCGCGCCACCAGGGAAATGGCTCGGCCGGTATCTGAGGTTGGCGCCCGGAGTTGGAGGTCTTCCAGTCGCCTTTCGTCCGAGCATCATAAGCCTGCCCTTGCCCATTTGTTAAGAGCTGATTCGTGCACAGCAAGTTCGCAAAAATGGAACAATGGCGGACACCGGCATTCAGCGAATGACTGGCTTGAGGAGATCTTCCAGACCGATTCGCCGGAACATTTCGGCACGAACCCGGTCGGCAACGCCATTGACGACCTCGGCACCGTCCTCAGACGGGTCGACATGGGTGCGGAACGGACGCTTGCCAAAGGGCATGGCGACGACCTGCGCGATCGACGTTGCGACCGAGCCTGCATCGGCATCGGCGGGTTCGAGCGCGGCAAGCCCCTGCAGCGCCTGCTCCGGCACGCCCCTGTAGGGGCCGTCATTGTATTCCGCTGCCCGCGCCGCGTCGGCCGGCGAACCAGAGTGCGCGAAGTGTTTCGTGCCCCTGGTAAAGGCGCCTGGCACGATGATCGCGGTTTCGATGCCCCACCGGGCAAGCTCCGACGCATAGGAGACGGCAACCGAGTCCATCGCGGCTTTGGCAGCGAAGTAGGGCGCAAGATAGGGAGGCGTGCCGCCGCGTGTGCTGGAGGAGGAAACCCAGACGACCAGTCCCTTGCCGCGCTTGCGCATATGGGGAAGCGCAGCACGGTTCACCCGCTGCGTCGATAGTACGTTGACGTCGAACAACTCTGCATATTGCTCCGGCGTGAAAGCCTCGGCCGGGCCAAACGACATATGGCCGGCATTATGGATGACGACGTCGAGCTGGCCCACCTCCGCGATGACCTTGGCGATCCCGGCTTCGACGGACGCGTTGGAGACCACATCAAGTTCGACCGAACGCAAATCGACATTGTTCTCCCGCGAGAAGGCCGCGATATCGGCAACGGCTTTCGCGTTGCGGCCGGCCGTGTCGCGGATCCCGGCGTAGACGACATGCCCTTCTGCGGCGAGGGTGCGGGCGGTGAGAGCGCCAAAGCCGCTGGATGCTCCGGTGATGACGATGACCTGCTTATCCATTTTCCTGTTCCTTGGATATTCGAGGGTTGCTGTTGAATGCTGGCGTTCGGAAAGTGGCGGCAGGACAAACCCGCCGAAGTCGACGATCAGACCATGCCGCCGTTGGCGCGCAGCACCTGGCCGTTGATCCAGGAACCGTCTGAACCAGCGAGAAAGGAGACCGAGGCGGCGATATCCTCCGGTGTTCCCAGACGCTCTAGCGGGTTCATCTTGGCCAACCGGGCGATCAGCTCATCCGATTTCCCGTCGAGGAAGAGGTCGGTGGCGGTCGGACCCGGAGCCACGGCGTTGACGGTGATGTTGCGGCCGCGCAGTTCTTTCGACATGATGGCCGTCAGCGTTTCGACGGCTGCCTTAGTCGCTGCGTAGACGCCATAGTTTTCGAGCTTCAGACCCACGACGCTCGTCGAGAAGTTGACGATACGGCCGCCATTGCGCAGGCGCCTTCCGGCTTCGCGCAAGGTGTTGAACGTGCCCTTCAGATTGACGCTCACCTGACGATCGAAGTTGGCGTCGTCAGCATCGGCAATCGAGGAAAGCTGCATGATACCGGCATTGTTGACCAGCACGTCGATGCCGCCGAAGGCTGCTTCCGCTGCATCGAACATCCGGCGGACGGCTTCGGGGTTGCTGACGTCAGCTTGCGCGGTCAGTGCCTTGCCACCACCCCGTTCGATCTTCTGCACAAGCTCTTCGGCGAGCGCGGCGTTTCCGGAGTAGTTGATAACGACGGTGAAACCGTCCTTGGCCAGCCGTTCCGCGATCGCGGCGCCGATACCTCTCGAAGCGCCCGTGACCAGTGCGACCTTGTTCTCGTTGCTGCTCATTGCCTTTCTCCTTCTTTCATCGTGCCTCAGCGCGTTTTCGATGCGGAGAAGATGCCTCTTTTCACATTGCGGATAATCAGCCATTATTCGGCATCACTATCCGAATAATCCGAACAAAAAAGATGGACAGATTCGATGCCATGCGGGTGTTTTCCCGCGTCGTGGAGCGCCGCAGCTTCACGCTCGCCGCCGAAGACACCGGCCTGCCGCGCTCCACGGTGACCGATGCCGTCAAGCAGCTGGAAGCACGCCTCGGCGTGCGTCTGCTGCAGAGGACCACGCGCCATGTCAGCCCGACGCTAGACGGCGAAGCCTATTATCAGCGCTGTATCTCCATCCTCGCGGATATCGAGGACGCGGAGGGCGCCTTCGCCGGCGCCAAGCCGAAGGGCATGCTGCGCGTGGACGTGCATGGCACGCTTGCCCGGCATTTCGTGCTGCCGAGCCTGCCGTCTTTTCTGGAGATGTATCCGGATATCGAGTTCTACATGAGTGAGGGCGACCGTCTGGTCGACCTCGTGCGCGAGGGCATCGACTGCGTGTTGCGGGTCGGCACGCCTGATGACAGCGACATGGTGGCACGTCGCGTCGCCATGCTGGAGGAGGTTACCCTTGCCGCTCCCGTCTATATCGAAAAGCATGGCCTGCCCGAGCATCCCGACAGGCTCGATGGCCACCGCATGGTCGGTTTCCGCTCGACTGCGACGGGCGGCGTTCTACCACTGGAATTCATCGTCGGCGGCAGCATCCGCAACATCACCTTGCCCGCGGCGGTAACCGTCAATGCCGCGGAGAGCTTCATGTCGGCGGCGAGGCTCGGCCTCGGCCTAATACAGGTGCCGCGCTATCACGCCGAAAGGGACCTCGCGGCCGGCACACTCGTTCATGTCCTGCCGGATTTCAAGCTGACGCCAACGCCGGTCTGCCTGCTCTATCCGCGAAACCGACAGCTCTCGCCCCGCGTTCGCGTTTTCATCGACTGGCTGGTGAAGGTCTTTGCTCGACAATCCTAGCGAAAAGCGTTTCACTTGGGTCAACTGTCAGAACCGGGAGATCTTCCATGGCCATCACAGACGTCACCGTGCATCCGAAGGAAGGCAGTTTCGTTGTCATCTTCACGCAGCAGTCGGGCAACAGCATATCGGTCACGCTCTACGCCGCTGCCTCCCCGGGGCTGACGAACGACAATGCGATCACGCGCGCGCGGGCATTGCTTGCGACAACGTTGCAGAGTTCGCAGGCTGATGGCGCGCGCGGCAAGGATGCAGCCCTGCTCGAAGAAGAGTTGGAAGAAGGTCTCGAGGATACCTTTCCGGCAAGCGACCCCGTATCGGTAACGGGTTCCTCCATCTCGGGCCACGACCCGAAAGCCGGTCATTAGTACCTTGAAGCAAGCCGCCGGAGCCCGAAACAGATGACGTATGCCGCTGGTGCGATCGGCGCCGCTCCCCTCGCCGGCCAGGAGCTTCAGCGTTTTTTCGAGCGCGATGCGATTGCCGTTGCCCGCGATCTGCTCGGTTGCCATCTGCATGTTGGCGATGTCGGCGGTCGCATAGCGGAGACGGAAGCCTACTTTCCCGACGACGAAGCCTCGCACAGCTTTCGCGGCCCGACGCAACGAAATGGCGCCATGTTCGGTCGACCGGGCAATGTCTACATCTATCGCATCTACGGCATGTATTGGTGCCTTAACTTTGTCTGCACGCCGGGCTCGGCCGTGCTGATCCGCGCAATCGAGCCGGAAGCCGGCATCACGACCATGACGGAGCGCCGCGGCAGCGACGTGCTCACGCAACTTTGCAGCGGCCCCGGCAAGCTCTGCCAGGCGCTCGGCATCGACCTCTCGGTGAACGACAGACTTCTCGACCGCCCGCCGTTCTCGATCACACCCTCAGCTCCTATCGAAATTGTCGCCGGCAAACGGATCGGCATAACGAAAAATGCCGAAGCACCTTGGCGCTTCGGCATCTCCGGGTCTCGCTATCTCAGCAGGACGTTCCGCTGAACATCACTCCATCACGGCGCTGTGGTCCATCGCCGGAGCGACTTTCGGTTTGCGCAACAGCAGCACGAGCGGAATGACCGCAAGCGACATCAGCATCAGCAGCTTGAAATCGTCGATATAGGCGATGACAGTCGATTGCAGCGTGATCAGTTCATTGAGCGATGCCCGACCGGCCGCCGTCAGCGGGCTCAGCCCCTGCGCCGCCGCCGCCTCGAAGGCCCGGTTGAACGGTGTGACATAGGCGGCAATGGTCTCGTGATTTACCTGGGCGTTTTCGACAAGGAGCGCCGATACGATCGAGATGCCAACACTCGAACCAATGTTTCGCGACAGGTTGTAGAGACCGGTTCCGTCACCGCGCATGTGCGCCGGCAAGGTCGAGAAGGCGATCGTCGTCAGCGGCACGAACAGGAAGCCAAGGCCGGCGCCCTGAACGAAGCCGACGGAAATGATCGTCCACTGCGAGACATCGGGCGTCCAGCCAGTCATGGCGTACATCGCCCAGGCCGTCAGCCCGAGACCGAGCACCAGCAGCACGCGCGTATCGACCTTGCCGATCAGCCTGCCGACGATGAACATGCACAGCATGGTGCCGAGGCCACGCGGTCCCATGACGATGCCGGCGGTCATGACGGGGTAGCCCATCAGTGTCTGCAGATAAGGCGTCATCAGTGCCAGCGAGGCGAGATAGGTGATGCCGATCACGAAGATAAAGAGCATGCTGACGCTGAAATTTCGGTCCAGAAACAGCTTCGGATTCACGAACGATTTCTCAGCCGTCAGCGTATGCACGATCAACAGGTAGAAGGCCGCGGCGCAGACGATCGCCTCGATCATGACCTCGCCGGATGCGAACCAGTTCAGCTGTTCGCCGCGGTCGAGGAACAGCTGCAGCGATGCAATGCCGAGACTCATCATTCCGAACCCAAACCAGTCGAGCTTCGCCAGCACATCCAGCTTCGTCTCGGTGACGTAGATCACGATACCGGCAAACGCCAGCGCGCCAATCGGCACGTTGATGTAGAACACCCAGCGCCAGCTGATGTTATCGGTCAGCCAGCCGCCGATCACAGGTCCGAGGACCGGCCCGACCATGACCGAGACGCCAAATAAGGCCATGGCCGAGCCGCGCTCCTCGACACTATAGATGTCGAGGAGGATGCCCTGAGAGAGTGGAACCAAAGACGCGCCGAAGAGGCCCTGGAGAAGTCGGAAGGCAACAATCTGAGGAAGGCTTTGAGCCAAGCCACACAAGACCGAGGCAACGACAAATCCCGCGATCGCCGCCAGCAGCACCCGCTTGCGCCCGAACTTCGCGGCCAGAAAGCCGGACGGCGGCGTCATGATCGCAGCCGCCACGATATAGGAGGTCAGAACCCAGTTGATCTGGTCAGCGCTCGCCGAGACGCTGCCCTGAATATAGGGCAGCGCGACGTTGGCGATCGTCGTGTCCAGCGCCTGCATGATCACGGCCAGGATGACGCAAGCCGTGATCGCGGCGCGATTGGCTACCGGGGTGGCCGGCGATGATGCAGCGTTACTCATGGTCCTTGCCGCCGGAGCGGCCCAAAAGCTTGGAAACGAAATCCGGAAGACCGCGGGTACGACCCGTATCGACGTCGACGACCGTGCTCATGCCGACGCGAAGCGGCGGCTTGCCGGCGGTGTCATCGATACTGACCCGCATCGGAATGCGCTGCACGACCTTGACCCAGTTGCCAGTCGTGTTCTGCGCCGGCAACAGCGAGAAGCTCGAACCGGAGGCCGGGCTGATGCTCTCGACCTTGCCCTTCCACTCCACGCCCGGGTAGGTGTCGACATAGATCGTCACCGGCTGACCGGGCTTGACATAGGTCAGTTCCGTTTCCTTCGGGCTCGCGGCGATCCAGAGGTTGCTTGCCGAAACCAGCGAGAAGGCCTGCGTGGACGCCTGCAGGTAGGAGCCCGGCTGCAGCGCGTTGACGTTTGTCACGATGCCGTCGAACGGCGCCTTGACCACGCTGTGGTCAAGTTCGCGCCGCGCATCGTCCACCTTCGCCTTGGCTTCGAGATAGAGCGGATTGTGTTCTACCGGCTGGTCGGCATTGCCGCCGAGCTGCGCCAGCGTCGCTGCCGCTTCGGCCTTGGCAACGGCAACCTTCTGATGGCCGGCGTCGAGATTGTGCTTGGCCTGGTCATAGGCAACACGTGTCGCAGCCGAGCTGTTCAGGAGGTTCTGCTGGCGGTCGAACTCCGTCTGGTAATACGGAATATCGGCTTCGGCCTGTGTGATCTCGGCAAGCGACTGCTGATAGCTGGCCTTCAGATTGAGGATCTGGTTGCGCACGGCGCCAAGCTGCGCCTGCGCACCGTCGAGTGCGATCCTGAAAGAATCCTGGCGCAAGCTGAAGAGCGCCTGGCCCCTCGCGACGGCCTCGTTCTCGTGCACGTTGATCTGGTCGACGATACCGGAAACGTCGGTCGTCAGGCCCACCATGTCAGCCTGGACATAGGCATTGTCGGTCGACATGATCTGACCGCCGTTGACGTAGTAATAGCCACCGATGACGAGCGCGACCGGCAGCAAAGCGAACAGAACGGGCCGCGTGAGGCTGCGCCGGCGGCGGACCTGAGTGCCGCCGGGCGCAGCCACCGCAGTAGCGGGCGCTGAATTGGATGAAGGCGCCTCAGCTACTGTTTCCTCGCGAGGGGAAGTGTCATTTTCTTCAACTGGGTTTTTGGCATTTGCGTCGGCAACGACGCGCAGGGAGGACTTCTCAGCCATGTCTGGTCTCATGTTCGGCTACCGGGGTTCGGCAGGCCTGCACTAGGTTCGTCTTCATTGCGGATAGGATGTCGAACAGCTGGTCCCGCTGCTCGGGAGGGATACTCTGGAATGCTTCGCTGCGTGTCAGCTCACCGAGTTCGCGCATCTCAGCGAGCAGTGGATGTGCTTCCTCGCGCAGATAGAGAAGCCAGATGCGGCGATCGGTCGGATGCTGACGGCGCTCGATGAGCGCGCGGTCGGCGAGTTTGTCAACAATGCGGACAAGTGTCATCGGCTCGATTTCCAGGATCTCGGCAAGCCCGCCCTGGTGGATTCCCTCGTTGCTACGGAGGTACGCAAGCGTCTGCCATTGCGACCGCGTGAGCCCAAGGCAACGCGCGCGCTGCTCGAACCGCTTGCGAAGCAGCCGTGCAACGTCGTGCAACAGGAAGCCGAGAGTAGGATTGCCACTCATGACAGACAGCACCGATAATTGATAAGCACACTTATAATATGCCTAGATATATTAAGCGTTTGCAGATGCACAATAGGCTCCCTCCCAGATTCCGCAGCTGCGGCCAAAATGCCGCACTGGAATACGCGCAGAGATTTCGGAGGGTTTTGGAAATTGCAACCGGTTGGCATTTGCAATTTCGATCGGCAGCCGTTTAAAGTAGAAATCCAGAGGGTTATCGGAAATGCAGTGGTCTCGGTCGGCCGGTTTTCTCGATGACAAGCACGCCTGCGCGGCCGACCGCCGCGATCGTAAATTTGCAATGGCATAGGTGAATGAGGGCCAGCGCCCTTGTTTAGCGACATCAAGACATGAATCGCATTCGATCAGCATAAGCGACGGCGGCGCTTGCGGCCGTCCGGATAAGGAAACCGCCATGCCTTCCTCCCTTCGACGTCTGCTGACTATTGGCACCTTGGCTCTCCTGCCGTTCAACGCGGCGATGGCGCAGCAGCCAGCCTCCCCCCCTCCCGTTTCCGTCGCCAAACCTGTCGTGCGCGATGTCGTCGACAATGACGAGTTCATTGGCCGCTTCGAACCGGTCGATCAGGTATCAGTGCGCTCGCGTGTCGGGGGCTACCTGCAGGAAGTGCATTTCACCGACGGCGCACTCGTCAAGCAGGGCGATCTGCTTTTCGTCATTGACCAGAGGCCGTTCAACACCGCGCTGAACGAAGCGAACGCGGCACTGGAGGTGGCCAAGTCCACGCTCGTCTACGCCGAGGCTCAGTTCAAGCGGGCCGAGAGCCTGGCGACGAGCGGCAGCCAGTCGATATCGATCCTTGACGACCGCCGGCGCGAATGGGTTTCGGCACAGGCGAACGTCCGCGGCGCGCAAGCGACGGCTGATCGCGCGGCACTCGACCTCGAATATACGAAGATCACCGCCCCGATCGGCGGGCGCATCGACCGCCGGCTGATCTCCGTCGGCAACTTGGTCCAGGCCGACCAATCGGTGCTGACCACCATCGTTTCGGTGGATCCAATCGACTTCTACTTCGACGTCGACGAGCGCCGCCTTCTTAACTTCGCGCAGACTGCCCGCGAGCGCGGGGTTGATCTGCAGGAGGGCGGCGGCGGCGTCGAGGTCCAGGTAAGGATCACGGATTCGAACGAAAAGCCATTCAAGGGCAAGCTGGACTTCGCTGAAAACCGCATCGACAGCGAGACCGGCACGAAGCGCATACGCGCTCGCTTCGACAACCCGAACTATGTGCTCCAGCCGGGCCTATTCGGTCGCGTTTCTGTTGAAGCGTCGAACGTCTACAAAGCGATCCTCGTCCCCGACGAGGCGATCGGTTCGGACCAGAACCAACGCGTTGTCTATGTCGTTGGAGATGACGGGACTGTCACGGCAAAGCCGGTCCGCCCCGGCCCGCGCCTTTATGGTTATCGCGTGATCCGTGAGGGCATGGACGGCAACGAGACGATCGTCATCAATGGCCTCCTGCGGGCACGCCCAGGCTCCAAGGTGACGCCGCAAGTGGTGGAGCTTCCGCAAAGCCGCGAGGAAATTGCGCCAGAAGCCGCCGGCTTGGAGCTCAGCCGATGAGATTTGCGCACTTCTTCGTCGACCGCCCGATCTTCGCCTCGGTGCTCTCCATTGTGCTGCTCATCGTCGGCGGCATCGCCTATTTTCAGTTGCCCGTGGCGCAATACCCCGAGATTGCGCCACCGACCATCGTTATCCGCACCTCCTATCCCGGCGCTGATGCCGAGACGATTGCCAATACCGTCGCGACACCGGTCGAGCAGGAGGTCAATGGCGTCGAGGACATGCTTTACATGTCCTCCTATTCGACTGCTGACGGCTCGATGGCACTGACCGTGACCTTCAAGCTCGGCACGGACCTCGACAAGGCGCAGGTCCTTGTCCAGAACCGCGTTGCCATCGCCGAACCACGCCTTCCCGAAGAGGTGCGGCGCATCGGCATCACGACGGCAAAGAGTTCGCCCGACCTGATGATGGTGGTGCATCTTTTGTCACCGAACTCTCGCTACGATCAGCTTTACGTCTCCAACTACGCGCGCACACGCATCCGCGACACGCTTGTTCGCCTTGACGGCGTTGGCGACGTCATCCTGTTCGGCGAGCGCGAGTATTCACTGCGCATCTGGCTCGATCCGCAAAAACTGTCGGCCTACGGCATGACCTCCGGCGACGTCGTCGATGCGCTGCGCGAACAGAACGTGCAGGTCTCCGGCGGCTCCATCGGCGGACCGCCGGCTGCCGGCACCAACGCCTTTCAATATACCGTGACGACCCAGGGACGTTTCTCGGATGCACGACAATTCCGCTATGTCATCGTCAAGGCGACCGCGGAAGGGCGTCTCGTCCAGCTGCAGGATATCGCCCGCATCGAACTCGGCGCCAAAGACTACGTCACAAATAGCTATCTGAACGGCAAGCCGGCCGTGGCGCTCGGCATTTTCGCGCGTCCCGGCACCAATGCGCTCGCGGCCGCAGCCGAAATCAAGAGGACGATGGACACTGTCGCTCAGGATTTTCCGCAAGGTCTCAGCTACGACATCGTCTACAACCCGACTGAATTCATCGCGGAGTCGATCAACGAGGTCTACAAGACGATCGCTGAAGCCGCCCTGCTCGTCGCCATCGTGGTTCTCATATTTCTACAGTCATGGCGAACGGCAATCATCCCCATCGTCGCCATCCCGGTCTCGCTGATCGGCACCTTTGCCTTTCTGCTCGCCTTCGGCTTCTCGCTCAACATGCTGACGCTGTTCGGCCTGGTGCTGGCCATCGGCATCGTCGTCGACGACGCGATCGTCGTGGTCGAAAATGTCGAGCGCAACCTAGCAAAGGGAATGACGCCGCGGGAGGCCGCGCATGTGACGATGAACGAAGTCGGCACGGCAGTCGTTGCGATCTCGCTCGTCCTGATCGCCGTCTTTGTGCCGACCGCCTTCATCCCCGGCATCTCGGGTCAGTTCTATCGCCAGTTCGCGGTGACGATCTCGGTCGCCACCGCAATCTCGGCGCTGAACTCACTGACCCTCTCGCCGGCCCTTGCTGCGCTGGTGTTGAAGCCCCACGAGGAGCACGAGAAGCGTCGCAATCCGATTGCGCGTTTCGCAAGCGCGCTTGCGAACGGATTTAACAAAGGGTTCGACAGGTTGAGTGCGGGCTATTCATGGATCGTCCGTCACACGGTGCAGACGGTTGCCGCACGATTCCTCGCCCTCATCGTCTTTGTCGGTCTGCTCGGCGCGACATACTATATGAGCCGGATCGTTCCGGGTGGCTTCGTCCCAGTGATGGACCAGGGCTACGCCATTGTCGTCGTGCAACTGCCGGACGGTGCAGCACTTTCCCGCACCGACGCGGTTGTCGAACGCGCTTCGGAAATTATCCGCAACACACCAGGCGTGAAGAATGCCGTAGCCTTCTCGGGCTTCAGCGGCGCGACATTCACCAATGCCTCCAACTCCGGCGTCGTCTTCGCCGCCTTCGACACCTTCGAAAACCGCCTGGAGCACGGGCAGACGGCGTCTACGATCATTGGACAACTCTACGGGAGCCTACAGGCAATCCAGGAGGCCTTCATCATCGCTATCCCGCCGCCGCCGATTTCCGGTATCGGCAATGCGGGCGGCTTTAAGATGCAGCTTATGGATCGCGAAAGCTCCGACATGCGTCGCATTCTTGGCGTCGCCTATCAGCTGATGGGCATGGCCAACCAGACAGAGGGCCTGACGGGTGTCTTTACGACGTTCTCCGCCAACAGCCCGCAGTACTTCCTCGAAATCGACCGCGACAAGGCGCGTACGCTAAACGTACCGATCTCCAACATTTTTGATACGCTGTCGATCAATCTCGGCACATCCTATGTCAACGATTTCAATGCTTTCGGGCGTGTCTACCAGGTGCGGGCCCAGGCCGACCAACAATATCGCGTCGAGCGGGACGACATCCTCGCCCTGAAGGTAAGATCCGCCACCGGCGCACTCGTCCCGCTTGGCACGCTGGTCGATATCCGCGATACCAGCGGCCCGTCGCTCGTCCAGCACTATAATATGTACGTGTCCGTACCCGTGCAGGGCAATGCCGCCCCCGGCGTTTCGACGGGCACTGCATTGGACAAGATGGAGGGCCTTGCCAAGCAGCTACTGCCAGCAGGAACAACCTTCGAGTGGACCGAAATCGCCTTTCAGGAACGGAACACCGGCAACACGGCGATCTATATCTTCGCCCTGTCTGTCGTCTTCGTCTTCCTGGCACTGTCGGCGCAGTATGAAAGCTGGGTCCTGCCGCTTGCCATCATCCTGATCGTTCCCCTTGCGATCCTGGCTGCCTTGATCGGCGTTCACCTGCGCGGGATGGACAACAACATCCTGACGCAGATCGGGCTGATCGTGCTGATCGGTCTGGCAGCCAAGAACGCCATCCTGATCGTGGAGTTCGCGAGACAGGCGCAGGACGAAGGCAAATCGGCCGTCGAGGCCGCGATCGAGGCCAGTCACCTCCGTCTGCGGCCAATCCTGATGACCGCCTTCGCGTTCATCTTCGGCGTCGTGCCGCTGATGATCGCCACCGGCCCCGGCGCCGAAATGCGTCAATCGCTCGGAACGGCCGTTTTCTCAGGGATGCTTGGCGTAACGATTTTCGGCCTGTTCCTGACACCCGTCTTCTACGTCGTGCTGCGCGCGCGCCGGCGAAAACCAGTTGCGCAGACCGAGACCGCGCCGCCCTCCGAGGAGACTGCCACCGAAACCTCTTCATGAAGGGCGCCGCTCGACCGCGTTCTGTTTGAGCAGGTCTGACGACAGGATCTTGCGGAGCGGCTTCTCGACAAGCTCGTAGGCTGCGGCTCCGAGGATCGTGCCTCCTATGACGGCGATTACGATCGTCGGCGTTGCCGACATCCCGACTGCGCCTGCAGCCTTGACGATCACGGAGATCGCCAGCGTGTGCCAGAGGTAGATCGAATAGGAAGCATCACCGAGATAGGTGAGAAGCGGTACGCGGCCTATGCTGCCACCCGCCTCGAGGGACACCATGCCGTAAACCAGGGCCATGGCGAGCGGCCCGCAGATTGCTTCATCGAAATCGGCACCGATCAGGAAGATGGTGGCAAATCCGGAGAGCGATGCGCCGACACAAGCAAGCCCCAGACTGGTGCCCGCAATCCAGCGTCGGATCCACAATTCCGCCAGGAAGACCCCCCCGAGGAATTCCAGAATGATCGGCCGCGTATAGGTGCTCAGCACCGGCGATGTGGGCTCGAAGAGAAGGCCGATCAGGAAAAAGCCACCGAAAATCACCGTCAGATAGGCCAACCGCCAGCGACGCGGCAGGAAGAGCGCCCCGGCAAACAGCACGTAAAAGAACATCTCGAAATTCAGCGTCCAGCCCTGAACGAGGACCGGCCAGATATCACCGGTGCTCGGCGACTGGGCAGGAATGAAGAAGAGTGAGGCAATGATATGGGCGCCAGTGAGCTTCAGGTTCGGGAAGAGGCCGATCACCGCGCCGGCGATCATCGCGCTCGTCACCAGCCAGTAGGACGGCGCGATGCGACGAAAGCGATCAAGCAGGAAACCCTGCGGCGTCATCGGTCGGCGATCGCTGATGACCCACATGATGAAGCCGCTGATGACGAAGAAGACGTCGACGCCGGCGGCGCCAATGGCGAAATGCTCACCGGACTTTTCCGCCGCATGGAAGACCACGACGGCAAGTGCCGCAAAGGCGCGCAGATATTGGATGCCGTAAAGTGTCTTCATCCGGATTCCTCGGAAGACCGGTCCAGGCCGGTCGAAAATGCAATGACGTTATTCAGTGACGGGCTCTGGCGACGTCTGTCGTTGCCATAAGCTCACCGCCGGTCGGCGGCGCGCTGTCGCCAGCTTGCCGGCGGCAAAGTAGAAAAGAAACGTTCCGACGTTGTATGGGGTCAGAATGTCGATCTCGACGAAGGAGCGGATCGTCAGCAGCACCGCGATCGAAAACAGCAGATAGGATTCATCGTTCCTGAAATCCTCGATGACCCGGCGCAGGTGCCCCCACAGAACCCGCAACAACATGACGGCAAGAACGATGACGCCCGTGAGCCCCAGCTCGACGGCCGTTTCGATGTAGGTGTTGTGGAAGTGGAAGCCGCTGCGCGATCCGATGAAGAACTCTTCCCACAGCCGCTCCGGCTCGGAGAAGCCCTGGACCCAATAGGCCTGGTAGCCGATTCCCAATACCGGGTTCTGCTTGGCCGCCTCGATCCCCTGCTGCCAGAGATAGGTGCGGCCGGTCAGCGTGGAATCCTTGCCGAAGATGCCGAGAACGGCATCGACCGCCCCCAAGTAGACACCAGCAACGGCGAGGACGATCACGGCGACGCCGCCGCCGATCACCAGCAGCTTGCGATGGTCGGGGGCAAGGGCGAGGACGACGCGCAGCCCCATCATCAGGGCGATCACGACGGCTGTCGTCAAAACCGACGTCGCAGACTGGCAGGCGATGAGGCAGTAGGCCGATAGCAGCCCGACCACGCCCGACGCCGCCATCCAGAGGCGTCTTTCACCGAAGATGAAGACAGCCGCAAAAGAGACGATCAGGCCAAGCGACGCATAGAAGCCAAGCTGGTTCTTCGAGGCGAAGGCCCCCACAAAACTGAAGGTGCCATCCAGCGGATCGTACTCGTAGTAGCCAAACAGCAGCGAATACACGAGAACGATCCCGACGCCCGCGACCATCCCCACCGTCAGGGTTCTCACATCGAGCACCCGCACCGCGATCAGGGCGCAGATGACCTGCGTCAGATACTGGATGCTGGCGCGAAGCGAAATGCTGGGAACCGCCGACCAGAAGACCGACAGGAAGGCAACTGCAGCAAAGGCATAGATCCAGAGGTAGCGACCATGGCTGCCGAGCACCTTCTTGTAGTCCACAGCGATGAGCGGCAGCCAGAGCGCATAGTAAAGCAGGATCGCCGCCTGCCCGAACTTGATCGAGTAGGCGAAGCAAAAAAGCGACAGCGCCACGGCGGGGATGGCATAGGCCGCGTTCCCGCCGGGCTGGATGAGCACCGATTTTGCGATCCGCATTGCGGCCTCGTTATCGCATGTACAATCCGGCGGTGATCTTGATCAGGTCGCCGGGCTGCAATGCTGTGTTTTCCTGAACCGGAATCTCCTTCGCCTTCCCGTCGACCTCGCGGATGATCGAATAGGCGATGCTGGCAGCACCGCTCGTCGTGTCGAAGCGTGCAGCATCAGTCGACTGCGTCAAGGCTTCCGACATCAGCGAGTTGCTGGTGTTCAGCTTGAGATTGAGTTCGTCGAGTTGGGCGTCGGCATTCTGAAGTTCCTGGGCAAGCTGCGCATCCCAGTCGTTCCGAAGCGTGATCTCGTCCTGATTGGCCTTGCTGATATCCTGCTTGGCCTTCAGCGAATTGGTATCGATATCGAGGAGCGTCGCCTCGGTGTCGGCAGCGCGCTGCTCGGCCGCCATCTTGCGGGCACTGAGCGCAAGACCCTTTTCTGCCAGATCCTCGACCTTGTCGCGATCCTCCGTTGCCAGCTGCAGCTGCCGCGTCTGCGTTTCGGTCTTCTTGGCAAGAGTCTCGACTTCGCTTTGCAGCAGTTGCTTGAGGTCAGCAAGCGCCTGAAGTTGCAGCGTCAACCGCTTCTTGCGCGTGTTCAGGAGGGCTGTTTCGCTGTCAAGCAGGGCCTTGGCCTCCGGCTTGTCCTGAAGCTCCTTCGGCATTTCGATCGTATCCTGGTTCGCGGTCTCGGCGCGCAGCCGCGCCTGCTTCACCAGCAGGCGTGCACGGTCCGCCATGTAGACGACAGCGTCACCCTTGGCGTTGATGAAGTCGCGCGCAAACCGTTGCCCGGCATCCGCACGGCGCAGACCGCCGGCAAGGCTCACGGCCTTTACGACCGTGAGATTGGGCGCAAACGGGTATTCGCCGGGCTTTTCGACGTCGCCTGACAGATAAACCGGCCGGAATTCCGACAGTTCCACCGAGGCAGACGGCCGGTCCTTCAGAGCAAATTGCTTCTGCAGAGCCGAACCGATCTCCTGGGCGATCGCGTCCGTCGTTTTGCCCGATGCGGGCATATCGCCGACGAAAGGCAGGGAAATGCTTCCTGAAGGCCCGACCGTGTAGTCCCCACTGACGACCGACCAGTCGCGGATGCTGCCATCCGCGGTCTGCCATTCGGCCACCCGGATCTTCAGCTTGTCCATGATGCCGAGACGGTAGTCGTCGGCGCCAGCAAGCGATGACGACGCCAGAAAAGCACCAAATCCGGCTGCGAAAACAATACCGGATCTTAGCGTGCGACGTCGTCCGGCCCTGCCGTCAAGAAAGCGTTTTTCCATGTACCTTCCCCGTGTTTCAGCACGACAAGCCGCAAGGCGTTGCCGCGCAGTACTCTTTGGGTTTGAGATGCGGCTTAGTAGCTGCCGCGTTGAGCGCATACCGCCGGGATTGTGCGTGCGATGATCACGACATCCCGAACCAGCGACCAGTTTTCGACATAGTGCGTGTCGAAGGCGACGCGGGTTGCGTAAGAAACGTCATTGCGTCCGCTGATCTGCCAGAGGCCGGTCAGGCCAGGGCGGGACTGCAGATAATAGACGGCCGCATTCTCGTACATTTCGAGTTCGTCTCGAACGACCGGACGCGGACCGACGACGCTCATTTCGCCGCGGATGATATTGAAGAGCTGGGGCAGCTCATCAAGACTCAACTTGCGTAGAACGGCACCGACGGCAGTGACCCGGGGGTCGTCCTGCAGTTTGCGCGTTGCACGCCACTCTTCCATGGCCTTCGGATTGTTGCGCAGGTACTCCTGCAGAACCTTGTCACCATTGGTGACCATTGTCCGAAACTTCAGGCAACGGAACTCTTGGCCATTATGGCCGATGCGGCGATGCCCGTAGAAGATCGGCCCCCTGTCGGAAAGCTTCACAAGCAACATCACCATCAAAAAAAGCGGGCTCAGAAAGATGAGCCCGAGGCAGGCGGCGGACATATCGAATGCCCGTTTTGCGATCCCGCCAGTCGGCGGAAACACGCTCTGATGAACTACGCCATAAAATGGCGAACTGTCCGATCTCGTCGCAGACTTCATAGAGGTAACTCCACTTATGTTTGCCGTTTGGTCGGGTAGGCTCAGGTGGTCGGGTAGGCTCAGGCCGCTTGGCCAGCGCTGACGAATTCGAAGTGTATGAGGTGATTTTGTTTTTTTAAGCCACAATTTTAAGACCGAGGCTTTACGACGTGTTTTTACAGCCGCCGTTCAACTTTTTTGTTTTTAAGATTTTGCTGAAACAGCTATACAATTCTCTGGCGATCTGGAAATAATCTCTGCGTGTACCAATAAAAGTCTCGGCCATTGCTATGCGCACCAAAGATACTGAAGTCTAGGTCCTTCGGGCATGGTGCTGACAATTGGTGGTTTGCATTGGCGGCTTCTGGAAAAGCGGCGGATTCTATTTGTCGAAAGAACCCGTTTATTGCATTGCACCATCAATTTTGCACTGCAACAGCTAACCGTTTGAATTTAAAACTTTGTAATAAAAGTTGAACGCATAACCGCTCTTACCCACCCCATATGACCGACATTGTGGCACTAATAGATACGTGTATTGCCTAATTGTGCGCAACCAAAGATGTGCGTAATATTTTTTAATCATCTTTCGCGAAACCGATGGAACGGTGGCAGCACGTGGCATTTTTACCAATAGCCGGAAGAAACCTTTAAGATCGTCGCTGTACTACCCATTTCGCAGACGCAAAAAACGTCTCCAGAGCTTCAGTTGAAACAGGAAGTCCTGTAAAACATTTATCCTAGGAAGGATCCTGGTGGCGCTTTCGTCTTCAATGATTGTTCGTTGAACGAAGCTCCGATGGAGGAGGCGACGATGTATGCACCTCGCGTTATCTTCAGCATGCTCGGCGCATTGGCCGTATTTGCTGTTGCGACGTATTGGCTGAGCGGTTCTCTGACCGGCACCGCGATCAAGACGGCGATTTGTGCCGTCCTGCTTCAGACCGGCTACTTCGGCGGCATCCTATACCTCGTTTGGAAGGAAGCCCGGAGCCGCACGATTCGCCCCGCAGTGAAGCGCGAAGAGGCGGAAAAGCTGCCTGTCAGGCCGTTCAACGGCTCTGAACCGTTCAACCGCTAAGCGTTGCGATTCGCGGCGCTGCCGTGGCTCTCCAACATCGAGAGCAGCCCGCGTTCGTAACATCATTTGAACAGCCGACCGTTGTCCGCCACATTTTGACGTCCTAGTTGTTGGGGGAAACAACGGAGGTAAAGCGTGGCAAAAACCGCAAGCATTTGCGTCATCATCGCTGCCAAGAACGCAGCGGACACCATCGAAACCGCCGTTAGATCGGCCCTTCGGGAGCCGGAAGTGGCCGAAGTGGTTGTCGTCGATGATGGCTCCAGCGACGGCACGGCAGAGGCTGCAAAACGTGCGGATGACGCCAGCGGCAGGCTGAATGTCGTCAGATTCGACCAGAACAAAGGGCCGTCCGCCGCCCGTAACCACGCCATCGACATCTCTTCGGCACCCCTGATCGCAATCCTCGATGCGGACGATTTCTTCTTCGATGGCCGCTTTGGCCGGATGCTCGCGGAAGACGACTGGGAGTTTGTTGCCGACAACATCGCGTTCGTCGACGCCGATACGGCGAGCCAGGCGCCCCAGCGGCTTCAGCAATTTGCCGAAAGTCCGCTCTTCCTCGACCTGCCCACCTTTGTCGATGGCAACATTTCTAAGCGTGGCGTCCGCCGCGGCGAAATCGGCTTCCTCAAGCCGATCATGCGCCGGGCCTTCCTGGACAAGCATGGCTTGCGTTACCGCGAGGAGATGCGGCTTGGAGAGGATTACGACCTCTACATCCGCGCCCTGGCGCTCGGCGCGCGCTACAAGGTGATCCACAGCTGCGGCTACGGCGCTGTCGTGCGCGGAAATTCGCTCAGCGGCACCCACCGCACCGAAGATCTTCGCCGCCTTTACGAGGCCGATCGCGCGCTCCTGACGTCATCGAGATTGCCGCCAGAGGCCGCAGAAGCCGTGCGTCGGCATGAGCGCCATGTGCGCGGCAAATATGAACTGCGGCGGTTCCTCGACATCAAGTCGCAATCAGGCCCGCTGGCAGCAATCGCCCACATCGCAACGCACCCGGCGGCGTTCCCGTCTGTCGCGGCAGGCATCCTGATGGACAAGACGGAGCGGATGCGCAATCCCGGTGGCGTCTCCGTCACCGCGCAGGGCAATGGCTTGCGATATCTTCTGAGCGCCCCGGCCAAGTAGCCGGGGTTCGACTATCTCGAGAACTTGCCGGCAGCCAGCTGCAGCGCGCTCTGAAGCAACCGGGGATCGCGCGCTGCCCAGCGTGCGAGCAACCTGAAATCTGGCGTCTTGCGACGACGCAGAAGCCCGATCTGGCTCCAGATCGCCTGCTTACGCGCGGTGTTCTTGTGCGCCTTGATCGTCGCGACCTCCTGCGGTCGGCGCGAGAAGCGGCTCTCCAGTAGGTCGAGTGCCATCCAGGTGATGAACTGCTGCTTGAGAAACTCCGGTGAGGCGTTGTCGACACCGTGGAAGATGTTGATGCCTTCCCCGCGCAGCGCTCCCGGCTCTGCACAGAGCAGCACCTGTTTCGCCGCGATGATGCAATCGCAGAAGAACAGGACGTCCTCGGCCGCCAATCGCAGGGCCGCATCGAAACGCACCTTTTCGAACAGCGGTCGGCCGATGACCATGCAGGACATGTGCAGGAAGGCCCAGTTCTTCAGCATGACGCCGGCGAGATCCGGCACCTCGAGGATCAGCGGCTTGTCCAGCAGACGCCGCGCCCCGTCTTCTCTTACGAGCGCGGCGATACCGAAGTGATAGTCGAATTCCTCGCCCCCTTCGATCGACGCCCAGTAGCAGTCGCCACCGAAAGCTTCCATCGCGTTGGCCGCATTCGCCAGATGATCGGGTGTCCAGACGTCGTCGGAGTCGAGAAAGGCAACATACCGCGTCGCTTCCGGGACATGATCGAGACCGGTGTTTCTGGCTCCCCCTGGCCCAGCGTTGGGCTGCGCGATCACCGTGACGCGCGCCCTGTCCTTTTCCGACAGGCGAGCCAGATCCGCATCGGGAGAGCGTGGTGACTGGTCGTCGACGACGATGACATCAACATCCTTGAAGCTTTGCGAGAAGACCGACGCCAGGGCGCGGCTGAGGATGCCGTCCTGACGCTGGTAGAACGGGATGATGATCGTGAAGGCCGCCATATACTCTCCTTGAGATACGCGAAGTGATGTTTCCACCCCAGCGCATCTAGGGGTGATTGAAAGCCAAGCAAGTCTGCTGCACTGCAAAATGATGACGTTCATTTCGGCCGAAGTTTGTCAAAGCGGATTGGTAGATCGGATCAGAGCCATCGTATCGAAACGAAACGGCTGCCCGGTCTCCGGTCGCAATTCGGCCACGATCGGAGCGGTTCGTCAGCCTCGCGTTGTAACAATCGTTCACCAGTCAACAAAAACTTTTGCCCTGCGTGGCGAGGGAAAAAGCCAGAAATTGATGAATATCATCATGTTATGAAATGCACTGCTGTCGTTGACGTTCAGGACGATTCGGGCAGAGCGATATAGAGGGTTTTTCCCATACTGAGCCAGGACAGGACGACTGTTACGAAGTGGGACCCCGATCACTTTTTGCTGCACTGCCATATTTTCTTCCGTGAATCCGCCCTAACTTCGGCGTGCGGGCTCGAGTCTGCTCTGATTGAAAACGGTCGCAAGGGGAGGTGCGGCCCAAAAGGGGTGACTGATAACGTGAATGTTGATGCGAACGTATCGTCACGGATCAATCTGATGCGCATCGTGCTCATTTCGGGCATTGTGTTCGTCCATATACCGTTCGACGCCGCCAGCAGTCCCTACGACGGGACCTACGGCGCATTTGACTGGATCCGGGTTTTCCTGACGGAGGCGCTCTTTCGGGTGGGCGTTCCCTGCCTGAGCGCGATCTCTGGCTATCTGCTGTTTCGCAGTGGACAGGAAAACTTCAGCTACAAGAAAACCGTGCGCACGAAGGTGCAGACGGTGTTCCTGCCGTTCCTGCTTTGGAACTGCGCGTTTATCGCGGCGATCGTCCTGGCCACCAGCCTCGGCGTTGGCGACGGCTATCTGCCCGACCCGCTGACCGCATCCGGCCGCGATCTGATGACGCAGGTGCTGGCGGTGGAGGATTTTCCGGCCAACGTGCCCCTCTATTTCCTCCGCGATCTCTTCGTCTGCATCCTGCTTTCGCCGATCCTCGCGTGGCTGATCAGCCGCGCTCCGATTTTGACGCTGACCGCCTTGCTGGTAATCGCGCTGATTCCGGAGCTGTCGATCTACATCGTTTTGAAGCGCTCGATCCTCTTCAGCTTCAGTCTCGGCATCTTTATTGCCCTGCAGCAGTTCGACCTGAAGGCGCTCGACCGCTTTGCCGCCCTTGGCGTCTTCCTGCTGCTCGCCGCCTCGGCACTTCTGGCGACGGCCATCTTCTACACCGGCCCTTCCCTGCCGGACTGGGTGCAATTCTTCCGCAATGCGCTAGCAATCGTCGGCGCGCTCGGCTTCTGGCTGCTGTCGGCTCCGCTGATCAAGACGCAACTCGGTCAACGGCTTGCGAAGACCGGAAGCCTGAGCTTCTGGATCTTTTGCGCCCATTACCCGCTGCTCATCTTTCTGTGGATCCTGTGGGGCAAGACGGATGTGAGCTTCTATCCACTCTTCTTCGTCCTGTCTTTCGCCCTTTTGTTTCCGCTCCTCGCCTTTTCGAACGGACTGTGCCGGAGGAATTTCCCACGCATCTACGCAATTCTGACGGGCAGCCGAACCAAACGGTCCGCGACGCCGACGTCGCCCCACGACATCTCTCCCAAACTCGTTACACAGCAAAGGTGACACATGACGACCCAAATCGCCCATGCGCGAAAACTTTGCCTGAGCCTTCTGACCATCACGGCAGCCTGCGTTTCGGCGCTGCCGGCTTCGGCACAACAGGCACCCGGAAAGTCCTTTGTGGATGACTTCGACAAGATCAACCGCGGCTTCTGGTACGTGTCGGATGGCTGGAACAACGGCGCCCATCAGAACTGCACCTGGTCGAAAAACCAGGTGAAGGTAGAAGATGGCGCCCTGCAGCTCTCGTTCGCGGACGGAAAGTCCAAGGACCGCAACTACTTGTGTGGCGAGATCCAGACGACCAAGCGCTACAGCTACGGCACCTATGAAGCGCGTATCAAGGCCGGTACGGGCTCCGGATTGAATTCCGCCTTCTTCACCTACATCGGGCCTGCCGACAAGCAGAAGCACGACGAGATCGACTTCGAAGTGCTGGGAAAGAACACCGGCGAAGTGCAGGTGAACCAGTACGTGCAGGCCAAGGGCGATAACGAGAAGCTCGTTCCTGTCGGCAGCAAGGCCGACGAGGGCTTCAACGATTATGCCATCATCTGGGAAAAGGATCGCCTGCGCTACTACCTGAACGGCAAGCTTGTCCAAGACGTTACCGATCCGTCGAAGATACCGTCCAACCCGCAGAAGATCTTCTTCAGCCTATGGGGTTCGGACACGCTCTCGAACTGGATGGGGCGTTTTGACTACACGAAGCCAGCCGTTCTCAGCGTCGATCGCGTTGCTTTCACCGCGCTCGGTGACAAATGCCAGTTCCCTGAATCGATCGCATGCACGCTCAACTGACCAGCATCCTGCAGACAACAAGCGCGGCGGAAGCCGGCACCCAAAAAGGAACGTCGATGCTCAAAGTGCTCTACCTCGTGCATGATCTGGCAGACCCTGCCGTACGGCGGCGGATGCTGATGCTGCGCGAGGGGGGCGCCGACGTCGTGCTCGCCGGTTTTCGCCGCGGAGAGAACCGGCTTGCCGAAGTGCAGGGGGTCACGCCGATCGAGCTTGGCCGTACGACCGATGCCAAGTTTGCGCAGCGCATGGGCGCCGTCGCAAAAGCCGTGGCCGGTCTCAAGGCACTGTTGAAGAACGTGGAGACGCCGGATCTCATCATCGGGCGCAATCTGGAAGCGCTGGCCGTCGCGCACAGGGCCAACGCGCTTTTCGGTGGCAGCGTTCCCGTTGTCTACGAATGCTTGGACATCCATCGCCTTTTGCTGCGCGACGATCTGGTGGGGACTGCGATCCGGCGTGCCGAGGCGCATTTCGGCAAGGATGCGAAGCTGATCCTGACGAGCTCTCCGGCCTTCATAGAGAACTATTTCAGCCCCCGATCGGGCATCAAAGCGGAGACCCTTCTGATCGAGAACAAGGTGATTGCCCTCGACGAGGCAGCCATCGAGCCGGCATTCGGCCGCCCGCTGAAGCAGCCCGGAGAGCCATGGAAGATTGGCTGGTTCGGCGCGCTTCGTTGCCGCAAGTCGCTCGGCCTGCTTGCCGATTTCTCCCGTCGCATGGAAGGCAGGGTCGAGATCGTCCTGCGCGGCCGCCCCGCCTACGCTGAATTCGAGGATTTCGACACCTTCGTGCGCGACGAGCCTTACCTTCGTTTCGAAGGCGCCTATCGCAACCCGGAAGATTTGCGGGCGATCTACGCCGACGTCCATTTCTCCTGGGCCATCGATTTCTTCGAGGAGGGCCTCAATTCGAGCTGGCTCCTGCCAAACCGGCTCTATGAGGGCTGCCTCTACGGCGCCGTCCCGATCGCGCTGCAAGGCACGGAGACGGCACGCTTCCTTGAGGCCCGCGACATCGGCCTTGCGCTTCCGGAAGCGAGGCTTTCGCAGCTCGAGCACCTGTTCGAAAGCATGACCGGCGACCGTTACCGCGCGTTGAGCGAGGCCGTCGCCGCCAAGGATCGCAAGACCTGGCTTGCCGACCGCAGCGATTGCGCTGCGCTCGTCGCAAACCTTTCCCGCCTTGTTCCGACAGCCGCAAAGAGGGGCGGCGCCGGGGCAACTGTTCCCACAAGCGTATCTCCAGAAGGGTGGACACCCATGAAGTCTGATGCCGGTGCCAGCGTCTCCAGTCTCATCATCATTCCCTGCCTGAACGAAGAGAAGCACATCGAGGCTCTGCTCGCCAAATTGAGCCTCGAGCTCGATCACATGAATGCCCGGATCGTTGTCGCCGACGGCGGCAGTACGGACGCGACACGCGAAATCGTGGCTCGCATCAGCACCACCGATCCGCGCGTCGTGCTGCTGCACAATCCGCGGCGGATCCAGAGCGCGGCGATCAATCTCGCTGTCCAGACCTTTGGCCGTGACTACGACTACCTGATCCGCATCGACGCGCACGGCGACTACCCAGCCGACTACTGCCGTCGCCTTGTGCAGGAGGCGGTGCTGACCCAGGCGGACTCCGTCGTGGTCGCAATGGAAACCGTTGGCTTCGGCGTCTTCCAGAAGGCAACGGCCTTTGCTCAGAACTCCAAGCTCGGGAACGGCGGCTCCAAGCATCGCGAAGGCGCAAAGGGTCATTGGACCAATCACGGCCACCACGCACTGATGCGCATCGCAGCCTTCGATGCCGTGGGCGGCTATGACGAGACCTTCAGCCATAACGAGGATGCGGAACTCGACTACCGCCTGAAGCAGGGCGGCTTCGGTATCTGGATGACCGACAAGACCCGGATGACCTACTATCCGCGCTCGACCATCTCGACGCTGTTTCGCCAATACCTCGGTTATGGTCGGGGTCGGGCGAAGAACATTCTCAAGCACGGCAGCATGCCCAATCTTCGGCAGATGCTTCCGCTGCTCGTCGTGCCTGTCTTCATCGGCGCGTTTCTCGCCGTTCTGAACTGGGCGGCCGTCATCCCGTTCAGCCTCTGGGCCGTCGCGTGCGTCGGTTACGGCTTCTGGATGGCCATCGGCCACAGGAACCCGTACGGCCCGCTCGCTGCTGTTTCGGCAATGGTGATGCACTTCGCCTGGTCAGCCGGTTTCTGGATGGAGCTTCTGAGCTTCCGCGGCAGAAAGGTCTCCTCATGAACGATGTGAAACCCATGCAGATCGATATCGGCGTTTGCACCTACCGCCGCGCTTCGCTTGACGAAGCGCTGCTTTCGCTTGCGGTCCTGGCCGTCCCGGAAGGAGCAAAGCTGCGCATCATCGTGGCCGACAACGACAAGGTTGCAAGTGCGAGGGAACGGATCGATGCGCTTCGCGCGACCATTCCGCATGAGATTGCCTATGTGCACTGCCCGGCATCGAACATCTCTATTGCCCGCAACGCATGCCTGGACAATGCGACCGGCGACTTCCTGGCCTTCATCGACGACGATGAGGACGCCAGCGAGGAGTGGCTGGTGGAATTGCTTGCCGCGGCCAGGAAGACCAAGGCGGATGCCGTGCTTGGCCCTGTGCGCAGCGTCTATTCCTCCACGGCGCCGAATTGGATGCGCGAGGGTGACTTCCACTCGACCCTGCCGGTCTGGGTCGGCGGCGAAATCCGCACCGGTTACACCTGCAACGTCCTCCTTCGCCTCGATTCGCCCCATGTGGCCGGGCGTCGCTTCAACCTGGCGCTTGGACGCACCGGTGGCGAGGACACCGAATTTTTCAGCCACATGCATGCCGAAGGCGGCGGGATCGCCTTTGCGCCCGAGGCTTATGTCTACGAACCGGTGACCGAAAGCCGCGCTGGCTTGTCCTGGCTTGCCAAGCGCCGCTTCCGCTTCGGTCAGACACATGGGCGGCTGCTCCAGGAGCAGAACACCGGCTTGCAGCGGCTAAAGCAGATCGGCCTTGCCGTCGCCAAGGCAGTCTTCTGCTATGCCGCGGCGCTTGCTTGCATCTTTTCGCCGATTCCTCGGTATCGCTACGCCCTTCGCGGCCTCATGCATACCGGGGTCGTCAGCGGCCTGTTGGGCGTTCGTGAAATCCGTCAGTATGGAACGGCGGAGGCCGCATGACGCAAACCCAGCCCGACGTCAGCTTCATCGTCGCCGCGTACAATGCGGCGGGGACGCTCGCCAAGGCGATCGATAGCGCGCTTGCACAAAGGGGCGTTTCGGTCGAGGTGATCGTCGCCGATGACTGCTCGACGGACGAGACGAGAGCCATTGCGGCGAGCTACGCCGACAGAAACGTGAAGCTGCTGGCGCTTGCCCGCAACGGCGGGCCTGCGGCAGCGCGCAACGAGGCCCTGTCGGCTGCGACCGGCCGCTGGCTTGCCGTGCTTGATTCCGACGACACCGTCGAACCGGACCGACTACGGCGCATGATCGGGCGCGCCGAGAAGGCTGGTGCTCAGATCGCCGTCGACAATCTCCGCGTCATTCGCGCCGACGGCACGCCGCCGGAGACCATGTTTACCGAACAATCGCTGGCGGAAACGCCCGAGTTGACGCTTCCCGTATTCATACGATCGAATGCCCTGTTTCAGACAACGCATAACTTTGGTTATCTCAAGCCAATCTTTCAGCACGCTTTCATCGAACGACATGGGCTTCGTTTCAATGAAGCTTTGAAAGTCGGCGAGGATTATCTGTTCCTCGCCTCGGCCATGGCGCTTGGTGGGCGCTGCGTGATCGAGCCAATCCCCGGCTACGATTATCAGATCCGTGAGGGATCGATTTCACGCGTTCTTGCCCTTCATCACATCGACGCCATGATCGAGGGCGATAAGAGCTTCCTTCGAGATTACACGCTGGATGCGGAGGCGGCGGCCGCACAGGAGTTTCGCGAACGAAGCCTCCGCCGAGGTCGCGCCTTCCTCATCCTCGTACAGAACATCAAAGACCGGTCGATCTCCGGAGCGATCAAGACGGCCTGGAGCAATCCGTCGGCGGTGGCGCATCTCAGGATGCCGATCGCCATTCGGATCCATCGCGCGCTCGCGCCGCTTCGCCAACTGATCAGCCCGCGGACCGACCTCACAGCCATCGATGGCGTGACCCGCTCCCGCAAAGGATAGAGCCATGAACCAACGGAACCTGACCTTGCACAGTTCTCTGCCCAAAGCGGCCGACGATTCCGATTCATTCATCGACATCGATCGCCTGATCGCCATTGTCATTCGCCGCGCCGGGTCGGTGGCGCTCTGCGTTGCTGCGACAGTGACGCTCGCTGTTGTCTATCTGCTCTTCGCCACAGCGCAGTACACGTCGATGACGCAGATCCTGCTCGACGACGATATTGCGAAATACGCGCAGGATCCGACGCCGGCGGCCAGCGCACAGCAGGTCGACATGCAGATCGCCAGCGCCGTCGAAATCCTGAAGTCGAACGAGCTCGCGCTTCGCGTGGTCGATGCCGAGAAGCTTCAGGATAACGAAACAATCCTCGATCCTGCGCAGTCGCCGGCCGCGCTGATCAAGTCCGGGATGAAGCTGATTGTGAGCGCATTGGCACCTGGCGGGCCGCCGGCTGCGGAAGACGATGCTCGCAACGCCCGCCGCCAGAAGGCGGCCGCTTTGCTGCAGGACGCGGTGGCTGTATCCCGTGTCAACCGCAGCTCTGTTCTGGCGGTTTCGTTCCGTTCGACCGACAAGCTCCTCGCCGCGCGGATCACGAAGGCTTACGCGAACGCTTATCTGAACGATCAGTTGAATGCCAACTTCGACGCGACGGAAAGCGCCTCGGTCTGGCTGCAGCAGCGTCTCGCCGATCTTCGCGAGCGGTCGCAGCAGGCAGCCCTCGATGTGGCGAAGTTCAAGTCTGCGAACGGGCTGACATCGGCCAATGGTGAGCTGATGTCCGAACAGCAGCTTGCCGACCTCAACAAGCAGTTGATCGTCGCCCAGGCAGACAGTGCCAGCGCTTCGGCCCGCTACAACCAATTCAAGTCGATCGTTGATCTTGGTCCCGACAGCGCCGTCAACAACGCGGCAATCTCGTCCGGCCAGACGGACAATACGGTGATCCAGGATCTGCGCACCCGTTACATCTCGGTGAACAAGCGCGAGCAGGAGGTCACGACAAACTTCGGCGAAGACCACCCGCAAGCCGTCGCTCTGCGTGCCGAAAAGCAGGACCTGACCCGCCAGATCTATCAGGAACTCCAGCAGTTGACGTCCAGTTACCGCAACGAGTTCGAAGTCGCCCGCTCACGGGAAGCCTCGCTCCGCCAGAACATCGAACATCTGACAGGCAAGAATTCGGAAGCCGACAGGTCGATCGTCCAGCTCAACGATCTCGAGCAACGGGCAACCGCCTTGAAGACACTCTACGAATCCTACCTCGGCAAGTACGAGGAGGCCTCGCAGCAACAGTCCTTCCCCATTGCCAAGGCTCGCGTGATCTCTGAGGCAGGCGTGCCGGTCTCGCCGTCCAGCCCGAAAAAGACCATGACGCTTGGCCTTGCCATCGTTCTCGGCCTGATGGCCGGCGGCGCGCTCACGGCATTCCAGGAATTCCGCGAACGCTTCTTCCGCGTCGAGGGCGACGTCAGGACGATCCTTGGCCTCAAATTCCTCGGCTATCTGCCGCTGATCGGCAAGCCGCCGCGGGAGGGCAAGCTCTTCCGGCCCCGTGCCAATCCTCCGCTGGACCCTGCCGAAGCGGCAGCCGATTCCGGCGCGACCTTCGAACGCATCATGCGTGTTGTCCTCGAAGCACCGCGCTCGATCTTCGCCGAAACCCTGCGCAATGCGAAGCTCGCGAGCGACGTCATGTTCCAGGGCAAATCGGACCGCGTTATCGGCGTCGTCTCGGCGATGCCGGGAGAAGGCAAGTCGACCACGGCCGCCAACTTCGCGGCGCTCCTCGCCTCCAGCGGCAAGCGCACGCTGCTCATCGACGCCGACCTTCGCAACCCCGGCCTGACGCGCATGCTGAAGACACCGCCAAAGCAGGGGCTCGTCGAGGCGGTTCTTGGTGAGGTTCCGTGGGCAAGTGCCGTCAAGGTCGATCCTGTGACGAAGCTGGCAATCCTCCCGGTTCTGCCGAACGATCACCTCATGCACACCAGCGAGCTGCTTGCTTCGCAGGGCATGTTCAACCTCATGGAAAATGCCCGCAAGATGTTCGACTACATCGTCGTCGACCTTGCGCCGCTCGGCCCCGTCATCGACGCCAAGGCATTTGCCCCACAGGTCGATGGCTTCCTGTTTGTGACCGAATGGGGCTCGACGCCGACATCCGTCGTGCGCGACCTTCTGAATGCCGAGCCGCAGATCAAGTCCAAGATTCTCGGCGTGATCCTCAACAAGACCGACATGACCGAGCTCGGCAAGTTCACCAACTTCGGCGGCACGGAACGCTACCGCCATAAATATGTGAGCTACTACACGGAAGAGACGCCAAAGAAGCGGGAGCCAGCAAAAGCCGGCGCCTGATCACGTCTGGAAAAGATGCACACGCCCCTTCCACAGCCTGGCAACCGTGAGTTTGCCGCTGTGGAAGGCGCCAGTGTCGAGGTTCAGCCTCTTCGGCAGGACCTCAGGCTCGTCGTTCGGCGTATGGCCGTGGACGATTACCTTCGGCAGCGGCCGACGGCTCTCGAAAAAGCGATGACGGATGAAGACGAGATCCTCGTCACTTTGCGCCTCGATCGGCAGCATCGGATCAATACCGGCGTGCACGAAGAGCACGCTAGGCGTATCGACGAAAATCGGCAGGGAGCGCAGGAAATCCACATGCGGCTTCGGTATTGATTGCCTGATGAAGCCATCAAGCTTTGCTGCGGTCGAAAAAACCAGCGGCAACTGCTCTGCGTCGAGGCCATAGGAGCGCAGCAGCGCATCCGACCCCATTCGCATCCAATCGGAAAAGGAGACCAGACCGTCGAGATAGTCGAGCATCGTAATCTCATGGTTCCCGGTCAGGCAGATGCGGTCGAAATTCTCGGGAGGCGGCCCCATCAGGTGGGAGATGACTTGTGCTGATGACGGCCCGCGATCGATGTAATCGCCGAGCGTGATGATCAGCTTGCGCCCTGCAATGGCGGCGGCATCCTCGACGATTGCCTGCTCTGCCTTCTGCAGCAAGTCATGCCTGCCATGAATGTCACCGATGGCGTAGATCGGAATGTCGCCGGGATCCAGTTTCAGCCGCTCACGGACCGTCGAAGGCATGTTGAACCTCTCATTGCGAGCATCGAAGCGTCGCTACGCTTCGCATTGGTGCAATCAAGCGACAATAAAATCCAATCGCTCGTGCATTCGTAGAAAAACGCGCCTTATCATTGCACCCGCGATCCATCAATCCTAGAGGCTCAACTGATTGGAGGAGCAATGGGAACCGTATCGCGGTTTGCCGACCGGGCAAGACCAGCCGCGCACCGCATCGAAAGCGAGGAAGAGGCGATCGCCACTGCGCGCCGGCTTGCTGCGGACTTCGCGCTGCAGGCGAGCGAGCGTGACATCAACCGCGTCTTTCCTCGTGCGGAGCTCGACGCCCTTTTCCAGTCAGGACTGACAGCCGTGACGGTTCCACCAGAGAATGAGGGGCTGGATGTCGCCAATGCGCTCCTCGGCGAGATTGTCGCCATCATCGCGGAAGGCGATTCTTCGATCGGGGAATGCCTCGAGCATCACTTCACCGTGCTGGAAGAGCTCAGGAATGAACCGAACGAGGAGCGAAGGGCCCTCCTCTTCGTTCGCGCCCTTGCCGGCGATCATTTCGTGGCAGCAACCTTTGCTGAAGCGGGCGCGGCGGTCCCCTCTGGCGTCCGCTATCAATTGAGCGGCCGAAGCTTGCGCGTGCCCGGCATCCTGTTTGCCGATTGGATCGCCGCCGACGCGATCGAGACGCAGGGGCAAGCGGTCCGCTTCCACCTGCCTTGCGACACCGCGGGGCTGCAGATCATCGATGACTGGGATGGTTTCGGGCAAAGGACCAACGGCGCCGGATCCGCAGTTGCCAATGGCGTCATCGGAAACGGCGAAGCAGTGGCGGATAATCGCCACCAGCCTCACACGACCAGTTCGGCCCTGGCCGCCCTCCTCCATGCTGGGACGGACCTCGGCATCGCGCGAGCCGCCCTTGCCAGTCTTCGGGAAGCGCCGCGTTCGGCCGGGGTTGGAAAACTTGCACTTTCCGTGCAGGCGACGGCTGCGCTCCTGGAAAGCGCGGGCGGCAAATTGGACTTCGCGCAGGTGAGCCCCTCGACAGGCGGGACCGAAGCTGCCTTCTTCTCCGCGTCAGCCGCCAGCATCACCGCAAGCAGGACGGCGCTTGACGTCGCCAACGCACTGTTCGAACTGTCCGGTAACGGTGCGACAAGCATCGGCCGGAATCTCGATCGGCATTGGAGAAACGCACGAATCCGCGCAAATGATGCGGCCGCCGACGATCTCTACCGGGCGGCCGCGGCGCATTATTTCGGCGACGGCTGATGCCTCAATTGGCGAGAGAAATGGCGACTTCCTCGTCGGCACCGTCCAGCTTGTTGCCGGATGCGACGAATTGCTCGAGCGTCATGTTGTCGAGAATATCGGCGATCGCGTCCCGGACCTCGGTCATGGAGCGCCGCACCTGACAGTTTTCGGGATCGGAACAGTCGTCGCAGGCTTCGAAAGCCGTGCGGCTGGCACATCGAATAGGTGCCAAGGGGCCGTCGAGTGTGCGGATAACATGACCGATGCGAATTTCGGAGGCCGGACGCGACAGCGAGTAGCCGCCGCCCGGGCCTTTCTTCGATCGAAGAATGCCGACATTTCGCAATTCCAGAAGAATCGTATCGAGGAATTTCTTCGGAATATTGTTGCGCGAGGCAACGTCGTTGATGAAGGCCGTTTCACCGGGCGCGAGCCGCGCCAAGTCAACCAGCGCCTTCAACCCATACTTTCCCTTTTTCGTCAGCATTTTCTGTTGCCTTAAGCCCCCGGTACTCCGTCCCCATTATCCAGCAAATAACGCCAAAACCGTGAACACACAAGAAATAGCTATTATTTATATAGTTTATATTCGACTTCGGCTTGCCCACAGACACCTCGGGTGGTTGCGCCCGACTTCACCGCACAATAGTCTTTCCTGGTTTCAAGCAACCGTTGAAAATCCGATGGAAACGCTGGCAAATCTGGAGTCCTTTGTCCGCAGCGCCGAACTCGGTGGATTTTCCGCTGCAGCGCGCCGCCTTTCCGTCACGCCCGCGGCCGTCAGTCGCAATGTCGCGATGCTCGAGGCCAATCTCGGTGTTCGCCTGTTTCAGCGCAGTACGCGCAAGCTCACGTTGACCGAGGCGGGCGAACGCTTCTTCGCCGCCATCCGCGATGATCTGGCAAACCTGCAGAGTGCCATTGCCGCCGTGGCGACCGATCGAGGCGAACCGTCCGGCGTCCTCAAGGTCAGCATGAGCCCGGCCTTTGGCACCGGCTATGTCCTGCCGTTGCTGCCGGATTTCCTGGAACGCTATCCGCTTGTGAAGCCGGAATGGATGTTCGAGAACCGCCAGGTCGATCTCATTTCCGAAGGCTATGATGCCGCGATCGGCGGCGGCTTCGAACTAACGCCCGGTGTCATCGCCCGAACGCTTGCCCCCGCTCATCTCGTTGCTGTCGCCTCCCCTGCATACATGAAGGGCCACGTTCCGCCATTTGATCCAGCCGGGCTCTCCGTGCTCGACGGCATCGTTATGCGGTCCAGCCGCACCGGCCGTCTCCGTCACTGGGCGATGCGCAACGTCGCCGGCGATGAGATGCCTGCAGCGTTACCGGAAAAGGTCGTCGTCAACGATCCCGTGGCCATGTGTCAGCTTGCCCTGCTCGGCCTCGGCGTCGCGATGATTGCAACCGCAGATGCCCTGCCCTTTCTTCAACGTGGCGAACTCGTGCGTCTGGTTCCGAACTGGTATGCCGATGCCGGGCCAATTTCGCTCTACTACGCAAATCGAACATTGCTGCCGGCAAAGACCCGCGCCTTCATCGACTTCATCACCGATCGCTTCCAGAAGGACCGTTTGGCCGAGCGTTTTGCCGGGAGCCTTGGCTAGGTTCATGCCTCCGGCGAGCGAAAAAGTGCCACCTTCTGCGGAAACCCGTTGAGTGTGTGCCAGCCGGCCGAGACGGCTTCGGCCTGCGCCTCTTTCGGGAGCGCGTCGGACATCAGGAGCCGAACGCGAAGATCTCCGCACGTTGTCTGGATGCGGCTGACGCGAGTGACGTCGGGGCCGATCAGCGTGAAGTCGAGGCGACGGCTGGAACCGATCGACCTCTCGCAGAATGTCCCTGGCGGCGATCAATGCCGACGTGCTGCTGGGGTGGTCGCGTCGGGTCACTCGGCTTCCCCGGCGACCTCGAATGCTTCCTTGCGGGGAAATTCGACCATTGTCCTTCTCCTGTGACTTGCCTCGCCACGCGAGGTCAAATTCGATGAGATGGACAATGCGCTGTCACGTGCGTTCTGATAATCTGCTCAAATCGGGAAGGATCATCAACTCAGAGCGGATAATCGGAGAACCCAATGGACCGGCTGACAAGCCTCACAGTCTTTGGTCGCGTGGTGGAGTGCGGCGGCTTCTCTGCGGCCGCACGCCGTCTCAACATGTCGGTGACGATGGTCGGCAACCACGTACAGTCCCTCGAGGACAGGCTGGGTGTCAGGCTACTCAACCGCACGACGCGCAAGGTCAGCCTCACGGAAACCGGCAAGTATTACTATGAACGCTCGGCCCAGATCCTGGCCGATCTCGAGGAAGCCGACAGTACCGCAGGAGCGTTGAGCTCTACGCCGCGTGGTACCCTCAAGATCTATACCAGCACGGCCATCGTCCGCTTCCTTCTGCCGGTGGTCAGCGAGTATCTCGAGCTCTACCCGTCGATCGCCCTCGATATGAATATTGGGGAACGGATGATCGATATGGTCGAGGAAGGTTATGATCTGGTGATCCGCACCATACCGCCGCCGGACTCGAGCCTCGTTGTCCGGAAGCTGACGCCTTGGCGGCACATCCTTGTGTGTTCGCCAAGCTATCTTGAGAGCCATCCGATACCGCAGGTCCCGGCGGATTTGGCCAACCACAACTGCCTTCAGTACACCTATTACCCCTATGGAGACGAATGGCGCTTTGAAGGCGCCGATGGCGCCCAGGCGAGCGTGAAGATCGGTGGCAACGTCGTATCGAACAGCGCCGAGACGCTACGGCACCTCACGACGACGGGCCAGGGCATCTTCCTGGCGCCGAGTTTCGTTGTGTTCGACGACATCGCGTCGGGACGATTCGTCCGGATGATGCCCGACTACCGCGCTGTCGAGTTCAGCGTCAACGCCGTCTATCCGAACCGCAGTCACTTGCCGACGAAAGTGCGCCTGTTCATCGACCTGCTCGCAGAGCGCTTTGCGGAGCACCGGAAATGGATGACGTAGTCAGTTCGTGTTTTGCGTCGGCGGCGGCACGGTATTGGGGCTCGTGGCGCCTGCCGGCGCCTTCGGCGCGGGACTGGTCCCGCCGCCTGTCCAGACGTTGAATGCCAACACGACCATCGCCACCACGAAGACGACGGCACCAATGCCCAGGCTGAAAGGTTTCGCCCTTCCCTTGACAGCGCTTTTTCCTGCGCGTCGTAGGCCGTGTGCCGATCGGTAGAATGATCGTCCGGCCTGTTGTCATTGGCGGTCATCGTTGCACCTCTGGCAACAAAACGCGACCGCTGTCGGCGAGTTCCGGAGATCAGAGCAGCGGATCGCGACCCTGGGCGGCACTGAGGTTTAGTTCGCGGGCAATGTCCTCTGCATCTCTCTTGGTGAGGCCGACGAAATCCCTGCCGTCCGTTGCCGCAGGCAGGGACGTCAAGGTGTCGACGATCGTCCACCCTCCACGCGGCTCCTGACGGATCTCGTAGCGGGGGAGATCTTCGAATGGACAAGGTTCATCTTCCATGTGTTACCGCTAACTGTCATTCACATAACGGTATCTGCGGCGGCCAACAGCTTTTGCAAGCCGCTGTCGACAGCCCTAGGCTTTTGCATCAGGGACATTTGTCTTCAACTCCTTCAGCCATATCCGTGCATTGCCGTCGGATGGCGCACGCCAATCGCCACGCGGAGACAGCGAACCGCCCGACGTCACTTTCGGGCCATTCGGCGATGCCGACCGCTTGAACTGGCTGATGGTAAAGAACCGGAACAGGAAAACCTCCATCCAGTGCTTGATGACGGGCAGATCGAAACTGCGGCGCTTGTCGGCGGGGAAATGCGGCGGCCAGACGCCCGCCCCGGCATCCCGCCAGGCATTGTAGGCAAGGAAGGCGATTTTCGAAGGGCGAAGGCCAAAACGCGTCGTGTAGTAGAGGGCGAAGTCGTGCAGATCGTATGGCCCGATCTTGTCCTCCGTGCTCTGCATGACGCCGTTCTCATCGGCGGGAACCAGTTCGGGCGAAATCAGCGTGCCAAGAATGCTCTCCAATGTCGCATTGGCTTCCGCATCGAAATCACCGGAACGGATCACCCATCGGATCAGATGCTGGATCAGGGTCTTCGGCACCGATGCGTTGACGTTGTAGTGGCTCATCTGGTCGCCGACCCCGTAGGTCGACCAACCGAGACCAATTTCCGACAGGTCTCCGGTACCAAGCACCAGCGCATTGCGGTGGTTTGCGGCGCGGAACAGGAAGTCCGTGCGCAGACCAGCCTGGACGTTTTCGAAGGTCGTATCGTAGACCGGCTTGCCGCTGCCGAAGGGATGCTTCAGATCCTTGAGCAACTGCAGGGCCAGTGGCCTGATGTCCACTTCCTCCGCCGTGACGCCCATGCTGCGCATCAGCGCCCAAGCGTTCGACTTGGTGGCGTCGCCCGTCGCGAATCCCGGCATGGTGAAGCAGAGGATGTCCGAACGCGGCCAGCCGAGCTGGTCGAAGGCGCGCGCCGCGACGAGCAGCGCATGGGTGGAATCGAGACCACCCGAAATGCCGATGCAAAGTCGCTTGATGCCGGTCGAGCGCAGCCGCTTCATCAGCCCCTGCACCTGGATGTTGAACGTTTCGTAGCAATCCTGATCGAGGCGGCTTTCATCAGCGGGCACGAAGGGGAAGCGCGCAACATCGCGCTTCAGGCCTATGTCGCCTTTCGGCTTCTTGAACTGGAACGCTACGCGCCGGAATTCGTGCCCGGCCGTGAGGTTGAGCGTGGCCGCATCATTGAACGTGCCTGTTCGCAACCGCTCGAGCCGCAGCCTCTCGACATCGATATCTGCCACGCACATCTGCGACGACGTCGGGAAACGATCGGTTTCGGCAAGCAGACTGCCCAGCTCGTAGATGCAAGCCTGACCGTCCCACGCGAGATCCGTCGTCGATTCGCCAGGGCCGGCGGCCGAATAGACATAGGCCGACAGGCTACGCGCCGACTGTGCCGAGCACAGAAGCTTACGGGTGTCGGCCTTTCCGACCGTTATGTTGCTGGCCGAAAGGTTGGCGAGGATCAGCGCACCCGCCAGCGCGCCGAAATCGCTCGGCGCCGCCGGCGCCCAGAGATCTTCGCAGATCTCGATGTGAAAAACGAAATCTTCCATATCTTCGGCTGCGAAGATGAGGTCTGTTCCGAACGGTACCGTCTCGCCGGCCACACGAATGCTGTCGCCGCGCACGCCTCGCCCAGACGCGAACCAGCGTTTCTCGTAGAACTCGCGATAGTTCGGGAGATGCATCTTCGGAACGACGCCGAGGATGCGACCAGCATGAATGGCGACCGCGCAATTGTAGAGCCGCCCGCCGTTCTGCAGCGGCGCGCCGACAAGAAGAACCGGCGTGAGATCGCGGCTTGCCCGGACAATCTCCGCGATCGCAGCATCGACGCCCTTGAGAAGCGCGTCCTGCCCCAGCAGGTCGTCGATGGAGTAGCTGGAGATTCCGAGTTCGGGAAATACCATCAGGCCAGCGCCCTCGGCATGTCCCTGCCGCGCCAGTTCCAATGTTGCCTGCGCGTTGAAGTCCGGATCGCCGATCTCGCAATTCGGCGTGCAGGCCGCTACGCGGACAAAACCTTGATCATAAATCGAATAGAAATTCACCAATGCCTCCAGCAGCCAAGCGCTTGATGACTGACCATTACATCCAAATGCCTCCGGGCAAAACCTGATCTCGCACTGCGAACAGCCTTATTCGATGTCGCTCATGCAAGCTGCAAACAGTATCCTGTAAAATGAAGGACTTATCAGCAGTTGCGAAAAGGGAAGACCCGCGAAACTGCCCAAAATAAAATTACGAAACTGTCATAAAACTATGGAAGAGTCAGCCTATATCGCTCGCGCGCCACAGTTCGATTTACCTCTCTTCCAGAGCAATGAATGTCCAACGTTATCCGCGTCCGTGCCGGGCTGCTTCGGGAAACACATCCCGGTGAGCGTCGCGTCGCGTTGACGCCGGACGACGTGCGGCGGCTTTCCGCGCGTATGTCGATTCATTTCGAGCGCAGCTGCGGCATCGGCGCGGGGCACGCAGACAACGCCTATATCGCTGCAGGCGCCGAGCCCGCCGAGTTCGCCGGGATGGCATCCTCTTTGGATGTATTCGTCAGTGTGCGGCGGCCGGCAGCCACGCGGATTTTTCCAGGGACAGCGGTTCTGATTTTCCTTGGTTCGAACGCAGCACCAGTGGCCGGTCTACCAGCTGGACAACGGCCGCTCCATCTCGACATCGCCAGGCTTTCCGGGGTGCAGGGCGTCAAGGGTGCGGACATTTCATCGAGACAGGCAGCCATTACCGGCCACGCCGCCATACTGGAAGCGGCCAGGCAGTTCGGCATTTCGCATCCGATGCTGATGGTGGACGGAAGCTTTGTCCGGCCGGTCAAAATGGCCGCCTTGGGCAGCGACGCAGCAAGCCTGCAGGCACTGGCGACCGCGCGCCGTCTCGGCGCGCTGACCCATGGCTTTGGCCTGGGGAGGGATACACAAGCAAAGATCGAACGACTCGGTGCCAAATTCCTCGCCATGTCCTCAGACTTGGCACGGCTGCGCCAAGAGCTTTCCGATCCTCTGTCCAAGATGCAGTTGATCACGACCAACGTCGTGATACCCGGTCAAACCGCCCCGATGCTGCTTGACGAGACCATGCTTTCGCGGTTGAGCCCCGGAACGGTGATTGTCGATCTTGCCGCCGAAAGTGGAGGCAATTGCGCGCTGATGCGTGTCGACGAAACAATCAACGTCTTCGGCGTTCGAATCATCGGCTCCGCCACACTTGCGAGCCACGAAGCCGCCGAGGCGAGCCGGCAGTTCAGTGACGGGCTGAGAAATCTGCTGGAACATTTGATCGACGCAGATTGTGCTCTGAGGCTCGATCCCCGCGATTCCATGACGGCCGCGCTTATGAATGAAGAGACTGCATTGAGGCGCGTTTCACCATGATCGCGGCGCACGCTTGAAGAGAGGACGGACGGCTGCGGCGCCATAGATGCTGCGGTGCAACATTATTGTCTTGGTAACATCCGTTTCGAAAACGCGTTGAGTAACAACTGGTTATGGCCAGCGTTGGTAAACGTTTCCTTGCGCAAAAATCGAGAGTTGCCTTTGTGCAACACCCGAATTCCGCTTTGCAGCAAAACTCAATTTTGACTGTATCTATTATTGATACATTTAATCGGAAATGTAATTTGGCGCCGCGGACGTACCGCGTTTCCCGCAAGGGCTTGTACGAAACAATTTGGGGTAGGTAGAGCCGGCTTTCGGCAGTGACGACCTGTGCCCAATCGACAGAAGATTGGACTGATTATGAACATTAAGATGATTCTCATGAGCTCGGCGGCGGCCTTGGCTGCCATCTCGAGCGCGCAGGCCGCTGACGCCATCGTTGCTGCTGAGCCGGAACCGGTTGAATATGTCCGCGTCTGCGACGCTTACGGCAGCGGCTACTTTTACATCCCGGGCACGGAGACCTGCCTGAAGATCAGCGGTTACATCCGTTTCCAGGTCAACGCTTCCCCGAACGCCGTCACGGGCGGCGCTTCCACGTCCGGCACCTCTGACTGGGATGCCGTTACCCGCGGCCAACTCCAGTTCACTGCCAAGAGCGACACCGAATACGGTCCGCTGACGGGCGTCATCGTTCTCCAGACGAATGCCGACAATGCGTCCGGTCAGATCGCAAAGCTCGACTCGGCTTACATCGACATCGCCGGCATCCGCGCCGGTCTGTTCTACAGCTGGTGGGACGATGGCCTGTCGGGCGAAACGGACGACATCGGCAGCAAGGTGACGCTGCACAACTCGATCCGCTATCAGTACGAAGCCGACAACTTCTACGCTGGTATCAGCGTTGATGAGCTGGAAGACGGCTACTACAGCGCCGGCGAACAGCCGAACAACGTCGGCGTAGCGATCGGCATCGGCGGCAAGGCTGGCGTATTCGGCTACCAGGTCACAGCCGGCTACGACACCGACAACGAAGAAGGCGCCGTCCGCGCCATGGGTACTGTCGCTATCGGTCCGGGCACCCTCGGCCTCGCAGCGGTCTACTCCAGCGGCCCGAACTCCTACTATCAGGCCGCTGAGTGGGCTATCGCCGGTGAGTACGCCATCAAGGCGACCGACAAGCTGAAGATCACCCCGGCCGCCCAGTACTACGGCAACTACGGCATCGTCGCTGGCGACTTCAACGACAACAACGACGCCTGGAAGGTTGGACTGACGGTTGACTATCAGATCGTCGACAACCTCTACGCCAAGGCGACCGTCAACTACCTCGATCCGGACATCGGCAACGACGTAACGTCGGGCTCTTCCGCCTCCAGCGCGCATTCTAATCGAAAACGGCGCCGCGTTTTCACCTTGCTTCGCGACTAAGGTCACGGAGAAGGCGATGCGGCGCCTCTTTAACGTTTCTGATCAGATTGACCTCCGATCAGTTAGGAGAGGTGGCCCGGGTTCCCTGCCCGGCCACCCCTTTTTCGTCTTGAGGACGAAATTATTCCGCGGCGTGGCGATCGCGCACGAGACTTCCATCTGACGGCTGCCGATGGCCGGCAGATTTCTGCGCCTCGAGGCGACGTAGCTCGGCTACACTGTCGTGAATGGTCACCGAACCAAGCATGTCGACGACGGCCTGCTCGGCGCGATCGCAAAGAAACTCCGAGAGGTCTCCGATATTCTCGCCCACAAGTCCCTCATGCGGAATGTCATGCCTGGTCGCCCAGATCTTCTTGTCACCGGTGACAGCAGCATAGATCTGGCTGAGCAATATCTGGTCCCGCGGACGCGCCAAACGGATGCCGCCCTTGCCGCCCTGGGCAGTAGCGAGAATACCGTTCTCATTGAGCGGCAGCAGCAGCTTGCGGACAAAGCTGGCGCTGGTATCCAGCCCTTGTGCTAGGGATTGGCTCGTGGTGCGGAGATTTGCCTCTTCGTTGACGGCGACACTGATGACAATCTGTAGAGCGGTCGAAAAGCGCGTGTCGATCATGCTGTGCTGAGGCCTTCCGTCTGAAGCCAGTTCGTGACAGATATTTGCCACGCGAATCCATTGTCAAGAACGCATAGTTGAAATCACGGCGACTTGACTGAAACCTCGGATAGGGCGGGTACGGCAGCGACACGGAGTGCGCCGCGAAATAAACATGAAGGCCGTGGCCTCTCGGCATGAGACCACACCAAGTTTCAAGGCTCCATCACGCGATTTCGATTTTACGCCAAGGCTTACCTGCAATACGCTCCGCGCGCTAGAAATTTCAACCAGGGAGAGACGCCATGAGACGCAGGTTTGCCTATATCGCAGCCGCTTTCGCCTTTTCAGCGGTTGGGATCCATGCTCAGGACAGCGCGATGAGTTTCTTCGTGACCAGTGCAAATCCCGGCAAGGGCGGCGACCTCGGCGGCCTTGCCGGTGCCGACGCCTATTGCAACACACTTGCCACAGCCGCGGGCTCCACTGGCAAGACCTGGAAGGCCTATCTTTCCACTGACGCCGAGAACGCAAAGGATCGCATCGGCTCCGGGCCATGGCATAATGCCAAGGGTGAAAAAATCGCCGACGACGTGGCCTCTCTACACAGCGACAAGAACAACCTGACCAAGCAGACCGCGCTCAACGAGAAGGGCGAAGTCATCAACGGCCGCGGCGACACACCGAACCGCCACGACATCCTGACCGGCTCGCAAGCGGATGGCACCACGGCGCCTCAAACATGCGGCAACTGGACGATGGGCGGTGCAGAAGGTGTCGCGATCGTCGGCCACAGCGACCGGACGGGACTAAATGACTCTGCGGAAGCCAAGTCGTGGAACGCCGCGCATCCGACCCGTGGCGGCTGCACCGTGGAAGCCTTCAAGACGACCGGAGGCGACGGTCTGTTCTACTGCTTCGCAGCGAATTGATCGGCAAGGCATTGCCGGACGGTGCATTCACCGCCCGCATCGCCACCGCATGCCATCACGAGCCGAGGCGCAGGCACGGATGCCCTGCGTACAGAACACGGTCGCTGTCTAAAGCCAGCCGATCCGCCGAAGCAACCAAAGTGTCGCAACGGATGTGATCGTCACGAACATCACGATGATGACGAATGCCCAGGTGTCGTTGACCCCCGGAATGCCTCCGACATTCATTCCGAACAGGCCGGCCACCACGCTCGGCGGCAGCAGCAGGGCCGCCAGCGCCGCCAACCGATTGGAATTGCGTGCGATGCGTTCGCTGATCACCGTCGAGAGGTCATCGTGCAGGATACCGGTGCGGTCGCGGATGGCATCGAGGTACTCGATGAAGCGCATCAGCTTGTCGATGACCTCGCGCATGCGCAGCTTGTCGCGTTCCAGGAGCCATGGCGCGTCATCATGTTCGATGCGGTTCAATGCATCGCGCTGCGGCGCCAGATAGCGGCGAAGCTGTACAGAACGCCGGCGCAACAGCTTGAGGCGCTGGCGCACCTCGCTTGCTTCGCCGTGAAAGATCATCTCGTCAAGCTCGTCCACCTCCTCGTCCATGGCGTCAAGTACAGGCTCCAGGTCGCGCACAAGCTTGTCGCCGATCAGCGCCAGCAGGTCTCCGGTGCGATGCGGGCCCTTGCCTTTCTCGAGCGCCCGGCGAATGTCGCGCAATGCGGTGATGTAGTGGCCGCTGTCACGCAGGGAAATGACCTTGTTGACGTCGATCCACATATGGAGCGGCACGAGATCGATGTCGGTCTGCTTGTCCGGCTCTTCGTCCGGCGCCGTCGCACACACGCCCCGAAGGATGATTAGCAGACCGTCGGCGACAGGCTCGACGCGCGGCCGTGTTTCCTCTTCGAGAAGGGCTTCCGTCACGAAGCTATCGAGGCCGCTTTCCCTGTTGATCCAATCGGCAGCCGCCACATGGTCGCGCTCGAAATGCAGCCAGATGATCCCATCTTCCGGCTTCCATCGTCGCGCCCGAGCAATGTCCAGCTGTGTACAGCCACCACACCCGTCCAAGAGCAGGGCGAAGCGCAATCCGGGCTCCGCGCCGTAGCTCACTTTAGAGGTAACTGGCGACTCCATCGCGCGCCCCGCAAACAGCCAGAGGAAACCTGAAAATGCAGCCAACACAAAAGCTTGGCACGGCAGATTCTAGCAGGTCACGATCAAGGCGCAAGTCCGCCAGAATCAGCATTGGTATCCGGCAGCCGCGGGCTTGGCGCTCAAAATAGGTCGCCTTCGTCTGCCAAGACGATTTCAACACCGATCAGATTGGCGTATTATTGCAGTGTAATTGTGCGAGGCCGATCCAGGAAGGAGGTCCAGCTTGATCACGACAACCACCGATCACCGCAACTGGTCACAAGGCTTCGGCGCGCCTGGCTCAGGCGAAGCTCCGCGTAACGTTCGCGATCTCACCGAGCATGCCGATATTGTCGTCCTTTTGCCCGATCCGGCCTCGGCACAGTCCTGTCTCGATCTGGCTGACGACGCGGCAGATGCTGTGCACGACAGCATCGCCGCCGTACATATCGGGGCCGATCCGCTGGCCATGCTCGTATCGGCCGAGGAAATCGAATTGCAGATGCTCCGAGACCTCGAGGAAGGTTCGACGCACGAACGGTTCGAACGCGTTAAGCGGCTATTCGACGAGTGGAGACTGAGCGCGCCTCACCGGCAAAGCCTGGTGCTCGGCGATTGCCAGGGTGACCTGCGCCGTTGCGTCGGCAACGTTTGCCGGAACGCGTCGCTTGTCGTCACGCCCTATCGAGGCAATCTCGACGCTCGACGTCCTCTTTCACGAAGGCAAGCTCGTGCTCGTCCCGCCGGCCAATGGCTATCGCGGACGTCTGCTGGACCACGTCCTGATCGGCTGGAAGCCGCATGACCACGCGCGGCGCACGATGGTCGCCGCACAGCGCTGGCTGGAAGCCGCCAACCGCGTTACCGTGCTCTGCGTCGATGACAAGCCGAACAGGCACTACGAGACCACCGCGACGGAAATCTGCCGGCAGCTGGGACTCGATGCCGAGGTCGTCGTGACCTCGTCAACGGGCCGCTCGGTCGGCAACACCATCCTCGACTTTGGTACGTCGGTGAACGCCACCTGCATTCTGATCGGCGCGTTCAAGCACGGTTATCTGCTCGAACTGCTTCTCGGCCGCGTCACCTATCGCCTGCTGTCCCATGCCACTGTTCCCCTGCTAATGAGCCATTGACAGAGCCGCCAAGCGCACCTTTACGAGCCGGAAGATGCGGCGGTGAAAACCGCGAACTGTGCGTCGAATGCACGCTTGTATGCGGGCCGCGCTTGACCGCGAGCGACATAGGCGGACAGGTTCGGGTATTCGGCCAGTAGGCCCGATCCTTTCACCCTGAGCAGCACCGACACCATCTGAAGGTCACCGGCGCTGAACTCGCCGTCGAGCCAGTCGGCATCGCCAAGTCGATCGGAAAGTTCGCCCAGCCGCTTTCGGATGCGTTCCTCGACGAGAGACCGGCGCTCGTCGTACCAAGTCTTGTCGCCCTCTAGGTATCGGGCGATTTCGCGATCGACGATCGGCGGCTCCATCGTGCTGATCGCGGCAAACATCCATGTGATCGCGCGCGCCCTGGCATTCGCATCGTCTGGCAGCAGGCCGGCATGGCGCTGCGCGATATGGAACACGATTGCCCCCGACTCGAACAAGACCAGATCGCCTTCTTCATAGGTCGGAATTTGCCCGAAAGGCTGAAGCGCGAGATGCGCGGGCTCCTTCATCGCTTTAAACGAAAGAAGGCGAACGTCGTAAGGCTGGCCAACTTCTTCGAGCGCCCAGCGAACGCGCATGTCACGCGCCAGACCCTTGCCGCCATCAGGCGACCGTTCAAAGGCGGTAATTGTAATCGTCATCGCTGTCCTCCATAGCTTGTCTGTCTTGAAGACGGCTGGCTAAACGGGAACCCGACAGTTTGTGCTCGAGATAATCCTCGCGGTCACTTCAATCAGCTCAAAGGACGCGTTCCTGCTGCTGTCGAGCGTCGGCTCTGGCACGACCGCCACATCTCCGTGCACAGACCTGCTGCGACCAGCTTGTCGAAGCAAGCGATTGGGCGCAATAGTCGCGACACCTGCTACGTGCAAGATAGGGCTCATCGAGCGTCCGGGGCAAGACAGCCTGTTCCGCGAAATGAAGGAAACCATGCCCCTGCAGGAAAAGGAGATTGGACGTGCCAACAGAGATCGACGACGAACCTCTTCGCAAGCTTGGATTGAAGTATCCCCTTGTCGTCGCGCCGATGGCCGGTGGCCCCTCAACGCCCGAACTGGTGATCGCGGCTTCGGCTGCTGGCGCGCTGGGTTCGGCCGGGGCCGCCTATTCCAATCCCGCAGCCATCGTTGAATTCGCTGACAAGGTACGCCAGCGCACGGACAAGCCCTTCGCGATCAACCTTTTCATTCCTCATGCCGCCCCACCCGTTGATCCGGCCGCGGTGGAGCGGGCGATAGCAGCCACGGCCGGATATCGCGCCGAGCTTGATCTGCCGACCCCGCAATTCAAAGCACCTTTCGAAGAGGACTTCGACTCCCAATTCGAGACGATTCTGAGGATTAGGCCGGCCGTGTTCAGTTTTGTCTTCGGCCTGTTGTCGGCAGATCATACGAAAGCGGCACGAGAAGCCGGCATTCTGCTCATCGGGACGGCGACCGCACCGGAGGAAGCACAGGCACTCGAAGACAGTGGCGTTGATGCGATCACGCTCCAAGGCTTCGAGGCCGGCGGCCATCGCGGTATCTTCGAACCCGACGGCGCCGATCCGGAGATCTTCCTTCGCGACCTTCTCGCTCAATGCAGGGGGAAAGTGCGCGTGCCGTTGATCGCGGCGGGCGGCATCATGACCGCGTCGGACATTCGCGCCACCCTCGCCGCGGGCGCGCAAGCGGTGCAGCTGGGCACGGCCTTCCTGGCCACCAGTGAGGCCGGCACGTCGGCTCCTTACCGGTCCGAACTCGATGCTCCGAAGCGAAAGACCCGAACGACACGCGTCTTTTCAGGCCGGTTTGCCCGAGGTATCGAGAACCGCTTCATGGAAGAGATGACGCCAAAGATGGATGCCGTCATGCCGTTTCCCGCGCAGAACAAGTTTACTCGTGACTTGCGAGGCGCGTCCGCGGCAAAAGGCTCGCCGGACTTTCTGTCGTTGTGGGCAGGAACGGGAGAAGGTGAGCTTTGGCAGGGGTCGACCTCCGAACTGATCCGGAGCCTGTTTGCCGGATAGCTCCGGCCAGGCGACGACCGAGCGGCTCGAGCGATTTCCATGACTTATCGGAAGAATTGAAAGCGCTGACATTGTATCACACTGTATTCAAAGAGCCGCGGGATACAGCAACATGCAAGCCCAGCGGCCGTCAACATACGGCGGATACATCAAGGGCGTCATTAGCAGCAGAATAATGGAGATCGCGCGATGGAGCACATCGACCACGTCCTTATCGTCGATGACGATCGCGAAATCCGGGAGCTCGTGTCGAGCTACCTGAAGAAGAATGGCCTTCGCGTGACCGCAGTTGCCGACGGCCGGCATATGCGCTCCTTCCTCGAAGCGAACTCCGTCGATCTGATCATCCTCGACGTGATGATGCCAGGCGACGATGGCCTGGTTCTCAGCCGCGAGTTGCGTGCCGGACGGCACAAGGCCGTTCCCATCGTCATGCTGACGGCGCGTACGGATGAGATGGATCGCATCATCGGTCTCGAGATGGGTGCGGATGATTACCTCGCCAAACCGTTTTCGGCGCGTGAATTGCTGGCGCGCATCAAGGCCGTCCTTCGGCGCACGCGCATGCTGCCACCGAATCTGCAGGTGTCGGAAGCCGGCCAATTGCTGAGCTTCGGCAAATGGAAGCTCGATACGACGGCGCGCCATCTCGTCGATTCCGACGGGACAGTGATCGCGCTCAGCGGTGCCGAATATCGGCTGCTGCGCGTCTTTATCGATCACCCCCAGCGCGTGCTGAACCGCGACCAGCTTCTCAACCTGACACAGGGCCGCGACGCCGAGCTTTTCGACCGTTCGATCGACCTTCTCGTCAGCCGCGTGCGCCAGCGCCTTGGCGACGACGCCCGAGAGCCGACTTACATCAAGACCGTCCGCAGCGAGGGCTACGTCTTCTCCATGCCGATCGAGATCACCGAGGCACGCTGATGGCGACGCACGCCTTCCTGAATGGATTTCGCCTGTGGCCGCGCACCCTCGGGGCGCGGCTGTTTCTTATTCTGCTTGCTGGTCTGGCGATCGCGCATGGCATGTCGTTCACGGTGCTATTTTTCGAGCGCTACACGGCCGCCAAGTCGGTCATGTTCAACACCCTCGAAAACGACGTCGCAACCTCGATCGCCATTCTCGATCGCCTACCGGTCGACGAACGCGCCGATTGGCTCGATCGTCTTGATCGGGGGAGTTATCGTTTCGTGCTGGGACCCGGCTTGCCCGGCAATCCGACACTCGAGGCGCGCAGCGCCGAAATCGCTTCCAAGGTTCGCGCGGCGATCGGTGCAAAGTATCCGATCGAGGTGGAGACCATTCCCGGCGCCAACCTCCGACTCCAGGCACATCTGTCACTGAGCGATGGTGCGCCATTGACGATAGACATCAACCCGCATGGCGTCATGCCGCTGGCCGATTGGCTGCCTTATGTGCTCGCCGTCCAACTGGCGTTGCTGGTGCTGTGCAGTTGGTTTGCCGTGCGTCAGGCAATTCGCCCGCTCGTCAATCTCGCGCGAGCCGCCGACACGCTCGACCCGAACGTGAAGACCCCTCGCCTGAGCGAGACGGGACCGAGCGAGGTCGCTTATGCCGCAACCGCCTTCAACGCAATGCGCGAACGCATCGCGCAATATCTTGAGGAGCGCGTACAAATACTCGCAGCCATATCGCACGATCTGCAAACGCCGATCACCCGCATGAAGCTCAGGGCGGAGATGGCGGAGGATTTCGGCGATAGGGATAAGCTGATGCAGGATCTCGGCGAGATCGAACGTCTTGTCAAGGAAGGTGTCGCCTATGCTCGCAGCGCCCATGGCAATGTCGAGAAAGCCTCGCGCATCGATCTCTCCTCGTTCATCGAAAGCCTTGTTTATGATTACCAGGATACCGGCAAGGACGTTGCGATAATTGCGATGAGCGGCGGTGCGATCATGACACGGCCGCACGCCTTGAGGCGCGTTCTCACCAATCTCATCGACAACGCGCTGAAGTTCGGCGGCAGCGCCGAGATCGAAGTGCAACGCCGCGCCGACGAGAGCATAGTCGTCACAGTGCTTGATCGCGGTCCCGGCATTCCCGATGACCAGCTGGAAGCTGTCCTCAAGCCCTTCTTTCGCCTGGAGCAATCGCGCAATCGCGACACCGGCGGAACCGGGCTCGGCCTCGCCATTGCCGTACAGCTTGCTACGGCGATCGGTGCATCGCTGACGCTGCGCAATCGGGACGGCGGCGGGCTTGTGGCCGAAATCGCCATCAATCGAACAGCAGCTTGAGCCGCCTTGCGGTTGCCACTGGAAACATTCGCCTGACTATCGGCAAAAGAGCGGCAGCCTTTGACCGCTGCCGCTCCTCGCCATCACACCCACCTGGCGGGGGAACCGTCTTTCTTATCTCGTCAGACGAGGTTTATGGTGACGTTGATATTGCCGCGCGTAGCCTTGGAATATGGGCATATTTGATGCGCTGCATCGACAATAGCCCGAGCAGTTTCGTGGTCGATGTCCGGCAGGCTGACGTTGAGGCGTGCCTGAAGGGAGTAGCCGCCCGTGCTGCTGCAGAGGTCCACTTCGGTGTTGACGGCGAGGTCGGCAGGAAGTGCGACCTTCAGGCTGCTGGCGGCAAAGCCCATCGCGCCGATGAAGCAGGCCGACCAGCCAGCGGCAAAAAGCTGCTCAGGGTTCGTTCCCTGCCCCGCGCTGCCAGGCGACGACAGTTTGATATCGAGGCGACCGTCGGAGCTGCGCGATGCGCCGTCGCGACCGCCGGTCGTGTGCGTCTTGCCGGTGTAGATTACTTTCTGGTTCTCGCTTATGATGTTCTTCCTTTCGACAGAATGGATGCCGCCGAAGCCTGATTGCCTGGCTCGCTGTCGAACCGCAGATGGCGCTCCTTACGTGTCTGGAATGTTTCGTCGCGGTGCTGAAATGTAGCCAACTTCCGTGCAAACGCGGTGCGGATACAATACGATACGAACCGCCCGTAAGCGGCTGACCGCTCAGCCAAGGCGCCGGACGCAGATCGCGCCCGGATGAAGTACGAAGGGCTGCGTGGGCAGGACCGCACCTTCATGACGCGTGCATGATAAAAAACCCGGCGTGCGCGCCTAAACGCTCTAACGCCAGGTCCAGAGTTCGGAATGAAGGCGAAGCCGGAAAAGCGCGGCTGGCCGGCGCGACTACCCTCGCCGATGAACCATCAGAATCGATCGACGTCGACCACGGCTTGCGCAAAGGCTTGCGGCGCCTCCTGTGGCAGATTGTGACCGATACCGCCGGTGATCAGCCGATGTTCGTACTTGCCCGAGAACTTCTTGGCGTAGGCCTCCGGCTGCGGATGAGGCGCACCATTGGCATCGCCTTCCAGCGTGATGGCAGGCACGCCGATGACTGGGAACTTGGCAAGCCGCGCTTCGAGTTCGTCATATTTGCGCTCACCCTCGGCCGCGCTGATGCGCCAGCGGTAGTTGTGGATGGTGATGTCGACGTGATCCGGATTTTCGAAGGCGGCCGCGCTGCGATTGAAGGTCGCGTCATCGAAATTCCACTTCGGTGATGCAAGCTGCCAGATGAGTTTTGCAAACTCGCTCCGGTATTGCTCATAGCCTGCGCGGCCACGTTCGGTGGCGAAGTAGAACTGATACCACCAGGCAAGTTCGGCCTTCGGCGGCAATGGCGCCTTGTTGGCTTCCTGGCTGCCGATGAGATAGCCGCTGACGGAAACCAGCGCCTTGCAGCGCTCGGGCCAGAGGGCGGCAATAATGCAGGCCGTCCGAGCTCCCCAATCACAACCACCGATCAGCGCCTTCTCGATTTTCAGCGCATCCATGAGCGCGACGATATCGGAGGCAATTGCAGACTGCTGACCGTTGCGCAACGTCTTGTCGGAGAGGAACCGTGTCGTGCCGTAGCCACGCAGATAGGGAACGATAACGCGGTAGCCAGCCGCGGCAAGCAGTGGTGCGACGTCGACATAGGTGTAGATGTCATAGGGCCAGCCGTGCAGGAGAATGACCGGAGGCGCGTCGCTCGCACCAAGTTCGGCATAACCGACGTTGAGCAGACCTGCATCGATCTGCTTGATTGTGCCGAACGAGGTGTTGGTGCCTGGCGCGATGGTGGGAACGCGGGCAGCAGTTGGCGTCGCCGCTTGCGCAACACTCGTCCCGATGACGCCCAGTTGCGCAGCAGCGACGGTCAGGGCCGCGACGCCCATGAACCGCCGCCTCTGTTGATTGATTTCCTCTGCCATCGATGTTCTCCAGATTGCGTTAAAGACATTCGTAGAAGCCGGTACGCGTGTATATCCAATGTGTGCCCGATGGCGGGAATTGAATGCTGATGTAGGGATCGGGTCGAGAGATACATTGGTATACTTTCGCCTACAACTGAGCGACCCGAGGTGAATGTTCAGCTCAAGGACACTCAAGTTCGGGGAGCCGGACCGTTTTCGGCAAAGGCGGGAATCGCGCGAAGCCCGGCGACAACCGCTGCGATGCGAGGCCACTGGTCGAGCGCGAGCCCAGCCCGCTCGGCATTGACGGCCTGCGGGAAGAGGCAAATGTCGGCCATCGACGGCGCATCGCCGGCCGCATATCGACCTGTCTGCCGCCGCGCGAGTAATTCCTCCACTGCAGTCAATCCAACGCGGATCCAATGACGGCTCCAGTCCGCAATTTCCTGCGGCCCGGCTCCTGGAATGGTGCCAAGGCGAGCCGTCACCCGCGGCGGAAGAAGCGGATGGATATCTGCAGCGATCGCCAAGGCGACGGCCCGCGCAAAGGCGCGATCCTCAAGCTTTTCAGGCAACAGCGGTGGCTCGCGATAGCGCTCGTCGAGATATTCGATGATTGCCAGCGACTGGGTCAGAAGCACGCCCTCATCGGTCAGCAATGCCGGAACGAGCCCCTGTGGATTGACATGCAGATATTCGGGTGTCCGATTGATGGCATCGGCACCGAGGATACCGATTGTCTCCCGCTCGACGCCGAGCCCTTTCAGCGCCAGGGCGATCCTGACACGGGACGCCGCCGACGAGATCTTGTCTTCGAAGAGTTTCATCGCGGATCTCCTCAATAATTCGCGCGTTGGGGCAGTGCCTTATCGGCCGATGTCGCCACGAAGGCAACATTCGCGGTCTGCGCGGTTTGCTTCGACCCTGCATCAGTTGGAGGCGATAACCAGGAGAAGAGTGCGGCGATCGCGGGCGGCTCCCCCGGAGCGGTATCCCAGGCACATGGCACTGCTGACAGCGCAAGCACGGCAATGGTGGTGACTAAAATGCGCATTGCTTTCTCCTCAATTGCTTGACCCGTTTGGGTCAATTCCAGGAAAATTCTGATCTTTCCGGAGCGGGTAGAATCCGAGCGTGACGACCGCGCGTATCCCGAATGTGTTCGAATGCCCCGAGGACTGTATCGCTATGTATGCGGGGATCAGGCTCGTTCGACTGACCCAAGTTTGAATTATCGTCACCTCGATGCGGCGGAGCGACGCCACCGCGGCATGGCGCCAAGGTCAGCCTGCCTGGTCTGCGACGAGCGCTGGACGCTCCCGATACTGCGCCGGGAAAAGCCGCTTCAGAGCTTCGATCTTCGGTTGCTCGTAGACGTACACATAGGGCTGGCTGGGATTGTTGTAGACGTAGTCCTGATGATAGGCCTCAGCGCGATAGAAAGTTTTCCCGACTTCGGTCGAAGTGTGAATCGGGCGACTGAAAGCGCCTTCTTGACCGAGTTGCGCGATGTAGTCGGAAGCGACCTTCGCCTGCTCGTCGTTCAGCGGAAAGATCGCCGACCGGTATTGCTTCCCGACGTCAGGCCCTTGTTGGTCGACCTGCGTCGGATCGTGAACCACGGAGAAGAAGATCTGCAGCAACTGGCCGTAGGTGATCTGCGTTGGATCGAAGACGATCTCCACCGCTTCGGCATGAGCGGTTTGCCCGGTCTCAGTCATTTCGTAGGTCGCAGTCGCGGCACTCCCGCCGGCATAGCCTGCCGTGGCGCTCACAACGCCGGCAACATGCTGGAACGCCCCTTGCACGCCCCAGAAGCAGCCGCCGGCAAGCACCAGCGATTGCGTTCCGGATGTCACGGCCACGTCATGGAGGGCCGGAGGAATGCGCTTGGTCTCTTCGGGCGGCGATCCGCCATTCAATTTCAGTGCGAGGCCGCCGCCACCGATCACCGCCAGGGCCACAAGGCCGAGGCGTGCGATGGCGCCGATTGAGGCCAAAAGGGTTTTTGCTCGATTTTTCATGGCCCTATCCTCTCAACCAAAGGTGAAGACGAAAGCTTCGACACCGGGATCGAGGAAGCGGATCTCGAACGTCCGCTCCCGCACGTCTTTCGACTGGCGCACCAGCTGGTAGAGGCGCGTTTCCGAAACACTGCCATTGCCTTGCGCATCAATATCCGAACCGTGGTCTGCCCCCGGCGCTACGCCGTCCACCGTCACCTGAAAGCGGACCTTCTTGCCGCCCGCTCCAGGCCCAAGGACGAGATGGAGATCTCGTGCACTGAACCGGTAGGTGATGCCTCCACCGGCCTGCTCAAGCGAGGCCTGCTCGCCCCCTACCGTCCACTTGCCCGTCAGACCCCATTCGTTGAGGCCAGGCTTTCCGACGGTGTAGTCACGCGCGGCGTCTGCCCCGGTCCCTTCCGGCGAGACAAAGTTGGCAGCTCGGAGGTAGCCGATGTAGGATTCACCGGACTGCAGGCGCGCAAGGTCGGGCGCCGCCTCGGCGCCCTTGGCATCGGGCGCGACGGTGACCGTGTCAGCCTTCTTGCTGCCTGCGGCTTCCGCCAGCAGATCCTGGATGACGCGTTCGGACTGTTCGTAGTCTCCTTCACCGAACTGGGTGTGCCTGATCTGGCCCTTCGCATCGATGAAATAGTGAGCCGGCCAGTAGTTGTTGGCGAATGTCCGCCAGATCTTGAAGTTGTTGTCGATCGCCACGGGATAGCCGATCTGGAACTTGTCGATCGCCTGACGGACATTGTCGATCCGCTTCTCGAAGGCAAATTCGGGGGAATGGACGCCGATCACGACCAAGCCTTGGTCCCGGTACTTTTCCGCCCAGGCCCGAACGTAGGGGATCGTCCGAATGCAGTTGATGCAGGAGTAGGTCCAGAAGTCGACGAGAACCACCTTGCCGCGCAATTCTTCGGCCGTGAGCGGCTTCGAATTCAACCACTCCACAGCACCGTCAAGCGACTGGAAGCGGCCTAGCACCGGCAAGTCGCTCTGGTATCCCTTGCGCGCATCATTCGCAGCGAGTGCCATCGCATTGCCTGCCGGCTTCCCAGCGGCACCGCCAGCGCCGTGCAGCCTGTCCAGCAGCGACTGCTCGATGCTTTTGCTGCTGGCATAGGAGAGACGCGACAACAGGCCGGTATCGAGCCCGAGCGCAATCGCCGTAACGCCGGCCAGTACGGCAACGCCAAGACCCTGCCGAAGGCGTTCGCCGACGCCGAGCGATCGCTTCATCGCGGCAAACACCTTCTCGCCGGCAAGAGCAGCCATTGCCAATGAGGTGGCAGCGCCCGCGGCGTAGGCCGTCAGCAGGAGGGTGGTCTGCACGTTTGCCCCTTGCAGGGCGGCACCGGTGAGGACCAGTCCGAGGATCGGGCCGGCGCAGGGCGCCCACAGGAGACCGGTCGCGACGCCGAGAAGGAAAGAGGTACCAACGCCAGCCCTCTTGCCGCTCGCTTGCTGCGACAGACGGCTGCCGAGTGCCACAGCCGGCCGCGTTACCACCGCCGCGATACGCGGCGAAAGCAGCGTCACGCCGAAGCCAGCAATCAGCGCAATGGCGACATATCGGCCAATTTCGTTCGCATCCACGGCCCAACTTCCGCCGACTGCGGCAAGCGTTGCCACGCCCGCGAACGTCACGATCATGCCGATCAGCATCGGCAGGATGCTTCTTGTAAACGGCTGACCTGCCCGCGACAGCACGAAAGGCAGGACCGGAAGGATGCAGGGGCTGACGATGGTCAGCGCCCCTGCAAGATAAGCGATCAGGAATAGGATCATTGTCATCCCCTGCAGTTGACCGATGCTTGCGCACTGGTCGTTGATGGTGACTGCAGGGGATCAGCCCGAAGTATCCAGGATGTGTCGCGTTTCCTGAGAATTGTATCAAAATGCAAGCAGCGCCAGCCGTAGGCTCATGCGTTCAAAAGCTTCAACAGTTTCTTGGCGGCCGAGGTGGACGAAGCCGGGTTCTGGCCTGTGATCAAGCGCCCATCAACGATGGTGAAATCGGCCCAGTCGCCGGCTTTCTCATAGTGCCCGCCCAATCGCTTCAGCTCATCCTCGACGAGGAAAGGCACGACCTCCGTGAGATGGACGGCCTCCTCCTCGCTGTTGGCAAAGCCCGTGACACGCTTGCCCTTGACAAGGGGCTGTCCCTGATAGGTCACCTTTCTCAGAACTCCGGGGGCATGACAGACAGCGGCGACCGGTTTGCCGGCATTGTAGAAGCTTTCGATCAGCGCGATCGAATTCCTGTCGTTGACGAGGTCCCACATCGGACCGTGGCCACCGGGATAGAAGACCGTGTCGAAGCCGTCCGCCTTGACGTCGCTAAGCATTACAGTGTTTGCCAGCTCCTTTTGCGCCGCTGGATCGCCCTTGAAGCGGGCCATCGCCTCGGTCTGGTTGGCTGGCTCGTCGCTCTTCGGATCGATCGGCGGCTGCCCGCCCTTGGGCGAGGCCAAGGTGATCTCGGCACCTGCATCCTTGAACACGTAGTAGGGCGCAGCAAACTCCTCGAGCCAGAAGCCGGTCAGCTTTCCGGTGTTTCCGAGCTGATCATGCGAAGTCAAAATCATCAGGATCTTCATCGTCGGTCTCCCTTTGTTGAGCGAACGCAAGACGCGGTTTGGCCGGCTACCCTCGCAGTCGCGCGCATTGCTCGCTGCAGGGCCTCGTCATCCAACCTGAAAGATTCTGGATCCGCTGCCGGGCTACCCGACAGATAGCGCGGTGGCGCGGCCTGTCTTGCTTTTACCTCCCGATATTTACTTCCTTCCGATTTCGGGTGAATACTCGCCGCCAGGCAATCACTATTCCGCGGGGCGACACAATGGATCGCATCGACGCCATGAAGGTGTTTGTGACGGCAATCGACGAGGGCAGTCTCGCCGGAGCAGCCCGCAACTTGAAACGATCGCCGACGGCGGTTAGCCGGGCGCTCAGCTTCCTAGAGGCGCATGTCGGCGTCGAACTGCTGCACCGGACAACCCGGACGCTGAAGCTGAGCGAGGCAGGTCAGCGCTATGCGGCAGCCTGCCGGCGTGTGCTCGTCGATCTTGAAGAAGCCGACATGCTAGCCGGGGGCGAGCGCTCCGCACCGCGCGGAACGCTGACCATTTCGGCACCGCCGATTCTTGGAGAAGAGGTGCTGCGCCCCATACTGGACGACTTCCTTGACCTTCACCCGACGGTCTCCGTGCGGTTTCTTATGCTGGATCGGTTCGTCAACCTGGTCGACGAAGGCGTCGATCTTGCCGTGCGCATCGGCCACTTGTCGGATTCCTCCCATGTCTCCACTCGTCTCGGTGGCGACGTGCGACGCGTCGTGGTCGCCTCTCCTCGTTATCTGGCCAACCATCCGCGCATCGACGAACCCGGGGACCTGGCGAAACAGCAGATCATCGCGTTCAGCAACTTCGGCCTGGATTCCTGGAGCTTCACACCGGCGAAGGGGTCTACGATCCCGCGGACGGTTCATTTCACGCCGCGCTGTATCGTCAACAGCGTTCGCGCCGCCGCCGCGTCAGCCGCTGCAGGCGGCGGCCTGACGAGGCTCTATTCCTACCATGTCGCATCTTATGTGCGCGACGGACAGTTGAAGATCGTGCTCGCGGACGCAGAGCACCCGCCGCTGCCCGTGCATCTGCTCGCACCGCAAGGCCGGATGTCGGTGCCAAAGGTCCGGGCCTTCGTGGACTTTGCAACGCCCCGCCTGCGTTCCGAATTCGCGCGCATGGCAACCGCAGCAGGCGTACTCGCCTAATTATGCCGAAATTCGGTTGATTGTCGCTCAAACAACGGCAATTCTCTCACATATCGAATGGATCTAAATCAATTGCACCAACGCCGAGGGCGTAGGGCGGCCTCAACTGTAACGGCCGCTGCACTTGAAAGGATCACATCATGAGCACGGAACAGAAGGTCGCCATTATCACCGGCGCATCGCAAGGCATCGGTGCAGCATTGGTTCAGGCTTACCGCGACCGGAACTATCGCGTCGTGGCCACCTCCCGATCGATCGAGACCAGCTCCGATACAGGCATCCTCGCCGTAGCCGGCGATATCAGCAAGCCCGAGACTGCAGAGCGGGTAGTGCGCGAAGCGCGTCAGCGTTTCGGCCGCATTGACACGCTCGTGAACAACGCCGGCGTCTTCCTGGCGAAGCCATTCACCGAATTCACCCAGCAGGACTACGACCACAACATGAGCGTCAATGTCGCTGGCTTCTTCCACATCACGCAGCGCGCAATCGCGGAAATGCTGAAGCAGGGCTCGGGTCACATCGTCACGATCACGACCAGCCTGGTCAATCAGCCGATCGCCGGTGTGCCCGCAGCTCTCGCTTCCCTGACCAAGGGTGGTCTGAACGCAGTCACCCAGGAACTGGCCATCGAGTACGCAAAGAGCGGCGTTCGCGTCAACGCGGTCTCGCCGGGCGTGATCAAAACGCCGATGCATCCGCACGAAACCCACGCCGCGCTTTCGACCCTGCATCCGGTCGGCCGGATGGGCGAAATTCGCGATATCGTCGACGCCGTCCTCTATCTTGAGAGCGCGAGCTTTGTGACCGGCGAGATCCTCCACGTCGATGGCGGTCAGAACGCCGGCCGCTGGTAGGCACTGCGACGTTGGTTGTCCGGCCGAACCAACGTTCATCCCCGCGGCCGCGAGCCCGAATGGCCGCGGTCGCCGTCAAGATAAAGCTGAAATGAGGTGGAAAATGAAACTGGTCATGGTCGCCGACCCGATGTGTTCCTGGTGCTACGGTTTCGGAAAAGAAATGACTGCGCTGCAGCAGCGTCACCCCGAGATCTCGCTTGCGATCATCGTCGGAGGTTTGCGCGCCGGTGCGACAGATGTGCTTGACGAGGCGGGCAAGCGTTTTCGCCTGGAACATTGGGCGCGGGTCGAACAGGCAAGCGGCCTTCCCTTCAATCGGGATGGGCTGATGGCCCGCCAGGGCTTTGTGTATGACACCGAACCCGTTTGCAGGGCGGTCGTGGCGGCACGTATCCTGGCCCCGGAAGCCGACTTGCTGAAGGTCTTCCGCGCCTTCCAGCATGCATTCTATGTCGATGCCGTCGACACGACCGATGGCACGGTTCTCGCCAAGGTGGGTGCCGAGGCCTTGAGTGCCGAAGGCCATCCCGTCACCCAGGACGAGTTTCTGGCGATATGGCAGAGCAAGAGCACCATCGACGCCGCCTCGGCTGACTTCATCAGGGCGCGATCGATGGGCGTGACGAGTTTCCCAAGCTTGTTCCTTGCCCAACAAGGCAAACTGCGCCGGGTCGGCAACGGATATGCCGATGTCGAAACATTGGAACACGAGATCGCCGCTCTGCTCGCAGCATAGCGCCATTTAAGTCAAGCCCGAGAAAGGAGACTGCAAATGCCCATCGTCACCGTACAGGTTACCCGCGAAGGAACCACACCCGACCGCAATTCGGTAACGGCCGAAGAAAAGGCCGCGATCATCAAGGGCGTCAGCCAAGTGCTGCTCGACGTGCTTAACAAGCCGCTTGAATCGACCTATGTCGTCATCGAGGAAGTCGATCTCGACAATTGGGGCTGGGGCGGCCTGCCGACCGTGCAGTACCGCAAACAGCGCGCCGCGGCAGCAAAGTCCTGAAGCTGTCGAGGTCTGCGCGGACCCGTTGCTCACGTTGCGAGCGACGGGTCCTGGCGCTTGCGTTTCGACAGCGCTTCGGACAGCACCAGCCCGCATCGCGTTAGTCTATACTGGGCGCGAATATCAGCCATAGCGACCACTGCCCACCCGGGTCATACCATTGTGCGTGGCTTCCTATTGCAGATGCTGAAGGCCGACCTCAGGACATCCTCGGACGTTGGCAAAGGTGATTTCGCGGCGATCGCCCCACCCGGTCAATCCTCTCAACGTCAGAACATTCTCGTCGCGATAGACCACATCGGTCCGGTAGATGCCGGCGCGGCGGGCTCTGTTCGTCGCTTGGCTGACGTTGCAGGTGCCTTCCGATGGCGACACATGCCAGGTGCTCGTACCCCTGCCGTCGCGATTCCAGCCGTCCGATGCGCCCGCCGCCACGGCCGGCAGCAAGGCTACGAAGATCATCAAGGTCGTATGGAAGGCGGCTTTCATGATCCCTGCCCCGGTTGCACTGCGCTTGAGCGCTCTGCGCCAAAATAGACGGGCCTGCGCGTAGCGCAATCATCTCCGGGCGGACCCGCGCGCCATTTGCGAACAAATGTCGCCGGAGTCGTGCGGCAGCGTTGATAATCGGTTAACGCTGCCGCCGATCGGCTGAGTGATCACCCGTGGCGGGGTTCATCGTTCGCGCGGGCAAGGACAAAGTCGTGTTTTACCTCCCAGAAATCGCCGGCGAATTGATACTGTTTCGACCGTTCGCGATCGCTCGTCCGGCGGAATTCGGCAAGCAGGCTCTCCTTTACGCCGAACACTGCATCGGAACTGATGTAGGGATCATCGGGATCGAAGATATGGGTGGTCAGTGGTTCGAAGCCTTCGGCCTTGATGATGTAATGGAGATGCGCGGGCCGATAGGGATGGCGGCCCAGTTCCTTCAGCAGTTGCCCGACCGGGCCGTCATCCGGGATCGGATAATATTTGGGTTTCACCGCCCGAAACCAGTAGCGCCCATCCGGACCGGTGCGGAACACGCCCCGCAGATTGAAGTCCGGCTGAAGGCCCTTTTGCTGAACGTCGTAGAAGCCCTCGTCGTTGGCCTGCCAGACATCGAGCAGCGCATCGGCGATCGGCTGTCCGTCGGTATCGAGGATCCGGCCTTCGATAAACATATCCTCGCCCTTCTGGTCGAGGCAGATGTTCGCCCCCATCGGCAGTTCCGGCGCGTCGGCAACGTGAAACGGACCAAGCACCGTGCTCTCCGAAGCACCCGAGGGTTTGCGGTTGTTGATCGCATAGACCAGCATCGAAACGCCGAGGACATCGGAGAGGAGAATAAACTCCTGCCGCCATTCGTTGCAGATCTGCCCCGTGTGCGTCAGGAAGAAGATGGCCTTCATCCACTCATCCTGTGTCGGCTCCATTTCCTTTACCGCTTCGTGGAGCTTTCGCGTGATGACTTCCATCACCTGCTTCAGGCGTTCATCCTTGGCCTTGTCGTTGCGGCCGGTCACCACAGCGATCGAACTTTCTTCCGTAAAGAAGCCCTTCTCATGTGCTTCCATGATGCTCTCACTTATCAAGGATGGATTTGAGGACGCGGCGCAGTTCGGCTTCCGGATTGGAAACCATTGAATCTGCACGCCAGGCGACGTGGTGATCGGGCCGCACGAGAATGGCGCCAGAATCCCGGACCTCGCGCGCATTCGCCCAATCGCCAACCAGGTCCTGCCATTGCTGGCGAGGTCCGATCATGTGCGTGGCGATCCGGATATTGAACTCCTTTGCGAGTGCCTTGGCAGCCGCTAGCCAGCCATCACCACCGATACCAGTCAGAACCGTGAAGGCGCCGTGGCCGGTCAGGTCGAGGGTGGAGACTTTCTCACCACCGTGATTGAACAGCCAAATATGCGGCAGCCGTGCGCCGGGCCATGTCGTCGGCTGGTAGTGAAGTTCCGGGTCCTTCGCGAAAGCCGGCTCTGGTCGACCGTCGGCAACGACGGCACTTGACCTGTACCGCTGGTTCATCTCGACGCCATGCGCGTCGAACTCGTAAACCTTGTAGGCGATCGCTTCCCGGATCGCCTTGCGCTGCCTCTCCGCCTCTGGAGTATCCTTGCAGCGGGCGTCCATGTTTTCCTGCATCTTGACCGGATCGACAGAGTCCAGAAGGCCGAGGGCCTTGAAGATCGGGCCGAACTCTTCGATCGACTTGTTGGCTCGCGTCACGATCTGCTTGGCGATCGGCGCACGCTCAGCATTGTAGCTATCAAGCAGACCCATTCCGGCCTGTCCCTTCAGCACCATGGACAGCTTCCATGCGAAATTGAAGGCGTCCTGGATCGACGTGTTGGAGCCAAGTCCGTTCGACGGAGGATGCCGGTGGGTGGCATCTCCCATGCAGAAGACACGGCCCTTGGACATCGCCACTGCGTACATGTTGTTGACGGTCCAGGTCGAGACCGACTTGATCTTCGGCTGGAGCTCCTGGTCACCGACGAGGTCCCGAACCACCTTGACGGCGAAATCCTCGGTCACGTCAGGCGCCGGCCGGTTGATGTCGTAGCCCCAGACGATCAGCCATTCGTGCCAGGGCCGGACCATGCGCACCAGGCCCATTCCGATGCCGCCGACATCCGCGCCCGGCTGCAGCACCCAGTAAAGCACGGAGGGTCGGTGCGCGACATGCCGCGACAGATCGGCCTCGAACAGGATGTTCATCGAGCCGCCGACACCCATCTTGCCTTCGAAGGAAAGACCCGCCTGTTCGGCCACCCTCGAATTGCCACCATCGGCGCCAACCAGGAACTTGGACCGGACGCTAAATTCCTTGCCCGTCAGCCGGTCGAGACAGGTGGTGGTGACGCCGTCGGCATCCTGCGCATGGCTGACGTACTCCGTCGACATGCGCGCCTGCGTGCCACGCGAGCAGGCAGCCTTGAAGAGCAGCGGCTCCATGAAGGTCTGCGGCAGGTCGTTCATCAGGCTGGGTGAGGAGAGTTGATGCTCGGCGCGAGACAGCGGATGCTTGCCCCAGCTCTTCATGCGGCCGATTTCCTCACCCGTCAGCGACGTGCAGAAGACGTTCTCACCCATCAGATCCTGCTCGGCGGCGAACATATAGGCTTCGTCTTCGACATCGCGACCGAGATCGCGCAACACCTCCATCGTGCGCTGATTGGTGATATGGGCGCGCGGTGTATTGGCGAGCCATCGGAAGCGATTAATCACCATGTTCTCGACGCCGTAAGTCGACAGCAGCGCCGCAGTTGCAGATCCGGCAGGGCCGGTTCCGATGATGAGTACGTCCGTTGTGATATCAGCCATTTGGCTCTCCTATCTTCTTGTGTCCGAGAGGTCCGCCTTTGAGGATTCGGCGAACCGGAAAAAGCTGGATGCCGGTGCGGTCGGAAAACAGGCCCCAAAGCCCGCGCGGCGCAAACAGCATCGTGACGATGGCGACCAGGCCGAGGATCAAGAGATACCAGGAGCCATAGCCAGCAAGCAGGTTCTGCAACAGGAAGAAAACGATGACGCCGACAATCGGCCCCTCGACCGTACCGATGCCGCCGATGACGACGATGAAGATCACGTAGGCCGTCCAGTCGATCACCGAGAACGCGGCATCTGGCGAGATGCGTTGCTTCTGGACATAGATCAGCGCGCCACAGCAGCCGGTCAGAAATGCCGCGGTTAGGTAGACCATGGTCTTCATCCGCCGCGCATCGACGCCGACGGCGCGTGCCGCCTGCTCATTGTCCCGGACAGCCGCAAGACCCAGCCCGTGCCGCGATCGCAGCAACCGGTAGATGGCTCCGATGGTGGCCAAGGCGAGTACCAGCGCGAGCCAATAGGTCAAAGCATCGCCGGCCTCCGCCGATTTCATGCGCAAAAGGGATTTCAACAGGTCGACGCCGATCATGTCGCGCGTCGCGTCACGCGGCAACGATGTGCCGGTTCCGCCACCAAGCGCCTTCCACTGGGCGAAGAGCAGACGACCGACCTCGGCGATGACCCATGTGCCAATGGCAAAATAGGGACCGTAAAGGCGGAAGGTGAAAAAGGCCGTCGGCACGGCGACGATGACCGCAAAGACACCGGCCACGAACACCGCCGCCACAGGATCGAGGCCCAACAGGCTGACGAGAGCAAACACGGCGTAAGCCCCGCAGCCGACGAAGAGTTGCTGGCCGACCGAAATCAGGCCGGCATATCCGGCAAGCAGGTTCCAGCATTGCGCCAGCACCAGCATGGTGAGGATGAAGAACAGGTCCTGGACGGCACCGCGCGACACCAGAAGCGGCGCCAGGAACGCGAGGACCACCGCGATGGCAGCCATGACGGCGAATGCCGCGGAAGCGCCCGTACGGGTCTCGACTTTGAAGGTTGGTGCGAGCAACTGTTCCATGACGCTCAATCCACTGCGCGCGGGAAAAGGCCGCGCGGCTTGAACAGGAGGACGAGAAGGAAGGCGAGATGCCCGGCGAGGATCTGCCATTCCGGATTGACGGCCGCCCCGATCGTCTGCGCGACACCAAGTATGATGCCGCCGGCCAGCGTTCCCCAAAGTGAGCCCAGCCCGCCAATGATGACGGCTTCGAAGGCATAGATCAGCCGGGCCGGTCCCGACGTCGGATCAAAATTGGCGCGCGTTCCGAGGAACAGTGCCGCGATGGTCACCACGACCATGGCAAGGCCTGTCGCCATGGCAAAAATGCGTTGCGGCCGGATGCCCGCCAGGCCTGCCGTGGTGACATCGTCGGATGTGGCACGAAACGCCCGGCCGATCGAGGTGCGATAGATCAACTGGTTCAGCGCAATGATGGCGAGGATCGCTGAGCCAAAGGTCAGCATCGGCATGACACCGACATTGATCGGCCCCAGCGAAACGGAAGCCGTCTCGAGCGCGCCGGTTGATATCCGACGGCTGTCGGCCGTAAAGCCTTCCAGCAAGCCATTCTGGATGACGATCGAAAGACCGAACGTGACGAGCAGAGGCGGCAGGATATCCTTTCCGAGCGTACGGTTGAGCAAGTGGTATTGAAGGACCCAACCGGCTGAGAACATGAGGGGAGCCGCAATGAGCGCGGCAACGAAAGGATGAAGCCCCAGCAGGGAAACAAGCAACAGGATCAGAAAGGCGGCGAAGACGATCAGGTCGCCATGCGCAAGGTTGACAAGCCGCATGATGCCGAAGACCAGGCTTAGTCCCGCGGCAAAAAGCGCATAAAGCCCGCCGAGCAAGATGCCTTGCGCTATCGTATCAAGCCAGTTCATGACCATCTGCTCCGAAATAAGCCTTGTGAATGGCATCGCGGTCGAGGTCGCATGGCTCTCCGGAGAGAGTGATGCGGCCCTCCATCATGCAATAGACCCGATTGGAGACCTTGAGTGCCTGAGCGATGTCCTGCTCAACGATGATGATCGCCGCTCCGGTTTCCCGGATTCGTGGAAAGGCGGCATAGATGTCGCGCACCACGACCGGCGCCAGTCCAAGGCTGATCTCATCGCAAAGGAGGACGTCCGGGTTCGACATCAACGCCCGGCCGATCGCCACCATCTGCTGCTGGCCGCCGGACAGTGCCGTGGCAGGGTTTCGCCGACGCTCCTTGAGGATCGGAAACAGCGCATAGATGCTCTCGAGCGTCCAGGGGCCCGTGGCCTTGCGGCCATAGGAACCAATCAACAGGTTCTCCTCGACGCTCAACGATGGAAACAGCCGCCGGCCCTCCGGCACCATGGCAATCCCGCGCGACATCACATCGGGGGCGGCCAGCGCGCCGATCGCCTCTCCCCGATAGCCGATGGAACCGGGCTCGTTTTTTAGGACGCCCGACAGCGACCGCATCAGCGTCGTCTTGCCGGCCCCATTCGCGCCGATGATCGCCAGCGTCTCGCCCTCTTCGAGGCTGATATCGATGCCGAACAGCGCCTGGAAGTCACCGTAGGAAGCCGTCAGTGCGTGGGTTTCGAGAAGTGGCATCACACATCGATCCCCAGGTAGATTTCGCGAACTTGCTTCGAGTTCATGATCTCGTCGGGCTTACCGATGCCGATCACGCGACCGAAATGCAGGACAAGCAGACGACCGACCACGGCGTTCAGCGCATGCAGGACATGCTCGATCCAGATCACCGCAATGCCTTTGTTGTGCAGGCCGCGGATGGTCGCCACCAGTGCCCGGCACTCGCCTTCCGTCAGCCCGCCGGCAATCTCGTCGAGCAGCAGAAGTTTCGGATCGGTTGCCATCGCGCGCGCCAGTTCCAACCGCTTGCGCTGCAGCAGCGTGAGGCTGCCGGCCATTGCATTGGCTTTGTCAATCAGACCGGTGTCGATGAGGATTTCTGCACAGCGATCGGCAACCTCCCCTTCCCGCTTTCGCGCGCCGAACGATCCGGCCACCAGCAGGTTCTCGAACACCGTGAGCTGATCAAAGGGCTGCGGAATCTGGAAGGTGCGACCCATCCCGGCAAAGCACCGCGCCATCGGCGGTGTATTGGTCACGTCGGAGCCTCTGAAACGGATCGCGCCTTTGTCTACAGAAATGTTGCCATTGATCAGATTGAACACCGTCGACTTGCCGGCGCCGTTCGGGCCGATGATCCCGAGTGCCTCGCCGTCTTCCACGGCAAAGGAAATCTGTTCGGCGACGGTCAACGCGCCGAACTTCTTCGAGACACCTTCCAGTTCCAATATTGGCATCCATCTCTCTCCCACGAAGGGAGCCGCCTCCACGGCTCCCCGCTCGCCTCATGAGCGCTGACGCGCTCAGGCGATCAGCTCCATTTTTCCCCCGGTCGGTATGTTGGGTGCCGTGGCGTTCTCGACGATGACGAGATCATAACCCTTGCCACCCTGCTTCAGCCGCCACTGGCCTCCGACAAGGGGCGTCTTGGCGACATTCTTTTGTGCAAAGGGCGCCAGTTTCTCGCTGCCCCAGGCGATCGGCCCAACAAGCGTATCAAGCTTCGTTTCACCAATGACCTTGGCCACGGTCTCGCCGTCACTCGGATCCTCGGCTCGCTTCATGACATCGACCCCGAGTTCGAACAGCGCGTGCGCAAATCCGATCGGCTGTGTCCAGGGCCGGCCCGTCGCCTTGGTGAAGGCGTCGGCGACCTGCGCCGCCGTCTCGCCCGTCAGTGATGATTTGAACGGGTGGCTTGGCGTCCACCAGACCTCGGTCGAGAGATTGTGACCAGCATCGCCGAGCGATTCCACCGTTTGCGGGAAAAGCAGAGCCTTACCCACTGAGGCAACCTTTGGCTTGAAGCCCTGCTGCTTCGCCTGATTCCAGAAGGTCGTGAGATCCGGTGGGATAACGACACCGGTGACGATCTCGGCGTTCGCCTGCTTGAATGCGTTGATCTGCGCGGAGAAATCATCCGAAAGGTTCTGGAAGCGGCCTGGATCGGTCAGCGTATAGCCGAGCTTCTCGAGCACCGGCGGGAAGCCCACGACCTTGTCTCCCCACGCGTTGCCATCCCCGTCGTTGGGGAACAGTCCGCCGACCTTCTTGTTGGTCTCGACCTGGCCCCACATGCCGGTAAAGACGGCAATGATGTCCTCGAGCCCCCAGAAGAAGTGATAGGCGAAGTTGAACGGTTTCCAGGAATTCGGGTCGCCGGGATTTGCCTGCTGGCCGATGAACCATGGCTGCCACGGCGCCACCGTGGAAATGCAAGGCATTTCTTCGGCTTCGCAGGTCGTCGACACCGGGTTGGTTGTTTCAGGCGTCGAGGAAACGAGGACCAGGTTTACCTCATCGGCGACGATCAGTTCCTTGGTCACCTCGGCGGCACGATTGGGATTGGACTGGCTGTCTTTGACGACAATCTCATAATCGAGGCCCATCTTCTTGGTCGTCGCCAAAAAGTTCTCGATCACGAACTTGTCGGCCTCGCCGAAGGCGGCAAGCGGTCCGGTTTGCGGACTGACATAGCCGAGCTTGATCGAGCTCTTCTGTGCCAGCGCCGGCAAAGCCAGCCCGGATGTGGCGGCAAGCACGCCGGTGGCTGCCGTCTGTTTCAGGAATTCGCGCCTGGTTGTCATCTCATTCTCCTCCCATTCCCCCTTGTGTGACGACTAATTCTCCGGCCGGCGGCCCTCCCAGGCCTGCTGCAGCAATGCGCGGATCGATTGCCGATCGATCGATCGAGGATTCCAATAGGGGTTCTCGACCGCGACCTGGCTTGCCTTGTCGAGGTCGGCCTCGGTCAGGCCGAGATCACGCAGCGCCCGCGGCGCGCCGATCGACTTTGCAAAGTCCCAAAGCCCGCCGCCGACCGAATCTCCGAAAATCTCTGACACAGGCTGAAGAAGCTCCGGCACCGCCACGGCATTAAAGGCCGCCGTGTGCGGCAGCATGATCGCATGCGTCTCGGCATGCGGTGTGTCGAAGGTGCCGCCAAGCGTGTGGCAAATCTTGTGATGCAGGGCCATGCCAACCGCTCCGAGCACTGTGCCGCAAAGCCAGGCGCCGTAAAGACCGCCCGCCCGCGCCGTGAGGTCACTCGGCGTCGCGATGATTTCCGGAAGTGCAGCCCGGAAGGCGCGCAAGCCTTCGACAGCCATGAGGGTCGAGATCGGGTTGCGGTCCTGCGCGTAGAGCGCTTCGACAGCATGGGCCATGGCGTTTAGACCCGAGGTCACAGACAAACCAACCGGAAGGCCCGTTGTCAGCGTGGCATCGTAGATCACCACTTCGGGCAGGATCCTGGCATCTTTCACCGTCGACTTGCGACCACCCTCGGTTTGACCAAGGATCGGCGTGACCTCCGAGCCTGCGTAGGTCGTTGGAATGACGATCTGTGGCAAGTTCGTCCGATAAGCGATGGCCTTGCCGAGACCCGTCGTCGAGCCGCCGCCGAGCGACACGACGCAATCGGCCCCGCTTTCCCCGACCAGCTTCATTGCCGTCTCGGTGACATCGACAGGCGTGTGCATGACGGCGCCGCTGAACACGCCGACGGCCAGCGACCCGATCTTCGTAGCCAGTGCCTTCGCGTCACTCTTCTGCTGTGGCGTGGACAGAACCAAGGCTCTCCGGCGACCGATCTTGGCGATCCAGTTTGCCACCTCTTGGCTAGCCCCTTCGCCGAAAACGATATGGGCCGGGCTGCCGGCATAGTGAAAGGACAGGCTCATTTTGTTTTCTCCGGTCTTGCCCGCACCATCACGAAGGTGAAATCGACCTGCTTCATCTGCGACACGTCTCCGCTGACCGGGCAAAAGTCCAAGACCAGCTCAGGTTTGACGCCAAACAACGCGTCCTCATGGAGATGCGGATCGTTTTGATCATAGACATGCGTGGTGATCGTCTCGAAACCTAAAGCGCGGACCACAAAATGCAGATGCGCCGGCCGATGAAGGGGATAGCCCGCGGCTGCCAGCAGATGTCCGACCGGGCCGTCGTCGGGCACGCTGTATCCTTTCGGCATGACCGTGCGGTAGTTGACGCTTCCATCGGCATCGGCGCGGAAAAGGCCCCGCAGGTTGTGCTCGGGCTGCAGATCCGGCTGCTGGTTCTCATAGAGGCCCTGGGCATTGGCCTGCCAGGTGATGAGCTCGGCCGAGGGGATCGGGTGCCCGTCGAGGTCGATGATCCGGGCCGAGACGCAAAGCGGCTCTCCCACGCCATCAAGCGAAATCGAGCTGCCCAGCGGGCGCTCCGGCACATCACTGCGAAAGAACGGGCCGCGGATGGTGTTGGGGGTTGCGCCTTTCGGCCGCCGCGAATTGATCTCTTCCACGAGGGCCGACGCACCAATCAGGTCGGAGAGCAACACCCACTCCTGACGGCGTTCATCGGAGGCATGGCCGACTTCCGTCAAAAACGCGATCACCCTGCGCCAATCATCCTGGGTGGGCCGGAATTCCTTGATCAGTTCATGCGTGTGCTTGGCGACTGCCGCCATGAGGCTGGGCAACTGGTCGCCCTTGCCGGAGGGCATGCGCTCAGCAAACACGTCGGAGGAAGTGGCTTCACTGAAAATAAGCGCATCGGCTGCCGGCGGCATGCGTCCCTCCCAAGCACTCGCATCGTTGCTCAGAGTAACTTAGCAGGCCAGTACTGGCTGATTGATGATTTGATTCAACTTTAATATAACAGATCGTTATGAAGATTGACGAACGTCACCTGATACAGCTCGCCGCTGTGGTCAAGACCGGCGGCGTGACCGAGGGAGCGGCCCTCCTCGGACTCGCGCAGCCGGCCGTCTCGCGCACGCTGTCGATGCTTGAAATGCGTCTCGGCGAGCCATTGTTCATCAAAGGACGCAGACCGTTGCAGCCGACGTCGCTTGGCCTGTCACTGGCTGAGCAAGGGCTGGTGATGCTGGCCGCGTCCCGGAAAGCGTCGGATCTGGTGGAAAGCTTCCGCGTCGGCAAAAGCGGCGTCGTGCGCGTCGGAGGCACGCCCTTCTTCATGGATGCGCTGATCGCAGGGTTGTGCGCCGAGTTTCAGGTCACCCATCCCGACGTTCGGATCGATCAAAGCTACGGCTACTTTCCTGATCTGCGGGCTGCGCTCAAGGCCGACCAGATCGACCTTGCCATCTGCCCGATCGACATTCTCGACGAAGGCTCCGGCTTGGAATTCCAGCAGATCTTGCCGGGGCGCAACGTGATTGCCTGCCGCGTCACGCATCCGCTGCTGCTGAAGCGCCGGCCGCAGCCAAGCCAGCTTCTCGATTATCCCTGGGTCGCCCCGCCGCCTGGCAGCCCGCTGCTTGCCGATCTTCGCGCCCTGCTGCTCTCCTTCGGCGCAACCGAGATCAAAATCCGCTATTCCGGCGGCTCGCTGATGAGCGTGATCAACTATCTCAAGGCGGCCGACGCCCTGACCGTCATGCCGCACAGCGTGGTCTTCGCATTGCGCAAGGAAAAATCCATCACCGCCCTACCCCTGACGATCCCGCATCCGGAGCGAGCGCTGGCAATTCTCACGCGGGCGGACTCGGCGCGATCGCCTGCGGTCGATCAGTTCGCGCAACATATTCGCTCCGGATTCGAAAGCCTGCGTCATCTGATCAAGAGGCATGAGGAGGCTGTGGTCTGGGGGCGGTAGCAGCTTACCGCTACCGCCATGATAGGCCAGTGGCGACCAATGTCGCCTCCGCGACGGTCAACGACCTCGCAGGCTCGCCTTCTGGGCCACCGCGGCCGAGCTTGTCAGGAAGTGGCTGCCCCTTTGGCGTGAACTCGAGCGACCCTGAATTTATGCAGAAGCGCTCACCGGTGGGAGGCGGGCCGTCCGGAAAGACGTGGCCCTGGTGCGCACCGCAACGCGCGCAAACGATCTCCGTCCTGACTGTGCCGTAGCGGGTATCGCGAATATGCCGCAGATGACCCTTCGCGACCGGAGCCGTGAAGCTCGGCCAGCCTGTGCCGCTTTCAAATTTCGCAACAGCCCTGAACAGGGGAAGACCGCACAGGTGGCAGGTATAAAGGCCCTCGCGTCGCTCGTGGAGGAACACGCCACAGAACGGCGCCTCCTCACCATGCTCAAGCAGCAAATGGCGGTCCTCTTCGTTGAGGTCCGCCACAAACTGCTGCATCTGTTCTCGAGTGGGAGGAGTGAGATCGAACTGCAATTCGAGGACATCACGCATTCCTGGTTCTCCTTGGCCCCGGCGGATGCCTGGAAACCCTTTTCAGACAGGTTACTGTCACCAACGGGATGGCGCCGTCCCGATTGTGTCTACGCCGACCGCAGCGAATGGAACGCAGCTCTGAGTTCGGAGATGAACGCTTTCGGCTGCTCCCAGGCAGCAAAGTGCCCGCCCTTGTCGAGCTTGTTGTAGTGGATCAGCTTGGGATAGGCGCGCTGCGTCCAGCTACGCGGAGCCGCATAGATCTCATCCGGAAAGACGCTCACGGCAACCGGGATGGTGACATTCTTGACAGCAAAGAATGCCAGCTTGTTTTCCCAATAGAGGCGCGCCGACGAGACGGCAGTGTTCGTCAACCCGTAGAGTGTGATGTTGTCGAGGATATCGTCCCGCGTCAGGCCTTCGGTCTTTCCATCGAAGACGCGCGCGATCATCTCGTAGCTGCGGATATCGTGGTCGATCATCCATGCCGCTAGGCCGACTGGCGAGTCGGCGATTCCATAGAGCGTCTGCGGACGGTTCGCCATTTCGAGCGCATAGCCGAGCCCGTGCTTGTAAAAATCGTCCAGCTGATCGTAGGCATGCTGTTCGTCGGGAGAGAGGCCCTTCGGCGCCGTACCGCCGGGCTGCAGCGCTGCGGCGATATCAGCCGGAACGGTCGCCGGCATGTTGACATGGATGCCGAGCAATTCCGGAGGGGCAATCAGAGCCATCTGCTCGGTGACCGCATCCCCCCAATCGCCACCCTGCGCCACGTACTTCTCATAGCCGAGCCGCTTCATCAACTCGATCCAGGCATGCGCGATGCGGATCGGGTCCCAGCCGGTCGTGGTTGGCTTGCCTGAAAAGCCATAGCCGGGCATCGACGGGATGACCAGATGGAAGGCATCCGACGCCTTCCCGCCATGCGCCGTCGGGTTCGTCAACGGTTCGATGATCTTCAACTGCTCGATGATTGAGCCCGGCCATCCGTGCGTGACGATGAGCGGCAGTGCGTCCTTATGCTTGGAACGAACGTGAATGAAGTGAATGTCCACCCGATCGATCGTGGTGATGAACTGCGGCAGGGCATTCAGCTGCGCTTCGACCTTGCGCCAATCATATTCGTTTGCCCAGTAGCGAGCGAGTTTCTGGGTCGTCGCATACTGTACGCCTTGCGAACTGTCGTTCACCGTTTCCTGCTCCGGCCATCGGGTCGTGTTGATGCGCTGGCGCAGATCGGCAAGTTGCGCATCGGAAGCCTTAAACTCGAAGGGGCGGATTGTATTGCTGTCGTCACCCGCTGCGGCGAATGACCCCGGCAGGAGACTAACGGCGCCGGCAACTGCTGCAGATGCAAGCAAGCTACGCCGTGTGACCGATGATGATAGAGCTGACATATCGTCCTCCTATGTCGGTTCATTCGGATGCCTGGCACATTTTCACCGAAGGCCGGGCTTATCCATTGTACGATGGTGTCGGCGATACCTTTGCATTGTTCTCGCCGAGAGCGTTTTCCACCCCTTCAGATGAGGTTGGTCGACACGTCGATATTGCCACGCGTTGCCTTTGAGTACGGGCAGATCTCATGCGCTGCATGGAGAAGTTCTTCTGCGACGTCACGCTCGATACCCGGCAGGCTTACATTGAGGCGCGCGCGCAGGAAGTAAGAACCTCCGTCGGCATTCAGATCGATTTCGGTATCGATCTCAGGATCGACGGGCAGCTTGATCTTTCTTTGCGCTGCGGCGACCTCGATGGCGCCAATGAAGCAGGCCGACCATGCGGCGCCAAAAAGGCGCTCAGCGGCCGGGTGCGGCTGCGCCAGCCGGAGGTCCAACTCGCCGTCGCTGCTGCGTGTAAAACCGTCGCGACCGCCCTTGTTGTGTGTCTTGCCGGTAAAGAGGAGCTTCTCGGTCATGGTGAAATCTTTCGGGTTGCGTTTACTCGTATCCGCTTCATTCGGACACGATTTAAATAGATCAACGAAACGGAGCTGTCAATACCATTGCGATTTAATCGGATACGATTTATATAAGAGGGAACGAAGAGAAACCGAATAGGATCTCCCATGTCCGCATCTAAAACCGCAAAGAGCCTGGTGGTTGAGACGCCCTCCTCCGGCGACACCGACAGCAAGGGCAACACGCTTTCAAACTTTCTGTGCTTCGCAGTCTACTCGGCAAACCTCGCCTTCGGACGCGCCTATAAACCGATCCTGGATAAGCTGAACCTGACCTACACCCAGTACATCGCGATGGTTGCCCTGTCAGAGAAGGACGACCAGACTGTGGGAGCTCTCGGCGAAAAGCTCTTCCTGGAATCAAACACGCTGACACCGATACTCAAGAAGATTGAATCCTTGGGTTATATCCAGCGCAAACGCGATCCTGCTGATGAACGGCAAGTCCGCGTGACGCTCACCCCCGCCGGACGCAATCTTGTGGAGGCCGATCCCGGAGCACCGCTGGTCGAAGCCACTGGCCTGGGTGAGGACTTTCCGGTCGTGCAGAAATCGGTGGTGCGGCTGCGCAACAACCTCCTGAAGGTGATAAAGGACGGACCGGCGAAGGATTGATTATTGTCGCTGCCAGTGAGCGTCGATGCGTTCGGCGCCCGCCTCGGCCCTCGGATGCAGCCGTCCAGGTTTCGTTGTTCGGAAAGTGGAAAGAAAGTGTCGGGCTTTTAGGTTGTGCTTCCAGCAATCCGCGACGGACCCTCGAACACAAGATTTCGGCGTGGCGGCACCCGTAGCGCCGCTGTTTGCGAGCCCCGCGGTGTAGCCTTGGACAAGGCCTTCGCTGATCGAAAGCCGAGCACCGGAATTGCTCGAGGCGTTGCAAAAATAAAATAACATGACCGATCGAACGTCACCCGAACTGGCCGACACCTGCGCGAACCCGACGGCATCCCTTCTACCGCAATGACACCAAGGCAAGCTCATTTGCCTCCATCATCTCGGCCGCCTTGGCGTATCCGCCACCCATGCCGTCGAGAAAGTGCAGATGCGAATCCGGCTTTCCCGAAGGCACAAAGCAGGTCATGAGCGCGTGGGACTGGCGGTGCAGTCCGAAGTTGACCTCGCCCCGCGCCTTTGCCGCAACCAGGATGGCTTCGACTGTTTCGATCTGTTCGCGAGTGCAATCCAGCGTGAGACGCAGGCCATCGTCATATTTGCGGAAGTCCGAGTTGGAGGCGACCGCCGGCCAGCCTTCGAGATCGACTGTCCTGGCGCTGTCCTTGGCGATGGCGGTATTCCGCGACAAGGGTTGGGCCTGCCGCGTTCCGGCGTCGAGAAGGGAAAGCACGCACTTTGCCAGCGACGCGAAGGCTTCCGGGCTCCTGTCTTCGTATGGCTCCACCAGCAGCGAGAGGATCTCGCCCCGCTGGCTGAGAAACGGCTCCCAATCGCAGGTCAGGCCGGTCAGATCGGGCTTGGTCGTGTAGCTGCCTGGCTTCACCAGGTATCGCCCGTTCTTGATTTGCCGCTCGGCCCATTTCAGGCCACCGCCGGCAAACATCGCATAGGTCGCGTTTTCAGAGGCGGCGTAGCGCGCAATGCGCACGTCGCGTCCATTGGCACGTATTTCACCCACGGTCAGCAAACCGGCCCGAAGAGCAAGATTGAGATTGGCCTTTGCAAAGGCGCTCACCTGCCGCAGCGCGGAAGTCGCGGTCATGATCCCCTGGGGCGGCAGCGCGAATGCGGCTCCGTCGCCGCGGAATACGAAGGGAAAATCGAAGTCGCCCCACGCGTTTCCGACCGCGGCGATCACCGACGCACCAGCGTAGTTGACGTCTTCGTAGCGTCCCGACTTGATCGCCGACGTCGAGCCGACGACATCCGTTATTCCGACCAGCCAATCATCGGGTAACGCCTCATAGATAGAGGGGTCGAGCACTCGCGAAAACTCGCTATAGGCCCGGGGCGTGTTTGGATGATCGCTACGCATCGAGCGTCCGCCGGCCTGCATGGCGGTAATCGCCGATTGCATCGACTGCCTGAACCTGGTCTCGCCGGACATAGCGACGTCCTTTCCGCCAATTTAATTCGCGCCCGAATAACTCGGATGCGCTTAAATACGCGAACCGCGTCGCTACGTCAATATATTTGCGATTTAATCGGATACGATTTATGAACAAGGATGCAAGAGGGGAACGGCCGGATCACGCTTCGCATGACTGAATCGTAAGGACCGAGGTCTGCGAATGACGACCTCGTGGTTTCTGAACAGCGGTAGACGGAGGCATCATACGAAAGAGGGTCGCAGGCAAACAGCAGTATCCGTTTCAAGCCCGACATTCCCCAAAAGGCTCATAGCTGGAAGCCGCGCAATAGGCGGCCGCTCCCAAAGTACATGTGGATTACCGTATGTGATAAATTCCATGTTTCAGTGCTTCAGGTAGCATGCGCTTGGATGATTACATTTCCTAGTCATCAAGAGGTCACTGCAAAACTCACGTCGTCTGTTTTGCGGTGACCTCGCCAAAATCCAAGCGACCGACGCCCAGAGATGCCTTCAACGGCTGGTCGCAATGCCGCCATCGACATAGAGCATCTGACCGGACGCCACGGCGTGTGACAGGCCGAAGCCTTGCAACGCATCGCCCGAGTACCCATCTTGTGGCGGTCACCCGAAAAATTCGAACATGACATGGTCGACGCATCGTGCGTCGCATCTTGGTGCGTTTCCTCCGAGCCGCTGATGGAAACCGAGGCCGCCATGTCGAGAACGCCACCATGCGGCAAAGGACTTCAATTGAACAAACCCAAAGCTCCCGCCGCACCAGCGGCGAGCCCGCGCGAGCGCGATGACGCCGCTCGCCGCCCGGACAAGAACTGGAAACCTTACCCCTGCCTTCTCACGCGTCGTGAACTGCAGGAACTGATCGCCCAGCAGCTTGGCTGAGAGGCAAACCACTGAACCTCAAGAACAAGGAAAAGATGCAGGTCATTGTCAGAGACAACAACGTCGAACAGGCCATGCGTGCATTGAAGAAGAAGATGCAGCGTGAGGGTCTGTTCCGCGAAATGAAGGAACGCCGAGCCTACGAGAAGCCGTCCGAGAGACGCGTGCGTGAACGGGCACAGGCAATCGCCAGGCAGCGCAAGGCGGCCCGCAAGAAGTTGCAGCGCGAAGGCCTCTTGGCCTCCCCCAAGCGGCGCTCATCCGGCCGATAACGTGTCGCGACTATTGTCGCCGGGTGTCCTCGGCGGCAGCTCCATCCCGAGAAAGGTCAATTATGGAAGAACTGCATAGCCTGACTGTTTCCGATGAACGTCTCGAGGACTGCCGGGACGTGATCGAGCCGGATCTTCAGGATCTGATCCGTATGACAATCGCCTCCGGCTTTACCGCCGAAGAGGTTCTGATCGCAATCAGCGAACTCGTGGCGGAGGACTACGCCGTAACGGCCAAACTGCCAAGCGTGCACTGATTGGCCCGCGCCCGCCGGTCGACAATCGCCCCGGGGATCAACATGGCGAGGCACGGTCTCACGCCGGCGTAGGGTGTTGATCGGCTCCGACGAACACCTACATCCCGCTTATCGTTTGTTGGCAAAGAGGAGGTTCATCATGAACACTATCAGCCATGCAACCGAACAAAGGTGGGCTGCGCCCGTGGCTATACGGATTGGAGCACGCCCCTGTGAGCATATCCACGGTCCTGCCGAAGCAGTTGACTATCTGGAGCACAGGTGGCCGATCCAAAACAGCATGCACCTTGAAGCCGCCAAGCGCAGATGCGTAGAAGCCATGAATTATCTCGCGCACCTGGAAGCCGCACGAGACGCTTTCGTCGCAGCTGCCGTAGAGGCAGAGGTCCTGGCATGACTTGCGTCGGGGCGAAGGCTGCTAGATTTGGCCGCCTTCGCCCAACGGCGCGCAAGTCCAACCCGCACGCCCAAGCAAACGCACGCGTCTTACAGTAACGGGCTCAGCCACTTCAGTCGGCCCAAAGCTGCGCTGACGATCTAGTGCGTTGTGACGGACTTCGCAGAACGCGCGCGACGGGGCTTGTCTTCGGGAGCTGCGGTTATCGCGATCGCAGCCACTTTTGTCTTCTTCCCGGCTTGTTTTTCAGCTGCGGTTTTCGTCGCAGCTCGCGGCTTTGCCGATTTCGCCTTGGCCGTCGACTTTGTCGAAGCACGGCCAGTTGAACCATCGGCCTGCTCGCCGAATTCCTTGAAGGCTGCCAGCCAATGCTTCATATCCTGACCGTGGGGCGTCCCTCCTGCTCCCAGATCTCATAGGCGCGGCGGCGGATTTTCTCTTCATGCTCTTTCATGTGAAGGATCCTACTCTTCGTTGCAACCCGATCTTAACTGGCGCAAGCGGTCCAATAGGCAATGGAGACACCGGCATCGATTGATCGAATGAAGCCGGCCGCGGCGGCGAATTAAAGCAGCGATTGTCTTTTCCGAAATGCCTCTATCTACCCCCGCGCGAACGACTTAAAGCAGGAAGGAAAGCGAGATGAAACGCCTATCGATTTTGCTTCTTCTGGCAGGAGTGACGATTGCCGGATGCACGCCGACCGAGCAGGGCGCGGGAATTGGTGCGGCCTCGGGCGCGGTCATTGGCGGTGTGGCGACCGGCAATGTGCGCGGTGCCGCCGTGGGTGCCGCCATAGGTGGCGTCGCTGGCGCCGTTATCGGCAACGTCGCAGGGCAGCCTGGTCAGTGCTACTACCGGGATCGTTACGGCCGGCGATATGTCGCCGCCTGTCCGCGCTGAGCATATTCTAGGGCGCGCCAAACGCGAGGCTGATGTTTGGCGTGCTGGCGTCCCGCATTGCGCTCAGCCTTGACCGCGAAAGATCGCGACCGTGGCGGCAACAAGCTCGGCATTGTTCGCTGCGATCGCCCCGTCGGGAAGAAACTTTCCATCTTCGAGGCCGACGCGCGTGGAATAACGCTGCTCTTTGGCCAGTTGCACGAATGGCCAAACGGTGGCGTCGAAACCATGCATCAGGATGGGCCGCTGCACATTGGCACGCTGAAGCGTATCGACGATCCCCTTCGCGACATCGCGAGCGGCTTGCAGCTCCTGCTCGTTGTCGAGCTCGATGAGTATGCGCAACACCCGCTCATGTGCTTCAAGGCGAATGTATCGTTCCGCGTCCGCGACTGATGCCAGCCCAACTTCGATCCCAATTCCCTTTTCGCGGAGTAATGTCATGACGGCCGGGGCGTTGCTTTCCGAAAGGTTCACTGACGCATAATCGGGCAAGACACCCCACTGACGAATGGCCTCCAGGGTTCGCAGCTCGTCACCTTCAATCCAGGCCCCGGTTGAGACGCCCACGAGAGAGCCGGGGCACGTGCGTCGAACCGCATCGATCGTCTCATCGACTGCTACAAGACTTTCATTTCCGTCAGCAGCACGCGGGTGAACATGGAGTTCCGCGGCGCCGGCAGCGACGACAGCAGCAGCGTCCCTTGCGATTGCCTCAGGCGTCAGAGGCAATCGCGGATGGTAATCGGTTGGCCGCGCGCCATTGATGCAGGCTTGAACGATCACAGCGGGTGTTTCCTTATTGCCCCGTCGCAGTTGACATCATGTTGCCTGTTTTGGTGGCTGATACCGATAGTGTCTTCACAGCGGCCAAAAGACCATGCTGAAAATCAGCTCTTCATGAGCACCCGCGCCTGGACCGGTTGCTGTATCCCCTTGAGCAAGAGCAGGCGGGCCTCGGCCCCCGAGGCAAGATGCGCAGCCTGAGCGGCGGTCTCCGGCGATATTATGATCTCGTCAGCACGGGCCTGAGATTCCAGCCGCGCGGCCAAGTTAACGGTCCCACCGATCGCGGTAAAATCGCTGCGGAAGCTCGAAAACTCACCGATCTCGACCTCGCCGCTATGAATGCCGACACCGACACCCAACCCTTGATCGGCGTCAAGGCTGTCGAGCGCGGCCGCGCAGCGTCGCTGTATGTCCATTGCCGCCATAACCGCTGCGGCAGCGTGATCCTTCCGCACGATCGGAAAATTGAAGATCGCCATCAGACCGTCGCCCATTTGCTTGTTGACGATGCCGTCGTGAGCCCAGATCGCCTGCGCACACCGGTCCTGGAACAGACTGACAATGTCGCTCAATCTGACTGGTTCAATCTGTTCCGAAAGGGCTGTGAACCCTCTGATGTCAGCAAACAGGATGGTGACGCTGGCGGTGATCTGGCGCTTCTTCTTGACGTAGCGAAACGACCGCTCGCAAATCGTGCAAATGTTCGGGTTCATCTTGCTGCGGGTGACGCCAAATACGCGGAACGGAAGCGCAAGCGCGCCCCGGATCGGAATGGGCACGTGCATTTGATCCCAGCACCCCCGGCAAATCCTGGCGTCGCCGTGACTGACCGGGTCTATCGGATGGGAGGCCGTTGTCATGATCCGCGATCCCTCCAGCAGAAAGGCCGGCTGTTGCCCGGCTCGAAAAACAAACTTCTAATATTCGCCGGCAGTTGGCAACTCTTGGGGTTGGGGATCACTGAACATCTGCCGTGGGACGCGCTGATCATCAGAGGTATGCTGCGACAACGTCCGCTGCTTGGAGATCGTCGAGCTTGAAAGAGGCATGGCGATTTTTCGGCTGATGAACGCTTGTGGGACGGCAGCGCCTGCTGCCATTTGCACATAACTGGCTGCAACGTTCGTCTCTTTTCCTTGCAAAAAACCGCACTTTATGTTAATGACTGTCCAGTCAGTCATATTTTGGTGCAAAGGGGATGGCAGAAAAAAAGCGAGAAAGACGAGATCCGGAGCAGCGTAGAGCCGAGATCCTGGCGGCCGCCTTTGCCTGTTTTGCAGAGCGCGGTTTCGCCGCGACACGGATGGAGGATGTCGCAGCCCGCGCAGGCATCGCCAAAGGCACGGTCTACCTGCATTTCCCCGACAAGGAGCGATTGTTCATCGAACTCGTGTCCGGTGTTGCCTCCCCGATCCTCGGGGAAGTCGGCGGCTTGGTGCAGAAGGAGATGATCCCGGCGCGTACCGCCGTGTCGATGTTCTATGCGCTCTTCAAGCGCGAGGTTTTGGAGACGGAGCGTCGGCACCTGCTGCGGCTGATCCTTGCCGAGGGTCCGATGTTCCCCGTTGTGACCGAATTCTACTACCGCGAGATCATCACCAAAGGCCTCGCGATCGTGCGTGTCCTGCTTGCCCGTGCCGCTACGCGCGGCGAGCTACGCAATCCCGCCGTGGCCGACGTCCCGCAACTGGTCATGGCGCCGGCCTTGATGTCGATCATTTGGACGACGCTGTTCGAAGGCTACGAGCATCTCGACACGCAGAAACTCTTCGACACGTTTCTCGACACGCTCTTCGTGCCGGAAGGAGGCGCGATATGAAACGAATTCTCATCGTCGTTATCGTGGCCGGCGCGGCGCTTACCGCCCTGCCCTTCCTGTTTTCCGACAAATCCCAGCGCGCCTACCAAGGCTGGATCGAGGCTGACACGCTGTTCATCGGCGCGGAAAACAGCGGCCGCCTGGTCAAGCTCGATGTCGCTGAAGGCCAGGCAATTGCGCCCGGTGCGCCGCTCTTCAGTTTGGACTCGCAGAGCGAGGAGGCCGCAGTCGGCGCCGCACGCGCTTCGCTCGCCCGCCTGCAGGCCGAACTGGAGCTCGCCGAAGCCAAGCAAAAGCGGCCGGAAGAAATAGACATGCTGCGCGCCAGCGAACGTGAGGCAATCGCCCGACTCGAGCTTGCCGCACAGGATCTCGATCGCACCCGCGTCCTGGTCGAGCGCGGCACCGCAACAAAGGCAAACCTCGACACGGCGACGGCCACCGAAGCCGCTAACCGTGCCGTCCTCGACAATGTCCGCAGCCAGATTACGCTCGCCAACCTGCCCGCCCGCATTGAGACGCTGCGCCAATCGAGGGAGGCTGTTGCAGCCGCAAAGGCCGATCTCGCCTCTGCAGAAGCAGCGCTCACCCGCCGCTTCGTCTCGGCTCCGGCAACAGGCAGCATCGAGACCGTCTATTATCGCACCGGTGAGGTCGTGCCCGCCGGCCGGCCGATCGTGGCCCTCCTGCCGCCAGAGAACATCCGCATCCGCTTCTTCGTGCCTGAAACCGAGATTGCGCTGTTTTCGCTTGGTCAGTCGATCCGCGTCGCCTGTAACGCGTGCCAGCCCACCGATGCGAAGATCAGCTTCATCGCAAAGAACGCCGAGTATACGCCACCGGTAATCTACAGCCTCGAAGAGCGTGCCAAACTCGTCTACCGCCTCGAGGCGATCCCCGCCGATCCAAAGGCGTTGCGCCCGGGCCAGCCGGTGGATGTCACTGCGGGAGCCCGACCATGAGCGACACGGCAATGGCCATCGACGCGCCCGGGACCGTGATCGACGTCCATCACCTCACCAAGAGTTTCGGCAGCAGAACGGTGGTCGATGACCTTTCGATGTCGGTCAAGAAGGGCCGCATTCACGGCTTTCTCGGCCCCAACGGTTCCGGCAAGACCACGACGATCCGCATGCTCTGCGGCCTGCTGACACCAGACAGCGGCGATGGCACCTGCCTTGGCTTCGACATCCTGACCGAGAGCGATCGCATCCGCCGCCGCGTCGGCTACATGACGCAGAAATTCTCGCTCTATCAGGACCTGTCGATCCGGGAGAATCTGGAATTCGTCGCCCGCGTCTACGGCCTGCCTGACGCCCGCGGCAAAGCAAGCGCCGCCATTGAGCGCCTCGGCTTGAAAGGCCGTGAACAGCAGTTGGCAGGAGAGCTATCGGGCGGCTGGAAACAGCGCCTTGCGCTCGGTGCCTGCATCCTGCCCGAACCGGCGCTGCTCCTCCTCGACGAGCCGACGGCCGGCGTCGATCCCAAGGCCCGCCGGGATTTTTGGAACGAGATTCACGCGCTTGCCGCCGACGGTCTCTCGGTGCTGGTGTCCACCCATTACATGGACGAGGCGGAGCGTTGCCATGAGATCGCCTATATCGCCTATGGCAAACTGTTGGCGCAGGGAACGGTGGACGAAGTCATCGCCGGCACCGGCCTCGTGACATGGACCGTCTCCGGCGCGGAGGTGCATCGCCTCCAATCCGAACTCGAGAACGAGCCGGGCGTGGACATGATCGCGCCGTTCGGGACGAGCCTGCATGTTGCCGGCCGCGATCCCCAGGCGCTCGAGAAGGCAATCGCGCCTTACCAGGAACGGTCCGATCTCAAGTGGCAAAAGGGCGAGGCAACGCTGGAGGATGCTTTCATCGATCTGATGCGCCGCTCGGAGGACAATTTTCAATGACGACCACAGTGGCAAATGGCAATGGCGGCACTTTCGGGCGTTTCTGGGCGATGACCGTCAAGGAATTCATCCAGATGACGCGCGACCGCATAACGCTGGCGACGATGGTCGCCTTGCCGATCATGCAGCTGTTCCTGTTCGGCTTTGCGATCAACACGACGCCGCACAACCTGCCGACCGCAGTGCTGATGCGCGAGAATACCGATGTCGGCCGATCCATCTTGGCGGCCCTTCAAAACACGGATTTTTTCCAGATCCGTTCGGTCGTGACGCGCGCCGAGGACATGGATTCGATTCTGCAATCCGGCAGGGCACTGTTCGTGGTGGAAATTCCCGAGGGATTCGAACGCTCGCTTCGCCGCGGCGATACGCCCTCGCTGCTGGTCGCGGCCGACGCCACCGATCCGGTCGCGTCGAGTTCGGCGCTCGGCGCGCTTTCCGGCATCGTCACGTCGGCTCTCGCCAACGACCGCCAGGTCGAATTTTCCGAACCGACCAAGCCCGCCTTCTCCCCCGCCTTCTCCATCGTCCAGCACCGTCGCTATAATCCGGCCGGTTCATCGACCCTGAATATCGTGCCCGGCCTGCTCGGCACGATCCTGACGATGACGCTGCTGATCTTCACGGCTCTCTCGGTCACGCGCGAGGTGGAACGCGGTACGATGGAGAACCTGCTCTCCATGCCGATCAAACCGCTGGAAATCATGCTGGGGAAGATCGCGCCCTATGTGCTGATCGGCCTCATCCAGTCGTTGTTGATCATCGGCGCTGGCCTGCTTGTGTTCCACGTCCCAATCCTCGGTGGTCCGGCCTCGCTCGCGGCAGCGACCACGCTCTTCGTCATCACCAACCTCTCGATCGGCTACACTTTCTCGACGATCGCGGCCAATCAGTTGCAGGCCATGCAGATGGCGATGATGTTCTTCCTTCCGAATATCCTGCTGTCGGGCTTCATGTTCCCGTTCGCCGGCATGCCGAAATGGATCGGTGAGGCCCTGCCGCTGACCCACTATATCAGGATCGTCCGGGCGATCATGCTGAAGGGCGCCAGTATCCAGACGCTTGCCTATGACACGATCGCCCTCGCCTGCCTGATGGCCGTTGCCATGCTCATCGCCGTCCGCCGCTTCCGCAGGACATTGGATTAGTCGCAGGCTGATGTCCGCGGTGCGGATCCCTTCGCGGTACACACAACAAGGCTGCCTGGCTATCTGGGCCGGCGAACGGCCCGGACCTTGCCGCTGGTTCCCCCGCCACAAAAGAGGCGATCTGCGCCATCGGACTCGAGCCCCGATATGGTCAGGCCAGGCGGCATGTCGATGCGTTCCAACACGCGCCCGCTCTCAGGTTCAACGCGCCGGATATCGCTCTCATCGCCTTCCCAAGTGGCGTGCCAGAGTTCGCCATCGACCCAGGTCACGCCGGTAACGAAGCGGCTGGACTCGATGCTGCGAAGAAGCGCGCCGGTGTCCGGATCGATCTGATGGATCTTTCGGCCACGGTAGTCTCCGACCCAGAGCGTTCCTTCAGCCCAGGCAAGCCCGGAATCACCGCCATTGCCGGGGGCCGGGATCGTCGATAGCACCTCGCCGGTCTTCGGATCGATCTTCTGGATCCGGTCTTCCGCAATCTGGAAAAGATAGCGCCCATCGAAAGCCGTTCCGGCATGTGCGGCAACGTCTATCGAGTGCACGACCTCGCCGACCTCGGGATCGAAGGCATTGAGCTTGTCGCCGGAGGCAAACCAGACATGCCGGCCGTCAAAGGTGACGCCGGCAACACGGTCCGCGTTCGGAAAGGGGCCATATTCACGAAGGATTTCAGCTTGGCTGTGTTTCATGGGCTTATCCTAGTCGTTCGGCAGTGGACCTGGGAGCAACAAAGTTGACGGGAAACCCGGCAGCGACGGTATCGTCCACCGGCGCGCCGGCCCGCGTCCGAAGGATTGCACCTTGCCCGTTGCCGCCAGTGCGTCAAGCGCCCGCTGCACTGTGCGTGGGCTTGCACCGATCGCGATCGCCAGCGCCGAACTCGACCAGGCCTCCCCATCCGCCAGAAATGCGAGGACCTCACCATGCTGCTCCTCGACGGGCGGGGCCAGGATGATCACCTCAGCGGCGCGACGCGGTGCAAGCACAAAGCCGTCCCTCGTCGCTCTGATATCCGCTATCCTGTGAAGCTCGCCGCGCAGCCGTCCGACTTCGACACGCAGCCTGGCGCGATGCGATTCATCGGCGTCCTTCGCCCTGAATGCACGGGCAACGAGGGCGTTCCGCGATGCGTCTGTCGGCCAGCTCTGCGCGAGCGCACGCGCCAGCGCGAACAACACCGGGCGCGTCGTCAGCGAAACAACCGCGTCCGCGTCCCGCACGACATAGCGACATGCATCGACCACGAGCGCCCCTGACGCCAGCACCGCCTCGACCTCCTCCAGCAGCAAGAACCGCTCCTCGCCACGCCTGATCAGTCGTGCCGCCGGCGTTCTCAGAACCTCGAAGGCCCCTTCGACCTCCGCACGAAGTGCGGGAATGCCCGCCTCGCGCGCAGCATTTTCTGCCCGGCGCAGCGCCGCGCGCGCAACGCCTGTCTGGAGACGGCGGATAGCAATCCCGGCGACGACGAGTTCGTAGCCCGTCAGCAAGGGGGGCGTGAGCGGCGCCGAATCGACCCCGGCGAGCAGGCGTTCGGCCTCGTCGAGATGGCCGATGAGAAGCAGCCGCCGGGCTTCGAGATGCCGTGCATGTGCGGCGTTCAAACGGTCATCATGCGCTTCGAGCACCTCGCGCGCGGCGGTAAGTGTCTTGGCCGGCCAGCCTAGATCGCGCGAGACGAGCGCAATTTCTGCTTCGGCGACGAGGCAGCGCGCCCGCGCGACGGGTTCTTTTGGCCCGAACGCACGGGCAGCCGCCTTCAGCAGGGCCTTCGCCCGGACGAGATCGCCAAGCTGTGCCATCGCGATGCCCCGAAGCGCGAGCGCAGGCGCATCGTTACGCAACGCGACCCTCTTCAAGGCACCGAGAAGATCACCGGTCGCGAGCAGCCTCGCCGCAGCGATGATCATCGAGTCCATAAAAATCCCGTCAAACTTGTCACTCCCACCATCTCCCACTCCGGCTCTAGTCTGCTCACGACCACCAAGCAGCCGCAAGTGGCGGCAATGCTAAGCCCACAGGCAGCAACAGGAGAAGCATGATGACGATGCATATCACCGGTACACGCGAAGAATGGCTTGCGGCGCGGCTCGACCTGCTCGCAGAAGAGAAGGAACTGACACGGCGCAGCGACATGCTGGCGCAACGCCGCCAGGAACTGCCGTGGGTGCGGATTGACAAGGAATACCGGTTCGAGACCGCCAATGGCAGCGCTTCGCTGATCGATCTCTTCAAGGGCCGTTCGCAGCTTCTCATCTACCATTTCATGTTCGGACCCGACTATACGGCCGGATGCCCCTCCTGCTCGTCGATCGCAGACGGCTTCAACGGCGTCGCCGTCCATCTCGAAAACCATGACGTCGCCTTCACCGCCGTTTCCCGCGCACCGCTTGCCAAGCTGCAGGCTTTCAAGCGACGGATGGGATGGAGCTTCGACTGGGCATCCTCTTTCGGCAGCGATTTCAACCTCGACTTCAGCGTCTTGTTCAGCGAAGAGCAGCAGCGCGAAGGCGGGATAGAGTATAACTATCGCCGCGAGCCACCGGCACGGGTGCTATCAGAAGGCCAGACCGTGCAGGAATGGAAACTGCGCGGCAGCGAGAGCCCAGTCGCCCAGATCGCCGCAATGACCGGGACGGATGTCGCGACGTACACGCGCGACCGGCCGGGTGTCAGCGCCTTCGTGCTCGAGGACGGCGCGGTCTACCACACCTACTCAAGCTATGCGCGCGGCCTGGACAGCATTTGGGGCGTGTATCAATGGCTCGACCGCGCGCCCCGAGGCCGCAATGAGCAGGGTATCTGGTGGCGGCTGCATGACGAATACGGCCAGGGATGACGCTCATGCTTTCCTCCGACCAGACACGGCGCAGCACATCCGTCGAGACACCGACCGGCAATATAGCAGGCGTCGGCGATTGGCTGCGCCTGGCAGCCGCGCCAACCTTCGCCATCATGGCGACTGTCACCCTGGCAAGCGGCGGAGCAGATATGATCTGCTCCGCAATGCAGGACGTTTTTCCTGTGGATGGCATGACGACGATGCACCTGCTGATGTGCGTCTTCCACCTGCCGCCGTGGTTGCGCCTGATTTCCGGACGTCCGGCCGAACCTGGGCGGCCCTGATGCGCAGACCCGGAACTGTCGCTACCGGCTAAGATTCCGGGCGCCAGAGCGTGCTTTGCTCCGCCCTTGTCGACTTCGGGACCTCGTTGCAAAAGGCAATGGCGATTGCACCGAGTGCCTTGCATTGCTCCCTGCCCGCTCCACCTTAAGCCCCGAGTAAAGCCACCCAACCAGACAGGCAATCGGGAGAAGGTCCGTGCCATTCAGTTCCACGATCTCAGCGGCCGCATCGGGACAATTTTCGATCGGCACCATCACCATCAATCGTCTCGGCTTCGGGGCGATGCGTATTACGGGACCCGGTATCTGGGGGCCGCCTGCAGACAAGGCCGGAGCGTTGGCAACCCTGCGTCGCCTGCCCGAGATCGCCGTCAATTTCATTGACACGGCCGATTCCTACGGCCCCGACGTGTCCGAAGAGCTCATCAGCGAAGCGTTGTATCCTTATAAGGGGCTGTTGATTGCGACCAAAGCCGGGCTGACCCGCGAGGGGCCGGACCGGTGGACGCCGAAGGGGCGGCCGGAATATCTTCTCGACCGAGCGAAAGGCAGCCTCAAGAAGCTTCGCATCGAGCGGATCGACTTGTGGCAACTGCACCGCATAGATGCAGCGGTCCCTCGCGAAGAGCAGTTCGGGGCGGTAAAGATGCTCCTGGATCAGGGCCTCATCGCCCATGCCGGCCTCAGCGAAGTGTCGGTTGAAGACATAAAGGCCGCCCGAAAGGTATTTCCCGTGGCGACGGTTCAAAATCGCTACAACCTCGTGGATCGGGGCAGCGAGGATGTGCTGGACTACTGCGAGCGCGAGGGTATCGGCTTCATTCCATGGTACCCACTGGCGGCAGGCGAGCTTGCCCGTCCTGGCTCCATTCTTGACATGCTGGCCAAGAAGTATGGCGCGACGCCAGGCCAGATTGCTTTGGCGTGGGTGCTCAAGCGCAGCCCCGTGATGTTGCCCATTCCGGGAACCTCCAAGGTGAAGCATCTCGAGGAAAATGTTGCGGCCGCTAGCATCGTTCTCGATGAAGGGGACTTTGTAGCCCTGGACGAAGCGGCTCGCCAATCTGGCTCCTAACGCAGACGTGAACCCGAGCGACTTGTCCAACTGGGGCAAGTGCTCTTAGTCAGGCGTTGAGGGCCAGATGAGCGAAGAGATGCCGCGCCTGGTTCGTCAGCCAATCCGGCGACTGGCAGCATAGCACCAGCCGCCGGCTGGCCCATGCGTCGGCAATGCGCACTTCGGATAATGCATGCGACCTGCGAAAGCGCCTTGCGGCCGTGGCGGGAATAATGGCAATGCCTGCCCCGTTGGAAACGAGACGGCATATGCCCTCAAAGCTTCGCACCCGGACGCGCAACTTCAGCTTTCTGCCCAGTCGCATGGCCTGATCTTCAATATGACTTTGCAGCGCTCCGTCCATAAGGCCTATGAAGTCCTGGTCCAGGACTTCCCGGAAGGCGATGTTGGCTTGTCCCGCAAATCTCCACTGCTTGCCAGCAACGATCACCAGTCTGTCCGTGGCGAAATGGCGGAGGTGCAGGTCGCCGGTTTCCACGGCATCGGATAGGATGCCAATCTCTGCGTGGCCGGCCGATATCGCCCGCGCGATCTCAGCACTCTGTCGCTCCTTCAAATCGAGATCGATCGTCGGATGCATGGCCATCCAGGATGCAAGCCGTCCCGGAAGAAACTCCATTATCGCGGCGGTATTGGCGAGTACCTGGATCGTTGCCCGCAATCCTTTGGCATGTTCGCTCAACTCGCCGCGCATGCGTGCCATCTGGCGCTCGATCAGCCGCGCGTGGTGAGCCAAGGCCTCGCCCGCTTGTGTCAGCGATACGCCTCTGCGGCCGCGTTCCAGGAGCATCACGTTGCCGGTGGCCTCCATCGCCCGCAAACGCTCACTTGCGGCCGCAAGCGACAGGCCGACCTCGGCCGCACCACGGGTGATATTGCCCGCCTCGGCAACGGCGAGAAAGAGACGGAGATCAGCAAGGTCAAAGCGCATCCTCGACGATTACACCGGAATCAGCCTTCGGACCAGCCGAAGCCTGGGTTCCGACAATCCGCATTGTGCGCGACGGCAGATCCGCTATTCCCGAGCACATGGAAACACCGCTTGCCCTCCTCGCGCTCATCGCCGTGATCTTCTTCGTTGCCGGGATCGTCAAGGGCATCACCGGCATGGGTTTACCCACCGTGGCGATGGGCTTGCTGGGCTCGCTCGTTTCTCCTCTTGCTGCGGCCGCTTTGCTGGTGATGCCATCGCTCATCACCAATCTCTGGCAGTTGGTGGCGGGACCGAGCTTCGTTCCGGTAACGGTGCGCCTCTGGCCAATGATGCTCGCAATCACCGTGGCGACGATCGCAGGCACCGCCTTCATCACCAGCGGACACAGCAACGGGCCGACCGCCGCACTCGGCGCAGTGCTCATGCTGTATGCGATCTATACGCTCCTCGCCCGGCCACTCAGCGTCTCAGCGCGGCTGGAACGGTGGCTTTCTCCGGCAATCGGCCTTGTGACGGGCATGATCACCGGCGCGACCGGCATTCTCGTCGTCCCAGCGGTCCCTTATCTGCAATCGCTCGACCTATCCCGAGACGATCTCATACAGGCCTTAGGTCTGTCTTTCACCGTCTCGACGATTGCACTTGCCGGCGGACTTGCGTGGCACGGTGAATATCACGCGGGCGCTGTGATGACGTCCGCGATCGCCATCATTCCCGCACTTGCCGGCATGGCTGCCGGACAAGCCATACGCGCAAGGATCGATCCTGCCACGTTCCAAAAGTGGTTCCTCATCTGCCTGTTTGCACTGGGGCTGGAAATGCTGCTCCGGGCGTTCCTGTAAGATCGCAAGGGTCGGAGACTCCCTTTTCGTGTGGGATATCGCTTCGATTGCGCCGCCGCTGAAGTTTTTGTCATCAGGACGTTTTGTCCGGCTGGCATCGCTCTATCTCTCTTCGAAAGAATTGCATCCACCGATCACCATGCGACCGAGCGGAGACCGCCATTTGGCAACGGAAACGGAACTGAAGCTAGAACTGAGCGCCGACGCTGTCGACACGCTGCTGGGATCCGGCTTGCTGGGCGAGCCGGTCTCTGTGGATCCCTTGACCTCGATCTATTTTGACACCCCCGACCACCTGGTGTGGGAGGGCGGCTATTCTCTGCGAATCCGTACGGTTGGCGAAGCGCATGTCCAAACGGTAAAGACGAAGGGCTCGAACAGTGCCATCTTTGCGCGCTCTGAGTGGGAAGCGCCGGTCACAGGCAACACACCTGTGATCGACTACACGACCCCGTTGAAGGCGGAACTTGATATCGACGGCACCGCTTCCGTCGCGCAGTTCTCTACAACAGTAAAACGGCATCGGTGGAACGTCGATCAGGACGGGAGCAGGATTGAAGCCGCGTTGGACATGGGCTTGATCGTCGCCGGCGACCGCCAGATGCAGATACGGGAATTGGAACTGGAGCTGAAGGACGGCAAGCCAAATGCCCTGTTCATCCTTGCCCGCAGAATCGAGGCGCTTGTTCCGATCCGTTTCGGTGTCGTTTCAAAAGCAGAGAGAGGATACCGTCTGCTCGGCGAGCAGGAAACGGCCTGCAAATCGGAGCCCGTGCACCTCGATCGCGATCTGCGGGTTTCTGGTTCGTTCCAAGTCATCGCTGAGGCATGTTTCCGGCAATTCCGGCTGAATGAATCGATCCTCATGGATCGCGCAAACCCGTCGGCACTCCATCAGGCCCGCGTTGCACTCAGACGGCTGCGGTCCGCCTTCTCGCTCTACAAGATGATCCTGGTTGATGTGGAATCCCATCGGCTCAAGGATGAGCTGAGGTGGCTGACCGGTATTCTCGGAACGGCGCGCAACATCGATGTCATGATTGCCAGGGTCGGAAGCAGCGACATCAGAAGCTACCTGCTTGAAGCGCGCGACAGCGCCTATGAGGAGGTGCTGAATGCGCTTTATGGCTCGCGCGCCAAAGCCCTTATGCTTGACCTTAACGAATGGCTCCACTGCGGCGAGTATCTCACGCTGCCGGAAACGGCGGAGATCCGCAACGGACCGGTGGTCGATTTCGCAATCGAGGTTCTCGACCGTCAACGCAAGGCGCTGAAAAAGCGGGGCAAGTCTCTGGTGGAGGCTGACGACGAGCACCGGCACGAAGCGCGAAAGGCCGCGAAGAAGCTCAGATACGCAAGCGAATTCCTAAGCTCGTTGTTCACCAGCAAGCAGGCAGAGCGACGGTACGGCAAGTTTATCAAGTCGATGGAACAACTGCAGGATGAACTCGGTCTTCTGAACGACATGGCAACCGCGCCGACTGTCGTTCAGGACTTGGAGCTGGATTCACATCCCGACGCTCAATCCCTGATTGTCGTTGGCGACCGCGAAAAATTGGTCAACACCGCACAGTCGTCCTTGGATGAGCTGATGGAACGGAAGAGATTCTGGCGGGGATGAACCGGACAAGCCCGACGTCATGCAAGCCTCTTCGCCCCAGGCTGAAGCGGCTTGGCGAACTCAGTTTTGGACTCGCGCAACCTGCGAAGCCGAACAACGTCCGACGAAGCCGATGACAAAAACGGACTGGGATGTGCTGGCAGCCGTTGGCTACACGTTCAACGACACGGTCTTAGCGGTTGCCGGCTATCGCGCCCTCGGCGTCAACTACAGCAATGACGGCTTCACCCATGACATGATCCAGCACGGCCCGATCATTGGAGCGGTCATCCGTTTCTGATCGACGTTCCGGAGTGCGCCAGTCCAGAAAGCGACGCACTCCACAACCGTCTCCTTCCATGTCACACTGAACGGGTCAGGCCGCCGTCGACGCGAATGTTCTGCCCCGTCATGTAGGCTGCTCCCGATGACGCGAGGAACGCAACGGTCGCGGCAATTTCCTCGCTCGTGCCGTAGCGCTTCATCGGAACACTGTCGCGGCGCTCCTCGGTTGCCGGAAGACTGTCGATCCAGCCGGGAAGAACGTTGTTCATGCGAATGTTTTCGGCCGCATAGGTCTCCGCGAATATCTTGGTGAACGATGCCAGCCCGGCGCGGAACACGGCCGACGTCGGGAACATCGGACTCGGCTCGAAAGCCCATGCCGTGGAAATGTTGATGATGGATCCGGCCTTCTGCTTCTGCATGTGCGGCGTCACCAGGCGCGTTGGACGGATGACGTTCAGGAGGTAGACCTCCATGCCGCGGTGCCAGTCTTCGTCTGATATGTCGAGGATGGGTGCGCGAGGACCGTGGCCCGCGCTATTTACGAGCACATCAATGCGTCCCCAAGTGGAGATTGCGAGATCAACGAGCTTATGGAGATCGTCATTTGATTGGTTCGAGCCGGTCACACCGACACCCCCCAATGTTTTGGCAAGTTCTTCGCCCTTACCCGACGATGACAGGATTGCCACCTTGAACCCATCGGCTACGAGACGCTTTGCTGCGGCGGCTCCCATTCCGCTGCCGCCGGCCGTAATCACCGCAACTTTTTCTACTGACATTACAATCTCCTATCTCCAGAGGGGTCCGCACCGATTGCCGTCTGCAGTCGCATGAAAGCGTGATATCACTACGACATCAGCAATGCGAACCACTTCCGCTTCCACTAACCAGTAGAAAATCTATCGAATGGCAGAAGGTATCAGGCGTCTTCCCTCCCTTAACGGCCTTCGCGTGTTCGAGGTCGTCACGCGCCACTTGAACTTCCGTCTCGCGGCCGAGGAGATCGGGGTAACGCAGGGCGCGGTGGCGCAGCAGATACGAGGCTTGGAGGCGGAATTGGGCTTGAAGCTGTTCGACAGGCTCCCGCGAACATTGGCGCTGACCGACGCAGGTCAGAGCTACGTGACAAACGTCCGCCGTGCTTTCGAGCTGATCTCTGATGCTACGGAGACGCTGAAGCCGGAGCAGCTTCACCTGACGATCAGCGTGACGCCAACCTTCGCCTCGAAGTGGCTAATCCCCCGCCTTCCGGACTTCACGGCGGCCCAACCCAACATCGATCTGCGCATCCTGGCGAGTGATCGCATTGCCAACTTCCAAACCGACGCAGTGGATCTCGCGATCCGTTATGGCCGGCTACCCTTCGGATCGGGCCTGAACGCGGAACTTCTCTTCGAGAACGTCCTTGTTGCCGTCGGCAGCCCTTTGCTGGTGGAGAAGCTGGGCCCGCCCGGCCAGGATGGCAATTTCCCGCGCTACCCGCTTCTTCACGACGCCCACGATTCTTGGCCGCAGTTTCTGGAATTGGCGTTTCCGGACGATCTGCCGACGACCGCCAAGAACATCCGGTTCAATCAGACGTCGCTGGCGCTCGAGGCCGCGATTGCTGGCCAGGGTCTCGCTCTGACGAGCACGTTCTTCGTCGAGGACGACATAACGTCGGGCCGCCTCCTGCGCGTGTTGCCGACCGAACTCACTGTTGGTTCCGATTTCTACGTCGTCTCGCCACGCAAGCCCCGTCATCCGGCCTCTGTGGCAGCGGTAAAACGCTGGCTGGCAGACGCTGCAGGCCGGTAACAACCAGCGACAAACACGCCAAGCCTAATACCAGCGTGAGCGATCTCTGACTCTTTTTGAGGTTTCCAAATCAGTTGAGTTCTGAATCAATACCGCAAACGGAGGTTTGCGGATGACATCAGGAATTCCACTGCGCGATGACTTCGACGGCTTCGCTCTTCGGGCGTTGGCCAAAGGCACGAAGGATGCGGCACAGGCTCGGCGGCTTCTTGCCCTTGCCGAAATCTATGATGGCCATTCCCGCAGCGATGCGGCCAGGATCGGAGGCGTGACCCTGCAAATTGTCCGCGACTGGGTTATTCGCTTCAATGCGCGTGGCCCGTCGGGGCTCATCAATGGCAAAGCACCCGGCAATCAAGGAAAGCTTTCCGACGTGCATCGCCAGGCTTTGGCAAAGATCGTCGAAAGTGGCCCGATACCGGCGGTGCATGGCGTTGTGCGCTGGCGGCGCAAGGATCTTGCTCAATGGCTGTTCCAAGAATATCGGATATCCGTCGATGAAACGACCATTGGCCGCGAATTGAAGGCGCTCGGCTTTGCAAAGCTGTCTGCCCGCCCGCGCCATTACGCCCAGAACGAAGGCGACCTGGAGAGTTTTAAAAAAAGTTCCCCGCCACACTGGCAGCCATCAAAGGCAGGCTCCCGAAGAACGTCGAGATTGAGCTCTGGTGGGCCGACGAAGCTCGGATAGGCCAAAAGAACAAGATCACCCGGCGATGGGCACGCAGGGGAACAAGGCCTTCGGCACCACACGATCAACGCACGATGTGGACCTATATCTTCGGCGCTATCTGCCCCAAGAAGGGCAAAGGTGCGGGTCTCGTTCTTCCCTACTGCGACACCAGCGCCATGAACCAGCATTTGATCGAAATCAGCCAGGCCGTCGATGACGGCGCTCATGCCGTGCTGATCGTTGATCAGGCGGGGTGGCATGTCACGCCGAAGCTCGATGTGCCCGACAACATCACACTGCTCTTCCTGCCGCCACGCTCGCCCGAATTAAATCCCGTCGAGAACGTGTGGCAATTTCTGCGTGACAACTGGTTGTCCAACCGGATCTTCAAAGATTACGAGGACATCGTCGCCCATTGCTGCGACGCATGGAACAAGCTGGTCGCTCAGCCGTGGAAGATCATGTCGATTGGAATGCGTGACTGGGCGCACCGGTTTTGATTAGCGCTCGTTGGTATAAGCGTGCAACTGACCCCGACACCGTTCGGGTTACATCGCAGATCGGCAATCGAGGCGTTGTCGAAACGCTTTCATGTGAGGCCCTCTCACAGAGGCGGTGTGCATCGGCACCAGCGTTGAATGCCGACTTGTGGGGAAAGGCATCCAAATTGTGACGGAACGCACAAGCAAAGTCTTGGCATGAGCGGAACCGACTGGTGCCGCTCCGATTTCTATAGTAGCCCTCAGTTTGCAGTCAGAATTGCATGCTACCGTGCGGAAGAACAATCATCGGGATGTCCAGATGACGCGAACAAACATAGGCGTGTTGCAGTTGTCTCTTCTAGCCTTGGTGCTGGCAGGATGCACGAAGGTCGAACCCCTGGAAACCGCCGCCGTCACACAGTCAATCCCGTCAGCCACGAAGACGGATCAGGCGGTTATCGCAGACGCAGTCAGCCGCGGCCCCGTCGGAGTGAAGCCCCTTGCCTGGGCAAACCCATCAACGGGAAGTGTTGGCGTGATTGAAGAAATCGGCGTTGATCCTGAAAGTTCGTGCCGCGCCTTTGTGACGACCCAGCGCACGCTCGAGGGAGAAACCCGCTTCAAGGGTCTCGCCTGCCCGTCGGGCGAGTCTGACTGGAAGCTCGGTCCGGTACGATAACCGCGATGCCCCCGTCCTCGAGCCGAACAGCCGACTCGAGCTGCTTTAGCGTTCTCCTGCGCAGGTCGTCGCAACGGCGCTTCTGCTTCCTTATTGCCGGCGATCGCGGGCCGGCGCGCGCCGGTGTCTCATATTCGACCAGGCGCGATCGCCCGCAGCTCAGGCGCATGATCGGCGCCGTCGGCCTCGAGACGGAACACGGACGGACGTTCGCGGAGACGCGCGGCTTGCCCGGCGAGGATGGCGGAGGCGGCGTTGCTTTCCTCCACCATTGCAGCGTTTTGCTGCGTATCCTGGTCCATGCGCCACCGCGGCCTCCTCCTCGAGCTTTGCGTTGGTGATTGCAGACTGACGGAAGACTTCGAGCGCCCTCGCCACGAGGCTGCGCTCCGACAAGATCAGGCGTTTTCCCTCGTATGCCGCCGCTCCAGTTTTGGAGGTGGCACCCATTTCATCAACTGTCCCATCTGGCGAGGTTCCAGCTGAAGAAGGATGCGCGGACGCAGCTGAGAGCCGCGTCCGCGCGAGAGCTGCCGATCAGACGAGGTCGAAACGATCGGCGTTCATGACCTTGGTCCAGGCTGCGACGAAGTCCTTGACGAACTTCTCCTTGGCATCGGACTGGCCGTAGACTTCGGCAAGGGCGCGAAGCTGCGAGTGCGAACCGAAGATCAGGTCGACGCGGGTACCGGTCCACTTGAGCTCGTCCGTCTTGCGGTCGCGTCCCTCGTAGATGCCCTCCTTGCCGGCAACGGGAGACCACTGCGTGCCCATGTCGAGCAAGTTGACGAAGAAGTCGTTCGTCAACGCCTCTGGACGCGACGTGAAGACGCCGTGCTCGGGCTCGCCCGCCCTCAGCACGCGCAGCCCGCCGACGAGAACCGTCATTTCCGGTGCGGTCAGCGTCAACAGGTGCGCGCGGTCGACGAGAGCCTCTTCCGGCTTCATGAATTGCCGGCCGCCGACATAGTTGCGGAAACCGTCGGCGCGCGGCTTAAGCGCCGCGAAGGAGGCCACATCCGTCTGCTCCTGCGAGGCATCCGTGCGGCCAGGCGTGAACGGCACGGTGACGTCACGACCTCCAGCCCTTGCTGCTTTCTCGACACCGGCTGCACCGGCAAGAACGATCAGGTCGGCGAGCGAGATCTTCTTAGCCCCAGTCTGGGCAGCATTGAAGTCTTTCTGGACGCTTTCGAGGACGCCAAGCACCTTGGCGAGCTGCGCCGGCTGGTTGACTTCCCAGTCCTTCTGCGGCGCAAGCCGGATGCGCGCGCCATTGGCGCCGCCGCGCTTGTCGGAACCGCGGAAGGTCGAGGCGGACGCCCAGGCGGTCGAGACCAGCTCCTGCGCGGTGAGGCCGGTTGAGAGAACCCTCTCCTTCAGGGCAGCGATGTCCTTGTCGTCGACGAGCGGATGATCGACGGCCGGGACCACGTCCTGCCAGATCAGGTCTTCTGCCGGGACTTCCGGACCGAGATAGCGAACCTTCGGTCCCATGTCGCGGTGGGTCAGCTTGAACCATGCGCGGGCAAAAGCGTCGGCGAACTGATCTGGGTTCTCGAGGAAGCGGCGCGAGATCTTCTCATAGGCCGGATCGAACCGCAGTGACAGGTCGGTGGTCAGCATGGTCGGGAGATGTTTCTTCGACGCGTCATAGGCATCCGGAATGGAAGCGTCGGCATCCTTGGCCTTCCACTGCTTCGCGCCGGCCGGGCTTGCAGTCAGCTCCCATTCAAAGCCGAACAGGTTTTCGAAGAAGAAGTTGCTCCACTTCGTCGGGGTCTGCGTCCAGGTCACTTCCAGGCCGGCGGTGATGGCGTCCTTGCCGACACCGGTACCGAACGTGCTCTTCCAGCCGAGGCCCTGATCCTCGATCGCGCCGCCTTCCGGCTCGGCACCGATCAGCGATGGATCGCCGGCACCATGCGTCTTGCCAAAGGTATGACCGCCGGCGATCAGCGCCACGGTCTCCTCGTCGTTCATCGCCATGCGCGCAAAGGTTTCGCGGATGTCGTGGGCAGCTGCGACCGGATCGGGATTGCCGTTCGGGCCTTCGGGATTGACGTAGATCAGGCCCATCTGCACGGCGCCAAGCGGCTCCGAGAGCTCGCGTTCACCGCTGTAGCGTTCGTCGCCCAGCCAGGTGCCTTCCGGACCCCAGAACAGTTCCTCGGGCTCCCAAACATCCGCACGGCCACCGGCAAAACCGAACGTCTTGAAACCCATGGATTCCAGAGCGACGTTGCCCGTGAGGATCAGCAGGTCGGCCCAGGAGATCTTGTTGCCGTATTTCTGCTTGATCGGCCACAGCAGGCGGCGGGCCTTGTCGAGGTTGGCATTATCAGGCCAGCTGTTGAGAGGCGCGAAGCGCTGCTGGCCGGCACCGGCACCGCCGCGACCGTCGGTGATGCGGTATGTGCCAGCACTGTGCCAGGCCATGCGGATGAACAGGCCGCCGTAGTGACCGAAGTCGGCCGGCCACCAGTCCTGCGAATCGGTCATCAGCGCGTGAAGGTCCTGCTTCAGCGCGTCGAGGTCGAGCGTCTTGAATTCCTCGGCATAGTCGAACGCCTTGCCCATCGGATCGGCAAGACCGGAATGCTGGTGAAGAATCTGAACGTCCAGCCGGTCCGGCCACCAGTCGCGGTTGGATCGACCACGGGGCGTATTGCCATGCGCAACGGGACATTTGCCTGCGCTGTCGGGTTTCTGGTCCATAACGTTCTCCTTGATTGCTTTGAATTTTCTGCCGTCCAAAGGGAGCTTTGCCAAACCACCCGGCCCGGCCGAGCTGCGCCGTTCCCGAATGAGGCTTTGTGCTCGAGCCGAAGACACCGGTCGACGCGCATCCTCCCTTTGCTTCTTCATATCGGAAGCTGATCATAATTCTAAGTTAGATTTACTGATCGTTACGATAACCTAAAATTATGAAAATCCTGAGGGCCCACAGCGCAGCGTTTCTGACTTGGACGCGAGCACCGTGGCATGCCGTCGGGTTTTTGGCGTTGGCAAAAACATTGCCTACCGCGGGCTGTGCGTAGCGCTTCCATGCAGCCGAGGGCCGTGGCCAAGACGTTCGGATTTTAACGCCTCGCTGCCCGGCTGACCGGCGGTGGCCGGCTTCCGGAGGGTGGCCGCCATCATTCCCCTACAGACTCCCGCCTCCATCACAAAACTCCCCGGGCGCATCACCGTCGCATGTCCATTTGACAGATATCCTACAAGTGGATATGTGTCTCTTGTCTGAAACTTTTGCAGCGGGATTGGCATGCCACTCAAGACCATGAAGCCTTTGACGAGAGCCCCGCTGCTGCATGTTTCCGTGCAGGAGAGCCTGCGCGCATACATCAACGACAATGGCTTGAAACCGGGCACCCTTCTGCCGGCCGAGAGCGAGCTCGCAGCCCAGCTCGGCGTCAGCCGCAACTCCCTGCGCGAGGGCATCAAGGCGCTTGAATCTCTCGGTGTGCTGGAATCGCGTCGCGGCGTCGGGATCTTCGTCAAAGCGTTCTCCTTTGAGCCGCTGCTCGACAATCTTGCCTATGGTCTTGGCGGCGCGCTTCGCCAGATCGAGGAAGTCATCGAGATTCGCCGGACGCTCGAGGTCGGTCTGATCGGCAAGACGCTGGGGACGATCAGCAAGGACGACATTGCCGAGCTTCGCGCCGCCGTCAACCGCATGAAGGCGCATGCGGAACGTGGCGAAGCCTTCGCCGAGGACGACCAGCTCTTTCATCGCCTGCTGTTCCGCTGCCAGCAGAACGAGACGCTGAGCCGGCTGATCGACGTGTTCTGGCTCGCTTTCTACAAGGCCTCGGATTTCGTCAATCTCGACAATGTCGATCCGATGGCCACCTGGCGGGATCACGCCGCCATTGTCGATGCCGTCGAGGCCCGGGACCTGGAGGAGGCCCGCCGGCGTCTCGACCACCACTACGAGGGCATCGCCCGAGTTATCGCAAACAACAAGACAAGTTCAAATGTGGGAGGAACGCAATGAAAACTCTGTCTCGACTTTCGGCGATCGCGATCGCTGCGATGATGGCAACAACCGTCGCATCGGGCTTCACCCGCCCGGCACAATCCGCAACCCTGTCGGGCGGTTTCGACGTCGGCCCCGGTGGCTTCCAGGGCAATTTCAATCCGCTGGCCGCGACCGCCGGCTTCACCTGGCTCAGCATCTATTTCGAGCCACTCGTCGCCTACGATGCGAAGCTGCAGAAGACGGTCGGCGTCCTTGCCTCCTCCTATGAGATCAGCCCGGACCAGCTGACCTACGCGTTCAAGCTCGCCGACGCGAAATGGCACGACGGAAAGCCATTTACGGCAAACGACGCCAAGTTCACGATCGGGCTCGCCAAGAACGCCAAGACCGGCTCCGTCCTGGCAGCCCGCCTGTCACCGGTATCGGCGGTCGAGGCTCCCGATGAACATACGCTGGTCATCAAGCTCAGCGCACCATCCGCGAGCCTCATAGATACGCTTACCAAGGTGATGATGCTGCCCGAGCATGCGCTGTCGTCAATACCGGCCGACCAGCTCGCCAAGAGCCCGTGGTGGTCGACGTCACCGATCGGCACTGGTGCCTTCAAGTTCACCAAATATGTCAACGACCAGTACGTCGAACTCGCCGCCAACACCGATTACCGGGGCGGTAAGCCGGCTCTGGAGAAGATCATCAATCGCTACTTCGCCGATCCGGCGGCCGCGATCGCCGCGCTTCGCGCCGGCGAGATTCAATTCACCTATGTCGATTCCAACGATGTCCCGACGTTCAAGGATGACACGTCCTTCCAGGTGATCGAAGGCAACTCGTTCGTCGTCAATTACCTGGGATTCAACCATGAATCACCGATCTGGAAGGATTTGCGTGTCCGTCAGGCCGTGATGCACGCGATCAACCGCGATGCAATCATCCAGAGCCTCTACGGAGGCGCCGCCAAGCCGGCCAACTGCGCCTACGTCGCCGACCAGCTCGTGCCGAAGGATATCGACCCCTATGCCTACGATCCCGAAAAGGCAAAGGCGCTTTTGAAAGAAGCGGGCTGGGACGAGATCAATGGTGGCAAGCCGATCACGCTTTTGACCTACTACACGACGCCATTGGCGACCAACGTGCTCGCTGCGGTTCAAGCGATGCTGGCGCAGGTTGGCATCAATGTCGTGCCGCGCGCAGTCGATGCTCCGACCTATAACAGCATCGTCCTGAAGCCGGATGCCGATATCTCGCAGTTTCAGCTGGTCTATGCCGGTCTGCAAAACGGACCGGATGCCGGCAGCATCAATGTCGGGCTGAATGAAAAGCAGATTCCGCCCGCCGGCCCGAACGTCGTTCGCGCCCGCATACCCGATCTGACTGCCGCGCTCGACACTGCCCTTGCCGAGCCCGACGCGGCAAAGCGTGACGAACGCTACCGGCAGGTCTGCAAGGTCATGAACAGTCAGCTTCCCTGGGGCACGCTCTGGGTGGCGAACCGCTATGGCGTCGTCTCCACCAAGGTCAAGGATTTCGTCTGGACCCCCGCTCCCGGAGGCGGTCCCTACGAGGCCGATCCGCAACATTGGTCGATCGCTGAATAAGGCCGCCCATGGTACGAGAGGGTGGCGTTCGCCACCCTTTCAGGACGGAGTTGCAATGCTGACATTTAGCCTCCGGCGCTTGGCGATCGGGATAGGCATGCTGCTCGCGTTGAGCATGCTGATTTTCCTTCTGCTGCGCCTCACCCCTGGTGATCCGATCGATGCCTATATCGATCCGAACATTCCGTTGTCGCCGGCTGATCTGGCTGAACTGCGCAGCAGGCTCGGCCTCGATCAACCGCTGCCTGTGCAATACCTGGCCTGGCTGCAGCAGGCGTTGACCGGCAATCTCGGCTACTCGATCAAGCGCATGGATCAGCCGGTGCTCGGCCTCGTGCTGTCACGCATCGGTCCCACCATCCTGCTCATGGGAACGGCTCTCGTCATCTCAATTATTGTTGGCATCGCCACCGGCATCGTAAGCGCCGTGCGACGCAATTCGGTCACCGACGTTTCGTTCTCGGTGCTTGCGCTTGCCGGCATTTCAAGCCCGGCTTTTCTCAGTGCGTTGATCGGACTTTACGTCTTTGCCGTACGGCTCAACTGGATGCCATCTGGCGGCATGCTGACACCCGGCGAGCCGTTCTCGGTCCTCGATCTGCTGCATCACCTGATCCTGCCTGCCTGCCTGCTTGCAGTCGCCCAGGCAGCGTTGATCATGCGCTACATGCGCGCCTCCCTATTGGAAGTGCTCAATCAGGACTACGTGCGCACGCCGCGGGCCAAGGGCGTCATCGAATTCTGGGTGATCGTCAAGCACGCCTTGCGCAATGCGCTGCTGCCTGTTGTCACGCTCATCGGTTCGACCATCGGTCTTGCCATCGGCGGCGCCATCTTCATCGAGAGCGTCTTCAATTGGCCGGGCATGGGTCTGCTGCTCGTCGATTCGGTCGAAACCCGTGACTATCCGGTCATCATGGGCGCCACACTCATCATCGGAGCCTGCGTCATCGTGGTCAATCTGCTGACGGACATGACCTATGCGGTGATCGATCCGCGCATCAAGGTGGGCTGAGCATGCTGGCCAGAACCCCCACCCGCAGTCCCGGTCCTCTCGCCCGCGCGCTCGACCGCTTCCTGATCAACCGTGCTGCCGTTTTCGGCGTCTGCCTGGCTCTTCCTGTGTTGGCGATGATCCTGTCCTACCCGCTCTGGTGGACCTTCAAGCCAAACGACATTGACCTATTGGCGATGAACAGCGGTCCAAGTTCCAAACACGTCTTCGGCACGGACGGCGTCGGACGCGACGTGTTTGCGCGCGTGATGGAAGGCGGACGCATCTCGCTCCTCGTGGCCGTTGCCTCGACGCTGCTGTCAGCGATCATCGGCTTTCTTTTCGGCGCCGTCTCCGCCCTTGCCGGCCGCTGGGCAGACGCCGTCGGCATGCGGTTTGTCGATCTCGTCATGACGCTGCCGCCCGTGATTTTTCTCCTTGTGCTCGCCTCGATCGCCGGCACGGGCATCTGGCCGACCGTCCTCGTCATTTCGCTGCTGTCCTGGCCGCTCCTGGCATGAATGGTGCGCGCGCGGCTCCTGGAATTGCGCGAGCGCGACTTCGTCATCGCCGCGCGGGGAATGGGCGCTGGCCTGCCGCACCTCCTCTTACGGCACGGTCTGCCGAACTCGATCGATATCCTGGTTGTCTACGCCACGCTGCAGATCGCCAACGCCATCCTGCTCGAAGCCGGCCTTTCCTTCCTTGGTCTCGGCATTGCCCCGCCGGCCGCCAGCTGGGGCAACATGCTGAACGCGGCCCGCTCGACGGCGGTGCTTGAACAATATCCCTGGCAATGGCTGTTCCCAGGCGGGGCTCTCATCCTCGCGGTTCTTGCCATCAACTTCATCGGCGACGGTCTTCGGGACGCTTTCGACCCTCGCGCTGAACTAAACTGATCATTCGAAAGAAGAGACAATGACAAAATTCAAGGGTGTAATTCCTCCAGTCGTGACGCCTCTCAATGCGGATTTCACGGTCGATTATCCGTCCTATACGCGGGTTCTGGAGCATCTTATCGACGGTGGATGCCACGGCGTTTTCGTGCTTGGTTCGACAAGCGAGGTAATCTTTCACGACGACAAGACGCGCCGCCAGATCATCGAGCATTCGGCAAAGGTGGTGAACGGGCGCGTACCGTTGATCGTCGGCGTCATAGATGCGACTACGGATCGCGTCATTCATCACGCAGACGTCGCCAAGCGGGCGGGCGCCGATGCCGTGGTTGCCACCGCGCCGTTCTATACCGTCACCAGCCAATCGGAAATCCTCGACCACTTCCGCTTTATCCGTGACGCCGTCGACGTACCGCTCGTCGCCTACGACATTCCGGTCTGCGTGCACGTCAAGCTGCAACGCCAGACGACGGTGACCTTGGCCAGGGAAGGCACGATCATCGGCCTTAAGGATTCCAGCGGCGACGACGGCAATTTTCGCTATGCCCTGCTCGATCTTGCCGACCGGCCGAACGTGTTCCTGATGACCGGTTCGGAAATCGTCGTCGACAATGCCTTGCTGATGGGGCCCATGGCGTTGTTCCTGGCATCGCCAATGTCGATCCGCATGGCTATGTGCGCCTCTGGAACGCCGCCCAGCGTGGGGACTGGGTCGCCGCGCGCAAGGAGCAGGAGCGGCTCTGCCGTCTCTTCGAAATCGTCTGGGTCGCCCAGGGCCGCGTCAGCGGCGGTGCCTCCGGCATTGGTGGCTTCAAGACCGCAATGAAGAGCCTCGGCATTATCGATACCGCCGTCATGCCGCGTCCGCGCGCCGCCCTCAATGAAGCAGAGACGGCAAGGATCAATGAGATCCTGCGTGCAACCGGTCTGCTTGGCGGGTGACCACCATGCAGTCAGCCGAACCGGTTCTTGCCATTCAGGGCCTCAAGACAATCTTCCGCATTCGCGGCGGCGATGTCACGGCCGTCAACGACGTCGACCTGACGGTGGGCGCAGGAGAGACCGTGGCTCTGGTAGGAGAATCCGGTTCGGGCAAATCCGTGACCAGTCTTTCCGTCATGCGCCTTCTCACCCGCAACATCGGATCGATCGCAGCGGGAAGCATCCGGCTGCGCCGCAAGGATGGTTCCGGGCACGACCTCGTTACGCTGACCGACGAGGAAATGCGCGACATTCGCGGCGACGACATCGGCATGGTCTTCCAGGAGCCGATGTCCAGCCTCAATCCCGTCTACACGATTGGCGACCAGATCGCCGAGCCAATTCGCATTCATCGCGGCGCAACCCGAAAAGCCGCAATGGCTACTGCCGTTTCGCTCTTGGAAAGCGTCGGGATCCCCGATGCCAAACGGCGCGCCGGCCAGTATCCGCACGAGCTGTCCGGCGGCATGCGCCAGCGTGCGACGATCGCCATGGCACTTGCCTGCGATCCGACATTGCTGATTGCGGATGAACCGACGACCGCACTCGATGTGACGATCCAGGCGCAGATCCTCGATCTGCTGCTGAAGCTCCAGCGCGAGCGCGGCATGGCCATCCTTTTCGTCACGCACAATCTCGGCGTCGTGGCCCAGATCGCCCATCGCGTCGCCGTCATGTACACCGGCCGCATCGTCGAGGAAGGGCCGGTCGGCGAGGTCTTCAGCAATCCGAAGCATCCTTACACAAAGGGCCTCCTTGCCTCGATGCCCCGGCTTGGCGACGCGACACGGATGAAACAAGCCGGCGAAAAGCTCGCCGCCATTCCGGGCGTCGTTCCAAGCCTCGTCAACATGCCCTCGGGCTGCACCTTTGCGCCGCGCTGTCAATTTGCGATCGAGGCGTGTCGCAAGGCGGTGCCGGCGCTTGAACCCGTTGGACCGCTTCATAAGAGCCGATGCATTCGCTGGCGGGAGATCTAGATGACCGAACCTCTGCTTTCCGTCCGCGATCTGTCCAAACACTACGCATCCCATGGCACGCGGCTGACCATTTTGAAGGATATTTCCTTCGACATCGGCAAGGGCGAAGTCGTGGGGCTGGTCGGCGAATCCGGAAGCGGCAAAACGACGATCGGCCGCTCGGTGCTGCGCCTGGTCGAGCCGTCCGCCGGCAACGTCCGTTTCGACGGCGTCGAACTGACCGGCCTTTCACCGTCGGCGATGCGCCGCATGCGCCCGCGCATGCAGTATATCTTTCAGGACCCGTTCGCCAGTCTCTCGCCGCGCATGACCATCGGCGAAATCCTGACGGAGGGATTGAAAATCCAGCGCATCGGAACCCGCGCGGAGCGGATGGAGCGCGCCCGCATCGCGCTCGAGCAGGTCGACCTGCCCGCCGAGGCGATCAATCGCTATGCCCACGAGTTTTCAGGCGGGCAGCGCCAGCGCATTGGCATTGCGCGCGCACTGACACTGACCCCGGAGCTGATCGTCGCCGACGAGCCGGTGTCGGCGCTCGATGTCTCCATCCAGGCGCAGGTCATAAACCTGCTGCGCGATCTGCAGCAGCAGCTGGGGCTGACCATGCTGTTCATCTCGCATGACCTTGCGGTCGTAGAGTATATTTGCGATCGGGTGATCGTCCTCTATCTCGGTCGGATCATGGAAATCGCTGCGAGCGGCGATCTCTACGCCCGGCCGCAGCATCCCTATACGCGCGCGCTTCTCTCGGCCATTCCCTCGACCGACGTCGGCGCCAAGCGCGAGCGGCAGGTGCTGAAGGGCGAAATCCCGAGCCCCGCCAACCCTCCGAGCGGCTGCGTTTTTCGCACCCGCTGTCCGCACGCGATCGAGGCCTGCGGCCAGGCCGCACCGGAACTGCGGGAAGTCGCGCCGGGACACTTCAAGGCCTGCATTCGCGATGACATACCATTGGGAGCCATGCCTTGACGACGCAAAGACGGCATTCGATCGCCGGCAATTGGGCGAGCCTTCTGTTGCCCATCATGGAGAACGACGAGATCGACTTTTCTGCACTCGGCGAAGAGATCGACATCCTTGTAGAAGCCGGCGTCGACGGCATCTATTCCAACGGCACGGCTGGTGAGTTCCATAATCAGACCGAAGCCGAGTTCGACAGGATCCAGGCAACGCTTGCCGAGCGTTGCGCAGGGACCGGCATACCCTTCGTGATCGGCGCGTGTCAGCCGGACCCGCGGATCGCGCTCTCCCGGATCATACGCGCGGTGGCCCTGAAGCCTCTGGCGATCCAGGTCATTCTGCCGGATTGGTGGCCGGTAGCCGATCTGGAGGCGATCGATTTCCTGAAGCGCGCGGCGGACTGCGCCGAGGGCATCCCCCTGATCCTCTACAATCCGCCACATGCAAAGCGGGTTCTCACGCCCCGAGACCTGGCCGCCATCTGCGGCCCCTCCCCTTGCGTTGTCGGCATTAAGCTCGCCGACGGCGATGCGGATTGGTATGCGGCGGCGCGCGAACACCTCTCGGCGCTCGCGCTTTTCGTCCCCGGCCATCATCTTGCGACCGGCATGAAACACGCCGGTGCCGCCGGCGCGTTTTCCAATGTGGCCTGCCTCAGTCCGCGCGGCGCCCAATGGTGGACCGACCTCATGGCAAAAGATATCGACGCCGCTCTGGCTATCGAGAAACGGATTTGCGCGTTCATGGACAGCCACATCGTTCCATTTCGCCAGACCCAGGGCTATTCGAATGCGGCGCTCGACAAGTTGCTTTGTGCGATCGGTGGGTGGGGCCCGGTTGGAACGAAACTCCGTTGGCCATACCGTTCCATTGAAAAAGCCGAAGCCGAGCGGCTGAGTAAGATCGCACGCGCGGAACTGCATGAACTCTTCCAATGAGCGCACTGCTCAGCCCTTGGCCCCCTGAACGTCTGGCGAAAGGCACCCATTTGTCTGACTGAGGAGCGCAATCGGATCAATCGTGCGTGGGAATATGCGAGTCGACCCCGGTCGTCTCGATCTTGTTCCGGACATGCCGCACGCCGTCGACCGCAAGGGCAGCGAGTTCGACCTTCCGTGCCATTCCGATCGTTTCGACTTCTCCTTCGAGGGTCACGGTATGGCCGTCTGCATGAACGTCGATACTATCGACATCAACATCAGGGATGTTCTCGAGATTCTCCGTCACCTTCGCTTCCAGCTCGTCGCTGTCGTCGCGATCGATCATCCCCGGGCGCAGTGAGTCCTTAAGAGGGTTCTCGTTGCCGTTCTCGTCCACACCGTCCACCCGCAAGCCGCTGTTGTTGTCTCGGCCGGGGTCACCTGAAGCTTCGCCATAGGCGCGATTTGCCGGAGCGGGCCGCTTTGGCTCCTTGTCGGCATAAGGCCAGCCTTCATCGATATTGCGCTCTTCGAAATCGCGATAGTCTCCTTCACGCGACAGTTCTTTATCGTTCCTGGGCATGATGATCTCCATGGGTTGCGCTGTCTTGGAGAAACTCATCGGTCCCGAAATGGTTCAGGAGCTTGTGTCGTACTCAATGCTACCGTGGAGATAGGACGGATCGCTACCGCTGCCGCTCTGACATTAACTTTGGGTTAACCATAATCGTCGTTTACCATGGGTAGCGGCCTCAAGGGTCGTTGATTCGGAAGTCCACCGCGAAATCTGCGCATGGATGTGAGGAAAGACGATTGCGGCGACCCGAAACGTTCAGTTTACTGAAGGCGTCATGCTTGGCATTGCTTGCCGGGCTCCTCGTTGGATGTCAGTCGTCGGGAAACGTCAGGTCCCCAAACATTTCCGAGACGGTGCCCGCCGAGACGGCGCTGGCCTTGCCTCCGCCTGGCGGCCCCTCGATCGTCAGCGTCGTCGAGCACAAGCGTGGCAACGGCACCGAGCAGATGATTTCGCTCTACACGTCGTCATCCGTGCCAGGCCAGAATTTTCTCAAGGTACAGTTCCTCGGCGCGTCGGGAGCCAATCCCGGTACTGGAAACGCCTCGTATAAAATGATCAGCGAAAACGGGATAATCCGCGAGGCTTTTGTGGCCGTTCCCGGCGTGCAAATGACGCGGTCCACGACCTATCTACAAAACAGCTATGGACCGTTCGGCTATGCCTCGGGCGAGAGCGGTTCGGGCGATACCTGTATTTATGGCTGGCAGCAGATCCGCTCGAGCAGATCCGCTCATACGCAAGCGCGTAACTTCGGAATGATCCAGGTGCGGTTGCGCCTCTGCGATGCGCGGGCAACCGAAAGGCAGTTGCTTGGAATCATGTACGGCTACACGATCGTCGGGATGCTGGACGGAGAAATCTGGAATCCATTTGGATCTCCGCAGGGTATTGATCCGACGCTCGGGCGCCCTGGCAATCCGATCTATCCGGACCAAGGCGGTTACAGGAACATGCCGATGGCCTTTGGCTATGAACCGGCCCGCCCGGAAATCCAATCGCGTGTCGTTCGCGTACGCAGCGTTCAGCCGAAAGCTGAGGAGGCGCCTGCCCAGTTACCGCTGCCGACAGGTCCTCGCGTGCCGTTGCCGGACGCCTCGAGCGATTTGCCACAGCCAGGCATGTCAGCAGTGCCTTCGAACGAACAGACGCAACCGAGATCCGCGACGGCGAGCGGCCTAACGGTGCCGTCGCCAGACTGTATAGGGGATTCGGCCATGACGGCCGTGTGCCGAAGATAGACGTGGGAAGGCTGCGGTGTTCCCAAGCACCCGGCCTGCATTGTCAAAGGGATCTTGATGCATAAAGCCCGGAGCATCATTACGTGGGCCTTCGTTTCTCTATGTGTGATCGCGCTGATCACATTGCCAGTGAACCTGCAGACCCAGCTGATTGCGAGCATTGTCGTCGTCGCCGTAATGGCGATCATCAAGGGGCTGAAGGCTGAAGGCACCTGGAGGCTGATCGCGCTTGCCTTCGGCACCTCAATTGTTCTTCGCTATGTCTACTGGCGCACGACCAGCACGCTGCCGCCGATCAATCAGCCAGAAAACTTCATCCCCGGTCTGCTGCTCTACCTCGCGGAAATGTACAGCGTGGCGATGCTGGCGCTCAGCCTGTTCATCGTCGCCACCCCCCTGCCGCCGCGCCCTTCGCGGGCGAGCAAGGAAGAACGCTTTCCCCACGTCGACGTGTTCGTCCCCTCCTACAACGAGGACTCGCACCTCCTCGCCAATACGCTGGCCGCCGCGAAGGCCATGGATTATCCCGCTGAGAGGCTGCATGTCTGGCTGCTGGACGATGGCGGCACATTGCAGAAGCGCAATTCCAACAAGCTTCTCGAAGCCCAGGCGGCAGCGGCGCGTCACAACGAGCTCAAGAAGCTCTGCGAGGATCTCGGCGTACGCTACCTCACGCGCGACCGAAACGAGCATGCCAAAGCAGGCAACCTCAACAATGGAATGAAGCATTCGAGCGGCGAGCTGATTGCCGTATTCGATGCGGACCACGCGCCGGCACGCGATTTCCTGCTCGAGACCGTCGGCTATTTCGACGACGATCCGAAGCTGTTCCTTGTCCAGACACCGCATTTCTTCATCAACCCGGATCCCCTGGAACGAAATCTTCGAACCTTCGAGAGAATGCCGAGCGAGAACGAGATGTTCTACGGCATCATCCAGCGCGGTCTCGATAAATGGAACGCAGCATTCTTCTGCGGCTCAGCTGCCGTCCTCAGCCGAAGGGCACTGGAATCCCAGGGCGGATTCAGCGGTATCAGCATCACGGAGGACTGCGAAACCGCCCTTGCGCTGCATGGCAGCGGATGGAACAGCATCTATGTGGACAAGCCCCTGATCGCCGGGCTGCAGCCGGCGACCTTTGCAAGCTTCATCGGCCAGCGCAGCCGATGGGCACAGGGAATGATGCAAATTCTGCGCTTCCGCTTCCCCTTGTTGAAGCGGGGCCTGACACTGCCGCAACGCCTTTGCTACATGTCGTCGACGCTCTTCTGGCTCTTCCCGTTTCCGCGCACGATCTTTCTGTTCGCGCCGCTTTTCTACCTCTTCTTCGATCTGGAGATCTTCACCGCATCGGGCGGCGAGTTCCTTGCCTATACGCTGGCATACATGCTTGTGAACCTGATGATGCAGAACTACCTCTACGGTTCCTTCCGCTGGCCGTGGATCTCGGAACTCTACGAGTATGTTCAGACGGTTCACCTGCTCCCGGCAGTGGTTTCGGTCATGCTCAATCCGCGAAAGCCAACGTTCAAGGTTACGGCGAAGGACGAGTCGATCGCGGTCAGCCGTCTTTCGGAAATCAGCCGACCGTTCTTCGTCATCTTTGCCGTACAACTGATTGCTCTGGTGGTGACGATCTTTCGTATCTACGCCGAGCCGTATAAGGCCGACGTGACCTTGGTGGTCGGCGGCTGGAACATCATCAACCTGATCATGGCCGGCTGCGCCCTAGGCGTCGTTTCCGAACGTGGCGAGCGGGCTGCGTCCCGTCGCGTGCGTGTAAACCGGCGTTGTGAATTCGGGGTCAACGGCAAGTGGCACACGGCATCCATCGAGGACGTCTCGGTGCACGGTGCCCGGCTGCATGTGTTCAACAAGCAGCTGGATCCGATGGTGATTGGCGCCGAGGGCGAGATACGCTTCCAGCCTCACAGCGGCGCAAGCATCGAAACGCTGCCGCTTATCGTCCGCAATATCCAGCCTTCAGGCGAGATTCTGGCTGTTGGCTGCCAATATAGTCCGAAGAACGCCCTCGACCACCGCCTGATCGCCGACCTGATGTTTGCGAATTCCGATCAGTGGACGCAGTTCCAGCAGGCGCGCCGCCACAACCCAGGTCTCATTCGCGGAACGATCTGGTTTCTCGGCCTGTCGCTCTATCAGACAAGCCGCGGCCTCGTGTACCTTTTCCGCAGCATGCGGCCCGAACGCGAGCGGCAGAGCCAGGTCGCGAAGGCAGGCTACCGATGAAAAAGATCACATCGATCTTGGCGTTTCTCCTCGCGGCTTCAGTAGTTGCCTATGCGCAAACGCCGCCTTTCGACATGTCGGGTGAACGTGAGCAGGGCAGTGCGCCGATGGTGCCGAGACTGACGTTCCCGGCGACGCCTGCACCGGCAGAGGCGCCGCCGCGGTCTGCATCGCCTGCACCGACACCGGTGGCGCCCATGCCTGCCGCGCCCACCCCTTTCTCCATGGCACCCGCTTCACCATCAGCCTCGGCAACGCCACCATCGCAACCGCAGGCGCCGGCCGACGTTGCTCGACCGCAGCCTTCGCCACCAGTCGTCCCGGCGCAGGCGCAACGCCCTGCGCAACCGCCCATCCAGCGAGCTGGTCAAAGCTCGGTTCAAAGGTACATCATCCCTTTCGCCAAGTTCGGCCTGGATGGCGAGTATGATCGCAGGTCGTGGTCGATCTACATCACGCCAGAGCAGGCTGCCGCGCCAGCGAAGTTCAACTTCTCCTATCAAAATGCCGTCGTCGTTGCCCCGGAGGCGTCGCAACTAACGGTTCTTCTGAACAACAGGATCGTCGGTCAACAACCGATCGCCTCGTCGGACGCGCCATCGAACGTCTCCTTCGACGTGCCCTCGGGACTGCTACAACCGGGCGCGAATCTTCTGACATTTGAAGCCACCCAACGCCATCGCACCGACTGCACTGTTCAATCGACGTATGAGCTTTGGACGGACATCGACCCGGCAAAGACCTATCTGAGCTTTAGTGGGCAAGAGGCCGCGAAGTTTTCCAGTACTGACGCCATCCGCGCGACCGGTGTAGACGAAACCGGCAAGACGCAGTTCAATTTCGTCGTACCGGCGCTCGAGCAGCCGGGCACGACAAAGCCTCTCTTACGCCTTGCCCAGGGCCTCGCGGTTCTAAGCGGCATGCCGAATGAAACCTTTTCATTCACGCCTGACACGTTGCCGCAAACGGGTGCGGGTCGCATGACTGTCGTCGTTGGAACGCCGGCCGAGCTGCAATCAGTCATCGCGACGCCGCCGGCCGCGCAAGCAGCGCCGCTGGCCTCGTTCGTGACGGACCCGAAGTCTGGGGCACCCGTTCTTTTGATCAGCGGCCCGTCCTGGCCAGCAATCTCGTCCGCTATCGACACGATCGTTTCGACAACGGATCGCCCAGCGACGGCCGTTCGCGACACGCTGGTAACCCAGCGTTGGAGCGCGCCGGATGCGCCGCTCGTTCTCTCCGCCGCGAACCTGACGTTTGCGCAGCTGGGCGTGCCGACAACGGAGTTTTCAGGACGACGCTTCCGTACCAGTTTCAATATCGCCGTGCCGTCCGATTTCTATGCGAACGCCTATGGCGAAGCCACAGTACTACTCGACGCAGCCTATACGCAGAATGTCCTGCCCGGCAGCCATATCGACATCTATGTCAACGGCAACATCGCATCGACGGTGCCCATTTCGTCAACAGGGGGGGGCATCTTCCGGCACTTGCCCATTCGCGTGACGATGCGGCATTTCAAGCCGGGTTTGAACACGCTGTCGCTTGAAGCCATCCTGATGACGAAAGAGGACGAGGTCTGCGTGCCTGGCACGACGGCCGGCGCAGCACCGCGCTTTGCGCTCTTCGACACCAGCGAGCTTCACATTCCCGACTTTGCCCGGATCGGGCAACGGCCGAACCTCGCCGGCCTATCTGGAACCGGCTATCCCTATAACCGCGCGACGCAGCCAACGCCCCTCTTCATCGACCGGATTGATAGCGATACACTGTCGGCGACCGCTACGCTGCTCGGACAAATGGCGATCGTTGCCGGCCGCCCGATCGACGTTGAGCCGGCAGCGACGCCGGGCGCCATCGGCGAGCGAGACGCCATTTTCATTGGATCGATCTCGCAGATGCCGCCGGCAGTGCTGACGCAGCTGAACATAGCGGCGAGCAGTCAGGCCTCTTGGCGGCCCCCCGCCGCGGCCCAATCGAACCAGACCGAACCTTCCGTGACCTTTGACGATTGGCGCTCGAAAGTTAGCGGCGGAGTATGGCGCGGGCAGATCACCTCATTTCAGGAGTGGCTTCGCCGCAACTTCGACATTTCGCTGAGTTCGCTGCAGTTCGTGCCCGGGTCGGAAGAAGCCTTCACGCCCTCGAACGACGACAGCTTCCTGATCGCTCAGGGCAAAAGCGCCGCAGGGGGATCGTCCTGGACCATCGTCACGGCTCCTTCCGCCGAGGACCTGCGTGAGGGCGCCGAGGCAGTTGCCGCACAGGTCAACTGGCCGCAGGTCGCCGGTCATATCACCACTTATTCCAGCAAGACCGGCAAGGTCGAAAGCGTCCCGGTCGGTCGCTTCGATTTCGTGGCCTCTCAGCCGTGGTCAATCTCAAATTATCGTCTGATCGCTGCGAACTGGTTGTCTACGAACATACTGTCCTACGCCTTCCTTCTGGTCGTCCTTTCGCTTCTGATCGGCGTTGCCACGGCAAGCATGCTTTCCAGGCTGGGCAGGCGCGAATGAAGAGACTGTTGAAACTGATCTGCGCCGCAAGCTTCGCGGTTGCCGCCGCCTGCCAGTCCGCGCAGGCGCAAGGTCCGGGGATCAACCCGCAGGCATGGGGCGCCTATAAGGCGAAGTTCCTGGATGCCAGCGGCCGCATCGTCGATGATGCAAACGCCAATATCAGCCACAGCGAGGGCCAAGGGTATGGTCTGCTGCTTGCCTACCTTGCCGACAGCCCCGCAGACTTCGAGCAGATATGGTATTTCACGCGCACCGAACTGCTGCTGCGCGACGATGGCCTGGCGGCCTGGAAATGGGATCCGGCCGTTACGCCGCATGTCACCGATATCAACAACGCGTCGGACGGCGATCTGTTGATTGCCTATGCGCTGGCCCTTGCGGGGTCTGCCTGGAACAGAAGCGACTATATCGAGGCGGCCGCGAAGATGGCCCAGGCGCTTCTTTCGCATGTCGTGGTCAGTTCAGGCGGACACACGCTACTGCTGCCGGGCGTCAGCGGTTTTGATTCCTCCGATCGCAAGGACGGCCCCATCGTCAATCCCTCCTACTGGGTCTACGAGGCGATCCCGATCATGGCGCTGCTGGCGCCGTCTAACGTTTGGCAGAAACTGTCGGATGACGGCCTGTCGCTGTTGCGGTCGATGCAATTCGGCCCACGAAAGCTGCCCGCCGATTGGGTGAGCCTCGATCACATGCCGGAACCCGCCAAGGGCTTCGACGCGGAATTCGGATACAACAGCCTGCGCATACCGCTCTACCTTGTTCGCGCGGGAGTTTCGGACAAGGCTCTGCTGTCAAGATTACGCCAGGGAATGACCGCCGAGGACGGCACTCCGGCGACGATCAACCTCGCGTCCGGCAAGCCAAAGACGCTGCTGTCGGACCCGGGTTATCGAATTGTTAACGATGTCGTGGCCTGTGTGACAGACGGAACGAAGCTGCCTGAGTCGTCGCAGCAGTTTGAGCCATCGCTCTATTATCCATCGACCCTTCATCTTCTTGGGTTGGCATTTGTCGGGGAGAAGCATCCGGAGTGTCTGTGAGATCCTCATCCGTTGCAATTGTTGTCGCGGTGGCGGTGGCCGGTCTGGTGACGGCCCTGAAGGATCGTGCGGCACTTCAGGAGATGTTGGGCTTCGGCGGATCGGGTCACGCGCCCGCGCCACAATTCATGCTCATGGGTCGTGTCACGGGGCCGGAGATCGGCCCCAAGCCTCAGATCGACGTGCAGGCGATTGCAGATCGGCTGCAGGCCGCAACGACGGTCCCGCCGCTGCCTCAGGAGAGCGAGACTGCCGGTGACGAGGCCGAAAAATCCGTAACGGTCGCGCAGGCACCGCAAGGGCAGCCTGCTGCTGGTCAGCCAGCAAAGCCGGCTCAGCCGAAAGTCGACGAGAGTGCGTTGCGCTATTTCGCCAGCCGTGGTGACAAGGCGCGACTGCAGGCCGAGATCGCGCGCCTCCAGGCGCTCTACCCGAACTGGGTGCCACCCGCCGACCCTCTGGCCGTTCCGCAGAGCGGTGACAGGCAACTGGAACAGATGTGGCAACTGTATTCGGAGGGACGCTACGCGGAGCTTCGCAAGGCTATTGCCGATCGACAGGTCTCCGAATCGGGATGGCAGCCGCCGCCCGACTTGCTTGACCGACTGGATGTCGCGGAAGCCCGTGCACGCCTCGTCAATGCATCCGACCTGAAGCAATACGCAACCGTCGTCCAGATCGGCGCCAACACGCCGAGCCTTTTGACATGCAGCGACATCGATGTGCTCTGGCGGGTTGCCGAAGCCTTCGCGAGGACGGATCGCGCGCCCCGCGCCCGGGATGCCTATATGTATATCCTCAAGAACTGCACGAATCCGCAGGAGCGCCTGGCGACCATTCAGAAAGCGTCTGCTTTGCTGTCCTACGCAACGATGCAGGATCTCCTGGGGCTCGAACGCCCCGATGGCAACGGCGGTCGCGAGTTCGACAGCATCCGCAATGACCTTGCCCGCCGCTTCGTCGCGGCTGGCAACGATGACCCCGATCTCGTTGTGGCGCCGGCTTACCTCTCGATTGTTCAACGACTTGCCGAAACCGAGGGCCTGGCATCCGACAGCCTTATTCTCGGCTGGTACCAGCTTCGCCGGGAGAACTATGCGGATGCCGAGAAATGGTTCCGGGCAGCCCATGACAAGGAAGACACGGCAATTGCTTCCCAGGGTCTGGCGCTGACGTTGATCGCGGAAAAAAAGCCCCAGGAGGCGGAGGACATCATGTACAAATGGCGTGGCGCCTCCAAGGATGCGACCGCGACCTATCTCGCGGCGACGGCAAACCTGATGGCTCTGCAGCCACCCGCCGATCTCAGCGAAGAGGTGCTTTCACGCATCGCGGCAGAAATCATTGCCCAGAAATATGTGCCGACAGCACAGCAATTCGGCTGGTTCGCCCGCAGTCTCAACCAACCGCAAACGGCAGCGCGCTGGTTCGAAACGGCGTTGCGCTGGAAACCGGATGACGAGCCGTCCGCCTACGGGTTGGCCATCACGCGTCAGCAGTTGCGCGACCGGGCGGGTGTGGCCGAGATCCAACGGCTGTGGGCGGGAAAATCCGAGCGCATCGCCCAGTTTGGCGAGACAACCAACCGGCAAACGACGCAACCTCCCCTGCCCGCTCCCGGGCAGACGGCGCCGCAAGGCGCAGCCGCCTCGCCCCCTGAGATCGTTAGGGCACCTGGTCTCGATGAGGCCGCGAACCCGCCAGCCAGCGTTGAGGTCTCGCGCCAGCCTGCGATGCAAACGGTGACGGTTCGCCGCAGCGCGCGGCAGTTGCGCGGATGCACTACCACGCTCAATGCGCAATTGCTCCATCCTGAAGCGGCACTGTCGCGTGGGTGGTGCCTGATGGACATCGATCGCCCGATGGAGGCGGTAAAGGCGTTCGAGGCGGCGCTGCTCAGTCCAAACCGCAAAACGCGCGAAGATGCGGCCTATGGCCAGAGCCTCGCCTACCTGCGGGCCGGCCTATCCAACAATGCCGCCGTTGCAGCCACAAGGGCGCCGCAGACACAACAGCGCGCGGCGGAACTGCAGATTGCGATCTTGGCCGACAGGGCCTTGGCCGCCTTCGACGCCAAGCGTTATCGCGAGGCCTTGATATATCTCGATCAGCGCGCCCAGCTGCGCCAGGAGCCGATCGATTTGTTGGTGCTTCGGGGATATGCCTACTTGAACATGAAGATGTACGGCGACGCGGAACGGATATTCACGGCCGCCGCGGCGACCGGCAGCAAGGACGCGAACCGTGGTCTAGCCGATCTGAAGGCATCGACGCATCCCGACACCGTCGATTGAAATTGGCGTGAACAGTGCCACTTAGCGTGCGCCGGAGGCAACCACGGCCGTTACCAGCGTTGCCTCAGAACTCCGCCGGAGCGGATGCGCCGCTTCATTCCTTCAAGTCCCGATGCAACGCCCGCCCCCGCCGAAAGTCCCGCAATCTCTCCTAGGAAGAAGGCGTTTCATGCTCGTAGAGCTGATCCATGCTTAGTGTTGCGACCTTGGCAAAAGAGGTCTGATTCCTGACGCTGCCGTCATGAAGTATGACGACTTCGTCGCAGAACGAAATGGTGCTGCGGTGATGGCTGATGACGATTGTCGTGCGACGGCCGGCCCTTGATTTCAAGGTTTCGACGATCGCAGCTTCCGACAATCCGTCCAGGGCGTTCGTGGCCTCGTCCAAGATGAGAATTTCCGGATCTCGCACGAGCGCCCTTGCTAGCGCGATCCTCTGTCGCTGACCTGCCGAGACGGTGGCTCCCCTGTAACCGACCACGGTCTCATACCCGTCAGGCAGTTTCTCGATGAACTCGTGCGCCTCAGCAAGCTTGGCGGCGTTTTCAGCGTCGGCAAACGAAGCGTCGTGACCATAGGTGATGTTTTCCAGGATTGTACCATCAATCAGCTCAAGGTCCTGGCTGGCGAGCGCAATTTGTCTTCGCCATTGGAGAGGATCGATTTGATTGAGTGAGATGCCATCGATCAGAATCCCTCCCTCGTCGGGCTCCACAAATCGACAAAGGAGATTGACGATCGTGGTCTTTCCAGCGCCCGATCGTCCGATGATTGCTGTCGATCGACCTTGGCGAATGTCGAAGCTCGCGGCGCGCAGCACGGCCGGTCGCGAGCCCGAGCCCGGATATTTGAACGTTACGCAGTCAAAGCCAATCTGCTGGCGGAGCCCCTGGACCGGGTCGTCGCCCGCCGGTGGCTTTGGCTTATCAGACGAATCCAAGAGCCATCTGACCTCTTCCAAAGAACCACTCCAGCCTTGCACCGCGCTCCACGCCATTTGAAGCGCACGCACATGCGGTTGCAGCCGATATAGCAGGACCACGAAAGCGACGATAATCGGAAAACTCACGCCCCAAAGCCAGGCGCTGACGACGACCGTTAAAAAAACAGCTGAATGCAGCATCTCTGTCAATGGCGGCAATATCGCTTGTCGGGATTGCAGAACGAAACTCGCTTTTCGAACGGCATCTGAAGAGGAATCGAAGAGTGCCTTTTCGCGCAGTTCCTGTCCGAATGCGCGGATGAGCCGCCCCGCATGTACGAGATGAAGCATCTTCGAGGCAAGTTCACTGTTGAATGACGTGACGTTGCGGCTCGGCCCTTTCAGGCTGGCAGAGAGGATTGCATGAATAGCCTGGATTACAACGAGCCCCAGCGCGACGCACAGGGTCATCTGCCATGAAAGAAGCAAGAGGAAGATGAGCAAGATGACGGCGGCTGATGCGTTTACGATCGCCGCAAGGGTTGTCTGTATTGCGTCCGAAGCCCGCCAGGATTCGTTGGAGATGATATTGAGCAGGCGCCCCGGGCTCTGCTGCAGAAAAAATGAGTATCCAATCGTCAAAAGCTGGCCGGCAAGAGAACTTCGCATGGCGTGGCCGGCTCTGCCGTAGATGAAATTGGTGAGCACGGCGTTGGCGAACGCCAGCACATTCTTCACTGTGATCAATCCGAGGATTGCGGCAGCGATCGCAATAAGCCTTGCCCGATCATCCAAACCGGCGCCCACCTGTTGGAAGACGGCTGAAAGCCCAGCCATCCCCGAGGGATCCTTCTCGCCGCCGATAATGCCGAGCATCGGAATAATGAGACCGATGCCCGTGCCTTCGAGGACGGCGGTGCTTAATCCTAAGACGACGACAATCGCAAGCAGGTAGATCTGCCGGCCGAGCGCCTGACGCAATAGCCGAAAACTCGACCAAACGAATTCTAGCATGGCTGTCGTGACCTCAGCTGGTGGCAGGCTCTGGCGCGGGGGAATACGCCCACTATGCGAGCCCTTGAAGCGACTGTACGGTTTTAGCGGGCACCGATTGATAGTAGCGCGCCATGAGATCCAGTCGCCGGGTCGCGCCGCCTGAAAAGCGGCACAACCACGGCGCATAAGCAGCGGACCGAAGTCCGTACCGTTCTCGACGCCGGATGAGCTGCCACTTTCCAGTCAGCGTTAAAAACGCGTGCGTGAGCTCCGGTCGCTGCTCGTCAATAATAAGTTGATAGAGGAAATAGAAGAAGCACAAGCTTCCGTGCGCGTAGCTGGAACGCGTCGGACCCACCCGCTCCGCGATTTTCCGTTCGATCGCGAGGAGGCAATTTGCAGCACGGCGTACCGTGTCGGGCGTAACCGCTGCCCCGATGGCATGAAGCGCATCGGGATCGTCGCAAAGAGATTGTCGTTCGAGGTTCTCCGCGACGATCTTCAGGTGCGTTTGACGCATCTGCTGCTTGTGTCTGCTTGAGACGCTGTCGCGGTGAATACGATAGGCAACGAGGCTCTCATCGATCATCGCCGCAGGAAACTGCCGGGCAATGCGCCCGAAGAGATCAAAATCCTCGGCATGGACATAGCCTGCGTCATACACCAGCATGTCTTCAGGGATGACCTTGCGGTTGTACATCACGGTCGAGTGCAAGAAGATGGTAAAGAACGTCGACAGTATGTGCCAATCTCCGGTCTGATAGATCGGATTTGGCCTGCCGCGTACCACGCGGTTGCCGAGAAGCTGATCAATGCCCGTACCACTGATCGCGAGCTGAGGCTGCTTGGCAAAGAGTGCGGCCTGGCGCGAAAAGCGGGATGGATAGGAAATATCGTCTGCGTCCATTCGGGCGATAAGGTCCCCTCTCGCCAAGGCGATGCCCTCGTTCAACGTCGCAATCAGTCCGCGGTTCTCCCGCGAGACGATGCGGATACGATCGTCGGCTTTTCGACACCGTTGAAGGACCTCCAGCGAACGATCGGTCGAGCCGTCGTCAAGCGCAATGACTTCAAAGCGGTCGTAGTCCTGGCGCAGAATGCTTTCGAGCGCGGCGGCAATGTAAGGCTCGCCATTGTAAACAGGCAGCACGACCGAGATCAGAGGATCAGGCATCTATTAAGTCCCATGTTCATCGCGGTTGGCATAGCTTGGGCGGTACGCTGAAACCTCGTATGCTCGTACGTCGGGTTCACTCGCCCTGTTCGACGACGGAATGTGAGCCTGGCTTCTGGAGCGGACATAGGGGAAGTGGCGTTTGAGCTGGTTGAGCGGCTTTTCGAAGATCGTCCAGGAGATCGAAGCCAGCATCAGTGTGGCCGCGGTCGCAATCACAAAACGACCGGGACCCTGTTCCGAAACATTGACCGGGATCCAGGCCTGAGCCTTGACGATCAGCGAAAGCACAATCGGATGGAAAAGGTAAACGCCGTAACTTATGCGTCCGACCGCGGTGATCGGCGGGAGTTCCAGCAGGCGGCCGAGCGGTCCTCGTAGGCCCGACGAACAGCCTCCGACCAGCATGACGAGGGGTATGATGGGAAAAATCTCCGCACCGATCCACGTCAGCCATTCAAGCGCTGGTGTCATCGGCACTGGTTTCAGCCATAGGAAAATGACGGCGCCGGCGGTCAGGGGAGCAACGCTTACCCGCATCCAGCGGGGCCAAACCTCAGTCCTGCTTCGATGGACGGCGAGGAGGGCGCCAGCTACGAGCGCATCCAACGACGCCGGAGGAAGAAGGTCACGCGCGAGGGCGGGTGTGCCTGTGAACGGCCAGTAGAAGCGATACGCTAGCGAGAATGCGATGACCGCGACGCAAATCGGTCCAATGAAGCGGCGGGGAGCCAGCAGGATCACCAACGGCCAGGCAATATATAGCGCGACGATCAGGATGAGACGCGAGCGACAATCTGGATGAGATTCTTATGTCGCGGTTGGAGCGAAGTTATCATGTTGATTGTCGCTGGCAAGAGTTTCATCGTGTTCTGATTGCCGCTCCGCGACAAGCTGGGAAGAGCTTTTGATTGTCGCGAATGAGGCGGGTCTGCCGCGCTGGCGTTTGGCTTCCATGGCCGAACGCCGCCGGTAGCTTTCGACATTCATCTCGAAGATTGTTGCGTGATGGACAAGTCGGTCCACCGCGGCAAGCGTCATGGCCGGGTCTGGAAAGACGCGGTTCCATTCTCCGAAGGGCTGATTGGCGGTGATCATGATGGAACGCCGCTCATATCTTGCGGAGATGAGTTCGAAGAGCACGCTCGTTTCGGCCTGGTCCTTGGTGACGTAGGCCAGGTCGTCGAGGATGAGAAGATCGAACTTGTCGAGCTTTGCGATGGCGGCTTCGAGCTGAAGCTCCCTCCGCGCGACCTGAAGCTTCTGGACGAGATCGGTCGTGCGGGTGAAGAGCACGCGCCAGCCGTTCTCGATTAGCGCGAGGCCGACGGCTGCGGCGAGATGGCTCTTTCCGCCGCCGGGCGGACCGAACATCAGGATATTGGCGCCTTTGGCGAGCCAGCTATCGCCGGCTGCAATCGCCATGACCTGGGCCTTGGAGACCATGGGAACAGCGTCGAAGGCGAAGCTGTCGAGCGTCTTTCCGGGTGGCAGGTGGGCCTCGGCGAGGTGTCTTTCGATCCTGCGATGGGCGCGTTCGGCCAATTCATGCTCGGCGATGGCCGAGAGGAAACGGGCAGCAGGCCATCCTTCCCGATCGGCCTGCTCGGCAAATTGGTGCCAGAACGTCTTGATCGTCGGCAGCCTCAGTTCGTTGAGCATGATGCCGAGGCGGGCTTCATCGACTGTGTGGATGTTGCTCTTCATGCGACCTCTCCCGCATAGGCCGTGCCGATCAGGGCTTCATAACCATTGAGCGACGCGAGTTGCACATGAACGATCGGCAACTGATCCGGGTCCGGGCTGAAGACCGCTCTCAAAGCCGCCAGATCAGGCAGTTTGTGGGCGTCGAGCGTTTTGGCAAGCTCCTCGGCCAGTTCACGCTCGCAACTGCGATCGTGAGCCAAGGCAAGCAGTTCCACGGTGATCTTGCAAGCCTGCCGCTCGGGCAGTTGCTCGATGAGCGCGTCGAAAGTCCTGCGATATTCCGGCCTGGGGAAGAGCTTGTCGCGATAGACGAGCCCCAAAAGCGCCATCGGCTTTTTGCGCAGGGAATGAATGACGTGATGATAGTTGACGACTTGATCGTGCTTGCCACTCGCGTGGGCGCGGCCTCGGGGTAATGTCAGCAGATGCGTGCCGCCGATGAAGACGTCGAGGCGATCGTCGAACAGACGCACCCGCAGCCGGTGGCCAATCAGACGGGAAGGCACGGTGTAGAAGACCTTGCGCAAGGCGAAGCCGCCGGTGCTCGATACGGTGACGATGACCTCTTCGAAGTCGGTGGTGCGACGATCGGGAAGAGCTTGCAGATGCGTGCGCTCGGCATCGATGCGCTTGCCATGTGCGGCATTGCGGCGGCTGACGATCTCATCGATGAAGGCGCGATAGGATCCGAGGTCGCCAAAGTCCCTGGTTCCGCGCATCAGCAGAGCATCGCGGATCGCATTCTTGAGATGGCCGTGGGAACTTTCGATCGAGCCGTTCTCGTGCGCGACGCCCTTGTTGTTGCGCGTCGGCGTCATGCGATAATGGGCGCACAGTTCGTCGTAGCGATGCGTCAGATCGACCTTGGCGTCGGCATCGAGGTTGCGGAAGGCGGCCGATAAGCTGTCGCTGCGATGATAGAGCGGCGAACCGCCAACCGACCACAGGGCGTTCTGCAGCCCCTCGGCCAGAGCGACGAAGCTCTCTCCACCCAGGATGACATGGGCATGCTCGAAGCCCGACCAGACCAGCCGGAAGTGATAAAGCAGATGATCGAGCGATTGGCCGGCGATCGTCACGCCGAGGCTGCCCATGTCGGTAAAATCCGACAGTCCTAACCGACCGGGTTCGTGCATCTGACGGAAGATCACTTCCTGCTCCTGACCGTGAACAGCCCGCCATGATCGGATACGACGCTCAATCGTACGGCGAACACCTTCTGACAGCTCTGGATGACGCCGCAGCATCTCGTTGTAAACGGCGACCGCTCGGATGCCGGGCGCGGCCTTGAGGAGCGGAACAACCTCGGCGTCGAAGATGTGCTCAAGGGGATCGGGGCGACGCCGGTCGCGCGGCGGCTTGGTCTGCGATGGAAGACGCGCATCCTTCTCGATGCGGTAAGCCGTCGCCCGGCTGATCGACGCCTTGGCGGCAGCGACCTCAATGGGGTTGTTTTGTCGGTACTTCATAAAAAGCCTCGTCTGATGATCGGTTACATGGCGACCCGGCACAAAGGTGATTCTCCATTCTCAGAAAATCACCGACGCTACCGGGCCAACCGCGATCATGAGACGCCGAAAAATTGCGCCGCGGCGGGGGTGTAACTCCAGTCGGGCTACGCCCTCCCTTCGTCACACCCCCGCCGCCGAGTCTCATCCTGATTGACGCTGAGTCTCACCTTGTTTGTCGCCGCGCAAGGCAATATAAAACTGTTCCTCAATGCTTAAGCTCCAGGTGTGGCACAACACCCAAGGTATCCATTCATTGTGGAGGGCATACCAAAAGTTCGAGAGGTAAGCCGCGTGCCACTTGAGGCTACCGCGAGCTCCTTCAAGGTTTACAAACCAAACGAAGCCCAACATCGCAAAATAGGGAGGGAATATGCGCAAAGCGCGGCGAATATAGAACGATTTCAGCGCAGTGCCCGGTTCATAGTCGATAGCGGAACGTGCATCTAAAAGGAGCCGCGTTATCAGGAAGCCGCTGAGTACGAAGAAGAGGCGTACGCCGAGATGACCCAAAACTGATCCATCGACCGCGAAGAAATGGTGGTATAGGACCATAGCGACGGCGAGAGTGCGAAGTCCGTCCAGTTGCCGTTCTCGTGCATGAAGCATGGATCCCCCTTGGTCTCGAGGGAGCTCGCCTCGTCGGAGCCTACTCCCAATGACATTCTCACGACCCGCTTTTGTGCTGTTTATTCCGTTCCGGATGGATCGGATTGAGGTGCCAAAGTGCTTCTTAAAATTCCGGGCAATCGGGCCAAACTGTGGCGCTGGGGCAGTATCAGACTTTAGTCCGATCTATCGAACGCGTTGTCACTCCAATCGTTCCTGAGCGAGGGGAATGATCGGCCAGTGTCCTCCCAGCCGCAGAAATGGACGCCGCTGCAAGTTTTGGGATCGGCGGCTAACGACACGCACCGCGTAAGCCATTAGAAAAGAAGCATAATAGCGCATGGCAAGAGTCGGAGTGCATGACGAATGCACTTCTGGTGCAACAAGGCAAACCGTTAGGGGGCGCATCAATGAAAGCTATCCGTCTGATAATGCAAGCCGCGAATGATCCCTGCCGAGCTCTTGGTCGCGAGGAGGTACTCGCGGCGACGTTTCGCGATTTCGTGCAAAGGGCTCTCGCGGCGGGGTGGAATGAACCGGAGGTCGCCCTGACTTTGGCTGATATCGCCGATGACTACGTCATGGCACTCGCTCGGCGGGTTGTGGTAAATTAGTATCAAGTACCGACGCGCGTCGCGGGACCACCACCCCGCGACGCTTGCGGTTCACGGTCGCATCGCATCGATCCTGGCGGCAATGGAAGCAACCACGATGCTTGAGGAACGCTTCAAGCGTAAATTCCTCGATACTGCCGTGAAGTCGGAATCGAGCATGACGGAGGAGCTACGATCGCCAGCGCTATCTGGGTCTGGTTATTTCGGGTGCTTGGGAAGATTTGGTTGCGGGGGCACGCAACCAACGATTCCTGCGATTGGTTGAAAAGCCTATCCCGAGGCCAGCGGCCTAGACTGTCGACGTATGCCCGGTTCGAATCCCTCCCGACCCGCCATTTCAGTATAGAACTGGGCACGCCAGTTCCCGCCGATTTCCCGCCGCCAATGGCGACAAGCGCGCGTAAAAGCTCGTCTTTCGATCCCTAGCCGCATCATGAGGTGCATGGGATCGTCGCCTATCTCCTGCGTGATCGACAGCAGCTTGACGCCGTTCGTCGCGAGCTTGCGGACGTAGAACTCAAGCTCGAAGTGGTCGCGGAAGAAGCGCGAGAACGAATGGACCACGACAATATCGAAGGGCGCGGGCCTGCTGGTCCCGGCCTCGATCATGCGCTGGAATTCGGGGCGGCGGTCGTTGGTGGGGAAGCCCCGGCCTCGACATAGGTTTGCGCAAGCCTGAAGCGCGTGAGGCGCAATAGGCTTCGCCCTGCTTGCGCTGGTCGGGAATGGAGACGTCTTGCTCGGCCTGTCGCGCCGTCGAGACGCGCAAATAGGGGGCGGCGCGCAGCGGCACGGTCATGGCATGTATCTCCTTTTCAGGTCATAGGGGCCCGGATCGCAGACCATGCTGCAAACAGGATCGAGGAGTTTGTTGCCGGGGCATTGGACGGCCCAAAAGGCCGTAGCTATTGCTGCCGCCGCGTGAACAACTCCCGAAACAATTCCTCTGACCGCTGCAAGCCTTCATCCGTCAAGATCAAGGACTTCGTCTTGCTCGCCGGATCACCGATCAGACCCTTCTTGAACAGTCGGTCCGTCGCATCCCAATCAAAACTCTTCCATACCCGACGCCCGTCATGCAGCGTCAGCCATAGCAGTGCCAGGACAGCATCGTCGATCTTGTTCTCGTCGATATCCATCGATCGATCCTAACATGCAAATCGCTCGACTGCTGTAGCCCACCCCGAATGCGTACCGGTCACGTAACGCCCAACCTCTTCCTAGGCGAGCCACTCTGGTCGGATGGTCGAAAGGCGTGGCTGGCAATAAAATCCTTCCTCCGCATTGCCGCAGCCGAGGACGGCGAAGTCTGCCGGAACATTGATCCCCAGCCGCGTAAATTCCTCGATGCGGTCACTGCCGTGAAGGCGATTTCTGAATCCATCGGGACGACTAGAATGCCGACCGCCACCGTTGGTGGGCGTGCATGACGGTGATAATTTCGATGTCCTGACTGACACGGTACGGGATGATGTAAGGAATATCGGCCAGCACCACTTCACGGGTACCCTTGATGCGCCCCGGCCGCCCACTTGCAGGCAAGTCCGCAAGCATATCCACTGCGGTCACGATCCTGGCAATCACACGCGCTGCCGCATCGGGATTGTCCTGCTCAATACGGGCGCCGATTTCGTCAAGCCGCCGCAACGCCCGAAGCGTCCAGCGAATACGCTTTCCGCTCATGATTGGCGGGCGGACTTGACGTACTTCCCAACGATCTTCGCTACATCTTCGGCGCTGGCAAATTCGCCGCGATCGGCCTCAGCCAACCCAGCCTCGATCTCGGCAAGCTGCCACTCCTGCTGCTCAACGAAAGCCTCAATAGCCTCGGCGGCCATATAGGCACGAGAGCGATCCAGCTTTTCCGCGATCTGATTAAGCTTGCTCGCGGTTTCATCCGAAACACGCACGGTAAAAGCAGCAGTCATGGTACCTAACTTTCGTTGGTTCACCTCAATTATTGGTGAACCAACGTGGTTCGTCAAGGTTTTGCTCATGAGAGACGACTTTCGTTTTGATGAATTGAATAAGCTCCGGCCACGCCGGGGATCGGAGTGGCGGGACAAGGACCGCTCCCTTATGAAGCCTGCCAAGCGGGCTGACGAATCGGCAAGCGATTCGTGACGACACCCGTTCGGGTGTCTTTATCGGACCGTGGGGTCTCGGCCTCCGTGGAAGGGCGGCGGTCCGGCCGCCCTCCGGAGCCACTTGTGGCGGACAGCGGTTTTCAGGACCTGGCAAAGGGTGCCAACCACGTCATGAAGTGTGCTGCGCAGGCATCTTGCCGGTCGTCGTAGTGGAGATGCGGTGCACCCGAAGCCCCTCGCCGACATGAGTGTCGACGAATTCGACCGCGCCATTCGAACCAACATCCGCGGTACGTTTCTCGGCATGAAGTTTCAGATCCCGGCTATGCTGGCAAGCGGTGGGGGCTCCATCATTAACATGGCGTCGGTCGCGGGCGTTCAGGGCGTGGCCAACCTCGCGGGTTATGTCACCGGCAAGGCCGGCGTTATAGCGCTGACCAAGATTGCGGCGTCGGATTATGCTGATCACGGCATCCGGGTGAACGTACTCGCGCCGGGGCCAATCCTCACCCATCACCTCGAGGCGTCTGGTGAGCAGGCGCAACGTCAGGCCGCCATGGCGACTCCGATGCGACGCCTGGGCAACTCCGACGAAGTCGCCAGGACGGTCCTGTGGCTGGGTTCCGATGATAGCAGCTTCATCACGGGTGCGATTGTTCCGATCGACGGTGGACAGTTTGCCGGAACCAAGCCTGAGCGCATGTACCGGCAGGGTCAAAGAATGCCGGATGCGAAGTGAGAACGGGCATCGCAGGTGCAGGAGTCGTGCAAACCGGAATTGGTCGTAAACAGGCGATCAAAGAAGGCAATGGTTGTGGTCTGTCACCCGGACTCCCATAGCTTCAATCACGCACTTGCCAATGAAGTTCAGAAGGCTTGGTCGGAGGCAGGTTTCGACGTCAGGGTTCGTGACCTCTATGTTGAAGGCTTTGATCCTATCATCACAGCCGCCGAGGCTCGCGGCGCTCGGTCGCTCGATCCGGTGGTGACGGGGCATATCCAAGAGTTGATCACAAGCGACCTTTTGGCCGTCGTACACCCCAATTGCTGGGGTGCGCCGCCCGCTATGATGAAGGGGTGGATTGATCGGGTGTTCGCACCTCAGGCGGCATACACATTCCCCAAGGGAGAGGACGCAGGAGACGAGCCAATCGGATTGCTGGCGACACGAGCTGCGCTCGTCCTCAACACCGGCAATACGTTGCCGGATCGGGAACGCGAGCATTTCGGCGATCCGCTGGAGCGCATGTGGCGACAATGCATTCTCGCCTACTGCGGGGTGCCTAATACCAACGAGCGCTAATCAAAACCGGTGCGCCCAGTCACGCATTCCAATCGACATGATCTTCCACGGCTGAGCGACCAGCTTGTTCCATGCGTCGCAGCAATGGGCGACGATGTCCTCGTAATCTTTGAAGATCCGGTTGGACAACCAGTTGTCACGCAGAAATTGCCACACGTTCTCGACGGGATTTAATTCGGGCGAGCGTGGCGGCAGGAAGAGCAGTGTGATGTTGTCGGGCACATCGAGCTTCGGCGTGACATGCCACCCCGCCTGATCAACGATCAGCACGGCATGAGCGCCGTCATCGACGGCCTGGCTGATTTCGATCAAATGCTGGTTCATGGCGCTGGTGTCGCAGTAGGGAAGAACGAGACCCGCACCTTTGCCCTTCTTGGGGCAGATAGCGCCGAAGATATAGGTCCACATCGTGCGTTGATCGTGTGGTGCCGAAGGCCTTGTTCCCCTGCGTGCCCATCGCCGGGTGATCTTGTTCTTTTGGCCTATCCGAGCTTCGTCGGCCCACCAGAGCTCAATCTCGACGTTCTTCGGGAGCCTGCCTTTGATGGCTGCCAGTGTGGCGGGGAACTTTTTTTAAAACTCTCCAGGTCGCCTTCGTTCTGGGCGTAATGGCGCGGGCGGGCAGACAGCTTTGCAAAGCCGAGCGCCTTCAATTCGCGGCCAATGGTCGTTTCATCGACGGATATCCGATATTCTTGGAACAGCCATTGAGCAAGATCCTTGCGCCGCCAGCGCACAACGCCATGCACCGCCGGTATCGGGCCACTTTCGACGATCTTTGCCAAAGCCTGGCGATGCACGTCGGAAAGCTTTCCTTGATTGCCGGGTGCTTTGCCATTGATGAGCCCCGACGGGCCACGCGCATTGAAGCGAATAACCCAGTCGCGGACAATTTGCAGGGTCACGCCTCCGATCCTGGCCGCATCGCTGCGGGAATGGCCATCATAGATTTCGGCAAGGGCAAGAAGCCGCCGAGCCTGTGCCGCATCCTTCGTGCCTTTGGCCAACGCCCGAAGAGCGAAGCCGTCGAAGTCATCGCGCAGTGGAATTCCTGATGTCATCCGCAAACCTCCGTTTGCGGTATTGATTCAGAACTCAACTGATTTGGAAACCTCAAAAAGAGTCAGAGATCGCTCACGCTGGTATAAGGTCGAACGTCGCCTCTTTGGTGTGGTTGCGACCAGCACGGCTGCTGAGCGGGACGCCTGGCTCGCCGAAGCACGGCAACTCGCACATGATCTGTGCTGAGCTCGGTCACTCGCGCGGGTGGCCTAGGCGCAAAGCTGCTCATCTCGCGCGCGATCCTGTATCGTTCGCACCCCTATCGGATTAGGCGAGCGACTTCGGCGGGTGTTGGACGACTCCTCGACCGGCGCCTCGCCGAACGCTGCCCCGCTCGTCCCGAATGATCTTCAAGCTCGTTCCGTGGTCACGGTCGCTCGAACGGCAGCTCGGCCGTCACGGCGACGGCGTGGCACGCGGCGACGGCGGCATCGCCTGTCGCTGTGGACGGAAACGGGGATGGGGATTTAATAAAGCACGAACCCCAAGCTCCATCGGCGTCGGTCTAGTCGTCATCGGAGATTCCGATGGCGCCTTCGTGTTCTTCCGTTTCCTCTATTCAGGCAGATCTGCGAATTCTCAATGGAGGTGGTTCACTCGAGGGAACGGAAGACATGGAAAATAATGAAGTCGCGCATACGAAAATTCTTATCGCCGGGGGTAGCTCTGGAATGGGCTTTGCGCTGGCGAAGCGCTGCCTCGACGCCGGTGCGGCGGTCGTCATCGTCGGACGCAATGAGGACAAGCTGAAGCGCGCCCGCGAGGCGTTGCAGAGACCAGCGGCGTTGGACACGGTCGCGGCCGATATCGCGGAGGAGGATCAGGTCGCCGAGCTGTTCAGGCAGGTCGGCCGGCTCGACCATATCGTCAGCACCGCAGCCGATATCGAAGGCGCCTATCAGCTGTTGCCTTCGGTCGAACTAAAGGTGGCCCAGAGGGTGGTGGAAAGCAAATTCTATGGGCCGCTGCTCCTGGCCAAATACGGCGCACCCGTGCTGTCAGCCACCGGCTCCATCACCTTCACATCCGGCATCGCCGCCTATCGGCCCGCGGCGCGAGGCTCGGTCGTCGCCGCCGTCAATGCCGCGCTGGAAGGACTGGTCCGGGCGCTTTCGATCGAACTGGCGCCAATCCGGGTCAACGCCGTCTCGCCAGGCTGGGTCGACTCCCCCATCTGGCGCTTCGTCGCCGGCGACAAGAAAGACGAGACGCTCGCCGCGATGGCAAAGCGACTGCCGGTCGGGCGCGTCGGACAACCAGACGATATCGCCGACGCCATCAGTTTTCTGATGGGCAACGCCTTTACGACAGGGACGATACTGCATGTCGAGGGTGGCCACCGGCTGATTTGACCGGCGCGAAATTCTCGCTCGCAGCCGCCAGCAGCAGTTTCAGCGCCGGCGGCTGCACCCGTCGGCGGCGCCAGATCATGACAAGTGAAGCTGTTGCGACCTCTCCCGGCCAAGGCATCTCGACAATCTCGCCGCGATCGAGCGCGTCGGCGACCGCAAGGCGCGGAACCAGGCCCATGCCCGTCCCAGCCGCCACGAGGCGCGCGATCGTGCCGATGCTGCCGACTTCGGCAGCAAGCTTCGGGGCCGCAATGCCAGCCTCGGCAAATGCCTTGTCGAACAGGTACCGATAGATGCACCCGGCCTCGGTCGCGACGAAGCTCATCGAGGCAAGCGCGGTCAAGTCGCCTTCCCTCGAGATGGTGGATGCTTCCTTCGGCGGAGCAACAAGAACCAAAGGTTCCGCAGATATCATCCGCTTGACGAGGCGTTCGTCGAGGCCGCCCTTGTCGAAGCAGAAGGCGACGTCGATTTCGCCATCCTCCAGCTTGCGCAGCAGATCGCCGCTGCCCGCGACCTTGAGCCGAAGTTCGATGTCTGGATGGTCGCCCTGAAAGTCCGACAGTACTTGTGAAAGCATCGCCGAAGCGATCGTCTCCAGCGCGCCGATCGTTACCGACCCGGCGGTCTGTCCGGCTGTTACGCCCACGGCAGCCCGCGCTTCGTCCGATAGCGTCAGGATTTCTTCGGCATAGGGCCTCAACGTTTGACCTGCCGGCGTCAACTCCAGGCCGAGCTTCGAGCGGGTGAACAAGGTCGTACCAAGTTCGGTCTCAAGTAACTGGATCTGATCACTCACGGTGGATTGCGCCAGGTGGATCTCCTCGGCCGCACGCGTGATATTTCGGCACCGCGCTACCGTAAGGAATGTCTTGAGCAATTTTGGATGCATGAGAATGCCTTCCGTCAATAAACTATTATTTCATGTTACCGGGCTTGCTTGGCTACAATCACTCACATTCTTCTGGAAATCCCGCGGACTTCTAGGCAGCCTGGGCTGGCGGTCGTCAACACAGACAAGCAGGTACAGTAGAGCCGCCTCGAGCTCCATGACGGTTCTCGCAGAGTGGGTGCTTGCCTGAAAAACGAATTCAAAAGCCATTCAGCAAACGGCTTTGACCGATGACTGGCTGGTAGAAGCGGAAGTCACTGTTAGTGTCGCTGGTGTCCTGGATCGCGATCCCTAACGATCTGTTCGTCGAGATAGATTATTCGCTAGGATCGAGCGACTTCCGAGCACGGCCGTCCGTCGTAGGCCTCACCTGGTTAACGAGGATGAGCCGGGCGATCGTGCTGCGCGGCGACCTGGCCGCGATCCCGCGGTTCGCCGCGAACAAGAAAAACCCCGACGTCCTTTCGGAAGCCGGGGTTTTGGGTGCCTTGCTTTCGCAAGAATCGTTGGTTGCGGGGGCAGGATTTGAACCTGCGGCCTTCAGGTTATGAGCCTGACGAGCTACCGGGCTGCTCCACCCCGCGCCAAGGGGACGTTGTCCCCGGAAGTATACGCTCTGCGTTATGGTGTTCAAAGCGGAAAGGACCGCTTTGGGCGGCCCTTTGTTTTCGGCTTGGGCCGTTTGTTGTGATGAGAAGATTGTATGTTGCGTTTAGCAGACCTGGCAGCGACCGACTCTCCCGCGTCTTAAGACGAAGTACCATAGGCGCTGGGGCGTTTCACGGCCGTGTTCGGAATGGGAACGGGTGCAGCCGCCCCGCCATGACCACCAGGTCAGCGAAGCGCAACAATTGAGAAGCTGGCAGAGGTCTTGCGACCTCTTTTTTCCGGGCGAACATTTGATGTTCGCCGGGTGAACACGTCTTAACATCACCTTGAGCGGACAAGCGCCTTGCGCTTGCCGGGGTCGGGACGAATGCTTTGCATTCGCCCTGTGATGAGCATGGTCAATGAGAACGATCAAGCCAATCGAGCTATTAGTACCGGTAAGCTTCACACATTGCTGCGCTTCCACACCCGGCCTATCAACGTGGTCGTCTTCCACGGCTCTGATAGGGAATACTCGTTTTCAGGTTGGTTTCCCGCTTAGATGCCTTCAGCGGTTATCCATTCCATATGTAGCTACCCTGCTATGCCCTTGGCAGGACAACAGGTCCACCAGAGATATGTCCATCCCGGTCCTCTCGTACTAGGGACAGATCCTGTCAATATTCCTACACCCACGGCAGATAGGGACCGAACTGTCTCACGACGTTCTGAACCCAGCTCACGTACCGCTTTAATTGGCGAACAGCCAAACCCTTGGGACCTGCTCCAGCCCCAGGATGCGATGAGCCGACATCGAGGTGCCAAACAACCCCGTCGATATGGACTCTTGGGGGTCATCAGCCTGTTATCCCCGGCGTACCTTTTATCCGTTGAGCGATGGCCCTTCCACGCGGGACCACCGGATCACTATGACCGACTTTCGTCTCTGCTCGACTTGTCAGTCTCGCAGTCAGGCGGGCTTATGCCATTGCACTCGACGACCGATTTCCGACCGGTCTGAGCCCACCATCGCGCGCCTCCGTTACTCTTTCGGAGGCGACCGCCCCAGTCAAACTACCCACCATACACTGTCCCGGATCCGGATAACGGACCGCGGTTAGACATCCATGACGATAAGGGTGGTATTTCAAGGATGGCTCCACGGAAACTGGCGTCCCCGCTTCAAAGCCTACCACCTATCCTACACATGCCGACACGAATGCCAGTGTAAAGCTATAGTAAAGGTGCACGGGGTCTTTCCGTCTGACCGCAGGAACCCCGCATCTTCACGGGGAATTCAATTTCACTGAGTCTATGTTGGAGACAGCGGGGAAGT